>JAKPOP010000032.1 GCA_029547805.1 Deltaproteobacteria bacterium
CCCGTGGGGGAACGAGACGGCGACGTGCGAGAGGGCGGTGATGTGGGACGGGAGCGGGGTGGGATGCGATGTTCGTAAGGGGACGTGGCCGGTCTGCTCGAGACCTGGAGGGAACACGGAACAGGGGTTGTGCGACATGGCCGGCAACGTGTGGGAGTGGGTGCAGGACTGGTACCAAGATTCGTATCAGGGGGCCCCGACGGACGGGCGTGCGTGGGAGGACCTTTCCCGCACGCCGGTGGACCGGGGCGGCTCGTGGGACAGCGATTCCTTGAGGCTTCGGGCGTCGAACCGCAACAGGGACCTCCCGGGCATCTTCCTCGACTCCCTGGGCTTTCGTCTTTCGAGGTCGGTTCCCTGACCCTTTGCTCTTTGCCCGTTTGACCCTTTGGGGCTGGCTGCCCCGGGAGGGAGGCATGAAGGTCCGGATGTTCACGATGCGGTTCGACCCGTCTCGCGGACGAAGACCCGAGGGCCCGTGCCGGGCTGACAGCCTCCCGGGGGGAGGTCGAAGGTCCGGCACGGGCCCGTGATCCCAGCCGGCCCGGGACGTCCCATCGTCCGTGTCAACGTGGGCTGGATCCGATGGCCCCGTTCCTCTGTCCCGACCCACCCCGGATGTCCGGCCGTGCTGGAATCGGCCCGCCGAATCCGAGGTGGGCGATGGCCGGTACCCGAATCTGCCCGCAATGCAAACAGCGCATGGAGGCGACCCGCTGTCCGAAGTGCCGGATCCCGTGCTGCGGACCGTTCGTGGGCCGGCGTGTACGACCTGGGCGGCAATGTGCGCGATTGGGTGTCGGTTCCCTATGGGGCCTATCCCGGGGGCCGTGTGATCGAGGGGATCGAAGGCCGCGTGAATCGGGGCGGCAGTTACCGGATGAACGCCGAACAGTTCGCCACGTCCCGGACGCGCAATGCAGACGAGGACGGCGAGCGCCAGCCGGACCTGGGGTTCCGCTGTGCGGTCGATCTGCATTCGCCCGACGACCCCTCTGGAGGAGGTCCGGTTCAATCCACGGCACCGTAAGCATGTCCAGGGACTGCCGTGCAGCAGGAGCGTCGCCGCGAGGGCCAGAGGGCCAGGGACCGGACGGCCCCCATCCCTCGCCTGCCGCCCACGCCGATCCAGCCGCGAGCCTGCGACCGGGTCGGCCCGCCGTCAGGACCGCCGCGCCCTGTCGCCGGGCTGCCTCTGTGGGGGGCCCTGGGTCTCACGGGGGCCACTGCGCCCAGGTTCATCCGGCGGGGGCCTGGGGCAGCGGCAGGTAGCCGATGTAGGGCAGGTTGCGGTAGCGCTGCTCGTAGTCCAGGCCGTAGCCCACCACGAACCGGTTCTCGATCGTGAACCCCACATAGTCCAGGGGAACCTCCCGGAGGGTGTTCGAGGGCTTGTGGAGCAGGGTGCAGATCCGCAGGCTCCGGGGCCGGCGCGCCAGCAGGTTCTCCCGCAGGAAGGCCAGCGTCAGGCCGGTGTCCACGATGTCCTCGACCACCAGCACGTCCTGGTCCACGATGGGCCGGGAGAGGTCCTGGGTGATCCGCACGACCCCGCTGGACTCGGTGGCATCGCCGTAGGATGAGAGGCCCAGGAAGTCCATCGCCAGGGGCAGGTCGATCCGCCGGACCAGGTCCGTCAGGAAGAAGATCGCCCCCTTCAGCACCCCGACCACCACCAGGTCCCGACCCTGGAAGTCCTGCGTGATCTGTCGGCCCATCTCGGCGATCCGGGCCTGGATCCGGTCCTCGGGAATCAGCATCTGGAAACGATCCGCCCCCTCCATGGTCCTCCTCCCTGTGGTGGTGATCCGCCGGCCGTCTATCGGACCGCGTTGTTGAGCACCTCGCCGAGCCCCCCGGCCCCCGGGATGATGTAGTCGTGGTCGTCCAGTCCCCGCTCCTGGTCCCAGGCCTCTCCCGGCGCCAGGGCCAGCACCGCCGGCGGTGACAGGCCGCGGTCCACCCGCAGGGCATAGACCTGGAGTTCCGGGCACTCCCGGGTCACCTGCCGGAGGAACTCGGGGGTCACGATCAGGTTCAGGCTGACCCAGCCCCGGGGCGTGCCCTCACCATGCTCCCGGTACCAGCGGACCACCTCGGTCAAGGAGGACCCGGTGGCCCCCATGGGGTCCGGGAAGAGCAGGAACTTGCCCTCGATGGGGCCGCCGATCTTGCTGCCGGAGATGGCCGCGCCGGTCACGGCCCCCCGGGCATCGGTGGTCCGGTTCATCACGATGTGGTCCTGCCGGACCCCCGTCGGGTCCAGGACCGTCGAGAGGAGTTCAAAGCACACCAGGGAGGGCTTGATGCCTGCCCGGGCGATGTCCACCGTGACGACCTCCGTGTGCGGGTCCAGCAGGTCCGCCCGGTACTCGGCCCCCATCCGGGTCCGGATGGAACGCACCTGCTTCGGGAAGAGGTCGTTGATGCAGGCCCGGAGCAGGGCCTCGTAGAGGGACTGGAGCAGCCAGTTGAGGCGCGGCTGCATGGTCTGGGGCTGGCACAGTTCGGCCAGCAGGGTCCGGCAGTAGGGGTCGTCCAGGATGTGGACCCGGGGCCCGTAGCGGTGGTCGATCTCCCGCAGGTAGCCGTTCATGCCTCCTCCTCGCCCAGGATGGCCCGGGCCCGCCGGCCAAGGTCCTCCATGCCCGGGCGCCCCAGCAGGCCGTGGGCGAAGCGCTTGCCCGCCTCGACGCCCGGCTGGTCGAAGGGGTCGATGCCCAGCAGGTAGCCTGCCAGCGCCGTCTCCACCTCGAAGTGGGCGAAGAGGGCCCCCAGGGCCTCCTCGTCCAGGGTCGGGACGTGGATCCGGGCCACGGGCCGACCGGCCTCGATGAGACCCGCCATCGTCCCGGACCGGAGGGCCTCGAAGACCTCGAAGACGTCCCGTCCCGCGAACTCCTTCAGGTCCGGGTCCAGGTCCGAGAGGTCCGGGACCTTCAGGGAGGGCCTGGGACCGCCGACCGTGAGGAAGGTCAGGTGCTTGTCCGGGGCCCCCTCCATGAAGAGCTGGAGCAGGGAGTGCTGGTCCGTGCTCCCGATGGCCCGGACCGGCTGCTGCCCCAGCGCCCCGTCGCCCCGGGGCTTGCCCAGGGACTCGCCCCAGAGCTGGCAGAACCAGTCGCCGAAGGAGGCGAGCCGGTCGCAGTAGGCCCAGATCACCCGGGCGTGGGACCCGCCGAGCATGTGGGCGACCTGGGTCCGGGCGGCCTGGACCGACGGGTGATCGAGGTCCCGGCCCTCCAGTTGCCGGAACACCTGGTCCGCCCCCGCCAGCAGGCGCCGCAGGTCATGGCCGGCGGCCCGGATCGGGAAGGTCCCCACGGGGGTCAGCACGCTGAAGCGTCCCCCGACCTTTGGCGGCACCGGCAGCGTGGGACAGCCCAGGGCCCGGGCGACCCGCCGGAGGGCGCCCCGGTCGGGGTCCGTCGTGATCACGATGCCCTCCCGGAGCCCCGCCGGGCCCGCCTCCCGTCGGATCCGGTCCGCGAAGAGGGCGAACTGCGTCAGTGTCTCGACCGTGGTTCCCGACTTGGTCACGGGGTTCAGCAGGGTGTCCGCCGGGTCGAACCAGTCCATCGCCGCGGCCACCGAGACCGGGTCCAGGTTGGACAGGATCCGGACCTCCCGGGCATCCGGTGCGGCATGGACGGGGCGCAGGGCCTCCAGGGCCGCCTGGGCCCCCAGGCCCGACCCGCCGATGCCCAGCACCAGCACCTTGCGGAACCGGGCCGGCAGTCCCCGGACCAGGTCCTCGACCTCCGTCGGGTCCGACCGGCCGCATCCCAGGAAGGCCGCCGGGCCTTCTGCGTCCCGGACCAGGCGATCCAGGGCTGCCCGGACCTCCGATTCCGGGATCGGCCTCGGGGTCCGGGCGTCGGGGGTGAATCGGAACGGCAGATTCATGGCATCCTCGCGCTGCGGAGAAGGGACGGGACTCAAGCCGCCCGGTCCATCCCATACCAGAGAAGGCCGACGGTGACAACTTGACGGACCGCTCGATTCGTTTATCATCCCTTTCGCTTGAGGCCCCTGGGAGGGATTCCATGACGAAATCGGACCTGATCGAGGCGGTGGCGAAGCGGACCGGAATCTCCCTGGATCGGGCGGCGGTGGTCGTCAACGCGATCTTCGACCAGATGGTGGACGCCCTGAAGCGGGGCGAGCGGATCGAGATCCGGAACTTCGGCAACTTCATCGTGAAGGAGTACGACGGCTACGAGGGCCGGAACCCCAAGACCGGCGAGAAGGTCGTCGTGCCCCCGAAGCGCCTGCCCTTCTTCAAGGTGGGCCTCGGCCTGCGCCAGCGGCTCAACGGCGAGGCGTAGTCCCCCTCCCCGGATCCCGGTCTCCCGGGACCGTCTCCGACAGCAGTTCCAGGGCCAGGCGGCGGGCCTCGGCCAGCAGCGCCTGGAGCAGTCCGTCGTTGCGAAGGATCGAATCGGCGTGGGGGATCCGGGCCTCGTCTGGAAACTGGGCCGCCATTCGGGCCTGGACCTCCTGGGCAGAAAGGCCGTCCCGGCGGCAGACCCTGGCGATGCGCTGGTCCTCCGGGGCGGTCACCACCACGGTCCGGTCCACCGCCCGGTGCAGGCCCGTCTCGATCAGCAGGGCGGCCTCGATCACCGCCAGGGGGCAGCCGCTTCGGGCCAGCTGATGGAGGCGTCGGGAGACCTCCTGGATCACCAGGGGGTGCAGCCGATCCTCCAGGACGCGCCGGAGGTCGGGGTCCTGGAACACCGCGGCGGCCACCGCCCGACGGTCGATGCGCCCGTCGGGCCCCAGCACGTCGGGCCCCAGCACGTCCCGGAAGGCCTCGACGGCCGGTCCCCCGGGTTCCGACTGGCGGCGGGCCACGGCATCGGCGTCGATGACCGGGATGCCCAGCGAACGCCAGCAGGCCGCCACCGCGCTCTTGCCTGATCCGATGCCGCCGGTGAGGCCGACCAGGCGCAACTGGGCGGGGCGTTCGATCCGCATGGGGCCATTGTAGCAGAAGGGGCGGCCCCTCCCGGACCCTGCCCCATTGACAGCGGTGGGCCCCCGGAATAAACGGACGCCCGCACGGGTTTGCAGGCCGGCCGGGTCCGCCGGGAGGGCCGGGGGATCGGAAGCGGAGGGAGGACCATGATCGAGATCCGGAATCTGGTGAAGGACTACGGGCCCATTCGGGCACTCAATGGGGTCTCCTTCACGGTGGAGAAGGGGGAGGTGGTGGGTTTCCTGGGACCCAACGGCGCCGGGAAGACCACCTGCATGAAGATCCTGACGGGCTTCATCGCTGCCTCCTCCGGCACGGTCACCGTGGCCGGGATGGACGTGGTGACCCACGGGCTCGAAGTGCGCCGCCGCATCGGCTACCTGCCGGAAAACGCCCCTCTCTACACCGACATGACGCCTCGGGAATACCTCTCCTTCCTGGGCAGCATCCGGGGCATTTCCCACCAGGAACTCCCGGATCGGATCCAGCGGGTGGCCCTTCGGGTGGGGATCGTCCCGGTGATGGACCAGGAGATCGGGACCCTGTCGAAGGGATACCGCCAGCGGGTCGGGCTCGCCCAGGCGATGATCCACGACCCGGACATCCTGGTGCTGGATGAGCCCACCTCGGGCCTGGACCCCAACCAGATCGTGGAGATCCGGGAGGTGATCCGGGACCTGGGCCAGGACCGGACCGTGATCCTGTCCACCCACAACCTGCCCGAGGTCACGGCCACCTGCAACCGGATCGTGCTGATCCACAAGGGGCAGGTCCGGGCCGACGGCACTCCGGATGCCATCACGGCCCGCCATGGCGGCGGCAACACCTACCGCCTGGAAATCCAGGTTCCTGAGGGGAGCCCGGACCCTCGGCTGGCGCTCGGGAGCCATCCCGAGGTGGCCGAGGTGACCCCCCTGGAGGTCCCCGGGGCGACGGGCCGGGTCTTCCGGGTGGCTGCGAAGGGGGAGGAAGACCTGCGTCCCTCCCTGTTCCGCTGGAGCGTCGAGGCGGGGTGGACCCTGCTGGAGTCCCGGCGGGAGCGCCTGGACCTGGAGGCGATCTTCCAGCGGTTGACCCTGTCCTGATGGGACTTCGAGACCAGGAGGCCGAACCATGCGCAACGTGATCTCCCTGGCCAGGCGCGAGATCCTGGCCTACTTCGGGTCCCCGGTGGCCTACATCGCCATCGCGGTGTTCCTGCTGCTGCTGGGGGTCGTCTTCTTCTTCCGGATCCCCTTCCTGCTGCCCAAGGAGGACTTCTTCGAGGCCCGGGAGGCGACCCTGCGGCCCCTCTTCGAGTGGATGGTCTTCCTGTTCACGATCATCCTGCCGGCGATCTCGATGCGCCTGCTGGCCGAGGAGCGGAAACTGGGGACCCTGGAACTGCTGCTGACGCTGCCCCTGACCGAGACCGAGGTGGTCGTGGGGAAGTTCCTGGGGGCCCTGGGGTTCCTGGGCGTGGCGGCGGCCCTGACGCTGCCCTATCCCCTGCTGGTGCTGGCCCTCGGCAGTCCCGACCCGGGCCCCCTGGTTGGCGGCTACTTCGGGGTCCTGCTGGTCGGGGCGGCCTATCTGGCCGTGGGCCTCCTGACCTCCGCCTGGACCCAGAGCCAGATCACGGCGTTCCTGACCGCCATCGCCCTCTGCGCCGCCCTGACCTTCGTGGACCGGCTCCCGGAGGCGGTGGGCCTGCCGGCCCTGGAGGCCGCCCGCATGATGTCCTTCCACCATCACTTCCAGTCCATCGCCCGGGGGGTCCTGGACACCCGGGACCTGGTCTTCTTCCTCTCGGTGGTGGTGGGGGCCCTGGCCCTGGCCGGCCACTCCCTCGAGTCCCGGAAGTGGAAGTAGGAGGCGAAGATGGCGACGCAGAGCGGACGTTCGGCCCGGGTCAACGCCACCGTCACGGTGGTATCCATCCTGGGCATCCTGGTGCTGGTCAACGTGCTGGGGGTCTTTCTCTTCGGCCGCTGGGACCTCACGGACAACAAGCGCTACTCCCTGTCGGAGGTCAGTCGCCAGGCGGTCCGGGACCTCGATTCGGTCCAGGTGCAGGTCTTCGTCTCGCCGGACCTCCCGGGGACGCTGGACCTGGGCTATGGCCGGGAACGGGACATCCGGGGGGTCGCCCGGGAGTTCCTGGACAAACTGGAGGAGTACCGGTCCTACGCCGGGGGACGCATGCACGTCACCCGGGTCACCGAGGACGTGGAGAACAAGGCCCAGGCCGCCCGACTGGAGCTCTTCACCGGCAAGGAGGCCGCGGTGGAGGGCGGGCGACTGGAGTTTCGGCGCTATGCCCTGGGGGCCACCTTCCAGTATCGCAACCAGATGGAGGTCTATCCCCTGGCCCTGGAGCCCGAGTACTTCGAGTTCGAGATCACCAAGATCCTGATGCGCCTGAAGGAGAAATACGAGAAATCCCAGGGGATGCAGGACCTCCTGAAGGCCGGGGAAGGGGTGGCCGGGGCCGTGAAGGCCTGCCGCGAGAAGATCGAGGGCTACCGGAAGTCCGAGGGAGACCAGGGGACCGGCCTGGCCGCGCTGTTCCAGGGGGGAGGCGGCGGCCTTGCGGCGATGCGGGCCGACGCCGAGGGGTTCGCCCGGACCTGTGACGTGGTGGCGGCCGAGGTCGTCAAGGCTCAGGCCCTCAAGGGCCGGAACGAGTACCTGGACCAGTTGCTGGGGACCGCCCAGGCCTTCGTGCAGCGCCTGGACGAGGCGAAGCGGCTGCTGGCGGACCCCCAGGGCGAGTCCCAGGGACTGGGCCAGTCCATCGAGGTCCTGATGCAACTGGCCGAACTGGCCGCCCGGGACCAGGAGACCCTGAAGGACAGCCCCGGGCGCAAGGCCATCGGATTCCTGTGCGGTCACCGGGAGTTCTGTCCCTTCGCCGAGTCCTCCTCCCTGTTCCGCCCGGAGGTCCTGGGCCTGATGGGGCAGAACAACCCCCTGGTGCAGCAGTTCGCGTCCCAGGCCAGGGCCATCGAGGACCAGATCCAGCAGATCAACGAGCAGATCCGCCGGGCCCTCTTCACCCGGAAGGGCCTCACGCTCAAGCGCATCGACCCGGGCCAGGACGTCCCGGACGACGTCGAGGCCCTGGTGGTCTTCGGGCCCGAGAAGCCCCTGTCGGACCGGGACCTCTACGTGATCGACCAGTTCCTGCTGTCGGGGCGATCGGTGCTGGTGTTCCTGAATCCCTGGGACGTGGCCGTCTACAACTTCCGCAAGGGCGGCGAGTCCCTGGACCCCTCGGACATGACCGCCGACGACCTGCACCGGGAGTCCCGGCCGACGAATCTGGGGCCGTTGCTGGCCCACTACGGAGTCCAGGCCAACCAGGACATCCTGGTGGAGAAGCGGGACTTCGGGGACATCACGATCCTGCAACTGCAGCGCCAGGGACGCTACACGCTCCAGAGCCAGCGGGACTTCCCCTACCCCCTGCTGCCCACCTTCTCGGACCTGGACCGGTCCCACGTGCTGGTCAAGCGGCTGTCCTCGGTGACCCTGCCCTACGTCTCGACCCTGTCGGTGACCGACGAGGCGCGCCAGGACCCCAATCGGACCGTCGTGGAACTGATCCGGTCGAGCCGGGATGCCAGCGCCGTGAAGGAGAACGTGGAACTCTCGCCGCCGGCCCTGATCCGCCAGGCGGCGATGCTCCCCTCGAACGGACCCCACACCGTCGCGGTGGCCATCCAGGGGACCTTCCGGTCCTTCTTTGATGGCAAGGAAATCCCGAAGCGTCCGGCCCGGGAAGGTGAGGACAAGGCGACTCCGGAGCGGCCCTTCCAGGCCCAGGGGCAGGGGCGTCTGCTCGTGATCGGGTCCAATCTGGGCCTCGAGAACCTGAGCCCCGAGAAGGTCTTCGACGGCTTCAGCCTCTCGATGCTCACCTCCGGGCGGGCCGACTTCTTCCTGCGCCTCAAGGACTACATCGCGAACTTCCAGAACTGGCAGTTGCGCCTGACCCAGATCTCGCCCATCGTGATGCAGAACCTGGACTTCCTGTTCAATGCCCTGGACTGGGGGATTCAGAACGAGGCCCTGGTGGACATCCGGTCCAAGGCCTACGTGAAGCGGCCGATCCGGGTCCTGGCCCCGGGGGTGCAGACGGCCATCCAGTGGATCTTCATCCTGGGCCTTCCGGCCCTCTTCGCCCTCTACGGTGTCTTCCGGACCCTGTCGCGACGGAGGAGGAGTTGAGATGAACCGAGGGACCCGCATTCTGCTGGGAGTGTTCCTGGGCCTCCTGGTGGTGGTGCTGGCAGTGGCCTGGTGGCCTCGGAATCACGGGGGGGCCGAACTGCGCATCCCCGGATGGGGCTCCTTGCAGAAGACCGACAAGCCCGAGGAGGAGGCCCCCATCGACCGGATCGACATCGAGACGGCCGAGGGACGGGTCACGCTGACCCGGGACGGGACCACCCGGAAGTGGACCATGAGCGCCCCGGAGGGAGCCCGGGCGGATCGCTACAAGGTGCGGCAGATGCTGGAGGTCTTGAAGGAGGACCTCGTCTCGGTGATCCCCTCGGTCGCCACGAAGGAGGACGAGAAGGCCTACGGCCTGGACGATCAGAACCGCATCCGGGTCACCTGGCACCGGGCGGGTCAGCCCGAGGTGACGCTGGAGATCGGGTCGGCCCAGAAGGAGGAGAAGGAGGGGCCGCCGGGAGCCGGGGACACCTTCGTCCGGGTCGCCGGGGACTCCCGGGTCTGGCGGGTACTGGAGCGAGACCTCCGTCGGCCCTTCGAAGGGGGCCTCAAGGCCCTCCGGGATCGCCGCCTGCTGGACTTCGAGAGTGGCGATGTCCAGGCGATCGAGATCCGGGACCCCGAGGCCCCGGACCCGGAGGACCGGGAGATCCGGCTGGTCTCGGAGGTCCAGGGGTCGGCGGAGAAGGCGGCCGAGGAGGGGTCCGAGTCGGGCAAGGCCCCGCCGAAGAAGGACCGGACCTGGCGCTTCGAGGTGCCTTCGGGCCTGGCCGCCGGGAACGTGTCGGCCTACGTGGCCTCCCTGGCCGGGATCTATGTCCAGGAGTACGTCGATGCCCTGCCGGAGGGCTGGCGAATCGACGACCAGTCCTTCCGAATCACGGCGGTCCTCGAGGGGGGCCGGCAGGTCGAGATCCGGCTGTCGAACCTGAAGGATGACCAGGCCTTCGTGCAGGTCTCGGGGGTCGGTGGATACGGCAAGGTGGCCCGGTATGCCCATGACCAGTTGCGCAAGCACACCGGGGAGTTGCGGGACACCAGGCTCTTCGGGATTCCCCGGGACCGGGTCCAGGCCGTCGAGATCCGGGACGGGACCAGTCGGGTGGCGATCGAGCGGGCCGGGAACACCTGGCGATCGGTGGTTCCGGCGGGGCTGCCCCTGGGACGGGCGGCCGTGGAGGCTCTGCTGACCGACCTGGAGACCCTGAAGGCCGATGCCTTTCTCCCCCCGTCGGCACGGCAGGGTGTCCAGATGGGGTTGGAGGACCCCATCGTGACCGTCACGGTGACGACGACGGACGGGGGGCGGCGGGTGCTCAAGGTGGGCGCCGAAAAGGGGTCTGGGAGCCGCTACGTGGCCCTGGAGCCCGGGGGGCAGGTGGCCCTGCTGCCCGGGTGGTCCCTGGCCCGGGTCCGAAAGGGTCCCGAGGACCTGAGGCAGAAGACCTTCTTCGACTTCGACCAGGCCCGCGTTCGGCGCATCGAGATCGCCCAGGCCGACGAGACGCTGGTGCTGGTCGATGCCGGGGAGACGGCCCCGGGCAAGCGTTCCTGGAAGGCCGTGAAGCCGCGGGAGGTCACCTCGCTGAAGGACGAGGCGGTCGGCCTGGTCCTGGGCACCGTGGCCGGGTGGACCGCGAAGGCCATCGCCCGGGACCCGGCGGCGCGGAAGGCCGTGTCGGGCAAGCCGGAGGTCACCGTGACGGCAGAACTGGACGATGGGACCCGCCATACCCTGCGGATCTACGCCGAGAAGAAGGACGGGGATCCCTACGGAATTGCTCCCGACGAACCCGGATTCCGGGACGTGGTGCTGGTGCTGAACCAGTGGCAGGTGTCCCAGGTGCGCAAGCGCCTGGCGGACCTCCAGCGCTGATCCCGTTCCCCGGGGGCCCCGGGGCCTCGATTTGGAGGCCCCTGCCTTCGGCATTCCAGGTGATTCTCGAGTCCACGGAGGCGCCGGTTGGCGGTTCGTCCGATCGGGAGGCGACCTTTTGTCTTTGCGGTCAGTAGCGGCGTCGGCCCTCCCGGGACCGGCTGTCGGGGGATCGGGCCGGGCCGGCCTTGCCACGGGAAGGGGCGTTCGTGAGCACCTTGCGGGAGGGGCCGGAGGCCTTCTGGCTCTTCTTCGAGATGGTGCCCTTGGCCGGAGACGCCTTCTTCTGGGCCGTGGCACGGACCTTCGGCGCCAGGCGCACCGCCTCCTCGTGGCACGAAGGATCCCCGGCAGGACAGGTGAACCGCACGTGGTAATGGGCTCGATGACCCTTCCAGGCCGTGACCACGCCCGGTCGCCCGGCTCCTCCGAACAGTCGGGCCATCAGGTCCGGGGAAAACCCCTCTTCCTCGGCCGCCTGCCGGAGGCCCGGGATCAAGGAACGATGAATGAAGATGGCCTGGACGCGTCCGGTGGAGACCAGCAGGGCCATCAGGTGGACGGTCTTGCGGAAGTCCAGACCCGACTTCGGGAGCGGGACGAATCCCTTCCGGGCCTGCCCGTCGGCAGGGACCAGACCCATGTCCACGTCCCGGCCCGACTGGTGGGACTTGTGGGGCCGCAGGCGACCGCCACCCTCCCTGGAGAGGGCTCCCACCGCGACGGGAGGCGCGTCGGGAAAGGTCCGGTGCCACTCCTCCAGGGCCCACTGGAGCAGGGTCACCGTCTCGTCGGTTCCCCAGGCATTGGGGCTGAATCGGAACCACCCGGGCCCCTCCTTGGGGAACTCCCGCCCCTGGGCCAGTCGGCCCCGATTGGGGCTCCCCATGGACCGGGACTGGGGGAGCACCTGCAGGGTCACCCGCCGGCCCTGGAGGTCCAGGAAGGACAGGCGCGTTGCGTCTTCTGAACCGACGCGGCTCCCGGGTTCCCCGGGCGCCTCACCGGTCCGATCCCCGGTCTCCGAGGCCCTCCGCTGCCCCTGGACGATGCGGTCCTGGAGGGGAGGGGGCGCCGGCGGCGCAGGGGGTGTCTCCCAGGCGGGGAGTTCCTCCCGGAGGGAGTCGGATCGCGGGCCTGCGGTGGCACAGGACAGGGCCAGCAGGCTCCATCCCGTCCAGAACAGACGATGACGGGTCTTCAGGGGGACCTCCCGGTGTCAGCGTCTCTGGGCCGCCTGGGCATCTCCTCGGAGGACCTCGACGGCCTGTCGGATCGAGGCCAGTCGATCCAGGGCTCGCACGTGCTGCCCTCGGATCTTGTCCAGGTCTCCCGGGGAGGGAACCATGTGCACCAGCCCGTCCTCTTCCCGGACCAGTTCCACCTTGGCACCGGACATGGGGACCAGTTCATAGCGTCCCGTGCCCGGGGGCTTCTCCTCGATGGTCCGGACCTCGGCCAGCCACCGTCGCGTCGTGGCGCTGGTGGCCAGTTCCGGCAGTCGGCCGTCCCGCCGGATCATCGCCTCGTAGAGGGCCGCCGGGTCCCGGGCCTCCCGCATCTCCCGGGGAGCCAGGTCCTCCAGGGCCTGCCGTTGCAGTGGCGGCGGGTAATGGCGCGCGATCAGGGCCTGGGCCTCCTGCAAATGCTCAAAGGTCTTGCGGATCTGCTCCCGAACCGGAAAGACGAGCAGCGGGAAGATCGCCCGGAAGTCTCCCCGATCCTCGGCCTCCCGCCAAGCGAGGTAGGTCCCTTGGGGCTTCGTCAGGTCCGGGGCCTTGGGGGAGCAGGCCGTGAGGATTGCCACCAGGCCGACGACCAGGGCCCTTCGCCTCATCCATGACCTCCCAGTGATGAAGGAGGGGGCCTCCCTCACAGACCCGTCTCTTCCGGGGCGTCCAGCGCCGCGGCGTCCGGGAACGTGAACATGCCCGGATTGGAACTCGAGAAGGAGGCCTTCGGGGTCGCCCCGTTCTCGGCCGCCTTGCCCGTGGGCGGGGTCGGCCGGGGGAGGTTCTCCTCGCACGCCGTGGCGAACGTCAGGCCCAGCGCCACCAGCAGCATCGTCCAGCGACTCATCGAACCACCTCCTGTCACCCGGCCATTCTACCCGGGGACCCGTCCAGCGACAAATCGGTGTCGGTTCCCCCCGGCTCCGGCGCGGGGGCTTCCCCGGTTCCTCCCGGGGATTCGGGCTCCTCCCGGCGTTTCAGTGCCCAGAGGAGGCCTTCCACCGAGTCGTCGATCAGGTCGTGGAGGAAGGCCTGGAGATGGGAGGTTCCGAAATCGACGCCCTGTCGGAGCACCTGCCCCGTCACCCGGACGATCCGCTGGACCCGGTCCGGCGCCGTGTCGGTCCGGCCCCCCAGTCCCTCCTCGGCCCGTTCCACCGCCCGTCCCAGCGCCCTCTCCAGTCCCGGACGCACCAGGGGCTCCACGAGTCGGAGCCCGTACTTCACCAGGCCCATCGGGTGGGCGCGATCCTCCCAGGAGCGGTACTGCTTGAACTGGTCCTTGTTGTCGACGAAGCGAACCTCGCAGAGGGGGCTTCCGTCGGGCGCCTCCCCGAGGCCCAGCAGCACGTTGCGGGTCAGGTCCCCCCACTCCCCCATCAGGAAGAGGTCCCGTCCTGCCTGGTCGGGCCGGAAGTCCGGGGCGTGCCCGGTGTCCAGGAAGTAGCGGTAGGCCACCGTGAAGAAGACCACCAGCATCGGGTCGAGTTCCGGATAGCGCTGTCGAATCCGCGTTCCTTCCGGACGGCGCAGGGCCTCGAGGGGCACCACCTCCAGCAGGCGGCCCCGGCGGGAAATCCCATGTCCCGCCTTCTCCTGGAAGGAATAGAAGGTCTTCCGGTGGGGGCGCCACCGGGCCAGGGTCCCGTCCTCCCGAGGGACCCCGCCGCGCATCGCCATCTCCCAGAGCATCCCATTGAGCAGGTTGCAGATCGGGAGACGGCGGTCCGGGGACATCTCGTCCATCCACCGGGCCAGGGGGATCGCCCGACGTGCCAGGTCCTCGTGGAGGGCGTTTCGGCGTACCGGCATCGGGATGTCCGCGAGCCACTCGGTGGCGCTGACCGCGGCCCGGAGGGCCAGGCGCAGCGTCGTGAGGCTCAGGACCCCGGTGTAGGGTTCCACCTCGTAGAGGGGGTGGTCGTGGTGGAGTTCCAGTACGGACCAGGCGATCTCCTCGAGGCGGGCGTCCGAGAGCGGAGCGGTGACGTCCCAGGGGAGCCGCTCCACCATCCATCGGGCGAAGGCCGCTGCGGTCTGTCGGTTCTCCCGGGCCATC
The DNA here is from genome assembly GCA_029547805.1 of Deltaproteobacteria bacterium. Classification (GTDB taxonomy): domain Bacteria; phylum Myxococcota_A; class UBA9042; order DTJE01; family DTJE01; genus JAGOKF01. The sequence goes on from JAKPOP010000032.1 coordinate 14,370, forward strand.
CAGCGGGCCCGTTCCGGGTCCACGGCCGCTTCCCGGACGTAGTAGTTGATCTCCGGCGGGAGGAAGTTCTGGCGGCCGTGGGTCTCGAAGGACCGGCGGATCACCGCGTGGGCCCGGTTCCACCCCAGGGCCGGATGGCGACTCCCCTGGAGATGGCGGAGGACGTCCCGGACTCCGACGGTGATGGGGGCGTCGAAGAAGGGTCTCAGGCGCTCGGTCGCCGCCAGGTCCAGGGGATACTGCCGCAGGCTTCGCTGGAATGAGAAGAGGGACTCGGGGGAGTGGGCCGCTTCCCGAAAGAAGGGGTCCTCCCGGAGGATGTCGAAGGCGCTGTGGCGGATCCGGCGGCCGTCCTCGACCACCAGGAAGGTCCCGTCCGGATCGCCGGTGGGTCCCGGGCTGCTTCCGATCGCATGGCGGATCTGGTCCAGGGGATCCGGCGCGAACTGGTCCTCCAGGCTCCCGAAGCCGAAATACGGGATCTCCCGGACCGCCTCCCGGGCGTCGGTCATCACCTTGTCCAGGGTCGGTGCCAGATTGTATCCCGCGGGACCGAAGGCCTCCGAGACCAGGTGTCTCGGGATCACCGACTCCCGGTCCTCCCGGAGCTTCACGACATAGCGATCGATGTTGCCGACCTTGACCAGGAAGCGATCCGCCAGGCGTCGCGCCAGGGCCCGGGTCTGTCGGACGGCCTGGGGCGGCCCGGAGACCTCCCGCTGGAGGACCTCCTCCAGGGCCTCGGCATCGAAGACCATCACCTCGGTGTGGGACCCACCGGATCCCTGGGCGTTGAGAGGTCGCAGAGTGGGCCAGATCAGGCCCAGCAGGTCCTCGTCCGAGGGGGCCGATCGGCTCATCCGGTCACCTGTTCCGCGATGCGTTCCGCCAGGGCCTCCATCTCCCCGGGGCCATAGGAAGCCGGCGCGATCGAGAGCCGGAGGCCGTCGCCCGGGGCCCGGGGAATCACGTGGAGGTGGTGGTGGAAGACCTCCTGGCCCGAGGCGGGGCCGTTGGTGTTCAGGAGGTTGAAGTCCGTCGCGCCGGTGGCCGCCAGCACCGCCCGGGCCAGGCGCGCCGCGAGGGGCAGTTCCCGGGCCAGGATCTCCTCCGGGAGGTCCGTCAGGCGCACCCGGTGGGTCTTCGGGATCAGCAGCAGATGGCCGCGATGCACCGGCCGGATGTCCAGGAAGGCCAGGAAATCTTGATCCTCGTAGACCCGAGCGCAGGGCAGCGAGCCCTCGACGATCCGGCAAAAGACGCAATCTTCCATGGGGGCCCCCTTGCAAGGCCGCTCTATCTTGCCACGGACCGCCGGCGGAAGACAGCAGTCCTCCCTCGGGAACCGGGAAGCGGGAAGGGTCCGCCGGCTTCGCAGGTCACGGGGGGGCCGCGGACGAGGGCACCTGGGAGAGAAGCAGCCCTCGCCGGGAGGCGACCAGGGGGGCGACGAACTCCCGGAAACGGGCCGTCCGTTCCTCCAGGGGCACCCGGAGCACCGGCTCGATCCCGAGGTCCGGGTCCAGGGCATCCTCCCGGATGTCCAGGAAGTCCAGGCCGTGGAACTCGATGTGCACGAACGGCAGATTTCGGGCCCCGTTCCAGGGATGCCGCGCCAGGAATCCCCCCAGGGCCAGGTTCGTGCCGATGAGCGGCAGGCGCAGCCATCCGGCGGCGGTCATCGGGATCTCCCAGACCCCACCGGCCTCCTCGGGCCACCGGAACGGGGTCCGGGGACGGGCCAGGAAGTCCCGGGCCCGTCCCGTGATGGACCTGCTGGGACGGCCACGGAGGGCCATCCAGGCCACGACCGAGGCCCGGGCGGCCCAGTACATCGGGGCCGGGAGGATCGAGGAATCCCAGGCGTGTCCCGCTGCCGCGACCTCTCGGAGGAGGGCCGGCGTCAGGTTGTACCCCGGGCCCCGGAACCCCCGGGCCTCCACTCCCAGGGCCTCCTGGATCCGGGATCGGGCCTCCCGGACCTCCCGGGCCATGACCTCCCGGGGCTGGCGGGAGAGGTCGTAGCGGTGGGTCAGGCTGTGGGAGGCGATTTCGTGGCCGCGGGAGACCGCCTCCCGGAGCGCCTCCAGGGCCCCTTCGACCCGCTGCAGGTCCTCGGCGATCACGAAGAGGGTCGTCGGAATGCCCAGGTCCTCCGCGAACTGCAGGAAGCGAGGGACGGCCCGTTCGAAGAGGCGGTCATCCTCCCCGGCGGGCCCCGGCGGAAGGGCGTGGATGGCCCGATAATGGCGCAGGTCGTCCAGGTCGATGGAGAGGCACAGGTCCGCCGGGGGCGTCACGCGGGCCTCCCGAGGCGGATCACGACGAAGAGGCGCCAGAGGTTGCGCAGGACGTTCGGGACACGCCGGAACAGGTTGATGGACGGGGGCCGCTTCTCGACGATGGTGACCGGAATCTCCCGGACCCGGACCTCCCGCTCGGCCCGGATGACCAGTTCGCTGGCGAAGAGGTCCTTTTCGACGATGCACCGCTGCACGACCGGCATCAGCCGGTCCCGCCGGAAGGCCTTCAGCCCGTGGGTGTCCGTGCCATGGAAGCCCACGATCACCCGCAGCAGCAGGTTCAGCACCCGCGTCGCCAGGCGACGGACGAACGGGCGGCGGTCCCGGGCCTCGGGATGGCGCTTGCTGCCGACCACCATGTCCGCCTGGTCGGCCATCAGGATCTCCAGGGCCCGCTGGTAGAAGTCCACGTCGCAGATGTCGATCTCGTCGCAGAAGACGTGGAAGCCCCGGGCCTCCTCGATGCCCCGTCGCAGGGCCCGGCCGTAGTTGGGTTCGGGGGTGTGGATCACCCGGAGGTTCCGGTGCCGCTCGGCCAGTTCCCGGGCGATCTCGAGCGTCCGGTCCCGGCTGCCGTTCTCCGAGAGGATCACCTCCCAGGTGACCGGCATCTCCCGCTGGAGCCGGGCCACCAGGTCGTTCACCGCGGTGGCCAGCAGGCGCTCCTCGTTGAAGACCGGGATCACGATCGTGACGTGGAAGCGGGGCGGTTCGACGTGGTCCGAGGCCATGGTCCGCTCACCTCTCTGCGGGGGTCTCCAGGGCCTCCGCGGTTCGAATGCCGTCCAGGATGGCATCCTCCATCGAGTTGTAGGTCCAGCCACCGTAGCGGCCGATGGAGTGGACGCCCCGGCGCCGCAGGGCCTCCAGGATCCGCTCCCGGTCGCGGGAACAGTGCCGGTCGAAGATCACGTAGCCCCAGGGGTGGCGTCGGAAGGCCGCGAAGAGGACCTGACGGTCGGACTGGATCGTCCCGATCTCCTTCAGGAAGTCCACCAGGGCCCGCAGGATGTCCCCCTCGGGGAGGTCCTGATCGTTGGCGATCTCCACGTAGAGGGAGGACGTTCCGGCCGGGGCCAGCGAGGGCACCGCGTTGCTGGCCGACCCGACCCGATAGAAGGGGTATCGGCCTTCCGGCAGGTAGATCCAGTGGCGCCCATCCAGGGGCCGTTCGACATCGAGGGCCACGTTGATGTATCGCAGCGGCGAACACCGGAGGCGCGCCGCCGCCTGACGCATCGACGGGGGCGCATCCTCGCAGAGGGCCACCAGGTCCGGCAACGCCAGCGTCGAGACCAGGGACTCGTAACGCAGGCGCTGATCCCCGAACTCCACCTCCCGACGCCCCAGGTGGATGCGTCGCGGGCGGGTGTTCAGGCAGAAGCGACCCGGGTCCAGCCGGCGATAGAAGGCTCGGGCCAGGGTCTCGATTCCCCCCTCGGCGGGGTACAGAAAGGTCGCGTTGTAGCCCATCGCCTCCCGGGACAGCCCCAGGGCGCCGTCGATCACCTGGCGGATGTCCGGAATGGGGACGAAGCGCTGGGTCCACTCGGCGGTCACCTCCGAGGGGGGCACCCCCCAGAGTTTCGTGTTGTACGGGACGATGAAGTGCCGGGCAATTCCCTCCCCGAAGTGGACCCGGGCGTACTCCTCGAAGTTCCGGGGCCTGGGGGCCCTGCCTGCCGCCCGGGCCACCGCCGCCTCGACGGCCCCCTGGAGGCACTCCCGCAGGACCTCCGCCGGCAGCCCGTGGAGATTCGCCTGGAAGGGGTAGAGGGTGAACACCCCATGGGACCAGATGGCCGCCTGCCGCACCACGGGCACCAGCCCGCCGGGAAGGAGGTCCGCCACCAGGGCCTTCACCCGGTCATCCCGGAGGTGCAGCCAGTGGCCGGTGTGGTTGAACAGGAACCCGTCCAGGTCCTCGGTGCGCGTCAGGCCGCCCGGGCGACCCTCGCGCTCCAGCACGATCCAGTCCCCATGACGAAGGTGCAGGGCCGTGGAGAGCCCTGACAGACCGGCCCCGAGGATCACGCACCGGACTTGCTCCATGGCCCCTGCCGCCCCCGGGGAAAGGCGCGAAAAACTAGCGCATCCGTCCAGTTGGTGTCAACACCACCGCACGGTTCCTGCGGCGTCTGCCGGGCCCTGCCTGCCCCAAGCGGGGCCCTCGGGAGGCTGGCCGCAGGATGCGGGTCCCATGGTTGGCATCCTCCTTCTCGGGGAAGAGAATATTCCCGAGGGGCCTCTCGTCGGAACGACGGCGATGTGCCCGGGAGGTGCGCCATGAACAGGGTCGCCTGGCTGGTCTTCGGGATGTCGTGCCTGGTCGGGGGATCGGCCTTGGCACAGGAGGTCCGGATCATCTCCATCGACGGGAAGTTCCTGGACGGCCCCCCGGGGTCCGTCGAGGTCTGGCCGGGACAGGTGGTGAGCCTGGTGGCCGACGAGGTCTTCCGGGACCGGGAGGGGGCCCTGGACTACGCCTATCGCCCCGTGGAGGACTTCCTGTGGCTGGCCCGGGACGGGTCCTCGGCGGCGTGCGACCCCCGGACCGACTGTCGCCGGGACACGAACTTCGAGGTGACCGACTACGGGGTCAACTACTACGTTCCCCGGAGCGGCCCCCGAAACATCCGGATCGAGGTCCGGGCCCGGGAAGGGGGAGGGTCCGACTCGGTGGTGCTCCAGCGGGTCGACCGGGCCGGGGCCTACGAGGACCGGCTCACGGGCCTGGGCTGGTGGACCTGGATCGGCGACGAGAGGGTCTTCATCCCCTATGCCTACGTGGACGACTGGGACCCCTACACCCGCGGCTACTGGTACTGGACCACCTTCGGATGGACCTGGTACTCCTACGACCCCTGGGGCCCCGTCACGGACCACTACGGCCACTGGCGACACCACCGGGTCTATGGCTGGGTCTGGATCCCGGACCCCCTGTGGGTCTGGCGCCCGGCCGTGGTGACCTTCTTCTTCGTCGGGGACTTCCTGGGGTGGTGGCCCTACGACTCGGGATGGCATCATGGGTACCGGCGCGGGTACGCCAACGGCTACGACGACGGCTACTGGGCCGGCTACTGGGCCGGGCGGCGGGATGGCCGGCGGGAGGGACGAAGGTACCATGGGGCCGTGATGGTTCGCCAGGACGAGTTCTACACCCCCGGCAGGCATCCGTCGCCTCCGGCCCGGGGCGGTCGGGGTGCACCGGCGAGCCGGGAACCGGTGGACCTCTCGAAGCGGCTGATCCGGGACCCGGGACAGGTCGGTCAGATGATGGAGAGCGCCGTCCAGAGGGGTGCGGTGGGGCCGGTGCCCGGTGGCGGCAAGGACCCGGCGGCGGGCAGGGCCTTCCTGGCCCGGCGGACCGGCATCGAACCCCAGGAAGTGCCTCTCAAACGGGTCTCGGTGGGGGAGGGCCGGGAGGTCCGACAGGGCTTCGAGCCGGTCCGGCCGGTCTTCGAGGCGCCTGCCGAGTATCGGGACCTCTCCCGGACCATCCGCCAGAAGGTCGGAGGCGAGGGGGAGGGGCGAACTGGAATTCGGGCCTCCCTGGCCGACTCGGTGGTCCGGACTGCCGCTCGGCCCGAGCGGAGCCGTCCAGACCGCGGCGTGGCGATGCCGCCGACCCAGGTGGGGGAGGGCCGGCAGGTGCTGCGGCGCTGGGCCCCCCGGGACCTCGACGGTGGCGGTGCGGTGCGGGTGGACCCCCGCCGGGAGGCCGCCCCCCCGGAGGTCCGGCCTGGACCGGAGCGTCCTGAACGGCGCGTTCCCATGGGGGATCGGGGCGTCGAGACCCCCTCTCCCCGGCCCGTTCCGAGGCCGAGGCCCACCTGGACCGACTCGGAGGTACAGGAGCGGCAGGTCCCGGAACGGGTCGGCCGTCCCGCCGATCCCGAGGTCTCCCCCTGGCGGCCCACCCCGTCTCCCGAGGTGCGGCGGGAGGTGCCGGAGCGCTCGGTCCCGCGTCCGTCGGAGATCCGGCGGGAGGTGCCGGAGCGCGCGGCCCCGCGTCCGTCGGAGATGCGGCGGGAGGTGCCGGAACGCTCGGTTCCGCGTCCGTCGGAGATGCGGCGGGAGGTGCCGGAACGCCCGGCTCCGCGTCCGTCGGAGATGCGGCGGGAGGTGCCCGATCGGACCGAGACCCCGACTCGATCCATCGGTCCCTCGTTCCGGCCTTCACCGGCCCCCTCTTCCGGTTCCCAGTCGGCTCCTCCGCCGACCTATGTTCCGCCGCGGCCCCGGGACTCGGGGCGAGGCCTCCCCGGACGATCCGGGCCGTTCCGCCGCTAGGAACGGCTCCTTCCCTCCCGGGCGCCCGGCCCTGCGAACGCCGCGACACAGGAGATGCGGGACCGGTGGGGCTTCGGTGATTCCGAGGGGGCTTTTCCCGACGGGTGGTGGTAGTATCATGCCTCGCCGGTGTTCGGTGACGGGATGAACGGCACCCAGCCCCAGGTCTTCGGGAAGTACCTGCTGATCCGCCGGATCGCCGTCGGGGGCATGGCCGAGATCTTCCTGGCCAAGGTCCAGGGGGCACAGGGCTTCCAGCGCGACGTGGTGATCAAGCGCATCCTGCCGACCTATTCCGAGGACGAGGCCTTCGTCACGATGTTCATCGACGAGGCCCGGATCGCCGCTCGGCTGCACCATCCGAACATCGTCCAGATCTACGACTTCGACCGGTGCGATGACTTCTACTACATCGCGATGGAGTACGTGAACGGTCGGGACCTCCGAAAGGTGCTGGACCGGGGAATCAAGTCGGGCAAGCGGATCACGCCGGTCCGGACCGCCCAGATCCTGGCGGACATCGCTGCCGGGCTGAAGCATGCCCACGAGGCGACCAGCGACGACGGACAGCCCCTCAACATCGTCCACCGGGACGTGAGTCCCCACAACATCATGCTGGCCTTCAGCGGGGAGGCCAAGATCCTCGATTTCGGGATCGCGAAGGCGGCCGCTCGCTCCACCAGGACCCGGGCCGGCACCGTGAAGGGCAAGTGCTCCTACATGTCCCCAGAGCAGGCCCGGGGCCGGCCCCTGGACGGGCGGTCGGACCTCTTCGCCCTGTGCGCCATCGGCTGGGAGATGCTCACGGCACGGAAGCTCTTCCAGGGGGAGTCGGACTTCGAGATCCTGAACCACGTGATGAGCCAGGAGGTTCCGGCGCCGTCCTCCCTGAATCGGGAGGTGCCCCCGGAACTGGACGCGATCCTGCTCCGGGGGCTCGAGCGGGACCTGGATCGGCGATACCCCGACATGGCGACGCTGGAACGGGAACTCCGGAACTTCATCTTCCGGAACGCCCGGGGTCTCGACGAGGTGGCGGTGGGGCCCTATCTGCAGGACCTCTTCGCGGAGGAACTGGACCGGGGGACCTCGACCCAGGTTCCTCTGACCCCCTCGCCGCAGGCGACGAGGACCCCCGAGCCCGGGCGCGCCACCCGGACCCCGGAACCCGCCCCGGAGCCCGTCGCGCCACCGCCGGCGGCCGTCCCCGAGCCGACGGACGGACCACCGTCTCAGCCGACCTCCGCCCCGGTTTCGGACCGGGCGGCCGGGTCCTCGGAGATCCACCGCAGCAACACGCTCCCGTTGGACGAGCAGGAGATCGCCGCCTACCTGCAGCAGAATGCCCGGAAGCGCCCGGTGCCGCCGCCGGCGGAGGCCCGCCCGGCGCCGGTGGAGGCCGGCGATCGGGGAACGGGTGTCCGGGGTCGGTCGCGGGCGGTCCTGTGGGGGTTGCTGGCCGCGCTGCTGGCCGGAGGCCTGGGGTGGTGGTGGGTCGCCCGGGACCGGGGACCCGGGGAGGCCCCCGGGACGCCGGGTTCTCCTGCCGTGGCTCCTGCGGTTGTGGGTGCCTCGGCCGATGCCGGGGGGCCGCCTCCCCCGGAGCCGCCTCGGACTGCGGATCGGGAGCCCGCACCTCCTCCCGGTCCGGAACCCGCGAGTCCCCGGAACGCCCCGGTCCCGGAGGTCCCGGGGGTCTCGGAGATCGCGATCCGGGGACTGCCTCCAAAGGCCTCGGTCCAGATCGACGGGAAGCCCGTGACGGTCGATGCCCAGGGGGCGGTTCGGGGCGAGTGGAAGTCCGGGGCCCTGGCGGTCATCGAGGTGACCGCCGCCGGCTTCGCTCCCTGGCGCCAGGAGGTGCCCCTGGTGGCCCCTCGAACCGAGGTGACGGCCCGGATGGAGAAGGCCGCCCCGGCCCGGGTGCGGACCGAGACGGTGGAGAAGAAGGCTCCCCCCCCACCGGCTGCCCGGGCGACGGGCCGGGTCTCCATCAATGCGAAGCCCTGGGCCGACGTCTACTGGAAGGGGCGCAAGATCGGCACGACGCCGATCCGCCACTTCGAGGTCCCCGTCGGGCGCCAGGTCTTCGTGCTGCGGAACCAGACCGCCTCGATGGAACTGGTGATCGATGTGGAGGAGAACGCCGAGGTCTCCCGCCTGGTCGAGCTCCGCTGACCTCCCGACCCTCCGACCCTCCGACCCTCGGAACCCTCCTCGTGGCTTCCTGCGGCCCTGCTTCCTATAATGGGGGCGGCGAGGGGAAAGGACACCACGATGAAGATGCGAACGTGGATGTGGATCTGGCTGCTGGCCGGATGCGAGGTCTCTCCGGTCCCCGGCGATGCGGTGGCGCCGGACCCGGGCGCGACGGACGTCGCGATGGACTCGGGGGATGTCCGGCCGCGCCCCTCGGAGGACTCGGGCCCGGCGGGGACCGGGACCGAGGCCCCGGCAACGGAACTGCTGGTCCGCATCACCGCTCCTGCCGGGAACGGATGGACCACGACCCTCAGCAGCGTGGTCTCCCTGTCCGGGGTGGTCTTTGGCCCCGTGTCGTCGATGCAGTGGGAGATGGGGGGCCAGAGCGGGCCCATCGAGGTCCCGGCAGGAACGCCCTTCTGGGTGGCCGGGGGGATCTCCCTGAAGACCGGGGACAATCGGATCCAGGTCCAGGCCATGGACACCGAGGGCAACGTCGTCCGGGACACCCTTGTGATCACTCGCAACACCTCGTTCATGCTCCCGAATCCCTTGGAGGCCAGTCCCCCGGCCCTCTTCGTGGGCTCCTCCCGACCGGTCCTGGCCAGGCTGGCCCTGGGCCCCTTCGGGGTCGTGAAGGGGTCGACCCTTTCTCTGCACCAGGTGGACGCCGACGGGAAGTCTTTGAAACTGCTCGGGGAGATGTCCGATGACGGGAAACTGGCGGTGTCTGGCGACGAGATCCAGGGGGACGGGATCTTCACGTTGCGGGTCACGCTGACCTGTTCAGCCCCCGGGGCCCTGTATCTGCGCGCGGTGGTTCCGGCCCAGGGGGGCGATGCCTGGTCGGCCCCGGTTCGGTTCGAGTGCCTGCCCCGCCTGGGGCCCGACACCTGCCAGGCCCACCGGAAGGTCCTGGTGGATGCCCGGGAGGCCTACCTGGCCGCCCGGACCATCGGGAAGGGGGTCGCCGACGCCCGGCGGACGGCCCTGACCCTGCTGCGAGGGGATTCCCAGGTGATGCAGGCCGCCGGGGATGACGAGACGGGAGGCGTCTGGGTCCGGTTCCAGGACGGGGTCCTGGGGGCCTTGAACCTGCCATACGAGGGCAATCGGGGCAGTGTGGGACCCGCCGGGGGCCTTGCCGCCTCGGGCCTCATCGCCCGGGTTCCCATCCGGTCTCGGGACACCCTGCTGATCTCGCCCTTCGCCGACGAACTGGGTTCCGACGACGAGACCGTCACGGTGGCCAGCCTGGCTGCGAAGACCCCCTGCCCGGTGTACAACGTCTCCACCTACAACGGTTCCGCGGCGAATCTGGAGCGGTTCCGGGGGCTGACCCGGGCCGGCCTCGCGGCGATCGCCACCCACGGCGAGGTCTATTTCCAGTCCCTGGACCCGGCGGTGAAGGAGGGCCTCGGATGGCATCACCGGGGGCTCTCGGAGGTGATCTGGACCGGGGAGACGGTGAACTGCGGCAACCTGGCCGCCGAGGATCGGGTCTGTTCCAGCCGTGCGGACTGTTCCCAGGGTCAGGTCTGCATCCTGACCAATCCCCCGGCGGACAAGGACCAGCCCGCGACGGGGATCTGCCACGACCCGACCCAGGTGGACGTGATGGCCGGCCGGATCGTGCTGGGGGACCGGACCTGGGGCATCCTGCCGGCCTTCCTGGATCACCACCTCGCGAACCGTCGCTTCCCGGACAGCCTGGTGCACCTCGGCGGGTGTCGGACCCTCTACAACGGCTCCCTGGCGGCCTCCCTCTTCGCGGCGGGGGCCTCGGCGGTGACGGGCTTCACGGGCAGCGTCACCTCGGCCTTCGCCGCCCGGGCCGCGGGGGACTTCTTCCGGAGGCTGATGACCGAGGGGCGGGACGCCGGGGGGGCCTACGGACTGGGGACCCAGGACCCGGACCATCCGGGGTCGTGGTTCCGCCTCTTCGGCGCCCGGGGTCTCTGGGTCTCGGACTCGGAGATCCTCAACGAGTCCTTCGAGTTCGGGGACCTGACGGCCTGGACCCAGACCGGCGATGGCCGGGTGATCACGCGCCTGGGAAGCGCGACGCCGGTCCAGGGGAAGTTCATGGGGATCATCTCGACGGGGCTGGGCTACACCGTCTCGACGGGCTCGGTGGATCAGCACTTCTGCCTGCAGCCGGGGTCCCGGACCCTCTCCTTCTTCTGGAAGTACTACTCGGAAGAGTTCAAGGAGTTCTGCGGAACCCGCTACCAGGACACCTTCAAGGCCGAGCTCTGGACCGGGGACCAGAAGCACGAGATCGTGAACCTGGCGGTGGACGACCTGTGCCCTCCCATCCCGGACAAGTGCCCGACCTGCGGGAGCAAGGCCGTCGGCCTGGAGCGGGCCGACATCGACTTCGACGTGGGAGACACCTGGATGACGGACTGGCAGAAGGCCGAACTGGACGTCAGCAACCTGGTCGGCGCGGAACCCGTGCCGGTGACCCTGCGCTTCTACTGCACCGACAAGGGGGACAGCATCTACGACACGGCGGTGCTGGTGGACGGCGTCTCCTTCCAGTAGTCATCTCCCACCGCTGGGAGGTTCGGAGGGCGATCCTCGAGGACCCTGCTACTGGGAGACCCCCACGAGCCGACCCGTGACCACCGTGTTGCCCTTCTCGTGCTGGAGGGTCGACAGGTCGATCTGAATGGCCAGACCCTGGGGCAGGCTCGGCTCCAGCGCCGAGAGGTCGATGGCCGGCAGGGCGAAGGAGACCAGTTCCGTTCCCAGCACGCCGGCCAGCAACTGGTCCAGGACCTGTCCCTGGAGGATGCCCATGAGGTCCTCGGCGGTGAGGGGGAAGTCGTCGTTGATGCTGACCACCTCGATGTCGAGCACCGGCAGGGCCCGGAGAGCCACCGCGATCTGCGATTCGCCGGTGGTCGGGTCCCGGGAGAGGGACAGCACCGCCTCGGCGTTCGCCTGCACGAAGACCCCCAGCTGGAGCGGGCTGCCGAAGAGGGTCAGGTCCGCGAAGGCATAGAGGTCCCCCAGGTGAGCCTGGACGAGGCCCGGCGGGGCCGGGTTCACGGGGTCCTTCACGATCTGGCAGTCCGTGAGGATCGGCGGCAGGTAGAAGTCCAGCGTCACGGATCGGAGCTCATCGACGCCGTACTGGGAGAGGTCCGTGTCCCCCAGGTCCGCCGCCGTGAGGCGCAGGTTCAGGCTCCCGGCATACCAGAGTGCGAAGAGGGCCTCGTTGATGAGGTCGTCATAGGCCACCAGGTCCACCTCGGGGTCCCAGGGCAGGGGGTAGGGGTCTGTCTTCGAGGCGTCGTATCCCGGCTGCAGGCACCCGGCGCGACCGATGGACCCCAGGGGGTCCCGGGTGATGCCCTTCCGGGCCCCGATGCTGGTGTCGAGCCCGGCGACGATGCCTTCCCCGTGGACGTCCAGCCGGGTCGGCCGTGTGACGAGCCGGATCGATCGGGCCTGGCCGCCGGGCAGGGCCGGCACCTCGAAGGACTGGTCGATCGTCAACTGGTCAAAGAGCCCGCCCAGCGTGCTGTTGAGCAGGTCCTTGACCTGGGTCTCCAGGGTCTTCCGCAGGGTCTCGGTGAAGGCGTCCACCAGCAGGTCCACCAGGAAGTCCAGCAACTCCCCGAGGATGCCGTCGATGTTCACGTCGAGCCCGCCCAGTTGGACCTGGAGGGTTCGGACCGAGACCTGGGGCTTCCCCTGGGCGGTCATGCCCACGTCCATCTGGGCGATGGCCAGCAGGCGCCGCAGGGAGATGGTCCCGGAGACGTCGGGGCACCAGTCGATGATGAAGTTGCACTGGCCCACCGCCAGGATCCCCACGTCGATGTTGGGGATCTCCATCCGGACCACCATGCCCCCGTCCAGCAGCGAGAGGTCGAACCGGGGCTTGTCATAGCGCAGCCGGGTGATCCGGACCTGGTAGGGGCCCGCCGAGGCCAGGGGATTCGGCAGGAGTGCGGCCAGGTTCAGGTTCGCAAAGACGACCTCCAGCAGGGTGGCCAGGTCGTCCGGGGGCATCGAGTGGTCCTGGTCGTCCACGAACTCCTTGGACAGGAATGCCTTGATGGCCTCTGGGATCGTCGCGTCGGCAGGGTTCCGGTCCTGGGGGGCCCGCCACTTCGGGGAGTAGTAGAAACCCCGGGTGGCCGACGACCGGATCCCGGCGCCGTTCTCCACCTCCACGGTGACCACGTTGAGGCCCTGCTTCAGGGGGCTCAGGAGGTAGGTGAAGGACCCGTCGGGCCGGATCAGTTTCAGGGAGGCGTCCTGGCCGTTGACCCGGAAGCGGGTGATCCCGGTCTGGTCGTCATGGACCTGGCCTTCGATGGTCAGGGCCGGCTTGTCCCCGCCGAGCATCGTGCCCCGCTCGGGGACCGTCAGGGTCAACAGCGGCCCGCTGCCCTCCACCCGGACCTCCAGTTCCGCAAAGACCTGGGGCGTCCCGGCGACCCGGAACGTCATGCGATAGACCCCCTCTTCCTTCATCGTGAAGACCCGCGTGGGACTGGCGGGCGAGGGGTCGATGCCCCGGGGCGGCGAGACTTCCACCGGGGCCTGGACCTTCGCATCGGGCAGCAGGTTGCCCCAGGCGTCCTCGATCCGGGCGTTCACGGTCAGTTGCTCGTTTCGCCCGTAGTAGGGCTTCCGGGGCACCGGGTCCAGGAAGATCGCCACCGGGGTCCCCGGTTCCACCGTGACCGTCGCCGGGACCAGGGTGAAGTACTTCCACTCGGCAGTCTGGGGGACGCATCGGACCACGTATTCCCCGGCCAGGGTCGACGTCAGGGACCGTCCCGCCAGCACGAGGCCCGCAGGGACCTGGATGCTGACCGGGAAGTCCGGGACGGGGTTGTCGTATCCGTCCACCACCCGGCAGGTGATCGTGGCGCTCTTCCCGGCGGGGAACGAGAGGGGATTCACGATGGTGACGATCCGTCGCGGGAGGTTCGGCACCACCCGCACCCGGGCGGGGGTCTGGTCCTGGAGGCTCGTGTCCTTCACCGCGCAGGCGACCTGGACCTCCCCGATTCGGGTGGGCTGGAAGGTCAGCCCGGTGACCTGGACACCGGTCGGCGGGGTCACGACGGGCACCATCTCGCTCTCGAGGGGATTGCCGTAGATGTCCTGCCCGGTGCAGGTCACCACGACCCACTCTCCAGCCTTCACCTCCTCCCGGTCCACCGAGGTGTCGATGGTCGCGGCGGTCCCGGGCCGCACCAGCAACCGGGCCGGCGTCGGGTCCAGCATCTCTGCATCGGGGGCGTAGCAGGCCACCAGATAGGGCCCGGTGCGCTCGAACCGAAGCCGGAGACCCTCCCGGGTGACCCCGGCCGGGAGGGCCAGGTCCGGCGGGAGGTCCGGGGCGGTGTCGTCCTGGAAGGCGTCCTGGGTGGACGGGGAGGCGTCGGGGCCTGCGGCCGGGGGTTCTTCCGTGGTGGGAACGGTGACCTCCTGGACGACCAGTTCCACCTTCTCCCGGTCAAAGCCGAACCCGGTACAGGACACCTGGACCCACTGGCCCGCCTTGACCGTCGAGGCGTCCAGCAGGGTCTCGATGGAGGGCTCCGGAGGCGTCTGGTCCCCGGGGATGTCCGGGGTCCCCAGGTCCGGGGTTCCCGAGGGGGTTCCCCCGCCGCAGCCGAGGACAAGGAGCGACACGCTGGCCAGGACGGCGATGGGAACCCTCATGACTCCTCCGGCGGGACGGCCCCGGCACCGCTGGCTTGCGGGAAGTCCGCGGCGCCGCTACTATTCTAGGGGTCGTCGGCCAGGGCTGCAACCTTCTCCCGGCGGTCGGCCGCAAGGCGTGGGGGCGCTCCGGAGGGAACGGATGAGGAAGCGGGTGTGGGTCTGGTGGGGGGTCTGCCTGTGCGCCTGCTCCTCGGGGGGCGGGGCGCAGGACATGGCTGGGGGAACGGACGAGGTCGCGGTGGACATTCCGCTGGTGACCCCCGACTACGGGCGGGAGGTCCCCGCGGACCCGGGCGGCCGGGACGAGGGGATCGTCCCGGACCTCGCCCCGACGGACGTCGGGGACCCTGGGGAGGTGGCGCCAGACCTCCCGGGACCCGACCTCGTCGATGTCCCCTGCGTTCCCGACTGCCGGGACCGGGTGTGCGGGTCAGACGGGTGCGGGGACGTCTGCGGGTACTGCCTCCAGGGCTACCTGTGCACCGTGGAAGGGACCTGTGAACTCTTCTGTCGGACCGATTGTGCCGGGAAGGTCTGCGGGGCGGACGGCTGCGGCGGAGAGTGTCCGCCGGGATGCAACGACAACGAGGAATGCGGCCCCTTCAATACCTGCGTCCTGAAGTCCTGCGAGCCGAAGTGCCAGGGGAGGGTCTGTGGTCCCGACGGCTGTGGGTCCCTCTGCGGCCAGTGTGACGAGGGATTCCTCTGCACGCCCGAGGGGCAGTGCACGGAAGACCGGAACTGCTACGACGTCACGGCGACGGGGCGTTGCGTGGGCAACGAGCGCCAGTGGTGCGAGGGAGGGGTGCTGCAGAAGGAGTACTGCGACCCCCAGACGGGAGTGGTCTGCGGCTACGACAGCATCGGCAAGAAATTCCTGTGCCGTCCCCCGGAGGTCTGTCAGCCCCAGTGCGCCGGCAAGGAGTGCGGCCGGGACGGCTGTGGCGGCTCCTGCGGGGACTGTGGGGACGGCCAGGTCTGCTCCACCGGCGGCAAGTGCGGGGAGTCCTGTGGCGACGTCACCGAGGCGGGGATCTGTGCCGACGCCTACCAGCTGGTCTTCTGCCACCAGGGGATCCTGGTTCGCTACGACTGCTTCTCGCTGGTGCCGCCCAAGCGGTGCGGCTGGAATCCCGAGCAGCAGATGTACGACTGCTACCTGTGACCAGAAGGCCCCGTTCCCGGGTCCCGGGGGCGACCCGGGAAATCGCCGGGTCCCCGGGGGGCGCTAGTCCTGCTTGTAACGGGTCTTGAAGCCCCATCGGAGGGACAGGGTCTGGCCGTTCCGGTCCAGATCCAGGCGCACCGTGTACTCGGTCCCCGCCTTCAGGCGGGAGAGGGCATAGAGGGCCAGCACCCGGGAGTCGTGCAGGTTGGGGTCCGCGGCGACGCCCGCGTCGGAATCGCCGATGGCGGCGACGATCAGGTGGGGGACCGGGGTCTCGCCGCGCTCCAGCAGGTCATGGGACCGGACGCGGAAGGGCAGGTCCTTGCCGAACTGCACCGTCACGATGGTCCCCGAGGGCCAACCGGCAGGCGGGGCGATGGGGGTCGGGACCTCGGCGCCGTCGAAGGAGGTGGGCACGAGGCGGGCCCCGTCGGGGGGGTAGATCACGACCCGGTCCTCGGCATCCAGGGCCAGACCCAGGTCCATCACGTCGGCATTGCGCAGCATCCCGGTGCAGTTGGCGGCAGGCCCCGATCGCCCGTATCCCGCATCCCGGGTCCGGGGGTCCAGCAGGGGCAGCCGGTGGTAGAGGGTCCGGATCCACCCGGCGACCGCCAGGTCCGGGTCGTTGGCAAAGGCGATCACCTCGGCCATGCCCACCCCCCGGGAGGGGTAGCCCATCGCGACCATCCGGTCCCAGGGGTCCCGGCCCAGGAATCCCGTCCAGGCGGGATCCTGCTGGTGGGGACTGAGGCCGGTCCTGCCGTAGTCCTCGCAGTGCGTTGTCAGAAAGGCCGCGTGGGCACGGGCCGCGGCGCTCAGGGACTCGGCCGGTTCCAGGGGGTCCAGTCCGCAGGAGAAACGGACCTCGTTGACGGCCTGGAGGGCCGTCCACTCGGCCTCGTCCATCCAGGAGGGACGCCCCGGGGAGTCCGGTGGAAGGTCCTGGGCCGGGAGGTCCTGGAGGACCTGGGTTCCATCCCCGGGTTCCAGGACGTCCGCCTCGGGAAGGGCGTCCGGTCCTCCGGCCGCCGGGCCGCAGCCGAGGACCACTGCCAACCACGGGAGAATCCCCCAGGACCCTCGACGTCCGCGGGCCATCACGCCAGCACCTCCTCCTCCATCTTCCGCTCGCCTCGCCACCGGAGCAGGGAGACCCGGGGCGGGCCCACGGGGTGGTATTCCACCCGGGCGAAGGTCGTGGGGTTCGGGGTGCCCAGGTCCCGGAGGTCCAGTCGCACCATGCGAACCCACGTCCCGGTGTTGACGTAGGTCTTGTTCCTGGGCAGCCGGCGAATCATCGGGTTGTGGCTGTGACCCACGATCAGGGCCGAGACGTCCGGGCGGGCCATCAGGTACTCGATGCCCTTCCGATCCATGTCGGTGAACAGAGCCACCTCGTCGGCGAGGATCTGCAGGGTCCGCCAGACTCCCTCGTCCTGGTGCCATGCAGGGCGCAGCCTCGTCTGGAGCAGGTGCTGCATCATCCGGAGGGTCAGGCGCAGGGTGAATCGCATGTCGAAGACCAGTCCCCAGAGGAACAGGGAGGAGAGGGGGCTGACGAGGTCCACGATGGGCTGCTCGGCCTTGAACGGAGCGATCACCTCGGTGAAGAAGCGGCTTCCCGGGGGCAGGTTGAGGATTCGGGACCCATCGGGCCGTTCCAGGAACAGGTGCCCGGGGTCCAGGCGGTTGATGGTCTCGAAGAGGTGCCCGTGGGTCACCACCACGCCTCGGGGAAGGCGCAGGAACGGCTCCAGGGGGAACTGGAGGGGGCTGTGTGGGCCGATCTCGACGCCCAGGCGGGCGGCGATGAGGCGTTGCACCCTCGGAAAGGCCAGGTCCGGGTCGTGGTTTCCCGGGATCCAGGTCACCTGATGGCCCGGTACCTGGAGGAAGGTCGCCAGGGCGTCGAAGACCGCCGGGTGCCCCTTCAGGCAGCGTCGGACCTTGTCCACGGCGATGTCCTCGGTGATCTCGGTGACGAATCGCCCTCGCACGGGGACCTTCAGCAGGTCCAGGACGTCTCCGTTGAGCAGGATCTCCACCGGGCGGTCCCGGTAGATCCCCGAGGCGTGGTGATGGACCCACTGGGCCAGGCGCACGTCGTGGTGGAAGTCCTCGTATGGATTCACCTGTCCCGGCATCTCGCCGGTGCCCAGGTGCAGGTCCGACACGGCCACCTTGACCTCGGAGGGAACGTCCATCCGCTCGTCCGAACCGACGACGCGAGCATGGTATCATCGGGTTCCGGCCGTTCCAACGTCAGGAGCGGACCCGGGGGATCGGTCCGGGAGGTGGGGGCATGAGAACCCGGTGGTCGTGGTGGGTCCTGGCGGTTCTCCTGGCGGGGTGCCTGGGGCGGGACGACGCCCCACGGCGCTTGAATCGGGCCCTGGCCGACTGCACGGAGCGGGCGGCCTGCGCCGCCGCCGTGAAGGAACTCCGAGGCCTGACCAAGGAGTCCCGGGAGAGCGCCGAGGGGGTCGAGGCACGCATCCGGGCCCTGCGGCACTCCCTGGTGGCGGTCGCCTCCTGGCCCGAGGTGGACCGGGCCTTCCTGGAGGGAGCCGGCATCACCCCCGAACGGGCGCTGGCGACCCTGGAGGAGGAGGCCCGGAGCCTCGAGTCCCTGCCGGTCAGGGGTGCTGCCGACAGCCTGAAGGACGTCCGGACGATCCTCGAGGTCCTTCGGGAGCCCCGCTGCGAGCGGTTCCAGGCCCTGCAGGTTCTGGAACAGGCCGCCGGGCGCTTCTCCGACGTGGCCTGGCTGGCCGAGGCGGGGCTGCTGGCCCACCTGCTGGGTGCCATCGACCCCCTCCAGGTGCAGGGCTTCGGGGAGACCGCCCGCATCTGGCTGGGCTGCACGCTGCCTCCCGATGCGGAGGACGAGGAGGTGCTGGTGGCCGCTCGGGACCGCCTGGCCCGGGCCATCGGGAACTGCCCCAGGGCCGCCGGTTCCGCCCCGGGCATCCGGGACGTCTGTGTGCGCCTGGAGCAGGCGGTGGCGCGATGGGCACTGCCCCTGCCCTGGAGCGGCCTGTCCCGGGGGGAGGTGGCCGGGGCCCTGTTGCCTCGGAGCCGCGGAGGAGGCCTGGCCTTTTCCCCACCCTGGGTCTTCGTGATCTCCGCCGGTCGATTGCTGCGGGCCGAGGCCCCGGCGATCCCGGCAGGGCAGGCGGAACGGGTTCCGGAGCAGAAGACGACCCTGCTGGATTTCCGGTCCCGCCACGGGATCCAGGACGTGCGGCTCGTCGTGAGCCAGACCCTGAAGGACCATGCCCCGGTGGAGGTCCGGGGGCGGACGCTGATTCCCCTGGCGGTGGATCGATCCGAGACCTTCCAGGACCTGTCGGAGGTCCTGGATGCCCTGCTGGCCGAGACGGACGCGGTGCCGGCCCTGGCCCTCATCCCCCAGGGGGGGCGGTCCCTCTCGTTCCTCCTGCTGAACTGGCGCTTCTCCGAGCGGCCCCTCTGGGACGTCTGGGGGGCGCGTCGGGCCTTCCTGGGAGGCCCCAAGGCCCTCTCCCTGGTCCTCTCGCCCTTTTCTCTGACCCTGGAATCGGCGGAGGGGGTTCGGGAGGTGGAACTGCTCCCGTCCGACGAGGGGGAGGGCCGGGGATTGCTCCCCTTGAGGGCCGCCTATCAGGCCGCCCTGGCCCTGGCGGGTCCCGAGGCGGAACGGTCCGGGCGGATGGCGGTCCAGGGAAGCGTCTCCGTGGGCCTGCTGGTCCAGGTCCTGGAGGCCCTGGCGGCCCACGTGGACGCATCGGCCCTGTCCCACGAGTCCCTCTTCGCCGCCGCGCCGCCCCTCCGGGAACGGGGAGGTCCTCCCAAGGCCTTGTTGCCGGCCCTGGTGCTGCGCCTTCAGGGCATGCCCCCCGAGTAGGGCAAGGACTGTCCCGGGGCTGGCCCGGGAGAGGGGAAGGGCTTCGTTCCTCCCCGGCCCGTCGTCCTGAGGCGGGTCGGTTCCGGGCGCCCTGGCTGGCGAGTCCGGGACGCTCTCCGTACGGGGCATCTCCGGGCCTTGCCAGGCGGGTCTCCGGTGCCCATCGTCGGGAGGTCTCTTGCCGGAGGAGCCTCCATGGCGTCCGCGCTGGATCATGCTCGATCCCTGTTGAAGCAAAAGGCCCCCGGGACCCGCATCGCCGTGGTCGGGGCCTCCAACGACCCCGAAAAGTACGGGAACATCATCGTCCGGCACCTCTCGGGCCAGGGCTACGGGGTGCTGCCGGTGAACCCCAGGGGGGGCGAGATCGCCGGGCTTCCGGCCTTCCAGCGCCTGGAGGAGGTTCCAGACCCGGTCCACGTGGTCGATTTCGTGACTCCTCCCGAGGTGACTCGCCGGGTGATCGAGACCCTGGACCCCTCCCGGTTTCCCGTGATCTGGTTCCAGGACGGGTCCTTCGACGACGAGGTGATCCGCCGGGCGGAGGAACGCTTCCCCCATGTCGTGCACCATGCCTGCATCATGGTGGTGACCCGGACCCTCTGACCGGACGACGACGCCGGAAGCCCGTCAGGCCCGGGGCGTCCGGTCCTGCCAGTCCGCCTCTGGAGGGAAGAGGGCCTGGACGTCGGTCCGCATCCACAACAGCCCGCTGTGATAGCGGAGGTCTCCCCGGAAGCCGACGGCCTCCGAGAACCGCAGCAGGGGGAGGTTGTTGGGGTCCACCGTGGACAGGAACCAGCGGATGTCCAGTTCCCGGGCCCGGTGAACGATGCGACGGAGCAGCAGGCTCCCGATCCCCAGTCGCTGCCAGGGGTCTCCCACCACGATGGCCAGTTCCGCCTCCTGGGCCCCCACCCGGTGGCACCGGCCCACGCCCAGCATCCGCTCCCGTCCGTCGATCTCCCGGCAGGCCGCCACCGCGAACTCGACGCAGGGGTCCATGTGGGTCAGGGCATGGACCCGCGTCCCGTCCAGTTCCCGCACCGGCGCCAGGAATCGGTTGTAGATGCTCTGGGGGCTCAGGGACCGGAAGAGGTCCTCCAGCAACGGGCCGTCCTCGGGGCCGACCTCCCGCAGGTGTACCGGGAGTCCGTCCCTGGCCGTCGTGCTGGGGTCGGCGTCGTCATCCATCCCGGCCATACTGGCACAGCCCCCCTGGAAACGGAACCGGGAAACCCGTGCCGAACGGCGGAGCGGGGACTTCCCCCGCGAGTTCCCGGGGCCCCGCTCCTCACCCGGCCCGGGACCGGGCCTGCTCCTCCTCCTGGAGGACCCGCCGGAGGACCTTCCCCACCGTGGACTTGGGCAGTTCCGTCCGGAATTCCACCATTCGGGGGACCTTGTAGGCCGCCAGCCGGGAGCGGCAGTAGTCGATGATCTCCTCGGCGGTGGCAGTCTCCCCGGGTTTCAGCACCACGAAGGCCTTCACCGTCTCTCCCCTCCTGGGGTCCGGCACCCCCACCGCCGCCGCCTCCAGCACCTTGGGATGCTCGTAGAGGATCTCGTCGATCTCCCGGGGATAGATGTTGTAGCCGCCGGCGATGATCATGTCCTTCTTGCGGCCCACGATGTAGAAGAAGCCGTCCTCGTCCATCCGGGCGATGTCGCCGGTGTGGAGCCAGCCGTTCCGCAGCATCCCCTCGGTCTCGGAGGGGTTGTTCCAGTAGCCCTGCATCACCTGGGGACCCTGGATCACCAGTTCCCCGTCCTCGCCAACCGCCATCTCCCGCTTGCCCTCCTCCAGATCGAGGATCTTCGCGTCGGTGGACGGGACCGGGATGCCGATGGACCCTGGCTTGCGCACCCCATGGATGGGATTTGCATGGGTCACCGGCGAGGTCTCCGAGAGTCCGAAGCCCTCGGTGATCTTTCCGCCGGTCAGCTGCTCGAAGCGTTCCATCACCTCCAGGGGCAGGGGCGCCGACCCGCTGATGCAGGCCTTGATGGACGACAGGTTGATGCCCTCGATGCCGGGGAAGTGGTTGATGGCGTTGAAGGTCGCTGGAACCGCCGGCAGGAAGGTGGGCCGGTACTTCCCGATCGTCCGGACCAGTTTCGGGATGTCCCGGGGATTCGGGACCAGGACCTGGGTGGCGGCCGAGGCCACCGCGAGGTTCATGCAGACCGTGAGGCCGAAGGAGTGGAAGAACGGCAACATCGAGACGACGATCTCGGCGCCTTCCTGGAAGCCGGGGAACCAGGCCTGCACCTGCCGGACATTGATGGCCAGGTTCCGGTGGGTCAGCATCGCCCCCTTCGAGAGACCGGTGGTCCCCCCGGTGTACTGCAGGTTCGCCAGCATGTCGGCGTTCCAGTCGATTCGCGGCGGCGAGGCGGGAGACCGGCGCAGGAGGTCCTGGAACCAGAGGACCGGGTCCTGGGGGTCCACGGTCACCACGAGGCCCGTCTTCTTGCCCACCAGCGGGAACAGCAGGTTCTTCGGGAAGGGGAGCCCGTCCGCCAGGCGGGTCAGCACGATGTGCTCCACCGTGGGCAGCCGATGCCGGATCTCCCGGATCGTCTTGACCCAGTAGGCATCGAGCGTCAGCACGACCCGGGCCCCCGAGTCGTTGAACTGGTGCTCGATCTCCCGGGCCACGTAGAGCGGGTTTGTCATCACCGCCACCGCACCGGCCTTCAGGACGCCGTAGTAGGCGACCACCATCTGGGGCAGGTTGGGCAGCTGCAGGGCGACCCGGTCCCCGGGGCGGACTCCCAGGGAGACCAGGGCCGCGGCGAACCGGTCCGCCGCCTCCCGGAGTTCCCGGTAGGACATCCGGCCTCCCTCGAAGACCGTCGCGGTCCGGTCCGGCCAGCGGGTCGCCGTGCGGTCCAGCAGCACCGGCAGGGGGTCCACGTCCTGGGACACCTCGAGGGGGATGCCCTCGGTGTAGAAACGGTGCCAGGGGCGCGTGTCCATCGGGTCCTCCCGTCCTTGGGTCCAGGAGTCCAGAATATAGGACCCCCTTGATCCGGGTCAATGGGGGCGACCCGAGATCCATTCGGCACGCCGGCCTCGACCCCGGACGGGGATGGGGTGCCCTTGCGTCAGCGGCCGTTCCCGGCGATGCTTGCCGCCATGCGCTGGGGACGGTGGTCAACACTGGCGGCCGCGACGATCTACGTGGCGGTCACCGTGGCCGTGATCCGGGACGGGGACCCGGGGCTTCCGGCCTCGGTGGCCAACGGCCTCCAGTTGCGCCCGGTCACCTGGGTCGTCCAGTGGCTGCCTCCTCCCGAGGAGTCGGGGGGCTTCGGTCCCTGGCAGTGGATGGCCGATGCCCTGGCAAGGGGGATCGGGGAGGTAGCCCACCGGCCCCTGGCCGATCCCGGGGATCGGTGGCGGGGGGCCGCGGCGGCGGCGGGCCTGCGGCAGCGGCACCTGGTGCCCGTCTTCCTGGGGCCCCTCGGGGCGACCGATCCGGCCGCGGAACGGGTGATCCGCTGGGCCTTCGACCCCGGGTTTCCGGGCGAGGTGCTGGCGGCGGAAGCCGTGCCGTCGCTTCCCGAGGGGCTTCGGGTGATGCTCCTGGCCTCCCTGGGGGGCGACGGGGCACCGGCGGCCCGGGATCGCTGGAAGGTCCTGGCCGAGTCCCGGCAGAGCCACCTGGGACTCCTGGTGCTGGGACTCATCGGGGCCCTCTTCGGGGGGGCCTGGTGCTGGCGGTCCCTCCGGCGGCACTTCGCCCACGACGACCCCGCCCTTCGACCCCGGATGACCGGGGATGCCCTGCTGCCGCCCCTCCAGGTCACGGCCTTCTTCGCCGCGGTGATGGTCACCCTCGGGGTCTTCGGCCCCTCTCTGATGGCAGGATGGACCCCGCCAGGCGGCATCGGGATGGCGACCCTGGTCACCTACCTGATCCAGGCTGCGGCGGGCATTGTCCTGGTGATCGCCCTGGGACGCACCGATGGCGAGGAATCCCTGCTCCGGGTCCTGGGGTGGCGCGGCGGGTCCCGTGCGGGGGCCTGGACCGTCCTTCGCTGGGGGGTGACGGGCTGGACCCTGCTGTGGCTCTTCACGATGATGGCCTCGCTGGCCATGCTGATCTTCCTGGGGGTCGAGAACGACCCCTTCGAGAACCCCGTCGCCCTCGCCCTCGTGCTGGACCCGGACCCGACCTCCCGCGGACTCCTGGCCCTGACCGCGGTGGTGGTCGCCCCGATCTTCGAGGAGACCCTGTTCCGGGGCTACCTGCTGAACCGCTTCCGCCGCCACTTCTCCCCGCAGCGGGCCGCCGCCATCGCGGGTCTCCTCTTTGCCCTGGTCCACTTCTCCCTGGCCAGCCTGGTTCCCCTGTGGGCCCTGGGCTTCGCCCTGGGGATGATCTACCAGCGAACCGGGAGCCTCTGGACGCCGATCCTGGCCCACGGCCTCTGGAACCTGGGAACCCTGCTGGCGCTGAACGCCCTCTTCTCCTGACCCATGGTCGGGGACCGGGCCCCTGCGCCCGGGTCGTTCGGGGGCCCCGCGATTGACAGAAGGGACGCCGGTGGATAGCGTCTTTGCGTCTCTTCCGGAGGGGCGTTCCCGGTGGACCTGAAGGTATTCAACACCCTGACGCGATCCAAGGAGACCTTCGAGCCCCTGGAACCGGACCACGTCCGGATGTACGTCTGCGGCGTCACCGTCTACGACCGCTGCCATATCGGGCATGCCAGGGCCTACGTGGCCTTCGACGTGATCCAGCGCTATCTCCGGTGGCGAGGCTACCAGGTCACCTACGTCCGGAACTTCACCGACGTGGACGACAAGATCATCCGGCGGGCCGGGGAGCGGGGCGAGGACGTCCGGGTGCTCACGGATCGCTACATCGCGGCCTTCCAGGAGGACATGGAGGCCCTGGGCGTGGCCCGGGCGGACATCGAGCCCCGGGTCACGGACCACATCCCGGACATCATCGCCGCGGTGCAGGCCATCGTGGATCGGGGGCATGCCTACGTGGTCGGCGGCGACGTCTACTACGACATCACCTCCTTTCCGGGCTACCTGCGGCTGTCAGGCCGCCGCCTGGACGAGATGATGGAAGGCGCCAGCGGCCGGGTGGACCCGGCGGAGCGGGACAAGCGCCATCCCCTGGACTTCGCCCTCTGGAAGGCCGCCCGGCCCGGGGAACCGGCCTGGGACAGCCCCTGGGGCCCCGGCCGCCCTGGCTGGCACATCGAGTGCTCGACGATGAGCCGGAAGTACCTGGGCGACTGCTTCGACCTCCACGGCGGGGGGGCGGACCTGATCTTTCCCCATCACGAGAACGAGCGGGCCCAGTCCTGGGCCCTGACCGGGGCCGAGTTCGTCCGCCACTGGCTCCACAACGGCTTCGTCAACGTGGACTCCGAGAAGATGTCCAAGTCCCTGGGCAACTTCTTCACGATCCAGGACGTGATTGCCCGGTTCCACCCCGAGGCGCTGCGGTACTTCCTGCTGACCACGCACTATCGAAGTCCGATCAACTTCAATGACGGCGCGGTCCAGGAGGCCGAGGGGCGGGTCGAGTACCTCTACGAGACCGTGCTTGCGGCCCGGGACTTCCTGGCCCGGAGCCCGGCCGACCCGGACCCGAGTCTTCGGGAGGAGGCGGTTCGGCGGATCCGGGAGGCCATGGACGACGACTTCAACACCGCGATGGCCCTGGCGGTGGTGGCCGACGTGGCCCGGGAACTCAACGATGTCCTGACCCGGAAGGGCAAGATGCCCGATCGGGGGGCGAAGGTGGCCGGGGGCCTGGCGGCCCTGGGGGAGGTTGGAAGGGTCCTGGGCCTGGCGGAGCGGGATCCGATGGGGGTCCTGGGGGCGATCCGGGACCGGAGGCTGGCCCGCCGGGGACTGGATCGAGGCGCCATCGAGGACCTGGTGGCCCGGCGGTCCCAGGCCCGGGCCGACCGGGACTTCGCCCTGGCGGATGCCCTGCGCCAGCGGCTGCTGGAGATGGGGGTCCAGGTGATGGACGGTCCGGAGGGGACCCGGTGGAAGGTGCTGTGAAGAAGGGTCGCGGGGCAGGACGGCGCGTCGGGGCGGGTCCGGGGTCCCCGGCCGAGTGGGAGGTCCTTCGGGATCTGGCCTTCGAGGGGGACTACTTCCAGGTCCTGGGGGTCTCGCCCGGATGCTCGACCTCGGAAGTCCGGGACGCGTGGGTGAGGCTGGCGGCGCGCATCGATGTCCTGAAGCGGGAGCAGGCCGGAAATCTGGAGGCCATCCAGGCCCTCGAGGACGCGTTGCGGGTCGCCGAGGATGCCTTCGAGGTCCTCTCGGACCCGGACCTGCGGCTCCGCTATCGACGGGCCCTTTCACCCGTCGGGGAGGAACAGGGATGGCCCTGCTGAGAGTGCGAACGTGGCCCGATCCGGTGCTCAAGACGCCGGCGAAGCCCGTGGAGGAGATCGACGACTCGGTCCGGGCCCTTCTCCGGGACATGGCCGAGACCATGTACGCCCAGCGGGGCATCGGGCTGGCCGCCCAGCAGGTCGGGGACCTGCGCCGGGTGCTGGTGATCGATGTGCCCGGCGAGGCCGAGGGGGACCCGGGCTCCGGGCTGATCCAGGCCATCAATCCCCGTATCGTCTCCCGGTCCGGCCGGTGCAAGACCACGGAGGGATGCCTCTCGTTCCCGGGCCTGGAGGTGGACGTGGAGCGGTCCTGGAAGGTCTCTGTCGAGTGGACCGACCTCGACGGCACCTTGCGCCAGCGGGACTGCGAGGGCCTGCTGGCCATCTGCTTCCAGCACGAGATGGACCACCTGGACGGCATCGTCTTCCTGGATCGGGTCGGACTGGTCCGCCGGCGCCTGGCCCTGAAGGAGTACCTGGCCAGGAGGTCCTCCGACGGAACCCCCTAGGGAGGTCGGAAGCCCGTGCGCGTCGTCTTCATGGGATCGGCCCCCTTCGCCCTCCCGGCCCTGGAGGCCCTGGTCCGCGAAGGTCACCAGATCCCCCTGGTGGTCACCCGGATCGACAAGCCCGTGGGCCGAGGCCAGGAGATCTCCCAGACTCCGGTCAAGGCCCTGGCGCTGGCCCGGGGCCTCCCGGTGTTCCAGCCGAAGACCCTCCGGGACCCCGCCGTGCACGAGGTTCTTCGAGGCGTCCGGCCCGACGCCATCATCGTGGTGGCCTATGGCCGGATCCTGCCCCCCGAGGTGCTGGCGATTCCGCCCCTCGGGTGCATCAACGTCCACGGGTCCCTGCTGCCCCGTTGGCGGGGGGCCGCCCCGGTCCAGTGGGCCGTGATCGCCGGGGACACCGTCTCGGGTGTGACGGTGATGCAGATGGACGAGGGCCTGGACACGGGGCCGATGCTGATCCAGCAGTCCACCGCCATCGGGCCGGACGAGACCGCCGAGTCCCTCTATCGCCGCCTGGCCGATCTGGGTGCGCCGCTCTTGCTGGAGGCCCTCCGGGGACTCGCCACGGGGACCGTGGTCCCCCGGCCGCAGCCCGAGGAGGGGGTCACGCTGGCCCCTCCCCTGAAGAAGGAGGACGGCCTGCTGGACTGGACGAAGCCGCGGAAGGTCCTGGTGGATCGCATGCGGGGCGTGGAGCCGTGGCCGGGGTCCTTTTCCTTCGGACCCGGGGGGATCAGGCTGCGATGGTTTCCGCCGGCCATCCCGGGCCCCGGAGGCGTCGGGCCCGGGAGTCCGGGGACGGTGGTGGCCCTGGACCAGGGGATCCTCTGGGTGCAGGCCGGGGACGGTCTGGTGGGACTGCGGGAGGTCCAGCCGGCCGGGGGACGCCGGATGGCGGTCCGGGACCTGCTGGCGGGGCGTCGCCTGAAGGTCGGGGACCTGCTGGGGTCCGGGGCTTCGGACCCGGCCTCCTGATGGAGGAGGCGATGGCGATGCGGCGCATCCCGGTGGTGGGCTGGCTGGCGGTGCTGGCCCTCTGGGGATGTTCCTCGCGGATCCCGACCCCGGCGTCTGCTCCACCGACGGTTCCGGAACCCGACCAGGGGCCCCTGGGGCCCGCCCTCTGGCAGGGGGGACGAGGCCTCCGGTGGAATGCCGAGACGACGATCCAGGTCCTCCGGGACGGTGAAGACCCTCAGGAGATCAAGGACCTGCGGCAGATGGACCGGACGCCGGAGGGGGATTACCGGGTGGTCGTCCGACGCCGCGTGCCCCTTTCCGCAGGAGGGGTGGCCGAGGAGACGTTCACCGTCATCGCCGTGGGGTCGTCGCTCTGGACCCGGGGGAGCGGGGGACCCTTCGTGGCCTGGGAGGACCCGGCGGCCCCGATCCGGGAGTTCGAGGGCATCGCCCTCCAGGGGACCCGGGACCTCTGGAGAATCGCGACCCTCTGCGGCCGGCCCCGGTCGAACGAGGGCCCGGGCCGGCGGGAGTTTCACGGAGAGACCTGCGAGATTCCGGTCGGATCGGGTGGGGTCCCGGGTCGGGTGGAACGCCTGGACCTCCAGGTCGATGATCCGGGCGGGGAGTTCCGGGGCCTCTGGGCCCGGGTCGAGTGGACCGTCCCGGGCGAGGCGGGGCCCGTGACCGTGCGCCTGGAACACCGGGCGCGCAGGGAGGACCTGCCTCCGGGGGAGGCCCCGAGGCCGCCCGAGGAGGTCGTGTCCGGACGGCGGGATCGGCCGGTGCGCATGGTCCGACAGGTCCTTTCGGGACTTGGTGACTGGGGCCCCGGGGCACCGTGGCGCGAGAAGGACCCGGGCGTGCCCGGGACGCCTTGAGGGGGGCGTGATGTGGGTGGAAGACCTGGAGGACCTCCACGTCGACCAGGAGCAGGACGGGGAGGTGGTGGTGCGGGAGGAGGGTCGGGTCGTGCTGTCCCGGGGGACCCGACCCCTGGTCTGCTTCCGGTTTCGGCGTCGAGGTGCCGATGGGGAGTTCGGCTCGCCGATGCTGGCCCTGGTGCGCCTTCGGAAGGCCCATGGCGGCTACCAGCCGGAGGGGCGCCTGAATCTCTCCTGGGAGGAGGCGACGGAACTGGCGGTACGGCTCGAGGCCTGGAAGGCCCCTTCTGATCCATGACTCCGCCAGGGGAGGTCCGTTCCTCCGGGGCCCCGGCGCCAGACGAGGCGCCCCGAGGGACGTGATCGCTCCGGTTTTTCGGATGGTTGCGCGATCGTTTCGGAAACCTCTTGACAGACCTCTCGCTCCCGTCTACACTCCGCCCCCGTTCGCCCGAGGGCAGTCCTCGGGTTCGTTCCTTGAGAGGGTCGGTCCAGAACCCCCGCCGCGTGGATCACGAGATGCTTGACAGGGGGTCGCAGATCGACTAACATGCCGTTCCGCTGTCGCCGGACCAGGGGTCCGGGACGGGGCCCGTCGCCGACGATCCAGAAGGAGGCGATGGACGCCGAAAAAAGTTCTTGACAGCGGAGGCAGGAAGGGGCACAATTCCTGCCCCGGGCCCGAAAGGCCCTCGCTCCTTGAAAACTGGATAGCAGTTGCCGTAAAGGAGACCCCGCGAATCTGTCGAAAGGGGTCCGGGCTTGCCCGGCACCTTTCAAGATTCTTTCGGAGAGTTTGATCCTGGCTCAGGACGAACGCTGGCGGCGTGCCTAACACATGCAAGTCGAACGCGAACGGGGGGCAACCCCCTAGTAGAGTGGCGCACGGGTGAGTAACACGTGGGTAATCTACCTTCGGGTGGGGTATAACAGCTCGAAAGGGCTGCTAATCCCGCATAAGACCACAGGGGCTTCGGCCCCAGGGGCCAAAGCAGCAATGCGCCTGAAGATGAGCCCGCGGCCCATCAGCTAGTTGGTGAGGTAACGGCCCACCAAGGCTCTGACGGGTAGCTGGTCTGAGAGGACGACCAGCCACACTGGGACTGGAACACGGCCCAGACTCCTACGGGAGGCAGCAGTGAGGAATTTTGGACAATGGGCGAAAGCCTGATCCAGCAACGCCGCGTGGGTGATGAAGGCCTTCGGGTTGTAAAGCCCTTTCGGGAGGAACGAGAAAGGACGGTACCTCCAGAAGAAGCACCGGCTAACTCCGTGCCAGCAGCCGCGGTAAGACGGAGGGTGCAAGCGTTGTCCGGAATTACTGGGCGTAAAGCAGGTGCAGGCGGCTCGTTATGTCGGGTGTGAAATCCCAGGACTCAATTCTGGAACTGCGCCCGAAACTGGCGAGCTTGAGTGCGGGAGGGGGTGGTGGAATTCCCGGTGTAGAGGTGAAATTCGTAGATATCGGGAGGAATACCGGTGGCGAAGGCGACCACCTGGCCCGTAACTGACGCTCAGACCTGAAAGCGTGGGTAGCAAACGGAATTAGATACTCCGGTAGTCCACGCTGTAAACCATGGACACTAGGTGTTGGGGGTAATAACACCTTCAGTGCCGTAGCTAACGCGTTAAGTGTCCCGCCTGGGAAGTACGGCCGCAAGGCTAAAACTCAAAGGAATTGACGGGGGCCCGCACAAGCGGTGGAGCATGTGGCTCAATTCGATGCAACGCGAAGAACCTTACCAGGCCTTGACATGCATTGGACCGACGCTGAAAGGCGTCTTTCCCGCAAGGGACCGATGCACAGGTGCTGCATGGCTGTCGTCAGCTCGTGTCGTGAGATGTTGCCTTAAGTGGCGCAACGAGCGCAACCCCTGTCCCTAGTTGCCATCATTCAGTTGGGCACTCTAGGGAGACAAACCTCTTTTAGAGGTGGGAAGGTGGGGATGACGTCAAGTCAGGATGGCCCTTACGGCCTGGGCTGCACACGTGCTACAATGCCCGGTACAGAGGGAAGCGAAACCGCGAGGTGGAGCAAATCCTAAAAACCGGGCCCAGTTCAGATTGGAGTCTGCAACTCGACTCCATGAAGCCGGAATCGCTAGTAATGGCGCATCAGCTACGGCGCCGTGAATACGTTCCCGGGCCTTGTACACACCGCCCGTCACGTCATGAAAGCCGGTTTCGCCCGAAGTACGCTTGCCAACCGTTAAAAGAGGCGGCGTCCTAAGGTGAGGCTGGTGATTGGGACGAAGTCGTAACAAGGTAGCCGTAGGGGAACCTGCGGCTGGATCACCTCCTTTCTAAGGAGAAAGGCGAAAGCTTCGGTTTTCGCCTGGTCGAAACGACGCAAGTCGTTCGCTGTGGTACTTTTCGATCGCACTTCAGAAGTTTCGAAGCTGGTTCTTTAACGAAACAACGCGGTACAAGCAACGGCCTGAAGGTGTTGTTTGGACCGGGCAGAGCACTCGGGCTCATAGCTCAGTTGGTTAGAGCACGCGCTTGATAAGCGCGGGGTCGATGGTTCAAGTCCATCTGGGCCCACCATTTATGGTGACTGAGCGGCCGACGCATTTCGTTCTTTGACAGTATGTGTAGATTCTTTTCGAAGGTAAATTAAACGCCTAATTTTGATAGTGGCGATAAACCAAATCAGGGCAATCAGTGGATGCCTTGGCGTTATCAGGCGATGAAGGACGCAGCACGCTGCGAAAAGCTTCGGCGAGCCGCTAGCAGGCTTTGACCCGGAGGTTTCCGAATGGGAAAACCCACCAGCACTCAAAAGCTGGTACGCGACAGTCAATACATAAGCTGTCGCGAGTCATACGCGGAGAAGTGAAACATCTCAGTATCCGCAGGAAAAGAAAGCGAAGCGATTCCGTAAGTAGTGGCGAGCGAAAGCGGAACAGCCCAAACCGGAGGGATTTATCCCGACGGGGTAGCGGGACCGATTTTAGGACTCCTAGACCTAGACGAACGGAATGGAAATTCCGGCCAAAGAGGGTGATAGGCCCGTAGTCGAAAGGTTCAAGGAGCCGTTCGGTATCCCAAGTAGCACGATGCACGTGAAACTTCGTGTGAATCCGCGCCGACCACGGCGTAAGGCTAAATACTCGATAACGACCGACAGTGAACTAGTACCGCGAGGGAAAGGTGAAAAGCACCCCTGTTAGGGGAGTGAAATAGTAACTGAAACTGATTGCCTACAAGTCAGTGGGAGCCGCCTTGTGCGGTGACCGCCTGCCTTTTGTATAATGAGTCTGCGAGTTATTGCTTGTAGCCAGCATAAGTCGTTCCGCGACCGATGCGCAGCGAAAGCGAGTCCGAATAGGGCGCCTAGTTGCAGGCAATAGACCCGAAGGGGAGGTGATCTAACCATGGCCAGGATGAAACTTCGGTAAAACGAAGTGGAGGTCCGAACCCTTCAACCTTGAGAAGTTGTGGGATGAGCTGTGGTTAGGAGCGAAAGACTAATCAAACCCCCTGATAGCTGGTTCTTTCCGAAATATATTTGGGTATAGCGTCCGGTGCTGATCCGCGGGGGTAGAGCACTAAATAAGCTAGGGGCCCGACAGGGCTACTGAACTTAATTAAACTCCGAATACCGCGGAGTGAAGCCGGGCAGTCAGACGGTGGGGGATAAGCTTCATCGTCAAGAGGAGAAGAATCCAGACCATCAGTTAAGGTCCCAAAACACGGCTTAGTGTGAAAGGATGTGATTTTACATAGACAATGGGGATGTTGGCTTAGAGGCAGCCATCATTTAAACAGTGCGTAACAGCTGACCCATCGAGTGAAATTGCGCCGAAAATGATCGGGACTGAAGTCGTGTACCGAAGCTATGGATTGGCCGCAAGGCCAGTGGTAGGAAAGCGTTCCTCGTGCAGCGAAGTGGAAGCGGAAGCGACCATGGAGCGCGAGGAAGTGAGAATGCAGACATAAGTAGCGATAAATTTGGTTGAATTCCAAATCGCCGAAATCCCAAGGTTTCCTGGGCAAGGTTCGTCCTCTCAGGGTTAGTCGGGAGCTAAGGTAAGGCCGTAAGGAGTAACCGATGCACAACTGGTAACATATTCCAGTACCGGTGCCAAAGCGTTATCAACAGAGTGAACCGGAACAAAGATCTGCTCGAGGGGCATTGAGTTCCCTTGCAAGTGTCGCGGTGTTGCGGAAGGCAAATCCTCCGCATTTTAGCCGTAGCACGACGCCTAGTTTCGGCCACGGCCGGAGCAAAGAACAGATCTAGGTTTCCAAGAAACGTCGCGCTGTGAGCTTTGGTGTCGCCCGTACCGTAAACCGACACAGGTGGGATAGATGAATAATCTTAGGCGCGTGAGTTAAATCTCTCTAAGGAACTCGGCAAAATAGCCCCGTACGTTAGCTAGAAGGGGCGCCCATTATTGGGTCGCAGTGAAATGGGTCAACCGACTGTTTAGCAAAAACACAGCTCTCTGCGAAGTCGCAAGACAACGAATAGGGAGTGACACGTGACCAATGCGGAAAGGTGAACGGCTTGGGTGCAAGCTCAGGCTCTAAGCCCCCGTGAATGTCGGCCGTAACTATAACGGTCCTAAGGTAGCGAAATTCCTTGTCGGGTAAGTTCCGACCCGCACGAATCGTGTAACGAGTTGACCGCTGTCTCGGAGAGAGGCTCAGCGAAATTGTAGTGGCGGTGAAGATGCCGCCTACCCGCAGCAGGACGGAAAGACCCTATGCACCTTTACTGTAAGCTGGTATTGTCACTTGATTTTCAATGCGTAGCATAGGTGGGAGGCTTTGAGGCCCGGTTCTAGGATCGGGCGGAGCCGCAATATGAAATACCACTCTTTGTTTGTTAGGTGTCTAACCCGCAGCCATCATCTGGCGCGGGGACAGTGCTAGCAGGTCAGTTTTTCTGGGGCGGAATCCTCCCAAAAAGTAACGGAGGATTGCGAAGGTTCCCTCAGCCTGGTTGGTAATCAGGCTCTAGAGCGCATTGGTATAAGGGAGCTTTACTGTGAGACCAACAAGTCGATCAGTTGCGAAAGCAGGCCAAAGTGATCCGGTGGTTGAATGTGGAATCGCCATCGCTCATAGGACAAAAGGTACGCTAGGGATAACAGGCTGATCGCGCCCAAGCGTTCATAGCGACGGCGCGGTTTGGCACCTCGATGTCGACTCATCACATCCTGGGGCTGGAGAAGGTCCCAAGGGTTCGGCTGTTCGCCGATTAAAGTGGTACGCGAGTTGGGTTCAGAACGTCGTGAGACAGTTCGGTCCTCTATCCGCTGTGGGCGTTTGAGACTTGAGGGGTTCATTCCTTAGTACGAGAGGACCGGGAATGACGCACCTCTGGTGTTCCGGTTGTCGCATCAGCGGCAGCGCCGGGTAGCTATGTGCGGAAGAGATAAGCGCTGAAAGCATCTAAGCGCCAAGCTCCTCCCAAGATAAGGTCTCGTTGCCCGCAAGGGCGAAAGGATCCAGGTAGACCACCTGGTTGATAGGCCGGATGTGCAAATGCAGCAATGTGTTCAGCTTACCGGTACTAATGATCCTAACAGGTTTAAGCCCTGTCAAAGTTCGGGCGTTTAGTTTACCATCGATTTTTTCAGACTTTTCTGGTGATAATTGGCGAGGGGAAACACCCGTTCCCATCCCGAACACGGCCGTTAAGCCCTCAGCCGCCAATGGTAGTTGGACGTAAGGTTCCGCGAGAGTAGGTTATTGCCAGGATTATAGGCCCGGCCTCCCTAAAGGAGGCCGGGCCTTCTTGCTTTCCGGCGCCGGACGTTGTCGTTGCGAGGCGGATTGTATCCTGCTCAAATCCAGTTTCAGCGTTGCGAAACTTTTCGGGCTGCCGCACGTCTATTTCATCCTTCTATGCTCCTCGCTGTCGTCGAACTCACTCGGGTTTTCAGGGAGGCGGGGCCTTTGGCCTACATTCTCCTGAGCTTATCTGGAGTTGCTGTGTTCATCATTTGCGAACGCGCCTTCGCCTTGCGGACAACGGCGGTGCTCCCTCCCGAGCTTTCGGAGGCGGTGTTGCTGAACAAGCAAACGTCGGGCGGGCGCTATTCGGTGCTTGGGCGCGTGATCGAGTTTGCCGAACGGCACGCAAGCGACCCCGATGCCACGAAAGCATACGCGCGACTCGAAGTCATGAAGATGGAGCGTGGCGTTCGTTATCTTGACACGATCTACACCGGAGCCCCGCTGTTGGGTTTGATCGGCACAGTCTGGGGATTGCTCAGCGCATTCTCGAGCACCCGCGACCAGATGACAGGATTGCCCGACCCGGCGAAGTTCTCCCAAAGCGTGGGCTACGCGCTCTCTGCAACGCTACTCGGTTTGATCGTCGCACTTGTTGCGTTGGCGGGCAACGGCCTCATCCAGCGGCGCATCGACCATCATGCGGCGCAGCTCGATGTGCTGCTTGAACGGGTGATCGCGCGGGTACGGCCGAAGGCGAAGGAGGATGACGCCGTCGCGCCATGAGCCTGCGCAGCGATCGCTACCGACGGCCCGAACTCCCGCTGGTGCCGTTGATCGACGTGCTGGTGATGCTCGTTTTCTTCACCTTTGCGACGATGCAGTTCCGTGAGGCCCATGGCGGC
This sequence comes from Deltaproteobacteria bacterium, assembly GCA_029547805.1. Lineage (GTDB taxonomy): Bacteria > Myxococcota_A > UBA9042 > DTJE01 > DTJE01 > JAGOKF01. The sequence continues at coordinate 49,261 of JAKPOP010000032.1, forward strand.
ACCCTGAACCTGACACTTCCGAAGGTGGAGACCGCGGGGAAGAACGTGTTCCACAGCCAAGTGGTGATCTCTGTCGACAAGGACGACCGCGTCCGAGTGACCATTACGGGCGGCGACGGCGAGCTGGTGCTCGACAAGCGCGAAGCCTCGGTAGATGAGATCGAAAGTCTGGCCGCCGAGCTGTCGAGAGTGGACAAAAGCATCACGGTGCTCATTCGGTCCGATGAGAACGCTCCGTTGAAGAGTGTCACCAAGGTGATGGACCTTTGCCGCAAGAACGGGCTCAACTCGATCCGCCTGCAAACCCGGTAGCCGTGGGAGGGGACGCGGAAGGCGTAGGATACGCGGTCGGGTTTCGGTCGAGATCGGCCCAGCGGCCGGCGCCGAGGAATGTGACAGCCCATGTTGTGAGGATGGCGGGATTCTGGAAGACGAAGTCTCCCCACGCGTGGAGGAACGTCAGCCCAATGCCGATGGCCGCGGCCAGTGCGAAGGGATTTTCCCAGCAGCGGCGCCGGAGCAGCTGCCAGCAGAGCCATGCGATCCCAGCCCCGAGGAGGGCGCAACCAACGAGCCCGAACTCGATCGGGTACTCGAGCAGGTCGTTGTGGGCGTGTTCCCAGAGTTTCCGTTGCGCGGGCCCCGCGTAGTAGATGTCTGCGCGCCGGTAGATGTATCCGGGAAACCCGAAGCGGAAACACCCGGCGCCCCAGCCGAGGACTGGCTGCTGTGCGAACATCTTGGTGGCGGCGGCGTGCGCTTGGAGCCGGTCCCCCGCTGATGCCACCGGGTCGACGATCAGCCCCTCGAAGCGTTTCCAGACGCTCTCCGCCTTGAGCGATTGGAACCCGACGGCGACGAATCCGAGAAGCAAGCCAAGCAACCCGAACAGAACAATGCGGCTGTGCCCGCTATCCGAACGCCGGAGCTGTGCCCAGCCAAAGGCTCCGCCCGCGAGGACGATGAAAGTGATCATCGTGAGGGTGGCACCGCGCGAGAGGGAGAAGAGCACCATCACGCCGGTCACCACCGCTCCAAAGGTGAAAACTCCGGCGGGGCTGGACTTCGCGAGGCGCCGGTCTGCCCGGTTGAAGTGCCACCAAGCGAGACCCGCGGCGAGCGCGAGCACGAGGTTGAGGTACGCCCCAGCATGGTTGCGATAGATGAAGCTGGAGACGAAGGATTGGCTGTTGACCTTGAGCGACCAGAAGATGCCGGTGGCGTGCGTGAGTTGTTGCGCGAGACCGAGCCCGGCAAGGAGCACTCCGTTGGCCACGAGGAGAGTGAAGAGCAGCCGGAAGCTCAGGCGGCGCATCAGGCCGATCCAGACCGCGCAGATGGTGAGCCAAAGCGAGGCGTGGATGATCAACGCGCGCCATGGTCCCGCGGTCCGGAATGGGACGTCCATCCCGTGGGGCAGCCATGGCAGGTGTTTGATCGGTTCGATCCACCAGTAGGCGGCGTTGCTGCGGTACCGCCATGCAGGGTTGATGCCTTGTGTCGCGATGTAGACGAGGACGAGCAGCCCGATCCAGAAAAGGGGGAACCGCCAAAGCCGTTGCAGCGGCCGCACACGCACGGCTTCAGTGCCGGTCTGCGCCTCCGTGTAGCAGCGTGGTTGGGCGGCCACGATGAATCCGACGATTGCCAGCGCGAGACTGGTGCACTGGCTCCATAGGTGCATCGTCCCCAGCGCCCATGGCAGGAAGCAAAGGTGCAGGGTCACCCAGAAAAGCGTCCATTTCTCCTGCGGATGCAGCTCCAGTTGCCGGTCTTTGGGGCGAAAGCGCTCCGCGAGGGGACTGGTCTCTGCTTTGAACTGGTGCTTGCGGATGAGGCGCACGAGCCGAATTTGAAAGTGCCCCGGATCGTGGTCGAGCGGGTTTTGGGTGCCCACTGGATGCCGCCACCATCACCGTGAGGCGTCGCCGTGAGGGGGCGCGCGGTCGGCGCCAGATTCCTGTGCCGAGGAGCGAGGGCAGGCCTGCTGCCTCGCCGCCCCGGAGGACCCCGCCTTGCCACGTCGCGGCTCAGAGGACTTTGCGGTACTGGATGCCTCGGACGTCCTCGAAGACGAGTTCGGTGGGCAGAATCTGCACGAGTTTCAGCCCCAGCTCGCGATCGACGACGGCGCCGGGGCGGAAGACCTTGCTGTTCATGAGCAACTTCGCGTCGTCGGCGACGGAACGAATTCCTTGGATACGGGCGGCGTCGAGGAACGCGAGGATGCGCGGGTCCTCGAGTTGGAGCGAGATCTTGAGCGGTTCGGTGGCGGGCGCAGGCGGAGGCTGGGGCGCCGGCTGGACAACCGTGGGGGTGGCTGCCGCCGGTGGGACAGGTGCAGAGGCAATCGGTGTCGGCGGCTCGGTGACGGGCAGATTGATCTGGAGGGGGGCGGGAGCCGGTGCGGGCTCGGCAGGTGCTGCTGTCGCGGGGGTGGGCTGTGTCGCGGGCGCAAGGTCCGCGGACGCGGTGGTGGTGGCCGGTGCCGGCTGCCCTCCGGGCTTGAGGAACCACACCGCGGTGCCACCGCCGATGAGCGCGAGCACGATGAGGAGCAGGGGCCAATGGTTGCTCTTGGAGCGGAGCTCGTCGCGCCGAGTCGGTCCGCGGCCGGCGGGCGGTTGGGGGGCGGTCGGCGTAACGGTGGCGGGATGCTCCGGCGCGGTGGTTCGCTCGCGTTGCGCTTTTTTCAGTGCGTCGTTGATGAGGCTCATGGCGGCGGAGGTGGATGCCGAGGTTGGCGGGAAAGAGGCGGGGCGGAAAGCGGAGAACCGAGGGGCGCCGGGGCGCGCTCAGTCGGTGAGGTGGGCGATCTCTTTGAGGGCGCGGCGGACATCCCACCAGCTGACTTCGTCGGAGTCGCGCACGAAGGCGGCCAGCAGCGCCTTGTCACAGAGATTATTGATGATGCGCGGCGTGCCGCGGCTGTGCCGGTAGATCGAGCGCAGCGCCCATTTGGTGAAACGCGGGCGGCCGTTGGCGCCCGCGAGGGTGAGGCGGTGGAAGATGTAGTGCTCGGCCTCGGCCTGCGAGAGCGGGTTGAGCTCGTAGTGGACAAGGATGCGTTGGCGAAGTTGGCGGAGACGGTCCTGGCGGAGCTTCTCCTTGAACTCGGGCTGGCCCATCAGGACGATCTGGAGGAGCTTCTGCTTGTCGGTCTCGAGGTTGGAGAGGAGACGGACCTGCTCAAGGACCTCGAAGGAGAGGTTCTGGCACTCGTCGATGATGAGGACGATGTCCTTGCCTGCGTGAATCCGCGACATGAGGACGCGGTTGACCTGGGCGACGAGGGCGTTCTGCGTGTGGTCCTCGATGGTCTCGCCGAGTTCGAGCAGGATGGTCTCGAGCATCTCGGTCTCGGTCACGCGGGGGTTGAGCACGAGGGCGGTCTCGAAGCGGTCCGAATCCAGCTCGTTGAGGAGCCGGCGGCAGAGGGTGGTCTTGCCGCAGCCCACCTCGCCGATGAGGACGATGAACCCCTTGCGCTCCTCGATGCCGTACTTGAGGTGCTGGAGCGCGTCGACGTGCGACGGGCTGAGATAGAGGAACTTCGGGTCCGGGGTGATGTTGAAGGGCATCTCCTCGAAACCGTAGAAGCTTTGGTACATCGGGCGGGCTGGGTTGGGATCGGCGGAAGGTCGCGCGACGGCGCGGACAAGACGGGAAAGTGATTGAAACGCCGCCGATTATGGACTCTAAAATTCCGACGCAAGAAGGCAGCGGCAGCCAGACCCTTTTTTACCGCCGCTTCTTGTTCCCTCTGCGATGTCCCTCGGTCGATTCCTAGCTACGTTGTATGCGGTCGTGTTCCTGGCGCTCAGTGCGTTCGCCGGAATCTCGTTCATGCAGACGTATCAGGAGCTTGGAAACCTGCGGACGCAGGAGTCGGAGACGCGGCAGAAACTGCAGGTGGCCGAGCAGGAACTGCGCGAGCAGCAACGCATGCTGGAGCAGTTGCGCACCGATCCGCTGTACGTGGAGTCGATGATCCGCCGCAAGCTCGGCTACGCGAAGCAGGGCGAGACCGTGTTCCGGTTCCGGGAGTGACGAGACCGGACGGTTCGTGGGTCGCCGGCTGGCCGTAACGGCCAGCCATGGGGGGCGACGTCGATGGGCCGGTTGCGGTGGCCGTTTCGCCGCCTGTCGTCCGCATGACATCCTGTTGACAATGTTTTACTCCACCATGACGCATTGCGCCGGTCGTTCGTGTACCATCCGCCCCATGCGAATCGCGATTTCTCTCCTGTTGTTCCCGCTACTGTTCGGCGCTGCCACGCGGGCACAGTCCGAAGGGCTGCGGCTGGAGGCGGCCTCCGATCGCACCATCTATAGCCGCAGCGCGAACATGCCGGCCTATGTTGAGGCGAAGATTCTCGTCCCGACTCCCTCCGGTCCGGACACGGGTTCGGTGCGCAACATCGCCCTTGTGCTCGATCGTTCCGGCTCGATGGCCGGCGAGCCGATCCAAGCTTTGCGGCAGGCGGTTTCTCTCGCCCTCGGCACCCTCGCCGAACGCGATGTGGTCTCGATCGTCCTGTTCGGCTCGGAGGTGGAGACGATTCTGGCGGCGCAGCGGCGCGACGAACTCGGCGACCTCGACGTCTTGCTTGCCAAGATCGAGCCGGCGGGGGGCGCGGCACTGTACGATGCGCTCAACCAGGGCGCGGCCCAGTTGCGTCGTTATGCTGCAACCGCCACCATCAGCCACCTCGTGCTGGTCACCGACGGTCCGGCGACGAAGGGGCCGCGCGAGCGTGCGGACTTCTTGCGGCTCGCCGAGCTTCTCGCGCGCGAGGGCTTCACGCTCTCCGCGATTGGTCTGGGCGAGGAGTTTCAGGAGGACCTGCTCGCCGACCTCGCGCGCACGGCCAACGGTCGGTTTCGGTTTGCGGCGCAACCGGGTGACCTGCCGGCCTCCCTCCAGTCGGAGTTGGCGCGACTGCGCACCCCGTTGGCCCGGAATGTGGAGCTGAGCATCGAGTTCGGCTATGGCTGCGAGGAGATAGAGACTGCTGGGTGGGTGCCCGCCGTGGTCGAGGATCGCACCATCACGTATCGGTTCCCCGCGGTGTTTGTCGGCCAGGATGTCGGTGTCCTCGCCGGTGCGCGGTTCTCGGCTTACCGGGATTCCTCCAGCCTGGCCTCGGTCCGGCTGCGGTGGATGGATGTGGCGACGGGCGAGTCCCATGAGCTCAGTCGCCGGCTGACCGTCTACGTCGAGGCCGACACCTGGGCTTCGCGGAAGTCCGTGAATTGTGGTGTCATTCGCGCGGCGGTCGGCGCGGTGATCAGCGAGGGAATCCAGCGTGCGATCGCGCAGCTCGACAAGGGGGATCTCACCCGGGCGCTGCGTGAGCTGCGCCGCACGCGCGACAAGGCGCAGGCCATGAACTACAACCTCGACGACAAAGACGTCGCCGCGCGCATCCGTATTTTGGAAGCATACCTCGCCGAAGTGCGGGCGCGTGGGCTCAATCAGCTCGACCGGAAGGTCCTGCGCTCGGGCCTGAACCATCAGTTCGAGGTTCCGACGGCGGAAGCGAGCGACGAGTAACGGCCCGCCCATGCACCGCTTCTTTCGGCACAACCTTCTGCTTCTCTGGGTGCTCCTCGCGGTCGCCGCCTGTGCGACCGCGTCGGTGCTCCACCGGCTCTACGCGACCGCGCGAGACGAGATCGCGGCTCAAGCTGCACGGGCGGTGGCGCAGGAGCGGGCCCAAGCGGTCGGACGGATCACGCGCTATACCGAGGAGGTGCGCCGGACCACCGTGGCGGAGCTGGCTTCGTTTCATGTCGACGGACTGGTGCGTGCCCTGCGTCGGTGGGACGAGGCGAATGCGCTCGTGGTGGGCACCTTCGTCTGGGATCCGCAGCGGGCTTCGCCGGACATCGCCGTGCCCGTCGGATCCTTGGCGACGACCGAACTGCAGGCGCTGATCCGCGGTCTGCGTGAGTGGCGCACCGCCCGCCCCGGGGCCGAACTCCCACCGCCGGCGGCGTGCGGGACTTTTCGCACCGCCCGCTACCGGCTGCTCGGCAACCCCGATTTCGACGAGGCGAGCCTCGGCTACCAGGCGGAGAACCTCGAGCTGCTGGCGCATTCCGGGCACCCGGTTGATCCGTGGGCGGGCTGGGCGGGAAACCTGGCGGATCCGTCGGCCCCGTGGACATTCTGGTATCAACCCGGACCGGACGCTCCGATCCGCGGTTGTTTCGTGGATGTCGGGCCGATCGTGAAGCGCCTGCGGGCGGAGCTGGAGGCCGGCGGCAATGCGCGGGTGGTCTTGGAACCGTGGGCGAGCCATGGCGCGGATCGCGGCGAGGTGGGGGCCGGCTTGCCCGGGTACCGCCTGGTGGTGGCGCCGGGCCCGGATTGGCGCGTGAAGGCGGGCGACACCCGGTTGGCCGGCCTTGCCGGGGCCTTGCTGCTCGGGCTGTTCCTCGGAGTCGGCGTGTTGCTCACGGTGCACACCCGGCGCTCCGCCCGAGAGTCCGAGCGTCGGATCACGTTCGTCGCCCAAGTTTCCCACGAACTGCGCACGCCTCTGACTTCGATTCGGATGTTCGCCGACCTGCTGAGCGCGCCGGACGTGGACGAGGCCAAGCGGGTGCGCTTTGCCAGTCGTATCGGCGACGAGAGCCGCCGGCTTGGTGCGCTCATCGAGCGGTTGCTGACGTTCAACGCGCTCGAGCGGCGCACCCGGAAGATCGAGTGCGCGGCCGTCGACGTCGCTGCCGTCGTGCAGGAGGTTGCCGACGAGATGCGAGGGCGGCTGGCCGAGGCGGGCCTCACGCTCGACCTTGAGATGGCGGATGGCCCGCCGCCGGCGCTCAGCGAGCGCTCCACAGTCAAGCAGGCGTTGATCAACCTGCTCGACAACGCCGCGAAGTACGCCCCGGGCAGCGGCGTGGTGACGGTGCGGTTGACGGCCGGGCCGGAGGCGATGCGGCTGGTCGTGTCGGACTGCGGGCCCGGGATCCCGGCCGAGATCCGCGCTCGTGTGTTCGAACCCTTCGTACAGGGTGGGCGCACGCTCACCGACAAATCGCCGGGGGTGGGCCTCGGGCTGAGCATCGCCCGCGGGCTGCTCCGGCAAGCCGGTGGGGATCTCGTGCTGCTCGATTCGACCGCTGGCGCCGCTTTCGAGATACGTCTGCCCCTCGCACCGACCGCCGCTTCCAGCTCCCCATCATGACCACCCACCAGCGCAAGGTTCTCATCGTCGAAGACGACCCCGCCATCCGCGAGGCATTGCAGGAGGCGATCGTGGCCGACGGCCACGCGGTTGTCGTGGCCCCCGATGGCGGCCAGGCTGTTCGGCTCTTCAGCGCCGGGGGCTTCGATCTCGTGCTGCTCGACCTCATGCTGCCGGTGCTCAGCGGCTACGACGTGTGCCGCCAGATTCGCGAGCAGGACCGCCGCGTGGCGGTGATCATGCTCACCGCCAAGGGGGAGGAGATCGACAAGGTGCTCGGTCTCGAGCTCGGCGCCGACGACTACGTGACGAAACCCTTCGGCGTGCGCGAGATCCTCGCGCGGGTGCACGCGGCCTTCCGGCGGCTGGATCAGCAGGCCGTGCCCGCCAAGGAAGCGCCGGACACCTTCTACATCGGAGAGGCGTTGATCGACCGGAAGCGTTTCACCGCCGTGCGCGGCCGGACCAGCCACGAGCTCACCGCGCGCGAGCTGCGACTGCTGGAGGTGTTCCACAGCCGGAAGGGCGAGGTGCTTTCGCGCGACCAGCTGCTCAACGAGGTGTGGGGAATCGACTATCTGGGCACGACCCGCACGCTCGACCAGCATGTCGCCCAGGTGCGCAAGAAGGTGGGCGACGATGCGGCGGCGAAGCTCATCAAGACCGTGCACGGCGTCGGCTACCAGTACGTGGGGTAGGCCGGCGCGGCCGGCCGAAGGGTGTGGGTGGGGGCATCCGCGACGGCAGAGCGTTTGTCACGATCTTCACAAGACGCTGTGCCCACGGGGCTGGATCAGCGGCGGGCGAGACCGTGCTGGACCGCAAGGACGGCGGCCTTGGTGCGGTCGGGCACGCCGAGCTTGGCGAGCACCTCGCTGACGTAGTTTCGCACGGTACCCTCCGCGAGGTGCAGGGTGGCGGCGATCTCGGCGTTGCTCAGTCCGCTGCCGATCAGCCCGAGCACTTCTTGTTCGCGTGTGGACAGCGCAGCCACGAGTGACGATGGCGGGATCGGCTGCGGCTGGGTGATCTGCGCGAAAAGGCGGCCGGCCACGGCGGGGTCGACATGGGTTGCGCCTGCGTGGGTGCCTTTCACCGCGGCGAGGAGCGTATCGCGGGAGGAGTCCTTGAGCAGGTAGCCGGCGGCACCGGCGCGGATCGCGTCGAAGAGCAGTTCGTCGGTGGCGTAGCTGGTCAGCACAAGCACGCGCACCCCGGGCCGGCTCTGTCGGATCTGGCGGGTCGCTTCTACCCCGCCGAGAATCGGCATCTTCAGGTCCATCAATACGAGGTCCACCGGCTCGCGCGCGACCCGTTCCACCGCCTCGGCTCCGTCGCGGGCGCAACCGATGACGCGAATAGCCGGATCGCTGGCGAGAATGACGCGCAGTCCTTCCCGGACCATTTCCTGGTCGTCGACGATCAGCACGCGGATCATGCCCGAGCCTCCCACTCCAGGCGGACGAGGCAACCTGCGTTTGGCCGGCTGGCGATCTCGAGCTTCGCACCGAGCAGTTCCGCGCGCTCGTGCATGTGCTGGATGCCGAACCGCGTGGCGGCGGGATCGGTGGCGGACGTGTCGAAGCCGATGCCGTTGTCGGCGATGGTCATTGTGATGCTGTTGTCTGTCCTGGACAGGGTGACACTCAACTGGCCGGCGCGGGAGTGGCGTGCGGCGTTCTCGAGCGCCTCCTGTGCGACGCGGAAGTACAGCGCTTCGACTTCCGCGGGGAGTTCGGCGGCCTGGGACGGCAGCTGGCAGGCGAGGGCGGCGCCGAGGCGGCCGGCCGCCGCCTCGGCGAGCTGGCGCAGGGCTCGGATCAGACCCTCCCGTGCGAGCGGTTCGGCGTGGAGCGCCTGGATGGCGCGGCGGGTCTCGCCCAGTCCCTCCCGCGTCGCGGCGAGCGCCCGCTCGAGCAGCGGGGCGACCTGCTCCGGTGCGGTGGCGGCGAGTGTGCGCGCCGCCTCGAGCTGCACCGCCAGACCGCTCAGGGCTTGGGCCGCGGTGTCGTGGAGTTCCCAGGCCAGCCGCGTGCGCTCGCGGGCCACCGCGAGCTGTTCGAGGGTGGCGGCGTAGCGGGCGAGGCGCGCGTTGGCGTCGCGCAGCTCGTTTTGCCGGTCGCGCTGGGCGGCGACCAACCGCGACAGCAGGAGGCCGCAGGCCAGCAGCACGAGCGCGCGCAACGCAACGCCGCCGCTGTACTCCGAGCACAGCCAGAGCGCGGCCGGGTAGGCGAGGGAGGTCAGCGCCAGATCGAGCGCCGCGGTGCCCAGGGCGAACAGCACGATGGCGCGGGGCCGGTACTGCCAGGCGACGATGAGCAGCGGCGGAAAGAGCAGGAGCAGGCGCTCCCGGGCGAGCGCAGTGTATTCGGGAAACGGGTGGCCAAGCTCCATGATCTCGCTCGCGAAGGGGGCGACCAGGAACAGCGCGATCGCCAGCGGCAGGTGCCAGCGCCCGGCCCGCACCGCCGCCCGGTGCCAGGTCAGCCAGGCGAGCAACGCGATCATGGTCCCCGCCATCACCGCGAGATGGAACAGCGGGTGCAGGTCGTGGTGGGGCTTGAAGGGCAGCGCGAGGGCGTCGAGGGCGAGCAGGCCGAGCACGAGCACCGCCAGCAGGCGGAAGGCGGGCAGGACCTCTGGCTCGGGGCACGGACGCTTCATCGGGGCGGGAGCGTACCAGAAGGACCGCGAAGGCGGAACTGAAACTCCTCACCTTGGGGCATGACTGGCGTCATGTCCGACCTGCGGAGATTCCGGCGCGAATGTGCCCGGGCCCGCTACCGGGCGACGGTGCGGAGGCGGTAGGATGGCCGCCGTATGAATAATTCCCTCTCTTCAGGGGCGACTCCCGATCGTGGGCGGACGGCGCGGCGCACGTTCTGGGCCGTGCTGCCGCTCTATCTGCTCGTGGCCTTCGAGTTCGTCTACATGTGCTCCCCGTTTGCGGGATACCTTTACGGGGTCTACGGCCCGGGACTGCGTTTCCTGGCCGAGCATCCCTCGCTGGCGTGGCTCGGCTCGGTGTTTCTGCCGCACCTGGTGGTGGAGACCAGATCCACGGTGCTCAACCTGGTGCGGCCGGTCGGCGTCGTGCTGTTTCTCGTCGGCACGGCGGGCTTCGTCGCCAATGCGGTGCAGGTCTATGCGCTGAAGCTGCTGCGCCGCGGCGCGGCAAGCGGCGGGATGTATCGCTGGGTCCGCCATCCGCAGTATGCGAGCTTCGCGGCCGCCGGACTCGGACTGTTGCTGCTCTGGCCGCGGGTCGTGGCGGTGCCGGTGTATGTCGCGATGCTCTTCGCCTACTTCCTTCTGGCTCGGGCCGAGGAGCGGGAGTGCCTCGAGCGTTTCGGCGAGAGTTACGCCGAGTACCTGCGGCGGACGCCGATGTTTGTGCCGGGCTGCCGAGGTCGGATCGCCCCGCAGTGGCTGGTGGAGTTTGGCGGGAGGGGGGCGGGGAAGCTCGTCCTCTTCGGGGTGGCGGTGGCCGGGGCGGTGCTCGCGGCCGGCGCGGTGCGCGACTGGACGTTGGGCAACCTGTATTCGCGGTTCGACGGCACTGCGGCGTGGCTCTCCATCGGGCGCGTGTCGGAGGCGAAGCTGGGGCGGGTCGCCGAGCTGGTGCGGCAGGTGCCGGCTACCGCGGCGTTCTGGCGGCATCCCGGGGCCGACAGTGCCCCGCTGGTCTATGTGTTACCGGAGACTTGGTACGTGCCGGAGATCCCGATGGCCGTCGTGGGGGATGGCGATCATGCCAATGCGCCGGTGGCGGAGAACTCGCGGTACAAGGCGATCATCATGGCGACCGATGCGCCGGGGCGTCCCGATTCGGCAGGCTGGCTGCGCGGGGTGCGGCATCGGCGGGCCCTGATGGAGCTGCTGGTCGATCCGGTGGCCGGAACGGTGGACCGGGTCGCTCCGCCGCCGGCGCATGCCCCGTACGAGGGAATCCCGGTCCCGCTGTTCTGAGGCGGCGACCACGGGTTTTCCGACACAACCGGCTTGCCCCGGGGCGGGTCGCTCGCGCCAATGGCGGTGTGTTCACCATCTATCCTGCCATCGATCTCAAGGGCGGCCGCTGCGTGCGGTTGACGCAAGGCCGCGCCGATGCGGCGACGATCTACCGCGACAACCCGGCCGAGGTGGCCGGCGAGTTCGCCGCCGCCGGCGCGGCGTGGATCCATGTGGTCGATCTCGACGGGGCGTTCTCGGGTTCACCGCAGAACGCCGCCGCGGTCGCCGCGATCGCCAAGGTGGCCCCGCGGATGCAGCTTGGCGGCGGGATGCGCACCCGCGAGGCCGTGGCCGCTGCGCTCGCCGCCGGCGTGAGCCGTGTGGTGATCGGCACCAAGGCGTGGGAGGACGAGGCGTTCCTGCGCGAGGTGGCGCAGACGCACGGCGACAAGATCGCCGTGGGCATCGACGCCCGCGACGGCTTCGTGACGATCAAGGGCTGGGTCGAGAAGACCGCCACGCGTGCGGTGGAGCTGGCCCAGAAGGCCGAGGCGCTCGGCGTGCGCACGATCATCTACACCGACATCGCCACCGACGGCATGCTCACCGGGCCCAACTTCGCCGCGCTGACCGAGCTGCTCGGCGCCGTGCGCTGCCAGGTGATCGCCTCGGGCGGTGTCTCGAAACTTGAGGACATCACCAAGCTCGCTGCGCTGGCGAAGCAGCACGCGCACCTCGACGGCGTGATCGTCGGCAAGGCGATCTACGAGGGCCGCGTCAACGTGGCCGAGGCGCTCGCCGCGGTGCGGTGAGTAGCCTGCTCACGATTGGTGCTGGAGCCCTGAGGTAGGGCGTTCTGCCGAACGGCAGAATGGGCCCGCCGCGCGAACGGACGGCCCGGCGGTCCGTCCCTCCCTTGATGACTCGTTACGCTCCCGCCGGGATCTTCTCGGCGAGCTCCTCGAGCGGGTAGGTGACGATTTCGGCGAGGGTCGGGTGGTACCAATGGGCCCGCAGCAGATCGTGCACGGTGGCGCGCATTGCGAGCGCGACGCTGAAGAGGTGGATCAGTTCACCGGCGTCCTTGCCGACAATCTCCGCACCGAGCACGCGCGCGGTCGCCTCCTCGGCGATCACCTTCACGTGGCCGTATTTCGCCTCCATGAGGATCGACTTGCCGTGGTCGTCGAAGGGGTAGCTGGCGGCAGAATACGCGATGCCGGCTTCCGCCAGCTCCTTCTCGGAGCGACCGACCACTGCGACTTGCGGGTCGGTGAACACGACCTGCACGAGGCCGCTGTAGTCGACCGGCTTCAAACCCGGCCGGCCGAACGCGTGGCGGGCGGCGAGTTCGCCCTGCGCCACGGCGGTGTGGACGATCTCGAACGGCCCGGTGCAGTCGCCCCCGGCGTAGACGTGCGGTTGCGCGGTCTGCTGCCACTCGTTGATGCGGATGCGTCCGCTCGGCTCGGTGGCGACGCCGGCGGCGGCGAGGTTGAGCGCGGCGGTGTCGGGTTCGCGGCCGAGGGCGTTGAGCAGATGCCGGGCGCGGCGCACGAGCGGTTTTCCCTCGTGGAGAAACTCGACCTCGAAGCCGTCGGGTGTGCGGCGAACCTGGCGCAGCGAGGTGCCGGTGAGGAGCTCGATCCCTTCGCCGGCGAACGCGCGCTCGACCACCGCGGAGACCGCCGGTGCGAACTCCTTGAGCACGTGGGGCGACCGCTGGATCTGCGTGACCTGCGATCCGAGCCGCCGGAGCAGTTGCGCGAGTTCGCACGCGACGACGCCCCCGCCGAGCACGATCACGCTCTCGGGGAGGAAATCGAGCTCGAGCACATCGTCGCTCGTCCACGGTTTGGATTCGGCGAGGCCGGGCACGGCCGGCCAGCTCACGCGCGAGCCGGTGGCGATCAGGATTCGGTCGGCCGTGAGCGTCTCGCCGTTGTCGAGGGCGACGGTGTGCGGGTCGACGAAACGCGCGGCGGCGCGATGGATCGTGTAGCGACCGGAGTTCATCGCCTGTTCGCGGTACGAGGCGAACTCGCCGATCACGGCGAGCTTGCGCGCGTGGAGCGCGGCCATGTCGGCACGGGCGCCGTCGATCGCGAGACCGAACTTGGCGGCGTGCTGCGCGAGGTGCAGCACCTCGGCGCTGTAGAGCAGCGTCTTCGAGGGCATGCAACCGCGCAGGATGCAGAGGCCGCCGAGCGCGGGCGCGCCGTCGACGATCGCGACGCGGTCGGTGAAGTCGCGGGCGACGCGCGCGGCGTTGAAGCCGGCGCTGCCGCCGCCGAGAACCAGGAAGTCGTAGTGAGGCATGCGGTGAACGGAGGGAGCCCAGCATGAAGGCCGAGGCCGGCGACGCAAATCGTGGTGGCAACGGGGCGGCGCCGCGCGCGGCCTGCCCGGGTCGGAGTCAGCGCCGTAGGTTGCGATAGAAGGCCAGCAGCAGCTCCGCGGTGTGAGCCCAGTCGAACTCCCGCCGGGCGAGTTCGCGGGCGGTTTGCCCCAGCTCCGCCAGCTCTTCCGGTCCGAGCGCGAGCGCGCGGCGCAGCGCCGGGCCGAACTCCTGCCGGGGGACGCACCAGCCGGCGCGGTCGCGGTCGAGTCGGCTCCAGGGCGCATCGGCGGTCACCAGCGCCGGCAGGCCGGCGGCGAGCGCGGCGGCGACATCGGCCAAGACTGTATCCGTAGGCCAGTAACTCAGGAAGATCCGGGCGACGGCGTGCGGCGGCCGCTCGCCCGGCGGGGCGACGAGCACGCGGTCCGTGGAGTGGAGACGGGCTGCCTGCACGGCGGACTCGGCGGCGGCACCGCCGGGGGTGACGACGAGCAGCAGCCAGTCGGCGGGCGCCGCCCCCGCCCAGAGTCCGATGAGCTCGCGCAGGCGTGCGCCGCCCGGCGCGGCGGCGAGGCAGAGCGCCACGGGGCGTCCGGCGAGGACGGGGTGGCGGACGCACCACCAGTCGCGCGCGTCGGCGAGCGCGGCCGTGGAAGGAACGGAGACGCCGGGCGGGGCGACGCAGATGGGTTGCGTGAAGCCACAGGCGCGGATGGCACCGGCCTCCTCGGCGCTGGTGGCATGCCAGCCGGCGGCCTGTTCGAGCGCCTGGGGGTGGGTGACGAGGCGATGGAACGCGCAACGGAAACGAAGCCGCTCGCGGGTGCCGAGGCCGAATACTCCGGCCGGTGAAACGACGAGCGGGGCCCCGTGGCGCTGGGCGGCGAGATAGGCGTAGTGCAGGCTGCGTTGCCCGGGGCAGTGGGCATGCACCAGCTCGAACGGGCGGTTGGCGAGGTGGTGCCGCAAGGCTCGCGAGCGTCCAAGCCAGCGGGGCCGGTCGGTCGGCAGCAGTCGTAGCGCGAGGTCGCCGAGTTGTGTCTGCTCGGGGTCGCGCGCGGCGGCGACCACCTCCACCAGTCCGCTGCTCGCCTTCGCCTGGGCTGCGGCGAGACCGCGTACGGCGCAATCGATGTCGGCCGTGGTGCCATGCAGGCGGGGAGCGACGTGAACGATTCTCATCCGGACGGAAGCGCTAGGTTGCTCTGGTCACGGGGCGAGGCAAACGTCGGCGGCGAATCAGTCGGCAAGGGCGAGGGCGACCTCGTCGAGCAGTCCCTCGCGGACTTGCTCCCAGCAGAAGATCTCCTTGGTCGCCCGCACCGCCGCCTTGCGGGCGAGCTTGAGGTGTTCGGGGAAGGCGAGCCAGACATCGAGCGCTGCGGCGAGTGCGATGGGGTCGTCCGGTGGAACCAGTTTCATCGCGGCCCCGGCGGCGGTGTCGGCGATCTCCTCGTGTCCGGTGGTGTCGGTGGCGGCCACGGCGAGGCCGGCGAGCAGGTAGTGGAAAGTCTTGTTCGCGATGGTGAGGTCGCGGCCGCGGGTGGCGCCGGATTCGAGCGCGAGCCCGATGTCGTGGCTGGCGATGCGCGGCAACTGCTCGCTGGCGTGCACCGTGGGGTGCACGATGATACGCTCGCGCCAGTCGGCGGGCACCTCGTGGTTGAACCACTTCCGGTCGTGGCCGGAGAGTTCGCCGCGCAGGTGGACCTCGACCGGGTGATGGAGGTGGGGCAGGGCGCCGAAGAGCGCGCGGAGGCCGCGGCCGGGTTCGATGCGCTCCTCGGCCCAGTAGAGCGAGGGCAAGCGGTGGTTGCGCCGGTCGGTGGCGGGGGGGGCCGGGGCGTGGAGGTCGGCCAGCGGGAAGACGTTGTAGACCGGGTGCGGCGGCTCCACCCCGGCGAACTCGCCCAGCGCGCGGGCCATCGCACGCGAGGGGGCGAGGCGGTACCGGGCGACGCGCAGCAACGTACGCTCGAGGTTGCGCAGGGGCTCGACGGGGTAGTGGCGGACCTGATCCGGGCGGACGATCTCGGAGAACCAGTCCTCGAAATCGACGCCGACGCGGAAACGCTGGGCGGCGAGGCGCTCGGCGACCCAGAGCGTGCCGGCCGAATGGGCGATGGTGAGGTCGGCAGCGGCGCACTGAGCGGCACGGAGGTGTTCGCGTACGCCGTAGCCGAGTCCGTGCGGGGAGAAGCGTCCGAATCGGCGCCAGCGCTCGAGCCCGAGGCGGCGGCGCAGGCGCGGGAGGACCCCATGTCGGCACAGGTTCACGACCGGCTCGAAGTGGTAGGGCGCCTTCAGCAGCAGGCTCTCGTCGCGGGCGATCAGGGTGCGATCATACCACGCGCCCTGGATCGTGACGTCATGGCCGGCTTCGGCCAGCGTGCGGGCGACCCGCCGGGCGCGGGTGGCGGTGCAGAGGTGGGATCCGATCAGGAGGCGGATACGGGCCATGATGCTGCCGTGGTGGCGATGGGGCCCGATTGGAGGAGCGGCCCGGGGGGCGGGCGAGTGCGAAGTTGGCGGGCGGGCACGCCGCCGCCGGGGGAGACACGAGGTTTACGGGCTGCTTACCAGACGGCGGGGCCGCACCGCGGTTCGCCGGCGGCGGTGTGGTGCGCGATGCCGGCTCGCCGCGGCGGCTCAGGCGCAGATCTGCCGGCGCAGCTCCTCGGCCTTGGCCGGGGTGAACAGCCGCGCAACCATCGCGTAACCGAGATCCAATGCCGTGCCGGCGCCGCGCGAGGTCAGGAGCGGGCCGTCCTCGACCACCCGCTGGTCGTGGAGGATGTGCGGGAGTTCGTCCTCGGTGGCCGGGAAGGCGGTGTAGCGGCGGCCGGCGAGCAGGCCGGCATCGTGCAGCACGAGCGGCGCGGCGCAGATCGCGGCCACGAGCCGGCCGGCGGCGACCTGGGCCTGCACGAGGGGGACGACGCGCGCATCGGCGCGGAGGTGTTTCACGCCGGGCCCGCCGGGCAGGAAGATCAGATCGTAGGGCTGCTGCGCAGCCACGGCGAGGGTCGTCTCGGCGAGCAGCGCGAGGTTGCAGCGTCCGATGACCGTGGACTCCGGCCCGAGCGAGGCGAGGACCACCCGCGCGCCGGCGCGGCGCAGCAGATCGATCGGGGCGACGGCCTCGATCTCCTCGAACCCGTTCATCAGGACCACCAGCACGGAGGGAGCGGAACTCATGCGCGGGAGCGTAAAGTGCTTGGCCGCGGTCGCAACGGCGTTTCTGTCGCCTGCATGGACGACGCGACAACCTGGGCGGGCCGGACGGTGCTGGTGCTCGGAGCCGGCTACGTGGGCGGAGCGTTCGTGCGCGAGGCGGTCGCGCGCGGACTGCAGGTGACGGCGTTGACGCGCAACCCCGCGAAGGCGGCGGCGCTGCGGGCGGCCGGTTGCACGATGGTGATCGAGGCCGATCTCGCGGGCGACGCGTGGCATGCCGCGGCGGCCGGGCCGTTCGACTTTGTGCTGAACTGCGTGAGCGCGGGCGGTGGCGGCGTGGCCGGATACCGGCACAGCTATGTGGAGGGCATGCGGTCGGTCGGGCGGTGGCTCGCCGGGCAGCCCCGCGGTGGCACGATCGCCTACACCAGCAGTACGGGTGTGTACCCACAGGGTGGTGGCGCGCGGGTCGATGAGACGGCCCCGACCGAAGGTGCGGGCGAGACGGGGACGCTGCTGCGCGAAGCGGAGACCGAGCTCGCAAGGGCCGCCGCGGGCGCGGGCTGGCGGTGGTTCGTGCTGCGGCTGGCCGGGATCTACGGGCCGGGGCGCCACGGACTGCTCGATCAGCTCCGCTCGGGAGGGCCGGTGTCGGGCGATCCCGCGCACCGGATGAATCTGATCCACCGCGATGATGCGGCGGGTGCGGTCTGGTCCTGCTTCGGAGCGCCCGCGGCGGTGCGCGACGAGATCTTCAACGTGAGCGACAACGCGCCGGCGAGCCGCGCCGAGGTCGCCGAGTGGCTGGCCTGTCGGCTGGGGGTGGTGTGCCCGAACTTCGGCGATGCGGCCGCGTCGGCTGTTGGGGCAAATCCGTTCGGGGGGCGGCGGCGCGCCCCGGACCGGATCATCGTGGCGGAGAAGATCCGGCGCGTGCTGGGCTGGCAGCCGGGGTTTGCGGATTATCGCGCGGGCTACGAAGCGATCCTGCGGAGCCGGTGAGCGGTGGGCGGTAGACGGTGGACGGTGGACTGTAGACGGTGGACGGTGGGCGGTGGGCAGTAGGCGGTGGGCGGTGAACGGTGGACGGTGGGCGGTGAACTGTGGGCGGTGGCCCGGGCGGACTGAGCGCAACAGTGGTGAAGCCGAGCGCTTGAATACCGGTCGCGCGCGACCGTTGAGGACGGTATGCATACACAGCTCATCGTCCGCCGCGCAGGGCCGCGCGACCTGCCGGGTGTGACCCACCTGGTCGCGGGTTTTCGCGACCTGCTCGGGCGCGAGCGGCCGACGCGCAGCGAGATCGCGCGCCGGCTGGAGCGACTCCATGCCGACCCGGCCGTGACGCTCGGGGTCGCGGCGGCGGGCCCGGAACTGCTCGGTTACGCGCTGCAGCGGCGGCATCTCTCTCTGTGGGCGGGCGGTGGCGCCGCGGTGCTGGAGGATCTCTTCGTCGCGGAACCGGCGCGGCGGCGCGGCATCGGGCGGCGGTTGCTCGAGCATGCGATCGGTGAGGCCCGGTCGGCGGGGAGCACGGCGTTGTCGCTCGACACGAGCGAGTCCGATGCGGCCTCGACGGCGCTGTATTCCGGGCTCGGATTCTCGTGCGAACGGGCGGGGCGGACGGTCGGGCGCCGGCTCCGCTACGATCTGCGACTGGCGGACGAGCCGCCGCCGGACACCGGCATCCACTGGGGCCCGTGGATGCTGAAGTGGTGAACGGGCATGGCGGGGGCGAGGAGTTGACCGAAGTGTCCGGCGATGGAGTTTTCCGTTGCGTCGCGGCGTGGCGGTCCGGACGCTCGCGGGCTCAACCCAAAACCCATTTCGTACCATGGCTGGACTCGGCAAAATGTTGAAACAGGCGGCGAAGATGCAGAAGCAGATCGAGGTTCTGCAGGCGGAGCTGGAGAAGAAGGAACTCGACATCTCCAGCGGCGGCGGCGCCGTGAAGATCAAGGTCAACGGCCAGGGAAAGTTCGTCGCGCTCGAGCTCGACCCCGAGTTTCTCAAGGAGGACGCGAAGGTCGTGTCCGAGGCCGTGCTGGGCGCCGTGCAGGAGGCCGCCGCGAAGGCGAAGGCGCTCAACGAGGGCGAGATGCAGAAGATCACCGCGGCGTTCCAGATGCCGGGGATGTTCTGATTGCGGATTTCGGAACGCGGATTGCGGATCGGCCGGCGGAAGCCGGTGCGGCCCGGTTCCTGTGTTCCGACAATTCCGCAATCCGAAATCCGCACTCCGAAATCCCATGACTCCCGCGTTCGAGGCGCTGCAGCAGCAGCTCAAGCGGCTGCCGGGACTGGGCTTCCGCTCGGCCGAGCGCATCGCGCTGCACCTGCTCGTCGAGCGACCGGATCGGCTGCCGCAGATCGTGGCCGCGCTGGAGGCGGCGGCGAAGGCGGTGGGACGGTGCGCGGTGTGCGGCAACCTCGCCGAGGGCGAGACCTGCGCGGTGTGCGCTGACGCCAAACGCGAGGCGGGGATCGTCTGCGTGGTCGAGCAGGTGCCCGACCTGGTGGCGATCGAGCGCAGCGGCGCCTACCGCGGGCGGTACCATGTGCTGCACGGCAAGTTGTCGCCGATCCATGGAGTCGGTCCGGAGCAGCTCAACCTCGGACCGCTCGTGCGCCGGCTGCAGGGCGGGGAGATCCGCGAGCTGATCCTGGCGCTCTCCAACGACATCGAGGGCGAGGCGACCTGCCATTTCATCACCGAGAAGATCCCGGCGGGCGCGGTGAAGGTGTCGCGGATCGGCTTCGGCCTGCCCAGCGGCGGCGGCGTGCTCTATGCCGACTCCGTCACGCTCAAGAGCGCGCTCGAGGCGCGGCGCGAGTACCGGTGAGCGGTTGCCGGTGGGCGGTTTCCGGTAGCCGGTGGACGGTGGCCGGTGGACGGTGGCCGGGGGCGGTAGCCAGTGGCCAGTGGACTGTGGGCGGTGAACTGTCGCGGGTGGTGGGCGGTGCCGGGGGCCGCGGTG
>JAKPOP010000005.1 GCA_029547805.1 Deltaproteobacteria bacterium
TACGCCCTCCCTCCGTTTCCCCCGGCTGATTGCCCTGGTCCTCCCTCCGCTCGTCCCTCGTCATCTTTCTCATCTCCTTGAACCTCCTCCCTCGGGGTCATTACCCCAAGTTCGTGTCCAAGGAAATCGGGTGCAGGTCATGGACGACTCCCACTCCTCGTCGATGCGTTCCCTGATGGCCGACGGGGAGGAGGCCCGGCAGATCCGTCAGCGGGCCGGGGAGTTCACGATGCTGCTGCTGAAGGCCATCACCCAGACGGGGACCTATTCCTCGGAGCACGTGCTGGCTCGCAACGCCATCGAAGAGATGTTCGCCCTCTTCCGGCAGTTGACCCAGCAGGCCCACGAACTGACCTACACCCTCGTCTCGACGATGGACGAGAAGGGGGTCGTGCTGGACGGTCTGCTGGATCAACCCATCGAGGTCGCAAAGACGTTCCGAGGCGTCCTCGGGGACCACTTCATCGCGAAGTTCCACGACTACTTCGTCCGAAACCGCATTGCATCCTTCACACTCAAGCGGGAGTTGACCCGGGAGGAACTGGAGGTCTTCCTGGAAGGCTGGACCCGCTGGGCGATGCAGGCCTCCCGGGAGTCCCGGGAGGAGGGGGCACCGGACAGCCTGGTGGACCTGTTGGGCAGTCTGGGCCTCATGCACTGCACCGTCGTGGGCATGGACGAGGTGCTGGGGGGTGTCCGCCACCTTCCATGGCCCGTGAAGATCGCCCTGTCGCGGCTTCGCAAGGACATCTCCCGCCTCCCGATGCTCCGGGAGGCGTCTCCGGACACGATCCGCGGGTTGAAGGCCCAGGCCATCCGGGAGGTCATCCGCCCCATCCACCGGATCGAGACCCTCCGGGACATCCTGCTCAATGCCGATCTGGTCTCCGACGGTCTCCATGTCGCCATCGACCTCCCGGTGGAGAACGTGCTGGTCGCGGCGATGAAGCCCCGCCAACTGATGGAAGTGGCCGGGCAGATGCTGAACTACATCGATGAATTGCGAAAACCGGCCCCCCGCCTGAATCTGGCCGGTCGGGACCCCCGGGCCTTCCAGCAGTCCCTGCTGGAGATCACCCGAAAGGCCCTGCGGCAACTGGGGGCGTCGGACCTCGTCCAGGAGGCCCGACCCCTGCTGATGACCGCCTATCAGGCGGAGATCCTGGCCTTCGCCGACCTGCCGCCCAGTGTCCAGAGCCACATCAAGGCCGGCATGATGACCGACCGATTCCTCGAGAAGAGCAAGGAATACCTGGAGGACTTCGATCGCTGTGCCGACCCCAGGTCCTACCTGAAGTACCTGAATGTCCTGGTGGTCGTCATCCCGGAACTGCTGGCCCGGAAAGAGAAGGACGTCCTGGTCGCCCTCTTCGGAGTCATCACGCGTCACGCCGCGGAGCCGGTCCCGCCGTTCCTCGGGAGGACTCGCTTTCTGGGGGATGCCCTGACCCACCTGGACAAGGGGTCCTTCCTGGACGACCTGATCCGCCTCACCGTATCGATGCCCAAGGAGGTTCGGGGTCCCCTGGAAGACGGGGTCGCCCTGTTCGGAGCCAATGCGGTGATCCCGGTGATCCGGCACCTGGCCTCCGCCGAGGACCCCGGTTGCCGCAGGGCGCTGTGCTCGGTGCTGGTGAAGATCGGCAGGCCGGCCCTGGACCCGGTCCTCGACGAACTCAAGGCGCATCGCCACAACTGGTATACGATCCGGAACCTGGTGGAGATCGTGGGACAGATCGGGGAGGCCCGGGCCACACCGATCCTGGTCCGCTACCTGGAGCACCCTCACGCGAAGGTCCGGGAGGCCTGCGTGACGGCCCTGGCACGCCTGGCGAGTTACGACGCGGAGAAGGACCTGCTGGGCCGAATGAACGACCCGGACGAGACGGTCGTCCGCCGGGCCATCGAGGCCCTGGGGGCGATCCACTCCGTCCACCCGCTGTTCCTGGAACGCCTGCAGGAGACCCTCCGGGGTCGGACCCATGCCGAGGACGAGCCACCGGACCTGGTACAGATCGCGAGCCTTCGGGCCTTGATGGAATACGAGCGGATCGTTCTGCCCGACACGCCGGACTTCGAGGCCCTGCTGCTGGAGGCCCTCCGTCCGCCCAGATGGCGGACACTGCTTCCCGGTCGGATGGGGCTTCGACCCAAGAGCCCCGAGGTGGCCCAGCTGATGCTGGAGACCCTGGGGGTGATCGGGCGATCCCGGTCCCTGGAGGCTCTGGGGTCGGAGGAGTGGGTCGCTACCCTGCCGTCCCTGCTCCGGGAGACCGCCGCGGCCGCCCGACGGCGAATCGAACGGCGCCTGTCCGGTGTCGAGGTGTCCCCGGAACCGCCGACCGGGTGACCTGCCCCTAGCGTCCCGTCCAGTGCAACAACGCCAGGGAGAGTTCCGGCACGTAGGTGATCACCAGCAGGGCCACCAGCAGGGTCCCCACGAAGGGAACCGCCACCCGGTACATCCGCGTCATGGGCTGGTTGAAGGCCAGGGAGGCCACGCAGAGGTCGATCCCCGCGGGAGGCAGCAGGTAGGCCGTCTGCATGTTCGCAATGAAGATGACCGCCAGGTGCACGGGGTCGATTCCCACCTTGATGGCCACCGGGGCGATCAGGGGCACGATGACGATGGTTGCCGAGAGGATGTCCAGCATGCTCCCCATCATGAGCAGGAAGGCGTTGAGCGCCAGCAGGAAGGACCACTTGCTGGTGAAGATCGAGGTGGCGATCCGGAACAGGTGGTCCGGAACCTCCGCATCCACCAGGTAGTTGGTCAGACCCAGGGCGCTTCCCAGGATCAGCAGCAGCGCGGCCACCAGCATCATGCTCTTCCGGAAGATCCGGGGCAGGTCTCGCCGAATCTGGAGGTCCTTGTAGACGAAGACCTCGACGATCACCAGGTAGAAGGCCGTGATCGCCGCCACCTCGGCCACCGTCACGAGTCCCCCGAAGATCCCCCCGAAGATGATCACGGGCACGAGCAGTTCCCACTTGGCCTCGTTCACCGCCGCGAAGAACTCCTTGGCACTGGAGGGGGTCCGCTTCGTCTGGGACCGGAGGGCGACGAACAGGCCCAGGGCCGCCAGGGCCAGCACGGTGATGATCCCGGGGCCCAGGGCCGCCAGGAACAGGCGATTCACGTCGATGCCCGACACCATTCCATAGACCAGCAGCGGCAGCGACGGCGGGAACAGGAGCCCCATCGATCCGGCGGCGGTGGCCACCCCCAGGGAGAATCGCTCCGGGTACCCCTCCGACTTCAAGATGGGAAGAAACAACGCCCCCAGAGCGATGATCGTGACCCCCGATGCGCCGCTGAAGGTGGTGAAGAAGGAGCAGGTGACGATCACCCCCAGCACGATGCCCCCCGGCAGCCATCCCAGTCCCGCCCGGGCCAGGCGCGCCAGGCGCTTCGGCGTGTTCGCCTCGGCCATGAGGAACCCGGCCAGCGTGAAGAGGGGAATCGTCAGCATGAAGGGATTGGCCGCCAGACGATACATCTCCACGATGACCGCCTTCGTGTCGATCCCCTCCAGCGCGAAGAGCGACAGGGCCGCGCCGCCCAGCACCGTGAAGAGCGGTGTCCCGAACAATGCGAAGAGCAGAATGACGACCAGCAGTGCCATCAGGCCACCTCCCCCTGGCTGGCGTGCAGTTCCTCGCGCCACTGGACCAGTTCCGGGGATCGGACCCCGAGGCTCCAGAGGACCTCCAGCAGGCAGTCCAGCAAGAAGTGCCAGATCAACAGCCCGAATCCCACCGGGATGATCGCGATTCCGACCCAGACCGGGAGGCTCCCGTAGAACACGGCATCGGTCTCCGACTCGGAGGTCATGAACTTCCAGGCGGCCCGGGCCATCACGACGCAGACCGCGATGGCTGCGACGTCCAGCAGGATCGTGAGGCGATTGCGCCCCTCCTCGGGCAGGAGTCGCGACAGGGCGTCAATCTTGATGTGCCGCCGATGGCGGGTCGCGATGGCACCCCCGAAGAAGGCGATCCAGAGGAGCAGGTGACGGGTCACCGTGTCGATCCAGCCGAAGTTCAGGAACTTCAGGACACGCAACAGCAGCGATTCCGGTTGGGCAGGGGGCGGAACCGCCAGCGTGTCGTGGTCCTGGACCCGCGCTCCTGAATCCGGCGTGGGGGCTGCAGTCGGGGCCGCCGCCGGGGCCGCCGCCGGGGCGGTCCCCTCATCGTCCTCCAGGTCCCCCGCGAAGTCCCCCCCCTGCTTCTTCGCCGCGGCCTGTCCGGTCCCCGCCGCCGGGGCCGCCGCCGGGGCGGCTTCCTCGTCGTCCTCCAGGTCCCCCGCGAAATCCTCCCCGGTCGGGGGGGGCCCGGCCGGCTTCGCGGAATCGCCGGACTCCCTGGTGCCACCGCCGACCTCGTCGGGAACGGCGACCGGTGCGACGCGGTCCCTCTCGGAAACGCCCCCCGTCGATGACTGTGCCGCCCGGGCCTGCATCTTGAGCACGACCGGCGCCAGCAGATTGCGATAGGCCACGGAGTAGAGCGTCAGCAGCAGCAGCGCCGCCAGCGATGTCACCAGCAGGACGGACTCGACCCGCCCGATCAGGCGATCCAGGGCGAACAAGGGCTTCACGTTGACCTCCTGGAATGGCCTTGGAACAGGAACCGGACCTCCGCCCGTCAGTTCCCCGACCGGACCCGGTCCCGCATCGCTTCCACGTCCTTCAGCAGCCCCGCGTCGAAGAACTTCCCCGTCAGCATCTGGCGCACCCGGGCCGCGATCCCCTGGAATCGATCCATCTCGCCGGGCTCCAGATCCACCACCTGCATCCCCGCCTTCTTCATCTGGGACAGGGCCTCCTTGTTCTTCTTCTGGATCTCGGCGTTCAACCGGTCGTGATGCCTGCGAGAGATCTCCAGCACCTTCTTCTGGTCCTCGGGGGAGATCTGGTCCCAGACGGACTTGGTGACCACCGTGGCCCCGATCCCGATGCTGATGACCAGTTTCGTGACGTAGGAGACATACTTGTCCCACTGGAGGGACATCAGGCCCATCAGGGAGTTGTACACCCCGTCGATCATCCCCCGCTGCAGGGCCGGCAGCACGTCGGTCAGCGCCAGGGGCACCTGGGCAATCCCGGCGACCTCGAAGAAGGCCTTGCTGATGGGCTCGTCCTCCCATCCCCACATCTTGATCTGGTTGAAGGAGGCCAGGCTGCTGGCAGGCTTCTTCGTGAAGATGTAGGTGTAGCCCAGGTCCGACCAGCCCAGGATGACGAAGCCCTTCTGGTTCATCAGCCCCTGCATCCGGTCCTCCATCCGGGCCCGGGTCTTCGCCAGTTCCTCGTAGTCCTTGAACAGGAGCGGCAACTGCCAGACCAGCATCGCGGGCTGGATCATCTGGAGCCCCGTCCCGGTCAGGCCCCCGGCCTGCAGCTGTCCGGCCCGCATCTTGCGCACCATGTCCTTCTCGTCGCCCGAGACCATCCCCGGATAGAACTTGAACGACACCCGCCCCTCGGTGGCCTTCTCGACCTCCTCGTTCATGGCCGAGTAGGCGTTCATCCACGGGGAGCCCTTCGGGGCCACCGTGGCCAGCTTGATCACCACGGGGTCCGCCCGGAGGACGCCTCCCCAGGCCAACAACGCCCCGATCACGATCCCCTTCCCGACCGCCGACCAACCCCTAGAGTTCCCCATCATCCACCTCCTGCGATTCCGCTTCCTTCCCCTGTCCGCCCACCGGAGGACAGTCCTGGGACTCCTCGAAGAGGGAGGACGCCCTCTCTCGCCAACGCTTCGCCCATCGCCGGGTGACGTTGTTCATCATCTGCTGCTCCGGCAGCAGGTCCTCCGGGGCCTCGAGGACCTCGTTCATCATCCGGCAGAAGAGTTCCCGGTCCTGGGCCTGCACCCCGTAGTAGCGCCCGTAGGCAAACCTGGTCACCAGGAACCTGCCCTGGGAGGCGGCGATGGCCTTCTCGAAGAAGGCCCGCCCCCGTTCCAGATCGCCCCCGTACATCGGCGCCCGCCCGGCATAGAGGGCCCCGCTCAACAGCAATGGAAGGCCGTAGAAATAGGTCGGGTCCAGTTCCACGACCCGGGCCATCAACTGCTCCACCCGAGGCAGTTCCGAGACACGCTCGGGATTGGCCGGGTCCAGGTTGATCCGGCTCACCCAGCCGAACGTGTACCAGAACAGGGCCCGGGCATCGGGTCGGTCCAGTTCCCCAAGAAGCCTCGCCGTCGCCTTCTCCGACGGACCTTCAAGGCCCTGGAGGACGTCCTGTTCCGAACGCCCGGCCCGGGTCAACATGCGCGCCGCATAGACCTGGGTCCGACGATAGAGCCCCTGGGCCCGCTGCCGCAGGGCCTCGGCTCGCTGCCCCTGCCCCGCCGCCTCGGCGAGGTCCATCTCGTCCTCCAGGACCAGCCAGGCGTAGGAACCGTAGCCCTGGGCCAGGGCATAGAGGAGATTCGGGTCGTAAGGGCTCGAAGCCAGCAGCACCTCCACGGTCTTGAGGTTGCCCGGCAACGAATCCCGGACCAGGTCCACATCCGGGTCCTCCATGATGGCCTGAAAACCATCCGCCAGGATGTTCCCGGTGTAGCCCAGTGCCCATTTCGTGACGCCCTGGCATCCCGGCAGGGCCATCAGCAGGCAGGCCGCGAACAGGACCCGCCGGACCGGACCCCCGAGGCACCTCGCAACCCCCAGACGTCTGCTTCCCATCGTTGCTCCTCGTTCGGGTCCCCGTCGAGGCTAGCCGAGCCGGACACGGCGCGTCAATCGAATTCGCCGGTCAGAAAGCGGCCCTTGGACGCCTCGCCGCGAAGACTATTCCCTCCCGAGCGTTCCGCGTCATGCCACGTCGTAGCGCTCGAAGACCATCGTGAAGGCACCCCGTCCCTGGGTCGCGGAACGGAGTTCGGTGGCATAGCCGAACATCCTCTCGATGGGAGCGGTGGCCCGGATCCACTTCACCAGCCCCCGGTCTTCGAGGGCCTCGATGACCCCGCGGCGAGCCTGGAGGCCTCCCAGGACCTCTCCCATGTACTCCGGCGGACAGACCACCTCGATGCGCCCGATGGGCTCCATCCGGGCGGTCCCGGCCGCACCGCAGACCTCCTTCACGGCGTTCATCGCGGCGATCTTCACCGCGGTGTCGTCGATGCCGTAGCCCTCGCGTCCCTCCAGGCCCAGCAGCGTCGCCGTCACGTCCGTGATGGGCAGGCCGTTGAGCACGCCTCCTTGCAGCGCCTCCAGGACCCCGGTCGCCGCCGCCTCCCGGAGGGCCGGCGATGCCTGGACCTCGGCGGCGCCCCGGACGGAGTTGCCGGTCCCCCGGGGGGCCGGTTCCACCCGCAGGCGCAACCGGGCGAAGACCCGTGCCTCGTCGGCGTCGATCTCGCAGACGCCCTCGCCCTCGGCGGCCCGGAGCACCGTCTCGGCATAGACCACCTGGGGCCGCCCGACCCGGACCGGCAGCCGGAAGTCCCTGCGGATGCGGTCCGCCACGATGTCCAGGTGCAGTTCCCCCATTCCGGACATCACCGTCTGACCGGTGTCCGGATCCTCCCGGAACCGGAAGGTCGGGTCCTCGTCGGCGATGCGCCGGAGCGTCATCTCGAGGCGCTCCCGGTCCCCCTGGACCTCGGCCTCGATGGCCATCGAGATGACCGGGTCATAGGCCCGGATCGGTTCCAGCAGGATCGGGTGGGCCGGGTCGCAGAGGGTCTCGCCGGTCCCAGTGACCTTGAGGCCCAGCACCCCCACGATGTTCCCGGCGCCGACCTCCTCCAGGCGCTTCCGGTCCCTGGCGTGCATGAGGAAGATGCGGCTGAACTTCTCCTGGATCCTCCTCCCGGGATTGAAGGCGTCGTCCCCCTCCCGAATGCGGCCCGAGTAGATCCGGAGATAGGTCAGGCGGCGCCCCTCATCCACCACCTGCACCTTGTAGACGAGCGCACAGAACGGGGCCGCAGGGTCGTGCGGTCGCTCCACCACCTCCCCGGTCTGGGGATGGGTGCCCCGGACCGGCGGGATGTCCAGGGGCGACGGGAGCCAGTCCACCACCCCGTCGAGGACCGGCGGAACTCCCCGATTGCGCAGCGCGGACCCGCAGAGCACGGGAACCACCTTCCCGGAGATGCAGGCCCGCCTCAACACCTCCTGGATCCGGTCCCCGGGCACCTCCTCCCCGGCCAGATACCGGTCCGCAACCTCCTCGTCGAAGTCCGCCAGCGCCGCGACCAGTTCCTCGCGAGCCCGTTCCGTCGCGTCCCGGAGTTCCTCGGGCACCCCCTCCTGCACCTCGGTGTCCCGCGGGTCCTGTCCGTCCCACAGCAACGTCCGCCGACGGACCAGGTCCACGACTCCCCGCAACGACGACTCCGTCCCGACGGGGATCTGCACCGGGAGGATCGTCTGGGAGAAGTGGCTCCGCATCGAGGCCACCGCGGCATCGAAGTCCGCCCCCACCCGGTCCAGTTTGTTCACGAAGGCGATCCGGGGGACGCCGAACCGGTCGGCCTGGTGCCAGACGGTCTCGGACTGGGGCTCGACTCCGCTGACGCCGTCGAAGACCACCACGGCCCCATCCAGCACCCGGAGCGATCGTTCCACCTCGATGGTGAAATCCACGTGCCCGGGGGTGTCCACCAGGTGCACCTCGTGGTCCCGCCACTCGAACGAGGTCACCGCGGAGGTGATCGTGATGCCACGCTCCTGTTCCTGGACCATGTAGTCCATCACCGCCTCACCGTCGTGGACCTCCCCCATCTTGTGGGTCTTCCCGGTGATGAACAGCAGACGCTCGGTCAGCGTCGTCTTCCCCGCGTCGATGTGCGCGATGATGCCGATGTTCCGGATCCGCCGCATCGACCGGTGACTGGTCCGATCCCGTTCCCCCATTGTCGGGCTCCCCTCCCCGGGCCGCGGCGCATTATGCCACGAAGACCCCTTCCGGACACCCTCTCGGATCCTGGCGGACTCCGGAGTGCCCGCTCGCGGCCCGTGTCCCGGAGGGGCCTCCCGGTTCCTTGTTTGCTTCCTGGTGCTGGCATTCTGGCGCCATTCCGGTAGCATTGCGCGACGATTGCGCGCCCCATTCCCGGAGGGAGGCCATGAATCGCAGGTTCTTGCTGGTTCCCCTGGCGCTGGTGCTGGCTTGTGGCGGAGGATCCTCCGGGACCTCCGACACCGGGACGGACCACCCCACCCCCGATGTTCTTTCCGACGAAGGTGCCCCGCCGCCCGAGGACCCCGGCGTCGCCGATCGCGACGGAGACCTCCCGGAGGACGCCACCGAGGACCCGGGAATCAGGGAGACGGGGCCCGTCGAGGACGTCCCCGCCGACTCGGGGCCCGAGACGGTGGTGCCCCCCATCCCCTTCGGGGCCGAGAATCGCGGCTACGTCGAGCGGCGGGCCATCGTCCACCTCCACTCCCAGTGGTCCCACGACGGTTGCTTCCCGGACCACGAGGGGATCGATCCGTCCCTGTTCCGGGTCTGCGAGGACGAGCACCGACTGGCCCCCTGCCAGAACGGGATCTCCCTGGTCTTTCAGACCGACCATCCGGGCGACGTCCGGGATGCGACCTTCGAGGAGGCCCTTCACTACCGTCCCGAGGAGGGGGACACCCTGGTGCTGGACAGCCAGGGGCGGCCGGTGGCGAACCGGGTCTCCTGCCCCGAGGGCAGCCTGGTCCCGTCCTTCCTCTACTTCGTCGGGTGCGAGGGGAACAAGAACATGCCCATCGGCCTCTCGGCCCCGATCCCCCCGGAGGTCTTCTCGACGTCCTACCACGACGACGTTCCCCTGGGGCAGGTCCAGGCGGCCATCGCCCAGGTCCACGCCCAGGGCGGCTACGCCTTCGTGAACCACCCGGAGGAGACGGCCATCTCGGTCCAGCGCCTGGCCGAGGCCCCGGTGGATGGAATCGAGATCTTCAACGTCCATCCCATGCTCATGGACGCCCTCGTCTCGGGGCTGGACCGCTTCCTGCTGGTGGACCGCTTCATGGAGCCCGGGCGGCAGGTCCCGGACCCGGACCTGGCCCTGCTGCTGCTGCTCCAGCCGGTGGCCGAGGACCCTCGGAAGTTCGACGCCGTCGCGCCCCAGGTCCGGATGACCGCCTTCGGGGCCACGGACATCCATCGGAATGTGGAAATCCCCTCGCTGTGCTCCGACCTGGAGTCCTGCGAGCCCTTCACCAGCGACTTTCCCTACATGGCCCAGACGCTGGTCTCCGGGGGACCAGTGCCCCTCTCCGACGGGGACCGGTTCGATTCCTTCGGCCGTTCCTTCCGGTGGTTCGCGAACCGCGTCTGGCTGCATGCAGACCGGGCCGAGGACCCCGACGAGGCCCGAAACGCCGTGGGCCAGGGACGGCTCTACGTGGCCTTCGACCTGGTGGGCAGCCCCGAGGGCTTCGATTTCTTCGGAGTCCGGGAGGGTCAGCCGGTGGAAATGGGGCAGGAGGTCGCGGCGGAACCGGGCGTGGATCTCTACCTGCGGACGCCGACCCTGATTCCTCCCCCCTGGGGAATCACGGGAGTCGATCCATCGACCTATGGCACCGCCCGGATGACGACCCGGGTGATCCGGGCCACCGCCGATGGAGCCTCGGTGGTGGCCACCATCGAGGGACAGGGGCGGACCTGGACCCTGGCCAATGCCCCCGCAGGTTCATGGCGCGTCGAGGTCGACGTCGTGCCCCTGCACCTGGCGGACTCCCTGGACGCCCCGGGCCTGGAGGGCGTCGCCGAGGCCTCCTACCCCTACCTCTACAGCAACGCCCTCTTCTTGCGATGAGTCCCGGTCCCCGGCCCCCGCACCCCCATGGATGCCCCCTGCTCGTTGGTCCTCGCTGAAACCGGCAGAGCCATGGCTTTCGGATATAATTGCGCGCCTCGTTGCCGGAAGGGAGGACCATGGCCGAACCTGTCACGACCCCGGCGGTGCCCTGGTGGCGCCTGCCGATGACCTGGATGAAGGGCCTCTATCACTGGGTGCTCCACTGGGCGGACACCCCCTACGGGGCCATTGCGCTGGCGATCCTGGCCTTCGCCGAATCGTCCTTCTTCCCGATTCCTCCGGACGTGCTGCTGATCGCACTGGTGCTGGGCCGGCGGGAGAAGTGGTTCCGCTACGCGGTGATCTGCACGGTGGGGTCGGTGCTGGGCGGCGCCTTTGGCTGGTGGCTGGGCCACGAGTTCTTCGGGGTGGTCAACGGCATCCTGGCCTGGCTCGTGGGTCCCGAGTCCTGGTACGGCCGAGGGGGGCCCGGCACCGAGGTGGTCACCCTGTCCGGCTACGACTTCTACCGCCATCTGGCCGGGTCCGGAGCCGAGGGCCCCACCTCCCTGTTCCTGAAGGTGAAGGACCTCTATGACCAGAACGCCTTCCTGGCGGTCTTCGGCGCCGCCTTCAGCCCGATCCCGTACAAGGTCTTCACGGTGGCCGGGGGCTACTTCGCGATCCCCATGGAGACCCTGCTCGTGGCGTCCCTGATCGGGCGGGGCATGCGGTTCTTCGCCGTGGCCATCCTGCTGTGGCTCTTCGGTCCGCCCATGAAGCGCTTCATCGACCGCTACTTCGACTGGCTGGCCCTGGCGTTCCTCGTGCTGCTGGTCGGGGGCTTCGTGGTGCTCAAGAAGGTCCTCTGACACGGGGTCCGGCCCCGGCGGTCACAGCGCCAGCAGCACGAAGGTAACCCCCTCTCCGCCCTCGCGGGTCTCCCCGGGGCGGAACGATCGACAGTAGCGGCTCTTCTTCAAGTACTCCCGGATGGCCTTCCGGAGAGCCGAGGTCCCGATCCCATGAATGACCAGGACCTCGGGGTCCTCTCGGAGCCATGCCTGATCCAGAAAGGCCTCCAGGGCCGCCAGGGCCTCGTCGGCCCGCATCCCCCGGACGTCGAGGGTGTTGGTCTCGGTCCGGATGAAGCCCCCCTCCCGGGACTCCGGTGGAGGCGGCGGTGGACGCGACGGCTCCGGTGGTCTTGGGGGATCCTTCCGGGACGGGCCGCCGACCGGAGGACCGGAAGAGGCCCCCGGATCCGGAACCCGCAGGTCCGTCCGTTTCACCGGGGTCCGGAGAAGGCCCACCTGCACGACACCGCGCTTCCCGTCCGGCGCCACCTCGACCACCCGTCCCACCGCCCGGAGGGGCACCACATAGGCCAGGGTCCCCTCCCGGAAGGACTCGGCCGGGAGCGGCTCGCTGGGCGCCCGCGTCTCCTCCTCCCGATCCATCTCCCGTCGAACCTCGCGCTTCCGCTCGGTCACCTGTTGCCGGCGGGCCTTCACGGTCTCCACGGCGGTCGGTTCGGCCATGCGCGCCTTCTCGGCCCGGGCCTGCCGGGCGATGGCCTCCAATTCCTCCTCCAGCCGCTTCATCTTCTGGAGCACCTCCCTTCGGGCCTCGTGGACCAGCCGGTCCGAGTCGTTCCGGATCCGGTGGAGTTCCTTCTCGTAGCGCCGCTTGTCCTCCGCCAGCCGACGCTTGAGGTCCTCCGTCTCCCGCTTCTCCTGCTCCAGGGCCGCCTTCAAGGCCCGCGCCGCGGCCAGGGCCTCCTCCAACTGCCGCTCCTGGTCCCCCACCAGGGCCCGGGCCCGGGCCAGGATGTCCTCGGACAGCCCCACTTGCCTGGCAATCTCGAAGGGATTGGACTCCCCCGCCTCCCCGAGGGACAGGGAGTAATCTGGCAGTCCCGTCTTCGGATCGAGTCCCATCCGGCCATTGCGGAATCGCGGGTCCTCGGCGCCCCGCCGCTTGAGGCCGTCGAAGTGGGTGGCCACGAGGCACTCGGCGCCCCGCTCCACCAGGGCCTCGATGATGGCGATGGCCAGCGCCTCTCCGCGCCGGGGCTCGGTCCCCGTTCCCAGTTCGTCCAGCAGCACGAGCACCCGTCCCCGGGCTCCCTCCAGGGCCTCCATCACCCGGGAGACCTGCCCCGTGAAGGTGCTCAGGGCACGATCCATGCTGGTCGGGTCCCCGATCACCGTGAAGACCCGGGCGTACTCCGGCAGGACCGTCCCTTCCCGCACCGGGGGCAGGAGCCCGTGCTGGACCATCAGCACGCAGAGGCCCACGGTGGACAGGGCCACCGACTTTCCGCCGGCATTGGGCCCCGAGAGGATCAAGGCGCCTCCCGATCCCCCGCCGGGCATCTCCAGGGAGGTCGGGACCACCGTGCGACCCAGGAGCAGCAGCAGGGGATTCCGGGCCTCGACCACCCGGAGCACCTCTCCACCGATCGTGGGCCGCCGGCCCCCCATCGCCCGGGCCAGACGGGCCCGGCCCAGGATCGCGTCCAGGCGCCACAGGGCATCGGCGATCCGTGCCGCCGCCTCGGCCTGGCGCCCGATCAGCCGGGACCGATCGGCCAGCACCGCGTGCTCCTCCGCCGCGATGCCCTCCAGCACCATCTTGAGGTGGTTGTTCTCCTCCACGATGGACTGGGGCTCGATGAAGAGGGTCTGCCCGGTCTGGGAGGCCCCATGGAGGATGCCCACCACGAACCGGTGGTCCTCGGCCTTCACCGGCAGGACGTAGCGGCCCTCCCGGATGGTGTAGTAGTCGTCCTGGAGCATCGGCCGGATTCGCTCGTCCCGGGTCATCTCCTCCACCAGGGCCTTCACGCGCCGCTGCAGCGTCAGGGCCCGCGCCCGGAGTTCCGCGAGCCGGGGCGATGCGTCATCCCGAATGCGCCCTTCCTCATCGAAGGCACCCAGGACGAACTCCGCGACGGTTCCCAGGTCCGGCAACGGCTGCACCAGCGCCGCGAGGCTCGGGGCCCGGAGGTCCAGGGCCATCAAGGCCCGCCGGGCCCTCGCACCGGCCTCGATCATCCGGGCGCAGGCGATCAGTTCCTGGGCGGACAGCACCGCCCCCTTCGCCGCCGCCTGGAACCGGGGAACCATGTCCTCCACGCCGTCCAGGGACGGGCGGTCCGGGTGGTCCAGGAGCCAGAGGGCCTCCTCCACCAGCCAGAGTTCCCGGTCGATCTCCGGGAGGCCCCCTGCCAGTGGCGTCGCCTGGAGGACCCGCTCCCTCCCGCGCATCGTCTGGCAGAGATCGGCCGCCGCCTCCAGGATCCGGGGGAACTGGAGGTCCGAACGTGTCCGCGCGTCCATCCCGCGAACCTCCTGAGGAGAGGGGGAGGGTCAGGCCCCGAGCGTGGCGACCATCACGGCCTGGATCGTGTGAACCCGGTTCTCGGCCTCGTCGAAGACCCGACTGGCGGGACCCTCGAAGACCTCGTCCTCGACCTCGCAGATCTCGGGGAACTGCTGCGCCAGGTCCGTTTCGTGATTGTGGAACGCGGGCAGGCAGTGCAGGAAGACGGTCTCCCGGAGCCCCGTCGCCGACAGCATCTCCCGGGTGATCCGGTAGGGTCGCAACAGGGCAATGCGCTCGGGGATCTTGGCCTCCTCGCCCATCGAGGCCCAGACGTCCGTGTAGAGGGCATGGGCGCCTCGAACCCCCTGGACCACGTCATCGGTCACCGTCACCCGACCGCCGGTCCCCTGGGCGACCTGTCGAGCCGCCTCCAGCACGTCGGCCCGCGGGTGGAGGGAGACGGGCGCCACGATCCGCACGTCCATGCCCATCTTCGCGCATCCCACCAGCAACTCGTTGGCCATGTTGTTCCGGCCGTCGCCCACATAGGCGAGGGCCAGACCGCGCAGATTGCGCCCGAACTCCTCCTGCAGGGTCAGGAGGTCCGCGAGGACCTGGGTCGGGTGCCAGTCGTCGGTCAGGCCGTTCCAGACCGGGACGCCGGCGAAGCGGGCCAGTTCCTCCACCACCGCCTGTCGAAACCCCCGGAACTGGATGCCGTCGAACATCCGTCCCAGGACCCGGGCCGTGTCCGCCACGCTCTCTTTCTTTCCGAACTGGATGTCGCCCTTGCCAAGGTATTCGGGATGGGCCCCTTCCCGGATGCAGGCGGTGACGAAGGCGCACCGGGTCCGGGTGGAGGGCTTTTCGAAGATCAGGGCGACGGTCTTCCCTTCCAGGGCATGGCCACGCCCGCCGGACCGGTGCCGGGCCTTGAGAGTCGCCGCCAGGTCCAGCACCTCCCGGACCTCCGCAGGCGTGAAATCCAGCAGTTTCAACAGGGAACGTCCCTTCCAGGAACTTGCCATGGGTGCCTCCTCGGGTTCCAGAAAAGCCGCCGGGAGCATGCCCGATCCTGACCCGGCAATCAAGCCGCCGACCGGGTCCCGATCCCCGGCGGCATCATGCCGCCGATCCTTGACCCGAGGCGGGACGCCGGTCCAGAATCGGCGGTGCCGCGCTTCGGGGAGGTCCCTGGGCCATGAACTTCCACATCGGGATCATGGGCAACCTGTTCTCGGGCAAGACGACCCTGATGACGATGCTGGCTCGGGACCCCTACCGGACCGACCTCTCGGAGATCCTCGGCGGGGCCGAGATCCACACCTTCTCGGAGCGGGTGGAGAACGGCAGCCTCACGGATCAGTGCCTCGCGCTCTTCTACCAGGACCGGAAGGCCCACATCTTCGCCACCGAGACGGCCTTCCTGCACATGCGGACGCTGCAGCAGCGGGAGATTCGCCACCTGATGACCCGGGAGAGTCGGGTCCCGGTGCTGGTCCTCGAGGACCGCCCCTTCCTGGATGGCCCCGAGGTCTTCGTGAAGCGCATGGTGGACGCCGGAGAGATGCCCCAGCCCCATGCGCGCCTCTACCGGACCCTGCTCCTGCAGACGCTCCAGACGGAACACATCCGTCTGCCGGACCTGACCGTCTATCTGCGGACCGAGCCGGATCAACTGGATCGCAGGCGCCAGAAACGCACCGCCTCCGGGGATTCCTACGCCGCAGGAATCACCACGGACTATCTCCGGGAGATTCATCGCTGCTACGAGGACGTGGTCTGCCACTGGCCCCGGGTCCTGCTGGGCTACCGGGAGCATGCCATCGTGCCCCCCGATGCGGACCTGCTGGTGCTGCCGGCCGAGATCGACATGGAGGAACACCCCGACTACGTCCACGTCGCGGCGGCGACGATCCGGGAGAAGGTGCGACGGATGGTCAGCGCCCGGAAGGCCTACTACCATGAGTGACCTGCGGAACATCCTGGAGGTCCGGGAGGACCCCACGATCCGGCGCCATCAGGTGGCCCATCGCCTGACCAGCGTGGAGCGCCGGCTGATGCGCCACTTCCTGGATCATCGGAGCCTGGTCGTCTGCGTGGGGAACATCGGTGCCGGGAAGTCATCGCTGGTAAAACTGCTGGCCTTCAATACCGGGATGAACGCCCTCTTCGAACTCCCCGACGAGGGGTTCGAGGACCACATCCCGGA
This sequence comes from Deltaproteobacteria bacterium, assembly GCA_029547805.1. Taxonomy (GTDB): domain Bacteria; phylum Myxococcota_A; class UBA9042; order DTJE01; family DTJE01; genus JAGOKF01. Next base: position 16,313 of record JAKPOP010000005.1, read on the forward strand.
GAACGAGGCCCTCGTGAGCCTGCTGGCCACGGCCAAGCAGATGGTCCGGCGGACCCTCCGGGAGTACTACGGCGCCATTCACGACTTCGTGGCGATGCAGCAGCGGGGACTGGCCCCCGAGGACCCGTCGCTCGCGGAGGCCCGTCGGCGCCTCAACAAGGGGGCCCTGGACATCCAGCACGCCTACCTGGACCTGCGGCGAATGCAGCTGCTGGCGGTGCCTTCCTTGAGCCGGAGCACGGTGGTGGACGGGTCGCCGCTGGCGGATCGCTACGCCTTCTGCGAGGTGCTGCACCGGGACCTGGAGGTCCCCTACCTGAGCGCCGATGGACTCGAGGAGATCGACCGCCGTCTTCGGGAGGAGTTCCAGCCCCTGGTACGCCCGGACCTCCTGATCCTGCTGGAGGGGCCCCTGCCGCTCTTGTTCCGGAACATCCAGGACCGGGCCCGGGGCGAGGAGGGCGCCGATCAGGGTCCCGAGACCGAGGTCCCCGAGGGGCTGGCCCGACTCGTCCGGGGGCTTGCGCGGCGCTACGGCGAGATGATCCCGGTGCTCCGCCGGGAGGGCTGGTACACCGGTCCCGTCTTGCGGATCGACGTCTCCCGCCTGGACTTCGTGTCCAACGTGCGGCACCTGATCGCGGTGTACGAGGCCGTCGAACACCTCCTGTCGACCGGGACCCAACTGCCCCTCTTTCCAGCCAACGAGAACGGGCGGGCCCAGCCCCCGCAGTAACACAGGAGTTCCCGACAGGCTCCCGGAGCGCTGCCCGACCACGGACCTCTACCAGGAGGCCTGGCAACCCCCGCCTCGGCGCGATGGGACCGGATCGGCCAGGAAGCCGTCGTCCATGGTGGCCCCCTCGGGCACCACTCCCGGGTCGTCCTCCGGACCGACGTCCGCCAGGGCCGCCTCCGGAGCCAGATCCGGTCCGGCCTCGGCCGGAGGGAGATCGGGCCCTTCCTCCTCGGGCATTCCCCCAAGGTCCTCCGGGACCGGGATGTCCTGGTCCTCGGGCCCCGGTTGCGCGGGACACCGGATCCGCAGCAACAGGTCCCGGGTGAAGGCGGGAAGGTCCAGCCGGAAGCCCCCGGCCCCCGATTCCTCCAGGACCCCCGACTCGGCCTCCAGGGCCGGCTCGTGGACCCGCACGGCCGTCCATTCCCGACAGCGGCCCTCGATCCCGTCCAGACGCAGCGTCACGCCCTCGAAGACCGTCCAGGACCCCTCGGGGTCCCGATCCCAGTCCGACAAGGGGTCGTGCAGCCATGCCAGCAGGCCATCGGGCAGCCGCGATGCCGCCGTCCAGAGGCCTCCCGGGGGGCCTCCTTCAAGCCGGACCCCATCGGCGGTTCCCAGCACCCCCGTGACCTCCAGGCGTTCCAGGGCCCTCTGGCCCAGGTTCCAGCCCGCCAGGGGCCCCGGTTCCTCGAGCCAGGAGTCCCACCACCAGGACATCACGCCACCGGTGTACCCCAGCATCACGCTCCAGAGCGTCCCGTTGACCAGATGGACCGCCTCCTGGTCCCTCCGGTTCGCCTCCCCCAGGTAGTCGATCCCGAACTCGCCGACCACCACCGGCTTTCCGTATGCCAGGAGGGGTCCGGCAAAGACCTCCAAGGCGTCCCAGTAGGACTTCAGGTAGGTGTGCAGCTGGACCAGGTCATAACCCTCGAAGTCCCAGTCCTGATCCGAAAAGGCTGGCAGGGCGTAGGACGTCGTCACCAGATGGCCGTAGGGGTCCCATTGCCGCAGCAGGGAGACCCGCTCCCGACTCCAGCGGGAGACGATCGCGGGGTCGTAGCCTTCGATCAGGTCCACCTCGTTCCAGAGTTCCCAGGCCAGGATCGCCGGCGAGTCACCGTAGCGGGCAACGAGATAGCGCATCCGCCGGTCGAAGCCGTCCACCACGTCCGGGTTCGTGAAGAACTCCATCGAGGCCTGGCACGGGCCGCCGTTGGCCGCGTTCCAGGGGTTCTGCTCCCAGGAGGACCAGTGGGTGGTCTGGAACTGGGAGTGCTGCTGGAACACCAGTTGGAGCGCGACCCCCTGAGACTCGGCCAGTTCCAGGATGCGATCCAGGCGGGCCGCGGCCTTCTGGTTGTAGCGCCCCAGTCCCTCGTAGGCCCCCCCGTCGGCTCCCGCGAGCCACTCCAGCGCCGTTCCGTCGAAGGACGTCATCCATTTCCGGCTGAACCCCCCGGAGCAACGGGCGAACCACCGCTCGTAGTCCCCGGTCCCCTTCGGACCCATCCACCCGGCATTGAATCCGTACGGGACAAAGGGTCGCCCGTCCCGTTCCAGGGCGGGCCGCCCGTCCCGGACCGTCCGCCGGACATACGGATCGATTTCGTCTCCTGTCACGTTCAATGGTTGTGTCTCTACTTGCGAAGTGCCTTCGCCGGGAATCGTCACCTCGGCGGCCACCCGCCAGGTCCCCGGTCTCCGGGCCCGGAACCTCGCCCGGAAGGAGGCCTCGCCGTCCTCGATCCACCGCTCGCCGCCATCCTCGGTCTCCTCCCGGCGGAAGGGACGCATCCAGAAGGCCTCGACCGGAATTGGGGTCTCGTCGCCGTCCCGCCAGAATCCCATCCGGACATGCACCTGGCGATCGTCGTTGGGGTCGGCGAAGGACCGGTCGATCCGGACCTCGTACTCGACCCGTCGGCCCGTGGACACGGGACCACTCCCGTCGATCCGGACCACCTGGACCCCTGGGAAGGCCGTCACCGCCACGGGCGCCGCCAGCACTCCGAGGATCCCCCACCACCATGGGACGACGGGGGCCTTGAACCGGATTGAGGGGCTTCGGGTCACGGGGAGTCTCCCAGAACGTCCAGCGGTGGCAACACCCCGAGGGGGTCCAGGTTCTCCTTCAAGGACGCGAGGATCCGGTCGAGTTCGGGCGGCTCGGGATCGCCCTGGAGCAGGGACTCCAGGTCCTCGGGGAAGCGGTGTCGTGGATCCCGGAGCAGCAGGCGGAGCGTGGCCCCCTGCTGCGACAGGTGGGTCACATGGGCCTGGGGACAGGAGGGATCCCGGTTCTCCCGGAGGGACTTCAAGGCGGTCCCCAGGCGATCCATGGGAAGGAAGCCCTCCAGGAAGGGCATCCGCCGTTCCGGCGGCCTGGGACGGCTCTCGGGCCGAATCGGCTCGGGGTCGAATCCCAGGGGGTCCATGACCTGCCGCAGGATGTCCAGGTCCGCCGAGACCTGGGATCGGGTGCCTGCCACCTGCACCACCACCCGGACCCGGTGAGGATGGGAGGTGTCGTCCGGGGACCGGATGGCCAGCAGCACCCACTCGGGTCGCGCATCCCGCAGCAGGACGGTCCGGATCGCCGCCAGGGCCATCTCCGGGTCGTCGCCTCCGTAGGCCAGCATCTCCCGCACCGGGGGCTTGGGGAAGATGCGCATGCACGCTGCGGTGATGATGCCCAGACGGCCCCGGGTCCCCAGCAGCAGGTGCATGAGGTCCGGCCCAACCGACCGCCGTGGTGCCGGCCTCTGCCGGAACACGGTGCCCTCGGGAAGCACCGCCGACAGCCCCAGGCAGTTTCGCCGCAGGGTCCCGTAGAGCGGACTCCCGGCGAAGGGGGGATAGTGGCTCAGCACGGTCCCGATCGTGCGATCGAGTTCCCGCCTGGGCGCGAATCCCAGCGTGAACCCCCGCTCCCGCAGGTAGTTCTCGACCTGCAGGAGCGTCATCCCAGCCTGGACCGTGATGGTCTCGGAAACGGGGTCGAAGTCCAGCACCTGGTCCAGCCGATCCAGGTGCAGCACCACCTCCAGGGGGTCCTTCCGATTCTTGCGGCCCGTCCGCGTCTCGGCCCGGTCCCCGGGCACCAGGCGCCAGCCGTTCCGCCGTGCCAGTTTCACCCAGTCCACGACCTCCTCGGGGACCTCCGGGAACAGGCCTTCGGGCGGGCCGCTGCGGTCCTCCCAGGCCAGCAGGGTCGGAAGGTCCACCTGCATCGGCCGGTCCTCCTCCTCCCGGGCGGGCAATTCCACGACGGCGGGATGGACCTTCCCTGGATTCATCACGCCGTGGGGGTCCACGGCCCCCTTGAGGGACCAGAACAGGCGGCCGCCGCCGGGGTACTCCTCGGGAGTGAAGTCCCTCCGGAGCAGCCCCACGCCATCGTGGTGGCTCAGGGAGGCCCCGTTGGCCATCGCGGCCCGCAGGGCTGCATGGATGCACCGGTCGTAGAGGCCCAGCAGGCGGGTCCGATCCCGGAGGCTGCCAATGGCCGTGAAATCGCAGGCGCAACCCTCCCGACGCACGTGGTCGAAGGTGGTCAGGACCGTGACCTCCTGGACCAGGGCCTTTCGGGTCTGGTGGTAGATCCGGGGAACGTCCCGCCACATCCCCGCCACCTCGATGGCGTCGGCGTAGGCTGCCGGGCCGAAGGTGCCCAGGAGGTCCGCCGCCACCAGACGCCTGCGTCCGGCCCATTCCTCGGCCACGGGTGCCGCCAGTTCCCGGGCCGAGACCCGGGACAGGGTCTCCCGGGCTTCCGCCAGATCGAAGCGGGTCCTCCGCTCGTCCCCGGAAAAGGCGATCACCATCACGTTGCTCAGGGGCAACAGGTCTGGCATCCGTTCCTGCGCCCAGGGCCGTCCCAGCAGCAACCGCACCACCAGCCGGGCCATCTGTCCCGGGACCTGGGGGATTTCTCCCCGGACCAGGCGCCGCAACACGCCCTCCAGCATCTTTCCGGGAGGCTCGGCCCCGCCGCCGGTCCCCTCCCTGGTCGTCCCGGTGCCCAGGTAGTCCAGCAACAAGGTCTCCCAGGGGTCGTGCAACCGCAGGATCGAGGGTCGGAGTCCTGCCTGGACCACCGTGCGCATCGCCTCGAGCCCGGCCTCCAGTTCGGTGAATCGGAAGGCTGTGGTCCGCCGCACCGGCGGCAGGGGGACGATGCGCAGGGTCGCCGCAACCACGATCCCCATCGTGCCTTCGCCCCCGAGCCACAGTTGGCGCCAGTCGGGCATGCCCAGCCCCCGATTCCGGGGACCTCCCAGCCGCAGGGGCTCCCCGTCGGGGAGGATCACGTCCAGGCCGACGGCCAGGTCCTCCATCTTGCCGTACCGGGAGGACTGGGCCCCTGCGGACCGGGTGGAAATCCATCCGCCCACCGTGGAGGTCTCCAGGGAACCGGGGAAGTGACCCAGCGTGTAGCCTCGGCGATTCAGTTCCGCCTCGAGCCGTGCCCCCGTGCACCCGGCCTCGACGCGCACCGTGCTGTTCAATGCGTGGATCGGCCCGATGCGGGACAGCCCGGAGAGGTCGATCACGATGCCGCCCGATGCGGGAACCGCCCCTCCGCAGAGACCCGTTCCGCCCCCTCGAGGCACGACCGGGACGCCGGCCTGGTGGCAAAGTCGCAGCACCCGGGCCACCTGGTCCCGGGTGTCGGGGAAGCAGACGGCCTCGGGACTCCAGTCGGGACGGGCGCGGCTCTGGTCCAGGAGAATCAGGCGGGTCCACCGATCCCGGGAGGCTCGGGCCAGGTCCCCGGGCCGCCGGGAGAATCCCGACTCGCCCAGGACAGACTTCAGTTCCTCCTCGAGCCGCTCCGGGATCATGGGGCCTCCGTTCGTGCCGTCGCCATGCGGCCAAGAATACCCCAATTCCGGTCCCCTCCGTCCGACCGGACATCCGTTCGACGGGCCCCGACCCCCGAACTGTCGCGCCGTCATTCCCCCGAAATCCTCCCTGTTGCCCCTCGCTTCCCTGCACCCTGCCCGCTAGAATCCCCTTCGGGAACCCCCGGGAAGGAGGTCGTCCATGCGCCGTCCTGCCGCCATCCTGCCGGCCTTGCTGGCCCTGGCCGCCTGCCAGGGGACCCCCTCGCCCGGCCTCTCGGGCCTGGATCTCCCGCCTCCGAACGGGGACGACTCGTCGTCGGGGGACCGGGACTTCGCCGGGTCCGGGGAGTCGGGCCGGGACCCTGCGGAACCGGACGGAACCCCCTCGGAGGTCCCGCCCCCCGAGTGCACGACCTCGGACCAGTGCGACCTGGGCAAGGTCTGCGTGGACGGGCGCTGCGAGCCCGGCTGCCTCCAGGACCGGGACTGTCCCTCGGGCCGACACTGCCTTCCCGAGGCCCTCCCTCACGGCTACTGCGCCGAGTGCGTGACGGACCTCCACTGCCCCGACGGGCGCTGCCTGGAGGGGGTCTGCCGACGAGCCTGCATCCTGCAGCAGGACTGCGCAGGCCTCTCGGACGCGCCGGTCTGCGACCCCATCGTCGGGGCCTGCGTGGGCTGCATCGCGGACCAGGACTGCGCCGCGGGTACCGTGTGCGAGTCCCGGACCTGTCGAACAGGTTGCCGGGGCGATGGGAGTTGCCCGGTCGGGATCTTCTGCGACCGAAACGTCCAGCCCTACGGGTTGTGCGTCCCCTGCGTGGTCGACGGCCACTGCGCCCAGGGCCTCCTGTGCCGGGACCACCGCTGCATCCAGGACTGCTCCCGGATTCCCTGCCCCTTCGACCGGCCGGTCTGCGTGCCAGAAACGGGAGAATGCGCCGAGTGCATGGGAACCGACGACTGTCCCGGGGGCAAGACCTGCATCGGCAACGCCTGCGTTGAGGGCTGCCTGTCGGACCGCGACTGCCTCGCGGGTCTGCACTGCACCGACGGATCCCCCGGGGAGTGCGTCTCCTGCACGGAAGACTCCCACTGCTCCCCGGGCTGGCACTGCCTGGATCATGCCTGCATCGGACAGCAGTGCCAGCAGGACGGCGACTGCGGCGACGGTCGCTACTGCCATCCGGTGGTGCAGGTGTGCCTGGACCTGCCTCCGGGGGCCTGCACCACGGACCGGGACTGCGGGATCATCCCCGGGACCCAGATTGGCCGGAACTGCGACCCCCTGAGCCGGACCTGCCTGGCCGAGTGCCTTCCTGGCAAGGTCTGCATGGACTCCTCCCGGTTCTGCATCGACGGTTCCTGTTACGGCTGCCGGGCCAATGCCGACTGTCCCGGGACCCTCTGCAGCCCCCTGGATCGCGAATGCCGCAAATGCACCGACGATGGCGACTGCCTGCTGGCCGGATGGCACTGCGACAGCCGCACCGGGGCCTGCCATCCCTGCACCTGGGACGCCCATTGCTCCCCGGGGTATCACTGCCACCCGGAGAAGTTCCGCTGCGTCGAGTGCCTGACCTCCCTGGACTGCCAGGACCCGGAGCGGCCGGAGTGCAGCGCCGGGAACCTGTGCGTCGCCGCCTGTGCCGACGACTGCCGGGAAGGGGAGGCCCAGTGTGCGAAGACCTCCACCGGGGCCGTCGGAGTCCGGACCTGCGGGCGCTTCGATGGGGACCCCTGCCTGGAGTATGGTCCCGCCGTGGCCTGCCCGGCCGGGACCCTCTGCGGAACGCTTCCCGACGGTGGCACCGGCTGTCGCTGCGACGCCCCCTGCCCCGAGGGCGAATCCCGATGCACCACCGCCGGCGGCACCGCCCGCGAGACCTGCCGGAAGGTCGCCGCGTCGGGTTGCCTGGCCTGGGTCTCCGACCCCTGTCCCGAGGGGTCCGCCTGCAACGGAGGCCAGTGCCCCTGCACCGGCGAGTGCCGCTACGGCGAGAGCCGCTGCGACCCCTCCCAGATCAACGTCTCCCTCTACTGTGGCCGTGGGGACAGTCCATGTCTGCACTGGATCCGGGTCCCCTGCGACACCGGTGCCTGGTGCAACCCCTCCACGGGCCAGTGCAACCCATCCGGCGGGGCCTGACCCCGGGCGGGGACAGTCACCGAATCATCGCATCCAACCTTCTGTGTTCATTGCGCTTTCCGTGGATTCCGATCCACGTCCCGCTCCGCGTCGGGACGGTGTCACGGGCGGGTCCCCCGACACGATCCGCTCCGGGGCTCCCCCGTGCCAGAATCGGCCGATCACCTCGGGAAGGGTGAAGTCGCCATCCCCCCGGCGCCATCCCGGCGTGCGGCGGGTCACGTCGTGGAAGGATTCCCAGGACAGGAACCACCAGGCCTCCAGGTCCCGCGGCGGATTCCCCTCGGTCCCCGGGTCCGCCAGGAGCACGTCGGCCCACTGCCGCAGTCCGTACCGGACCTGAAAATCTGCATCGTCCGGGTGGTTGTGGTAGGCCGCGAACGTCGGGTCCCGGAGGCTCTGGACCACCAGCACCGGCAGCCCCATTCCCCGGGGAGCCGGCTGGGCCAGCGCCGGGACCGACCATCGACCGAACAGGCAGTCCCCCGGATCCCCGCCGGATCGAATGCGCGCCTCCTCACAGACGGGGTTCATCCGAGCCTGGAAGAACCGGTGGGCCCCTCGGATGACCGCCTCGTCCCCCTCCTCGGCCATCATGACCCGGGCGTCGGGCTCGTCCCAGTCGTGCACCAGGAACCCGGCGTCCAGCATCACCTTCAGGTCCCCTCGGGCCGCCACGCCCGGCAGCAGGTCCGCCAGCACGTCGACCGTCGCCGCGGCCCCGAAGGCCCCCGACGAGGTCCCGTGGTACAGCACCCGGGTCCCCGGGGCGTCCACCATCCCGTAGCGGGCCGCCAGGGTCTCCGCCAGGGCCTGCACCGCCAGCCGTCCCGAGAAGAACCAGCCCTCCTCCGGGCTCATGATCACCGGAATCCGGCGGGTCCGGGTGCCGGCCCAGAAGTCCGAGGAGCAGTACCAGGCAAAGACCAGGTTCGCCTGGGCAAACTCCGGGTTCTCGGCGGGGTCGGGGTCCAGGATGCCCCCGCACTCGTCGTCCGGGACCTGGGTCTCCCGGTCGCCGTAGGGCGGCGCCCCGGAGAGGTCGGGGGTCCGGAGGCACGGCACCGCCGCCTCCTCGCAGAAGCCTCCTCCCCGGAGCGAGACCACGTAGTCCCGGGAACCGGTCGGGGAGACCCGGATGCGGAACGCGAAGGCCGAACCATCGTTGCAGAGGGCCATCCCGTGGCGTTCCGGGTCCCGGACGGCCGGCACCACGACCTCGTACCGGGCCGGGTCCTCGATTCCCCGACGACAGGCCGTGACGTCCCGCCCGAGGCAGTCGTCGCGGCAGGGCGCCTCTCCGCCGGGGGCGAAGGACGCCCCCAGGTCCTCGCAGGGAACCGGTGGACCATCGCAGACCTCGCCGGGGTCCCGGACGCCATCCCCGCAGGACGGTTCGACGGGCCTCCGGATGCCCCCGGGGTCCGAGAAGGCCCGGGCCACGACGTGGAAGGCCTCCTTGGGACGCCGCCACAGGTCCACCAGGCCCTTCAGGTTCGTCCGGTCCACCGGCGGCGGTTTCGCGGTGTCCTGGCGCCACTGCATCCGGAAGTCCGCCAGGACCCAGGGCATCACCCCCCGGATCCAGGGCCGGTCGGCGAAGGCCCCGAGGTGCCGCCGGTGGAACCAGGCCTGGTACTCCTCGCTGAAGGAGTGGGCGTCGGTCGGCTCCTCCCCCGGTGCCCGGAACTGTCGGCGCCCCAGCAGGGCGTCCGCGCCGTACTCGCTGACCAGGAAGGCCTTGTCGGGCCAATGCATCAGCGCCCGGTCCAGGATGTCTCCCAGGTCGGTCGTCTCCCCCTCGTACCACCCGGCGTACTCGTTGATTCCGATGATGTCCACGGGTGCCTGCCCCGTGTCGAAGGGGGTATAGGACACCAGCGGTTCCGACAGCGACGCCATCATTGTCGGTCGGGTGTCATCCAGGGCCCTGACCGCCTCCACCAGGGACCGCACGAACGGCTCGGCATCGGGGACGAAGGTCCAGATCTCGTTCGCGACACTCCAGACGAGCACGCCCGGTCGCGGCTGGTCCCGAACCACCATGCGCCGCAGGGCGCGACGGGCCGCGTTGACCAGCACCGGGTCCTGGAGTTGCGGCTCCTCCCACTGGTAGACCGGGACCTCCTCGGCCAGGCCGATCCCGGCCCGTTCCATGGCACGCAGGGTCCGGACGTCGTTCGGGTAGTGGGCCCCCCGGAGGAAATCCACGTGGAGGGCCTTCAACAAGTCCACGTCCTGTCGAGTCCCCTCCGGGTCGAAGACCGGGCCGTGGAGGGGGTGGTCCTCGTGGCGGTTCATGCCGTGCAGGAACACGTCCCGGCCGTCCCGCCACAGACGGCCCTCCCGGACCTCGAAGGACCGGAAGGCCACGTCGTAGAGCCGTCGGTCCCGTCGCCCCTCGTCGTCCTCCAGCAGCACCTCCAGCGTCCAGGGGGCCCAGGCTTCCTCCGGCAGGCGTCCCCGATTCGGGTCCGGGACCGTCGTATCCAGGGCCAGTCCCCCCCGGAAGTCCGCCGGGAGGGCCACCGGGCCGAAGACCCGCTCGACGTCGCCTCGGCGGAGCAGTCGGGCCGTGAATCGCGTCTCCGCCCCGGGTCCCACCGTCTCCAGGAAGACCTGGGCCCGGAAGACGCCGGTGGCCGGATCGGCCCGGACCTGAACCCGGGTCACCGCCCGATCCAGGGCGCCACAGACCGACACGGGCCGGATGAGGCCGCTCCAGGGCATCCAGCCGTGCAGTCCCTGGTGAAAGGACAAGGTGCAGGGAAGCGTCCTGGGCCCCAGGCGGCTGTCCACCCGGACCACCAGCAGGTTCGGGCCGTCCCGGGACACGAAGGGCGTGACGTCGAAGGAGAATGGCAACCACGGAAGGTCCTCGTGGCCCACCTCCTGGCCGTTCCAGAAGACCCGGACTTCCCGAAAGGCGCCGTCGAACCGCAGAATCCACCTCGGGACGTCGCCATCGAGGGGCGGCAGGGTCACGGCGTACCACCCCACCCCCTGGCGGTCGAAGAGGTCCGGCAGCCCGACGTCCCAGGCCGCCGGCACCGGGATCTCCCGCCATGGACGCCGGTCGGTCTCCGGGAGGAACCACCCCTCGGCGAGGCCGACCTCCTCGGGGTCGAACCGAAAGCGCCACATTCCCCCGAGCGCCCCGATGGCCTCCAGCAGCGCGGCCTGGCCGGGACACTCCCCACCGTCCCAGGCCGTTTCCGCCGGCCGGGTCCCGGCCATCACCGGATCCTCCTCCGGGGCCAGCAGGGTCACCCCTTCCGGCAGTGGGGCCCCCTCGTCCCCACCCGCGTCTCCCGGGAGGTCCTCCAGGACCCCTTCCCTGCCCCGGTCCTCCGAGGCGGTATCATCCGCGAGGTCCGGTCCCCCCGCGCCTCCCCCGTCACCGCCGCAGCCCCAGAGGGCTGCCACCCCAATCGCGACTGCGACCCACCGCTTCGCCGACACGCGATCCTCCTGGGACCTGGGCACTGGGCCTCTATCTACCCCACCGCAGGACCGGGAGCAACGGAGCGCTCCCCGATTCCCGACCCGCGCCGATGGCTCCCGTTCCGCCCGCTGCCTCCTCGACGCAGGCCTCGGACCGAGACCGTGGTGCCTCGGCTTGGGGGGCATCGGCGACCCCGGATGACCGGACCTCTCGAACCCCGTCGGAAAGGGCTTGACGCGTCGCGGCAGAAGTTGCAGCATCCCTTTCCAGTGGGCGATGGACGCCCGTGGCAACCCCCTGGAGTCGGGAGGACCGGATGGAAAAGTACGAACTGATGAACAAGGCCCTGATGCCCGTGGACCAGATGCTCGGCGTGGGACTGGAGGCCCTGCAGAAGGCGGGCCTCTACGGCCCCCTGAAGCAGAAGGTCACCGAGACCTCCAAGCAGATCCTGCGCGCCTCCTTCCAGAAGCAGTACCAGCTGGAGGTCATCGGCGAGGAGAACATCCCCGAGACTGGCGGCTGCATCATCGCCTCCAACCACAAGTCCTGGCTCGACGCCCAGGTCCTGGGCGTCGCCACCCGTCGCCGGCTCTTCTTCGTCGCGAAGGCCGACTTCAAGGAATGGCCCCTTCTCCGCCGCCTGATCGACCTCTTCGATGGCATCTATGTCCGTCGCGGCGGTGACCAGGAGGCCCTCGAGGCCATCTCCCAGGCCGTCCGGGACGGCAAGGCCGTCGTGATCTTCCCCGAGGGGACCATCCCCGGGGAGGAGGACGTGCCCCGCTGGGAGGTCGAGAAGGACACGGGCCTGCTCCGAGGCAAGACCGGCGTCGTGCGCATCGCGATGGCGACCGGGGCCCCGGTCATCCCGTGCGGCCTCTCGGGCACCGGTCAGGCCTTCCCTCCCGAGGCCTACCCCCGCCTCCAGGTCTTCCCCCCGCTGCCGAAGCCGGCGCCGGTGACCATCCGATTCGGCAAGCCCCTCTATTTCCGCAAGCCCGAGGACCAGGAAATCACCCGGGAGTTCCTGGCCGCCGAGACCAAGAAGGTCATGCTGGCCATCTCGGCCCTGGTGGACCACACCCGGGACTACGTGCCCGTCATGGTGCCCATCGTGGATCGCACGGAGCCCACCGCGATTCCGCGCTATGCCTACCGCCGCTCCCCCGAACGCCTCAAGAAGGGCCAGAAGGCGCCCCTCGGCGTGCTGGTGATCCACGGCTTCACCTCGGACATCCACTGCGTCGATCCCCTCGTGAAGCCCCTGGACGACGAGGGACTGCCGTATCGCTTCCCGGTTCTCCGAGGCCACGGGACCCGCTACCAGGACATGGACGGGGTCACCCACCGGGACTGGTACGAGGATGCCGAAAACGCCCTGCTGGACCTCTACCAGGAGGTCGAGAAGGTCCTGGTGATCGGCCACTCCATGGGGGGTCTGGTGGCCCTGGAACTGGCCGCCCGGCACCGGGACAAGGTCGTCGGCGTCGTCCCTGCGGCCGCCGCGCTTCGCTTCAAGGACCCCCTGGCCTTCCTGACCCCCTTCGTGGCCCGGTTCGTGAAGTGGTGGCCGTCCCCGAACGCCTACGTGGATGACACCCTCCGGAAGCGCGAGAACCGGAACTACCCGAAGTTCGCCACCAGCGCCTTCGCGTCCCTCTGGGAGTACTCCCAGCAGGTGGAGAACCTCCTGTCCTTCGTGAAGGCCCCGGCCCAGATCCTCCACAGCCGCAAGGACCAGGTGGTGTCCCCCGTCGCCTCGGAGATCATCTACGAGAAGATCTCCTCGAAGGAGAAGGACCTCGTCTGGTTCGAGAAGAGCGGCCACGAGATGTTCCTGGACCTGGAGGCCCAGGACGTGGTCCAGGCAGTGATGACCTTCGTTCGCCGGATCCGCGCCCAGGTCCAGGCAGATCGCGGCGGCACGCGTCCGGTCGCCAGCCAGGGGGCCTAGCGCCGCACCTCGGGCAGCGGTGGGTCGAAGCGCACCCGCGACCCCGGCCCGATGCCCGCCCTCCGAGCCCCGAACGCCGGGACCTCCAGCACCATCCGCGCAGCCCCCTCCACGGTCCTCGGGTCCAGCGTCAGGGGCCTCGCGTTTTCCACGACCCCGACCACCTGCCCGTCCGAGGCCACGAAGATCATGTCCAGCGGCACGTAGGTGTTCTTCATCCAGAAGGTCTGGGGTTCCTCCCGGGGGAACACGAAGACCATGCCCCGATCGGCCCCCAGTTCCCGCCGGAACATCAGTCCCCGTTCCCGCTGGTCGGGGGTCGATGCGACCTCCACGCGAAAGGACACCCGCCTGCCGTCGGGGTTCTCGAAGACCGCCAGGGTCACCGGCAGCGACGCCTCCTGGGTCCGTTCCTGAGAGGTCGTCCCGGCATCCGGGGACTCGACGCCTCCCCCATGCGCCCCGCGGCAGGCGTTCCCCGAAGCCGCCCAGAGGGCCAGGGCCACCCAGGGAACGAGCCGCTTCATCGCCCTTCCTCGGGAGAACTGCCCCAGCCCGGGACCGGGGGCAGCCCACTGACCGCCCGCTCGATCGCCTCCAGCACCTCCGCCTGGTGCACCAGGTCCGACACGTAGTCCAGGCGGTCGGTCCGGAGAATCACCGTCGGGGACTCGGTCCAGCGCAGAAACCATCGGTCGTACATGCGATTCAACTGACGCAGGTAGGCGTCGGGGATCGACTGCTCCTCCGGGCGCCCCCGGATGGCGATCCGGGCACGAATGGACTTCAGGCCGCACCGCAGGTAGATCAGGAGGTCGGGGGGCCGGAGGGTCGTCACCAGCGTCCGATACATCTGCTGGTAGGTCTCCCACTCCCGTGGGGGCAGAACCCCCATCCGGGCGAGGTTGGCCGCAAAGATCTCCGCGTCCTCGTAGATGGTCCGGTCCAGCAGCACCGCCCCAGGATGGGCCTCGGCCTGCCGGTGCAACGCGAACTTTCGCACCAGGAAGAAGATCTGGCTGTGGAAGGCCCACCGGGGCATGTCCTGGTAGAAGTCCCGGAGGTAGGGATTCTCGTCGTTCGGTTCGTAGAGGGGATCGATCCGGAAGTGGCGGGTCAGGAACTCCACGAGCGTGGTCTTCCCGGCGCCGATGTTGCCGGCCACGGCGATGCAGCGGGCAGGTCCGATCCTCATGCCGCGTCCCCCGGACGGCCCCATTGTAGGGGCCTCAGGTCCGTTTGGGAATCGCCAGAGAATGTTTCTGTTTGCTACACCGTTCCATTTTGCTACATTCCTGCCAAACCGGACCGTTCCATACCGGAATCTCCCAGGAATCCGAGGCACCACGGCTCGCACGGCCTTCGCGGATCGCCGCAGCCGTTTCATTCCGTGACACCCCGTGGACCTCGCATGTCCAGAACCATGCGTATTTCCGTCGTTTTCATCCTGGCACGGACCATGCATTTTACCCCGTTGGTTCTACTGAATTCGCTCCTTCAACTCCTCTGTTTCTTTCTTCCCTCATTCAGTCCCCCGCCGGACCGTTTCGGCCCGGCGGGGGACGCGCATCCTCTGTCTGCGATCCGGGCATCGTCCAGGTCGGGAATCGGGTAGACTCTGGGTCGGCCCTCGCGGGAGAGCCTCGTGAAGATCCTGGTGGTCGATGACAACGCCTCGATGCGCACGGCCCTCCAGTCCAACCTCACCAGCCAGGACTACGAGGTCCTGCTGGCCAGCACCGGCATGGAGGCCATCGAGGCCGTCGAGGCGGGCTTCGACGGGGTCATCCTGCTGGACCTCCAGTTGCCGGACCTGAACGGCCTGGAGGTCTTCCGTCGAATCCAGGGGATCTCCAGCGAGACGCCCGTCATCTTCATCACGGCCTCGACCAACATGGACGTTGCCGTCGAGGCCATCCGCCAGGGGGGCTTCGACTTCCTCTCGAAGGGCAAGGACTTCTTCGCCCGACTCCCGGTGTCGGTGAAGAACGCCGCCGAGCGCCTCCGCCTGAAGCAGCAGGTCACGACGCTCCAGGGCCGCTACCAGCGCCCCTTCTCCCGGATCCTGACCCAGTCCAGCCGGATGATGCGGGTCGTGAGCACCCTCGAGTCGATCGTGAACTCGACGGCGGCAGTGCTCATCGAAGGAGAGAGCGGCACCGGCAAGGAGGTCATCGCCCGGGCCATCCACCAGGAGGGCAACCGTCGCTCCCGCCCGTTCATCGCGGTGAACTGCGCCGGGATCCCCGAGACCCTGCTGGAAAGCGAGATGTTCGGTTACGAGAAGGGGGCGTTCACCGGGGCCACGAGCCGCCGGATCGGAAAGTTCGAGGCCGCCGACGGCGGGACCCTGTTCCTGGACGAGGTCGGGGAACTGCCCAGGGCCCTCCAGGCCAAGCTGCTCCGGGTCCTGCAGGATCACGCCTTCCAGCGGGTCGGAGGAACCGAGACGATCCAGGTGGACGTGCGCATCCTCTCGGCGACGAACCGGGACCTGCGAAAGGCCGTCGCCAATGGCGAGTTCCGGGATGACCTCTACTACCGGCTGGCCGTCTTTCCGGTGCGGTTGCCGCCCCTCCGGGAGCGTCCCGAGGACATCCCCTTGCTGGCCCATCACTTCCTGGTGCGGTTCCGGGAGGAGGAGAAGAAGACCATCCTCGGCCTGAGCCCCGAGGCCATCGACCTGCTGCTCCAGCATCCCTTCCCCGGCAACGTCCGGGAACTGGAGAACGTGATCCGCCACGCAATCATCGTCGCGGACGGCCCGGAACTTCAGCCCCAGGACATCCGCATGGCGCTGCGCCTGGGCCCGGGCGAAGACGAGTCGCCCCGGCAGGGGCCACTGACCACCCGCCGAACGATCCCGTCGGGCGGCGCGCTGGAGGAGTCCCTGGCGGCCCTGTTCCCCGACGAGGCATCCCTGGTGCCCCTGGACCTGCTGGAGGAGGCCTATCTGCGGCAGGCCCTGGCCGCCACCGGGGGGAACACGAGCCGGGCGGCCCGGGCCTTGAAGGTAGGCCGGACCACCATCTATCGGCGCCTGGGACGACCCGACGATTCCGCCATGGTCTCTGACACCCGGGAGGACGAACGAACCCCTTCCTCCCGTTCAGCGGACGAGGGGAGGACTCGATGAACATCATGGCATGGTCGCTCGGCGCCTTGCTGGTCCTGGGGCTATCTCGATGCGGCGGCGACGGAGGCGGGCAGCGTGCAGACCAGGGCCTCCCGGACCAGGATGCCATGACGGCGGACGTCCCGGTGACCCCTCCGGACCTCCTGGACCTCCCGGGCTCCGACGATGCCTCCATCGACGATGCGGTCGAGGACGCGCCTGGAGACCTGGCCGTGGAAACCGGAACGGACACCCCCGAGGACCTCCCGGACGCCCCCGGTCCGGACGCGACTCCCGGGCCTCCCTACTGGCGCCACGTGAACCCCTTCATCGGCACCGGCGGCGAACTGGCCAACGTCGGCAGCGCCCTTCCCGGGGCCACGGCGCCCTTCGGCCTGGTGAAGGTCAGCCCCGACACCCGGACCGCCTACGGGGCCTCCCAGTTCCAGCACTGCGCGGGATACCACTACGAGGACGACCTGATCGCCGCATTCACCCACAACCACCTCCACGGGACCGGCGCTCCGGACTACGGCAACATCGGCATCATGCCCGTCACGGAGATGACCCCCTCCAAGGTCCAGCCCTTCGGGATGGTCGCCCCTTTCACCCACGAAGGCGAGGAGGCCTCTCCGGGCTACTACGCGGTGACGCTGCTGGACCCGGCGGTGCGCGTGGAACTGACGGCGACGACCCGCTGTGCCCATCACCGCTACACCTGGATCGGGGGGACCGACCGGGGCATCCTGGCGCTGGACCCCACGACCAAGCTCTTGAGCGGCCACAGCATGGGTGGCGAGGTTCATGTGCTGAACAACGGCCGGACCATCGAGGGCTGGAATCACGCCACCGGAGACTTCTCGGGTCGCTACGGCGGGTTTCCCATCCACTTCACTCTGTCCGTCGACCGGGATCCGGTCTCCTTCGGAACCTGGTTGGACGGCCTCCTGGAAGAGGGCCGGTCCTACGTGGCCACTTCCAAGGACCCCGCCCACTTCGGGGCGTGGCTGGTCTTCAACACGGCGACGGACCCCGTGGTCGAGGTCCAGGTCTGCCTCTCCTATGTCGATCTGGACGGCGCCCGGAACAACCGACGCGCCGAGATGCCCGTCTTCGACTTCGAAGGGACCAGGGAGGCCACTCGGGAGGCCTGGGAGCGCGAACTGGCGCGGATCGAGGTCCAGGGGGGCACGCCGACGGAGTGGCGGAACTTCTACACGGCAATCTACCACGCCCTCCAGATGCCCACGATCTGGAGCGACGCCGACGGCCGATTCCGGTCCTTCGACCGCGACTCCCTGACTCCTCACGTGGCGCCGGACTGGACCTACTACACCGACATGTCCCTCTGGGACACCTTCCGGACCGCCCACCCGCTCTACCAGTGGGTCTGGCCGGACCGCCAGCGGGACATGCTCCGGTCCCTGGCGGTGATGATGGCCACCGGAGGCTGGACGCCCCAGTGGCCGATGGGGGCCGGGGACACCGGGAGCATGATTGGCCAGCACGCGGCCAGCGTGTTCGGGGACTGGGTCGCGAAGGGGATGTCCCTCGCGGACCTGCAGGCCGCGGGCATTCCGGGTACCGACCCCGACGGAATCTGGACCGTGCTCCGAAGGAACGCCGACGGGCCGGCCCAGGGCCCCGGGGCCTACGGGAACCGGGACTGCATCGAAGACGTGCTGGCCCTGGGCTACTGCCCCTCGGATCGCCACGGGGAGAGCGTCTCCCTGACGCTGGAATACGCCTTCAACGACTTCTGCATGGCCGAAATCGCCCGCTCCCTGGGTCAGGGGGACGACGAGAACCGCTACCGGGAGCGCGCCGGGTACTGGCGCAATCTCTGGCACCCCGAGACCGGCTTCTTCCGACCCCGGCTGGCCGACGGAACCTTCGACCCGGCCCCCTTCGACCCCACCGAGTGGAACCTGGGACGGGGACACTACGTCGAGGGAAGCGCCTGGCAGTGGACCTGGTTTGTTCCCCACGACCCCGCCGGCCTCCGGGAGGTCTTCGGCGGCGACGAGGCCTTCCGGGACCGTCTCCGATTCTTCATGGAGTCCTTCATCGGGGACTTCGACTTCCTGATCCCGTCCAACTACTACTTCCAGGGCAACGAACCGGACCTCCATGCCCCCTTCCTGGCCACCGAGGCTGGCCGCCCGGAGTGGACCGAGCGGTGGTCGCGCTTCATCCTGGACTCCTGCTACCGCGACGAGCCGGGGGGGCTCATCGGCAATGACGACGGAGGAACCCTGGCGGCCTGGTACGTCTTCGCCGCCATCGGGCTCTACCCATGGCCCTGCCTGCCCCACTACACACTGACCGCCCCGATCTTCGACCGGGTCACAGTGCACCTGCCGTCGGGAGACCTCCGGATCGAGGCCCCCGGGGCCGCCGGCCGACGAGACCTCTTTGTCCAGGCGGTGCGTTGGAACGGCACACGGCTGTCCGACCGCCGGATCGACCACCGGGACCTGGCCCGCGGCGGCACCCTGACCTTCGAGATGGGATCAGGGGCCCTGGAGTCGGGTCAGTAGTGCCAGCAGGACATTGCTGAGGGCGTGGACCAGAATGGAGCCGGCGGTGGAGTCGGTCCGCTCTCGGATCCAGCCGAAGAGCAGCCCCGGGAAGAACACGGCCAGACGAAACGGCGCGGGGATCAGCACCAGGTGGGAGAGGGCGAAGAGCCCCGAGGCCAGGAAGACCTCCGGGCCGATGGCAGCCCCGAAGACCCTGACGCGGCGCCGGAAGGCCTCGGCCAGCCTCCGCTGCACGAACCCCCGATAGAAGACCTCCTCGGGAAGAGCGACCCCCAGCAGGTGGGTCCAGGCCAGCACCCAGACCCAGCGATGGGAACGTCCCACGTCCAGCGGCCCTTCGGCCACCACCGCCCTCCCCTGCTCCCCCAGACGCATGGACGTCCCCGGCGGCGCATGGAGGAACGCCGGACCCGGTCCGATGGGGCATCGGATGCCGAGGTCCTTCCCAATCGTGCCCGAGGTCGCGAGGCCTTCCGAGTTCGGGACCCGGAGGACCCGTCCCCCCTGCCATCGCAAGCCCTCGGGGGACCCCTGGCACCCTTCCAGGCGCACCTCCAGGTCCCGGGAGGTCCGATTCCAGACCGTCAGCCGCCCTGCCTCCCCGAAGACCCACAGCGCCTCCTCCCGGTCCCATCGCCAGGGGGCCCCCTGGAGGTCCGTCGGGAAGTCCGCCAGTCGGGAAAGGTCCCACCGCATGGGCCGGCCCTCGACCACCGTGGACCATCCGTGGAACAACAGGGCGTAGGGCGGAAACACGACCAGGGCGACCACCAGCCCGACCTTCAGGGAAGACCGGATCCTGCCCGAACCCGACAACCAGGCCTCCGGCTCCCGGCCGCGAATCCGGGCCAGGACCCACGGGGAGAAGAGCAGCCAGGCCGACGGCAGGGTGACCCGGACCTCCTGGACCCATCCGGGAAGGGACAGCGGCACGAGGCTCAGGGCCAGGAGGACCAGACCGACGCCCCAGAGGGCCAGCACGTCGATCCACAAGGATCGGGAACGGTCAGGGGGCATGGTCGCGCCCCGCTTCCCGCAGGCGGACCTCCCACTCCTTGAGGGTCCGGGGCTGGATCAGGTCCGCCAGGCGGCCCGCGGGCCACTTCCGGACCTGGGCGGCCACCCAGGATCGGTCGGTGTCGAGGCCCTGGTAGTGCATCCCGGAGGCGATCTCCGAGGACAGCATCACCGAGACCAGGAACCATGCCAGCACGGCCCCCTTCACGGCCCCAAGGGCCATCCCCAGCAGCCGGTCCAGCACCGAGAGGGCCGGGGCGGTCCGGCGAAAGGCCGCCACGCTGACCCGCGCGCCGATGTCCAGGACCAGCCAGGCCAGCAGGAAGATGGCGAAGGGGAAGACGACCTCCCGGGCCGAGGGACTCGACGACAACAGGTTCGGGAAGAGCCGCTGGGCGGGACCGGCCAGGGCGATGGCCGCCAGGGCCGATAGGCCCATCACGAGCAGCCGCAACACCTGCAGCAGGAGGCCCGTGAAGATCCCGAAGAACGCGAACAGCACGACTGCAGCGAGGGCCATGTAGTCCAGCATGGGGCGAAGCCTACCGCGAGGCGGGGGGATTGGCAAGGCGCTCCTCGATGCGCCACTCCAGGTCCCGGAGGCGCCGATCCTCCGGGAAGGCCCTTCGGGCCCGCTGGACCAGGGAGCGGGCCTCATCGATCCGACTGCGACGGGCCAGGAACGTCGCCGCATGGAAGAAGGCGTCGGCCCCGGGGGTCTCCTGCAGCGCGATGGCGAACTCCCGTTCGGCCTCCTCCGGATGCCCCTGGAGGTCCCGGGTCGCCGCCAGCAGCGCCCGGGCCTCGGGATGCCGGGGCCAGAGGGTCACGGCGGCCCGGGCATGGGCCTCGGCAGCCACCAGATCCCCTTCGTTGAACCGCACGGTGGCCACGTTGTAGTGGACCTTCGCGCTCTGGGGCGCGTATCGCAGCCCCGACTCGTAGAGGCTCCTGGGGTCCCGCCAGTCCAGATTGCGCTGCTGCACCGACAGGGCGTTGAGGACCAGCCAGGTCCCGGCCAACGCGCGGGCAAGCCAGGGGCGGTCCAGGTGGTCATTCAGCCACTCCATCCCGACACCGGCCGCCAGGGCAAGGCCGATGGCCGGGACGTACCAGAGGCGCTCGCCGTAGATCGTGGGCCCCAGGATCACCAGGTTGCTGGCCGGCAGAAAGACCCAGAAGGCCCAGGCGAGCCCCGCGGCCACCCTGGGGGACCGGCGCCGCAACAGCCACGGGGCCGCCAGAAAGCCCAGGAAGACCGCCAGCCCGGCCCAGGCCCATCCGGCCAGGACGTCTGCCGGTCCGCAGGCCTGGGCGCTACAGTCGTAGAGCCGCCGGAAGGGGTCCACCAGTCCCAGGACGTAGCGGGTCAGGAAGACCCGGGCGGCCCCGAGGGTCCGGGAGACGACCTCGGCCTCCCAGAGGGGATTGGACAGGGGGTCCGCCGGATGGGTCACGAGCCCTCCCAGGGCCTGGGATCGCAGCACCAGATACCCGGCGAAGAGGAGGCCATGGACCGCCAGGCGATCCAGCCGGACCCGGCGTCCCTCGACGGGCAACAGCAGGTCCAGCGAGGCCCAGGCCAGGGGCAGCATCACCGCCGATTCCTTGGACCCCAGGGCCACGGCGAATGCGACGGCCTCCAGGAGGATCCCCCAGGTGCCCGGCCGCCGGTGCGCCAGCGTGCCGACCAGCGCCGCGGCCGCCAGCACCAGATCCGCCCGGCCCACGATCCCCTGCACGGCCTCGGAGGGCGCCGCGAGGGTCGCGAAGATCAGGCCGCCCCACCAGGCGGCCCGATCCCCCACCAGGCGCCGCCCGACCCACAGCACCAGGGCCGTGACCAGGGCGTGCCAGACCCAGTTGATCGCGTGGAACGGCGCCGGGGTGAGGCCAAATACCCGAGCGTCCAGTGCCAGCATGGTCAGCACGACCGGCCGGTAGGATCCGATGGACCGTTCCGGCGGCTTGCCCCAGAAGTCCCGGGTCCAGGCCTCCACCAGAGGCCGTTCCCCGTTCACCACCGGGTTCTCCAGCAGAGCCGGCACGTCGTCGAAGACGAACCCTGCCGGGATGGCCCCCCCGTAGACCGCCAGGGCCACCAGCACCGGCGCGCCCCACGTCAGTCGCCTGCCCCAGCCCCGCACGCCGCCCATCGCCGACCGCTTCCCAGGCCCCGGTCGATCCTAGCCTCTTTTCAACGGTTCCTTCCAACGCTATCTTGTGCCTGTCGCTTGCCAGGCGAGGAAGATGCGACCCGTCCACTCCTGTCGGCGTTTCATCGGATGGATGGCCTGGGTGATCCCGGTCTGCGGGGTCTCCTGCGACCTCTCCTCCTCGGACCCCCTGCCGGAGGACTACCTGGCCGCCGTGACCCGATCCTACGAGGTCTCCTGGAACGACCTGGCCACCGGTCCCGGCGGCGAGGCATTGCCCGTGCGGGCCCTCAGTGCCGTGGAGGCCTCCTCGAAGGTCCAGGGGTCCGACACCCCGCTGGTGCTGGCGCAACGCATGGGTGCCAAGGCCCTGTCCCTGCCCCGTGGCCTGGGATGCGACCTGGCCCTCTCGAGCATCTTCCCGGACCCGACCAACGACCCGGGGGATGCCCGGGCCTACCAGTGGGAGTCCCTCCGGGACCACCTCCGGGAGACGGCCGCCCGGGGCATGGTCCCCATCTGGCAGACTCTCTACGACATCGGAGAGGACTCCTGTGCCGTGGACCCCGCGGGACCGGCGACGGCCACCCACCGCATCGGGGACAGCCAGACCTGGTCGGCCGTGGTGGGGCTGCTGGCCCGGTGGGTCAACGGGGCCCTGAACCCCTACTACTCCGACGTCGCGAAGGCCCGGCTGGAGGCCCTGGGCCTCTATCCCGCCTATGCCGAGTTCCTCCCGGACGCCTTGCGACTGGGGGGCTACCAGAACGCGGGTGTCAGCGGCGTGATCGGACTCTACCGCCCCTGGTTCCGGGCCATTCATGACGCCTTCCTGGAGGAGACCGCCCCTCGAATCCTGGCCCGGGTCGCCCCGTCGTTGCCCATCGCATCCGAAGCAGAGATCCAGGACCCCACGTCCCCGGTGGGGGCCTTCCTGGAACTCCTGGCCACCGATGCAACGATGGCCCCGGAGGTCTTCGGGGTCCTCTCTCGGGCCCGATCCCCCAATGCCCACGCAACGATCCTCCGGGATCTCCGGACCGCCCTGGACCAGAAGGACCTCAAGTCCGTCCGCCTGGCCGACATGGGCATGGCCCTGGACCCGGACCTCTGGAAGGACCTGGCGCCCCTCTATCCCACCCGGGCCCAGCGGTCGGCCCTCTTCGCCGCCTACGGGGCGATGGTGCGCATGCAGGAACAGGACCTCCTGACCCTGCTGATCCCCGAACGCTGGAGCGGCCCCAAGACCTCCTCGACGGCCATTGTCGGTGAAGACCTGTTCCAGGAAGACGACGGACGCACCCTGCCGGCCTACGCGGCCCTCCAGGTCTTCGCTCGCCTGGACCAGGGTGCCGGGTTGCGGCTCCGGGTGCTGGACGTCACCGAGGACACGACGACCTCGACGCCGTCGGACTCGCTTCGGGTGCTTGCCGCTCGGACCTCCAACGGAGGGGTGACCCTCGTCGTGGCGGCCCTGCCGCCTCTGGAGGAACCCCGCCCGGCGATCCGCATGCGCTACGACCTCACGGTGAAGGGGCTGGCCCAGGCGCCGAACGGCTGGGTCATCACCCGGTGGGTGGTGGATTCGACGACGGTGGGGCTCAAGGGCCCTGCGGAGCAGAGCGGCATCACGCCCGTCGATGGCACGGTCCGGGTGATCCGGGAGATCCTGGGCCCGGCGATCCACCAGATCGAACTGGCCCCGAAGTCCCCGTAGGTCAGCGGCTCAGGCGCACCTCGACGCCCCGATCCGTCCGCTCGCTGATGCAGACCCACAACGCGCCGCGATAGACGACCACCCGCAGGTAGGACACGTCCTTGGGAGGCCGGTGCAACAGCAGCCGGACTTCCAGGTGATGTCCCACTGGGGTTCCCTCCCGTCCCCGCACCATCGCGAAGGAACCCGGGGCAAAGGTCTCTGCCAGGGGCATCCGCAGGACGTGCCGGGCGACGTTGACCGCCGATTCCCGTCCCAGGCTCGTGCGCTCCAGGCGCTGCACGAGGTCCCGCAGCACCGACTCCCCGTCGGTGCGTCCTGCCAGCGGCAGGTTCGGGTCGTGGGGTCCGATGATCTTTCGCAGCAGGTCCCGGGCCCGCTGCAACTCGACGCCCAGCACGCTCATCACCTGGAGGGTCCGGGCGCCCGCCTCGCCCCCAACGCGGCTTGACTCCCCCTGCCAGACCGACTCGAACAGGGACACGAGTCCCGGGTCCAGTTGGGTCCCTGCCATGCCCCGCATGATCTCCAGGGCCTCCTTCGGGCTGAAGGCGGGGTGGTCCACCCGGTAGGGCCGCCGGGAGGTCAGGGCGTCGAAGACGTCGGCACAGGCGATGATCCGGGCCTCCAGGGAGAGGTCGATGCCCCGGACTTCTCCGGGGGGATAGCCGCCGCCGTTGTAGTGCTTGTGATGCCAGCGGATTCCCTCGGGCTCCACGTACTCCAGCGGGACGGGCAGATGCTCGATGCCCAGTTCAGGGTGCCGGCGCATCTCCTGCCACTCCCAGTCGTCCAGGGGCCCCTGCTTGTTGAGGACCCGGGGATCCACGAAGGTCTTGCCGTAATCATGGAGCATCGCCGTGATCTCGAGTCGCCGGATCCGCGACGCCCCGAACCCCGTCAGTCGCGTGGCCAGAAGGGCCGACCAGTGAGCCACCCGGACCGAGTGCTGCTGCGTGATGGGGTCGTGGTCCTCGCAGTTGCGCCGGGCGACCTCGGCCGCCGCCCGGACCTCCAGGAACCGATCCTCCGAGATGTGGGACCAGCCACCCATCCTGCCCTCGTTGGCTCCACGAGGATCATTGTCGGCCCATCGGCGGCCTTTTCGCAAGCCGCGACGGCGGCCGTGCGTTCCCGTCGGCCGGGACCCGTAAACACCTTCGCGGTTCCGGGTCCGGACGCCGTCGGCCTCGGGCCATCAGGACATCGGGTGAAACGAGCACCCGGGGCCCCGGTTCACCGGGGACGCCGTCGCCGAAGCGTCGCCAGGCCCACCAGGGCGATTCCCCAGCCCCACAGGTCGCCCAGGGTTGCCGCCGGGCCCGCGACACACCCCCCTCCGCTGGCCGAAGGGGGCGGCGGCGTGCCCGGATCGGTGGAGGGACTGCCCTCGTCGGGGGGATTGTTCCCTGCGTCGGACTCGCCACCCCGGTCCTCCTCCCCGCCGGTCTCCGGAGCCGCACCGGTGTCGTCGGTGGGCAGCACTTCGGGCGGCCCGGACTCGGGGGGCCCGCAGATCTCCCCGAACTCGGCCACCACGTGACAGGTCCAGTCGTTGGGGCACCATCCCCCCACGCAGGCCTGGGTGCAGAGTTGCCCGAAGTCCCCCCCGAACTCCACACAGAGGGCCGTCGTACAATCGGCGTGAACGGAACAGGCCTCCCCGGTGGGGGTGCGGTTGGGCATGCAGGCGCCCCACTCGGTGCTTCCGAAGGAGACGCAGGATGTCCCCTCGGGGCACTCCCAGGTGGCCAGTTCGCAGGAACTCCGACAGTAGGACCGCCCCAGGGTCGGCGTCCAGACGCACCAGCCGCTCCGGCACTCCTGCTGCTCGGCGCACTCCTCGCCATCGGCCTTCTTGCCGTCACCGGGGATGCAGGCTCCCAGGCCCCCGCCCAGGTCCTTGCACCAGTAGCCGGCGTAGCAGAACGGGCTGGCCGGGTCGCAGCGGAGTCGACAGCGGGTCGTGTCGCCCTCCTCGCTGTAGCAGAGGCCCGATTCGCACTCCTCGTCGGCCAGGCACTCGACGTCCAGTTTCTTCTTGGGGACCGGGACCTGGTCTTTGGGATAGCAGCCGCCGGTGCTGCTGGCCGACACGCTCCAGCAGGCCTCGTTGGGACCGCACTGGTTCCCGTCCCGGGTGCAGGAGACCCGGCACGTCATCCCGCTGCCGTCCGGGGCCGGGAAGCAGAACAAGGTGGAGCAGTCGTAGGACCTGCTGCAGGGCTCGCCCACGGGGATTTTCTTGCTGCCGGGCATGCAGACGCTGGCCGTCTCACCCTGGGGGACCTCGCAGTGGAACATGTCGGGGCAGTTGTCCGCCAACGGGTCGCAGGTGGTCGTGCAGATCAGCGTCCCGGCGTAATAGTTTCGGCAGGTGAGCCCCTGGACGCAGTCCGTGTTGGTGTTGCACGTCCCGCCCATCTCCACCGAGTTCGGCGCCGTGCCCCCACCGCCCTGGCAGTAGCCGTTCTGGCAGTAGATCTGCCCGACCTCGTACTCCTCCCCGGTCCGGGAGTTGTGCCCCACGACCTTGGGGCACTCGCTGTTCTTCGTGCAGGTGTAGTACTGCCCCTCCGGGTAGAGGAAGCAGGCCCCCAGCTGGTCGTCCCGGGACAGGGTGGCCGATCGCCCCTGGGGGTCCACCGCCGGGGCCATCGTCGGCGGGTCTGTCACGCTGGCTCCCGACAGGACGTGCTGGAGCCCGAAGAGGTGACCGATTTCGTGGATCGCCACGCTCTTGCAGTCCATGTCGTTGTTCCAGTACCCGATCGTCCCGGTCAGGTTCCACTGGTAGTTGCGACCGTTGAAGGCGATGTCCGACTCGGTGATGGTCCCCCAGTTCCAGGTCCCGTTGGTCATCGTCACGCCCAGGACCTGGGACCCGAAGGTCCAGGAGGAGTCGTTGATCCAGACCAGTTCGTTCTGGCCATTCTGGTAGACGTTGTAGGAGGACGACATTGGAAGCACCCGCTTGTTGGTCGTCGTCCCCAGCTCCAGGAAGGCCAGCCGCGAGCAGTCCACCGCCTCCCAGTCCCGGAACGAGTCCCGGATGCACTGCTGGGCCTGAGACGCCGTCAGCCCGTTGGTCCCACCCGCGTCCAGGTAGTAGGAGATGGGCAGCGACCCCCAACGCACGATGGTCCCTTTCAGCGTGTCGTCGAGGGTCTCGATCCCGAAGGCCCGGACCGGGGCCGGGGCCGAGGCCAGCCAGAGACAGCAGGCGATGGCAGCAAAGATGCCGCGAGAGGTCTTCATCGGGCACCTCCCGCCGGAGCGGCCTTCTTCGCCCGGATCACGGCTCCCCGCAGTTCCTCGAGCGACAGGTCGTCATCGAGGGCGCCGCCCTCCAGATGCATGGGCCTTCCGGCCGAGTCCGGCACCAGCCGCAGCAGGTCCACCCGGCGCACGGCCCGGGGGACGTCCCCCACGTCCCGGCGGACCGTGAACTTGCCCTCCGACAGGCCCATCGGGATCCAGCCCACGGACGTGCGCTCCAGCAGCAGCACGACCTCCTCTCCGGGATCGAAGCCCGGCATCCCGTGGACATTCCGGAACCCGGCCGCATTCTGGCCTCCTGGAAGCGCGAGGCGCAGCACCGGAGAGGTCGGCTGGCCCTTCATCACCTCCAGCACGTCCAGGACCACGACCGTATGAGTCGGCATCCCCTGCTCGTCCGTGGCGATCTGGACCTCCCGGACCTGTCCCCGTACCACGAGGTCCGCCCGGCGTGCCATCTCCTCCAGCGGCAGTTTCAAGACCGTCGTCGCTCCCGCCGTCAGCGGCAGCGCCAGGATCGTCCACCCGACGATCGCTGCCGGGAGGCTCCTCGTTCCCTTGAGCATGTCTCCACTCCTGTACCGGGAATGCCCCGGCCGTGATGCTGCGTGAATCTTATGGAACCGACCACAGGATTCAAGTCGGAATATGCCCTGGGTGGGGCCGGAGCCTCCCCCGTAGGTACGCTCACGGCACGGACGGTCGGTTCCGGCGCGGCGGGGTGTCGACCACGCGGCGATGGAAGCGGACGGAAACTGCCTCCCCGGGAACGGCCGGGCCAAGCGGCCGTCCGGGCGAACCCGTTGGAAAGGCCTTGTCCAGGCGACCTCGGGTCGAAGACCCTCAGCGCTTCTTCTTGGCCTTGGGCTTCTGTTCCTCTTCGGCCTCCGGGGCCGCCTCCTGCGCCTCGGCCGGGGCGTCCTCGACAGGGGGGACCTCCTCCGGAGCCGGGGCGGTCTCCTTGCCCGAGGCCTTCGCCGGCGGTTCCTCGAGGCCCCGGAGACCCGCGATGAGCCGGTCCAGCATGCCGTGGCCTGTCAGCAGGAGCCCCTGGATCAGCCGTTCCAGTTCCGGCTGATCGTAGGTCTTCTGGTCACCCAGGCCGGCCCGGGCCAGGGCCTCCCCCAGCACGGTCCTGGCCGAGTAGTAGTCGAACCGCTGCTCGAACAACGCGAGAACCGCATCCTTCCTTGCCATCGGAAAAGGCCTCCTGGTCCTAGGAGAGTGGTCCTATGCTAGAACAGCCTTTGCTCGGCTGGCAAGCGCGGGGAGGCAGCGGTGTCTTTACGACCCGACGAGGCGCTGGAGAGGGACCTGTCAGGAGCCGTGCAAACCGTGTCCGACTGGGTGGTCGGGTCATGGCAACGGCTCCAGGTGGTCGAGGCGCCGGGCAAGGCGGCGGACCGGGACAACCCGACGACCGACCTGGACCAGCAGGTCGACGCCCGGCTTCGGTCGTCATTGCTGGCCGTCTTTGAGGCCCGAGGAATCCGTCCCTGCTGGCTCAGCGAGGAGTCGGCCGATTCCCCGTCCCGCCTGGGGGCCGACGACGTCCTGATCGTGGACCCCATCGACGGGACCCGGAATCTGGTGGCCGGTCGGCCCGAGGCCAGCATCAGCATCGCCTGGTGGCACCGTGGCGACCTCCGGTGGGCCCTCGTCCGGCACCCCTTCCTGGACCAGACCCTGACGGCCTGGGCCGGGGGCGGCACCTGCCTGAACGGCCGTCCCGTGCATGTCCTCGACGCCCGGTCCCTGGACGGCATCCGGCTGCTGGTCTCCCGGCACGAGCACCGCCAGGGCCTGCTGGCCCCGCTGGAGGGACGGGTCCCGATGGAGCCCGTCGGTTCCGCCGCCTACAAGATCGCCTGTGTGGCCGGCGGCCTCTGCCACGGCACCTTCACGGTCCATCCCCGCAGCGAATGGGACCTGGCCGCCGGGGCCCTGCTG
The DNA here is from genome assembly GCA_029547805.1 of Deltaproteobacteria bacterium. Lineage (GTDB taxonomy): Bacteria > Myxococcota_A > UBA9042 > DTJE01 > DTJE01 > JAGOKF01. Next base: position 45,233 of record JAKPOP010000005.1, read on the forward strand.
GTCCGGGAGGCCGGCGGCGTGGTCACCGACGCCCTGGGCAGACCCCTTCGGTTCAACCAGCCCGACGTGGTCCGTTCCGGGGTGGTCGCCGCCGGGCCTCGCCTCCATCCCCTGCTGCTGGACCTCGTCGCCTCCCTCCCCCGGGGACAGTCACCTGTTGGCCCGACCTGACTGCCTGTCCCCGCCTGGTTTTCCTGCATTCCCAGGACGAACGCGGGGTCGGTCTGGCGCCGGGGCGGGGTCCGATCGTCCAGCGAATCGAATGAGGGGGAAGACGTTGAGAACGGGGCCATCACTTCGCAGGTCGGCGGGCCTGATGGGACGCAGCGGATCCGCTTGATCGGCGAGTGTCCTGGGGCAGTTCGAGCACCTTCTCATCGGGGCGGACGAAGCCCAGGTCCTCCCGGATGCCATGCTCGAGGACCTGCGGATTGCGTCGGAGGCCTTCCAGTTCCTGTTCCAGGCGTTGCTTTTCCCGCTCCCTGGCTGCAGTCCGCATCTGGAGCAGGTCCCGCTGGTTCTCGACCTGTTCCAGCCCGTCCTTGCCGGGGCCGAAGTAGTCCGACGCCACCACGATGCCCATCAAGGCCAGCACCGCCAGCACGACGATGGTCTGCAGAATGCGGAACACCCATCTCATGTCCCCGGCCTCCTGCTCCAGGCTCCTGACTGGATAGCATCATTGTCACCGATCTGCCAAATTCCCGTTCGGGCCTTTTTGGGGGCCCTTCCGACGCGGTGGATTGTTCACTGGCCCGGTGGCTTTCCGGGGGGGGCGTCTGCCTCGGATCTGCCTCGGGGTCCCGGGGTCCGGGGCGGGACTGCAGCCGGCTGACCCATCCCCTCAAAATGGGAGACTCCCACCGAGGTGGATTCGGGAGGCTCAATGAGCATTAACACCTGGAAATTTCTACATAAATGCTTGACAAGGCGCGCGCCATATTGGATCATTTCATTGTCATTTCATGGAGTTGACAGCGATGTCATCGCAGCGGATCGCGGCCTTCATCGAGCAGGTCTTCACGGGGTTTCAAAAGAAGCGACAACAGACCCTGGCGGTGCTGGTTGGCGCGCTGGTCACGGTGGGAAAGGTCGGAGTGGCGTCGTTGGGACGGGCGATCCGGTCCAGGGTCGCACCGAAGCACCGCATCCAGCAGGTGGACCGGTGTCTGGCCAACGACAAGATCCAGGTGGTGGAGTGGTGCGCGGCCCTGCTGGCGATGGTCGTCGGGGAGCGACGATCCATCCGCATCGCCATCGATTGGACCAAGGTCGGGCCGTGGCCCGTGCTGGTGGCTTCGGTGGTCATCCAGCGCCGGGGCA
>JAKPOP010000006.1 GCA_029547805.1 Deltaproteobacteria bacterium
GCAGCGGACCTTGCGGAGCGGAGCCGGCTACCCCGCCCTCGCCCGAATGCGAATATCTGCTACTCCCGCCCCATCCTCGGTGAATTCAGTCCTGGCGCGGCCCGTCCCGGACGGATTCTCTGAAAGACCGGTCAGTCCTGCTGGCCCCGGATTCGCCTCCCCGGGCGGGGTTCGCCTTCGGGATCCGGGGACGGCCGGCGGGTCGGCCCATCAAGGGCGCAGGGGCGATCTTTCAACGGCGGGTCTCCTGTGATAGCCTCGACACGGGTTCCGTCAGGTCGATGCCGGGGAGGGAGAGATGGGACGTATCAACGGTCCTGCCGCGTGGATTCTGGTCGCGTTCTGGGCTGCAGGGACGGGCGCCTGCGGCGGGGGCAGCAGCCGGCCGGACTTCGGGGCTGCCGATACCGAGGAGGAGACGGCGTCGGACCTGGGTTCCGACGAAGGCGGGGGACCGGGGGATGTCCTCGAGGCGACCGAGGCCGTCGAGGACCAGGGCACCGGGTCCGAGGTCATCGGCCCGGTCTCCTGCACCCGGGACGAGGACTGCAAGGACGCCCCGGTGGCGCTGGAGGAGTGCCAGAAGAAAGTCTGCCTGAAGCCGCAGAACATCTGTGGATGGGGCTGGCAGGGGAACTGCTGCCGGGCAGAGACCTTCCTCCAGGAGGGGTTCGAGGGGAACCTCCAGGACTGGACCATCGACGACCCGAGGCCTGACGACGAGGTGACCTGGGTGGTCACGGATCACCGAAAGGCCCTCGGGGGCAAGAGCCTCTACGTGGGAAATCCTCGGTGCCGGGTCTATGACAACGCCCAGCGCGATGCAGAATGCCAGAAGGTCGGCAGCGGCATCGGGACCTCCACCGCGGTTCGCCTGTCGATCCAGTCTCGGGCCTTCCTGATCCCTCCGCTGGACACGACCCGGAGCACGTGGTTCCTGTCGGTCCGGGTCTTCCAGCGCCTGGAGCCGGCGGTGGGCGAGCGGTTGCCCGACGGGATCCGGGTGCTGGTGATCGAGAATCCGGCCGAAGCACCCATCGAGCACGAGATCTTCACCTCGGACGGGGTTCCCGCCGACGCGGAAAACGACTTCCAACTGGTCACCGCCAGCCTCCGGGAATTCGCCGGCAAGGAGATCGCGATTCGGTTCCTGTTCGAGACGGCCGACGCCCAGGACAACGACTTCGAGGGCGTCTACCTGGACGACCTCCGGGTGGAGTCCCGATGCGATGCCGATTGCACGCCCGGGACGACCTGTGCGACCGACGACGACACGTGCAGCGACGATCGCTGCCAGCCCATGGTGAACACCGAGTCCCAGGGCGTCTGCTCCCACCCCGCGATCCCCTGGTGCCTGGACCCCCAGTGCACCCCCGAGACGGTCGCCTCCGACTGTCCCCCGCCGGGGGCCTGCCAGAAGGCGGTCTGCGTCGACTGGCGGTGCGGCGTCGAGGACCTGCCCCCGGACCAGTGCTGCGACACCGTGACGATCCTCCAGGCGGCATTCGATGGGGGACTCGACGGGTTCCAGGTGTGGGCCTATCAGGACAACCAGCGGGTGCGGTGGCAGCCCTCGACGGCGCGGTCCACCTCCGGGACGGGGTCGCTCTACTACGGGAATCTGGCCTCCCGGACCTACGACAACGCCGGAGGACTCACCTTCGGCGAGGCCACCTCGCCCCGGTTCCAGGTCCCGGCCGAGGGCTACACGTTCCTGTCCTTCCAACTGTTCCTGAAGACCGAATGGGACGATGCCTCGGGGGATTACTACAACCCCCTGGGGCGGGACTTCTTCGAGACTCAGGTGGTGACCGACGGCGCCGCGCCCGGGGAGGAGGTGGTCCAGGACGTCTGGACCTCCCACATCGTTCGGGGAACGACCCGGGAGGCCTTCCAGCCGGTGGGGGTGGACCTGACTCCCTTTGCAGGGAAGAGCGTCTCGATCCGGTTCCGGTTCGACACCGGGGACGTCGAGCGGAACGCCTACGAGGGCGTCTACATCGACGACGTGCGGGTCACCCGGAACGGTTGCCGGCGCCAGAACTGTGCCAGTGCCGCGGACTGCTTCGTGGACGGGGTCTGTCGGAGCGGCCGTTGCGATGCCGGAGTCTGCCAGGTGAACCGGATCGGCCCCGAGGGGTGCTGCGCGGTCCAGACCGAGTGCGATGACCAGGACGCCTGCACCCTCGACGGATGCCTGGGGCAGACGTGTCGCCATGACGTCTTCGAGTCCCCCTCCTGCTGCGTCCCGGCGGAGGCGGCCCGGTTCACCTTCGAGGACCCGGACGCCCTGGCGAACTTCCTGGTGACCGACGACTCGGTGCCCGGCGTCGGCGGTTCCGTGGTCCGCTGGGGGAGGTCCACCCAGAAGGCCGCCACCGGGGAGGCCTCCCTCCGCTACGGCAACGATGTCGCGAACAACTACGACAACTTCGGCATTGCCCGGGGGCGGATCCTGACGCCTCCGATCGCCGTTCCTCCGGCGGGCGTGGTGCGCCTGTCCTTCACCCTCTTCCTGGACATCGAGGAAAGTGCGGATCTGGACCGGTTCTGGGTCGAGGTAGTGGACGGGGACACGGTGACCGAGGTCTTCCAGAAGGGCGAGATCTCCGGCGGGAACTACGACCAGTGGTACGCGGTCCCGCCCATCGACCTGGCCCGGTGGCGCGGTCGGACCGTGCGGATCCAGTTCCAGTTCGACTCGGTGGACGCCCAGGAGAATCGGGGACAGGGGGTCTTCGTGGATGACGTGGTGGTGGCCAAGGTCTGTCCTTGACCCTCGTTCCGCCGACGGCAGGTGTGGACATCGACATCAACAGGCGAACCACCCCGGGTGGTGACCAAGGGTGGGCCGGATTGACTTGGAATGGCGTCCCGACTTATGCTGCTTCCGCCGTGCTGCGGTTGCTTTCTGCCATGAGGCTCTACCGGGGGGACCAGCAGAGATGACCCGAAGAATGCGCTGTGTGTCCTGGATCGTGGTGGGTGGCCTGTGGGCCTGCCTGCCTCCCGACGAGGAGGGGGAGGGCGCCGTGGGTGTCAGTGCCTCCATGCTGGTCAGCACCTGCCAGCCGGGTGCCCTGCCGGAAGGGGAGGTGAACCGGGTGACCGTGGAGGTCACCGGAAGGGATCGGAACACCGGACAATCGGTGCTGCTGGCCTCCGGCGAGGCAGCGGTCCCCGGGGATGGGGTTGCCCTGGGGTCGGTGCCCGCCGGGAGCGGCCGGGTCGTCACCGTGCTGGGCTACCGCCAGGGGCAGGACACCCCCGCGTGGTATGGACGGAAGCGGGAGGTGGCCATCGCCCAGGACCGGACCACGGAACTCCAGATGGTGCTCTCCCGGTTCGGGGCCTCGACCTGCGTGGGGGTGCCCGCCGGCTTCTCCCCGATGATGTTCCCGGCGTCCGTCGTCCTGGGGGACGGGCGCGTCCTGGTCACCGGTGGCTTCACCACCGTCGAGGACCAGGGCGGCGGCAGCCTGCGCCTGACCGGCCCCAGCGATCGGGCCTACCTCTATGACCCCTTCCAGGGCACCTTCACCGAGATTGCCTCCCGGATGAATGCTCCCCGGGCGGGCCACGTGATGGTGCAGCTGCCCCTGGCCCAGGGGGATCGGGTGCTGATCTTCGGGGGGCTCACGAAGGCCTCCTGGAAGGCGGGGACCACCTTTCCCCTGTCCTTCGACACGGCCGATGCCCTGGACTCCTACGAGGTCTTCGATGTCGCGGCGGGAACCTTCGTGACCGGCGGCGAGCGGATGTCCAGCCCACGGGCCTTTCCCGAGGCGGGGCGGCTCTACGACAACAGCGTGCTGATCGTCGGCGGCGGACGGTGGCCTGTTGATGACGCCCGCTACCTGGTTGCGGATCTCTGGGCTCCCTACGGCGGAGCCGACGGCCAGGGGGGACTGCTGGCGCTGGAGAACGGTCTTCGGACCAATCGCCAGCACAACGGCGGCACGATGGTGAAGATCGAGGACACGAGCCAGGGGCTGTCCCGCTACCTGGTGCTGGGCGGGACCACCTTCGACGAGGCGGTGCTGGAGGTGTTCACCCAGTCCTCGCGGCAGCAGGACGGGGCCAGTGGGGCCTTCCGAAGCCGGGCGGTGGCCAATCTGCCCCGGCTCTTCTTCCCGGGAGTCGCCCCGATTCGGGAGGACGCCCAGGGCAACAAGCGGTTCCTGGTGGCCGGCGGAGCCGTCTGGAATGGCAGCACGCTGCTGCCGCCCGGGGACCAGGCCTGGCTCCTGACCATCGACGGGACCGGCAAGGGAACGGTCGAGACGCTGAACGGCCAGCCCTGCGCGGCGCGCTGGCTCCACGGGGTCCTGGCGTCGAAGGACGGCGACCTGGCGTGGCTCATCGGCGGTGTTCGGGACTTCGGAGGCGGGCTGGCAGATGGGGCCTGCCACCTGGATCTGGCGGCGAAGCGCCTCGTGGCGGCCGATGCCTCCACGGGTCTCCTGGCCGGGCGGTTCGGGGCGGCCCTGGAGGTGCTTCCCGACGACACGCTGTGGGTGGCGGGGGGCGTCGGCGAGGCGGCGGAACTGGACCCGGCCTCCGCGGGGAAGGTCGAGGTCTACACGCCGGCCGCGTTGAAGACCAGCCTGGTCGAGATGTGAGGGAGGAAGGACGATGAAGGAACGTCAGGAACGCGATTTTCGGGTCCTTCGTTCCCTTCGCCGGGGGAGAGGGGGGCCAGCGCTGGTGGGGGTCCTGTCCCTGGTGGTTCTCCAGGTCGGACCGGGCCCCTTCCTGGTTCCGGAGGCCCGGGCACAGGCGGCCTCCCAGGGGGACGTCCGGCGCCTCATGGTGCGGGTGGTGCCCAAGGACGCGCGGAAGGACGCGACCGCCGCCCTGGTCTTCCGCGGGTTGATCCGCCGGGCGGCCGATCGCCTGGGCGCCTCGGGGCTGCGTCGCGCATCGGGGGTCGAAAACCGGTTCGATCGGGAGTTGGAGACGGTCCAGAACCGGGTCGAGGCAGGCTACCAGGCCCTCATGGGTCAGCGGTGGGCGGAGGCCCTGGAGGCCTACCGGGCAGCCGAGACCGCGCTGCAGCCGGCCCTGGCCATCGCCAGCCGGAACCTCGTGGCGCGGGTCTACAAGGGCCTGGGAATCTCCCTGCTCCAGGCCCAGAAGCAGCTCCAGGCCAAGGACGCCATCAAGCGATCCCTGGTCGTCTATCCGGGGCAGCAGGCCTCGGAATACGCGGTGACCCTGGAGGCCCGGAACTTCTTCCGTCAGGTCCAGCAGGAGATCGAGGAGGCCCCCGAGACCGCCGTCGAGGTGCTGGCGGAAAAGGATGCGGAGGTCTACCTGGATGGGGAGTTCAAGGGCTTCGCCCCGATCAAGATCGGGGGGGTGAAGCCAGGGGATCACTGGGTCACCGTGATGGCCGACGGGTTCCAGCCCTGGTCCCAGTTCGTCGTGGTGCGGGGAGTCGTGGAGCAGCAGGTCGAGGTGACCCTGAAGGCCGCCCCGGAGAGGGGTCGGCAGGAGGAGGCCCTGCGGGGAATCCTGCGGTCCCTGGAAAAGGCCCTGCCCGAGGCCGAGGCCCGGGCCCTGGCCGAATCCTCCGGGGCCACGGACCTGCTGGTGATCCGGGTCTCCCAGGAACGAAACGGCTTCGCGGTCCGGGGCCTCTTCGCGTCCGGAACCCGGGTGCAGCCGGTCCAGTTGGACCTGGCCCGGGATGGCAACCTCGTGGTGGCCCTCCAGGACCTCCTGGTGGACCTCACCGGCGTGGCGGCGCGATCCGAGAGCACGATGGTGGCCCTGGAGGCCCCGCCGGTGGCGCTGCCCGAGGCGGCCCAGGGCGGCGGCGGGGGTACTCCGACGATCCAGGGCGGCGAGGACCTCATCGTGGACCCGAACTCGCCGATCTTCAAGGACACCTCCCAGAAGCCCAAGAAGTCCAACCTGGTCCGCCAGTGGTGGTTCTGGACGGCCCTGGTCGTGGGCGTTGGCGCGGTCGCCGGACTGACCTACTGGGGGGTCACCGCCGGCGGATCGGAAGGCGGTGGCGGCCCCACGGGGGACCTCCAGGTGAACCTGCACGGGATCCGCTGAGGTCCCGTGGACAAGTGACGGGGATAGGCACTTGAACGATTCCGCAAAGGGAACCTCCCCGAGCTCGCAGGCGCGACCACGATACTTCGGGAAGTACCTGCTGCTGGAGAAGATCGGCTCCGGCGGGATGGCAGAGATCTTCAAGGCCGTTCTTCGGGGGGCTCAGGACGTCCAGAAGGTCGTCGTGATCAAGCGGATCCTGATGGGGTACTCCCGGGATCCCTCCTTCGTGAAGATGTTCGTGGAGGAGGCTCGGATCACCGCCCCGCTCCAGCACTCCAACATCGTCACGATCTACGAGTTCGACGAGGTGGACGGGCAGTACTACCTCGCGATGGAACTGGTGAACGGGAAGGACCTCCAGCGGATCATGGCCCGGGTGAACAAGATGGGCCGGGCCTTCGCGCCGGAACTGGCGGTCCATGTGACATCCGAGGTCTGCAAGGCCCTCTGGTATGCCTACAACGCCCGGGACGTCCACGGGAATCCGCTGCGGATCATCCACCGGGACGTGTCGCCCAGCAACATCCTGATCTCCTATGACGGGGAGGTGAAGGTCTCGGACTTCGGCGTGGCCAAGGCGGCCACCAGTGGCGGAGGCGACGGGCCGGGCCAGGGACTGCTGAAAGGGAAGCTGGGCTACATGTCCCCGGAGCAGGTGGCAGGTCTGGACCTGGACCACCGGTCCGACCTCTTCAGCCTGGGGATCATCCTCTTCGAGTGCCTGACGCTGAAGCGGCTCTTCCTGGGGCGGAGCGACCTCCAGACCCTGATCAACGTCCGGGATGCGGACGTGGAGAAGCGCCTGGCACGGCACCCGGAGATCGACCCGGCCCTGGCGGACATCCTCCGAAAGGCCCTGGCGAAGGACCGGGACCGCAGGTATCGCAACGCCCTGGACTTCCAGAAGGACCTGGACGACTGGCTCTTTTCGCGGGGGCACCGCGTCGGGAGCGCCCAGGTCGGCCTCTTCCTCCGGGACCTCTTCCCGGAGGAGGCCGAGCAGGACCTGCTGCCCCTGGATGTGGAAGAGAGCACCGGGCTCCGGTCCGGACGGGCCCTCTCGGAGGTCGGGGATGGCAAGGAGGGGGTCGGTCGTCCCGCCGCCTCGGGGCCGGTGCCGGTGGTCCCGGAGCCTCGGCGGTCGACGGGTCCCGTGCCGCTCCCATCGACCCAGGAGGTCTCGGGGCCCCTGGACATGCCTGCCCCTGCCACGCGCAATACGCGCCTGGATCCCCAGAACGCCACCTTCCGGATCCGGGATGCCGAGGGGAACATCTTCGGTCCCATCTCCTTTGCCAACATGCTGAGCCTCCTCGAAAGCCGATCGATCACCGAGGAGGAGTACGCCTCGATGAACGAGGGGGAGTGGGTCCGGGTGGGCGACATCGCGGCGGTCCGGGGGGAGGTGCAGCGGAAGAGCCGGGAGGCCTCGCGCCGTACGCTGATGTTCGAGGGAACCGTGGAACCCCGGGGCCTGGTGGGCCTGGCGTTCCGCGTCTGCGGCCAGCAGCGGCTGACCGGGATGCTGATGCTGAAGCAGGGACCGAACCAGAAGGAGGTCTACGTCGTCGACGGGCGGCCGAAGTTCATCTACTCGAACCTGAAGTCGGAATTGCTCGGGGAGTACCTGGTTCGGAACCGGACCGCAAGTCGGGAAGCCCTGGAAAAGGCCCTGGCCCTGTCGGGAAAGGGGGCCGTCCGGCTGGGCGATGCCCTGGTCGCCCAGGGGATGGTCGGGGCCCATGAACTGGCCCAGGTGCTCCAGGTGCAGTTCCGGGAGCGATTCCTGCAGATCTTCGGATGGACCGGCGGGTGGTATGGCTTCTACGAAAACACCCCCCTGCCGCAGGGCGTGGTCCCGATGGACCTTCCGCCCATCGAGATGATCACCGAGGCGGTGCGGCGGAACTTCGACCTCTCCCTGCTCCGTTCCTATCTCCGGGACTCGGAGTCGAGGCGGCTGGCCCCCAGCGAGGGGAGCCGGATCGACCTCCAGGACCTCAAGTTCCAGCCACGGGAGATGCGCCTTGTCCACCTGCTGGACCAGCAACCCACCATCGAGGCCCTCAAGAAGGCCCTTCCCGCGACGCCCGAGCAGCAGACCCTGATCTACCGGGTCGTCTTCCTGCTGGTGGAATCGGGGATCTACCGATTCCGGGGCACCGCTACGATGCCTCCGATCCGGTAGCCCTGGTCAGGACAGCTCCACGTATCGGCACCGCACCAGGTGGGAGATCATCGCCAGGGTCACCAGGGGAGGCTGCTCCAGCAGCCGCGTGAGGTCCTCGATTCGCCGGTTGCCGTCGCAGACCTTCAAGAGGCGGTCCATCTCCTCCGGGTGGTCGGTGGGGATCCGAATCCAGTGCTCCTGGGGGAGGCGGAAGACCTTCCGCTGGAGCGACCCGAGGCTCTCCTGGTAGGTCTGGAGCAGGAGGGCCTCGTTCTTCTGGAAGAAGAGCAACAGTTCCTCGGCCTTCGGGGCCAGCATCGTGAGTCGTTCCAGCGAGGTCATGGCCCCGGACTGGTCTCCCAGGTCGAAGAGGTTCACCACGTCGTGGTAGAGGGCCTTCTCCCGAGCCCCCCACCGCAGGATCTGGCGGGTGGGAACGGTGCTCGCGGGCTGGGAGGCCGTCAGCAAGGTCTCACGGGCATGGGGAGACTCCGCCGCGGTGGGGGCCTCGGCAGGCCCCTTCCCGGCCTCCTGGAGGCTCTTGACCCGGAGTCGGAGAGACCGGAGGCACTGGTCCAGTGCCTCTGCCAGGGGATCCCGTGCGGGGTCGAAGGATCCCACGGCGGCCAGCACTGCCTCGCGGCGCGCTCGCAGCGTTTCCGGGTCCTCGGGCAGGTCCCGGATCAGGACCTCCAACACCTCCTTCGTCCGGGGACCGGGACCCATCGGCACGGTCTTCTGCATGGGCCAATCCTATCACGGACCAACGGTCACTGGAAACGGCGGAAGATCTCGAGCATCCCCTGCTGCTGGTCCCCCATGGCCTTGAGAACCCGAGGGGCGAACCGGGTCTTCAGTTCTTCCGCGATGGAGGAGAAGGCGTCCTCGGGATGCATCGCCTCCTTGTAGTGCCTCCGGGTCGTCAGGGCGTCGAACACGTCCGCCAGGGCCACGATCCGGGCCTCCAGGGGAATCGCCTCCCCTCGAAGGGCACTGGGATAGCCGCTGCCGTCGAACCGCTCGTGGTGAGACAGGGCGATATTGGCCGCCATCGGGTCCGCCCGGGCCGTCGAGAGGATCTCGTGGCCGTAGATGGTGTGCTTCTGCATCTCCTCGAACTCGACCCGCGTCAGGACCCCCTCCTTCTTGAGGATCTCCGGGGGCACTCCCACCTTGCCGATGTCGTGCAGCGGGGCGTAGAGGCGCAACCGCTCCACGAAGTCCGGCGATTCCCCCAGGGACTGGGCCAGGAGCGCCGAGTACTCGGCCACCCGGGACATGTGGTGGCCGGTCTCCTGGTCGCTCATCTCGGCGGCGCGCTCCAGGGCGGCCACCGTGGCCAGGGTGACCTCCCGCAACTCTCGGGTCCGCTCGGCGATGTAGAGTTCCATGCGCCGCTTCTCGTTGGCCAGGCGGGACCGGGTGGCCGAGAGGCGCAGCAGAACGCGCAGGCGCGCACGGATCGTCGCGTCCGGGGTATCCGGGAGCACCACGTCGTCGGCCCCCATCTGGTAGGCCCGGATCTCCCGGTCCTCCTGGCCACGGAACAACAGCATCACGATCGGGAGGTCCTGGAGGACCCGATGCCCTCGGACGCCTCGCAGGACCGCCAGGGACTCGTCCCCCGGAAGGGAGCCGTCGACCAGGATCACGTCGAAGGCCCGGGACCGGAGCAGTTCCTGTGCCTCCTTCCAGGAGGGCAGGTGCTCCACGACGAATCCGAAGGGACCGAAGGACTGGACCACCCTCTGGAAGGCGGGCGGCTGTCCGATGACCAGCAGTCGGAAGGTGCTCCGAATGGATGGGTACTCATGGGGGTTCGTATCCTGGGATGCGGCCATCGCCTTCCCTCGCGACCGGGCGACAGGATATCCGTTTCCGGGGATCAACGCCAAGGATCGGCCAGGAGGCACGTGGATTCGCGCCCCGGTCCGGTGGAGACCAGCACCAGGGGCACGGCCAGGGCGGCCGCCAGCCGCTCCAGGAAGGTCGCGGCTCCCGATGGCAGGTCTTCCCATCGCCGGACGCCCTCCAGAGACCCCTCCCAGAGCGGCCACTCCTCGTGGACGGGGGCCAGGTCCGGGGCATCCTGGGCCTCCGGGGCCAGGACGTCCAGGGTCTGCCCCCCGAGTTGCCAGGCCCGGACCACCGGGATCGTCGGGGCGAGGCCCGACAGGACGTCCATCTTGGTCACCGCGAGGGCCGTGACGCCATTGGCCCGGACCGCATGCCGGAGGGACGGGAGGTCCAGCAGTCCGCATCGCCGGGGGCGTCCCGTCGTCGAACCGTATTCCTGGCCCCGGTCCCGGAGGGCCTGTCCCAGGGGGCCGTGATCCTCCGATGGGAAGGGGCCCTCGCCGACCCGGGTCGTGTAGGCCTTCACCACTCCCAGGACCCCGAAGGAGGCCGGGATGCCAATCCCCAGGAGCGGGAAGGCCGCCGGAGCCAGGGTCAAGGAAGAGGTCACGAAGGGCCACGTGCCATGAAGCACGTCCAGAAGGGTGCCCTGGGCCGTCTCCAGGAGCACCCGTCGTCCCTGATCCAGGGCCCGGGTCAACTCCTCCTCGATGGGGCGGATGAAGGGGCCCAGGAACTCGGCTGCGGCCAGGCAAGGGGCCAGGACCTCGTCGCGATCCAGGGGATCCCCGCCATGGTGCCGGATCAGGGCGTTTCGCTCGGGCAACATCTCGGTGATGCGGGCAGCCAGACGGTCCGGGTTCTTCAGGTCCACGAGCCGGACTCCCGTGCGGCCGTAGAGGTCCTCGTAGGCCGGGCCGATCCCCCGACCCGTGGTGCCGATGCGGCCTGACGTCCGGTGCGCCTCCCGCAACTGGTCCAGGCGGCGGTGCCAGGGAAGCACGAGGTTCGCACGGGGGCTCAGGAGCAGGCGATCCGGGGAGACCGATACGCCCAGGGTTCGCAGGGACGCGATCTCCTGGACCAGGGTCTCCGGGTCCACCACGACGGCGGGGCCCACCAGGCAGCGGCAGGAGGGGTTCAGGATGCCCGAGGGGATCAGGTGCAGCACGACGCGTCGCCCCGCGACGACCACGGTGTGCCCCGCGTTGGCGCCTCCCTGGAAGCGGACCGCGAGGTCCGCGTCGCCCGAGAGGAGGTCCGTCACCTTTCCCTTGCCCTCGTCCCCCCACTGGAGGCCACTGATCACCAGGCATCCGGGCATCGTTGTCGCCTCAGTTGACGGCCCCGTGACGTCGTCCGGTGGCCAGGAAGTCCCGGACCTGTTCCGCGATGGCAATGGCGACCCGCACCTGGGCCTCGTGGGTCGAGGCCCCCAGGTGGGGCGTCAGCACGACGTTCGGAAGCCCCAGCAGGGGGCTGTCCGTCGGCGGTTCCTTCGAGAAGACATCCACGGCCGCCCCGCCCAGGTGCCCCGACTGGAGGGCCTCGGCCAGGGCCGCCTCGTCCACCACGTCGCCCCGGGCACAGTTGATCAACCGGGCCCCCTTGCGCATCCGGGCCAGGGCCTCCCGATCGATCAGGTGCCGGGTGGCCTTGCCTCCCGGGACGTGGAGCGTGACGATGTCCGCCTGTTCCAGCAGTTCCTGGAGCGTCGAGGCGCTCCGGACCCCCATCGCCTCCATCTGGAAGGAGGGGATCAGGGGATCATGGGCGATCACCTGCATTTTCAGGCCGATGGCCCGATCCGCGACCACCTGGCCGATGCGCCCGAACCCCACGATGCCGAGCGTCTTGCCGGTCAGTTCCATGCCGGTGTACCGGCTCCGTTCCCACTCGCCACGCCGCAGGGAGGCGTCCCCCTGGGGGACGTTCCGGGCCAGGGAGAACAGCAGGGCCAGGGCATGCTCCGCCGCCGTCACCGTGTTGCCCCCCGGGACGTTCATCACCAGAATGCCCTTCTCGCTGGCCGCCGGGACGTCGATGTTGTCCACGCCGGTCCCGGCCCGGCCGATGACCTTGAGGACGTCGGCCGCCTCGATCACGGGCCGTGTGACCCGCACGGCGCTCCGGACCAGCACGGCGTCGAACCCTCGCACCGCGTCGCAGAGGGCCGCCTCGTCCAGCCCAGTGCGCGTGACCACCTCGTGTCCCGAGGTGGCCAGCAGTTCCCCTGCCCGGGGGGCCAGTTTGTCGGCGATCAGGATGCGCGCCATCTCTCCTCCTCCGGAAGGCAAGAATGAAAGGATTTCGGTGGCACGGAACGGGTCTCTGTGGGGGATGCGGGATTCGAACCCACGGCCTTTGGTTCCGGAGACCAACGCTCTATCCAACTGAGCTAATCCCCCGCGCAAAGCGACGGAGTAGATAGCACGAATCGAGGGACCTTGGCAAGAGCAGAATCGGGACATGGGGACCGGGCGCCGCAAGTCACGGGCCGATGGTCTCGACGCCTCCGAGGTAGGGCCGGAGGGCCTGGGGGATCCGGACGCTTCCATCGGCCTGCTGGCCGTTCTCCAGCAGGGCGATGATCGTACGGCCGATGGCCAGGCCGGACCCGTTCAGGGTGTGGACCAGCCGCGGCTTCTCCCCGGGGGCGGGGCGGTAGCGGATGTTGGCCCGTCGAGCCTGGAAGTCCTCGAAGTTGCTGCACGAGGAGATCTCCCGCCAGGCGTTCTGCCCCGGGAGCCAGACTTCGATGTCGTAGCACCGGGCCGCCGCAAAGCCCAGGTCCCCGGTGCACAGCGAGACGACCCGGTAGGGCAGTTCGAGCCGGACCAGCACCTCCTCGGCGTCCCGGACCAGGGACTCGTGCTCCTCGTAGGAGGTCTCGGGCGCCACGAACTTCACCAGTTCCACCTTCTGGAACTGGTGGACCCGGGTCATGCCCTTCACGTCCTTTCCGTGGCTTCCCGCCTCCCGTCGAAAGCACGCGGACCATGCGGCGTAGCGGATCGGCAACTGGGAGGCCTCCAGGATCTCGCCCCGATGAAGGTTCGTGACCGGCACCTCGGCCGTGGGGATCAGGTAGAGGTCGTCGGTGGCCACGTAGGCCTCCTCGGCGAACTTGGGCAGTTGCCCCGTTCCGACCATGCAGTCCCGCTGCACGACGAAGGGCGTGAAGACCTCCCGGTAGCCCCGGGAGACGTGCAGGTCCAGCATGAAGGCCGCCAGGGCCCGCTCCAGTCGCGCCCCCAGGTCCCGGTAGACCACGAAGCGGGCCCCGGAGATTCGCCGGGCGGCCTCGAAGTCCAGGATGCCCAGCGACTCGCCGATCTCCCAGTGCTCCCGGGGGGTGAAGTCGAAGGTCCGGGGAGTCCCGACGGTCCGCAGGACCACGTTGTCCGAGGCGTCCGTCCCCACGGGCACCGAGGCATGGGGCAGGTTCGGAAGGTTCAGCAGGACGTCCCGGACCTCCTCCTCGATGCGGGCGACCTCGCCCTCCAGCGTGGCGATGCGTTCCCCCAGGGCCCGGCTCCGCTGTCGCAGTTCCTCGCGCTGGTCGGGAGTCAATCCCGGATTCCGAAAGGCGTCGGAGAGGGCCTTCTGTTCCGCCCGGGTGTTGTCCCGCTCGGTGATGGCGGCCCTCCGCCGGGCGCCCAGTTCCCGCAGGGGCGAGAGGTCCAGGCTGCCCCCCCGGGTCGAGAGGCGCTGCTCCACTTCCTCGGGATGCTCCAGCACCATCTTGAGGTCCAGCATCGGTCAATCCTCCGTGGGTCGAGGAGAGGGATCGATTGCGGCCGGGGCGGCTGATCGGGGTGTCCGGCGCCGGCGGCTGGCAGATTTCTTCGGGGGTGCCGACCGGGTTTCGGGGGCGCCGGCGTCGGCGGTCTGGGGCGGTGGAGGCGGCAGGACCTCGACGGGTCCAGGGGTCTCCGATGCCTCGGACGGACCGACCGGGATGCCGCCGGAGCCCTCCTGGGGGGTCCCGGGTGAGGCCGGTTTCCGCCGTCGGCGCCTCCGCTTCTTCCGGGGCGCCTCTCCCTCGCCCTGGCCCGCCGGAGCCTCGGGCGTCTCGTCCGGTTCCCGTGGAGGCTTCGTCTCCCCATCGCCGGGGGGAGGGACGGAAACGGGGGATGGGGGGCTCCCTTCCGCCCGGGGCTCCGCCGAGGCCTGATCGGGCATGGGAACCCCGGGGCGTTCCTCGGATCCGGGCTTGCGTCGGCGCCGCCTCCGTTTCCGCCGGGCCGGTTCCTCCGAGGGCCCGGAAGCCGGGTCGGGCGCAGGCTGGCTCACGGGGCGGGCCGAGGGGTCGGGCGTTCCGGGAGCCCGGACGGCCACCGGCGGAGGCGGCGCTTTCCGGGGTGCGGGCGGGGGCGGCGCCGGGATCGATGGCGGCGTCCAACGAACCTCGTCCTGTCGGACCGGGGCCTCGGACCGGGCCTCTTCCTCGTCCTCCAGGCCCAGCACCCGGGTCAGGAGCCCCTTCAGGAAGGACCGCTGTCGTCCTCCCTCGGTGGCACGAGGGGACCCGGGGCCGGGATCGGGGAGCGGGGTGGCGACGGGAGCCTCCTCCGGGCTCGGGGAGGCCTCCTCCTCGTCGTCCTCGGCACCATACAGGGCCCGGCGGGAGGCCGGGACGTCCGCGAGGGCCGAGAGGTGGAAGGCATCGGGCCGCGAGGTGGGGTCCCCCAGGATGTCGATGATCACGTCGAACTTCCGCTCCAGGGCCAGCAGCGCGTCCCGCTTCCGGTTGCCCAGGAAGTGGGCCACCTCCAGGGGAACGGTGACCTCGACATAGGCGATGTTGCCGGAGGAGGTCGCGAGCCGTTCTCGGATGCGACGCAGCGCCGCCATCGCCTGGAGGCTTGGGGAACGAACCCGGCCCGAACCCTGGCAGGTGGGGCAGGGGAGGGTGATTCCCGAGTCCACCGATTGCCGAAGCCGCTGGCGGGTGAGGATCAGCAATCCGAATTCCTGGATGGGCGTGAAGGTGAGTCGCGCCTTGTCGGCCTTCAGGGAGGAGCGGATCTCCTGTTCGACGGCCCGACGGTGGGCCTCGGACTCCATGTCGATGAAGTCCACGACCACGATCCCGCCCAGGTCCCGGAGGACGAGCTGGCGGGCGATCTCCCGGGCGGCCTCCAGGTTGGTCTTCAAGGCCGTGGCCTCGATGTCCGCCTGGCGGGTTCGGCCCGAGTTCACGTCGATGGCCACCAGGGCCTCGGTCTGGGCGATCACGATGCTGCCCCCCGAGGGGAGGGAGACCCGGTTCTGGAGCAGGGCGTCGATCTGTCCCTCGACGCCGTATTTGAGGAACAGCGGGACATTGCCCTGATACGACCGAAGGATGCCCAGGCGGTCCGGCATGTGGCTCTGGAGATACTCCGCCAGTTCCCGGTGGGAGACCTCGTCCTCGACCCAGACCTCCGTCACGTCCGAGGTCAGGTAGTCCCGGACAAACCTCCGGGCCAGGCTGATCTCCGCGTGGATCTCCCCGACGGTCTTGCGATCGTGGAAGGCCTTCTCGATGGATCGCCACTCCTCCACCAGGGCGTCCAGGTCGGCCTGGAGGTCCTGGAGGTCCTCCTCCTCCCCGACCGTGCGGACGATGAATCCGCATCCCTCCGGGACCTCGAGCCGCGACGCGATCTGCCGCAGACGGGCCCGCTCGTCTCCTGGCAGTTTCCGGGAGACCCCCGTCCGCTCCGAGAAGGGCATCAGCACCACGAAGCGTCCTGGGAGGGAGACGTACGTGGTCAGCGTGGCTCCCTTCTTGCCGAACTCCTCCTTGGTCACCTGGACGAGCACCGGGTCTCCCACCCGCAGGGAGGTCCGCCCGCCCGTCTTGGAGTGGCCGCTGAAGCGCACCAGGGACTTGTTCGAGACGTCCTCCAGCGGGAGGAAGCCGTCCTTGTGGGCGCCGTAATCGACGAAGGCCGCCCCCAGGGACCCCTGGACCGCGGTGACGCGGCCCCGGTAGATGTTGCCCTTGCGCTTCACCGAGGAGGTGCCTTCGACCTCCACGTTGATCAATCGATCCCCGTCCAGCAGGGCCGCACGGGCCTCGTAGGGATCCACGGAAATCAGGATTCGTCTGCTCACAGTGTCCTCATGAATGAAGGAAAATCGATCTTCCAGGCGGCGGAATCCCCTGGCAGAGGGGAAGGGCTTCGCCGCTTCCATCGGGCCGCGCACCGGTCGCGGCGCGTCCCTCTCCCCGCGCTTCGTTCAGGGCCGTCGGAAGGCGCGTCACGCAAGCGCTTCCACCCGCAGCAGTTGCCTCCCGATCAACAGGATGTCGCCGCCCTCGAGGAACAGCGTCCCCTCCCGGCGGAGATAGGTCCCGTTCCGACTCTTCTGGTCCACCAGCAGCGGTCCCGAAGGCCCCGGCTCGATCTGGGCATGGCGCCGGGACATGAACCGGTCCGAGGCGAAGCGGATGTGTCCCTCCTCCCGCCCGATCAGCATGGGCAGGGTCCGGACCGGGAAGACCTCCCCGTCCCTTCCGTCGGCCAGGATGCGGGTCAGGGTCGCCAGGGGGGGCTTCTCCGTCGGGGCCAGGAAGAATCGAAACTCGCTCTCCGGGGCCCGGGCCACGGCGAAGGAGATCCGGAAGACCGTGTCCCCGCACACGAACACGTCCCCCTCGACCAGGGGATGGGGTTCCTTCAATCGCAGGAACAGCCCGTTGGTGCTTCCCAGGTCCTCCACCCGCAGGGAGTCACCCTCGGGGGTCATCCGTGCGTGGCGGGGCGACACCGTGTCGTCCTCGGGGTAGGCCAGATCCGTGCTGGATCGCCCCACGACCAGCCCCTGGGGTGGGACGTCCCTGGGGATTGGCGCACCGCCTCCCCGGGGCAGGCGGACGACCCGGAATCCCCCGATCGCCGGCGGTACCGGGGCTCCTGGACGGGTCTGGACGCTGGAGACGGGGTGGGGCGAAGGGCGCTGTTCGGCCGCCTCGAGCGTCGTGGGGCCCGGCTCCGGGGCATGGGCCTGGGGGGTCTCGGGAGGTTCCGGGGCCGCCTGGAGGGTCGATCCGCACTCGGGGCAGAACAGGTACTGGGGGTCCAGGACCTTCTTGCACGATGCACAATATTTCTGCTGGCCGCTCACGTCCCTACCTGACAAGTTCACCGGAACCATTGTCGAACCGGGCCGGGCATTTGTCAATGTTCCGAAGGTCCGGGAACCCATCGGATCTCCCTCCGGAGGCCCGAGTTCCGATGCGCCCGGAAGACCGCCGGCCGCTCCTCCGGGGGGGCCTCCCGGTAGGCCTGCCGGAACTCCCGGGACCAGCGATCCAGCGGCAGGACCTCCCGGATCCTGCGGGCAGCCTCGGCGGGAGGGGTCCCGGGGGGGATCGCCATCGGCAAGGGCGACGGGTATCCCCCGGGGGGAGTCGGCAGATCGGGGGGGAGGCGGACACCCAGGCGCCGAGCCAGGGAGCGGCGGACCTGAAGAAGGGCCCGCCAACGGCCTTCCATCACCGATCCGGCCACGTGGGGGGTGGCCAGTCTGCTGCTCGTCACCCAGGGCACCGGCGGGGAGGGCTCGCCCACGAAGACGTCGAGGACCAGGTCCGGCGGGCCGCCACGGTCCAGGTGTGCGTCGATGGCCCGGGGGTCCAGCACCTCGCCCCGGCTCGTGTTCACCAGGAGGCGGACCTCCGAGTCGGCCAGCCTCCCGAGGATCCGGACATCGATGAGGCCCCGGGTCGGCCAGGGACAGGGAGGCCGGGTGGCGGGGACATGGAGGGAAAGGACCTGGCACCGGCGCAGGTCCTCCATCGTCGCGGATCGGAAACGGTGGTGACTCCGGGCCTCCCGCGGGGGATCGAAGGCCACCCAGGGGATCCCCAGGCGATCGAGTCGGGCGGCCAGGGCCTGCCCGCACCGGCCGAAGCCCCAGATGCCCACCCGAGGGGGCGCCCCCGCCCAGGGCGCCGGAAAGGCATCCAGAATGGCGGCGGCAACGTAGTCCCCGACACCCCCGGCGGTGGAACCCGGGGCGAAGAAGACCGGGACCGGGTGACCGAGGCGTGCCTCCAGTCGGGCCACCGCCTCCCGGTCGACGTGCTCGCGGCCCACCACCGGGGAAGCGATTGCCTTCAGGCGGCGGGCTTGCTGCAGGAGGTGGTCGTCCACCGGACACGAGGAGGGCACCACGATCCCGTCGGCGTCCTCCAGGAGGTCCGGCCGGTTGACCAGGGTGTCCGAGGGGTGAAGGCGCAGGGTCACGGGCAGGTCCAGGAAGCCCTCCCGGACCCACGGAATCGAGGGGTCGGCGACCACCAGGGGGCGTCTCATCCGGGACCTCCGGACCCTGGGTGACGTCACCGCTTCTTGGGGTCGCCGAAGAGGGCCTCCAGGCGGCTCTTCGCCTCGTCGGCGGTCTTCGGCGAGGCCTTCGCGGGCCCCCCTCCGAACATCGCCTCCAGGCGCTTCTTGGCCCTGGAAGCCTCGTCGTCGCCGGAGTCGTCCACCGCCTTGAAGGTGAAGTAGAGGCAGAAGTTGCCCTCGGCCCGGTCCCGGATGAACTCTCCCTGGTTCTCGGTGCACTGGTTGTGCACGTCCGGGTTCCAGTACTTGCAGTTGTAGCAGCAGTGCAGGTAGGCGTAGCAGCCGGGGCACATGTCCCGCCGGCCGATCTTGACCTCGAAGACCAGTTCCTCCCCGCACTTGTAGCACCGGTAACGGGGTTCCTGCTCCATGAAGAGCCCCCTCTCCGCGACAGGCGCCTATTGATACCAGAAAAGGCCGGCATTTGTCCCGCATCGGTTCCATCGGGGCCTCGCGGGGCCGGGAACGGCGGAAAAACGCCTTTCGGTCCGGGAGGATCGACGTCTCTTTGCCCCTGGCGAGGGCCGGGCTCTATGCTGATCCTGGCTCTTCGAGAGGGGAGACGTGCGATGACGCCGCTGACCCAGGACATGGTGGACCTGACCCTGCCGATCGGGGAGTTCCTGGCCCAGGGGGGACCCCAGGCTGCGATGACCACCCGCATCGGACCCCACGGCATCGAGATCCAGTGCCGGGAGGCGCCTGCGGGGCGCTACGCCTGGGTGGGCCTCCGGCTGCCCGACGGGTCTCCCATCAAGGCCCTGGTGGAGGTGATGGGAGTCCTGGGCGGGGAATCGGGCCTGCGAATCCTGGCCCGATTCAAGCACCTGTTCCCGGCGGATCGTCGGGCCCTGGAACGAGCCCTCGCAGCGCGCATGGCCGCCTGATCCTCATGCCCGGGAGGCGGTCGCCTCCTGGAACGCCGCCTGGAATCCCTCGAACGACCGCTCGATGACCGGGTCCGGGACCGCGAAGGAGATCCGGAAGTGGCCGGGGAACGCGAAGCCGGTCCCCGGGGTCACCAGGACCCGGTGGCGGGCCAGGATCTGCAGGAAGGCCAGATCGTCGGTCATGGGGCTTCGAGGGAACATGAAGAAGGTCCCCTCGGGTTGCCGGACCTGGTAGCCGATTTCCGAGAGGGCCTGGAAGAGGCGGTCCCGTTTGGCCTGATAGACCGGGACGTTGGGATGGTAGTCCCGGAGGCGCAACAGGACCCGCTGCATGAGGGCCGGGGCGTTCACGTAGCCCAGGATCCGGTTGCAGAAGGTCGCCGCGGCGAAGATGTCATCGGCCCCCGGACAGGCGGGGCCGATGGCCAGGAAGCCGATCCGCTCGCCGGCCAGGGACAGGCTCTTCGAGTGGCTGAAGGCCATCAGCGTGGCGTCGTAGTGCCGGAAGGGGCTCGGGTAGTTCCGGCCGTCGAACAGGAGCCGTCGATAGGGCTCGTCGCTGAGGAGGTAGATCGTGCGGCCATTGGCCTCGGACCGCCGTCGCAGCAGGTCCCCGATGTCCCGGAGCACCTCCGGCGGGAACAGGCGCCCGCTGGGATTGCAGGGGCTGTTCACGATCACCGCCCGGGTGCGGTCCGACAGCCGGCGATCCAGGTCCTCCAGGTCCGGCAGGAAGTCCTCCCCGGCCGGCGAGACCACGGGGACCCCCGAGTGGTTCCGGATGTAGAAGGCGTACTCGGGGAAGAAGGGGGCGAAGACGATCACCTCGTCCCCCGGGTCCAGCAGGGACTTCAGCAGCACGTTCAGGGCCCCTGCCGCACCGACGGTCATCACGATGTGCCGGCCCTCGAAGGGGATGCCCAGTTCCTGCCGGAGGTCCTCGGCGACCCGCTGTCGGACCTCCGGGAAACCGCTGTTGGGCATGTACGCGTGGATCCCGGGACGGACCTCCCGGGCGGTCTCCTCGAGGGCCTGCTGGAACTCGGGGGGCGGATCGACGTAGGGGTTCCCCAGCGTGAAGTCCTGGACGTTCTCCTCGCCGTACTGGGCCTTCAGGCGGGCCCCCTCCTCGAACATCCGCCGGATCCAGGACCCGCGGGTCATGTCCTCGGTGATGCCGCGGCTGATGTGCATGGGGATGCCTCCTTCCGGTCGAGCGTTACGTATCGCAGAAGGGAGCCCGGATGCAACGTCATTCCGCCGATCGGTGCCGGGCGGCGATGGCCTCTGCCAGGGCGTCCACGGCCGCCAGGGCGTCCTCCCTCGGGAGACCCTTGCAGGACACCCCCGGCAGGAATTCGACCTTCCAGCCCGAGAGGACCCCCTGGATCTGTTCTTCCAGGCGTCCGCCCCAGGAGAAGGAGGACATCATGGCCACATGGCGGGCCTTGGGCTTCAGCAGGGACGCGGTGTAGGCCGCCTGCTGGACCAGGGGATGCAGGCCGTTGAGGACCACCGGCGAGGCGAAGACGACGGTCATCGGGTCCACCAGGGCCATGGCCAGGGCCCCGAGGTCCGTGACCAGGAGGTTCGCCGGGGTCGCTGGAACTCCCCGGGAGGCCAGGGAGGTCACCAGCCGCTCCACCAGCCGCTCGGTGCTGCCGTGCATCGAGACGTAGGGGATCAGCACCGCGTTCCGGGGAGGGGCGGCGACCCAGCGGGTCCAGGTGTCCACGATGAACGCCGGGTCCGGGTGCATGGGACCGTGGGATGGGCAGATGAGCGAGAGGTCCAGGGAGGAGACCCGCTGGAGGTGTTTCGCGATCTGGGCCCGGAACGGCATCATGATCTCGGCGTAATAGCGCCGGGCGGGTTCCAGCACGCGGCTCGAGTCCACCGTGAGGTCCGGCGTCGCCAGATGGGACCCGAAGAAGTCGCAGGAGAACAGGATTCCCTCCTCCGGCAGGTGGGTGACCATCGTCTCGGGCCAGTGGACCCAGGGCATGTGGAGGAAGCGCAGGGTCCGGTCCCCCAGGGAGACCTCCTCCCCGTCGGCGACGAGCTGGAGGCGGTCGCCGGGGATGGGCAGCAGGTCCTGGAGGAAGGTCGCGCACCGGGGCGTGCACAGCACCCGGGCCTCGGGGAAGCGTTGCAGTACGGCCGGGAGGGCCCCCGAGTGGTCCTGCTCGGCATGGTGGGCGACGATGTAGTCCAGCCGCTCCACCTCCGCCAACTGCCGCAGCAGGCGATCGGCGAAGGCCCCGTCCACCGTGTCCAGCAGCGCGGTGGCCCGGGAGCCCTGGACCAGCCAGGCGTTGTAGGAGGTGCCTTCGGGCGTCGGCACCAGGGCGTCGAACCAGCGGCGGTCCCAGTCCATCACCCCCGTCCACCAGATGCGGTCCCGGATCTCGCGGCGTTCCATCGTGTCACTCCTTCGTCCAGGTGCGACTCTTACAGGTCCAGGAAGGCCCGGACGCTCTCCGAATCACCGATCAGCACCAGCACGTCTCCCTGTTCAAGCAGGTCCTCGGGGCGGGGCAGGCGGATCACCTCGAAGGCCTCCTCGGCGGTCTTTCTGTCGGCGGCCCGGGGTCTCTTGATGGCGATCACGTTGAGGCGGTAGCGCTGCCGGAAGGCCAGTTCCTGGATGGTCTTGCCGACCATCTGGGGGGGCGCCGTGACCTCGATGATCTCCTGCCCCGTCGACAGGCGGATCCGGGCATGGATGTCCGGGGCCAGGATCTCGTCCGCCAGCCGGAAGCCCATCTCCTCCTCGGGGTCCAGGGTCCGCTCGGCGCCGACGGTCATCAGCACCTGGGCGTGGAGCGGCGAGTGGGACCGGGCGATGATATGGCGAACCCCCGCCTGTTTCAGCAGGGCCGTGACCAGGATCGAGGACCCCATGTCCTCCCCCACCGAGACGACGACCACGTCGCAGGCCAGCAAACCGCAGGCCCGCAGGGTCTCCAGGTCCATCACGTTGGCCCGCAAGGCCCGGGTGACCTGGTCCCGGATCTGCAGTACCGGTTCTTCCTCCCGATCCACCGCCAGGACATCGACACCGGACCGGGCCAGGGCCAGGGCCACCGACCGCCCGAACAGTCCCAGTCCCACCACCCCCACCGTTCGAAGAGCCATGGCTGCCTCCTGGACTGTCTATCCCACCAGCACCCGACCTTCGGGGAACTTCACCGCGGCCCTGGGCCTCTGCCCCAGGGCCGTCACCAGAGTCAGGGGACCGACCCGCCCCAAGTACATCAGGCCCACCAGCAGCAGTTTGCCCCAGGGGTCCAGCAAGGGCGTCGCCCCGAGGCTCAGGCCGACCGTGCCGAAAGCGCTGACGGCCTCGAAGACCAGATGCGACCCTGGGAGGCTCGCCTGGGTCCAGAGGAGGCCCCCGGCCACCAGCGTCGTCACCCCGAAGGAGAGCAGGGTGACGACCCCCGCCTTCTGGAAGGTCCGGAAGGGCAGGGACCTCCCCATCACCTCGATGGCCTCCTGTCCCCGGAGCATGCTTCGCAGGGAGAGGAGCAGGACCACCGTCGTGGTCGTCTTGATGCCTCCTCCGGTCCCGCCGGGACAGGTACCGATGAACATCCAGAGGAGATAGATCACCAGGGCGGTCCGGGTGGTCCTGGCCATGTCCACCACGTTGAAGCCGGCGGTCCGGGCCGTCACGGACTGGAAGAACGAGGCCCAGAGGCGTTCCCCGACCGAGAGTCCCGCCTGGGCGCCGTCCCAGTCCGTGAGCAGCAGCAGCACGGTTCCCAGCGCCAGCAGCAGGACCGTCATCCGGCCGGCCAGCCGGGCATGGAGCGGCAGCCGTAATCGGGGCCGGTGGCGCTGCCACTGCCAGTTACGCCGGGCGAAGAGGGCCAGGAACACCGGGAAGCCCAGGCCTCCCAGGATGATCAGGCCCGCAATCGGCAAGAGGACCTCCGGGGCGTCCAGGAACTCCATGAGACTGGTCGGGAAGGTGGAGAACCCCGCGTTGCAGAAGGCCGAGACGGCATGGAACGACCCGTGCCAGAGGGCCTCGCCCCACTTCAGGTCGAGGTCCTGTCGAAAGGCCAGGGTCAGGCACAGGGTCCCGATCCCCTCGAAGACCAGCGTCATGGCCAGGATCGACGCCAGGTTCGTCCCGGTGGTCACCGCCCCTTCCTCGTCCACCAGATCCTGGGCCAGGGATCGCCCCCGGATGCCCAGTGCGCCGCCCGCGATGGCCTGGAAGGCCGCCAGGGAGAGGGTCATGATGCCCAGGCCTCCAGCCTGGATCAGCAACAGGAGCACCACCTGCCCGAAGGACGAGAGGGTCGGCAGGGCAGGATTCGCCCCGGGGGCCACCGAGACGTTGATGGTGGACAACCCGGTCACGCAAAGGGCCGAGGTCGCGGTGAAGAGGGCGTCGATCCACGGGAGTCCCCGGAGGTCGATGGTGGATCGGGGCAGCGCCAGCAGCACGCCGCCACCCACGATGCCCCCGGCGAAGGACACCAGGGTGCCGATCGCCGGGTTCCGGAACAGGAGGTCCAGGGTCCGCTGTCCCAGGCCCGTGGAACGGAACAGGGAGACCATCCACAGCAGGCTGCGCAAGGTCCCCAGGATGGAGAAGGTCGTGAGACTCGGGGCAGTCCAGACCATCAGTACCAGCAGGACCCCGTCCGGGAGGGCCCTCCGGAGGTAGCGCATCCGGTGGACGGCCTGGTAGAGCCGGAGGGCATGGTGCAGCAGCGAGAGGGCGACCGAGGCCGCTGCGGAGGCATAGAGGGCGATGACTGCCAGGGGGTGGTCCCAGAGGAGGAGCCCCTCCACGGTCAGAATGATGCCCAGGAAGACCAACGTCACGAGTCCGGTCCAGAGGGCCGAGCGGCGCAACTGGTCCGGCAGGTCGCCGGGATAGGGGAACCACCTCATGGCGCCGGAACTCGCAGAGGGTGGCGGAGCCGGCGACTCCTTCGACGGGACAGGACGTCGGGGAAGGGGCCACCGGGTTTCAGGAGGCCGGCAAGACCACTCATCGGGGCTTCTCCACCACCGGGTTCTCCCGAGGGGCCGATGCTAGCACTCGCCGGCCCGCGCGTCGATTCCCTCCACGCAGTGACTGGCATCCCGGAGGACCGAAGGGGATAATGGCGCCTGGCGGGCCGGCGAGGGAACAGGTCGATGGCCGGGTTTCGGACCGACTGGATGGAGATCTGCAACCGCCTGCTGGATCGACTCCGCGAGGGGGAGATCGGCCGGGTGCAACGGGAGGACCTGGAGGCCCTCGAGGACATCCTGACGGCGGGACTGCGGGCCATCCCGGTCCTGGTGGAGTCCCGGGAGGGGACCGCCAGACGACCCGGGCAGGGGGAGGACCCGGAACTGGTCCGGTGGTTGCGAGGCCTGTCCAGTCCGGGCCTCCGGCGGGTGGGGCGAGGGTCCCTGGTTCGGGCCCTCCGGGCGCTGGAGCGGGCGGTCTTCCAGGAATCGGCCCGCAGTCCGGGCGTCTCGCGTTGGCGCGAGGAGATCCAGGAGGGCTTCCTGCGGCTCCTGGTCTCGGTGGCGGAAGCGGGTCCGACGGAACCCATCGCCGCCGGGACCTCCGGTGCGGGAGAGGGCGGGCCCACGATCGGCGGGTTGAGCCCGGAACGGCTCCTGGGGGTGCTGGACTCCCTGGGAAACCCGATCTTCCTCCTGGGTCCGGACCTCCGGGTGACCTGGTGCAACCAGGCGGCCTCCTGGATGTTCCGAGGGAAGGAGGCGCCTGGGGGCGGCGGGGTCGATTCGGCGCCGGCGATCGTGGACATGGTTCCCGAGATCCCGGTCGCCCTGGCGGCCATGGAGCAGGGGGGGCAGGCCGAGGCCAGTCTCGAACGACGGGTCGAGACGCGACATGGTCCGCGGCACTTCCACCTCCGGATCCGGCGACTGGTCGGCCTTGACGGTCGGGAGATCGGTCGGGTGGTGGTGATGACCGATCTCTCGCGGCACCTGGAGATGGAAAAGGTCCTGCGACAGGCCCGGACCCGCCTGGAGGAGAAGGTCCAGGAGCGGACCGACGAGCTGGAGCGCCTGAATCAGGCCTTGCTGGCCGAGGTCCGGGAGCGGAACGAGACCGAGGCGGTCCTGCGGGAGAGCGAGGCCCGATGGCGGTCCCTGGTGGACCTCTCCCCCGATGGGGTGCTGGTGATTCGCCAGGACCGGGTGGTCTTCTACAACCAGGCGGCGGCGCGAATGCTGGGGATTCCCAGGGAGATGGCGTCCCCTCCGTCCCTGGTGGATCTGGTGCACCCGGACGACCGGGAGGAGATGACTCGGCGCATCGCCCGGGAGATGCAGGGCGAGGTCGTCCCGGAACGTCGGGAGGCCCGCTTCGTGGATCGAACGGGCCGGGTGATCGACGTGGAGATGGCGTCCTCGACGGTCGTCTGGCAGAGGGAATCGGCAATCCAGATGGTGATCCGGGACGTCCGGGTGCAGCGACGGCTGCTGCGGGAGGCACAGCAGCGGGTCGTGGCGTACGACGCCATCCTGGAGGCCCGGGACCGCCTGGCCCAGGGGGACCTCGGCGCCGCGGGGAACGAGGTGGCCCGGTGCCTTGGCAAGGCCCTGGGGGCCTGTCGGGTCTTCTACTGGGTTCCGGGATCGGGGCCCGAGGGGTACGCAGTGGGCGGGCTCTACGGGGAACTCGCCGGGGACGAGGAGGCCCTGGCCGGCCTGCACGGGATTCCCGAGGGGGCGCTGCCGTGGTTCCGCCGGGCGGTGTCCGGTGGCGATGCCATGGAGGTCCGGGATTGCGCCGACCGCTCCCGGTGGCCTCCCGAGTGGGTCGGGGATGCCCGGGGCGCCGTGATCTGCCCCGTTCGACATCACGAACGGGTGTTCGGGGTGGCCCTCTGCCTGTTCCGGGAGGAGATCCAGGGACCCGAGACCCGCCTGCGGCTCGTGCGGACGGTCGGGGGATACCTGGGCGCCGTGCTGGCGAACCTGTGGATGTACCGGCGCTTCCGGGAGGCCGAGACCCGGTTCCGGTCGATCTTCGAGAACGCCCTGGAGGGCATGTACGCCTGCACGCCGGACCACTGCCTGGTCGCTGTGAACCCGTCCCTGGCCCGGATCCTGGGCCATTCGGACCCGACGGCCATGATGATCGACCCCGAGGACTTCCGGCGCAAGGTCCATGCAGACCCGACGCGACGGGAGGCGTTCCTTCAGGAACTCCGGGAGAAGGGCCAGGTGATGGGCTTCGAGTACCCGGCCCGGCGGGCTGATGGGAGGAAGGTCTGGGTCTCGGAGACGGCCTGGGCCATCCGGGATGAACGGGGCGAAACGGTCCGCTACGAGGGCGTGATCGAGGACGTGAGCCGGCGGCGGGAACTGGAGGACCAGTTGCTCCAGTCCCAGAAGCAGGAAGCCCTGGGGCGCCTGACCGGGGGGATCGCCCACGATTTCAACAACCTGTTGACCATCATCCTGGGGTACCTGGGCCAGGTGCTGGAGGATGGGAACCTGCCGCAACCGACGGAATCCTCCTTGCGGGAGGTGGAACAGGCCGCCCTCCGGGCCGCCCAGTTGACCCGCCAGTTGCTGATCTTCGGCCGGAGCCAGCCCTCGGAGACCCAGGCGGTGGAACTGACCGGTGCGGTCCGGGGGCTCGGGGGGCTCCTCAAGCGGCTCCTCGGGGAGCAGGTCCTGCTGGAGATGAAGGTCGCCGAGGCCCCCCTCTGGTCCCGCCTGGAAGGGGGACAACTGGACCAGGTGCTGATCAACCTGGCAATCAATTCCCGGGATGCGATGCCGGACGGAGGCCGCCTGATCATCGAGGTGGGGTCCCGGATCCTGCTGGATCCCGAGGAGCATCACGGGGTCGTGCTGGGACCGGGTCCCTGCGGGGAGATCCGGGTCACGGACACGGGGGTCGGGATGGGGCCGGAGGTCCAGGCCCGGATCTTCGAGCCCTTCTTCTCGACCAAGGGGTCCGGCGAGCGCTCGGGCCTGGGGCTGGCGGTCGTCTACGGGATCGTGCACAAGAGCGGCGGCATCATCCGCTGCGAGAGCGAGCCCGGCAAGGGCACCACGATGCGGATCCTGTTGCCCCTGGTGGCCCCCGACAACGGGACGACTGCGGGAGGTCCGGTGGTCCCGGTGACCCGGTCCCAGGGGGCTGCCAGGGTGCTCCTGGTGGAGGACGAGGGCCCCCTGCGGGAGTTCCTCCGGATGACATTGGAGCACGCGGGATACGAGGTCCTGGTGGCGCCCGACGGGGCCGCGGCGAGGCAGCGTCTCCAGGAGGAGGGGGTCATCCCGGACCTCCTGGTCAGCGACCTGGTGATGCCCGGAGAAGGGGGCCAGGACCTCGCCCGGTCCCTGCGGCAGGTCTTCCCCGGCCTCCCGGTGCTCTTCATCAGCGGCTACTCCCCAAAGGACGTGGTGGACCCCGGGTCCCGGGAGGCCTCCTGGACGTTCCTCCAGAAGCCGTTCCAGAGGGGGCAGTTGCTCGCGAAGGTCGAGGCGCTGCTGGCCGCTTCCCGGGAGGCGGGGTGACCCTCGCGTCGGCGCCTCAGGCCAGGAGGCGCGCCATGCCGTCGGCCAGGAACATGCCCCGGTCCGTCGGCACCAGGAGGTCGCCCCGTTGGCGGATCAGCCCCCGGGCGATGAGCCTTCCCAGGCGGGACCGGGCCTCTGGCGAATCGCCCAGCATCGCCGCCGGGAGGCCCTCGAGGGACCGGAGGCCCAGCAGCAACACTTCCAGCCGGACCTGTTCCGGGGTCAGGGGGTCTTCCATCGCCGTGGGCAGGAGGCCTCGGTCCAGGCGCCGGAGCCAGGCCTCCAGGGACCGGAGGTCTTGCCAGCGCCGGGCGCCGTCGAAGGAGTGGGCGCCGGGTCCCAGGCCCAGCACCGGCACCCGACGCCAGTAGCGCCGGTTGTGTCGGGATCGATGCCCCGCGTCGATGGCCCAGTTCGAGACCTCGTAGTGCAGGTATCCCGCCCGGCGGAGGCGGTCCGTGGCAGCCCGGTAGAGGCGTGCCAGCACGGCATCCGAGGCCAGGCGAATCGCTCCTCGGGCCACGGCCCGGACCAGGGGAGTGCGGCCCTCGGGGGTCAGGGCATAGAGGGACAGGTGCTCGGGCCGGAAGGCGATCACCTCGTCCAGGGTCTCGGTCCAGTCGGCGACGCCCTGGCCAGGAATCCCGAACAGCAGGTCGATTCCGAGGTCGTCGCAGCCCTGGTCCCGGGCCAGGCGCATCGCCCGTCGTGCCTGGGCCCCGTCGTGGCGGCGGCCCAGCGACTTCAGCAGGTCGTCCCGGAGGGCCTGGACTCCGAGGCTCAGGCGCCGGAAGCCCAGGTTCCGCCAGGCCGCCAGGTGCTCTCGGGTGACGTCCTGGGGATTCGCCTCGAGGGTCCACTCCTCGGCCTGATCCAGGGGCAGTGCCTCCCGAAGTCCCTGGACCAACGCGGTCAGGAGCGGCAGGGGCAGCAGGCTCGGGGTGCCGCCTCCCAGATAGAAGGTGCCGAAGGGTTCCGGGCCCCAGGATCGCATCCGGGCCTCCCGCAGCACCCCCTCGACGAAGCGGGGCATGCGGTCCAGACGGGTCCCCGACACGAAGGCGCAGTAGCGGCAGCGGGACTCGCAGAAGGGAACGTGGACGTAGAGCCCCGGGGCCTCCGGGCGGTCCTCGTCAGTCTTCATCCCGGGACTTCAGGACGGCGATGAACGCCGATTGCGGGATCTCCACGTCCCCCACGACCTTCAGGCGGCGCTTGCCGGCCTTCTGCTTCTCCAGCAGTTTGCGCTTCCGGGTGATGTCCCCGCCGTAGCACTTCGCGGTGACGTCCTTCCGGAAGGGGGCGATGGTCTCCCGGGCGATGATGTGTCCGCCGATGGCTCCCTGGATGGGGATCTTGAACTGCTGCCGGGGGATCTCGTCCTTCAGGCGCTCGCAGGCCTGGACCGCCCGCTCTCGGGCGCGATCCCGGTGGACGATCATCGACAGGGCGTCCACCCGCTCCCCGTTCACCAGGATGTCCAGCTTCACGAGGTCCGACGGGCGATAGTCCAGCAGTTCATAGTCGAAGGACCCGTAGCCCTGGGTGAGGCTCTTGAGGCGGTCATAGAAATCGAAGATGGCCTCGGCCAGGGGCATGTCGAATCGGAGTTCCACCCGCCCCGGCGAGGGATAGTGCAGTTCCTGATTCACCCCCCGGCGATCCATGCACAGGCGCATCAGGGACCCCAGGTAGCGCTCCGGGGCCAGGATCGTGGCCCGGATGAAGGGCTCCTCGGCGCCGACGATCCGCGCGGGGTCGGGGTAGTGGGCCGGGTTGTCCACCTCGATGGTCCGACCGTCGGTGAGGGTGAAGCGGTAGATCACGGAGGGGGCCGTCAGGATCAGGGACTGGCCGTATTCCCGTTCCAGGCGCTCCTGGACGATCTCCAGGTGCAGGAGTCCCAGGAATCCGCATCGAAATCCCTGGCCCAGGGCCGCCGAGGAGTCCTTCTGGTAGACCAGGGCCGCGTCGTTCAGCTGATACTTCTCGAGGGCCTCGGCCAGGGCCTCGTAGTCCTCCGACGACACGGGGTAGAGGCTGCTGAAGACCACGGGCTTGAACTCCCGGAACCCCTTGAGAGGGGCTGCGGCGGGGCGGTTCGCCAGCGTGATCGTGTCCCCGACGTGGGTGTCGGCGATGGACTTCACCCCCGCGATCAGGTAGCCCACCTCGCCGGCCTGGAGCCGCGGCCGGGCCTCGCGGCGGATGCGGAAGACGCCCACCTCCTCGACGCGGAAGGTCTTGCCGCTGGCCATCATGCGGATCGTGTCCCCGGGCCGGACCTCGCCGTCGAAGACCCGCACCGAGGCCACGGCTCCGCGGAAGGGGTCGTAGAAGGCGTCGAAGATCAACGCCCGGAGGGGGTCCTCGGACCGGCCCCGGGGGGGCGGGATGTGGCGCACGATGGCCTGCAGCAGTTCATCGATCCCGATGCCCTGCTTCGCGGAGACCAGCAGGGCCCCGTCCGAGGGAAGGCCCAGTTCCTGCTCGATCTCCGACCGGGTCCGGTCCACGTCGGCCGACGGGAGGTCGATCTTGTTGATGACGGGCAGGATCTCCAGGTCGTGCTCCAGGGCCAGGTAGAGGTTCGCCACGGTCTGGGCCTGGACCCCCTGGGAGGCGTCCACCACCAGCAGCACCCCCTCGCAGGATGCCAGGGCTCGACTCACCTCGTAGGTGAAGTCCACGTGCCCGGGGGTGTCGATCAGGTTCAGTTCCCACGGACGGCCATCTGCGTCGGTGAAGGGGAGATTGCAGGTCTGGGTCTTGATCGTGATTCCCCGCTCCCGCTCCAGGTCCAGGTTGTCCAGGATCTGGTCCCGGAAGTTCCGGTCCTCCACCACCCCGCAGTGCTGGATCAACCGGTCGGCGAGCGTGGACTTGCCGTGGTCGATGTGGGCGATGATGCTGAAATTGCGGACGTTCTCCACGGGCGCTCCCGCTTCCCGGTTCTGGCGGCGCAAGGATGGACGGGGGCAGAGGTCCTGTCAAGGCGCGCGGCAGGCATTCCAGGGGTCGTCGGGGGCGCAGGTCCACGTGCCGCTGCCGCACATGGCGTAGGTGATCAGGGCCTCGTCGCAGGAGGAGTACCATCCCTCGGACCGGGTCCCGATGTGCAGGCAGATCGCGTCGCAACGGGAGCAGTCCGCCGGCATGATGGGCTTGCCGGTGCAGGGATTCACCCACTGCCAGCCCCCGACTCCGTCCTTCAGGCACTCTGGCACGCAGTCCGCTCCCGGGACATTGCAGGAGCAGAAAGGGACCTCCAGCCCACCGGGACACTGGAAGAGTCCCGGCGTGCTCTCGCTGGTGCATCTCCCTCCCACGCAGGTGTCGGTGGCCAGGAGGACGCAGTTCCGTCTGGGGCCGCATTGCGAAAAGGCGATGAGCCCGGCATCGTCCCGCCAGCCCTCGCTCCGGGTGCCGATGGCGCTGCACACGGGGCCCTGCCCCGGGGTGCAGGGGGGATCCTTGCGAAGGAACTCCTGGGTGCACGGGTTCCTCCACCCGAAGGCTCCGGAGCCCGGGTCCACTTCCTGGCAGTCCGGCACGCAGCCGAGGTCCTGCTCGCAGGTGCACCAGGGAACCCGGCTTCCATCGGGGCAGGGCACCATGTCCGCGGTTCCGGGCCTGCAGAGGGTGGGACACTGCCATTCCGGGTGGTCAATGCAGGAGATTCCCTGGTCGGTGCAGCGGCAGTGGGGGACCATCGATCCGTCCGGGCAGGTGTACCGGGGCTCCTCGTAACCGGAGCAGTCGCACTGGCAGGTCCCCTCCGGTGCGCAGAAGGCCTTCGGGCATCCCGCAAGCCTCCCGTTGCAGTCGTCGTCCTGGGCGCAGTCCCGGCAGGCACAGATGGGGCATCCCTGGGCGTCCTGGGCGAAGCCGAACTCGCACCAGAGGCCGCAGGAGACGGGTTCGCAGGCGTCGGACGCCGTGTCTTCCCGGGGCCCATCGGTCCCGATGTCCACCGTCCCGTCGAGGATGCCGTCAGGGAGGCCCGGGACCTCCTCGGGACCACCGGGGTCCGCTGCCTCGGGAGCGGGATCCCGGTTCGTGTCCTCGGCGATCCCGTCGGCCAGAGGCGGGGCATCCGTCGCCGGGTCCGACGCCGCACCATCCGGGGCCGCCTCCGGCGCCGCATCCAGGCCCGGCGGGAGTTCGGGGAACGGCTGGACCTTCGTGGTGCAGGAGGCCATCACGAGACAGACGAGGCCCATCGTGGATCGTCCCTTCATGGAGCCGACCCTCCTGTTCATGGACGGGTCTCATTGTAACGCGTTGCGGGCCATCTCGCCCACCGGTTCTCCGGCGCGGCGAGGACCTCTTGCGACGGGACGGCGAACCCCCGGATCTTGTCCCGGCGTCGCGCCTGCGCTAGCGTCAGGGGAGCCGTTCGGGAGGCCTCCCATGACGACCCTCACCTGGGACGAGGCGATCAGGCTCGCGTCCCCGCATCCCTTCGCCCTGCTCTGCACGATGGGCGCCTCGGGTCAGGCGAACCTGATGGGCATCGGCTGGTGGACCATCGTGTCCTGGAATCCTCCCCAGGTCGCCATCTCGGTCGGGCGGGGGCAGTTCAGCCGCGAGTGCCTCGACGAGGTGCCGGAGTTCACGTTGAACCTGCCCTCGGAGGAGCAGGCCCGGGGTGCCTGGGTCTGCGGGACGGTGAGCGGTCGGGAGGGGGACAAGTTCGCCCGGTCGGGCCTCCGGCAGGTGCCTTCCCTCGAGGTGCGGCCGCCGCGGGTCGAGGGGGCGACGGTGGTCTTCGAGTGTCAGGTGGTCCGGTTCATCGAGACCGGGGACCACGTCCTCTACCTGGCGGACGTGAAGGCCATCTCGGGCAGTCCAGAGAAGCCTCGGCACCTGTACAGCATCCACTACCATCGACTGGTGAGTCTGGACGGAAGCCGGCTGGACCCCCTTCCGGTGGACGCGGGGGGGACCTGATTCGGGCTGAAGACCTGGAAATTCGGGATTCTTGGGTGGCTCCAGGAGGGAAGAAGATGGCAGGCATTCCGTGGAACTGGCTGGCCCCGGGTCGGGAGCGGGGGGCGGCGATGGCCGGGGCAGGGATGATCGCCCTCTGCG
This sequence comes from Deltaproteobacteria bacterium, assembly GCA_029547805.1. GTDB lineage: Bacteria > Myxococcota_A > UBA9042 > DTJE01 > DTJE01 > JAGOKF01. Next base: position 32,958 of record JAKPOP010000006.1, read on the forward strand.
GCGGCAGCAAGGCGGTCGGCCTGGGCCTCTTCGGCAAGGGGGTGATGGAGATCGAGAAGGCCTGGCGGGAGGCCCATCCGGACTTCTCGGGCGGCCTGGGGGAACGGTGGCGAGAGGCCGTCGCCTTCTACGAGGCGACGCACCGGCATCCCACGAACCGGATGCTGCACATGGCCGGCATCCCGCTGATTCTGGGCGGGGCGGTGGGGCTGCTGGCCTCGCCCCGATACACGGTCCCCTGGTGGGTCTCCAACGGGGCCTTTGCGGTGGGCTGGGCGATGAACCTGGTGGGCCACGGGGTCTTCGAAAAGAACCGCCCGGCCTTTGCCGACGACCCCCTGTCGTTCCTGGCGGGCCCCGTCTGGGACCTTCGGCAGTGGGCTGGTCTGCTGCGGAACCGCAGGGCGCCACAGCCCGCCTGATTCGGGGCTGGGGTGCCACCGGGAACGGCGATCGGTTCTCAGAGGGAATCCCGGACCAGCCACAGGCGCCACCAGGCCGTTCCCGGGGTTCCCGGCGGGAGGCCCTCGGGTCGTTCCCGCTCCAGCACCAGGGCGCCGAAGAATCTTGCCTGGGAGTCCAGGTCCGCCGCGACGGCCTCTGCCACGTCGAATCGCGACGGGGGGAACCGGGCAGGGGATCGGGGAAGGATCTCCCGGATGGTCCACCCGTCGTCCTTGCGGACCGCCAGGCGAGGACCTCCCGCCGATGCGCCATTGGCCCCGGCCCCAGGCAGGCGGGCCAGGTCGAGCCACGAGACCGCCCAGCGACCCGAGGCGGTGGTCAGGATGCGAGGGGCTCCACCGGTCCAGCGGTCGGTGTCTCCGCGCCAGATGCCGTTGCGGTCCGCCACCGTCTCCCGCCGCCAGGTCGACCCCGAGGGGCGCCAGGCCAGGTCCAGCCGAAGGAATTGCCAGAGGCCCTGGTCCAGCACCTCGACGTGTCGGTGGGCCAGCAGGGGCATGTCGTAGGACCCCAGGGCCAGGTGGGCCTGGTCCAGCAGGACCCCGTCCTCGGTCTTCGGGAGGGCCTGCTCCGTCTGCCAGGCATGGTCGGTCATCGCCGCCCAGGTCAGCCCGTCGTCCTGGACCACGACGACATGCAGCGAACCGTCGGAGCCAAAGGCGAAGGATGCGCGATCGAGGTCCGAGAGGAACGGTGCCGGAGGCACCCGAGTCACGGTCCAGGCCCCCTGCACGAGGCGCAGGTGGACCAGGGGGGTGCCCTGGGTTCCCAGGTCCGCCCGGACCAGCAGGTCCAGTCCTCCGCCCCGGTCCTCTCCGATCGAAACCGGGTCCAGCCGGACCGGGTCCGCTCCCAGGGGCGTCTGGAGGTCCCACAGCACCGGAGCCGGGGCCATCGTCCCGTCCGGTCGGGGCACCCACTGGATCAGCCGGGGTTCCTCGTCGGAGAGGCGCCAGACCCGAGGCTCGCAGGTCCCCTCGGAGAAGGTGATCCAGGCGGCGATCGGCGGCGGAAGGGTCTGGCCGACCGCGCTGGCCAGGTACCAGCGGGGACCCGGTGCCGAGTCCCAGGGGCGAGCCTCCTGGAGGACCAGGCTGTAGTCCCAGGTCCCGTCGGGTCGAGGCATCAGATTCCGGAAGACCCAGGCCAGGGTCCCGCACGGAGAGACCTGGAGAGGGCGCAGGAAGCCTCCTCGGGGGTCCAGGGGCAACCGGGGATCGCCCTCGAAGACCCCCAGGTCGTCGGGAACCTGGGTCTCGAGGAGGAGCACTGGCTCCCGGCCCGTGGCCGGCAGATCGGGGCCCGCGGCATCGGTTCCATCCAGGGTGGGAACGGGGTCCTCCCCTTCGGGGACATCGGCGGCCTCCGGTGATCCCGGGTCCGGGGAGGGATCCGCGACACCGGGGTCCGGTTCCGGAGAACCAGCGGGAGACCCGCAACAGGGAATCCACCCGATTGCGAGGACCAGGGCCAGGACTCGTCGCGTCATGGACACCTCGGCCAGCCTCAGGGGGCCACGCTGGACACCTCGAGGGGGAGCAGGTGACGGCCCCCCCGGGAGAAGAAGACCATCAGCCCCCCTCCCGTTCCCTTCAACGCAAGATCCCCGCCTTCCTGGATGGTCTGGGAGCCCAGGTCCAGGGTCTGGACCTCCCCGTAGGCCCCCTTCAGGGTGCTGGCGGCGTGGATCCACGACAGGACGCCCCGGTGGTCGTTCCGGGCCGGGGGCAGGTCCCCCGTGGCGACCCGTTGCCCGTTCCACCAGGCCTCCATCCGTGCCCCCTCCAGGTCTTTCGATCCGGTCTGGGACATCCGGGGGTCGTAGGCAGAGAACTCGCCGGTGAGGCGGAACCGGCCGCTTCGTTCCCGGATCCCACCCAGGTCCCACAGGGAGAAATGGATCGCGCAGAACCCCTCGCACCAGCAGGCGCTGGCCATGCAGCCCCCGACGCCCTCGACCCAGGTGTTCCACGGGTTCAGGAACAGGTGCCCCGTCTCCGGGAGCGGGTCCCCGCCGTCGGATACCAGATAGAGGGCATTGCGGGCCACGACGGCCCCGGAGGACCAGGCCTCGGCCTCCAGCACGTGGATTCCACGGCCCTCGGGAAAGGAGCCGGTGGCCGACTCCAGCGGCGTCACCCCCGGTCCACAGAGGTCCCCGGCGACCTCCCAGGTCTGGACCTCCCGGCTGTCGTCGCGGCTCCGGATCCGGAAGGTCACCCGGTCAATCCGCGTCTCCCGGAGCGTCGAGAAGGCCACCGGGACGGTGAAAGGACTGGCGGGTGCCCCCACGAGGCCCGGTTCCTGGCCCAGGACCAGATAGGGGTCGCCGAAGAGGTCCCGGAGGGAGAGCCCCAGTTCGTCCAGGCCGAAGTCCTTGGGCCGCCGGTCGAAGGTCCGCAGGCCGTTGTGCTCCCATTCGACGTCGTAGGCCTCGGTGAAGACGTAGCCCGACAGCGAGGGGCTCGATCGGAGGACGTTGAGGATGCCGTGGAACAACCACCCGTGGTCCCCCCGGGTGTCGTCGGCCCCAAGGCCCCCGAACTCGGTGTTCAGGAAGGGCTCGCCCGCCCAGGTGCCGCCGCCCCTCCGGAGGCCCTCCCCCCCGTAGGTCATCGCTCCCTCCAGCAGGTCCAGCAGGTCCTTCCAGAAGGGGATCGAAGCGGAGTAGAAGTGCCAGGTGGCCAGGTCCGAGTCCACGTGACCGTCGGTCAGGGTGGCGGAGTTGTCCTCGACCGGACGGGTCGGGTCCTGTTCCCGAGCCCTCGCCACGCGATCCCGCAGAAAACCGATGCCTTCGTCGCCGGACCAGAAGGGGGGATCCATCAACCCCCAGGCCTCGTTGAAGAGGGTCCACCAGAGGATGGAGGGGTGGTTGCGGTCCCGGTCCAGCATCGCCTGCCAGAGGCGATCCCAGGCCGGGACCCAGGGGGCGTCCGGGAGGGCCCCGGCCGTCGGGGGCGGGGAGGGCAGGTCGGCGATCACCCCGATCCCCAGGGAATCGGCCAGGGCCAGCACCCGGGGCTCCTCGGGCTTCAGGTGCAGGCGCACCGCGTTGAATCCCGCATCCAGGAGGGCCCGCATGTCCGACCTGCGGCGATCCAGGCTCGCGGCGGCGAGGAGTCCGTCGGGGTCCCATGCCTGGTCCAGGACCGCCCTGACGTAGAGGGGGCGGTCGTTGATCCACAGGACGTCCGCTGCAGGCGGGAGGGTCCGGTCTCCCGACGCCGGAATCGATCGTCGGGACAGGCGCCGGGTCCCGAGGTAGCCCTCCACCCGGTCGGTTCCCGAGGCCGACGAGACCTCGATGCGCCAGGTCGCCAGGCACGGCGAGTCGGGGTCCCACTCGTCCTCCGGGGGCAGCGTCAGGGACAGAACGACCTCTCCCGTTCCGGGCCCATCGGGTGCCGGTTCCAGGGTTGCCGACGTCCCGATCTGACCTGCGCACGGCACGGGGCAGGCATCCAGGCAACGCCAGGCCAGTCGGACCGTGATGGGGCCGGGGGCGCCCGTCACCAGACCCCGCAAGTCCACCTTGCCCGGGGCCGTGGCGGGCTCCTGGACGATCCGTGACAGCCAGGTGTCGGGGCGCCAGGACAGGGCGACGTCCTGCCAGATACCCCCGGCGCAGGAGTACCAGGCGCCGCCCTGCTTGCCGGTCAGGGAGGCAGGATCCTCGTCGCAGCGGTCCTCGACCTCGAGGACGAGGTGGAACGATCCTCCGGGACGCGCCCATCGAGTCACGTCGATCTCGAAGGGGTCGTATCCCCCTTCATGGCTCCCCGCCAGGACCCCGTCCACGAAGACCCGGCACCGCCAGTCCACTGCCCCGAACCGCACCAGGGACGTCCCGACCGGGCTCCAGTCCGCGGGGACCTCGACCCGGCGGGCATACCAGGCCTTTCCACGCCAGGTTCGGCGGATCGCCTCGGTTCCCCCCTGGAGGCTTCCTCCCTCCGGTGGGCGGGACCCCTGTCCCGAGAGGGCCGACCCCCAGGGATAGGGCACTTCGATGGTCTGCTGCAGCCGCTGGACGTTCTCCGGCAGGTGCCAGCCCCCGACCTCCCCGGTCCCGTCGGGGTCCCGGTCGAAGGCCCAGGTCCCGTTCAGGAGGACCTCCTGGAGCCGATGGAAGGACGGGTCCCAGGACTGGAAGTCCAGCGCAGCGGGGGCCTCGAGGGGCGCTGGTTCCTCCGGGGAGCCCGTCTCGCGGCAGCCCGGCGACCCGGCCAGCCAGGGAAGGCAGAACGGAATCCATCGATGGACCCTCATGGTCGGCTCCCGGTGGCGTTCACCAGCGGCCAAAGGCGGCGTGTTCCGGACCCACGGCCACGAAGGTTCCCCGGCCCGTGGCGGTCCTCTGGCCGGCGGCCCAGAGGTCGCACTCGACGGTGGCCCGGTCGGGCCGGGCCTCGACCACCCGGGCCACCAGGGTCACCGGTCCCTGCCGGGCGGGCGTCGGTCGCCGCAGGTGGACCTGGAACTCCAGGGTCACTGTGGTGGGCGGCCGTTCCCGCCCGTCCCGTTGCATGAGGTGCCACGCGGCGGTCCAGTTCATGTGGCAGTCCATCAAGGTGCCGATGATGCCGCCGTTCAGGAAGCCCTCGAAGGCCTCGTGGAACGGCTCCGGGGCAAACTCGCAGACGACCTCGTCTCCCCGCGGGATGCTCCGGATGTGCAGCCCCCTTGGATTGGCCGGCCCGCAGCCGAAACAGACCCCCTCTGGCGCGTAGCGTTCCTGAAGACTGGGTTCCTGGCGGTCGGTCATGGATCGATCCCACGTCGAGGGACAGTGCAACCTTCCCCTGGACCGGCCCGGAGGTCAAGGCCCCGGGGGGCCTGGGCGCCCCCGTCGGACCGAGGTCCTCCAGGTCCAGGTTCCTCCAGGACATTCGCCTTGTGGTCCGTGGCGGTCGCCGCGCCCGGGGCCAGCCGAATCGGGGGCCCGCCGGGAGGTGACGGGACGGGCTGGGGCCCGCCCGTCAGCCGGTTTCCCGGGGGCCGTCCGAAGCAGAAATTCGTGGGGAAGACCCCGGTTTGACAGGTCCGCAGGAACTTCGGGAATTGACTTTGGTGGATCGCTTCGGATAAACCCGGACCAGATTTGTATGGAATCTGACGGGAGGGCCCCATGGATGCGGAGTGGTTGGCCAGAATCCAGTTCGCGCTCACGATCGGGATCCACTTCCTGTTCCCGCCCCTGTCCATCGGCCTGGCCTGGCTGCTGGTCGTGGTCGAGGGCCTGGCCTGGAGGCGCCGGGACCCGGTCTGGGAGTCCGCCGGGCGCTTCTTCGGCAAGGTCCTGGCCCTCACCTTCGGGGTGGGGGTGGCGACCGGCATCGTGATGGAGTTCCAGTTCGGGACCAACTGGAGCCGCTACTCCACCTTCGTCGGGGACATCTTCGGGGCTCCCCTGGCCGCCGAGGGGGTCTTCGCCTTCTTCCTGGAATCGGTCTTCCTGGGACTCTACCTGTTTGGCCGGGGACGGGTCTCCCGGGGCCTGCACTGGTTCTCGATCCTGATGGTCGCCGTGGGTGCCACGCTGTCTGCCTTCTGGATCCTGGTCGCGAACTCGTGGCAGCAGACCCCCGCGGGGTTCGAGGTCCGGGAGGGCAGGGCGGTGCTGACCTCCTTCTCGGAGGCGGTGTTCAATCCCTCGATGTGGGTGCGGTTCTTCCACACGATGGACGCGGCCCTGATCGCCGGGGCCTTCGCGATGGCGGGCATCGCGGCCCTCTGGCGGATCCGGGAGCAGGGCGGGGAGGTGGCGGCCCGGACGCTGCGCGTCGGCATCGCCGCGGGGCTCCTCTTCGCGGTGCTGGCCGTCTTCCCCACGGGCCACGAACACGCCCGGCAGGTGGCCCGGACCCAGCCCGAGAAGTTCGCCGCCATCGAAGGCCTGTACGAGACCCAGACCGGGGCCCCCCTCGTCCTCTTCGCCCTTCCCCACCGGGAGCCGCCGACCCTCAAGGCGAAGATCGAGATCCCGAGCCTGACATCCTGGATGGCCTTCGGGGATCCGGAAGCCGAGATCCAGGGAATCGATCGGTTCCCGGCCAACGAGATCCCGCCGCTCTGGATGACCTTCGTGAGTTTCCACAACATGGTGATCCTGGGCATGTGGTTCATCGGGATGATGGCCCTGGGGGCCTTTCTCTGGTGGCGGGGACGCCTGGACGGGACCCGCTGGTACCAGTGGCTGCTGGTCGCGTCGGCTCCCCTGCCGCTCGTGGCCTGCCAGTTCGGCTGGGTGGCCGCCGAGGTCGGGCGCCAGCCCTGGGCCGTGTACCGACTGCTCCGGACCGCCGATGCCTACAGCGTCACCGTGGGGGTCCCGGAACTGGTCTTCTCGATTGTCCTGTTGGGGGGCATCGGTGCTCTGCTGATCGGGTTGTACCTGTTCCTGCTGAACCGGCAGGTCGCCAGGGGACCGGAGTCGGTCCAGGAGGTGCCATGATGGACCTCGCCACGCTGCAGACGATCTGGTTCGTGCTGTTCCTGGTCCTGGTGGTGGGCTATGCGGTGCTGGATGGATTCGACCTGGGCATCGGCGCCTTGTCGTTGCTGGAACGGGACCCGGATCGGCGGGGGCAGCACATGGAGGTGATCGCCCCGGTCTGGGACGGCAACGAGGTCTGGCTGTTGACGGCCGGGGGGGCCCTCTTCGCGGCCTTCCCGCCGGTCTATGCGACGGTCTTCAGCGGGTTCTACCTGGCCCTGATGCTGCTGCTGGCGGCCCTGATGTTCCGAGGCGTGTCGTTCAAGTTCCGCAATCAGGTGGACTCGCCGGGCTGGCGGACCTTCTGGGATCGGGCCTTCGGGGTCGGGAGCCTGGTACCGGCACTCCTGTACGGGGTGGCCGTCGGGAACGTGCTCCGGGGAGTCCCGGTGACGAAGACCGCCGAGGGGTTCGCGTGGCAGGGGTCGTTTCTGGGGCTGCTGAATCCCGAAGCCCTGCTGGTGGGTGTCCTGGGGCTGGCGATGTTCCTGACCCATGGGGCCCTCTACATGGCCCACAAGGCCCACGGCGAGGCGGCGGCGTCGGCGGCCCGGAAGGCGCCGTGGTTGTGGCTGTCGTGGCTGGGGCTGTGGGTGCTGGCAACCGGGGTCTCGGCCTGGCGGTCCCCCCATCTCTTCGAGGGCGTGACCACCAACCCCCTCTGGTGGCTTGCGGTCCTGGCGGCGATGGCGGGGATGATCGGCATCCCCCTGGCGGTTCGGGCCGGTCGATACGGCGTGGCGTTCCTGGCTTCCGGCCTGGCCATCGCGGCCCAGAACGGCCTCGCGGCGGTGGGCCTCTTCCCGCGGCTGGTGCCCTCCTCCCTGGATCTCGCCGGGGCGTCCCTGACGATCCACAACGCCTCGTCCTCCCAGCGGACGCTGGGGACGATGCTGGTGATCGCCCTGGTGGGGATGCCCCTCGTGGTGGGCTACACCATCGTCGTGTACAGGGTATTCCGGGGCAAGGTCCGGCCCGGGGAGTACTACGGCAGCCATTGACCCGGCCTTCCGGGGGGCGCCGTCACCGGCCTGGAGGAACCTCCCGCATTGACCGCCGGCCGCGGGGCCAGGATACTTCGCCGGGCTCGACGACGGGCCCGATCGGGGCTCGACAAGGGGGGAGTCATGACCAGGTCCGGATGGTGGATCGGGATCGGAGTGGCGGGGATGCTCGCCTGCGGGACGGCCGCCGGCCCATCGTTGGACCCGGGTCCGGAAGGCCCCGGATCAGGGGACATCTCGATTCCGGAGGATGCTCCGGCCCCTGGGGACGTCTTCCGGGATCCGGGTTCCGGGGGCCCCGAGATCCCCGGGGAGGAGAGGGAAGACCCGGGTCTTGATTTCCAGGCGGACGTCCCCGGTGGACCGGATGGTCCGGCCGAGGACCGGGGATCTGGAAACGACCCTGGCGTGGACTCGTCGGACCCAGGGGTTCCGGATGTCCCTTCCGCCGACGAGGCACCCGATGGACCGCAGGCGGACCTCCTTGCGGACCCCGGAAACGACGCGCCCGAGGACTCGGGAGGCGGGCCGGCGGAGACGCTGGAACCCTGGACCCAGTGCCGGGAGGACGCTGAGTGCCAGGCCGTCTTCGGGCCCCAGGCCTGGTGCAACCACGACTTTCCCGGAGGACAGTGCGCCGGATGCGACCCCTACGACCTGGGCCACGAGCGCTGCACGCTGCTGGGGCGGTCGGGACTGACCCTGTCGTGCAAGGAGACCGTCCCGAACGTCTGTCTCTTCGACTGTCCCTGCCCCTCGTGGCTCCGGTGCGCCGACCTCGGGGACCTCCAGGTCTGCGTGCTCAAGACCTGTCGTGAGGACACGGAGTGCAAGCCGCTGGTGTGCCGCCCCCTGTCCGAGGGGGGCACCTCCTACTGCCTGGCTCCGCGCTGACCCCGGTTCAGAGGGATCGCAGGAAGGCCAGCGAGGCCTCCACGGCCTCCTGCAGGCAGGCATCGTGGGATCGCCCGGAGTTCCGGGGCGGCTGGAAGGAGTGATCCCCCAGGGTGATCCAGTGCCAGCGGACGGCCGGGGAGAGGGGCAGGGCCTCCACCTCCTCCCGGGACCCGTAGGGGTCCCGCTCCCCCTGGACGATCAGGGCGGGGGTCTCCAGGGCCTGGAGGTGTTCGATGCGCAGTCGGTCCGGCCGCCCCGGGGCGTGGAACGGATAGCCGAGGCACAGCAGTCCCCGGACCCGGGCCGCATCGGCCACCAGGCTCGCGATCCGCCCGCCCATCGACTTGCCGCCGATGATCAGGCGTTCCGGCGGGCCCAGTTCGTCAATGACCGCCAGCCAGGTCTCCCGGAGCACCGGCAGCGGGTCCGGGGGGCGCCGAATCCCGTCCAGTCGCTGGCGGGCCATGTAGGGGAACTCGAACCGGGCGACCGTGAGGCCGCCGGCGGCGATGCCCCCGGCGATGGCCTCCAGGAACGGGGAATCGACGGGGTTTCCGGCGCCGTGGGTCAGGATGACGACCCGAGGGGCATCCCGGGGACCGTCGAACCGGATCTCAGGACGGGGTGTGGTCATCGGGTCCGGTCTCCTGGAGACGGGTTGTCCGGGGCCCACCGGGAGGGGTCATGACGCCGGTCCCCTACGACGGGACTCCGCCAGCGCCACAGCCCGGCAGACCAGCACGTAGAGGGCATTCGAGAGGCGGTTCAGGCCGTGCAGAAGTTCCCGGCGGGCCTCCGGGGAGAGGTGGGACTCGCCCTGGGCAAAGGCGTCGTGGGCCACGATCTCCACCTGCCGACAGGAGGCCCGGAGGAGGTTCAGTTTCACGACGGTCCGGCCCATCGAGGCCCTGGGCAGCACCCACCCCACGTTCAGGAAGCGGGAGGTCTGATGGGACATCCGGTGCAGTTCCTCGGGGTCGAAGCCGGCGATCACCGGCCGAGGCATGGGCCTTCCGGCCACCTCGGCGGCCATCACCTTCCGCAGGTATTCGAGGACGTCGTCCAGGTCCCGGACCAGACCATCCATCCCTTCGTCCATCGCGGCGATCTGGGCGTCCAGCACGTGGGCCTGCAACAGGTCCAGGGCCCCCCGGAACCGGATCACCGGGTGCCCCTTGGGGACCAGGGACTGGTTGTCGAAGAGGTGGGTGTAGCCGTCGGGCTTCGATTCGAGCCCCACGTCGTTTTCCAGCAACCGATAGGGCGCATCCTCCCGGTCTCCTCGGGGCTTCTCTCTGCGATTCGCCAGACGGCTCCAGACCTCCTCCAGGCCCTGGGACGGTTCCAGGCGCCGGGGCTGCCGGGCCAGGTCCAGCACGGTCTCCTGGAAGGCCCGGGCGGCGGCCTCGACCGCCTCGATGGTCCCGGTCAGCAGGCCTCCAGCGAAGTTGGTCTCGCTGGGGGGGGCGTAGAAGGTCCGCAGGGTCACCTCGGCGGCCTTGAGCGCCGCATCCAGGCCCATCGTCGCCTCCAGCGGCGGGGCGATGAGGTAGGCCATCGGGGTCCCGGGATCCACGCCGGCCACCCGGGCCAGGTAGCGTCCCACGGCCGGGATCACGTGCGGGAAGAAGGCCAGGCGTCCATCCTCGTCGGCGCTGTAGAACCAGGCCTTCCGGTCCAGGTACCGCAGGCAGGCCGCGATCCCGCTGGCCACCGTCTCCGGGTCCCGGGCCGCCAGCACGCCAATGACCTCCCCCGACAGGGGACCCGAGGCGTGGGAGGCCCCGGCATAGAAGGACCTGGCATAGACCACGTCCACCTCGGCGGCCTTGGTCGCCTCGTCGAGGCTCGCATAGAGGGCATCGTCGCTGGTGCAGGTCAGCAGCCCGAGGCTCTGGTGCTCCGGCGCCAGCCGCAGGTCCCGATGGAGGTCCGGTGCCACCTGGGGAATCGTCCGGAGGGCCAGCACCCGGGGTTTGATGGGCATTCCGATCATGTCCCGATCCCGCCTGGGTCCCTAGGAGACCTCGACCCCGGTCCGCTTCTCCCGGAGTGCCCGGAGCACCGTTTCGGCCACCTGGACGGCGGCCTCGGCCGGCGGAAGCCCACCGGCGTGGATGTTGCTGATCACGGTCCGCATCGCCTCGTTGAACTGGCGGACCTTCATGTAGGTCACATAGGCGCCCATCGACTCGGCGGTCTTCAGGCCCGGCCTCTCCCCCACCAGCAGGCACAGGACCTCGGCCCCGGTCAGGCGCGCCACCTCGTCAGCGACCACCACCCGGCCCAGGGACACCACGAAGGGGGTCCCGAGCCGGACACCGGCCCGACTCAAGATCGTGGTCAGGGGCGGCACCAGCAGCGGCAGGTTGGTGTTCAGGGCCTGGGCCGACAGGCCGTCCACCGCGACGATCTGCACCTGGGGACCTCGGATGCCTTGCTTCTGTACGACCTCCCGAGAGGCGTCGGAGAGGCGTCGCCCCAGGTCCGGCCGCCGGAGGAACGTGGCCCGGTCCTTCGCCGCCGACTGGAGGGACACGAGGCCCAGGGAGGCCGCCACCTGGGGGTCCACGGTGGAGGCCACGGCATCCCGGGCCGCCGCGTGGTCCTCCTGGAACCGCAGAATGGTGTCGGTGCGGTATCGGACCCCGGCCGAACCGACCCCCAGGCGGGCCGGGGTCCTGGCCAGGTAGAAGTCCCGGCCCCCCCGGGGCTGCCAGCGACCCAGGATGGGAGGCGGGGGCAGCGGGGCTCCCATCCACAGGGCTGCCCGCTTCGCCAGCGTGACGTCCTCCGGCGCCGCCGGCCGGGGCGCGGGACGGGACGGTTCCGCTGTCGCGGGGTCTTCCCGGCCCCCCAGCGTGCGGACCACCGCCGCCCGGATCACCTCCCGCAGTTCCCGCTCGTCCATTCCGTGCCCCTCACAGGAAGACGCGAATGTCCCCCGCCAGGGAGGTCAACCGACCGTCCTGCATCAGCCCCATCCGCTCCATCCAGGCCTCGAACTCCGGAGTCGGCCGCAGCCCCAGCAACTGCCGGATCGCCGCGTTGTCGTGGAACGACGTGGACTGGTAGTTGAGCATCACGTCGTCCCCCATCGGGAGCCCCATGAAGAAGTTGGCCCCCGCCGTCGCCATCAGGATGGCCAGGTTTTCCAGGTCGTTCTGGTCCGCCTCCATGTGGTTCGTGTAGCAGACATCGATGCCCATCGGCAGGCCGTGCAGTTTCCCCATGAAGTGGTCTTCCAGACCCGCCCGGGCGACCTGCTTCCCATCGAAGAGATACTCGGGACCGATGAACCCCACCACGGTGTTCACCATGTAGGGACGGTAGTGCCGTGCCAGGCCGTAGCACCGGGCCTCCATCACCACCTGATCGGATCCGTGGTGCCCCCCGCTGGAGAGTTCCGACCCCTGTCCCGTCTCGAAGTACATGCGGTGGGGGCCCGCGGAGGTCCCCTTCTCGGCGATCATCGCCGCCGCCTCGTCCAGGATGGCCCGGTTGATCCCGAAGGCCCGGCAGGACACCTCGGACCCCGCGAGACTCTGGAACATCACGTCCATCGGGCAGCCTCGGCGCAGGGCCTCCATCTGCGTGGTGACGTGGGCCAGGCAGCAGTGCTGCGTGGGAATGCCGCGCGAGCGGGTGAAGTCGTGCAGCGTCTCGAGGATCGCCCGGGTCGCCTCCACGGTGTCGGTGACGGGGTTCACCCCGATCAGGGCGTCCCCGGACCCCCAGGCGAGCCCTTCCATGGTCGAGGCCAGGATGCCGTCGGGGTCGTCGGTGGTGTGGTTCGGCTGGAGGCGCACCGAGTGCCTCCCGGGGAGTCCCAGCGTGGCGTTGGCGTGGGTCACGACCCGGATCTTCGCCGCGGCGGTCACCAGGTCCAGGTTCGTCATCAATTTCGCCACGGCGGCAATGACCTCGCTGGGGAGACCCCGGCCGAGTGCCAGCAGGTCCGCCCCGGTGGTGGCCGCCGACAGGATGTGCTCCCGCAACTGGGCCACGGTCCAGTCCCGGACGGACCCGAAGACCCCCTCGTCCAGGTCGTCCTGGATCACCCGGGTGACCTCGTCCTGTTCGTAGGGAACCGCGGGGTGTTCCCGGATGTCCCGGAGGCGCATCTCGGCCAGGACCTGTCGGGCGGCCACTCGCTCGGTATCGTTCGCCGCGGCGATTCCCGCCAGTTCATCCCCGGACTTTCGTTCGTTGGCCTTCGCCAGGACCTCCCGGATCTCCCGGAAGGTGAAGTGGCGGCCCCGAACCTGCGTGGTCCAACTCATGGCGCCGAATCTAGCCTTCCCCTCGTCCCGCGTCAACGACGATGGGACGTCCGGGGGGGGGGACGACCCGGGACTTGGCGATCGGCTCCCAGGAGACTACACTCCGGCTCTCAGCAGGCCGATAGGGAAGACCAGAAGAACAAGGAAAGGACCGCATGTTTTCGATGCCTCGGATCCAGGAGGGCGTTTCCAGGTCCTCGGACCAGTCGCTGGAGTTCCTGGCCGATGCGGCGCTGGTGTTGGGGAACCACGCCTTGACCCGCCAGGACATCCACGCGTCGGTCGCCCAGATGCTCCGGGACCACCTGGAGGGTGGCTTTGTCGTCTTCTCCTCCTTTCGCCGGGAACGCGGCGCCCTCCAGGTGGAGTGCGTCGCCGGGGCGGGGGAAGGGCTCTCGGAGGCCATCCGCCTGTTCCAGACCTCGTGTCCCGGGGGCATGCTCCCGATTCCAGAGAAATTCCCCTGGAGGACGGTCTCTCTCCCGGTGCTGATGCCAATGCCCGGGGGCCTGTTCGAACTGACCTTCGGCGCCCTCGATCAGGAGAAGGCCCGGCTGCTGGAGACCCGGATGGGCATCTCCCACTGCTGGCTGCTGGGCCTCGGGCGGGGTTCCCAGTTTCTGGGAACCCTGGCGTTGCTCCTGGGGCCGGGGCAACCCGCGCCGGACCACCGGGTGGTGGAGACCTTTGGCACGCTGGTGACCCTCACGCTGCTGGCCCGCAGGGCCATTGGACCCCGGGAGGGGTTCGGGCAGGGGAACAAGACCGGAGCGAAACCCGAGGAACCGAACGCCGGGATCCTGGCCCGGCGGGTGCTGGAGGACCAGGTGGAGGCCATCTGCCGCTACGACACGGCGGGCCGCCTGATGTTCGTGAACGACCCGTTCTGTCGCCTGTTTCACCATCGGCCCGAGGAACTGCTGGGGCAGCCGGCGATGGGACTGGTCCATTCCCGGGATCGGCGTCGGCGGCGCCGTCACCTGGCGGCGTTGACGCCGGAGGCCCCGGTCGGGGAGATCGAGCACCGGGTGGTTCGCGGGGACGGGACCATCGCCTGGATCCAGTGGGTGGACCGGGCCATCTTCGACCGGGAAGGCCGGGTGGTGGAATACCAGTCCGTGGGGCGGGACGTCACCCTTCGTCGCCAGGCAGAGGAGCGGATGGCCTGGCTGGCGACCCACGACTCCCTGACCGGGCTCCCCAACCGGGTGCTCCTGAAGGACCGCCTGTCCCTCATGATTCATCGGAGCGGTCGGAGCGGCAGGCCCTTCGCGGTGGCGCTGCTGGACCTGGACGGATTCAAGGAGGTCAACGATCGCCACGGCCACGCGGCGGGGGACGAGGTCCTGCGGGCCCTGGGGGGCCTCCTGGCCCGCACGTTCCGGAGGTCGGACACGGTGGCCCGCCTCGGGGGCGACGAGTTCGTCGTGCTGGTCGGGGACTGCGGCAATGGTGGGGGCCGTCCTCCCTGGCTGGAGAAACTTGAGCGGTGTCTCGCGAGCCCCCTGGACCTGGAGCGTCCCCGGGTGACCGTCACGGTAGGGGCCAGCGTCGGGGTCGTGGTCGCCTGCGGCCACGACGCGGACCCCGACGTCCTGCTGCACCAGGCCGACCGGGCGATGTACGCGGCCAAGAGGGCCGGCAAGGGACGGGCCGTGTTCTTCGACGAGGCGGCCCTGGCCCCGGACGACGACGAGGGGTCGGGGACCGCATGAACGGCATCGCCAGGGCCTTGACCATTGCCGGGTCCGACTGCAGCGGCGGGGCGGGCATCCAGGCGGACCTGAAGACCTTCCACCGGTTCGGGGTCTTCGGCCAGTCGGCCGTGACGGCCGTGGTGGCGGAAAACACGCTGGGCGTCCAGGGATGGCAGCGGGTGGACCCGGACATGGTCCGGATGCAGATCGACAGTTGCCTGGGGGACATCGGTGCCGACGCCGTGAAGACCGGGATGCTGGTGGACCGGGAGGTGGTCCAGGCGGTCGCCCGGGGACTCCGGGACCACGGGGCGTCAGCACTGGTGGTGGACCCGGTGATGCGGGCGAAGGGGGGAGACGCCCTGATCGACCCCGAGGCGGTGGAGGCGCTGGTCCGGGAGGTGTTTCCCCTGGCCCTGGTCGTCACTCCCAACGTCCCGGAGGCCGAGGTGCTGGCCGGGCGGGTGATGGACGGCCCCGAGGCGGTGCGGCGGGTCGCCGAGGCCATCGGGGCGATGGGGCCTCGATACGTGCTCCTGAAGGGGGGCCATGCCCGGTTCGGGGACCCGCGCCTCTCGGTGGACCTCCTCTGGGACGGGACGGACCTGCTGGAACTCCCGGGACCCCGCTTCAGCGATCGGAACACCCACGGCACGGGATGCACCTACAGCGCGGCCATCACCGCCTGGCTGGCCCGAGGCTGCGACGTGGTGGGGGCGGTGCGTCGGTCCCGGGCCTTCCTGGTCGAGGCCATCCGGTCGGGGCCGGGTCTCGGCGGGGGTCACGGGCCCGTGAACCACTGGGCGGTCCTGCCCGACGACCTCGGAAGCGCCACCGACCCGGCAGGGCAGGCCGCCGGATCGGATCGGCCCCATGGCCGCGAGTCAGGCGCAGGGTAGGGGGCGCACCGCGAGCCGTGGGCCACAACGCGCCCATCGCCGAATCCTGCTACCCTTTCCGGCGGGGACCAGTCGCCGGAGGCCGGGGCCGTGGAGAGATCCTGGATCCTGACAGCGACCGTTCGCCTGCCGGCCCTCCTGGCCCTGGTGTCGGGTCTGCTGGCAGTCTGGATCACCCTGCCGCGGGCCCGGTCCGGTGGTGCCGATCGGTCCCTGCCCTGGCGGTCCATGGCGGTCGTGGGCCTTGTCGCCGGCCTGCTTCTCCTCCCGATCCTGGGGTCCCGGGCCGGGGGCCCCGACGTGGTCTCGGGGGCCACGGCCCTGACGCTGGTGGCGGTGCTCGGGTGGTTTCCCCTGGTGGCACTGTTCGGGGGAACGGAGGACCCCGGGAGGCTGGTCCGGGGGCTCTGGATCGCCCTGGCGGCCATCGGGCTGCTGGTCGTCGCCGAGTCGTTCCAGCGGACCTTCGGCGTCTCCCGGACACTCGTGCTCCAGGCGGTGGACCAGGTGGGCGAGGTCCGCCTGGCCGACGTCCGGGCGGGGCTCCAGGACCCCCTCCTGTCCCGGTCCCTGTGGATCCAGCTGCTCCTGGTGTTTCCCTTCTTCGTCCTGATCTTCCCTGTCCTGGTGCCCGGTGGGCCCCTGTTGTGGCCCGTGGGCCTGATCCCCATCCTCCAGTATCTCTGGACCGCCCCGGCGGGCCTGGTGGTGACGGGCTGGAGCGCCTGGAGACCCCGGGAGGCCGGTCCCCTGGCCGTGCTGGCCCTGGCCATCGCGGTGCATCCCCTGCTGCTGGACAAGTCGTCCTGGGACTTCATCCCGCCGGGCCTGCTGCTGTTCCTGCTGGCCTGGCACCTGGAACGGACCGGGTCCCGGTGGCGCTTCGCACTGGTCCTGGGCCTCGCCTCCTGGAGCCATCCCTCCCAGGCCGTGATGGCGGCCCTGTGGGCGGCGGACCACGCCCGTCGGAACTGGGCGGCCGAGGTTCCGGCCCACCGACGCCGCCTCCTGTGGGTTCCGGCGATCGCCTGGGGCATGGCGGCGATCCCCATCCTGTCGATGCTGATCCCCGCTCTCTGGCATCCCGAGAGCGCCCTCATGCATCACCTGGCCCCCTATGCCCGCCGGCGGACGGCCGCCTATCTCCAGGGCGGGGACTTTCGGGTCCTGGGCTGGATGGCGATCTCGAACCTCTCCAAGATCGGGCTGTTGCTGTCCTCCCTGGGCCTGGTCCCGGTCCTCCGTCGGAACCGCTTCCTGGCCTATGGGGTCTTCGAGGTCGCCTACTCGCTGTTCACCTCCAACGGCTTCATCCACGGGTCCCTCCCGGGGTGCCTGGGCCTGCTGGGGTGCGCGACGCTGGAAAACGCGAATCATCTCTCCCCGGAGCGGTTGCGGCGATCGGCGGGCCTCGCGGCGGTGCTGCTCCTCCCCCTGACTCTCTGGTGGAGTCCCCAGCACGTGGCGGTGCAGTTGCTGCGAAACCCCACGGTGGACCGCCTGGCGGGGATGGAGGCCCTGATCACCCCCGAGGACCGGGACAGGACCTGCGTCGGCCAGGCGACCACCTACACCGTGCTGGCGGGTCACTGTCGCGGGGAGGGGGTCCTGCGCCTGCCCGATGGTCGGCCGGGTGCGAATGCCCGGGATGGGGACGTCTACCTGCTGGACCTCTCGCCGCCTCCCTGGCCCCAGGAGCCCGGGGCCCTCCGGGAGTGGATCAAGCGACCCCGGTTCTTGCAGCCCGAACAGGGCGCCATCGAGACGGCTCCGCTGGATTTCCAGGGAGAACCCATTCCCGAGGACCTGGCGTGGCTGCGGGAAGGCCTGGTGTCGGGCGCATGGACCCTCTCCCGCAACGAGGGTGGCCGGATCCGGCTGGATCGCATCGAGCGTTCCGAGTCCCCCGGGGCCGTCTCCAATGCTCCCGGTCCACCAGCACCGCCCTGATCCCTGCAAGGTTCGACACATGACGCGGGATCTCGCAGACATTGCCGCTTGTGTTTTCTGCAACGCCCTCCCTAGAATGCCCGCGGTTGCCCTGGCGTCTTGAATCGCTCAGGTGCACCGCGACCCGTGGGCGGCGCGGGGAGGAGGCCAGGGTCCCTCCTCGCTTCCAGGCAATGGGCAGTGGACACGTGCAATCGGCACGTCGCGAGGGGAGGTCCCGGTGAGAACTCGTTGGCTGTTGGTGGCATGTGGATGGTGGCTGGCCTGTGGGGGAGGGGGCGGAGGACAGGACCTGCTGCCGGACGGGGCCTCGGACCTCGGGACTTCGGACGACCGGATCCCGACCGACGCGTGGGAAGAGGTCCGGGACGTTGCCCCGGCGGACGAGGACCCCGGGGTTCCGCCCGAGGACGGCGTGTCTCCGGACACCCCGTCTGACCCGGGATCGGACCCTGGGGACGCCGACGCGGATGCCGTCGAAGACGTGCCCATGGTCCTCAAGCACTTCACCTACCGGACCGTCGCGGGGATGTCGATGGGGGCCATGGCCCTGACCGTCGCGGCGCACCACCCCGAGTGGTTCGACTCGGCCGGCGGGCTTGGGGGCTACGTGGACTTCCACTACCTGTTCCACGTGATGCGGGACATGATGGGTGGCGGCTTCTGCCCGATGGAGCAACTGCTCCAGCCCGAGGTGCTGGCGGACATCGACAACCCGGACAACCCGGCGGTCTTTTGTGGCAACCAGATCCCCCTCCAGCCCTGGGAGTTCTACTGGGACTTCAATCACTTTCACTACGACAACCAGGGGGGCAACTGGGACCGGGACTTCTACCACGACGTGCTGGAGAGCCTCTCCTTTGCCTACGGGAACCCCATCTCCTGGAACCCGGACCATCCCCTGCTCCCGCCGGGGGTGCCTCCCGAGGAACTGCAGCGGAGCAACCGGGATCGCTGCCAGAACCCGGTCCGGGTGGGCAAGCCGCACAACTACAACATCGAGTACAACCCCGACGGGGAGTATGACCTCGTGGGCTTCTGCGACGGAGAGACGCCGGTGGGCTGCTACCAGGGCGACCCGAATCTCTGCGGCAAGTCCAACCCCGAGTACCGGGACCTGATCGGCCGCTACGACCCGACGCATGAGTACGACCGCCCCGTGAGCCTGGTGCTGGCGGTGGATTACAACCGGAACGGCCGCAAGGACTATGGCGAGCCCCTGGTCATGAACATGGCCGAGCGCTGGCAGGACTGGGGCATCGACGGCTGCCCGAACCCCCGGGAGGACGGCAACGGGGGATGCACCGTGGGGGTGAATCCGGCATGGAAGGAGGGGGAGGACCCGAACGACGACGACTTCGACCTGCTGCTGAAGCCCCTGGGGACCGAGGGCAACCGGGAATACGACGAGGGGGAACCTTACGACGACTTCGGGCTCGATGGGGTGCCCGAGTCCCGGGCCGGGTTCGCGGACTACGGCGAGGGGAACGGGCGATTCGACTTCAACCCGAATCTGGCGGCCATGCTGGCGGCCGACAGCCGGACCTTCTTCCAGACCGCACCGTACGAGGTGCTCCGGGACCACCAGTACTACTTCGACGGCGGCATCCGGGATGCCCTCCATGCCCTGACCCACATGGTGCACCTGGGGAATGCCCTGGCCGCCCGGGGATTCCAAGTGCGTCGTTACATGGACTTCGGCGGAAACCCCGAGGCCCTGATGCCCCAGTACTCCTGCTTCGAGGTGCTGGACCACATGGACGAACTGGACTGGGGGCGAAAGGGGATCGGGGATGCGGTGGTGATGGGATACGGGGATCCCAACGGCAAGGTGGGGGATGCCAGCGGCGGCCACGTCGGGGACGGCTGCGAGGTGCTGCTCCGGGCCGGGATTCTCTATACGATGGCGATGGCCCGGATGCCCGACCCCATCTGGGTGGACGACTACGACTTCGACGGGCGGATCGAGTTCCGGTCCTACTACAGCGAGATCCTGGGGCAACGGAGGTGGTACGCCGTGAACCTGCCACCGGGATACTACGCCCCGGAGTTCCAGGACACCCGCTATCCCCTGGGTCTGATCCTGCCGGGAGTGGGGATGCCCCTCAAGGACACCATCGGGATCACTGCCGTGATGAACCTGACCTGGGGCTATGGCCGGACTCCGCGCTTCGTGCTGCTGGCCCCCGACGGCCAGTGCTGCTACCGCAAGAACGACACCGGCGAGCGCTTCTGCAACTGCTACAAGGATGACGGCGGGATGTTCACCTGCGTGGACCCCCAGTGCCGGGGCGAACACGAGCAATGCCAGGTCTTCCAGATTCGGAACCAGGGGTTCACCCAGGAGTGCAACAGCGGCCATTTCTTCGTGAACCAGCGGACCAACCGGTGGGGGGAGGACCTCTCGGTGGACAGCACCAACTCCTTCGAGGACGGCCTGTTCGAGGTCATCCGGGAGGCGGAACGGGCCTACCGGTTGCGTCCCGAGGAGGACGTGCTGGTGCCCGCCGACTTCCCCGATCGCCTGCCCCCGCGGCAGTATCGCTAGCCTTTCGCCCCTTCGTCCTGGGACGTCTGCCAAGGCATCGACGCTTCGGGAGCGGCCAGGGCACCTGGCAGTCCCCGGACTACCGAGGACGCCTGCCGATCAGGCCGTGGAAGTCCCGGGAGGTGGGGATGGACCCGATGTCCTGAAAACCGGCCTCCTCCAGTTCCCGGATGGCAGTGTCTCGGGACACCCGGTGGTCCACCGGGGGGCCGCGATCCGGAACGACTCCCTCGGGCGGCACCTCCCAGTCCACCAGCGCCAGTCGGCCCCCGGGGACCAGCACCCGGAGGACCTCCCGCAGGAAGGCGACCCGGTCGTCCAGTTCATGGTGGACGTTGGCCAGCAGGGACGCATCGACGGTGCCGTCGGCCAGCGGCAGCCGGGATTCCTCCGAGAGGCGGGCCGTCACGTCCTTCCATCGAGGGTGGTGCGCCAGCCGTTGCTCCAGGGCCTGCAGCATTCCCGGGGAGACGTCCAGGGCCTCGAACCGGACGCCCTCGGGGGCGAGGTCCATCAGGTGCTCGAGCCAGAAGCCGTTGCCGCACCCGATGTCGGCGATGCGGTTCCCGGGCTGGACCTGCAGCGCGTCCAGCAGGGCCGCAGGGGCCAGGTCGGTGGTCCGGCGGGGGTCCAGCAGCCGAGCAGCCTCCGAGGCGTGGAACTTGTGGGGTGCCTTGGTGTCCGAGGGGTCATGCATGGCGGGGTCCTTCCACGGAAGCCGGCGGGGAAGATGGGGACCCTGGGCCCGGTTGTCCAGGGTGTGCGAAGACGCTCCAGGGCCGTGCGAATCCGAACGTGCGGAGGGTGGGTACGACCTCCGGTGACGCTGTTTGTGTCGGGATACCGCATGGTTGCGTGCGGGCACGCCCTTTGAATGCTGGGGAGGCTCCAAGGAACTGCAGGGGGAACAGGATGGCCAGGGGGCGTTGGAGGGTCGCGTGGCTGGTGCTGATGGTGGGCCTGTCGGCGGCGTCCAGGAGCGTCGGTGCCCAGACGGCCGCCGAGATCCTGGAACGGATGGACCGGGCCATCAGCGGCTACCAGGACCAGCGGATGGACGTGGCCATGACGGTGGTGGACGCAGGCGGGAGCCGGAAGACGTACGAGTTCACCATCTGGCAGAAGGGCACGAAGAAGCGCCTGGTGCGCTTCCACTCCGGCGAGATGAAGGGGATGAGCACGCTGGTGGAGGACCGGGACCGGGTCTATGTCTATCTCCCGGCCTTCCGCAAGGTGCGCCGGGTGGCTCCCCACAGCATGAACCAGACCTTTGCGGGGTCCGACTTCACCAACGAGGACATGGCGGGGATCACCTGGGCCGACGCCTGGAACGGGGTGATCGAACGGGAGGATGGCGAGGCCTGGTGGCTGCTGTGCACGCCGAAGCCGGGGATGAGCAGCAGTTCCCCGAAGGTCCGCCTGAAGGTCCAGAAAGGGACCTTCTACCAGTCGATGGTGGAGTACCTGGACCAGGAGGGCCGCCCGGTGCGCCGGATGGAGAGCAGCCAGTTGAAGACCTTCCCCGGCGGCGCCGAGCGCTATTCCCGAGTCGTGCTGGCTGACCTGAGGACCGGGCACCGGACTGAACTGGAGGTCCGGGACTTCCAGGTGAACCAGGGGCTGCCGGACAGCGCCTTCTCCCAGCGGGAACTGGAGTGGGGGCGGTGATTGCGTCCCGGGGGTCGTCCACGGGCCGGGACTCCGTGGGGCCCCGGGCCGCGGATCGGACACTCCGATTCAGCGAAAGAACTGCAAGAACAGTTGGTTGGGTCGGGTCATTCGGTGACTGTCCCTAGAATTCGTAGCCCCAGGTGACGGTCAGGAGGTCGTCCTGGTAGCGGGCGCCGACGTGGCCCCAGACGCCGTCGGTGCGCTGGTAGGAGGCCTGGAGGAGGTGCCGCCCTCCCGGCCGGAAGGTGACCTGGGGGGCGACCTGCAGGAGCAGGGCGTTGTCCCCCTCGCCCCAGGCGTGCCAGAGGTGCAGCGAGAGGCTGTAGGCGAACCAGGGACGCACGGCATGGGTCCACTGCACCACGGGCCCATGCAGGTGATAGTGTTCCGGGGCGAAGTAGGTGATGCGACCGTAGCGTCGCCCCGGGTAGCGGAAGCCCTCTCCCTCGTACTCGTAGAGGAGTTCCAGCCGGGGCGAGTCCATCACCCGCACTCCCAGGGCCGCCGATGCGCTCCAGCGCTGGTTCCAGTCGGACCAGACACCGTAGGATCCGCCCAGGTGGAGGATCATCCGGTCCACGGGCTCGGAGTCGATGCCGAGGGACAGGGAGTTCGCGACGATGCGGGTCTCGATGTCGCCGATGGCGGTCATCACGTCGGCCCGGCGGACCTCCGCCGCGAGGCTGACCCGGTCGAAGTCCCGGGAGACGACCAGATAGCCGTTGCCCGAGTCGAACCCGGTGTCGTAGTGCTGCCAGGAGGCCCCGAGGGAGAGTTGCACGGCGGTCAGGTCGGCCTCGGCAAAGGCCCCGACGGCATGGCCCAGCACGGTCCGTTGGCCCCGGTCCGGTTCGCTGGAGGGACCCCGGAGGAAACGGAACTGGTAGAACGCCCCGATGCTGGCCTCCGGGCGGAACTGCCAGGCCCCCCGGGGGCCGACGCCGTGGAACCACAGGCGGTCCTTCTCGTGGAAGAGGGTGTACTCCAGCGAGAGGTGGGATGCCAGGCCCGTGTCGGCCAGCACGGACTGGCGGGCCAGGTCCCGGAACCGGGGGTCCGAGGTTCGAAGCAGGGTCGCGTATCTCCGGGCCCTGGCCCCGAGGCCCAGGTCCGACGACAGGGAGAGGGCCCGGGCCCGGATCTCCCCGTCGAAGGGTTGTTGTTCCAGTAGTCGGTCATACAGGTGCAGGGCGTCGCGTGGTCTCCCGTTCCATTCGTAGAGCAGGCCCAGGGTCCGGATCACCAGGGGGTCGTCGGGCAGGGCCGCCAGCAGGCGCTCGTAGGCCTCGATGGCCTCCCGCTCCCGACCGTCGTCCAGGTGCATCGCCGCCAGTTGACGCAGCGCCTCCAGGTCGTCGGGCCGCTGGCGGACCCGGGCCTCGAGGAGCCTTCGTGCGTCCTCGGGGCGGTCCTGCCAGCGGTAGAGTTGCATCAGGGTCCGGGCCACCTCGTCATCCCCGGGGACGATTTGCAGGTAGCGGGCCAGCAGGTCGATGGCCTCGGCCTGGCGGTCCTGGTCCACCAGGAGCAGGCCGACGCGGCGCATCAGTGCCGGATCCTCGCTCCGGCGGGAACGGACCTCCTGGTAGAGTTCCAGGGCGCTGTCCGGGTGGTCCAGCGACAGCCACAGGTCCGCCAGGCGAAGCCGCGTGTCGTCGTCCAGGGGGGCGGCCTTGAGGACCTCCCCCCACTGGTCTGCGGCCTCTTCCGGACGGTCCAGGGCGAGCAGGGCCTCGGCGACGACCTTCCGCACCTCGGGGTCCACGGGGTGAAGGTCCAGGCAGGGACGAAGCAGGTCCGGGACCTCGGCGGCCTGTCCCCGGTCCAAGGCCTCGCGAGCCTTTCCGGCGAGGGCCGGGCAGTCCGGAGGCGGCGGCGGCTCGGGCGACGGGTGGCCGGGAGCCGTCCTCCGGGTCCCGGACGCCCGGGTGGCATCCTTTCGAGGCGCCGCATCGGGGGCCTTCTCGGCCGGTGGGGCCTCCACGGTCCGGCCGTCCATCCGGATCGGGAAGGGGTCCCGGGGACGACCCAGGGAGACCGGGACCGGCAGCGCGAGACCCGCTGCGACGGCTATCGCCAGAAGATGCCGCATGCGCCTCCGTTGGAACGCAGGACGACCCGCGATTCCACCTGGGAACGGAAGACCTCTTCGCAGCTTCCCTGGATCCGGACCTCCCGGTCCCGCGGTGGGCGAACCCAGAAGGTCAGTCCGCCATCGGGGGGATTCTCGACGCGAACCAGCAGGCCGTCGGACTCCCGCAGGACCCGCAGGCCCGCCTTCCACCACTGGCGCAGGTGCGGCGAGGCCTCCACCGCGGTCCTCCGGGTCAGCCAGGGGTGGGCCCGGTCCACCTTCTCCAGCAGGGAGGTCAGTTCCCGGACCATTCCGGGCCAGTCCCGGCCCCGGCTCCTCTCGGGGTCCAGCAGGTCGTCGGGGTGGATGAAGTGGCTGAAGACCCCCGGGAGCACCAGGGCGTCCAGGACCTCCTGGGCATTGTCGCCGTCCAGGAAGTGCTCCGACGAGATGCGGGGGACGTTCGAGAGGGCCGGGACCTCCGGGTCCGGTCCGAACTCCTGGCCCAGGATGGGCCCCTCGTCCAGGTACTGGGTGGACAGGACCTCGACCTCCGGGAAGGCCTGCCGGAGCGCCTCCTTGCCGACCCGCTGGACGAAGTTGCTGGGGGCCACATAGGCCCGGGGCACCCGGTCCTTGCCGAAGACGCGCTGGTACTCGGTCCGGAGCATCGCCAGGGCCGTCCGCATCGACCCGATCCCGCTCCACCCGACGCTCCACTCGTTGCGCACGAGGCTCAGGGACTGGTGGTTGAAGCCGTGGATGTCCACCTCGTATCCGGCGGCAGAGATGGCCCGGGCCAGGTCCAGGGACGGGGAGCCCTCGGCGTAGGTCCCGGGGGTCCCCTGGTCGGGCATGTGATCGTCGTAGGTGAGCACGAAGGCGAAGGTCGGCCGAAGAGAGTGGTCCTGGACCAGCCGGTGGATGTCGGGCCACCAGCGGTCCCGGTAGAACTCCCCGTCGGGGACCTCCGGGGCTCCGGCCTCGACCTGGACGGGCCTGCCGCTTGCCGGCAGGGGGCAGTCGTCCACGAAGAACAGGTGCATGTCCATGAGGGCCGAGACCAGGGGAGAGGCCTCCATGAGCGACAGCAGCAGCAAGCCCCGGGCCGACTTGTCCGCCAGCAGGGGGACGGTCCAGGCCACCAGGGTCCCCCGTCCCTTCGAGATGCGGAAGGCCAGCGGCGCATCCCGTCCCCCCCGGGCGCCACAGAGCACCCTCGCCTCCGTGGGGAGCCGGTAGAGGGGCATCGGGTCCGCATCCGCCTCCGGGATCCGGAAGACCATCCCGTCGGCGCCCGGAAGGAAGGCCGGGTCGCAGGTCCACGCCCGGAGGGGGGCCTCCCCGGAGGCCCCATCGACCCCCGTCAGGGACCGGAGGGCGTCGTCGTCGATGCCGCCCGGAAGCACCACGGCCCCGCCGGCCTCCAGGTAGCGCCGAAGCGTTGCCACCAGGGACTCGGCGATGGCGGCCGGGAGGTGGTCCGTGAGGACCACCACCGCGTCGTAGCGCGACAGCCAGAGGTCCGGGACGCGAACCAGATGCCGGAGGTCCAGGAAATCGGCCATCAGGCGGGCATAGGTCGCCATCCAGGAGGCCTCTCGGAGCAGGGTCGTCGAGACCTCGCCGTCGTCCCAGCCCATCAGGAGCACCCGGGAGGGCCTCGGAAAGGACTCGCCCCGGAGGGCGTCCCGGACCTCGTGCAGGAGGCGTTCGATTGCCGGGGCCGGGTTCTCGGCGGAGATCGACCGGATCGCGGGGTCGGGGCTCGGCGCTTCTCCGGGGGCCAGGCAGCGGACCCGCAAGAGGGCAGGAGGGGGCGTCGCGGCCCCCTTGGAGCGGTGCACCTCGAGTCCCATCCCGTCCAGTTCCTGGCCGAAGGCGACCCACTCGGGGCGGCGAATCTCCCGGTCCGGGCACTCCAGGTCCACGAGGGTCGGCGGGGTGACCCATTGCATCGCTGCAGCGGGCCGCAGGGGCTTCCGGGTCGAGGGAGCCGCTGCGGCCGGGGCGGCGACGGTCAGGACGCACAGCAGCGCCCAGGACCAGCGACAGGCTGTCCGCACCGATCGTGCCAAGGTTCCTCCCCGAGGCGCCTCTCGTGCGATCACCGGCACAGGCTCGATGGTCGGGAGCGGCCCTTGCGGAAATTCGGGGCCATCCTAGCCGAGGCGACGACCCGGGTCAATGCGGGACGACCGGAGGCCGTGCTACCCTATGGTCACGGATCCCGGGGCCGCCCGGGAGGGCGGGCTGCGAGTTCCGGGACCTCTCCGAAAGGGGGCTCGATGTCCGACGATCGCACGCTGGGGTGGGAGGATCCACGGGAGGGACCGGAGGGGGGCCCGACGCCGTCCCCAGGGTCCGGGGCTCCCACGCAGCCGGATGTCACCCGGGACGTTCCCTCCGACGCACGCCCCACCTCGATGGAGGCCGGCGACGTCCAGGCCCGGGTCGCGGCCCAGGTGGCGGCGGTGTCCCTGCCCGGGACTCCGGACCCGGGGACGGACCCGATGATCGGGCGCCTGATCCACGGGCGCTTCCTGATCGAGTCCCGGATCGGCGCCGGAGGCATGGGCATCGTCTACAAGGCCCGCCAGACCGGGATCGACCGTCCGGTGGCGGTCAAGATGCTGCTCCGGGAACTGGCCGGCGACGAGAAGGTCATCAAGCGCTTCCAGATCGAGGCCCTGGCGGTCAGCCGCCTGAACCACCCGAACACCATCCGGATCTACGACTTCGGCCAGATCGAGGACGGCACCCTCTACTTTGCGATGGAGTTCCTGGAGGGCCGCAACCTGGAGCAGACCCTCCGGCGGGAGGGGGCCCTGTCGGTCCGGCGGTCCCTGCACATCATGCGCCAGATCGCCGCCTCGCTCACGGAGGCTCACGAGAAGGGCATCGTCCACCGGGACCTCAAGCCGGACAACGTCTTCCTGGTCCGGGTGGGCGAGGACGCGGATTTCGTGAAGGTGCTGGACTTCGGCGTCGCGAAACTGCGGGAGGCCGACCAGCGCCAGGGCACGGTCACCCAGGCCGGGACCATCTTCGGGACCCCACGCTACATGGCCCCGGAGCAGTGCCGGTCGATGGCGGTGGACCACCGGGCCGACCTCTACGCCATCGGCGTGATCGGCTACGAACTGATGACGGGAAGGCCCCCCTTCGACGCCGAGAACCCCCTGGCGATCCTGATCCAGCACGTCCAGGAACCGCCACCGGCCATGGCCGAGGCCCGGCCGGACCTGGAGGTCCCCGAGGAGGTGGAGGCGCTGGTGATGCGCTGCCTCCAGAAGGACCCGGGGGATCGATTCCAGACGGCGGCGGACCTGGTCGCCGAGATCCGGCGCTGCGAGTCCGCTCTGGCGGGGCGTTTTCAGGAAATCGTGCGCATCGAGGGGCGCCGCCCGCCTCCCCGAAAGACGGACCTCCGGGACGTCGAGACGGTGATGGGACCGGTGGAGACTCCGGCACGAGGTCCCCGGAAGCGGGGGTGGGTCCGGGGCGCCATCCTCCTGGCAGGGCTGCTGGCAGCGGGGGCGACCGCCTACGTCGTCCTGGTTCCCCGATCGCCTTCCCCAACCCCCTCCGTCGCCATCGAGACTCCGGCCGCCCCGACCCCGGCCCCGGCGTCGACGGCCCCCGCGGACCCGGCGGTCCCCTCCACCGTGCACCTGCGGGTCACCTCGGCTCCGGCGGAGGCCGACGTGCTCCTCGGGGACCGGGTGCTGGGAAGGACCCCCGCAGAGGTCGAGGTCCCCTATGGCCGGGAGTCCCTGTCCCTGACCTTCCGGAAGAGCGGGTTCCAGGATGCCCAGGTGTCGGTGATTCCCGATCGGGATGGGGCCCTGTCGGCGAACCTGGTCCCTCGGGCCGCGCCCCGACCGGCCGCCGGATCGGCAGCCCGGGTCCGGGAGACCCAGGGGGAGGGATCGAAGCCCCCTGCGGCGGACCGGACAACGCCGGCGGCGGAGAAGCCTCCCGCCAGGACCGGGACCGAGCCGGGCCGGGTCAAGGACCTCAAGACCTTCTGACCGGGAGGGCAGGGAACGATGCGATGCTTCCTGGCCGTGACGGTCCCCGAGGAGGTCCGCCGAGAGGTGGACCAGGTGATTCGGCGCCTCCGTTCCCGGCTTCCGGGGGCCCGGTTCGTCCCCGTCCAGTCCCTGCACTTGACGCTGCACTTCTTCGAGGACCTCGACGAGGACCAGGTGTTGCGGGCGGGTGAGGCCGCCCGGAAGGGCGCCGCCCAGGTGGCCCCGTTCGACGTGGCCTTTCAGGGACCTGGGGTCTTTCCGGACCTGGCCCGGCCCCGGGTGTTGTGGATGGGACTGGAGCGGGGCGCCTGGCAGCTGGAGGCCCTCCAGCGGGCCATCGGGAGCGGACTGAGACTCCTGGGACTCCCGGTGGATGCCCGACCCTATTCCCCCCACCTGACCCTGGCCCGGCTGCATGCCCCCTCTCCCGAGGTCGCTCGAATCATCGCGGACCGGGACCTGCGTTCCACGACCCCGTTTTTGGTGACGGACGTGGTGCTCTTCGAGAGCCGCCTCCACCCCCAGGGGGCCGAGCACCTGCCCCGCCTGTCGTTTCCCCTGGGCTCCTGAGTTTCGGGGTTGTTCCGAATGACGCCTCGGTCTAGCATCCCTGACGGTCGGGGAGGAGACCTCTCGCCGGAGAGGAGAAAGGAGCCGGAATGATTCAGAAAGAACGCTGGATCTGGATGGACGGGGAGTTTCGGCCCTGGGACGACGCGAGGGTGCACGTGCTCTCTCACACCCTGCACTACGGTTACGGGGCCTTCGAGGGCATCCGGGCCTATCACCTGGAGGACGGCCGGTCCGCGGTGTTCCGGCTCCAGGATCACATGCAGAGGCTGATCCACAGCGCCCGCCTGCTGGAACTGCAGGTTCCCTACGGGATCGAGGACCTCTGCGCCGCCGCCCGGGAGACGCTGGCCCGAAACGGTATGACCGAGGGCTACATCCGGCCATTGGTGTACCTGGGAGACCGGGAGGTGGGGGTCTATCCGGGCAACGCCCCGGACGTTCGCGTGGCCATCATCACCTGGCGATGGGGCGCCTACCTGGGACCCGAGGCCCTCCAGAAGGGGATCCGGGTGAAGGTCTCGACGTACCAGAAGCATCACGTCAATGCCCTGCTCGTGAAAGGGAAGATCTGCGGGCACTACGTGAACTCGGTGCTGGCGAAGATGGAGGCGAAGCGGGAGGGCTACGACGAGGGCATCCTGCTGGATCACGGCGGCTACGTGGCCGAGGGGTCCGGGGAGAACCTGTTCGTGGTGCGGGATCGGGTGATCCTGACCCCGGGCAACGACGCCTCGATCCTGAACGGGATCACCCGCAGCAGCGTGATCGCCCTGGCCCGGGACATGGGACTGGAGGTCCGGGAGACCCGCCTGACCCGGAGCGACCTCTATCTGGCCGACGAGGTCTTCTTCAGCGGCACCGCGGCCGAGATCACCCCGATCCGGGAGATCGACCGGCGGGTCGTCGGGGCCGGCGAGGCCGGGCCGGTCACCCGGTCTCTGCAGCAGGCGTTCTTCGACGTGGTGCGGGGGCGGGATGCCCGGTACCATCGCTGGCTGGATTTCTACGAACCGGATCATTCGTGATGCCGCGGTCTCCTCGGACTCGCCCGGAGGGCCTCCCGGAACCCGGCGCCGCCGCCGGGGACGGGACGACTGGATCGCTGTTCGTGGTCGCGACGCCCCTGGGCAACCTCGAGGACCTCTCCTCCCGCGCCCTACGGGTCCTCCGGGAGGTCCCGGTGATCGCCTGCGAGGACACCCGCACCGCCGGGATGCTGCTGCACCACCTGGGGATTTCCCGGGAGGGGCGTCGTCTGGTGCCCTACCACGACGCCAACGAGTCGCGACAGGTGGCGGGACTGATGCGCATCCTGATGGAGGGGAGCGACGTTGCCCTGATCTCCGAGGCCGGAACGCCGCTGGTCTCCGATCCGGGCTACCGGATCGTGTCCTCGGCCCGGGCAGCGGGCATCCGGGTGGTGCCGATCCCCGGTCCATGCGCGGCCATTGCGGCCCTGTCGGTGTCCGGCCTTCCCACGGATCGGTTCTGCTTCCTGGGCTTCGTGCCCGCGAGGCCCGGTCGGCGGCGCGCCATGATCCAGGCCCTGACCGCCGACCTGGGAACCTGCATCTGCTACGTCCCGGCCCGGAGCGTCGGGAAGGTCCTCGAGGACTTCCGGGACCTCCACCCCGATTGGAACCTCGTCATCGCCCGGGAGATGACCAAGATGTTCGAGGAGTTCCTGGCGGGGACCGCCGGGGACCTCCTGGGCCGCTGGGGGGAGTCCCGGGCCCGGGGGGAGGTCACCCTGCTGGCGGCTCCTCCCTCCCGTCGCGCCGGCGCCTGATGCGGCAGGCCCCCCGACCGATGGCCAGCAGGGCCAGGACCCAGGGCACCGAAGCAAGGGTGGCCACGGCTCCATCTGCCAGGGCCCCGGCCGGGTCTCGGGCGATCCGGGTCCAGGCCGCGGGCACCCGCCGCAGGATCGATCGCCCCTCGGGGGACGCCGTGGTCGGCGGGGCCGGCTCCACGAGTCGCACCGCGAAGGCCGCATACTGGGACCGAAACTCCAGCACCTTGACCTGGGCCGCCAGTTCGGCCATCTCGCGCAGCACGCGGGCGTGCTCCGTCTCGGCGGCGACCCGGTCGGCGCAGGTGGTGGTCGGTTCGGACAGGATGCCTCGGAGCCGGGCCTCGGTCTCCCGGAGGGCCGCCAGTCGGGCGTTCGCCTGGACCATCTCGGCCGTCATGTCCGTGACCGCCTGGTTCGTGGCCAGCGGGGTGCCCAGCTGGTGCAGCAGGGCGAGCATCGCGTCGGCCTGGCGCAGGTCCCCCGAGAAGGCGATCACCGCGGATCGTCGTCCATCGGTCCGCCGCTCCGGCGATTCCTTGTCGGAGACGTAGCCGCCACGAGCCACCAGGGCCTCCTCCAGGCGCCCCAGGGACTCCGGGACCGAGGAGACCTCGATGGCCAGGGCCGTCCTGCGGCTGGAGGTCTCCGGAGGGGGGAGGGCAGGTGGTTCCACCGGCTCCCGGAGCGGGGGATCCGGTTCCGGGGGAGGCGCAACGCAGGCCCAGAGTCCTACCAGAACCCATGCCCCGCGGTTCATCGCTCTCCTCCTGTTCGGGGGACGCCTACCGCACCGGAACCACGACCACCCGGTTCTGTTGGAACGTCTCGCCACCGATGGCCGGCAGGGCCTGGTCGCTGGTGGCGAATCCGTCATGGTTCACGAGCCGCACCACGATGGCGATCCGACGTCCCCCTGCCGGAATGCCGCTGCCGCCAAAGAAGGTCGCCAGGGGGATTTGGGCCTCCACCACGCCGGTTCCCGTCGTGACCTGACCACAGTCCCAGCCCAGGTCCGCCGGCGTGGCCAGGTCTCGCCATCCCGCAGCGTCGCCTCCGACCTGGTTTCCCGGGTCCGTGCAGGTGAAGGAGGCCATGCCCTTCGTTCCCATCGCCTTGTCGGCCCCGAACCCCGGGACCGTGACGGTCAGGCCGCAGGAGAGGGCGTTGTCCAGGGCACCGGTCCCGTCGGTCAGCACGGTCAGGTTCGTCAGGCCCGTTCCCTGGCCGAAGTCCCGGTCCAGGAAGGCCACGATGGCATTGTCGGACTCGCAGGTCCCCTGCATGGCCAGGTAGAGATTCTGGTCGTCCACGGCCACCCAGAGGGCCTCCAGGCGGTTGCCCGTCCCCCAGGAGGACGTGGAGTTCGCCTCGGCGATCTTCCAGAGCGGGTCCCAGTCCCCAAGGTTCCCGTCCACGGTCAGGGGGGCCTGGGACCTGGGGACGAAGGAGAAGGCGTCCGGCAGGAAGAGGGTCTTCCCGGCGCCGTTGGTCAGCGACAGGTTCACGACCCCCGCCCGGTGGGCCGGCGCCGTGAAGGACACCTCCGTGCCGGCGGGGTTGCTCGTGGCCACCACCTCGGTGCTGCCCAGGTCGTCGGCGAGGGTCACCCGGTTGGTCCCGGCCAGGCGAGTGCCCGTCAGCACGACCTGCACCGAGCCCGCCGTGGGGGACCAGTCGGGGGTGATGGCGGTCACCTTGGGGGCCTCCGGGTCCGGGGCCGACACCGTCAGGAGCCCCAGGGCCGAGGGCGAGAAGTCCGTTCCGGCCGCCGTGGCCCCGTCCTGGTCCACGTAGGTCCAGTGGGCCCCACCATCGCGGCTGAAGCGGAACGTGAAGGCCCAGGTGCCCGCCGAGGCGGTGTCCAGCGTCCCCTCGTAGAGGCCGTTGTTCCCCGAGTCCCCTCCCCGGGAGACCCACGTGGCCGGGGACCAGGTCCAGGAACCCTGTCGCGGGTCGCTACCCGGGCTGCCTCGGCCAATCTCGGCCGTCATGAGGGCCTGTCCACCGTCGGTGTCGGTGATGCCGGGCTCATAGACCTCCCCGTGGGCCACCGGCGGCGTGTCGCCCTGGGTCGTCTCGATGGTCCAGGGTGGATTCAGGCGTCCCCAGTCCGGGAGGTTCGGGGGCTCGGGCTCCACGTAGGTGAAGCCGCCGGGGTAGGTGGCGGTCCCGCCGTCGGGATTCGTCAGCGTCACGTCCACGGCCCCCTTGGCGTGGGGCGGGGTCACGGCCTGGACCTCGGTGGCGGACCTCCAGGTCGTGGTGGCGGCCGGGACCTCGCCGAACCGCACCGTGCAGCCCTCCCGGAAGTCCCGTCCCGTGATCGTGACCGTGGTTCCGCCGGCAATCGGTCCCCGGGAGGGGTCCACGAGGTCCAGTCGCGGCTGGGACTGGGGAGGCGTCTCGTCGGAGTAGGTGAAGGTCCCCGTGGCGGCCCCCCCATCGGGGTTCGCCAGTCGCACCTCGACGGACCCGGCGGCATGGGGGGGCGTCACGGCGGTGACCTCGGTCGCGGATGCCCAGGTGACCGTGGTGGCCGCCACGCCTCCGAAAGTGACCGTGCACCCCTCCCGGAAATCGGTTCCGGTCAGCGTGACCAGGGTGCCTCCGGCCAGGGGGCCCTGGGGCGGCGTGACCTCGGTGATCGTCGGTCGGCTCTGGGGGGGCTCCTCCCCGATGCGGCATCCCTCGGGGTCACAGGGAACACCCTGGTAGCAGTCCTCTTCCGAGTGGCACCAGGGGCGCCCGCCGCCCACGATGACCGTGGTATTGAATTCCCGTCCCCGGGCCGCCCGTTCCCAGACGATCGGGACCTCCTGGAAGGTCCCGCCCTGGCCCAGGAAGGCCTGCACTCCGTCGGCCAGCACGACCGTGCCGTCCTTGTATTCCTGGCCGCTCTCCGGGTCCAGGCCCTGGAGGGCGAAGACGAAGACGAACTGGGCATGCTGCCCGTCGTAGAGCAGCCCGTCATGGGGGCCGAGGTTCTTCGAATGGACGAAGGTGAAGACGCCGTCTCCCGCCACGTCGTCCCCCCGGTCCGGGCTCCCGTCATCCGTGAGTTGCTTGGGAGTCCAGGAGTTCGCGCTGCTCTTCAGGAAGATGTCGTAGCCATCGGGGGAGATTCCGGCGAACGTTCCCGCCAGCCGCTTCGTGTCCAGGGTGATCTTGAGGTCCATCTCCCCGAAGGGCGGGAAGACCAGCGGGGCTGCCGTGATCACCCCCTCGGAGCCCCTGGGCACCGTGAAGGTCCCGTTGGGGCCCACCCAGATCCAGTGGTCCAGTTCGTCCAGCACGCCGTACTCGAAGACGAGGTCCTCCTCGTCGGCCTTCACGAAGACCTCCACCTCGAACCGGTGGTCCCCCTTCACGGATCCCTCGGGCTCGTGACCGCCCTGGGAGACGGGACCATCATCGTAGAGGGGAGGGAAGGGGCCATCGGTCGGCAGCCAGGAGGATGCCGGGACGATCGTTCGGTCCTGGGCGGACCAACGGAAGGACCCGGTCCACTTCATCTGGCCGTCGCGGTAGGTCTGGTTGGCCGTGTCGTCCACCAGGAAGCGGACCGCTGCATGGCCCGGGGGCTGGGTGGAAGGGACCTCTCCGGTCGGGGTGTCCGGAAAGAAGACCTCCTGCAGCGGGAGGTCGATGCCGGGGTCCCCCACGTCGGGGGTCACCACCGGCGAGGACCCGCACCCCAGCGCGATCGACAGCAGGATGCCGATCCCGATTCTCCGACTTCGGCAAGGCATCGATTCCTCCAGCACGCACCGCAGCAAGCCTAGCAAATCCGCCGTCTGATGGGCAGACCCAGGGCGTGGTCAAACGGCCGTCGATCCATTATCGTATCGCTGCCTCAGGGTGCTTCCGGGAGGGAAGATGACGCCTCGTGCGCGATGGATCGGAGTTCTGATGCTGGCGGGCGTGCTGGGTGGCTGCGGCGGGGGAGGGGGCTCTCCGGTCGAAGACCTCTGCTCCGGAACCGCCTGCCTGGACCTGCTTCCCCCGCTGGACCCGGGGATCGACCAGGGGACACCCGACACGGGTCGGGACCTGTCCCTGCCGGACGTCCCGGAGGAGGACCCGGGGGCCGAACCGGGGGACATCGTGCCCGACGGAGAAGAATGCGGCGGGGTCTTCGGATGCCCTTGCGAGGTGAACCGGGACTGCCTTTCGGGGCTCTGCATGCCGACGGTGGAGGGGAAGTTCTGCACCGTCACCTGTGTCGAGAACTGTCCGGAGGACTGGAAGTGCGAGTACGTCTCCCCGCCCGGACTGGACCCGATCTATGCCTGCGTCCCCCCCAAGACCTCCCTGTGCCGGCCCTGTGCGAAGGATGCCGACTGCGCGGTGGAACAGGGGGAGGAGGCCCGCTGCCTCTCCTACGGACCCCAGGGGCGCTTCTGCGTGACCTCCTGCGCGGATGCCGGGAAGTGCCCCAAGGGCTACACCTGCCTGGACCTGCTGGTGGAAGGCCAGGGATTCCGGGGCTGCGTGGCCGATGCGGGGGACTGCCCCTGCCTGCAGGGCTGGGTGGGCCTGTCAACGCCCTGCTACCAGGTCAACGAGATCGGGACCTGCACCGGCGTCCGGGAGTGCTCCCGGCTGCAGGATGCCTTTGCCTACGGGGCGTGTACGGCTCCTGCTCCGGCGCCCGAGACCTGCAACGGCGTCGATGACGACTGCAACGGCGCACCCGACGACGGGCTCGGGGAGTTCACCTGTGGCAAGGGGGTCTGTGCCCGGGTGCTGCCCAACTGCAAGGACGGCCAGCCGGTCTCATGCGACCCCTACCAGGGCCAGACGGTCGAGGTCTGCAACAACCTGGACGACGACTGCGATGGACTGACCGACGAGTTGTGGCCTGATCGGGGAAGCCCCTGTGACGGACCGGACCCCGATTCCTGCCCGAACGGGCGATGGGGATGCGCCGAGGACGGCCAGAGCCTCGTCTGCGAAAGCGACAACGTCAACTACGTCGAGGCCTGCAACGCCCTGGACGATGACTGCGACGGCCTGACCGACGAGGTCGAGGACCTGGGCACGACCTCCTGTGGGATCGGGGCCTGTTTTCACACCGTGGCGAACTGCATCGGGGGGCAGGTCCAGACCTGCAACCCCCTGGAGGGCGTGCAGCCGGTGGACTGGCCCGACCCGGACTACATCGACAGCAACTGCGACGGGATCGACGGGGACCGGAACCAGGCCATCTTCGTCGACGTGACCTCCGGCCGGGACCTCAATCCGGGGACGCCCGAACTGCCCAAGAAGACCCTCCAGGCCGGAATCGACGCCGCGGCGTCCCAGGGGCTGCCCCTGGTGCTGGTCTCCCTGGGGGTCTATGGGGAGTCGGTGACCTTGCGGAACGGGATCGGCCTCTATGGCCAGTATGATCGAGCCAACGGCTGGCAGCGGAAGCCCGAGAACGTCACGCAGATCAAGGGCGGCACCATCGCCGTGACCGCCGACAACCTGACGGCCCCCACGGGGCTCCACGGCTTCCTGATCACCTCCGAGTCCAACACGGCCCTCGGCGGGTCCTCCTACGCGGTGGTGGCCCGGAACAGCCCGGGCCTGTCGATCGTCTCCTGCACGCTCCAGGCCGGCAGCGGCGGCGCCGGGGCCCCGGGGGTCTCGGGGACGCCGGGTCTCAATGGGAGCAGCGGCAACAACGGGGACCAGGGGTGCGAATACGACTGCGCCTGTCTGGTCTGCGTGGGGCAATGTAAGTCTTGCAGCCGCCCCCGGGGAGGATCCGGCGGCAGCAGCCCCTGCGGGTCCACAGGCGGCCGGGGCGGGGATGGCGGCTATAGCGACGGCGCTGGCGTGAATGGCCAGAACGGGGCCGGGCCTTCCGGCGGATACGGCGGGTTCGGGGGGAGCGGGGCCGGGCAGAACGGGTTCGCCGGGGGTCCCGGGTCCAACGGGACCCGGGGACGCGACGGAACCGGGGGAGCCGCGGTGGGGTCCGTCGGCACGCTCTACATCCCGGCGGACGGCACCAGTGGCCAGGCGGGCACGAACGGGTCCGGTGGTGGCGGAGGAGGGTCCGGCGGCGGGGACATCACCGGTTTCTTCTCCTGCTGCAACACCTACGGGAGTTCCGGTGGCGGCGGTGGTGGCGGCGGGTGCGGCGGGTCCCCGGGGACCGGTGGCGGCGGTGGCGGGGCCTCCATTGGATTGCTGGTGACCGGCGCGCGGGTCACCTTGGAGCGGACCATCGTGAAGACCGGCAACGGAGGCCCCGGCGGTCCCGGGGGCTATGGCGGCGCCGGAGGCCAGGGAGGCACGGCGGGGGCCGGCGGCCCCAAAGGTAGCGACGACAGCCAGGGGGTCGGGGCCGAGGGCGGCCGTGGCGGCAAGGGTGGAGATGGCGGTGTCGGCGGTGGCGGAGGCGGTGGGCCGACGATCGGGGTCCTCTGCGCCACAGGCGGTCGCCTCAACGCGACCCAGGTCTCCTACGTGCTGGGGGTCGGCGGGTCCGGGGGCTACTCCACCTCCCAGCCCGGCGAGGAGGGCCTCCGGGTCGAGAACTTCGGCTGCAACTGAATCCGTCGGGACTTCCTAACGGCCTTTTCGCAACTTCTCCCACAGGCCCCGGAGCGACTGCTCCAGTGGCGACGCGGGCCTTCTGCGAGACCGGAGCGAGAGCAGGCGCTGCTCCCGGAGGGCATCCACATGCCTGGGATTCTGCTCCAGGCAGAGGTTGAGGCAGTTGCGCTGTTCCTTTTCCTCCCCCCGGAACTTGTGCCACATGGACTGAAAGTACCAGATGTCGCCGGTGGTGTCGGTCTCGGCCTTCTCCAGGGCCATCAGGAGCCAGCGACGGGCCTCGTCCAGCCGGGGCTCCAGGGGACGCTGGTCGTTGCTCATCACCGCCCAGGCCAGGTAGGCCGCGTATCGGCCGTTGTTCGGGGTCAGTTCCACGGCCCGACGGAGCGACGCCTCGGCCTCGGCGATGGCCCGTCGTTGCAACAGCGTGGTCCCCTTGTTGAACCAGATCCGGGCCTCGGCCTGGGCATCCCGCTGGACCTTCTCCTGGGACGACATCGGTCTGGCCTGGCCCTGGGACCTCCGAGCCAGATACTCGATCCGCCGGCGCCGGTCCGACAGCACTGCATATGCCTCGGCCAGGCCCTTGAAGACCTCCAGGGCCTTCCGCTGCAAGTCCTCGCCGAGTCTTGCCTTGGCCAGGGCATCGGGGTGGACCCGCCGGGCCAGTTGGAAATAGGCATCCCGGAGAGGCTGCCCCTCGGTCCCCTCCGGGACTCCCAGCAGCAGGAAGTAGTCCCCTTCCCCAAGTTGTCGGGCCTTGTCCTGAATCAACTGGACGAGATCGGAGTCGTTCTGCTGCCCGTCGGCCATGTCCCGGCCTCCATCGCCGGAATCGTAGCGCCAGGCGGGTCCGGTGGCAACCGTTGCGCCTGTCGGCAAGGACGGGTTCGGGGACTTGGTCCTTTGCCTCGGGCCGTTCTACCATTGCCTCGCCAGGGAGGAGTGCCATGGAACGGGGGCGTCTGGACGCGTGGATCCTCGCAATGATCCTGGTCGTGACGGGCGGTTGTCGTCAGTTTCCCCGGGGTATGGACAGCGTGGACCACTCGCTGATTCCCGGGGATGACGAAGGGGCCTGGAAGAGCGAGATCGCCCTGGGGAACACGGGGCGCACGATCCGGGCCGAACTGGTGATTGCCGAGGCCGCCCGCGGGGCCCCGGAGCGCCTCCAGTTCATCGCCACCGAGGCGGACTCCCTGGCCCTGATGGCCTCCTGGGCGGGAATGGACTCCAGGGGGGTGCTGGCCCAGAATCCCCACCTGGGCCAGGGGGAGAACCTGACGGGGAAGCCCGTCTCCCTGGAACTGGACCCTGCCTCGGCGGCCCGTTTCCGGGCCCTCCGGGCCGTGCACATGGCCCGTTGGCAGCAGCGGGACGATCAGGGCGGTCCGGTGGCGGAGGTGGTCGAACACGTGGTCCAGAAGGGCGAGACCCTGGGGGACCTGCTTCGGAGATATCCCACCACCGAGGACCTCCTGGCCCGGGAGAACGGCTACCTGCGGCTCAACGCCATCCGGGAGGGCCAGAAGATCCGGGTTCCCCTGCTGAAGTCCCCCTCCTCCTGACACCCAGGGAGGACATCTTGGCCCTCTCGGGATCTTCCCAAGCCGGCCGCCTGGCCACGAGACTCCAGGGCGGCGGGGTCCTCGGGATGGTCCTCCTCTCGCTGGGGGTCGCCGGGGTCTTCCATCCTGTCTGGCAAGCGGACTTCGTCAACTGGGACGACGACTTCCATGTGATCGAGAATCGGAAGGTGCAGGACCCCGGCGCCGTGGGCCTCCGAGAGTGGCTGCTGACCCCGGAACTGGGCTACCCCGTGCCGGTCACGATGGCCTCCTACGCCCTGGAGCGATGGCTTCATGGGCCTTCTCCCGAGGGCTTTCACGGGGGGAACCTGCTGCTGCACCTGCTGCATCTGTGGCTGCTGTGGGGCATTGCCCGGCGCCTGGGTGTCGGGGAGGGGTGGGCGCTGGTCGGCGCAGCCTGGTTCGGCCTGCACCCGGTGGTGGTGGAGCCGGTGGCGTGGGTGTCCGGTCGGAAGGACCTCCTGGCGGCGACCTTCCTGTTGGTTGCGGGGTGGTGGCTCGCGGGGCTCCGGCAACGAGGGGATGATCGCGTCGGTCCCCGGTGGGGCATTGCAGGGCTGCTGGTGCTGGCGATGCTCGCGAAGCCCGTGGCGGCCCTCGGGCCGGCGGTGGCCTGGACCCTGGATTCCCGGGGGCGCCGCGGTCCCTGGCCCGTGGCCATGGTGGCGACCCTGGGCCTGGCGGGGCTGGCCTTCGTGCTGGAGGCCCGGGTCGGGGCCCTGGAGGGAGGAGGCGCGAGCGGGGGCGCCCTGGTCCGGGTGCTGGCCGGGGCGGCCTGGCACGGCCGGAACCTGCTGTTTCCGATGGACCTGATGCCCAAGTACCTGGACCCGCCCGAGGGACCGGGCCTGCCGATGCTGGCCGGGGGGGCGGTCCTGGTTCTTGGAGGTCTGGGCCTGCTGGTCCTGGCCTTCAGGCGATGCCCCCGGGCAATTCCCGGCCTCGCGTTGGCGGTGGCCACCTACGGGCCCGTCGCCGGGGTGGTGCCCCTCTCCCGCCAGTATGCCGACTCGTATCTCTACCTGCCCCTGGCGGGGCTGGCCCTGGCCGTGGCCGCCGGTGGGAGCCGCCTGTCCCGGGGCATCGACTCCCAGCCTCTGCGCAAGGTCCTGGTGGTCGCCGGGCTGGGGCTGGCCCTGTTGGCCGGGATCCGGAGCGCCGACCAGGTCGACATCTGGCAGGACGGCGTCCACCTGTGGGCGACGGTCTGGCAGCGATATCCGGACAGTCCCCAGGTCTGTCGGAACCTGGGCAACGCCCATCTCTTCGGACGCCGCTACGAGCCAGGGAAGGCGGCGGCCGTCTATCGCCACTGCATCGACCGCCTGGGCCAGCGGGAGTTCTTCCTGAAGAACCTGGCCATCGCCACCGCCCTGGCCGGCGACCTGGAAGCGGCCCGACCCCTGGTGCAGGAGGCCCTCCAGGCGCGGCCCGACGACCCGGTCCTGCGGCGATGGGCCGAACGGCTCGGGCGCGTCGAGACGCCGAGCCTGGGGCGAGAGGTCCCGGAA
This sequence comes from Deltaproteobacteria bacterium, assembly GCA_029547805.1. Lineage (GTDB taxonomy): Bacteria > Myxococcota_A > UBA9042 > DTJE01 > DTJE01 > JAGOKF01. The sequence continues at coordinate 72,999 of JAKPOP010000006.1, forward strand.
CCGGTGGGACCCTGACCCGAGATCGCCGGTTCTCGTGGTCGTCTTGGGCGGTGTCTGCGGCTTGCCATGCCGATCCGCCGCGATCTGCTCGGGTCCCCCTGCCTCGAACCGACGATGGTGGCTCCGCCCGGAGAGGCCCGGAGGTCAGCGGACCCAGGACGACGGCCGGAGGGGTTCTTCGCCCAGGCACTGCTCCGACTCCTGGAGCAGGGCATCCACGGCCTGCTGCAACGGGGTCAGTCGCGCCTCGATGTCCGAACGGGCCGGGGAGGGGACCTGTCGGCCCTGCGGATCCTGGCGTTGGTCCGGGGCTCGGGCCATCTCCTGTTCCAGCGCCTCGAGTACCGGGACCAGTTCGGCGGCCCGCTCCGCGATGCGCTGCACGTCTCCCAGGGGGGCCTCGGTGATTCCCAGGGCACTCCCGGCCACCAGTTCCCAGGGCTCGGGTTCCGGGCGGACGGCAATGGCGAGGTCCAGGCGGTCCTGGAGCACCTGGAGCGCCGTCTTGAGGGAGACGATGCGGTCCCGGGTCACCTGCACGTCGATGCCCTCCCGAAGGAAGCGCCGTTGCTGGACCAGGTGCACGACGGTGGTTCGGATGGCGAGGGTCAGCGCCGGAAGCAGGTTGCATCCCAGCACGAAGGGCCAGAGGTCCGCATCGGCGGTCAGCAGCAGAATCCCGGCGTGGAGGGCCGGGAACAGCAAGGCGCAGGCCAACAGCGCCACCACGGTGCCGGTGTCCAGCAGGCCCGGGAGGTGTCGGGGAAGTCGCCGGCCACGATGGATCAGCACCATCGCTGCCAGCAGGAAGGACACGAGGCCTGCGAGCCAGGTGGCGACGAACGGGATGACCCACTGCACCAGCACGAACAGGAGCAGCAGCAATGCCCCCAGCAACAGCGCGAAGCCCGCCAGGTCCCTCATGGCGAACGGGTCTCCCGGTTCCCGATGGCCCGAAGCCTAGCCCTGCAGCGAAACCCTGGTCAAGGGGCGTTGTCCGGCCGGTCCCGGGCACCCGGCCCAGAGCCCCGGGAAGAAGGGAAGGGGGCCGTCGCTCCCGGCGCGATGGGCCCGGGTCGCGGTGCGCGTTCCCTTCTCCGCGCCTCTTCCGGCATTCCGGCCGGGACGCATGCGCGGATCGCCCCGGCGGCCGGGCGACGATCCCGCCTTGGCAGCGGATCCTGTTTGCCGCCGGAGAGCGACACGGAACCCGCGCCGGAAGGCACACCCGGGCCCGGTCACCGACGGAGGTGCCATGCGATGCCTGGAATCCCCTGTCGGATGCCGCGATGCACCCCTTCCGGTCGGAGTGATCTAGGATTCGCCCCGGTTCCTCGCGGGAGGGGCGCGATGGAACGGCGCGAGTCGTGTTTCCTGGTGGCGCTGGCGTGCAGCCTGGCCTGGGGCTGCGGTGGCGGCTGGTTCGTGCTGTCGGACAAGGTGGCGTCCCCTCCGCCAGACGTGGTGCGCGAGGGCGGCTACCTGACCGGCAGCGTGGACGTCCAGAATCGCGAGGTCCTCCTGTCGCCGGAATACACCGCCCATCGGGGACGGAAGGTGAAGTACCTGCTGATCACCGCGCAGTACGTGCCGCCTGGAGTCACGGCGGCCGAGGCCTCGAAGGAACCGGAAATCCCGGTCCTGCTGCTGGACGCGCGAACCCAGGACGCGCAGATGGAGCAGCCGCACGACCTGGACGTGATCTCGCGCTACCCGCTGCACGGGCGTAAGGGCGGCCTGGGGCGCATGGCCTTTCGGGTACGGGTCCTGCGCGAGGACGCCGGGAACACCGTTCTGAAGGTCTGGGAGGCGCTCACGGCGGCCGGAGGAATCGCAGACCTGGATCCCACCGGCTATCTCTCGCTGGCCAACCGGTTGATGGACGTGATCCGCCCTTTCCTGGCGGAGGGATCGCGCACGCTGATGACCTCGTTCCAGGTGGACCAGGTCGGCGATTCGGAGATGGCCGCGGCCTGGGTGCTGTTGCCAACCGACGAGCAGGGCAGGGTGGCTCGAAGAGTCGCCGCGCGATGGGAGGAGGTTCGACGGTCGCTGTCGATCTGCGGGGACGACCAGCGGCTCTGGCTGTGCCGGGGCGATGGGAGGCTGGAGGGCTTTCCCTACCTGATCGTGCGGTACCGCCGGGACGACTATCGATCGGACCCCGACCTGCCATCACGGAAATGGCGCGACGCCATTCCGGCTCCTGGCGCGTGCCCGGCGCCGGCCGACGTGGGAGACTGGGTGTTCAAGGCCTGGGCGGCGCTGAACCGGGACGTATGGTCGCCGCAACAGCGCGAGGTGGAGTGGGCGTTGCTGCGCGGAAACCTGGGCTGCCTCAGCCTGCTGCAAGGGCCACTGCCCGAGACCGGGGCGCTCGGGCTCTATGTGCAGTGCCATGAGAGCCTGCCTGCACGGTTGTCTCCGGACCATCCCCTTGCGCCGTACCTGGAAGAGGCGATGTCGAACCTGGAGGCCTGCGTCCGGTCCAGGGCCGCCCAGATCGACGGCTACGACGCGTTTGCCGCGATGGTGGAGGTCGCAGCGGAGGTCCGGGCCGCCAGACTGTCGGGGGCCGATCCCCGACGGCTGCCGCTGCCCGAACTGAAGGCCCAGCTGCGGCGAACGGCCGAGACGCTCCGACGAGTGAAGGGGCTTGGGGTCGATCGGGCCCGGGCGACGCGGGAAGTGGCCACCTGGCGCGAGGAACTGGAAAAGGCGCTCTACCTGCGGGAGTTCGAGCCGAAGGTCGAGGCGCTGGCGACCGCGGACGAGCCCGCCCCCGCCCTGGCACAGGAACTGGATCGGGCGCTGTCGGCGTTGGCCTCGGAGCAGGTCGAGTGTGATCGGTGCCGCGAGGAGGTTCGCCGGGCCCGCTGTCTGGCGGGGGTCATCGACGTGGTGGCGAAGGTGCCAGAGGCCCTGGAGCACCTGCGTCACGCGGCCGGGGACGTGGCCGCCCGGCAGGCGATCGTGCACGACCTGCAGCGGATGCGCGACGGGCTGGCGGAGCAGCATGACCGGGGCGTGTGCGACATGGAAGGGACCCGGGCTCTGGCGGCCAGGGTTGCGGAGGCGATGGCAATGACGGTGCCTCTGCCGACGCCTGGGGCCCCGGCAGAGTCAGTCGCCAGGTGACGATGTCGTCCAGGGGTGTCCCCCGGTTGCGGGGCAGAGCCAGATTTCCGTCACCCATTCGGGGAATCGCCAGGCGGCATCGAGGCATCGGCTCCGGCGAGGACCTCGTGCCCGATCGGTCCGGCGGCCTCCAGACGGGACCGGGGTGGGGTTCCGGGGTTGCGGGTCCTGGAGGGGTTTGCTAGAAGGCATCGGCAGTTCTTCCAAGGAGGCGAATCGCATCATGGCCATGGACTCGAAAACGCTCATGGAACTGGCGGACACCTGGGGGGCCCACAACTACAAGCCGCTGCCCGTGGTCCTGGCCCAGGGCGAGGGGGCCTTCGTCTGGGACGTCGAGGGCCGACGATACCTCGACTTCCTGTCGTGCTACTCGGCCTTGAACCACGGCCACCGCCATCCCCGTCTGGTCCGGGCCGCAAAGGAGCAGATGGACCAGATCACCTTGACCTCCCGGGCCTTCCACAATGCCGAGATGGGTCCCTTCCTGCAGGAGTTGTGCGCCTATGCGGGGCAGGAGATGGCCCTCCTGATGAACAGTGGCGCCGAGGCGGTGGAGACGGCCCTGAAGGCCGCCCGCAAGTGGGCCTATCGGGTCAAGGGGGTGACCCCGGGGGAGGCCGAGATCATCGCCTGCGCCGGGAACTTCCACGGGCGCACGATCTCCATCGTGAGTTTCAGCACCGAGCCCCTCTACCGGGATGACTTCGGGCCCTTCTGCCCCGGGTTCCGGGTCATTCCGTACGGGGACCTGAAGGCCCTCCGGGAGGCCATCACACCAAGGACCGCCGCCTTCCTGGTGGAGCCCATCCAGGGGGAGGCCGGCGTGGTCATCCCACCGGCGGGATTCCTGGCCGAGGCCCGGAGGATCTGCACGGAGGCCGACGTCCTGTTCATCGCCGACGAGATCCAGACCGGCTTTGGGAGGACCGGCAGGGCCTTCGCCTGCGAGCACGAGGGGGTCAAGCCGGACCTGATGACGCTGGGCAAGGCCCTGGGAGGCGGCATCTATCCCGTCTCGGCCGTGGTCGGCCGCCGGGACGTCCTGGGCCTGTTCCAGCCCGGGGAGCACGGCAGCACCTTCGGCGGGAACCCCCTGGCCTGCGCGATCGGCCGGGAGGCCATCCGGGTCATCCAGGAGGAGCGGCTTTCCGAGCGGTCGGCGGAACTGGGGGAGTGGCTGCTGAATGCCCTCCGGGCCATTCCGTCGCCCCACGTCCGGGAGGTCCGGGGCCGGGGGCTCTTCATCGGGGTCGAACTGCATCCCGAGGCCGGCGGGGCCCGGCGGTTCTGCGAGGCCCTGATGGCCCAGGGGCTCCTCTGCAAGGAGACCCACGACCACGTCATCCGGTTCGCCCCGCCCCTGGTCATCGGGCAGGATCAACTGGCCTGGGCCGTCCAGCGCGTCGCCGAGGTCCTGTAGCAGGCCGTCCGGGTTCTTCCGCGCCGAGGCGCTTCGGCGGCAGCGCTCCCAGGGGAGGTTTCCCGAACCTCAGTCTGCCACCGCGGAGGCGGCATGGACCGGCGCAACGGTGAGAAGGTCGGCTGGCTTGGGGGCTGGGCCGGCGCGTTCCTCTGGGTTCTGATCCTGGCCGTCCTGTTCCTGGTCCAGGGGCGGATCGCCGGAGGCCTGTCGGGCATCGCGCTGGCCGGTGCGGGCATGGGTGCGGCGTTCCTGGCTCGGCCCTGGCGCCATGGGACCACGCCGTACCGCTGGCTGCTGCTGGCCCCGATGGGCTTGCTGGTCCTCGCGATTCCCTGGGCGTGGTGGTCGTCTGCCGATCGGGTCCAGGGCGGCGACGGGTCGATGCCCTGGACGCTGCTGCCGCTGGTGGTGGTCATCGGAATGCCCTTATGGACCGTCGGGCGCAGGCGATGGAAGGACGGCGAACCACGGTCCCAGGATCCCGATCGCCCACCAGGGGACGGTGCTTCCCGTCCGGGTCGTCGATCCAGGTAGGGGTGCCGCCGGGCGCCGTCGGGGACTGCGGGATATCTCACGAGTTCCCCAGTGGCCGACCACCTGGCGGCGGTCACCGGACTCCCGCCAGGGCGATCACCTGTTCCCAGGCGGCCACCAGGTCCTCTGCCGTGCCGGCCTGCTGCAGGTTGCCCAGCGCCACGAACAGGTCCGCCGGCTGGGCGGCCAGCAGTCCCCGTTCCATGGCCAGCGGCAGATCGGGATGATTCACCTGTTCCCGCAGGCCCACCACCAGCCCGACCTCCCGGGACAGGTCCGGCGACAGTGGGGGTACGAGATCGGCATCTTCCAACGTCGCGGCCTGGGACGCCCCGACCACACCCAGGGAGAAGGTCAAGGCCTCCGACCCCATCAGGCCTCCCAGCGTGCCAGGACCGATCAGTCGGGCCATCGCCGCGACCTGGTCCGGTCCACTCACGAGGTCCCCGACGGCCCGCCGAAGGTCCTGCCCTGGGGGAGCCCCCTGGACCCGCCCCGCCAGGCTCCTCGCCTGGTCCAGCAACCCCCGGTAGAAGGCACCCATCCGGTCGCCTGGGATGGCCTGACCCCGGGACTCCAGGGCGCGACCGACCGACGCGTAGGGCGGGGGATAGGGCTTGTCCTGGACGTCCGCGATGGCCCGGACCACGATCGATCCTGCCACCTCCCGCATCGCCTCGCAGGCCAGGTGCTGCGCGAAGCAGGGGTCCTGAAGCAGGGCCTGCCCCTGGGGAAGCCCGATCCAGGTGCGGAAGTCCACGGTCCCGAACTGGGCCACCTGTGGGAACCCGCCGTAGGTCGGGGCCGTTGTCTCCATCGCTGGCAGCGCGTCGAACCAGCACTGACCTGCATCCCGGTCCGATTTCCAGGCGGCCAGGGCCTCCTCCCATCGCATGCGGGCCATCCGGGTCGCGGAGCATTTCGCCAGGTCGTCCACGCACTTGCGTGCCAGGGCCCTGGGGAAGGGATCGGGCGGGGCGACCGGCGGCGTCCGTCCGGTCATCAGTGCCCATCGGCAGAGGGCCCCCTCGAATCGTTCGGCATCCGTCGCTCCGTCATCCAGGGGCCCGCAGGGACCCGGACACCCGCTGACCGGGTCCTCCAGGTCCACCTCCCAGCAGAGGCTCTGTCCAATCGACGGGGTCATTCCCGGTGGCATCGCCCATCGCTCCTCGCAGTAGCGTTCCTCGCAGTCCTGGATGGCCTTCCATTCATTGAAACCCGGCCAGGATCCCTTGATGGGATAGTTGGCGGAAATCGCGTGGACATGGGGGGCCGTTGCGATGGCCTCGTCGCAGGCCAACGCCTGCAACGCCTCCGGGACATCGGTCCGGCAGGACTGGACCTGGGCCTGGAAGTCCTTCAGGACCTTGGCATGTTCGGCAGGGGTGACGCCCCCGGCGACCTTCGCATTGGCCTCCTGGCAGGCCTGGCGGTTGTGGGCATTGACGGCCACGTTGGCCGGTTGCCACTGCTCGTTGCATCCCTGCTGCTTCGGGTCCTTGCCCGTGACGTCGAAGGTGTAGTCGTCCACCGAGCAGACCGCCGTACAGGGCCAACGGGCCCCGCTGGCGCCGTCGATCAGGTAGCGCCCATCGACGTCCAGGCGGGCCGCGTATGGCCAGGCCGCCTGGGGTGTCTTGATCTCGAAGTAACTGGACATCAGCGTCGTCAACAGGATCCGGGCTCGGTCCCGATCGGCCTCGCTGAGCAGCGGCAGGTATCCGCACTCCCCGGGTCCCAGGGACGCCACCACCGGTTCTCCGAAGTTCCCGTCCGCCGTCGAGAGGGGGCGAAGAGGGTCCTTGCGGCGAGGGCGCCAGGTCTCGATGGCCTGACTCAAGAAGACGCTTGTGGCGGTCTGGGCGTTCACGGCATTGGGGGCCTCGGGATTCGGGATCTGGAAGCCCCGGTCGCAGGACCCCTTGGCCGCGCAGGCCGAGTCCGTCAGGTGGCCGACGACCTCGTGGGCGATCTCGTGCACCAGTGTCCCGGAACGCTCAACGGGTGCCTGAAGGCCGAAGAAGGCGTAGTACAGGTTCGATGGCTTGCCTCCGGCCATCGGGTTCGAGGCGACGGTCCATCCCTGGCACGTTCCATCCTCGATCGTGGCCGGGTGATCGGTCGTCCAGGTCCAGCCCGTGTCGGACCAGGGGGCCACCCACTCGGCCGTCCATCGCATTGAGGCATTCCCCTTGATTCGGGGCGAGAAGTCGTGGTTCACGACACCGGCCGCCAGGGCCGACTGCCGGAAGATCCCGACCCAGTCGGCCAGCAGCGCGCCTGCCGCGAGGCGCATCCAGAACTGGTCCGGATTGCAGAAAGCCGCGGCGGTCCGCAGGGGCAGCCAGGTGTCCTGGACCTTCGACAGGTGCAGCGCGTCCCAGACATACTGGTCATTGGCCTCCTTCCAGGTCTGGTCCCAGATCAGGGCACCGGGAACTCCAGGGGCCGTCTCCCCATAAAGCCCGCACCAGTTGGCGCCGATCCAGGCATCCATGCCGTCTTTCGACCCGATCCAGGCACAGCAGGTGTCGGGATCGACCTTTCCCGGCTCGCACGGGGCGGCCCGGAGGCCCCGCTCCCCTGTCCACCACACCGCGACACATGCCGCCACGTGAACCAGCAATGTCCTCATGCCTGCCCCCTCAGTGGACCTCAAAGAGGAGATGTCGTTCCTCCACGGGCAGGAGATCCCAGAGGAGGCGCTGGGCCAGGAGACGGGGCACCGCCGCAAAGACCCGGTTCAACGCGTGAGGGCGGAGGGCCGGAGCGCAACGGGCGGCGGCCTCCAGCAGCACTTCAGCCGCTGCCGCCGATCCAGCACGGGCGCGAACGGCGAGGGACTCCAGAGCGATGGCTGCTGCCACCGCCTCTTCTGGGAGGCGCACCTCACCATCGGTGTCCGGCGGCGGGAACGTCCACGGGAGGGTCGCCGCCTCCCGCAGCCACTGGATCGTCTCCGGCGTGTCGAACAGCCCCATCAGTTTTCCGCAGGGGTATCCGAGGACGGGCGTCGAGATCCAGTCCCGGCAGGCCGGCAGGACCGTCCGGGCCGCCCCCTCGGGGTCGGCGGCCAGCACCCTGGCGGCCTCGATGCGTTCCGACATCACCGGGTCGATGTCCTCGTCCCGATCCGGGACCGTGTAGAGTCCCTCCACGTAGGTCCTGGCGGAGGCCCCCAGCGGTCCCGAGGCAAACCGATCCGCCAGGCCCAGGCCCGTCAGCAGCGGAGGCAGGTCCTCCCGTGGAGCCAGGTCCCTGAGTCCCTCAGCCTGTCCCGGGTCGGCGGTCTCCTCGTCGTGGCCCTCATCAGCGGCCAGGTCGGCCGCATCGGAGACTCCCGGCGATGGCCCGCCGGAGCAGCCCCAGGTGGGGGTCGCCGCCAGCAGTCCCGCCAGACACAGGGCCGTTCCCATGCCCCGCCCTCGGGGAGTGACTCCATGACTCGACAATGCCGGCAGAAGGACGTGCATCGTGGCCGTTCCTGCTGAAGTGAATAAAACATATCATCAAAAACCAGAATGGCAATCGGCCAGATTTCCCGCCATGTCGGGGTGCGGTCCCGCGGAGCAGACAGGCGCCGCCGGGGACATGGTCCGGGCCGATGGTTCACCACGAGAAGCACCGGGGGAGGGGAATCGGAATCCTGGTGGGGCCTGGACGAACCCCAGAGAGGTCAGTAGGTGGCGAAGACGTCGAAATAGACGTTCGTGTAGTTGTTCCCCTCGCTGCTGAAGTCGAAGAAGGGGAAGCGGAAGCGCTTGTTGTCGGCGGTCTTGGCCGGCTGCTGGGAGGTCAGGCCCAGGGAGAACCCGAAGTGCTCCCAGGGCTGGTAGGTCAGGTCCAGGGTCCCGTAGGTCCGGTCCCGCTGGCCCCGGCCCGCCTTGGCATACTGCGACGACTGGGCGTCCTTGGGCACGCTGAGGTAGGTCCAGGAGTTCTGGATGGCCAGCTGGAGCGTGATGGACCACTGGTCATTGATGATGAACGACCCCGTCAGGGCGTTGAACACCGAGAAGGAGATGTTGTTGTCATCCCCGTTGATCACCTCGCCGCCGCCCACGTCCTCGGCCCCCCGGAACCGCGCCAGGGCCACGGTCCCCGAGATGGTCGGCTGGGCCGTCCGGTTCCAGTTCTTGTTGAACCGGAACTGGTAGTCCAGGAACACGTGCTCCCCGAACATCCGGTTCAGGTTGAAGCCCGCCGCCGTGGACAGGTAGAGGTTGCGGTAGCGGCTCTCGTAGGAGGTCGGGGCCCCGAGCCGGATGAAGGGCGAGAAGTTCACCTTGATCCCCGGGATGGTGGCCACGTTGTTGTACTTGAGGGTCAGCAGCAGGTCGCTGGGCATCACCTGGCGCTTGTAGGTCGTGGAGGTCTGGTAGGAGGTCGTCAGTTCCCCCTGGAGCGTGAACCGCAGTTCCGCGAAGAGTTTCGGCGTGAAGTAGTACCGGGGCCGCAGGTCCAGCGACCAGCCGTAGTAGGGGTTCCGGGCATACTGGTCCGCCACGAAGGTGCCGATGCCCAGGGACTGCTCGAAGATCGCGTTGATCCCGAAGGGGCTCTTCCGCTTGCCACCGGTGGCGGACCCGGTGAGGATCGCCACCGAGTCGGGCATCGTCGCCTCGCCTTTGGCCGCGGTCGCTGCCGGGGTCGCGGTCTCGGCCGGCGTCGCGGTCTCGGTCGGCGTCTGGACCGCCGCCGGGGCCTCGTCTGCCATCGCCTGCGGCGCCGCCAGACCCACGACGGCCATCGCCAGCGCCCACGAAATTCCGAACCGGAACAATGTCTTCATCCTCTCCCTCTCCACTGGGAAGGGACCCGCAATCGGCGCATCATAGACCCGCTCGTGGTCCGGTGCAACCGCAAAAACGCCTCGGTCGTTCAGTAGGCGATCCCGAAGATCACCTCGACGTCCGTGGGGCGTCCGCTGTAGATGCAGGGGGCCGTTCCGCCGGGCTGGTCGAAGGGGATCGTGCGGACGGTGGCCTTCGTCTCGGCCTTGATGGCCGCCTCGGCCTCGGGGTCCGGCAGGAAGCGGCATCGGGCGAAGCCCCTCCCGGACCGGAAGAACTCCTTGAGTTCGTCGTAGGAGGCGATCGGTTGGATGTTGGCGTCCCGGAAGGACCGGGCCCGCTCGAAGAGCCCCTTCTGGATCCCCTCCAGGCGGCCGTCCAGCCAGGACCGGGTCAGCCCCGACAGCGGCACGACCTCCTTGCTCATGTCCAGGCGGGACTTCACGACGACCTGCCCCGCGTCGCAGTCCCGGGGCCCCACCTCGATCCGCAGCGGCACGCCCCGCTGCTCCCAGAAGTAGTGCTTCTCGCCCGGGCGCATCGTGTCCCGCCGGTCCACCGCCAGCACCTGGTTCGTCGCCGGGTGGTAGAACACCTGGGGCACCTGACCGGCGCCGAACCGCCGCCGGGAGGCCTGCACCTCGTCGTCGCCCACGAGCCCCACCAGGGCCTTGTCAATGAAGGCCAGCACCCGCTCTCGCTCCTCATCGGTCCGGGAGATGGGGATGAAGACCGCCAGGGTCGGGGCGACCCGGGGGGGGATCACGAGCCCCTCGTCGTCGCTGTGGGCCATGATCATCCCGCCGATCAGCCGCGTGCTGACGCCCCAGGAGGTGGTCCAGACGTGCTGCAGCGACTGGTCCCGCCCCTCGAAGCGGATGTCAAACGCCTTGCTGAAGTTCTGGCCCAGGTTGTGGCTCGTCCCCATCTGCAGGGCCTTGCCGTCCTGCATCATGCCCTCGATGCAGTAGGTCCGGACGGCCCCGGCGAACTTCTCGCTGTCGGTCTTCTGGCCCACCAGCACCGGGACCGCCAGCACCTCCTCGGCGAACTCCCGGTAGACCTGGAGCATCCGCAGCGTCTCTTCCTGGGCCTCCTCGGCGGTCTCGTGGGCCGTGTGCCCCTCCTGCCACAGGAACTCCATCGTCCTCAGGAACAGCCGCGTGCGCCGCTCCCAGCGCACCACGTTGGCCCACTGGTTGATCAGCACCGGGAGGTCCCGCCAGGAGTGGATCCACTGGGCGTACATGTGGCCGATGATCGTCTCCGACGTGGGCCGGATCACCAGCGGCTCCTCCAGTCTCTCCCCGCCGCCGTGGGTCACCACCGCGCACTCCGGCGCGAAGCCCTCCACGTGCTCCGCCTCCTTCCGCAGGAAGGACTCGGGAATGAACAGCGGGAAATAGGCATTGACGTGCCCCAGGGCCTTGAACCGCCGGTCCAGTTCCCGCTGGAAGGCCTCCCAGAGGGCGTAGCCCAGGGGCCGGATCACCATGCAGCCCCGGACCGGTGCGTAGTCGGCCAGTTCCGCCGCCGCGATCACGTCCAGGTACCACTGGGAGTAGTCCTGGGAACGGGGAACGATGTTCTTCGCCATGAATCGTCCTCCTGCAGGGGAATGGCCGCAGAAATCCCGAGGTCAGGTGCCCTCGCCGTAACTGTCCCGGTAGCGAATCTGGTCCTCGGTCAGGACGTCGATCGAGATGCCCAGCGTCTGGAGTTTCAGCGCCGCGATCTCCTGGTCCTGGGCCGGCGGGATGTCGTGGACCTTCAGTTCCAGCGTCCGGCCTTCCCGGGCCAGCCGCAGCATCGACAGGAACTGATTGGCGAAGGACATGTCCATCACCTCCGAGGGGTGCCCCTCGGCGCCGGCCAGGTTCACCAGTCGCCCCTGGGCCAGCACGTAGAGGCGTCGCCCGTCGGGGGTGATGTACTCGTCGTTGTTGGGCCGCACCTCCCGCTTCGAGACCTTGTAGGCCTCCAGGTGGGCCAGATTCACCTCGCAGTCGTAGTGGCCGGTGTTGCAGACGATGGCCCCGTCCTTCATCGACCGGAAGTGGCGGTCCACGATGACGTCCTTCATGCCCGTCGCGGTGATGAAGATGTCGCCCACCTTCGCCGCGTCGTCCATCCGGACCACCTCGAAGCCGTCCAGGTTGGCCTTCAGGGCCGCGATGGGGTCCACCTCGGTGACCAGCACCCGGGCGCCCATGCCCCGGGCCCGCATCGCGCATCCCTTGCCGCAGTGGCCGTAGCCCGCCACGACAAACACCTTGCCCGCCAGCAGCACGTTGGTGGACCGCAGGATGCCGTCGATGGAGGACTGGCCCGTGCCATAGACGTTGTCGAAGTCCCACTTGGTCTCGGCGTCGTTGACGGCGATGACCGGATAGCGCAGGGCCCCGGCGGCGGCCATCGATCGCAGCCGGTGCACGCCGGTGGTGGTCTCCTCGGTGCCGCCCAGGATCGACGGGCAGCGATCCGGGAACTCGCTGTGGAAGGTGTGGATCAGGTCGGCCCCGTCGTCCAGCGTCAGGTCCGGGCCCATCTCGATGGTCTGGCGGATGGCCCAGTAGAACTCCTCCTTGCTGAGGCCCCGCCAGGCGAAGATCGGGACTCCCTCGTCGGCCAGCGCCGCGGCGATGTCGTCCTGGGTCGAGAGGGGGTTGCACCCGGACCAGGCCACCTCGGCGCCGGCGGCGATCAGGGTCCGGATCAGTACCGCCGTCTCCTTCGTGACGTGCAGGCACCCGGCGATCCGATGACCCCGCAGGGGCTTCTCCACCGAGTAGCGTTTCCGGAGGGCCATCATCACCGGCATTCGCGTCTCGGCCCACTCGATCTTCAGGCGCCCCTCCGGCGCCAGGGAGATGTCTCGCACCTTGTGGTGCCTGCCTTTGGACTGCATGGGAATCCTCCTCGTTCCAGGGGGAACCGGACCCGGCGGGCCCGGACGAATCGGGCCGAATGCTAGAGGACGTCGCCGGCCAAGTCAAACCAGGACCGCCGGTCCGCCCGGTCAGGACTGACCGGTCTTTCAGAGAATCCGTCCGGGACGGGCCGCGCCAGGACTGAATTCACCGAGGATGGGGCGGGAGTAGCAGATATTCGCATTCGGGCGAGGGCGGGGTAGCCGGCTCCGCTCCGCAAGGTCCGC
>JAKPOP010000010.1 GCA_029547805.1 Deltaproteobacteria bacterium
TACGCCCTCCCTCCGTTTCCCCCGGCTGATTGCCCTGGTCCTCCCTCCGCTCGTCCCTCGTCATCTTTCTCATCTCCTTGAACCTCCTCCCTCGGGGTCATTACCCCAAGTTCGTGTCCAAGGAAATCGGGTGCAGGTCACCCCCGGTACAGACGTTGCCGTCGTCGCAGGGCGCCTGGTTCCAGGCGTGGCCGCAGCCGCTCTCCGGCAGGCAGAAGTCGTCGGAGCAGGGGTCCCCGTCGTCGCAGGAAAGAGGCGTCACCCCCGGCTGGCAGGCCCCCAGGCTGCAGACGTCGCCCACCGTGCAGGCGTTGCCGTCATCACAGGGGTCCCCATTGGGCACGAAGACGCAGCCGACGCCGGGCTGACACGCATCGTCGGTGCAGAGGTTGCCGTCGTCGCACTCCAGGGCCGCGGACCCGGCGGTGCAGTTCCCCGCCCGACAGCGATCCCCCAGCGTGCAGGGGTCCCCGTCGTCGCACGGGGCGGCGTTGGGCACGAAGACGCACCCCCGGGACGGCACGCACCCGTCATCGGTGCAGGGATTGCCGTCATCACAGGTCAGGTCCTGGTCCCCCGGGACGCAGACTCCCTGGCGGCACTGGTCCCCCACCGTGCAGAGGTTGCCGTCGTCACAGGGGTCGTCGTTGGGATCAAACAGGCATCCGAAGTCCGGGTCGCACCGATCGTCGGTGCAGGGATTGTCGTCCCGGCAGGTCACAGGACCGCCCACGCAGAAGTCGCCCATGCACCGGTCCCCCTCGGTGCAGAGGGACCCGTCGTCGCAGGTCTCCCCGTCCCGGGGGTCATGGCGACACAGGCCGCCCTGGCAGGAATCGGCCGTGCAGGGATTGCCGTCGTCGCAGTCCGGGGCCAGGCCGGGCACGCAGGTCCCGTTCGCGCAGTGGTCGCCGGTCGTGCAGCCGTCGCCGTCATCGCAGGCGAGGGAGTCGTCGGGCAGCAGCCGATCCTGGGCCAGGGCCGAGATGCAGGAGTGACAGGGGAGGGTGTCGATCCCCTGCCCTTCCTCGACGCACTGGTCCTCGACCAGGCACCAGCCGGCCTTCACCTCATGGGTGCAGGTCTCGGCGTCCGTGCACGCATCCTCCGTGCACTCGATCCCGTCGTCGCAGGCCTCGACCGGCGTTCCCCGGCAGACCCCCTCGGCATCGCAGACATCCCCGTAGGTGCAGGGATCCCCGTCGTCACAGGCCGTGTCGGGGCGACAGGGCGGCGGCACGACCTCTCCCTCGTCGGTCGCACCGTCCTCGCCGGCATCCCACGCCCCCGGGTCTCCGGACTGATCGGTCCCCGGCCGGTCCTGTCCTGCCAGGTCCGGGCGACCGCCGGGGTCCCCCTCCTCCTGGCCCGGGTCCACAGCGACGTCCACTCCGGGCTGGACGTCACGGCCCGGGATGTCCCTCTGGGCCACCCCTCCCCCGCCACAGGACCATGCCGCTCCACAGATGACCAGGACCGCCACCAAGCGCCTCATGTCGTCCCTCCTGAAACGGCAGGTCCTCAGCGGACGTTGCCGGACACCACCGTGTTTCCGTCAATCCGCAACAGTTCCCGAATGTCAATGGCAATCTTGCTCCCGGCGGGCATTTCGGGGGCCAGGGCATGGAGGTCGATCTCCGGGATCGGGAAGGAGACCAGCGTGCTTCCGGAAAGCGCCCGGAGCAGCATCGGGATGGCGGTGTTCCGGATCAGGTTGCCCAGGGAGTCCTCGGCCCCGACCAGCCCCCCGGCGATTGAGGCGATCTCGACGTCGATGAAGACCGGCTCCCGGATGCCGAAGCCCAGTTCGTTCTGGCCGGTCTGAGGATTCCGGGTCACCGTGAGGACCGTCTCGCTGTTCAGCGACGCGAACATCCGCATCGTGACCGGCTGGCCGAAGAGTTTCATCGACCCGTCGATCTGGATGTCGCCGGCCTGGAACATCAGTTTCTTCTGGGGATTGCAGGCCGAGAGGATCGGCGGCAGGCGGAAGTCCAGGTTCAGGACCAGTTCGCTGATGCCGTAACTGCCCAGGTCGAAGGCCCCGCCGCCCAGCGCCGCCGCGTCGATGGGCAGGCGCAGTCCGCCTCCCCAGTAGAGGGCATAGGGCACCAGGTTGAAGAAGTCGTCGTGAAGGCCGATCTCCAGGGCCCCCCGCTTCGGGAAGGCCAGGGGCCCCTCGGTGGGGCCCAGGCACGAGGCCCGGCCGATGGACCCCAGGGGCGTCCAGGGGATGCCCTTCGGTGTGAGGATCGTCGCTGCCATGCCGATGACGCCGCCGTCCGGAGTGAAGTCCAGCGTCGAGGGCCTCGCCAGGATGCGGAGCGTCAGGGGCCTTGCTCCCGGCAGGAACGCGGGGATCTCGAAGTTCTGGTCCAGGGCCAGGTTCTTCACCGCGTCGGCGACCATCTTGCTGATGTCGTTGGCCATCGTCTTCTCGAACTCGTCCTCGATCATGTTGGCGAAGTCGTCCTCGAAGAAGTCGATGATCCAGTTGAACAGGAAGCCCCAGATGCCGTCGATGGAGACGTTCAGGCCGTTCACCGTGACCTTGGGGTTCGCGATGGACCCCTGGGGATTGCCGTCGGCCCCCATCGACAGCATCACGGTGGCCTGGATCACGATCGAGGAGGCGGTCGCACGGCCGCTGAAGTCCGGACACAGGAAGCCGCTGATGGGGATGTCGATGTCCACCCGGAAGGACGGGATGGTCGCCTTGAAGAAGAGCCCTCCCCAGGTGGGAAGCAGGTCCACCGAGATGGGCCCGTACCGGACGTTGCGGATGTTGACCCGGTACTTGCACCAGCCGAAGGACCCGGAGGTGACCGGGTTCTGGATCAGGTTGGCGATGTTCAGGTTCTGGACCAGCAGGGTCAGGACCGTGGCGATGTCGTTGGGCGTCCGGGTGTCGTTGTCGTCCCACACGGTGGGGCCCAGGAACATCTTGAGGCCGTCGGGGACCCGGGAGGCGTCGGGGTTTCCGGCGTCGACGGGGTAGTACTTCGGCGAGTAGTAGACCGACTGGACCAGGTGGTCCGCAAAGCAGACCGTGCCGGTCATCTGGCACGAGACGTCCTCGGCGTTGGCCACGATGGGGTTGAACCCCTGGTTGAGGGTCATCGGGTAGCCATTCAGGGAGCCGTCGTCGTTCCGGGTGCAGACCCCGGACCCGTCGTCCATCGTCCGGGGGCAGACGAAGTGCTGGTCCAGGGGGCTCACCAGGCACTGGCGCCCGTTCAGGGTGACCCAGGGAACCAGCAGGCCGCCCATGGGGTATTCGATGTGCCCCCGAACGCAGATCTTCCGCTCGCCACTGGCATTGATGGCGCCGTAGGTGTCCAACGTGATGCCCCGGGGGGGCCAGTCGATCACGATCTGGGGTCGGCACTCGGGCATGGCCTTGTGGGAGCACCCTCCCCCGGGGTTGCAGAAGTCGGCCGTGCAGTCGTTCCCGTCGTCGCAGACGCCCGGGAGCAGTTGCCCCACGCAGGACCCGGCCGTGCATCGGTCCAGCATCGTGCAGACGTTGTTGTCGTCGCAGGGCAGCGTGTTGGGCCTCGGGACGCAGCCGATGAAGTCCTCGCAGGTGTCGTCGGTGCAGAGGTTGCCGTCGTCGCAGTTCAGGAGAGTCGGACCGGGACGGCACTCGCCGTCCTGGCAGTGGTCGTCCAGGTGGCAGGGGTCCCCGTCGTCACAGGGGTCCTGGTTCGGGTCGAAGACGCAGCCGACACCCGGCTGGCAACGGTCGTCAGTACAGAGGTTGCCGTCATCGCACTCCAGCCCCACGGGGCCAGGACGGCACTCGCCCCCCTGGCACCGGTCCCCGATCGTGCAGGGATCCCGGTCGTCGCAGAGGAGGACGTTCGGGATGTGGACGCATCCACCCGCATGGTCCGGGACGCAGTAGTCGTCCGTGCAGGGGTTGCCGTCATCACAGTTCGGCCGCCCCTGGCCCGGGCGGCAGACGCCGTCGATGCAGGCATCGCCGATCGTGCAGATGTTGCCGTCATCGCAGGCCGCCGTGTTGAAGGCATAGACGCAGCCGAAGAGGGGGTCGCACCGGTCGTCGGTGCAAGGGTTGCCGTCGAAGCACCCCAGGGGATCGCCGCGGCACTCCCCGTCCTGGCAACGGTCGTTTTCCGTGCAGAGGTCCTGGTCATCACAGGGACCGTTCCGGTTCTGGTACACGCAGGTCCCCTGGTCGCAGACGCCGGCCGTACAGGGATTCCCGTCGTCGCACCGCATCGGGGTCCCGAGGCACGTCCCGGCCCGGCAGCGGTCCTGGACGGTGCAGGCATTGCCGTCGTCGCAGGGCAGCGAGTCATCGGGGATCAGGGCGTCGGTGCGGATGGCCGTGACGCAGGAGTGGCACGGCAGGGCCGGGTCCGTCTCCCCTTCCCGGTAGCAGGTCCCCTCGACCAGGCACCAGCCGGGCCTCAGGTCATGGTGACAGTCCTCCACGGACGGACAGCGGTCCTCCGTGCATTCCAGGCCGTCGTCGCAGCCATCGACGGGAGTCCCGACGCAGGAGAGGTCCTCCTGGCAGACCTCGTCCACCGTGCAGGGGTCCTGGTCGTCACAGGGGCCACCGGGCGTGCATCTCCCCGCGGGAGGAGGCGTGTCGGGTCCCGGATCCCCGGGAGACCCGTCCAGGGAGGCTCCGTCCGTCGAGGCGTCTTCTCCGCCAGACAGATCCCGGATGCCCTCCGTTTCCGAGGTGTCCTCCCCCGGCTCGCCATCATCCCGGCGGGCCAGGTCGTTCATGGACGCCTCGTCCCCCGTTGCTCGATCCCCCAGCGTGTCCTGGACCAGCCCATCGGCCCGAGGCAGGTCCGAGAGGCCTTCGTCGGGGCTCCCGGCGGACCCGCCACCGCAGCCCGCCAGCCAGGCCGCCAGGCACACGGTCCGAAACAGGGCTCCCGTTCCGTGACAACAGAGGATCCGCATGGGAACTCCGGGTCATGAAGCCGCGAACATTCTAGAGAAAGCCAGGGACGCTCACAAGCCGTCGGGAGCCGCCCTCGCGCCAGCCGCACGGGGTATCACCTCGATCAGACATCTCCGGTGCCGAGAAACGTCGAGACATTCTTCTCCGGAAGTCGTCATGACACGGGTCTCCTCGGAGCCGCCACGGGGCAATCGTTCCCCGCGTCTTTGCCTTTTCCGGAACCGACCGGTTAGCATTTTCTCCATGATGCGAAACACTCCCGGTTCCCTCGCTGCCTGGTGCCTCATCCCCCTGGCATGGTGCGCGGTGTCGGACCTGCAGGCTGGCCCCCTCATTCAGGAGGCGGACCTGCAACCGACCTTCCGGAACCCCCAGGCGGCCCAGGCCGCCAGGGCGGCGGCGGCAGGGGACTGGGAGACCACCCGGTCCATCCTGCTGGACCTGTCGGCCAGGGGTCCCCTGCCCGAGGCGCCCGAACGCCTGCGGTTCCTGCTGGGGGCGGCCTGCGTGCAGGTCCAGGACGCGATCTGCGCCTCGTCGGTGCTGGAGAACCTCGAGCGGGAGGTCCCGCTGGTGGCCGACCGGGTGGCCTGGATGCGGGCCCAGGCCCTCCTGGGACTGGACCGGGCCAGCGAGGCTGCGGACCTGCTGGCCCGGTTCCCTGCGGACTCCCTGAAGGCAAAGGAGGCCGACGACCTGCGCCTGGAGGCCCTCTGGCGGGCCGGCAGGCGGGACGAGGCGGAGCAACTGCTGCGATCGCGGGCCACCGAGGATGCGGCCGCGGCGACCCGCCTCTCGGAGATCCTCCGAGAGCGGGGCGACCGGGCAGGCGCCCTGGAAGTCCTCCAGAAGGCCTGGAACCGGTTGTCCTTCCCGGGACGCCGGACCCTGGAGGAGGCATGGAAGGCCCTGGGAGCCGCCCCCCCCGCCACGCCTCCTCCATCGGCCCTCGATCGCGCCCAGGCCCTGCTGGATGCCCAGCGGAGCCAGGAGACCCTGGAGGCGGTTCGTCCCTTGATCCAGGACCCTGCCACCCGGTGCGAGGCGCTGCGGATTCGCGCCCAGGCCCTCGGGAAACTCCGGCGGCATCCCGAGGCCTGGCAGGACTGGAAGACCCTGCTGGACCAGTGCTCCGGGCGCTACGACGTCCCTCGAACGCTCTATCAGGCGGCCCGAAGCGCCTGGCGGGCCGGCCAAGGCGCCGAGGGGGACCGCCTGGCCGATCGCCTGGCCAGGGAGGTCCCCGATTCGACCTTGAACGACGACCTGGCGGTGGCCCGGGGCCGGCAGGCCCTGGCGGCAGGCCGGCACGGGGAGGCACGGCGCCTGCTGCGGGACTCCCTGGCCCGCTGGCCCGACGGGGACATGGCCCTGGAATCCCGCTGGCTGTTGGCCTGGTCCCTCTGGACCTCCGGGGAGCTCCCGGAGATGGTCCGCCTCTGCCAGGAGTCCGAGACCCGGGCGGCACGGGACCCGGAGATGGCCGCCCGGTTCGCCTACTGGCGGGCCCGGGCGCTCCAGAAGACCCGCCATGCCCGGGAGGCCGAGGCGGCCTACCAGATCGCCGCCGAACGCTACCCCCTCACCTTCTACGCCTTCCTGGCCCTGGGACGCCTGGCGGACCAGCGAAAGACCTCCCCCGACCAGGTCCTTCGGCAGATCCCGACCACGAGGTCCCGGCCGGGCCCCTTCCTGACCTTGCAGGAGTCCCCGATTCCGGGTGGCATCCAGCGAGCCCTCTGGCTGCTTCAGACCGGGCTCGCCTCCTGGGCCCTGGAGGAACTCCAGGCCGCCTCGGATGCATCGACGGACGCCGTTTGGCTGGCCGCCTGGGTCCTGGAACGCCAGGACGCCTGGACCCAGAGCCACCGGCTGGCGGACCGCGTCCTCTCGGCGTCCCCCTTCTGGCCCGATGCCGCCACGGCCCGATACGTCCAACTCGCCTTTCCCCGGCCCTACCGCTCCCTGGTCGAGGCGGCGGCCCGGGAGTCCCGGATCGACCCGATGCTGATCTGGGCCGTGATGCGCGCCGAGAGCGCCTTCTCCCCCCGGGCCGAGTCCTGGGCCAATGCCCTGGGCCTGATGCAGTTGATCCTCCCGACGGCCCGGTCAATGGGCAAGCGGCTGGGGATCCCCGCCGGCCGGGAGGACGTCCTGCGGCCCGAGGTGAACATCCGCCTGGGGGCCGCCTACCTGTCCCAGTTGCTCCAGTCCCTGAAGGAGCCACTGCTGGCCATCCCGGGCTACAACGCCGGAGGTGGGGCCATCCGCCAGAAGCGGAAGGAGATCCCCCACGCCCAGGTGGACGAGTTCGTCGAGTCCATCGGCGCCAACGAGACCCGGGACTACGCCCGGAAGGTGTTCCGGAACTGGGCCATCTACCGGCTGGTCCATGGCGAAGCCAGGCAGCGCCTCCCCCGGGTCCGCTTCACCCTGCCGGTTCCTGAATGACGGGAGGGAACCCGCCCCTCCTCCCGCTTCGCACGTGGGTCGGATCGCTCCGGGACCCGGGTTGCGGGGGACGGCCGGGCGCGCGGATCAGGGGACTTGCATCTCCCCGGCATTGATGGACTGGTAACCGTTCTCGGACCCGTCGGCCCCGGGACCGGCGTTGAGGTCGCAGTAGAGCCAGGTGGCGCCCCGGTCACCGGAGAACCGGTAGGCGTAGTCGTGGTTCCCGGTGGCCGGGACCGTCAGGACCGCCATCCACTCGTCGTTGTTGGACTCCCCCCACTCCGACCCGTCATACCCGTCGTTCCAGGCGGCGGGCAACCAGGTCCAGAGGGCCCCGGTCGGGTCGCTTCCGTCCGGCCCGTATCCCACCTGGGCCCGGAGGGTCGGGTAGTGCTCCGTCCGGGTGGTCCGGGTCGTCAGCCCCGCGGTGTAGAAACGCCCGTAGACCGTCACGACGGTCCCCTGGGCCTCGTGGATGCTGGCCGGGTACTGGAGCCGACACCACTGGATGGGGACCACGCAGGCGGGATAGGACTCGCAGTCGGGGTCCCAGCAGTCCGTCAGGCCATCCTGGTCGTCATCACCGGAGTTGTTGCAGCAGGACTCGTTCTGGGGCTGGCAGACCCCGGCGGCATCGCAGGTGTCGCCGGTCGTGCAGGCGTTCCCGTCATCGCAGGTGCGGCCCGGGACCGGGTCGTATCGGCAGGCCCCGGTCTGGGGGATGCAGACGTTGTCGGTGCACGAGTTCCCATCGTCGCAGACCACGGGAGTCCCGGGGAGGCAGCCCTGGACCGGGTCGCAGGACTCGACCCCGTCGCAGGGATTCTCGTTGTCGCACCGGAGCGGCACCCCCGGCACGCAGAGGTCGAGCGTCTCGTTGCAGACTTCCTGGCCGTTGCAGAGGTCATCGTCCACGCACCGGTCGAATCCCTCTCGGGGAGACAGGCATCCGCCCAGGGGGTCGCAGCCCTCCTCGCCGTTGCAGAACAGGCCATCCTGGCAGTCCAGAGCCACGCCAGGAAGGCATCCCAGCACCGGGTCGCAGGTCTCGAGGCCGTTGCAGACGTTCTGGTCGTCGCAGGCCGGCGGGATGCCGGCCTGGCACCCTGCCACCGGGTCGCAGGTCTCGAAGCCATTGCAGGCGTCGCCGTCATCGCACTGGAGCGGCACCCCCGGCACGCAGCCCGTGCCCTCGACGCAGGTCTCCAGGCCGTTGCAGGTGTCGCCGTCATCGCAGGGGGGAGGCGCCCCGGGAACGCAACCGGCCGCCGGGTCACAGGTCTCCGCCCCGTTGCAGAACAGGCCGTCGTCGCAGGACAGAGGCGTCCCGGCCACGCAGCCGATCCCCTCCTGGCAGGTCTCGACCCCGTTGCAGGCATCGTGGTCATCGCAGGGCAAGGGGACCCCCGGCACGCAGCCCACCGCCGGGTCGCAGGTCTCCACCCCGTTGCACGCGAGGCCATCGTCGCAGACCGGCGGTGGCGCCGCCCGGCACCCCAGGACCGGGTCGCAGGTCTCCACCCCGTTGCAGGCATTGCCGTCGCTGCACTGGAGGGGGCTGCCCGGCACGCAGACATGGAGATCCTCGAAGCACATCTCCTGGCCGTTGCAGATGTCTCCGTCGTCGCAGGGAGGCCGATCGACCACGCACCCCCTGGCCGGGTCACAGTGCCCCTCCCCGTTGCACCACCCCGGTTGATCGCAGACGGGAGGGGTCCCGGGCAGGCACGCCCCGGTCTGGGGCACGCAGGTCTCGACGCCGTTGCAGGCGTCGCCGTCATTGCAGGGGATCGGGGTCCCCGGGACACAACCCTCGGCCGGGTCGCAGGTCTCCACCCCGTTGCAGGCATCCTGGTCGTCGCAGTGCAATGGCGTGCCTGGCACACAGGCACCATTCGTCGGGTCGCAGGTCTCCACCCCGTTGCAGGCATCCTGGTCGTCGCAGAGAACCGGGGTTCCCGGCACGCAGCCCGTTGTGGGGTCGCAGGTCTCCACCCCGTTGCAGGCATCCCCGTCGTCGCAGAGAACCGGGGTTCCCGGCACGCAGCCCGCTGTGGGGTCGCAGGTCTCCACCCCGTTGCAGGCATCCCCGTCGTCGCAGGTCAACGGTGTCCCGGCCACGCAGCCCGTTGCCGGGTCGCAGGTCTCCAGGCCGTTACAGGCGTCCCCGTCGTCGCAGACCGGAGGCGTGCCGGCCAGGCACAGCCCCGTGTGGGGGTCGCAGGTCTCCAGACCATTGCAGGCATCGCCATCGCTGCAGTCCACCGGCAGGTGGCGGATCTCGCCGGTGGTGGGGATGCAGAGGTCCACCGTGCAGGGGTTCTGGTCGTCCACCGGGACCGGGACGGACCGGCACTCCCCCGCCTGGGCGTCGCAGCGCTCGACCGTGCAGAGGTTGTCGTCCTGAGGG
Source organism: Deltaproteobacteria bacterium (assembly GCA_029547805.1). Classification (GTDB taxonomy): domain Bacteria; phylum Myxococcota_A; class UBA9042; order DTJE01; family DTJE01; genus JAGOKF01. Next base: position 9,813 of record JAKPOP010000010.1, read on the forward strand.
CAGAGGTCCTGGTGGGTGACCTCGCCGGTCGATGGGTCGCAGCGATCCTCCGTGCAGTCCAGGCCGTCGGAGATGTCCCGGGGCCGGAACGCGCAGGTCCCGTCCTCCGGAATGCAGGAGTCCTCGGTGCAGAGGTCCTGGTCGTCGCAGGTCACCGGATCGCCCGGCAGGCAGCCCTGGATGGCATCACAGGTCTCGAGGCCATTGCAGGCGTCGCCGTCGTCGCAGGTCAGGGGCCTCCCGGGCCTGCAGACCCCATCGGCCGTGGCGTCGCACCACTCAATCCCGTTGCAGACGTCCCCGTCGTCGCAGAGGACCGGGTTGCCCGGCACGCATCCCCCCGCGTCGGGGTCGCAATATTCCAGGCCGTTGCAGGGGTCGCCGTCGGTGCAGGACCGCCAACGGAGCGGCTGGCAGGACCCGTCCCGGCAACGACTCTCCAGCACGCAGGGGTTCGGCAGTTCACAGGATGCCGTGTTGGCCACATGGACGACCCCCTCCAGCAGGTCGCACCGGTCATCGGTGCAGGGATTTCCATCGTCCAGCGACAGGGGCGTGCCCACGCAGTTTCCCTGATCGCACCGGTCGTCCACCGTGCAGGCGCTCCCGTCGCTGCACGGCGTCCCGGTCCGGGGGTCATGGATGCACTGGCCGGCCTCGCAGCGGTCGGCGGTGCACTCGTTGGCATCGTCGCAGGACATCGGGGAACCGGCGACACATCTCCCCTCGACGCAGGAATCCCCCACCGTGCAGGGGTCTCCGTCCTCGCAGGCCCCCTCCCGGCTCCGATAGACGCAGCCCTGGCCGGGAACGCAGGCGTCCTCGGTGCACTCCTGGTGGTCGTCGCAGACCACCGTGGCCTCGCCCTGGCAGGTCCCCTCCCGGCAGGCGTCGTTCTGGGTACAGGGGTCCAGGTCGTCGCAGGGCTGGCCCTCGTTGTCCGGGACGGCCACGCACTGCCCCGTAGAGGGATCGCAGGCCCTCGCCAGGCAGGGGTCCGGCAGGTCGTCGGGACAGGAGACCACGGACTCCGGGTCCACCTGGCAGGTCCACGGCGTCCTGGACCGGTCGCAGAAAAGCGTCCCGTTGCACAGGTCCCCGTCCTCGAATGCCGTGCAGTCGCCGTCCTCCGTGCACTGGCAGACGTTGCTCCCCGAAACGCACTGCCCGGATCGGCAGACGTCCCCGGTCGTGCAGGGATTGCCGTCCTCACAGGTCGTCTCCTCCGGGGCATCCTGACGCACGCACTGGCAGGTGCCCGGGTCGCAGACCGCGACCTCGCAGGCCCCCAGGTCCGGGAAGGTCTCCCGGCAGTCCCCGTTCTCCCGGCACTCGCAGGCGTCGGTGACCTCCCCGGGGGACGGGTCGGCAGCCGGGACCTCCGCGGGACGATCGGCCCCCAGGTCCTGGGTCGTGCCGTCCTCTCCCGCGCCGGTGTCCGACGAAAGTTCCGGCAGATCGCGGACAGCATCCATGCCTGAGTCGCCTGGGGACCCGGTCCCGCCGGAACAGGCCCCCGCGAACAGCACCGCGACCACCGCCACGGTCCGCCACCCTGCATTCTTCATGGTCACCTCTGGTGAGTGGATGCCCAGCAACAGGCGCGCCTCGTCACGACTACTGTCGGGCTTCATTCTACGCGGGGAGGGAGGCCTCTTCCAGGGGGGAATCCACGGACGGCCCGGGAAACGCCCGGAGGAAGGCCCGGACCACGGTGGGGTCGAACTGCCTCCCGGCCCCCCGTTCGATCTCGCGGCTTGCCTCCCGGTGGGACAGTGCCGCGCGATAGGGCCGGTCGGAGGTCATCGCGTCGTAGGCATCGGCCACGGCGATCACGCGGGCCACCAGCGGGATGCGTTCCCCCGACAGGCCATCGGGGTACCCGGTCCCGTCCCAGTGCTCGTGGTGGTGCAGCACCGCCTCCAGGGCCTCCCGCAGGAAGCCCACCGGGTGCAGGATGCTGTCACCGATGACCGGGTGGCGCTCGATCGCCGCCCGCTCCTCCTGGTCCAGGTGCCCCTTCTTGAGCAGCACGCTGTCCCGGACTCCGATCTTGCCGATGTCGTGCAGCAAGGCCGCCTGTTCCAGGCACTCCAGGTCCGTCGGAGACATCTCGAGGCCCCCGGCGATGCGCAGGGCATAGGATCGGACCCGCTCCGAGTGGCCCCGGGTGTAGGAGTCCCGCATCTCCAGCGCCTGGGCCAGGGCCCGGATCGTCTGGTAGAAGTTTCGTCGGTTCGCCTCGTTGAGCCGGGCATTCTCCAACGCCGCGGCAATCTGGTGCGCGAAGGTGGCGAAGAGTTCCAGGCTCGTCTCGTTGAAGGCATCGGGCTTCGGGCTCTCGGCGGCCAGGACGCCCACCGCGCCGTAGGGTCCCATGATGGGGGCAACCATTTCGCACCGGGCGTCGGACCTCCCCGGCAGGTGGTCCGGCGCCTCGGAGACGTCGGCGATCAGCAGGGGCCGTCCCTGTTCCAGGCACCGCCAGGACACGCCCTGCCCCCGGGGGATCCGCTGGCCGTTCCGGACCCCTCCCTCGAACCCGTAGTGGGACCGGACCACCAGGTCGTCGCCGTCCCGGAGCAGCAGCGCGCAGGACCGGAAGAAGAGCGACTGCCGGGCCAGGTCCAGGGCCCCGGCGACCAGGCCGTCGAGGTCCGTGAACGTGGCGATCCGCATGCCGATCTCGTTCAGCGTGGTGAGGTCCTTCGCCCACCGGGCCAGACGCTCCTGTTCCCGGAAGGCCGCCTCCACGAGCCGGACGTTCCGGAGGGCCACCGAGAGGTTCGACCCGAAGAGGCCCAGGGCCTCCTCGAGGTCCCTGATTGCCTCCCCGGGGTCCCCCCGGCGGCCGGTCAGCAACCCCACCCAGTCCGCATCGACGTGCAGGGGGACCGCGCACCACCACTCGCCGTCCCTCAGGGCCACTCGGGCCTTCGAGGCCTGGAGGGGGCCCGACAGCCACTGCGACAACGCCTCCCGAGACAGGTCCCGGGACGCGGCAGGCGACCACCCCCGAGAACAGATCAGCGTCCCCTCGCGTTCCAGGGCCCGGGCCGGGTCCTCGCCGATCTCCCAGGCCAGCACCGCGGCGGACTCGAACTGAAAGATGCGCTCGGCCCACCAGAGGCCCCGTTCCACGACCTCCCGGAGCGAGTGCCCCTGCTGGACCTCCACCCCGGCATTCGCAAGCCATCGAAACCAGCTCATGGCGGGAGCACCCCCGTGCACATGCCCCAGGCTAGCACCCGGCGGAACCGGGTGCCAAACCCGTGCAGCAGCGAGGCAACCTTTCCAGGCGAGTTTCCTGGATCCGGGAACCAGCGCATGGTCCCGGAACCAGCGCCCCAGGAACGACGTTGCCAAGAGGCGCCCTTGATGGCAACCTTGCCGGAGTCGGTCGCCGGAGGGAGGACCTGGCATGGATACGCAACCGTCACTCTTCGCGCTGCTGCTGGCCGGGGGCAAGGGGACCCGATTCTGGCCCCTCTCCCGGGAGGACCACCCCAAGCAACTGCTGAAACTCTTCTCGGACAAGACGCTGGTCGAGGAGACCTACGACCGCGTCCACCCCCTGATCCCCAGCGAGCGGGTCTTCGTCGCCACCTCCCTGGGGCTCGCCCCGAGGCTCATGAGCCTCTTCCCCAACATCCAGCGGGAGAACTTCATCGTCGAGCCTCTGCCCCGAAGCACGGCCCCCTGCATCGCCGTGGCGGCCCGGATGATCCGCCGACGGGACCCCGAGGCCGTCATCGCCGTGCTGCCCTCGGACCACTTCGTCGCCGACGTCCACACCTTCCAGGAGGTGATCCAGGCGGCGGCCCTCCGGGCGTCCCGAGGGGCCATCGTCACGCTGGGCATCACCCCGACGCACCCCGAGACGGGCTACGGGTACATCCGCTTCGGGGAGTTCGAGGACGACATCGAGGTGGCCGAGACCCACTTCCGGCCCCGGGTGATCCAGGCCTTCGTCGAGAAGCCGGACCATGCCACCGCCGTGGGCTACCTGAAGGCGGGCCGCTACCTGTGGAACAGCGGCATCTTCGTCTTCCGGGCCGACACGATGGACGAGGCGATTCGACGGCACCTCCCGGGGCTTGCGGAGGCGGTGGATGCCCTCTTCCAGATGGGGTCGGTGGACCCCGACAGCGACGAGGCGCTCCGGGTCTGGAGCGCGATGCCGGCCATCAGCATCGACTACGGGGTCATGGAGAAGGCCGAGGGGCTCGTCGTGATCCCGGCGTCCTTCGGCTGGTCCGACGTGGGGACCTGGCGGGCCCTGGCCTCCTTCCCCACCGACAGCAACGAGAACTTCATCTATGGCCGGGTCCTGGCGGTGGATTCCCGGCGCAACGTGCTCTACTCCTCCTCGGGGCTGCTGGCGACCCTGGGCCTGGAGAACATGGTGGTGGTGGTGACCCGGGGGGCCGTGCTGGTCTGCCCGGCGGACCGGACCCAGGACGTCCGGATGCTGGTCGAGGAACTCCGCAACCGCAACCAGACCGAGTACCTCTGACCCGCGAGGAGACGGCGATGAAGGTGGCGCTGGTCGGCCTGCCCCAGAGCGGCAAGACCTCGTTGTTCCAGGCCCTGACCGGTTCCTCGGGACACGCGTCCCGGGGTTCCCTGAACCTGGGCACCGTGAAGGTGCCGGACCCCCGGGTGGACCGGCTGGCGGAGATCTACCAGCCCAAGCGGCGGGTCTATGCCACGGTGGAGGTGGTCGAGGCGAACACCCCGGCGGCGACCGGGGAGCGGCGGCCGGGGCAGTCGGCCCTGGACGCGGCGTTCCTGAACCTGGTGAAGCCGATGGACGCCTTCCTGCTGGTGCTGCGGGCCTTCGACGACGAGGGGCTCTGCGACCCCCGGGCAGACCTCCGGGTATTGCTGGACGAGATGGCCTTCGCGGACCTGCTGGTGCTGGAGTCCCGGCTGGAACGGGACGAGGCGGATCGCAAGAAGGGCAAGCCCGGCATGGCGGCGGAGGAACGGGAGGCCCTGCTGGCCTGCCATCGGCTGCTCAACGAGGGGCGGCGCATCGTCGAGGACGAGGGGCTGGCCAGGAGCCCGTGGCTTCGGGCCTATGCCTTCCTGACGGCCCGGCCGGCCATCGCCGTGCTGAACGTCCGGGACGAGGACGCGGCGGCCGGGCCTGCCGTGCTGGAACGGTTCGGCCTTGCGGACCCGGGACTGCCGTGCTTCCCGTGCAGCGCCCGCCTGGAGGCCGAGGTGGCCGAACTGCCCGAGGAGGACCGCCCGGCGTTCCTGCGGGAACTGGGGATCTCGGAGCCGGCGGTGAACGTCGTGTTGCGGGAGGTCTATGGTGCCCTGGGGCTGATCTCCTTCCTGACGGCCGGCGAGGACGAGTGCCGGGCCTGGCCCATCCGCCGGGGGACCCTGGCGCCCCAGGCGGCGGGGGTGGTCCACAGCGACATCGAGAAGGGCTTCATCCGGGCCGAGGTGATCTCCTACGAGGACTTCATGGCCCTGGGGAGCGAGGCGGCGGCCCGGAAGGCCGGCCGCTACCGCCTTGAGGGCCGCGAGTACGAGGTCCGCGACGGCGACATCGTGCATTTCCGGTTCAACGTATAGCCCTGACGGCCCAGTCGGAAACCTGCGTCACCGTCCCGGAGCGCCTCCTGCCGGAATCGGTCCGGTCGCGCCGCCCGATGGACCCACGGAGGCTCTGGAGGTTCGTCGGGGGAACGGGATTCCACGAAGGGGGAAGGGAGAGGCGATCAGGCGGTCAGAAGCGCATCCGGGCGCCGATGCCCACGGCCTTGTTGTCGAAGGCGTTGCCGACCGGAGGCTTCAGGTTCGCCAGCACGAAGGAGGCGTAGAGGTCCAGTGTGCCCCGGACCAGGGTCCCGCCCAGGGTCAGGGCCGCCGGGATCGCCACCCGGTCCCCGAAGGAGCCGGCGCTGGGCCGCAGGCCGAAGTCCGTCCCGAAGGACAGGTCCAGGAACAACTGGCGGATGGGGTTGTAGGTCAGCCCGTACTGAAGACCCAGCGTCATCTGGGGGAAGTCGCCGCCGGAGGTGGGATAGTCGTCCGCCACGAACCCCACCAGGAAGTTCAGCGCCGCGTGGACCTTCAGCATGTCCCGGACCGCGATCCACTGGAACGGAATCCCCAGCATGAGCCCGACGCGCTGCTTGCTGAAGGAGTCGACGAAGGTCCGGTCGCCGGGAGCGAAGAGATGCAGCTCGGCCGCCAGCATGTCGATGAAGCGGTAGCGGGCCGCAATGTCAAAGCCCCCGAACTTCGCGCCGGCGAGCCCCGAGGAGTAGTTCATGGCCTCGATGCCCAGGCCCAGTTCAAAGTTCCGCACGACGCCCCACTGGGCCCCAACGCCCAGGGTGATGTCCTTCGCCATGCGCCCCTTGATCAGTCCCAGGCCCAGGTCCAGGCCCGTCTGGACCATGCCGGCATCCAGCACCAGCGGGCGGGCGGCATAGGCCTCGGGATAGCCCTCGGTGTCCTGGGCAGCGGCGACCACCGGCAGGACCATGACGCACAGAAACGGAATCACTCGCTTCATCGCACACTCCTCATCACAAGAACCATTCCTCAGGCCGGACCCTCCGGCCAACCCCCGCGTCCTCCGGGCCTCCCCTCCGCTCCGGCCCAGGGAGCGGCCCCTGGAAGACGCGGCACCCGGGGTCTTCGCAAACGTCATGCCGGTTCCGGGGCCCAGGCCCCAACCAGGGGGCAGACACCGACCAAGGGCTCGCAATTCAAGGAGATGGATGGTCCAGATACGGCATTGCCAGGAGGAGTCCGCCGCGAGACGGGGCCCAGGAGGCGTGCGATCCGGCACCGGCACCGTGCGATCCAAAACGATGACCCGGGCAGCCCGCACGCGGCCGAAACGCCCGCCTCAGGGAAGGCCCGGGCCTCCTGGCCTGTGGAAGCAAGAACACCTGCATTTCGGACAGTTTCCCGATGCCGGTTGGCGCGGTTCCCGTCGATTTGCGATGCTGCAGTCGGCTGGAGCGAGGACATCCATGCGAGGATGCATGGCCTGGATGGTGCTGGTCATGGGGACCGCATGCGCGGCCCAGGGAAAGGAGACGCCTATGGCAAGACAGGACCTGACACCCGAGGAGCGACGGATCCTGCTTGGCAAGGGCACGGAACGGCCCTTCACGGGACGGTACTGGAACCACCACGAGGCGGGGACCTACCACTGCCGGGGATGCGGCGCCCCTCTCTTCCCCTCGACGGCCAAGTTCGACAGCGGCACGGGCTGGCCCTCCTTCGACCAGGCCCTGGAAGGGGCCGTCCGGGAGGTCCCGGACCCTGACGGGGAACGGGTCGAGATTGTCTGCGCCCGGTGCGGCGCCCACCTGGGCCACGTCTTCCGGGGCGAGGGGTTCACGCCCCGCCAGACCCGCCACTGCGTGAACAGCGCCTCCCTGGAGTTCCAGCCCGAATCCCACTGAATTTCCGATATGCTACGGTCGGTCCCGCCATGGAGACGACCATGGAACCGACCGACAGGGTCTGGCCGGGAACCGCAACGGCCCCGATCCTGGGATGCCTCCTGGCCGCCATCGCGGTGTGGGGCGAGTCCCCGGGAGCCAGTGCCCAGGTGCTGGCCTCCGACGTGGCCTTGATCGAGGACATCGGGGGCCAGATCCAGAAGGCCGCGGGATTCACGGCGGATGGGTGGCTCCAGAAGGCCGCCTGCCGCTTCTACGAGGTCACCGCGGGCATCCCCTCAAACCCGGAGATCCTGTTCGTATTTACCACCTACGCCCCGGACTTCTTCGGGGACGTCCAGAGCGGCCTGACGGTCTTCCAGCAGACCCGGGGCATCGGCAAGGGCCGGGTGGACCAGCGGGCCGCCTACTGCGCCACGGGACGCTTCCTGCGCCACGCGGTGAAGATGGGGTCCCTGGCGAACCTCCCGGAGGACCCGCTGGACCGCCTGCCTCGGCGGCCGGAACTGGCGATGAACGCCGTGCAGGTGATGGCCCACGAGCACGGGCACCACTGGATGGCCTACGTCTCCTACCGCCTGGACGACGGCCTGCCCCAGCACTGCGACCTGCGGGCCCGAATGCCGTCGTCGGAACCGACCACGGGCAACTGCGACGGGTACGCCCCCTCGGAGTTCGGGCTCCACTGGTCGGCCCTGTTCGACTCCGGGGGCCTGATGTTCGGAAACCGGATCGAGGAGATGCCCGATGGCACCTTCCGGTTCTACAACGACGGGGACCTGATCTTCGGCGCCCTGGACCGGTACCTGATGGGCCTGCTCCCCGCGGAGTCGGTGGGGCCGCTGCTGCTGGTGCGGACCTCCGATTCCCGGATCCAGCCGTCGGACTACCCGGTCTCGGGGGAGGTGATCGTCGAGGGAACGGCCCGGCGCCTGTCGGTCCGGGACGTGATCGCCTACGAGGGGAACCGGTATCCCGAGCGGGAACCCTGCCACTGGAAAGGGGCCGTGGCGCTGGTGTTCCCGCCCGGGAAGCCTCCGACTCCGGCCCAGATCGACCTGGTGGCCCGGTATGCCAGTGCCTACGAGACCTTCTACGCCGAGGCGACCGGGGGGCTCGGGTCCATCGACCTGACGCTGGACCAGCGGGGGCGCGGCACCCGGGAGTGCCCGGCCCCCGGCGGTGGTCCTCCCCCGGAGTCGCCCCCCGAGGAGGGTCCCGCCGAGGACCTGCCCGGTCAGGAGACGGGGGCCGACTCCCCCGACGGCGCGGACACCGGCAACGGGGAGCCCGCAGAGGCCCCACCGGAACTCCCGGAGACACCGGACCGGGGATCGTGGGAGACGGACGGACTCGGAGACGGGATGGCCGAAGGACCGGAGGTCTGCGATCCCGGCGCCCGGCGATGTCATCCCCTGGGCAACGGCATCGTGCAGCAGTGCGCCGAGGATGGACGATCCTGGCGAGAGGTCGCCGACTGCGGGCTGTCGGGACTTGCCTGCCGAGACGGAACCTGCGCCTCGGGAAGGGGGGGCGGCTGTCATGGCACCGGCGTGACGGGTCCGTCCCCCTGGTCCTGGATCCCGTGGGTCCCGGGACTGGTCCTGGCATTCCTTCGCCTGGGAAGATTCCGGCGCACCGCACCCCGCCCGTCGAGACCTCCTGACCCCGACAGCATGGCGACCCTGGAACCACCGCATCGGAGAGACGGACGATGGGCATGAGACGCTCCCGGAACGTGGCGCCCGGCGCCTGGATGATCGTGATGCTGCTGGCCGGAGGCTGCGGGACGGCCCTCCCCTCGGCCGACCCTGGGGAACCGCCCGGCGATGCGACGGGAGAGGCATCGGGGGACCCTGGCGGGGACCTGCCCGAGGCGAGAGATGTCTTCGAGGACATTGCCACCACGGAGGTCCCGCCGGACGCCCGGCAGGACGCCTCGCCGGATGCCGAGACCCCGGAGGTTCCGGGGGACTTCCTGGGGGACATGCCGGAGGTCCCGGATCCCCCGAGGCCCGAGGCCATCCACGAGGTCCGGACCCGATCCCGGACCCTCCCCGACGGCCCCTGGTCCCGGGACGAGGCCTCCTTCCTGGCCCCGGCCACCGGCCTTCCACCGGGGCCGGTCCGAGGGCTGGCCTTCTCGGCCGGAACCGCCTGGGTCGCCACCGACTCGGCCCTGTGGAGGGGGCCCCCTCCGGCGGGACCGTTCGTGCCCGTCGAGGACCCGGAGGGGCTCCTGGTGGGAGTCCGGGACCTGGGGCCCCGGCCCGAGGGCGGGGTCCTGGCGGCCACGCCCGACCAGGTGCAGGAGATGGACGGGTCCGGGAACCTCCTGCGAACCCTCTACCGCCCCAGGGGCCTGGGGGATCTCACCCGGGCCGTGTCCTGCGGCGACGGCATCCGGGCCCTGGCCGACGGCCGCCTGCTGGAGGAACGGGACGGAGCCCTGGTCCTCGCGGCCATCCCGCAGGAGGTCCGGGACATCGCCTGCCAGGAGGGGGCCCTGCTGGTCCTGGTCGATGAGGGTCTGTTCCGTTTCCCGGGCCTCGACGCCGAGGGGACCCTGGTCTGGAGGCCCGACGCTCAGGACAAGGTCACGCGGGTCCAGGCCGCCGGGCCGGTGATCCTGGTCGGAGGCCCGGACCTGGCGGTGGTGCTGTCGCCGCCTGAGGCCCCGGTGGTCCTCCGGCCGGGACCTGGGGCCATCCCCACCCGGGGCCTGACGGCCCTGGCCCTGTCCCCCGCCGGGCGGTCCCTGGCCCTGGGGCACCCCGTCGGCGCCTCCTGGATCGACCCCGGCACGGGCCGGGTGGACCACTACGCCTCTCCCCGCTGGCTCCCGTCGGATCAGGTCACGGCCCTCGCCTTCGAGTCCGAGGAGACCCTCTGGGTCGCGACGACCGCCGGCGTCGCCCGGATCACCTGGGCCGAGATCGACCTGGAGGCCAAGGCCCGGCGCATGTTCGGCATGCTGAATCGGTGGTTCGTCCGGCTCGACGGCTTCGTGAGCCCCTCGGCCCGCTTTCCCTCGCCGGAGGTCGATGACCCGGCCACCCTCTACGACAACGACAACGACGGCCAGTGGACGGAGGAGGCCGTGGGGGCCTTCTGCCTGGCCTTCGCGGTGACCGGCGACGAGGCCTGGCGCACGGCGGCCCGCAAGGCCATCCGCGACATGGCGCTGCTGATCGACGTCCCGGCCCGGGACTTCGAGGCCGCTGGCCTGGGCCGGGGCTTCGTGGCCCGGTCCGTGGTCCGGGACGACGAGGGGGACCTCTTCACCAGCAAGGCGACCCAGTCCAACTGGCATCGGACGACCTTCGAGGACGGCCACGACTACTACTGGAAGGACGACACCTCCTCCGACGAGGTGACCGGCCATCTCTTCGGATGGAGCCTCTTCCACGACCTCTGCGCCGAGACCGCCGAGGAACGAGCCTTCGCGGCCCGGCACCTGGGAGACCTGGCGGGCTACCTCCTGCGCCACGACTACCGGCTGCTGGACCTGGACGGCCTCCCGACCACCCACGGGGACTACAGCCCCGGCCGCATCCCCATCGCGGTGGACGGCCTGGAGGCCTGCGCCGAGGCCGGTCATCCCCTGGACCTCTGCCTGGATTCCTGGGGCGGAGGGGCCTTCCTGGACTCGGTGGAGATCCTGGCCCTGATGCTGGCCGCCTGGCACGTCACCGGCGAGGCCCGATTCCTGGAGGCCTACGAGGAACTCCACACGACCCACCGCTACCGGGAGGCTGCGACCTTCCACCCCAACGTGGTGACCTGGACGGTCCACGGGATGGCCAACTACTGCGACCACGAACTGGCGGACCTGGCCTTCTACACGCTGCTCCGCTATGAGCCCTACCCCGACCGGCGGGCCTACTGGATCGCCCAGATGATGGCGGCCTGGGAATACGAGGTCGGAGAGCGCAACCCCCTGAAGGCGATGGCGATGGCCTCGGCCCAGGCAGAGGTCCCGGGCCTTCCCGAGGCCATCCGGACCCTGGTGCTCTACCCCGAGGACCTGCGGGAGTGGCCCGTCGACAATGCCCACCGGGTGGACTACCTGCCCGGGGGTACGGACCGGCACGGCGACGCCCAGTTCCTGGCGGTGCCCCCCCATGACGAGATCGCGATCCTCCGCTGGGACCACAACCCCTACCGCGTCTCGGGCCACGGGGACGGCGCCTCCCGGATGGCCCCCACCTTCTGGCTGCTGCCCTACTGGGGCCTGCGCTACCACGGCGTGCTGGAACCGGATCCGGGTCCTGTACCGCCGCGGTGACTGGGGTCCAGGACGTGGTAGCATTCCCCCGGGAACCGTCCGTCATCCACAGGAGGAGGCACTCATGGGACACGTCGTCATTCTCTCGGCCGTGCGGACCCCGATCGGGGCGATGGGCGGCGGGCTGTCCAGCCTGCTGGTCCGGGACCTGGCCACCTTCGCCATCCGGGAGGCCATCGCGGCAGCGGGCATCGCCCCGGAACAGGTCCAGTACACGTGCCTCGGCTGGGTCATGCAGGATTCCCGCTTCCCGAACCTGGCCAAGCAGGCGGCGGAGTTTGCCGGAGTCCCGTCGTCGGTCCCCGGGACCACCTACCACGAGAACTGCGCCTCGGGAGCCGCGGCGGTCCATGACCTGGCCCGCCGGATCCTGCTGGGAGAGGTCGAGGTGGGCGTGGCCGGCGGCGCCGAGAGCATGTCCAACGTGCCCCGCTATCTCTTCACGGGCCGACTGAAGGGCCAGACCTACGGCGACATGGTCCTGGAGGACGGGGTCCAGGGATCCCTGGTGGACCGGAACGTCGGCCCCAAGGGCGAGGTGATGGGCCTCATGACCGAGCGGATCGTCGAGAAGTACGGACTGACCCGGGAGGAGCAGGACGACGTGGCCTTCCGGAGCCATCACCATGCGGTGAAGGCCTGGGAGGAGGGGATGTTCGCGGACTACGTCCGGCCGGTGCCGGTCCCCCAGAAGAAGGGACCGCCGGTGGAGTTCGCCCGGGACGAGGGCCCGAAGCCCCTGCCCCGGGAGGCCTTCGCGGCCCAGAAGCCCTTCTTCAAGCCCGACGGGGGCACCATCACCGCGATGAACTCCTCCTCGATCAACGACGGGGCCGCGGCGCTGGTGCTGGCCAGCGAGGACTGGGCCCGGCGCAACGGCCACCGGCCCCTGGCGCGCCTGGTGGCCTGGCACAACGTCGGGGTGCCCCGGGAGTACATGGGGGAAGGGGCCTTCCAGGTGATCCCGCCGCTGCTGCAGCGGGCCGGCCTGGACCTGCGATCCATCGACTGGTGGGAACTCAACGAGGCCTTCGCCGCGGTGGTGGCGGCGGCCTTCCACTTCCTGCCGGACCTGCCGGTGGACCGGGTCAACGCCTGGGGGAGCGGCATCTCCCTGGGGCACCCGGTGGGCTGCACCGGCGCCCGGCAGATGGTGGACATGGTGCATCAGATGACCCGGCGGGGGGGCCGCCTGGGCCTCACCACCCGCTGCGTCGGCGGCGGGATCGGGAGCGGCGAGATCCTGGAGGTCCTCGGCTGACCCCGGCCTCTGGGGGTCCTCCTCCGAAACCCTGAGGAAACGCCATGACACTGCCTGCCTGTTTCAAGGCCTACGACATCCGGGGCCGGGTCCCCGATGAACTGGACGAGACCCTGGCCGAGGGCATCGGCCGGGCCCTGGCCCGGCGCCTGCGACAGGACCGGGAGGAGGGCATCGGAGCCGGCGAGAGGGCCTCGCCGGAGGGCCCCATCACGGTGGCGTTGGGGCGCGATATCCGACTCTCCTCCCCGACCCTGGCCGGGGCCCTGGCCCGGGGCCTGCAGGAGGCCGGGGCCGACGTGGTGGACCTGGGCCTCTGCGGCACGGAGATGGTCTATTTCGCCGTCTTCCACCTGGGCCTGGACGGCGGGGTGATGATCACCGCGAGTCACAACCCCAAGGATTACAATGGCCTCAAACTGGTCCGGGTCGGTAGCCGCCCCATCAGCGGCGACAGCGGTCTTCGCGACGTGGGGGCCTGGGCCCTCCAGGAACCGGAATCCTGGGCTGGCCCTCGGGGCACGGTCCGGTTCCACGACCCGACTCCCGCCTTCCTGGACCTGCTGCATCGGCTGGTGCCCCCGGAGTCCCTGGCGCCCCTCCGGGTGGTCTTCGACACCGGCAACGGCTGTGCCGGTCCCCTGGTCCGGACGCTGGCCGAGGGGCTGCCCCTCCGGGCATCGATCCTCCGGGAGCGGCCCGACGGGGAGTTCCCCCAGGGGGTCCCGAATCCCCTGCTCCCGGAGAACCGGGACCTCTGCGCCCGGGCCGTCCTGGACCTCGGGGCCGACGTCGGCATCGCCTTCGACGGGGACTTCGACCGGTGCTTCTTCTTCGACGACCGGGGAACCTTCGTCGAGGGGTACTACCTGGTGGGACTGCTGGCCCAGGAGATGCTCCGGGACCGCCCGGGGTCCCGGATCGTCCATGACCCCCGCCTCTACTGGAACACCGAGGAGGTGGTCCGGGAGGCCTCGGGCATCCCGGTGCGAAGCAAGACCGGCCACGCCTTCATCAAGGAGCGGATGCGGGCCGAGGGGGCCCTCTACGGCGGCGAGATGAGCGCCCACCACTACTTCCAGGACTTCGGCTACTGCGACTCGGGCATGGTCCCCTGGCTCAAGGTCCTGGCGCTGCTGACCCGCCTGGGTCTGCCCCTCTCGGAGGTCCTGGCGGACCGCATGGCCCGTTACCCCTGCAGCGGCGAGATCAACCGCCGGGTCCCGGACATCCCGGCGGCCATCCGCCGGGTGGAGCGGCATTTCGAGCCCGGGGTCCTGGAGCGGGACGACACCGATGGCCTGTCCCTCTCTTTCGACCGCTGGCGATTCAACCTGCGGGGGTCCAATACCGAGCCCCTGCTGCGCCTCAACGTCGAGACGAGGGGAGACCCGGACCTGCTCCAGCGCAAGACCGCCGAGGTGCTGGCCGTGATCGACGCCGGGGAGTGACCGGCCATCGGGGCCCCAGGTCAGGCGTCCTCGCCGTGGGGGTCCGTGAGCCGCCGGGGGTCGAAGACCCGGTCCACCTCCTCCTCCCGCACGATCCCCTTTCGGACCAGCAGTTCCCGCACGGGGACGCGGCCGTGGGCCGCCTCGTGGGTCACCTCGGCGGCCCGGGCGTAGCCGATGACCGGCGTCAGGGCCGTCGCCAGGGCCCCGGACTCCTGGAAGTAGCGGTCCAGCACCGCCTCGTTGGCCTGGATGCCTTCGACGCAGCGCGTCCGGATCACCCGGACCGCGTTGGTCATCACGGTGAGTCCCAGGTTCAGGTCGAAGGCCATCAGGGGCATCATCACGTTCAGTTCCAGTTGCCCGGCCTGGAGGGCGTAGGCGTTGGCCTGGTCCAGTCCCGCCACGAAGAACATCACCATGTTCCCCATCTCGGGGATGCTGGGGTTGACCTTGCCGGGCATGATCGACGACCCGGGGGCCACCTCCGGCAGTTCCAGTTCCCGGAGGCCCGTCGCCGGCCCGCTGCCCAGCAGACGGAGGTCGTTCAGGATCCGGGTCAGTTCCAGCGCCGTGGTGCGCATCGCCGCCGACAGGATGCCCACCGGCCGCTGGCTCTGCATCGCCTCCCGCAGGTCCGGGGCGGACCGCAGGGGCAGCCCGGTCGATTCCGCCAGCAACGCCACGGCCCGGGCCCGGTAGCCCTTCACGGTGTTCAGGCCGGTCCCCGTCGCGCTGCCCCCCAGGCCCACCTCGCAGACCGCCAGACGGCCCCGTTCCACCTCCTCGCGGCAGGCCTGGAGGGTGCGCCCGTAGGCCGTGAACTCCTGTCCCAGGGTCACCGGCGCCGCGTCCATCAGGTGCGTCCGGCCGGACTTCACCAGGTGCGCGAACTCGCGCCCCTTGGCCAGGAACGCCTGGGCCAGGGCCTCCAGTTCCGCCGTCAGGCCCCCGGCCAGCGTCGCCGCGGCGACTCGCATGGCCGTCGGGAAGCAGTCGTTGGTGGACTGTCCCCGGTTCACGTGGTCGTTGGGATGGACCCGGTCATAGACCCCACGGGCTCCGCCGAGGATCTCGTTGGCCCGGTTCGCCAGCACCTCGTTCACGTTCATGTGGAAGGCGGTCCCGGCGCCCATCTGGAAGACGTCCACCGGGAACTGGTCCTCGAAGCGCCCCGCCAGCACCTCGTCGCAGGCCTGGACGATGGCCGCCGCCCGGTCCGCCGGGATCCCTCCCAGTTCCCCGTTGGCGACCGCCGCCGCCCGTTTCACCTGGACCATGGCCCGGATCAGGGCCGGATGGGCCCGGAGGCCGCTGATGGGAAAGTTCTCCACCGCGCGCTGCGTCTGAGCGCCCCAATACGCCTCCGCCGGGACCCGGACCTCCCCCAGGGCGTCCCGTTCGATTCGGGTTTCCATCGTGGTTCTCCTTGCAACCGGTTCGGATGGTCCGCACCGCGCCCCCCTCGGGGTCCTCCTGGCACGGCCCAGGGACGATGGAGTGCCTTCACGGGTGCGTCAAGGCCGATGCCTCCCGGGGCCTGCTGCGATGCGGAAACGGCGCGGGATTCGTTGCAACCTCCCGGGACCAGGGGTATCGTTGCCTGCGCGCGGAACGGGACCGGGCACGAGCGGGAAGGAGGCGATGGACGATTCGACCCTGCACACGCTGAACGTCCCCTTTGTCGAGGACCTGATCGAGCGCTATCGCAAGGACCCGGCCTCGGTCCCCGAGGGATTTCGCCGGTGGTTCGAGGAGACGGGGGCCGCCGAACTGGTCCCTCAGGGACCCACCTTTCGCCCTCGGGGACTCTTCGAACCGGTGGTCGGGGGAGGCGGGGGCCAGGAGGACCTGTCCACCGCGAACCTCCAGGACCGGGCCGACCAGTTGATCCGCGCCTATCGCGTCCGGGGGCATCTGGTCGCGGACCTCGATCCCCTGGGACGGCTCCGGCCTCCCCAGCCTGAACTGGACCCGGCCTTCTACGGCTTCACGGCGGCAGACCTGGATCGGGTCTTTTCGACGCGGACCATCTTTCCCCACCGGGCCCTCACGCTCCGGGGCATCCTGGAGCACATGCGGAACACGTACTGCCGCACCATCGGGGTGCAGTTCATGCACCTGGATGACCTCGCGATCAAGGACTGGCTCCAGCAGCGGATGGAGGGGCCGGAGAACCGCTGCACGCTGACCCGGGCCGAACAGATCCGCTTCCTGACACGGCTGACCGACGCGGTCCTCTTCGAGGAGTTCATCCAGAAGAAGTACCTGGGGGCCAAGAGTTTCAGCCTCGAAGGGGCCGAGACGCTGATTCCCCTGCTGGACCTGGCCATCGAGCGCGCCGGGGAGCAGCACATCGAGGAGATCGTCATCGGCATGGCCCACCGGGGACGCCTGAACGTCCTCTCCAACATCCTGGGCAAGAGTCCCCGGCGCATCTTCCAGGAGTTCGAGGACCCGGACCCGGAGGCCTTCCTGGGCCGGGGAGACGTCAAGTACCACCTGGGACACTCGACGACCTGGAAGACGACCACGGGCTTCGATGTCCATCTGGCGCTGTGCTTCAACCCGAGCCACCTGGAGTTCGTGAACCCGGTGGCCCTGGGCCGGATGCGTGCCCGGATGGACCGCGCCGGCGACCTCGAACGACGGCGAGGACTGGTGGTCCTGATCCACGGGGACGCGGCCTTCGCCGGGGAGGGCATCGTCCAGGAGACGCTCAACCTCAGCCAGTTGCCGGGATATGCGGTCGGGGGAACGCTGCACATCGTCCTGAACAACCAGATCGGTTTCACCACCTCCCCCGAGGAGGCCCGGTCCTCGACCTACGCCACCGACGTGGCCCGGATGCTCCAGGTGCCGATCTTCCACGTCAACGGCGAGGACCCGGAGGCGGTCACGCAGGTGGTCCGGCTGGCCATGGACTTCCGGGCCCGCTACCAGCGGGACGTCGTGATCGACCTCTACTGCTATCGCCGCCACGGCCACAACGAGACCGACGAGCCTGCCTTCACCCAGCCCCAGATGGTCCGAGCCATCGAGGCGCGGCCGTCGGTCCGGGACGGCTACCTGGAACGACTGCTGGCCCTGGGTGAAGTGACGCGGGAGGAGGCCGAGGACATCGCCGTCCGGCGCCGGAAGATGTTTGAGGCGGAACTGGCGGTGGCCCGCCGGGAGCCCCTGGTGCTGCCGGGCCCCCCCCGGGGGATCTGGGCCGGGTACGTCGGGGGTCCCGAGGACGGGGTGCCGGAGGTCGATACGGCGGTCGATCGGGAGCGGCTTCAGTCCCTCTTGATGTCCTTGACCCAGGTGCCCCAGGGCTTCCGGCCCCATCCCAAGATCCGCCGCTTCCTGGACCAGCGGGCCGCGATGGCCCGGGGGGAGCGCCCGCTGGACTGGGGGGCCGCCGAGGCCCTGGCCTTCGCCACGCTGGCCGTCGAGGGGCGACCCGTGCGCCTGTCGGGACAGGACTCCCAGCGGGGAACCTTCAGCCATCGCCATGCCGTGCTCCACGACGTGGAGGATGGCCACACCTTCACGCCGTTGCAGCATCTGGCGCCGGGGCAGGCCCCGGTGGAGATCTGGAACAGCCCCCTCAGCGAGGCCGGCGTCCTGGGCTTCGACTATGGCTACTCCCTCGAGTACCCCGAGGCCCTGGTGGCCTGGGAGGCCCAGTTCGGGGACTTCGTCAACGCGGCCCAGGTCATCGTGGACCAGTTCATCGCCAGTGCCGAGGTCAAGTGGAACCGCCTGTCGGGTCTGGTGATGCTGCTGCCCCACGGGCTCGAGGGCCAGGGCCCGGAGCACTCCAGCGCCCGGCTGGAACGCTTCCTGATGCTCCACGCCGCCGACAACTTCCAGGTGGCGGTCCCGACCACGCCGGCCCAGTTCTTCCACCTGTTGCGCCGCCAGGTGCTGCGTCGCTGGCGCAAGCCCCTGATCGTGCTGACTCCCAAGAGCCTGCTGCGCCACCCCGAGGCGGTGTCGTCGCTGGATGAACTGGCCTCCGGGAGGTTCGCCCGGGTGATCGGGGATGATCGGGGGCCGGAACGGGGGGCGAGACTGGTGCTGCTGTGCACCGGGAAGGTGTACTACGACCTGGTGGCCTACCGCCGGGACCAGGGCCGGGAAGACGTGGCGATCGTGCGTATCGAGCAACTGGAGCCCCTGCGGGACGAGACCCTCGCCGAGGTGCTGGCTGCCTATCCCGACGGCACACCGATCCGCTTCGTCCAGGAGGAGCCCGCCAACATGGGGGCCGCCTGGTGGCTTCGCCAGCGCTTCGGATCCGAGTGCCTCTGGGGACGGTGGCCCCTCTCGATCGTGGCCCGTCCCCCCTCCTCCAGTCCGGCGACCGGTTCCCATCGAAGCCATCAGGCCGAGCAGGCGGCCCTGGTGGCCAGGGCCTTTGAGAGACCATAGGAGCAGCGCATGGCCATCGAGATCAAGGTGCCCCAGGCAGGCGAGTCCGTGACCGAGGCGATGGTGGCGTCCTGGAAGAAGGCCGTCGGGGAGTGGGTCTCCCAGGACGATCCGGTCGTGACGCTGGAGACGGACAAGGCAACGGTGGACGTGCCGGCCCCGGCCTCGGGGGTCCTGGTCCGCATCCTCCACGACCTGGGCGCCGTGGTCCGAGTGGGCGAGGTCCTGGGCGTGATCGATGAGACCGCCTCGAGGCCTTCGGGGGACGCGGCCACACCCGCCGCGCCTCCCAAGGAGGCCCCCCCGGCACCGCCGCGGCCGGAGACGGTTCCACCGGCGCCACCACCGACCACCTCGGCCTCCGAACCCCGGGTCATGCCGGCGGCAAGGCGAATCCTGGCCGAGGCGGGCATTCCAGCCACGTCCGTGACGCCCACGGGCCCCGGAGGCCGGGTCCTCAAGGAGGATGCCCTGGAGGCCGCGCGGACCGCTCCACCCTCCCCTCCCCCGGCGGATCGGCCCCCCGCGCCACCCCCTCCGGTCGCCGCCCCGATCGCGGTGCCGGAACCCCCGCTCGCCTCCCCTCCGGTCGCTTTGGACCGGCAGGAGGAGGTCGTCCCGATGTCCATGATCCGGCGCCGCATCGCGGAACGGCTGGTCCAGGCCCGGCTCGAGATGGCCCTGCTGACCACCTTCAACGAGATCGACATGACCCGGGTGATCTCCCTGCGCCGGGAACGGGGCGAGGCCTTCCAGGCCCGCCACGGGGTCAAGCTGGGATTCATGTCCTTCTTCGTGAAGGCCGCAGTGGATGCCCTCAAGCGCTTCCCGGTGGTCAACGCCTCAGTCCGGGGCACCGACATCGTCTATCACAACCACTACGACATCGGAGTCGCCATCGGCGGCGGCAAGGGTCTGGTCGTCCCGGTGCTGCGGGATGCGGACCGGCTGTCCCTGGCGGCCATCGAGCGGGCCATCGCCGACTTCGGTCGGCGGGCCCAGGAGAACCGCCTCGACGTGGCCGAGTTGCAGGGCGGAACCTTCACGATTTCCAACGGCGGCGTCTATGGCAGCATGCTGTCCACCCCCATCGTCAATCCCCCCCAGAGCGGGGTCCTGGGCCTCCACGCGATCCAGGACCGCCCGGTGGTCCGGGACGGGCAGATCGTGGCCCGTCCGATGATGTATGTGGCCCTGTCCTACGACCATCGGATCATCGATGGGCGGGAGGCGGTGTCCTTCCTGAAGCACCTGAAGGAACTGGTGGAGGACCCGGCGTTGCTGATGCTGGAGTTGTGAGCCATGGCCGATGCCTACGACCTGATCGTGATCGGGGGAGGCCCCGGGGGATACGTGGCGGCGATCCGGGCGGCCCAGCTGGGCATGCGGGTCGCCTGCGTGGAGCGGGAAGAAGGCCTCGGAGGCACCTGCCTCCGGATCGGCTGCATCCCCAGCAAGGCCCTCCTGGAGTCCTCGATGCGCTTCGAAGAGGCCCGGAAGGGCCTCGCGGTGCACGGGGTTCGGGTGGAGGGCGTCTCCCTGGACCTCCCGGCCCTCATGCAGCGCAAGGCCCGGATCGTGAAGGGCCTGATCTCGGGGATCGATTTTTTGTTCAAGAAGAACAAGGTCACGCGGGTCCTGGGGACCGGGCGCCTGGCCGGCGCGGGTCGGGTGGAGGTCGATGGGCCGTCGCCGACGGTGCTGGAGGCCCCCCGGGTCCTGATCGCCACCGGGAGCCGGCCGGCATCCCTGCCGGGAGTCGTGTTCGGCGGGGGTGTCGGAACCAGCACCGAGGCGTTGTCCTACCCGGAGGTCCCGGGTCATCTGGTCGTGATCGGCGCCGGGGCCATCGGCCTGGAACTGGGGTCCGTCTGGCGACGCCTGGGGGCCCGGGTCACGGTGCTGGAATACCTGGACCGCATCCTGCCCGGGACCGATGCGGACATCGCCCAGAAGGCCCGCAAGGTCCTGGCACGACAGGGGCTGGACGTTCATCTGGGCGTCCGGGTCACCTCGGCCCGAGACGTGGGCGAGGGATGTGTCGTGGAGGCCGAGGGCATGGACCCGATCCGGTGTGACCGGGTCCTCGTTGCCGTCGGTCGGGTCCCCTTCACCGAGGGACTCGGGCTGCAGGCGGTGGGCATCGAGGTGACCCCCCGGGGTTTCATTCCGGTCAACGAGCGCTTCGAGACCGCGGTCCCGGGCATCTTCGCCGTCGGAGACGTCGTGGGGCACCCGATGCTGGCCCACAAGGCCCACGAGGAGGGCATCGCCTGCGTCGAGGGCATCGCGACGGGCCACGGGCATGTCAATCGCGACGGGATCCCGGCGGTCTGCTACACCGAGCCGGAGGTCGCCTCGGTGGGCCGGACCGAGGAGCAGTTGCGGGAGGCCGGGGTCGAATACCGGGCGGGGTCCTTCCCGTTCCGTGCCAATGGTCGGGCCCAGAGCCTCGGGGAGACCGAAGGCGAGGTGAAGGTGCTGGCCGATGCCCGGACCGACCGCATCCTCGGGGTCCACATCCTGGGACCCCGGGCCGGGGACCTGATCGCCGAGGCCGTTGCGGCAATGGAATTCGGTGCCAGCAGCGAGGACCTGGCCCGGACCTGCCACGCCCACCCCACCCTCCCGGAGGTCTTGCGGGAGGCCGCCCTGGCAGCCCTGGGTCGCGCGATTCACGCCTGACGGAACGCCGCTGAAGGCTGGACCGGAACCGACCCGTGGGTCACATGCGATCGATGATGGCCTGACCGAAGCCCGAGCAGGAGACCTCCCGGACTCCCGAACGTCCCTCGGCCTTCATGAGCCTGGCCAGGTCATAGGTCACGACCCCTTCCTGGATCGCCCGCTCCATGCCGGCGGTGATCCGGGACGCCGCCTCGTTCCAGCCCAGGTGTTCGAGCATCATCACGGCCGAGAGGATCAGGGACCCGGGATTGACCTTGTCCTGACCGGTGTACTTGGGCGCAGTGCCGTGGGTCGCCTCAAAGAGGGCATGCTCGTCGGACATGTTGGCCCCCGGTCCGAGGCCGAGGCCCCCCACCAGCGCAATGGCCGCATCGGACAGGTAGTCGCCGTTGAGGTTCGGCAGCGCCAGGACGCTGTACTCACCCGGGCGCGTCTGGATCTGCTGGAAGATCGAGTCGGCGATGCGGTCCTTGACCAGCACCTTGCCCTCGGGCATCCGGCCTTCGTGCTTCTCCCAGAGTTCCTTCTCGGTGACCGTGACGTCGCCGAACTCCTCGGCGGCGACCTCGTATCCCCACCGGGCGAAGGACCCCTCGGTGAACTTCATGATGTTGCCCTTGTGGACCAGGGTCACCGAGGGCAGCCCCTGCTGAATGGCCCACTGGAGGGCCTTCCGGACCAGTCGTCTGGTCCCGAAGAGTGAGATGGGCTTCACGCCGATCCCTGAATCGGTCCGGATCTGGCGACCCGTCTTCTGCTTCACCAGGTCGATGATCGCCAGGGCCACCTCGGACCCCTTCTCGAAGTCGTGCCCCGCGTAGACGTCCTCGGTGTTCTCCCGGAAGATCACGAAGTTCACCTGGTTGGCATACTTGTTCGGGGCCGGGACGCCCTCGAAGTACCGGACGGGACGGACGCAGGCGTAGAGGTCCAGGGCCTGACGGAAGCGCACGTTGATGGACCGGAACCGCGGCGTGACCCCGTCCTCCCGTCCGCACTGGTCGCACTTCCCGCCGTGGTTCTGCTGGTGGGCGCAGTGGAGACAGACATGGGTCTCCTCGCCGATGGGGGTCGTGAAGGGCCCCTTGATGGCCACCTTCAGGTGCCGGATGGCCTCCACGGTCTCCTCGGGGAACTCGCTGCCGTAGTGGTGCAGCCCCTCCAGGCCCGCGTAGAGGGGGCACCAGGCGATGCCCCGACGGCCATCGTAGGCCTTCCGGACCGCCGCATCGACAACGGCCTGCATCGCCGGGGTGATGTCGATGCCGATGCCGTCCCCTCGCAGCACCCCGATGATGGGGTGATCCCCGACCACGGGACGACCGTCCCGGATCTCGATCAGGTCTCCCTCGGGAATGTGCACTTGGTCGAATCGGGGTGCCACGAAATACCTCCTTCTGCAACGCCCCCGAAGGGGCCAGCCGTCCTGGGAAGGGTTCCTGGAACCCTCCGTGCCGCCCCGGAACCGCCGTCAGGCCGGCCTTCCGGGGGCCGTCGTCACCGCTTCGAGAGGGGGACGTAGGACCGCTCCTCCTGACCCACGTAGATCTGCCGGGGCCGCGCGATCTTCTGTTCCCGGTCCTCCAGGTGTTCCTGCCACTGGACGAACCACCCGGCGACCCGAGGAATCGCGAAGAGCACCGGGAACATCTCCACCGGGAAGCCCATCGCCTCGTAGATCAAGCCCGAGTAGAAGTCCACGTTGGGATAGAGTTTCCGGCTCACGAAGTAGTCGTCCTGGAGGGCGATGCGCTCCAGTTCCATGGCGATGTCGATCAGGGGGTTGCGGCCCATCACCTCGAAGACCTCGTCGGCGGTCCGCTTGATGATCCGGGCCCGGGGGTCGTAACTCTTGTAGACACGGTGCCCGAAGCCGTAGAGGAGCCGCTCCCCCTTCTTCACGTCCCGGATGAACCCCGGGATCCTCTCCTTCGACCCGATCTCCCGGAGCATCCGGAGCACCGCCTCGTTGGCCCCGCCGTGCAGGGGGCCATAGAGGGCCGACGCCGCCGCGGCAATGGCCGTGTAGGGGTCCGTGTGGGCGCTTCCGACGACGCGGATCGCCGTGGTGGAGCAATTCTGCTCGTGGTCCGCATGGAGGATGAACAGGATGTCCAGCGCCCGGGCCAGCACCGGGTCGTGCTCGAAGTCCACCCGGCGGCCCTTCACGGGCTCCAGCCCATGAAAGACCATGTTGAGGAAGTTTTCCGGGTAGGACAGCGAGTTGTCGGGATAGATATAGGGCATCCCCAGGCGATGGCGATAGGCGAAGGCCCCGATGGTGGGAATCTTCGCGATGGCTCGGTCGAACTGGATCATCCGGGTCTCGGCGTCGCGGATGTTCTTGGACTCCGGGTAGAAGGTCGCCAGCCCCGCGATGGTGGACACCAGGACCCCCATCGGGTGGGCGTCGTACCGGAAGCCGTCCAGGAACCGCTTGATGCCTTCGTGGACCATCGTGTGGTAGCGCACCGAGTGGGACCACTGGGCCATCTGGTCCGGCGTGGGCAGTTCCCCGTGATAGAGCAGGTAGGCCACCTCCAGGAAGGAACTGTGCTCCGCCAGTTGCTCGATGGGGTAGCCCCGGTAGCGGAGGATCCCCTTGTCGCCGTCGATGAAGGTGATGGCGCTCTTGCACGAGGCGGTGTTGAGGAACCCCGGGTCGTAGGACATCAGCCCGAAGTCGTCCCGCGATACGCGGATGTCTCGCAGGGCCAGGGCAGGAATGCAGCCTTGCTCGATGGGGACCTCGTAGGTCTTCCCGGTTCGGTTGTCCACGATGGTCAGGGTTTCCCTCGGCGTATCCATGCGTCCCTCCTGCGGCCCCCCCCCCGGGGCTCGTCAACCGAGCAGCCTCCTCAGCACCGCCGGCAGCACACCGCCCTGTCGAAGGGTCTCCACCTCGGCGGGCGTGTCGGCCCGGGCCAGGACCCGGAAGGACCGCGGGTCGCCGTCCTCCCGCCGCACCACCACCTCCAGTTCCTGGCGCGGCGAGGCGAGCCGCGACAGGTCGATGTCCAGGACGTCCTCCGGCCGCAGGCCCACGGTGTCTGCCGTCTGTCCTTCGAGGAACTGGAGCGGCAGCACCCCCATCGCCACCAGGTTCGCCCGGTGAATCCGCTCAAAACTCTCGGCCAGGACCGCCCGAACCCCCAGCAATGCCGGTCCCTTGGCGGCCCAGTCCCGGGAACTGCCGGTGCCGTACTCCTTGCCCGCCACCACCACCAGCGGCGTGTCGCTGGCCAGGTAGCGCGCCGAGGCGTCGAAGATGGACATCACCTCCCCTGAAGGCAGGTGCCGGGTGATGCCTCCCTCCCGGCCGGGAACGAGGCGGTTGCGCAGGCGAGGATGGGCGAAGGTGCCCCGGGCCATCACCAGGTGGTTTCCCCGGCGAGCCCCGTAGGAGTTGAACTCCTCCGGGGGCACCCCGTGTTCCATCAGGTAGCGGCCCGCAGGACTGTCCGGGGGAATCGACCCCGCCGGGGAGATGTGGTCCGTCGTGATGGAGTCCCCGAGCCAGGCCAGAATTCGCGCCCCCCGGAGCGATGCCAGGGGGGTCGGTTCCCGGGAAACGCCTTGCAGAAAAGGCGGCTCCAGGATGTAGGTCGATGTCGGGTCCCAGGCGTACATGTAGCCCTCGTCCCCTCCCAGTTGCGCCCAGTCCGGGTGGAAGGAGTCCGGGTCCCGGTAGAGCCGATAGTCCTGGGGGTCGTCCACCTGGGACCGCAGGGCATCCAGTTCCTGGGCCGTGGGCCACAGGTCCGCGAGCATCACGGGACGCCCGGCGGAATCGAGGCCCAGGGGCTCCCTGGTGAGGTCCAGGTTCACGGTCCCGGCCAGGGCATAGGCCACCACCAGTGGAGGCGAGGCCAGGTAGTTGGCCCGGGTCAGGGGGTTGATCCGCCCTTCGAAGTTCCGGTTCCCCGACAGCACCGCCGCGACCACCAGGTCGTCCCGGGTCACCGCCTCCCGGACCGGCTCGGGAAGTGGCCCGGAGTTGCCGATGCAGGTCGTGCAGCCGTATCCCACCACGTGGAACCCCAGGGCTTCCAGGAACGGCAGGAGCCCGGTCCGTCGCAGGTACTCGGTGACCACCCGGGACCCCGGCGCCAGGCTCGTCTTGACCCAGGGGGCCACCTGCAGCCCCCGCTCCACGGCATGTTTCGCCACCAGCCCCGCGGCCAGCAGCAACGACGGATTCGAGGTGTTCGTGCAACTGGTGATCGCCGCCAGCACCACGGACCCGTGGCCCAGGGTGCGATCCCCGGGCATCGTTGCCGAGGGACGCCCGTAGCCTCCCTGGTCCACCGCCGTGGTCAGGGCCGTCGCAAACTGCTTCTTGACCCCCGGGAGCGGGATCCGGTCCTGGGGCCGCTTGGGGCCTGCCACGCTGGGTTCGATGGCCCCCAGGTCAAAGTCGATGGTCTCCCGGAAGGACGGGTCCGGCGTCTCCTCGTCCCGGAACAGGCCCTGGCTCCGGGCATAGGCCTCCACCAGGGCCAGGTGATCCGCCGGGCGACCGGTCGATGCGAGGTAGCGCAGCGTGGCCCGATCCCAGGGGAAGAACGACACGGTCGCGCCGTACTCCGGCGCCATGTTGGCCACCGTGGACCGATCCTGCACCGAGAGGCTTGCAAGCCCAGGGCCGAAGAACTCCACGAACTTGCCCACCACCCCTTTGCGGCGAAGCACCTGGGTGACCGTGAGGGCCAGGTCCGTGGCCGTCGTTCCCGGAGGAAGCGCCCCCAGGAGGCGGACTCCCAGCACGTCGGGCATCAGCATCGAGAGCGGCTTCCCGAGCATCGCCGCCTCGGCCTCGATCCCCCCGACCCCGAACCCCACGACGCCCAGCGAATTCACCATCGGCGTGTGGGAATCGGTCCCCAGCACGGTGTCCGGATAGATCAGTTCGCCCTCTCCGAAGGGAACCCGGAAGACCACCCGAGCCAGATGCTCCAGGTTCACCTGGTGGACGATCCCCACTCCCGGGGGCACCACCCGCACGCCCCGGAAGGCCTGGCGCCCCCACTTCAGGAACCGGTAGCGCTCCACGTTGCGCTGGAACTCGAGGCGCATGTTCTCGGCGAGGGCCCCGGAGGTGCCGAAGACGTCCACCTGGACCGAGTGGTCCACCACCAGGTCCACCGGAATCAAGGGCTCCACCCGGGCCGGGTCACCGCCGAGCCCGGCCACCGCGGACCGCACGGCGGCCAGGTCGGCCACCACCGGCACCCCGGTGAAGTCCTGGAGCAGGATCCGGGCCGGCAGGAAGGGGACCTCCACCGGGGAGACCCCGTCCCAGGAGGCCGCCGCGGCGACATCCGCCTCCCGGATGTCGTGGCCGTCGCAGTTCCGGATCAGGGCCTCGAGGATCACCTTCAAGGAAAAGGGCCACCGGGCGATCCGGCCGCCCTGGTCCAGCGCCTCGATGCGGATGTATTGCAGGCGACCGTCCCCGAAGGGCAGCCGCGCCAGCGCGCCGAAGGGATCCCGGCTTCCACGGTTCATCGACATGGTCGTTCACCTCTCCAACAGGTTGCCGAAGGCATCCATCTCCCCCTCGCAGATCTTGCGCCGCTTCTGGGCGATCCGCCGGGCATGCTCCCGAAGCACCGCCCATCGGCCGGCAATCTCGTTGCTCTCGAGCGTGTTCAACAGGTGATCGGTGAAGTCCCGGGTCGTCGCGCCCCCGGGCCGCCCCGTCACGACCACCTGGCGGTCGAACTGATTCACGATGTCCAGGGCCCGGTCCAGCAGGTCGGCCCGGTTCCCGAAGCCCACGTGTCGGGTCAACATGGCCGCGGCCCGGAACATGCTGGAGGGGTCGGCGTAGTCCCGGCGCCCCTCGGCGATCATCCGGGGGGCGGTCCCGTGGATCGGTTCGAACACCGCGTGCCGCGTCCCGATGCTGGCGCTCCCGACGGTGCCGACCCCACCCTGGAGCACCGCCGCCGCCTCGGTCAGGATGTCCCCGTAGAGATTCGGGAGCACGAAGACGCAGGTGCCGGTCGCCCTGGACAGGTCCGCCATCCGGGCAGCCGCAAGGTCCGCGTGCCAGACCTCCCACCGGATGTCCGGGTACCGGGCCGCCATCTCCTCGCCGACCTGGATGAACATTCCGTCCGTGGCCTTGATCACGTTCGGCATCGCCACGCCGGTCACGCAGTTGATCCCCCGGCAGCGGGCGTGTTCGAAGGCCATCCGGAGAATCCGGCGGCTCCCCGGAACCGTCGCCACGGACAGGTCCACCGCCAGGTCCGGAGTCACCTGGAGCCCGCGGCTGCCCAGGGGATAGGGCCCCTCGGTGTTCTCCCGGAAGAAGGTCCAGTCCAGGTCGCGGCTCGGGACCCGGACCGTCCGGACGTTTGCAAAGAGGTCCAGTTCCCGACTCAGGGCCACGTTGGCGCTCTCAAGGTCCGGGAGGCCCCCACCCCGGTCCGGGGTCGTGGTCGGGCCCTTCAGGATCACGTGGCAGGCCCGGATCTCCTCCCGCACCTCGGGGGGAATCGCCTCCCCGCACCGAACCCGGTTCTCGATGGTCAGCCCTTCGATGGTCCGCAACTCCACCTTGCGGTCCAGGATCTCCGCCTGGAGGATCCGTCGCAGGACGCGGACCGCCTCGCGGGCAATGCCGGGACCGATGCCATCCCCCGGGACCACGCCGATCATAAGGGGGCTCGCCTGCGTGTAGTCCACCGGAACATCGCCGGCCTCGAGGGCCTCGACCCGGCGCACCTGTTCCTCGAGCAGGGGGGCCAGGCGTTCCAGGGCCCGGGCAACTGCAGGGTTCATCGCGTCCCTCCTGGCATTCGCCGGCGATCCTCCAGGAACCCCTCCCGGCCGGCAACTTTATCCGACCAACTTTCTCCGAGTCAAACCCCTCGAACCTCCCGGGAAGGAGCGATCCCGGCCCGTCCAGACGGCCCCCGTCTTCCGGGACTGATCAGGTCGGGCAGACACCCTCTGCCGGTTCCAGGGCCGCCCGAGCGATGTGGTCCTCCCGCTCCTCATGCTGTTCCAGCCCGTGCTGCAGGTCCGCCACCCCCTTCCGGACCCCGTCCCGGTCCCCCCGGTCCGCCATGTCCAGCAGGCCGGCCACCTGGTCCAGGAATCCCTGGTGCTCGGTCATCAGGGAATCGAAGGCGGGGGCGAACTGGGGTGCCCGGCGGGAGACCAGGCCGTGGAGCCCCTCCGGAGACTCCTCCCGGGCAAAATGTCCCGCCAGCCACTGTCCCAGTTCCTGCAGCAACACCCGCAGGTCCTCCAGGTCCTGGGCCTTCGACAGGCGTTCCGCCAGGCCGTGCAACTGGGCGTGCTCCTCGTCGATGGCCGCCTGGGCCGCCTGGATCCGGTCCAGGTCCGTGAACTGGGCCTCCTCGGTGGACCCCACGAGGGCCTTCGTGCTCGACTTGCCGCCCGTGAGGGTCTCGGTGACGAGGTCGAAGTAGCCGGTCGCCGCCTCCCGCTGGTGCCGCGTGGCGGTGTAGCCGATGCGCTCGGCGGCGAATTCCGCCTCCTGGAGGTCCGTGTAGGCCGCCATGCCCCGGTCCTTGTACTCGTGAGCCAGGTGGAACATCGAGTGGGACAGGGCGTGGTAGCCCGCCAGCGTCACGAACTGGAACCGGTATCCCATCGCCCCCAGTTCCCGCTGGAACTTCGCGATCGTGGTGTGGTCCAGGTGCTTCTTCCAGTTGAAGGAAGGGCTGCAGTTGTAGGCCAGCATCTTCCCGGGGAACTTCCGGTGGACCCCCTCGGCGAACTGCCGGGCCTCCGCCAGGTCCGGGGTCGAGGTCTCGCACCAGAGCATGTCCGCGTAGGGGGCATAGGCCAGGGCGCGATGGATCGCGCACTCGATGCCGGACCGGATGCCCCAGAAGCCCTCGGGGGAACGCTCCCGGATGATGAACGGGTCATCGTACGGGTCCGCATCGGAGAGGATCAGCCGTGCCGAGTGGGCATCGGTCCGTGCGATCAGGATCGTCGGGACCCCGGCCACGTCGGCCGCCAGCCGGGCAGCGATGAGCGTCCGGATGAACTGGGCGGTGGGGATCAGCACCTTTCCCCCCATGTGGCCGCACTTCTTCTCGCTCGCCAGTTGGTCCTCGAAGTGGACCGCGGCCGCCCCGGCCTCGATCATGGCCTTCATGAGTTCGAAGGCGTTCAAGGGACCTCCGAATCCCGCCTCGGCATCGGCGACGATGGGTGCGTACCAGTTTCGGTCGGCCCGCCCCTCGGACCGCTCGATCTGGTCCGCCCGCTGCAGGGCCCGGTTGATCCGCCGAACCAGCGCCGGGACGCTGTCGGCCGGGTAGAGGCTCTGGTCCGGGTAGGTCTGCCCGGCAGTGTTCATGTCGGCGGCCACCTGCCAGCCGGAGACGTAGATCGCCTCGAGGCCCCCCTTCACCATCTGGACCGCCTGATTGCCTGTCAGGGCACCCAATGACGGCACGAAGGGAGTCGTCTGGAACAACTCCCACAGACGCAGCGCCCCGTGGCGAGCCAGGGTGTGCTCGATGGGCAACGACCCCCGGAGGCGCTCCACCTCGGCCCTGGTGTAGGGCCGGACGATCCCCTCCCACCGTCTCGGGTCCGGGTGCCAGGGAGCCGGGCTCTCGGCTCCGTCGGCCGTTTCTGGCGCCGGCGTGGCCCGGAGGACCTCCCGTCCCACCAGGGCCTCGTAGGCCGGCAGGGTCAAAAACTCCTCGAACTCCGTCGCCGAGACCAACCGCTCCAGGAGCCCCCGGGCCTGCACGTACTTCCCGGAGCCCCAGGCCTCGGTCCCCAGGGACTCCTCGAGCCGGCGCATCTCCTCGTCCAGGATCCGACGGAACCGTGCGGGCGTCAGAGACCCGATGCCCTCGACGGTGGCCCCATGATGCACCCACTGCCACAACTGGGCCCGACAGATCTCCGCCGTCGCCGCGTCCTCCATCAGGTGATCGATCGGGACGCAACCCTGGCCCCGGAGCCAGGACTCCAGGTAGCGGATCGCGACCCGGATGTTGTGACGCACCCCGGTCTCGGTCCGGGGTCCTTCCGGGACTCGCAGCAGGTCCGCCTCGGTGACCTGGACATCCTCGCGACCCACCCCGATCTGGTGGGGGCCCTCCAGGTGGGCATGGAAGACCTCCATGGCCACGGGGACCAGCCCCGGATGGGCCACCCAGGTCCCGTCATGGCCTTCCCGGACCTCCCGCAACTTGTCCTCCCGGACCTTCGCCAGGGCCGCTTCGTTGGCCTCCGGGTCGTCCCGCACGGGGATCTGGGCCGCCATGCCGCCCATCGCATGGACCCCCCGGCGGTGGCAGACCTGGACCAGACGCTGGACGTAGGCCTTCAGGAACCCCTTGTCCATCGTCACCAGCGACCGGTCGGGCAGCACCGCCTTCGGGTCGTTCCGCTGCTTCTTGATGAAACTGAAGATGTAGTCCCATCGGCCGCAGTTGAGCCCCGCCGAGTGCTCCCGGAGTTCGTAGAGGATCTCGTCCATCTCGAAGGCCGCAGGCAGCGTCTCGATGAGCACCGTGGCCTTGATGGTGCCCCGGGGAATCCCCAGCAGTTCCTGGGCCCGCAGGAACACGTCATTCCACAGGCGCGCCTCCAGATGGCTCTCGATCTTCGGCAGGTAGAAATAGGGGCCGCTCCCCCGAGCCAACAGTTCCTTCGCGTTGTGGAAGAAATAGAGGGCGAAGTCGAACCAGGCCCCGGCCACCGGCCGGCCGTCCACCTGGACATGGACCTCCGGCAGGTGGAGTCCTCGGGGACGGACCATCAGCACCGCCGGGGAGTCCCCCAGGACGTACTCCCGGCCGGTCTCGGGAGCGGTGTAGCGGATCGTCCGTCGAATGGCGTCGTAGAGATTCACCTGCCCCGCCAGCACGTTCTCCCAGGTCGGGGCGTTGGCGTCCTCGAAGTCCGCCATGAAGACCCGGGCCCCGGAGTTCAGGGCGTTGATGATCATCTTGCGGTCCACCGGGCCCGTGATCTCGACGCGGCGGTCCAGCAGGTCCGGCGGCAGGGGGGCGACCTTCCAGTCGGCCTCCCGAAGGAACGCGGTCTCGGCCGGGAAGGAGGGACGCCAGCCATCGTCCCAGCGCTTCTGCAGTTCCCGCCGTCGTTCCAGCAGTTCCTCCCGGCGCCAGTCGAATCGCCGGACCAGGTCGGCCAGGAACCGGAGCGCATCCGGGGTCAGGATCCGGGCCCCCTCGGGACCCACGGGAGCGGAAATCGTCACCCCCTCGGGCAACGGATGGGACAGGTGGTTTGTCATCGGAACCTCCAACAGGTATTGCCAGCAATCCCGGCAGGGTGGACAGAAGGTGAGGTCGGATTCCGGTCTCGTCAATATCCAGGACAATTTTTATCAGATTGACGCCAGATCCCGCCGGGCCGTGTTCCCTCCCCTTGGGGGAGGAATGGTTTCCCTGCCATGGCGCCATGGACGCGAAGCGGCATGGGCGGGCGGATCCAGCAGGACGGCCTGCTGGCGACGGTCACAGGTTGCCGCGCCGCGCCTGCTCGTTCTCGATGGCCTCGAAGAGGGCCCGGAAGGACTTGCCGCCGAAGGTCTCGGCCCCTCGGCGCTCGATCACCTCCAGGAAGAGGGTCGGCCGATCCGTGACGGGGCGGGTCCAGGCCTGGAGCAGGCACCCCTTCCCGTCATGGTCGATCAGAATGCCCAGTCTCTCGAGTTGCTCCCGATCGAGGTGGCACGCCTGGATGCGATCCGCGACCTGGTCGTAGTAGCCCTCGGGGGCAGGCAGGAATTCCAGGCCATTCTCCTTCATGGCCGTGACCGTCTTCACCGCGTCCTTCGTCGCCAGCGCCAGGTGCTGGATGCCGGCCATCAGGTGGTAGTCCAGGAACTCCTGGACCTGGCTGCGGCGAACGGCCGCCGCCGGCTCGTTGATCGAGATCCGGATGCGGCGGTCGGGACTGGTGACGATCTGACTGTGGAGGGCCGTCCGGTCCGTCTGGACCTCCTTGCCGGCCCAGGCCTCCACGGGATGGAAGCCCAGGATGTTCGAGTAGAACTCGACCCACCGATCCAGGGCCCGGGCCTCCACGTTGATCGTGAAATGGTCGAGGCCCGTGAGGCCCGAGTCGTACCCGGGACGGTGCCGCGGCTCGAACCCCGGCAGGAAGGGCCCGCCGTAGCCCCCGCGGGCGACAAAGGTGTGCGCCGTGTCACCGAAGGCCTTGATCGACGCCATGCGGACCGTCCCGTATCGGTCCGAGACCCCCCGAGGCTTCATCACGAAGGTGGCTCCGCGCTGCTCCAGGACCTCGCTGACCCCGTCCAGGTCCTCGACCTCGAAGGCAATGTCCTTGATGGAGTCGCCATGCAAGGCCAGGAAGAACACGCGTGGGTCTTCGTGGGTCAACGGAGAGGTCACCACCAGGCGAAGGTCCTCCTTCACCAGGTAGTAGGACACCGCACCGGGATGGCCCGTTTCGGGACCTCGGTAGGCGACCAGGTCCATGCCCAGGGCCCGGCGGCAGAAGAAGGCCGTCAGGCGGGCATTGCCGGCGATCATCTCGATGTGGTGCACGCGACGGATCGGAAGGGGATGGGTCATCACCTGCTCCAGCGACGGACCAGGACAGGATGAATCGACCTCACGCGCTTGGCAAGAGGGAGATGGCAAATCGCATGCGGCGGGGGCCTGCAACGGCCCCCGCGACGGGAGCCGTGAATCCGGATGTCAGGACTCCCTCCGGTCCTCCGGGTCGTCGGTCCCGAGGACCCGCGGCTCCATCTCCAGATCCACCCCGAAGGTCTCCCGGACCGCCCGGCGAATCACCTGGGCGGCATCGATCACCTCCCGCCCGGTGGCGCCTCCCAGGTTCACCAGCACCAGGGCGTGGTCCCGGTGCACCCCGACCCGCCCCAGGGCCCGGCCCTTGAACCCGCACCGCTCGATGAGCCACCCGGCGGCCAGTTTCCGCCGACCGGGTCCTGCGGGAAAGGTCGGCAGGTCCGGGTAGCGCTCGAGCAGCGCCGCGGCGACCCCGTCCTCGACCACGGGATTCACGAAGAAGGACCCTGCATTGCCAAGACGCGCCGGATTCGGCAGGCGGTCCCGACGGACCTGCCGGACCAGTCGGGCGACGTCCCGTGGCGAGGGGGCGGAGAGGCCCTGCCGGGCAATCTCCCGGGCCAGTCCCTCGTACTCGACCCGGACCTCCGGGCGGGTCGAGAGACCCAGGGTCACCCCCACGACCAGATAGCGTCCCGGGGCCCGGGACTTGAAGAGGCTGTCCCGGTACCCCAGGCAACAGGCCCGCCGGTCCAGGAGGACCTCCCGTCCCGAGGGGACCTCCAGGCAGCGGACCTCCTCCAGGACGTCGGCCACCTCGACGCCGTAGGCGCCGATGTTCTGGACCGGCGCCGCGCCCGCGGTGCCAGGGATGTCGGTGAGGTTCTCGAGCCCATGGAGGCCCCCCTCCAGGCATCGATCCACCAGTCGGGGCCAGTCCTCCCCGGCGCCCACCTGGACCATCGCCCGTTCCCCCTGGCGGGCACGCACCTCGAAGCCCGTGATCTCCATCCGGATCACGACCCCCGGGACCCGGGACAGGAGCACCACGTTGCTGCCCCCGCCCAGCACCGTGACCGGCAGCCCCCGATCGGCCGCGAAGGCCACCGCCTCCCGGGCCTCCAGGACCGTCGTGGCCCGGCAGAGCCAGTCGGCCCGGGACGGCACCCCGAACGTGTTCCACGCCTCCAGGGCTTGTCGCGGCAGCAGCCTCATCGAGGCGCATTGCACCCCAAAGGCCCCGGCCGGTCAAGCCGCTCCAGGGGGGACAGTCACCCAATGACCCACACTGACTACCCGTTTCTCCCTGGTTTTCACGATCTGCGCCCTCGGATTCTCAGCGTGCAGGGTCGTTTGACCATGTCCAGGGGCAGGCGTACCCTTGTCGCAGCCTCGCTCCCGAGACGCCCGGAGGATCCGATGGACTGGTGGGTCTGGCTTGTCGTGGGCATCGTCCTGATGGCCCTGGAGGTCGTCACGCCGGGGTTCGTCCTCTTCTTCTTCGGCGGTGCGGCGGTGATCCTGGGCGGAATCCTCTCCCTGGGCATCGAGATTCCCGTCTGGGCCGAGTTCCTGGTCTTCTCGGTCCTGGCGGTGGTGCTGACCGTCTCCTTCCGAGGTCCCCTGATGCGTCGCCTCCAGGCCCGGCATCGGCCGCCGCCCCGGGTGGATCGGCTGGAGGACGAGGTCGCGACGCCCCTCTCCGACCTGGAACCCGGCGCCTCGGGCCAGGCGGAACTGCGCGGCACCGTCTGGAAGGCACGCAACGACGGTCCTGTCCCCCTCCCGAAGGGCCACCCCTGCCGCGTCGTCCTGGTGGACGGCCTCACCCTGGTGCTGGCGCCCGGTCGCCCGGGCCCCGACGTTTCCGAATCCCCACACGGAGGAACCGCCCCATGACCGCCGTCACCATCGTCTTCCTGCTCCTGGCCCTGCTGGTCGTGATCATCATCGTGAAGACCGCCGTCGTCGTGCCGCAGCAGAACGCCTACGTCGTGGAACGCCTGGGGCGGTACCACACCACCCTCGAGGCCGGATTCCACATCCTGCTGCCCTTCGTGGACGTGATCCGCTACAAGCACGTCCTCAAGGAACGGGCCATCGACATTCCGGAGCAGGTCTGCATCACCCGGGACAACGTCCAGGTCGCCGTCGACGGCGTCCTCTACCTCAAGGTGATGGATGCCTCGAAGGCCTCCTACGGCGTCGCCGACTACATCTACGCCCTGATCCAGTTGGCCCAGACCACCCTCCGATCCGAGGTGGGCAAGATCGACCTGGACCGCACCTTCGAGGAACGGACCCACATCAATTCGCAGGTCGTCAGCGAACTGGACAAGGCCTCCGAGCCCTGGGGCGTCAAGGTCCTCCGATACGAGATCAAGAACATCACCCCGCCCCATGACGTCCTTGCGGCGATGGAGAAACAGATGCGGGCCGAGCGGGAGAAGCGGGCCGTGATCCTCACCTCCGAGGGACAGCGGGACGCGGCCATCAACAATGCCGAGGGGGCCAAGCAGCAGGTGATCAAGGCCTCCGAGGCCTCCCGTCAGCAGAAGATCAATGAGGCCGAGGGGCAGGCGGCGGCGATCCTCGCCGTGGCCCAGGCCACCGCCGAGGGGATGCGCAAGATCGGCGAGGCCGTCCGGGCACCCGGTGGGATGGAGGCCATGCAATTGCGGGTCGCCGAGCAGTACCTGGCCCGTTTCGGGGAACTGGCGAATGCCAGCGATACAACCCTGATCGTCCCGTCGAACCTGGCAGACGTCGCCTCGATGGTCACGGCGGCGATGAACTTCGTCCGCAAGGGCGGTGGCGGCCCCTCGTCCACGTGACCCCCGCACCGGGCGGGGAATTCCATCAGGGATGCGCGGCGCAGAGGCCGTCCTTCCGGGCATCTCCGGGGGTGATCAGCAGGCCCGTGGACTCCACCCAGTCCGTGCTCGTCGTCTCGCTGAAGCCCGAGAGGCCCCCCACCACCAGCACCTCGCCTCCAGGAACCTCGGCCACCGCCGCCCCCAGGCGACCCCGATCCGAAATGGACCCCAGGGAGGAGGGACGACTCCCGTCCCATCCCAGGCCCAGCACCTGGCCCGGGAAACACCAGTCCTTGGGAGTCCCGTCGGCATTCCGGCAGTCCGGCGGCGCCCCCTGCCCCAGGGACACAAAGGATCGGTAGCCGCCGACCAGCAGCCACCGGGCCGAGGGATCCCGACCGGGCCACCGTGGCATCGCTGCCAGAGACCGGAATCCCACGGTCTCCAGGTCGTCCCCCAGGTCAATGCGGTCCGCCGTGGCCCCCTGGAGGTGGTAGGCCCCTTCCCGGGCCTTCAGGGTCAGGCGCCAGGAAGCGGCCTTCTGCCAGCTCCGGAAGGTGTCGGGATTGTTCCAGTCGTTCTGGGCACCCAGGGGATTTCCCCCGATCACCAGCACCTGGGCCTCGTTGCCGTCGTCCGACAGGACGGCCAGGACCGGGAACGCCGCCGGGGCGATGCCCTCGGGCGGCCAGGACCCGTCCCAGGCCTCCGACTGCCAACCGTCACCGGTGACCCGCCCGAGTTCGGGAGCGGGAGCCTCCGTGCCGTCCCAGCCTCCCACCACCAGCACCTCGCCCCCCGACAGAAAGAGGGCCGACGCGCCGAACCGACGATGCACCATCTTCCCTGTGACGGGGGCATCCAGGGCCTCGGGAAGCCAGTGGACGATCGCGTCGGAAGAGGACTGGTCCTCCTGGTTCCTCCCCCCGACAGCCACCAGCGCCCTGGCGCTCCCGTCGGGATTCCTCCAGGCAGCCACCGCGGGCCACAGGGGAAGCGAGGGTTCAACCGGGGAAGACACCTCCCCCGATTCCACGTCCACCACCTCGAGGGAGGTGCCGGTCCCGGCTTCCGGCCGAAGCGAGGGCTCGGAGCCCGGGAATCCCTTCGGACTCAGAACTGCCCGGGAGGCCCCACCCAGGACCACGACCTGTCGGGAGTCCAGGAAGGCCATCCCGTGCCCGATCCGCCCGACGCCCAGCTGGACTCGATCTCCGTCCGGATTTCGGAGTGCCAGGAACAACCCGCTGGATGGCCGGAACTCCCAGATCCCGCGAAGTCCTGTCAGCGTGTAGTTGGACTCCAGGGTCCGGGCACCGCCGGTCACCAGCACCCGTCCCCCGGGACCGGCGGCGGCGGCCGCGAAGGCCATGCGACCGTCGACGATGAACTGGTCCCCGGTGAACCGAGGAGCCAGCAGGTGCCGGTTCTCACCCCCGACGCAGGAGGCGCCCTCGACCGGGCGCATCGTCAGCAGCGGCAGGGCCTTCGTGTCGGTCTCGATCCGGAGGGAGCGTTCCTCGGTCCACCAGGTCGCCTCCCGCCCCTGGCACCCCGCAACAAGCATCTGCCAGGTCCCGGGAGGCACGCCGGTCAGCAGCACTGGCCCCCCCTCCCGAAGTTCCGTTGCCGGAACGGCCCGGGCCGCCAGTTCCCGACCCTCGCCGTCGACCACCGCGACGACCAGTCGGTCCACGTTCGTGGGAGGCGACTCCAGCCGCGTGGTGACGCATCCCTGCTCCCCCAGGGCGCTGAAGACCAGCGTGGCCTCGCCCTCGGGCGCCGATGCGCAGCCCGCCAGGACCAGCAGCCATCCCGCCCCGACGGGAAGTCCCCGACGGGCCGTCCGTGTCCCCCTGGGCATGGTCCTGCAGCGAGTCATTCGGGGTTGAAGATCACGGGGTCCGGAGCGATGCCGCCGCTTCCGACCCCTCCCAACAGCAGCACGCGCCCGGTGCCCTCCAGCACCGCCAGGTGGCCCGCTCGCCCCACCTCCATGTCCGGGGTCTGGTCCAGTTTCGCCATCGGGACCAGGCTGCATTTCTGCTGGCCATTGTCGTCCCAGCAGTAGGTGGTCTCCATGATCACGAAGGTCCGAGGACTCGGGTCGCTCGAGGTCCCCCGTCCGCCGGTCAGCAGGATGGTCGTCGCATCGACCAGGGTCGCCGTCATGCCGCCAATGGCGACCCCCAGCGGCAGGGCCTCGCTCTCGTTGAAGCCCTTCTGGGCAATCCGGTAGGCCCGGGCATTGTCCCAGGGGTCCGACAGGCCCTTTCCGGCAAAGCCTCCCAGGGCATAGACGATCCCGTGGCGCGGCACGAGGACCGAGGCGTGCATCGTGCGCCCTCCCCCGGGCAGGCGGGTCACGGACGAGGCGTCCAGGCGCAGCGAGAACCCCTTCTTCACCGGGTCCACGAGCCAGGCCTCCACCAGGTCCACGGTCCCGCCCTGGTTCTCCCCACCGATGATCAGGTAGGCCCCCAGGGCGTTTCCGTCGGCGTCCTTGGCGTAGTTGGGCACCAGGGTCATCGTGTGGTTCCACCGGACGACGCCGGGCCGCGCGGCATCGGAGACACCGCTGGCATCGGCCAGGCCCCAGTGCCCGACGGTCCCGTAGTCCACCTTGTAGAGGTCGATGGTCCCACCGGCCCCCTCCGGCTCCGAGTATCCACCGGCGATGGCGATCACCCCGTCGTCCGGATAGGCCAGGTCCACCGTGAAATGGGACCGACCGGCCCCCGCCAGCCACTGGGTCTCCTGTTCGGCCATCACAAAACTGTTGGTCCTGGAGTCGAAGAGTTCGATGCTGGCGGTGGGATGGAAGGTCCCCCCGGACGAGGCCAGGCCCCCGAGGACCACGACCCGGCCGTCGGCCTTCCTGGGCCCGCCCAGTTTCACCGCGGCGTGGAACGCCCGCCGTTCATTGAGGGGTCCGACCTGGGTGAACTCCCCGGTCCGGGGGTCGTAGATCTCGGCGTCTCCGAAGACCTCGTCCAGGTCCTGCGGCTGGAACCAGGTGGTCGCGCCGGGACGCACCTTGGCCCCACCAACGATCAGCACCCGGCCGTCGTCCAGCACGGTCGCGGTGGCCCCGACCCGCTCCTTGCGGTTGAGGGTCGTCCTCTCGGTGGTCGTCGTTCCCTGGGCGCTCACCTTCACCACGGGGAGCACCGCGTTCCTGGGTCCCACGAAGACGTCGGCATGCTTCTGGTCGCCTGCGAAAAGGGCCATCGGCGCCGTGCTGCCGCGGGCGATGATGTCTCCCCCTGCGGCCGGGTCACACCGGTCGGTGCAGAACTCCACGGTCACCTGGCGATCGTAGCCTTCGGGAAAGGACGGCAGGGCCCCGCCCCCCGCAGCGTAGTCGTAACTGGTCCGGCGGGAGGACATCCCTGGCCCCGAGGCGATGAACTGGACGATCCGTGCCCCGGCAGCCGGGTTGGCATCCCTTCCAGGCATGGTCTTGATCGCCTCCACGGGCACCACCTGGAGGTCCAGCACCGAGGAGACGTCGCCGCCGTTGTCGCAGGCGAGGGTCGCCAGAACCAGGGCCCCCGCAAGACCTGTCCATGCACGCTTCATCGGTCGCCTCCCTTCACCACCGGGCCTGTCCGCCCAGGTTGTCGTTCTGACTGCTGCCCCGTCCCAGCAGCACTCCCGCGGCCGTGGCGCCGCCGGCCACGACCAGGCCCACGACCGTCCAGAGCCACCACTGCTTGTAGACAGGCTTCTTCGCGGGAGCGGGGGCCAAGGTCTCCATCGGGAAGTCTTCCGGGATGTCGTCGAAGCCTCCCTGGGGGACCGCCGCAGGCGCCGGGCGAGGAGCCGCGGCAGGCGGAAGGGCGGCTGCCGGGGCCGGCTGGACGGCAGGGGCCGGAGCGGGAGCAGGGGCTGCCGGGGCCGGGGCGGGAGTGGGGGCCGGAGCGGGAGCAGGGGCCGCCGGGGCCGGGGCGGCCACCACCGCCGGCCGGGAGACGCGAAGGTCGTAGAGAGGCGGCCGAGAGGTCACCACCCGGTCCGCGGGCCACGTGGCAACCGCCTGGGCGAGCCGGCCCTCCAGGTCCAGCATGGCCACCTGCAGGTTGCCCAGGTCGCTGTCGATGATCGCCGGGTCCAGGCCGACCGTGACGCCGGTCCGGACATCGTGGAGGAAGACGCCCAGATGGTAGGCCCCTTCCGTCCTCGCCAGGTAGGACACCAGCACGTAGTCCGCGAGCACGGGGTCCGCGGCCTTCCGGGCCAGGGCATGGAACCTCGAACCATGGACCTCCCCGGTCCGGACCAGGTCCGTCAGACGGGCCTCCCGGGCCTCGGGCGCCGGCACTGGTCGCGAGGCGGTCCGCTGGCCGCCCGACAATACCCGACTCTTGAGCGTCAGCGTCTTCTTGACCGGCCCATTCCCCCGGATCGTCACCACCTCGGCCTTCGGGAACGAGGAATCGTCCACCGCCCGGACGTAGTGGACCCCGGCCTTCAGGCCCGAGACCGTCTGGGTCCCGGCCCCGACCAGTCGGCCATCGACATAGATCGCCGCATTGGGCGTGCTGGCGACCACGATCAGCGCGGGGCCCTCCTTCAGTCGGCGCCTGGCTGCCGCCACGGCATCCACAAAGGCCTGCCCGAAGGTCTCCACGTCGGGAGAGAGGTCCGGGCGGACCACCAGCAACCGGTTCAGGGCGTCGTTGCCCTCCTCCAGGAAGCCCCCCTTCAGGAAGCCCGCCGCGATCCAGGTCAGGACGTCCACGAAGGACTCGAACGACTCCAGGTCCGAGAGGTGCTTCTCGTAGAGGCCCCTGGCCGAGATCAGCACCGACAATCCCTTCTCGACCTTGCCCGACCGGATCAGGTCACGCCCCGTCTCGGCCTGTCGGGCCGCCCGGTCCAGGTTCGGGTTGGGCGGCAACGGGGCCAGAGTGGGCGCCGGAGCGGGTGTCGCCTGGGCCTCGGGCTCCCGGGGGGGCGGGGCCGATTCCGGCTCCATCTGGTACATGCGGATGGTCGGGTCGATTTCCACGAGCGCCCGCAGGTAGTTTTCGACGCGCCCGGGAACCGTCTCGGGAACCGTTTCCGCCCGTTGCACCGGGACGAACAGGACCTTCGCGACCCGGGTCTGGGGAGCCCCCTGGGCCGCGGCCACCGACGGGGTGGTCAGGGCGCCGATGAACCCCGCGAGGGCCACCCAGGCCAGCGCCTGTCCCTCCTGACGAAATCTCCGCAACATGGGGAGGACCTCCTGTCTCTGTCCGGCCGGATCAGGGATCGGGCCCGTCGCAAGGGACCGCCCTGTCCAGGACGCGTTACCTTACCATCCCTGCAAAGCCAGCGTCAATCCACGATTCTTTGCCGGAATCCGCTGCATTGGGGCGGAGAATCTGCCCGAGGAACCCCAGGCGGCAGAGGCGGGCCCGGCGGCGAACCGGGGGCTTGACAGGTCGAAGATTTCGCTTATGCTTGCGACGCTTTTCGGGTCCGACAGGCGCGTAGCTCAGAGGGAGAGCACTACCTTGACACGGTAGGGGTCGCTGGTTCAATTCCAGTCGCGCCTACTCGCGGGGCATCTGGGACAGGAGCAGGACAAGGACGTGGCGGAAGCGGAAGAGAAGGAAGTTCGCATCAACAACCGGATCCGGGCCCGGGAGGTCCGGCTGATCGGCGCCGACGGGCAGCAGATCGGGATCGTTCCCTTCTGGGACGCCCTGCGGATGGCAGAGGAGGCGGGCCTCGACCTCGTGGAGATCAGCCCGATGGCCGCGCCCCCGGTCTGCCGGATCATGGACTACGGGAAGTTCAAGTATGAGAAGAACAAGCGGGCCAAGGAGGCCAAGAAGCACCAGTTCGTGGCCCAGCTGAAGGAGGTCAAGATCCGCTACAAGACGGACGAGCACGACCTCCAGACCAAGATCCGCCAGGCCCGCGAGTTCCTGATGGAGGGCCACAAGGTCAAGTTCGTGATGTATTTCCGGGGTCGGGAGATCCAGTTCGCCGGACTGGGCCAGCAGACGATGGAGCGCATCGCGGCGGAACTCATGGATGTCGGAGTGCTGGAGCGCCCGCCCCGCATGGAGACGCGGATGCTGGCGATGTACCTGTTGTCCAAGGGCCCGGTGGCCCGGAAGAAACCGGAGGAGGGAGATGCCCAAGATGAAGTCCAATAGGGCGGCGGCGAAACGCCTTCGCGCCACCGGCAGCGGAAAGGTCGCCCGCAAGAAGGCCTTCCACAGCCACATCCTGTCCAAGAAGGATTCCAAGAGGAAGCGCGGACTCCGGAAGTCCACGCTGGTTTCCAGGGCGGACATGGCGAAGGTGCGGCGCCTGTTGCCCGGCCTGTAGACGGTCGAGGAGGAAGGGACCATGGCTCGAGTGAAACGCGGGTTCAAGCGCCGGCGGCGCACCAACAAGATCTTCAAGGCGGCCCAGGGCTTCTGGGGACGCCGCCGCACCACGTGGCGGCGAACGGTCGAGACGGTCCACCGGGCGTGGGCCTTCGCGACGATCCACCGGAAGCTGAAGAAGCGGGACTTCCGGTCCCTCTGGATCGCTCGGATCAATGCGGCGTGCCGGATGAACGGCACCCGGTACAGCGACTTCGTCCACGCCCTGGCGACCCACCAGGTCCGCCTGGACCGGAAGGTGCTCGCGGACATCGCGGTGCACGACCCCGACGGTTTTGGCCGGATCGTCCGGTCTGTGACGGCCTGAACTCCAGGAGGAGAGGGATGACGAAGGCGGACATCATCGAGCGCGTCTACGAGAAGATGGGCGGCTTCTCCAAGCAGGAGGCCGCGTGGCTGGTCGAGACGACGCTGGAAATCATCAAGGACGCCCTGGTCGAGGGCCAGCGGGTGAAGATCTCCTCCTTCGGGTCCTTCTCGGTGCGGTCGAAGCGCCCGCGGATGGGGCGGAATCCGAAGACCGGAAGCCCCCTGGAGATCACGGCCCGCAAGGTGCTGACCTTCAAGCCCAGCCAGGTTCTTCGAAGCCTCCTCAACTCCTAGGCATCCATGAAGCCGGATGGCGGTTCCCAGAGCGACATCCTGGACCCCTCCGGCGGTCCCCTCTACCTGAAACTGGGCGAGGTCGCCCGGGCCGTGGGCGTGCCGCCGTCCACCATCCGTCACTGGCAGGAGGTCTTCGCGGGCTTCCTGCATCCGGTCCGGACCCACAGCGGGCGCCACGTCTATTCCCGAGAGGACCTGCGGGTCTTCCGGGCGATCCACCACCTCGTTCACCGGGAAGGCCTTGGCAGCGGGGAGGCCCGCCGGCAACTGCGGGAGGTCCTGCGAGACGCCCATGCCTTCCTGGAGGACGGCCCCGGGTCCCTGGAATCTGCCGCGGCCCCTGCATCGGGCGAGGCTCCCACGGAGGATCGGGATCTTCAGACCGCGAGGATGAAGGAACTGGAGGACCTGCTGGGCGAGGCCCGACAGGAGAACCAGCGCCTGCGCGAGGAACTGGACCGGATCGTACGGCTGGTCTCCGACTGGGCACGACGGCTCGAGGAAGAGGCCGCAACCCTGCCCGTCAGCGACCCACCCGCGTGAAGACGTAGTCCTGGCTTGCCACGTCGGCGTGGCAGAAATAGCAGCCGTCCGGGTCCACCTTGTCCCGAGGCATCTCCCGTCGGGTGGCAGGGTCGAAGGCCTTGAAGGCCCAGCCGGACGTCTGCCCCTGCCCGACCTTGAACATCACCGAGACCCGGAAGATGTCCCCCGGCCGGGCCTGCCCCTGGGCATCCACCACCAGCGTCCGCTCCTCCTTCACGAGGATGGACCCCAGGGGAAAGGGCGCGTTGGCCCCCTCCCGGGACAGAGCCGTCGGGTTCGCATAGAGGTTCCGGGCGGACCGGGACCCCTCGACCATCAGGGGGACCTGATTGAGCCGAACCCAGTCTGTATAGGAGGAAGGAAAGGAGGTCGGTCCCGTGTCGGCAGCGGCCTCGGGCTTCACCTGCGGTGCCGAGCATCCCGCCATGCCCAGCACCATCGCCGTCCCGAGGATGGAGGAGATTCGCATCGCGCCCTCCAGGGGGACTCCCGAGGGGTCACCGTCCGCCGAAATACACCTTCTTCCGACGACGGGCGGCCTCCCGCTGCTTCCGCTTCTTCTGGACGCTGGGCTTCTCGTAGAAGCGCCGCTTCTTGAGCTCCTTGTAGAGCCCCTCGTTCGCCATCTTGCGCTTCAGGGCAGAGAGGGCCCGCCCCAGGTCGCCTTCCATCACGGTGACGTCCAGCGGATGGAATTCCAGTTGCTTCGGATTCACGCGGATCACCCCCTTTCGGTTCCGAAGGGCGCTCTTTTCTACACGGTCTCCCCGTTGCTGTCAAGCAGTCCCGCGACCCAGCGACGATGGACCTCCCGGGTGATCCGGACATCCTCGGCGATCCGATCCCGGAGGGCCTCGATTCGATCGAACCGTTCGATGGGCCGGATCCGGTCCAGGAAGCGCAGGCGCATCCGCCGACCCGGGAGGTCCCCGTCGAAGTCCAGCAGGTGGGCCTCCACCACCGGTTCCCGGATCCCGAAGGTCGGCACCGGCCCGACGTGAACCGCCGCGGGCCGGGAATCCAGTCCCTCGACCTCGCCCTCGGCGGCATAGATCCCCTCCCCGGGAACCAGCGACAGGTCCGGGAGCAGGTTGGCGGTGGGAAATCCCATCCTGCGGCCCCGGGAGGCTCCCCGAACGACCTCGCCGCGGACCTCGAAGGGACGCCCCAGACACCGCAACGCCTCCATCACCTGCCCCTGGAGCACCAGC
Organism: Deltaproteobacteria bacterium; assembly: GCA_029547805.1. GTDB lineage: Bacteria > Myxococcota_A > UBA9042 > DTJE01 > DTJE01 > JAGOKF01. The sequence continues at coordinate 54,479 of JAKPOP010000010.1, forward strand.
CGCCGGATCCCCGACGAGGCGATCCGGTGACCGCCGGAGGCCACATCGTTGGCCACCACGAGTCGGAATCGGCCCTCCTCCTCCCAGCGCCGAAGCATCGACAGGTCCCCCTCCCGTCCCCGGCCGAACCGGGCGTCGGAACCGACCCAGACCTCCCGAGCCCCGAGGCGCCCGCAGACCATCTCCTCCAGGAACTCTGCAGCGCCGAGAGCCGCGAAGACCCGGTTGAATGGAACCACCACCACCGCCCGGACTCCGATGCGTTCCATGGCCTCGAGCCGATCCTCGAGGGCCTGGATCAGGGGTGGCGCCCTCTCGGGGGCCAGGATCCGCAGGGGGTGGGGATGGAAGGTGACGGCCACCGGGAGGACTCCCTGCACCGACGCAGACCGGACCAGGCCCGAGAGAACGGCCCGGTGGCCCCGGTGGACCCCGTCGAAGTTGCCGATGGCCACGGCGGAAGGCCCCACCCCTTGTGGAAGGGCACCGAATCCCCGAAAGACCCGCATCGCCCCTCACCGCCCCTCAGAGGCTGAACCGGGCCCGGATCTGGTCCCGGCGCTGCCGCAACTCCTCGACCAGGGGCGCCGCGCCCTCCCCGGTGGACCGATCCAGGTGGGCCAGCACGCGATCGATCATCGCCGCCATCTCCGCCGCATCCCGGCGACAGGCATCCCGCAGGGCGAAGACGTCCTCCTCCAGGAACCGGAAGTCGTCCCCGTGGCGGAATCGTCGCAAGACCTGGAAATCCCCCTGGGCCATGGACCGGAGCATCCGGGACACGGCGATGGCCGGCCCCGCGGCCCGGAACGAGAGCCGGATGCCCACCCAGGCCAGCAGGACGACCAGGACCGCGGCCCCGATGGCCAGGGCAGCGACCCGCCTCTGGTCCTCCTCGTCCACCCGGGAAGAGAAATCCCGGTCGAATTCCCGGTCCTCGTCGGTGAGGACCACTTCCTGGGAGATGACGGAGAGTCCCAGCAACGCCTTCTGTTCCCGGAGCGCCTCCCGGTACAACGCCCCCAGCAGGAGGAAGATGACGATCACGATGCCGGCCAGCACCGCAGAGTAGCGCAACTGGAAGGAGTAGTTGACCAGCACCCGCCGCCGGAGATCCTTGGCCGTCGTCATGCCCCCCCCTCCTCCTGTCTGCCGTCCTGAAGGACCTGCCGCAGCCGGCGCCGGAGGTCCTCCGCGGCCTTGCGTCCGGCCTCCCCGGCGGCCTCGATGCGCAACTGCGCAGGCGTGACCTCCAGGCTGTACTCGTCCCGATTTCCCGGATCTCCTGGAGGCGGTGCGACCCGGACGTTGGCCCGGCCCTCCAGCACGGGATATCCGTCCATCAGCACCAGGCGGATGGTGGCCTGAACGACCACCTCCCGATCCCCCTCCCGCATCTCGACGGTTCCCGAGATCTTCAGGGGACAGGGGACATCCTCCCGGGCCCCCTTGCCCTCGCCGTCGATGGCCGCGAGGTCGAAGCGGCCCTCCCGCATCCAGCGGTTCACGTCGGCGGTGGACGGTCCCGGGTCCGGGCTCCGAGGAGAATCCTCCGAGAAATCCAGGGTCGATTCCTGCGGGTCGAGTTCGAAGGGCCCCTCGGAGGACAGGAGCGCCCGCAGCAACTCGCTTTCGAAGATCCGCCCCACTGTCTGGGCCTCCCGGGTCCCCGAGATGCGAAGCACCGTATCGGTGATCCGGAGTCGGCTCGCCGATGCGAGACTCCGGCGAAGGGCCCAGGAGGCCCACTTCACGACCATCGGGTCCGGATCCCGAACCATCTCCGTCAGGGGCTCCAGCAGATCGGGCGACGGGCGATGCCCCAGGGCCTTGGCCGCCGCGGCACGAACGATGGGCGACGAGTCCCCGAGCCTGCCCCGGAGGGCGGCCCGGATTTCCTCGTCCGGTTCCATCGCCCCCAGCACGAGCGCCGCCTGAGCCCGGACCTTGGGGCTCCGGTCTTCCAGGCGCGTCAAGACATCCTGGATCGACCCCTGCGGCTGCTGCGCCCCGGCGGTTGGCATGGCCAGGAACAAGCCTGTCCACAGGACCCAGACCCGAACCCGCACGCCACGACCTCCCGCTTCCGACGGCCGGCGGCCATCCTATCATCCTTTGAGGGTCTCCGGGATCCTTCGAACCAATCCACGAAGGGCCGACCGTTGCGGTCGGCGTCCACCACGAACGGAGGTCCCATCGCGGCGAGGAGGCATCCCGGCGGGGTCAGATCTCGGTGTCCACGAAGATGTAACGGCCTTCCTGTCGGTAGAGGTACCCCACGGGCCTCTTCAGGGTGATCCCGACCACGAGGGTCCCATCGGGGTCCGCACCGATGTCGATCCGGTCCACCGCAGTGGGGAAGTCCCGGGTGATCAGGTGTCGGCCGTCGTTGGGCGTGGACAGGTCCGTGTTGGGCAGGCGGACCTCGATCCGCTGCGGCAGCGGCCGGGTCACCGAGAAGGAGAACCGCCCGGACATCTGGATGAAGACCCGGGAATAGGCGGGAAACGGCTGGAATCCCACCCACTCCAGGATTGCGCGGGTGGCGGCAAAGGCCTCGTTCTCGGGCCGTTTCGCCGGGACTTCCGCCTGGTCCCGGATCCCCGGGACCACCCCCTGGTATCCCCGCTGCTTGTAGAGGCTCCCGTCCTCCTCGACCACCGACTGCCCATCCTCGACCGGGGCCAGCACGACCACCCCGGTCTTGTCAGTGGTCTTCCGGACGGGGCTTGGGGCCTCCTCGGGTTTCGTCTCCGGGATGGGGGTGGCCGGCGCCGTCGGAAACGTCTGGGCCGTCGCCACCGCGGACGCGAGCAGCACCAGCAACGGGGGAATCGGTCTCATGGGGACCTCGCTTCCGGAATCCATCGAAAAGGATACCCCGCCTGGAGGTCCGACGCCAAGAGCAGAGTGCCGCCCTGGGCTCCCGTTCCCAGGGCCAGGGGTGCGGTGGCTACTGCGCCTGTTCCAGGATCCGGAACTCGACGCGACGGTTCTTCTGAGCGTCCTCGTCGGTCTTCTCGGGTTTCACGACCGGGCGGCTCATGCCGTAACCGACGCTGGTGAGGCGGCTGCGTTCGATGCCCCGTTCCTCCAGGGCCTTCAGCACCGAGGCCGCCCGGGCCGCCGACAGGCGCTGGTTGTAGGCGGGGCTCCCCTTCAGGTCCGTGTGGGCCTCGATCTGGACCTTGCGGATCTCGGGATGCTTCTTCAGCACGTCCGCCACCGCGTCCACGACCGGCAGGCTCCGGGACTGGATCGTTGCCTTGTCGAAGTCGAAGTAGATCACGTCCAGGATGACAATCTGCCGCCCCTCGACGCGGGCCAGTTCATCGGGGCAGCCATCCTCGTCCTGGTAGCCGTTCTTCGTCTCCGGCTCGTTGGGGCACCGGTCGTCCCGGTCCAGGATCCCGTCCTGGTCGTTGTCCGGGTCCGGGCAGCCGTCCTCGTCCTGGAATCCGTCCCGGTCCTCGGGGTCGTTCGGGCACCGATCCCGCATGTCCGGGATCCCATCCTGGTCGTTGTCCGGGTCCGGGCAACCGTCCTCGTCCTGGAATCCATCCCGGTCCTCGGGGTCATTCGGGCACTGGTCCTGCGCGTCGAGGATCCCGTCCCGATCGTTGTCCGGGTCCGGGCAACCGTCCCCATCCTCGAAGCCATCCCGGTCCTCGGGGTCGTCCGGGCACCGGTCCAGGGAATCGAGGATGCCGTCGTGGTCGCGGTCCGTCTCCTTGGGTTTCTCCGCCTCGCAGTTGCCGATGTTCAGACCCAGAAAGGCCCGCCAGTCCGGCGAGGCGTAGCCCTTCGTGAGGCCAGCGCCCGCGCCGGCCGTCAGGTCCACCATGCAGTGGGGCCGGTACCGGAGGGCCCCCAGCGCCTCGACGGGATGCTGGTTCCGGTCCGTGAGGGACCGCTCGATGCTCACGGCGCCGAAGGCCTCGGCCAGCAGTTCCAGTTTCTTCGGCACCAGGCCCACCCAGGCGCCGCCCTTCCACACCAGTTGGTCCCCGAGTTCCAGGTCATAGAGGGTCTCGTGCTTCATGGGCCGGTAGCCCAGGTTCACCGCCAGCCCCCCCCGGGCCCACTCCAGGCCCGTGGTCAGCCACGGCGTGATCGTGACGGTGGAGGCGCCCATGTAGCGGTCAACCTCTCTCCCCGTCGGAAAGGTCAGCACCGGCGTCAGCGCGATGCTGAAGACCCGGTCCTTCGTCTGGTACATCATGAAACGCAGGTGCAACCGCAGGTCCCCGACGCCAAAGGACCTGGGCGACGCCTCCCCGGGCAGCCCGGCACCCCGCTGCCAGGCCACCACCGGGAGCACCAGACCGATGTCCAGGAAGTCCAGCAGCGCCACGGAGCCCAACACGTGGCCCGACAACTGGTCGGAAACCACCCGGCGCAGTTGCGCATTTGCGAAGGTGCTCCGAAGCACCAGGGGGTCGTTCTGGTAGTCCAACAGAAGGCCGACGTTCCAGGACCACTGGGGGCGGGCCAGACCCTTCTGGACCGTCACCAGGTCCTGGCGAAAGGGAGACACCTCCAGGGCCTGGACGTTCACCTCCTGGGCCCGGGAGGTCATCGGAAGCCCCGCCACCAGCACCAGCGTCAGGGCCCCCAGGACCTTTCCGAGGCGCCGCCGGAACCAGAGTCCCAGGCCCACTGCCAGCAGCAGCAGTCCCCCGAAGGGGACCCGGGCAGGAGCCGAGGGGGTGGCGGAGCAGGCCCCGCCCGTCAGGGTCAGGTGGTCCGTCTGGCAGTCGTCGCCGACCCCGTCCCCGTCCCGGTCCACCTGGTCTGGATTGGCCAGCACCGGGCAGTTGTCCCGGGAGTTGGGCACCCCGTCGTCGTCCCAGTCGTCATCGCAGAGGTCCCCGATGCCGTCGCCGTCGCCGTCCGCCTGTTCGGGGTTGTAGATGCCCGGGCAGTTGTCCTGGCCCGTCGGGATCCCGTCCCGATCCGGGTCGTCCGTCCCGTCGTCGCAGGCATCCCCGATGCCGTTCCGATCCTGGTCCCCCTGGCCGGGGTTCGGGGTGCGTGGGCAGTTGTCCTGATCGTTGGGCACCCCGTCCCCATCGATGTCCGGGTCGCAGGCATCCCCGGCACCGTCCTTGTCCTGGTCCTCCTGGTAGGGGTTCCGCACGAGGGGGCAGTTGTCCTGGTCATCGGGGATCCCGTCGCCGTCCTGGTCCTGCGTCACCGGGTCGCAGGCGTCGCCGATCCCGTCCTGGTCCTCATCTGCCTGGTCGGGGTTCGCAACCCGCGGGCAGTTGTCCTGGTTGTTGAGGACCCCGTCCCCATCCCAGTCGTCATCGCAGGCATCACCGATGCCGTCGCGGTCCAGGTCCGCCTGGCCGGAGTTCGGGACGAGGGGGCAGTTGTCCTCGTCGTCGGGGATCCCGTCACCGTCCTGGTCCTGCGTCGCCGTGTCGCAGGCGTCGCCGATCCCGTCCTGGTCCTGGTCTGCCTGGTCCGGGTTCGCGACTCGCGGACAGTTGTCCTCCCCGTTGTCGATCCCGTCGTCGTCGATGTCCGGGTCGCAGGCGTCTCCGGTTCCGTCCTCGTCCAGATCGGACTGGTCGGGGTTGTAGTTCTCGGGGCAATCATCCAGGTCGTCGGCCACCCCGTCGGAGTCCCGATCGCCCTCGCAGACGTCCCCGATCCCGTTGTCGTTCCGGTCCTCCTGACCCGGATTGAAGACCCGGGGGCAGTTGTCCTCCTCGTTGGGGATCTCGTCGTTGTCGATGTCCGGGTCACAGGCGTCTCCCAGGTTGTCGCCGTCCAGATTCGCCTGGTCCTCGTTGGGTTCCCGGGGACAGTTGTCGGACTGGTTCAGCACGCCGTCGTTGTCGATGTCCGGGTCACAGGCGTCTCCCAGGTTGTCGCCATCCAGGTTCGACTGGTCGGGGTTCGGCACCGTCCGACAGTTGTCCTGCTCGTTCAGGATGCCGTCGTTGTCGATGTCCGGGTCACAGGCGTCGCCCAGGTTGTCGCCGTCCAGGTTCGCCTGGTCCGGGTTGAAGACCTCGGGGCAGTTGTCGTCCTCGTTGGAAATGCCGTCGTCATCGGAGTCCGTCTCGCAGGCGTCCCCGATCCCGTTGTTGTTTCGATCCTCCTGATCTGGATTGAACACCCAGGGGCAGTTGTCGACGTCGTTGGACCATCCGTCCCCGTCGATGTCCGGGTCGCAGACATCCCCCTGTCCGTCCTGGTCCAGGTCCGCCTGGTTCGGGTTCCAGTTGCGAAGACAATTGTCCAACTCGTTGACCACGCCGTCGTTGTCCCAGTCGACATCGCAGGCATCCCCAAGGCCGTCCTGATCCACGTCTGCCTGGTCCGGGTTGGGCACCGTCACGCAGTTGTCTCGGCCATTTGGAACCTCGTCCCCATCGATGTCCGGGTCGCAGGCATCCCCCAGCCCGTCCCGGTCCAGGTCCGCATGATCCGGATTGGGAACCGTCGGGCAGTTGTCGTCCTCGTTCGGGAGCCCGTCCCCGTCCAGATCCGGGTCGCAGGCGTCGCCCAGGCGGTCGTCATCAGTGTTCCGCTGATCGGCGTTGGCCACCGTCGGGCAGTTGTCCTCCCCGTTCGGGACCCCATCCCCGTCGACATCGTCGTCGCAGGCATCCCCAAACCCGTCTCGATCCAGGTTTGCCTGGTCCGGGTTGGGAACCGTCGGACAGTTGTCGGACTCGTTGTACCAGCCGTCGTTGTCCAGGTCCAGGTCGCAGGCATCCCCTTGGCCGTCGTCGTCCAGGTCGGCCTGGTCCGGGTTGGGGACCGTCGGGCAGTTGTCGACCTCGTTGTACCAGCCGTCGTTGTCCAGATCCGGGTCGCAGGCATCCCCCAGCCCGTCTCGATCCAGGTCGGTCTGGTCAGGATTCGGAACCTCGATGCAGTTGTCCTCGTCGTCGGGAACGCCGTCGTTGTCCCAGTCGTTGTCGCAGGCATCCCCCAACCCGTCCAGATCCCGGTCCTCCTGGCCGGGGTTCGGAGTCAGCACGCAGTTGTCCTGATCGTCGAGAATCCCATCCCCGTCGGAGTCCGGCACCAGGTCGGTGGGCTGAGGACCCGAAAGCCCATCGTCCCCGTCCGACAGCCACGTCCCCTCGGGAGCGCCGGCCTCCCCCGTTGCCACGATGAAGGCCTGATTCCGGACGACCCCCGGAACCGTGCCCAGGAAGACCGCCCGGAACGTGACCGTCGTCGACTCCCCGATCTCCAGGCGTCCCCCCTGGACCGCATCGGCACCCGTTCCCAGCCGGAAGGTCAGCAGGCGGCCGACAGGGTCCCAGTCGCCCTGGTCATCGCCGGCGGCATCGGTCAGGCTGCCGGCATTGGGTCCCGACACGATGGCCAGCGATCCCGGGACCAGGTCCAGTCCCGGCGCCAGGGAATCCCGCAGCACCACGCCCAGGGCCACGTCGTTGCCCAGATTGCGAGTGGCGATCGTGTACTCCAGTTCGTCGCCGGGCTGGAGCAGGCCCCCGTTCAGGTCCGTCACCGTCTTCGACGTGGCGGTGAAATCGGGCCGGTAGGTGGAGATCGACGTCACGAACCCGCCCAGCAGATACACATCCTGGGTGCTGGTGGCCCGGATCACCGCGGACGTGTCCCCGGGAGCGACCAGGGGCTTCACGTTCACCACGTCGAGATCGACCCCTGACATGCTGCCCAGGCTGCCCGCCATCTGGGGGAGGTCACCAGCAACCGACACGGGGACTCCCAGCCAGGTCCGGGTGCTGTTGAAGAAGTCATCGGATCCCGCCAGGCCGTCGTCCAGATACGTCCCGTTGAAGGCGAGCCGGTCCCCGCTGATCCCGTTGTCGCCCTCGAAGGCCACCACTCCCAGTTTGGCGTCGTAGCCGGCGTTGGGCACCAGGAAACCCGAGAGGTTGGCCACGGCGGTCGTGTTCTGGTCCACCAGGTCGAACCCCTCGAAGATCGCCAGGTTCCGCAGCGGATCGGTCGGATCCTGGTAGATCACCACCATCCACCAGGCGGCGTAGTGGGTCTCCTCCGTGACGCCGTTCACCGCCGCCGCCTCGACGCCGCTGACCCGGTAGGCCCCGATGCCGTGCTGCTGCACGAAGGCGGTGACGTCCGCGGCGGACTGGTAGAAGCTCCGGGTCGACGAGGGCTGGGTGACGAACCAGGACTGGTCCGCCTCGACCGCCATGACCCCTCCGTCCGCCGGGAACTCGAGGGTCGCCGTCGTGTCCGCGCTGGATCGAAAGGCGCTCCAGTAGAGCCGCGCATGGACCACCTCCGCTGCCGGAGGCAGGCCCAGCACCGCGGTGGAACGAGCCTGGGCGACCGCCACGGCGGTGCTGGCGGTGGCCTGGCCGTTCGCCGGGCTGTCCGATCGCCACAGGACGTCGATGCCCGTATCGCTCGTGTTGGTCCCGCAGTCCCCGACCGATCCGACCACCGGCAGCGGGACGCTGGCCCGGCAGTCATACCCGATCGTGTTCCCGATCAACGCGAAGTCCCCGTTCAGGTCCGCCTGATACCTCAGCACGGGAGACGCCAGTGCCCCCGGGATCGCCCATGCCAGCAGAACCAGTCCCATCACCGCCCATTGGCCAATGTCCTTTTTCATCCTCGCCTCCCAAGAATCGTTTTCATTTCCGAAGGACTCCGCGGCCTTCGAGTCCGTCTTCGATCCCCATGCTCCAGGACGTGTCAATAGTGTTCCAGAAAGTAGAGCATCTGTAAACCTCTCCCCAAAAATTCCCTTGTCGCCACGCGCTCCTGTTGGGGCCTCGGTTGGGATATCCTCGGCTCGGCCTCGGAGGGACGACCGTGATCCGGGTCTCGGGACTGCGACTGCCACCGGATGCGGACCCGGACCAGGTCCGCCGGGCCGCCGCCAGGACCCTGGGTGTCGGCGTCCATCGCCTGGGGACCTGGCGTCTGGTCCGGCGATCCGTCGATGCCCGCCGGGGATCACTGGCAGTGGTCTGGACCATCGACCTCGAGGTCCCGGACGAGGAGGCGGTCCTCCGGCGGGCAGGACCCGGGGTTGCCCGTACGCCCGATGCCCGGTATCGCCCTCCCCAGCCCGGGGCGGCCCCATTGCCCCACCGACCGGTCATCGTGGGCACGGGTCCGGCGGGTCTCTTCGCGGGCCTGCTGCTGGCCGAGGCGGGGTTTCGGCCCATCCTGCTGGAGCGGGGGGACCCGGTGGAGGACCGGGTCCGGGCCGTGGCGCGGTTCTGGGCCTCCGGGGACCTGGACCCCGAGTCCAACGTCCAGTTCGGGGAGGGAGGTGCCGGGACCTTCAGCGACGGGAAACTGACCACCCGCATCCAGGACCCTCGCTGCGCCTTCGTTCTGGAGGCGATGGTCCAGGCCGGGGCCCCGGCGGAGATCGCCTGGTCCTGGCAGCCCCACGTGGGCACGGACCGACTCCGTGAGGTGGTGAGGCACCTACGGGAACGACTGCTGCGCCTGGGAGCCGAGGTGCGGTTCCGCCACCGGGTGACCGACCTCGTGGTGGCCGAAGACCGGATCCAGGGGGTCGTGGTGGGAGGGGGCGAGGCCATTCCCTGCGAGGCCCTGGTGCTGGCCCCTGGCCACAGCGCCCGGGACACCTTCGAGATGCTGGCCCGGCGGGGAGTGGACCTGCAGCCCAAGCCCTTCGCCGTCGGGGCCCGCATCGAGCACCTCCAGGAGACCATCGATGCGGCCCGGTGGCACCGGTGGGCCGGGCACCCGGCCCTGGGACCCGCCTCCTACCACCTGGCGTGGCAGGCCCCGTCGGGCCGGGGATGCTACACCTTCTGCATGTGCCCCGGGGGGCAGGTGGTGGCCGCATGCAGCGATCCCGGCGGCGTGGTCACGAACGGCATGAGCCTCCATGCCCGGAACGGACGCAACGGCAATGCCGCGCTGGTCGTACAGGTCGGGCTGGAGGACTTCCAGGAACCATCCTGGCAGGGAGCCGTGGACTTCCAGCGGCGTCTGGAACGGGCGGCCCTGGACCTCGGAGGCGGCGACCACCGGGCGCCGGCCCAGCGGGTCGGGGACTTCCTGGCCCACCGACCCTCGACGTCATTTGGCCGGGTCCATCCGACCTTTTCCCGGGGCGTGCGTCCCTCCTCGCTGGACGAGGTGCTGCCCGAATGGGTGTCGGCCCACCTGCGGCAGGCCATCCCGGCCCTGGACCGCCAGATGCCAGGGTTCGGCGATCCTGACGCGGTGCTGACCGCCGTGGAGACCCGCACCTCCTCTCCGGTCCGAATCCCCCGGGACGCCGAGGGGGAGTCCTCTCTGCGGGGCCTGTTTCCCGCCGGCGAGGGGGCCGGCTGGGCCGGAGGCATTGTCTCGGCGGCGGTGGACGGCATCCGGGTCGCCGAGACGATCCTGCGGCGGTTCCGACCGACCTGACCGGGCGAGGCGATCCCTCGGTCATGGACCTGGGGCAAGGGCCTGGCAAGACGCGCGTTCAGTCGTGGCGCAGGATCCCGGCAGCGTCCCGGACCCGGACCAGCGTGGCCTCGGCCACCTCTCGGGCCCGACGTCCCCCCTCCCGCAGCACGTCCCGGACCCGGTCCGGGTGGGCCCGGAGTTCCTCGTAGCGTTCCCGGGCCGGGGCAAAGGCCGTGTTGATCCACTCCCCCAGGCGCTTCTTCGCGTGACCGTACCCGTACCCTCCCCGGCGGTAGGCCTCGGCGATCTCGGCGACCTCCTCCGGGGGTGCGAACAGTTTCAGCAGCGCGAAGACGTTGCAGCGGGCCGGGTCCTTGGGGGCCTCCAGCGGCGTCGAGTCGGTGACGATCTGCACGACCCGCCGGGCCGTGGCCTTCGGGGTCTCGAAGATCTCGATCGTGTTCCCGTAGGACTTGCTCATCTTCTGGCCGTCGATGCCGGGGACCACGGCCACGTTCTCCACGATGTAGGGCTCCGGCGACACCAGCACCTCGGCCCCCACGGCCTGGTTGAACTTGCCCACCAGGTCCCGGGTGATCTCGATGTGCTGCTTCTGGTCCGCCCCCACCGGCACCAGATGGGCATCGTAGGCCGTGATGTCCGCGGCCTGCAGCACCGGGTAGTCGAAGAGCCCGACGTTCGCCCCCATGCCCCGGGCCACCTTGTCCTTGAAGGAGGTCGCCCGTTCCAGCAGGCCCATCGGGCACACGCAGTTCAGGAACCAGGCCAGTTCGGTGACCTGGGGGACGTCGCTCTGGACGAACAGGACGCTCCGGGCGGGGTCGATCCCCAGGGCCAGGTAGGCCGCCGCGACGTGCAGGGTCGAGTCGGCCAGGCGGTCCCGGTCCACGCCGCTGGTCAGGGCGTGGTAGTTGGCCACGAAGTAGAAGCACTGGTGGCCCTCCTCCTGGAGCGCCACGTGCTGCCGGATCGCCCCGAACCAGTTGCCCAGATGAAGTCGACCGGAGGGCTGGATGCCCGAGAGGATGCGCCGTTTCATGGGGCGGGACTCTAGCGCCTGCCCCGCTTCCGGTCAACCATCCTGGGCATCCGGGTCGGCCTTCCCCTTGCAACCCGTCGCCATCGACAAGCCAGGCGGAACATTGACCGGGACACGTGCCGGGGCTACGCTCCCGGCGGCTGCCGCGGGAAGGTCCGATGAACGGAATCGAGGCGATCATCCTGGGGCTGGTGGAAGGGTTCACCGAGTTCCTGCCGGTGTCGTCCACGGGCCACCTGGTGCTGGCCCAGCGGGCACTGGGGATGCCCGGCAACGAGGCCAACGACACCTTCGCGGTGATCATCCAGGGGGGAGCGATCCTGGCGGTGCTGGGCCTCTACTGGGGGCGTTTCATGGCCATGGCCCGGGGCCTGCTGGGGCAAGATCGGAACGGGCTGGTGACCTTCCGGAACCTCGTGGTGGCCTTCCTGCCGGCGGTGCCGGCCGGGACGATGGCCTCCCTGGTGAAGGAGCACCTCTTCCGACTGGACGTCGTCGTCGCCGCCTGGGCCGCCGGGGGCCTGCTGCTGATCTGGCTGCACCGCCGGCGCCGGGGGATGCCCCCGGACCAGGGCCGCACGATCGAGACCCTCTCCTGGCAGGGAGCCTTGCTCATCGGCCTCTGTCAGGTGGCCTCGATCTTCTGGCCCGGGACGAGCCGGAGCCTGATGGCCCTGGTCGGCGGCCTGCTGGCCGGCCTGAGCCTGATGGCGGCGGTGGAGTTCAGTTTCCTGCTGGGCTTCGTGACGCTGCTGGCCGCGGTGGCCTATTCGGCCCTCCAGGTCGGGACCGCGATGGTTCGGGACCTGGGCACCTTCCACGTCTTCCTGGCATTCCTGGTGGCGGCCCTCTCGGCGGCGGTCTCGGTGCGATTCCTGGTGGGGACGCTGAACCGCCACGGCCTGGGCCCCTTCGGCTGGTATCGCCTGGCCCTGGCGGCCGTCACCGGCATCCTGATGTGGAACGGGATCCTGGTCCCCTGACCCCCCGGGCGTCCTCTCACGGGGAGTCGGGCGCCTGCAACGTCCCGGCGTAGCGGGAGGCCCAGTAGGCCAGCAGGAAGGGCATCGGGCTCTGGCGCGCCTGGGGCGAGGAGCCGTCCACCATCCGGTAGGGATTGCTGTTCCACCACATCAGGTGGATCTCGTCGTAGGGGAAGACCCGGTCCCACTGCCGGTCCTCGAAGCGGTCCACCACGTCCTCGATGGCGTCCCGCCGATGCCGGTTGTCCACCCGCACGTCCCGGTGGTCCAGCGGCATCTCCCGGAGCGTCCGGACCGCCCCTGGGAGGTCCGCGACGCCGGCCTCCGCCAGGGCCACGATGGCGGCCCAGAGGGGCTGACGCTCGGGGCGCTCGTAGTCGTACAACCCCCGCAACCCCTCCAGGTATCGCGCCCGACGCTCGGAGTCCGGCTCGTAGCGGATCAGCGTCGCGTAGGCCAGCATGGCCAGTTCGTGGTCACTGTGGTTCGCCGTCCGGGGGCTGTTCACGGTGATGGCCTTCCGGGACCAGGTCACGACCTCGTCATAGCGATATTCCCGGACCAGCCGGTCGTAGGCGTCGTAGAAGAACCGGTCCCCGGTCATGTGCCAGGCCGCCAGCAGGTGCCCGAGGATCTCGGTGGCATTGAGCCACCCGCCGCCGTACTCGGCCTCCAGGCAGGCCTCCAGGGGATGGTCCAGGCCACAGTTCTCCAGGCCGTCCACGGTGATGGCGACCCGTTCCGGCTCCCAGTGGCCGAAGGTCGTCGGCTGGCCGTCGAGGTCCCGGAGGGTGTAGCCCCCTTCGACGATGTACCGCGCCAGGGCCGCGGCATGTTCCGCCACCTCGGCCCGCTCGGCCTCGTCCTTCGCGCAGAGGTCGTAGTAGAGCGGGAAGCCGAAGAAGTGCCCCGTGGTCTCGTCGGAGGACGTGTCGTCCTTCCAGTAGTAGCGGTGCCCCTGGTACTCCACGAGGTGCCAGCGGTCCGGCTGCCCGGCCTTCGAGTCGAAGACCTCCCCCTCGTCCTCCCGGGCCAGGGACCGGCTGATGAAGCCCCGGGGAAGCCCTGCGGCCTGGAAGTCCACCGCCGGGACGTCGATCAGCAGGAACATGGTTCGCATCGCCTTCCGGGCCGCCTCGTAGTACCGCTCGTCCCGGGTCACGGAGTAGGCCAGGCAGAGGGCCCCGATCCCCATCTGGGTCCAGAGCCCGTCGTTGTCCGAGTCCCCCAGGCGCCAGGTCGTGGGCGACCGGGGGGCATCGGTCCAGGCGTCGAGGGCCAGGAAGCCGTCCATGCGCCAGAAGTGGGCCATCCACTCCTCGAACAGGGTCGAGGCCTTCTGATCCAGCCGTCCCTCTCGGAACCCGATCCGGGCCAGTCCACCGGTCGTGCCCACCCAGAGGTCCGTTCCGACGGCCACCGCCGTGACGGCGTCCGAGGGAAGCCACCGCTGGGACACGTAGTGCTGGATGCCGACCCCGTCTCGCGCCGGCCAGGGGACCGCCGAGGCCCCGATGCCGTGTCCTGCCAGGACCCAGCGTTCCCCCGAGGCCACCGCAACCAGGTCCCCGGCCGGCAGCCCTCCGATCCCGGGCCTCAGGACCACCTGAACCCGGCCGTCGGAGGTCACGGCCAGCAGCCCCTCGGTGGCGGCGACCCAGACCCGGTCCGCACCCGATGAGACGGATCGCGGAGTCCCCACCTCCTCGGGGACATCCAGCGGGTCCGCCCCCAGGCGCAGAGTGCCGTCCTCGAGCAACGCCACGACCCGGTCCCCCAGCATCGCCAGGTCCCGGACCCTCCACTCCTCCGTGCCCTCCACCGGCCCGAATCCGCCCAGGAGTCCCTCGAAGACCCCGTGATCCCCGCCCGCCACGAGCATCCCGTCGGGTCGGAAGGCCGCCGAGGTCCAGAGGACCCCCGGCAGGGGTCCGAGGGTGCCCACCAGCGCCCCCTGACCATCGATCAGCCGGATCCGGTCCGGCAGCACCACCGCCAGGAGGCTCCCGTCGTCGGATCCGGCCAGGTCCACCACCGGTCCCTCCGGGTCCTCTCCCACCGGGTGCGCCTGGAAGGGCCCCTCCTCGCCCGGGCGGTGAAACAGTCCCGACGGCGTCCCGGCCCAGACCTCCGCCCCCCGGACCCACAGGGCATCCACTCGCTGATCCTCCAGGCAGGGCGCCCCGGCGCAGTCCAGCGCCTGGTCGTCCTCATAGGGGTCATCGGCCTGTCGGTCCGCATGGTCCCGGACCGCGTGAAAGAAGGCCGGGTCCGGGATCCAGGCATCGGGCCCCTGCCCGTCCTGCCCCGGGTCCGACGGCGGTTCATCCTGCCCCGGCCCATCCCCCATCCCCAGGTCCTCCGTCGGCCCGACCTCGGCCAGGTCCGGGCCGGCCACCTCTTGGACATCGGAGCCGTTGTCCACCTCCCCGGAGGTCATGTCCCCCCCGACGAGGTCCGGCGGCGCGACGTCCCGCGGCGCCTCGTACAGTTCCCCACACCCCCAGATCAGCGCCGCTCCCAGGCAGACCCTCCAGCGTCCCTGCATGCGACCTCTCCCTCCAGGCCCCGGGGTCAGTGCCCCTCGGCCTTCCCACCGGCATTTCCTGACACCATGCCCCCGGACTCCCGCCCCGGACCTCCCCCGAGAGGCATGCCGTAGCGCAGGATCCGGAGCAGCATCTCGATGGCCGTGTTGTTGAAATCCCTCCAGGGCAGGATCAGGTCCGCGTGGCGGCGGCTCTTCTCGACGAACTCGTGGTGCATGGGTCGCACCGTCGACAGGTACTGTTCCACCACGCTGTCCACGGTCCGGCCCCGCTCATGGATGTCGCGGCGCAGGCGCCGAATGAACCGGAGGTCGTCGTCGGTCTCCACATAGACCTTCAGGTCCAGCTGACGCCGGATCTCCTCCAGTTCCAGCACCAGAATGCCCTCGACCAGCAGGATCTCCCGGGGCTCCAGGCGCGTGCACTCCGGCAGGCGGCTGTGGGTCCGGAAGTCGTACCGGGGGGCCTCCACGGCCCTTCCGGCCTTGAGTTCCCGGACCTGATGGGCCATCAGGCCCACGTCCACCGCATCAGGATGGTCGAAGTTGGCCCTGGCCCGCTGTTCCAGGGGCAGGTGCCCCAGGTCCTTGTAGTAGCGGTCCTGGACCACCATCGTGACCCGATCCTCGCCCAGGTCCTCTGCCAGGAGGGCCGCCACGGTGGTCTTGCCCGATCCCGTGCCTCCCGCGATGCCAATGGTGATCAACGGCTTCATCCGTCTCCCCTGGACCCCCTGGCGGCGATTCTGCACCGACCCGGCCCCTGCGGGAAGAGGCCGATCCTCGACCGGATCGGCCCCCGGGTCCGGGGAGGAGTTCCGCCCGAGGCATTGACGATCCCGCCCCACGCCCGTAGACTTCGCTTCCCGCTTCCGGGCGGGGTGGTTCTCTCCAGACCAGGAACACGGTTTCCAGCATGACGTCACGCACCTCCCAGCAACCGGTCCGCTACCCGGCCCCCCTCCGGGAGGTCTTCGATGCCTTCGCCCGGGACGGCCGGGAGGCCTACCTCATCGGCCCCCGAGCCCGGGAACTGGCCTCGGGCATCCCCATCGACGACGCGACCTCCTTTGACCTCACCGTCGATGCATCGATGTCCTTCCTGGAGGAGTTTGGCCGGCGCCTCTTCGGCGTGGCCCCCCAGGCCCCCAAGGAGGAACGATCCCGTCTGTGGACCTTCAAGGTCCCTCGGGGCCCCGTCACCCTGACCTTCAACATCGGGCCCTTCCGGAACTATCTCCCGCCCCTGCGATCCCTCCGGGGCCATCGCCTCTCGGGCATCCTGCTGGACCTCGCCACCCGGGAGGTCACCATCCAGGCCTTCGGATACGACGCCTCGGGGGACCTCGTGGACCCCTTCGGAGGCACCGCGGATTTCGCCGAGGGCCTGATTCGCCCCGTCTTCCCCGTCGAGACCCTCTTCCGGGAAAGCGCCTCCTGGCTGCTGAAGGTGGCCCGCTACGTGGCCCGGTACGGGATGGATGCCGCCCGGGAGGTCCGCCAGGCCGCGGACCGGGACGCCGCCGGCATCCTCGACGTGCCTCGGGAGATCTGGCGCAAGGAGATGGAGAAGGTCCTCTGCGGCGCCTGGCCCGCCAAGGGACTGCAGTTCCTGCACGATACCCGCGTCCTGGCCCTGGTCCTCCCCGAGGTCAGTGCCCTCACCTGGCTCCGGGAGACTGGCGAAGACCTCCACAAGGACGTCTGGGCCCACACCAAGCAGGTCGTCACCAACGCCGACCCCGTCCCCGTGGTCCGATGGGCGGCCCTCTGCCACGACATCGGCAAGGTCTGGACCCGGCAGATCACCGGGACCAAGGTCCACTTCTTCCGCCACGAGGACATGGGGGCGATGCTGTGGGACGCCATCGGGGCCCGGTTCGAGTTCCCCCCCGAGGACCACCGGCGCATCCACTACATCATCCAGAACCACAGCCGGGTGAACCTCTACCGGGACGACTGGACCGACAGCGCCGTGCGCCGCCTGATCCGGGAGGTCGGGGACTCCCTGGACGACCTGATCGCCTTCAGCCGGGCCGACCTGACCTCCAAGCGGGCCGAGCGGGTCGAGATGATCCAGGGACTGCTGGTGGACCTTCAGCGTCGCATCCAGGACATTCGGGAACAGGACGCCCGGGAGAGCCCCCTGCCCAAGGGGATCGGCAACCTCATCATGGAACGCTTCGGGATCCCGGCGGGACCCGAGGTGGGAAGGCTCCGGGACCTGCTGCTCCACGCCATCGAGAGCGGACAACTGGCCACTCCCGTGAACCCGGAGCAATGCCTCGACTTCCTGGTCCCCCACCTGGCCGACGGGGAACCCGAGGAATGAGACGGGGCCCGGCCGCCGACCGGCGCCCGGACTAGCGCCCCAGCAGCAAGACCATCACGTCATAGAGGAAGTGGGTCCAGGCGGCCACCGCAAATCCCCGGCCCAGGAAGATGCCCGAAAGGACCACCCCTGCCCCGAACCGGTACCAGAACAGGTAGGGGTCCGGGGCCTCCTCCGCACCCAGGTGGTGCATCGCCGAGAAGATCGCCGACGACGCCGCGACAGCCAGCAGGGAGACGATTCCCAGCACCAGCACCCGCCGAGCCCCCGACGGCGGAGCCAGGCGCCGGGCGATCGCCAGGGGTCCCCCGACGAGGCCCAGGCGGAAGACCGCCTCCTCCCACCAGCCGGCCCCGGCAGCGATGATCAGCACCTGGGCCAGGGGCAGCCGGGCCGCCTCCCGGGCGACCTTCGCCCCCGTCTCGATCCCCTCCCGGGCATGGGACAGGACCTGGCCGGCGACCTGCCCCGCAACCTGCCCGGCCTCTTCCCTGAGGTCCATCAGGTGGGCCTGCCCCAGGGCATAGTGGACCGCCAGGGCCATGGCCACCCCGTAGAGAGCCCCCTCCAACACCAGGCCGATCCACCAGGTCCACCGGAGACCGCCCCTCCGGAAGGCCCAGAACACCATCACGAGGGCGGCCAGCAGCAGCCCTGCATCGATGTACCGCAGGGCGGTCCAGCCCAGCGTCCGTGGCACCAGGTGGGTCAGCAGGTCCACCGCGTTGATGTCCTGGTTGCCCGCCAGCAGGATGCCGACGTTGTGCAGCGCCAGCAGGGGCAGCGTCACCGCGAGGCCCACCAGGGTCGTCCGGGTCCCTGCCCAGTAGCCCTTCACTCCCGAAGGGCCTCGAACCGACCGTCTTCCCGGACCTGCCATCGTTCCACCCGCACCTGCCCCCCGGACAGGTCATAGAGATGAAACCGCCCCAGCCGTCCCCGGGCCGGGTCGAACCGGGCCGTCGAACCGCACCCGATGACCGGTATCGCCTGCCCGTCGGCCCCCGGCACGACGAAGGCATGGGGATGGTGGTCGTGCCCGTGGATCACCAGCCCGACCCCCGAGTGGCGCAGCATGGCCAGCAGGTCCCCGCGGTCCCGCAGGAAGCCCGTCACCTCCCGGAAGGTCCACCGGAGGTGGAGGTGATGGTGCAGCGCCAGCACGACCAGGCGACCCTCCGCCCTTCCCTGCCGGGCCAGGGTGTCGATCGCCTGCAACTGGTCCCGTCCCAGCCACCCGTGGGCCATCAAGGGCAGGGTCCGGGTGGCGCTCCGGGCCAGGATCAGCCGGACCCCGCCCGGCAGGTCCGCGACCCGAGGCCAGTCCTCTCCCTCGCCCAGGCAGTCCCGGAAGGCCTCCTCGAAACGTCGCTGATCGATGGACTCGGGGGTGTAGAAGTCGTGGTTGCCTGGAACGATCCGGAAGCGGCCGGTGCGGCAGAGGGGCTCCAGGACCTCCCGGGCCAACTGGAACTCCCGGGGAAGGGCCAGGTTCACCACGTCGCCGGTGCAGACGATGACATCGGGCTCCTGGGCCAGAATGGCCTGGACGGCCGCCTCGACCACGCCCCGCTGCAGGGTCGCCTTCCGGGTCCACCAGAGGTTTGCCGCCCCTGCCAGGCGTCGCCCCAGCAGGGCCTGGACCGGCACGAACCCCGAGGGCCAGAGGTGCAGGTCGCTGAGGTGTGCCAGGCGCATGTCCCCCCCTCACCGGCGGAGGATACCACGCCCCTTCCGGGCCCCGGAAACTCCCGGCCGCGACAGGATGCGGCCCGGACGATCGGTTCAGTCCTCCCAGTCCAGCAGGCGGCGCTGGCCGGTCATGGCCTGGATGGCCCCGATGCGCTGGGTGACCTCCAGGACCCCCAGGTACTCTCCCTGCTCGTTCCGCACCGGGAAGTACTGGATCAGGACCTTGTCCCCGGCGAAGTCGATCCAGAACTCGGCCTTGTCCTTCCTCCCGGCCCGGAAGGCATCGACGATGCGGTTCACCACATCGACGCTCTTCTCCGGGTGGCACTTCTGCACCTTGCGGCCGATCACGGACCGGGTCCGGACGAAGATCTTCTCCCGGTCCAGGCGGTTGAAGTAGCTCACCTGGTCATTGGCGTCCACGAAGGTCACCTCGACGGGCAGGGCCTCCAGGATGCCGTGGATCTGCTCCATCGTGAGGTTCTCGACCAGTCGCTTCCGGGCGCCGCTTCCCGCCTCGATCTCGGCCACCATGCGGGCAAACTGGTCCTGGGCCCCCTCGCCGTAGGTCTCCCGGTCGATCCCGTTGAAGGCCGCCAGCAACTCGGCATTGTCCTGGTCCGTGAGAACCTGCCGGCCCATCGCGTAGAGGATGTCGTTCTCCTTCCAGATGTGCTCCGCCCGGACCTGCAGATACTCCTCGCCGTCCCGGGCGAACTTCCGCCGGGCCTCGGGGGAGAGGGTTCCGAGGCCTGGCAGCACCCGCTGCATCTCCGCCAGCAGGCCTCGCTCCGCCTCGTGCTCCATCAGCATCACCCCGATGGGGCCCATCCGGGGAATGCCCCGCTGCTCCATCCGGGGGAAGAGGGCCTCCTCCTCCTTGCGGTTGTGGATGCGGTCCCCGAACTCCAGCAGGAAGTCCACGGCCCGGCCCAGCCGAAAGGCATCGTGGTCCCCTGCCGGGACCTTTCCCAGTTCCCCCCGCAGCACCGCCATCGCCCGTTCGATCCACTCGTGCTCCGCCACCAGCCACTCGTCCCAGCGCTCAAATGCCATGCCAGCCTCCATCGACAGTCGGTTTTCCAGGTGTCCCGCCCTGGAGATGGAGGCTACCATAGGGATGGGCCGGGGAGTTGTCCATATTGAAGAGTCAGAATGTTGGTATTTGCAGGGGGCTGCGGTGAAACGCATCGGGATCCTGACGGCCGGTGGGGACTGTCCGGGACTCAACGCCGTGATCCGGGTGGTCGGCAAGGCCGCCCACCAGGGCGGACTGGAAGTCGTGGGCGTGGAGGATGGCTATCTGGGTCTCTGCGAGGGGCGCATGCGCGTCCTCGGCCCCGAGGACCTCAGCGGCATCCTGACCCGGGGCGGGACGATCCTCGGGTCCAACAACAAGACCGACCCCGCCGCCTGCCGGGTCCGGGAAGGCGACCGGGTCGTCGTGAAGGACCTCCGGGACGAAATCGTTGCCCGGTGCCGGGACATGGGCATCGAGGTGATGGTCGTCATCGGGGGCGACGGGACGATGGCCGGGGCCGCCTCTCTGTGCCAGCGGGGACTGCCCATCGTCGGGGTCCCCAAGACCATCGACAATGACCTCTGGTCCACGGACATCACCTTTGGACACGACACCGCCGTGACCACCGCCGCCGAGGCCCTGGACAAGGTCCACGACACGGCCAGCGCCCACCACCGGGTCCTGGTCGTGGAACTGATGGGGCGCCACGCCGGATGGATCGCCCTCTCGGCCGGCGTCGCCAGCGGCGCCGACGTGATCCTGATCCCGGAGATCCCCTTCCGTATGGAGGCGGTCGCCGAGAAGTGCCTCCAGCGCAACGCCCACGGCAAGCGCTTCACGGTCATCTCGGTCGGCGAGGGGGCGATCCCCGTGGGGGGCCAGGAATTCGTGGACCGGGTGGACCCCGACTCCCCGGACCCCATCCGACTGGGAGGCGTCGGGCGCTTCGTGGCCCAGGAGGTCGAGCGCCTCACGGGACTCGAGGCCCGGAGCATCGTGCTGGGCCACGTCCAGCGGGGGGGCACGCCGACGCCACGGGACCGGATGCTGGCCACCGAGTTCGGTCACCACGCCTTCGAACTCCTCCAGGCCGGCCAGTGGAACCGCCTCGTGGTCCAGCGGGAGGGCCGCACAGGCTCCGTCCCCATCGAGGAGGTCGCCGGCAAGGTCCGCACGGTCCCCGTCGATCACCCCCTGATCCGGGCCGCCCGGGGGATTGGAACCTCCTTCGGTGATTGACTTTCCGCAGCCCCTGGAGCACGATTCCGCCCCATGGCGGGCAGCGACCGCGACAACGGGACCCAACTGGACTGGCGCGACGGGCGACCCGCCACGCTGCGCCTCTCCCGGATCAAGTTGATGGTCGAGGACCCCGTGGGAGGCCTGCGGGAATACATCTTCGACCAGGACCGCGTGACCCTGGGTTCGGACCCCTCCAACGACGTGGTGATCGAGGACCCCCGCGTGAGCCGGGAGCACTGCCGGATCCTCCATGGTCCCTCGGGCTACCTGGTGGAGGACCTCGCCAGCACCAACGGGACCACCGTGAACCGGGTCCGGGTCCGGGAGGCCTGGCTCCGAAGCGGGGCGGTCATCGGGCTCGGCAGCGTCGAGGTGCGCTTCCAGACCTTCGACGAGCGCCTGGAACTCACCCCGTCCACCCGGGACTCCTTCGGCCCCCTGGTGGGCCGCAGCCGGCGCATGCGAGAGGTCTTCGGGGTGCTGGAGCGCATCTCCCGGACCAATGCCACGGTGGTGCTGGAGGGGGAGACGGGCACCGGCAAGGAGGTGGTGGCCCGGGCGATCCACAGCAAGAGCCCCCGGGCCCGGGAGTCCTTCGTGGTCTTTGACTGCGGCGCCGTGCCCCGGGAACTGATCGAGAGCGAACTGTTCGGCCACGAGCGGGGGTCCTTCACCGGGGCGGTTCAGACCCGCCAGGGCCTCTTCGAGATGGCCAACGGGGGCACCCTCTTCCTGGACGAGATCGGGGAGTTGTCGCTGGACCTCCAGCCCAAGCTGCTCCGGGCCCTGGAGCACCGGGAGATTCGCCGGGTGGGCAGCAACCGGCCCATCAAGGTGGACGTCCGGCTGATCGCCGCGACCAACCGGAACCTGGAGGTGGAGGTCCGCAACGGCCGGTTCCGGGAGGACCTCTACTACCGGCTCTCGGTGGTCCGGATCTCGCTGCCGGGGCTCCGGGAACGCCGGGAGGACATCCCGCTGCTGGCCCGCCATTTCCTGCGTCAGGCCCCCTTCAACCGGGGCCCGGACGGGGAGCCCCGGGTCAAGGGCCTCTCGGAGGAGGCCGCGAACGTCCTCATGGAGTACCACTGGCCGGGCAATGTCCGGGAACTGCTCAACGTGGTCGAACGGGCCACCTCCTTCGCCGAGGGCGACCTGATCGAGGTCGATGACCTGCCCCCGCACCTGGTGGCGTCCCTCCGGCGCCCCGCGCACCGCAGCGAGCGGACGGAGCCCTCGATCCCCCAGGGCACCCTCTTCCGGTCCTTTCGGGAGGCGAAGGAGGCCGCCCTGGAGCGCTTCGAGCGGGAGTACCTGGAGGCCCTGCTGGCCAGGAACAAGGGGAGCCTCTCGGCAGCGGCCCGGGACGCGGACCTGGACCGGAAGCACCTGCGGAAACTGGTGAGGAAGCACGGTCTCGCCGGACGACCCGACGAGCCCGACGAGTGAACCGAGTCATCCCTGGAGGCGCAGCGTCATGTCAGCGAAGAAGGCGAACCGGACCGTGAAGACCCAGGCAAGCCCCGGTGCAACCACCACCCGCAAGGGAGTCCTCTGGAAGAAGTTCCTCGACGACTGGGGACGGCTGGTAATCCCCCTGGTGGCCCTGGGAGTCCCCCTGGGTCTCCATGGCATCTCCCTGCTGAATGCCCTGGCCACCGGCCTGATCCTGGGCCTGGAACTGCTGCTGGGCCTCGCCGTGGCCTTCGGGTTCCTGCTTCGGGAGACCGGCATCCCGCAGAAGGCCCAGCGCCTGGCCATCGGCGCGGCGGTGCTGTACCTGGCCGGCGCGGTGTTCCCCTTCGTCGAGACGATCTACCCCGGGCAGCCCGCGGCGACCACGCTGATCAGCAAGGAGTCCGGGGAGGTCCCCCTGTCGGGGATCTCCGGCACCTGGGCCCGGGTGGACGTCCATGCCGAGTCCTTCGCCAGTGCCGAGAACCGCCTCGGGCAGGGCCAGTACAAACTGGTCCTGGGAGACCGGGAACTGAAGGGAGAGTTCAGCGACGCGATGCGATCGGTCCGGGGCCGGCGGGGTCGGACCACCCAGGTCGAGGACCGCCACTACCTCGACTCCTATCTGGTGCGCCTCCCCGGCGGCGACATCACCTTGAAGGCCGTCCGGATCGACACCGCCATCGGCCCCGACCTCCGGGTGTCGGTCTATCCCAAGATGGTGCCCCCCTGGATCCTCTACGGGCTGCTGGGGGTGGTGGCCCTCTTCGCGATGGGCCTCGACGGCCTCTACCAGCAGGCCACATGGCGGTGGCGCTTCACGCCCTGGGTCGGGGCCGCGGCGGCCTTCCTGGCGGTCTTCAACGCCTCCTACGAGCCGGCGAAGATGCCCGGGACCGCCATCTGGTCGGGGATCTTCGGCGGGATCGGGGGCTTCCTGGTCGGCTGGTTGCTGTCGCTGCTGGCCCGCAAGGTCCTGGGACGACTCCGCACCCGCATCTGAATCAACCACCTGCCCCGAGACCTGCCCGGACCCCCGGAGCCGGCGGCTGGTCAGCCGACCTGGAAGGTGCGACCCAGCTGGAGTTCCTTGGACCCGTGCACGAGCAGTACCGCGGCCATTCCCTGAAGGAATGCCCGGGAGACGGCCACCCGATCCAGGCGGTCCAGCCACGGGACCGTCCGCCGGGCCAGGGAGGCCAGGGGGTCCGGACCGGCCACCGCCAGGGTCCCGGCCAGCGGCGCCAGCAGGTGCATCGGGGTCACCGCCTCCACCCGGAAGACCTCCCCCACCTGGGCCAGCAGGTCCCGGTGCCCCGGAATCTCGGTCCAGGCCTGGATCGCCGGGACCCGCCGGACCCCCTCCGCGATCCGCGAGACCAGCCGGTCCATCGCCGGCCATCGGGCCAGGACCTGTCGCACCCGATCCGCCGAGGGGCGGACAGGGATGCGGAAGGCGATCCGCCCCCCGACCCGCAACTCCCGGGCGGCCTTGCGCAGCACGACCAGCGGCTCGTTGTAGCGGCCCAGCACCGCCGGGAAGAAGGCGGCGTCGAATCCCCCCGCCTGGAACTCCCGCTTCATGTAGTCACAGGCGATGGCATGGAGCCGGAGGTCGCACCGGGCCTCCCGGGCCCGCTGCTGGAGGGACTCCACGGCCCCCCCGTCCGGGTCCACCGCCGTCACGAACCGGCCATTTCGGAGGAGATCCAGGGCCGCCTCGCCACCGTCCTCCAGTCCCGCCACCAGCACCCGGCGGGTCCCGTCCTGCAGGAAGTCCATCGTGCGGGACCACTCGGCCCCCTCCAGGACCCCTCGCAGCGCGGCATCGCCGATCCAGCGGTCCAGGCCCGGCCCCCGGACCTGGTGCACCCGGGCCTCCTCCTCGATGGATCTGAGCGTCCGAACCATGTCCCTGCCTCCCTGGGGTCTTCGATCGGCGTCTAGGCCCGGCGGTTCCGCTCGTCCTGCAGGCGGGCCACGAAGTCCGGGACCCCCATGGCCCCCAGGTCCTCGCCCGCCCGGGTCCGGACGGCCACGGCGCCCGTCTCTGCCTCCCGGCCTCCGCAGATGGCCTGGTAGTTCACGCGGGCCAGCTGGGCATCCCGGACCTTCCGGCCCAGTTTCTCCGGCCTGAGGTCGATCTCGGACCGAAGCCCCGCGTCCAGCAGGGCCTGGTGAACGGTCCGGGCGTAGTCCGCGAACTTCTCGCTGACCGGCAGCACCTTCACCTGGGTCGGGTTCAGCCAGAGGGGGAACTTGCCGCCGTGGTGCTCGATCAGGATGCCGATGAAGCGCTCCAGGCTGCCGAGGATCGCCCGGTGGATCATCACCGGGGTCTTCCGGGTCCCGTCCTCGGCCTCGTAGGTCGCGTGGAACCGGTCAGGCATGCTGAAGTCCACCTGGATCGTGCCGCACTGCCACGACCGATTCATGCAGTCCCGGATGTGGAAGTCGATCTTCGGGCCGTAGAAGGCCCCGTCGCCGGGGTTCAACTGGTAGTCGATCCCCCGGGCCTTCAGGGCCTGGTGCAGTCCCGCCTCGGCCTTCTCCCAGACCTCGTCGGACCCGATGCTGCCCGTGAATGGCCGCGTCGAGAGTTCCACGTGGACGTCCTGGAACCCGAAGGTGCGGTAGATCTCGAAGACCATGCCGATGGTCTCCTCGACCGCCTGGGCAACCTGCTCCGGAGTGCAGAAGATGTGGGCGTCGTCCTGGGTGAAGGCCCGGACCCGGAACAGCCCGTGGAGGACCCCCGACAGTTCATGGCGGTGCACCAGCCCCAGTTCCGCCACCCGGAGGGGGAACTCCCGGTAGGAGTGGAGGCGGGACTTGTAGACCAGCAGGCCCCCGGGGCAGTTCATGGGCTTGATGGCGTGGGGCACGTCGTCGATCTGGGTCACGTACATGTTCTTGCGGTAGTGGTCGTAGTGCCCGGAGGTCCGCCAGAGGGACATGTTGAGGATCGTCGGGGTCTGGATCTCGTGGTAGCCGTAGGCCCGGTGCACCTCCCGCCAGTAGTTCACCACCTCGTTGCGAAGCACCATGCCCCGGGCATGCCAGAAGGGGAATCCGGTCCCCTCGTCGTGGAAACTGAAGAGGTCCATCTCCTGGCCGATGCGCCGGTGATCCCGTTCCCGGGCCTCCTCCAGGGCCTTCAGGTGGGCCTCCAGTTGCGAGGCCTCCGGGAACGAGACGCCGTAGATCCGCTGCAACTGGACGTTGTTCTGGTCCCCGCGCCAGTAGGCCCCGGCGACCTTGGTCAGGGAGAAGGCCCGGATCAGGCCGGTCCGGGGCACATGGGGCCCCCGGCAGAGGTCCAGGAATTCCCCCTGGCGATAGGCGGTGATGACCGCCTCGTCGGGCATCTCCCGGATCAGTTCCACCTTGAAGGGATTGTCCCGGAAGGCCTCGAGGGCCTCCTCCCGGGAGAGTTCCATGCGCTCCACCGGGAGGTCCTCGGCGACGATCCGGGCCATCTCCTGCTGGATCCGCTCCAGGTCCTCGGGGGTGAAGGGGTCTGCGGCGAAGTCGTAGTAGAAGCCCTCCTCGACGACGGGTCCGATGGTCGGCTTCACCTTCGGAAACAACCGGGTCACCGCCTGGGCCATCAGGTGCGTGGAGGAGTGCCGGAAGACCTCGACACCCTCCTCCTGGGCAAAGGTCAGGAACCGGACCCGGGCAGGCCCCGTCACCTTCCGGCTCAGGTCCACCGGAACCCCATCCACCTGGACCGCCAGCACGGAGTCCGGGTCGTCCAGCCCGGCGATCCCCAGCACGGTCCTCCAGTCGGCCCCTGCCGGGACCTCCACGGGCCCCCGGCCCTCCACGTCCACGACCCAGGTCTCATTCATCGCAAGCGCCTCATGTCGTCCAGGGAATGGCCTTTCAAAAGGCCGGGCGCATTGTAAGCCCCCGGGGCCCTCCCGGCAAGGGACCCGGTGTGTCGCGGCGGTCCCTGGGGCGAAGGCGGTTCAGGTCCCGGGGCGGTGGGTGCCCCGGGCCACGAAGTCCGACAGGACCTGGAACAGGCGAGTCTGGACCTCCGGGTCCTCCAGGGGACGGCGCTCGCCGGGATCGGTCACCACGTCGTAGAGCAGCAGTTCGTCGGACGACATGTCCCACATCAACTTGTACGGCCCCTGGTAGATCGCCTTGCGGTACCGGAGGATCCCCTCGTTGTTCACCATCAGTTCAGTGAAGATCGGGCGGTTCGGGAAGGGATCCTGCCGATCGAGGTAGTGGAACAGGCTGTATCCCTGGGGTTTCGGTTCCTCGGGGCGCAGCCCCAGGGCATCCATCAGCGTCGGGAAGACGTCAATCAGGGAGACCCGGGTCTTCACCCGCCGGGGCTCCTGGCCCGGGATCCGGACAACCAGCGGGATCCGCACGCTCTCGGCATGGAGCGTCCGGCTGTGCTGGCTGCCCCCGTGCTCCTGGAACTCCTCGCCGTGGTCCCCGAAGACCACCACGATGGTGTCGTCCATCAGTCCCTCGGTCTGCAGGTACTCCAGCAGCAGCCCCACGTATCGATCGGCATAGGCCAGTTCCTGGTCGTAGAGGTCCGAGGGGCGGTTGCCGAAGGACTGGAAGCCGTCGTGGGGCACGTAGGGGTAGTGGGCCGCCTCGAAGTGGGCATAGAGCAGGAAGGGACGTTTGGAGTCGCGTTGCATGAGTTTCTGGACGGCATCGAACAGCGTGAAGGGTCCGGCCTTCTGGCCGTATTCCCGCCAGTGGCCCAGGCCGTAGGCCACGTCCATCTTCTGGAACCCCCGCATGACCGTCGGCAGGAACTTCAGCAGCCACTCGTCGGCCACGGCCAGGGTCTGCCAGCCGGCGTTGAGCAGGACCTCCGCCAGCAGGCCCTGGGAGACCGAGACCTGCCGGACTCGCGCCTCGCCCTCCCAGGCGATCCCCGAGTCGTAGCGCCCGGTGAAGAACGGCGGGATGGACTCCCGGGTGGTCGAGGAGGGAGCGATCACGTTCTCGAACACCCAGGAGGTGCGGGCCAGGGCCTCGATGTTCGGGGTGGTCTTTCGTCCGTACCCCAGAAACGAGGCCCGGTCCGCCCGGAAGGCATCGACGCAGATCAGGACCACGTTGAGCCGCCTGCCCTCCTCGGGGGTCAGCGCGTAGGAGGAGGCCGTCTGAGCCTCCGCCTGCCCCGCATCCTCTCCGTCGCAGTTCTGGTCCACCCCGTCGCCGGGGTCGTCCACCGCGCCGGGATACCGGAGGTAGTCCAGGTCGTCGCAGTCCCCGCCGCCCAGGATCGGGCTCGCCCGGTCCCCGTCCAGGTCCACCAGATCCCGGATCTTCATGAGTACCTGGGCGGCGAAGGAGGCCCGCCCGGCGGCCCATCGCACCCCGGCCGGATCCAGGCGGGAGGTCCCCTCGGCCAGGGCCAGGGAGACCAGCGGAATCCCCACCCCCAGGGCCAGCCACCGGGTCCAGAGCCGGAGCCCCAGGCGCAATGCCGTGGGCCACGCAGGCCATGCCAGGCCCAGGGCCGGAAGAAGCAGCAGCAACGTCCCGACGGCGGTCCACGGCAGGAGCCCCTGAAGCCCCCCCGCGCGGAACCGCCAGGACAGGAAGGTCCCCCAGGCGATCAGGACCCCGGCGTCCAGGAGGCCCAGCAGCCGGGACGCCCCCCACGAGGACCCGAGGCCCAGGCGTCCCGCCACGGAGACCAGCAGCGCCCCGGCCACCCCGCCGGCAGCCAGCAGTCCCATCGCCCCGGTGGCCAGCAGCAGGCTCCGGAGGCTCGGGTCCGTCACCCGCTCCAGGGCGGGGGCCCCCAGGGCGATCCCCAGGGCCAGGGTCGGCAGCACCGCCAGCAGCCACAGCAGCGGTGCGTTCCAGGTCCACGGGGAGACCCGGGACTGCAACCTCGTCGTCTGGGAGACCCCCATCGCGAGGACCAGCCCCAGGGGAAATCCCCAGACCAGGTGCAGCAGCAGGCTGATCAGAATTCCCGATGCGGCGCCCGGGGTCCCATCCCCCAGAAGACCCGGGATCGCCCCCAGGTCCAGAGCCCCCGTGGCCAGAGAGGCCGCCATCACCCAGGCCAACGGCCCGCCCATGCCCCCGCCGTCGTTCCCGGTGGCCTGTGGTCGCCCTTGTGTCACACCGCCTCCACGGGACGGAAGCATAGGACACGGAACCGTCATCTTCAAGGTAGGATTGGCCGACCTGCTCCCGGAGGACCCCGATGGACCTGAACCTCTACCGCCGCTGGTTCGCCCTGCCCCGAACTTGTGCCTCAGGCAAGTCGAACCTACACTCGGGGCCGATCCCTTGAAGGATGCATCGATGCGGTCCCTCGCGATTCCCCAGCACCGTTCCAGGATGTCCCCCGGGTGGGCTCTGGCGGCCGCCCTCGGAATGGCGGTCGTGCCGTCCCCGGGATGCGAACCCGGGGACTCGGGGGCGGCGGACCCGGGCCGTGGGACCGATCCACCCGGGACCTGCGAACCGGCCCCGGCCACCTGCGAGGAAGACGAGGTCGTCGCCTGCATCGACGGCGCGGTGCAGCGGACCGACTGCGGCGCCGA
This sequence comes from Deltaproteobacteria bacterium, assembly GCA_029547805.1. Taxonomy (GTDB): domain Bacteria; phylum Myxococcota_A; class UBA9042; order DTJE01; family DTJE01; genus JAGOKF01. The sequence goes on from JAKPOP010000010.1 coordinate 83,734, forward strand.
GGCCTACTGCAACGGGGGCCGCTGCGAGCCAACCTCCATCCGGTTTCCCCGGGACGCGGGAATCCACGCCGAGCGCACCGAGTGGTGGTACTACACGGGACACCTGCGGGACGGGAACCGGGAGTGGGGCTTCCAGGTCACCATCTTCCAGTATGACTTCACCGAGATGTTCGGCACCCCGGGGCTCGGCTGGATGTGCCACGTGGGGGTCGTGGACCTCGAGGCCGGGGAGCACTTCCACGCCGACACGATCTCCCTGGCCCCTGCGACCTGGAGCCAGGACCCCATCGACCTCCAGGTCGATTTCTGCCGCCTGGAGATCGGGGGTGATGGCCGGGACCGGATCCGGGGCGAGATTCCCCAGGGCAAGGAAAAGGACGGCAAGGCGTCCCCCTGGGCCTTCGACCTGGTCCTGGAGCCGCGGAAGCGCCCGGCCCGCCACGGAACCGACGGGATCATCCCGATGGCCGACAGCGGCGGGACCAGCTGGTACTACTCGTTCACCCGGCTTCAGGCCCAGGGCACGCTGTCCACGCCCTCGGGCGAACACGCCGTGACCGGCCAGGCCTGGATGGACCACCAGTGGGGCGACTTCGACATGCAGGACTTCAAGGGCTGGGACTGGTGGAGCATGCAGTTCGACGACGGCTGGGAGGTCATGCTCTTCCAGTTCACCGACTGGGATGGGGTCCTGTGCCTGAAGGCCGGGACGCTGGTGGCCCCCGACGGGACCCTGACGCCCCTGGAAGGCATGGACGCCTTCACGATCACCCCCCGGCGCCACTGGACGAGCCCCCACTCGGGAGGCATCTACCCGCTGGACTGGGACGTGGTGATCCCCCAGGGGGACTGGCGCATCTCGGTGGTGACCTCTGTGGAAGACCAGGAGATGCATAACCTCGCCCAGAACTACTGGGAGGGACAGACCCGCCTGTCGGGCACTGCCGGAGGACGGGTGCTGTCCGGGGAGGGCTACACCGAGTTGACCGGCTACGCGGTGGACGCCCTGGACCCGCCCCGGTGAGGCATCGCGGGCCCGGTGTCTCCCTGTTTCGGCCTGCATGTCCGGCGTGATCAGGCCGTGGTGGCGCCCGATCCAGTACGCCAGCAGGTAGTCCTCCGGGGACTCGACGTGGCGGAGGTCCTCCACATCCCGCTCCATCTCGTAGGGATTTCGGAACCAGAGGAGGTGGTCCACCGCGTGGTGGTGCCTGGACTCCGGGAAGGCCTTCATCACGCAGAGGGCATCGGCGGCCGCCCGGTGGACGCCGGCCCGTCCAGATCGTCGGCGTTTCAGAAGGACCAGGAGGTCCGGGCGACCACGCGGAGGTTCCCATTGGTCACGGCGTCGTCCAGATAGGCCGTCCGGGTATAGGACACCTCGGCCCCGACCCGCCAGGCCCCTCCAATGGCGTAGTGGGCCGCCCCGTAGGCCTGGAGGTTCCAGGTCCGGGGCGGGGCCTTCGGATTCGGCAGCAGGTCCCGAGAGTCCGGGTGGTCGATCCCGGCACCCACGTAGATCCGCAGGTCCTGGAAGGGCTTGCCGGTCACCTGGCCCCACCCCCCCATCGTCCGGATGGAACGGACCTGGAAGTCCACGGGCGTCGTCTCGGTCGCCGGGCTCGCCGTGATGGAGACTCCCTGGAGCACCCCCGCGAAGAAACTGTTCACGTTGGCCCCGGCGAAGAACTCCCCCATCACGTCCACGTAGGCGGAGGTCAGTTTCAGGTCCAGGTTCGCCATCCAGATGGGCACGACCCGGGAGTGCCACTCCCCGGCGTCGGTCCGGGCCAGCACCTTCCCGGTGGCCGGATCGACGACCCGCCGGACCTTCTCCCGGCCATAGACCCCCGAGGCCCCCCAGGCCAGAGAGACCCCCCGGCCCAGGTCGTGGCTTCCCCCGATCCGCCCCATCAGGAAGGGCATGTTGCTCCACTCCCCGTCGCTGACGTGGTCATTCACCGTGTCCGTCAGCACCTCGTTGCTGCCCATCGGGCGATTGGCCGACAGGTCCAGTTGCAGCCCGGCCGCCCGGAGCGTCAGGCGGACCTGGGGGAGCCGGATCCAGGGATTGCCCGAGGTGCCCAGGGCGATCCAGTTGGCCGTGTCGGGAAACAGGGGACCGAAGACCCCGAAGTGCTGCCCGGCCAGGATGGTCACGTGGGGGCTGTCCAGGCTGACCCAGGCCTGCTTGAGCCGCATCAGCGGCGAGTAGGCGCTGCTGCCGCCCGTGACGAACCCCCCGACGAAGTCCACCTCGACCCGGGCATTCAGGGCCATCGAGCCCGCGACCCGGGGGACCGTGAAGTGCATCCCCACCGGCGAGGCCCGGACCGACATGCTGAAGGAGTCCTCGTCGCCGTTGTAGGACCCCTTCGGTTCCACCCAGGCCAGCCAGTCGCTGATGGCCGGCGTGGTGGTGTCGTAGTAGCCGACCAGTTCCAGTTTCCCGAACAGCCGCAGGGTCGCCCCGTTCCGGAACGCGAAGGTGAAGGGGTCCTGGAGCCGGGCCCAGGGCTCCGCCCGGATCTGCTCCACCGCCCTGAGGGCCGCCTCGCAGGCCTCGCAGCACGATCCGGAGGGTGCCGTCGCCTGCCCCGTCCCCGGCGAGGACTCGGCGGGCGCCCGGGCGGCGCAGGGGCACCCCTGGCGACCCGCGTCCGCCTCCGGTGGTGCGGGCCCACCGGGGTCCGCCCAGGCCACCGACGCCACCGCCACCAGGCAACCCGTGATCACCCCGACCCGCATGGGACCTCCTGCCAGGAGATGGCGCCCATCCTATCCGGGACCCGTCTCGGATCCAACGACTCCCTTCCGGGTTCCAAGGACCGGAAATGCCTGCCCTCCCCCGGCTTGTCCGACCCCCGGGAGACGGGCCTTGATGTACACTGCGCCACCCGTCTTTCGGGGGAACCGGGATGGCCTCGGACCGATGGACCCTCCAGGTGGGACCCGACCTGCCCGTCGAGGGGGTGCTGGCCCTGTACCGCGCGGCCGGGTGGTGGCAGGAGGGCGAGGACCCCTCGGCCATCCCGGCCATCCTCGGCGGTTCCGTGGTGGTCGTCTCGGCCTGGATCGGCGACGGACTGGTGGGCATGGGACGGGCCCTCGGAGATGGGACCTCCGACGCCTACATCCAGGACGTCGTCGTGCTGCCGGCACACCGGGGCCAGGGCATCGGCCGCGCCCTGGTGGCCCGACTCCGGGACGAGTGCCTGGCCCGGGGGATCCGGTGGATCGCCCTGGTGGCCGAGCCGGGCACCGTCCCCTTCTATGAGTCCCTGGGCTTCCGGCCGATGGAGGGCCACGTCCCGATGCGGTGGCGCCCATCTGAGGACGGAGGGACGACTCCATGACCGGCCAGGACCTCGCCGCCGCCCCCTGGGCCCCCTTCCGGCCCGAGGATCGGGACCTCCTGGCCCCCCGGTTCCGGACTCCGGGCCATCCCCTGTGCGAGTACACCTTCGCGACCCAGTTCTGCTGGCAGGGGTGGAACCACAGCCTGTGGGCCCTCGTGGAGGATTTCCTGTTCGTCCGCTACGTGGAACGGGGACGGCTGGGCCTGATTTGCCCCTGCGGGTCCGGCGACCTGGCCAGGGCCCTCGATGCGACGATGCAGTTCCTGGAGCGGGAGGGCCACGAACCCCGGGTGGACTTCGTGCCGGCCTCCGTGGCCAGGCAGCCCGCCATCGCCGAGCGGTTCGTCGCCGAGGACCATCCCGACGATGCGGACTACTGGTATCGCCGGGAGGACCTCGCGGAACTCCCGGGCCGGCGCTATGCCGACAAGCGAAACCACATCGCCCGGTTCCTCCGGGCCGGGTTCGACTGGCGCTTCGAGCCGGCGTGCCTGAGCGACCCCGCCGAGGCGATGGCCTTTCTGCAGGAGTGGTGCCGCAGTCACGACTGCCAGGGCGACCCGCGGCTCGACTTCGAGGTCCAGGCCCTGGGGACCTGCCTTGCGCACCGGGAGGTCCTGGGTCAGCGCTGCTGGCTGCTCCGGGTGGACGGCCGGGTGGTCGGGCTGGTCCTCGGGGAGTTTCTGGACTCCCAGTCCTTCGTCGTGCACTACGAGAAGGCCTTCCAGGACATCCCGGGGGCCTACGCGATGCTGGTCCGGGAGACGGCTCGGGCCCTGGCTCCCGAGGGCGTCCTCTGGATCGACCGCGAGCAGGACATGGGCATCCCGGGCCTCCGGCGGAGCAAGCAGTCCTGGAACCCCGTCCGCCTCGAGATGGCCTGCGTGCTGCGGCCCCGGTAGGTTCCGGGGGACTCCCATTTCTTTCTCCCCTTTTCCCACAGGGCGACATGCGGTAGAAAACCCCACGAGGAGGAAGCCCTTGCCCTTGACGCAGCGTGGATGGAGCCGGCGCTTCGATGGCCCGCCCACGGCGTCCCTGGGCCGCGACCGGTGGGCTTTCTCCGGAGAGGTGAGATGGTGATCCCGTCCCTCACCCCCGAACAACTGGCCCGCGAGAAGATCGACGCCATGCTCGCCGCCTCCGGCTGGGTTGTTCAGGACCGCGCCGAGATGAACCTTTCGGCGGGCGCGGGCGTCGCGGTGCGGGAGTTCCCCCTGGCCACGGGCGAGGCCGACTACCTGCTGTTCGTGAACGGCAAGGCGGTCGGCGCGCTGGAGGCCAAGAAGATCGGACACACCCTGAAGGGGGTCGAGGTCCAGTCGGGCAAGTACTCGGTCGGTCTGCCACCGGGCCTCAACCCGCCCGTGACCCCGTTGCCCTTCCTGTACGAGTCCACCGGCGTCGAGACCCAGTTCACGAACCTGCTCGACCCGGACCCCCGCAGCCGCCCGGTCTTCGCGGTCCACCGTCCCGAGACGCTGGTCGAGTGGCTCGCCGCCGACACCCTCGACGCATGGGTGAAGGCCCTGCACGCGGAGGGCTCCGGCCTGTACACGACCGCCGACGATACCCGGCCATCGTCCCTGCGGTCCCGTCTTCGGGCCATGCCGCCGCTCACCCAGCCCAAGGAGGGCGCCGGCTGGCGGCTCTACCCGAACCAGATCCAGGCCATCGAGAACCTCGAACAGTCGCTGAAGAAGGACCGGCCCCGTGCGCTCATCCAGATGGCCACGGGGTCTGGCAAGACCCTGATGGCGATCACGGCCATCTACCGGATGATCAAGTTCGGGGGTGCCCGCCGCGTCCTGTTCCTCGTGGACCGCACCAACCTGGGCGAGCAGGCCGAGAAGGAGTTCCAGAACTACCGCACGCCGGACGACAACCGGAAGTTCACCGAGTTGTACAGGGTGCAGCGGCTCACCTCGAACTCCATCGGGGCCTCGTCCAAGGTGGTCATCACGACCGTGCAGCGGTTGTACTCCATGCTGCGCGGGGAGGCCGAGTTCGACCCGGTCCAGGAGGAAGGTTCGGCGTTCGAGTCGCCCGACCCCTTGATGAAGGAGCCCTTCCCGGTCACCTACAACCCGGCCTACCCGCCGGAGACCTTCGACGTCGTCTTCGTGGACGAGTGCCACCGCTCCATCTACACCCTGTGGCGGCAGGTGCTGGAGTACTTCAGTATGCCCGACGGGGGCGAGGCGTTCCTCGTGGGCCTGACCGCGACCCCCGCAAAGCACACCTTCGGGTTCTTCAACCAGAACCTGGTGATGGAGTACCCCCACGAGCAGGCCGTGGCCGACGGCGTGAACGTGGACTTCGAGGTCTACCGCATCCGCACCCGCATCACCGAGCAGGGCTCGACCATCGAGGCGTGCAACGAGCCCATCGTGGGCCTGCGGAACCGGAAGACCCACCAGATGCGATGGCAGGCCCCGGACGAGCCGATCACCTACACCGGGGACGACCTCGACCGCGCCGTGGTGGCCAAGGACCAGATCCGCACCGTCGTCCGCACCTTCCGGGACCGCCTGTTCACCGACCTGTTCCCGGGCCGGACCGAGGTGCCCAAGACCCTCGTCTTCTGCAAGGACGACGCCCATGCCGAGGACGTGGTCGGCATCATTCGGGAGGAGTTCGGCTGGGGGAACGCCCGGTGCCAGAAGATCACCTACCGGACGACCGGCAAGAAGCCCGCCGACCTGATTCAGGAGTTCCGCAACTCCTACGACCCCCGCATCGCGGTGACCGTGGACATGATCGCCACCGGCACCGATATCAAGCCGGTCGAGATCGTGATGTTCTTGCGTCCGGTCAAGTCCCGCGTGCTGTTCGAGCAGATGAAGGGCCGGGGCGTGCGCGTCATCGACCCGACCGAGTTGAAGGCCGTCACGCCCGACGCCACGGCCAAGACCCACTTCGTCATCGTGGACTGCGTGGGCGTGGTCGAGTCGGGCCTCTCGGACACCTACCCGTTGGAGAGGAAGAAGTCGGTGCCGTTGAAGTCGCTGCTGGAGCACGTGGCGATGGGCGGAACGGACCCTGACGTGCTGTCCTCGCTCGCCTCCCGGCTGGCCCGGCTCGACAAGGAGTGCGGCCCGGAGGAGGACCAGAAGATCAAGGCGGCCTCAGGCGGGGTGACGCTGCCGGACATCTGCCACCGCATCATCGACGCCCTCGACCCCGACCGGCAGGCCCAGGCCGCGCGGGTCCAGTTCGGGATCGTGGGCGACGCGGAGCCCACGGAGAAGCAGGTCGCGCAGGCCGCCGAGGCCCTCTGCAAGGCCGCCGTGGCCCCGCTGGCGAACAACCCGGGCCTGCGGCAGACCCTCCTCGACCTGAAGGCCGCCCTGGAGCAGGTGATCGATGAGGTCTCCAAGGACGAGGTGGTCTTCGCCGGGGCCTCGCCCGAGGCCAAGGACAAGGCCCGCGCCCTGGTGGCCTCCTTCGAGGCGTTCCTCGCGGAGCACCACGAGGAGATCGACGCCCTCCAGTTCTTCTACTCGCAGCCGTACTCGAGGCGACTGCGCTACCGGGACGTGAAGGCCCTGGCGGAGGTCATCAAGGCCCCGCCCCGGTCGTGGACCCCCGAGGTGCTGTGGCGGGCCTACGAACTGCTGGAGAAGGACCGGGTGCGGGGGGCGTCGGGACGCCGCCTGCTGACCGACATCGTGTCGCTCGTCCGGTTCGCCCTGCACCAGCAGCCCGTGCTGGAGCCCTTCGGGGAGCAGGTCCGGGTGCGGTTCCAGAACTGGATGGCCCAGCAGGAGATGCGGGGCAGGCGGTTCACCCCCGAGCAGGTTCGGTGGCTGGAGATGATGCGGGACCACGTGGCCGCGAACGTCGAGATCGAGGTCGAGGATTTCGACCTGAACCCCTTCGCGCAGGAGGGCGGGCTCGGCCGCGCGTCTCAGGTGTTTGGTAGTGAACTGCCGGTCGTGCTGAAGGAACTGAACGAGGCGTTGGCGGCATGACCGAGTTCGAGCAAAGCGAGCACTACCCCATCGACCTCGACCACCTCCCGAAAGGTTGGGAAGTAGCGTGGGTGGGTGACCTCTGCCAGTCCATCCAGTCGGGCTTCGCCAGCGGCGAGCACAACTCGGACGGCATTGGGGTGCCTCATCTACGACCGATGAACGTGGATCGCGGCGGTCGCCTCAACCTTACCGAGGTGAAGCACGTCCTACCGTCGAGCGACGCTCGTAGGTTGGCCCGGGGGGATGTGCTGTTCAACAACACGAACAGCCCAGTGTTGATCGGGAAGACCTGCCCCATCATGACCGACCGGGAACTGGCGTTCTCGAACCACATGACGCGATTGCGCCCCGGGGAGGGGATCGACACCCGGTTCCTCGCGCACGAACTTCACTACCTCTGGATGGCTGGGTTCTTCCTCCACAAGTGCCAGAAGCACGTGAATCAGGCAAGCATCTCGACCGACGTGCTGGCCTCGACCGTTCCCCTCGCGGTGCCGCCGACTCCCGAGCAGCAGCGCATCGTGGCGGCCATCGAGGACTACTTCTCGCGGCTGGACCAGGCGGTGGCCCTGCTGGAGCGGGTGCAGCGGAACCTGAAACGTTACCGGGCCTCGGTCCTGAAGGCCGCCGTGGAGGGCCGGTTGGTGCCCACAGAGGCCGAACTCGCCCGTGCCGAGGGTCGGGACTACGAGCCCGCCAGCGTGCTGCTCCAGCGCATCTTGGAGGAGCGCCGCCGCCGCTGGAAGGCCGAGGGTCGCCGGGGCACCTACAAGGAGCCAGTGGCCCCGGACACCTCCAACCTCCCCGAGTTGCCCGAGGGCTGGTGCTGGGCCTCCCTTCCCCAACTGGGTGAACTAAATCGGGGCAAGTCGAGGCATCGGCCTAGAAACGACGCCCGGCTTCTTGGTGGTCCCTACCCGTTCATCCAGACGGGCGAGGTCCGGCGGTCTGAAGGATTCATCGAGACCCACGATGCCACCTACTCGGAGTTCGGACTTGCCCAGAGTCGGCTTTGGCCGAAGGGAACCCTCTGCATCACCATCGCAGCGAACATCGCCGCGACGGGCATCCTGAAGTTCGACGCCTGCTTCCCGGATAGTGTGGTTGGCTTCCTGAACACGGAGGAACCGCTGCTTACTCGGTACTTGGAGTTGTTCATCCGCACCGAACGCGATGAACTTACTCGCTTCGCTCCGGCAACGGCCCAGAAGAACATCAACCTAGAGACCCTCCGGGACGTTGCGGTTCCGCTCCCCCCCGCTGCTGAGCAAGTGCGACTGGTCGGGGAGATTGATCGTCAACTCTCGGTAATCCGACAACTGGAAGCCTCCGCCGAGTTGGGAATCGCCCGGATTGCCCGCACCCGCCAGTCCATCCTGAAGTGGGCCTTCGAGGGCCGCCTCGTGGACCAGGACCCGACCGACGAGCCCGCCCACGTCCTGTTGGACCGCATCCGGGCAGAGCGCGCGACGCGGCAGGGGGCTCCATCCCGAAGGAAGGCCGGTCGTGGGCCGACTCGTCGAGCCGAGGTCGGGTAAATGGGTGAGACCCGCGTCACCGTCCAGGCTACGATTCGCGGCTACCTGACGGCCTTCGTGGACCTGCTCGGGATCTCGAACCGGCTGGAGGCACTCGACCGGGGTGCCCTCGACGGCGAACTCGACCCCGCCCTGAAGCACCAAATCGCCCTGATTATTTTCGCGCTTGATCAGTTCCGCAAGGCATTCTCGAAGTTCTACACTGCGTTGGTGCCGCTGACCGCGATGGACTTGGCCGCGTCCCTGGCCCCGGGTGCTGCGACCCCGGAGGTGGTGCAGTTCCTCCAGAGCATCGCCCCCCCCGCGCCACTCATCCACACGTTCACGGACACGGTGGTCGTATCGGTCCACCTTGAAGGGGCGAAGATCGCCTCGATGTACAGCGCGCTATACCGGCTCGTCATGGGGTGTGCGGCAGCGTCATGGACGATGCTGGGGTTCGGCATCCCCGTCAGGGGAGGCATCTCGCTTGGGTACGGGCTCGTGCTCGACTCGGGCGAAGTGATCGGGGCCGGACTCGTTCGCGCCCATCGGCTGGAGGCCAAGTTCGCGCACGTCCCACGCATCGTCGTGGACCCCCGCCTGCTGACAGACTTCCAGCCCCGGAACGTGAAGCCCGATGCTCCGGTGGCGGAGCGGTACTCCAAGGCTATCTGGGAGGAGACTCTGGGTCTGCTGACCCGAGACGCCAGGGACGGGCAGGTGTTCGTGGACTTCCTCGGACCCAAGGCGTTCGAGTTGGCCACCAACGGCACCGGCAAGATCGGCTCCACAGACATGATCGGGGCCATCGACCGGGCCATCAGCGAGCGCATCCCGGCCCCGGTACGGGGCGAGTCCGAGGACCAGTGGCGGGTGCGGTCCAAGTGGGAGTGGCTCGATGCCTACTGGAAGAGGAATCGGGCCTTGATCATGGCCCACAAAAACGATGGGCAGGTGAACCAATGAGCGACCTCTCGAACCGCATCGTCCAGAAACTGCGGTCCTACTGCAACGTGCTCCGGGACGACGGCCTCTCCTATCAGGACTACCTCGAACAGTTGACCTTCCTGCTGTTCCTGAAGATGGCTGACGAGCGCGCCCGGCTCACGGGCATCCCGCAGCCCATCCCCGACGGCTATCGCTGGGACGACCTCGCCAATCCGCAGATGGAGGGCGCTCGCCTGGAGGAGCACTACCGGGACACGCTCCGCAGGCTGGGCGAGGCGGGCGGGATGCTGGGCCTCATCTTTCGCAAGGCCCAGAACAAGATCCAGGACCCGGCCAAGTTGCGCCAGTTGATCGTGGAGTTGATCGGCAAGGAGGACTGGCTCTCGATGTCGGCCGACGTGAAGGGCGACGCCTACGAGGGACTGCTGGAGAAGAACGCCCAGGACGTGAAGGGCGGCGCGGGGCAGTATTTCACCCCGAGGCCGCTCATCCAGGCCATCGTGGAATGCATCCAGCCGAGGCCCGGCGAGGTCATCATGGACCCGGCCTGCGGCACGGGCGGGTTCCTGCTGGCGGCCCACGAGTACCTCGCGCGGTACGACCTCGACCGGGACCAGAAGAAGCACCTGCGGTACGAGGCCCTGCGCGGCGTCGAACTGGTGGACGGGGTCGCCCGCCTGTGCGCGATGAATCTCTTCCTGCACGGCATCGGGCCGGACGACGACAGCCGGGAGCCCCCGATCAAGACCGACGACGCCCTGCGGAACGAGCCCTCGGCCCATGCGGACGTGGTGATCACCAACCCGCCGTTTGGCAAGAAGTCGAGCATCACGGTGGTCAACGAGGCCGGCGACACCGACCGCGAGACCATCACCTACAACCGGCCGGACTTCTGGACGACGACCTCGAACAAGCAGTTGAACTTCGTCCAGCACGTGAAGTCCCTGTTGAAGATTCACGGCCGGGCCGCCGTCGTGGTGCCCGACAACGTGCTGTTCGAGGGCGGGGCCGGGGAGGTGGTCCGCCGCCATCTCCTGCACGAGTGCGAGGTCCACACCCTGCTGCGGCTCCCGACCGGGATCTTCTACGCGCAGGGGGTCAAGGCGAACGTGGTCTTCTTCGACCGCAAGCCCGGGGCCAAGGAGCCGTGGACCAGGCAGGTCTGGGTGTACGACCTGCGGACCAACAAGCACTTCACCCTGAAGACCCGGCGGCTTGTCCGGGCCGACCTCGATGAGTTCGTGGCCTGCTACAAGCCGGGCGAGCGGCACAAGAGGACGGCGACGTGGACCCCGGAGACCCCCGATGGCCGCTGGCGTCCATACACCTATGAGGAGATCCTGGCCAGGGACAAAGTCAGCATGGACCTGTTCTGGCTGCGGGACGAGGCATTGGAGGACAGCGCGAACCTGCCCGACCCCCACGTCCTGGCCCAGGAGATCGCGGACGACCTGCGCGCCGCGCTGGAGCAAATCGAGGACATCCTGGGGGACTTGCAGGAGAGGGCGGCCAGCAACGGGAGGGCAGAATGAGCCACGGCAAGACCATCCGCATCTATCTGGCCGATGGATCGCCAACCGGCATTCGACATGCCGAACTGGTCAACTGGACCGGGCAGGCCATTGTGTGCCCCCGGGCCCGCATCGGGGAACTGGCCGCGTGGGAGGAGAGCAAGCGCCCTGGTGTCTATGTCCTGTTCGGGGAGGACGAAACCGCCACGAAGCCCCGCGCCTACATCGGAGAGGCCGAGAACGTGCTCGACAGGCTCCAGAGCCACATCAAGAACAAGGACTTCTGGGACAGGGTGGTCCTGTTCACCAGCAAGGACGCCAATCTCACCAAGGCCCACGTGAAGTACCTGGAGGCCCGGTTCATCCAACTGGCCATCGAGGCCGCTCGCATGGTCTTGGAAAACGGCAACGCCCCACAACTCCCGGCACTCCCGAGGCCCGACCGGGACGCGATGGAGGATTTTCTGGAACCCGCGCGGATCCTGCTCAGTGCCCTGGGGTTCCCGTTGCTTCAGCCACTCGTCAAGAAGGCGTCGATCGAGACGTCCGGGAAGGCCGGTCCGCTTGCCAGCATCCGGCTCTTCTTCAAGGTGCCGAAACTCGGAGTGGACGCCCAGGGGGCGGCGACCGACGAGGGATTCGTTGTCTTCGCAGGGTCTCTGGGAGCCGCCAGGATTCAGGACTACCTGAACCAGGGCTGGAAGGACCGACGAGAAGAACTCCAGGCGGACGGCAGCCTCGTGGTCGAAAGGGACAACGTCCGGTTCACGCGGGATGTCCTGTTTTCCAGCGCCTCGGCGGCCGCCGCCATCGTGTGCGGGGGCAGCCGCAACGGCCGCGAGGTCTGGAAGACCAAGACCGGCAAGACGTTGAAAGTCCTGGAGGAGGAACTCACAGGGGCGGAGCCCGGGAAGGCACAAACGTCTGACGGGTAACACCGAACGGACGAGGGCACAAGGAGGCGCTCATGGGTCGGAACGACCTGCTGTTCTACAGGGGAGACCTCCGAGCAGAGATGGAAAACCGCGTCCACCAGATGTTCGCGGAGATCGATCGCCTTGATACCGACTACGTCTTGCTAACGGCGCAGGATGCCCTGTGCGACTTCTTCGAGGAGAAGTACCGCCTGCCGCCGCCAGTCTTGCTGGAGGACCAGATTAGGGTCGAGCAGCGCGAGGCACAGGTGGACGTGAGCCACGACCCGAGGCGCGCGATCTTCGACCGCAGCGAACCGTTCTTCATCGCGGGTACCGAAGTCATCTACCACGTGCCCTTCGAGGGCGATGGGAAGGTCTTCGGCCTTCAGCCCTCCAGTTTCACGCTGAACCCACCGAGGGGGCAGGTTCATGGGAACGAGTTGCTGCTGCGGTTCAGCCGAACCGACCACGACCCGACGGTGATCAAGTCAGACTTCGACCAGCAACTCCGGTACGTGAAGGACTACTTGCGGTCCGCGACGGCCGATCTGAAGCCCTTCAACGAGGGTATCCGGGCGCAGGCAGCCGGCAGGTTGGCCACACGACGGTCGAAGTTGCTCGCGGACCGGCAACTGGTGGAGGCCCTCGGCTTCCCGCTGGTGAAGCGTACCGACCCTCCTGCCGTGGCCGTCGGCATCAAGAAGAAGATCACTTTGCCGAAGCCCACGACTGCCAGCGGCACGCGGGGGTTCAGGCCTGAACCGGCCATCGACGGAGCGGTCTACGACGACATCCTCGGGGTGTGCCGCAACATGGCTCTTTCGATGGAGCGGAGCCCCTCGACCTTCTGGTCGTTGGACGAGGAGCAGATTCGGGACATGTTCCTGGTCAGCCTGAACGGGGTCTTCGAGGGCAAGGCCACCGGGGAGACGTTCAACAAGACGGGCAAGACCGACATCCTTATCCGTGAAGGTAACAGGAACTTGTTCATCGCGGAGTGCAAGTTCTGGCACGGCGCGAAGGGCCTCTCTGACACCATCGACCAGATCCTCGGGTACGCCCAGTGGCGCGACTGCAAGTTGGCGATCCTTCTGTTCAACAAGAACAAGGACTTTTCATCGGTGCTGGTGAAGGTGGCCGAGGGGCTGAGAGGGCACCGCCTCTACCGCCGGTCCCGGGACTACGGCGACCAGACCTGCTTCCGGTGCCAGTTCCAGCATCCCGATGATGCCCAGCGCGAGGTGACGCTTACGCTACTCGCGTTCGAGGTTCCCCAGCCCCCCGTCGGAGCGACCGCATGAAAGTGAACGACTCCCTGTCCTCACGGGTCCTGTTCACCACGGTTCGCCTGGAGTTCCGCAGCGGCTCAGTCGGGACTGGCTTCTTCTTCGACTTCCCCGCGAGCGGGGGACGAGTCGTACCAACGCTCGTGACCAACTGGCACGCCATCGAGGACGAGGATGGGGGGTGATTCGTCATGCACGAACAGGGTCAGGACGGCGAGATCCTCGACACGCGGCTTCGCGTTGAACTGCCTGAGTGCGGCCGTCGCTGGATTCGTCATCCGTCGGAGGATTTGGTCGCACTGCCCGTGCTGCCCGAGTTGGAAGCCCTAAGGCGGAGAGGTAAGAACCCGTACCGCCGCTCCTTCTCAATCGGGAACGTCCCGTCCGATGCGAATCTGCAATCGTTGTTCACGGTTGAGGATGTCACGATTGCTGGCTACCCCTTCGGCGCGTGGGACGAGTTCAACAACTTCCCGATCCTGCATCTTGGAGTGACGGCATCGGCCCCGGTCGCAGACTACAACTGGCAGTCAGCCGGGATCGTAGACATCGCCACGTTCCCGGGATGCTCTTGTTCGCCCGTGATGGTGCTCAACGACGGGGTGTGGATCGACGCCCAAGGTCTGAAGGCCGGGCCTCAGGCAGGCTGCTCCTTCTCGGGGTGTTGACCGAGAGCATGACCGAGGACATGGACGGCAAGATCGTCGTCAAGGAGATCCCGTGCCAGTTGTCGGAATGCGCGAGTACCGCCGTCCACGTCCACCTCGGGCTGTACATCAAGGGCCGCGAGTTGTTGGTGCTGGGGGAGACGGTTTTGAAGCAGGTATGCGCGTAGGATGACGAAGGCCGTGAGAACCCTGGACGACGCCCTGCGGGGCGACCCCACCTACGAGAGGATCACGTCCGGGCGCTGGGCCGAAGACTGCTGGCTGCTCCAACCGGACGCGCTGAAGGAACTGGGCCGCGACCTCTCCGAGGCCGAGGTCCGGGCCAGCGTCGGGGAGTTGATGCGGTTGTACCCCCGCGAGGTCTGCGCCCGGCCGCTGGAAGACCGGACCCTGCCGACCGTCACGGTCGGGTTGTTCTTCCCCGGCATGTACTGGCACGCATGGCCGCCCCTGTACCTGGGCCTCGACCTGACCAAGTGCCCTGGATGGGAGTCGGACAAGAACCTCGTGGGCGACCTTCGCCGCGACTTGAAGTACTGGCAGCGCCGGGTCGAGGTGGGCGTCTGGGCGGGGTTGAACCGGAAGGGCCTGGGCGTGCAACGCCTGGAGGCATCCGGCGCTCGGACGCCGGACTTCCTCGTGAACGTCTCGGGGCAGGAGATCGTGGTCGAGGTGAAGACCCTCGGGACGAGCGCCGAGGACGATGCCGCCGCCGAGGTGTCCAAGGCGTTCACCGACCCGATGTACTTCGGCCACGGTGCAGGCGTCGGCCTGACCCGGGGCATGGGCAAGCGGGTCTTCCTGCGTCTAAACCGCGATCTCGCGGAGGGCCTTGCGGGAACTGACGCGGAGCGGGATGCAGCGAGGTCGCAACTACTGGCCCTCATTCCGATGGCATCGGAGCGGACCCTCTGGGCCTTGGGTGGCGACAACTACCCCTTCGACTTCGACATCCCCGGGCTCGGGCACGTCCGCATCGAGATCGGTGAGCGGGCCGACTCGTTCGAGCCCCAGATCGTCAACCTGCCCGAGACCCCGTTCAAGAAGCAGGTCGAGCGGGCGCTCAGGTCGCTCAGGAGCGCGGCGGGGCAGTGCCGTGACGGGCACCCGCTGGTCGCGGTCCTGCACTCGTTCCGCTACGTCCTGCCCGCCGCCCCGGCCCGAGAGTTGCTCGCCAGGCAGATGCTCCGCGACCCGGACCGTTTCCGGGGCATCGATGCCGTGCTGCTCCACAACCACTACAGGGACTACGAGCGGGGGGATAGGATGGTCCACGCGGTCGTGTCGTGGACGCCGCCATGGTCCACCATGAAGGTCCTTCCCCGAGTCTTGGAGCAGGGCGTCCGGGCCTGGACCAGCCGGCTGTGAGGGGGCAGCGTGACCGTCAACTACCGCTTCACAGAGGCCGTCACGTTGGCCTTGATCGCGGACATCATGCGCCGCCGCGAGGCCACGTCGGACCTGCGGGTCATCGAGACCCACCCGGGCGGCGGCCAGTAAGACTGCCAGACCGTCCTCCAGCCCACGGCCACAGGCTTCGGCCCGCACGTCCATTTCAACTTGCAGTCGGGGAACGCGGCCTGCTTCGGGATGTTCGGGCCGCGCCGCGCGGTCGAACGCACGCACTGGGCCGGGGAGGACCAAGGCCCCGACCGGCTGGTCTACGTCGAGGCCGTCTTGCAAGCCGACCACCGGATGGAGGTGGTCAACTTCATCGAGGCCATGCTCGGCCTGCCGTCCCCGACGCGGAGCCCGACCACGACCCGGCACGCGCTGTGCAACAGGGTGATGGCGGAAATCGCGGCCCGGTCGATGCTCGACGGCCCCATCGTCCGGTGGGAGGATGCTCGACGGCCCCATCGTCCGGTGGGAGAACGGCCCGGGAGGACACCTCGGGGTACGAGCCGTCTGATCCCATCCGGTCCCCGCTCCGGCGCGTCCCCGAGATCGCCCGTCGGCTTGCCGAGCCCGGCGCGAAGCGGCCCCGCACCCCGGCCAACGCGGCGGGCTATCCCTACTGGATCTTGACGACCCGGAAGGAGGTCCACGGCGACCCTGACCCCATCGCCATCGTGGACGCGCTCGACGGCCTCCTATACCGCCTCTACGGGCAGGGCGAGCCACTCGACCTGCTCGGGGGCTACAACGAGGTCGGGCGGGACGTGCGGCGGTTGGTGGACATGTTGAACGGGTAGCCGGAGAACCAGGCGTCCTTGATGACGTGCCGAAACTCGGTCGCGGCCAAGTCACTGTGGCCGTTCGCCAAGCACTAGTCCACCGCGCCCTTGACCGACAGCCGCCGGATCTTGCAGCCCTCGGTGCGCCGGCCTTCCTCGGCATGGTTGTGGTAGGCCGCGCAAGGGCCGCCGGTGATGGCAAGTGAGTTGCACCCGGTTTCCCTGGACACGAACCTGGAGTCATGGCTCCGAGGGAGGAGGGTCATGGAGATGGGAAAGAGGACGAGGGACCAGCAAAACCGGAACCGCGGCAATCATCCGGGTGAAAGAGAAGGTAATCTCGGCCACCGAAAAGGCATCCAATCGGCCACCGGACACGGATCCACCTGCAGGGCGCCACGCGGGGCGATTGCCCGCCGGCCGTGCACCGCGCCAGTTTCAGGAACTGGTCCGCGGAGTCGATATCGGTGATCCAGGGCGGTCCGTCGGGGGCCAGCGCCAGGGAGAGGGCCTTCTCGGTGTGAATCCAGTCCGTGGCGTCCACGGTCTGCAACGACCACAATCCGTCCGATCCGCGAACACCGGAACGCAGTTCGAGGGGGCGGAAAAAGGCAACGTTGGCTCGGCCTTGGGAGTCCGTCGCGAGGACGAATCGCTGCCGGAAGTTCGGTCGGGGACGTCCACCCGTTCGCTGCTCCAGTCCGTCCCGTCCCCAATCAGGTACCGCAACTGGTAGTACGCGGTCTCCGTGCCGCTTTCCATGAATGTGACATGGACCCCACCCCGCTCGTCCCGGGCGTCCGCGATCCAGGCACCGAAGGCGCGGCCGTCCCCGCCGAACCCGGACACCGTCGTGTTCGTGTCTCCCACCGGGCCCAGCGAGGTGATCGTCCAGGCGGTGCAACCCAGAGGCGTCACGGCCCCATCTTCCGTCGTGCCCGGGTCCGGCAGCCCCGGGTCCCCAGGCAGGTCTTCCGAGTTCGCGCCCGGATCCCCGTCCCCGGACTGGTCCGATGCCGGATCGGCGCCGGGATCCTGCATGCCGTTCCCAAACAGTTCCACAGGGACACCCGGATCACCGAGGTCTTCGCTGGCAGGCCTTCACCCGCGTCGGAAAATCGGTTGACAGGCCCTCCACCCCTGAGCAGCATCGACCGGGCGGCCCGATTCGTGGAGGGACGTTCCCGTTGGCCGGCAAGGGCCTCTTGGGGTTCAGACCAACGATCCCTGGGCCGAGGGCGATCCAGCGACGTGGGACGCCATCGCGCAGGCATTCTTCACCTCCGAGAGGCGATGGCGGCCGCCGGTGCCCGGACGTCGCTGCCGTGATCGGGCGCCCGTGGTGCAGGAGGGGACCGAGATGAGAGTCCGTGAAGGGGGAGACCGGGTGATGGCGAGGCTGGTCCTGCGACGGGTCTGCCTGCTGGTGGCTGGCCTGCTGGTGGCCGGGTGCGGCCGGGAGGACGGCGGGGGCGATCCACTGGTGCCCCTGTCCCTGGACGGCGCCTGGCAGTTCCGGATGGCCAGCAGCGGAGAGGGCGAGGCGGAGGGCTGGTACCTCCCCGGGAACAACGGCCCGTGGACCACCGTGACCGTCCCCTCTGCCTTCAACGTTGCCCCCAACCCGCCGCCCCCGGTGGCCTCCGAGGGCCCCCACTGGACCGTGGGCCAGGGCTGGTACCGCCGGGAGGTAATCATCCCTGGCGACTGGCCGGCCGGCACCCGGGCCTCGGTGCGCCTGGACGGCGTGCTGTTGCGGGCGCGGGTCTGGTGGGACGGCGTGCTCGTGGGCGACAACCGCTTCGGCCATGTGCCGGCCACGCTGGACCTGGGCCCGGTGGACCCGGGGACGCGGCACCTGCTGGTGGTGGAGGCCGACAACACGATCCTGCCGAAGGCCATTCCGGACCCCGAGTGGGACGGCTGGTGGAACCACGGAGGCATCACGCGGTCGGTCACGCTGGAGGGGCGCCCGGGAGTGGGGCGCGTCGCGTCGCTGTGGATCGAGACCGCCCTGGCGGGTGACGCGTGGGACACCGCGATCTTCGTGGCCACGGAGGGGGCCGAGGCCGGGACGCCCATCGACGTGTCCCTGGCCGCGGCCGACGGCACCGTCATCTGGTCCGGCACCCTGGAGGTTCCCGCGACGGGCGGCCCGGCGTCATCCCAGGTACACCTGGCCGGCGTGTCGCCCTGGTCGCCCGACACGCCCGTGCTCTACCGCCTGTCGGCCTCGGTGGATGGCCACCGGGCGTCGGTCCGGGTGGGGTTCCGGGAGGTCCGGGTGGAGGGGACGCGCCTGCTGCTGAACGGCCGCCCGGTGCGCCTGCTGGGCCTGAATCGCCACGAGGACGTCCCGGGCACCGGGCCCGTGGTACCCCTGGATCAGGCCCGGGCGGACCTGCTGGACTTCAAGGCCCTGGGCGCCAACACCCTGCGCATGGCCCACTACCCCGACGACCCCCGGGTCTTCGACCTGTGCGACGAACTGGGCCTTCTGGTCTGGTCCGAGATCCCGGCCTGGCACACGGCCGAGCACGTGCTGGCCGACCCCGAGGTGCAGGAGCAGTGGGGCGAGGGCTGGCTGGCGGCCATGATCGGCGCCCACAGGCACCACCCCTCCGTGATTTTCTGGAGCGTGGGCAACGAGTTCCCCTCCCACACGCCGGGGGCCGAGTCCTACTGCCGGCGGACGATGACCTTCGCCCGGGCCCTGGATCCCACCCGCCCCGTCGTCTACGCCAGCGACAAGCACGAACTGGCCACGATGGGCCTCCAGATGGACCTGTGTCTGCCCCTGGCGGACCTGGTCGCGATCAACGAGTACTACGGCTGGTACTACGGCACCGTCGGGGAGGTGGGTGCCGTGCTGGACGCCCTCCACGACCTGCTGCCCGGCGTGCCGGTGCTCGTCAGTGAGTTCGGGTCCGAGGCGCCCCCCGGCGTCCACGTAGACCCCATCCCGGAGGTCTGGGGCAAGGGCCAGGAATACAGCGAGGAGTTCCAGGCGGCGTTCCTGCGGACCCACCTGGAGGCCATCCTGGACCCGGCCCGGAAGGACTGGATCCTGGGGGCCCTGGTCTGGGTCTACGCGGACTTCCCGGACCCCCACCGGGTGGGCTGGACGCACCCGCCAGAGTGGAACTACCAGAACAACAAGGGCGTCGTCTCCCGGGCCCGGGTCCCGAAACTGGGCTGGGAGGTGGTGCGGAAGGCCTTCGGGGGACCGGGGCGCTGAGGCCTGTCAGGAGGGCTTCCCCGCTGAACGCAGTGGCCTCCGCAGGCCGACCGTCTGGTCCCGCCCATGGGCCTATGCGGTCCAGGGGGACCCCGACCGATGCATGAAGAGTGGAGGCGGGGGGAGTCGAACCCCCGTCCGAAGATGCTCGGAAACGGACATGCTACGTGCGTAGCCTCGTGAACCTTCGGACCTCCCGGACTGGGCACGGGCACCCGCCCGGGCGGCCTTCCCCCGACATCTCGCGCCGGCGCGGGGGGGAGCCCCGCCGGATCGCCAGCCCGAGTAACAACCCGCATCGTGAGGCTTACGGGCGCCCCCTCACGACACGTCACGGTCAAGCCGCGAGAGCCAAGTTGTCGTTGGCAGTTGAACCGTTCCTGTTTGCTGACCGGGTCCAGGCCCCGGACACGCAGTCCGCCCCCTCGTCATCCCGTCGAAACCGGATCGCCCCCTTGTCAAGGAACTCCGGAACCCGAAAGGTCCCTCGGCAAGCCTCATTGTAGGGCCTCGGGACCGTCCCGGCAACCTCCCCCGCCCCTCCGACCTGATCGGGTCCCTGGACCCTCGAGGCGCCGATGTCGGGACGTGGCACTCCCGGCGGCAGTTGCGCTATTCTTGCCCCATGTCGTGGGACCCCCAGACCGTCCACCACCTGATCGAGGCCGCCGAGGACCTCTCCCGGCCGCCGCTGATCATGGGCATCCTGAACGTCACGCCGGACTCGTTCTCCGACGGTGGCCGCTTCCTGGACCCGGACCAGGCCGTGGAACAGGGTCGCCGGATGGCGGCGGCCGGCGCGGACCTGATCGACGTGGGCGGCGAGTCCACCCGCCCGGGCAGCACGCCGGTCTCCCCCGTCGAAGAGGCCCGCCGCGTCCTGCCGGTGATCCAGCGCCTCGCCCAGGAGGTCCCCATCGCCCTCTCGATCGACACCCGCCGGGCCGCCGTCGCCGAGGCGGCCCTGGAGGCCGGCGCCTCGGTGGTCAACGACGTGTCGGGCTTCACCTTCGATCCCGACATGCCGGCGCTGCTGGCCCGCAGAACCCCCATCGCCATCGCGATGCACATGCGGAGCACGCCGGACCGGATGCAGTCCCAGGCCCGCTACCGGAGCCTCCTGGGGGAGGTGATCGAGGAACTCTGGCAGCGTGCCCGGAAGGCCCTCGACGCAGGCCTGCCGCCGCGGCACCTCTGGATCGACCCGGGCATCGGGTTCGCGAAGACGGCCGACCAGAACGTGCGCCTGCTGGCCCACCTGGAGACCCTGGGCGCCCTCGGCCGCCCGCTGGTGGTCGGTGTCTCGCGCAAGTCCTTTCTCGGGGCCTTGACGGGCATCGAACGCCCCGACGAACGCCTGTTCCCCACCGTCGCGGCGGTCACGGCCGCCGTCCTCGGAGGGGCCCGGGTCCTCCGGGTCCACGACGTGGCCGAGGTCCGGCAGGCCATCCTGGTCGCCCACGCGATCCTCCGGGCCCGGCAGGCCGCCCTCTTCCGGGAGGGCGACGCATGAGCACGTTCTTCCGGACCCTGTCGGACCTGTCGTTCCTGGAACTGCTCGCCGCCGCCGTGGACATCCTGATCGTCTACTACCTGATCTACCGGACGATGCTGCTGCTCCGGGGCACCCGGGCGATCCAGATGCTGGTGGGCATCGTCTTCGCCCTGGCGCTGTTCCTGCTGTCCCAGGAGAACCTGCTGAACCTCACGACCGTGAACTGGATCCTGGAGAAGTTCGTCAGCAGTTTCATCCTGGTGCTGATCGTGCTGTTCGCGCCGGACATCCGGCGGGCCCTCTCGGAGGTGGGCAAGAATCCGCTGTTCGTGGGCATCGCCCGTCACGGCACGCCCTCGCTCTACGACGAGGTGATCCAGGCGGTCACCCGGTTGTCCTCGAAGCGCATCGGGGCCCTGATCGTCCTGGCACGGGAGGCGGACCTCACCAGTTACACCGAGGAGGCCATCCCCCTCGATGCCCGGGTCACCCACGAGGCCCTCTTCTCGATCTTCATCCCGAGCCACGAGAACCCCCTCCACGACGGCGCGGTGATCATCAGCGAGGGGCGGATCAGCCATGCGGCCTGCTTCCTGCCCCTGACCGAGAACCCGAGCCTGGACAAGTCCCTGGGAACCCGCCACCGGGCCGGCATCGGCCTCACCGAGTCCACCGATGCCGTCGTGATCATCGTCTCGGAGGAGACGGGGATCATCTCGCTGGCGGAGCACGGGGAACTGAAACGGAACCTGGACGGCAACTTGCTACGGAGCGAGTTGCTGCGACTCTTCGGGCCGAAGGCACGGAAGGAACGCGATGGCTGACGATCGGAACCGACACCCGCCGTCCGGGACATCCGCCTCGACCGTCAGCCGAACGGTTCGACGGCCCGGGGCCCTGCGCCGGGCCCTGACGGAACACCTGGGCCTCAAGGCCCTGTCGATGGCCATCGCCATTGCCCTCTTCGTCTTCGTCCGGGAGGACAAGGGCAAGGAGGTCGAGATCGAGATCCCGGTCACCCTGTCCAACCTGGACGACAACTCCGTCTTCGTCGGGGACATCCCGTCGTCGGTCCGGGTCCGGATCCGGGACCGCTGGAGCCGCCTGGTGCGGGTGCTGGAGAAGAAGCCGGCCCCGTATCTGGTGGACCTCCGGGGCTACCGGGATGGGGCCATGTTCGCCTTCGACCGGACCCAGGTCGAGCGTGTGCTGGGGGTGTCCGGACTCTCGATCCTGTCCATCTCCCCCGCCGAGTTCACCGTGGCCCTGGAGCCCAAGGCCGAACGCATGGTCCCCGTGCGTCCGAGCCTCGTGGGCCAGCCTCCCGAGGGATACGTCGTCCTCCGGGAGAAGGTCCGGGTGATCCCGGGACAGGTCCGGGTCTGGGGATCCCGGAGCGCGCTGAAGGGGTTCGAGGCGCTGGCGACGCTGCCGGTGGACGTCTCGGCGATGGAGCGGGACTCCCGGGTCCAGGTGCAGGTCCAGAAGCCGGCCATCCCGTTCTTCTACGTCGAGGACGTGCCGGTCCAGATGGAGGTGCCGATCCAGGTGGCCCAGGGACGGGACGTGCGGAACCGGGTGGAGGTCGAGGTGTTGAACTGCCCCCAGGACCTCCAGTGCCAGGTCGATCCGCCGGTCGTGGACGTGACGCTGACGGGACCGGTCCCGACGCTCCGGAAGGTCAGCCAGCAGGTGCTGCCGGTCTCCGTCGTGCTGGACATCGCGGACCTGGACACGAAGGTCTCCCGGCACGATGGACTGCGGCCCTTCTGCAAGCGCCCCGAGGACCTGCTCTGCACGATGACGCCCCGCTCCGTGTCGCTGATCCTGTCGGGCCCGGGAGTGGAGGAACGCCGGCGCCCCAAGGGACGCTGAGACTCGTGGAAGGAAGGAGTCCCCCGATGGCCGAGAGAAGACTGTTCGGTACGGACGGGATCCGGGGCGTGGCCAACGTCGCCCCGATGACCCCGGACATGGCCCTGGCGCTCGGGAAGGCCGCCGCGGCGATGTTCGCGGGCCGGAAGGGCCGCAAGCGCATCCTGATCGGCAAGGACACCCGCCTGTCGGGATACATGTTCGAGACGGCGATGGCCGCCGGGATCGTCTCGACCGGGGCCGACGTGCTGCTGTCGGGGCCGATCCCGACCCCAGGGATCGCCTACCTGACCGTCGGGATGCGGGCCGACGCGGGGGTCGTGATCTCGGCCTCCCACAACCCCTTCGAGGACAACGGCATCAAGTTCTTCGGGGCCGACGGCTTCAAACTGCCCGACGAGGTCGAGGCCCGGATCGAGCGACTGATGGACCACCCGGAGGAACTGCCTCCCCCGGCCACCGGCAAGGACTTTGGCCGGGCCCATCGCATCGACGACGCCGTCGGGCGCTACTGCGTGCACCTGAAGTCCACGTTCCCGAGGCACCTCTCGCTGACGGGATTGCGGATCGCCGTGGACTGCGCCCACGGAGCGGCCTACCGGGTCGCGCCGCTGGTCTTCGAGGAACTGGGAGCCGAGGTGGTCCTGCTGGGGGCGGCCCCTGACGGGACCAACATCAACGAGAACTGCGGGGCCCTGCATCCGGAGATGCTGGCCCGGAAGGTGCTGGAGCACCGGTGCGACCTGGGTCTGGCCCTGGACGGTGACGGGGACCGGGCCATCCTGGTGGACGAACGGGGAGAGGTCGTGGACGGCGACGCCATCCTGGCCCTCTGCGCGGTCCACATGAACCGCCATGGGGCCCTGAAGGGCGGCGGCGTGGTGGGCACCGTGATGAGCAACTTCGGCCTGGAACTGGCCCTCCAGCAGATGGGCCTGCGCCTGGTCCGGACCGACGTGGGGGACCGCTACGTGGTCGAGGAGATGACCCGGGGCGGATACAACCTGGGCGGCGAGCAGTCGGGCCACCTGCTGTTCCTGGACCATGCCACCACCGGCGACGGCATCCTGTCGGCGCTGCGAGTGCTGGAGGTCATGCTGCTGGAGGACCGGAGGCTGTCGGACCTGGCCTCCTCGTTCCAGCGTTTTCCCCAGGTCGTCCTCTCGGGGAAGGTGCGGGAGAAGCCACCGCTGGAGACCCTGGGGCGCGTGCAGGCGGTCTGCCGGGAGGCCGAGGCGACGCTGGCGGGGCGGGGACGGGTCAACGTCCGCTACTCGGGCACCTCGGCCCTGATCCGGGTGATGGTGGAGGGCGAGGACAAGGGCATCGTGGAGGAATGGGCCCGGCGCATCCTGGAGGCGGCGGGGGAGGACGGGATCCTGGCCTGAGGCCGGGACCGGGAAGGGGAGCGGACATGCGGCGCATCCGACTGGGCGTGAACATCGATCACGTGGCGACCCTGCGACAGGCCCGGGACACCCGGTACCCGGACCCGGTGCTCGCGGCGGCTCTGGTGGAACTGGCTGGAGCGGACCAGGTGACGGTGCACCTCCGGGAGGACCGCAGGCACATCCAGGACCGGGACCTCCGGATCCTGCGGCAGACGGTCCAGACCTCCCTGAACCTGGAGATGGCCTCCTCGGAGGACGTGGTGGCGATTGCCTGCGAGGTCCGGCCCGACATGGCGACCCTGGTCCCGGAGCGCCGCGAGGAGCGCACCACCGAGGGGGGCCTCCAGGTCCTGGGGCGCGAGCGGGAGGTCGCCGCCGTGGTCCGGCGGCTGCAGGATGCGGGGATCCGGGTCAGCCTGTTCCTGAACCCGGACCCCGAGTCGGTGCGGGCAGCCGTCGAGATGGGATGCTCCCAGGTGGAGATCCACACGGGGTTCTATGCCGACGCCGACGAGGCGTCGCGAGACGCACAGCTGCGTCGCGTCCGGGCCGCGGTGGCCGAGGGGGCCCGCCGGGGAATCGCGGTGGCCGCGGGGCACGGACTGGACTACCGCAATGTCCGGGCCATCGCCCGCATCCCCCAGGTGGAGGAACTGAACATCGGCCATTCCATCGTCAGCCGGGCGGTCTTCGTGGGGCTGGAGGCGGCGGTCCGGGAGATGCGGGCCGTGCTGGCCGAGGAGGAGCGACGGCGGGTCTCCCGGTAGCGCTCCGGGAGGCCTAGGGAGTCCCGAGACAGCGCACCGGGGCCTGCACGCGGCACGCATTCTCCACCGGAATCCCCTGCAGCCGGTCGGCCATCCACCGCTTCTGCTCCCCCAGGGACCAGAGGGACCCCTGCTGGTGGGTCGCCCCCGCGCACTCCAGCATCACCAGCGACTCCCCCTGGCGGCAGAGGTCCTGGAACGCCTCGCGCTCGGCGGCGGTGTGGACCAGGGAGTCGTTCTCCGCCAGCACGAAGAGGATCGGCACCGGCGTCCCCGGCGGGACCGTGGTCCGGTTCAGACTGTTCCGCGACAGGAAGCAGTCCCAGGGGGCCGGGAACGTCCCCTGCCGAAGCGCTTCCAGAAAGGCCGGTTCGAACACGTCCCCGGAGGAGGCCCCCTCCAGAGGCGCCCAGAAGTCGCACCGCTGCCGCACCGCCTCGGGGAACGCAGCACGGAAATGGTCCGGGTCCTGGTCGGTGAAGACCGTCTGGAGGGCCTCGTCCTGCCGGTACCAGTCGGCGGCGCTGACCAGGAAGGCCGCGACGTTCGGCAGGCCGGCCCGATCCTCGAGGATCGCATCCCGGGTCTCGACCAGCAGGTCCGCCGGCGGCGTCGAGGCCACGACCGTCGCGACCTCGTATTCCGGGGCGTACCACCGGGCCAGCCGATGGCCCCAGAGGGCCCCGTGGCCTCCCTGGGAGGCCCCCCAGAGCACGACGCGACGGCCGGCAGGCCGCGCCGGTTCATCGGCGATCGCCCCCCCCAGCAACTCCTCCGCCGCCCGGAGGGCATCCCATGCGGCGATGGCCGTCGGCTCCCCGACCAGATAGGGATGGATCCGCCCCGAGGGATCACCGAACCCGTTCATGCCCAGGTAGTCCGGCGCCACCGTGATGTAGCCGGCGGCGGCCCAGATCGCCGCCAGACTGGTCCCCTCGATGGACCGGGACGGGGCGCAGGAGTCGTTCATGCCGGTCGTCCAGTGGAACGACAGCATGATCGGGTAGGTCCCGGGGCCACCGTCCTCAGGCTGAGGCACCGCCACCAGGGCCGTGGCCTCCACCGGCGTCCCCCGGTCCTGGGTGAGGTACCGCATCCGGTACACCCGGGTGCCGAAATCCAGCGGGGCGATGGCCCCGAAACCGGCCCCGATCAGGGCCCCCTCCAGGACCTCCCGGGGCTGGGCCCACATGGGGTCCTCCTCCCAGGAGACCAGCCTTCCCACCTCGGGAGGCATCCTCCAGACATAGGGTTCGAGTCCGCAGCCCCCCGGGGACGGCGGGGTCTCGGGGACATCGCCGGTGTCCCTGGCGTCCGGCGTCGGGACGTCCCCGGCAGGGACGTCGGTCCCGCCCCCTCCCGCCGAGGTGCAGGCGGCCCACCACAAGCACCCCCAGATCCACCCCGACATCGACCCGCGGGCCATCGGGACCCCTCCCCTTCCGGTCGCCGGGAGTCTAGCGGGATTCCGCGGCCAGTCCAACGGGATTTCCGTGGTTTCGTTGTGTTTTCCCCAACGGGGCCCTATCCTTGACCCTGGCACGCAAGGCAAGAGGCACCATTTGCAGGAGCCGCCGATGAAGCAAGGACTCCGATGGATCGTCTTCTGTCTGCCCTGGTGGATCGCCTGCGAGGGCGGCCAGGGCCCCCTGTCCCTCGAGTTGTGGTGCCTGTCAGACCACGGGATGCCCGGAGACGTCCAGGGAGACCCCGGGATGCCCCCCGACGGCGAGAGTCCCGACGGGCGCCCGGATCCGGCGAACCCCGACGAGACCGTGTCGGAGACCGGGGAGGTCCCGCCGTCCCCCGGGACGACCGGCGCGCCCTGCCAGTCCAACAACGACTGCATCAGCGGCTACTGCATCGAGGGCGTGGACGGATTCGTGTGCACCCAGGTCTGTGTGACCGAGTGCCCCGAGGGCTGGTACTGTCGGACCTACACGGTGGGGTCCGATGTCCAGTCCCTGTGCTCCCCAGCCGGGGCGAACCTCTGCCGGGCATGCCGCAACGACCTCCAGTGCGGCGACGGCGTCTGCCTGGAACTGGACGAGGGGCGGTTCTGCGGCCGGGACTGCTCCGGTGCTGCCTGCCCGGACGGCTACGACTGCGTGACGACGACCCGGGAAGGGGGCCAGGAGACCCGCCAGTGCCGACCGAGCAACGGCACCTGCTCGTGCAGGCCCCTCACCGACGGTCAGGCGCGGCCCTGCGTCCGCCAGAACGCCATCGGGACCTGCCTGGGGTTCGAGACCTGCGACCCCGCCGCGGGCTGGGTGGGCTGCACCGCCCGGGAGCCGGCCCCGGAGACCTGCAACGGGATCGACGATGACTGCAACGGCGTGGCCGACGACCAGCCGGTGCCCCCGGAGGCGACCTGCCGCAACGAGGTCCCGGGGGTGGGGTCCTGTCCGGGAACCCCGGTCTGCCGGGGAGAGGACGGATGGGTCTGCATCGGGCGGATGCCCTCCCCGGAGACCTGCAACTACCTGGACGACGACTGCGACGACCTCGTGGACGAGGACTTCGTGGACCCCCAGGGCCGCTACGTGACGATGGACCACTGTGGCGCCTGCAACAACTCCTGCGAGGGAAGGATTCCCTTCGCCCAGGAGGTCTTCTGCGCCGCCGAGAGCGACCCTCCCAGTTGCCAGGTGGCCCGGTGCCAGGACGGCTACATCAAGGTGGCCCCGTCGGTCTGCTCGCCGGCCCTCAGCAACCTGTGTCTGCCCTGCACCGAGGATGCCAACTGCGGCTTCGGAACGGACCGGTGCCTCACCTTTGGAGAGCAGCGCTTCTGCGGGCGGGACTGCTCCCCGGAGGCGCCGCAAGGCACGGAATGCCCGACGGGGTACGAGTGCCTGGACCTGGAACCGGGCGTCGCACAGTGCGTGCCCCTCAGCCGCAGTTGCGACTGCACGCAGGCCAGCGCCGGGTCCCAGCGGGTCTGCCGCCTGGTCAACGCCTTCGGGACGTGCAGCGGCGTCGAGACCTGCGACCCCTCGACAGGGTGGGTGGGATGCACCGCCCGCACCCCGGCCCCCGAGTCCTGCAACGGGCTCGACGACAACTGCGATGGCTTCACCGACGAGGACTGGCCGGCCCTGGGTTCCGTCTGCACGGTCGGCCAGGGGGCCTGCTCGGCCACCGGGACCTGGCAGTGCGACCCGTCGGGGTCCGGAGTCCGCTGCGGCGCAACGCCCCGGTCTCCCTCCGAGGAGCGGTGCAACGGCATCGACGATGACTGCAACGGCCGGATCGACGAGAACTGGCCGGACCAGGGGAAGCCCTGCTTCCGGGGACTGGGGGAGTGCCGGGTCCCCGGGGTCTTCACCTGCACCGAGGACGGCCTGGACCTGCAGTGCGACGCCCCGGTCATCCCACCGAGGGAGGAGGTCTGCAACGACCGCGACGACGACTGCGACGGCCAGATCGACGAGGACTGGCCGACCCGGGGACAGGCGTGCGTGGTCGGACAGGGGACCTGCCGTCGAAACGGGGTGGTCGCCTGCCGCGAAGACGGGTCCGGCACCGAGTGCAATGCGACCCCCGGCATCCCGGTCGCCGAGTCCTGCAACGACCTCGACGACGACTGCAACGGCCTGACAGACGAGGACTGGCCCCAGAAGGGCAGCGTCTGCACCGCAGGCCAGGGCCTGTGCCTCCAGACCGGGACCTGGGCCTGCGCCGAGACCGGCCTCGGGGTGTCCTGCAACGCGGTCCCTGGAAGCCCCCGGCAGGAGGTCTGCAACTATCTGGACGACGACTGCAATGGCCTCACCGATGACGGCTTTGTGCAGGATGGCAAGTACTGGCGGGACACGGCCTGCGGCAACTGCTTCACGGACTGCACGGCCCTCTATGCCCTTCCCAACGCCTACGGCCTCTGCGACTCGGGGCCGGCGACCCCCCAGTGCCGATTCCAGTGCCGAGACGGGGCCTTCAACCTGAACGGCGTGCTGGAGGACGGGTGCGAGTTCGTGCCGGACCCCCTGGCCGTCCACGTCTCGACGCCAGCCAACGGGGGCATCGACGACCCCTCCTGCGGGGCCTTCACAACCCCCTGCGCCTCCATCGGGTACGGCATCGCCCGGGCCCAGGCCGGCGCCAGGGACAAGGTGCTCGTCTCCAGCGGCCTCTACGCCGAGAGTGTCACGCTGGTCCCGGGCATCTCGCTGGCAGGCGGCTACAACGCCATCACCTGGGAACGGGATCCGTCCATCCACGTCACCGTGATCCGGGGCCAGGACCCCACGCCGATCGCCCCCGGGGCCGTCAACGCCATCGGGATCACCGGCACCCCCGGGTCCACCGTGCTGGAGGGCTTCACGATCCTCGGCAGGAACGTCCTGACGGTCGGGGCCAGCAGCTACGCGCTGTACATCCGCAACAGCACTGATGCCCTGGTGGTCTCCGGCAACATCCTGGAGGGCGGCGTCGGGGGCCCAGGAACCCGGGGCGCCGACGGCGTCAATGGGACCGATGGGATTGCCGGGAGCGCCGGCGCTCCGTCGTTCGGGACCACGGTGACCAACTGCGCCAACATCGTCCCGGCCCTGCCTCGGCCTGGTGCGGCCGGAGGGGCCCTGGCCTGCGGGGCCGTGTCCGTCAGCGGCGGGGCCGGCGGAGGCAACACCTGTCCGCCGGTGTACAACGCCGCTCCGGTGGCCTACGAGAACGGCGCCCCCGGCAACGGGCCCGGCGCCGGGTCGGGAGGCCTGGGAGGCTATGACCGGGAGGCCTGGGCCTGCAACACGATTCCCCCCGACGGGGAGTGTCACCAGCCGTCGGCCGGCAGCGAGGTCGGAAACCGGGGGCGGGACGGGGCCGACGGGACCGACGGGGCGAGCCCCGGGTCGAACGGGTGCGCCATCGCCGGAAGCGTGACCGGGGGCCTGTGGGTGCCCGGGAGCGGGGTGCCTGGCATCGCCGGCAGCCCCGGTTCCGGGGGTGGCGGCGGCGGAGCCGGCGGAGGGGCACGGAATGCCTCGTCCTGCTCCGCCAGGACCCAGATTGGCGGCACCGGGGGCGGTGGCGGGTCCGGCGGGTGCGGAGGTCTCGGCGGAGGGGGCGGCGGGTCAGGAGGAGGGTCCTTCGGGGTCTTCCTGACCTGGGACAGTCCCCCCGCCTCGGTACCGGTGCTGACCGGCAACCTGATCCGGGGCGGCCTGGGAGGCAATGGCGGGTCCGGGGGCAACGGCGGGTCCGGAGGCCCCGGGGGCCGAGGAGGCGACGGCGGGGCCTGGGACTACGTGACCGCCAAGTGTGCCGCCCCGGGAGGCGCCGGAGGCAACGGCGGCGCCGGGGGCCACGGGGAGGGCGGCGGCGGTGGCTGCGGGGGCCCGTCCTACGGCATCTTTGCCTCGGGGCAGGGTCCGGTGAGCCTCGCAGCCTATGTCGCGCAGAACACCGTGCTGGTCGGTTCCCCCGGGACCGGAGGGTCCGGTGGCGCGTCGATCGGAAACCCGGGCACGGCGGGGACCGACGGCATCGCCGCGGCGACGAACTTCTGATTCCGGTCCGTCCCCGATCCCAGGGCGGTCCTACCCGGAGCCCTCCCGGCGTTCCGGCGACACCGCCTGCCGGAAGCGGGCCATCTCCGCCGCCGTGAGCAGTCGCCATCGCTGCCGGGTCTCCTTCCGTCGATCCTCCCCCGGACTTCGGACGATGCTGGTGACGTGGCGACCGTCAACGGTGAAGACGTGGGTACGACCCCTGGGCCCCAGCACGACGACCGTCTCCCGATCCTGGTCCCAGCGGAGCCGGTCCTCCGAGGCCTCCCGGGCGTCGGCCAGGGCCAGGGCCGTCGGCCGGTCCCCGTCCAGGTGTCTCCTGCGGGCATGGCGGGTGCGGGCGGCATCGCCGCCCCAGGCCTGTTCCATCTCGGCCCGGACCCGTTCCAGCAGGGCCGACACCGCCCCCTCGACGTCCATCGCGCCCCCCCGGCGCCTCTCCCGGGCGGCCCGGCGCCCCAGGTCATCGAGGCGCCCCTGCATGCCCCGGACCAGTCGCCGGACCCGCTCCTCCGAGTCCCGCCCAGTGGCCTTCCCCCAGGACGACAGCACCTCGACGTCGGCGCCCAGCACGTTCAACCGCAGTCGGGTTCTCCCCTCGGACGACCGAGTCTCCACCACCTGGAGGCTCAGCACGAACCGGTCCCGGCCCTCCCCCTCCAGGAGGTCGTCCCGATCCAGCGGTCCGGCGCAGACCTGCCCCAGGATCCGGACCGGGACGTCCGGCGGAGGAGGCGACAGGAGGTCCCGGTGCAGGTCCTGGGCATCCAGCCGCAGCACGACCACCCGGGGCCGATCCCCGAAGAGGGACCCGGCCCGAGGGTCCCCTCGATCCAGCAGCAGGTGCGCGAACTCCAGGAACCGGGGCTTTCCCGACGGCCCGTATCCGGAAAGGACCATCGTGTCGGACCCGGGGGCTCCGTGAGGGCAATCGGAGGTCCCGCACTGCAGGCAGTGGACCCTTCCCGGGCGAAAGGCCAGGAACTCCCGGACCGTCCCCTGGACGGCACGGGCCACGTCCTGGACCAGGGAGGTCGCCTCGACCCCCACCGTCGTCTCGACCGGGTCCAGGGGAAGCGAGAGGGAGAGGCGGATCGGGGCCTCCGGGAGGCGCTCGCCGGGACTCAGTCCCGCCTCGACTGCCGCCCGTCGGGCCAGCAGGCGGAGGTCCCGAATCACCCGGGCGGCCACCCGCTGCGGGTCCTCCTCGCCGGGGGAACCCCCGGTTCCACCCCTTCGGACCTCCCCGTTCCCTCGCGGGTCCACGAAGCCCCCTCAGGCCAGGCGCCCGATGACGGCCCGGGCCGCCTCCAAGGCCTCTTCGCCGGTCCTGCGGCCGAAGAAGTTCATCGCGTTTTCGTACACCGCCATGCCCCGGTGACTCTCGGGGGGCGCATGGCGGTAGTCCTCGGCCCGGTGAAGGTAGCCGAGGTACCCGTCGGTCTGGGAGGCCGCGATGGGGAACCGGATCCCCCGTTCCCGGGCCATCCGCTTCACCTCCAGCCCGATGGAGACCCCCAGGTCCGCCTGGAATCCCACCACCCCGAAGCCGCCGACCCGGAGGCCCTGAACCCGTCCCCTCCGGGGCACCGCTGCCACCAGTCGCCTGAGCAGCCATCGCAACGGGAGGTCCACCCGGGCCTGCCACTGGTCCTCAAAGAACGGCCGCGGGTCCACCGGGCCCGGGGTCCACTCCTGGGACTCCCAGCGAAGCGTTTCCCCGACCGGCTCCGCCCCCCGGGCCAGGGTCGTTGCCGCGGTGGCCAGCGGCGAGGCCATCCGTTGCAGGTTGTCGTCGGCCGAGACAGCCGGATCGTCCGGGAACAGGACGTCCACGCCCCCGAGGCTCCCCTGGACGAAGACGGCGAAGTCCCAGTCCTGCCGCAGCATCCGGACCACCTCTCCCGGGAAGTCCGCCGAGATTCGATGATGGTCCCGCTCGGCCACGATGACCGGGTGCGCGGGATAGGACACCAGGATTCCGTCGCTGTCGCGGCGCCGCAGCCGCAGCACCGTGATCTCCTCGTCCTTGGGACCGGCGGGGTCCCGGCGGTTGCCGTTGAGCCCCGGGAGGACCGCCGACGCCGCCAGGGCCTCGGCGGGCTCCAGGTTCCCGAGGGCGGCCCGGGCGGCCCGCTCCCCGGCATCCAGCAGCATCCGGACGATCCCCGGGTCGTAGGTCCCCAGGAAGCGCCGTGCCAGGAACGAGTTCCAGAACCCCCCGACCGAGGAGTGGGTGTGGGTCCCGTGGACCATGACCCGGGCACCGGTGTCCGCCAGGCGCGATCGGACCCCCTGGTAGAGGTCCTCGGTCACCATCAACAGGTCATAGGCCACCAGCACGACGGTGATCCCGTTTCCCCGGAGCGCCAGAGCCCGGGCGAAGAGGGGGTCCCGGACCCCCGTGGACATGCGGTCCTTCCAGTGGGTGTACCCCGCCAGGGGCACCGGACCTGCCGGCGTGAACTCCGCCTCTCCGAACCCTGCCTCCAGGTGCTCCTCCATCTCCTTCTCCCGGATCGACCCGTCCAATGCTACCTCATTGGGGACGCTCACCCATGGATCGCGATCATCCCCCCGAATCCACGAACGTTTCACCAGGTGCAGGAAGGCCACCACGACCGGGAGGCCGCAATCGACGCCCCGGGGAAGGGCACGCCGCGACCGGTGTGCGGCGCGGGGCGAGAAGCGAAGCCCCTCCCCTCGTCCAGGGGAGTCAGACGCAGCCGGGCGCCTTGCACAATGGAGCCCCCTTTGCTAGGGTAGGCCGCTCTTTGCCAGGGTGCAGGGAGCCTTTCCCAGAAAGGATGGCCAGGCATGAAGATCGAGGTGCAGCAGCAGGGACAGCAGCGGGTCCGGATCGAGGGACGGTTCGAGGCCGACGAGGTGCGGAAGGAGCGGATGCGCCTGGGGCGGGAGTACGCGGGCCGGGTCTCGATCCCGGGTTTCCGTCCTGGCAAGGCCCCGGTGGACCTGGTGATCCGCCGCCTTGGAGAAGATTTCGACCAGGAGGTCCGGGATCACCTGGTCCAGTCGGCCCTGGACACGGCGATGAAGGACCACTCACTCCACCCCTCCACCTCCCTGGATCCGGACGTCGGGAAACCTGCTCCCGATGGGTCCTTCTCCTTCACGGTGGAGTTCGAGACCTTCCCCCACATCGAGGTGAAGGACTACCTCGGTGTCGAGGTCCCGGAGCCCGACCTGCCCCTCGTGGACGATGGCCTGGTCGAGGGAAGCCTCGACAATCTCCGGGAACGGCTTGCCCGCTTCGAGGGAAAGGAGGAGGCCGCCGAGGCTCACGAAGGCGACCTCGCCGTCTGCCAGGTCGCCCTCCTGGACCCGGAGACCGGCGCCCCCCTGATCGACCCCTTCGAGACCCGCATCCAGGTCGGCCTTGATGACGAGCCGGTGGCCGATGCCGCCCGATCCCTGCTGGGCCAGAAGGCTGGCGATGCGGTCGAGGTCGAGGGGGCCGTCGGCCGGATCACCGCCCGACGCCTCCCGGAGGAACCCAAGCCCGCCGCCGAGCACGAACCTGCCGAGGCAACTCCCGAGTCCGAGGCAGCCCCCGAGGCGGAGCCGCCGAAGCCCCGCATCGTGAAGGCCCGCATCGAGGTCCGCCAACTGCTGGAACGCCGGGTGCCCGCCGCCAACGACGACCTCGCCAGGCGCCTCGGCCATCCGGATCTGGCCTCCCTGAAGGCCGACCTCCGGAAACGCCTGGAAGAGGAGCGGCAGACGGCCCGGAAGGACCAGATCCTGGAGAGCGTGCTGCTGAAACTGGAAGAACAGCACCCCATCGACCTGGGGGAACAGACCCTCGAGAAGGCCATCGTCGACGAGAACCGTCGCATCTTGATGAAGGCCCTCGGTCCCTCGAACCTGCACCTCGCGGACCAGTTGTCGGGCATTGAACTCCCGCGGGAGAAGACCGAGCCGGCGGCCCGCCGGTCCCTCCACCGGGCCTGGATCATCGAGAACATCGCCCGCCAGGAACACATCGAGGTCACCTCCCAGGACATCGCCGAGGAGATCGGCCGGATGGCCGAGGAGACCCGGCAGTCGGCGGAGGAGATCTACCGCTACTACACCCAGAACCGCACCCGCCAGCAGGAACTGTTCACCCAGGTCCGGATCCGGAAGGTGCTGGACCTGCTGACCCGCTACGCCGTGGTCCAGGCCCCGGCCGCCCCGGCGCCAGTGACGTCGGGAGAAACGGCGGAACCCGCCGCCACGGAACCGGCACCCGAGGCCACCGAGCGCTCCGGGAGCCCCGAGGCGATCCCGGAGGACAATGCCTCCGCGGAGGTCACCCCATGAGCCTCCTGATCCCCACCGTCATCGAGCAGACCCCCCATGGCGAGCGGGAGTGGACAGTCTTCTCCCGTCTGCTGAAGGAGCGGATCATCTTCCTGGGGACCCCCATCGACGACCTGGTGGCCAGCACCGTCGTCGCCCAGTTGCTGTTCCTCGAGAGCGAGGCGGTGGACAAGGACGTCTTCCTTTACATCAACTCCCCGGGGGGCTATGCCCACTCGGGATTCGCCATCTACGACACGATGCAGTACGTCCGCTGCCCGGTCTCGACCCTCTGTCTGGGCCAGGCCTCGGGGTTCGCGGCACTGCTCTGCGCCGCCGGCACCCCCGGGAAGCGCTTCGCCCTGCCCCACGCCCGGTTCCTGCTGCACCAGCCCCTGGGATCCTTCAGCGGCCAGGCGGCGGACGTGGACATCCGGGCCCGGGAGATCCTCCACCTGAAGCAGCAGTTCAATGAACTGATGTCCCGACACACCGGCAAGGCCATCGAGCAGATCGCCCGGGACTCGGACCGGGACTTCTACCTGGGGGCCGAAAACGCCAGGGAATACGGCGTCATCGATGGCGTGATCGAACGCCATTGAGGGAGGTTCCGATGCACCGGCAGTGGCTGCTCCTGGCTGCGATCCCCATCGGTCTGGCCGCCTGTTCCGGGCGTCCCTCCCCTTCCGACGCGTTCCGGTCCTGGCTCGGACAGGTGGAGCAGTGTCACCTGGACGGGATGAAGGCGGCCCTGAGCCAGGAGAGCCTCCGGCAGGTGGAGGCCCTCAGCAACGCGCTGCGGGGCATGGTCCCGAAGGACCGCCAGGGGACCTTCCACATCCTCACCGAACTCTGCCGAGGGTACCAGAAGGGGTCGATGGAGGTCCTCGACGAGCACGTCGACGGGGACCAGGCGACCCTGCGCGTGAAGACTCGGGACAAGACCGTGGAGGCCCGACTGGTCCGGGAGGAGGGCGCCTGGAAACTGGACTTCGCCTCCCTCATGCGCCAGGCCGTCTCGGGGTCCTTCGGCCTGAGGCCCCCGGAGCAGACCCCCTCCAGGAACCCCGGGACCTCCGCGGAAGCGGCCCCATCCACCCGGGCCCCCGGGGGCGACGGATCAGGGACCGAGGCCCCGGTTCGTTGATTTTGACGCGGCCTCCCTCCAGGTCGTAGGATCCTTTCTGCTGGTGCGTTGGAGTCCCCGATGACCACCCTGACCCGGGAACTGCCCAAGAGGTTGGTCCCTGCGGAGATCAAGGCCGAACTGGACCGATACGTGATCGGGCAGCACCGGGCCAAGAAGGCCCTGGCCGTCGCCGCCTACAATCACCTGAAACGCATCCGGGCACGGATGCTCGGGACCCCGATGACCGGGGTCCGCAAGTCCAACGTCCTGATGATCGGTCCGACCGGATGCGGCAAGACCCACCTGGCCCGCACCCTGTCCCGGTTCCTGGACCTGCCCTTCGTGATCGCCGATGCCACCGAGTACACCGAGGCGGGCTACTACGGCAAGGACGTGGAGGTGATGATCGGCGAGCTGCTGCTCCAGGCGGACATGGACGTCTCCCGGGCGGAACAGGGCATCGTCTTCGTGGACGAGGTGGACAAGATCGCCCGGCGAAGCCAGTGGGCCGTGACCGGTGCCGGAAACCGGGACATCGGTGGGGAGGGGGTCCAGCAGGCGATGCTGAAACTGCTGGAGGGACGACAGGTCTTCGTGCCGACCAACGTGACCCAGCACTGGTCCAAGCACGACTTCGTCCCCGTGGACACCACCGACATCCTGTTCCTCTGCGCCGGGACCTTCAGCGACCTGCACCTCTACCAGCGGCGGCGGAACGCGCCGGGCTTCTCGGCGACAGACCGTGCCGCCGCGCCGGACCCGGCCCCGGCCATCACGGAGCGGGACCTGCTGCGCTACGGCATGCTGGCCGAGTTCCTGGGACGCCTGCCGGTCCGGGTCCAGTTGGGGGCCCTCACGGAAGACGAACTGCTGGACGTGCTGGTGAAGCCGCCGGACAGCGCGATCCGGGAGTACACGGACCTGCTCCGCCAGGACGGCGTGACGCTCCAGTGCGAGGAGTCCGGGCTCCGGGCCATCGTCCGACGGGCACTGGAACACGACACCGGCGCCCGGGGCATGCGGACGATCCTCGAGGACGTCCTCCAGGAGACCCTGTTCCGGGCACCGGAACTGGCCGGCAGGACCATCGTGCTGGATGCGGACTTCGTGGAGGCCGCGTTGCAGGCATCGACGGGCGCCCCGGAGGAGGACCGTCCTCCCCCGGGAGACCCGGTCACTCGTACTCCGCGTCGATGACGTCCCCGTCCTTGGAGGCGGAGGAAGACGCCCCGCTGCCGTCCCCGCCGCCCGCGGCCGAATCGCTGCCCGAGCCGTTTCCCGGGGTCCCCGTCTGGCGATAGACGGCCTCCCCGATGCGGTACATGGCCTGGGAAAGGCTGTCATTGCAGGCCCGGATGGCCGCCACGTCGTTCTTCTGGAGGGCCTCCTTCGCCTTCGCGATCTCGGCCTCCGCCGCGTTGAGGTCCGCCACCGGAATCCGTTCCCGGTGCTCCTTCAGCAGTTTCTCGGCCTGGTAGATCTGGGTGTCCAGGCGGTTGCGCTGCTCGATCTCCTCCCGGCGCCGCTTGTCCTCCGCCTCGTGGTTCCGGGCCTCCTCGACCATCCGCTGGACCTCGGCCTCGCTGAGCCCCGAGGAGGCGGTCACGGTGATCTTCTGCTCCTTGCCGGTGGCCTTGTCCTTCGCGTGGACGCTCAGGATGCCGTTCGCGTCGATGTCGAAGGTCACCTCGATCTGGGGCACCCCTCGCGGCGCGGGAGGAATCCCGTCGAGCACGAACCGTCCCAGCGTCCGGTTGTCGGCAGCCATCTCCCGCTCGCCCTGGAGCACGTGGATCTCCACCTGGGTCTGGCCGTCCGAGGCGGTGCTGAAGACCTCGGTCTTCTTGCAAGGGATCGTCGTGTTCCGCTCGATCAGGCGGGTGTTCACGCCACCGAGGGTCTCGATCCCCAGGGACAGAGGCGTCACGTCCAGCAGCAGCACGTCCTTCACCGTCCCGCTCAGCACGGCGCCCTGGATCGCGGCCCCCACCGCCACCACCTCGTCGGGATTCACCGACTTGTTGGGCTCCTTCCCGAAGAACTTCCGGACCGTCTCCTGGACCAGGGGAATCCGGGTGGATCCGCCCACCAGGATCACCTCGTCGATGTCCGACGGCTCCAGTTTCGCGTCCTTCAGGGCCTGCCGGCAGGGCCCGATGCTCCGCTCCACCAGGTCCGCCATCATCTGCTCCAGCCGGGCCCGGGTCAGCTTGATGTTGAGGTGCTTGGGCCCCGTCGCATCGGCGGTCAGGAAGGGCAGGTTCACCTCGGTCTCCAGCATCGCCGAGAGCTCGATCTTGGCCTTCTCGGCCGCGTCCTTGAGCCGCTGGAGGACCATCTTGTCGTTCGAGACGTCGATGCCCGCCTCCTTCTTGAACTCGGCGATCAGCCACTCGATGATCCGCTGGTCGATGTTGTCGCCACCGAGGTGGGTGTCGCCGTTGGTGGACTTCACCTCCACGACGTTGTCCCCGACCTCGAGAATCGAGATGTCGAAGGTGCCGCCACCAAAGTCATAGACCGCGATGGTCTGGTCCTTCTTCTTGTCCATGCCATAGGCCAGCGCGGCGGCGGTCGGCTCGTTGATGATCCGCATCACCTCGAGCCCTGCGATCCTCCCCGCCTCCTTGGTCGCCTGGCGCTGGGCGTCATTGAAGTACGCCGGAACCGTGATCACGGCCTTCGAGACCGGCCCGCCCAGGTAGTCCTCGGCGGCCTTCTTCAGTTTCATCAGGATCCGGGCCGAGACCTCCGGCGGGGTCACCACCTTGCCCCGGACCTGCACCCCGACGTTGTCCTCCCCCTGGCGCACCACCTTGTAGGGGACCAGGCGCATCTCGTTCTCCACCTCGTGGAGGCGCCGTCCCATGAACCGCTTGATGGAGAAGATCGTGTTCTCGGGGTTCGTGATGGCCTGGCGCTTGGCGATCTGCCCCACGAGGACGTTGCCCTTGTCGTCGTAGGCCACCACCGAGGGAGTGGTCCGGCCGCCCTCCTCGTTCTGAAGCACCTTGACCTCGTTCCCTTCCATCACGGCGACCACGGAGTTCGTGGTGCCGAGGTCGATCCCGATGATGCGCTCCATCGCCTCTTCCTCCCTCTCTGAATCCCGGTTCATCCGCCGCCTCTCGGCGGCCGCTCAACCCGCCAGAACCTAATCACTCCCGGAGCGCCGTCAATGCCGGCACGGGGTAAGATCGCCCCGCTTTCCGATCCCGCTGGACGTCACCCGATTCCGGCGCCCTCGTTCGGCTTCCCTGTCCTGATCCGGCGTCGTCACCAGGCGCGGGGCTCGTTGACAAGATCGCGGCCTTTTGCGACGCTTTGCCAGGCCTGCTGGCGGGGGAATCCATGAGACGGCTGGCATCGATCCTGGTCCTGATGACGGGACTCTCCTGCGGCTCCGGGTCCGTCGCGACCGACGACGGGACCCCCCTTGCGGATGCGCCGTCGGACGCCACGGTGCCCCTGGACCCGTCGACCGATTCCGTCCCGCCGGAAGACCTGGTGGCCGATCCGGGGCAGCCGGAGGACCCCGGCGAGGCCGACGAGGCCCCGGCGGACCAGGGAACGCCCGGCGAGGTCGTGCGGGATACCACGCCGCCGACGGTGGTCCGGAGCGATCCGGCCAACGACGCCACCGACGTCCCGATCCCCTTCCTGGTGAAGGTCACCTTCAGCGAACCGATCCGGTTCGAGCAGACCGTGGACGCGGACACCTTCCAGGTGAAGGACTTCCAGGGCAACCCGATCCAGGGGACCCGGACCTACGACCCGACCACCTGGACCGTGACCTTCACCCCGGCCCCCACCACGGTCTACTACCCCGCCTCTCCGTACCAGGTGGTGTTGTCGAGCATCATCCAGGACCTGGCCGGAAACCGCTTGAACCAGACCGAGATCCGGTTCAGCACCGCCGCGGGAGTCCTGGAGGACTACGAGGCCCTGGCGGCCCGGTACGCCCCTCTGATCTACCAGTCGGTGAACCCCCAGGCCCCGCAGTTCGACTACCCGACCTCCTTCGACTTCGATGGGGACTGGAAGGCCCAGAACAACGACCAGAACCTGCTCCGGGCCACCCGTCTTCCGGCGACCCTCTACTGGGACGTCGTCGAGACGCGGTCCCACCTGTTCCTGCGGTATGCCTGGTTCTATCCGCGGCACGTCGAGGGAACGTCCTCCTTCGGCAACGAGGTGGCCGGGTCCATCGTCGTCGTGGCCAAGCAGCCCTCCGAGGAGCCCATCGCCGTCGAGACCTACTTCGGCGCCGCCTCGAAGGAAGACGTCCGGTCCTTCGTCACTGTGGAGTCGGGCATCGTGAAGGACGGCGCCGCCGGGGAGAGCGGGGAGCCCGACGGGAACCTCAACGACAAGGATCGAAAGTACTTCGGCGTCAACTGGGTCTTCCCGAAGGCCACCCTGTTCCCCGGAGGCCATTACCAGGCGTACCTCACGAAGGGGACCCACGAGTCCTGCGCCTGGGTCCAGACCAACAAGGAGAGCACGCTGGACTTCCGCTGCCAGTTGAACGAGGGCGTTCTGTCGGGCCTGTCGATCCTGCACTTCGCCTTCGTGGACGGCGTGGCGACGGAGATCCAGAAGGGGGCCCAGGGCTGGCCGGTGACCAACGATCCCGGCAATCCCATCGGATATGGCCTGAAGTCCGTGCTCCGGGATTGGTGGAGCCGCCGGGACCGTCTGGCGGACCTCTATGGCAGCCAGTTCACCTACGAGGCCCCTGCCGGGCGCCCCGGAGGGGGCATCGTGGCGCCGACGTCGTTCCAGAACACGACGGACCCCCAGATGCCCGGCGGGCGGCCGCCCTGGGCCTGGTCCTGGAAGCCCACGGTGGCGGACCCGGACTTCTACTACAAGCAGATGCCCCAGGGGTCCCTGTTCTTCGACCCGGCCTGGTACTTCTCCGAGCGCCACCGAATCCCCATGACGGCGGGCAGCGAGGGCTTCTCCTCGACCTACTGCTTCCATCCCTACCTGCGCATCGATCGGCGGGGCGCCGATCCGGACTGCCCGGCCCGGCAGGCGGCCCCATGACCCGTGCCCGGTGGCACCGGCCCCTCCGGTCCCGACGCCCTGGCCCTGGTCGCTGGTGCGGAATCCTGCTCGCGGCCATCCTGGGAGGGTGTGCCGCAGGGAAGCCCATGGAGACCTGGACCGGGGAGGGGGAACCGCCCCGCCTGTCCTTGTCCGACCAGCCCCTGTGGACCGGTCTGGGGTCCGGGGAGGCGGTGGTCGCGGAGGTGGGAGGACTGCCCATCCCGGCCTCGCGGTATCGCCGGGCCCTGCTGGAGGCCGGCCCCGAGGCCGATCCCAGGACGGTCCTCCAGACCCTGATCGACCGGGAGGCCCTCGCCCAGAAGGCGGCCCAGGGCACCCCGGAGGGGGTCCTGGGAGCCTCCCGGGAGACCTTCCGCCAGGCCCTGGTGATGCGCCTGCTCCAGGACCGCCTGGACGAGTCCCTCCCGCCGGACGCGATCCCCTTGGCCCAGTTGGAACAGTGGTTTCGGGTCCCGGCGGTCTGGACGCGCTTCCATCACCACCGGATCCTCCGCGTGCGGGACTACCAGTGGATCTGCTGTGCCGGGGACCCGGCGGGATGCTCCACGCCGGACGCCCAGGCCTGCTTCCAGGAGGGGGCCCAGGCGATGCCCCGCCTGCTGGAGCGGGTCCGGGTCGAACCCATGGACCCCGAGGACATCCCCCTGATGACCGAACGATGGCGGTCCATTGCCCCACGGCTGACCTACCAGGCCTACGACTTCGCCTGGGACGAGGAGCGGCGACTCCAGAAGGGGTCGATCCTCTTCGACGACGCGGTGGTCGAGACGGTGGTGGCGACGCCCCCGGGACAGTTCGCCGCAAGGCCGGTCCGAAGCCGCTATGGCTGGCACGTCCTGTTCGTCGCCGCCAGCGAGCCCCCGGAACAGAAGGGCCTGGAGGACCCCGCGGTCCGGAGGGAGGTGGCCCGAACCTTCCGGGTGCGCTACCAGCAACAGCGCCTGATCGAACTGCTGATCTCCCTGATCCCGGTCCAGGGCTTCCGATCCCTCGAGCAGGCCTTCCCCTTGGGACCGCCCCCGGGAACGCGCCCCCGTTGGGCCGCCCGGGTGGACGGGATCACCCTTGCGGAGGCCATTGCCGTGACCGATCGGGAGAAGGAGGACCAGGGCTTCTGACCGCTCCTTGGGAGGCGTTCCCCCGGGTCCCGATCGATGAGAGACGAGCGGGCCACGGAGGCCGATCAGACCGGTATCTCGCCAGGCGTTGCGTCCCGGATCTCCCCGGCGACTTGCCGGATGCGGGGGGCCAGTCCGCTGGACCGGAGGACGTCGGACAGGCACGCCCGGGACAGCAGGGGGATCACGGCCAGCCCGAGCCGGACGGGGCACCAGGGGTTCAACACCAGGGCCGCCTGCACGCTCTCCCGGACCCCGAAACGGGCCGACGCCAGGACCTCCAGGAAGGCCTGGGGGACCTGGGGCCGCCGGGACGCGATGCGAAGCACCTCCTCCTCGGTGATCCGGGGGTTTGCCAGCAGGATGCGCAGGACCGAGGGGTCCGGGTCGGCGCACAACAGCCGCAGCGTCTCGCGGTTCTGGCCCCGAGCCCTCCACTTCCGGGTCCCCAGGGGCACCTCCTCCAGGGCGTATTTCGGGGCCACGCCCTCCACGGCGACCCGCTCCGTCTCCCCCACCGCCAGGAACTCCGTGAGCACCCGCAGGCGATGGGCCCCCAGGCGTCCCGTCACCTCCTGGGCCCGCCCCGACGCCAGGACCTCCGCATCCATCAGGAGATGGACGATCGTGTCGAGCCAGAGAGGGCGGAAGTCCCGGTGACCCCGGCGGATGGCCAGGAACCCGAGCCAGTGGGCCAGCGACTCTCCGTCCCATGCCCGCATTGCGGCCCGGAGCGACTCCCGCCGCACGTCGGGGTGAGGCAGCGCCACCAGTCGTCTTGCGAGGTCCCGGGGAACGGGGTCCATGTCAGAAACGATACGAGAAATCGAAGGCGAATTCGTTGTTCGCGGCATGGCCCTTGCCGTTGGCCGGGGGCTTGCCGACGCTCCGCTGGATGTTGATCAGGTTGGCCCAGTTGTGGACGTAGCCCAGGCCGACGCGCCACCGGTCATCGACCCGCCACCGGAGCCCCAGGCTGATGCCCTTCTGGTTCGTCGAGGGGTTGTCCAGGCTGTAGGTCTGCTCCGGGATCGGCGTGAAGTCCATCTGGTAGCCCATCATCAGGTCCACCGACC
Source organism: Deltaproteobacteria bacterium (assembly GCA_029547805.1). Lineage (GTDB taxonomy): Bacteria > Myxococcota_A > UBA9042 > DTJE01 > DTJE01 > JAGOKF01. Next base: position 127,074 of record JAKPOP010000010.1, read on the forward strand.
GGACCGGACGGAACATCACCCCGACGTTCCAGGCCCAGGAGTTGTGGTAGTCCTTCTGGTCCGGCAGGTCCTGGATCAGCCCCAGCAGGGGTTCCCGGAAGTGGGTCGTCTGCTCCTGCAGGGACTGGTAGTGCCAGTAGTAGATGTCCATCCCGAACTCGAACCACGGCAGGGGTTCCCAGTTGAAGCCGGCCTTCAACTCGAAGGGGATCAGCATCCGGGTCGTGTGCCGGGTGTCGGCGAGCACCTCCCCCAGATGGCCCTTCAGCGTGCAGTCGGTGGACCCCGGAGGGCAGGTGCTCCCGGTCAGTTTCACCCGCCCCTCCAGCGTGATGGGAGACCCGCCCGAGAAGGCCGCTCCGATGCGGAAGGTCGGGTGGGGCCGGATCAGGACCCCGGCGTCGAGGGCCCAGGTCCAGTCCTGCCCGTCAATCTCCATGAGCATGTCCGTGGCCCCGGTCTTTTCGGCGGGCTCGAAGCGGAGATCGAAGGCCGGGGAGTCGCTGGCGATGTTCGGCAGCGGCAGCATCTTCTTGTTCAGGTAGTACTTCTTGGTCAGGAAGACGTGGACCAGGTTCACCGCCACGCCGAAACTGAAGATGTCCGAGACCCGGTAGGCGGCGGCCAGGGTGGCCCGGCTGGCCAGGAAGAGGGCCTGGATGTCGTAGTAGCGCGTCGGGCTGTCCTCGGGGAGCGCCGCGCCGTAGGCGTTCGGGGCGTAGATGCCGAAGCCCAGGCGGAAATCCTTCGTGCCGCAGTCGCTCTGGAAGCCCAGAAATGGGATTGCCCCGACGCTCCAGGTCGGACGGATCTCCTTGTCCGGGCGCAGCACGCCCTGGCTGTCGTAGAGACGCAGCCCCATCTGCATCAGGAACCAGGACTGTGTGTGATAGAAGTGGGTGCCGTCCAGCAGGGTCAGGCCCGCCGGGTTGTGGAAGACGGCGGTGGTGTCGTCGGGACGCGCCGTGACCGCGAACATCCCCATCCGGCGGATGCCGAAGTCCGGGTTCGAGAACCCCCCGGCCCGACCCACGACCGGGGTCCCCACCAGCACCAGAAACAGGGCCATGGTTCGCTTCATGACTCCCCCGTCCCTCCGGATGGCGTCGCCTCGCCGAGTCTATGCTGGAGACGCCCCGAAAAGGCAAGCCCTGTCCTGTCGCCGGACCCCCTTCCGCCGTCCCGACCCTACCTCTTCAGGCGCCAGCCGAGAATTCCCGGGTCATCTCGACGGGCGGTTCCAGCCGGACCACCTCCAGTTCCGGTGCTGCCTTGCCAGGACTCTCCGGGGGCATCGGCACGACGGGGCCATCGACCCGGTGTGACGTCGGTTGCATGGGGATCCCGAGTCGAATCGATCACGGATCCCGCCCCGCGAACTGATCGGTTGACAGGTTCCGGCGGGCTGTCCTATGTTCCATTCATCCATCCCTGAAGGAGGTCCACCCGGACAGGACACGACGATTCCACGGTGGGTCCAGGCTTTCGTGGACAAGACAAGGAGGTCAGAATGCGTAGTTTGATCGTGCTGTTGTCCGCAACTGTCGCACTGGCGCTGGGATGTGCCCGAAAGGCTCCGCCTCCGCCGAAAGGTCAGGCTGGCGCCGAGAAGGCGGCTCCGACCGCCCAGGCCCCCCAGACCCCGCCGGCCGAGCAGGCCCCCGGGTCCCCCATGACGCCGGAGGATGTGGCCCAGGTGCTGGCCAGGCCGGCGACCCTGGCCTTCGTTCCGGCCCCCGGCGAGGTCTTCCTGGCCTTCCAGCAGGCGTCCTCCTCGGGCCAGAAGCCGTTGGAGATCAAGGTCCAGAAGGACCTGCCCGACTTCAAGGATCGAGCCCGGGCCGCCTTGCTGGCCGGCAAGACGGTCACCGACTTCCTTGTCGCGGTCCAGAATCGCAATGCGGAAGACGCCGTCATTCTGACCGACCATCTCCTTCGGCTGGCCGATCGTCTGGGCATGGGGGAGATCGCCAGGAGTTCGGCCGCCGGACTCTCCGATGCCATCACCAAGGCCAAGGATGCACCGGCGGACAAGGCCGCGGAAGCCTGGGACAAGGTCCGGGAGATCATCAGCAAGGTGGATGGGGACCTGCGCAACGGTCTGGCCGATGGAAAGGCCGATCGATCCACGGCCGACATGGTGGCACTCGGCGCCTGGCTCGAGGTGATCGCGGTGATCTCCGCGGCGATCCAGGATCACCCGGAGATGTCGGGGATCCTTCGCCTGGGGGCGGTTGCTGCCTATTTCGCCCAGAGCCTGTCAGGCATCGGCGGGCAGATCGGCAGTTCGCCCCTCGTCCCGAAGGCGGTTTCGACCGTGCAGGGCCTGAAACAGGTCCTCAACATCCCCTACAAGGAGACCTTCACTCGAGAGGCCCTGGGCGAGATGCAGAGGATCGCGTCGGGATTCCTTGCAGAGGCATGTGCCGCCAACTGAGGGCGGAGAGGATGGACATCGGGTCATCCAACAGGAGGAGCAAGACATGAGCCGGAAACGAGGACGGTTCCTGGCACCCTTCGCAATGGCGGCACTGCTCATTTCCACCGTCACTCTCACGCCCAGGACCGGGGGAGCATCGATGGAGGACGCCCTCCGCAATGCAAGGCGGATCGCCGCGGGCATCCAGCAGAGATTCTCGAATGTCCAGGTCAGTCCGGTCGTCTACAAGGGATACCTGGCCCGAGGCGACATGACCGTCATCTCCGTGGTGCTCCAGGCGGGGGTCCACTACTTCCTGATCGGGGCCGGATGTGGGGACTGCTACGACCTCGATCTGGTCCTCGTGGACGAGAACAACAACCTGATCGATCGGGACGTGCTGACGGATGCCGTCCCGGTGGTCCAGGTGACACCTCGGTGGACCGGGGAATTCCGGATCGGGGTCAAGATGGCCAATTCCTCCGCCGATGGTGCCCACTGGGTGCTGCTGACCGCGATGACCGCAAGCGACTGACCCGTCTCGCCCCATTCTCCAGGAGCCTCCCATGAATGATCTGGACCTGCTGATCGACCTGTTCTCCGCACTGGCCTGGGCCGACCAGTCCCTTTCCTCCGAGGAGTTCAGCGCCCTGTTCCATGCCTTCTCCTCGCGTCTGCCCGAACAGCAGGTCTTCCAGGTGATCCGGCGTCTCCAGGACTCCGCCACGCTGGGAAGCCAGGTCCTGCTGGATCGCCTTGTCGAGCGTTGCGAAGGGATGTCCCGTGCCGATCGGTGTGCCTTGATCCTCATGGGCTACGACTTCGCGGCCCACGACGGGATCGACCGGGCCGAGGAACGATTTCTCCTGGAACTGGCCGCCAGACTTGGCATCGCCGAACCGGACCTCCAGTGGATCCTCTGGGGCATCGAACCCCAGGGGAGCGCCCCGGAGATCGCTTCCGAGTCGATCCGGGTCGTTCACGTCGGAACTGGCCCAGGAGACTCCGTGCCACTGGAGACGTCCGCCGACCTGACCCTGTTCCAGGTCAGAGACAAGCGCTTCCTCCGGGTCCGGAAGGCCCGAACGGTGGTTCGCCTCGACGAACGGCCAGTCCCCCTCCATGTCCTGCTGGAAATCGCGCCCACCTCTCGCCTCGTATGTCGTCCCTACCGGCTGGAGGCAGGGGACATCGACCAACTGCTGGAATCGGCAGGCCAGTCTGGTTCCTCCCTGGGGCAGGCGGTGCGCCTGGAGAGCCTGGCGGACTCGATGCTCTCCCTTCCCGATCGACCCATGGAGACGGACCAGGGGCTCCCGGGCAAGGGACGGGTGGCGGCCCTCACGGTTCGGGGCCTGTCCTACCGCGTCCCCAGTGGAAGAGACCCCAAGATCCTGGTGGACAACGTCTCGTTCCGGGCCAACCGGGGAGAACTGATTGCGATCCTCGGCCCCTCCGGGTGCGGCAAGACCACGCTCCTGGAGATGCTCTCCGGCCGTCGCTGTCCCTCCTCGGGGGACATCCTGCTCCGAATCGACGACCGGGACGTCCCGGTGGCCGGAGAGATGAGCCGCGTGGGCCTCGTTCCACAGGACGAGGTCCTCCTTCCCCAGTTGTCCGTCCGGGAGAACGTCGATTTCGCCTGCCGACTCCGAAATCCCCGGATGTCCCGCGAGGAACGGCAGAAGCGGGTCCAGGAGGCCATCGCCACGGTCTCCCTGGAAGATCGTGCCTCGTATCGCGTGGGCAGTCCCGAAAACCGCCTGCTCAGTGGGGGCCAACGGCGCCGGGTCAGCCTGGCGATGGAACTGGTGGGGTCACCGGACGTGATGCTGCTGGACGAACCCCTGACCGGACTCTCGTCATTCGATGCCCGGATGCTGGCCGACGTCTTCCTGGACCTCGCAAGACAAGGGAAGATCGTCCTCGTGGTGGTGCACCAGCCATCGGCAGAGATCTTCCACCTGTTCCACAAGATCCTGGTGCTCGATGTCGGAGGCAAGATGGCCTTCTTCGGAAAGCCCCAGGAGGGTCTCCAGTACTTCCGGACCCACGGCGTGCGGTTCCGAACGCCGCCTGAGAACCAGGAATCCCCGCTGCATCCGGACCTGATCCTGGAGACCCTCGAGCAACGAGACGCGGAGCAGTGCCAGGAGCGGCACGGGAGATCAGTGAAGCGCATCTATCCGCCGGATTACTGGCAGGCGGTATTCCAGCACCAGTTCCGGGATGCGATGGGGGAGGCTGTGTTGTCACCCTGCAGGACGGGCAGGCCGGTCTCCCCGTCCGCTTCGATCCGGGACCGCCTGGCACAGTTCGGGTCCCTGGTCCTGCGGAATTTCCTGGCCCGGATGCGCAACCCCTTCTCGCTGGTGCTGTCTCTGCTCATCGCGCCCTTCCTGGGAATCATCCTGGCCTGGGTGGTTCGAAGCCCCGACCCTTACTCCCTGGGATCGAACCCGCTGCTTCCAGTGTTTCTCTTCATGGTTCCGATCGTCGTCTTCTTCCTGGGGATGATGGGAAGCTCCACGGAATTCGTACTGGAACGGCGCCTGTTCCTGCACGAGACGCCCCTGGACATCCCGCCGCTCTTCTACCTGCTGTCCAAGGGGATCGTGATCCTGCTCTGGACCTCTGTCGAGACCCTGCTGTTTCTCGGCATTTCCTTTGGGATCCTGGAGATCCGGACCGGATTTCACTGGTCGTATCTCCTGGGCCTGCTGACGGCCGCAGCCGGGGTGACGCTCGGTCTGGCCATCTCCACGGTGGCACAGAATGTGCGGATGGCCCAGACCCTGGTCGTCGTCGTGCTGATTCCCCAGATCCTCTTTGGCGGCATCATCCCGTATGCCAAGATGAATCCAACCATCTTCGCGGGGGACCGGGAGAAACTCGATGCACCTCCCATTGCGAAGCCCATCATCACCCAGTGGTGCTTCGAAGGGCTGGTGGTCACCCATGCCCTGACGAATCCCGCAGCCCGCCAGCGGGAACTGTGCAACTGTCCCTCGGCTCGAGGACCGGAGGAGACCCGAAGCGAGGACGAACTGTGTGGCGAGGTGGATGCCCTCGCGAAATCCACGGAAAACCACCAGTTGATGAATGACTTCGTCAATGGTGCCGATGACAACTTCCAGAAGCGCTATGGCAGAACGCCCTGCCACTATGGAACCCCTCTGGACGGAGATCCGCGGCCCTTCGTGGGCAATGTCGCCTACGCCAGGGAGCGGTGGCTGCTGGGCAGACGCTGGTTGACGCCGGTGGCGGACTCCCTGGTCCTCGGCATGCTGGGCCTGTCGGGGGCCCTGCTGGCCCTCGGCGGGTTGTACCGACTTCGGCGCATCGCCCGGCGATGAGCCACGCAAGCCGCCAGCGAGCAACCCGTCGTCCGCCGGGAACGGTCCAACCTCGGGAGGACCACGGTTGATCCCAGCACCTGGTCCGGCCCGGCGCGACCAGGGAAGGTTCCCGGAAGACGGCCCGCTCCGGCCGGACCTTCCTCGGCAGGGAACCCCGTGATAGACTGTGGCATCCCCCCGGAGGAGGACCGATGCGCCATCACCTTCCTGCGGCCGTCTTCCTGTTGACCCTGCCCCCCCTGCTGCTGCTCCCGGAGAGGGCCCTCCCGGAGGAGACCGAAGAGACGACGGATCTGGTCAGTGAGGTCATCCGGGACTGCCCCAGGAACCGGGACCCCGGGGGCTACCAGGAACTGGAGGCCAGGACGCTGGATCGCGTGCGCCTGGCGATCTCGACGGGCAGAATCCGAGAGGCTCATGCGGCCACGGAGGCGCTGATCGCATGCCATGCCCGGCAGCAGCAATCCAGGAGGGGCCAGGAGTTCTCGGAACGGCTGCGGAGGACCTTCTGCCGGGTCACCCTGCGCCTCGTCGAACAGGAACGCAACGCGAGCCCGGAACAGGTCCGGCGGGCGCGGGAACTCTGTCCTGTTCCATCGGAATCGCCGCCAGACGGCGAGAACGCCATCCGGCGCTGGGGAGAGGATGCGAGACGTCATCTCCTGTTCCTCTCGCTGGTCGAGGACTCCTCCCGGACCTTCCGGGAGGCCAGGGACAGTGCCCGTGCCTTGCGGAAGACCGGGTTGTGGACCGGACTGCTGGACGAACAGGGACCGCCAACGTCGGAACGAAGCGGTGTGGTGCTCACCGACACCCTTTCTCTGGAAGGCGATGACTCCGAGGACTTCTCCTGGGATCGGGCCCCCGGGACGACCCCGAACCCGCTGGTCACTGCAGAGACCCTTCTGCTTGCCTCGGGAATGGCGACGAACCGCCTGGAGGAGGTCTTCTCCCTGATGGGGGGGCAGGAGGCCCTCTGTCGCTCCACCCTGCTTCAAGACGAACACTTCCTGTCCAGGTTCCCCATCGAGGATCGCTCCGCGCTGCGCCTGGCCGTGAATCACGTCCTGGCCTCCGGCATCCCGGATCCCCTGGCGGCCTTGCTGGACCAGGCGCAGCAGCGGCTCCCCGAGGAGGAGTGCCCGTTCAACCGGTTCGTTGCATGGCTCGTTGCGAGTTCCCTGAAAGGACCGGACGTGGACCTGCTCGTGTCCCACCAGCAGGCGCACGTGGTGGCTCGATTCTTCCGAGAGATTCCTGCCTTGGTGAAGGTCCCCGGAAGCGAGGCCTCCCGACAGGCGATCCTGGGATACCTGCTGGAACCCCCTCCCTTCGAAGGCCAGGAGGATCGTCGCTGCGAACTGGCTCGAAGCCTCCTGAAGACGGGATCCTATCAGGCGGCTCTGAACCTGTGGGCTGCCCGTTCCTCGGAGCAGGCCCCTTGTTCCCTCGGCCTGAGGATCGAGGCAGGGCTGTTGCTGGAGATGGAGCGCGGTGTGGAACAGGAAGGGCTGACCTCGGCCCTGACGGACCTCCTCTCGGGGTCCCCGGCTTCCGAGGACATCCAGGAGGTCCTCTCGCAGCCAAGACCCGTGGAGGCACAGGTTCTGCTGGTGAGAAGGCTCGGAGACCTGGCGGTTCGGAAGGAACGGGATGCCCCGGCACGCCATGCGGTCCTCCGGTCCCTCGCGCTCCTCGCCCAGGCCCAGGTGGGAACGCCGGTTGCGGGAAAGGCCATCGAGTTCGCAATGCTGGGGGGATGGGAAGAAGACCCCGAGGAGATGCCGCTGTTGCTCCAGGTCGCATGCCGTCACCATCTGCTGGTCCATCAACCGGAGCAATCCCGGGAGGCCTGGCGTGGCAGTCTCGCCGCCCTGCAACCCGGCATGGAGAAGGCCCGAGACGCCTTCTGGATGCTGACGGTCTGGCTGGTCGAGCAAGGGTACGAGTCCTGGATCCGCCGGGATCGCTCCGAGTGGTCCCGGGTGCTCCCGTCCAGCCCCCCAATCGCGAGCCAGGTCGCCCTGGCCATGGCCAGGAGAGGACTCGGGGACCTGGCAGTCCAGGTCCTGCGGCACGCGACGATGGAGATGCGGACGAAGCGCCCCCTCGATGCATCATCCCGGATGGTTCTCGCCGACGCGTGGATCACCCTGGGAAGACCTGACATCGCCGGGACCCTCCTCTCCTCCCGTGGGGGGCCCGTGGGCGTCGAGGTCATCTCCCCCACGCTGCTGGCCCGAAAGGCCCTGGCCGAACATCGGTATGACGCGGCCATCGACTTGTTGACCGACCTCCTCTCCCGACAGCCCAAGGACCCGGATGGCCTGTATCTGCGGGCGATGGTGTGGCTGGTCTCCGGACGCCCGGAGCAAGCCGAGAAGGACCTGTTGGTCTGCCTGGAATCGGGCCAGCCCTCCGCGGCACTGCTGGGAGGCATCGGGTTCGCCCGTTTCGACCAGGGACGTCCCGCGGAGGCCGAAGAATCCTTTCGGCGGGCCCTCGAATTGAAGGCGGACTCCCCCGACAACCAGGTGGGACTGGTCCTGAGCGTGTTCCGCCAGGGTCGCCTGGAGGAGGCCCGTGGTATCTGGGAGCAGACCCTGCGAACGCACCCCCTCTTCCGGAAGGGACTCGACGATGCCGAGCGGGCCGGGTATCTCTATTCCCCCGTGGAGAAGAAGGCCTGGAGGGACTTCCACAAGGCCCTCCGGAGCCGGTAGGGCCCCGTCGTCCCAGGGCCTTGCGACCATTTGACCCCTATCGCAATCGATCGGTCTGCACTTCCCTGTTCCTCATCTTCCGCGGCAACTGCGCGCGCACCATCACCCCGGCCTCTGGTCGCCTGGACACCTTCCTGGAGACATACCCCGCCTTGCGAAACTCGAAGGTCCGCTCGGCGGAGCCAGGCCGGAACCTCGCCACGAAGGGGGTCTTTCCCAGGAACTCCCCCTCGGAGAAGACCTCGCATTCGGGAGGGTCGGACTCGAAGGTGACCTCGATCCATGCCGGAGCCGGCGGGGGGATCCTGGCAGGGGGCGGCACCATGACCTCGTGCTCCGCCTTGGCCTCCTGGGTGCCCCCGACCGCGCTCTCCTCGGTCTTCGGGGTCGTGGCCTCCTGGGAGCCGCTGGCTCGTTGCCGCGATGCCTCCGAGGTCGGCCGGCTCTCCGTGACCGCCGGTACGTCCGATGTCCCCGTCTCCCTGGGTCCGTCCCGGGTCGGAAGGAGGCGTGCCAGGGCGAGGCCCAGGACGACCCCGCCGAGGATCACGACGGCGCCCTTCATCCAGCCAAGATACCTCTGCTGCCGCTGGCGCTTCAGGATCCGGCTGTCGCCCCCCGACCGGTCTCCCGCCTCCGACGGAGAGACCTTCGATGACGTCGCTGGGGGCTGTCTGGAATCGATCGGCTGGTAATCCACTCTCTCGGTAGGCAACAGTTCCTGGTGGGACGCACGACCCAGCGCTTCCTCGATCTCGTCCATCGCCTGCTCCAGGCTGTCCAACATCTCGGAGGCATCGCTGAATCGCTGATCCGGGTCTTGAGCCAGTCCCCGGGCCAGGAACGCCTGGATCGAAGGATGAAGCCTGGCAAAATCCGGAAGGGATTCAGGTCGATGGTCATTCGCCTTCTTCGTCGTCAACACGGCCATGTCCGACAGACCGTCGTAGGGCCTTCTCCGGGTGAAGGCCTCGTAGATCATCAGCGCGACCGCGTACAGGTCCGCCCGATGGTCCACCGGCACCGCCTTCCCGCCGGGAATCTGCTCCGGCGCGACGTACTGCGGCGTCCCCAGGAACTGCCCGGCGATCGACAGGTCCTTCTCGAATCCTGTCAACTCCCCCGAGACGGCCTTGGCCAGGCCGAAATCCAGGACCTTCACGAAGTGGCGATTCCCGGCCACCTCCCTCAGCATCACGTTTTCCGGCTTCATGTCCCGATGGATGATTCCCAGATGATGCGCCTCCTGCATCGCGTGCATCACCTGGCGGAAGATGATCCGAATCTCCGGAAAGGAAAGAGAACTCTCGGGAGAGTTCTGGGGAACGCCGGACAATCGGGCGCGCAAGGTGCAGCCGCCTTTCACGTACTCCAGGGCCATGTAGGGCACCGGGAAGGGCAGTTCAGCGACGCCAAAATCGTAGAGTTTCACGATGTTCGGATGGTCCAGCATCGCGATGGACCGGGCCTCGCGCTTGAATCGCTCAAAGGCCTCCTGGGAATGCTGCAACCCTGAAATGAGCTTCAGAGCCACCTCCCGGTTCAGGGCCGATTGCAGCGCGAGATACACCGCCCCCATGCCTCCCACGCCCAGTTTCCCGATCAGCAGGAACTTGTCGATGGTCAGGCCCAACATCTGGTCGGGCTTGACTCCACGCCGCTGGTCGTATTCCAGCGCCTTCTTCCAGGAGGTCTCCGGGATGAAGGAGTATCCCTTCGAGTTGCATTCTTCCGACGGACAGCGACTCCCGATCGGGCCCCGGGCCTTCCCGCAGTGGGGACAGATACCGGCAATTCCACTCTTCATCGCCCCTCCCTTCCCCTCCTGGCGCGATGATACCCGGCCAGTCCGGGGGGAGCAAGAAGGACCTGACCCTTTCGCAGGGAACGGTCGACCGTAGTGTGCTATTCTCCGCCCCGACTCAGGCGGCAGGGATTCGATGTTTCGGGCCGCGACGGGGGCGGGCTCGCCGGGGGACGTGAGGCGATGGCATGCCGGGATCATCCTGGCCATCGGCATCCTGTGTCTGGCGGGGTCCTTGTGGGTGCGGGTCCGGCTCCAGGCATTCCGGGTGGACTCCGTCCAGGTCGCCCTCGGCCTCTCCATGGATGGGCCCGCCCTGGACCTCGTCGTGGACGGGCACAACCCGATGCCGGTCTCCGTTCACCCCAGAAGGCTGCAACTGCGACTGTTGGTTCCCGGTCAATCGGCCATCGCCACGAGCCTCCTCCTGGAGGAGGAGACCCGATTCCCCCCGGGGGACTTCGAGGTTTCGTCGCGAGCCCTGATCGCCATGACCGGCCAGGAGATGTTCGAGGTTGGCGTCTCTCTCCTGGGAATCTCCCGGCTGCCGCCCCAGGAGATCCCTTTCGAGGGTGTCGTCGTGGTCGACGTCGGGGGCATTGAACGAGAGGCCTCCTTCGAAGGCCGATTCCGCTGGAGGGGCCTCTGAGGAAGGAGGAGAGATGAGGCTGTACTTCGCCAATGCGGCCGATGTGGCTGGAAACGGAACCCCCGATCCAGGGCACCGCCAGTCCGTCGATTCCGGGTTCGAAAGACGGCAGCGCGGCCGATTGTTCGGGCGCTCCACGGCCCTGATGATTGTCGGGCTGGGACTCTTCCTGGCGGGGATCGGCAACCTGTGGTTCTTCCCTCCAACGGTGGACGTGGGAACCGTCGAGATCGCCAGGAAGGGGGCCTCGACCGGACCAGGGGTCGGTCACCCGGCAGGATCAGCAGGGGCCGAGACCCTCGACGACCTGCTGACCCGGTGCTACGGCAGCCCTCCACCGGCCACTCCCAGGCGAGAAGCCGGTCGGCAGACCTCCGCCTTCGAGCAAGGGAAACAGGCGGTCCGTGCCGGCATGGAGCGGGCCGTGGATCTCACGACACGTCCCCTCTCCCCGGAGGAAGAACAGGTGTTCGGTCGCCGCCTGGCCACGGAGATGCATCGAAACCACCCCGCGTCCGATGACCGGGCCCTGCAGGACCGGGTCTCCCGCATCGTCCAGCGTCTGCGCAAGATCCTGCCGGGCCAGGGGCGATGGGACTACCACTTCGAGGTCCTGGAGTCTCGCAGAGGGAATGCCTTCATGGGTCCTGGTGGAACCGGGTTCTTCTTCCGCCCCCTCGGAAGCCTGATGGGTTCGGACGATGCACTGGCACTCGTACTGGCCCATGAGATCGCCCATTCCGAGCTTCGCCATCTGGACCCCCTGCTCCGGACGGCGAAGGCCGGAAGGGAAATCGGCCGCCGGATCCTGGGGAGCGACGAGGGGGGAGACCTCGGGGAGACGGCCGCGACCATTTCGACCTCCCTGATGCGCCTCACGTACGATCAGGACCAGGAATACGAAGCAGATCGCCTGGGCCTGTGCCTCGCCGTCCTGGCGGGATTTTCCTCCGGGGCCGGGATCGAGGCGATGGATGGTCTGGCTGGACGGGACCGGGACCGGCCCCCGCAGGACGAGACCGGACGCATCCTGTACGACGTGGTGTCCTCCCATCCACCCCTGTCGGAGCGGGTTGCGTATTTCCGGACGCTGGAACGGGTACTCCGGGGAACGAAACGATGAGCCGCGGTCCCGACAGGGTTCCGGACGATCCTCTGCCGACGGCCCGGCTGTGGGATCTGCCGGACATCCCCCTGGGCCGCGCATTCCTGGTAGGACGCCACCCGTCCGCGGACCTGGTACTGGATGTGCCGACGGTCTCCGTTCGGCATCTCTCGGTCCGCCGAACCCCGGCTGGATGGGAGGTCACGGACCTCGGGAGCACCAATGGGACCTTCCTGAATCGCGGCGACAGGCCGGTCGTCGAGCCGACCCTGGTGGACCCGAAAGACGTACTGTTGCTGGGCAGTTTCCGGCTGCCCGTCTCCCTGATGTTGCGGAAACTGGGGGTCTCGGACACGGAAATCCCTGACGACTTCCGGGTTTCGGTCGGACGGGAGCCGCTCGTGCTGGGACGCGCCACCGACTGCGATCTGGTGATCCCGTTTCCCCAGGTCAGCGCGCGCCATGCCCGGGTCACCCTTCTTCCAACAGGGCAGTTGCTGGTCGAAGACCTGGGCAGCACGAACGGAACGTTCGTGGACGGTCGTCGGATCCGTCGCGCGGTGGTGCAGCCGGGATCCCACCTGAGCCTGGCCTCGGTTCCCGTGGTGCTGGAAGCGGATCACTGCCTGAGAGCCTCCATGCGTCGAGGCACCGTGCGCCTGGACGCGGTGGGAGTCACCCGGGTCGTCCGCCATCGGGTCTCGGGCCGGCCCGTGAGACTGCTGGACGACGTGCACGTCTCGATCTACCCGTCGGAACTCGTGGGAATCATGGGCCCCTCGGGGGCCGGCAAGACGACGCTTCTGCTGGCCCTGAATGGCTACGAGCCTCCGGACGAGGGTCGGGTCCTGATCACGGGCGAGGACCTCTATGACCATTTCGACCGCTTTCGGGGCCTCATCGGATACGTACCCCAGGACGACATCATTCACCGGGCCCTCACGGTCCGAGAGTCCCTCCAATTCACCGCCCGGTTGCGTCTTCCCGCCGATACCACCCGCCAGGAGATCGATCGGCGCATCTCCCAGGTACTGGCGGACCTCAGGCTCGTCGATCAGGCGGATGAGATCATCGGGTCCATCGAGGAGAAGGTGCTGTCTGGAGGTCAACGCAAGCGGGTCAATCTGGCCCAGGAACTGATCACGGACCCCGACCTGCTGCTGCTGGACGAACCGACCTCGGGCCTGTCGGCCAGGGATACCGCCGACGTGATGGACCTCCTGAGGGCCATGGCAGACCGGGGGCGTACCGTGGTCCTGACGATCCATCAGCCCTCGGCGGAGGTCTATCGCAAGATGGACCAGGTGCTCTTGATGGCCCAGGGAGGCAAGGTCGCCTTCTTCGGGCCCACAGAGCCGGATTCCTACGACTTCATGGGCGTACGCTCCCCGAGCCCCGACCAGATTCTGGACCGGCTCGAAGACGCTCGTCCCGAAGAGTGGACAAGGCGATACCGGGGTTCTCCCCAGTACCGGACCTACGTCCTCGAGAGACAGGGGAGCATCGGGGATCCCGAGGCCCGGTCTCGGCCCGTCCGGCGCCGCCATGCCTCGCCCTTCCGGCAGCTGGGGGTCCTGCTGCACCGCTACGGTCTGGTCAAGGCACGGGACCGGGGAAACGCCTGGATGATGCTGTTCCAGGCCCCCATCGTCGGGAGCCTCATCGGCTGGCTCTTCCGCGACGCGCGGGAGGACCCCTTGAAACGAGGCGCCCCGCTGTTCGTGATGGTGATCGCGACCATCTTCTTCGCCTGCTTCAACGCATGCCGCGAGATCGTCGCGGAACGGGCCATCTTCCGGCGGGAACGAATGGTCAATCTCGGCATTGGTCCCTACCTGCTTTCCAAGTTCCTCGTCCTCGGAGCGGTGGATGGCCTCCAGGTGCTCCTGTTGCTGGCACTGGTCGGGTGGTCCACCGGACTCGAGGGCTCCTGGAGCGGCTTCCTGCTCGTGCTGTGGTTCGCCGCCCTGGCTTCCACCGCGATGGGCCTGCTCATCTCCACCGTGGTGAGATCCTCAGAGGCAGCCATGGCCATGGTTCCGATCGTCCTGATTCCCCAGATCGTCCTGGCTGGATTCATCGTCCCCCTGGACCGCGCCGACGTCGAGACGCCGGCCTCCCTGGTGGTCTCCAGGTGGGCCAACGAGGCCATGATGCACCTCGAGGCCGAGGGAATCGAGCAGGGACGAGGATCGTCCCCGAGGACGCCTCCCTCGTCATCCCGGGAGGATCGCCCCCGGAGCCTCTCGGAACACCCATCCTTCCTTCCCGCCGCTCCGGAGCCCACCTTCCGACGATGCTTCCTCGAGAGCAAGAAACTGCAGGGAGGCCGGCCGGGGACGGACCTGTCGGTGATCCTGGGATTCCTGGCACTGTTTCTAGGCACTGCATCGTATCTCCTCGCGAGAAGGGATCGGCGCTGATCCGGAGGCAAGAGGTCCATGCATCCCCTCATCACAGGAACCTCCATGACGACACGACCACTGCCCGTGACCTGGGAGGACCACCCGGACAACCCGCTGATCCGGCCTCCGTTTCCGGAATTCCTGATCGCCGACCCCACCTTCCTGCCGCCGGACCAGGCGCCCGACGGGCAATGGCACCTCTTTGCCCACGGCATCCTGCTGGGCATCCATCACTTCACCAGCGAGGACGGGATCGCCTGGAGACGCCAGGGCCGGGTCTGCTGGGGCATGAGACCGCATGTGGTCCGCTTCGGGGACGAGTACCTGCTCTGGATGGAACGGGCCCTGGGACCCAGGTCCACGGGCATCGCGTGCTGCCGGTCCCGGGACCTGCGCACCTTCTCGAGGCCCCGGGTGGTGCTGCGCCCGTCCCTGCCCTGGGAGGGGCGACGGGTTCGGACCGTCGGCAATCCCTGCGGCGTGGTGCGCCCCGACGGGTTCTGGATCTACTACAGCGCCGGTCTCTCCTGGCTCCGGGACTGCGGGTTCCCGGAGCCCCGGCACATCGGCGTGGCCTTCGGCCCGGGACCCGAGGGCCCCTTCGAGAAGCACCCGGAACCGCTCTGGTCCCCGGACCCGTCGGTGCCCTGGCGGAACCTCGGGGCCGGCGCCGTCAAGGTGATGCCCTGGGGCGACGGCTGGATCGGCTTTGAGAACGGCATCTACACGGACCCGAAGGGGCATTCCCGGTCGGACATCCGGCTCCACTGGAGCCCCGACGGCCTGCACTGGCAGTTGGCCCACGACGCCCCGCTGGTCCGCCCCGAACCGGGATGGAAGCAGGCCCTGGTCTATGCCCTGGACGTGCGCCCGGTGGGGGACCGGCTCGTGATGTTCTACAACGCGCGGTCCGGCTGGCGCTTCGGGGTCGAGCGGATCGGGAGGGCCGACTGCCTATTGCAGGTGCCCCGATAGCCACTCGCCCACGGTCTGGTACCAGAACCGCCGATTGGCCGGCTTCTGGATGAAATGGTCCTCGTCGGGAAAGACCACCAGGCGGGACTCGACCCCTCGAACCTGGAGCGCCGTGAACAGGAACAGGGCCTGCTCCAGCGGCACCCGGAAGTCGTTGGCCCCGTGGATGACCAGCATCGGGGTCTGGAAGTCCTTCACATAGGACGACGGCGACACCTTCCGATACGCCTCCGGGTGGTCCCAGGGGGTCCCGCCGATGTCCCACTCGGGGAACCACAACTCATCGGTCGTGCCGTACTTGACCTCGAGGAAGGAGGGACCCGCGTGGCTCACCAGGCACCGGAAGCGGTTGCCGGACCGGGCCTCCATCCAGTTCGTCATGTAGCCCCCGTAGGACCCGCCCATCGCGCAGACCCGCCCGAGGTCCAGGTCCGGCCGCGTGGCCTGGAGGTGGTCCAGCCCCTTCAGAAGGTCCTCGTAGGGGCGACCGCCCCAGTCCCGGCTCACGGCGTTGACGAAGGCCTGACCGTATCCGACGCTGCCGGTGGGATTCGGCAGCAGGATGGCGTATCCCAGGGAGGTCAGGGCCAGGGGATTCCACCGGGGATGGAAGGAATCGAGGAAGGCCCCCTGGGGCCCGCCGTGAATGAACATCACCACGGGGCGGGGGCCCGGAACGGGGGCCGATCGGGGGATCATCAGGAAGCCATGCACCCGGGCGGGTCGGCCCGTGGCGGGGTCCACGGCCCCGTCCCACCAGACCTCCTCCACCGATGGCAGGGCCAGGCCCTTCAGGGCCTCGCCACCGAAGTCCGTCAGGGCCTGCCCCACCGACGTTCCGCCGGACCGGAGGTCCCGAGAATGGAGTTCCGCCGGCCGCAGCATCGAGTCCCGGGTGAAGAAGACCCGGTTTCCGACGACGGCCGGGTGATGGCAGGTCGCCGGACCCGTGACCGGGCGGGCCCGGGCGCCGGGCCGGGCCTCGACCCGGTAGAGGGGCAGGCGCCCCTTCTCCATGACCGAGAAGACGATCTCCCGGCCATCGGGGGCCCAGGCGAACTCCTCCACCCAGTCGTCCATCTCGTCAGCAACGATCCAGGTCTTCCCGGACTGTCGGTCCATCACCTGGAGACGCCAGCGGTCCGACTCGAACCCCGGCACCGCCTGGGCCAGCCAGGCGATCCGCTTCCCGTCGGGCGAGAACCGGGGTGCCCGGTCGGCCGCCGGGTTGTCGGTGATCCGCCGGACCTCTCCGCGCTCCACCAGAAAGAGGTCCGTGTTGGTGGACTTCCAGGGGTCCGGGACCTTCTTCGCGGTGTGGACAAGCGCCCCGTCCCGGGAGACGTCGTAGTCCTCCCGTCCGCCGAACGGGAGCGGCAGGGCGTCCCAGGCCGGGTCCAGCACCACGACCTCCGGCGCCCCTCCCGAGGCCCGGACCCGGAACAGGCCCACCCGGGTGCCGTCGGACCACTGGTTCCAGGGACGGACGTAGAGCCGGTCATAGACCATCGCCGAGGTCCGGTCCTTCCGCTCCTTCTGGCGTTCCACCGTGCAGCGGAAGTCCGCCCCACAGGACGCCTCGACCGAGGCGCCAAAGTAGAGGAAGTCCCCGGCCCATCGCAGGTGGTCCAGCGGAATCGGTGATTCCAACAACAAGGAGGGCTCGCCACCGTCCAGCGGCAGCAGGAAGATCCCCTGCTTCCCCTCCCGCTCGCCGACGAAGGCCACCCGCCTGCCGTCGGGCGACAGGGTGAAGGACCCGCCGGTCCGGCCCCCCCGGGTCAGGGGACGGGCCCCCTGCCCTTCCCGAAAGACCCACAGGTCCCGCAGGAACCGAGGCCCCCCGTCGTAGGTCTGGAGCCGGAAGACCACCTCCTGCCCTCCCGGCGTGACCTCGAAGTCCATCACAACGGGCAGGCGCATCACGTCGTCGATGTCCGGGGCCTTCGGGGTCTGCCCCCGGACCGGCATCGCCAGAACCACCAGCACCGCCAGCCCCATTCCCGCACCCGGGGCCCGCCAGATTCCTCTCATGGGTACCTCCTCGGGGAATGCACGGGTCGTCGGACGGACGTCCTCACGGGTCCTCGTTCCAGGACCGGCCCGCCACGATGCCCAGTTCCTTGAGCCGTGTCTGGAAGACCAGGTTCAGGATGGCCTCCCGCATCTCGTCATCGACCCGGTCGAAGTGCCCGGCCACCTCGTATCCGCCCTCCGCGGCCTCGCAGCGGACGACGGTGGCGGGAACGCAGGCCCGGCGACCGTCCTTGGGCATTCGGAGGCAGAACCAGGCCGTGTCGCCCGGACGAACCCGTCGGGACTGGCGCCAGCGGAATCCCGACGCCGAGAGTTCCACCACCGCCGGGGCCAGAGGCACCGTCGGGGACGGCGACGGCCCCACGGAAAACGCCGCCTCGACCTCCACCTGGGCCCGGATGTACTCCCGCTTCTCCACCATCCTCGGCCGACCCTTGGGGAGCAGGTAGATCCGGACCGGCGTGAGCACCTCGTCCACGCTGGCCCGGAGGGCCCAGATCCCCTCCGGTGCCAGGCGGCTCACCAGCACCCGTTCGCCCTTGGTCCACGGAGGCTGGACCTGCATCGGGGCCTCGACGATGAATCCCCGCCCCCGATCGAATCGAAGCACCACCTGCAGCACCTCGAGGTCGGTTTGCCCGAGCCGGACCAGCAGCATCTCGGTCCCCGGCTCCCAGGGCTTCGGCGCCCGGTCGGTCTCTTCCATCGCCCGGCCCCCTCAGTCCCGTACCAGGCGCCTGGCCTGGACCACCTCGGCCTTGAGTTCCCCCGACAGTCGTCCCAGGTCCTCCAGCGCCGCCGCCAGTTGTTCCCCATCCTCGCCGGCGCCTCCCGGGATCCGCTCCATCACCTCTGGAAGGAGCCCGGTCAGGACGTCGAGCCCGGTTCGGAACTCGGAGATCGCACCATTGATCCGGTCGATCACGCCCTGCAGTTCCGCGGGCACGGGGGCAGGCGCCGGGGTCTCGGCAGGCGCCGGCGCGGCCTGAGGCGCGGCCTCCAGCAAGGCGATGCGCTGCTGGAGCCGGTCCCCGACCTCCTGGAGCCGGTCCCGCTCCGCCATGACCTCCTTCAGGCGCTGCTGGAGGTCCGCCACCTGCCGTTGGAGCCCCTCCACCTCGCCCGCCTCCCGGGCCCTGGAGGCCCCCTGGGCCTTCTCCAGTTCCTCCATCAGCCGAGCGACCTTCTTGAACGCGGCCCGGTTGGCCGCCTTCAGTTCCTCGACCTCGGACCCCATGGCCTGGGCCGATGCCCCTTCCCGCCTCGCCTCGGCCAGGGCCTCGGTGGCCTGCTGGATCCCCGCCGAGAGGTCCGCCACCTCCCGCTCCCGGGCCTCCAGGCGGGCCTGGAGAGTCGCCCGGTCCTCGTCAAACTGCCGCTTCAGGACCTCCCAGCGCTCCACTTCCTCCAGCAGGCGGTCCCGCTCCTCGGTGATCGCCGCCAGGGCATGGCGGTCCTCCCCCTGGCCCTGGAGGGCCTGTTCCCGGAGCCTCTCGGCGGCCTCGGCCCGTTCCCGGAGCGCCTCGACCTCCCGTTCCAGTCCCGAGAGGCGTTCCAGGGCCTGGTCCCGTTGCTGCTGGTCCTCCCTGGACCGTTCCATCTCCTGGAGCCGGAGCCTCAAATCCGCCGCCTCCGCCTCCAGGGCCTCCCGCCGGAGTTCTGCCTCCGCGGCCCTCCGGGCCGCCTCGTCGCGTTCCTGCCGCAAGACGTCTCGTTCCAGTGCCAGCCGATCCCGCGCGACCTCGGCCTCCTCACCGCGACGGTTCGCCTCTTCGAGTTCCTCGTGGAGACGCCGTGCGTCCACCTCCATCTGGCTCACGGATCGCTCCAGGCCCGCCAGTCTCTCCCGGAGGGCCGCCGTCTCCTGCAACTCCGTCGCCTGGTGTTCCAGCACCCGGGTCAGGTCCTCGACCTGCGCCTCCAGTTGCCGCTGCCGCTGGCGTCCCTCCTCCAGCAGGGCCTCCTGTTCCGCGAGCCGCTGCCTCAGGGACTCCTCCTGGCCGGGTTCCGGCCGCCGCGGCACCTCCCCCTGCGCTGCCACCGGACCCGCCGAGACCCCGGAGGGCACCGGGGCGGCCGGGGATTCCTCTTCCAGGAACACCACCTCCCCTGCGTCCTGCGATGCGACGGCCGCCCCGTATCCGATGGTCTCCATCGGGCTCGACGGGGCCGGTTCCACCGGAGGCCGGGACCAGGACTCGGTGCCTCGGGGTCCCGACGCCGCCGGGGACGGTCCTGAGGCCTCCGGAATCGGGGGCGGTCCCTCCTCCGTCGCCTCCTCCCGTGCCTCCAGGTCCTCCGGGTCCAGTCGCACGGTCACCTGCAGGGCCCCCAGAAAGACCTTCTCCCCGTCTTCGAGTTCCGCCTCGGCCACCCGCTCCTTCCCCACCCAGACCCCGTTCGCGCTGCGGTTGTCCACCACCCGGACGACGCCCGCCTCCCAGAGGAAGCGCGCATGGACCCGGGAGACCGTGTTGTTGCGGGTCCGAAGATCGCATTCCGGTTGCCGTCCGACCACGACGACCGGCCGGTCCGGTCCCAGGAGCAGGGTCTGCTCGGAACCGTCCTCCCCGGTATAGATCAATCTGGCCACGACCCACCTCCCTCGCGCCCCCGCAGATCCCCGAGCCCGATCAGCGTTCCGATCGCAGCGCCCGGAACCGGCCCTCGGGCCTGCCGGCCGCATCCACGAGGTCCCCCACCAGCACGTGCCCCCCCATGCGAGCGCGAACCGTCCAGGGGTGGCGCATCTCGGAACACTCCAGGGCCGGCGTCTCGGGGTCGATCTGGAACTGGACCTCTCCTTCCTCTCCCTGCTGCACCTGACAGACCGCCAGGCGGGTGGTCGCGCCCCGTTCATCGAGCCAGACGGCCGACGACCCCTTCTTCTGAAGGTCCAGCGCCACCTGGAAGAGTCGCCCCTCGAACCGCTCCCCGCTGCCCTGCCAGCGGTCCCAGAGGCTCGGAGCACAACCCGCTCCCGCCAGGCAGACCCCCGCCAGCAGCACCCATTGGAACCCACGGAGCGTCTCGACCCTCATCCTCTCCTCCTGGCACGTTCCGTGTCGCAACGACCCGTCCGGGTCGAACCAGCACCCGCTCGATTCGTGGCGAGCATAGCCTTCAACGGCCCCTCTTCGCAAGGCACGGGGAGGTTGGCCATGCGCCGTCCGGGAGTGACGCCGCGGTCCGGGCTCCGTAGAGGGGAGCCGCGAACCCGCGCCGGATCCGGGAGGGGTGGAATGGTGATAGACTGCCGCCGTCGCTGGCAGGTCCAGCCCACCAGGAAGGAGGTTCCATGTCCGGGATTGCCGATCTTCGTCCGACGTTTCTGTTCCGTCATTTCGAGGCGCTGCTGGCCATTCCCCGGGGTTCGGGCAACGAGGCGGCCGCCCGCCAGCACGTGCTGTCCTGGGCCCGGGAGCACGGCTGGGACACCCGGACCGACGCCGTGGGCAACGTGGTTGTCGCGGTGCCCGCCACCCCGGGTCACGAGGACGCCCCCACGGTGGTCCTCCAGGGCCACCTGGACATCGTCTGCGAGAAGCATTCCTCGGTCACCCACGACTTCCTGAAGGACCCGATCCCCGCCTGGGTGGACGGCGACGTGATCCGGACCCGGGGGACGACCCTGGGCGCCGACAACGGCATCGGCGTGGCCGCTGCGATGGCCGTCGCCGAGGATCCCGAGGCGGTCCACGGCCCGCTGGAACTGCTGTTCACGATCGACGAGGAGACGGGGATGACCGGGGCCTTCGGGCTCCAGGCGGACCTGTTGCGAGGCCGCGTGATGCTGAACCTGGACTCGGAGGACGAGGGGACCCTCTTCGTGGGGTGTGCCGGTGGCGGAGACTCGATCCTCCACCTGCCCGTCACCCGTTCCCCGGCGCCCCTCGGCACCGTGTGCCTTGAAGTCTCCGTCTCCGGGCTGAAGGGGGGACACTCGGGTCTGGACATCGGCCAGAACCGTGGAAACGCCCTGAAGATCCTGGCCCGGGCCCTGGCCTTCGCCGCGCCGGGAGGGGACCTCGGCATCGCCGGGATGAACGGGGGCAGCAAGCGCAACGCCATCCCCCGGGAGGCCCGGGCCGTGGTCCACATTCCCGGGACCCAGGCCCGGTCGTTCCAGGAACGGATCCAGGAATTCGCCCGAATCATGGCCGAGGAACTGGGCGCCGCCGACCCGGGCCTGGTCATCCAGGTCGCAGCGACGCCCGATGACCGGGCCCCCATCACCCGTTCCGGGGACCTGATCCGGCTATTGCTGGCGCTGCCTCACGGGCCCCTGGCCATGAGCAGCGAGATCCCGGGCCTGGTCCAGACCTCGACGAACCTGGCCATCGTGACCCTGGAGGACCACGAGTGCCAGGTCGTCTGCAACAGCCGGTCCTTCATCGGCACGGCCATGGAGGCCGTTCGGCAGGGAATCCGGGCCGCCGTGGAACTGGCCGGCGGGACGGCGGACCTGGTGGGGCAGTACCCGGGCTGGCGACCGAACGTGAACAGCCAGGTGCTCCAGGTCTGCCGGGAGGTCTGGCGCGAGGTGTCGGGCCGGGACGCCCTGGTGACGGCCATTCACGCCGGGCTCGAGTGCGGCGTCATCGGAGAGCGGGTCCCCGGGATGGACATGATCTCCTTCGGCCCGGACATCCGGGGCGCCCACTCCCCCGACGAGCACGTCTCCATCTCCTCGACCGGGCGGTTCTACGACTACCTGAAGGCGGTCCTCCGGCGGCTCGCCTGATCCGGTCTGCCTCCGATGGGGCCCATCCACCGGCCTTGCGCACCAGCGTCCCGTTCCCGTAGGATTCCTCCGTCCAGGGGAGGAGACCGATGCCCAGAATCCTGTTGCCGGTGATGCTGGCGGTCCTGGCCGTCCTCTGGCAGCCCCGGTCGGCCACATCCCAGTGTCCCAGTGGAGACAAGTACATCTCGAACACCTGCGTGACGATCACCGCCACTGGTTGCTGCAACGACGCCGATCACGTGCGCTATTGCTACAATGGGGTCCTCTGCGAGCGGTACTGCGTGAGCGACTGGTGCGGCTGGTCCTCAAGCCGGTACACCTGCACCAGCAGCCAGACCTCGGACCCCTCGGGCGCCTTCCCCCGGCCATGCCCCTGCGACTGCTCGGGCAAGGAGTGCGGCGACGACGGCTGCGGCGGGTCCTGTGGGACCTGCACGGCCACCTACCAGTGGGAGTGTCGCCAGGGCATCTGCGTCTGCACCCGGGACTGCACGAATCGCCAGTGCGGATCCGACGGGTGCGGCGGATCCTGCGGCACCTGTCCCACGGGCAAGGTCTGCTCCCGGAACCAGTGCATCGACAAGCCGTGCACGCCGGCCTGCGTCGAGCGGGTCTGCGGGTCGGACAAGTGCGGCGGGTCCTGTGGCACCTGCCCGCCGGACGAGGAATGCAACGAGTACAACGGTCAGTGCGTCGGGGCCGCCTGTACCCCGAACTGCGCCAATCGCCAGTGCGGGGACGACTCCTGCGGCGGCTCCTGCGGCGACTGCCCCAATGGCTTCTCCTGCGATGCATCGGGCGTCTGCCGCCCAGGGACCTGCCAGCCCGCCTGCCAGGGTCGGGAGTGCGGACCGGACGGCTGCGGCGGATCCTGCGGCGACTGCCCCGAAGACAAGGTCTGCGATGTGGGTCCCGGGACCTGCACGGTCCCGGCGTGCCTTCCAGCCTGCCAGGATCGGCAGTGCGGCGATGACGGATGCGGCGGAGTCTGCGGCGTCTGCCGGACTCCCGAGGTCTGCACCCAGACGTTCCAGTGCCTCGTCCCCTGCGAGCCTCGGTGTGCCGACAGACAATGTGGCGACGACGGCTGCGGCGGGTCCTGTGGGACCTGCGGCGAGGGCCTCTACTGCGACGAGAACCATCGCTGCCGGGCCGGCACGCCCCCGGACCCGGGCCCCGGGGAGGACGCGGCTCCCGACCCGGGAGACCGGGGGAGCCCCGGAGAGGAGGAGGACCAGGGTGGCACGACCCCGCCCCCGGTCACTTGCCCGCCGGGAACCGTGTTGCGCTACGGGTCCTGCGTGCCTGCGGAGACCGGCGGGGGCAAGTCGGGATGCGCCCTGTCGGGGCGGTCCTCCGGGTCCTGGACGCTGACCCTGGTTCCCCTGGTGGCCCTGGCTGCGACCCGACGTCGCCGCAGGGCCTGATCCCCGTCAGAAGAGCCCGGGATCCAGAGGAGGGGCCAGCACCTCGGCCTCGAGCCCCAGGTCGGCCAGTTGCCGGCGCAATCTCGGTGCCCCGGGTCCCCAGAGGACCAGCCGGGCCGCCCTGACGACCCGGACCAGCCGGGCCAGCGCGACCGGTCCACCGCCGAACACCACCCGCAACGACCGGATTCCCCCCCGGAAGCCGGCCTCCGGGACCGGTCGGTCCCCGGAGGCGATCCAGAGGGCCATGGCCCTCGGCGGCAGGGGGTCCCGGCCATCCCAGGCCCGGACCGGCGGCAGGTCCAGTCTCTGTCGCCTCCCAACCCGGCACAAGGCCGGAATCCTTGCAGGAACCCCGATGGGGTCGGTGGTTTGCCCCAGGCGTTGCAGCACCCGGAGGGCACTTCCGGGTCCCTCGACCACCAGGCAGATGGCCTCGCCACGATCCCGGGCCTCCGATTCGAGGCCCGGGAGCCTCGCCTCGGGGACCTCCTCGGCGACCTCGACCCCCGGGGGCATCGGGACGGGGTCCCGGGCCCCGACGAGCAGGGTGCCCACGGATCGCCCCGGTTCCGATCCCCAGTGCTCCACCAGGGAGTCCTCGTCCCCCTCCCGCAGGTACAGCAGGCGCGCCGATCCCCGTTCCACCCACAGGCACGAGGCCCCCGGAGTGCCGCCGGTGGGCTCGGCGGCCAGTCGCAGCCTCCCGAGCCCGAGGGTGCCCACCAGGGGCAGGGCCCGGGCGCCGGGACGCAGCACCCCCAGCAGCCCCAGCATCTCTGGACGGCACAGGACCTGGCCCCGAAGTCGTCGGCGTCCCAGGGCGTCCAGCGAGGACAAGAACCCCACCCCCGGACCGGGCCAGGCGTCGAACCAGAGGGGGCTTCCCCGGAGGCGGACCCCCGGACCGGAAGGGGACCACTCCAGTTCGATGTCCCCGGGCGTCATGGGGCCCTCCCGCGATGCCGGATCACGCCAGGGGCAGCCGCACCTCGAACTCGGTCCGCAACCCCGGCACGCTGCGGACCGTCACGTCCCCCCGGTGCTCCTGGCAGGCCTGCTTCACGATCGCCAGCCCCAGGCCGGTACCCCGGGCCTTGGTGGTGAAGAAGGCGTCAAAGACCCTGGGAAGGTCCTCCGGGGGAATGCCCGGCCCGTTGTCGATCACCCGGACCACCGCAACCGACGGGTTGACGCCCCGATCGACCCCCATCCGGATCTCGACCTCGCCAGGACGATCGAGGGCCTCCACGGCGTTCTTGCACAGGTTCAGGAAGATGCGATAGAGGCGATGGCGGTCCCCCGGCACGACGACCCCGGGTTCCAGGTCCATCCGAATGTGGTGCAGGCTCGCCTGGGGCATTCCCCGGACCACCTCCGCCACTTCCGACAGGAGGTCTCCCAGGTCCACCTCGGTCCACTCGCCGGTCCGGGGCCGCGCGTAGTCCAGGAGTTCGGTGATCCACTCGTTGAGCCGGTCGATCTCCCGGATCATGATCTCCAGCGGACGCTGCTCCTCGGCCTCCCCGGAACGGGAGGCCTGGATCATCTGGGCCGATGCGGAGATCGCGGCCAGGGGGTTGCGAATCTCGTGGGCCACGACCGCCGCCAGTTTCCCGATCACCGCCAGGCGTTCCTCGGCCTTCCGCTGCTCCTCCAGGCGTCGGACATGGGTGACGTCGGCGAGATCCAGGATGCGCCCGATGGGCTCCCCCATGCGGTCCATGAGCGGCGAGACCCCGACCTGAAGCCATCGATCCGATCCGTCCGCCGCCACGCACCGAAAATCGAAGGGGCCCGCTCCCCGTTCCACCAGGGGACGCAGGTCCGGCACCAGGTCGAAGAGGACCCGTCCCCGGGAGTTGCGCATGTCCAGCCCCAGCAACTGCTCCGCGGCTCGGTTGATGTGCAGCACCCGGTCGTCCAGGCGACAGGTGATCACCCCATTGTTCAGGGAGGCCAGGATCGACTCGTGGAGCTGGCGCAGGTCCTCCAGGCTGGTCCGGTAGCGCTCCCGCTGCAGGTCCGCCCGGCGCATCTGGGCCAGCAGGAATCCCGACAGGACCCCGATGCTCACAAAGGCCACGAGGTTCAACGCCAGGGAATAGAGGACCGAAGACGCCGTGCCCCGGGCCAGCACTCCCCCGAGGAATCCCGGAATCGCCACGGCCCCCAGTTCCAGGGCTGCGATCATCCCCATCAACACCGCGGACAGCCCGATTGCGAACCAGGTCCCGGTCCTCCCGGCGAGAATGCCCGCCACGATGATGTTGAGGGAAAAGAAGAACGTGAAGGCCGACCCGGTGCCGCCGGTGGCGGCCACCAGCATGGCCGACAGGAGGCCGTCCTGGACCGATTGGGCCATCGCGACGATCAGGAGTCCCCGGTGAGTCCGGACGGCCATGAGGATCGGAAACCAGATCGCCGCCGGCACCAGCCAGATCAGGGCGACCCGCATGAGCGTGCCCCGGACGACCTCCAGCAAGGACCCTCCCGTGCCCCGGCCAAAGAAGGCGGTCGCCGCCACCAGCACCAGCAGGCTCGCGATCCGCAGCCAGGACATCCACAGGAGTTTCCGCCGCAGGCCCGCAACGACCCAGGGCGCCCGGGGGTCGTCCAGGCGCCCGAGGTGAGACGCCTCGGACAGGATCGCCGGGGTGTAGTCGTGACCGCCGGAAGGGGACATCCCGGGCCGTGGGGATTCGGACGCCACGGTCTATTTCCCAGTCCCGGAGAGGTTGTCGGCCATCGAGAAGATCGGCAGGTACATCGCGATCAGCACGAAGCCCACCATGCCGCCGATGACGATCATCAGCATCGGCTCGATCATGGACGTCAGGGCCTCCACCGAGGCATCCACCTCGTCGTCGTAGAAGTCCGCGATCTTGGTCAGCATCACGTCCATCGCGCCGGTGGACTCGCCGACGGCAATCATCTGGACCACCATCTTCGGGAAGATCCTGGCCTCATCCAGCGGGCCCGCAATGTTCTTTCCCTCGGCCACCTTGGACCGGGTGTACTGGATCCCCTTCTCGATCACCCGGTTGCCCGCGGACCGGGCCACGACGTCCAGGCCGTCCAGGATCGGGACGCCCGAGGAGACGAGGGTCCCGAGGGTCCGGGTGAACCGGGCGATGGAGGACTTCTGCACCAGGGTGCCGATGACCGGGATCTTCAGCAGCAGCAGGTCCAGCAGGTAGGCCCCGGTCTTGCTCCGCTTGAACAGCACGAACCCGACGATCACCGCCGTGGCCACCAGGGCAAACCACGGGACGTTGTGCAGGAACTTGTTCGAGAGGTTCACCACGAACTGCGTCAAGGCCGGCAGTTCCCGGTTGCCGACGCCCTTGAAGATGCCCGCCATCGACGGGATCACCTTGCCCAGCAACAGCACCAATGTCCCGCCTGCGGCGATCAGGACGAAGGAGGGATATTTCAACGCCCCCTGGACCTTCTGCCGGAGTTTCATGGATTTCTCGGTGTAGGAGGCCAGGCGGTTCAGGATCGTGTCCAGGATGCCGCCGACCTCGCCGGCCTGGACCAGGGAGATGAAGAGGGTGTCGAAGACCTTGGGGTGCTTCTTCAGGGCATCGGCGAGCGTCGAACCCTGCTCCACCTGGCCCTTCACCGAGAGGATCACCTTCTTGAACTGGGGATCGGGCTCCTGGCTCCCGAGGATGTCCAGGCACTGCACCAGGGGCAGGCCCGCGTCGATCATGGTGGCCAGCTGCCGGGTGAAGACCACCAGGGTCTTGGTCTTGACCCCACCCAGGCTCGGGAGCGTGATCTCGATCTGTCCCCAGGCCCGGGAGACCTTGGTCGGCTGGACCCCGGAGGCCCGGACCCGGGCCTCGGCCTCGGCCAGGTTGGAGGCCTCCACGGTCCCCTTCCGGAACTGCCCCTCCCGGGTCGTTCCTTCATACTGGAACTTCGCCATCCGGAGTCCTCCTGCCCGGCCGGGCCGCCCGTTCCAGCCCTCAGAGACCGGCCTGGGCCATCATGTTCTGCAACTCCTCCAGGTCCCCCGCCCGCAACAGGGCCTCGTCCTTCGTGATCAGCCGCTCCTTCACCAGGCGCAGCAGGCTCTGGTTCAGGGTCTGCATCCCGGACCGCCCCTGGCCCATCTGCATCTGGGAGTAGATCTGGTGGATCTTCCCCTCCCGGATCAGGTTCCGGACCGCCGGCGTCGGCATCAGGAGTTCCAGGGCCATCACCCGCCCCCGGCCGTCCATCCGGGGCAGCAACTGCTGGCACAGGATCCCCTCGATCACGAAGGCGAACTGACCCCGCACCCGCTCCTGCTGCTCCACCGGGAAGAGGTCCATCACCCGGTTGATCGTCTGGGCCGCCGAGTTGGTGTGCAGGGTCGAGAGCACCAGGTGCCCCGTCTCGGACAGGCGCAGCGCCGTCTCCATCGTCTCGGTGTCCCGGATCTCGCCCACGAGCACGACGTCCGGGTCCTGCCGCATCACGTAGCGCAGCGCATCGGAGAAGGTCTGGGTGTCGGACCCCACCTCCCGCTGGTTCACAATGCAGTTCTTGTGGGTGTGCAGGAACTCGATGGGGTCCTCGATCGTGATGATGTGGCCACGCCGGCGCTGATTGATCAGGTCGATCATCGAGGCCAGCGTGGTGGACTTCCCGGACCCGGTGGGTCCCGTGACCAGGATCAGGCCCCGGGGCCGGTCCACCAGCTGGTAGATCGCCGACGGCAGGCCCAGTTCCTCGAAAGTCAGGATGCGGGTGGGGATCTGCCGCAACGCCCCGGCGATGCTGCCCCGCTGGCGGAAGAAATTGGCCCGGAACCGGCTCACTCCCTTCCACTGGAACGACAGGTCGATCTCGTTGCGCTCCTCGAAACGCTTCTTCTGGCTCTCGGTCAGGATCGAGTAGGCCAGTCGCTGGGTGTCCGCTGGCGTCAGGGGCGGGACCTTCACCGGGTAGAGGTTGCCGTCCACCCGGAGGTGAGGCGGCGTCCCGACCGTGAGGTGGAGGTCCGAGGCCCCCTTCTCGACCATCACCTGGAGCAGTGCATGGATTTCCAGGACCGGTGTCCCGGGCGGCGGGCTCTGGGACTTCGGGGTGGAAGGCCCTGGGGAATTCATGGTCCTCCCTGGTCAGTCGGCGCGGGTCACCCGGAGCACCTCCTCGATGGTGGTGACGCCGGCCTTCACCTTCGCCAGACCCGCCTGGCGCAGTGACATCATCCCCAGCCGCATGGCCTCCCGCTTCAGTTCCACTGCCGAGAAGCCCTGGAGGATGGCCTCCTTGATCTCGTCCCCGACGGGCATCACCTCGTAGATGCCGCTCCGGCCCTTGTAGCCCGTCTCGTTGCAGACACGGCATCCCCGGCCCTTCATCGGGACGACGCTCTTCGCCTCCTTTTCCGAGAACCCGATCTGCATCAGGACCTCCGGCGAGACCGGGGCCGGTTCCTTGCACTCCTTGCAGATCTTTCGGACCAGTCGCTGGGCCAGGACCAGGATCAGCGAGGCCGTCACCAGGAACGGCTCGATGCCCATGTTCAGCAGCCGATTGATCGTCGAGGGGGCGTCGTTGGTGTGCAGCGTCGAGAGCACCAGGTGCCCCGTCAGGGCGGCCTTGACCGCTGTCTCCGCCGTCTCGAAGTCCCGGATCTCCCCGACCATGATGATGTCCGGGTCCTGCCGGAGGAAGGACCGCAGCGCCGCGGCGAAGGTCAGCCCGATCTCCTCCCGGACGTGCACCTGGTTGATCCCCGGGATGTTCATCTCGACCGGGTCCTCGGCGGTGGAGATGTTCTCGGTCGTGGTGTTCAGTTCCGTCAGGGCCGAGTAGAGCGTCGTGGACTTTCCGGACCCCGTCGGACCGGTGACCAGCACCATGCCCCAGGGCTGGTGGATGGCCTCCCGGAACTGCCGCAGGGGGACCTCCTCGAATCCGATGGCCGCCAGGTCCAGTTTCAGGGCGCTCTTGTCCAGGACTCGGGCGACCACCTTCTCCCCGAAAAGGCAGGGGAGGATGCTGATTCGGAAGTCGACCTCCTTCTCCTTGCCCATCACGAGCCGGATCCGGCCGTCCTGGGGCAGACGGCGCTCGGCGATGTCCAGTTCCGCCATGATCTTGATGCGGGAGACGATGGCATTGCGCAGGCGCATCGGCGGGCGCATCACCTCGTAGAGCACGCCGTCCATCCGGTAGCGGACCCGGAAGTCCTTCTCGTAGGCCTCGATGTGGATGTCCGAGGCCCCGCGCTTCACCGCATCCACCAGGATCATGTTGACGAGCCGGACGACCGGGGCCTCCTCGGTGGCCTTCGCCAGTTCCGTGAGGTCCACCTGCTCGTCCTTCACCACGTCGATCCGGCCCGGTTCCTCCTCCCCCTCGATCTCCTCGAAGAGGGACTTCAGGCGCTCGTCGTGCTGAGTGGTTCCGTAGTACCGCTCGATGGCCTTCCGGATGGACGTCTCCGACGCGACGAGGACCTCGACGTTGAGTCCCGTCAGGAACTTCAGGTCGTCCATCGCGTAGATGTTTCCCGGGTCGCTCATCGCCACGATCAGCGTCGAACCCTGGCGCATGATCGGCATCAGGACATGGCGCTCGGCCACCTCCCGGGGCACCAGTTTGACGGCCTCCTCGCTGACGTCGGCCTCGTCGAGGTTGATCGACGGGACCCCGTACTGGCGGGACAGGAAACTGATGAGGTGACTCTCTTCGAGGTAGCCCAGTTTCGCCAGCGTGTAGCCCAGGTTCTCGCCATCCTGCTGGACCCGCTGGGCGTCCTGCAACTGGCTCAGGTTGATCAGTTTCTCCCGGAGGAGCAGTTCCCCCAGGCTGCTCCCGGGGCCCCCGACCCGGGCCGGGGTGTAGTCCCCCCCGCCCCCGACACGGGAGGGCAGCCGATCGGTCGTCCGGGACGAGGCTTCATCCTTCGTGGGATCCCTGGGGTCTTCCGGCATCGAAATCGTCCTCTCTCCGGGTGGCCAGGAGCCTCCTGTGGCCATTGATGGTACGTGCGGAAAGGGCTTGAAGTCAAGAATCTCCGGGGATCCCGACCTGGCCGGCGGCAGGGGGATTCGCCGCCGCGATGGCCCCTCCGCCCTGCATCGGAGGGCGGACCCCGAGACTCCCCTGCTAGGCGATCCCACGCCAGGAGTTCAGGATCTTCAGGTAGTTCCCCCGCTCGTAGGCCGAGGGGTCCGCGACCCGGGCCAGGCTCATGGCCCCCTGCATCTGCGTCACGGACTCGTAGTCGTGGTCCGCCATCCACTTCGTCAGGCCCTCGATCAGCGTCGCGGCCTCTCCGGGTCCTCTTCGAAGCAACGCCGAGACCACCTGGACCGCCCGGGCGCCGGCCATGAGGCTCTTCACCACGTCCACCGCGTCGTGGACGCCCCCGGTGACGGCCAGGTCCGCCGGGACCCGCCCGAACAGCAGGGCGAGCCAGCGCAACCGGAGCAGCAATTCCGCCGGCGTCGAGAGGCGCAGGGACGGCTCCACCTCCAGGCGCTCCACGTCGATGTCGGGCTGGTAGAAGCGGTTGAACAGGACGATCCCGTCGGCCCCCGCCGCTGCCAGCCGGGAGGCGAAGTTCCCGAGGGCGGTGTAGAAGGGCGAGATCTTCACGGCCACGGGGATCGTGACCGCTGCCTTCACCGACCGGACCACCTCCAGGGCCTGGGCCTCGACCTCCTCGGGGGACTCGTCGGGGCTCCCGGCGACCCGATAGAGGTTCAGTTCCAGGGCGTCGGCTCCGGCCTGCTGGATCAGGCGGGCATGGTCCGTCCAGCCCTTCCCCGTGATCCCGTTCAGGCTGCCGATCACGGGGCAGGTGACCGCCTGCTTCACCTTCCGGACCTGCTCCAGGTAGTTCTCGGGCCCCAGGCGATACTCCGCGGGCTCCGGGAGGTAGGAACGAGCCTCTGCAAAGGACTCCGCCACCAGTTCCCGGTCCAGGTGGTCGGTCCACTGCTCCTGGAGCAGTTGCTCCTCGAAGAGGCTGTGCATCACGATGGCCCCGACGCGGGCCTCCTCAAGACGCCGCACCGCGTCCAGGTCATCCACCAGCGGACTCGCCCCGACCACGATGGGGTTGCGCAACTCGATCCCCAGGTAGTTCGTCTTCAGGTCCATCGGTCTCCTCCTCGCCCGTTCAGGGCTCGCCCTGCGTCCCCTCCACCTTCGCCGCGGGCATCGCCATGTTCGCGATCTGCTCGTAGACCGCAAACCGGCTCGCCGCCTCCCGCTGGGCCTGGGCCATCAGTCGGGCGAAGGCCTCGGGATTCTGCCGCTCCACCATCCGGAACCGGGTCTCGTTCCGGGCATAGGCGGCGATCTCGGTCTTCGGCGCACCCGAGTCCAGTTGCAGCGGGCTCAGGCCCTGGGCCAGTCGCCGGGGATCGAACCGCAGCAGGGGCCAGTGGCCCGATTCCACCGCGAGCCGCTGCTGATCGGGTCCGTTGACCAGGTCGTAGCCGTGGGCGATGCAGTGGGAGTAGGCGATGATGATCGACGGCCCCGGATAGGAATCGGCCTCCTCGAATGCCTTCACGACCTGGGCGTCCCTGGCCCCCATGGCGACCCTGGCCACGTAGACGTTGCCATAGGCCATCGCCATCATGGCCAGGTCCTTCTTGGGCATCGCCTTGCCCGCCATCGCGAACTTCGCCGCGGCACCCAGCGGCGTGGCCTTCGAGGCCTGGCCGCCGGTGTTGGAATAGACCTCGGTGTCCAGCACCAGCAGGTTCACGTCCCGGCCCTGGGCCAGGACGTGGTCCAGGCCGCCATAGCCGATGTCGTAGGCCCAGCCGTCGCCACCGACGATCCAGACCGACTTCCGCACCAGATAGTCGGCGACCTGTTCCAGCGCCCGGGCCGCGGGGTCCGCGACGCCCTTGAGGACCTCCCGAAGGGCCTGCACCCGCTGGCGCTGTTCGGCGATCCCCTGCTCCGAGGACTGATCCGCCTCCAGCAGCCCCTGGACCAGGGCGTCGCCCACGACCCCGGACAGTCTCTGGAGCAGCAGGACGGCCAGTTCGCGGTTCTGGTCGATGGCCAGCCGGAACCCGAATCCGAACTCGGCGTTGTCCTCGAAGAGGCTGTTGGACCACGCCGGCCCGCGGCCGTTGGCATCCACCGCGTAGGGGGTCGTCGGCAGGTTGCCGCCGTAGATCGACGAGCACCCGGTTGCGTTGGCGATCACGGCCCGGTCACCGAACATCTGGGACAGCAGCTTGATGTAGGGCGTCTCGCCGCACCCGGCGCAGGCGCCGCTGAACTCGAAGAGGGGACGCAGGAACTGGGTCCCCTTGACCGTGGCCTTGATCTGGGTCCGGTCGGGGTCCGGCAGCGCCAGGAAGAACTCGAAGTTGGCCCGCTCGGACTCCCGCAGCGGCATCTGGGGCGCCATGTCCAGGGCCTTGTGCTTCGGGTTGGTCTTGTCCTTGGCGGGACACACCACCGCGCAGAGCTGGCAGCCGGTGCAGTCCTCGGGGGCCACCTGCAGCAGGTACTTCCAGCCCTTGTACTCGACCCCCTTGTAGTCGGCCGACTTGAACGTCGGGGGAGCGCCTTCCAGGGCCTCGGGAGGCACCACCTTGGGCCGGATGGCCGCGTGGGGGCAGATGATCGCGCACTTGTTGCACTGGATGCAGAGGGCCGGGTCCCAGACCGGAATGTCCAGCGCGATGTTCCGCTTCTCCCACCGGGTGGTCGCCGTGGGCCAGGTCCCATCCGGGGAGAAGGCCGAGACGGGCAGGTGGTCCCCCCGGTTGGCCATCATGGTCGCCGTGACGGTCTGGATGAACTCCGGGGCCTGTTCCGACACGATCGGGGGGCGCCCACGGGTCGCGGTGACCCGATCCGGAACCTTCACCTCGAAGAGGTGCTGGAGGGTGTGGTCGATGGCCTCGTAGTTCTTCTGGACGATGGCCTCGCCCTTCTTGCCGTAGGTCTTCTTGACGGCCTTCTTGATCTGGGCGATGGCCTCCTCCCGGGGCAGCACCCCCGAGATGGCGAAGAAGCAGGTCTGCATGATCGTGTTGATGCGGACCCCCATCCCGGTGTCCTTCGCCACCCGGTAGGCATCGATGACGTAGAAGCGCAGGTTCTTGTCCACGATGTCCTGCTGCACCTCCCGGGGCAGGTGGTCCCAGACCTCCTCGGGCCCGAAGGGGGAGTTCAGCAGGAAGGTGCCCCCGGGAACCAGCGCCCCGGTCATGTCGTACTTGTCCAGGAAGACCCACTGGTGGCAGGCGACGAAATTGGCCTTCCGGATCAGGTAGGCGCTCCGGATGCGCCGAGGGCCAAACCGGAGGTGACTCACGGTGACGGCCCCGGCCTTCTTGGAGTCGTAGACGAAGTAGCCCTGGCCGAAGTTGTCCGTCTCCTCGGCGATGATCTTGATGCTGTTCTTGTTGGCGCCGACGGTCCCATCGCTTCCGAGTCCATAGAACAGGGAGCGGATCACGTCCGGGGGTTCGATGTCGAACTCGGGGTCATGGTCCAGGGACAGGTGGCTGACGTCGTCGTGGATGCCCACCGTGAACCGGGAACGGGGCTTCTCCCGCCCGGCCTCCTCGTACACCGCCCGGATCATGGCCGGGGTGAATTCCTTCGACGACAGGCCGTAGCGCCCCCCGATCACGGTCGGCATCGCCGCCAGGTGCAGGCGCCCCTGGTGGGCCGCCTCGGTCAGCGTCGCCAGGACGTCCAGGAAGAGCGGCTCGCCATGGGCCCCGGGCTCCTTGGTCCGGTCCAGCACCGCGATGGACCGGGTCGTCCGGGGCAGCGCCGCCAGGAAGTCCGCCGTCGACCAGGGACGGTAGAGACGGACCCGGACCAGGCCGATCCGCTCACCCCGAGCCAGGGCCCATTCCACGTACTCCTGGGCCGTGTCCCCGCCGGACCCCAGGATCACCAGCACCTGTTCGGCCTCGGGGTGGCCCACGTAGTCGAAGAGTCGGTAGGCGCGGCCCGTCAGTCGGGCGAAGCGGTCCATCTCCTGCTGCACGATCCCCGGGCATGCCTGGTAGAAGGGATTGCAGGCCTCCCGGGCCTGGAAGAAGACGTCGGGATTCTGGGCCGTTCCCCGGAGGACCGGCCGATCGGGCGTCAAGGCCCGGGCACGGTGGGCGGCGATGCATTCCTCGTCCAGCATCGCCCGGAGGTCGTCGTCGGTCAGTTCCTCGATCTTGGCCACCTCGTGGGAGGTCCGGAACCCGTCGAAGAAGTGCAGGAAGGGAACCCGGGACCGGAGGGTCGCCGCCTGGGCGATCAGGGCGAAGTCGTGGGCCTCCTGCACGCTGCCGGAGGAGAGCATCGCAAACCCCGTGTTCCGGCACCCCATCACGTCCGAGTGGTCCCCGAAGATCGAGAGGGCGTGGGTCGCGACGGTCCGGGCCGAGACGTGCATCACGAAGGCATTGAGTTCCCCGGCGATCTTGAACATGTTGGGGATCATGAGCAGCAGGCCCTGGGAGGCCGTGAACGTCGTCGTCAGAGCCCCGGCCTGGAGCGCCCCGTGGACCGCCCCGGCGGCACCTCCCTCGGACTGCATCTCGACCACCCGGGGCACGACGCCCCAGATGTTCTTGCGCCCGAAGGCCGACCACTCGTCTGCCCACTCCCCCATGTTCGAAGAGGGCGTGATGGGGTAGATCGCGATGACCTCATTGGTGCGATGGGCCACCGAGGCGGTGGCCTCGTTCCCATCCACCGTGATGATTCGACGCGCTGCCATCGAAGACTCCTGCGTGGCGGGCCACCGGGGCACGCCTTGAGGTTTCCCTTGCGGAATCGAAGACTTGTCGGTTCCGCGACCGGGGCGGAGTCTATGGGCCGCCCCCCGGGAAGTCAAGACGAAAAGCCGGCCGATCCCCGCCATCTGCCGTTCCCGGGACTTCGGGGGCACGACGATCGGTTCTTGGGAATGGCTCCGGGTGGGATACAATGCCCCCGGTCCCGACCTCGGCGGAGGAGAGCGGATGCCCGGTCAACTGGTCCTTGCATCGGCGTCGCCCAGGAGGCGCGAACTGCTGGAGAAGGTCGGCTTCTCGGTCAAGGCGATGCCGATCCACATCGACGAGGAGCCTCGTCCCGAGGAGGCCCCGGAGACCTACGTGAAGCGGATGGCCAGGACCAAGGTCCTCTCGGTGGTGGAACGGATCCAGCAGACCCTCTACCCCACCGAGGCCGAGGCCCAGCGCCTCCGGTCGGGCCTCATGCGGGAGACGCCGCTCCGGTGGGTCCTCGGTGCCGACACGACGGTGGTGATGGACGGGAACCGGACCTGCGGCAAGCCTCGGGACCACGAGGAGGCCGTCGAGATCCTGTCGGCCCTCGCAGGGCAGGAGCACTGTGTGATCACGGGGTTCTGCCTCTACGACATGCGCAAGTCCAAGGAGGGCCTCCAGGCCGTCACAACCATCGTCCGCATGAAACCGATGTCCCGGGTGGAGATCGAGAAGTACCTCTCGGTGGGCGAATCGATGGACAAGGCCGGCGCCTACGCGATCCAGGGCGTGGGGGCCTACCTGGTGGAACAGATCTCCGGGTCCTACACCAACGTGGTGGGACTCCCCCTCTGCCAGGTGGTCGAGATGATGACCGAGATGGGAGCCACCGACGTGCTGCCCTTCTGAGGAGGCCCCCGGGAGATGGCATCGATGGTCGATCGGGAGACACCGTTCGCGGCCAGGCTTGCGGCCGTGCGGGACCGGATCGCCGAGGCCTGCCGGTCGGCGGGCCGGGACCCGGCCGAGGTGCGGCTGGTCGGCGTCTCGAAGACCCGCCCCGCCGCCGAGGTCCTGGCGGCCCTCGAGGCGGGACTGGCCGACTTCGGGGAGAACTACGCCCAGGAACTGGAGCGCAAGGCCCGAGAGGTCCAGGAGGCCGGAGGCCGTCCCCGGTGGCACTTCATCGGACATCTCCAGACCAACAAGGTCCGACGGGTGCTGCCCCTCCTGGCGTCGGTCCACTCGGTGGACCGCCCCTCTCTGGTCCGGGAACTGGGAGCCGGCACGGACCCGGGACATCCCCTGGAGGTCTTCGTGGAGGTCAACCTGGGCGACGAGGCGTCCAAGACCGGGGTTCGGGCGGCCGACGCCGAGGACCTCTGCCGGCAGGTTCTGGCCGCTCCGGGCCTTCGGCTGGTCGGCCTGATGGGAATGCCTCCCCTGGCACCGGACCCCGAGGCCTCCCGCCCCCATTTCCGACGGCTCCGTGACCTCCTGCGGGACCTGCAGCGACGCCTCCCCTGCCCCCCCGAGACCTTCCGCCATCTCTCGATGGGCATGAGCGACGACCTGGAGGTGGCGGTCCAGGAGGGGGCCACCTGGGTCCGGGTCGGGACCGCCCTCTTCGGACCCCGGAGGACGCCGTGAACCGGGAACGCCCCTGGGTCGCACCCCTGGTGGAGGCCCTCTTCGTCGCCCTGGGGCTCACGGTGGTCTTCGTCTTCTCGTTCCGGCCCAACTGGGACATCGACATCTTCTGGCACATCGCCACCGGCCGGTGGATCGTGGACCACGGCGCCCTGCCCCACACGGACATCTTCAGCGCCACCGACCCGGGCCGGCCCTGGACGCCGTTCCAGTGGCTCTACGAGGTCGCCATGTCCGAACTGGAGTCCCGGGTCTCCTTCACCGGGATCCGGGTTCTCCACGCCTCCCTCTTCGTTGGCACCTTCGCCCTCTGGTGGTGGTGGTTCCGGCGGGTCTTCCGATCCCGGATCGCGGCCGCCGTCCTCTGGTCCCTGGCCCTGGTCCTCTGCCTGGACCGCTTCCGGGTGCGCCCGGAGGCCTTCAACTTCTTCTTCACGGCCCTGACGATCCCCCTCTTCCCCCTGTGGCCCTGGGAGGAGCCCCGCCCTTCCCTGCGATCCCGGGCCATCACGCTGGCCCTCGTGGGAGCCCTCTGGGCCAATCTCCATGCCGGCGGGGCCCTCTGGCTCCCCCTCTCCCTGGGGGCGGTGCTGGCCGGGGCGGTCCTGGCCTGGCTCGCGAACCGTTCCTCCCGGGACCGCCTCGGAGACCTCCGCGAATCGACCGGGCTCTTCCTGGCCGCCCTCCTGCCGATGATCCCGATGCCCGGCTTCCTGAAGGGGGTCCATCAGGCCTTCGCGATGTACCAGGAGAGCATGGTCCTGATCCCCGAGTGGCACCCGCCGGCGGCCTACTTCCATCCGGCCTTCGGGGGGCGGCTGACCCCGGCCCATGCGGTCTGCGGCGCCTTCCCCTACCTGCTGCTCCTGGGGCTCGCCCTGGTGACGATCCACGGGTTGCTGCGTCACGGCTGGAGGAACTTCCTCAGTCGCCATCGAGCGGGGATCCTGGCCCTGGCCTGGCTCAACGGCCTGATGGCGGCCCGAACGGCCCGTTTCCTGTACCTGGACGTCGTGGCCCTGGCGGCACTGCTGGCCAGCCGGGACCGGTGGACCGTTCCGTCGTGGACGACCCGCCTGGGGGCCCAGGTGGCCGGAATGCTTGCGGCGACCGTGCTGGGCATGCTGGCCTACGACCAGGCCATCGTGAAGGAGCGGGGGGGACTGGACAAGGCCCTCAAGTCCCTCTCGTCGGACCTGGAACCGGGGACCTTTCCGGTAGAGGCCTCTGACGCCATCGAGGCGATGGACCTCCGGGGACGAATCTTCCACTACACCTCCTGGGGAGGCTACCTGATCGGCCGCCACTTCCCCCGATGCACGGTCTTCACCGATGGGCGCGGCAACTTCACCTCCCAGGAAAAGGACGTCCTGGTGAGCACCCATCGCCCCTGGGAACGGGAGGAGGCCCTGGAGGTGGCGTTCGAACGATATCCGTTCGAGATCCTGGTGTTCCCGGCGCCCGTCTTCCCGGTCCTGGACTGGGATCGGGAGCGGTGGGTGCTGGTCCATCGGGACGACCTGGCGGAGGTCTTCCTGCGACGATCCCCGGAAAACGAGGACAACTTCCGCCGCGTCGTGGCCTGGTGGCGAACCCTGGGAATCGACGCCCCCGACGACCCCGTTGCCGCCGAGGCGCGCCATCTCCGGGTCCTCGCCGAGGAGCGCCTGCAACGCAAGGAGGTCCAGCAGGCCCTCGCCGAGGCGTCGGTGAAGGCCCAGGACGCCGATTCCCCCCAGCGCCGGGCCGAGGGGCTCTTCGAGGGCGCCCACGTGCTCTTCGAGGCCGGACGCTACGACCTGGCGGCGAGATTCTTCCGCAAGGCCCTGGAGCAGGGCTTCCGCCACTCGACCTGCGGGCTCTACCTCGCCTGGTCCCTCCACCTGGCCGGGAAGGACGACGAGGCCAGGAACGCCCTGAAGACCCACGTGATCGACCCGGACCCCCAGAGGCGACCCGATGCCGGACCCCTGCGGTACGGCGGTCAGCGGGTACTGGAGGCCCTGGTCCGGAGACTGGGAATCGGAACCCGGACGCAATGATAGAATCGGCCGGGAAAGGAGGAGGTTTCATGAAGACGACGTTGGACGTGCTCTTGCTGCTGGCCCTGCCCGCCTCGGGCAAGTCGGAGGTCCGCAAGTTCCTGGCGGCCCACGGCCCCGAGGAGTGCCGGTCGCTCTTCTTCCTGGGGCCGACGGTGCAACTGGACGACTACCCCTACGTCCACCTGATGCGCCGGATCGACGATGAACTGGAGCGGATGGGTCAGCCCCGAGTCTTCTTCCGGTCCTCGGAAGAGGGATTCGCGGACCCCCGGGACTGGATCACCTTGATCGAACTGCTCAACGACGACTGGGCCTCCCTGCACCGGCCCCCGGCCGACCTTCCGCCCCGATGTGCGGGGACGCTGATGGACCGGATCGAGGCCGCCTCCGATCGCGCCGGGATCGGGCCCCGTCTGGCGCGGCTGCGAACCGACCGGCGAAGGGCCCTGGAGGACGAACTGGAGACCGAGAGCCGGATGCTGCTGGAGGACCTCCAGGAGGCGATCCCCCCGTCCCTGGAGGGTCGGACCGTCGTGATCGAGTTCGCCCGGGGTGGACCCGACGGGTCCGCGATGCCACTGCCGGATCCCCTGGGCTACCGGGCCTCCCTGCAACGCCTGGCACCGGACCTCCTGGCGAAGGCGGCGGTCCTCTACATCTGGGTGACCCCCGAGGAGTCCCGGCGCAAGAACCAGGAGCGTGCGGACCCGACCCAGCCGGGTTCCATCCTCCATCACGGGGTGCCCCTGCCGGTGATGCTCGGGGAGTACGGTTGCGACGACATGGAGTGGTTGATCGGGCAGTCGGACCGCCCGGGCACCCTGCGGGTCGAGGCCCATGGGCGCACCTTCCACCTGCCCGCGGCGCGCCTGGACAACCGGGTGGACCGGACCACCTTCGTCCGGGGACCCAGGGACCAGTGGGACCCCGGGGCCGTCGAGACCCTCCGGTCCGCGCTTCACGACGCCTTGAAGTCCCTGGCCTCGACGCCCCGGGACTGACCCCCGGCCCTCTCGGACCACCACCAGGCAGATCCCTGCGTCACTGCAAGGTGGACGCGACCTTCTGCAGCAGCGCCTTCCACCGGATGCAGGCGACGGTCCGGGAACCGCCACGGCAGGCCCGGGCCTTCTCCCGCCCCAGGGCCGGCATCAAGGCCCGAAGACGGGACCGGACATCCTCGAAGAAGGCCGATTCCCGGGGGATCGAGAACAGGGCCTGCAAGGCCGGTTCCCACCGGCCCTCGGCCTGGTCCCGATCCGACGAGGCGAGGGCCTCCGCCGCCCGTCGCTCCCGTTGGAGCCGGTTCTCCACCCGGACGGCCGAGGGATCCAGGGGATGGTCCTCCAGGACGATCCGGACCAGGCGCTCGGCATCGTCCAGGCGCCGCTGGTCCAGCATCCGCCGCGCCTCCTCCAGGGTCCCGGCGGCATCCCGGACGACCTCCGGGGAGCCCGCTGCGGCTGCCTCCGGTGCGTGTCCCGCCCCGGGGGCCTCCGGTCCCGGCGTCGCCGCCTCCGGGACCGAAGAAGGGCCTCCCATCGAAGAGGAGGAGGCCTCGGTGGACACCCCCTCCCCCATCGACTTGCGACCGGACC
Organism: Deltaproteobacteria bacterium; assembly: GCA_029547805.1. Classification (GTDB taxonomy): domain Bacteria; phylum Myxococcota_A; class UBA9042; order DTJE01; family DTJE01; genus JAGOKF01. Next base: position 167,731 of record JAKPOP010000010.1, read on the forward strand.
ACCAGGCGACGCCACCGACCACCAGGGCACCGACCACCAGGGCACCGATCCCCAGTCGCCAGGCCCGTCGAAGACGACCACGTCGACTCCGGATCGTCCCGGCCTCGGGCAGTTCCACCAGGAACTCCACGTCCCCGAACCGCAGGAGGTCCCCGTTTGCCAGTTCCCGAGCCCGGACCCGGGAGTCGTTCACGAAGACCCCGTTGGCGCTGTCCAGGTCCTCGACGATCACGGACCCGTCCATCCGAGCCAACAGGCGGGCGTGGTTGCGACTGACCGACGGGTCCAGCAGCACCAGGGCGCAGTCGCGCCCCCGGCCGACCATCACGACGTCCTGGGAGACCTCGGTCACCTGGTCCCGTACACCGGGACTGCGGCCCACGAGCCGCACTCGCAGCGCCTCGGCCGCCGGGACCCGAGGCCCCTGCACCCGGATCCGGAACTCTCCGATCCGGAGCACCTCGCCGTCCTGAAGGAACCTCGGCTCCTGGACCCGCTCCTCCCCGATCCAGATGCCGTTGGAGGAGCCGAGGTCCTCCAGCATCAGCCTTCCGCCGTGGACCGAGAACCGGGCGTGCCTGCGGGAGACGCTCTCGGAGGGAAGGATCAGGTCGCACTGACGGCTGCGCCCGGCCACCACGATCCCGTCGCGGATCTCCCGCTGGTCCGATACGACCCCGAGCCGATCCTCGACGATGAGCAACCAGCCCGACAGCCCGGCCATGGCAGGAATCCCCAATGCCGGCGTCCCCCGGGACTAGCCGGGAGTTCGCAGGCTCGCCAGGCGGCAGCCACCCGCCGGGTCCGACTCCAGACGGGCCACCTGCCGGACCATCCGGCGGGCCATCGACCGGGCCCCGTTCTCCGGGAGTCCGGGGATCGCCAACATCAGCATGGTGTCCAGGAGCGCTGCGGGAGAAGAGTCCCCGTCATCCGCCGACCAGCCCGCCAGGAGGCCGCTGCCGGCCAGGGACTGGCGGGCCAGCAGGGGCAGGTCGTCCACCTCGAGGTCGACCGCGACGACCAGGTCGGGCCGCAAGGAGGCCAGCAGCGCCGCCGCCGCAGGGCCCATGGCCGCCAGGGCCCGCCGGTCCAGCCGGATCACCCCGGATCCCGCATCGGCGCCCCCGGGCCCTCCATCCAGTACCACGACGCGGAAGTTCCCCGGCAGGGTCCCCAGAAGCGCCAGGGCGAATGCCCGCCTCTGGGCCGGCGTCCCGCCCGCGAGGGCGACCCCCTGGCGATCCAGGACCGCCTGCCGCAGCAGGTCGGCCTCCGGCTCCGGCACCCGACCCTCCGAGACCCACTCGGACCATGCGGGGTGCCGCAGGACACACCGCTCCAACCGGATCACCCGCCCCCCCACGGCGACCGGGGGATTGACCACCTGGAGGGAGAACCCCTCCAGCAGGGCCGCCTGCACGGATGCCTGGCCCAGGGCCTCCCGGGAGACCCCGGCCAGGTTCGCCAGCCGTTCCAGCACCCGGTCCTGTCCCCGCTGGGACGAGAAGCCCCGAACGACGCGGTCGACGCGGTCGCCCCGGCACACGAACACCTGTTCCCGGCCGATGGTCATCATCCCGTGGATGGTCTCGTCGGCCAGGAGTTCCTCGAAGGGGCCCAGGCCCAGAAACTCGTAGAGGAGGTCCTGGGTCACCTCGTAGGGGTCGACGTCCGGTCCAATCCGGCCCTCGCGCCGGAGATGATCCACCAGGCGCATCACCCCATTCGAGAGTCGCTGCCACACCTCGTCGGTGATCTCCTGCGTGGTGGGGTCGATCCCCGCGAACACCGTCCCCGCCGCGGCCTCCGCCAGGAGTCCCAGGGCCTTCACATACCTCTCGGGGGCCGACAGGTCCTGTGCCGTCGCGGGCCGGCGGGATACCGCCGACAGCCGGCTCGGCACCGAGACCGAGACCTCCGGGGAAGGGGACGGCTTCTCGGCGGGAGGCGGGGGAGGCGGCACCGCCGAGGGGGTGGTCGGTGCGACCCGGCTCGTGACGGGCTGCTCGACGGACTCCTGGGAGGGGGGAGCCTCCACCTCCACCTCGAGGTCCAGTGGCACTGGCACGTCCGGCTGGCTCGCCTCAGGAGGCGGGGGCGGCGGCTCCACCGTCAGTGCTGGCATCGCCACCGTGGCCCGATACTGTGCCAGATCCTCCGGCGGGGGAGGCAGGGGGGTCGGCTCGTGGACGCCCGTGGTCCCCTGGACCTCGGAGAAACGGAGGATGTAGTCCCCGATGTAGACCCGATCCTCGGGGCTCAACTGCCTGGGTCCCGTGATGCGCCGGCCGTTCACGTAGGTGCCGTTGGTGCTCTTGAGGTCCGTCAGCACCACCGATCCCCCTTCGACCTGGACCATCGCGTGGCGCTTCGAGACGTTGGGCTTCGGGAGGACAATCAGGTTGCCCTGGACCCGCCCGATCGTCACGGCGGTGACATCGAACAGGTGCTCGTGCTCCAGTCCTCCCTTCTCGGCCACGGTGACCTTCAACATCCTGCCGTGCCCCCCTCTCCGGACGGAAACGCATTCTCCCCGAGCCCTCCCGGGATGTCAACGAATCCGAAGTCGTCGAGTCCCGTCGTCCTCGGGAAGAACCGGCCGATCTCGATGGTCTCGTTGCTCGGGAGGGGGCGTTCCGCTAGCATCGCGTGGGGCGAGGAACCGGTGATGAAGGCATCGAGAAGGGCCTGGCTGCTCTGGATCGCGGTCCCCTGGTGGACCTCGTGCGCGCCCAGGGTCCAGCAGGTCCGGATGGACCCCATGGAGTTCGTCGCCCAGCGCACAGACGAGGGAATCGCCGTGGACCTCCTGGACCCCGAGGTCCTGTTCCGGGAAGGGACCGAGGCCTGGGAGGCCCGTCGCCTGGAGGAGGCCGCCCGGAAGTTCGGGTGGATCGTGAAGCACTTCCCCGATACCCCCTGGGCCCGGCCGGCGCTCTACAACCGGGCCCTCTCCCTGCTGGCGGCACGGCGCCCTGGAGAGGCGGCCGACGACCTCCAGGCGTTTCTCCAGAGATACCCCGAGGACGAGGACCTGCCGGACGTCCTGCTGAAGGCGGGCCAGGCCCTCCAGGAATCGGGGCGATGGTCCGAGGCCGAGGCCCTCCTGCGGAGACGCCTCGGATTTCCGATGACCCTCTTCCAGGAATTCGAGGCCCGGGCCCGCCTGGCCCGGGTGCTCCGGATGCTGGGCCGGAGTTCCGAGGCCCGGGAGGAGGTCCAGCGGGTGCTGTCGCTGGCGGATCGGAACGCCACGGTGCCCACGGTCCACGGAAACGAGTTCGTGGCGATGGCGTCGTACGAGGGGGCCGAGACGTGGCACGACCTCTTCTCCCGCATCCGGTTCGTGCTGCCGACCGAACGCATGGAGAAGGACCTGGAGGACAAGGCGACCCTGTTCCTGAAGGCCCAGGCGGAGTATCTCCGGACCCTGCGCCTCGGGAACGTCTACTGGAGCGTCCAGGCGGGACTGCGGATGGGGCGCCTCTACGAGGAGTTCTACGACGATCTCCTGGGAGCCGAGATCCCCCCGGAACTGAATCCGGAGGAGCGGGAGATCTACCTGCAGGAACTCCGACGCAAGGCCCGGCCCCTGGTGGCGAAGGCGGTGGCGACCTACGAGCGGAACCTCTCGCTGGCCCGGGCCTACGGGGCCCGGGAGGAGTGGCTGGGGGACCTCCCCCTGCGGATCGCCCGACTCCGGCGGATCCTCGAGGAGACGCCCGATTCCTCCCCCTGATCCCCTGACCACGGGCAAGGGCTCCGACCGTCCCCCGCGCCGCGAATCCCGCGATGGGGGCATCCTCAGGATTTCTCTGGAGGTTCGACCGATTCCCGGGTCGGGCCCACCCCGCGTCGGATCAGGTCCTCGAAGGCCTCCACGGAGACGGGACGGCTGAAGAGATACCCCTGGGCGTACAGGCAGCCCAGTTCCCGGACCGCAGCCAGTTGCGCCTGGGTCTCGACCCCCTCGGCGATGGTCTCCATCTTCAGGGACTGGGCCAGCGTCACGATCGCCCGCACCAGTTCCCGGGAGGCGGTCTGGTCGATGCTGGACACGAAGGACCGATCGACCTTGATCGTCCGGATGGGAAACCGCTGGAGGTAGGACAGGGAGGAGTAGCCGGTCCCGAAGTCGTCCAGTTGCAGTCGCACCCCCATCCGATCGATCTCCTGCAGCATCCGGAGGATCTCCCCCAGGTCCTCCATGAGCAGGCTCTCGGTGATCTCGACCTTCAGGCAGCCCGGAGGCAGTCCCGACTCGGCCAGGGCCTCCCGGATGATCGCCAGGGGCTTGCCGTGGGTGAACTGTCGGGCCGAGAAGTTGACGCTGATCGTGAGGTCTCCCGCCTCGGGGAACCGCTCTCTCCAGCCGGCGGCGGTCCGGCAGGCCTCCCGGAGCACGAATTCCCCGATGGGGAGGATCAACCCGGTCTCCTCGGCCACGCGGATGAACTCCCCGGGACTCCGGGTGCCGAGTTCCGGATGCGCCCACCGAACCAGGGCCTCGGCCCCGGTGACCCGGTTCCGGGTCAGGTCCACGATGGGCTGGAGGAAGATGACGAACTGGCCTTCGTCCACCCCGTGCCGCAGGTCCGACTCCAACTGGACCCTCCGGGAGATCTCCTGGTGCATCTCCCGGGTGAAGGCCACGATGCGGTTTCGACCACCCTCCTTGGCCCGGTACATCGCCGTGTCGGCGTCCCGGAGGACCTCCTCGGCACTCCGGTAGTCCACCGTGCTGCGGGCCAGGCCGATGCTGGCCGCCGGAATGAACTCCTGTCCCTGGATCCGGATAGGTCGGGAGAGGTGCTGCTGGATCCGCTCGGCGACCTCCTGGGCGTCCGCCGGGTCCCGGAGGTCGTTGAGCAGCACCGCGAACTCGTCGCCGCCCAGGCGGGCCACCGTGTCCCCGGCCCGGAGGCACTCGGAGATCCGCCGGGCGACCCCCTTCAGGAATTCATCGCCGGCCGAGTGGCCCAGGCTGTCGTTGATGTCCTTGAACCGATCCAGGTCCAGGAACAGCACCGCGAAGAAGTACCAGCCGCGACGCCGGGCCACCGCGAGGCTCTGGTTCAGTCGATCCAGGAACAGGACCCGGTTCGGGAGCCCCGTCAAGGTGTCGTGGAGCGCCATCCGCTCCATCTGTTCCTGGACCTCGTGGCGCTCGGTGACGTCCACCAGGCTACCGACGGCCCGGGTCACCTCTCCCAGGGAGTCCCGCACCAGGACCACCCGGGCCTCGAACCAGAGCCATTCCCCGGACCTCCGGCGATACCGGAACTCCCCGAACCAACGCGACTGCCGTCCCCGGCAGACCTCGGCGAGGGACTCCTCCACCCGGAGGCGGTCCTCGGGGTGGGCCCAGAGCCGCCACTCCGTCACGGGGTCCCCCTGCCAGTCCGGGGACAGGTCCATCATCTCCCGCAACCGCGGGGAGAGGTAGGTGGTTCCCCGGCGAAGGTCGTGGTCCCACAGGCCCAGGTCCGCCGAGTGCAGCGCCAGGGTGTAGCGCTCCTCGCTCTCCTTGAGGGACTCCCGTTGAATGCGGAGGTCCGTGACGTCCCGGCAGCAGATCGCCACCTCCTCCTCCGTGGGAAGGACGTGCCACTCGTACCAGCCCCCCCGGGAGGGGCTGTGGACCTCGAAGGTTCCTCCCCGCCGATCCCGGACCGCGTCCCCGACATCGCTGCCGGCACCCCCGACCCCAGAGAGGAGTTGGAAGGCCTCCCGGCCGATCCAGTCTCCCGCCCCCAGGACCTCCTCGGCCGGGTGGTTCAGGAAGGCGATCCTCCCGTCCCGGTCCACCAGGAGGAGCCCCACCGAGGCGGTCTCGAGGGCCATCTCCAGCGTCTGGCACCGCCGTTTCGCCTGGTCCAGCAGGGGTTCCTCGTCCCGAATCTCCTCCAGGTACACCAGGCGCCCCAGGACCTCGCCCCGGGGACTTCGAAGCACCCGGGAACGAACCCGGAAGCCCCGATCGCCGCGGGCGGACGACAGCAGACAGGTCCCTGTGGCCCATCCATCACCGTCCGCCGCGGCTCCCTTCAATGCAAGGTCCAGGCGTGGCAGCACCTCGGCCAGAGGCTGGCCGATCAGGCCCGTCGTCCATTCACCGGCCCGCAGCACGAGGCGCCGGGCGGTGTCGTTCATCAATCGGAGACGGGACTCCTCGTCCAGGACCAGCAGGGGGTCCGGGAAGGATTCGAACAGGGCCCGCCAGCGCCCGTTCTGGCGCGCAAGGGAACGGTTGGAGTCCCGGATCTCCGAAAGGAGGTCCCCCAGGTCGCCCACGAGGCGATCCCGGACCACCATCATGTCCGCCTGGTTGAAGAACCCGTCCAGTACCGGGCACAGGTCCAGCACCGCCGCGGGATTCTCCCGCTGACCCAGGGCGATGAGATGCCGCAGGAAGGCCCGGCGAAGGTCCTTCAGCAGCCCCAGGAACAGGCTCACGTCGCCTCCCCGGTCCCGATGGGACCGGGCGGCCTGGAGGATCGGGCCCCAGATCGGGTGTTCCGGCGAGGGGACATCCAGTTCCCTGGGGGGCCTGGGCCCCCGTTCCAGGGCCAGATACTGCCTCAGGGACCCGCAAAGGGTCCGGAGGAGGTCCCCGATCTCGACCAGTTCCCCGGAGACGAACGGCTGCCCCGGTCCACCGGCCACCTCCTCCAGGGCCAGCACCGCCAGGGCCTCGTTCTCCTCTGTGAAGTGCCTCCAGAGATCGGTCACTCGCCTTCCCCCTCCACCGTGACAGCGGGGAAGGGATCCGCCCCTCCCCTCGCGACGCGCACGGGTCCGCGCGTCTTCGCGCCTCGCTCGCGTCCCTCCGTCCGCCGTCGAATCTTCCCGCGAAGACGGGACCAACGGCAAGTTCCCTCCTCTCATTCGGCAGTCCGGGGGAAAAAGCCATGGGCAAGGGGCGGTCGCCGCGGGCTCCCGACCCGATCCGGAGTGCTATGCTCCGAGGTCGGGAGAGGAAGGAGATCCGCGATGCCCCACGCCCCCGGTTCCGGGAGAAGGCACCACGGCCCCTGGGTCCTGGTGGCGGTCCTCGGGGCCCTGGCCCCGGGGGCATGCAGGCACTCCGGGGCCTCCATGGCCACGGACCCGGCGGTTCCGGGCGACGAGGTCCCGATGGACCCGGGAAGGGACCCGACACCGGACCTGCCGTCCTCCCCCGGTCGGGTCGTGTGCCAGTCTCCCGAAAGGACCTCCGAGGCCTGGTACCACGACGCGGTGGGCTACGAGGTCTTCGTCCGGTCCTTCGCCGACTCCGATGGGGACGGGGTCGGGGACCTCCGGGGCCTCCTGGGCCGCCTGGACCACCTCAACGATGGGGACCCGACGACCGAGGACGACCTTGGGGTGGACCTCCTCTGGCTCATGCCCATCACCGAGAGCCCTTCGTACCACGGCTACGACGTGACGGACTACCGCCGCGTGAAGCCCGAGTACGGCCGCGAGGAGGACCTGGACGCGCTGCTGCGGGCCGCCCACGCCCGAGGCGTCCGGGTGGTGATGGACCTGGTGATCAACCACTCCTCCAGCCAGCACCCCTGGTTCCAGGATGCCCGGACATCCCCGGCAGCCACGCACCGGAACTGGTATGTATGGTCCCCGGTCCCCCTGGACTGGGGCCAGCCCTGGAATCCCGGGGCCAGGACCTGGCATCCGGCCGGTGGCAACTGGTACTACGGCCTCTTCTGGGAGGGCATGCCGGACCTGAACTGGCGAGACCGGGACCTCGTGGCCGAGATGACCGACATTGCCCGATTCTGGCTGGGGAAGGGACTGGACGGCTTCCGGCTGGACGCGGCCCGCTATCTGGTCGAGGACGGGCCCGGAGCCGGCCAGGCAGACACCGACGGGACCCACGATGCGCTGAGGACTTTGCGGGCGGCGACGGACGCGGTCCGCAGGGATGCATTGCTGGTCGGGGAGGTCTGGACCGATACGGCCACCGTCGGGACCTATCTGGACACCGGAGACCGCCGGGAGATCCCCATGGCCTTCGACTTTGATCTGGCCGGCGCCCTGGTGGAGGGCATCCGGACCGGGCAGGCGTCGGGGATTCGCCAGGCCCTCTGCGCCCATCTGGCCGTCGCCGGGGGGGCCCTGGGGACCTTCCTGACCAACCACGACCAGGAACGACTGGCCACGACGATCGCCGATCGGGGAGAGGCGGGACGCCGACTCGCGGCCCTGCTGCTGCTGACCCTGCCCGGGGTTCCCTGGATCTACTACGGCGAGGAGATCGGCCAGCGAAATGGCACCGGGGGCGGCGACGAGGCCAGACGCCTGCCGATGCAATGGAGTCCCGGGGAGGGGGTCGGCTTCACCACGGGCGTCCCCTGGATGGCCCCACGGGACACGGAGGCCTCCCGAACCGTGGCGGGACAGACCGACGACCCCCAGAGCCTCCTGTCCTGGTACCGGCGGCTGATCCGGATCCGGCGATCCCATGCCGCCCTGCGACGGGGCGGCACCGAGGTGCTGGACCTCGACGGGACCGCGGCGCGACCGCTCTTCTATCGCCGAGTCTCCGGGGACGAGGTGGTGCTGGTCGTGGCCTCCCTGGCCACTCGGGAGAACCGCGTGACGATCCCCGGCGCGGTCCTGGGTCCTTTCCTGCGCTTCCAGGACCTCCTGTCGGGGCGCACCCTCGCCCGGGCGACGCCTCAGGCGGACCTGCCGCTGGACCCCCTGCCGCCTTTCGGGGCCATCGTGCTCCGGGCCTCGCCGTAGAGGGTCATCAGGCGGTGCACCACCTGGTCCCAGTGAAACTCCCCCTGGACCCGATCCCGACCCCGGGCCCCCATCGCCCTCCCGCGGTCCGGGTCCCGGAGCAACGCCGCAAGGGCGTCCCCAAAGGCCCCGATGTCTCCGGAAGGCACCAGGATCCCGTCCTGGTCGTGGCGGATGATGTCCGGGACGCCCCCGACCTCGAAGGCCACCACCGGCAGGCCAGCGGCCCATCCCTCCAGGATCGCGATGCCGAAGGGCTCATGGACCGATGGCAGCAGCAGGACCTCCGCGGCGGCATAGGCATCCCGCAACTCGGAGGTCCCGGCCGGCAGACCCGGGATCAGCGTCGCATGGGGGGCCATCCGCTGCACGGCGTGCCGGACCTGGGCGGCGTAGGCCTCGTGGGTCACCGGTCCGACGAGCACCAGATGGAGGTCCGGGAAGCGGGGCAAGAGCCCTTCCAGGACCTCCAGGGAGGTCCGCTGGGCCTTCTGGGGGTCGATTCGCCCGACCTGGAGCAGCACGCGGGCCCCCTCCGGGACTCCATGGCGCTGCCGAAAGGCCCGACCGTCCCCCCCCTCGAAGCGGGCGGGGTCCACGCCGTTGCAGAATCGGTGTACCCGGACCCGGGGGTCGCGGCGCCGCAGGGCCTCCTCTTCCCGGCGCCCCAGCACGAGCACCCCCGCCGCATCCCGGGTCACCCGGTGGGAACCCAGGGCCCATCCCAGGACCTTGCCCCACTCCAGGGCCCCCTGCCGGGCCTCCCGGTAGGACTGCTGCTCCGACTCCGGGATGTCCTCCAGGCCCCCGTGGATCGTGAGGAAGTAGGGGATGCGGCGAATGGCGGCCACGGTCCGCACGATGCCCCCCAGGCGGTTGCCGGTGTGCAGGTGCAGGATGTCCAGGCGGGGAAGCCGCAGCAGGGCGGTCATGAGGGGAAAGGAGACGAGATTGCCCCCCTTCAGGTCCATCGCGCGACGGCCCTCGGGGGACAGGCCCCAGAACGGGTAGAAATACGGAAAGCGCCGGACCTCGACGCCCTCGAGGACCTCCTCCCGGCGATCCGCCAGGGCGTCGGGGCACCAGATCGCCACCTGATGTCCCAGGCGCTGCTGTCGCGCGGCGACCTCCAGCACCACCGACTCGGTGCCGCCCCAGTGGGACGTCGTGAAGCGCCGGGGGACATGGATGATGGTCATGGGTGCGCCGCCTGGCAGACTCGCCGGAGCAGGTCCTCCAACTGGTCCACGTAGCGGGTCATCGTGAACCCCTCCTCGACGGTGCGGCGGCCCTCGAAGGCGAGATGCCGTCGGAGGGCGTCGTCCTGGACCAGTCGGTCCACCGCGTCGGCCAGGGCCTCCGGGTCCCTTGCGGGGACCACCCAGGCGTTCTGGCCGTGGCGCAGGAACTCCCCCTGTCCCCCGTCGGCGGTGCTGATGACCGGGGTTCCGCTGGCCATCGCCTCCAGGTGCGTCAGCCCGAACGGCTCCCGCCAGACCGACGGGAAGACGAAGATGTCGTGGGTCCGGTAGAGGGCGGGCAGTTCCCCCGGCGGCCGCCTTCCCGCAAGGGTCACCCCGGGCACCTCGGCCGCCTGGCGCTCCAGGGCGATCCGGAAGGGATCCGGGCCAGTCCCCACGATCGAGCACAGGACGGGACGACCCCGGCGGTCCAGCCGCCGGACGGCCTCCACCAGCACGTCCACGCCCTTGTCGGGGTGGATCTGGCCGGTGTAGAGGACCCGGGGCGGATGCCCCGCGATCGCCCCCGGGTCCTCCTTGCAGGGGAACCTTTCCATGGGAATGCCCTGGTAGATCACCTCGGCGTCGGCCACCGGCACTCCGGCCCGGAGGAGGTCCTCCCGGAGACACCGGCTGATGCAGGTGCACCAGCGCAGGTCCACGGCATCCAGGGTGTCCCGGCGGGCGAAGGTCTGCTCCAGAAGCCACCGGGCCAGTCCCCGAGGGCGGGCCCCGGGCCCCTGGATCGCGTAGGCCTCCGGCCAGAGGTCATTGAACGTGAAGACGACCGGGATCCCGGCATCCTGGCATGCCAGAACGGCGCCCAGGGTCATCCGGCGCTGACTCCAGGCGAAGGCCACGTCGAAGGGGCCCTCCCGGTCGATCAGGGCGCGGGTCTCCCGGAAGTTCCGGCGGCTGACCCGGTGGCGTCGAAACAGGTCGGATCGATAGGGTTCGCCGAACTCCCGTTCCAGGCGCAGGATCCGGAAGACCCGGGATACCGGGGGTTCCCCTCCGGAGTCGGGTCCCGATGCGGTGGTCACCACGGTCATCGCGTGGCCCCGGCGCTCCAGCGCCTCGGCCACCTGGCCGCAGAGGATCTCGTAGCCGCCCAGGAACAGGGGTGGGAAGAGGTTGGTCAGAACCAGCACCCGCAGCCGGTCGTTTCTGGGACGATTCATGTTCCTTCCGACGCCCGGGTCTTGAAGTCCTTCCCGATCCAGTTCCGGGCCAGCACCAGCATCACCGTCGAGGAAATGGCGATCAGGCCGTAGACGAGCCACATGGTCTGCGTCTCGAGTCGGTCCGGAGGCACCCCCTTCGGGCAGTAGCGAGCCAGGAACCAGCCGCTGTAGAGAGAGGTGACCACCTTGGTCAGGAACCAGGGGAACTGGGCGACGCCCATGTAGGCCCCCGTGCGTCCCTCGGGGGCGATCTCGGCCGCATACTGCAGGAACCGGGGCTGCCACATCGCCTCCCCGACGGTCATCAGCACCAGGTAGCCCAGGAGAGTCCAGAATGAGGGGCCCAGGGCCAGCAGGAAGGTCGGAGCGGCCATCACGGCGGTCCCCAGGATCATCATGTCGTAGACCTTCCGCTTCTGGGTCACGGCGGTCACGATCGGAACCAGCACGAAGATCAGCAACGGATTGAAGTTCACGGCCAGTTCGAAGTTCTCCCCGATCCACGTCCCCTGGTAGGCCCGCTCGACGTACATCGGCAGGGTGAGCCAGTTGTGGGCGAAGAGGGTCTGGACCGGGATCAGGCAGAAGATGAAGAAGGAGAACTTCGGGTCCGCGAGGGGGTGGTTCCGGAGCCAGCGGATCACCGAGAACGGCTCGGCGGGTCCCTGGGGCGCCTGGGAAGACTTCCGGGTGGGCTCCTCGCCCCCCTTGCCCGAGACCGCCCGGGCGGCCTCGATGGCCTCCCGTTCCACCCGGCGCGTCAGCAGCAGCCCCAGTGCCACGATGCCCACCAGGGTGAGCCCGGCATAGACCCAGTAGGTCCCGGAGATGCCGAGCCCCGCGTATTTCTCGTCCCGAAGCAGGAACGCGAAGGAGGGCAGCCACCCCCCCAGGTTCATCAGGGCGTAGAGCATCGCGTAGCCCATGCCCGCCGTCTCGGGGGTCGTGAACTGACGCACCGCCGAGTAGGCCGCCGGCTGGTACATCCCGTAGCCCAGCACCACCAACAGGATGCCTCCCATCACCAGCAGGTGGATGGGGGACCCCAGCCCGTCGGGGGCGAGGCCCAGGAAGGGTGCCGCCGAGATGGCCACCCGTCCCAGCAGCATGAGCACCAGGGCCGCCAGCATGGCCACGCGGACTCCCCACTTATCCGCAAGCCCGCCGAACAGGAACATGCTGAAGGTGATGCCCCAGGTCAGCACGCCGACCATCCGCCCCGCCCACACATCGTCCAGGCCCACGGCCTCGTTGAAGAACATCGCGAGGTAGCCCAGCATCCCGAAATAGACGAGCCCCTCCAGGAAGTAGGAGAGGTTGACACCCCAGAGGGCCCGGGGGGCATGGACCAGATCCACGAAGGGCTGGGTGAGTTCCCGCCACCAGGGTCCGGAAGGTGCCTTCGCATCGGTCGCCATCTCACGCTCCTGTCGAGGAAGAACCGCCGGGGTCATGGTCCGGCGCCAAGGATACCACCCTCTGCGGAACCCCGCCCGAGGAGGCCTGTCGGAGAAAGGACCGCACCAGGGCCACCCGGGTGAAGTGCCCCTGGGTCAGCCACTCGATCCGATGCCAGCGCCCCAGCAATGACCGGGCGATCCGGGCCTCGGACCACCCCTCGCGATGGAGCCGCAGCACCCGCTCCCCCAACTGCCGGTAATAGTTGATCTTCCGGTTCAGGGCCGCGATGGGGTCCTCGGGAATCCGGGCCGCCCCGGGGAACAGCACCCTCGGGCGCAGGGCGACCAGCCGCTCCAGCGAGGCGATCAGGGCCCAGATGTCCGCGTCGCTCCGGATCCCGATGTCCTGACCTCCGACGTAGAGGTCGCCGGTAAACAGGTATCCCCGGTCCTCTTCCCAGAAGCAGAGATGCTCCGGCGAGTGTCCCGGGGTGTGGATTGCCCGCAGGCGGAAGCCTCCGACGGTCACCACGTCGCCCTCCTGGAGCGGGATCCCGCCGGACACCGCATCGGGCCATCCCCAGATCAGGCGGCGGTAGAGTTGTTCCGGCTGCTCCTTCCGGGGGTCGCCGAGGACTCGCACGGTGCCGGCATGGGCCAGGACCTCGGCCTCGGGAAAGGCCCGGCGCAGGGCCCCGACCCCGCCGATGTGGTCCTCGTGGGCATGGGTCAGCAGGACCTTCCGGATCCTCCCGGGGCCCAGGGCGGCCACCAGGGCATTGCCCCGATGCACGGGACCAGCGTCCACCATCCCGTCGCCCAGGCGGTAGCAGGTGGTCCAGTAGCCTCCGAGGAGGCGACGGCCCCGGGCCGAGAGGTCGAAGCGGGTCACCTCCCCGATGTCCTGCCGTCGCACCACGTCGCCCCTCGGGCCGTCCCAGGCGGCCCTATGGTAGCCCCGTCGCCTCCGCGCTGCACCTGTCGGGATTGGGAACGTCCGGAATCGAACGGACCTGCTTCGTCTACGACGCCTCGCCGGCACCCGGACGGGTCGGGCGGGCGGCATCGGGGGGGACTCGGGCCAGGGCGTCGGCGTAGCGACCCCAGAGTTCCTCCCGTCGGGCCAGCAGGCGATCCACATAGGACCGGAGCCCCTGGGCCATCATCAGGAACTGGGCGGCCTGGTCCATCGCCACGTCCCCCCGGCGGCCCATGTGGTAGAGGTCCCGGAAGAGTCCCCGCTTGTCGGGGTCCCGGCTCAACAGGTAGGACCGTATCAGGCGGGCCGAGAAGGAGACCTTGGTCGCCAAGGAGGGCCGGACGCGGGCGGCCCGGCGGAACCCACCGAACGAGAAGGCCCTTCGAGCCTTCTCCCGGAGGTCGGCCCAGGAATAGGCATGATCCAGCAGGTCCAGGAAGCGGTCGTACGTCTCCCGCTCGGGAAGGCGTCCCCCCCGCTTGTTCGGAAGCAGGCTGTTCTGGAACGACGGCGGCAGCGGGATCCGTCGACCTTCGGCGGTGACCCGCCGCTCCAGGTCCGTTCCCTCGAGCACTGTCAGCAGGTTCAGCATCAGGTAGGAGAGGCCGTTCCTCCGGGCGAATTCCCGCACGGCATCGTAGGCCTCGGGGCCGTCGGAATCGAAGCCCAGCACGAAGGCCCCGATGCAGTGGATCCCGGCCCGATGCAGCGCCTCGATGGCCCGCTCGTACTCGTCGATGCGGAACTGGGTCTTCCGGGCCTCGGCCAGCCCCTCCTCGGTCAGGGACTCGAACCCCAGCACCAGGGAACTGCACCCGGCCTCGGCCATGTCCCGCAGCAGGTCCTGGTCCCGGGTCACCTCCAGCGAGGCCAGGGCGGACCACTGGACCTCCAGGGGCTTGAGACCCGCCATCAACTGTCGGGCATAATCCTTCCGGGCCGTCAGGTTGTCGTCCACGAAACTCAGGAAGCGCCCCGGAAGCCCCCGGATCTCCTGCAGCACGGCCTCCAGGGGGCGATACCTCGGACGGCGCCCGTAGAGGTGATGCACGAGGCAGAAGTCGCAGTGGTGGGGACACCCCCGGCTGACCTGGACCCCGAGGGCCATCACCTGCCGGGTATCCACCAGGTCCCACCGAGGCGAGGGAATCCGATCGGGAGACGGGAGGCTCCGGGCCTGATACACCGGCTGGAGGCGATTGTTCTGGACGTCCGACAGCAGGTCCCCGAAGAGGTCCTCGGCCTCGCCGACGACCACCGCGTCACAGTGCTCCAGGACCTCCTGGGTCCGGGTGGAGGCGTAGGGCCCGCCCATCACGACCCGAATCCCGGCCTCCCGGAACAGCCGGGCCAGGGCATACCCCCGCTCGACGTTCGTGCTCAGGGTGGTGAAGGCCACCAGGTCGAAGGAGTCCCGGACCGGGACCTCATCCATCTCCTCGTCCACGATCCGGACCTCCCAGGTGGACGGGGCCAGGGCCGCCAGAACCGGCAGAGCCAGGGGGGTCGTGGCCACCTTGCGTCCCATCTGGCGCCCCATCTCCTTGAGGGCCCAGAGGTTGCGGAACTCGTGGCGGGGGCTCACCAGCAGCAGTCTGGGGCGACGTCTCTGCATCGGTCGGGCCATGGAAACGACCGCAAGGTACCTGGGATCGGCGTTCCGGTCAATGACGGGCCGTCCATCCCGGCATCGCGACTGGCAGTCCCTGTTGTCAGGTCCCGGGTTCCAGTTCAGCAGGCCCCGGCAGGTCGGCCCATCGACGGGCGAGGATCGTGGCAATGACCTCCAGGAAGGCCTCGTCGGTTGCATCGAAGGCGTTGGCCTGGTGGCCGTCCACGTCGATCTGACCCAGGATCGCGCCCTCCCGGCGGATCAACACCACCAGTTCGGACCGGGTCTTCCAGGAACAGGCCAGGTAGTTGGAGCGGAGGGAGACGTCGGGCACGCACTGGTTCCGATTCTCCGCCACGGCAGTGCCGCAGACCCCGACCCCCACCGGGATTCGCCGGTGTTCGGTCGGCTCGCCGACAAAGGCGTCCAGCACCAGCACGTCCCCATCGAGGCAATAGACGCCAACCCAGTCCCATCCAGGCAGGCGCCCCAGCCTCTCCATCACCCGCTGTCGGAATTCGCGGCCCCTCCCTGGGAACCGCTCCACCTCGCCGGCGATCGATCGGGCCGTCTCTTCGGCAATCACGGCGCCTCCTGGGACGACGAGGGCAATCGCAAGGCCGCCTCGATGGGCCGGTGGTCCGAGGCCATGACCCGGGGAACAGCCCTCTGGGTGGACCCGGCAAACCCCCGGTGGAAGAGGTAGTCCAGGCGCCGATTGGGCGCCGTGGCCGGGAACGTCAGGGAGGCCTCGGAAGGGGCCTCCGGCGCCTCGTCCAGAAAGACCTCCCGGAGGCCCGGAACCCCCTGGATCAGCGGGATCGTCCGATCGGTCGTGAAGTCGGTCTCCGGCTCATCGGGGAAGTCCTTCCGCTGGGGAGCGTTCTCCGGCACCGAGTTGAGGTCCCCACCGACCAGCAGCAGGCGGCCGTTGTCCATCCGAGCCAGCCGTTCGGCCAGGATCTCCGCCTGCCGTTCCCGATTGCGAGGCCAGAAGGCCTCCAGGTGGACGTTGACCGCAGTCAGGACCGCGCCGTTTCCGAGGTCCAGGTCGGCCCACTGGATGGCCCGGTGAAGCGCAAAGACGCGGTACCACCAGGGAGCCTCGGAGGCCTGCGGCAACGGTTCCCGGCGACAGGCCCGGATCGGAAAGCGGCTCAGGATGGCCTGTCCGCTCCGGACCCGCCCGATGTGGCCCGACGGGTTCCACCCCGGGTGGGGCACGTAGCGAACGTCCCAGGTGTCCACGTAGCAACCGTGCGGCAGGCCCGCATGCCCCAGGAGCCACTGGAACTGGTCCACCATCCCGCTCCGGCGGGCCTCCCGGTCCACCTCCTGGAGGAGCACGACGTCCGGGTCCACCGCCCGGATCGCCGCGACGATGTCCTGGAGGTTCCGGACCACGTGGTCCCGGTCATAAATTCCTGTGGGCTGTCCTTCGGCGCCGCCGCCGAAGGCGATGTTCCAGGACATCACCTTGATGGCCCGGGGCGGCGCCGGGACCGGCGCTCCAGGCAGGGAGACGAGGTCGGCGCCCTCAAACCGATCGAGGTCCCGATTCAGGGGAGAGGAGGCGGCCCAGAGGAACCAGGTCCCCACGGCACCCCCCAGCAGCACCAGGATGGCGATGGCGGTCTTCACCGGTCCTCCGGATACAAAAAAGCCCCGGCCTGAGCCGGGGCTCGCGGTGGGCGATGCAGGATTTGAACCTGCGACTTCATCCGTGTGAAGGATGCACTCTCCCGCTGAGTTAATCGCCCTGAAAGGCCAACGCGGGAGCAGTCTACCAGAACAGGTGGCCGTGTCAAGGCTCTGCCGCCGGCCACGACACGCCCTGGCCCGGAGACGAAACCTTCCGGTTCCGGGGCCCAGGCAGCCGTTCGACCTTCGGCAGGATCCCCGGGTGAGACCACGGGGTCATCGGGCACCGTCTGGAGGCAGGGTCCCGCCCCCCAGGGCCGCCTCGATCGCATCGGGGTCCTGGATGGGCGGCAGGCAGGCCCCGGCGTGGCACAGGTACAGCGTCGGCCTCCCGTCGATCATGGGCCGGTCCCGGAGGGTCTCGGGCGCATGTCCGCCACCGTCCCGGGAACCTTCGGCGTCCCGCCAGACCAGCATCCCGCCGGAACCAACCCGTCCCAGGAAGGTCCGGGCCAGAGCCAGGGCGGCCGGGTCTTCCCGGGACCCGGCCATCACCGCCGTCCAGAACCGAGTCCGTTCCTCCATGGCCAGCAGCGTCCAGGGGGCCATCTGGGGCTGCGCCATGGCCGCCGGGCCAAAGGTCCGGACCAGGGACTCCAGCAAGCCGGTCCACGCCGAGTCTCCGGTCCAGCACTCCAGGCGCACCAGGAGCCGGATCCAGGCCCCAGGCCCCGAGGGGGTCGGGTGGTCCTGGAGCAGCAGCGGCGGCCGGTCCGGGAGGTCGGTCGTGCCGTCGGGGACCAGGTGGATCGTCCCGTCCGGGGCATGCCACCGTTGCTGGATCTCCCGGGCCAGGGAGAGGGCCAGGTCCGCCCAGACCGGATCGCCGGTTGCCCCATGGAGGTCGATCATCGACAGGGCCCAGAGGGCCGCGTCGGCCAGGGTCGGAACCCCCTCCGGTTCCGTCCCGTTGAGGGCCCTCCCGAGGATCCGTCCCTGCGGTCGAAAGACCCCCACGAGCGCCCGGGCCGTCCGATCCCCCTGGGCGATCCAGTCCTCCCGTCCTGCCATGACCCCGCAGGTGACCAGGGCCGAGCAGGCCAGGGCGTTCCACTCCAGGACGACCTTTGAGTCCCGCACCGGTGCCGGACGTCGGGAACGGGCCTCCCGAAGCGCCGGACGGATGCGATCCAGGAACGCCTCGTCATCGGCTGTCCGGACTCCCCGGCGGGTTGGCAGGAAGGATGGATGGAAACGGCCGGTGCCATCGTCCAGCAGGCTCCTGGCCATCAGGGCATCCTGATCACCCAGGACGGCCTTCAGGTCCAGGCCGTCCCAGAGATAGAAGGTCCCCTCCCCCAGCGGGTCGTCGGCGTCCAGGGAGGAGGCGAACAGTCCGTCGGGGCGGACCATCTCTCGAATCATCCACAGGACCGTATCCCTGGCCACCGCCTCCCAGGATGGCCCGTCGGGGATTGCCGAGGTTGCCTCGGCAAACAGCCGGGCCAGCATCGCGTTGTCATAGAGCATCTTCTCGAAGTGCGGCACCGACCAGGTCGCCTCGGTGGCGTAGCGGTGGAAGCCGCCGCCAACCACGTCCCGGATGCCCCCGGTGATCATCGCCCGAAGGGTCCGTTCCAGGTCTCGGGCCAGGTCCGGGTCCCGGTCACGCCGGACTCCCGCCAGGACCAGGTCCAGGACCGGGACCTGGGGGAACTTGACCGGCCCGCCGATGCCCCCGTGCACCCGGTCGAACGGCAGTCTCCCGATCGCCTCTCGGACCGCCGCCGGTTCCCCGGGCTCTCCGGGTCCCGGCTCGCCGAGGGACCGCAGGGCCTCCAGCACCCTCCGGCCCTGGCGGACCAGCAGCTCCCGGTCGTTTCTCCACCGCGCCGACACCTCCCGCAGCAGGGCCAGGAAGACCGGCCGAGGAAAGTAGGTGCCTCCGAAGAAGGGGTGCCCGTCGGGGGTCAACAAGGCCGTCAGGGGCCATCCTCCCTGCCCGGTCATCGCCTGGACCGCCTGAAGGTAGAAGGCATCGACGTCGGGCCTGTCCTCCCGGTCCACCTTGACCGGGACGAAGTCCTCGGCCAGCACCCGGGCCACCTCCTCGTCCTCGAAGGACTCCCGCTCCATCACGTGGCACCAGTGGCAGGAGGCGTACCCGATCGACAGGAGGATTGGCAGGTCCCGACGCCGGGCCTCCTGGAAGGCCTCGGGTCCGAAGGGCCACCAGGGCACCGGATTGCGGGCATGCTGCCGCAGGTACAACGACGCCGACCCACCGAGGCGGTTTCGTGGCGCCTCCATTGCGGATCGGTCGGTGTCCTCGGGCCCGGGGGAATCGGTACGGTCGACCATCGGGAACGCCCCGTCCGGGGTGGTGGCAGTATGCCAGCATCTCGGGAGCAATGCTCGCTCGACGAGACCTCCGTTGCAGGAATCCGCCGGTTGCGGAGAATTCCCTCCCGGGGCGATGGGCGCCACCGAAACCTGCAAGGAAGGGGTCATGGAACCAGAAGCGACCACGGAGTGGGAGACGGCGACGGAGGTCCGGACGGTCTTCCGGGACATCGACATGCTGGGGCATGTCAACAACGCGGTGTACCTGTCCTACCTGGAACAGGCCCGGACCGACCTGTGGCGACGGTGGTTCGGCCCCGGCGGATACCACCGGATGCCCTATCTGGTCGGCGAGGCGACGATCCGGTACCGGAAGGCCGTCCACCTGAACGAGGTCCTCCGGATCGATGCCCGGCTCGTGTCGGTGACCCGGCGGACCTTCACGCTGGAGTACCGGTTCGTGCGGCTCTCGGACCCGCCGGAGGAGGTGGCCGTTTCCCGTTCCGTGCTGGTCTTCTTCGACCCGGAGAACGGTCGATCCGTGGACGCCCCCGAGGAGTTCCTGGCCTTTGCTGCCGCTCGGGGTCTGGCCCCGACGTCCGGGTCCTGAAGACGGGCCGGCAATCCTAGAAGTCCAGCACCGGGCCGGGCTCGAAGGCCGGCGCGGCCAGCACCGGCACGTGGTGGTCCAGGCACGGGGCCATCCGGCGGACCGTCTCTTCTGCCAGCCGCGGTTCGTTGTGGTCCCGGGAGAGATGGGCCAGCACCACCACCTGGGGCAGCCGCAACGACGCCTCCCCGACCCGCTGCAGGAACCCGCCGCTCTGGAGGTTCGACAGGTGCCCCCGGGACGAGGCCACCCGGGCCTTGTCCAGGGGATGCCGGGGGCTCCGCTGGAGCATCCCCTCGTCGTAGTTCGCCTCGATCACCACGGCGTCCACGTCCCGGAAGTAGGGCAGTTCCTCCACTCCGGCCTGACCCAGGTCGGTGGCCATCACCAGCCGTCGCTGCATCCCGCCCGATCCGGTCCGGAACAGAAAGCCGAAGGTCCGGACGTCGTGAGACACCTCGAAGGGGGTCACCTCCAGGTCCCCGACCAGGTAGGTGGCCCCGGGACGAATCTCCTGGACCCCGTCCCAGGGCATCTCCCGACCCGTCTTCTGGCGATGGAGACCGGCTGCGGCTGACAGCGCCTCCCGGTGGCCCAGCAGAGGAATCCGGGCCTCCCGGTTCCACCGAAGCCCTGCCCAGCCCAGGTGGTCCGAATGGGCATGGCTCAGGAGCACGGCCGCCGGGACGGCCCCCTCGCCGAACCCGTTCTGCCGGACCTCCTCCAGGAGGTCCCGGCGGGTGGGGATCCCCAGGTCGACGGCGACCCTCGCCCGGGAGGTCTCCACCAGGGCCATGTTGCCGCTCGACCCGCTTCGAAGGCTACGGAACCTCAACATCCCGCCTCCCTCGGGCCTTCGGGCCGGAAGGGGTCCCCTCCAGCCGCCACAGGGGCACCGCCTGCTCCACTCGATACTCTCCCACGGCCGTCCGCCGAAGGGCAACCAGATGCCCCCCGCACCCCAGGCGTCGACCCAGGTCCCGAGCCAGGACCCGCATGTAGGCGCCCTTTCCGCACCGGACCCGGAGGTCCAGGTCGGGAGGCAGGTATTCCAGCAGCCGGATCTCGTGGAACACGACCGGCCGGGCCGCCTTGGCCACCTCCAGGCCGCGCCGGGCATACCAGTACAGGGGCCGCCCCTGGTGCTTGAGGGCCGAGTGGGCCGGCGGTTCCTGGAGCCCCTCCCCCAGGAAGGATGCCACCGCCTCCCCGATGACGTCCACCCCGGGCAGCCCGCCGGGCCCCCGAGACACCACGACTCCGGTCCAGTCCCCGGTGTCCGTCTCGCTTCCCAGGCGAACCCGCAGCAGGTACTCCTTGTCCCCTTCCAGCAGGCGATCCGCCTCCCGGGTGAACTCCCGACCGACCATCACCGGCAGGAGCCCCGTCGCGAACGGGTCCAGCGTCCCGCCATGTCCCACGCGTCGCACGCCGGTCACCCGCCGCACCACGTCCACCACCCGGGCCGAGGAGATCCCCGCCGGCTTGTCCACCAGCCAGATCCCCGGCACCGGGAAGGGAGACTCCTCGCAGGGGCCCGTGTCGGACCGGCTCATCTCACGACGATCCATCGGGGGACCCGTCGTCGGCCGGTGGCGGCAGGTGACTCAGGAGGTCCGTCACCCGGGCCACCTGGTCCGGAACCTCGTCGTAGTGGAATTCCAGCGCGGGCACCCGGAGCAGGCGCACCCGCCTCCCCACCTCCCGCCGCAGGAAGCCCCTGCACGCGGCCAGTCCCTTCAACAGTTCCTGGCGTCCCTGCTCGTCCCCCTGGAGCGGACGCACGTAGATCCGGGCCAGGCTCATGTCCGCGGTGACCTGGACCCGGGTCACCACGGCGCCCTGGACCCGGGGGTCCCGGACCTCGATCACCAGCAGGCTTCCCAGGACCTCCTGGATCTCCCGACCGATTCGTTCGGTTCTTGCGAACGGTTTCATGACCTCTTCCCCCGGAACTCAGAGGAGATGGAGGATCTCGATCTGGTGACCCTCGACCTCCGCGAGTCCCAGCCCCTCGACGTGGGTCACGATCCGGTCCAGCAGCGAGTTCACGAAGCGGTGATCGTTGGCCACCACGGCGACTCCCAGCACCGCAGACCCCGGGTCGTCCAGGGAATCCACCTCGGCCATGGCCAGGTGAAACTGCTGGCGCGTGCGGGCGATGACCCGCTTCACGATGCTGCGCTTCCCCTTCAGGTCCGCGGTCTCCGGAATGGCCAGATCGATCCGGCAGACGCCTACCACCATGGGTCACTCCCTCGGGACGTCCCCGGGCGAGAACACGGGTTCAGACGACCTGGACCGTCTCCCGGACGGCCTCCTGCTCGTAGAACTCCAGCAGGTCGCCTTCCTGCAAGTCCTCGAAGCCATCGATGGCGATGCCGCACTCCAGGCCCTGCTTCACCTCGCGGACATCGTCCTTGTAGCGCTTCAGGCTCGACAGTCGCCCGGTGAACACGGTCTCCTTGCCCCGCACGACCTTGATCTCCGCCGACCGGACCACGTGGCCGCTCAGGACGTAGGTCCCGGCGATCTGGCCGACCTTCGAGACCTGGAAGACCTTCCGGACCTCCGCCTTTCCGATGAGCTTCATCACCATCTTGGGGGCCAGCAGGCCCTCCATCGCCTTCTTCAGGTCCTCGATGGCCTCGTAGATGATGTTGTAGCGGCGGATCTCGACGCCCTCCTGCTCCGCCAGGTGCTGGGCCTTGGGATCGACCGCCACCGAGAACCCGACGATCACCGCGTCGGAGGCCATCGCCAGGTTCACGTCGCTCTCGGTCACGGCCCCGACGGCGCTGTGAATCACCCGCAGGGAGATCTCGGGGTGGCGCAGTTTCGTGATGCTCTCCACCAGCGGCGCCAGCGACCCCTGGACGTCCGCCCGGACGATCACGCGCAGTTCCTTCATCCCCCCCGACTGGACCCGCTGGTAGAAGTCCTCCAGGGTGACCCGGGCCCCCGATGCCGCCAGCCGGGCCTTCTTCTGGCGCTCCAGGGCGAATTCCGCCACCTCCCGGGCCTTCTTCTCGTCTGGGAGCACCACGAAGGGGTCGCCGGCGTCGGGCACCAGGTTCAACCCGGCAATCCGCGCCGGCATGGAGGGACCGACGGACTGGACGGTCCGTCCCTTGTCGTCCTGCATCGATCGCACCCGGCCAAAGGCCATGCCCGCGACGACCGGGTCCCCGACCTTGAGCGTCCCGCCCTGGACCAGCACCGTCGCGAGGGGCCCCAGGCGATTGTCCAGCCGCGCCTCGAGAACGGTTCCCCGGCCCGGCTTGTTGGGGTTGGCCTTCAGTTCGAGGACCTGGGCCTGCAGGAGCACCATCTCCATCAGGTTGTCGATTCCCAGGTTCTTCTTCGCCGAGATCTCGCAGAAGATCGTGGACCCGCCCCAGTCCTCCGGAACCAGGCCCTCGTCGGCCAGTTCCCGACGGACCCGCTCGGGATTCGCCTCGGGCTTGTCGATCTTGTTCACCGCCACGATGATCGGGACATTCGCGGCACGGGCGTGGGCGATGGCCTCCTTCGTCTGGGCCATCACGCCGTCGTCGGCCGCCACGACCAGGATCACGATGTCCGTGACTCCCGCGCCCCGGGCCCGCATCTGGGTGAAGGCCTCGTGGCCCGGGGTGTCGATGAAGGTGATCGCCCCCGATTCGGTCTGGACCGTGTAGGCCCCGATGTGCTGGGTGATGCCCCCGGCCTCGTGTTCGGCGACGTTGGCCGACCGGATCCGGTCCAGCAGCGTCGTCTTGCCGTGGTCCACGTGCCCCATCACGGTGACCACGGGGGGCCGGGGAAGCAGTTCCAGTTCGCCGTCCGGCTGCTCCTGGAGATAGGTCGCCGGGTCGAAGCCCACCTTCTCGATGGTGTAACCATATTCCGTCGCCACGATGCCGGCCGTGTCCAGGTCCAGGGCCTGGTTGACCCCGGCCATCACCCCCATCTGCATGAGCTTGCGGACCAGATCCGGCGCCCGGAGTCCCATCGCATGGGCCAGTTCCCCGACGGTGATCGTCTCTGCCTCGACTCTCAAGGTTCGCTTGCTCTCCTTCGGGACGGTCAGCAAGGTCTTCTGGGGCCGGCCCCGGCGCTGCACGTTCCGGCCGCCCCGCCGGCGCGCCGCCTGCCGCGGGCTCTCGGTCTCCAGGTCGTCCTCCCCCTTCGTGAAGCGCAACTCCCGCAACTGCAGCACGTCGCTGCGCCGGTCATAGACGAGCCGCTTCTGTTTCGGGGCCTTGGCCTTCTCCCCGGCCTCCACCAGGGCCTTCAGGGCCTCCCGGGTCGTCCCGTCGGCCGGTCGCGCCACCACGGCGGGCACCACGGGCGGCGGAGGCGGAACCTCCTCCGGGACCGAAGGAGCCGGTGCCTGCTTCTGCGATTGACCGGCCGGACCGGGCTCCTCCCCTCCCGGTGCCGCAGGCTGCTCGGGCTGCGGGGTCTCGGGAACGGGAGCGACCACTGCCTCCGCGGGTTCCGCCTGGACGGCCATGTCCGGGGCGGCCTCCGGCGCGGCGGCCGTCTCACCGGCGGTGGCAGTCGGCTGGGCCGCCCCTTCCGGGACCTCCGGGGAGACGGTCCTTGCGGCCTCCGGGGCAGCAGCCTCCGGGGCCTTCGGCGCCTCGGTGACCACCCGCCGCCGGACGACCCTTCCCGCCCCGACCCGGGTCACCGCCGACTCTCCCGGCTTCGGAGTCTCGAACAGGCGCTTCGCGAGTTCCTCCTGGTCCGGTTTCATCGTCGCCAGGTGGTCCTTCAGGACGACCCCGGATTCCTTGAGCCGCGCCAGCAGGACCTTGGATTCGACCCCCAGTTCCTTGGCGACTTCAAACACGCGCTTGCTCATGGGCCCCCCTTCACCTCTGGGAGAGCGGGAAGGCCTCGACCCAGGCCGTCCCCCCCGTGCTCACCCTCAGGGCCCGGGAAACGGATCCCCGGGCCAGTGCGCGCTTCAGGCAGGTCGATTCCGGGCAGAGGTACGCCCCCCTGCCGAACAGCCGCCGCGCCACGTCCACCGACACGGTCCCCGACGGGTCCAGGGCCAGCCGCACCAGTTCGCGTTGCGGCCGCTGGCGCCCACATCCGAGGCAACGCCTCAGGGGGACGTGCGATGTCTTCGTTGCCGTCACGGGCGATCCCCCTCTCCCGACTCGGCCAGGAGCGCCGGCTGGGCCGGCTGGGCCTCCGAGGCCTGCGAACCCTCCTGGGCGGCCTGGGCGGCCGCAGCCTCCGCGGCCTCCTGCTTCATCTTCTGCTTCAGTTCCCACGCCTTCTGCTGGATGCCCTGGGCCATCGACAGGGAGATGCCCGGAATGGCCGCCAGTTCGCTCTCGTCGGTATTGAGCAGGTTGTCCGGGGAGTGGTAGCCCAACTTGAAGAGATACTCCACCGTGGAACTGTCGAGCCCATCGAGGCCGGCCAGGACCTCCCGCAACCTGGACTTCAATTCCTCGATCCGGCCCTCCCCGTGGATCTCGATGCTCCATCCCAGGAGCTTGCTGGCCAGTTTCACGTTCTGCCCGCGACGACCGATGGCCAGGGACAGCTGGTCATCGGGGACGATCAGTTCGATCTGGTGGTTGTTCTCGTCGATGAGCACCCGGAGGACCGCCGCCGGCGCGATGGCCGAGCAGACGTATCGGGCCAGATCCGTCGAGTAGGGGATGATGTCGATCTTTTCCCCGCGCAACTCCTGCACCACCGCCTGGACCCGGCTCCCCTTCATGCCCACGCAGGCCCCCACGGGATCGACGTCGCTGTCGGAGGAGGTGACGGCGATCTTGGTCCGTTCCCCCGGCTCCCGGGCCACAGCCACGATCCGGACGATCCCCTCGTAGATCTCCGGAACCTCCTCCTCAAAGAGTTTCACCACGAACCTGGGGTCCGTCCGGGACAGGATGATCTGGTGACCCTTGGCCTCCCGCTCGACTTCCTTGACATAGGCCTGGACCCGGTCACCGGCCCGGTAGGACTCCCGCGGGCACTGCTCCTTGAAGAGGAGGATCGCCTCGGCCTTTCCCAGGTCCACGATCACGTTCCCCTTCTCGAACCGCCTGGCCACCCCCGTGACCAGTTCCCCCTTCCGGTCCTTGTACTCGTCGTAGACGATGCTCCTCTCGGCCTCCTGCACCTTCTGCATGATCACGTGCTTGGCGGTCTGGGCCGCGATCCGCCCGAAGGCCTGCCGGTGGCTCTCGAGGCCCAGGATGTCCCCGTGGCGACGGTCCTCCTCCCGGGCCTTCTCCCGGTCTGCCTCCAGGTAGAAGATCTGGAACCCCAGTTCGTCCCCCGGCTGGACATCGGGGTCCACCCTCTGGGCGGCTTCCATCGAGAGTTCCTGGAGCGGGTTGGTCACCTGCTCCACCACCTTCATGTACTGGAAGAGTTCCACCTGCCCGGTCTCCTCGCTGAACTGGGTCTCCAGGTGACGCTCTTCCCCGAACACCTTCCGCGCGGCTCGGAGGATGGCCTCTTCCAGCGCCTCGATGAAGACCTTCCGCGGAATCCCCTTCTCGCGACTGACGAGGTCAATCACCTCGGACCAGTTGGGGTTGTCAGTGGCCATCGTGTTCCTCCGTTTCGTTTCCAGCGCCTGCCGATCCAGTCCCCCCCGCCGTCCACCGACTGGACCCATCCGCTCGTCCGGAAGGAGGAAGGGAAGGTGCGACCGCCCACGGGCCCGGTCACGGGGACGCCGTGATCTACTCCATTCCGCAGGAAATGGCAAGCACCCCCCGAGCCACCGGAGGTGCGGAAGGAATCCGCCTCTCCCATCGTGCCCCGCAAGGGTCCCGACGCGTTCCTCCCGGGCCCGCCCGATTCCGCCACGAGGGGAGCGGCCCTTCCAGGGCAAGGAAGACCCGGGTCGGCCTCAGTGCCCTGCGGCCTTCCGGGGCACCAGGACCAGGGGAGCCCCCTCGAAGTCCCACCTCGCCCGGAATTCCTTCTGGAGATATCGGAGGTAGTGATCCGGCACCCGCCCCGACCCGCTCTGGAACAGCAGGATGGTTGGCGGAGCCACCTGGGGCTGCATGAGGAACTTGATCCGCACGGACCGGCTCCCGGAGGCGTGGGGCGGGTGGCGCTGGACGACCTCCTCCCAGAACCGGTTCAACTCCGCCGTGGGAATCCGCCGGAACAGGTTCTCCCGGACCCGCTCCACCACCGGCAGCAGTCGCCCGACATTCCGGCCCGTGAGGGCCGACAGGAAGACCATCGGCGCGAAGGAGAAGAAGGCGGCCTCCTCCTCGATGCGCCTGCGGGTCTCCTGGGCGACCTCCCCCTCGACCCGATCCCACTTGTTCACCGCCAGCACCAGTCCCTTGCCCCGGTCGATGATCAGCCCGGCGATCTTCTTGTCCTGGTCCGTCAATCCCTCGGACCCGTCGATGACCAGCACCGCGACCTGGCACCGCTCCAGGGCCTGCATGGTCCTGGCGACGCTCATGCGTTCCAGCCCCGCCTCCACGGCCCTCCGGCGACGCACCCCGGCGGTGTCCACCAGCACGAAGAGGCGGCCCTCGTACCGGAACGGGGTGTCGATGGCGTCCCGGGTCGTCCCGGGGACGTCGCTGGTCAGGTAGCGGTCCTCTCCGAGGAGGGCATTGCACAGCGTGGACTTGCCCACGTTGGGGCGCCCCAGGATGGCCAGGCGAACTCCCTCCTCCGCCGCCGCACCGGTCCCCGCCTCCGCCGGTTCCGGCAGGTGCCGGACCAGGTCGTCGAGCAGTTCGGCCACACCGCTGCCGTGCTCCGCCGTCAGGGGCCACAACCGATCGACCCCGAGGGCCCAGAACTCCGCCGTCAGGGGTTCCTGGTTCGGTCGGTCCACCTTGTTGACGGCCACCCAGGTCGGGCGGCCGCTCCGGCGGATCATCTCCCAGATCATCTCGTCGGTCCGGGTCAGCCCCTCCCGGGCGTCGAGGACCAGGATCAGGGCATCGGACTCCTCGATGGCCCGCTGGACCTGCACCCGCATCAAGGCCAGCATTCCCTCCCGGGCCTCGGGGTCGAACCCCCCGGTGTCCACCAGCCGGAAGGACCGCCCCAGGTGTTCGGCATCGGCGTAGTGACGATCCCGGGTCACCCCCGGAAGGTCCTGGACGATGGCCTGCCGTCGCCCCAGGATTCGGTTGAAAAGCGTGGACTTGCCCACGTTGGGGCGCCCCACCAGGGCCACCACCGGTCCCGTCTCCCGGGTCCCCTTGTCGGTGTCTTCGCTCATCGATCCCCGTCGCCTCCCGTCAGCGCCCGGGACCAGGACCGCGCCCGGGATGCCTCCTGGACCTCGCCGGCGGCATCGGCCAGCCGCGCAAGCGTCCGCCACCCCCGGGCATATGCCGGGTCCTCCTGGACGGCCATCCGGGCCCACCGCAGCGCCTCGGCAGTCCGGCCCCGGGACTCCCACAGGACCGCCAGGTTGTGCATCGCCCGGACGTCCGAGGGGTCCACCGCCAGGGCCTCCCCGTAGCGCAGAATCGCCCATTCGTCCATCCCGCGACGGGCCAGCAGGTTCCCCAGGCTCCGAAGACACGAGGCCAGGAACGACCGGGTCCACGGGTCGGCCGAGGGGACATGTGCCAGCGCTCGCCGGGACGCATCCATCACCGCCTCCCGGGACAGGGCCACTCGGGTCTCCTCCCGGACCTCGAAGACCGGGAAGCCCGGCCAGAACCGCCCGTTCCACCCCTCGTCGATCCACCCCTCTCCCGGCTCCATGAACACCGCACCCCGGCTCCTGAGGGCAGCGACGGCCCGCTCCAGGGCCTCCCCGGGCGCCTCGCCGCCGGCCTCGAACGGCGCCTGCTGAAGGGCCGTCCGGAACGGTCCCTCGCCGGGCCGCCCCCCCCGGGCCGCCAGACGCCGGGCCACGGCGCGGGTGTCCCCGAGGTGCTGGCGCACGAGGGCGAGGACATCCGGCCGAAGTCCCTCCAGGACCTGCATCGCAGCCACCGTCGCCGACAGGTCGTCCGTCGTGGTCCAGAGGGAGGCCCCGACGGGCAGCCGCACCCCCAGTTCCTCGACGACCTCCCGGGGGGCGTGGAGGTGCCGAAGGTCCCGGTCTGCCGGGGCCACCAGCGCCATTGCGCCCAGGACACCCGCGCCGCCAAAGGCCAGGGCCCTCGCCGCCCGGAACCGCCCCACCAGGGTCAGCCGTTCCATCACCCGGAGGAGGCCATCCCCGCCCAGCACCGCCAGGGCCCAGGTGGCAGGGGAATTCACCTGGAGGTCCCGGATGCCCATGGGATTGACCCCCACGGCGAACCAGACGTCCCCCAGCACCACCGCCGCCAGCGCCCAGCGAGAGGCCCCGCTTCGCCGGGGATCCACCGCGAGTCCAGCAATGGCAAGGGGGATCATGGGACCGGTGCCCTCCAGGAGGTGCCGAAGAACCTCCAGGGCGTTCAGCCCCATCGTGGCCGGCGTCATCGACCCCAGGAATGCCTGGAAGGAGGACCGGATCCGGGCCCCGGTCAAGTGGGCCAGCAGGCCCGGCAGGTCCGCCGGATGCCCCCAGTCCATCACGGGGTCCCGGGCCGCCCGGACCGGCAGGTAGATCAGCACGAGGGCCCCGATCATGCCCGCGACGATCATCGCCGGGACCACGGGCCACCGGACCTCCCGCCGCCACGCGGCCCCAGCCAGGCCCCCGGCGATCAGCAGGACACCCCAGAGGGGCCAGGTCACGTGGCCCCCGGCGCCCAGTCCGGCGAGGAAGGCCCCGGCGATCCACCACCGGGCATCCCTCCGGCAACCGGCCATGGCGACGCAGAAGGCCACGGCCCCGAATCCCGCCAGTGACGGCAGATAGACCTCCACCGTGGTCCCATGGAGCCAGGTCGTCGGGCTGACCACCAGCGTCGCCGCGGCCAGCATTGCGGCGATGGCCACGATTCGCCGGTCCCGGGGCCCGACGGAGTCCCCACCATGGGCGACGGCGATCACCGTCGCGGCGGCCAGGGCCCCGGCGACCCCCAGGGACCCCATGGACAGGAGATTCATGCGGAAGGCCAGGGAGCCCATCGGCAAGAAGCCCAGGGCGCGTCCCGCCAGGCAGAAGGCCGGAAAGCCGGTGGGGTGGGCGACCCCCAGGGAGAGGGCCGAGGCGGCCAGTTCCCCGGCGTCCTTCACGAAGATCCCGGGGGCACCCAGGGCCGTCGCGAGGATCCCGATGGCGGCCCCGACGACAATGGCCGGCCCCCAACGGCCCCAGGAGTCCGAGCCCGGGGCGCCGGACCGCCGTTCCCGGGACTCGGCGGCCACCCAGAGGGCCCCGGCCAGCGTGATCGCCACGGACAGCCCGACCCCCGCCGCGAGGCCCCAGGGGGCCCAGAGGCCCACCGCCAGGAGGACGATGACCGGCGCCAGCACCGTCGCCAGGATCGGCAGGGGAACATAGCGGACGGATCCCATCGAAGTCCCCGGGACCCCAGGTCCCACCACCCCCGGTCAGGGACCGCGTCTCATCAGGGGAGATAGAGCGCAGCCCCACCGGCGAACCGGTCCGTTCCCTGGAGGGCCTTCAAGCCTCCGGAGATCAGCACGGCCCGGTCGAAGAGGCCCCCCTCGATCACCACGGCCTGATGGAATGCCCGGGGCGCCATGGGAATCCTCGCGACCACCCCCAGGGTCCCGGCATTCGCCTCGACCAGCACCGCGTCGTCGCGAATCTTGCCGTCGGGGCCGACACCGCCGGAGATCAGGACCCGCTTGCCGTCCCCCAGGGGGGTCGCCTGATGCCCGACCCGCCGCAAGGCCGCGAGGTCCGGCTCCGGGAGGCCGGCGGCCTGGGCCGTCAGGGTGCCCTGCCCGGGGTCGACGTTGAAGGCATACGGCGGCGCATCGATGGCGTCGGAGGTCCGCCCTCCGAAGGTCCAGATCTGGCCTCCTGCCTCGACGGCCACGGCCCCGTCCAGGGTCTCCGGCACGCTGCCGACGGAGGTCAGGTTCACGAACCGGTTCTCCGCCACCCGGTAGAGTTCCCCCACCGGCGCCGTCCGGACGTTGCCACCCAGCACCACCACGTCGTTGCAGGCCTTCCGGGTTCCGTCCAGGCAGGCGATCGTGGAAGAGAGGCGTGCCACCGCGTTCTCGCTCCCGGGGAACTCCAGGCAGGAGATCGTGTCGTCTTCGGCCAACAGGCACCGCCATGCCCCCCGGCCAACCCCCTGCCGGTTCCCCTCTCCCGCGAGGACCCCGGGCCGGACCAGAGCTCCGGGACCCGGGATCCCGATCGCCACGCCGCCGGCCCCCTGGAACTCCAGCACCGACCGGGTGATGGTCCCCGTGGCCAGGTCCACGGCGTAGGCCTCGTTGGAGGTCGTCACGGCGCAGGCGGCCCCGACGCAGGTCTCGGATCGGAAATCGGGCACGGCGACGTTCCCCCGGTTCACGTTCCCCAGCACCGAGGTCCCTCCGAAGGTCACCAGCCGTCCATTGGACGTCGTGGCGGTCGCCATCGCCGCGGAGGCCTGGCCCAGGGTCGCCCCCAGGTCCTGCTCGTCGAACAGGAACCGGCCGCTGTCAAAGGTCTCCGAGAGGGCCCGGGGGGACGTGTTCAGGGTCGCCCCGGTGGCCACCTGGAACCCGCCGAACACCCGCACCGATCCGTCCGGCGTGGCGGCAGCGACGTGGAAGGCCCGGGGCCACCGGCCGTTCAGCGGATACAGGGTCTCCAGGCGACACGTCCCCTCGATGCAGCGGGCGGCCGGGTGCACCCGGAAACGGACCCACTTGAGACCGCCCTGGCACTCCTCGGTCGGCAGGCACGCCTCCTGGAAGCAGTCCGTCCGGGACTCGTCGAGGCAGTCCTCCAGCCCCTGGCAATCCACGTCGGCAGTGCAGGAGACTCCGCTGTCGAGCAGCGAGGCCGGGGGCAACGGCATCTCCGTCACCTGCCCGATCCCGTTCAGCTGGACGAAGTAGATGGCCTTGCCGGTTCCCTCGGCCAGGACCTCGATGTCGCCCCGAAGGCCCCGGGCGACCCGGGTCGAGGCGCTGCAGTCGCCGGACGAATAGGCATCGAGCACCAGGACGTACCCCTTCCGTTCCTCCACGTGGTTGATGGAGAACCCCGTCCCCAGGGGGGAACAGGGCGATTGGTAGTAGGGCCTGGCCTGGGGATCGGCGGGCAGTTTCCGGTACAGGCGCGCCTCAAAGGCCAGCGCGGGCAGCGGCGCCTGATTCAGCGCGACGGTCAGGCGACCGGCGGCGCCAGGGGACGGGCCGTCGAATTCCAGGGGGTTCGCGCCGTCCACGCAACCCGCGATCATGGCGACCATCGCCGAAAACGTCCACGAGCGGTGCAGGCCTCGACGCATCGTCATCCTCCTAGCGCGGGTACAGGGTCACATCCTTGGGTGCCAGCCGCGGATCCGAACTGAATCCCGCGCTTCCGGTCTTCGCCTGGTCCTTCGAGAGGAGGACTCCCGCAGTGGTGGCCCCTCCGACCACCACGGCCCCCACCACGGTCCAGAACCACCAGGTCTGGTAGAAGGGGGTCACCTCCGACGTCTTCTCCTGTTTCGGAGCCGAGGCGGGCATCTCCAGCGGCACCGCCGGGACCGCCTCCAGGGGCACGACCACGTTGCCCGCCTTCCGGGCCTCCACCGTGAGCCGCTGGGTCACCTCCCGGTAGCCGACCTTGGCCAGGCGCAGGGAGTAGGACCCCGGGAGCACCATCAGCGTCACGGGGCTCAGCCCCTTGAAGTCCTGATCCAGGTAGACCTCGGCCCCCGGCGGCGTCGAGGCCACCTCCACCCGGACCGGTTCGGGCTCGGCCGAGGGCTCGGGTCCGAGGACCGCCTCCAGGGACCGCTCCAGGGCCTTCGCCAGCCCCTCCTCCGAGTCGGTGTCCCCCTCGGAGGCCTTCATCTGTCGGGTCTTCAGTTCCACCAGACGAACCTGGATCAGGAAGCGGTCTCCCTTCTTGCCCACCTCGGCGTAGAGGAGCAGGTCCGCATTCCGCCCCTGGCCGATCCGGGAGAGGCACTCGGCATCGAAATCGGTGCACTCGGCGTCCACCATCAGGTCCACAGGGTCCTCGGCCGGCGGCGTCAGCACCTCGACGGGGTACTTGCGGACCTTCCCCAGCACCGACTCGGTGAGGGCCTGGAGCTGGGTCCCCGAGACCTGGTTGGAGGTCACCCGCAGGGGAAGCACCCGGGGCCGACCGCCGGCGCCCTGGGCCGACGCCGGCTCCGGCGTGAGCAGGAGGACCCAGGCCATGGCCGCCACCCCGGCAGCGATCAGACGTCCGTTCATCGTTTCTTCCCGACCGAAGGCGGTCCTATACTAGGGAGACTCCGGAAGCGGTGTCAACTTGGCCGTGTCCGCTGGATCCCGGGGGCCAACCCCCCCCGAAACGGTCGTGCCAGAGGTCCCCCGCGCCCCGGACAGCCTCGCTGCGTCCCGGAGGCCCCGAACGCAGGCTGCGGTGCTGCAAGGCCCGATGAGACGTCGGGTTTTCCGAGTCATGGCCACGCTGGTGGCCGTTGTCTCGGCGGCATCGTGCAGCCACCTGGCCCCCTATGTCCAGGGACCGCTGCCCCGCCCCCCCACCGGGGACCCCAGGGTCTCCATCGACCTGCCCCCGGCGCTGGACGGCGGGGCCTCGGCAACCGCCCGGGACCCGGGCGATCCCGTGTTCCTCCAGGGAACCCTCGTGGCCTGGTCGGCCCTGTCGGAACCGGGGCCTGGATTCCAGATGCAGGTGGCCACGGAGTCCGGTCCCCTCACCGTGCGGGTGGTGACCTTCGAGGCCGTTTCCTGGTCCCTTTCCCCGGGGACGCCGGTGCGTGTGGGCTTCCTCGCGGGTCCGGACGGCATCGTGCTGCGCCTGGAGGATGCTCGAGGCCTCCTCTTCTTCCTGGCCCAGGGGGCCCCCTCCCTGGACCCGACGCCCATGGACCCACCGGTCCAGGTCCGCCCGAGGTCCTCTCAGGTCTGGGTGGAGGTCCGGGAGGACGAGGCCCTCTGCCACATCGTGACGTCGCATCGGTCCGGGGAGGCGATCCTCCCCGATGGGCGGTTGCTGGTGCTCACCCCGGGCGTCGCGCAGGAGGTCCCCGACGCCCCCCTTCCCTTCCGCCTGGTGATCACCATGAACCGGCGTGACCTGGAAAACTCCTGCGGAGACGCCCCGGTATCCCGGTTCGGCTGGTGGTGGATGCGCCTCCCGGCCCCCTTCAGGTCCCCGCCCCAAAGAACCATCCCCGCTGCCACAGGGCGGCCAGGTCCATCGACACGGCCACCAGACCGTGAATGAAGAAACCGCCCCAGATCGACCGGGTCCGGAGAGACAGAACCCCGAGGACCAGTCCGGCGACCAGGGCTCCCAGGGCCTCCCGAAACGGCTTCGTGAAGTGGATCATCACGTAGGGAGCCAGCATCGCGAAGACCGACAGGATGCCCATGCGGTCCTTGGTCCCGTGGACCCAGAAGCCCCGGAAGAAGAACTCCAGGGCGAAGAACTGGGAGAGGTAGAGCCCTTCCCACAGGGCGAGGTCCAGCCACCCCTCCGGGTTCCGATAGAAGGGATAGGTGGCCAGGAATGCCGGGGAGTGGGAGACCCACCAGACGAGCCCCAGGACCGGGATCGCCAGGACCAGGTACACCGGGAGATGCCGAAGAAACC
Source organism: Deltaproteobacteria bacterium (assembly GCA_029547805.1). Taxonomy (GTDB): domain Bacteria; phylum Myxococcota_A; class UBA9042; order DTJE01; family DTJE01; genus JAGOKF01. The sequence continues at coordinate 202,133 of JAKPOP010000010.1, forward strand.
CCCGAGGACTCAACCCGAAATCCACCAGGGGACGCCGGAGGACGAACCGGATCGCCAGGGCCGGAACGATCACGTAGAGAGCCCAGCAGCCGAGGGTCCAGGCCACCTGGCGACCCAGGGGGGCCAGGGCGCAGGCGACGGCCCCCGAGACTCCCTCGGGGTCCGAGGCGCACCGGTCCGCCAGGGCGTCTGCCACCAGGCCCTGGTACTCCCCCGAGAGGACCACGAAGTGCAGCAGCGTCAGGCACAGCGTTCCCAGTGCCATGACCAGGCCGGCCCGGAAGAAGGAGGGATCCGCGCGCTCCCCCGGGACCGTGATCCAGTCCTCCAGCAGTCGCCGGAGGCCCTTCCCCCGGCTGCCTCCCGTGCCCTTGTCCCCCAAGGCCATCCCCCTGCCGCAACGTCCCGGGATTCTAGCAGGCGATTGACAGCGCCGCGCGGCTCCACCATCCTTCGCTGCCGGAGGCACCGATTTCGGGAGGGGATGACCGATGTTCGAGAACCTGAAAGAGCGAATCGCCGATCTGCGTGAGAGGACCTCGGTCCTCGGGAGGTCTCTTTGACCCCGACGGCCTGCGCCGTCGCATCGAGGCCCTGGACGAGGAGAGCGCCCACCCCGAGTTCTGGCAGGACCCCAGGCGAGCCCGGGAGGTCGGCCGGGAGAAGACCCGCCTCGAAAAGGACCTGGAGACCTTCGAGGCCCCCGTCCGCGCCCTGAACGCCGCCGCCGACCTGCTGGAACTGGCGGAGGCCGAGGGGGAGGCCTCGTTGGAGACCGAGATCGCCCAGGAACTGGACAAGGTCGAGCAGCAGGTGGCCCGGCTCGAGTTCGCCCGGATGATGAGCGGCGAGAACGATCGGGCCGACGCCCTGGTGACGATCAACGCCGGCATGGGAGGCACCGAGTCCCAGGACTGGGTCACGATGTTGCTCCGGATGTACCTCCGATGGGCCGAGCGCCGGGGCTTCGCGACCGAGATCCTGGACGAGCTCCCGGGCGAGGAGGCCGGCCTCAAGCACGTCACCTTCGAGGTCTCGGGGGAGTGGGCCTACGGGTACCTGAAGGCCGAGGCGGGCGTCCACCGGCTGGTCCGGATCTCCCCCTTCGACGCAAACGCCCGGCGGCAGACCACCTTCGCCGGTGTCTCGGTGCTTCCGGACATCGAGGACACCATCGAGATCGAGATCGACGAGAAGGACCTCCGGGTGGACACCTACCGGTCCGGGGGCGCCGGGGGCCAGCACGTCAACAAGACCGACTCGGCCGTCCGGATCACCCACCTCCCGACGGGGATCGTGGTGCAGTGCCAGAACGAGCGTTCCCAGCAGAAGAATCGCAGCAAGGCCATGAAGATGCTGAAGGCCCGCCTCTACGACCTGGAACGGCAGAAGAAGGAGGCGGAGCGGGGCAAGGCCGAGGCCGAGAAGCGGGACATCGACTTCGGCAGCCAGATCCGGTCCTACGTGCTCCACCCCTACCGGATGGTGAAGGACCTCCGAACCGGATATGAGACCGGCAACGCCGACGCCGTGCTGGATGGGGACCTGGACCCCTTCATCGAGACCTACCTCCTCGAGGCCAGTCGCCAGCCCTCGCGCTGAACTTGGCAGATCGGGAACCCTGCACCTATGCTCGTGGGACCGGTGCCTGCACGCACCGGCCCTGCCCCCTGGGAAGGCCCCGATGACCGCCGGAGCGCAGCCGGAGCCCGCCTCCACCACCGCGCGGGACCGCACGGCGACCTGGGTCGGCACGACCTACTTCGCCGAGGGCCTCCCCTACATGCTGGTCCGCTACCTCGCGGGGGTCTACCTGACCGACCTGGGCTTCCGGGAGGCCTGGCTGGGCCTGCTGAACCTGCTGGGCATTCCCTGGAACCTCAAGTTCCTCTGGGCCCCGGCGGTGGACCTCTTCGGCACCCGACGGGGATGGCTGACCCGGGTCCAGGGGGCCCTCGTGGCCGGATTCGGGCTCCTGGCGGTCCTGGCGGCTCTCGGACCGCTGGAGGCAGGGGCCGGCGGAGCCGAGTCCCTGGGATCCCACTGGACGATCCCCATGGTGCTGGGCCTGCTGGTGGCCCTGGCCGTTCTCTCGGCCACCCACGACATCGCCATCGACGGCTACTACATGGAGGCGATCCCGGACCCGACGCGTCAGGCGGCCTACACCGGCCTCCGGGTCATGACCTACCGCTTCGCGGTGATCTTCACCAAGTCGGTACTGGTGGCCGTCGCGGGGTACTGGGCCTGGTCCGGCGCCTTCCTGCTCGGCACCCTGACCCTGCTGGCGCTGTTGCTGTTCCACGTCCGGGTCCTCCCCCGGGTGGAGGCGCCGGCCGAGCGGCGATCGGCGTCCCAGAACCTGCACCTGTTCGGAGAGGCCTTCCTCTCCTGGATACGGCAGGATCGCATCCTCCTGATACTGGCCTTCATCGCGACCTACAAACTGGGCGACGAGGTCCTCTTCAGCATGAACACCCCCTTCCTGATCCGGGAACTGGGGGTCTCCAAGGCCCAGTTGTCATGGCTCGCCGGGGTTCTGGGGACAACGGCCTCGATTGCCGGGTCCCTGGTGTCCGCCTGGGCCATCCGGCGCTTCGGCCTGCGGCGGGCCATCTGGCCGTTGACGCTGGCGATGAACCTCAATCTCTGGGCCTACGTGTGGCTGGCCTGGGACCGACCCGAGGCGGCGACGACCTCCGGGATCGCCTGGATCGCGGCGGTCCATGCCTACGAGCAGTTCGCGGCGGGACTCGGCAACGCGGTGCTGGTCGTCTTCATCATGCGGATCTGCCTCCCGCGGTACAAGGCCGCCCACTACGCCATCGCCTCGGCGATCTCCTCCGTCGGGTCGTCGCTCTTCGGGGGACTCGGAGGCTACATCGTCGAGGGCTGGGGCTACGTGACCCTCTTCGTGCTGGCCTTCCTGGCCGCCGTCCCGTCGATGGCGATCCTCCTGGTCCTGGAGGTCCCGGAGGAGCGCACCGCGAGCCATCAGAAGACGTGACCGACGTCCACGTAGATCCCCAGGGGGAAGCCCTGCTCGGCCTGATCCGGGGAATACCCGAAGTCGAAGCGGGCCACGATGGTCTCGGCGATCTGGACCCGGAGGCCCACCCCAGCACCCCAGTGGAGGCCGGCTCCCGAACCGTCCCGGGCCCGGTCCGTGCGGTAGCCGTTCCACACCCGCCCGACGTCCGCCAGCAGCAGCGCCCCGACCCGGAAGCGTTCCTTCAACAGGTGGAAGGTCCAGAACATCGATCGCAACTCGGCGCTGACGCCCAGTTTCACCTTCCCATGGAGACGTCCCTCCGGGACCCCCCGGAAGCCATCCCGCCCGCCAGGGTACTCCCGGTTCTCGTAGGCCGATGCCCGGGACAACTCGTAGAAGGGCACGTTCCCGAACAACAGGTCCGTGAAGACCCGGGAGGCCAGCACCAGCCACTCGTCGAGCAGCGGGACGTAGGCCCTCCCGTCCAGCGTGAACCCGCCGTAGTGCAGGCGACTCCCCAGGCCCGGCGACCCCCGGACCTGCATCTCGGCATAAAAGCCCCGCCGGGGCACGTACTCGTGGTCCCGGGAATCCCAGACGAGTCCCGCCGCGACCTGCAGGCCAACGTGATCCTGGAGGCCCAGCACCATGTTCCGATCCTCCCAGAGGGCGCTTCCGGGATAGACCTCCGACCGCTCCCAGTGCAGCCGGACCCCGGTCGAGAAGAACAACGACTCCCGGATCCGGTACCGCGCATTGAGGCGGAACAGGGGCTCGTATTGCCGGTACTGGTAGCGCTGGCGAGCCCGACTGACGGTCGGGATCGCCGCGGGATCGTCCTCGGCGGTCCGGTACCGGCTGGCGTTCCCCAACCCGTAGTACCCGGCATTGTTCCGCTGGTTGTATTCCAGGGAGAGCCAGAGGCGCAGGCGGTCTCCCAGCAGGCCCGGCACGTCGGCCCGGAGGAAGTGCATGTGGACCGGCACGTAGAGCCCCCGGCCATCCCACCACTTGAGGCTCATGGCGACCTGGGCCCAGACCCGGTAGCGATACGGCTTCACGACGGGATCGTTCTGGGCGACCACCCCCTGGGCACCGAGCATCAGACCCATGTCGGTGTTGCCGCCGATGGCGGGCAGGGGCGCCCACTCCAGCGAGGATCGACGGGGCGTCTGGGTGGCCTCGGGAGAGGCGTCGGCTGCCGGGGCCCGTTCCCTCGGAACCTCGTCGGACCGGTGCTCCGCCGCCGGAGGCTCCTGGGCTCGCACCCCTCGAATCGGGATCAGCGCCAGGAGGATCACCCAGGATACCCGCAATCGCACGGAGAGCCGCCCAGAAGAGCCTTCCTAGCGTCCACGGAATCCGGAGGGCGTGTCAATCGAATCTGAGGACCCCGATTCCCCGCCCTGGCCAGGGTCACCCCCCGGGACCCGAGGGTCCTGGCCCAGGACCAGAATCGGACAGGAGACCCGGGATGGGGACCCCGTCACGGGAACCGTTCCTCCCGGCGGAGGACCCGATTGCCTCGTGGTCCGGGGCTTCACCCGCGCTTGCGCACCGTCCGGGACGCCGCTTCCTTCTTCCGGGCATCCCGAGCCTTCTTCTTCAACTGCCGGACCCGCGGCCAGCGGACCTTGCCCCGATCGTTCTTTCCCATCGTGACCCTCCTCTCGATCCGACCCCGGGGGCCGGGAGGCGCTCTATACCAGAAAACCCCGTTCCCTCACAACCCCGAGGAGGCTCATCATCGGACCGGGGGTCTTGAACCATCCGGAGTCCAGGCCCAGGAAACAGAACGGCGCCGGCCCCGGAGGGTGTCCCCAGGAACCGACGCCGTCCTTCAGATCCACGTGCCGGGAAGGATCAGAAGTCGTCCATCCCGCCCATGCCGCCCATGCCGCCCATGCCGCCGCCGCCCGCCGGGGCCTTCTCCTCCTTGGGCTTCTCCACCACCACGCACTCGGTGGTCAGGAGCAGCGAGGCCACGGAGGCCGCCTTCTCCAGGGCGACGCGGGTCACCTTGGTGGGGTCGATGATCCCCGCGGCCACCAGGTCCTCGAAGGTGTCGGTGTAGGCGTTGTAGCCGAAGCCCGGGACGTCCGACTCCCGGACCTTCATCACCACCGTGGACCCCTCGGCCCCGGCGTTCTCGGCGATCATCCGGGCCGGTTCCTCCAGGGCCCGGCGCACGATGTCCACGCCCACCTTCTGCTCCAGGGGCAGGTCCTTGAGGGCGTCCAGGGCCTTCACGCAGCGCAGCAGCGCCACGCCGCCTCCCGGGACGATCCCCTCCTCGACCGCGGCGCGGGTGGCATGCAGGGCGTCCTCCACCCGGGCCTTCTTCTCCTTCATCTCAGCCTCAGTGGCCGCACCGACCTTGATCACCGCCACGCCGCCGGCCAGCTTCGCCAGGCGCTCCTGCAGCTTCTCCCGGTCGTAGTCGGACTTCGTGTCCTCGATCTGGGCCTTGATCTGCGCGATGCGCCCCTTGATGGCCTCGCTGCTCCCGGCCCCCTCGATGATGGTGGTGTTATCCTTGTCCATCACCACCTTCTTGGCCCGGCCGAGGTCCGACAGGCGGGCATTCTCCAGCTTCATGCCCAGTTCCTCGGAGATCACGCGCCCGCCAGTCAGGATCGCGATGTCCTCGAGCATGGCCTTCCGCCGATCGCCGAAGGCCGGGGCCTTCGTGGCCGCCACGCTCAGGGTGCCGCGGATCTTGTTCACGACCAGGGTCGCCAGGGCCTCGCCCTCGATCTCCTCGGCCACGATGACCAGGGACTTCCCCTGCTTCGCCACCTGCTCCAGGATCGGCAGCAGGTCCTTCATGGAACTGATCTTCTTGTCGTAGATCAGGATCAGCGGGTCCTCGAGGGAGACCTCCATCCGGTCCGCGTCGGTGACGAAGTACGGCGAGACGTAGCCCCGGTCGAACTGCATCCCTTCCACGGTCTCGAGGGTCGTCTCCATCGACTTCGCCTCCTCGACCGTGATCACGCCGTCCTTGCCCACCTTCTCCATCGCCTCGGCGATGATCTTTCCGATGGACTCGTCGTTGTTGGCCGAGATCGTGCCGACCTGCGCGATCTCCTTGAAGTCCTTGGTCGCCTTGGAGAGCTTCTTGAGTTCGGCGACCACCGCCTCGACCGCCTGGTCGATGCCCCGCTTCAACTCCATCGGCGCGTGGCCCGCGGCGACCATCTTGGCCCCTTCCCGGAAGATGGCCTGGGCCAGCACCGTCGCCGTCGTGGTCCCGTCACCGGCCTCGTCCGAGACCTTCGACGCCACCTCCTTCACCATCTGGGCGCCGATGTTCTCGAACTTGTCCTTCAGTTCCACTTCCTTGGCGACCGTCACGCCGTCCTTCGTCACGGTGGGAGACCCCCAGGACTTCTCGATCACGACGTTGCGGCCCCGGGGACCCAGGGTCACCTTGACGGTGTCCGCCAGCAGGTTGACGCCCTTCAGGATGCGCGCCCGGGCCGACTCGCCGAACACCAGTTCCTTCGCTGCCATGGTTCGCCTCGCTGTTGTAGGTTGCCTCGATCAGGAGTCTCCTGACTCACCCCGTCAGTCCAGGATCGCCAGGATGTCGTCCTCCCGAAGGATGATGTGCTCCTCGCCGTCGATCTTCACCTCGCTCCCGGCGTACTTCCCGAAGAGGATGCGGTCGCCGGCCTTCACGGCGGGCGTCCGGACCGTCCCGTTCTCGAGGGTCTTGCCGGGTCCGACCGCGATCACGCGCCCCTCCTGCGGCTTCTCCTTGGCGGTGTCGGGGATGATGATCCCGCTCGCGGTCTTCTCCTCGCTCTCGAGACGCTTCACCAGCACACGATCCTGCAGGGGCTTCACGTTCATCTTCCCTTCCTCCCGTTCTGACATGGGAACCAAACCCACGCGCGGCATGCCGCGCCTCGGGCCCCCGGAAGACCCCGGGTCCCGCACGGCGATGATGGATAATCACCCCTTCCGGAAGCGCAAGGGGTTGATCCGATCCCAGAGCCGCGATGGGCCGGTTCCCTCGGGCCGAGGTCCCGTGGTCCGGTTCCCGAGGAAGACCCGGAAGGCCTCCGAGTCCTTCAGAAACGGAAGGGATTCCATGCGAATCGCCTGGCGGAACTCCTGGACGCTTCCCCAGCGCATCCGGGGGTCCCGTTGCAGGGCCTTGTGAACCACCTCCTCCACCGCCTCGGGGACCTCTGGATTCAGGCTTCCCAGGCGGTGGACCGGGATGGGACCGGTCCCCCGGAGGTACTCCAGGAACGTCCGGGCGTCGGCATTGGGCAGGTGGAGGGCCCGGGCCCCGGCCAGGATCTCGTAGGCCACGCATCCCAGGGAGTAGAGGTCGCTGGCCTCGCTGGTCTGCCCGGTGAGGGCCGTCTCGGGGGCCGCGTAGGGAGGACTGCCCACGGTGAGCCCGCCGCCCTGGGCCGTCCGAGAGTCGGACTCGTAGGCCGCCCGGGCGCTTCCCAGGTCCACCATCCGCACCTGGGGTCCCAGCCCCGGAACCGGCTCCAGGAACAGGTTCCCGGGCTTCAAGTCCCGGTGCACGATGTCCCGAGCATGGAGTTCCACGACGCCATCCATCACCTGGTCCAGCACCGGGATCGCCTCGTCGACGGGAAACGGGCCCCGCTCCCGGATCTCGGTCTCCAGCGTGCGGCCGTGGACCAGTTCCATCGCGAAATACGGGATTCCCTCGGGGGTCGTCCCGGTCCGGAGGACCCGGGGAAAGCACGGACTGCGAACCATGGCCAGGTAGGCCGCCTCCCGCTTGAGCCCGGCCACGGCCGAGGCGACGTCCCCGTGGGCCGCATGGAGGACCTTCAGGGCGACCTTGCGCCGCCCCACCGACAACTGCTCCGCCAGATAGACCCGGGCGAACCCCCCGAAACCCAGCAGGCGGACGACCCGGAAGTCGTCTCCGAGAATCTGGCCCAGCAGGGGGTCCTGGCCTTCCATGGAGGCATTGTAGCACCTCCCCGAATCTCCGGGCCCAAGGGGGATCTCGACCGGCCCGGGCGCGTTGACGGGAGCCGATCCCTGGGATAAGGTTGCGCCCCATGGGAAACCTCACCTACAGGGATGCAGGGGTCAACAACGAGGCGCAGGATCACTTCGCCGACTCCATCGGGTCGATGGCCCGAACAACCATCGGACCCGAGGTGCTGGCGGGGATCGGCGGATTCGCCGCAGCGGTGGCGCCGGACCTCCGGGGCATGGAGCGCCCGGTGCTGGTCTCGGGAACCGACGGTGTCGGGACCAAACTGAAGATCGCCTTCGCCCTGGATCGGCACGACACCGTGGGCATCGACCTCGTGGCGATGTGCGTCAACGATGTGATCACCACCGGGGCCCGCCCCCTCTTCTTCCTGGACTACTTCGCCACGGGCCGCCTCCAGGAGGGTGTCGCCCTCCAGGTGATGTCCGGAATCGTGGAGGGATGCAACCAGGCCGAGTGCGCCCTCGTGGGGGGCGAGACGGCGGAACTGCCGGGCTTCTACGCCCCCGGGGAGTACGATCTTGCGGGCTTCTGCGTCGGGATCGTCGACGCCCCCCGACAGGTGACGGGTCAGGCGTGCCGGGACGGGGATGTCCTGGTCGGCCTCCGGTCCTCGGGAGTGCACTCGAACGGGTTCAGCCTGGTGCGCCGGGTCGTGGAGCTCCGAGGGCTGTCCCTGGACCGCGTCCATGAAGGCTTCCCCCAGTCCCTGGGCGAGGTCCTGCTGACGCCCACCCGGATCTACTGGCGGGCCGTGAAGGCCCTGCTGTCCTCGGTGCCCGTCCACGCGATGGCCCACATCACCGGCGGCGGCCTGGAGGGCAATCTCCCCCGGGTGATCCCCGAGGGGCTCCATCCGGTGGTGCGACGGGAGGCGATCCCCGTGCTGCCGATCTTATCGTTCCTGCAGGGGGCCGGCGGGGAGCCGCGAATCTCCGACGAGGAGATGTGGCGGGTCTTCAACATGGGCGTCGGGTATGTCATCGTGGTCCCTCCCGAGGACGCGGATCGGGCGATGACGCTGCTGCGGGGCGCGGGGGAGGAACCCTTCGTGCTGGGGCACCTGGCCCCCGGGTCCGGCGACCTGGAGTGGATGTGAGCGCCTCCCGCAAGGAACCCCTGGCCATCCTGATCTCGGGCCGGGGGTCCAACATGGTGTCCCTCGTCGAGGCCGCCCGGCAGGGGCGTCTTTGCGCCGATATCCGCCTGGTCTTCTCGAACCGCCCCGATGCCCCGGGCCTCCAGGCGGCCCGGTCCCTGGGGATCGAGACGGCGGTCCTGTCCCACCGGGACTTTCCCGACCGGGAGTCCTTTGACCGGGCCCTCGCGGACCTGCTGGAGAGCCGGGGAGTGCGTTTCGTGGCCCTGGCGGGCTTCATGCGGGTGCTCACCCCGGCCTTCCTGGACCGCTTTCCGGGCCGGGTCGTGAACATCCACCCGGCCCTGCTCCCGGCCTTCCCGGGAGTCCATGCCCAGCGGCAGGCCCTCGAGTACGGGGTCTGGGTCACGGGCTGCACGGTCCACTTCGTGGACGCCGGGACCGACACCGGTCCCATCATCGCCCAGGCAGCGGTCCCGGTGGAGGACGGCGACGACGAGGAGACCCTGTCGGCGCGCATCCTGGCCGCGGAACACCAGATCTATCCGTCGGCCCTGGACGACGTCCTGGGGGGACGCCTTCGCATCCAGGGCCGCCGAGTCCTTCGGACAGGGGGCTGAAGATGCTCCGGTCGTCCTACGACGTGGTGATCATCGGCACCGACCTCCCGGGCCTGGTCTTCGGAGCGCTGGCCGCGAAGAAGGGATACCGGGTGCTGGTCCTGGGCCACGGCGGCCAGGACAACATCTACGATTTCCGAGGGTTCCAGTTCGTGCGGCGCCCTCACCTGCTGTTCGGGGTCCTGGACTCGAACCCCATCCGGGAGGTCTTCCGGGAACTGGCGCTGGCCCCCGAGATGCGCAACCTCCCTCGTCCGATGAATCCCATCTGCCACGTGGTCCTGCCAGATGCCCGGGTCGAACTGACCCACATGAAGGGGATCCTGGAGGAGGAGATCCAGCGGGAGTTCCCCGGGAAGGTGGCCGTCCTCCGGGACTTCCTGTCCCAGGCCGCCGAGGCCGAGAAGGACCTCGAGGCCTTCTTCCGGGACCTGCCGCCGCTGCCCCCGGGGACGATCCGGGAGTGGTGGCACGGACGGGCCCATCGCAAGGTCCTGGAGGCCGTCCGCCGGCGATTCCGGGAACAGGTGGCCCCCCTGCTGGCCGAGGACCCCCGGCTCCGGTCCCTGGTGGCCGCCCCGCTGACCCTGATGTCGGGCCTGGACGACCCCCTGGAGGTCCCCCTGCCGGCCCTGCGCCTCGTGAACCACCTCTTCCGGGGATTCCACTTCGTCGAGTGGGGCCTGGATTCCTTGAAGGCCCTCTTCGTGGACCGGGTCAAGGCCAACTCCGGAGACGTCCGCCCCCAGGACTCGGTGGACATGATGCTGGTCCGCCGCGGGGAGATCCGGGAAGTGGAACTGCGGGGTCGCCAGGAGACCATCGGGGCGAACCTGGTGGTGCTGGCGGGGGACCAGGGCGCACTGCTGGACCTCATCCCCGAGGAGGGGCAGAAGAAGCGCTACCGGCAGAAGGTGGAGCGCCTCGCGCCATCCCACCACCTGGTGACCGTCAACGTGGGTGTCGACCGGGACGCCATTCCCGAAGGAATGGCCCAGACCGCCTTCGTGGTCGGAAACCCCCGAGAGCCCCTGGAGGGGCCGAACCTGCTGTGCGTCCAGGTGGACCCGGCCATGCAGCCCCTCGACATGGTCCAGCGGGACCAGGCCACCATTGCCATCTCGGGACGCCTCCCGGCCGGGTCCTTCGACGGCAAGCCATCGTCCCTGGCGGGCTTCGGGCGGGACCTGTTGCAGCGGGTGCAGACCCTGATGCCCTTCCTCGAGGAACACACCCAGGTCTCGGCCATCTCCTCGGTGGGCATCCACCCCCGGAGCGGCGATACGGTGGTCGAACCCGCCGGGTTGGTCCCCTTCTGGTCCGAGACCCACAAGCGGAGCCTGGGACTGGCCACCTGGCCCCTCCGGACCGCCTATCGGAACGTGCTCTTCCTGGGCGAGGGCGCCGCAGGACCCCTGGGGTTCGAGGGGGCCTTCATCGCAGGGCTGCAGGCGTTCCAGCTGCTCAAGGAGAAGCTGCCCCTCAAGAGCGGGGTCTGACGATGGCCGCCGGGGCGTTTCGACGGATGCTGCTGATCTGTCTGGCGGCCGGGATCACCGCGATCCCCGAGGCCCGGGCCGACGCCCCCACCCCCAGGCCCATGACCCTGGAGGAGGCCCTGGACCTGGCCCTGCGGCAATCGGACCTGATCCAGGCCGCCCGGTCGGGCACGGAGGCCCTGGAGGCCCAACTGGACCAGGCCGCGTCACTGGCCTGGCCTCATCTCCGCCTGGAGGCCCTGCTGGCCCCGACCCCGGGCCAGCGGGGAAACGCCCTGAAGGGCCACACGGACTACGACGACTGGGGCGTCTTCCTCCGGGGGGAACTGAGCGGCTACGTGCCCCTCTTCGGTTTCGGCAAGATCCGCTACCTGAAGCGGGCCGCCCGACTGGGCGTCGAGGTGGGACGCCATCGAGAGGCCATCGCCCGGGCCGAGGTCCGCTATCGGGTGATCCGGGCCTGGCATGCCCTGGGCATGGCCCGGGAACTCCAGGAGGTCCTCCGCGAGGGGCGTGGGTACTTCGACCAGGCCCGCCGGCACGTCGAGGCCCTCAAACGGGAGGACGACCCCTCCTTCGACCCGGTGGACGAGATGAAGATCCGGGTCTACGACGTCCAGGTCCGGTCCCGGGAACTGGAGGCGGCCCGGGGACTGGCCCTCGCCGAGGCGACACTGCGGGAGGTGCTGGGCATGGCCCCGGGGGACCCGGCCGCCGTGGACCCGGGCCCTCCGACGCTCGACATCCCGGTCCGGAAGGTCACGCTGGAGGAGGCCCTGGCCTACGCGCTGGAGAACCGCCCGGAGATGGCCGCCCTCCGGACCGGCATCCAGGCCCGGAAGGCCGAGGCCGAGGCCCGGAAGCGCAACCTGTTCCCGGACTTCGTACTGGTCGGGCGCCTCAACGGGGCCTACACCAGCGTGGCCGACAACCAGCCCACCCCCTTTGCCGACGACCCGTGGAACGGTTGGGGGGCCGGGGCAGGCCTGGGGCTGCGATGGGACATCGAGATCGGCCGGCGCCTCGGGGAGTGGCGCGAGGCGCAGGCCGGGACACGGCGCCTGGAGTTCGAGAGCCGGGAGGCGGAGCGGGGAATCCGCCTGGAGGTCGAGCGCTGCTTCCGGGAGATGGAGGACGCCCGGGAGATGGCCGAGGCGCAACAGGTGGCCCTGAAGGCCGCCCGGGGGTGGGTCGTCTCGAAACTGGACCTCTACGAGAACGGCCTGGCGACCCTCCGGGACGTCATGGAGGGACTCGTGCAGTTCTTCCAGACCCGCCTGGACCTGGTGAAGGCCACCTACGAGTGGAGCGTCTCGGTGGCGGCCCTGGAGCGGGCCTCGGGCCTGCGGCTGTTTCCGATCGGCGGCGAACCGGTCGTCCCGGCGGAGGCCCCGTCGGCGCAATAATCCGGCCGGGCCGCCGTCCAATGCCGCGGCCTGTGAATCCGGGAGGTACCCGATGCATCGACCGTGGATGGGAGCCGTGATGGTGTTGCTGGTGGCGGCGCCGGTGCGCGCCGAGACGGCACGGGAGTTCGTGGAGGCCCGCTACCGCGACCTCCAGGCCCTGGTGGAACGGATTCCTCAGAAGGAACCTCTCCAGGCCGAGATCCGAAAGGTGATGGACACCTTCGTGGACTACGAGGAACTCTCCCGGCGCACCCTGGGAAGCCACTGGGACACTCTGAAGCCCAGGGAGCGGAAGGACTTCCAGCAGGAATTCCGGAAGATGGTCCAGCGGTCCTACGTGAAGCGCTTCGACCCGGGAAAGGCCTTCACGATCGAGTATGGCGAGATGGTCCCCGCGGAGGACGGGTCCGTCGTGGTGACCTCGACGATCCGGGCGGGGCGGTCCGAGGCCCGGGTGGACTACGCGCTGCAGCGCAAGAAGGGCACCTGGTGGGCCTTCGACGTGGTGATCGACGAGGTCAGCATGGTGCGCAACTACCGCAAGCAGTTCCACGACATCCTCCAGAAGGAGGGCTTCGGGGGACTGATGGATCGCCTCCGAAAGAAGAACGCCCAGGCCCAGGAATAGCCTCGATCCGGCCGGTGGGCCCCCATTTCCCCGGGTTCGGGCCCTCCTCCCGGTTCCCAATTCGTCGGTTCGCTGCTATGGAAGGCCGTCGCTGGCCCGGGAGGTGCCGCCATGCTGGATGCGCTCTTTCGCCCCCGTTCCCTGCTCGTGGTGGGGGTCTCGGAGCAGGCCGACAACCTCGGCCGGAACATCGTCGGGAACCTGATGAACTTCGGATTCCGGGGGGAACTGCACCTGATGGGGCGGACCCCGGGGGTGGTCTGGGGCCACCGGATCGTCACGTCCTGGGACGAGGTCCCCGACGGGATCGACCAGGCCCTGATCATCACCCCGGCACCAACGGTCCCGGGCATGATCGAACAGTGCGGACGCAAGGGCATCCGGTTCGCGGTGATCGAGTCGGCGGGCTTCCAGGAACTGGGGGCCGAGGGGGCCTCTCTGGGCGAGGCGTTGCGGGAGGCGGCCCGGCGGGCCGGGGTGCGCTTCCAGGGGCCCAACTGCCTGGGCATGACGACCTTCGCCCACGGGATGTGCCAGATCTTCGTTCCGACCCCGAACCTCTGGCGGGTGGGCCCGGTGGCCATCGCGGCCCAGTCCGGAGGGATGGGCGTCACCTACCTCTTCGCCATGGCCAGCGAGAACGTCGGGGTCTCCCACTTCATCTCCCTGGGGAACCAGATGGACCTCAAGGAGACCGACTTCCTGCGGGCCCTGGAGCAGGAGGACTCCTGCCAGGTCATCGCGATGTACCTGGAGGGCATCTCCGACGGCCGGGCCTTCTTCGAGGAACTCCGGTCCTGCAACAAGCCGGTGCTGATCCAGAAGGCGGGAACCACCGAGGCGGGCACCCGGGCCGCCTTCAGCCACACGGCCTCCCTGGCGGCCAACGATGCGGTGCTGTCGGCGGCAATCCGCCAGGCCGGGGCCCTTCGGGTCCACGACACCGACGAGATGGTCACGCTGGTGAAGGGGTTCCTGATGCCCCCGGTCCGGGGGGACCGGGTGGCCATCATCTCCCGCTCCGGGGGCCATGCGGTCATCGGGGCCGACTGTGCCGCCCGGGAGGGCCTGTCCCTGCCACCCCTGCCACCGGACTTCCTGGCGGAGGTCACCCGGGTCCACTCCTCGTCGGTGATCCGGCCCCGCAATCCCCTGGACCTCGGAGACCTGTTCCAGTTCGACCTCTACGCGCACCTGATGGAGGCCGCCGCGGCCCACCCGGAGTTCGATGCGGTGGTGATGGCCCACACCTACGTGGCCGATGCCCGGCGGCATCAGTCCCGGCGCCTGATCCCCGCCGCCGAGGAGATCGTCCGCAAGTACCAGAAACCGGTCTTCCTGGTCCTGGTCACCGACGGGCAGGAGATCGCCTACCTGAAGAAGAAGCACGACTTCCCCATCTTCACCTCCGTCGAACAGGCCTTCGCGGCCCTGGGCGCATCCCGGCGATCGGTGCGACGCAAGGATCGCAGGGCGGCCAACGGGGAGTGGCACCCGACTCTCGCAACGACCGAGGTGGCCCGGGAGGCATCCGCCCTGGCCCGAGGGGGTCGAACGCGGTTGTTGGCCGAGGGCTTCGACCTGCTGGCCCGGGTGGGGATTCCGGTGCCCCGGGGGCGGCTCGCCCGGAGCGCCTCCGACCTGGAGACGGTCTCCTGGTTCCCGGTGGCGGCGAAGGTGATCAGTGCCCGGGCGGTCCACAAGAGCGATGCGGGTGGGGTCCGGCTGGGCCTCGGAAGTCCCGCCGAACTGGCCGAGACCTGGAGGGATTTCGAGCAGCGCTTCGGGCCCTTCGGGGACCAGGAGGGGGTGCTCGTGCAAGAGATGGCCGGGCCCGGCGTGGACGTGCTGGTGGGCGGAGTCCGGGACCCCCTCTTCGGACCCCTGGTGATGGTCGGCATGGGAGGCGTGCTCGTGGAGGTCCTCCGCGACACGAGTCTGCGCCTGGCCCCCGTGACCGAGGCCGAGGCCCGTGAGATGATCTCGGACCTCCAGGGCAAGGCGATCCTCCAGGGCGTCCGAGGACAGCCACCGGTGGACCAGGAGGCCCTGGTCCAGGTGATCCAGCGCGTTGGCGGACTCCTGCACGAGTGCCCCGAGATCCGGGAGATCGACATCAATCCCCTGCGGCTCCACCGGGACGGACAGGGGGCCACGGCCCTCGACGTGCGCATCTCCCTGGACCCGGCCTCCCGGGTCCCGCCCTCGTGATAGGCTTCCGAAGAACCCCCATCCGGGAGCGAGGGCCATGGACCGGGAGGAGGCACGGCGCGAACTGGCCCGGCTTCGGGCCGAGATCGAACGGCACAACGAGTTGTACTACGTCCGGGATGCCCCGGAGATCACCGACGCCGAGTATGACCGCCTCTTCCGGCGGCTGGTGGACCTGGAGGAGGCCTTTCCGGACCTGGTGACGCCCGACTCCCCGAGCCAGCGGGTCGGCGGACGCCCGTTGGAGCAGTTCGCCCAGGTCCGTCACTCGATCCCGATGCTCTCGCTCCAGAACGCGATGGATGAAGGGGAGGTCCGGGCCTTCGACGACCGGGTGCGGCGGTTCCTGTCCCGCAGCGAGGACCTGGATTACGTGCTGGAGCCGAAGTTCGACGGGCTGTCGGTGGAACTGGTGTACCGGGACGGGTTGCTGGTCCAGGCCTCGACCCGCGGGGACGGGGTGACCGGGGAGGACGTCACCGCGAACGTCCGGACGATCCGCGCCATCCCGTTGCGGCTGAGACCCCGGAATCAGGCCCTGGATCTCTTCGGGTCCCCGGCCATGCCCCGGTTGCTGGAGGTCCGGGGCGAGGTCTTCATGCCCCTGGACCGCTTCGAGGCATTGAACCGGGCCCGGGAGCAGGCCGGGGAACCGCCCTTCGCGAATCCCCGGAATGCCGCCGCCGGGTCCCTCCGGCAACTGGATCCCCGGGTCACCGCGAGCCGCCCCCTGGACTTCTACGCCTATGCCATGGGGGCCACCGACGGCTTCGAGGTCTCCTCCCAGTGGGAACTCCTGCAGGCCCTCCGGGAGATGGGCCTCCCGGTCAGCGACCTGCCTCGCCGCGTCCGGGGAATCGAGGCCGTGATCGAGGAATACCGGCGCCTGGAGGCCCTCCGGGACCGCCTGCCCTTCGAGATCGACGGCACCGTGGTGAAGGTGGACTCGTTCGCCCTGCAGCGGGAACTGGGCGAGGTGAGCCGCAGTCCCCGATGGGCCATCGCCTTCAAGTTCCCGCCCCGACGGGAGGTGACCCGGGTGGTGGACATCGTGGAGCAGGTCGGGCGCACGGGCGTCCTGACCCCCGTGGCCGAACTGGAGCCGGTGCGCCTGGGGGGCGTGCTGGTGCGGCGGGCCACCCTGCACAACGAGGACGAAGTGCGGCGGAAGGACGTCCGGGTGGGCGACTTCGTGGAGGTCCAGCGGGCCGGAGACGTGATCCCCGATGTCGTGCGTGTCCGGACCGACCTCCGGCCGGCCGACGCGGTTCCCTACCAGCCCCGGACGACCTGCCCGGCCTGCGGCGGCCCCGTGTCGCGCCAGGAGGGAGAGGTGGCCCGCCGGTGCGTGAACGCCTCCTGCCCGGCCCAGTTGAAGGAACACCTGGTCCATTTCGCCTCCCGGCGGGCCATGGACATCGAGCACCTGGGGGACCGGGTGGCCGACCAGATGGTGGAACGGGGGCTGGTCCAGAGCGTCGCGGACCTCTACCGGCTGACCCGGGAGCAGGTCCTGACCCTGGACAAGATGGCCGACAAATCAGCGACGAACCTCCTCCAGGCCATCGATCGGTCCCGGGAACGCCCCCTCGAGCGGCTGATCTTCGCCCTGGGCATCCCCCAGGTCGGCGAGGCCCTGGCCCGGTCCCTGGCCTTCCGGTACGGGTCCCTCGACGCCCTGGAGGCGGAGTGCGACCAGCCCCCAGGCGACGAGGACCCGCTGATGCAGGTGGAGGACGTGGGGCCCAAGGTGGCCCAGGCCATCCGGGGCTGGTTCGCCCAGCCAGAGAACCGGGCACTCCTCCGGCGGCTCCGGGAGGCGGGACTGCGGACGACGTCCGGTGCCGGAGAGGGATCGGCGGACCCGGCATTCGCCGGGAAGACCTTTGTCTTCACCGGCACCCTTCGGTCCATGACCCGGGAGGAGGGCCAGGCACGGGTGCTGGCCCGGGGGGGCAAGGTCTCCGGGTCCGTGTCCCGGAAGACGGACTTCGTGGTGGCCGGCGAGGAGGCCGGGTCCAAACTGGCAAAGGCCCGGGACCTGGGGGTCCGGGTGATCAGCGAGGAGGAGTTCCTGGCCATGCTGGGCCCCTGATCCAGTCCCGGATCGTCCCCGTCCCTGGTCCCTGGACCGCCGGACCTCAGACCCGTTCCAGCACCCGCTGCAGCCGTTCCTCCACCTCCCGGGCCATCGGGGCCAGGGCCTCCTTTCCCACCGGCTGGAACATCGCCGAGGGCCGGGCGATGCTGACCACGCTCCCCTCGGGAGTCGCCGCCACGACGACATTGCACGGCAGCACGAGGCCCAGGAAGAACTCCCGGGAGAGGGCCTCGTGAGCCAGAGGCGGATTGCAGGCCCCCAGGATCACGTAGGGGGACATCTCGACCCCGAGGCGGGCCTTGAGGGTCTCGTGAACGTCGATGCGGGTCAGGACCCCGAATCCCTCGGTCTTCAGGGCCTCCTGGACCCGGCCGAGGGCCTCCTGCCAGGTCACCTCGCGCAGTTCCTTCGTCAGTCCGTAGGCGGGATGATCCATGTCCTCTCTCCAGAAATCGGGCCGACAGAAACTGGGCAGCGGGTCCCGCCCTGTCAACCGCTCGGGACCGGACCACGAAGGGCCCCGGTCTTCGGGGCGGGTCCCGGTCCCGGCGACCCGGCGAAGGTCACGCTCCGGGGCATCCCTCGGGGCGATCGCCCAGAATGGCCTGGAGGTCCCTCTCGGTGAAGCCCATCAGGTAGAGCACGCCGTCCAGCGAGGAGGTGTTCAAGGACAGGTCCGCGGCCTGCTGCAGCACGGGCCTGGCCCGGAAGGCGATCCCCAGCCCCGCCAGGCGGAGCATGCCCATGTCGTTGGCGCCGTCCCCCACGGCCACGCACTGTTCCAGGGAGCAGCCATAGACCTGGGCCATGTCGGCGACCACCTGGGCCTTCCGGTCCGCATCGACGATCAGGCCCTTCACCTGGCCCGTCAGGACCCCGTCCTCCACCTCCAGCGTATTGGCGAAGGCGAAATCCAGGCCGAAGCGGCGCTTCAGTTCCTCGACGAAGAAGGTGAAGCCCCCGCTGACCAGGCCGATCCGGAGCCCCAGGGCCTTCAGCACCGCCACCAACCGGTCCGCCCCGGGCGTCAGCGGCACGTCATCCAGCAGGCGACGGGCCTGTTCGAAGGGGAGCCCCTTGAGCAGGGCCACCCGCTGCCGGAGGGCGGCCCGGAAGTCCATTTCCCCCCGCATGGCGGCCTCGGTGACCCTGGCCACCTGGTCCCCGACGCCGGCCATCCGGGCCAGTTCGTCGATGACCTCCATCTGGATGAAGGTGCTGTCCACGTCCAGGCAGATCAGGCGCTTGTTCCGCCGGAAGGGCCCGTCCCGCTGGACCGCCATGTCGGCCCCCAGGGCGTTCGCCTTGGCCAGGATCTCCCCCCGGAGCGCCCGCATCTCGGCGGCGGTCCACCGGGTCCCCTGAGGCAGGTCCACCAGCAGTTCGACCCCGGCCAGCCGGTCCCGGGAGAGGGTCCGGATCTCCCGGATGTTGAACCCTCGGTCCGCCAGAAACCCCGTCGCCTCCGCCAGGGCCCGGCCGTCACCCAGGTCCCCGAGCATGGTCACGCAGAGGGCACAGGCCGCCGGGTCCGGGACCGCCCCGTCTCGGGGTCCATGGACCGAGACCTCCAGGCGCAAGCCCATCTCGTGGACCTGCACCAGCGCCCTCCGGAGGCAGTCGGACCCCTTCGGGACCGACAGGACCACCGTCAGGCTCAGGTGACCGTGGAGCACCGTCTGGCCCAGGTCCACCACCCGGGCCCCCTCGTCCCGGAACAGGGCCGCCAGGGTCGAGGTGATCCCCGGGCGGTCCGGTCCCATCACGTGCAAGGCCAGCAGGTCTTCCATGTCCTCCCTCGCCAGGACCGGGGACAGCATAGCCGAAACGACGACCAGTCGGGGCCCCGGCCTCCCTGAAGTCCCCGATTCGTCTCGCTGAAGGTCCTGGAACGCCGACGCCGGCCCCGGGGGCGGACCCGGATCGCCATGGGGTCCGTCCGCCTCGACCTCAATAGATCTGGATCAACTCGGTCCCGGGGTAGTAGGCCTTCAGGATCGTCGCCGCATCCTGCCCGGCCTGGGCCCTGCCGATGGCCCCGACCTGGCACATCCCCACGCCATGGCCGAACCCGCCACCGGTGAACCGGAAGCCCTCCTGCCCCCCTTCCCGGGCCCGCTCGAAGACGACGAGCGACGACCGGAGGCCCCCAAGGGCCTTCCGGATCCGCAGTTCGGGCGACAGCACCCGGGTCCCGGCGGACCCGATCACCTCCAGGCGCGTCACGCGGCCCGAGGCCCCTCGATCCAGCACCCGCAGGTCCCGGACCTCCCCGGGGTCCTGGCCGGTCTCCCGGGTCACCCCCTGGCGGATCTCCGCGACACTCACGAACCGGTTCCAGCGAAAGGACTCGCGGCCATAACGGGTGGCCCCGCAGTAGGTCCCGACCGGCGGGTTGGCCAGGAACCGGGCCACCTCTTCCTCGGTGGGCCTCTCCCCCTGGTAGAACCGGGTGCCCCCCGGATGATCCGGCACCCCGACGAGGTAGTCGTGGCCCGACCCCTGCCAGACCGCCTCCCCCGACTCGCTGTGGCCTCCGCAGGAGGCGCCATAGACGCTGTCCGCGAGCCCGTCCCCGTGGAACAGCATGCGGCCGCGGGTGGCGTCCACGGCCCGACTCGTCCGGGGGTCCTCCCGCCCGACCCCCTTGTAGACCTGGCAGTGGACGTCGGCGCAGACCATGAAGGGGTCCGCAGTGTGACGATTGCCCAGTTTGGCAAAGAGTTCCCCCCGGGCCACGATGGCCTGGGCCTCCAGGGCCGCCGCCGGCGCATCGACGTAGATCTCCGAGGGCACGAGCCCCTTCAGCAGCGTCTCCGCATCGACGGCATTGACCACCGCCAGCCGGCCCTCCCGGTCCGGTGTCAGGACCAGGCGTCCCCGGTAGGATCGGTCCTCCCGTCCGTGCCAGGCGAAGCCCTTGCCATACTCCACTGACCGGAGGGTCAGCGGCCGGCCTTCCGGGCTCCCGACCATCACCATGCCCGGGAAGGACATCCGGGCGCTCTGGCCCACGCACTGGACCTCGATGACGCCGGTCGGCCGGTCCACCACCTCCTCGAAGACCTCCAGCGTGGCAATGCCGCTCCGGGCCGCCAGGGCATCCCGGCGCTCCATCGCCCCGGCCATCGTCTCTCGGGGGTCGTCCTCGACCAGCGTCACGGTCCGGTTGTCCAGCACCCGGCCGTAGAATCCGAAGATGCTGCCTCGCTGGAAGGCCCGGACCTTCAGGCCCTGTCCCTCCCAGGCCGCCCGTTCCCGCCGGATGCCGGCCAGGTCCCTGGCCGGCAGGCGATTCAGGGCGACCCAGTACCGGATCCGAGCCCCATGTCCCTGCTCGATCCGGGCCTTGCACGATGTCCGGCCGATTCCCAGGCGGATCGACGGTCCCCCGTAACCCTCGGGCCAGAACTCCAGCGGCCCCTCCGAGTCAAAGGAGACCTCCCGCTCCCCTTCCACGAGGCCCACCGTGACAATGGGCACCTGGTCCTCGGTGAACAGGAACTTGGTCTGGTAGAGGAGCGCAGTCCGGTCCCGCCGGGAGAAGTCCTCCCCCTCCTCCTGGGCCCACCCCGGAACGCTCGCCAGCAGCCACAGGATCCCGATGGCCCGTCTCATGGGATGGGATTGTGTCCCGGCCGGGGCGTCGGGTCAACGCCGGCCGTCACCCGCCGAAGTCGGCCTGCACGACGACCTCCTTGTCCTCGGGTACCCAGCAAGAGGAGGTCGTCGGCAGGGGAAACGGGGGGGCCAGAAACGCAAAGGGCGCCCGAAGGCGCCCCCTGCGTGCCGGTGGAAGGAGATAGGGACTACTCGGTCTCGTTGTCCACGAAGAACGCCGAGGAGCCGACCTGGGAGCACTCCGCGTAGATGGCCTTGGGGTCACCGAAGATCAGCCGCTGGAAGGTCGACATCGTGGTGTCGCAGTCCAGGTCGGCGTGAGCGTTCGCGGTGGCCTTCGCCTGATCCAGCGTGGAGTTGTTGCTGTCGAAGGAGTAGACGAAGTACACCTCGTCCGAGATCTGGAACGACAGGGCCGCCCAGGTCTTCGTGTTCCAGGCGTCGCTGTTCGAGTCGCAGCGGTTGTCGGCGTTGGTGTCCAGCGCGGTGTCGCAGCAGGACGCGCCGGGGGTGACGCCCTGGTCGGTCGGGAACTGGCAGTAGATCTTGGAGCCGGTGGCGGCGATGTGGGGCGCCGTGTAGTAGTACGCAGCGCCCTTGTAGATCTTGTCCAGCTCGTCGATGGCCTCGGTCGTCTTCGCGCGCCGCATGTACTTGATGAAGGCGGGGACGGCGATGACCGCCAGGATGCCGAGGATGGCCACGACGACCATCAACTCGACCAGCGTGAAGCCCTTGACGTTCAGTTTCCGGAACTTGTTCATGGAACCCTCCTTTGAGTTGAAAGCCCTGACCCGAACCCCTCGGGTCACTGAACGCCCGCCCTCTCCTGCGGCTCGTTCCGCCCTCCTGACATATGCAACCGTCATGCCAACCACAAACAATCATCAAAACGGAGACTTGCGTAAACTTGGGAGGTCCGAGTTTCGTGACGAAGGCCCGAAGTTGTCACCATCGAGGGACAATTTTTGTCACCCGCCTCGGGGTTGGACTGTCGGGCCACGAACCCCGGCCGTCGACCCGAGGAACAGGGCTCGGCCCCTTCCGGCCGGCGGCGATTCCCCGATGCCTGCGCAGACTTTCCTCCTCCCTGTTCGCGGGGACCGCCATGGCATAATCGTCGCTCCGGGGGGGGGGAGGCGGTCATGGGACGACCAGGGGCCTGGTTCGCGGCGATCCTGGTCGCCGTTGCGCTGCGGTTCGCCTCGGGGTGGCCCCTGGTGGCAGGACCGGAGGCCCTGCCCTTTCCCGATGACGCCCCCTACCACTGGATCCGCCTTGGGGCCCTGGCGGCAGGCCCCGTGGACCTCCAGGCCCCGGACCCCGGGTCGGCCTGGCCCGAGGGGGTCCGGGCACACTGGCCCTGGGGGTTCGATCTGGCCATGGCGGCACTGATGCGCCTTGCCGGGGCATCGGGGGACGCCCTCTTTCGATTCAGTTCCTGGGCCATTCCGATCCTGGGGGCGCTGCTGCTGCCCCTGGTCTGGGTGCTGGCCCGGCGCCTGGGCGGTCCGACGGTGGCGGCGATCGCGACGGCGCTGGCTGCCGTGATGCCGTTCCACGTGCAGTACTCGATGGTGGGACGGGTGGACCACCACGTCCTGGAGCCCATCTCCCTGGCCGTGGCCGTGTCGGGCCTGCTTCCGGGCACCTCGTGGATCGGTGCCGGGCTCTCGGGACTGGTCCAGGGGATCTCCTTCGCCCTCTTTCCGTCAGCCCTCTACCCGGTATTGGTGGTGCTGACCCTCGGAGGCCCCCTCGCCGCGTTGCGGCGCCCGGGACCGACCTCCCTCTGGGCCATCGTCACCTGGGCCGGTGCCGCAGCCTCCCTGACCGTCTCCCCCTATGCCCAGGACTGGGCCTTTTTCGCCCCCTCCCGGACCCACCTCGTGCTCACAGGCATCGGAGTCCTTGGAGTCCTGGGAACCGCCGTCGCCAGGCGCCTGTGTCCGGCGATTCCGCCATGGCGGTTCCCGCCGGCCGCAAGCGAAGACCAGGGAGGGGGAGCCGCCGCGAACCGTGCGCGGCGCGACGAAGGGGACGGAGCGCTTCCCCGCTGGCGGACGACCCGGGAGGCCATCGCGCTGGGCGTCGGCGTTGCGGCGGCCGGAGTCGCCGGGGCGGCGCTCTGGTGGGCCTTCCCGTCGTGGGTCGATTCCTTCCGCGAGGGGATCGCCTACCTGGGTGGAAGCGGCTTCGCCCGCCTCTCCTTCGAGGCCCGCCCCCTGCTCAGCGATCCCCTCCGGGCATGGACTCTCCTGGGGGTTGCCGCCCCTCTGGGTCTGGCGGGGATCTGGAGACTGGCCGGCCCCGCCGATGCCCCCCCGGGGGTCCGGGAGGCCCGGCAGCGGTTCGCCCTGCTGGCCCTGGCCCTCTCCGGCGGGGCGCTGCTGCAACGTCGGTTCGTGATGGTGGCCGTGCCCCTGCTGGCGCTGGCCATTGCCGAGGGTCTGGTCCTCTTGGGGTCCTGGGCGGGCGCTCGGCTGACCCGACGCGGCGTCCGACGCTCCCTGGTGGGGCTGCTGCTCGGGTCCGGCCTCGTCGCCATCCTGGTCCAGGACGCCCGGCAGGCCCTCGGGCTGAATCCCTGGCAGCCTCGAGACCAGGCCTTTCTCCAGGCGGCTCGGCTGATCTCCCGGAGGGTCCAGGAGACCCCGGACCTCCCCCCGATGGGGGCGCTGGCTCCCTGGGGCGCCGGGCACCTGGTCCGGTGGGCCTCGGGGCTCCCGGTGGTCTGCGACAACTTCTTCGGCGCCCCGGACCACGACCGGGGGCTCCGGAACTGCCTCGCGTTCCTGCTCGAGACGGACGAGAACAGGGCGATCCAGATGCGGGAACGGCTCCAGGTCCGGTTCGCGTTGATCGCGCCGCCCCATCCCGAGGAGGTCCGGGTGATGGGCACCCTGATGGGCCTGCCGGAGGGATCGCTGGTGGACGACCGGGACCGGTTCACGGCCCGCTTCGCCCGGACGACCTGGGTCCGTCTGGGTCGCTTCGCCAGCGGCTCCGCCCCGGGGTCCCGGGGGCCTCTCGGGTCCTCCCTGGTCGGAAACGTTCTCATCCGAGACCGCGATCGTGGGGAGGTCCAGGCGGAGGTCGCGGTGCTGGAGTTCGGAAGCGGCCAGCCCGGCTCCGCTGGGGGGCTTTACCCCGAGGTCCCCTCGGAAGAGAATGCGGCCCGTCGGATGCCCGGAGAAGCCCCGTGAAGGTCGCGGTCATCGGAGGCGGTTCCACCTATACGCCGGAGTTGATGGAGGGGCTCATTCTGCGCCGGGAGGAACTCTCGCTGGACGAGGTGGTGCTCCAGGACATCGACCTGGACCGCCTGGATCCCGTGGCAGGCTTCTGCCGTCGGATGGCGAGTCACCTGGGAGCGCCGGACCTCCGGGTCCGCGACACGCGGGACCTTCCGGAGGCCCTCTCGGGGGCCTCCTTCGTGGTGGTCCAGGTCCGGGTCGGGGGACAGAAGGCACGGCACCTGGACGAGACGCTTCCCCTGCGCCATGGCTGCATCGGCCAGGAGACGACGGGGGCCGGCGGCTTCGCCAAGGCGATGCGCACCATCCCGGTCCTGCTGGAGATCGCCGAGGCGGTGAAGCGCCATGCCCCGGGGGCCTGGTGGATCAACTTCACGAACCCCTCGGGAATGGTCACCGAGGCCCTGATGCGCCACGGAGGCGTCCGGACCGTGGGCCTCTGCAACATCCCGATGGAGATGCGGATCCAGGCGGCGGAACTGCTGGGAGCCCCGGTCGAGGAGGTCCTGCTGGACTACGTGGGCCTGAACCACCTGGGCTTCGTCCGGGGCGTCCGGTGGCACGGGAAGGACCGCCTCCCGGACCTGCTGGCCTCCCTGGCGGAGTTCCAGGGACCCGCCAACCTCCCGGGCATCGAGATCCCGGGGGACGTGGTGGCCGCCCTCGGGGCCATCCCCTCGGGGTACGTCCGGTACTACTACTGCACCGAGGAGGTCCTCCAGGAACTGCAACGACAACCCCGGAGCCGGGCCGAGGTGGTAATGGACCTGGAGGAGCGACTGTTGGCCATCTATCGAGATCCGGCAGAGTTCCGCAAGCCGGACCTCTTGCAGCAGCGGGGCGGGGCATGGTACAGCCGGGTCGCGGTGGACGTGATGGCGGCCCTGCTGTCCCCGGTGCCGAGCATCCACGTGGTGAACGCCCGGAACGGGGACACGGTGCCGGGTCTGCCGGCGGACGCCACCGTGGAGGTGCCCTGCCGGGTGTCGGCCCACGGGGTGGAGCCGCTGCCGCTGACGCGGCGGGTCCCCGACGAGATGATGGGGCTGATCGCCCAGGTGAAGGCCTATGAACGCCTGGCGATCGAGGCTGCGGTGACCCGCTCGCGACGGTGGGCGCTGCTGGCCCTGATGGCCCATCCCCTGGTGCGGACGGCGGAGAAGGCCAGGGGCATCCTGGAGGAGATGACGCGGGCGGGAAGCATTCCGCCCCTGTCCTGACGAGGACCTGCCCCGGGCCCCGTCAGGACGGGCCGGGGCCAGCGCCGGGCTTCGAAGAAGGAGGAGTGTCCCATGAGCGAGGAACTGGCACTGTTCGGAGGCACCTCGGTTCGCACGACCCCATTCGCCCCCTGGCCGTACTTCGATGACCGGGAACGGACACTGCTGATGCAGGCCCTGGAGTCCCGCAACTGGGGTGGCTATCCCTTTCCGAGTCCCCTGGCCGAGGACTTCGGGGAGCGGTTCGCGAAGGTCCACGGCGCCCGCCATGCCACCCCGTGCGCGAACGGGTCCGTCACGATGGAGATCGCGCTGCAGGCCGCAGGCATCCGGGCCGGAGACGAGGTGATCGTCCCGGCCCTGACCTTCATGGCCACCGCGGCCTGCGCCATCCGGGTCAACGCGGTGCCGGTCTTCGTGGACATCGAGCCGCGGAACTACTGCATGGACCCCGAGGCCGTCGAGGCCGCCATCACCCCGAAGACCCGGGCCATCATCCCGGTGCACCTGGGGGCCAGCATCGCCGACATGGACCGGCTGCTGGAGATCGCCCGGCGCCACGACCTGATCGTGATCGAGGACTGTGCTCATGCCCACGGCGGGCAGTGGCGAGGCCAGGGCGTCGGGTCGATGGGGGACTTCGGGTCCTTCAGCCTCCAGTCGTCGAAACTGATGACCAGCGGCGAGGGCGGCGTGCTGACCGTCCGGGACGACGAGATGTTTGAGCGGTGCATGTCGCTGATCAACTGCGGGCGCAAGGAGCCTGGATACGACCGGTTCGAGGGGCAGTTGTTCGGGGCCAACTACCGGATGAGCGAGCTGCAGATCGCCGTGGCGATGGCCCAGCTGGAGCGCCTGGAGGAGGTGACCGAACGGCGGGCCCGGATGCACGCCCGCTTCAAGGAACTGCTCCATGGGGCGGTCCAGGGGCTCCGGGTGCTCGACACGGACCCCCGGGTCACCCGCCTCCACTGCTACCAGACGATCATGCGCTACGACCCCGAGGCCTTCGCCGGCGTCCCCCGGGACCGGGTCCTGGAGGCCCTGGATGCCGAGGGCGTGCACTTCTCCGGCGATTTCTACGAGCCGCTCTACCGCATTCCTCTGATGAACGCCACCAGCGACCGGTGGCCCATGCTTCGGGAGCGGTACGGCGATGGAATCCTGGGCCATCCGGAGATCTGCTGCCCGGTGGCCGAGAAGGCCGCCTACCAGGAGGGGGTCTGGATGCACTACCCCCATCTCTCGGGCACCCAGAAGGACCTGGAGGACATCGTCGAGGCGATCGCGAAGGTGCAGCGGCTGGCCCATCGGCTTCGCGGCTGAAGAGCCCCAGGACTCGAAAGGAGGCTGCCATGAGCGAGACGTTTGGTGTGGGTCTGGTGGGTTCGGGGTTCATCAGCCTCACCCACCTCCAGTCCCTGCGCACGATTCCGGGCGTCGAGGTCCGGGCCGTCGCCGACGTGGACCTGGACCGGGGACGGCTCTTCGCCGAGACCCACGGCATCCCGAAGGCCGTGGCCTCCCACCAGGACCTGCTGGAGGACCCGTCGATCCGGGCCGTCGTGGTGGGTGTGCCGAACTGCTTCCATCACGGGATCACGATGGACGCCCTCCGGGCCGGACGGCACGTCATCTGCGAGAAGCCCCTGGCGCTGACGCTGGAGCATGCCGAGGAGATGGTCCGGACGGCCCGGGAGAAGGGCCTGGTGCTGGGCTATGCCGAGGAGCTGTCGTTCGTGCCGAAGTTCCTCAAGGCCGGGGAACTGATGCGGTCCGGCGGCATCGGCAAGCCCTACCTGCTGCGGCAGTGCGAGAAGCACGCCGGCCCCTACTCCCCCTGGTTCTGGATCCCCGAGCAGGCCGGCGGGGGCATCCTCATGGACATGGGATGTCACAGCATCGAGTGCATCCGCTTCCTGCTGGGCAAGCCCCGGGTGGCGTGGGTACAGGCCCACATGGGCACCTACCTCCACCGGGAGATCACCGTCGAGGAGGACTTCTGCCTGGTCCTGATGGGCTTCGAGGACGGGACCATCGGGCAGGCCGAGTCCTCCTGGGCCCTGAAGGGGGGCATGGACTCGACGCTGGAGGTCTTCGGCACCGAGGGGGTCATCCAGGCGGACCTGCTGAAGGGCATGGGGATCCGGGCCTACTCGGAGAAGGGCTTCCCGGAGATGTGGGAGCCAAACCAGGGCTGGGTCTTCCCGGACTACGAGTGGCTGTGGAACAACGGCTACCCCCAGGAGGACCGGCACTTCATCGAGTGCATGAAGACCGGGCAGGTCCCAGTGGAGTCCGGGGAGGACGGACTGGCGGTGCTGGAGATCATGCTGGCGGCCTACCACAGCGCCGGGATCGGCCAGAGGGTGCGGCTGCCCTTCCGGCCCAGGGGCCTGACGGTCCCACCGGTGGACCTGTGGCTCCATCCCCGCCCGGAACTCGGTGCGGGACCGATTCCATGAGACGGGTGGGGGCCTCCGGAGGCGGTCCCCGGGGGCCCGACGCGAGGTGCTTCACAAGGCGTGAACCTTGTGCTAGGTTCCCAGCACCTTCCATGCGGGCACGAATGGCTTCCCAGGAAACCAAGAGCGGAACTCGGCAGGGAAGACGAGGGGTTCGCACGATCGCGGCCCGGCGGCTGTCCAAGGTGGACCTCTCGGACGGCCTTCCTTTCGACCCGGAGGAACTGGAGCGGTTGCGGCCCCGAGTCCGGTCCGACTGCCTTGACGGTCCGAGGCCCTGTCCCTGGGTGGGGTGCAAGTATCACCTGTACCTGGACATCAATCCGCGGACCGGGTCGATCAAACTGAACTTCCCGGACATCGAGCCCTGGGAGATGACCCAGTCCTGTGTCCTTGACATCGCCGACCAGGGCCCTGTGACGCTGGAGGACGTCGGCCGCATCATGAACCTGACCCGGGAACGCATCCGGCAACTGGAGGTGGCGGCGTCCGAGAAGGTCCGGTCCTCCCGGGTCGCCCTGGAGTACCGGGAGTTCCACCGGGAGACGCCCCGCACGGTCACCCGCCGCCCTGCTCCGGCCGTGGCGGAAGAGGAGGAAGAGGAGGCCGAGGACCTCTGATCCCGGGACCGATGCCCCCGTCCCGCTGCTCTCCGTCCCCCCTCCCCCGCCGGTCTCCAGTCGACCCGTTCCCGGCCCAAGGATGTCCGGTTCCGTCCTCCCGGAAGGGTCCGGCCAGCGAGGAATTGCGTCCCGAGCGCAGCGGCGCGGCCTTGAAAGGGTGGGTCCGCTCCTCTACACTGTCCGCGGTGTCTGCTTCCGTGGCTGGGAGGTGGCAAGTGCGAGGCAGGAACTGGTGGATGAGCGCGACGCTGGTGCTGCTGGTTGCCTGCGACCAGGGCGGAGGCGGTTCCACCGACGCCCGGGACCCTGGACCGGGGGACACGGCCGACGAGATCCCGGACCTCCCGGTCGTCATCAACCCCGATGACGGCCCTCGGGACGTCCGCGAGACCCTGGTCGAGGACCAGGGTTCGGGGCCTGACGATGCGGGACCGGACCTCCCGGCGGACCCGGGTGGAGACACCCTCGAACCGGGGGCCCCGGGCTGGCCCTGCGAGAGGGCCTCGGAGTGCAACTCCCAGTACTGCATGGACTCCCCCGATGGGAGGGTCTGCGCACAGATCTGCATCACCGAGTGCCCGGAAGGGGCGCGGTGCCTCCAGGTCCAGCAGGTCCCGGACCCCATCTTCGCCTGTGTCTATGTGTTCGCACGACTCTGCCGCCCGTGCATCCAGGACGCCGACTGCGTGGTGCCCTACGTCCCGGGAACCTCGGGATGCGTCCCCGGGGACCTGGGGTCCTTCTGCGGGGCCTTCTGCAACCGGGACCAGGACTGCCCTGCCGACTTCGGCTGCCGCGAGGTCCGCCTGGCCGGCGGCCTCCAGGTGAACCAGTGCGTACGCCTCCAGGGAGAGTGCGGATGCAGCCAGGCGGCCATCGAGGCCAAGGGCTGGACGGTGTGCTGGGTCGAGAACGAGTTCGGCCGCTGCCGGGGCCAGCGGCGCTGCGAGGAGAACGGCCTGACCCCCTGCGATGCGCCCACCCCGGCCCTGGAGGCCTGCGACGGGGTGGACAACGACTGCAATGGCGTCACCGACGATATCGAGTCGAAGCCCTGCCTGGTGCGGAACGAGTACGGGTCCTGCCCCGGGCTCTCGGGCTGCCGCCTGGGTCAGGAGATCTGCGTGGGGACGCCGGCGGCCCCGGAGGCCTGCGACGGGGTGGACAACGACTGCGACGGCCTCACCGACGAGGAGGATGCCTCAGGGTGCCGCACCTACTACAAGGACCAGGACCAGGACAACTACGGGGTCCTCCAGGACAACCGGTGCCTCTGCGCCCCGCAGGCCCCCTACCGGACCACCGCGGCCGGGGACTGCGACGACGAGGACCCGGAGCGGCATCCCAACCTGGCCGAGTCCTGCGACGGCAAGGACAACAACTGCAACGGGGTCACTGACGAGCCCGGGACCCAGGGGTGCACGACCTTCTATCGGGACGGCGACGGCGATGGCTACGGAGTCACGGCCGACTCCCAGTGCCTCTGCGTGGCGACGGCCCCCTATCTGGCCACCCAGGGAGGCGACTGCAACGATCAGAACCTGGACGTCCACCCGGACGCCCTCGAGACCTGCAACAGCCGGGACGACGACTGTGATCGGTTGATTGATCCGGAGGGGTCATACAACTGCCAGTCCTATTACTACGACGGGGACGGCGACGGTTTCGGGGCCAGGAACCGCCCGGCCCGGTGCCTCTGCTGGCCCGACAGGGCGGGGAAGTACACCGCCCTGACGAACACGGACTGCAACGACGGCGACCGGCAGGTCAGCCCGGCGCAACTGGAGCAGTGCGAGGACGGCATCGACAACGACTGCGACGGATTCACCGACGAGCCGGGCGCACAGGGATGCACGAACCGGTGGATCGACGAGGACCGGGACGGGTGGGGTGGCGGGGATCCCCTGTGCACCTGCCAGGCCGAGGCTCCCTACCTGGTAGAACGGGGCGGCGACTGCCGGGACCGCGACGCCTCGATCAACCCCGGAGAGAGCGAAGCGTGCGGGGACGGCATCGACAACAACTGCAACGGGGCCACCGACGAGGAGGGGGCCTCGGGGTGCGTGAACCGATGGGAGGACCTCGACCGGGACGGGTACGGCCAGGGCAGCCCCCGCTGCCTGTGTGCCGTCGAAGGGACCTACACTGCCCGTTACGGAGGCGACTGCGACGAGAACGACGCCACCCGGAATCCCGGGGCCTTCGAGGTCTGCGACGGCATCGACAACAACTGCAACGACGTCGCCGACGAGGAGGACGCCATCGGCTGCTCGCCCTGGTACTACGACTTCGACGGCGACGGCCACGGGGCCGTCGGGTCGGGGCGCTGCCTCTGCGGGTCGGCAGGCTTCTACCGGTCCCAGGATGACCGGGACTGCAACGACCGGGACCCCGCCATCGGTCCCCAGGCCACCGAGGTCTGCAACGGGGTGGACGACAACTGCGACGGGGCCACCGACGAGGAGAACGCGCAGCAGTGCCAGTCGTATTTCTACGATGGGGACCGGGACGGCTATGGGTCGATGGTGGTGGCGTCCCGCTGCCTCTGCGGCCCGGACATCCCCGGGAAGTTCGACACCCGGAACGGGGGCGACTGCGACGACGGCAATGCCAATGTCCGTCCCGATCAGCCCGAGGTCTGCGAGCCCGAGGGTCAGGCCTCCCGGGACGACAACTGCAACGGCATCCTGAACGAGGAGAACGCCCTTTACTGCCTGAACTACTACTACGACGGAGACCGGGACGGTCATGGGACGCCTGATCGGTCCCCCAGATGCTTCTGCTCGGGTGGCAACGCCGCCCTGAAACATGACAGCCGGTTCTCGGACGACTGCGACGACAACGACCCGCTGACCTCCGGAGGCCTGCTGGAACGCTGCAGCGACGGCAAGGACAACAACTGCAACGGGGCCACTGATGAGGAGGGCGGAACCGGATGCCTCCCCTACTACCGGGACAACGACCGGGACGGCTACGGGG
This sequence comes from Deltaproteobacteria bacterium, assembly GCA_029547805.1. GTDB lineage: Bacteria > Myxococcota_A > UBA9042 > DTJE01 > DTJE01 > JAGOKF01. The sequence continues at coordinate 233,859 of JAKPOP010000010.1, forward strand.
CCATCGGGGACTACCGATGCCTCTGCGCGCCGGACCCCCTGGGGGTCTATGTCGCCTCGGAGGGCGGGGATTGCGACGACATGGACGGCAACACCCACCCCGGCGGAGCGGTCTGCGGCAAGGACGGCAACTGCGACGAAGCGCCCCTGGACCCGGGCGAGGCCTGCGACGACGGCAACGCCGTGTCCTGGGACGGGTGCACGAACTGCCAGTTCTCGGAGATCCGGGTCAACTCGCCCTATGTGAACGACCAGGTGTACCCGGCGGTGGCCCCGCTGGCCTCCGGAGGATACGTGGTGACCTACCGGACGGACCGGATCTCCACGAGTTACGACGTCGCCTTCCGGCTGATCGATGACCAGGGGAACCTGGTCGGCACCACCGAAAGCACCGCCAATGCCACCACGGCGGGCACCCAGCAGTTCCCCTCGGTCGCCGCGCTGCCCGGTGGCGGTTTCGCGATCACGTGGGAGTCCCTGGGCCAGGATGGCGACGGGAGCGGCGTCTATGGCCGGGTCTTCAACGGCTCCGGCTCTGCGACAAGCGGTGAATTCCTGGTCAACGGGACCACGCTGCTGGACCAGAAGGCGCCCCGGGTCGGGGCCCGGCCCGACGGGTCCCTGGTCGTGACCTGGCAGTCCTGGCTCCAGGACGGCTCTGAGTGGGGGGTCTATCTGCGCCGCATGGGTGTCGATGGAGTCCCCCTGGGGCCCGAGACCCGGGTGAACCAGACGACGGCGGGGCCCCAGGACCAGCCTCGGGTCGCGGTGCTGCCGGACAACCGGTTCGTGATCGCCTGGAGGGGGCTCGTGTCCCGTGGAGGCTCCTCCACGGACCGGGACATCTTCCTGCGGCGCTACCTGGCCGACGGGACCCCAGATGGCAACGAGTTCGTGGTCAACGCCACCACGACCAACGACCAGCAGGTGCCGGGCGTGGCCCCCCTGGGCAGCGACCAGGTGATCGTCGTCTGGGAGTCCTCGGGACAGGACGGCAGCGGAACGGGGGTCTACGGGCGCATCGTGGGAATGGACGGCACCTTCAAGACCAACGAGTTCCGGGTGAACTCCTATGCCTTGCAGGACCAGGGGATTCCCGCGGTGGCCTCCAACGCCGCTGGCCAGTTCGTGGTGATCTGGCAGTCGGCCTACCAGGACGGCGACGGCCTCGGGGTCTACTACCAACGCTATGATGCGACCGGCACCCCCATCGGCCTGGAGACCCGGCCCCACCTCCAGACGGCCAACGACCAGGCCCAGCCGGTCATTGCCGCCCAGAGCCTCCACTTCCTGCCGGTCTGGGCCTCCTTCGGACAGGATGGTTCGGGGTGGGGGATCTTCGCCCGGCGCCAGACCTGGTAGTCCTCAGGGGGAGTCCTCAGGGGACCAGACGCGGCTGAGCCGGGCCGCACGGCCGGGCCCTCGGCTCCCAAGGGAAACGGGGAATCACGCCTTGGCGCGGGGGGACCGGGAACGGGGCTTCCTGGGGGCGGCAGGGGCCTCCTTGGGCGGCTCGGGCTCCGCCGACGCCTCCCGCGGTGGGGCGGCCTCGGGCTTCGGGGCCGCTGCCTGGCGGGCCAGTTCCTCCTTGAGCCGAGCGACCTCCGTCTCCAGGCTCCGGACCACCGCCCGGAGGGAGGACATCTCGTCCCGGGTCACGAGTTCCAGCGTCCGGGCCACCAGGCGCACCTGGGCCTCCACGTTCTGCCGCATGTCGGCCTGGAGGTTCAGGGCCTGGGTCAGGAGCCCCTGGACCTTCTCGTCCTGGATCACCTTCAGGGCGATGGGCGAGAAACGCTGCAGCACCCCTTTCAGCACGACGTCCCTCCACAACTCGAACACCATCGGTTCCTCCTGGATGATGCAACGGGCAGGCAATCATCCCAGACCCCCCGGACCCTGTCAAACCCCCTGGCCCGCCCCCATTTCGAGGGGGCCGTGCCATCTGGGAACGACAACTCGCATTGACTTGGAGAGGCTCTCCATTACACTTCCTCCGGGACCGGACGGGACGTCCCCGTCCCATCCTTTTCATGGAGGTGAACGATGGAGCGCAAGATCCGCATCGCAATCAATGGCTTCGGGCGCATCGGCCGGCTGGTGGCCCGGGCGGCCCTGGAACAGGGCGGCTTCGAGGTCGTGGCGATCAACGACATCCTGGACCCGAAGGACTACGCCAAGGGGGTTCGATTCCACGCGAAACTGTTCCAGTTCGACTCGGCCCATGGGCGCTTCCAGGGCACGGTGGAGCCCACCGAGAACCAGATCATCGTCAATGGCCAGCCCATCGACGTCCTGTCCTTCAAGACCCTGGAGGAACTCCCCTGGGGCAAGTACGACCTGGACTTCGTGGTGGAGTCCACGGGCGTCTTCCGGAAGCGGGAGCAGATCGAGACCCACCTGCGAAACGGCGCGAAGCGGGTGCTGCTCACGGTGCCGCCCAAGGACTCGGTGGACCACATCACCGTGATGGGCGTCAACGACCACGAGTTGCGGCCGGAGCACCGGCTGATCTCCAACGCCTCCTGCACCACCAACTGCCTGGCGCCGGTGGTGAAGGTGCTCCACCGGGAGTTTGGACTCGTCCGAGGCTTCATGACGACCGTCCACGCCTACACGAACGACCAGCGCATCCTGGACCAGTTCCACAAGGAGGACCTGCGCCGGGCCCGCTCCGCCGGCGTGAACCTGATTCCCACCAGCACCGGCGCCGCGAAGACGATCGGGAAGATCATCCCGGAACTCGATGGTCGGCTGGACGGCCTGGCGGTCCGGGCCCCGGTCCAGGACGGGTCCCTGGTGGACTTCGTCTGTGAACTGGAGCGCATCCAGGTCCAGGACCCCAAGGCGATGATCAGGGAGATCAACGCGGCGATGCGGAAGGCCGCCGAGACGGACCTCAAGGGCATCCTGGAGTACAGCGAGGACGCCCTCGTCAGCACCGACATCATCCACAACCCGGCCTCGTCGATCTTCGACGCGAAGTCCACGATGGTGATGCCGAACAGCCGGATGGTGAAGGTCCTGTCCTGGTATGACAACGAGTGGGGCTACTCCTGCCGCTGCGTGGACCTCATGAAGAAGGCCGCGGCCCTCTGATCCTCGGGCGGCCGGCCTCGGCACCTGCCGAAGCCCGGGTTCCTACTGGACATCGGTGGGGCCTCGGCCAATCCAGGTGGTTGGTTCCCCGTCGTCGGCCGACAACATCCCGCGGTACTCCTCCTGCAACTCCCAGAGACGCCGCCTGTCCTGGGCCCGCCGACGCTTTCGAACATAGGCCCACAGGAACAGGCCCACGATGAGGACCCACAGCACGGCGGACCCCGTCAGCACGTAGAGCCAGGACTCGAGGGGGCTGGTGGTCTGCCGAAAGACCTCGAACAGAGTCTCGGGAGAGGCCCCCCAGGTGGTGTCAAAGGCCAGGGGGAAGTCCATCCCGGTCCGCATCGCCTCAACCAGCCGCCCCACCCCGCGCCCCCCGGCCCGCCGGTCCAGCCACTGGAGGAACATCCGGGACTGGGCGTAGGCCAGGTGCACGGCCGGCGGCCGGTCCGGAAAGGTGTCGTCCAGGTCCGAGAGGGGAAGGTAGGAACCGGTCGCTCCCGCCTCCAGGAAGGCCTTCAGGCGCATCGCCAGGGGCTCCCCGGCCATCTGCATTGCGAAGCCCTCGTGGAACCAGCGGGGCACCCGGCGTCCCCCGATCGCGGTCTCCAGGTACAGATGCGCCAGTTCATGCACAAAGACATCCCGAGCCGAAAAGACCTCGTTGCCACGGGCCGACAGCACGATGCGCCCCTCGTGTGGCCAGGCCATGCCGGCAATCCACTCCCGGACCGGTCCTGCGCTCCCGACCGCCCGGGACATCTGCGCCTCGTCGGAGGCGATCCGGACCTCGATGACCCGTTCGTCGGAGACCCCGAGGCGATGCAGCAGCGCCTGCCGGATGTCCTCGGCCCGTTCCGAGAGGTTCCTGGCCAGTCCCACCGAGCCATCGTCCGGCAGAAGGACAAAGTGCGTCGTACGAATGCTGTCGGGGCCTTCCGAGGCCCGACCATCCACGGACCAGGCCATCGTCGCCAGGAGGAGTGCCAGGCGGGGACCCATCGTTCATCTCCGGACTGACCCCTGCCGGGATCGGGAGTCACCGTGGCCGGCTCCAGAAGAAGCGCCCTTCCGAGGCCCCGACCTCCAGCAGGAAGCCGAAGGAGAAGACAATCCGGCCCTGTTCATCGACCAGGCCCGCCGGGGGGTTCGGGAAGGGGCCCGCCTTTCGGAAGGCCCGAACCGCCTCCTCGTCCAGGAAAGGCAGGCCGGACTCCCGCTTCACCTCCATCCGGAGAATCCTCCCCTCGGCATCCAGGGCCACGGCCAGGATGGTCAAACGGTCCCGTCGCCCGTAGATGCGACCGTCGGGGTCCCGGGCCGCGTAGAGGGGTCCCGGATTCCATTGGGACCGGACTCGTTCCTTCACCCGCTGGAAGAAGTCCCAGTACTTGAAGGACCGGGTGTTCACCAGCGTCGTGTCTCCCTCCTCGGGGACCCCCAGGAAGGCATCCCCCGTCACCACCCCCGCCGGCCCTCCCTCGCCGCCCGGGCCCTCACCGTCGTGATGCCCCCACACCGGGCCCTGGCCGACTCCCCGCAAGCGGTCCAGCCCCGCCAGGATCCGATGCCCCCTGCCTCGGTCTGCGCCCCGGGAGACCGTCTCCGTCGCCTCCGGGGTCCCCGGCGGAGGGGATCCCGTTCCCTTCCCGGCGGGGGCTCCCGCGATCGGCCTCTCCCGGGTGTCTTCGGACCCGGGCACCGCACCGGCAGAACGACGGGCCTTGCGTTCCCGATCCACCTTCCGGTCATGGCGGGCCAGGAAGCGGGCCTCTGTGGGCACCTCCTCCCGGTCGGGAGGCGGCAGGTCCACCACCTGGCCCTCCAACGGGGCCGCCGGGGGAGCCACCTTCCGGGCCCGGTCCAGAATCCGCATGCGCACGGCCCTCTTCTCCTCGGGGCTGGGCGCCGTTTCTGGGTGCGTCCAGAGCCAGAGGGCCAGCAGGCTGTGGATCAGCAGCGAACAGGACAGGCCGATGACGAGGCTGCGACGGGAACCAAGGTCCGCCGGTCGCCTGGCATCCCTGTTCACGCCAACCTCCCCCGGGCCACCAGCCCCAGCCCCGCCGCAGGCTCTTCACTCGGCCTCCCGGTGCTCCACGGTGGCTGCGAAGTTTCTGACCCCCAGCCCCCTCAGCGTGTCGATCACCTCCATCACGCGGCCGTATTCCACTCGACGGTCCCCGTCCACCCGGACCTCCAGGTCCGGTCTCTCCTGGAGCAACGGGGCAACCTGCTGCCGGAGGTCCTCCAGGGAGGTCTCCTGGTCGTTCAGGAAGAGTCGCCCCTCGGGGGCCACGACCACCGCCAGGGCGTTCTCGGCCCCCCCCTCCTCTCGGCCAGAGGACCCCTCGGGCAGATTCACGTCGATGGATCGCCGGGTGATGTAGGTGGCCGTCACCATGAAGATGATCAGCAGCACCAGCATGATGTCGACCATCGGGGTCACGTTGATGTCCGTGATCATGCCGCGGGGATTGTGTCCAGCGGGGCTCATCGTCTCTCCAGGATCAGGCCTCCAGGAGTCATACTATCGGTCGCGTCCCGAGGCGGTCAAGGAACGACCGTCCTTTCCCCGGCGCCCGAAATGTGGCAGCATCCCGACGACGATCTTTTTCTGCAGAGGGGTCTCAGATGTCCACCGACTCGTGCCCTGTGTCCCGAAACTGGCGCATCCTGCTGGGAGGCGTGGTGCTCGCAGCGGTGATGCTGCCCGTAGCGATCGCGTCGTGGGAGGCGGTCTCCCGTCAATGCAGCCTCTCCCGGCAGGTCCGGTACTGGGCCCGTCAGGGAGACGAGGCCTTCCAGAAGGGGGAGACCAGCCTGGCCGTCCAGGCCTACCAGCGGGCGCTTGCCCTCCAGGCCCATCGCCAGGACCTCGCCAATGCCATTGCCCGGGCTCGCGTCCACGAACTGGCCTGGCATCCCGATGGGCTGCGCACCGTGGACATGGACGAAGTGACGCTGGACCTCCAGGTGGTCGAGAAGGTCTTCCCGAAGGACATGGCCACTGTCCAGGCCCTCCGAGGCTTCATGGCTGCTGCCCAGGGCCGAATCTCCGAGGGGCAGGCCCTCTACAAGAAGGCCCTGGAACTGGACCCCGGCAACGGCCCTGCCCACCTGGGTCTCGCCCTGCTGGCCCGAAGGGACTCGAACCGGCTCGCCGAGGCCATCTCCGAACTGGAGGCGGTCCTTCAGGCCCGTCCCGACCGGGCGGACCTGAGGGCCCTGCTGGCCCGCACCCAGATGGACCGAGGCATGGCGGCCGAGGCGCTGAAGAACTTCGAGACCGCCGTTGAGAAGAGGCAGGAGGCCTCCTGGCTCCGGGACCTGGGTCAGGCGGCCCTGATGACCGGGGACGTCAACCGGGCGGTCCAGGCCCTGACCGACTCGAGCCGGTTGCAGGCCAGCGACCCCGAGACGTGGTCCCTCCTGGCCCAGGCCCACCTGTCGGCCAAGGCCTTTGACAAGGCGGAACAGGCCGCCAGGACGGCCCTCTCCCTCCAGGACAGCCCCTCGGCCGCCTATCGGCTCGCCGTGGCCCTGAACTCCCAGCAGAAGTTCCAGGAGGCGCTGCCCCTGTTGCAGCGGCTGGTGGCTCAGGGGAACGAGATCCTGCACTACTACGAGTACGGCGTGGCCCTCGCCGGCACCGGACGCACCCAGGACGCCCTCCGGGTGTTCCAGGGCATTGTCCAGTCGAGGCCCCCGGAGGACCAGGTGGTGGCCCGGGTGGTGCAGCAGATCCAGGCCCAGGCCCAGAAGCGCATCGAGCAGCTCCAGGCATCCGGAGGCAAATGACCGCTCCCCCTGATACCCCCGACCCCGCCAGCGACCGGCCGCCGGAGGTCCCTCCCCTGCGACCGGACCTGCGCCTCTTGCCCCAGGAGGATGGAGGCGCGCTGCTGGTCGGGGATGAGCGGACCCGCCGGATCCGCCTCGACGCCCGGGGAAAGGCGCTGGCAACGTTGCTGGACCGGGCCCAGACCCTCGAGGGACTGAACCAGCGATTGGAGGAGACCACCGGCCGGGCCATGGAACCGGACGCCCTCCGGCGGACCCTTGCGGCCTTCGATCGCCTCGACCTGTTCCAGAGGACCGACGAGGCGCCACCTCCCGAAACGGCAGACTGGGAGTCTCTGCCGCTGCGCATCGATCCTCGAGGCCGGTTCACCTGCTCGGCCTGCGGGTCCTGCTGCCACGGAGTCAACGTCCCCTTTGACCGGGACGCCTTGGAGCGCCTGACGCCCGATCGCCTGGAGGTCCTCCAGCGGGACCTGGGATTCCAGGGGGCCCCGGTCCTGATCCTGAACGCCGAGACAGGCGGCGAGGCCCTGCCCATCTGCCGCAACCGGTTCGGCGCCTGCCTGTTCCTGGAGGACCGCCTCTGCGCCCTGCACAGCCGGTTCGGGCCTGAGGCAAAGCCCCTGGTCTGCCGGATGTTTCCATGGGACTTCCTCGTGGGGCCCGATGGCATCACCGTGAGCCTCCAGATGGAGTGCCGGGACCCGAAGGCCCTCCTCGATGGGGAGCCCCTGTCGGCCCAGGAGGCGGAAGTGAGGGAGCTGCTGCGCCTGGTGGGGACCAGGGCCCTGGAACGGGACCGGGCGACGCTCGATGGGGCCACCGTCGTCTCCTTCGAGGAGTACCTGGACCTGGAACAGGAGGTCCTTCTGGCCCTCGACCGATCCCCAGGCGGGGGATACGATCTCTGGGCCACCGGCGGCAGGATCCTGCAGCATCGATGGAACCTGGCGCCGCCCCCTGGTACCCCGACCTCACCGGAGGATGCAGCCCGAGACCTCCAGGCGCTGCTGCATGATCTGCAGCGACGGATGCAGGCCCTCCGGACCAGCGTCCGCCAGGAAGGAAAGGCCATCCGGGTCGAGAGCCGTCACCTGGACGGGGTCCTGGAGGCCATTGCAACCCTGCCCCGCCATGGGCCCCAGGTGCTCGCATCGGACGAGAACGAAGAGGCCCTCGCCCTGGTCCGGGCCTGGGTGCGGAACTGGTGGTGGGGACGGACCCCGCTGCGGATGGGAGACATCCTGTCGGCCCAGGGACTGGGGATGCTCCAGTGGCTCCTCACCCGGGCCCTGGCCGTTCACTCGGCGAGGCTGGTGGAGCGGAGGTTTTTGACGACCCAGGACCTGGTGGACGCCTGGACGCGGGTCCACTTCTTCCTCCGCAATCGCCGAGTGCGGGATGCGATGCGCTCCCTTCGACCGGCAGTGATCGCGTTGCTGGTCTTCGGCCTGGAGACGCTCAGGCAGGCGGCTCCCCTGCTTCCCGGGGACGACCCGGGGACGGACTTCTTCCTGCTCTGAGGACCTTCCAGGCCCCGAGGGAGTTCAGGTCTGGACCAGCAGGACCGTGACGTTGTCCACGCCACCGGCCTCGAGGGCCCGCTGGATGAGTCGGTCGGCTCGCTGCTCCAGGTCCAGGGTCGAGTCGTTCAGGATGGTCCGGATCAGGCCGTCCTCCAGCATGTCGTTGAGGCCGTCGGAACAGAGCAGGTAGAGGTCGCCAGCCTGCACCTTCCGGCGGAACCAGTCCACCTCGGCCTTCTCCTTCAGCCCCAGGGCCTTCATGATCACGTTGCGGTGGGGAAAGGACCGGGCATCCCCAGGTTCAATCATCTTCAGTCGCAGATACTCGTTCAGCAGCGAGTGATCCCGGGACAGCACCTCCAGCCGCCCCCTCCGGAGGCGATAGATGCGACTGTCCCCCGAATAGACCACGAACAGGCCATCACCCTCGAAGAGGGCACCGACCACCGTGGTCCCCATGCCCCGGAAGGTCATCGAGGAGGCCGACATCTCGAAGATCATCCGGTTCGCGTACTCCAGGGCGGCCAGCAGTTCCCGCTCCCGGTGGCGAATGCGCGCCCCCAGGGCACGCAGCGTCTCCGAGACGAGGTCCCTGGCCCGAGGCCCGACGTTCCGACTGAACCAGTCCCGGACCGCGTCGGTGCACAGGCCCGCCGCCACGTCCCCCCGGCGATGGCCCCCCATGCCGTCGGCGACCAGGTAGATGCCCACCTCGGGCATGACAAGGTAGGCGTCCTCGTTTCGCTGGCGCACGCGGCCGACGTCGGTCTTCACCGCGAATCCCCGCACCGGAGACCCGACGCCCTTCGCTGACTGTTTCATGGCGTCTTCTCCTGGGATGGCCAGGGCGGGGGAAGGATCGGAGGTCGCTCGGCGGCCTCCTGGGCCCGCTGGATCTCGATCTCCGCGAAGATCATGTCCGGAGCCACCGTGCTCACCGGTACCATTCCCGATTCGGCCCCGCAGTACCCGTTGAACACCCCGTACCGGTCGGAGGTGGCCACGACCTTGTTGATGCTCGCCAGGGGAGTCCCCACGATCTCGAACCCCCGGACCAGCGTCTCCTCACCGGTCTCGGCATCGACCCGCCAGGCGATCCGCGGCACACCCTTGAAGGCCTGGAAGCCGTATGAGGAGGTGTTCGTGGCGCCGCCAGCGATGGTCTGGACGACCAGGCCGAAGGGCTTTCCCTGACGCCGGACCTCTTCCAGCAGGAGTTCCTTCATCCGGGCGTGGGGCACCGGACTGGCTCCCCGAATCACCAGATTGGCCATGCGTCCCACCGGCGGCTGAAAGCCATCCGATCGCCCATGTCCGTTGGATCGGTCGAATCCCGGAAGAGGCCGACGGGACATCAGGAAGCCCCGCAGTACCCCCCGCTCCACCAGCACCGCCGGCCGGGCATGGACCCCCTCGTCATCCACCCGATAGAAGCCGTTCAGCGACACCCCCCCCTCGGCCTTCAGCAACGGGTCGTCCACAATGTCCAAAAAGTCCGGCAGGATCCGCTGCCCCACCTGCCCCTTGAAAGTCCGTCCCTCCTCCTCCCCGGACTGGCGTTGTCCCTCCAGGCGATGGCCCACCGTCTCGTGGAAGAAGACACCGGTGGCCTCGGGATACATCCAGACTGGCACCGACGTCGGCTCCAGCACCGGGGCCGTCCGCAGCCTCCGGAGCCGGTCCAGCAGGGCCCGGGTCTGGGACTCCACTTCCTTCGGGTCCGGGAGCTCCGCGGTGCTTCGGCCGTACCATGTGGCGGTGTCCTGCAACAGCATGCCGTCCTCGGCCCGGGTCACTGCGACGACCATCACCTGCACGTAGTCGTCAATGGTCCGTACCCGAACGCCCTCGCTGTTGACCATCCAGCGGGTCAGCCGGGTCGCCGCGACCTCCACGGAGGAATCGAAGATCTCCGGGTAGCCGTTCGCAATGGCCCCCACCTCGCGCACGACCCCCTCCCAGCGCTTCCGGTCGAAGGACCAGGGCGGGGCCTCCTCCAGCAGCACCAGGGGCTCCTCCCGGGTCATGCTCCCGGCCTCTCGGGCCTTGGGGTCGTTGACCTCCCGGGCCTTCACCTGGAGGTAGGACATCAGGGCGGCCTTGTACCGGTAGTCCGTCAACAGCCAGAGCACGGTCCGGAGGGCCGGGATCGAGGGGTCGATGGGGGCGACGTTGTTCGGGGTCCATTTCTGTCGCGGGTTGAAGAAGGCCTCGGTGTCCTCGCTGCTGTCCATGTCGTAGGACCCGACCCGCACGTCCACGCTGGCGTTTCGGACCCGGGTGGACTGGGACTGGAAGACGGCCCCGGCCTTGCCGGCCACATAGTGCCGATCGAGGTCCCGGACCGTGTAGGACAGGAAATAGGGCGCGTCGTAGCCCTCCAGGCGCAACCGCTCCCGGCTCCGGTCCATCTCCTGAGTCATGGCCGACATGACCCAGTCGCCGGCCACCGGCCGCCCGGCGGCGGCGCCCCCCGGATCCACCACGAGGGTCACCAGGACTCCCAGCACCCCGGCCGCCACATCTCCCCGTGTGATCGCACGTCGGCACACGGTCATTCCCTTTCGGGCGCGGTTCGCAACAGGTCCCGCAACGCGCCCTCGTCCGCCGGAGGAAACGGAAACTCCTCCATCTCCTCCAGGGTCACCCAGCGCAGGTCATGGACCTGCCGAGGCACCAGCCGGTCCTCCAGCAGATGGCAACGATAGACCCGGAAGTCCAGTTCGAACTCCGGGTAGGAATGCAGGCTCCGCCCCAGGAGAGGCCCGACCTCGACCCGGGCCTCCAGTTCCTCCAGCAGTTCCCGCCGAAGGGCCTCTCCGTCCTCCTCGCCGGGCTCCACCTTGCCGCCAGGGAATTCCCAGTGCAGGCCATAGGCCGCATGGGGTCTCCGCTGAGTGATCAGATATCGCCCGTCCCGCTCGATGACCGCTGCGACCACCCGGACCCGTCTTGGAGTGCCCACCGTTCCGTCCTCGTTCCAACCGCCGGGCCCGGGGGTTCCCTTCCGGTTCCCTGATGGCGGGACCCGGACGAAACCCGGGATCAGTGATCCACCATCGGGTTGAAGTCCCTGGTCAGGTCCTCCACCGCCTGCCAGACATGGGAGACGTCGTTGGACAGCAGATGCAGGTCCCGAAGCCTCCCGGAGATGTCCTTGACGTGGCGACGCAGCACCGCCTCCTCCTCGAAGCCCATGCGCTGCATCCCTTCCAGCAGCGGCCTCCTGCCGTCGGGAATCGACACGAAGACCTTCTCGATCCCGGCAGACGGCGCCGAATGGATCAGGAACCGGGTCATGATCTTCGCGAGCCCCATCCGCTGGAAGGGACGGGCGATCACCAGCCGGATCTCGGCCACGTGGGCGGTCCACCCGTAGCGGCTCCGCTCCAGCGTGGCCGAGGCGACGATCTCGCCGCCGCTCTCGCCCACCAGGGACAGGATCATCCGCTCCGTGTCCCGGACCAGTCGATGGGCCACCTCCGGACGGGTGACGTCGTTCCGCAGGAACAGGCGGTCCGCCTTCGGAAGTCCCCGGAAGAACCGCAGCAGGCCCGCCTCGTCGGAGAGGAGCGTCTCCCGGATCACCACCACCCGCCCGTCGGGCAGATGCACCTCGCAGGGCAACTTGTCTGGATGCTCCACGGCGCCTCCTCCATCGACCCGACCTGAGGCATTCTATCCCAAACGCGGCGCGGAGGCTGCAGGGTCCCTGGCGACCGTTCGCTCCCGGGCCTCGAGGCCATGTTCCAGCCCCTTCTGGAAGGCCGCCCGGTTCAGGGCCTCGGTCCCCTTGGGGACCAGCGCCAGGAGGGCCTGCTCCGCGGCCTCCCGGGACACAATCCCCGTGACGCCGACGAAGAAGCCCACCATCACGATGTTCAGCACGAGCCGCCGGCCCAGTTCCTCGGCGAACCGGGTCGCCGGAACCCCGTAGCAACGCACGCCATCGGGCAGGCCCGGGCCCGGCGTCACCAGGTCCTCCTCGTAGATCAGGATGCCGCCGGGCTTCAACTGGGAGGCGAAGATCTGGTAGGCGTCGGGCGACATCACGACCAGGATGTCCGGCTGGCGGACGTAGGGGTAGTCCACCGGGTCGTCGTCGATGGTCACCTGGGCGCTGCACGCGCTCCCTCGGGCCTCGGGGCCGAAGGCCTGGATCAGCGTCGCATGACGACCGTCGTGGATGCTGGCGGCCCGTCCCAGCAGGATCCCCGAGAGGATCACCCCCTGTCCCCCCAGGCCCCCGATCCGAATCTCAACCCTCGACATGGCTTCCCCCCCCGACGGGACGGTAGCGGTCCCCGAATACCTTCTGGTAGTAGGCGTCCATGGCCTCGAGCCACGTCGGTCGGGGCCTGTCCACGAAGGTGCCCACGACGATCTCTCCCTCCATCCCCAGTCCGATGGTCCGGGTGTCCGCCCCGTCGCGGATCACCGACCGCTCCTTGTAGACCCGGACCCCATCCACCCCGTCCCCCAGGCGGTTGCGCCGCAGAAAGAGCGTGGGACAGGGGGCCAGGATCTCGATGAAGCGGAAGCCCTTGCGGCGGAAGGCCTCCTTGAAGGTCCGGGCCAGTTGCCGCACGTGGTAGACGGTCCAGCGGGCGACGAAGACCGCTCCGGCCGCCTCGGCGATGTAGGGGAGGCTCATCGGGGCCTCGAAGTTGCCGAAGGGCGCCGTGGTCTGGGAGGCTCCCTCGGGAGTGGTCGGCGCCAGTTGCCCTCCGGTCATTCCGTAGGTGAAGTTGTTCACGCAGACGACCATCAGGTCCTGGTTGCGTCGGGCGGCGTGCAGGAAGTGGTTCCCCCCGATGGCGAAGAGGTCGCCGTCGCCGGAATAGACCACCACTTCCAGTTCCGGGCGGGCGAGCTTGAGGCCCGTGGCGAAGGGGATGGCCCTCCCGTGGGTCGTGTGGAAGGAGTCGAGGTTCAGGTAGCCCGCCACCCGCCCGGTGCAGCCGATGCCGCTCACGATGGCGAGGCGGTCCAGGCCCACCCCGGCGTCGGTCAGGGCCCGGGTGAAGCAGTTCACCGTGGTGCCGATGCCACAGCCGGGGCACCAGATGTGTGGCATCCGCTCCTGGCGCAGGAAGGACATCACCGGGTTGTCCAGCGGAGGCTGGATGGCCAGGTTCGGGTCTTCGAGGGGCGTCGTCTCGCTCATCGGGCTGCCTCCAGGATGCGTTGCAGGATCGCGTCGGGGTCATGAACCGTCCCGCCGGCATGATCCACCGGCAGCACCGGGACGCCGGCCGGGATCGATCGCTCGACCTCCTGGACCATCTGTCCCAGGTTCAGTTCGGGCACCACGACTCCCCGGACTCCCGAGGCCAGCGCCCGGATCCGGTCCCGGGGGAAGGGCCAGGCAATGACGAGGCGGGCATGGCCGACCCGGATGCCCTTCTCCCGGGCGCTCCGGACGGCCGCCGAGGCCACCCGGGAGGTGATGCCGTAGGACACCACGAGCACCTCGGCCCCCTCGCACTGGTCCTCCCGGACGTCCACGAGGGCCTCCCCGGCCTTCCGGATCTTGTCGTTGAGCCGTCGGATCAGGCGGTCCTGGTGCTGGGGATTCATGGCCGGGTAGCCCCGCTCGTCGTGGGTGAGGCCCGTGATGTGGATCCGATAGCCGTCCCCGGCCCGGACCATCTCCGGGACACCGTCGGGGGTCGGCTCGTAGGGCCGGTACTGCCCCGGGGCCTTCGAAGTCCAGCGCCGCTCCACCACCTCGATGGCCGAGGCCTCCGGGATCACCACCTTCTCGGTCATGTGGCCGACCACCTCGTCCATCATCACAAAGACGGGGGCCCTCCAGGTCTCTGCCAGATTGAAGGCCCGGATGGTCAGGTCGAAGCACTCCTGGGGCGAGGAGGGGCAGAGGGCGATCACCTGGTAGTCGCCGTGGGACCCCCATTTCACCTGCATCATGTCCGCCTGGGCCGGCAGGGTCGGCAGCCCCGTGGAGGGCCCGCCCCGCTGGACGTCGATGAAGACGCAGGGCGTCTCGGTGATCGCCGCGAAGCCCAGGTGCTCCATCATCAGCGACAGGCCCGGACCGGAGGTCACCGTCATCACCTTCTGCCCGCCCCAGGCGGCGCCCAGGATGGCAATGGAGGCCGCCAGTTCATCCTCCATCTGGATGAAGACGCCACCGACCAGGGGAATGCGACCGGCGAAGCGCTCCACCACCTCGGTCGAGGGGGTGATGGGGTAGCCGGCGACGAACCGGCAGCCCGCCGCCAGGGCTCCCTCGCAGGCCGCATGGTCCCCGTCCAGGAAATGCACGCCCGTCAGCACGCCTCGCGGATCCGCCGTCATTTCGGGGTCCCTCCCTCGTTCTGGGTCCTGGCCATGAGCCGCTCCCGCATCGCCTCGATCTCCTGGAAACGCATCCCGAAGATCGCGAAGTCGGGGCAATAGAGGCCGCAGAGGCCGCACCCGGTGCAGTCCTCGGGCCGGGCCAGCGTCGGGTAGTGGTAGCCCTTCGCGTTGAAGTTCGGGCTGAATTCCAGGCAGTCGGTCGGACAGAACTCGATGCAGTAATCGCACCCCTTGCAGAGTTCCGGACGAACGAAGACCGTGCCCCTGGCCTTGCGAGATGTCCCGTTGCCAGCCATGCGTTTGCCCTCCCAAGACGCCCCGCCCAAGGGACGAGGTCTGGCCTGTCCTAAACCCGCCCCCACGGCCTGTCAAGCGTCCGATCCGCGACCGGAATCGAGGAAGGCCCCACCCCCGCTTGCCGATCCCGTGGGCGCGCCCCATTGTATCGGAGATTTTTTGTCCTGGTTCCTTTTTCCTCCGAGGAGGTCCCATGAAACTCCGGTTCCTTCAGAGAGTCCCCGTTTCGGTACGCCTGGCGATGGCTGCGCTGCTGGGCGTCCTGGGGGGCCTGGCATGGTATCGCTTCGTGGGATGCCGCAGCGGGGGCTGTCCACTGACATCGAATCCCTGGCTGATGGCCTTGTTCGGCGCGGCGATGGGCCTGTCGCTGGGGTGGCCCGACGGCGGGATCCGATCCGGCCGGGGCCCCAAGGACCCCGGTCAGGAGGCCTCCGAAGACCGCAATGTGGTATGATGCCGGCCGGATCGGGAGGTCCAGGCCATGGGATTTCTGAGCAGACTGTTCGGCGGGGGAGGTCAGGGAAGCGGAGGAACGGGCGACGGGCAGCCCGGGGGACTCCCGCCAGCCATCGCCCGCCTGGTCAAGAAGGTCGAGAACAAGTACGGACAGCCCGAGGACCGCCGGGCGGCCATCAAGCAACTGGCCGAGATGGGGACCACCGACGCGGTGCGGGGCCTGCTCCGGCGCTTCACCTTCCGCATCGAGCAGACCATCGGGGACGAGGAGGAGAAGCAGATGGTCTTCGAGGAGGTGGTGCGCCTGGGCCCCACCTCGGTCCCGGCCCTGCTGGAGTTCCTGGAGAAGGAGAACTCCCCCTTCTGGCCCACCCGGGCCCTGCGGGAGATCGTGGGAGACCAGCAGGCGGTCACCCACCTGCTGGACATCATCGACCGCACCGAGGCCATCTTCGACCGCGACATCGAGCGGAAGGTGGAACTGGTCTCGAACCTCCGAGAATTCCAGGACGAACGGGTCAAGGAGCGGCTCCTGGGACTGCTCCAGGACGAGAACGAGGAACTCCGGGTGCACGCCCTGGAGGGGCTCGCGGAGCGAGACGCCGAGGAGATGACCGACGTGCTGGTGGAGCGCCTGCTGGACGAGAACGAGACCCAGCGGGTGAAGACCACCGTGCTGAACCTCCTGATCGACCGCAAGTGGAAGGTCAAGCGGCACAAGGAGGCCATCCGGAAGGTCATCCCCCAGACCTTCTGGATCGATGACGTCGGGGTCATCCACCGGCGGTGACCCGGAACCCGCGACCAGGAGGACCCCCGTGGCCAGCACGACCGCGGAGCAGTGGAATCGGGTCCGTTTCCTGGACCCGGGCCCCATCGTCGAGTCCCTCTTCCTGAAACTGCACCTCCCAGGGGAAGGGGCCTTCTGGGCCCGCTACACCCTGCGCCGGGGTCCCGACGGGGATCACGGAGGCCTGTGGGGCGTCTTCAGCGGGCCCGACGGGATGGCCGCCGCCTGCCACCTCTACCCCAGGGACCAGGTGGACATCGCCCGGGACCGCTTCTTCCTGCGGATCGGCCCCGGCGAGCTGTCGATGGGCCGGGCGGTGGGCACGGTCACTGGCCTGAAGTCCCGGGAGGGGTCCCCCCTGGCGGGGGACCTGGCCTGGGACCTGGCCTTCTCGTCGGGCCCCCACTGGACCGCCCTGCCGTTCGACTGGCTCCAGCGAGGCCCCTTTCCCCGGAACAAGGTCCTGTCCCCCCTGGCCTTCACCCGCTTCTCGGGGGTGATCCGGATCGGGTCCCGAGAAATCCGCGTGCGCCAGGCCCCGGGGATGCAGGGCCACAACTGGGGAGCCGCCGTGGCTCCCCGGTGGGCCTGGGGACATGTGGCGGGCTTCGAGGAGGACCCGGAGGCGGTGCTGGAGGTGGTCCACGGGGGCATCCCGGCGGGGCCCTGGCAGGTGCCGGTGACCGCGGCGCTGGTCCGCATGGGCGGGCGGGAATGGCGCCTGAACGGCCCCCTGGCGATGGCCCGGGCCCGGTCCCGGGTGGACGGCCTGCGCTGGGTCCTCGAGGCCCGGGGAGGGGGTCTGGTCCTCCGAGGCGCCCTGGAGGCGCCCCTGGACCGGACCCTTGGACTGGACTACCGGTCGTCGGACGGCCGCATCATCCGGGTGGTGAACAGCAATCAGGCCACGGCCCGCCTCGAGGTCGAGGGACCGGAGGGCGTCGGGAGGCGGCGCCTGCACGCCTCAGGGACCGCCACGCTGGAACTGGGTGGGGACCTGGCCCCCCGAGACCTGCCGGGAGTCGTGCTGGGCTGAGCCCGACTCCACCAGGGTGTTCCAGAGGCCGACCAGCGCCCGGTCCATGGCCCCCCGGACCTCGTTGCGGTCCCAGCCGGGGCACTTCCGCCCCTCCGAAGGACAGGGCGGCCCCTCGACCAGGAAGGCGAACTCCACGGGGTCCCCGTCGGGGAGTTCCAGGTAGCCGGCCAGACTGACCACCCGATCCAGCGTGCCGGTCTTGGCCCGGACGCGGCCCTCCAGGGGGCTCCCCTTCAGCCGCCTTCGCATCGTCCCCGTGTCGGCCCCGGCCACGGCCAGGGTCTCGCGGAAGACCGGAAACCAGGGCTGGGCACGGACCCATCGGAGCAGGTGCACGGTGGCCTCGGGCGTGACCTCGTTGGCGTCGTAGAGGCCAGACCCGTTCCGGAACCGAGCCCCGGCCTCGGGAATCCCGACCTGATCCCGCAGGAAGCGATGGAGCGCCGTAACGCCCCCGGCGAATCCCACCCGCGGGGCCTCGCCCTTCCCGGCCGGCCTTCCCAGTTCCCGGAGGATCGCCTCGGCGACTGGATTCAGGCTGTCTCGGATCATCGGGACCAGGATCTCCGCCAGGGGGGCCGACTCGACCCGGCAGACCTCCCGTGCGCCGGGGGGAACCGTGCCTGGCTGCCCCGCCGAGGACACGGCGATCCCGGCGTCCTTCAGGGCCTGCTGAAAGGCCCCCAGGGCGTGCCCCTGGGGGTCCGGGACCCGGAAGGACTCCACGTGGACCCTGCGGCCGGACAGACGCCCCGAGACCTGGATCACGAGCCTCCCATCCGGGTCCTCCCGAGCCCGGACCCGGAAGGGGTCCTTCCGAGCCCCAGGCGAGGACCCGCCGGCAGTCACCGACCGGTTGTCCAGCACCACCCGATCCGAGGTGGTGGAGAGGGAGGCGCTGGTGGGCTCTCCGGGCTTGCCCGGGCGGACGGTCAACGTCACGGCCCCCAGGTCCACTTGAAAGGGCGCGGCACCGGCGCGGTAGGGCGCCAGCGTGGCCTTCCGATCAAATCTCGGCGGGGTGGCCCCAGGGTCCAGTCCGCCAGGGTCCAGGACCAGCCGCGCAATCCTCCGGACTCCCTGTTGCTGGAGGCAGCGGGCCATCTCCTCCAGAGACTTCCTGGTCAGGGTGGGGTCCCCCGAGGCCCGGATCGCGACCCCGTCCTTCCCGCCGCTTGCGAAGCGCCAGGACGTGGTGACGAAGCGGAACTCCGGCCCGAGGCGATCCAGGGCCGCCGCACCGGTGAAGACCTTGCTGACGGAGGCCGGATTCCGAGGCTCGTCGGCCCGGTGAGCGGCCAGCACCCGGTCGCCCCGGCTCATGATCGCCCCGACCCGCGCCCCCCGCGACTCGAGGGCCTTCAGGGGAGCCAGGAGGTCCGGGGCAGGGCCCGCCAGGACCGGCACGGCCAACAGGAACGGGGCGACGCAGGAGACGGTCCAGAGACCCGCGCGTCCCGAGGCCCGCCTTCCCATGGCGGCTCCCCTCATGGAGCGGCGTCGGCGGCGCAGCGGAAGCCCACGTCCGGCCGGACCTGGTCCAGGGACCATTTCTGGCTCCGGTCCACGGTCCGGGCCCGGCAGATGTTGTTCTTGTTGGTCAGGAAGTTGCCCCCCCGGACCGCCACCTCGGTCCCGGAGGTGACCCGAAGCACGTCGGGCGACTGCTCGCCCTGATACTGGATGCAGCGGGGCAGGCCCCTCGGGGCGAACACCGCCGCGGAGCACTGGGTGAAGCAGGCGTCACCGGCACTCTCGCAGGCGGGGCACTGGGTGTAGCAGTCCTCCTTGCAGGCGGCCGTCAGACAGGCGAAGCAGTCGCAGGACTCCGGGAGGGCATCCCGGCAGGTCAGGTTCTCCCGCCAGCGGTTGTCCACCCACTCCGACACGTTGCCGGTCAGGTCCCAGATCTTCCGGTCCCCCTCCAGCACCCAGTCGTCGGCAGACCCTTTCACCGGATTGGGCCGCTGGACCCCCGTGCAGGCCAGCATCGCCACGTTCAAGGACTCGGCCGGACACTTCTCCAACGGCTTCGCGCCGTTCTGGATGGCCGACCGGCGCTTGTCGGCCTCCTCGCCTGCAAGGCCCGCCGCAGCCCGCTCCCACTCCACCTCGGTGGGCAGACGGCGACCGAGAAACTCGCAGTACTGCCGAGCCTGCTCCTGGGTGACCCCGAAGACCGGGTAGTCGTCGAAGTCAGGATTGCCGAAATAGTCCTCGACGCCGGTGGTGCCGGTGATCTTCGGCTCGGTGCAGGCCCCCATCTCGACGCAGTAGCGGTACTGGAAGTTGGTGACCTCGTGCTCCTCGATCTGGAAGGGCGGCAGGTTCACGAGGACGGTCGGCCAGGCCTTCTTGAGCCCGGCAGGGTCCCGGTTCTGCTCTGCGTCCTTGCACTGGATGGGGGTCTCGCCGATATTGAAGCACGTCTCGGTGCTCCCGAACAGGAACAGGCCCCCGGCAATCGGCACCAGAGGAGTGGGGTCCGGCGGCTTCACGCCGGTCACGCAGCCCCCGAACGCCCACAGGATCGTCGTCCACGTGAGTTGTCGACGCATCTTGCTCCTCCTCACCACGACCCCGAGACGCCCACCACCGCCGATCGCCCCTCGGGGCCCGGAATCGCGAAGGGGGCCCAGGTCGTCCGGGCCTCCAGGCGGTCCTCGGGCCGGACGGCCTTCCGGGTGTACTCCCAGATCACGAGCCCCGTCCCCAGCGCCAGCAGTCCTGAACCGACTCCGTACCCCACGTAGGCCCAGGTGCGGTAGGTCTTGAAGCGGTCCGTCGTGTTGAACTCCTTGTTGGCCTCGTACCGGAGCCAGAATCCGGCCCCGAGCCCCCCGGCCCCCAGGATCATCGACGCCACACCGACTCCCCCGCGCCAGGAGAAGGGGTTGTGCACGAGCACCAGTTCCGCCTGGACGTCCGTGACGGCCCCGGCATGGATCTCCACCACCTCGGCCTTCTGGGTGTAGTCGTCCTTCTCCACCAGCACCTGGTGACGCCCGGCCTCCAGCCGCAGGGGCTCCTCCAGCGGCGACGCCGCGACCACCTTGCCGTCGACGTAGATCCGGGCCTTGCGGATGTTCACGAAGACCCGCAGGAACCCATCGTTGCGGATCCGCTCCAGGGCGAAGGTCAGCCGGAGAGGCTCCCGGGACCGCACCAGGAACTCCCGCTCAAACCCCTGGTACCCGGGTTTCCGCAGGAACACCTTGTGGGTCCCCTCGGGCAGGTGCGTGGTGAAGGGAGTCTGACCCAGCAGCCGCTCCGGGTCATCCACGTAGATGTCCGCCCCCTGGGGGTCCGAGTCGATCGTGACCTCCGGAAGGGCCAGGAAGGCCTTTTCCCGCATCACGTCGATGGTCCGTCGGACGTCCTCCGCATCCGGTGGCTCGGCACCCTGGTTCTGGGCGACGAAGAGGTCCAGGTACGCCCGGTAGGCATCGGCGGCCTTCTGGTACTCGGCGGCCTTCTCCCAGGCCTTTGCCGCGTTGAACAGGTTGCTGGGATGGGGGAACAGGGCCTGCGCCTCCTGGAAGAGCCGGGCCGCCTCGACGAAGCGCCCGGCCTCGAAGGCCTCCATGCCCTGCCGCGCCTTCTGCTGGGCGACCTCCCGATCCGGCGCCGCCGCGGGCGGTTCCCCGGCCCCCTGCCCCCGGACCTCCCCGGCCCCCAACAGGACCACTGCCACGACCCAAAGCCCGATCCGTCGCATCGTCCTCCCCCCTTCGATCGACACCCAGGCAGCCTGTGCGCGGCGATCGGGATCGCCCTTGCCCATGCGATGGGAAAACCGCCTAGAATGCTAGGGCTGGCCCTGAGGTGAGTCAAGGAACGGGGGACGACGATGCGGCGGAGACGACTGGGGTCGACCGACTGGCAGGTCTCGGCGATGGCCGTGGGGACCTGGGCGATGGGCGGCGTTGACTTCGGCCGGGTGGACGACCGGGACTCGGTCAAGGCGATTCACCGGGCGATGGACCTCGGGATCAACCTGTTCGACACCGCCCCGATCTACGGGTCCGGGCGGTCCGAGGAGGTGCTGGGCAAGGCCCTCCGGGGGATCCGGGGCGAGGTCCTGGTGGCCACCAAGTGCGGACCGGTAGAGCCCCGGCCGGGGCTGGTCCGAATGGACTGCTCCCCGGAGGGGATCGAGGCCCAGGTGGAGGCCAGCCTGCGACGCCTCCGGACCGACTGGATCGACCTGCTGCAACTCCACTGGCCCGACCCGGCCTGGCCCATCGAGGGGGCCGTCGAGGCGATGGACCGGCTGCGGCGGGCGGGCCTGGTGCGGGAACTGGGGGTGTCCAACACCTCCGCCGACGAACTGAGACGGGCCCTGGGAGCTGGCCCGGTGAAGACCCTCCAGCCCCGCTACAACCTGCTGGAACGGGACTTCGAAAAGGAATTGCTGCCGCTGACCCGGGAGCGAGACCTGGGGGTGCTGGTGTACGAGCCCCTGGCCCGAGGTCTCCTGTCGGGCCGGATGGAGACCACCCGGCGTTTCGACCCTGGGGATGTCCGCCTGGCGGACCCGCGGTTCCGGGGTGAGGCCTTCCGGCGCAACCTGGAACGGGTGGAGCGGCTGCGACAGGTTGCGGGCCGCCACGGGCTCACATGTCTGCAGGCCGCCATCGCCTGGGTCCTCTCCCAGGGGGACCACCTGGTGGCCCTCTGTGGCGCCAAGACGGCCCTGCAGGTCGTGGAGAACGCCCGGGCGGCGGAGATCGACCTGGACCCCGCCACGGCAGAGGAGTTCGCTGCCGCGGTGGAGTGACGGCGCCGGAAAGGGACCGCCGGACCGCCCTACCACTTCCGGGGACGACTCGGGCGGCGTCCGGGCCGCAGCACGCGCCAGACCAGGGCCCCGAACCACTCGGCGGGACCCAGCACCACGTAGAGCAGGCCCAGGGTCAGCAGCACGGCGCTGGTGTGGGTCTTCAGCACCGCGATCAGCAGCAGGCACGCTCCGATCAGAATGCCGGCCTTGCCCCAGGGCCCTATCCGAACGTGCTTGAAGTTGCGGTAGCGGACGGTGCTGACCATCAGCACCGCCATGGTCACTGTCGCGGAGCCCACCAGCACGGTCCGGATCGGCTCCCCGACCTCCAGGTCCACGAGGGTCCAGCAGAGGGTCGCGATGATCCCGGCGCCCCCGGGAATCGGGAGCCCGGTGAAATAGCCCGTGGGCCCCCGGGCCCGTGCCGCCTGGACGTTGAACCGGGCCAGGCGCAGGGCCCCGCAGGCGACGAAGAAGAAGGCCAGGAAGGTGCCGACGTAGCCCCCGTGACCGTCGAGGTGCCGCAGGGCGAAGACCCAGGACAGCACCGCAGGGGCCATGCCGAAGGACAGCACGTCGGCCAGGGAGTCCAGTTCCACCCCGAAGGCGGACTCGGTCCGGGTGAGGCGGGCCACCCGCCCGTCGATGCCATCGGCGATGGCCGCCAGGATGATCGCCAGGGCCGCGTTCCGGCAGGCCTCGTCGGTGCCGGGCATGCAGGAGAGGATGGCCCACATCCCCAGCAGGATGCTGCTCAGGGTGAAGAGGTTCGGCAGGATGAACTTGCTCTGGCGCAGGTCCATGGGGGAAGGGTAGTCCACCGGCGGCCATCAGGGCAAGCACCTCCTCCGGGACCGTCGTCCCCTGCCATGGGTGCTTCCCTGACGCCAACCGATCAAAGGCCCTCTTTTCGCGCTTTCCGTGGCGGTTCCCCTTGCGTATCATTGCCCCCGGCCCTGGCATGGGAGCCCCCGATGCGCCCGGTCCCTCTGGTTCTGCTGGCGTGCTGCCTCGCGGCACTCTCCTGTGGCCTGGTGGACGACTACCCCACCGGCCTGGGCCAGGGGGCCCTCCCGGGAGACCCGTTGTACCCGAAGCCGGACCCGGGTCCCTCGGGATGCGCGGTCCCGACCGATCCGGGGACCTCCGATGTCCCGGACCTGGCGGTGTCCGACCTGTCGGGCATGGCCTGGCGATTCGACGCCCTGGCCCTGGGCCGGCCCCTGACGGAAGACCTGCTGCCCCTGGTGAACCAGGTCGTCGCGGATCAGGTCTCCCAGCAGCAGTTGAACCTGCTGCTGGCGGTGGACCAGGACGACCGGGAGGCCGGTACGCTCCGGGGCCGGGTGGGCACCGCCACCCCGAACCAGGATGCCTGGGCCTTCCAGGGGACCCCCTCGGAGGTGAGGCTGGGACTGGATCGCTCCCGCTTCCAGTCCACCGACGAGTCCTCCCTGAGCATCTCGGTCGCCATCGGGACGGATACGCTGACGCTGCCGATCCAGGCCCTGCGCCTGTTCGGGGCCTTCCCCTCCGACGCGACGACGATCGGGGATGGCCGCATCCAGGGCGCCATCACCGTCGAGGATGCAGCGCAGGTGTCGATCCCCCTCTACGGGACCCTCCAGGTGCTGATGGAGACCAACGAGGTCCCGCCAGACACCACCGTCGGCCCGGATCGGAAACCGGCCTGGTCCTTCGAGGCGACCTTCACCGCGGTGAAGGTCCCCCTGGCCCCGTGACGCCCCCCTTTCCAGGAGCATCGCCATGAGACGCCCCCCTTCCAGGCTCGCCGGAATCCTCCTGGTGGTCCTCTGGGCCTTCTCGGCCACCGGCCTGGCCCGGATGAAGACCGAGACCACCGGGGCCGCGGTGCAGCCCACGACCCGGACGGACTTTCTGCGTCATCCCCACGACTCCAAGTACTACACCGAGTCGTGGACCATGATCCTCCAGTCCGAGGAAGGGCACATCCTCTACGTCAACTTCATGTACAGCAACATCGGGGTGACCTCGGGCCGAAGCGCGGTGAGCGTGAACCTGACGATGCCCGGGGGCCAGGGGAAGCCCTATGGCTGGGAATACGACCAGGACGACTATCGCGAGGATTTCGACAAGAACACGCTGACCATCGGCCCCCACGCCCTCACCCTCGATGGCCGGACCGCGACCTTCCGGGTCGAGGGGTCGGAACTCCGTCTCCACGGCACCCTCCGTGGCTGGAACAACGGCGTCAAGTTCCACGGCGGTCGGATCTGCCTGGACGACGGCTGCAAGGACTTCGTGCAGTCGTTCTTCCATGTCCCCCGGGGGGACTTCGAGGCGGACCTGTCGGTCGCCGGCCAGCGCCTGCGCCTGAAGGGCGCCGGCTACCTGGACCACATGGTGAACACCGAGATGAGCAGCAAATGGTC
The DNA here is from genome assembly GCA_029547805.1 of Deltaproteobacteria bacterium. Lineage (GTDB taxonomy): Bacteria > Myxococcota_A > UBA9042 > DTJE01 > DTJE01 > JAGOKF01. The sequence goes on from JAKPOP010000010.1 coordinate 258,396, forward strand.
CTCCCACTGGTGGACCGTCCGGTATTTCCACAAGGACTACACGGTGGCCCTGCTGGCCTTCCGCCCTCGGAAGGACTACGGGTCAGGCACCATCCTGCGGCTGCTGTTCGCCGACCGGAACCGGGTGCTGGCCCTCACGGACCGCTTCACCCTGGAGACGGACCAGGAGGCCCGGGACCCCTCCAAGAAGGGACACTCCTACGCCACGAGATACCGGATCGAGGTTCCCCTGCCCAAGGGGTCCCTCCGGGGCCTCTTCACGGGCCGGCGGGTCCATGAGCGGGACGCCGTGCTGGAGCGCCTGCCCTGGGCCCAGCGGACGATCGCCCAGGCGGTGGCCGGAAATCCGGTGATCTATCGTCAGGAGGGCACCCCGGACCTGGTGCTGGTGTTGGATGACGACACCGAGGTCCACCTCTCCGAGGGCACCGCCCTCATGGAGTCCATCGTCAACTGATCCTCCCTCCCGGGGATTCGCTTCTCCCTGGCCTCCGTGCTGCCGGCCCCAATGAACCCGGACAAAAACCTTCCTATTGAAATCATTTATTTTTCCATTGACGGCCCGAGTGGTCTTGGTTAGCGTCCCCACCAGGATGTCCCGGCCTCCCTGCCGGGCGGTTTCTCTCTCACCCGGAGGTACGAATGGATGGCTTTCTCTCCTTCCTCTCGGGACCGCTGTTCCGATTCTGCCTGACGGTGGCGATCCTGGGGGTCCTGTCCCAGTTCCTGCAGAACGCGATGATCCTGGTCGCCACGGATCCGGGCCGCCCCTTCCGGGCGCTGGGGCAGGGTCTGCGACGCTGGATGGACCCCGTCACGCGTACCCGCCGCAACCCGTGGTGGGTCGAGGTGCTGGTCTGGGCATCGGTGGCCGGGGTCGTCGTGGTGCCCCTCTTCTACCTGGGCCATGCCCGCCTCTGGGGACGGTCCCTGGGCCTGCTGTGGCCGGCGGTCCCGGCGGCCTGGTCCGACGTGCTGACCCGGGTCACGATGGTCACGTTGGGCCTCCTGTTGCTGGCCCGCCTGCTGGACCGGTCGGTCCGGCGGTCCTGGACCCTGGTGGACTGGGGCCCCCTGGTGCTGGCCTGGACGGCCTTCGTGACCGGCTATCTGGTCGCCCACCCGGGCCGCAGCCCCTTCGCGCCCGACACGACGGCCCTGCTGCACTTCCTGTCGGCGGACCTGTTGCTGGTGCTGCTGCCCTTCACTCGGGTCTCCCGGTGCGTGCTGATGCCGCCGCCCTGCGAGGGATCGGCCCCGACGACCCCGGAGGTGACGCGATGAAGGCCATCCTGACTGACGTGACCCTCTGCATCGGGTGCGAGCGCTGTGTCGATGCCTGCCGCATGGCAAACGACCTCGGGCCCCAGTTGCCCTTCCGGTGGCTGTTGGAGGACGGACTCTCATCGGAGCGCTGGTGCAGCGTCCTTCGGAAGGAGGACCACTTCGTGCGGCGGCAGTGCATGCACTGCATCCAGCCCGCCTGCGCCTCCGCCTGCCCGGTCGGTGCCCTGCAGAAGACCGCCGAAGGCCCGGTCATCTACGACGACAAGAAGTGCCTGGGCTGCCGTTACTGCATGATGGCCTGCCCCTTTGGGATCCCCCGATACTCCTGGGAATCCCCGATCCCCCTGGTCCGCAAGTGCCAGATGTGCTTCCAGAACCGGGTCTCGAAGGGCCAACAGCCCGGCTGCACGGCCGCCTGTCCGGTCAAGGCCACCATCTTCGGAGAGCGGGAGGACCTGCTGGCCGAGGCCCATCGGCGCATCCAGGAGAACCCTGACCGCTACCAGGGAAAGGTCTTCGGCGAGACGGAGGTGGGCGGCACCTGCGTGCTGTATCTGGCCCCCTTCGACCTGAACATGCTGACCCTGGGCAACCGACTGGACGAACGGCCGATGCCCGAGCGAACCGTCTACGCGATGACGGCGGTGCCACCGGTGTTCCTGACCATGGGGGCGGTGATGACCGGCATCTGGTGGGTGATCGACCGCCGGATGCAGCGCCAGCGGGAACAGGACGCCGCCAGGCGCGACGGACATGCCGAACCCACCTCCCCCGATGATGGAAAGGAGGGCTGAGCGATGACGACCACTCCTCCGACAACGGGCGCCCCGCTGCAGACCCGGCGCCTCAAGAACGTGAAGGCCCTGCTCTGGTTCCTGGTCGGGATGGCAGCCTCCTTCGCCCTCTTCCGGTTCTGGCGGGGCATGGGCGCCACGACGAACCTCACGGACCTGACCCCCTGGGGCTTCTGGATCGGCTTCGACGTGATGGGTGGCGTCGCGCTGGCCGCCGGCGGCTTCGTGATCGCCGCGACGGTCTATGTCTTCCACCTGGAGCGGTATCGCCCCATCCTGCGCCCTGCAGTGCTGACCGCCTTCCTGGGCTACCTGGCGGTGGTCGTGGGCCTGCTCTTCGACCTGGGCCTCCCCTGGCACATCTGGCACCTGATCATCTTCTGGAACCCCCGCTCCCCGCTCTTCGAGGTGGGCTGGTGCGTGATGCTCTACCTGACGGTGCTGCTGCTGGAGTTCCTGCCGGTGGTGCTGGAACTGGCGAAGCACCCCGTGTTGTCCCGGATCTACCACGTGCTGAAGAAGGCGACGGTCCCGCTGGTGATCCTCGGGATCATGCTCTCGACGCTCCACCAGTCGTCCCTGGGCTCGCTGCTGCTGATCATGCCCCACCGGATCGACCCTCTCTGGTACTCGCCGATCCTGCCGATCCTGTTCTTCCTGTCGGCGGTGGGCCTGGGGCTGATGATGGTGACCACCGAGTCCCTCTTCTCGGCCTGGGTCTATGAGCAGCACTACGAACTGGACCTCCTCCAGGGTCTGGCCAAGGTGGCGGCGCCGGTGCTCTGGCTCTACGGGGCGGTCCGGATCGGGGACCTGGCCTGGCGAGGGTCCCTGGGCCACGTGCTGGACTCGGGTCTGGCGCCCAGACTCTTCGTCGCCGAGATGCTCATCGCGGTGATCATCCCGGCGACCCTGCTGTCGATCCCCGCGACCCGCCGGTCGATGAAGGGGCTGGCCATCGCGGCGGGCATGACGGTGGTCGGGTTCGTCTTCAACCGGATCAACGCCGGGGGACTGGCGATGATCGAGACGACCGGCACCCGATACGTCCCGGCGTGGACCGAGTTCATCGCCTCCCTGGGGATCGTGGCCGGAGCGGCGCTGGTCTTCTTCTTCATCGCGGAGCGGTTCCACCTGCTGCCGGCAGGGCCCATGCGCCACGCCCGGGAGCGGCTGCCGAGTGTGGGGGAGTTCCGGCCGATGCTGAACCGGGGCGCGGCGATGTTCGTGTTCGGGACGGCCCTGGCCGTGATGCTGCTTCCGTCCTCGGCGCTGGACGGGTGGCCCGTGGTGGCCCAGCCGGTCCATGGTCCGGGCTACAACGACGTGATGATCATCGACGGCAACCGGAACGACAAGGGCGTGCGGTTCGACCACAAGATGCACCTGGACGTCGTGGACACTCAGGACAAGTGCGCCTACTGCCATCACATGGTGAAGCCCGGAGCCCACGCGACGGGCTGCAGCCAGTGCCACTCCGACGAGCACCTGCCGGTCAGCATCTTCAACCATCGACTGCACCAGGAGGCCCTGTCCAAGGGCCCGGGCTGCCTCACCTGCCACGAGGACACCTCCCGGCCCAAGGACCTGGAGCACTCGCGGCCCTGCCTGGACTGCCACCGGACGATGATTCCCGAAGGGGCGGCCTTCCAGCCCGCCGGGGCCCCCAACATTGGACTGGCGGTGGGGTACATGGACGCGATGCACGGCCTCTGCCTGAAGTGCCACCAGGAGCAGGATGGAGGCCACGCGGGCGACGCCCCGGTGCTGTCCCGCTGCAACACCTGCCACTCGGGGGTGGTCCAGCCCTTCGACCCCCTGCGCCCGGACCAGCGACTCCGGGTGTCTCCCTGAGGTCCCAGGCGCCATCGGAAGACACCCCTGCCCGGAAATGGGTCCCAGGCGAAATGCGACGGTCGAAGTCGGCCCGTCGATGGCGGTGGAACCCACCAGGGGACGTCTGCTGGACGGGGGAATGGTGAGACGGTTGACGGGGGGAGGCGAAATGGGGGATACCAGCAGCCGATGAGGCGGAACGGGGTCTGCAACGGAGGAAGGCCATGAAGAAGGCGACGGGCATCCTGGTGCTGGCAGCGATGCTGGCGGCCTGCGCGAAGGAGGGAACGGTGGTGCGAGGCGACGGGAGGCAGGGCTCCCTGGAGGCGGAGGCGAGGACCTTCCTGGAGGGCTACAACCTCCGGCGGGCGGCACTTGAGAAGAAGGCCGCGGAGGCCTACTGGCAGGCGGCGAACAGCGGTCGGAAGGAGGACTTCGAGGCCTTCGCGGAGGCGGACCTGGCCACCCGGAAGTTCCACAGCGACCGGGAGGCCTATCGGACGGCGGAGCGGCTGCTGGCGGCCTCCGAGGGGTTCGACCCGGTGACCCGGCGGTCGCTGCAGGTGGTCCGGCTGGCCTACCAGGAGAACCAGTTGCCGCCGGAGATGCTGGAGGAACTGGTCCGGCGGTCGTCGGAGATCGAGCAGACGTTCAACACCTACCGGGCGACGCTGGACGGGCGGGCCTGGTCCAACAACGAGTTGCTGGAGATGCTGCAGAAGACCACGGACTCGGCCCGCCGGCAGGCGATCTGGGAGGCCCTGAAGGGGGTCGGGGCGAAGGTGGGGCCGATGCTGCTGGAACTGGCGCAGGTCCGGAATCGGGCCGCGAGGATGCTGGGCCATGGGAACTTCTGGGAGATGCGGATCCGGATGCAGGAGCACGACCCGGAGATGCTGCTGGCGATCTTCGACCGGCTGGAGCGGGACACGGAGACCCCCTTCAGGGAGATGAAGGCCCGGCTCGACGCGGAGGTGGCTGCCCGGCTGAAGGTGCCCGTGGAGGCGCTGATGCCCTGGCACTACGACAACCCGTTCTTCCAGGCGGCGCCGCCCTCGGCGAGGGTGGACCCGGACGTGTTCTATGAGGACAGGAAGAAGGAGGACATCGTCGCCATCGCGCAGCGGTTCTACGCCGACATCGGGCTGCCGATGGACGCGATCATCGCCCGGTCGGACTACTACGAGCGGGAGGGCAAGGACCAGCACGCGTTCTGCACGGACATCGACCGGGCGGGGGACGTCCGGATGCTCCTGAACATCCGGCCCTCGGCGGAATGGATGGACACGATGCTCCACGAGGCGGGACACGCGGTCTATGCGGCCTACAACGACCCGTCGCTGCCCTGGGTGCTCCGGGACTCGGCCCACATCCTGACGACCGAGGGGGTGGCGATGCTGTTCGGGGCGCTGGGGCAGAACCCGACGTGGATGGTGGACTACGCGGGGGTGGACCGGGCCCGGGCGGAGGCGGCGGCAGAGGCGCTGTACGAGCAGCGGCGCCGGGAGCAGCTGCTGTTCGCCCGGTGGGACATGGTGATGTTCCGGTTCGAGAAGGCGCTCTACGAGGACCCGACCCAGGACCTGAACCGGCTGTGGTATGACCTGGTGGAGCGCCTGCAGCACCTGCGACGGCCGGCGGGGAGGGACCTGCCGGACTGGGCGGCGAAGCCGCACTTCACGATCGCGCCGGTGTACTACCACAACTATCTGCTGGGGGAACTGTTCGCGGCGCAGGTGCGGGCCCGGCTGGTGGAGATCGCGGGCCACCAGGGCCCGGCGGCGACACTGTCGTTCCGGGGCCGGAAGGACTTCGGGGCGTTCTTCCGCGATGCGGTGTTCCGGCCGGGCATGCGTTGGGAGTGGCCGGAGTTCGTCCGGCGGGCGACGGGGCGGCCGTTCGGTCCGGAGGCGTTCGTGGCGGAGGTCCGCTGAGGGGCCTCACTCGTCGGGGTCGAAGAAGTCCCTCCAGGGGTCCACCCTTCGGAAGTACAGCGTCAGGAAGCCGGCGGAGACCACCCGGCGCACCATGCCCATGTCGTTTTCCTGGGTCCGGTGGAGGCGGGTGGCCTCGGCCATGAAGTGGGCGCAGGAGAGGCCCGGGACGGCCGGGAGGGAGGCGTCGAAGGTGTGGGTGACGGGGCCGGGGTCGCCGCCCCCGCCGAGTCGAAAGACCCAGAAGCGGTTCTGCTGGAGGATGGTCCGGGCGACCCGGTGGGGCGAGAGGCCGGGGGTCTCGAAGGTGGGATCGGCAGCCTGCCGGACGGCGAGGACGGCCAGGCGGGCGGTGAGCTGGTGCTCGGGATGGCCGGTGGCGCCGACGTATGGGTCGAAGGTGACGAGGAGGTCGGGGCGGAAGTCCCGGATGGCGGTGACGATGTCCCGGAGGGGGTCTCCCTGGGCGCGCCAGCGGGCGAGGATCTCCCGGCGGGGCGGGAAGGAGGAGACGGGCAAGGGGGCGTTCCAGTAGCGGTGGTGGTAGAGGCGGGCACGGTACATGCGGGCCACCTGAGCCATCTCCCGCCCGCGAACGGTGGCGAGGTCGGGTTCGCACCCGTCGGGGAGGCCGCACTCGCCGCCGTCGCCGTGGGTCATGACGACGAAGGCGAGGGGGTTCCGGTAATGGATGGAGGCCCGTGCCAGGAGGCCCCCGGGGAAGCACTCGTCGTCGGGGTGGGCGGCGACCCACATGGTGCGGGCGCCGGCGGCCAGGACGTCGTCGAGGGGCGGGTCAGTGGGGTCGGGTCGGCCCCGGCGGTCGGCACCACCGCATCCGGCAATGGTTGCGAGGGGCCACAGCCCGGCGGCGACGGCCCTCTGGAGGAACGTTCTCCGGTCCATGGGTCACCTCCGCCGGGATTCTAGCCCAGTTGGTCCGGGAGGACCGGGGGCCAGGGGACCCGGGCGCGGGGCGTCGGGGGCGGGGGGACCGGGGGCGGGGGGACCGGGGGCGGGGGGACCGGGGGCGGGGGGACCGGGGGCCGGGCCTCCGGACTCGACGTCGCCCCGGGGGCGCTGCCCCCGGGGCGCGTCTGCGCCTCGGCGCGCGCGAGGGCATCGATGGCCCCCGCAAGGTCGCGCGCGCCTCCGGAGCGTCCTCCGGGCCCTGCCCCCGGCCGCCCCGATGTGACGCCGTCTGGGTCACCGGAGCGCGGGGGCTGGGAGAGGTCGACGGTGGATTGGGAGAAGTGGGAGAGAACGGGTGGGGGTGTGGACAGGGACGAGGATACGCCGGAGTGGGGACCAGGGAGGAGGCTTCCTGGGACGTCGGGGGCGGGGGGACCGGGGGCCGGGCCTCCGGACTCGACGTCGCCCCGGGGGCGCTGCCCCCGGGGCGCGTCTGCAACCTCGGCGCGCGCGAGAGCATCGATGGCCCCCGCAAGGTCGCGCGCGCCTCCGGAGCGTCCTCCGGGCCCGGCCCCCGGCCCCCCCCCGATGTGACGCCGTCTGGGTCACCAGAGCGCGGGGGCTGGGAGAGGCCGACGGTGGATTGGGAGAAGTGGGAGAGGACGGCTGGGGGTGTGGACAGGGGCACGGATACGCCGGTGTGGGGGCCAGGGAGGAGGCTTCAGGGACGTCGGGGGCGGGGGGACCGGGGGCCGGGCCTCCGGACTCGACGTCGCCCCGGGGGCGCTGCCCCCGGGGCGCGTCTGCGCCTCGGCGCGCGCGAAAGCATCGATGACCCCCGCATGGTCGCGCGCGCCTCCGGAGCGTCCTCCGGGCCCGGCCCCCGGCCCCCCCGATGTGGCGCCGTCTGGATCACCAGAGCGCAGGGGCTGGGAGAGGTCGGCGAGGAGTGGGCAAGGATGATGTCCCACCGCCGTGCAAGAATGAGGCGATCCCGGAAGGGGAGGGACAAGATGCGGATCCTGCAGACCGGCGACTGGCATCTGGGACGGCGGCTGAAAGGGCTGGACCTGCTGGAGGACCAGCGGTTCGTGCTGGAACAGGTGATCGAGCATGTGGAACAGGAGCGACCGGACCTGGTGCTCATTGCGGGGGACATCTATGACCGGGCGGACCCTCCGGCGGCGGCGGTGGACCTGCTGGACGAGGTGCTGTCCCGCCTGGTGCTGGACCTGCATGTGCCGGTGGTGCTGCTGGCGGGCAACCACGACAGCCCGGAGCGGCTGGCCTTCTGCTCGGGCATCCTGAAGCGCCAGGGGCTGCGAATTGTCGGGGAGATCCCCGAGGCACCGGAACCCCTCGTGCTGGAGGACGAGGCGGGGCCGGTGCACCTGTTTGCCCTGCCCTACCTGGACCCGGAGCGGGTCCGGGAGGGACTCGGCCGAGACGACCTGAGGGGCCACCAGGCCGCGATGGAGATCGTGCTGGATCAGGTCCGACGGCAATGCCACGCCGGGGTCCGGACGGTGCTGGCGGGCCATGCCTTCGTCCAGGGCGGATGCTCCAGCGAGTCGGAGCGGCTGCTGACGGTGGGCGGATCGGGAGCAGTGGATGCCTCGCTCTTCGAGGGGTTCGACCATGTGGCGCTGGGACATTTGCACCGGCCGCAGTCGGTCGGCCCACGAATCCACTACGCCGGGTCGCTGCTGGCCTACTCGATCTCGGAGACGGACCACTCGAAGGGCTTTCTGTGGGTGGACCTGCCGGCCTCGGGACCGCCATCGGTCGCCCAGGTGCCCCTGACGCCAAGGCGCCGGCTGCGTCGGGTCCAGGGGACCTTCCAGCAGGTGATGGACGGAGCCAGGCAGGATGAGGACCGGGAGGACCTCATCGTGGCGGTGCTGACAGACCCGGCACCGGTCCCGGACGCGATCGGGCGCCTGCGGCAACACTACCCGAATACGTTGCACCTGGAATGGGAGGCGCTGGAGCACCCGGTCGGCGGCAGCACGGTCTCGAGAGAGGTGCTCCGGCTGGACCCGCTCTCTCTGTTCCAGCGGTTCTACCAGGAGGTCACCGGAAGGCCGATGGACGAGGCGGCCACGGCCCTGCTGGGCCCGGTGGTGGAACGGGCGATGCGGCCCGGGGAGGAGGCCCGATGATCCCGATCCGACTGACGGTGCAGGCATTCGGACCCTACGTCCAGCGCCAGGTGGTGGACTTCGGGCCGGCCCGGGACGCCGGGGTGTTCCTGGTCCACGGACCGACGGGAGCCGGCAAGACCACGCTGTTCGATGCGATCTGTTACGCCCTCTACGGGCAGTCGTCGGGGGCGGAACGGACCGACCAGCAGATGCGCAGCCAACTGGCGCCATCGACCCTGCGAACCGAGGTGGAACTGGAGTTCGCGCTGGGGGAGTGGCACTACCGCTGCTGGCGTTCGCCGACCTGGGATCGCCCGGCCCTCCGGGGCCAGGGGACCACGAAGGCCAAGGCGGAGGCCCACCTCCATCGACGGCCCGCCGGCGGGACCGGGGAGTGGTCCCTGTTGCAGACGGGCGACGGCAAGGTCACGGAGGCCATCCAGGCGGTGTTGGGCTTCACGGCGGAGGAGTTCCGGCAGGTGATCCTGATCCCCCAGGGGCAGTTCCGGAGCCTGCTGGTCGCCGAGGTGAAGGATCGGGAGCACATCCTGGGCAACCTCTTCAATACGGCCCTCTACCGCCGCATCGAGGAGGAGTTGAAGGCCGAGACGGCCCGCCGGCAGACGGAATTCCGGACCCTCGAGGAGCGCCATCAGACCTTGCTCGGGACCGGCGACGTGGCGTCCCTGGAGGACCTGGAACAGCGGATACGGCAGCGGCAGGTCGAACTGGAGACGATGCAGGCGGGGGTGAAGCAGCGACGGGACAGCCTCCAGTCGGCCAGGGCTGCCGCCGAGGAGGGCCGGCGGGTCCGGGGGATCTTCGAGGAGGCCCGCCGGGCCAGGCGACGCCTGGAGGACCTGGAGCAGCGCCGTGAGGAGATCGGATCGCAGAAGGCCCTGCTGGAGAGGGCTCGCCGGGCCCTGACCCTGAACGACCTGGCCGATGGGCTGCATCGGCTGCGCCAGCAGGCCGAACAGCGCCGGGAGGACCTGTCGAGGGCGAACCGGGACCTGGAGGAGGCCCGGCTGGCGCTGGACCTGGCCCGGGACGGCCTGGAACGACAGCGGGCGAACGTCCCGGAGACCGAGGCGATGGAGCGGGCTCTGGTCGAGCTCAAGGAGATGGGACCGCGCCTCCAGGCCCTGGAACAGGCCGAGGGGGAGGTCCAGGCGGCGGAAGAACGGCTGACGGCGGCGGAGGAACGGCTCCGGGCGGCCCGGGAGGGCCTGGAGGCCCTGGAGCAGGAGATGCGGGGGCTGGACCGGACCATCGAGGCCCTGGACCCCCTGGCCGAGGACAAGGCCCGACGGGGGTCGATCCGGGACCAGCAGGTCCAGCAGCGGAACCTCCGCAGGCGCCTGGGCGAACTGCAGGATCAGCACCGGACCCTGGAAAAGCGGCTTCAGCGGCAGGCCGACCAGGAGCGGATGGCCTCCGCCGGGCTGGAGCAGGCCCGTCGCACGCTGGAGGAGGCCCTGGAGGTCCAGCGTCGGGAGATGGCCGCGGTGCTGGCGGCCCGGCTGGTCCCGGGCGATCCCTGCCCGGTCTGCGGATCGACCTCCCATCCGGCCCCGGCCCCGATCCGGGAGAACCTGCCCGATGGGGCGCTGCTGGACCGCCTCCGGCAGGAGGCCGATGCCGCCGCGGAGACCTGGAAGGTCGCATCGGACGAGATGCTGCGCATCCAGGAGCAGTGGAAGGCCCTGGGCCAGCGCATCGAGGAGATGGTCCAGGACCTGGGAGAAGCCGCCGGGGCCTCCCTGGAGGAACTGGAGGCCCGCTGCCAGGAGGCCGAACAGCAGGTCCGGGAGGCGGAAGAGGCCGCCCGTCGGCTGGCCGAGGCCCGAACCCGGCGGCGGGAGGCGGAGACCCGGCTGGAGCAGGGACGGGAGGTCCTGGAGGCCATCCAGGGTCAGGTCCAGGAGGCCCGGTCGGCCCGGGACCGGGCAGCGGCCCTCCGGCAGGAGCGGCAGGCCGGCCTGCCCCCGGGGAGGGACCGAGGGACCTGGGAACAGCAGGTCGCCGAGTCCCGCGCGGCCCTCGCGGCAAGGAAGCAGGCCCTGGAGAAGGCGGAACAGTCGTTCCGGGAGGCATCGGCCCGATGGACCGGTGCCGAGGCGCGTCAGACCGCGGCGGCGACCGAGTCCGATCGGACCGCATCGGAACTCGAGGAGATGGATCGTCGCTTCCAGGAGCGGCTCCGAGAGCAGGGCTTCATGACCCCCGAGGAGTGGTCGGCGGCGCGGCTGGCGCCGGATGGGCTGGCGGCCCTGGAGGAGCAGATCCAGGGCTGGGTGCGGGACGTGGTCCAGGCCCAGGGGGACGTGGACCGCCTGGAGGCCGGGGTGGCGGGTCTGCAGGAGCCGGACGTGGCGGCCCTGGAGGCCGCCGAGGCCGAGGCCCTGGCAGGGCTGGAGGCGGCTCAGGCCGCCGCGGCCCAGGCGGTGGCGGACCAGGAGCGGGACCAGGACCTGGCAACCCGGCTGCGGCAGGTCCAATCCGAGCAGAAGGCGATCGAGGAGAGGCTCCGAGGCATGGAGAGGTTGTCCGGGGTGGCCAGGGGCGAGAACCCCGTCAAGTTGTCCTTCCACGACTTCGTGCTGGGCCTGCTGCTGGATCAGGTCCTGGAGGCGGCGAACCTGCGTTTGAAGGTCATGAGCCGGGGCCGTTTCCAGTTGTTCCGACGAAGGGTTCCGGCGGACCGCCGGAAGCGGGAGGGGTTGTCCCTGGACGTCGAGGACGGCTACAGCGGCAGCCTCCGGGCCGTGCACACCCTGTCGGGCGGCGAGTCCTTCCAGGCGGCCCTGGCCCTGTCCCTGGGACTGGCGGACGTCGTGCAGCAGCGGGCCGGCGGCATCCGGCTCGAGACCCTCTTCCTGGACGAGGGCTTCGGCAACCTGGACGCCGAGGCCCGGGAGGAGGCCTGGAACCACCTGGCGGAGATGTCCGGCCGCGAGGGCGGCCGCCTGGTGGGCATCATCTCCCACATGGAGGACCTGAAGGCCCTGTGTCCCCGGCGCCTCGAGGTCCGGTCCGGCCCCGCCGGCGCCACGGTCCGCTGGAGCCATGCCCCGGTCCCCTAGCCCTCTTCCCGGGGATCGGGGGCCTCGGCATCGGTGGCCCCACGCCCATGGGCATCATCGCCCCCGCGTATCGGTCTCATGACCGGACGGTCGCCCCATCGCGGATCGCTGCGATCGTCTCGGCCGCCGAGATTGCGGGATCCGTGCGCGTCCCGGACCCCAACGCCTTGCCCCTCGTCAGAGGCACGGGCAGGTGCAGGCCTGCACCTCGATGGTGGCCGTGGCGCCCTCCTCCGTCAGGACGACGATCGCCCCGCTGGCATGGTCGCCCGAGAAGGCGAGATCGATCTCGGCCCCGTAGATGTCCAACTCCCGGCCGTCCGGAGCCGTGTAGCGGCTGCAGCAGAAGCCCGTCAGTTCCGGGTCGTGGACATACGTGCCGAAGACCCGATCGCGAGTGACCTGAAAGGTCGTCTCGCGGGGCTTGCCCCCGGAGAAGGTCACGCCGAAATCGATCTCCTCGTTGGTCGTCGGGTTGCGGCCGGACAGCGAGAACTGGCCGAGCGTGGTCGCGCTGCTCCACATGATCATGAGCTCGCCCAGCCAGGCGCTGCCCACTTGCGGGGTCTCGCAGTAGTCGCACAGCGCCTTGACCGGGCAGGAGTTGAGCTCGGCCGGCTCCTCGGCCGGGCAGTCCACAGGGCACGTCCCGTGATCCTCGCCCTCCGAGGTCTCGCACTCGCCGTTGCCACAAGGGTCGATCCGGATGATCAGGCTGAGCGGGGCCTTGTACCCGCGCGACGGGTCCGCGACCTCGAAGTGGAACACGAACGTGTCGCCCGCATCGGACCTGTCGGGCGTGAACTCCAGCACCTGGATCAGCTCCGGGCTGGTCGGCGGGCGCATCACCGCCCGGCTGCCCACACGATCCGCCGCAAACGCGTCGGGCGTCGCGGTCACCGTCACCGTCATCGCCTCGCTCTGCACCGTCGCGTAGTCGCCGAAGCCGCCCGGGATGGGCAGCCCCGGGAGCCAGTTCGCCTCCCGGGCCGCGCCCACGATGCCGAATTGCAACTTCTCGTCGGTCGCCTTGACCTCGACCTCCTGGACGGCAACCGTGTTCGCGAACTGCATGTACGGGGTCAGCAGCGCGTCCGGGGCGCTGACGATGTTCACGCCGGCGGCCTCCCACGCGGCCTCCGCCAGCCCCACGCAAGACCAGCCGCCGAACCCGCCGGCGCCGCCAGTCCCGATCGGAAGCCCGCCCAGGATCCCGTATGGCTCGAACTGCTTCCCGGTGGCCCACGCGACCGCCGCCTTCCCGGCCTCCTCGGTCGCGCCCTCCCGCGGGCGCCGGGCACCGACGAAGACGTGCGCGCCGCACAGGCGCATGAAGTCCAGGTAGTCGTGGATGTCGACCCCGTCGATGCCGACGCCGCAAGTCGGCGTCTGCAGCGTGGACTCGATCACCTTCCCCTGGCCGAGGTACAGACCGACGTGCATCGGCTTGATCGTCGCGTGCGTGAAGCCCTCGGCACTCGTCAGGACGTACAGGATGTCCCCGGGTCGCAGCGTGCTGGCGGGGAACTCGATCGCCGCCAGGAACTTCGGATAACTCAAGATATGGGCGACCGAGAAGTGCCGGAGCGGGAAGGTGATCCGCCCGCCCGACACGGTCACGTCCTCGGCCGTCACGAACGGATCGACCTCGGATCCGGCCCGGGGGAACGGGTTGGTCCGGCTGACGACCTCCACAGCGAGCCCTTCCTGATCGTAATCGAGGTCGGAGACCCAGGTGACCGTGGCGGGCGTCGAGAGCGTCAGTCCGTCCGGCTCCAGCACGAGGATTCCCACCGTTCCTTCGGCCCGGAAGACGTCACGACTCGCTGGACGCGATAGCGTGATGGTTGTGTCCTCGGCCAGCGCCCCGGCCGGGATCTGGATCCCGGTGCCATCGCCGAAGGCCACGGTGCCGCCGGTCGCGGCCGCGATGCGCCCAGACACGGCCTCGGTGCCCGCCCCGTCCTTCCCGTCCCCGCATCCGGCCGCCACGCACCCCAGGGCCCACAACGTGGCCATCCGTCCGTGCCTCATGGGCCCTCCTCGCGATGGCATCCCGCCGCACTGTCGGCTCGACCGCACCAGTCTCCACGAGGTCCGGGCAGGAGTCAATCGCGGCAGTCAGGGCGGCATCCGCGGCGACCGCTGCCGGGTCAGTGGCGGACCGGCGAGCCCCCGCGGAGCACGGCAACGGATGGCCCCTCATGCAGCCTGGAGCACCGCGGCCTTGACTCTCGGATAGGACTAGTCCTTATTTGGTAGTGCAACCTGACGGGAGCCCCTGTCATGACGACGCTTCGCACGCTGTTGCCCGCGCTGCTGATGACCCTCCCCGTGGCCGCCTGCGGGGACGGAAGCGACTCGACGACCACCGACACATCCGTGTTCCAGGTCACCTGGGCCGACAACGCCCGGCTGGTCTCCGAGACCGATGGCAAGGCCCACCTGAAGGGCAACGCCCCCGGCCCCGACACGCTGGAGTACCGCTTCGACGGTGGCGCCACGGCCATCGAGGCCCTGCAGCCGGGGCAGGTGGCGGTGCTGGCCGGCATCGCCTACCGCAAGGTCGTGGAGGTCCGTCGGGAGGGCGATGACATCGTGCTGGCCACCGCTCGCACAACGCTGCCCGAGGCCATTCGGGACGGCACGATGGAGTGGAACCTGCCGGTGGACTTCGCCCGGGCGGCACAGTCGGGCGCCCTTCGGGTCACCTACGGCGACGCGGAACTGCACCGGGTCTCGTCGGCGCTGGAGGGAGGCATCTCGTGGGAGGGGGAGCTGGAGGGCTGGAATCTGGCGGTCCGGCTGGTGCCCTCGACGGGGCGCCTGGACGTGGAGGCCACCGCGAAGAAGAAGGTCCTGGGCGAGGACCGCATCGGCCTCAATGCCACGGGTCACGTCGAGGGGCTGCGCCTGTCGGGGCGGGTCGGCATCGCGGGCGGCGTCACCGAGACCTTCCAGGCGGCGGCCCAGGACGTCCGTGGGCAGCTGCACGTGAAGGCGGCCGCCTTCAACGCCGGCGCCAGCCAGGAACTGCTGCGCGTGCCGCTGGGCATCGACGTGCCGGTCGAGATCGGGCCGGTGCCGCTGATCGTGAAGATCAAGGCCCACGTGAACGTCACGGCGGAGCTGGCCCTGAACGACAGCGAGGCCGACGCCGAGGTGGACTTCGCCTTCGACGCGCATCAGGGCATCCGGCTGGCGGGGTCGTCCATCGCCCCCGACGCGAATCTGGACTCTTTCAGCGCCGAGAACATCCTGGGTGGCGCGGCGGACTACGTGGCGGCGGGCATGAGCGCCTGCCTGGAGTTTCCGCGTCTGGAGGTGGCCATGGCCGGCGAGTTTGCCTCGGTGGGCCTGTCCCAGAACAACTGCGTGTCGGCGTTCTACTCATTCGACCCGGCCTGCAACCAGGTGAAGGGCACCGTGACCGGCGTCGCGCTCTACAACGTCGGTTTCTGGGGGATCACGTTGGCCGGAGGCCAGGTGGAACTCTACAAGCAAGAGCGCGAGCGCCACGCCGGGAACTGCCGGTAGCCGTCGCGCGTCAGCCCAGCGCACGCCCGCCGGGACCCACCTCCCGTCGATGCCCCAACAGCCCCCCCATCTGCCGGGTCTGACCTGTGCCGGATCTTCCCGGTCTGGACCGGTTACCAGTCCGAAGGCATGCTCCACGGGGCACCTCCTTGCTGCGTCATGCCATGGGTGGCCAGGGTGCGCGACCGACACTCCCCGGGCCATCCACCCGCCAGGAGTCATCGGCCACGTCCGGTGCGTGGCGGTTCTCGGCGGACTCCACCGCCTTCCGAAGGGCGTCCTTCCTGTCAGAGGTCGCACCGGCGGTCAACTCTCCGGCGATCCCGAGGGCATCTGCAACCACCGTCTCCGGCCGCGATTCCGGGAGGTTGTGTGGCATCGGGGGACGCCGGCGTCAGAAAGGGCGATACTGGGACGGTCTCGACGGGGGGACCGCCGTTGCCCGATCACCGCATCACGAGGCGGAACCTGCTGCAGTGGCTGGGCCAGGCGGCGACGGTGCCGCTGTGGGCCCCGCTGGTCCAGGCCTGCGGGTCCTCCGGGAGCCCGTCGGACCGGCACACGAGCGACCAGGACCTCCCGGATTGGCCCGACCCGATGGGCGCCGACGGGTCCCGGGATGCCGGCGGCCCGGGAGGCGACGCCGGGGACCTCCGTCCCGGGGACGATTCCTCCATCGCCGGATCGGATGGCCCCGGGCCCGATGTCCGGTCCTGCGAGGCCGAGTTCCAGCCAGGGACCGAGGACCTCCCGATCCTCCAGTCGTTCCCGGTCCGGACCGTGGACCCCCAGGACCTCCAGTCGATCCTGGCCTCCTGGCGCCTCTCGGTCGGGGGCATGGTTCGACGGGAGGTCACCTGGTCCTTCTGCGACCTGCTGGCGATGGGCCTGGTCACCCAGACCACCGACTTCCACTGCGTCGAGGGCTGGTCCGTCTGGGACGTCCCCTGGGACGGCGTGCCGCTGGCGAGGCTGCTGGACCTGGCGGGTCCCCTGCCCGGGGCCTCCTTCCTGAAGATCGACTGCATCGGAGGCCGCTACTCCGAGTCCCTGCCCCTGTCCGTGGCCCGGGAGCCCCGGACCCTGCTGGCCCTCGGGATCGGGGGCCAGACCCTGCCCCTGTCCCACGGCTTTCCGGCGCGCGTCGTGGTCCCGCGGCTGCTGGGCTACAAGAATCCCAAATATGTCCGCCGCATCGACCTGGTGGACGTGGAACACCCGGGCTTCTGGTCCCGCTTCGGCTATCCCGTGTCCGGCGAGGTGCCCCCGGAACGCCTCCGGGAGGGACACTACTGAAGCGACCTCCCGGTACGGCCAGGCACCCCCATCGGTCCAGACCCAGAAACCCGATCCGCCTGGAGGCTTGACGACGAGAAGGGAAGACCTCTATCGTCCGGCGGGGCGGCGGGGAAGGTCCATGAGTCTGGTGGAGGTCCTGGGGCTGGCGGTCGCCCTGGCCATGGATGCCTTCGCGGTGGCGATCGGCGCGGCCCTCTCCCTCGGGACCGTCTCCCGGCGCCAGGCCTTCCGGCTCTCCTTCCACTTCGGCCTCTTCCAGTTCCTGATGCCCCTCGCCGGCTTCTTCGCCGGCAACACCATCGTCCAGTGGGCCCGGGCGGTGGACCACTGGGTCGCCTTCGCCCTGCTGGCCGTCGTCGGCACCCGGATGATCCAGGAGGGCTGGTCCCGGCCTGACCCGGACCGCGCCCCTCGGGACCCCACCCGAGGACGGTCCCTCCTGGTCCTGTCGGTCGCCACGAGCATCGATGCCCTGGCCGTCGGCCTCTCCCTGGGCCTGATCGGGGTCTCCATCTGGTACCCGGCCGCCGTGATCGGCGTCGTCGCCGCGGCCTTCACGCTGCTGGGACTGCGCCTGGGTGCCCTCATCGGGCCGGCCTTCGGTCACCGGATGGCCATCGTCGGTGGCGGGATCCTCTGGGCCATCGGCATCCGCATCCTGGTGGAGCACCTGGGCCAGGCCTGATCCCGCCCCCTGTCGGAAGCCACCCTCCCGAACAGCCCCCTGGCAGGGGCATCGACGCAATGGCGCTTCGGCAAGGTGGGTCGGTCAGGGCACGACGGCGCCCGTGGCCCCATCGACCTGGACCCGGGCCCCGTCGGCCTTCCGGGTCACGGTCCAGCGGCCGGTCCGGGAGTCATAGTCCAGGTCGTAGGTGCCCTCGGCGCCATCGCCGTGGAAGGCGGCCCGGATCGCCCGGTCCGAGTCCACGGTCGGCAGGACCGGCTCGGAGGCGCCGTCGCAGGCGGCCCCGCCGCAGGTCCCGGCAGTCCGGCACCCGCAGAGGTTCCGGAGGCGGCACTCCCCGAGGGTCACGTCGAACCACAGGGCGTCGTCGCCCTGGCAGAAGGCCGTCACCCAGCCGCTCCCCGGCAAGGTGGTCGGCCGCCCGTTGGCCCCCACCTGGCGGCCGCTGACCCGACCGGTCCAGCGGGACCCGGTGCCCTCGATGGACCGGGCCAGGGGACGGAGGGTCTCCACCACGTTGAAGGCCGACAGGGAGGGGACGGTCGGGAGGTCCGGGCAGCGATCCACCGGCCGGATGTCGTCGGGGTCCGCGCAGGGGACCTGGACGGTGACCCCCTCTGCCGGAAGGTCCTCGCCAGCGCTGCCGAGGCTGCTGCTGCACGCCACCATGACCGATGCCATCCCGATCACCCAGCCGTACCGCTTCATGGGCGCTGCCGCCTCCCGTTCCACGCGGCCGCATCCTACCACATCGCCATCGAGGGACCGTCCCCTTTTTACCGGTCCCAACCTCTCGTTTCGATGGTGGTTCGCAGCGGACCATCAGGGACGCAGCCCCGACCTCAGGATCTCCAGGAGCCGGGGGTTCGGGTCCCACTGCAGGCTCCCGTAGGCCGACAGACGATCCTTCAAGGTCTCGATATCGTCGTCAAAGACATCCGGATGCCTGAAATCCCCCCGAACCACGTTGAACCCCTGCTCCGCGATCCAGGCGATGTCCGCCTCGCCGATCCAGGCCTCCTGGAAGAGGTCCAGCAGTTCGTCCCGCACTTCGTCGCCGAACCGCTCGGAGAGTTTCCTGCGCAACGGGAGGTCGGCATCGGCGTAGAGCACCGGCAGATACCGACGCACCTTGTCAGTGAAGGCCGCGGCGGCCGCCTCCCCGATCCGCGCGGCCAGGGCCGCCTGGAACGACGTCAGGTAGCCTTCGTCGCCACCCCAGGACTCGTCCTGCCCCTGCCGAAGCACCGCGATGACGTCCGCGGCGAAGGACTCCCTCTGCCCCAGGACGTAGATCCGCGAGGTGAGCGAGTAGTCGATCTGGGTGATCCAGGTCTCGTTGAAGAGCCAGCCGCCCAGATTGACGCCCTTCAGGACCACCTCGGCCCCGGTGTCGTCCACGATCCGGGTTCCGTCGGCCCGCAGGGCCGGCATCGGGGGCACCGTAGTCCCCGACCCGGCGCAGGCAGCCAGCCCGGCCATCACGATCACGATCCGGATCGTCTTCCCCATCTCGACGTCCTCCCTGGCGGTCCCCGGCCGCTTCCGCAGGCCAGAGTATGGCACAGACTGCCACGCCACGAATTCCCCGGCATCGTGCCAGGCAGGCATGTCCCTCGCGTCCAGGGAGGTTTCCGTCCGGGCGCCACGCCCCGACCGGCCACCGTCCGACGAGACGACGCGGCCCGTTGACAGGGCCCTGGGCGCCTTCGATACTCGGCTGACAGGTCCATCGCCAGGAAAGGAACGGCCTTGCCGATGACGGGAGTCGAAGCCTGGGCCTTGGCCGTGGCGGAGATCCTGGTCCCGGCGCTGCTGGGCTGGGCCCTGGGGGCCGCGATCCGGAAGTGGACGAGGCGGCCCGCCGGTCCCGGGGCCCGGATCGGGCTGGCGATTGCCCCGGTGGCGGTCGCCATCGCGGTCTATCCGCCCACCGTGGCATCCCTGGGCCTCTGGGACGTGGTGACGCTGTCCCTGATGCTGGGCCTGGGATTGCAACACGGGGCCGCCTGGGGCGTCACCCTGGACTCGGCCCGCCGAACGGTCCCCACGCTTCTGGGGACCCTGGCGACGGCCCTGATCCTGGAGGTCACCTGCCGGGTGGCCCTGCCCCGACCCCCCGAGTCCTACCCGGTCCGGGGGGTCCATCTCTGGACCGCAGCGCAACGCCCAGCCACGGTGCACCGATTCGACCCGATCCACCTCCCGGAACGGCTGGATCCCCTCCGGACCCCTCAACTGCAGGAAAAGACGGCACCCGTGGTGGTCCACTCCGGGAACTCGGTGGTCGAAGGTGCCGGGTACTGCTCCCAGGGGTGCCCCTTCGTGGAACAACTGGACGCCCAGGACCCGTCCCTGCTGCACGTGAAGGCGGGCGTCCCCGGCGCCGGGATCGACCTGGGCTATCTCCTCTTCCAACGATGGATCGAGGCCGGGCGGCTGGACGGCTTCGTCCTCTACCTCCATCCGAACCTCACGGTGGTGACGGACATTCCTTACCGCGCCTGCGGCGGTGGCCCCCTGCTGGACTATCGGCCCGAGAGCCCTCGGATCGCCTGCACGGACCCCTCCCCATCGCCATCCACCCCGCCCCCGGAGGCCGGGGCCCTCCCGGCAACCGAGTCCCTCCCAGCCTCTGCCTTGGAGTCCCCGGTCCCATTCGCCATCGAGGTCGCCGCCTCGGTGTCGGCCCTGGCGGGCCATCTGCGATGGGCCATCAGCCGGGCCACACGCCCTGGACAGGTCTCGCCCCATCCGGCGGAGGTGGTCCTGGATCACAGCCGGGAGGTCCTGACGGCCATCGGGCGCCGCTGCCAGCAGGAGGGCATCCCCTGGGCCGTGGTGATGCTGCCGGGACGACCGGAACTGGAGGGAGACCAGAACGAGCGGGATCGCCATCGGGTCATCGCGCACCTGGCCCGACAGACGCTTGCCCCCTTCGGGGTCCCGGTCCTCGACGCCTTCGACCACCTCCTCGATGCCACGGCACGCGAAGGCGCCGAGGCGCTATTTGCCGACCGCTGCTGCCACTTCAATCGGCGGGGGAACGATCTGATGGTATCCTGGCTCCGGGAGGCCCTGGCGCCCACCTTCGAGGCGGTGCGCAGAAACAGAAGGCCGGGAGGCCCGCCGGAGACCCGGGCCGGGGCTCCCGATGGAGGGATGGAGGGCAGGAACCCTTGATCTACCTGGACCACGGTTCCACGACGCCCCTGGCCCCCGAGGTCGCCGAGGCCATGGCCCGGGCCACGGCCGTGGCCTGGGGGAACCCCTCCTCGGACCACGGCAGCGGTCTCGCGGCGGCCCGGGTGTTGGAGGAGGCCCGCTTGCGGGTCGCCACGGCGCTTCGGGCCGACCCCGCCGAGGTCGTGTTCACGTCAGGCGGAACCGAGGCGAACAACCTGGCCCTCAAGGGACGGCTCCTCCGAGGAGGGCGACCCGGTGGCCGCCTGGTCGTGTCGGCCATCGAGCATCCGAGCGTGATGGCCTGTGCGGCCTGGCTGGAGGGACTGGGTGTCGCCGTGGATCGGCTCCCGGTGGACGGAGAGGGCCTCGTGGACCCGGACGACCTGCGCCGACGGCTCCGGCCGGACACGCGCCTGGTGTCGGTGGGCCATGGCAACCACGAGATCGGCACCGTGCAGCCCCTGGCGGAACTGGCCCGGGTCTGTGCCGAGGCCGGCGTCCCCTTCCACACCGACGCCTGCCAGTCCTTCACCCGGGAGCCTCTGCCTGCGCCGCCGGACCTGCCGGACCTGGTGTCCGTGAACGCCCACAAGATCCATGGGCCCAAGGGCGCCGGGGCTCTGCGGGTCCGCCGGGGCCTGGCCCTGGAGCCCTTGATGCACGGAGGCCCCCAGGAAGGGGGACTGCGGCCGGGGACCCAGAACGTCCCTGCCCTGGCCGGATTCGGGGTGGCCGTGTCGCTGGCAGACCCGGCGGAATACCAGCGGCAGGCCGCCCTGCGGGACCGGCTCCTGGAACGGCTGCTGTCGATCCGGGGCGCCCACCTGCACGGATCCCGGACCCGGCGCCTCTGCCACCACCTGTCCCTGCGATTCGACGGGGTGTCGGGGCGGGCACTGGCCGCAGCGCTGGACCGCGCCGGGGTCCGGGTCTCCCGGGGGTCCGCCTGCTCCTCGGGAACCACGGCCCCGAGCCCCGTCCTGCTGGCCCTGGGAATCCCCCCGGCGGAGGCCCTGGGAGCCGTGCGAATCACCCTGGGTCGAGGCACGACGGAAGCGGAGGTGGACCAGGCGGGGGCCATCATCGATCAGGCGGTGGCCACACTGCGGAGGACGCCATGACCGACGACCTCCCGGTGCTGGACCTTCGGGGCGTGAAGTGCCCGGCCAACGCAGCCCGGGCACTGCTGCGCCTGGAGACGATGGAGGCCGGGGAGCGTCTGGCCATCCTGCTGGACCCGGGGGAACCGACGGAGTCGGTGCCGGCCGCCCTGACCCTGGAAGGGCACCGGGTGGTCGCCACGACGGACTGCAAGGACCACTGGCGTCTGGTAGCGGAGGCACGGGGGTAGCATGGACCTGGGACCGGAGCGGCCGATCTGCAAACGGTGCGTGCTGCCCCACAGCCCACCGGACATCGTGCTGGACGCCGAGGGCGTCTGCAGCATCTGCCGCCAGGAGGAGGCCCGCCAGTCCCGGTCCGACGATCCCCCCCTGCTGGAGACGGACTTCGTGCGCCTGCTCCAGAAGCACCGAGGCAAGGGCACCCACGACTGTCTGGTCATGTGCAGCGGCGGCAAGGACAGCACCGCCGCCCTCTACTACATGAAGCGCCGCTACCGGATGAACCCCCTGGCCTTCATGTTCGACCACGGCTTCGAGCAGCAGGACGCCATCGACAACGTGCGCCGGGCCGCCGACGCCCTGGGGGTGGACCTCCTCTTCTACCGGACCGACGCCGTGCGCGGCCTCTTTCGGAAGATGGTCGTCTCGGGCAGCCGGGCCGTCCTCTGCCACCCCTGCAGCATCTGGTACATGTCCCTGACCTTCGAGATGGCGGCCCGCTTCGACATCCCGTTGATCATCGCCGGGTGGACCAAGGGCCAGTCAGCCCGGCCCGGGGTGATGACCAGGTGCGCCTGCAACGTCGACGCCCCCGAGTACCGATCGATGGGGGAGGCCACGAAGGCGTTCCTGAAGACCCTGCGGGACGACCCCCAGTACCGGGACTTCCCGTCGTCGATGGAGGAGGCCGTGGCCCGGGCCCGGAAGCGTCACCACGCCACGGTGCTGTCGCCCCACTGGTTCCTGGACCAGGCGGCCGAGGACTACGTGGAGGTGATCCGGCGGGAGGTGGGCTGGCGCCCCGTCGCCGAGTCCTACCCGGCCGGGTCCACCAACTGCTCCCTGAACTTCCTCTCGGTGTGGAACTCCCTGCGGCACTTCGGCTATACCCACTACCACGTGGAGATGGCCAAGATGGTGCGCCAGGGCCTCATGACCCGGGAGGAGGCCCTCCGGGCACTGGAGGTGAACTTCGGAGACGAGACGCTGGCCCGGGTCCTGGAGCGGCTGGAACCGCCCGCGAAGTGACCGGGCGCGGCCACCGGCCGGCAGCCCACGGAGGTTCGGATGGGCATCGGAGAGCGCATCCTCCATGCGATGAAACGGTTCACCGGGCGGGTGGCCTCCGTCGTCACGGCGGCGCTGCTGGCGGTGGGCCTCTGGTTGGCCTACTGGGTCGCCATCCCCCTGACGCGGGCGATGGCCGAGGTCTTCGCCCGGGGGTTTCTGGGCCGGGGACGGCGGGACGAAGGGTCCCATTGGCGGCCGGCGAAGGGGTATGGAACGACCCCCGATGACGTGGTGGACCAGTCCTGAGGTGCCGGAAAGGAGGAAGGCGATGAAACTGTGGCTGCTGCTCCGGGAGGCCTACCGGTTCTTGCGGCGCCACCGGAGATTCGTGCTGGCCCCTCTGCTGCTGCTGCTGATCCTGGTGGCCCTGATGGCCTTCTACGTGGGGCCGGGGGCCGTGGTGACGTTCATCTATGCGGGGATGTAGCCCATGACGGTCGCGGGCCTGTCGGCCTTCTACCATGACTCGGCGGCCTGCGTGGCGGGAAACGGCGGCCTGCTGGTGGCGGCCCAGGAGGAGCGCCTGGACCGCGTGAAGGGCAGCGCCGCGTTCCCGGGTCGGGCCCTGGATGCCTGTCTGCAGGCGGCGGGCATCACGATCATGGACGTGGACGAGATCGCCTTCTACGAAAAGCCCTTCCTGAAGTTCGAACGGATGCTGGCGGACCACCTGCGGGCGTTCCCGTTCTCCTACGCCTCGTTCCGGCGCACGATGCCCGCCTGGCTGGGGGAGCGCCTGGTCCTGCCCCTGGTGCTCCGGCGCAACCTGGGCTGGGAAAGGCCCGTGCGCTTCGTGACCCACCACCTGGCCCACGCCGCCAGCGCCTTCCTGGTGTCGCCCTTCGAGGAGGCGGCGGTCCTGACCGTGGACGGCGTGGGGGAGTGGACCACCACGGCCTGGGGCATCGGGCGCGGGACGTCCATCGAGATCCGGGAGGAGATTCGCTACCCCGACTCCCTGGGCCTTCTCTACACGGCGGTGACCACCTGGCTGGGCTTCGAGGCCAACCGGGGCGAGGGAAAGGTGATGGCCCTCGGGGGCTTCGGCCGCCCCGTGCTGCTGGACCGGTTGCGGCAGGTGGCGGGCCTGCGCCCCGACGGGTCCTTCCGGCTGGACCAGTCCTTCTTTCGATTCGAGCGCGGGGGCGTCATGTGGTCGCCCCGGTTCGAACGGGAGTTCGGCCCCCCCCGGGTCCCGGGAAGCGACCTCGGGGAGCGCTACCTGGACATGGCCGCGAGTCTCCAGGCCCTGCTGGAGGAGGCGATGCTGGCCCTGGCCCGCCATGTCCACGAACGAACGGGGCTGCGGCGGCTCTGCATGGCCGGCGGCGTGGCCCTGAACTGTGCGGCCAACGGGCGCATCCTGGAGGAGACCCCCTTCCAGGAGGTCTTCGTCCAGCCTGCCGCCGGGGACGCCGGGGCGGCCCTGGGAGCCGCCGCGGTGATCCGACACTGCGTCCATGGCCTTCCCCGGGAGGTCGTGATGCGGGACGCCTTCCTGGGACCCGAGTACCCCGTGAGCCGCATGCGCCGCGCCCTGGCCGCCCGGGGCCTGCCGACGACCGAGGTCCCTCCGGAGGAGATGCAGCGCCGGGTGGCGGATCGCATCGCCTCCGGGGCCGTGGTGGGCTGGTTCCAGGGACGCATGGAGTTCGGCCCCCGGGCCCTGGGGCACCGGAGCATCCTGGCCGACCCGAGGAACCCGGCCATGAAGGACATCCTGAACGCCCGGGTGAAGCACCGGGAACCCTTCCGTCCCTATGGCGCCAGCGTGCTGGCCGAGGAGACCGGGGCCTGGTTCGAACGGGACACCGAGAGCCCCTTCATGCTCTTTGCCGTGCGCGTGCGCCCGGAACAGCGGTCCCGAGTGCCCTCGGCCCTGCATGTGGACGGCACCTGTCGCCACCAGACGGTGACCCCCGAGAGCGACCCCCTCTACCACGGCCTGATTCGCCAGTTTCACGGCCTGACGGGCGTGCCCATGGTCATCAACACGTCATTCAACGACAACAACGAGCCCATCGTCTGCACCCCCGAGGACGCGGTGGCGTGCTTCCTCAAGAACGACCTGGACGTCCTGGCCCTGGGGCCCTTCCTGGTCGAGAAGGGGCCCCCGGAGACCGCCTCGCCATGACCCGCCTCCGGGAAGCACTGCTGTGGGTCCTGGCCGGCGCGCTGCCCTTCGCCGCCGCCGAGGTCGGTCTGCGTCTGGCAGGCTGGCGCCCGGCCTCCGACTGGTATTTCCACGGCCTGGCGGACGAGGGGCCGCCCCTGGTGGCCCGGGGAGATTGGCTGGAGGTGGCGCCCCCATGGCGGACCATCTTCCGGGCGGAGCCCTTCCCGATCCGCCGCGCCCCCGGGGAGGTCCGCCTGGTGGTGCTGGGCGACTCGGTGGCCTGGGGACACCGGTCCAACGAGGACCCGGAGCCGCTGCGGGCCTGGCCTGATGCCCTCCAGGACCTGTTGCGCCAGCGACCGGGAGGGGCCTCGGACCGGGTCGTGAACCTCGCGGCCCGGACCTGGGCGAGCCTCCGGGTCTCCCGGCTCCTGCCCCAGGTGCTGGACCTCGATCCCGATGCGGTGGTGGCCTCCTTCGGTTCCAGCGAGTTCCTGGAGGAGGTCACGCGACGAGGCTGGGAGGCCCGGAAGGCCCGCCGACCGCTCTGGTTCTGGCGACTCCGGGTGGTGGAGGCCCTGGAGGCCCTGGTGGCCCGCCTGCGGGGACAGGTCCCCGTGGGTCTGTCCACCCCGGCCCTGCGGGAACGCGATGACACCCTCTCGGCCGGGTACCTGAGGGACCAGGCGGCGGCCCTGGATCCGGGGGAGGCGGCCCGGCGGGTCGCCGAGGCCCAGGCACGGGCGGCGGCCATGGCAAGCCTGTGCCAGGCACGGGGCATTCCCCTGGTGCTGCTCACGGTGCCCTCGAACCTCCGGTGGCCCCCCGAGGCCAGCCGCCATGCGGACCCGGCCGCCCGCCAGGAGGCCGACGAGGCCGTGCGGGAAGGAGGACGCCTGCTGGAGGCCGGGGAGGTCCAGCAGGCCCTGGACCTGCTGACGCCCATGGTCGCCCGGCACCCGGAGGTGGCCGCCCTGCGTTTCCGGCTGGCCCAGGCCCTGGACCGGGCGGGGCGGGTCGCCGAGGCCCGGGACCAGTATGAGTCGGCCCGGGACCAGAGCGCCTTCCCGCTCCGGGCGATCGGGGCCTTCAACCAGGGCCTCCGACAGGTGGCGGCCGCCTTTCCGGGGGTGGTCCTGGTGGACGTGGAGGCCCTGGCCCGATCCTGGGTTCCGGACGGGATCCCCGACGACCGCCTCTTCCTGGACCAGAACCACCTGACGGAGGCGGCCCACCAGCGGGTCGCCGAGGCGGTGCTGGAGGCCCTGGTGGCCCGTGGTATCGTGAAGACGACCGGAGGCAGCCCGTGAAGGACCCCCGCCGACCTCTCCCCCCATGGCCCCTCCGGGCGGCAGCCTGGGCCTGGCACCGCCGTCGGTGGTGGATGGCCCCCCTGGCCATCGTCCTGGTGGTCTTCCTGCTGATCTGGTGGTCCGAACAGGGAGCCCCCCTCCCGGGCTACATCTACGAGGCTCGATAGGCCAGGAGGAGGGCCAGGGCACCAGCCCCGCATGGCACTGCCCTGGCCCTTCGGCCCGGGGCCACCTGGGGAGGGCCCCCCGGGAGACTGCGCTACAATCGGCGGCAGCGAAGCGGGAGCGACCGGCGTGGAACGGTGGGTCCGAGCGGTGCTCGTCCATGGAACCGTCGTGCTGCTGACGGTGGCCCTCGTCATCCCCATCTCGGCACTGGGCCTGGCGGGGCGCATCGACGCGGCGGATCGGCTGATCCGGTTCTGGTCCCGGGCCCTGATCTGGGCTGCAGGGGTCCAGGTCGAGGCCCTGGGCCTGGAACACGCCAGGGGCCTGGGGCCCTGCGTGATCCTGTGCAACCACCGGAGCCATCTGGACGGACCGGTGCTCCTCTGCACCCTGCCCTTCCCCTTCTCCTTCGTGATCAAGAAGTCCCTGGCCCGGATTCCCCTCTGGGGCTGGGCCGTCACCCGGGCGGGCTACATCGCCATCGACCGGAGTGACCACCGGGACTCGGTCGCCGGCATGCGGCGGGCCGCCGATCGGGTCCGGGCCGGTCGCCGGGTCCTGACCTTCCCGGAGGGCACCCGGTCCCGGGCCGACGCCTTCCTGCCGTTCAAGAAGGGAGGCGCCGTGCTGGCCATCGAGGCCCAGGTCCCGATCCTGCCTGTCGCCCTCGCCGGGACCTTCGACCGGCTGCCGAAGGGGAGCCGGGCGCCGCGGCCCGGCCCCGTCGTGGTGGCCGTCGGCCCGCCGATCCCCACGGCCGGCCTGACCCTGGACGACCGGAACCGGCTGATCCGGCAGGCCGAGGCGGCCATCCACGAACTGCATGCAAATGCCCAGGCACGACTCTCGGGTTGATCGGACAATGACGGACCGCACGGCGATCGGGCGGCGGCCCGCTACGGACCCCCGACGGGGCGCCCCGGCGGCCGCGGCACCGGCAAGGAACGGAGGGACGCGATGGACGTGCTGACCAAGATCAAGGGCCTGTCGTACCTGGGATGGGGAACCCTCGGGCGGTCCTTCCTCTACGGCTTCCGGCGGGACTGGTGGAACCGGCGCCATCGAAAGGGCCGGCGCCAGGGGGACCGGTCCGTCGGGTCCCTGGTCGAGGCGACCCCCACCGCCGACGGGGGGCGCTTCCAGTTCCAGCACGCCACGCTGGAGGTCCGATTCCTGGCCCCGGACCTGGTCCGGCTGACCTGGGAGCCCGGCGTCCTGCCGGTCCCCTACGCCATCGCCCGGGAGGACTGGCCGTCGGTGGAGGCCTCCTGGAGCCGGGTCCCGGGCCAGGTGCGCATGGCCGCCGGAGAGATGGAGGTCACGGTGACCCAGGAGGGAGCCGTCACGGTGGAGGCGACGGGCCAGGGAACGCTCCGGAAGGACGCACCGCCGGTCCGCTGCGGCGAGGGGTGGCGACTGCCCGGGGAACTGGCCCCCGACGAGCGGGTCCACGGTCTGGGCTTCCGGACCGGCGGGCTGGACCTCCGGGGCCGGTCCTGGGAGTTCTGGAACAGCGAGCCCAAGGGGGCCTACGCCGAAGGGGACGACCCCCTCTACGTCTGCCTCCCGGTGATGGTGACCCACCGGGGCCCCCGCTGCGCCCTGACCTTCTTCGAGAACAGCCACCGGGGGCGCATCTCCCTGACGGGGGACCGCCAGGAGGTCCACTTCGAGGGAGGCGCCCTGCGTTACTACGTGGTCCCCGGCCCCCTGCCCCGGGCCATGGACCGCTTCACCGAACTGACGGGCCGACCGGCGATGCCGCCCCGGTGGGCCCTGGGCTTCCACCAGGCCCGATGGTCCTACATGAACGATCAGGAGGTCCGGGAACTGGCGGAGCAGTTCCAGCGGCACGACCTCCCCTGGTCGGCGGTGCACCTGGACATCCACTACATGAGGGGCCACCGGGTCTTCACGGTGGACCCCGATCGCTTCCCGGACCTCCAGGGCCTCTGCCGGGACCTGGAACGGCAGGGCGTCCGGGTGGTCACGATCCTGGACCCCGGCGTGAAGGTCGAGCCGGGCTTCGACGTGTACGACTCGGGCATGGCGGAAGGGGTCTTCTGCACGCTCCCGGACGGGCGGCCGGTCCAGGCGGAGGTCTGGCCCGGGACCTGCGTCTTCCCGGACTTCACGGACCCCAGGACCCGCCGGTGGTGGGGCGACTTCTACCCGCGACTGCTGGACCAGGGCGTCGCGGGGGTCTGGCATGACATGAACGAACCGGCGGCCTTCGCGGCCTGGGGGTCCTGCACGCTGCCGCTGCCGACCCGTCACGGGATGGAGGGCCGGGGCGGCGATCACCTGGAGGCCCACAACCTCTACGGCTTCCTGGAGGATCGGGCGGCCTATGAGGCTTTGCGGCGCCTGCGGCCGGACCGCCGGCCCTGGATCCTCTCCCGATCTGGCTGGGTGGGCCTGGCCCGCCATGCCTGGCACTGGACCGGCGACAGCGAGAGCAACTGGTGGACCCTGCGCCAGACCGTGCGGATCGTCCTGAACCTGGCCCTGTCGGGCATCCCCTGGACCGGGTCCGACACCGGCGGATTTGGGGGCCACCCGGACCCGGAACTCTTTGTCCGGTGGTTTGAGGCCCAGGCCTTTCTGCCCTTCTTCCGGGTCCACTCGGCCTTCTTCACCCCCCGCCGGGAGCCCTGGTGCTTCTCCCCGGAGGTCCTGGACATCACCCGGGGGCTGCTCCAGCAACGCTATCGTCTGTTGCCCTACTGGTACACCCTGGCCGCCATCGCCCACCGCCGGGGCCATCCCCCGGTGCGGCCCCTCTTCTGGGCCGACCCCGAGGACCCGGAGGTGGGCCAGGTGGACGACGCCTTCCTGGTCGGGGATGCCCTGCTGGTGGCCCCGGTGCTGGAGCCGGGAGCCACCGTGCGCCGGGTCCGCCTGCCCAGGGGCGTCTTCCTGGACCTCACGGGGTCCGAGGGGATGCTGGCCGGGGGCCGCTGGCACGTCGTCGCGGCCCCCCTGGACCGGGTCCCGGTGTTCCAGCGGTGCGGGTCCGTGATCCCCCTGGCCGAGGGGTCCGGCACGACCCTGCAACTGGCCCTGCCTGCCGGCAATGACGCCCCGGGCGGGGCCTTCTACCAGGACGAGGGCGATGGCGATGGCCCCTGGTGCCTCGAGACCTACCGGGTCCTCCCGATCGGCCCGGAGGAGGTCGAGGTCCAGGCCGATCGGGAGGGCGACCGGCCACCGGAGGCCTTGACGCTGCGGGTCCTGGGCCGGGAGGTCCGGGAGGCCCAGGTGGACGGGACCGTGCTGCCGGGGCCCGGGCCGTTCCCGCTGCCGGCGGGTTTCCGGACCGTGCGGTTGCGCCTGTCGCCTGCAACGACATGACAGGGAGGAACGCCATGGCGACAACCTGGAGGGAACTCTACGGACAGGTCCCGGCGCTGCTGCCTCGGATCCGGGAGGTCCGAGGCGTGCTGTCGGCCTTCAACACCAACATCGATGCCGTGGTGAAGGTCCGGGGCGACCGCATCGCGGCCATCGCCCGGGACCTGGGCCTGGACCCGGCGGCACTGCGGGCCGAGGGCCCCCGACGCATCGAGGAACCCGGCGACGTGGTCCGTGGCCTGGTGCGGTGCTTCACGGGGGGCATCGCCGAGGAGTGGATCGTCCAGGGGGAGGAGGTCTCCCGGTGGGCCGGCGAGGCCTTCGGGGAGGGCCGCCTGCAGATGGGCGGTCAGGCGGGAATCGTCGCCAATGCCCTGGCCTACCTGGGGGTGGAGCAGGTGCTGGTCCACTGCGCCTCCCTTCCGGCCATCCAGGCGGGCCTGTTCCAGGATCTCCCGGGGCTCCTGGCGCCTCGGGCCGACGGGACCCTGGCCCCGGCCCGGACCGTGGTCCGGGACGACCCCCCGATGGTGCACCGCATCCTGGAGTTCGACCGGGGGGACGTGCTGCCGCTGCCCGACGGGCCCAGAAACTGCCCCAAGTCCAACCGCTTCATTGCCACCTTCGACCCCTGGAACCTGCAGATGCGCCTGGACCCCCATCTGGTGTCGGCGGCGGCGGCCATCCCCCTGGAACTGGCCTTCCTGTCGGGATACCACCTGATCCAGGACCCCCTGCCCGACGGCCGGCCGGCCCGGGAGGCCATCGAGGCGTCCCTCCGGGTCCTCGAGGCGATCCGGAGGCCCCGGCCCGACCTGCTGGTGCATCTGGAGGCCGCCTCGACCCAGGACCGCCAGGTCCGCCGGCTGGTCCTGGAGGAGGTCGTTCCTCAAGTCCACAGCCTGGGCCTCAACGAACGGGAGTTGATCGACCTGCTGGAGGTGCTGGACCCGGATCTGGCCCGACGCTGCGAAGGGGATCCTCACGGCGGAACCCTCTGGGAAGGTCTCCGGACCCTGCAGCAGCGCACGCAGGTCCCCCGGGTCCAGTTGCACTTCTTCGGCTGCTACGTCACGGTGCAGGACCGGTCCTTCCCCTGGTCCCCGGAGGCCACGCGCCTGGGCATGATCGTCGCCGCGGCCCTGGCGGCCGGCAAGGCCGCCTGCGGGGCCCTGGAGACCCCCGAGGCCCGGACCTGGGCCCAGGGACGGGACCCCGGGGAGGTCGGCCTGCAGGAGATGGCCTCCCTGGCCCGGGCCCTGGGCCTTTCGGGGGCCGCGGCCACGACCTTCCTGGAGACGGGGATCCTCCGGGGCCCGGACCGGGACGTCGTGGCGATCCCGACCGTGCTGGTGGAACGCCCGGTGTCCCTGGTGGGGATGGGCGACACGATCAGCAGCCTCTCGCTGGTGGGGGCCCTGGCGGCCCGGAAGGCCGGGGCATGAAGCGCTATGTCCAGATGCGCGTGCGGGTCCCGGTCCGGGTCCAGGACCGGGTCACCGACGCCTGGATGGCCCGAGGCGCCCTGGGCGTCCAGGAGGAACACCGGGGACTGACCCCGACCGACGGCCCGGTGGTGTCGGGCAACCCGGCGGAGTGGGCCGGCGCGGCCCTGCCGAACCCCGACCCCGAGGTCACGCTGACGGCGTGGTTCGAGGAACCGGCCACTCCCGAAGGGGAATCCCTGGCGATCCAGGGGCTGCTGGCGGGGCTGTCGCCGCACGAGGCCGGCCCGGTGCAGGTGGAGGCCTCCTGGCTCGAGGATCAGGACTGGAACGCCCAGTGGAAGGCGTCCTGGCAGCCGGTGACCGTGGGACGGGTGCGGATCGTCCCGACCTTCATCGAGGCCCCAGGCCCCTGGGAGGGACTGATCTTGCGCCTGGACCCCGGGATGGCCTTCGGCACCGGCACCCACGTCACGACCGCCACATGCCTGGAGTTCCTCCAGGAGGTGCTGACGCCCCCCAGGCCCATCGAGGTGCTGGACGTCGGGACCGGCAGCGGCATCCTGGCCCTGGCGGCCCTGGGACTCGGGGCCCGGGGGGCCCTGGGGGTCGACCTGGACCCCGACGCCCTGGAGGAGGCCCGCCGGAACGCCCGGCGGAACGGCCTGGAGGACCGCCTGCGCCTGTCCTCGCGGCCCCTGGCCGGCGACGAAGGGGAGTTCCCGCTGGTGCTGGCGAACCTGCTGGCGCCGGTGCTGGTGCACCTGGCGGCACCTCTGGCCCGGGTCACCGCCCCGGGAGGCCACCTGGTGACCTCCGGCGTCCTCGAGGACCAGCAGCCCGAGGTCCAGGCGGCCCTGTCCCGCCAGGGGATCCATCCCCGGGCCATCCGCAGCCGCGAGGGCTGGGTCACCGCCATCTGGGTCCGCCCGGACCCGCCTCCGTGACCGTCGGCCGGGGGATCACCCCAGGATGTCGCCCGTGGTCTCCCGGCGGAATCCCTCGGCGGCCTGCAGGCCGCAGCGTTCCCCGATCCGACGGGCCCACTCCCGGACCAGAAATCCGATGGCGGGACGGTAGTGATCGGCATCGAGCAGCGGGAGCCACTCGGCCCCGGACCCGGCGGCCTGGAGCCCCATCCGCAGGTCCTGCACGGTCAGGCGCATCTGGGACTCGTGGAGGCACAGGGCGTCCACCTTGCGTTCGAGGAACGGCCCGATGTCCACAAAGTGGTCGAAGTGCAGCGACGACTTGGCGAAGTAGAACCGCTCGGGCACCAGGTGCGGCCTGAGGCCCCCCTCCAGTTGATCCGGGTGGTACAGGGGGAAGTGGCTGAAGGAGACGGCCTCCAGGGCGGCCCAGGCCACCGCCCGGTGGTCCGGGTGGGGTTCGAAGGGGGCGAAGGCATCGAAGGTCAGCAGGCGATCGGGCCGGTGGCGACGGATGGCCTCCATGAAGCGCCCCCGCAACTCCAGCACCGGCACCGCCCCCAGGTCCCCGTCGGGGTAGCCCAGGAACTCCACCGAGGCCTTTCCCAGGAAGTCCGCCACCGCCCGGGCCTCCCGGTCCCGGCTCTGGACCACCAGTTCGGCCGACGGGAGTTCAAAGGACCCCTTGCCGTTGTCGGTGGCGATCACCTCGTGGACGGTCCATCCCTCGGCGATCATCCGCGCCAGGGTGCCCCCGGCGAAGAACTCGGCATCATCGGCGTGCGCGCACAACACCAGGGCCGTTCGTGCCATCCCACTCCCCCTCCAGGAGGTCCCCCGATGCTAGCACTTCCGGGAGCACCGGAAAGGCGATACCGGCACCGGGAGGCTTGCGCTATGCTCCCGTCCGGCGTTCGACGAGGCACCGGTCATGCGCGACTGGCTCCTGCGCCTGCACCACCCGTTCCGGATCTCCCCCGAGGCCCCGCCCCTGTCGGACCCTCAAACGGTCCGACGCCTTTACGAGCGCCACCGGTGGAGCACCTTCCTGTCGGTGACGCTGGGCTACGGCATCTTCTACGTCGGGCGGATCAACTTCAGCGTCGCCAAGAAGCCCATGCTCGACGAGGGGGTCCTCAATGCCACCGAGATGGGCATGATCGGCTCGGCGCTGCTGATCGCCTATGCCGTCGGGAAGTTCGCAAACGGGTTCCTGGCGGACCGGTCCAATATCCCGCGCTTCATGGCCAGCGGCCTGCTGGTCATCGCCCTGGTCAACGCGGTGCTGGGATTCCAGCCGGGCTTCTGGGCGTTCCTGGGCCTCTGGGCCCTCAACGGCTGGTTCCAGTCCGTCGGGGCGCCATCCAGCATCGTGTCCCTCTCCCGGTGGTTCAGCCCCGGCGAGCGGGGCACCCGCTATGGCGTCTGGTGCATCAGCCACAACCTCGGAGAGGTGGTGACCTTCCTGGTCACCTCGGCCCTGGTATCGGCCTGGGGCTGGCGGATGGGCTTCTTTGGCCCGGCGGCCATCTGCGCCGTCGGGGGCCTGCTGCTGCTGCGATTCCTGGTGGACCGTCCCGAGGCCGAGGGCCTGCCGCCGGTGACGGTCTATCGCAACGACCCGGCCCCGACCGAGCGGGAGGGCCAGTCGGTGGGCGCCGTCCAGCGGGAGGTGCTGACCAACCCGGCGGTCTGGGTCCTGGGGATCGCCAGCGCAATGATGTATGTCTCCCGTTACGGCGTGAACCACTGGGGCCCCCTCTTCCTGCAGGAGTCGAAGGGGCACTCCCTGATGGACTCGGGCACGGTGATGGGGATCTACTCCTTTGCGGGACTGGCGGGGTCCTTCCTGTCGGGCATCATCAGCGACCGCTTCTTCCAGGCCCGGCGGAGTCTCCCGTGCTTCCTGGCCGGGGTGACGCAGGTGGCCTCCCTGGCGGCCCTGGCCCTCATCCCCCCGGGGCACCTCTGGCTGGACGCCCTGGCCCTGACGGTCTTCGGCTTCGCCATGGGCATCCTGGTGTCGTTCCTGGGGGGCCTGATGGCCATCGACATCGTGTCGCCCCGAGCCGCCGGCGCCGCCTCGGGGCTCGTGGGTCTCCTGTCCTACATCGGGGCCTCGATCCAGGACACCGTGAGCGGGCGCCTGATCGACGTGGGCCGGGTCGTGCAACCGGACGGTTCGGCGGTGACGGACTTCGGGCCGACCCTGGCCTTCTGGCTTGGGGCCTCGCTGCTGTCGGTTCTGTTGCCGTTGACGGTCTGGCGGCAGGTGGAGCAGGCCCGGACCGGGGGCCGCCGATGACCCCTGCGGCCCCGGTCGGGTCCCGGGACCGCCCCGGCCCATGGCGCCTGCTGGCCCGGTGGGTCCCGGTCCTGGTGTCCGCAGCCTGGATGGCCCTCCCGGTCCCGCCGGTCCAGGACCTCCCGGCCCAGGCGGCCCTGATCCAGGTGGCAGGCCAGCCGGACCCCCTCTGGGTCCAGGGCCCCTGGACAGGGCACTCGGCGGCCTTCTACGGCATCGGCGGCCTGCTGGCCCGGGCCATCGGGGGACCCGCCGCCGCGCAGGTGCTGGCCGGCCTTGGCCTCCTGCTGCTACCCCTGGGCGCCTGGCGCCTGGCGCGATGGATCGAGGGCGACGAGGACCTGGCGACCTGGGGAGGGGCCCTCCTTGGCATGGGACACATCCCATGGATGGGCTTCCTGCCATTCCAGGTGGCCCTCGGGGCGACCCTGTGCCTGTTGCCCGAGGTCCTGCGCCGCCGGACCGCCCTGGGCACCGCCGCCTGGGCCCTGCTGGCCTCGGCCGTCGTCTGGTCCCTGCACGCCCTGGCCCTGCCGGGCCTCTGGCTGGGCCTCCTGGGGCTGGCGCCGGACCGATCCCGTCGCCTGGCGGCCCTGGCCGCCCTGCCTCTTCCCTTCGTGATCTGGCAGGCCACGGGGGCAGACCACGGCGGGGTCCTGTGGCCCCCGGACCCGGCGGACCTCCCGGATCGCCTGGTCCGCCCCTGGCGCTTCCTGGGCCCGCCGTCCCGCTTCCTGGGATGGTTGCCCGGGACCTGGCTGGCCGGGGTCGCGGCCTGGCACCTGCGGGGCTGGCGCCGGTCCCGTCCCGAGGCCCGAGGCGCCGCACTGGTCTTCCTGGCGTTCCTGGCACTGGCCGCGGTCCTGCCCGATTTCCTGCAGCGCCCCCGGATCGTCCACCCCTGGGTCCGGCTGGCGCCCCTGGCCGGGGCCCTGGTGGTGGCCTCTCTGCCCCGCACCGAGGTCCCACGGGTCCTGCGCCTCCTGACCCTGCTGGTCCTGTGCCTCTGCGCGGCCTTCACCTGGGTCCTGGCCCTCCAGGAACGGTCCCGGCTCCAGCCCGCCGCCGAGGCCATCCGGTCCCTGCCCCCCGGCGAGGTGGTCCTGGGAGTGACCCTGCACCGTCCCCCCGAGGGGTCCTGGCTTCGGACCTACCCGGCCCTGCACCTGCCCTTCCTCTACCAGGCCGATGGCCTTGGAAGCACCCTGGCCCCCTTCACCCACGGCGACTCCCCGGTGCGCCTGCGGCCCGATGCGGCGGCAGTGGCCGACCTGGCCCTCCAGGACGTCCAGCGCTACGTGGCCCAGGGGACCCCGCTGGCGACGCGGGTCCTCACCGACGGCGGTGACGACCCCACCTTCCTGGCCATTTCGGGCCTCCGGGACCTGCCCCCCTGCCCCGAACCCTTCCCGCCGCCCTGGCGATGCCTTCGCCTGGGGCCCCGGAAACCCTAGCCCGGAGCCCTCCCGCCTTGCATTTCGGCCACCGCGGATCCGGCCTTGCCATTCCGTCCCTGGGGAGGACTCGATGGAGCGAACGGTCCTGGTCCCGGACATCCGGTGCGATCACTGCGCCCAGTGACCTGCACCCGGTTTCCTTGGACCCAAACTGGGGGTCATGACCCCGAGGGAGGATATTTCCAGGAGATGAGAAAGATGACAAGGTAGACATCGATTTGCGCGCTGATCGGTTCGGTTGGGAATACATGGCCACTGTGGGTGGGAGGGCGGGAGCGCGCCTTCGTCGGCACCGGCAGGGCGTTGCTCGGCACGGACAGGCGAGGGTGAATCTCGGACCCGGCAGGTGGTTCACGTTTCGTGCTTCAGCGACCTTCGCTGCAGGAACTCCAGCGGCTTGATGATCTCGATGGGGAAGGTTCCGGCCAACACGAGCAGGTCCTGGTCCCCGGAAACGATGCAGTCCGCCTCGGTTGCGAGGGCACAGGCCAGGAAGATGTCATCCTTCGGATCGCGGCACATCGGAGCCGGCAGGGGAGCAGGCTTCACGATGGTGGCTTTCGCCACAAGCATCGCAAGGAACTGGTCGAAGAACGGTAGGGGGTGCTTCGCCAGCAGTGCATGACCGGCCGCCTGGTATTCGGCCAGGATCTCCGGCGACATGACGACCTCAACATCCATGGAGAAGCAGGCGTCGAGGACTCTCCCTGGGGTTCCGGCGAAGAACACTCCGGACAGAAACACGTTGGTGTCGAGTACAACCTTGATGCTCACTGGCCTTCCCGGACCGCCTTGATGACCTTTGGGATGTCCGACCGCTTCAGGCCGGCCTTCCTGGCGTGGGCGCGCAGTCGCTTGAGTGCGGCGTCGAACTCCTCGCTGGAGGGAGTTGCGATGACCTTGAGCATCAGCGCATCGCCCGAAG
The DNA here is from genome assembly GCA_029547805.1 of Deltaproteobacteria bacterium. Taxonomy (GTDB): domain Bacteria; phylum Myxococcota_A; class UBA9042; order DTJE01; family DTJE01; genus JAGOKF01. The sequence goes on from JAKPOP010000010.1 coordinate 295,525, forward strand.
CCATGACGATGAATTCATCGCCCTCCCGCAGGCCCATCTTCTGGCGGATGGCGAGGGGAATGACGACCTGTCCCCTGGAGGACATCTTGGTGGTAGCGAGTGCCATGGCGATCTCCGTCGCGATCTTACCGTCAAGATTGTAGGGATACTCTGTTCGGAATGGAAGCGCGCGTGGAAAGGTGTCACGGACTCCGCGAGAAGGGACGTCAGGAGACACGAAGATGTACGAATCTGTCCCGGGAGAAGCAGTGGTATCGAGGGGAGTTCCTGCCCAGGGGGCCCGAGATGCGGCACCGGCTTCGGGAGGAGGAAGTCGTGACAATCGAGATCCTGGCGGAGCGAGGTCAGAGCAAGTCGGAGATCGCGAGGACTCTGGGCGTGACGGAGGGCAAGGTCGAGGCGAAGGTGCGGCTTTCGCGGCCGCGGGCCGGGCCTGGTGGCGGACGGTACGACGGACTGGCCGACCTGCAGGCCTGGTCGGATGCACGGCTGGAGACCTGGGCGAAGCAGGCGGTCTGCCCGGCGACGGGACGCCGGCGCAGGATTCATGGGAAGCCGAGGTCCCGTTGTTGTCTCCGCTGCCAATGCTGCTGCCGGAGCCCTTCGATGTGGTCATGACGCGTCCGGTGCACCGGGACTGCATGGTGCACTTCGAGGACCGCCAGTACCCGGTGCCCTTTGAGCAAGTCGGGCAGCGGGTTGAGGTCCGCGGCTGCGGGGGCAAGGCACAGATCGCCGCGGACGGGAAGGTGCTGCGGGAGTACGAGCGCCACACGCCGGGACGAGTCCTGGTGGACCTGAGTTGTGACGAGGGGCAGGCGACGACCGACGTACTGCCCCCCTGCCCAGACCCCTTCCCGCCGCCCAGGCGACGCCTTCGCCTGGGGCCCCGGAAACCCTGGCCCGGAGCCCTCCCGCCTTGCATTTCGGACAGCGCAGATCCAGCCTTTCCATCCCGTTCCTTGGGAGGACTCGATGGAGCGAACGGTCCTGGTCCAGAACATCCAGTGCGATCACTGCGCCCGGACCATCCGGCGGGAACTGGCGGACATCGCCGGCGTCCAGGACGTCCAGGTCGAAGGGAAGTCCTTGACGGTCCGCTGGGAGGCCCCGGCCACCTGGGAGCAGATCCGCACGACCCTGGGCGAGATCGGCTACCCGCCAAGCGAGTGAGCGATGGACGACCGCCAGGTCGAACTGTCCATCATCGGCATGACCTGCGCCAACTGCGCCCGGGCCGTCGAGCGCGCCCTGACGAAGCGCGTTCCGGGGGTCTCCACGGCGTCGGTGAATCTGGCCACCGAGTCGGCGGTCGTGCGCTTTGACCCCCGGCGCGCCTCGGTGGACCAGATGCTGCGGGCCATCGCCGATGCCGGTTACCGGGCCATGCCCGTCGGGTCGGACGAGGAGGAACAGCGGGCCCGGGAGGCCGAAATCGCCCACCAGCGACGATCCTTTGGGGTCGGAGCCGCCCTGAGTCTGCCCCTGATGGCCCTGGCCATGACCCGGGACCTGGGGATCCTGGGCCCCTTCAGTCACCACGCCGCCTTCGACTGGGTGCTGTTCGCCCTGGCGGCGCCCGTGCAGGGCTACACCGGTTGGGACTTCTACGTCGGCGCCTGGAAGAGCCTGCGCAACCGATCGGCCAACATGGACGTGCTGGTCGCCCTGGGGTCATCGGTGGCCTTTCTCTACAGCGTCGCGGTGCTGGTCCTTCCCGGCGTCCAGGGGCACGTCTATTTCGAGACGTCGGCCCTGATCGTGACGCTGGTCCGACTGGGGAAACTGCTGGAGGCCGGGGCCCGGGGGCGGGCCTCCCAGGCCATCCGGCAACTCATGGACCTGGCCCCGGCGACGGCCCTCCGGCTGGACCCGGCGGGTCAGGAGGTGGAGGTCCCCGCCACGGACCTGGAACCCGGAGACGTGGTGGTGGTTCCGGCGGGGGATCGGGTCCCGGCCGACGGCGTGGTGCTGGCGGGCCGGTCGGCGGTGGACGAGAGCCTCCTCACCGGCGAGGCGATGCCGGTGGACAAGGAACCGGGACAGCGCCTGTTTGGAGGCACCGTGAACCTCCAGGGCCGCCTGAAGATGACAGTCACCGGGGTCGGGTCCCAGACGGCCCTGGCCCGGATCGTGCGCCTGGTCCGGGAGGCCCAGGGCAGTCGGGCCCCCATCCAACGCCTGGCGGACCGGGTCTCGGGGGTCTTCGTGCCGGTCATCCTGGCCGTGGCGGTCGGGACGGGGCTGGGATGGTGGATCGCGGGCGCAGGGCTCGTCCCGGCCATGATCCGGATGATCGCGGTGCTGGTCATCGCCTGTCCCTGCGCCCTGGGGCTTGCCACCCCGACGGCCATCCTGGTCGGAAGCGGCCGCGGTGCGCGCATGGGCCTGCTGTTCCGGAACGCCGAGGCCCTGGAACAGGCCCACCGGGTGACCACGGTGCTGCTGGACAAGACCGGGACCCTGACCCTGGGCCGACCGTCGATCACCGACGTGGTCCCCGCCGACGGGGTGGACCCCCAGGACCTGCTGGCCCTGGCGGCCACCGCCGAGTCCGGTGCGGGCCATCCCCTGGGGAAGGCCGTCGTGGAGGGGGCCCGGGCACGGGGGGTCCCAGTCCGGGAACCGGACGTGGCGACGGTCGAGGCCGGATCCGGGGTGTGCGCCTCGGTCGGTGGCCGGGAGGTCCGGGTCGGGCGCCCCGAGTGGGCCTGCCCCCAGGGACTGCCGCCAGCCCTTGCGATGACGGCCCAGGCACTGGCCGCCGGGGGCCACACGGTGATGGCGGTGGTGGTCGATGGGCAGGCCATCGGGGTGCTGGCGGCCCGGGACCAGGAGAAGCCTGGGGCCATCGAGGCCATCCGGGCCCTTCGGGACCTGGGGATCGCCGTGGCGCTGGTCACCGGAGACCACGAGGCCACGGCGCGGTCGGTGGCCCGGCACCTGGGCATCGACCGGGTCCTTGCGGGAGTCCTGCCGGAACAGAAGGCGGCCGTCGTCGCCGAGGTGAAGGCCGCCGGGGGCATCGTGGCGATGGTGGGCGACGGGATCAACGACGCGCCGGCCCTGGCGGCCGCCGACGTGGGGATCGCCATCGGGACCGGGGCCGACGTGGCCATGGAGGCTGCCGACGTCGCCCTGGTGGGCGGGGACCCGATGGGGGTTCCCCGGGCCATCGCCTTGTCACGGGCCACGATGCGGACGATCCGCCAGAACCTGTTCTGGGCCTTCTTCTACAACCTGCTGCTGGTCCCGGTGGCCGCCGGCGCCCTCTACGGGGTTGAGGACGCGCCGGCGATGATCCGCCATCTGCATCCGGCGATGGCGGCAGCCGCGATGGCCTTCAGCAGCCTCACCGTGGTGCTGAACTCCCTGCGCCTGGGCCGTGTGGGCCTGGGTCAGTAGCCTCGAGCCCGCCAGGCCTCGATGAACCGCGACAGGGAGCGGTCGTAGGTCCGCTCGTCCTCGGGGGGAAAGAGGCACCCGGGCAGTTCATGACGGCTCCAGTGGTCCGCCAGGCAGTCGCAGCAGACCCCCTTCCGGGAGCAGGGGGTCCAGGTGCAGGTGCACCTCCTGAGGTTGCGATCCGACTTGCATTCCTTCATGGCAGGCCTCCAACGCCAGAAATCCATCACGCGACGGCAGGATCAGCCCAGACCACCACGAGGGGTCAGCCGAAGTGGTCCCACCCGCCCCCGAACTCCACCAGACGTCCGTCGGGCAACAGCAGACCCCCGGGGGTCCCGGGTTCCAGGACCTCCCCGATGTCCGTCACGGGGGTCCCGGTGGCCTCCCGGACCCGGTCCGCCAACAGGCCGGCCGCCTCCGGGGGACAGGTGAAGAGCAGTTCGTAGTCCTCCCCGCCATGGAGCGCGAAGTGCCACTCGTCGCCGGTCGTCGCCCGGGCCAGCAGGCGATTCTCCGGCGCCACCGGCAGGCGGCTGGCCTCGATGCGTCCGCCGACGCCGCTGCACTGCAGGAGGTGGCCCAGGTCCCCCGCCAGGCCGTCCGAGACATCGATCATCGCGGTGGCCAGCCGGGAGGCCCCGATGACCCTCCCCTCCCGGACCCGGGGTTCCGGACGGTCCCGGCGCCCGGTGGCCCGGAGGAGATAGTCCTGCGGCACCGGGAAGGGCTCCTGGGGAACCCGGGTCCCGGCAGGGGATCGACCGGAGGGACCCACCAGCAGGGCCACTCCCGCCGCCGCATCCCCCAGCGTCCCGGTGACCAGGATCCGGTCCCCGGGTCGGGCCCCGGACCGCAGCAGGACCTCCTCCCGGGGGGCCTCCCCGATCAGGAACAGGTCGATGAAGAGGCCCTGGGGAACCCGGGAGACGTTGCCCCCGACCACCTGGACGCCGAAGCGGGCGGCCTCCTGGCCCAGTCCCCGATAGAGGCCCTCGACGAAGGCCGCCTCCAGGTCCCTGGGCAGGCCCAGAGAGACCAGCGCGAACCGGGGCGTCCCCCCGGCCGAGGCGATGTCGCTGAGGTTCACGGCCAGGACCTTGCGCCCCAGGTCCTCCGGGGCGACGGCCTCTCGCAGGAAGTGGGATCCCTCCACCTGGACGTCGCAGGTGGCGAGCCAGACGAGGCCATCCTGGCGACCGCCCTCCAGCACCGCCACGTCGTCGCCGATCCCCACCAGCACCTCGGGGCCCGAGGCCGGCAAGAGGCCCTGCAGGACCCGGATCAGGGCGAATTCCCCCAGTTCCCCGACCGTCATGGCCGCCTCCGCACCGAATCGACGACCTGCCGCAAAGCCCGGGCCGCCCCCTCGACGTCCTCGGCGGCCAGGATGGCCGATACCACCGCGACCCCCGACGCCCCGGCCTCGATCACCGACCGGGCATTGGAGGCATGGACCCCGCCGATGGCCAGGACGGGGATCGACACGGCGGCCGCGATCGCCGAGAGCCCCTCGAGTCCCAGGGGCGGCCCCGCATCGGCCTTCGTGGGCGTGGCGAACACCGGGCTCGCCCCGATGTAGTCGGCCCCCGATCGTTCCGCCTCCCGGGCCTCCTCGACGCTCCCTGCTGACACGCCCAGGACCGCCTCGGGACCCAGCAGGGCCCGGGCCGTGACCGGGGACAGGTCCTGCTGGCCCACGTGGAGGCCGTCGGCACCGGCGGCCAGGGCCACGTCCAGGCGGTCGTTGACCAGGAAGAGGGCCCCCAGGCGACGGCAGACCTCCCCGACCTCCAGGGCCTCCTGGACCATCTCCCCGGTGCAGCGATCCTTTTCCCGGTACTGGACGACCGTCACGCCGCCCCGGATGGCCGCCGCGACCACCTCCGCCAGAGGCCGCCCCCGGGCGAGTCCCCGGTCGGTGACCAGGTAGAGGGACCAGTCCACCGTCCTCGGGTCCATCGTCACACCTCGACCACCTTCACTCCCGACTCGATCCGGGCCCGGTCCAGTTCGTAGAGGGCATCCATCAGTTCCACCCGGAAGGAGCCGGGGCCCCGGGCCCGGGCCGCCGCCATCTCCCCTGCCAGACCGTAGCAGGCCAGGGCAGCGGCCGTCGCCTCCAGGCGGCCCGACGGCCGGGACCGGTCCTCCAGGGCCCCCAAGAAGGCCCCGATCATCGCCGTGGCCATGCACCCGGTGCCCGTGACCGCCCGCATGAGGGGATGACCGTTGTCCACGCCCAGCACCCGGGTCCCGTCGGACACGTGGTCCCGGGCCCCGGTGATGGCCACCACTGCCCCGGTCCGGGCAGCCAGTTCCCGGGCCACCCGGGCCGGGTCCGCCACCCCGGCCACCGACTCCACGCCCCGGACCTCGCCGCCGGCCCCGGCCAGGGCCCCCACCTCGCCCGAGTTGCCCCGGATCACCGCCACCTGGACCTCCCGGAGGATCCGGGCTCCCGTCTCGTTCCGGTAGGGCGTCGCCCCGACCCCCACCGGGTCGAAGACCACCGGGACCCCCAGTGCGTTGGCCCGGCGGCCGGCAAGGATCATCGCCTCGACCCAGTCGGGCTCCAGGGTGCCGGGATTGATCACCAGCGCCCCCGCCGCGGCGACCATGTCCGCCACTTCCTCCCGGGCGTGGGCCATCACCGGCAGGGCCCCGACGGCCAGGGTCAGGTTCGCGGTGTCGTTCATCACGACGAAGTTCGTGATCTGGTGCACCAGGGGGGACACCTCCCGGACCCGTGCCGACAGGTCCGCCGCCTGCCTCCCGAAGTCCTGCAGGACCGTCGCCACCGTTCCCTCCGCTCCCCGTGCCTCTCGACTGCGACTCGCCCCGATCCCGCCAACCCGACGTCCGGGACCGGGCCGCCCCGGCACCCCGACGCCGGAGGCGAGTCTAGAGGAAGCGGGGACCGGGGGCCAGATCCGGGACTCCCCGACCCCCCGCAACCTTCATTGACAACCCCGGAAGCCACTGCCTACCATCGCACCGCCTTCGGGCGTCCGAAATGCATTGACAGGAGGATCCCATGTCGGAATATCGGAACGGCGGCGACCGGTTCGGCCGCCATCGCGTGCTGGCCCCGGAGGGGGCCCTTCCCCAGGCGGCGACGCGCCTCGACAACTCCCTGCCGATCTGGGACAACGAGATCCTGATCGACGTGCAGACCCTGAACATCGACTCGGCCTCCTTCCGGCAGATGCGCACCGCCGCCGGGGGCGACCCCCAGGGCATCGCGAACCAGGTGCTGCAGAACGTCGCGACGATGGGCAAGCAGCAGAACCCCGTCACGGGGTCCGGGGGCATGCTCCTGGGCACCGTGGAGGACCTGGGCCCCCGCTACTCGAACCCCGCCGGCGTGAAGGTCGGCGACCGGGTCTGCACGCTGGTCTCCCTGACCCTGACCCCCCTGATCATCCATCGCATCCGGGAGGTCCACGACTCGGAGCAGATCGACATCGAGGGCAAGGCCGTGCTCTTCGACTCGGGGGTGCTGGCCCGGATCCCCGACGACATGAACGTGAAGACCTGCCTGGCCCTCCTCGACGTCGCCGGGGCGCCGCCCCAGGCCCACCGCCTGGCCCAGAAGGGGCAGACGATCTACATCATCGGTGCCGGCAAGTCGGGGATCCTGTGCGCCGCGGCGATCCGGCAGAAACTGGGGCAGGACTGCCGGATCCTGGTGTCGGCGACCCGGCAGGCCAGCATCGACGCCTTCCGAGAACTGGGCCTGGCCGACGACCTCTTCACGGCGAATGCCCTGAATCCCGGCGAGACGATGGACCAGGTGGCCCGGGTCACGGGCGGATCGATGGCGGACCTGGTGATCAACACCGCCAACGTGGAGGGGACCGAGTTGTCCTCGGTGCTGTGCTGCAAGCAGGGGGGCACGGTCTATTTCTTCAACATGGCGACGAACTTCCAGAAGGCGGCCCTGGGTGCCGAGGGCGTCGGCATGGACGTCCAGATGATCATCGGCAACGGCTACGCCCCCGGGCATGCCGACTTCACGCTGGAGGTCTATCGCCGGTTCCCGACCGTCCGGAAGTGGTTCGACGACAAGTTCGGGGGCTAGCGGCCCCTCTCCCACCCCATCTCCACTGACTTCACGAACGCGCTGTTTCTGCAGTCTCTACGCATCATCTCGACCGCAAGACCGGCATGTCATGCTCCACTGATTCTGAATTTTTGCAGAACATGCAGGTTTCGATGATCACCCCCTTGCATGGGCGCCCCAAATCTGCTAAGGTGTCTCCGTTCCCGTGACATCCAGGCGGTGCGCAACCCCCATCACAGGAAGGAGCCATGAAGACCAACCCCCATCGACCCCTCAATGCGGAACGGATCCTCAAGATCTGCCGGGACGAGGAGGTGCGATTCCTGCGCCTCCAGTTCACCGACATCCTCGGCATCAACAAGAACGTCGAGGTCCCCGAGTCCCAGTTCGAGAAGGCCCTGAACGGCGAGATCATGTTCGACGGATCCTCGATCCAGGGCTTCGTCCGGATCGAGGAGTCGGACATGCTGCTGCGGCCGGACCTCCAGTCCTTCCGGATCTTCCCCTGGCGGGACCCCCGGGGGGCCGTGGCCCGGGTCATCTGCGACGTGGTGCAGCCCGACGGGTCGCCCTTCGCCGGCTGCCCGAGGTCGGCCCTGAAGCGGGTGGCCGCCCAGGCGGCCGAGATGGGCTTCTCGTCGATGATGGGGCCCGAGGCCGAGTTCTTCCTGTTCCAGCGCGCCGAGGACGGCAGCCCCACCACCATCACCCACGATGCGGGGTCCTACTTCGACCTCGCCCCCATCGACAAGGGCGAGGAGTGCCGCCGGGCCATCGTCGCGTCACTGGAGGCGATGAGTTTCGAGGTCGAGGCGGCCCATCACGAGGTGGCCCCGGGCCAGCACGAGATCGACTTCCGCTACGACGAGGTGGTCGAGACCGCCGACAAACTGGCCACCTTTCGCTTCGTGGTGCGCAAGGTGGCCCTGGACTTCGGCCTCCACGCCACCTTCATGCCGAAGCCCATCCAGGGGGTCAACGGGTCCGGCATGCATGTCCACCAGTCCCTCTTCCGGAACGGGCAGAACGCCTTCTACGACCCGGCGGGGCCCTGGCAACTGTCCGAGACGGCCCTGCACTACATCGGCGGCATCCTGCACCATGCGAAGGCCATTGCCGCGGTGACCAATCCCACCGTGAACTCCTACAAGCGCCTGGTGCCGGGCTACGAGGCCCCGACGGCCATCGTCTGGTCCGAGCGGAACCGCAGCCCGATGGCCCGGGTCCCCGATCGGCGGGGCGCTGGGACCCGGGTCGAGATCCGGATGCCCGATCCGTCCTGCAACCCCTATCTGGCCTTCGCGGTGATGCTGGCCGCCGGGCTCGACGGGGTCCGCAACCGCATCGACCCCGGCCCGCCGGTCAACAAGAACATCTTCGAGATGTCCCAGCGGGAGCGGCGCCGGCTCCATATCGAGGACCTTCCGGCGGACCTGTCGGAGGCCCTCAAGGAACTGCGGAAGGACCCGGTGATCCGGGAGGCCCTGGGGGACCACCTCTACCGGCAGTTCCTGGAGGCGAAGACCGCCGAGTGGCAGGAGTACATCGCGACCGTGCATCCCTGGGAACTGGACCGCTACCTCGCCCGCCACTGACGCTCGGGAAGGACCCGTCGGACCCTGACCTCCGTCATACTGGCCAGGCCTCCATCCCTGATACGACCCGTTCAGGATCCGGCCCGCAGGGGGCCGGAACATGGCTTCTTCCGGAGGTGCCCGATGCGTGGATTTCGTCTGGTCCTCTCCCTCTTCCTGGTCTGGCTGCCTGTCCTGGCGGTGGCGGGCCCGAAGGCCACCGCGCCGGCCAAGGATTCCTCGTGCATCCATTGCCACCAGCAGGTGACGCCGGGGATCGTGCAGCAGCACAAGGCGAGCCGGCACTACCAGTCCGGGGAGGCCGACTGCGCCGATTGCCACGGCAGCGACCACCAGGCGATGGACGACGCCCGGAAGGCCCGAATCCCCACCCCGGCCACCTGCGCCCAGTGCCACCAGGAGCAGGTCACCCAGTACCAGAACGGCAAGCACTCCCTGGCCTGGGTGGCCATGGAGGCGATGCCCGGGCTGCAGCACCAGCCGACCCCGATGAAGGGGGCTGGCCTGAAGGGATGCAGCGGCTGCCACAAGATCGGCGACAAGGATGGATCGAAGGCCGGCCTCCATTACGGCACCGGGGCCTGCGACTCCTGCCATACCCGGCACACCTTCAGCAAGAAGGAGGCCAGGGACCCGCGGGCCTGCGCCACCTGCCACATGGGCTTCGACCATCCCCACTGGGAGATGTACAGCACCTCCAAGCACGGCGTGATCTGGCAGATCGAGGGAGACACCGGCCGGGCCCCCACCTGCACCACCTGCCACATGCAGCAGGGGGACCACGGCGTGATGACCGCCTGGGGTTTCCTGGCCCTGCGGCTCCCGGAAGAGGATGCGGAGTGGATGGCCGACCGGGTCGAAATCCTGAAGGCCCTGGGCGTGCTGGACCATGCCGGCAATCCCACCGGACGCCTGGAGGTGGTGAAGGCCGGCAAGGTGGCCCGCCTGACCCGGGAGGCCTTCGACGCCGAGCGCCAGAAGATGCAGCAGACCTGTGCCCACTGCCACTCGCCGTCCTACGTGAAGGACCAGTTGGAGGCCGGCGACCGGATGATCCGGGAGGCCGACCGGGTCTTCGCCCGGGCCATCCGGACGGTTCGGGCCCTCTACGCCGACGGCATCCTGACGACCCCCGAGGGATGGACGATGGCCCCGGACCTGCTCCAGTTCTACGATGCGAAGACGCCCATCGAGCAGGACCTCTACAAGATGCTGATGGAGTACCGGATGCGGGCCTTCCAGGGGGCCTTCCACAACAACCCGGACTACAGCCACTGGTACGGCTGGGCCCCGCTGGTCGAGACCGCGAGCCGCATCGAGGCCGAGGCCCAGCGGCTCCGGGCGGAACACCGCCCGGGCACCCCGAAGCGCCAGAAATAGCATCCGTCCCGGCGAATCTCCGGTAGGATCCGGCGGCCGGATCCTTCCTGAAACCGGAGGTTCCCGATGGGGTCCCCTTCCCATCTCCCCTGCGGCCAGTTGACCAGCCCGGCCCTCCTTCGCCTGCTGCTGGAGATCGGCGAGGACCGGTCCTTCCGGCGCGGGGAACGGCTGGTCGAGGAAGGCGATCCCCCGGCCCTCCTCGGGGTCGTCCGGGAGGGCCGGGTCCGGATCGCCCGTCTGGGAGCCGACGGCCGGGACCTGACGCTCCACGTGGTGGGCCCCGGGGAGGCCTTCGGGATCATCCCGGCACTGGACGGGGCCCCCTACCCGGCCTCGGTGGAGGCGATGACCGACGGCCGCTGGAGCCGGGTGTGGTCCCGGCGGTTCCTCGAGGCGCTCCGGGGGGACTCGAACCTGGCCCTTGAGGCCCTCCGGACCTTCGGTGGACGCATCCGACACCTGATCGCCGTGGGCCACGAGAACGCGATGACCCCGGTCCCGAACCGCCTGGCGTCCCGTCTGCTGGAGATGGCTGTTCAGGAGGTCGAGGTCCGGCTGACCCGCCGGGAACTGGCGGACCTGGCCGGAACCACCGTCGAGACGGCCATCCGGATCACCCGCCAGTGGGAGCGCCAGGGCTGGGTCTCCCTGGCTCGTGGACGGATCACGATCCGGAACCGGGAGGCCCTCGCCTCCCTGGCCGAGGAGGACCGCCCCTCGACGACGTCCATCACCCGGTCCCCCCGCCAGGGCCCCTGAGACCCGGTCATTGAGGTCATCGTCGGGCCGAGGGCCGATCCCCCTCTCGCATCGTCTCCTGGATCCGGTCCTTGCGCCCGTGACCCGTCGCCGATTCCCCGTGAATCGCCCCGGGACTGGCATGCTGGCCGGGCCACACCGTATGATCGGTCGTCCCTCTGGAGGCACTCTGATGACACGACGACTCCCGGCGATCCTGGTGGCAGTGGTGGGGGTCCTGGCGGCCGTGCCGGCCCGGGGCGGCTGGGGCATCGTGGACCTGGATGTCGGGGCCAAGGCCATGGGCCAGGGCAATCTCTGGACCGCCCCCACGGACCTGCCGGCCTACCTGGGGAACCAGGACTGGGCCTTCGACAACACCCGGGCCGGCTGGGCCGCCGGCGCAGGAATCTATGCCCAGTTGCGTTTGTGGAAGGCCCTGGGACTGGAGGTGGACTTCCTGATCGACCAGTCCCGGCTCCAGGAGACCCCCCTGGACCGCCAGACCTGGCTGCTGACCGCCCGGTCGGTGAATCTGCGCATCCCGTTGCTGCTCCAGGGCATCCTGCCCCTGCCGGGGGTCCGACTGGGGGTCTCCCTGGGCCCCGAGTTCGTGATCCCGCTGAAGACCGAGGCCCTCCAGTCCAATCCTCCGCTCCTCTACCAGGACTATGACTTCCAGGTGGACGGGACCTTCGCGACGATGCTGACGATGGGCCTCCAGGTGACCCCCGTGATCCTGGGCCACATCACGATCCCCATCGACCTCCGGGCCTCCTACAACCTGACCCAGCCCAAGGACTACGAGGGCCGTGTGACGGTCCACCAGCGGGCCTCTGGCGTCCGGGACCTGACCCAGGGCTTCACGCTGCACCTGCAGAACACGTGGGAGTTCCGCCTCTGCCTGGGCGTCGGCTACGCCTTCTGACCGGTGCGGCATCCACCGGGGGATCAGGGGGACGCGGAGGTTGGATTGCAGCGGGCCTGGCCCATCGTCTCGGCCAGGATCTCCCGGATCAAGGCCAGGAACTGCCGGGATGAGAAGGGCTTTCCCAGCAGGCGCAGGTCCGGCGGCAGCGTCGTGGATCGCTCCAGCATCTCCTTCGGGTAGCCGGAGATGAAGAGCACCGGGATCCCGGGCCGTTTCTGGCGCACCCGATCGAGCACCTCGGGCCCCTTCAGGCCAGGCATCATCACGTCGCTGACCAGCAGGTGAATGGGACCTTCCCGCTGGTCCGCCATCTCCACGGCCTCCTCGGGGACCGGAGAGGCCAGGACCTCGTATCCCGCCTGCTCCAGCACGCCCCGGAGCAGTTCGAAGAGGTGGGGGTCGTCCTCGACGAACAGGATCGTGGCCGCCGACTCCGGCGGGGGCGGTTCCCCGTCGGGGACCTGCTCCGTCGCCGGGACGCCCTCGCATCGGGGCAGCAGGATCCGGAAGGTGGTGCCCCGCCCCGGGGTGCTGTCCACGGTCAGGTGCCCGCCGGCCTGACGCACGGCCCCGTAGACGATGCTCAATCCCTGGCCCGTTCCCTTGCCCTCGGGCTTCGTGGTGAAGAAGGGCTCGAAGATGTGGGACATCACGTGGTCGTCCATCCCGATCCCCGTGTCCTGGACCACGAGCATCACGTGGGGGCCCTCGGTCCCGTCGGGGTGCATCCGCACATACTCCCGGTCCAGCGCGATGTTCCGGGTCCGCAACATCAGGCGCCCGCCGCCCGGCATCGCGTCCCGGGCATTCACCACGAGGTTCACGATCACCTGTTCCAGTTGCTCCCGGTCCATCCGGATGTGGCCCAGGTTGCCCGCCAGGTCCCACTCGATGGTGATCCCCTCCCCGGTCATGATCCGCAGGGCACCCTCCATCTCCCGGAGGACCTGATTCGGCTGCAGCACCTGGGGACGGGCGACCTGCTTGCGCCCGAAGGCCAGCAGGCGCTTGGTCAACGCCGCGGCCCGCTCGGTCGACTGGATGATCTCGGCCAGGAGCCCCTGGGCCCGGTCCTCCAGACGTTCCTCGGTGAGCAGGTCGCAGTAGCCCCGGATCACCATCAGGTGGTTGTTGAAGTCGTGGGCGATGCCGCCGGCGAGTTGTCCCACCAGTTCCAGGCGCTGGGACCTCCGGAGGCGCTCCTCGAGGACCTGACGCTCCTCTTCCTCCCGTTTTCGATCGGTGATGTCCTGGATGGTGCCGATGGCCCGGGCCGAATCTTCACCCGACCCCGACCGGACCACCATGCCCCGCAGGTGGGCCCATCGGTAGGATCCATCCCGGGACTGGATCCGCACCTCGACCTGAAGCAATCCCAGCCGCCCTTGCAAGAACTCCTTCCAGGTCGTCTCGAAGGCCTCCCGGTCCTCCGGGTGCACCTTCTGGAACAGCGACGGGAGGTCCCGGATCGCCGCCGTCTCCCCGTAGCCCAGGATCTCCTGGAACCTTCGGGAACACCAGAAATATCCCGTCCCGACGTCCAGGTCCCAGACCCCCTCTCCCGCCCCCTCCAGGGCGAACTTCCACCGCTCCTCGGCGTCCTTGAGGCCCTGCTCCCAGGCCTTGCGCTCCGAGATGTCCGTGGCGCTCGTCAGGATGCAGGTCCGCCCCCGGAACTGGATCAGGTCCGCCCGGAACAGGACGTCAATCACCTCCCCGGTGCGTCTTCGCAGGTGGATGTCGGCGCAGGTGCGACCGTCCTGCCGCAGGGCCTCCACGGCCCGCCGGCGTTCCTCCGGGTCCACCCACAGACCCAGTTCCAGCGCGGTCTTTCCGAGGGCCTCCGCCCGGCTCCAGCCCGTCAATTCCTCGAAGGCCTCGTTGACGTCCAGGTAGCGCCCGTCCTCCAGGGTCGAGATCCCCAGCACCACGGGGCTCAGGTGGAAGGCCAGCCGAAACTCCTCCTGGGACTCCCGGAGGGCGTCCTCCATCCGGATGCGTTCCGCCAGTTCCCGCTGCAACTGCTCGCTCCGCTGCCGGAACTTCCGCCGGAGCACGGCCAGCCAGACCGCGGTGATCACCAGCAGGATCACCAGGATCGAAAGGGCCAGGACCCCGTGCCGGAGGAACCAGTTCACCAGGGGCCCCGGGGGCTCGACGTCGCTCATCCAGCGTCCATGAAGCCTCTCCAGGGTCCCATCGGTCCGCATCTGCGCGAGGGTCTGGTTGATGGCCTGTCGCAACTCGTCCCGCCCCTTCGCCACCACCAGGGCGTAGGGGCGCGGCATCAGCGGTGGCCCTGCCCGTTCCAGGGCGGACAGGATGCCCGAGTCCCGAAGCCCGGCCCGCCCGACCACCTGGGTGACCAGCGCCACGTCCCCGATCCCCTGGGCCAGTTGCCGCAGGCACGCCGCCTCGCTGGGCACGGGGATCAGGGCGATCTCGGGACGTCCCGCCGAGAGGGCCTCGTGGAGGTAGCCCCCCTCGTTGACCAGCACGCGGAGTCCCACCAGGTCGTCGAGGCTCTGGATCGGAGGCCCGCCCCTGCGCACCCAGGGCTCGTCCCAGACCACCGTGAAGGGGTCGCAGAAGTCCACCACCTGCGCTCGGCTCTCGGACCAGTACATGTCCGAGACGTCGATGGTCCGATACTCCTCGATGCCCTTCCGGATCTGTCGCCAGGGGCCCATCTGGAAGCGGACCTCCCAGCCGTTCCGCTCCCCGATCTCCCGCATCAGTTCGATGTTGAACCCGTGGGGCCGTCCCGCCAGGTCCACGAACTCGTAGGGGTAGAAGTCCTCGTCCCCTCCGAAGACCACCAGGGGACGGTCGCTGCCCTGGGAGCCCTCGGAGGATTCGTCCCCCCAGGCCGGCAGGGCCAGGAGTCCCACCGCCAGCAGCAGACAGACCCGACCGCGATGTGCGACACCCCAGGCGTGCCTCGGCGACCTCCCGCGGGTGTCCACCGGCCGCTCCCGGATCCGTCGGGATCCTGTCATGATGTGCCTATCATGCGTCGAGACGTCGGAAATGTATAGTCCCCGACCGCTCTGCCCGAAGAGGCGTCCCTGCCCTTTTTGACAGTCCCGGCCGACGGGAAGAGAATGAATGCCCGCTGGATGCCAGGGGTCCCGAGGTGCGCCGCCGATCGAGGAGGTTCCCGATGTCCCGCGTCAGCCACGTCTTCCTCGTGATCTGGACCCTCCTCGCGGGGTGCACGACGCCGGTCTGGGAGGTCCCGAGGGCGGACCCGCCCCCAGCAGACTGGGTCCAGGTGGCCCGAATCGCCGGGGCCCCCCTGGACGTCGAGGATGACGAGGCGGAGTGGACCATCTGGCTGGACCGGGCCGTCCAGGCCCATGTGAGCGTGGTCGAGGCCGACAGCAACCTCTCGGACTACCAGGACGACGACCGGTTCGAACGGGAACTGGGCCTGATGCGGCGATTCACGGCCCTGGCCCACGACCGGAACCTGAAGGTCCTGTGGTACTTCCCGAGCCTCGAGGTCATCACCCCCGACGGGGAGCACCTCGATCACTCGATGTTCAAGGACCACCCCGACTGGGTCCAGTTGGGCCTGGATGAAACCCCCTGCGACGCCTCGATGACCCCGAAGGGGTACGCCCCCAACGTCTTTTACGGCAGCAAGGCCTTCTGGGTGGACCCCGGGGCCGAGTCGGCCTGGATGTGCCACCTCTCGCCCTGGCGGGAGGTGTACCTGGACCGCGTGCGTCGCATCGCTCAGACGGGCGTGGACGGCCTGTGGCTGGACGTCCCGCTGTTCAACGACATTGTGGGGCGGTGGGCCTGCCACCACGAGCGGGACCGCCTCAAGTTCGAGGCCGACACCGGACGACCCTTTCCCCGCCCCATCTGCCGGGCCGAGGGGGAACCGCCGGTGCTGGACCCGACGGACCCCTCCTTCCGGGTCTGGGTCCAGTGGCGCCACCGGGAGATCGACGCCTTCCTGAAGGAGGTCCATGCCTCCGCTCGGTCGGTGAAGTCCGACTTCCAACTGGTCGTCGAGACGGTCACGATGGACTACAACGCCGCGATGCTGGAAGGGCTCGACGGGTCCTTCGCGGGCCCCCTGGAGGGCTTCTCCCACGTCTGGGAGGTGGACGTCCTGTCGGACAGCCACGGGATGCGCTTCGGGCTCCCCAACGACTGGTACTCCCTGCTGGCCATGTACGAGTTCGGACGGGGAGCCGATGCGGGACGAGGGGCCTGGGCCTTCACCTACGGCCTGCTCCCCGACGACGCCGAGGCGGTGATGATGACCGCGGTGACCGCCCAGGTGAACCCCTACGAACTGAAGGTCCCCGAGATGACCACCACGGTCGGATGGGACTACCGGGAGCGGGTCTTCGGGTGGCTGCGGGATCACCAGGATGACCTCTTCCGGTCCCGGAGCGCCGCCCGGGTGGCCATCCTCCACTCGTCCTCCTCCCGGGACTCCCTGGACGTCCTGTGCCTGGCCGACTGGGAGGAATCGGGATCCTGCGGCGTGAGCCTCTTCGACCGGTGGGATCGCCCCGAGGGGGTGACGGCCTGGTGGACCGACGACGCCGACGACTCGGTGCAACAGAGCCTCTACCTGTCGGAGTACCGGGGCCTGGTACGCCTCCTGTCGGAGATTCACGTCCCCTTCGACGTCCGGCCCTCCCGGCTCCTGGACGTGGATCAGGCCTCGGCCTACGACGTGTTGATCGCCCCGAACCTCCTGGCCCTTTCCGACGCCGAGGCCACGGTGCTCCGGACGTTCGTGGAGCAGGGGGGCACGCTGGTCTTCACGGGAAACCAGGGACGGCCGGGCAGCCAGGACGAGAACGGGCTCCCCAGGACCGCCCTCGCACTGCCCGAGGCCCCCGGTGTTCCCGGAATCGGGCAGCCGGTGGAACGGCCCCTCGGGTCCGGTCGCCTGGTGTTCCTGGCCGGTTCCCCGGGGCGGGATGTCCTGGCGCAGACCGCCTCGGCGGCCGCCAGGCGGCAGGAGATGGCCGCCCTGCTGACCCGCGATGCGGCGCCCACGGTCCGCACCGAGGCCCCCGCGAACCTCCACCTGGACCTCTACCGGTCCCCCCGGGGATGGGTCCTCCACGTGCTCCAGGTCGGGGGCGGCGGCGAGGAATTCTCCGTGGTTCGGGCCTCGGCCCAGGTGGATGTCTTCGTGGGAGAAACGGCCGTGCAACGCGTTCTCCGGACCTCGGCCCGGGACCCGATCCCCCTGGAGGTCCCCTTCCAGGTCCAGGACGGCTGGGTCCGGTTCCAGGCCGACGTGGACATCCACAGCCTCTACCTGCTGGAGTCTCGCCAGGAGCCGGTGGGGTAGGCTGGTTTCCCTGAGGATGCGCCGGCATCCCGACAGATCTCCAGGGGCAACCAAGACCACTCCTGTCCTGGTTTTTTGAACAATTCCCGGCACTTTTTTGTGTCAACCCCGGTTGACATCGGTATCATCGGCGCACCCTCGGTTCCGGAACCGAGGTCTCCGTCAGAGAGGTGCCCCGATGAGCCACCCCCACGGGCCGGAGACGCTTGTGGACCGCGTCCACCGGCAAACGGGCATCAACATCCGGCGTTGCTATCAGTGCGGGAAATGCAGTGCCGGGTGCCCGATGGCCCAGGAGACGACCATCCGCCCCCACGACGTGATGCGCATGGCCGCCCAGGACGACCTGGAGGGGGTCCGGCAGGCCGACGGCCTCTGGTATTGCCTCACCTGCGAGACCTGCTCGGTGCGCTGCCCGAACCAGTGCGACCCCGCCCGCGTGCTGGATGCCCTCCGGGAGATCGTCCAGGAGGATCACCCGGAGGACGCCCCGAGGCCCCTCCGGGCCTTCCACCGGTCCTTCCTGGATCAGGTGCGGTCCCACGGCCGGCTGTTCGAGATGGGACTGATCATGGCCTTCAAGACCCGGGGCGGCCCCCTGTTCGCCGACGTCACGACGGCCCCCGGGATGCTGTCCCGGGGCAAGTTGCACCTGGCGCCGACCCGGATCCGCCACCTGGAGGAGGTCCGCCGCATCTTCGAGGCCTGCGGACAGAGGGAGGACTGACCATGGCGCGCATCGGCTACTTCCCCGGCTGTTCCCTCCATGGGACCTCCCGGGAGTACGACGAGAGCCTCCGGGCGCTGCTGGCCGCCATGGAGACCTCGGTGGAGGAGATCGACGACTGGTCCTGCTGCGGCGCCTCCTCGGCCCACCAGGGCGGGCGCCTGCTGGGGGTCGCGCTGCCGGCCCGGAACCTGGCCCGGGCCGAGGCCCAGGGGCTGGCGGAGGTGCTGGCCCCCTGCGCCGCATGCTACTCCCGGCTGGCGGCCTCCCGTCACGAGATGGACCGGGACCCGGACCTCGCGGCGAAGGTCCGGCTGGTCCTGGCCCGGGAGGACTTCCGGAACGGCGTCCAGGTGAAGAACCTGCTGCAGGTCCTCCGGGACCGCCTGACGGACCTGAAGGCGGCGGTCCGGGTCCCCCTGAAGGACCTCAAGGTAGCCTGCTACTACGGCTGCCTGCTCGTGCGGCCCCCGGAGGTCACCGGGGGCTTCGACGACCCCGAGGCACCCTCCTCGATGGAGGAGATCTGCCGGGCCCTGGGGGCGACTCCGGTGGCCTGGAACCGGCGCCTGGACTGCTGCGGCGCCTCCCTGAGCCTGGCCCGGTCCCCCTCGGTGATCCGCCTGGGGTCCACGATCCTGCAGGATGCCCGGAAGGCCGGGGCCGAGGTGGTCGTGACCGCCTGCCCGATGTGCCACTCCAACCTGGACTTCCGGCAGCAGGCGATGCGCCACCGGGGCGCCCTCGAGGGGGAGATGCCGGTGCTGTTCCTGTCGGAACTGGCAGGGCTGGCCCTGGGGCTGCCACCGAAGGTCCTGGGACTCCATCGGCACTTCGTACCCACCGGGTCCGTGACGTCCCGATTTGCGGCGGCTGCCGGGGAGGTGGGCTGATGGCCCGCATCGGCGTGTTCGTGTGTCACTGTGGCGAGAACATCGGTCGCACCGTCGACTGCGCCCGGGTGGCCGAGGCCTTGCGGGACCTCCCGGGCGTGGTTCACAGTGTGGACTACAAGTACATGTGCAGCGACCCGGGCCAGCAGATGGTGAAGCAGGCCATCGCCGAGAAGGGCCTCACGGGGGTCGTGGTCGCGGCGTGCAGCCCCCACATGCACGAGAAGACCTTTCGCCGGGCCGCCTCCGGGGCGGGCCTGAACCCCTTCCTCTGCGAAATGGCCAACATCCGGGAGCACTGCTCCTGGATCCACGAGGACCGGGAGATGGCGACGGCGAAGGCCATCGACATCGCCCGGACGCTGGTGGAGAAGGTCAAGCGGAACCGGCCCCTGAAGACCATCCAGATCCCCGTGACACGCCGGGCCCTGGTCATCGGTGGCGGGATCGCCGGCATCCAGGCGGCCCTGGACATCGCCGATGGCGGCCGGGAGGTCGTCCTGGTGGAGAAGGAGCCGTCCATCGGCGGCCACATGAGCCAGTTGTCCGAGACCTTCCCGACGCTGGACTGCAGCCAGTGCATCCTGACGCCCCGGATGGTGGAGGTCTATCAGCATCCCCGGATCCGCCTCTATGCCTACAGCGAGGTGGAGTCGGTCCAGGGCTACATTGGCAACTTCCGGGTCACGATCCGGCGCAAGGCCCGGAGCGTGGACGAGGACAAGTGCAACGGCTGCGGCGCCTGCACACAGGCCTGCCCGAACCGCAAGGTTCCCAGCGAGTTCGAGTGCGGCCTGGGGAAGCGGCCGGCCATCTACGTCCCCTTTCCCCAGGCCGTGCCGAACCTGCCGACCATCGACCGGTCCCGCTGCCTGCTGTTCCTGAACCGGGCCAAGGGGCGCCCCGACACCTGCAAGAAGTGCGCGGAGGCCTGTTCCAAGGGGGCCATCGACTTCGACCAGCAGGACCGCCTGGTCACCGAGGAGGTGGGGGCCATCGTGGTCGCCACGGGCTACCAGGTCTATTCCATCGGCAAGGAGACCGGCCGGGACGACCTCCACGGTTACGGCGAGTACGGCTACGGCACTCTGCCCGACGTGATCGACGGGCTCCAGTTCGAACGACTGGCCTCGGCCTCGGGGCCCACGGCGGGCCGGATCCTGCGGCCGTCGGACGGGAAGGAACCGAAACGGGTGGTCTTCCTGCAGTGCATCGGGTCCCGGGACCCGGCCAAGGGCATGGAGTACTGCAGCAAGATCTGCTGCATGTACGTCGCGAAGCACACGATGCTCTACAAGCACAAGGTCCATGACGGCCAGGCGACGGTCTTCTACATGGACATCCGGGCCGCGGGCAAGGGCTACGACGAGTTCACCCGGAGGGCCATCGAGGAGGAGGGCGCCCGGTACATCCGGGGACGGGTCTCCCGGATCTGGCGGGACGGGGAGGTGCTGAAGGTCCAGGGATTCGACACGCTGTCGGGGCGACCGATCCTGATGGATGCGGACCTGGTCGTGCTGGCCACCGCGGTCCGGCCCCAGCCGGGGATCGAGGCCCTGGCCCAGAAACTGAACGTCTCCTACGACCGCCACGGCTTCATCAACGAGGCCCACCCGAAGCTCCGCCCGGTGGAGACGAGCACCGCCGGGGTCTTCGTGGCCGGGGCCTGCCAGGCCCCCCGGGACATTCCCGACTCGGTGGCGATGGCCTCGGCGACCGCCTCGAAGGTCCTGGGACTCTTCGCCTCGGAGATGCTGGAGCGGGAGCCCACCGTGGCGGTGGTGAACGACGCCCTCTGCGCCGGCTGCTTCCACTGCGAGCGGGTCTGCCCCTACGGCGCCGTGGAACACCGGGAGGTCCGCAACCGGGCGGGCCAGGTGGTGCGGGTCGTCGCCTACGTGAACCCCGGCGTCTGTCAGGGATGCGGGACCTGCCAGGCCACCTGCCCCTCGAAGAGCGTCGAGTTGCAGGGGTTCACCGACGACCAGGTCTATCAGCAGATCCAGGCCCTGGGACTGTGACGGGGGATCCGGTCCCCCGGTGGAGGATCGAACATGGACGGGGAAGGGGCGAGGCCGTTCGAGCCGCGGATCACCGCCTTCGTCTGCAACTGGTGCACCTACACCGGTGCCGACCTGGCCGGGACCAGCCGCCTCCAGATGGCCGCGAACGTCCGCATCATCCGGTTGCCCTGCACGGGGCGCATCGACCCGATGTTCATCGTGAAGGCCTTTGAGCGGGGGGCCGACGGGGTGATCGTCAGCGGATGCCACCCGGCGGACTGCCACTACAACGCCGGGAACTACCATGCCCGGCGGCGCTTCGCCATCTTCCGGGAACTGGTCGACTTCCTGGGGATCGACCCAGGCCGGCTGACCTTCTCCTGGGTCTCGGCCTCCGAGGGGGCCAAGTGGCGGGACGTGGTCAACGAGACCGTCGATCGGGTGCGACGGCTGGGGCCCTTCACGGCCTACCGGGAACTGGTGACGGACCCCCCGGTGACCCGGGTCATCGGGGAGGAGGTGCCGGCATGAGGGAGTTGCGCGACCTGGCCCGACGGCTGCTGGAGGAGGGTTCGGTCCAGACGGTGCTGGGATGGGAGGAGGGCCCCCGGGGGGCCCGCCCGGTCTTCGTCCGGAGGCCCGAGGAGGCCGAACGGCTGATCTTCGACCCCCGGTGCGTCCACAACCTGGCCGCCTACCTCTCCCCGCGACGCCCCCACCTGAAGGGGCTGGGGCGGATCGCGATCTGCGTGAAGCCCTGCGATGCGAAGGCCGTGGCCGGGCTGATCCGGGAGACCCAGGTGGCCCGGGACCAGGTGGTCCTGATCGGCCTCCGGTGCGGCGGGGTGCTGCCGGACCCCGAAGGCCGGGAGACCCTCTCGGGAGAGACCGTCGCGGACCGATGCCGGGGGTGCCCTGACCGGGAGCCGCGGCTGGCCGATCACGTGGTGGGAACCGCCGCCGAGGGCTTCCCGGGCCCCTCCCGCCGGCAGCAGAAGGTCGAGGAACTGCTGGCCCTCTCGCCCGACGACCGCTGGCGATTCTGGCAGCAGGAACTGGCCCGATGCGTCCGGTGCCATGCCTGCCGGCAGGTCTGCCCCCTGTGCTTCTGCGAGCAGTGCATCGCCGACAAGACCCGTCCCCGGTGGGTCGAGTCCAGTGCCCACGGCCGGGGCAACCTCGCCTGGCACATCAGCCGGGCGATGCACCTGGCCGGACGCTGCGTGGACTGCGGCGAGTGCGAACGGGTCTGCCCCGGGGGGATTCCCCTGGGCCTGCTGACCCGCCGCGTGGCGAAGACCGTCGGGGAGCGCTTCGGGTGGCGCCCCTCCGACGACCCGGCGGTGCCCTCTCCGGTGGGCACCTGGCGCCCGGAGGATCCTCAGGAGTTCATCCTGTGATGACAAACGCATCCCAGATCACCCAGGCGGGCCTCTCGTCGCTGGTCGAGGACCTGCGACAGGCCGGAATCCAGGTCATCGGCCCGGCCCGGGTCACCGACGGCGCCGTCGAGTACCAGCGCCTGGCGGACCTCTCGGGCTGGACACCCGGGGTCCAGCCCCGCCGGTCCCTGAAGGAGTGGTTCCTGCCGGTCACGGAGCCCCTGTTCCGGTACCGGAAGCAGGGGCCCCGGGTCCTCGTCGAGGAACTGGCCCCGCCCGATGCCCCCCGGGTCGTGCTGGGGGCCTACCCCTGCGATGCCGCGGCGCTGCCAATCCTGGACGCGGTGATGGGCTGGGACTACCGGGACGATCCCTGGTTCGCCCGGCGGGAGGCCACCGTGATCCTCTCCCAGGTCTGCCCGGGAGGAGACGCCTCGTGCTTCTGCACCGACGTGGGGATCGCCCCGGACTCGGCCGCGGGGGCCGACCTGCGGATGTGTCCCATCGAGTCCGGCTGGCGGGTGCAGGTCGAGACCGGCAAGGGGGAGGCCTTCCTGCAGCAGTGGTCCCGGCACTTCCAGCCGGCGAACGGGAGCAAGAATCCCCTCCCCCCGGCAGGCCCGCCCCGCTCCGAGGCCCCCCGGGCCAATCCGGAACGGGTCCGGGCCTGGATCGAGACCCACTTCGAGGACCCCTTCTGGCAGGAGGTCGCCCTCCGGTGCCATGGATGCGGCGGTTGTGCGGCCGTCTGTCCCACCTGCCACTGCTTCGACATCGTGGACGAGCCCGAGAACCCGGTCCAGGGAGCACGGCGGCGCAACTGGGACACCTGCCAGACGGCCCTGTTCACCCGCCACGCCTCGGGGCACAACCCCCGGGAGGACCAGTGCGGGCGCTGCCGCCAGCGGGTCAACCACAAGTTCGCGATCTACCCGGCCCGCTTCGGCCGCATCCTGTGCACCGGGTGCGGCCGCTGTGCGAGGACCTGCCCCTCGGGACAGGACATCACCGAGATCCTGGCCCGGATCGACCAGTGGGCCGCAGGGCCCGGAGGTGCATGAATGAACGTCTATCAGCCGTTCAGGGTGCGCGTCGAGGAACGCATCGACGAGACGCCCGATACCCGGACCCTGCGCCTGCGGTTCCTGGACGAGGAGGTCGCCCGGAACTTCCAGTTCCGGGCCGGCCAGTTCGGCGAGTACTCGGTCTTCGGCGAGGGGGAGTGCACCTTCTGCATCGCCTCCTCGCCCACCCGGAAGGGATACATCGAGTGCTCCTTCAAGACCGTCGGGAAGGTCACCACGGCGATGAAGGACCTGGAGGTGGGGGACGAGATGGGGTTCCGGGGGCCCTACGGGAACCACTTCCCCCTGGACCGGATGGAGGGCGGCAACATCGTCTTCATCGCCGGGGGCATCGGCCTCGCCCCGGTCCGGTGCGTGATCTGGAACGTGCTGGATGAACGGAACAAGTACCGGGACGTCATGATCATCCACGGGGCCCGGTCGGTGGCAGACCTGGTCTACAAGCGCGAACTGGAGGAATGGGGACGGCGCCCCGACGTGCGCCTGTGGACCACCGTGGACCCCGGCGGCGAGACCCCCGACTGGAAGGGCGAGGTGGGCTTCGTGCCGGCCATCGTCCAGAAGGCGGCGCCGGCGGCCAGGGACGCCTGGGCCATCGTCTGCGGACCGCCGATCATGATCCAGTACACGCTGCCGGTGCTTCAGGGACTCGGGTTCCCGCCGGACCGGATCTACACGACCCTCGAGAACCGCATGAAGTGCGGCATCGGCAAGTGCGGGCGCTGCAACATCGGCCCGGTCTATGTCTGCAAGGACGGTCCCGTCTTCACCGCCGCCGAACTGGCGCGCCTCCCGAAGGAGTTCTGAACCGTCGGCCGCCTCGACCCGGCCGGAGGCCTCGTCCCCTGTCGATCCGGCTTCGGATCCCGGGACAGGCGTGGTAGCCTTGCGACCGTCTCGCGGTCCCCGAGGAGGCCCATGGTCCGACGCCTGCCCCCTGTCATCGCCCTCATGGCCCTGCTGGGTCTGCCCGTGGCGGCCCTCCCCTGCACCTCGTACCTGGTCACCGCCGGGGCCAGCACCGACGGATCCGCCTTCGTGACCTACTCGGCCGACAGCCACACCCTGTACGGGCAACTGGAGGTGATCCCGGGCGGTGTCCACGCCCCCGGGGAGACCGTCCCGATCCACGACTGGGACACCGGCAGGTTCCTGGGGCGCATCCCCCAGGCCCCCGTGACCTGGCATGTGGTGGGCCACCTCAACGAACACCAGGTGGCCATCGCCGAGACGACCTTCGGCGGGCGCAAGGGCCTCAAGGACCCGAAGGGCGTGCTGGATTACGGGAGCCTCATGAAACTGGCCCTCCAGCGGGCCCGGACGGCCCGGGAGGCCATCGAGGTGATGACCACGCTGGTGGCCGAACACGGCTATGCCAGTTCCGGGGAGTCCTTCAGCATCGCGGACCCCAAGGAGGCCTGGATCCTGGAGATGATCGGCAAGGGACCGGACCGGAAGGGGGCGGTCTGGGTCGCCGTGCGGATTCCCGACGGCATGGTCAGCGCCCATGCCAACATGGCCCGGATCCGGCGATTCCCGCTCCGGGACCCGAAGAACGCCCTCTACAGCCCCGATGTCATCACCTTCGCCCGGGAGCAGGGATGGTTCCAGGGCAAGGACGAGGACTTCTCCTTCGCCGATGCCTACTACCCCCGCAGTTTCGGGGGCATGCGCTTCTGCGACTCCCGGGTCTGGCGCTTCTTCACCCGGGTGGCTCCCTCCCTGAACCTGCCCCTGGACTGGGTGAAGGGGGTCCCCGATGCCGAACCCTTGCCGCTCTTCGTGCGCCCGGACCGGAAACTCGGGGTCCGGGACGTGATGGAACTGATGCGGGACCACTTCGAGGGCACCGAACTGGACCTCTCGACGGGGGTCGGGGCGGGGCCCTACGGCCTGCCCTACCGATGGCGCCCCTTGACCTGGAAGGTCGGGGACCAGACCTACTTCCACGAGCGGGCCGTCTCGACCCAGCAGACGGGCTTCTCGTTCGTGGCCCAGTTGCGGTCCTGGCTCCCGGGGCCCATCGGAGGCATCCTGTGGTTCGGCGTCGATGACACCTGGCTGACGGTGTACGTGCCGATTCACGCCGGGGTGCGGGAACCGCCGGTCGCCTTTGCCCCCGGGACCGGTTCCTTCGACCGCTTCTCCTGGGACTCGGCCTTCTGGGTCTTCAATGCCGTGGCCAACCTGGCCTACTCCCGATGGTCCGACATGCAGCGGGACATCCGGGACGAGCAGGCCCGGCTGGAGGGGGCCTTCGTCGCCGAGGCCCGGGAGGAGGACCAGGCGGCCCTGATCCTCCACCGCCAGTCCCCGGGGCTGGCCGTGGACCACCTGACGGCCTTCGCCCACCGCCTGACGGCCCGGACGATGGACCGCTGGCGAGGCCTCTTCCAGGAACTGCTGGTGCGCTATCTGGACGGCAACGTCCGGGATGCCCAGGGTCAGGTGACCCACCCCCCGTATCCCGAGGGGTGGCTGCGGCGGATCCTGGAGGAACGACCCGGGCATTTCGAGGTCCGAAAACTGCCCACCGAGGCCCCCGAGGAGGAGTGACCTCCCGAACGAGAGCATCGCCATCCAGGGTTCATCAGGAGAGCGGTCATGGCCTTTCTTCCTTGCCAGGTGGACCCGGACCTCCGGTCCCTGGCCACATCGGTGGTGGACTGCCGCGAGGGACCAGACGGCTGGTGGGTCGTGTTGGACCGGAGCCCCTTCCATCCCGGAGGCGGCGGACAGCCCCCGGACCGGGGGTGGATCGACGGGCAGCCGGTGCGGGAGGTCCGGCTGGGAGAGGACGGCATGCCGGTCCACCGGCTGGACCACCCGGTCGCCGGGACGGTCCGGGCCGAGGTGGACTGGGAGTGGCGGACCGACGTCTCCCAGCAGCACTCGGCCCAGCACCTGATCACGGCCACGGCCCTGAGCCTGCTGGGGTGGAACACCGTGGCCTTCCACCTGGGCCCGGACCGCAGCGACGTCGAACTGGAACCCAGGGACCTCCCGCCGGAGGACCTGCGGCGGTTGTGGCAGGAGGTCAACGCCCGGATCCGGGAGGCCCGGCCGGTCCGGATCCTCCAGGCGGCCTCCCGGGAGGAGATGACGGCCTTGCAGGTCCGATCCCGGCGACTGCCCCGGGGCCTGGAGGGGCCCATCCGGCTGGTGGAGATCGAGGGCGTGGACCGCAACACCTGCGGGGGGACCCATGTCCGCAACACCGCCGAGATCCAGGGCATTCACTTCCTTGGGACCGAGCGGATCGCCCGGGGCACGCGCCTCTTCTTTCTGGCCGGTGGACGCCTGTTCCGGGAGATCGACCGGGCCCTGGATCGGGACCGACGACTGACGGCCCTGCTGACCTGCGGCCGGGAGGAACACGAGGAGGCCATCAAGCGCCTCCGGGAGCAGCAGGACGCCCTGGAACGGGACTTCCGGGAGACCCGACGGCGCCTGGCGGCAGCCGTGGCCCAGGAACTGGTGGCCTCGGGCGAGGGCCCGGCCTGCCGATGCATTCTTGGGGACGGCATGGAGTTCCTGCGGGAGGTGGTCGAGGCGGCACGCCGGGTCCGGGAGGACCGGCCGGTGGCCCTGGTGGGCGCCGGGGGGACGTTGCTGGTGGCCGGCCCGGACCCCGTGGCCCGGCGCTGGTTCCAGGAAATCCAGCGGCAGACTGGCCTCCGGGGAGGAGGCAGGCAGGGGTTCTACCAGGGAAGGGGAGACCCGGACCGGTCCCCGGCGGAATGGCAGCGCCTGTTGGAGGCGTCCTTCCCGGAGTCGTCCTCCTGAACGGGGGCCAGGGTCAGCCTCCGGTGAAGAAGGCCACGGCGTGGGGAGTCAGGTGGCGGATCAGCCCCACGTACTGCTCGAGGACCAGGCCCGCGATGCCCCAGAGGGGCACCAGCGTCCACAGGGTGTAGCCCCGGCGGAAGACCTTGAAGCGGGACAGGGCATAGTAGTCCCAGGGATAGAAGCCGATCACCCGGTCCAGCAGGAAGCCCCAGGCGGCCTCGGCGGCGGTGATGCCCACAGCGTAGACGGCAAACCGCAGGGGCCAGACCCAGGTCGCCACGGCGTCCACCATCGGCTCGAAGCACAGCAGCACCCCCAGGCCGTGGAGGGGGATCATGTAGAGGCTGACGAAGCCCTCCAGGTACTTCCGAGGCACCCGCCGGGGAATCGGGCAGCCACAGGCCCGCTCGATGCCGTCCACCGCGAACAGGGTCTCCATCACCAGGCCGAAGGCCGTGTAGGCCGCGAACCGAAACAGCCACTCTCCCCACATGGCCGGCGGCTCCACGCTACAGCATCCGGGGCCGGATCTCCTCCTTCTGGCCCGAGAGGGCCGGGACGACCCGGTCGTAGAGGAAGGGAGGCAGCATCCGGTTCACCCAGGTGAGGACCTTCATGGGCCACGGATAGAGATAGACGGCCTTTCGACGACGGATGGCCTTCGCGATCAGCCAGGAGGACTTTCGGACCGGGACCTTGAAGGGCATCCGGAACTCGTCGTGGTCGGTCATCGGGGTCTCGACGAACCCCGGATGGATGCGCAGCACCGAGATGCCGTAGGGCCGCAGGTCCACCCGGAGGCTCTCCAGGAAGACCCCCTGGGCGGCCTTCGAAGAGGAGTAGGACCCGGCCTTCGGGAGCCCCCGGAACCCGGCCAGACTCGAGACCCCCACCAGGATGCCGTCACGACGGGCGATCATCGACGGGATGAAGGGCACCAGCGTGTAGGCCAGGCCCAGGCAGTTGATCGCGTAGGTGCGCTGGTGGATGTCCAGGTCGAAGGAGGGGGCGGGGTTCAGGCCTCCCACGCCGGCATTGCCGATCACGATGTCCGCATGCCCGAAGCGATCCAGGACTTCCCGGGCGACCCCCTCCATCGCCTGTCGGTCCGAGACGTCGGCGGGCAAGACCAGGACCTCTCCCCCCTTGCCCTGGAGGGCCTGACGGACCTCCTCCATCGACTCCCGGCGACGGGCGACCAGGGCCAGGTCGGCCCCGAACTCCCCCAGCAACAGGGCCAGGTCCTTGCCGATGCCCGACGAGGCCCCGGTGATCACGACCTTCTTGCCCCGGTACCACTCGGCCAGCGATGCCATCGTGTCCTCCTGGCCCCGACGGGCCCATCCCCCGGCCCAAGCATAGGATGCGACCGGTCTTCGACGCAAGGCGTCATCGCCCTGTCGGCCTGACCTGCCACCACAGGTCGGGAATGCTGAGGAATGGCGACATCAGGCGCCGTAGTCCAGGCGGTAGTTCGAGCAGGACCCGATTGTCACCGGCAGAACCTGGATGATCAGCGTGCCGCTGTTGTCGTAGCAGAAGATTCCGCAGTTGTCGTCACAACCGGACACGTCCAGGTCGATCCGCACGGTGGCACCCGACGAGGAGACGCACTGCCGGGCCGGCGGGTTGCCATTCTGGTCACAGAGGTAATGGACACACAACTGGTAGGTCTGGCCTGCGGGAACCTGCGAGAGGCTCACCCAGGGGTCGATCTGGTAGCCGGTCCTGTCCGCCACGTGGACTCGATACCAGTCCTGGTCGTAACTCGGATTGATGTTGGCGTAGAGACTCCTGGCATCGGAGTCATTGTCGGTGATGTCCGGCAGGGCCTTGGCTGCTGTACTGGAGTCGTTCTCTTCGTAGGCATCCACGGTCCCGATGTTGCACGTCCCCCATTGACAGAGGCTGCTGCAGACCCGGCTCCCGCAGTTCTCGCAGGAGCCGGTGTCCCCCGGTGCGCAGGCTCCCTCGCCGGTGCACGGACCGGCGCCCCCCCAGGTGCAGGACGCCGTGCAGGTCTCGGTGGCCATGCCGCACCGGCCACAGGAGACCTGTCGGGTGGCCCCGGGAGCGCAGACCCCCTGGTTGCCGCAGGTGCTCCATGGGGTCCATCCACACTCGCTGGTGCACTGGCGACTCTGGGTTCCACAGAGGCCACAGGCCTGCTCCTCCACCGCGCCGGGCGTGCAGACCCCCTGGCCCGTGCAGGTGCCAAAAGGACCCCAGGTGCAGGTGGAGCCACAGACGGCAGTCGCGATGCCACAATTGCCGCAGGACTGGGTGCGCACCTCCCCGGGGGCGCAGACCCCCTCCCCGGTGCAGGCGCCCCACTGGCTCCAGCCGCAGGCGGCCGTGCAGGTCCTGGACCGCTGACCGCAGTTCCCGCACCCCTCGGTCTGGACCTCTCCGGGCGTGCAGAGGCCCTCCCCGGTGCAGGCGCCCCACTCGCTCCAGCCACAGGCAGCCGTGCAGGTCCTGGACCGCTGACCGCAGTTCCCGCACCCCTCGGTCTGGACCTCCCCAGGCGTGCAGACCCCCTCCCCGGTGCAGGGGCCCCAATCGCTCCAGCCACAGGCAGCCGTGCAGGTCCTGGACCGCTGACCGCAGTTCCCGCACCCCTCGGTCTGGACCTCTCCGGGAGCGCAGACTCCTCCCTGCTGGCAGAAGCCCCAGTCTCCCCAACGACATGCCTCGGTGCAGACCCGGACCTGGTGACCGCAGTTCCCGCAGGGCTCCGCCTGCTCCTCTCCAGGCAGACATGCCCCCTCCCCCGAGCAGGCACCCCACTGGCTCCACTGACAGGTCGATGTGCAGGTTCGGGACCGCTCGCCGCAGCGGCCGCAAGGCTCGGTCTCGATGGCCCCCGATGGGCAGACTCCCTCTCCCTCACAGGCGCCGAAGGGTTCCCAGAGGCACTCCTCGGAGCAGGTCCTCGTCCGCGTGCCACAGTAGCCGCAGGGCTCGCTCTGCTGTGTCCCTTGGGGACACTCCCCCTCGCCGACGCAACTGGACCAGGCCGTCCAGCGGCAGGTCTCCAGGCAGGAACGGGTCCGAAGCCCACAGTGGCCACAGGGTTCCTGATCGGTCTGTCCCGCCTCGCACTCCCCGTTCTCCTGGCAGACCATCTGCTGGCCTGGAAGGCAGACGAACAGCACATCCTGCCCGCCCAGCATGGTGGCCTTGCACTCCCATCGCTCCGGGCAGTCGGCCACGCAGAGTCGCGTACAGATCTCCCCGATCTCACTGGGGACACAGAGACCGGAGTCACAGTCCCGGTTCCCCTGGCAAGGCGATCCGAACTCCCCGGGACCGGACCCGTGGGAGTCGATCGTCTCGCCGGGGGCATCCTGGAGTCCACCGGGGTCCCCGACGGCATCGGGAGGGGCCTCGACCTCATCCGTGAACGCTGCATCACGCCCGGGGTCCGGCGTTGCCTCGGGGACATCCACGCCCGGAATCACCACGTCGGCCAGGGGCAGATCGGGCTCCGAAGGGCCAGGGTCCCGGGACCCGGTCTGCGACTGGCAGGCCACCGCTCCGAGGATCCAGACCACCCCCGCCGCGAACATCCCTCGCGGCACATTCCTCCTGGACCGCCAGACCGGACTGGTCAACGCGTTCATCGGACTTCCTCCTCATCCGCAGCCAGATCCCGCCGACCGCGGAGCCAGCCAGTCATTTTGCAGTCATCCCGGACCTCTGGCAAGCCGAGGGGCCCGGGCATCCAGAGATTTCCGGGGCTGTCCCGATCCCACTCCATGGACTACACTTCGCCCCCATGAGGCGATGGAACCTCCTTTTTTTTGGGGTCGGGCTGGCGTTCCTGGGACTCACCCTCTGGAAGGTGGGGCTCCGGGAGGTGATCGAGGGGGCAGTGCAACTGGGCTGGTGGTTCTGGCCCGTGACGGCCGTGAACCTGCTCTGGTACGCCGCCGATGCAATGGGCTGGGGAGCCGTGCTGGGCCGCGAGACCCGGTTCCCGGGGCGCGCCGGGCGACTGGTGCTGGCCCAGGTGGCCGGGGAGGCCCTCAACAATGCCACGCCGCTCATGAACCTCGGAGGCGAACCGGTCAAGGGCCTCATGTTTCGGGACCGCCTTCCGGCGGACCAGGTCGTGTCGTCGCTGGTCGTGGACAACACCCTGAAGTACGTCGCGACGATCGTCTTCCTGGGAATCGGGCTGGGAATCTCCCTCTTCGTGCTGCCCCTGGAACGACCGGTCCAGGCAGGGCTCGTGGCGGCCTTCGGGGTGGTCACCCTGGCCATCGCCCTGGCCGTGGCGGCCCAGGCCAGCGGTCTGCTCCAGAAGGGCCTCTCCCTGGGAGGGCGCCTGGGCCTGTCGCGCCGGTTCGTGGAACGACACCTGCCGGCGGCCCGGCGCATCGACCTGGCCATCCGGGAGTTCTACGCCTCCCGGCGGGGGGCCTTCGCCATGTCGCTGGGCTGGCACCTCGCCTCCCGGGCCATCGCGACGATCGACGCCTGGTGGATCCTGTGGCTCATGGGCGCCCCGGTGAACCTGCTGACCGCCCTCTTCATCCAGACGATCAGCGTGCTGCTCAACCTGGTCTTCGCCTTCATCCCCTTGCAGATCGGCGCGGCGGAGGGAGGACACTACCTGCTGTTCCAGGTCCTCTCGCTGGACCCGGCCACCGGCGTCGTGTTCAGCCTGATCAGGCGGGTCCGGGGACTCCTCTGGATCGCCCTGGGCCTGCTGATCGTGCTGGTCACCGGCAGGAGGACTCATGGGACCTGAGGCCTCCGGTTCCCGCTGGTTCCTGGCGGGCCTGCTGGCCATCCTGCTGGGGGCCGGGGCCCTGCAATGGACCGTCCAGCGCCAGTGGGGCCCGGTGAACGATGAACTGGCGAACTTCCCCTCGGGGGTGGCCCTGGTCCGGACCGGGCAGCACGCCGACCCGACCCATCCGCCGCTGGCCCGCTATCTGATGGCGATCCCGCTGCTGATTGCCGGCGTGGAGGCCCACGAGGACTCGCCGGACCTGGGCATCCGGTGGCACCCCTACGGGCGGGACTTCCTGTTCCGCAACACCCTGCCCTGGCGCACGGTCCTGGACCTGGCCCGCCTCCCGATCCTGATCCTCTCGCTGGCCACGGTGGCCTGGACGGCCTGGATCGCCCGCCGGCGCTTCGGCGTGCTGGCGGGCCTCTTCGCCGGGGCGCTGCTGGCCTTCGAGCCGACCTTCCTGGCCCACGGAACCCTGGCGACGACGGACCTGGCCCTGACCTTCTGGGTCCTCGCGGCGGTGCTGGCCTTCGAGCGGCTCCTCCAGGCCCCGAGCGGCCGCCGGATGCTGGTCTTTTCTGCGGCCTTCGCCGGAGCGCTGTTGACGAAGTTCGCCGCGCTGGCCCTGCTGCCGATCCTCGGGGCCCTGGGACTGGCCTGGCGCCTCCGGCACGGTCCCCTCGGGCTGCCGGGGTGGCGATGGCATCTGGCCTCCCTGGGACTGGTCGCAGGGATCATCTTCGCCTGCTATCGCTTTGAGGTCCGATCCATCGCCGAGGACCCTCAGGTGACCGCGATCCGGGAGGCCGAGGCCGTCTCCCGGGGCCTGGACCGGGCCGCCGAGGCCCTGCACCTGTCCACCGCGACGCTGGTCTCCCTGCCCATCCCGGCCTACTCCTTCTGGAAGGGCCTCGGGGCACAGGTCTTCCACGCCGCCAGGCAGGACGCCTGGGAGGACCGGAACTTCTACCAGTACCTGGACGGGGAGTACCGCCGGACCGGTTTCCCGCAGTACTACCTGATGACCACGATCTACAAGAGCACCCTGCCCTTCCTGGCCCTGCTGGCCTGGGGAATCGCCGCGGGGCTGTCCCGCCTGGCCCGCCGGGACCACCTCCTGGGAGAACCGTCGCCGGGGACGCTCCCAGCCCTGCCGACCTGGAAGGCCCTGGTGCTGGTCCCCCTGATCTGGTTCCTGGTCTGCTCGCTCCAGTCGATCAACATCGGCCACCGCTACCTGCTGCCGGCGTTCCCCTGGATCGCCATGGCCCTGGGAGCCGTCGCCGCGAAGGCGTGCACCACCGCCTGGGAGGCCCGCCACCGCCTCGCCATCCGGGCCCGGGATCGACTCCCGACGGCCCTGGCGGGAGCCGCCGCCGCGACCTTGGTCGTGGCCCACGTCGGGTCCGGGATCGCCGCCTGGCCGGACCCCCTGGCCTACTTCAACCCGCTGGCCGGCGGCCCCGACAACGGCTGGCGGCATCTGGCCGACAGCAACCTGGACTGGGGCCAGGACCTCCCGCGGCTGGACGCCGATGCCCGGGCCCACTGCACAGGGGATTCGCCCTGCATCGCCTCGGTCTTCGGGGCCGCCCGGCCCTCGGATTACGGAACGCCGGTCCAGGAGTGGACCCCGGACCAGCCGTTGCCAACGCAGCCTTTCCTGCTCTACATCAGCGAGAATCGCTACCTGCTGCGGTCCGAGGATCACCCCCGGGGCATCTTCCCCTTCCTGGGGGACCGTCCGCCGGACCGCCGGGTGGGTGCATCGATCCGGGTGTACCAGGTGACCCCTTCTGCCATGGGGGCGCGATGAAACCGTTTCGCCGCGTGGTGTTCATGCTGTTCGACGGTGCCCGTTGGGACGTCTTTCAGCAGTTGCTGGAGGCCGGAGAACTGCCCCACATCGCCCGGCACCTGGTGCCCGAGGGGCGCATCCGCCGGGCCGTGGCATGCTTCCCGACGGTCTCGGGACCGGCCCACCTGCCGTTCATGACCGGTTGCCACCCCGGGACCCTGGGGGCGCCGGGCATCTACTGGTTCGACCGGGAGGTGATGGCCCGACGGGGAACGTACGAGGCGACCCGGTCCTACCTGACCCTGCGGAAGGTATCGAACTTCAACCGGGACCTGGCACCGGACACCCCGACGCTGGCGGCGGTCTGGCCGGACGTCCGCTACGTCTTCGGGTGGTACACCCGGGGCAGCCCTCCCGAGGCCCTCCTGACCCGCTGGACCAAGGTGACGTCCTTCCTTCGGGGCTTCCTGACCAGGAACTGGCACCAATGTGACGACGACGCCGAGGCGGCCCAGGACCGGGCCCTCGAGACGGGGGCCTCCTTCGTCTTCACCGTCGTGCCTGCTCCCGACGAACTCGGGCATCGCTTCGGCCCCACCTCCCCCGAGGCCCAGGAGGCCTACCGCCGCATGGACGGGCGGGTGGCCCGCCTGATGGACCGCCTGGCCCGGCGGGGCGAGGCCGACTCCACCCTGGTGGTCCTGTCCAGCGACCACGGCCAGAGCCCGACCCACACCCATTTCCCGCTGGATCGCCACGTGGAACGGGCCTTCGGGCGCACGACGACCTACCGCCGCTGGCCCACGCCCCTCCGGGGCGCCCGGGCAGTGGTGCTGCCCTCAGGCAACGGCATGGCCAACGTCTATTTCCGGGGCGCCGGCTGGGACCGGGGACGCCCGGAACCGGACCTCTTCCGGGACTTCGCACTGGGCCTGCTGGAACACGAGGCCATCGACCATGTGGCCTGGCGGGAGGAGGGGGGTCTCCAGGTCCGGTCGCGCCAGGGGGCCGCCTGGATGGCCGAGACGCCCGAGGGCCTCACCTACCGGGTGCAGGGCCAGGACCCCTTCGGATTTCCGTCGTTGCCCGAACGGATGACCCCCGAGGAGTGCCTGACCCTGACCGAGGACACGGCCTATCCCGATGCGCCCTGGGGCCTGCTGACCTGGGCCCGTTCCCACCGGGCGGGGGACCTGCTGGTGACATCCCGCCTGGGCTTCGACCTCCGGGACTGGTTCGAGTACCAGGAGCCCCACGGGACCCACGGCGGGCTCCACCGGGAGCATGCCCACGTGCCGGTCCTCTGCACGGTCCCCCTCCGGGAGGGACCCATGCGCACGGTGGACCTCTACCCGACCTTCGCGGCCCTGGCCGGCCGCCCCCTGCCCCCGGGCGTGGAGGGAATCTCCCGGGCCCTGTGATGCCTCGTTGGCGGTCCCGGAGGGGTCCTCGGCGGGGCCTTGGATCTCCGACCCCGTTCGTTGTATAGACCGGTGACTCGGGGGATGCCGATGGCCTCGCCGGAACCGTGGATGCTGGTGCCCATCGCCGTCCTCTCCTTCGTGATCGCCTTCTTCGGGGCCTCGATCGGAATGGTCGGAGGACACTTCCGCCTGCCGCTCCTGGTGATGTACCTGGGATCGGTACCGGGCGGAACCGCCACGAACCTCGCAGTCTCGGCCGCGGGAGCCCTTTCCGGGAGCCTCCAGCACGCCCGGGAAGGGCGGGTTTCCTGGCGAATGCTGATGACCATCGGGATCCCTTCGGGAATCAGTGCGTGGCTGGGGGCGCACTTTTCCTCCCGGCTGGACGCAGGTCTGACGTCGATCGTGATTGGACTGGTTCTGCTGGGTTCCGGGCTTCAACTGGCGATCTTCAAGGAATCCAAGGCCCCGCTCCCCGGGGCCCACTTCCGGGTGGGATTCGAGGTCCTGACGGGCATCGTCCTGGGAGGACTGTCGGGCATTGTCGGACTCATGATGGGAAGCCTCCGGCTGCCGGCGATGATCCGGGTCCTGGGAATGAAGCCGGAGGTGGCCGTGGGAACCAACCTGGCCATCGGCTGCTTGACGGGCCTCTTCGGGACCATTGGGGCCATCCAGGGAGGATTCCTGGACATCCGGGCGCTGCTCGTGCTGGTTCCGGTGACGGCCCTGGGATCCCTGCTGGGCGCCAGCCACACGAAACGCTATCGGAAGGAAACGCTCAAGAAGTTGATCGGTTGGACCGTGTCCTTGCTCGGGGTCTGGATGCTGGCCCAGGCCTTCCTGTTCCAGTAGTTCCTCCCCGGGCCAACGGCCTAGCCCTTGGCGACGCCCAGGGGACGGATGCGGGCCACGGGCCGTGCGAGGCCGGCCCGATGAACCACCCGGACCACGGCGGCGACGTCCTTGTAGGCCTCGGGGGCCTCCTCGGCCAGGGTCTCCCGGCTGGCGGCACGAGCCACGATCCCCCGACCCCGGAGTTCCGCGGCCAGGTCCCGGCGCCCCACCTGCCGGATGGCGCTCGAGCGCGACAGGAGCCTGCCGGCGCCATGGCAGGCCGAGGCGAAGGACTCCCGGACCGCCCCCTCGGTCCCCACCAGCACGAAGGACTCCCGGCCCATGTCCCCGGGGACCAGCACGGGCTGGCCCACTGACCGATAGGGGCCAGGGCACAGGGGATGTCCCGGGGGCAAGGCCCGGGTGGCCCCCTTCCGGTGCACGCAGAGGCGCCTCCGGCGCCCGGCGACCTCGTGCTCCTCGATGCGGGCGATGTTGTGCGCGACGTCCTGGACCACCCGGAGGCCCAGGTCCTGCCAGCGGCCCCCGAAGACCGTCTCGAAGGCCCGGCGCACCTCGGCCGTGATCATCTGGCGGTTCGCCAGGGCAACGTTGGCCGCCGCGTTCATCGCCGCCAGGTAGGACCGCCCTTCCGGGGACCGGATCGGAGCACAGGCCAGCTGTCGGTCCGGCAGGTCCAGGCCCTCCCGCCGGACCGCGGCGTCCATCCGTTCCAGGAAGTCCGTGCAGACCTGATGCCCGAGTCCCCGAGACCCGGTGTGAATGAGCACCGTGATGCCCCCCTCCCGCAGCCCGAAGACCTCCGCCACGCCCCGGTCGAAGACCTCCTCGACGACGCCGATCTCCAGGAAGTGGTTGCCGGAACCCAGCGTGCCCAACTGCCGGGAGCCCCGCTCGAAGGCCCGGTCCGAGACCTCCCCGGGGTCCGCCTGGGGCACCGTCCCCTCGTCCTCGGCCACCGCCAGGTCCGCCGACTCCCCGAACCCCTGTTCGATGGCCCAGGCAGCCCCCCGCCGGCAGACCTCCCGCAGGTCCCGGGCCGACAGCCGCATCTCTTTCTGGTGGGCCCCGACTCCCGTGGGCACCTCGTCGAAGAGGGCCCGGACCAGCGCCTCCAGCCGGGGCACCACCTCCCCCCTCTCCAGGTCCGATCGGATCAGCCGGACCCCGCAGTGGATGTCGTAGCCGACCCCGCCGGGAGACACGACCCCGTCCTCCAGGTCGAAGGCCGCCACGCCGCCGATGGGAAAGCCGTATCCCCAGTGGATGTCCGGCATCGCCAGGGAGGACCCGACGATCCCCGGGAGACAGGCCACCGCCGCCACCTGCCGCAGGGGTTCCGGGTCCAGGGCCCCTCGGGCCAGGTCCGCATCGGCATAGACGATGCCATCGGTCCGCATGGGCCCCCGGCGCGGGATCCGCAGCCGAACCTCGTCGATCCGCTCCGCCTCGACGGGGCCCAGGGCCTGACCCTTCGGGCCTCTCGCCGATCGACTGCCCTTCTTCGACATCCGCACCTCCCGGCCACCCGTTCAGACATCCAGGACCAGGCGGACCCCGACCCCGAAACGGTCCCGCCGGACACGCATCCCGTGGAAGGTCGGGGCCTTCACGGCCCGCCGCCGCCGGTGCCGCGCCGGGTCCAGGCGGTCACACCGCATCACCAGCCGCAGGGACCCCGACGCCAGGACCTCCACCCGGGCATCGGCCGGCAGCAGGCCCCGGGCGTCGACCAGGAACAGGGCCTCGGCCAGGGCCCGGAAGATCACCCCCTCCGCGTCCCGTCCCTCCCCGAGGTCCACGGTCGCGACCTCCACCGGCCGCAACGACTCGATCCCCCATCCGAAATCCGACAGGGCCAGCACGCAACCGGCCACCAGATCCGGCAGGTCCCGGCCCCGGACCCAGAGGGCCCGGTCCGCCCCGTGAGGCACCTCCCGCCACCGGGCCCCGTTGGGCAGGCGTCGCATCGTCCGACCTCCGGACACAGATCCATTGTCCCGACTCCGCCGGGGTCTGCCAACCGCTCCCAGGACCCATCAGCACACCGCCGGGGAGTACCGATCAGCGGAGGAGGCACCAGTCGAAGGGATAGGCGGGAGCATCCAGGGGCACCAGGTCCGGCGCGGCCACGGCGCGGCCCGCCACCGCATCCAGTCGATAGACCCGGGCGTCGGGACCCACCCCCACCTGGAGTTCCTCGAAGGCGGTGACGCTGACGTAGCCCGTGTCGATGCGACCGTCGGCCGAGGCGTACTGGACGAACAGGGTCCGCTCGCCTCCGGGTCCCCGGCCGCAGGTGATGCAGTAACGGGCGTAGGGGTCCTGGAGGGTCGGCTCATCGTACCAGGGCTCATCGCTGCCGCCGTTCTCCCGCATCACCAGCAGGGTGCCCCGCTGGGGCGGGCTCGAGGGACGGTCCACTATCCGGGTGTCGCCCGGGACCACCAGCACGATCCGGTCGATGCCCGGGTCCCCGAAGACCGCCTCCCCGTAGCCGCCCCCGCCGAAGAAGTCGCCACCCTGATAGGGGGTGGATTCATTCATCTCGTCCACGTACCAGAAGAGGACGTCGTTGCCGTGGCCCCCGAAGACCCGGACGTCCTTCACGTTGCCCCCGAGGATCACCCAGTCGTCCCCGTCGGTCGGGTCCAGCGTGTCGGTGCGGCCTCCGGCCCCGTTGCCAGCGTCCAGGGCGGCGGCACGGATGTTTCGGGCGAAGAGGACGTCCGCCCCGGGGCCTGCATGAACGGTCATGGTCCGGACCGGATAGTCCAGTCCCGCATCGTCGAGGCAGCCCGCCACCACGAGGTCGTCGTCGCGGTCCGCCCCCGGGTCCCCGGTGGCGCCGGTCCGATAATCCAGGCTCCAGGCCCGCCCGAAGACCAGCACGTCGGGCCCGCCGCCCAGCGATCCCGTGATGCTGGAGAGGTTGCCCTGGGGCCCCAGCAGCAGCAGGTCCATCCCCGAGGACCCCTCGAAGTACTCCCCCGGTCCCGAGAAGTCCACGGCCTCTGGGTACTTCGGGAGGAAGCGCCAGCCGAAGGGTCGATCACAGCCGTCCCGAAGCGGCTGGAACTCCCCGAGGTTCGTGTAGAAGTTGCGCCAGTTGGCCAGGTCGTTGTCGGCGTCGTTCCAGTCCCAGCGCCCTGGCGGCAGGATCGGCGTCGGCCTCCCTTCCACGCGATGGCCGTCGAAGTACTCATCGTCGTAGAGGCCCTCCAGGGGGAAGTCCTCCGGACGGGGCGTCCAGGACCCGTCCCAGGACCAGGTGTTGGGCCTGGGACCGGAAGGCCAGGCAGGGGACAGCAGCAGGTCCGGCAGCAGGCGTTCGCAGGTCGGCCCCACGGGGGCATCGGCACCCGGGTCCGCAACACCCGGGTCCTCCACGGCCAGGTCTGGCCTGCCAGGGTCCAGTCCGCCCGTGTCGCCAGGCGCCTCGTCCGACCCAAGGTCCATTCCACCCGTCTCCCCAGGCGCCTCGTCTCCGCCTCCGGAGTCGTCCTCCTGGAGGTCCGCGGGCGCCAGATCCTCCATCGGGACCTCCGGGCCACCTGAGTCCGTCAGGTCGAGGCCTCCCGGGTCCACGGCCGTGGAATCCGATGCCCCGGAGTCCCCGGTGGCCAGGTCCTGGTCATTCCCCTCCCGGGGCAGGTCCCTCGGCGGTTCCTGGTCCTCGTCCGAACCTTGATCGACGTCCTCGGGCATGCCCCATTCCGAAGGCAGGTCGTCGCCGACATCGCGGCCCGGCAGTCCCGAGGCCCCTCCGCGACAGGAGGCCGCCAGGATCAGCACCCCGATCCACCGTCTCCCGAAGCCCATGTGGCCTCCCCTTCCCGGCACTTTCAGCATACCGCGGTTCCCCCGATGCTGCCCGTTCCGACCCCCCATCCCCGCCCGGGACGCCCTCCTGGAGGCCCTGTCGGCGATGCCCGACCACCGGGTCCTCAGCAGGTCCCGCGGCGCCGCCGGGCCGTCGTTCCCTGGCGCCATGACCGGCATCCGGCAGCCGGGCAGGACATCAGACCCCCATCCGGTGGCGGGCCACGGTTCCTGGAGCCACGTGTGATAAGATGCCGCGGACTCCACTGGGGAGACCCGGATGTCGTTGCGATCGTCCCTGCTCTCGTGCCTGTTCCTGGTCATGGGGACCCTGGCCTCCAGGGCCGCCTCGGGAGACTCGGCCCCCGTCGAGTACACGGTTCCCCCGGGCCAGGAGGACCTGCTGCTCCGGATGACCCGTCCGGCGGCCCGGGGCTTCCCGGGAGGCTTCCTGCTGCAAGAGGTGCGGGTGGAGCGGACGATGGTCGTGGCCTCCTACCGGGATCGCGCCGGGCAGACCGTCGTGGTCCACCTGGTCCACCCCTCCCGAGCCGATCGCCCCATGGCCCGGACCGAAAAATTCGCCCTCCTGGTCCCGGAGAAACCAGAAGGCCGTGCGGCTGATCGCCTGGTCACGGCCCTGGCCCGACAGGTCCGCAAACACGAGGTGCCCTTTGCCTGGTCCACGGCGAGCGATGGGCAGTCTCCTTCCCCGGCCCCGCAGGAGACAGCCGGCAGCGCGCCCCCCGGCATGTGGATGCCCGAGATCCCAACCAATGGCCTCAGCATCGCCTTCCTGGGCCCCCCGCGACACCAGGTCGCGTCGGGGGCCCTGTCGGAATATCAGGCCGTCCGTGACGCCCTGGCCGGGAGCGCCACCCCCGAGGCCCTGGCCCGGGCAGTCGCCCTGGCCCGCAAGCACTCGGCCCATGGCCCGACGGTCCGGGCGATCGCATCGCTGGTCCGGACGGCCGGCGACGGGTCCCGGGCCCGGGACCTGCTGCGCCCGCTGGCGGCCAGCCCCGTCGAACAGACCCCTGAGGACCTGCTCACGGAGTACCTGGCCTCCCTGGAACTGGCCGGCGACGGACAGGCCCTCCAGGAGGTCTGCAGCCACGTCCCGGCATCCTCGAAGTCCCTGGGGCCGGACCCCGCCTGCTGCCGGATCGCCGCCTGGACGCTGTTGCTCCGGGAGGGCCGGACCCAGGAGGTGGTCCGGGCCGTCGGGCCGCTGGATGCCCCGGTCTCGAAGACCTGCGAGGCGGTGATCCGCCTGCGACTGGCGATCCACCTGGACGACCCCGCAGCGGTGGAGAAGGCCGGCAAGGCCGCCACGGACGCCTTCCCGAAGGACCCGGACCTGTGGTTTCTGTGGGGCAACTACTACTGGAACCGCCGGGAACTGGACCGGGCCATCGCCCCCTGGGACCACCTGATGGCCCTGCGCCCCGACTATCCCTCGGCCCTGGGCCTCTACATCTCGACCTACCTCATGAGCGGCCGCCTGGCCC
This sequence comes from Deltaproteobacteria bacterium, assembly GCA_029547805.1. Classification (GTDB taxonomy): domain Bacteria; phylum Myxococcota_A; class UBA9042; order DTJE01; family DTJE01; genus JAGOKF01. Next base: position 337,014 of record JAKPOP010000010.1, read on the forward strand.
AGGACACCATCCCCCAGTGGAGCCGCAAGGCCGACGCCGCCCCCGACGACCCGGTGCTGAACTACCTCGCCGCCATCTCCTGGTACTACAAGGCCAACAGCACCCACGACCCCGAGGACTACCGCCGGTCGATCCCCTACTTCGAGCGGGTCGTCGCCCGCATCCCGAAGGACCAGCCCCGGGCCTGGATGTATCTGGGAATGGCCCACTTCTTCACCGGGAACCAGCAGAGGGCCGAGCAGATCCTCCAGGACCTGGAGCCCTACACCTGGCACGAGCCGGACATCAACTACTGCCGGTCGCTGGTGTACCGGAAGACCGACCTGCCCCGGGCCATCGCCGAGATGGAGCGGTTCCTCCAGGTCTTCCTGATGGCCGGACGTCTGAACTTCGGACCCGCGAAGCTGAAGAAGGCCCAGGATGACCTCGCGGCGATGAAGCGAGGCGAGATCCCCTCCTACTGGCTCCCGCCGGACGCCCAGTAGCACCGGTTCCGTGCCCCCCCGAAGACTCTCGTCCCGTGCTGCGTCCCGGGTCGCCCGGCCTCCCAGGCCCCTGGAGACACGGATCGCCCCTGACCCCGGTCCCGTCAGGACCGGCCGCGACCCGCGCTGGACAGGGGATGCGAAACAGAGCAAGGGTCAGGAGAACATGTGGTCCAGGCCCTCCTGGAGGCGCCGCTTCGCGTCCTCCCGGTCGACCGGGATGTCGTCGTCCTCGGCCTTGAGCCCCTGGGCCACCTGCCTCAGCATCGCCGCCACCGCCGGCAGGGACTGTCCCGGCAGACTGGCGGCCTTTGCCGCCTCGGCGGCCACCCGGCCGCGCCGCTGCTGCTCGCCGGCCCCGTGCTCCTGGACCACCTGCCGGGCCCAGACCGCCGCCTCGTTGCGGATCCGGGCCGCAGCGTCGTTGTAGATCTTGTCGTAGTCCGAGGCGGACATCTGGGCGGGATTCGACGTCGCCCCCAGCCCGGCGCCCACCGCGGCGCCCACCGGTCCGGCCACTGCGGCCCCCACGGCGGCACCCGTCGCCGCACCCACCGCGGCGCTGCCCCGGGGCCGGTCCGCGTCGTTCGCCTTTCGCTGGGCCTCGAGGGATTCCTTGAGCCCCTTCAGTTTCCGCTGCAGTTCCTTGGTCTTCAGTTCCTCGGCCTCGGTGTCCAGCCGCCCCGCGCTCTGGGTGCTGTTGGCCTGCACGGCCGTCGCCGCGGCGGTGACCCTCCCGATCATCGGCTCCGAGACGATCGGCTCCTGGGAAGGCCCCGTCGCCGAGGAGATCGCGCCACCGGTCCCCGCCGCGCCGGCCCCCGCACCGACGAGCGACGCGAAATAGGGGCCGAACTGGGCCTGGAAGTCCGCCGCCTTCTGTTTGCCCTGCTGCTCCTCCTGGTCCAGGGCCTGCTCCTGCCCCTGGATCTCCTGCTGGATGCCCTTCGCGGTCTGGATGTTCTCGTTGGCCCGGTTGGCCTCCTCGATGGCATCCTTCTCGGCCTTCGTGGCCTTGTCCGACGCCTCCATGGCCACCTTGCCGGTGCCCAGCAGTTCCTCGTCCGCCTTCTGCGACTCCCCCTCCTTCTGCTGGGCCTCGGCCCCGAAGGCCAGCGTCTTGGCCTCGCTGTCCGACATGCCCCCCATCGTCTTGAGCAGGAACTGCATGATCTTCCCGGTGATGTAGTTCATCACCTTCGCGATGGTGCCCTTCACCTTGTCCATCACGGCCTTCACGATGTTCTTCCAGACCCACTTGAGCGCGGACCCGACGAAACTCGCGATGGACTTGGCGAACTTCTTCACGCTCTTCCAGGCCTTGCCGATCAGGCTGGATTTCTCGTAGTCCCGCTTCTCCCGCTCGTAGTCCTCCTTCGCCTTCTTCTGGGCCTCCTGGTCCACCCTGGACTGGTCCGGCTCGGCGGCCATCCCCCGCTGGGCCGCCTGGACGTCCTGGTTCGCCTCCCCCTGGGCCTGCTGCCCCTGGGTGTTGGCCTGCTGGTTCGCCTGCTGCACCTGGCCTGTCGCCTGCTGGCTCTTCTGCAGGTCCACCTGGTCGGCCTGATTCTCGGCCCGCTGCTCCGCCACGGCGTTGGCCTGCGCCATCGCCTCCTGGCCCCCCCGGACGGCCGCAGGGGCCACGGTCTTCAGCAGGTGATCCCGGTAGTCGATCTGCTGGGCGATGTCCCCGTCCAACGACCCCTTCATCTCCCGGAGGGCCTTGCGCTGGACCTCGATCCCCTCGTAGTCCTCGGGCTGGAGCAGCACGTCGGCCTCCGTGGGGCCCACCATCTGCGGCACCAGGACCTGACCGTTCGGCCCGACCCCGGCCTGGGCCCGAGGCGCCTGCCCCAGCCCGGCGCCGATGAGGTTGTCCAGGGCCTGGATGTGCCCCGAGACCGGCGATCCCCCGCCGCCCGCCATCCCGGACCGCACCGCGGCCCCTCGTTCGGCGGATCGGGTCTCGTCGAACTGCTCGGACATGTACTTGTCAACGCTCTTCGACTTCCAGTCCTTGTTGAGGGCATCCCGGTTCTTCCAGGTCTCCGACAGCACGTGCTTGACGAGCCCCTTCCGGTCCGACGCGGCCATCTTCAGCGTCCTCTTCCAGGTCTTCCCGTTCTCGCTGAGGGCCTCCCGGATGTTGGGCAGAACCTTCTCCTTCAACCCCTTGAGCGTCTCCTTGCCGACCTCCTTGAGCCCCTGCTTCGTGAAGGTATCCCGGACCCCGTGCTTGAGCCCGGTCCAGGTCCCCTTGGCAACCGACTTCGCCTTCTGGAGGAAGGTCTTGCCGGCGAAGTTCTTGGACTTCGTGAGGTTCTTGGTGGCGGTGAAGCCCTTCTTGGCCCCCTTCGCCCCCTTGGCACCGATGGCCGCGGTGATGGCCTCGACGCCGGCCATCAGGCCGCTCTGGATCCCCTCGCGCATCGTGGAGGCCATCTGGGCACGCTTCAGGGGATTCTTCTCCTTCCCGATGCGCACGGCCGCCAGCGCCGCCTGGATCAGGGACAGGGCGAAGTCCGCCGCCTTCACGACGAGGCTGACGATGTTGGCGATCCGGGAGATCGCCATCAGGGGCCCGGCCACCGGCGGGAACCAGATCGTCAACAGCGAGGCGATCGTGGTGATCAGGCTGACCTTGTCCGCCACGTCCCCGACCAGGCTCAGGGCCGGACGGACGTAGCCGATGATGGCGAGCCAGGTCTCGATGTCCCCGAGCCCCTTGACCTGATAGGGATTGTTCTTCCAGGCCTTCTTGAGGTCCCCGATCCCCACCCAGTTCAGGATCTTGTCCCCGAGCGTCTTCTTGGGAAGGTTCTCTTTGAGATCCGCCGTCCGCCCCCGGATGCCCTCGGTGAAGGTGGCCAGTTGCAGGATCCGGTTCCGGGCCTCTAGGTCCGGGTGGGAGGCCATCCAGGCCTGCATCTCCGGGGACGCCCCGGCCGCCTGCCCCAAGGTGCCCGCAAGTCCCGCCTGCCCGGCGGCCCCGGCGGTACCCGCCACCACGTGCCCCTGGTCCGCCTGGGCCTGTCCTCCGAGGGCGGAATCTCCCCCCGCAGGCCCGTGGCCCTGGCGCCCACCGACCCCGGCATGCCCCCTCTCGCCTCCTGGAGTGCCCTTCGTCGGCGAGGCCTTCTTCTTCGATTCCCCATGGGCCGCCTGGGCCCCCGGGGATCCCTCCTGCCCGGCCTTGCTCTCGTCCGCCTTGCCCTCCCCCGAGGCCTTCTGATCCTGCTCCCCGGCCGGCGCCGCGGACTGATCGCCGCCCTCTCCGCCCTCGCCGGCCTGGGATGCCCCCGGCTCCTCCCCGGCCTTCGGCTCGGCTCCCGGGGCCCTCTCCTGTCCAGGAGACGCCTCCTGAGACTGGGCCCCTCCCTCCTTCTTCCGTTCCTCCTCGGACTCCTGGGTCCCCGCCGTCTCCCCCTCCCGGGAGGCCTGCTGGGAAGAGTCCCCGGTTCCCTGCGAATGGACCTGCCCCGACGACGCCCCGACGGCCCCGCTCCCGCCTTCCTCCTCCCGTCTCGCCTGGTCCCCCGCGGCCTCGCGTCCCGTCCCGGCCTCCTGCCCCTGCGTCCCTGCCGGGGCCCCGGCGCGTCTCCGCTGGTCCTGGTCCTCCTCCTCCCGGGCCTTCGCCGCCTCGTCGGGCGACAACCGGTTCAGGATGCGCCCGAGGCCCTGGCGTCCGGCCTGCTCCAGATACTTGCGCGCATCTTCCTTCTGGGCCACCCGGGCCATCCCCGCGGGAATCGCCGCGCCCAGCCCCTTCTTGAGCGTGTCGGGCCGCAGGGCCTTCTTGAGGTCCTCCGGCTTCTTGATCCCCAGGGATCCGAGGCTTCCCAACATGCGTCACCTCCAGGGGGAGATGCAGTCATCCAGTGGTCCCGCAAGCATGGATCGTGCCACCTTGACGAACTGTCGCCGAGTAACCAGCGCCAACTCTCCGAATCAACTCCAGTTTCCCGCAAAGCCGCACCCGGCGGACGGTCCCGGTCCTCCACGTGGCCCCCCGGGCCCTGATCCCGCCCCCCTCCGGCTTCCTCCCGGCAGGAACGCATCGAGACTGCCCGCAACACCTCCCGCGACGTCGCGCCCGGCCGGCCGGGGACTCCAGGCCCCGTCGGAGGGCCTGGGGTCTACAGACCCCAGGGGAGGTCCGATCCCCCGTCAGGACTCGATCTCCTCCCGGACCAGTTTCCCGATGGCCCGGTACTCGGTGTTGGCCGCCTGGACCATCAGGGCCATGTCCACCGGCCGGTTCGCCTCGGCGGCCAGCGTCGCCGCCCGGATGATCACGTTCCGGATGTTGCCGCCGGCCAGCAGGTAGCGCCGGGCCATCTCCCCGAGGTCCAGGTCGGGCGCCACCGGGACCTCCGGCGGCAGCAGCGTCTTCCAGAGCAGCAGGCGCTCCGCCTCCTCGGGGAACGGGAACTCCACGAAGAAGCGCAGCCGCCGCCGGAAGGCCTCGTCGATGCTCCCGGGGAAGTTCGTGGTCAGGATCGCAATCCCCTCGTAGGACTCGATGCGCTGCAGCAGGTAGTTCACCTCGAGGTTCGCATACCGGTCCACCGAGGTCTTCACGTCGGTCCGCTTCGCGAAGAGGCTGTCGGCCTCATCGAAGAGCAGCACGGCCTGGGCCCGGGCCCCCTCCTCGAAGGCCCGGCCGAGGTTCTTCTCGGTCTCGCCGATGTACTTGTCCACGACCCGGCTCAGGTCGATCTGGAAGATCTCCCGGCCCAGTTCCTTGGCGATGATCGAGGCGGCCATGGTCTTGCCCGTGCCCGGAGGCCCCGCAAAGAGGCAGGGCACGCCCGGGGTCTTCAGCAGTTTCGCCCCGAGGCCCCACTCGTGCAGGATCCGGTACCGGTTCCGGAAGAACTGGACGATCTCCCGGAGGGTGTCCAGGGTCCGCCGAGGCAGCACCAGATCGTCCCACCCCTCCCCCTTGTGGACCGGAATGGCCACTGCCGACAGGCGATGGCTCAACTGGGCCCGGATGATGTCCACCACGACCGGCAGCGGCAGCGTCTCGGCCTTCGCCCCCGCCGTCTCGGCCCACCGGCCCACTGCCCGGCAGCAGGCCTCGATGGCGCCGCCCGAGAGGCTGTAGCGCCCCACCAGGTCCGCGATGGGAAATCCCGGGGGCCTCCGACAGGTCCGGGCCAGGCCCCGCTCCCAGAGGCGCTGCTGGTCCTCGACCTCCGGAAAGGGGATCCCGATCTCCTGGAACTCCCCGTGGGGTCGCAGGACCTCCCGGGGACTCACGGTGGCCCCGACCAGCAGGGGCCCCGGAAAGTCCTCCAGCACCCCGAAGAGGTCGTCCAGCACCGCCGGCCCCGTCCCGGACCGGTCCAGGTCCTCGATGCCCTCCAGATAGATCGCCGCCCCCAGCAGCAGGGCCTCCCGAACCAGCCCCCGGAGGGTCCCCTCCCGGTCCTCCTGCCCCGAAGGGAGCCGGTCCAGGCGCACGGTCATCAGCGGACGGCCCTGCTCCCGCAGGGTCTCCAGCGCCAGGCTCCGGCGGCCCGATCCAACGGCCCCCACCAGCACGACCCCCCGGAGCCTCCGGTCCATCCCCTGGCGCCGGAGGGCCTCCTGGACGGCCCGGCGAACCGGCGCCGGCAGCAGCAGGTCGCCCAGCAGGTCGTTCCGCACATACCAGGCGGCGGCACGGCCCAGCACGGTCCGGTCCGGCTCCCGGTGCCCCCGGATCCATCCCACCACCCGGTCCGCCACCTTCAGGGGGCGTTCGGTGACGCGGGTCATCGGCCCCTGGTCCGGCAGCACCCCCGCCTCGACCAGCCCCAGTCGCCGCAGCCGGGATCCGGGCTCCAGGGCCGCCCAGACCCGGTCCCGGTCCGGTCCCAGGCCGGCGACCAGGTCCGCCAGGAAGGCCCCGTCGACGTGCCGGCGGGTGAAGTCGGCCCAGGCATGGGAGTAGGCCCGGGCGAATCCCGGGTCCAGGTCCGGTGCCGCCAGGGCCATCAACAGGTCCATCTCCAGGTCGTCCAGCCCGAAGGCCGCCCGGAGGTCCTCGATGGGCAGGCGGAGGCCCGTCTCGGCGCTGGCCGCCAGGCGATCGGCCATGAAGCGCTGGAAGCGCTCCAGCGAGTCCTCGATCACCTGCAGCGCCTCGGTCACCTCCGGTCCGGGAGGCTCCATCGCCAAAAACGCCTCGACCTCCCGGCGACTGGCGAAGAGGTCGCTGGCCTTGCCCGACGAATCCAGAAAGCGGTCCGTGAAGAGGACCAGGTGCCGCTGGATCAGCAATCGCAGTCGGACGAGCCAGTCCTGGAGATGATCCTCGGGGCCCCGGTAGGCCCGGACCTCCCCCCCTTGCCCTCCGGCCTCCGGCATCGCGATCCTCCTCTCGGTCCGCCGGTGGATTATCGCACACGTCCAGAGGGACCGATCCGGGACCGGCGCCGTCCCAGGCCCCAGGCCGCCAGCAGGGCCGGCCAGGCCCACACCAGGGTTTCCGAACCGGCCAGCGTCCCCTGGCAGCCGCCGCTCTTCCGGGGCGTCCCGGTGTCGGGTCCCATGTCGGCACCGGGGGCGTTCCCGTCGGGGTCCGGGCCGGCGGCGTCCGCCCCATCGTCCAGGCTCGCCGGGACGTCCGGGGCCCCGTCGGGGCCCGGCCCGAGGTCCGGCGGGGAGTCGGGTCCCGCGTCCTGTCCGGGGCCCCCGTCGTCGGCCGGTTCGGGTCCGCCGTCGGGGATGGTCCCGGGCACCGGCCGGTGGGCCCGGGCGAAGGGAGACCGGTTCCAGGACCCGGCCGGCTGGAGGTCCAGGGCCCGGGCAATCCAGTAGGCGGCCAGCAGGTCGCCCCCGGGGGCCAGCATCAGCCCATCGCCCCCCCCGTTGACGTGGAAGGCGTTGGACCGGGCATTGAAGTCCGAGGTGGGCCGGATCGCCGGGTCCAGGGCCTCGGAGGCCAGCCACCGCCCGCCGGGCTCGGTCCCGGCCAGCGTGATGACCGTCTTCCCGTCGATGGCCAGGCACCACCCCTGAGCGATCTCCTGGGCGTCGCAGTTGATCCGGTCCTCCTGCCAGTACCCCCCCAGCGGGAAGGCCGGCAGCAACGTGGCCAGTTCCTGGCGCAGGGCCTCGGGGGTCCCCCGGTCCGTCACCGCCAGGTAGATGGCGTCCCAGAGGGGCTGCTTCGACTTCGAGGCGCAGAAGCGCGGCTCGCTGGCGGGGGCCCACCACCCCTCCTCCAGGAACCGGTGCAGGGCCGCCGCCACCTCCGGGTCCGTCTCGGTGTAGAGGGCCACGAACAGCGCCACCCCGACCAGGTCGGGGTTGTCGGTATTGGTCGCCAGGCCCATGTAGATGTAGTTCAGCGCATCGGGGCTCTCGAAGTGGCGCAGTTTCTCCAGGTAGCCCCGACGCCCCAGGAACTCGTCATAGAGGAAGGCCTCGATCTCCGGGTCCCCGGTGACGTGGTGCAGGCCCCGGAGGACCCCGATGGCCAGCGCCAGGTTCTCGATGTTGAAGCCGGCGGACCCCTCGGGCAGGTAGATCTTCTCGAAGGAGAGGGGATTCAGGTCGTGGTGCATGGTCGGCCTGCCGTCGGCATCCCAGATCAGGAGGTCATACTCCCCCTCCCCGCTGCAGTTCTCGAGCCCCGCGATCTCGTGTCGCTGCATCAGCATGCGCCCCACGCCCCGGGCATCCTCCGCCAGCCGGTCCACGAGCCGCTGGTCCACGTCCGGGTCGCCCTTCATCGCGTCATGGAGCGCCACGAGCCCCAGCACCTGCCCGGTCAGCTGGTCCTTGGAGGCCGAGTCGATCCAGCCCCAGGTTCCCGGCGGCAACACCCCGGCACTGTTGTCGAAGCGGTCCGACCCGTTGTCCTTGGGTCGGGGCAGGGGGTTTCCCTGGTCATCGAACAGGGGCACCGGGTGATACTGGTCCAGGCCGGGGATCGGAGGGTCACTGGCGTCCTCGGGCTGGAGCCGCCAGATCCCCCGGGCCACGACCCCCTGGCCACCGGTCACGACATAGAAGACGTGCCAGGCCTCGGCGGCCCGAACCAGGTCCGCCCGGGCCCGGGCCAGTACCGCTGCCGGGGCCCCCTCGCGCCTCAAGGCCATGTACCGGAATGCCGTTCCCGCCAGCGCCACGCCCCCGAAGAAGCCCAGGTCCCCGTGCTCCCCGAACATCGCGATCCGATCGTAGGGATGCTCGCCGGCGAAGGCACGGTAGTCCTCGACGTCCTGCTGATCCAGGAAGGCCTGGAACCGATCCCGGGCCGCCCGGTCCTTCACGTGGACGTTCAGCGACAGTCCAAAGGGGAGCGTGTTGAAGGCCTGGAACTGCCGCTGTTGCTTCGCGATGGCCGCGTCCGTCGCCGGGAACCGCCCCGGCGGCAGGAGGGGCTCGGCCTCCAGAGGCAGTGCCCACAACGCACCCAGGCACCACGTCACCAGCATCACCCGTTGCATCCGATGTCTCCCTCCCGTGGATGGGTCGCCCGGGACACCTGGGCGATCCGGTCCCCCCGGGGTCCCCCGCCGCCCCACGACAAGTCTGTCCCGAATCCTGCCGGAATGGCATCCCCCGGTTCCGGCCGGACCCATGGCTCGAACGCCCTCGACAGGCCCCTGAACCCTCAGGGGACCTCCCGGACCCGCACCCCGTCGGTGACCCGGTCCCCGGGGAACAGCACGACCCGGTCTCCCTCCTGGAGGCCCGACAGGACCTCGACCTGCCTCCCGTCCCGGTGACCAACGACGAACGTCTGCCGCACCGCCCGCCCCTCCCGAACCACGAAGGCAGCCCACGAATCCCCGTGGCGGAACACGGCCCCCTCGGGTACCTGAATCACCGAGGGATCGCTCCAGGTGACGATGGCCGCCTCCGCCTGAAAACCGTCCCCCAGCCCCCCCCAGCCGGTGCCCTCGGGCCCCGGGTCCGGGTCCACCACCACCAGCACGCGCTGCTCCTCGACGCCCAAGGCCGAGACCTTCGTGAATCCTGACGGTTCGACCAGGCGGACCCGTCCCATCAGCAGGTGATCCCCTCCCCAGCGGGTCAGGCGGACCTCGCTCCCAGGACGCACCTGGACCGCCCGGGCAGTCGGCAGGTCCACCACCAGTTCCAGGTCCCCGGGGTCTCCCACCTCGATCAGGGGAGTCCCCGGGGCCACCGGGCCCTCGGCCTCCTGGACCACCCGCAGCACGCGCCCGTCCACCGGGGAGGACACGGTCACCTCGGGCCCCCCGCCGCCTCGCCCATCCCTCCCGGGGAGCATCGCGGCGATGGCATCGGCCTGGCTGCGGGCCGTCTCGACCGCCAGCCGGGCCTGCCGGACCCCCTGCGTTCGCACCTCGGCCTCGGTGCGGGCCACCTCCAGGTCCCGGGCCGTCACGGTCCCCTGGCCCGCCAGAGCCTCGATCCGCTCCAGGTCCCGCCGGGCCTGGGCCTCGGCGGCCAGGGCCGCTGCCACCGCGGTCTCTCCCTGGGACACCTGCACCAGGGCGGCCCGATGACGGGCCTCCAGTTCCGCCAGCGACCGGGCATCCAGGGGCACCGGCGCCGCCGGGACGATGACCGCCAGGGGGTCGCCTGTCTTCACCGAATCCCCGGCCCGGAGGGTGATGCGCCGAAGAAGTCCCGGGACCGGAGCCGCCAGCAGGTGCCGCTCCCGGACCCGGGTCCGCCCCTGGCCCTCGATGACCGCCTCCATCGGCCCCCGGGCCACGACGGCCGTCTCCACCTCCACCGGCTTCGGAATCATCGCCCAGGCCAGGAGAGCCCCCACACCGACCGCCAGCGCCCCCCGGATGACCCACCTGGCGCCCTTCCGCATCTCTGACCTCCCTGTCTCTCTCCCCGCCTCGGACCCCCGAGGGTCCCGTCACTCCCGCGTCTTCAGCACCCCGACCAGGTCCAGCCGGTCCACCCGCCGACGGACCACCAGGGCCACCACCGCCGTCATCGCCACCACCACCAGGCAGGCAAGGGCATAGGTCGGAGGCGACTGGACCAGCGGCACCCGGTACAGGTCGTTGGACAGGCTCTCGAGCATCCACCGACAGAAGGCGTATCCCAGCAGGCAGCCCAGGGGCAACGCGATCGCCACGTGCACGATCATCTCCCCCAGCACGACGCCAAAGACCTCGGCCCGGGTGAAGCCCAGCACCCGCAGCGATGCCAGTTCCCGCTCCCGTTCCGCCAGGGAGACCCGGGCGGTGTTGTACACGACGCCTGCGGCCATCAGCCCTGCCAGGGCCACCAGCATCAGGGCGAAGGCCACCATGTACTGGGCCATCATCTGGTCGAAGTTCTGCCGCATGGCGGCCAGCACGACGACCCCGGCCACCCGGGGCATCCCCCGCAGGGACCGGAAGAAGGACGCCCGATCGCCGCCGTCCACCCGGATGGCGGCCCCCGAGACCGTGGCGCCATCGTCCAGCAACCCCTGGAGCGCCTCCAGGTCCATCCACCCCTGGGCCCCCAGGGGTTCCTGGACCGTCCCGGTGACCGTGAGGACGATCCGAGGCCGCCGTCCCTCCAGCACCTCCACCTCGACCGCCTGGCCCGGGCGGATGTGCAGCAGGTCCGCGAGGGCCTGCGTCAGCAGGACCCCCCGGCCAGGCACCGCCGCCAGGCGGCCCTCCAGGTCCATCACCCGTCGCAGGGTCGCCCCCGCCGGCACTCCGTTCAGGGCCGAGGCGTAGGAACGATGCCCGGCCCGGAAGGTGACCGGCACCGACCGGGTCGGCTCCACGACCCGGACCCCCGGCAGGTCCCGGAGGCCACGGATCGCCTCGGAATCCAGGGGATCGGTGAAGGTCACTGCGACGTCCTCCCGATAGACTCTTCCGAACTGCATGTCCATCATGGCGTTCATGGCGTCCACGGGCATGTAGCCGGCGATCAGCAGGGCGACCGCGAAGGCGATCCCCAGGCCCGACAGGGCCGCCCGGACCGGGCGGCGTCCCACGTTGCGCCACACCATGCGCCCCATCGGGGAGAGACGCCGGGACAGGGCCTCCAGGGGAGACTCCCCGTAGATGGGAGGGGCCGCCGGGCGCATTGCCTCGGCGGGCGGGATTCGAAGGACCTGGCGGAGGGCGCCCCGGGTCCCCATGGCGCTGGCCAGGAGGCTGATGGCCAGGGCCCCCACCAGGAGGTCCGGGTCCATCCGGTACACGTAGAGGGGCATCCGGTAGAAGGCCGCGTAAAGCCGGGTCCACCAGTGGCCGATCCCCAGGCCCCCGGCCAGGCCCAGGCCCAGGCCCGCCAGGACGACCAGCCCCATCATGCGGGCATAGTGCCACCCCACCTCGACGTGGGTCAGGCCCAGGGCCTTCAGGGTGCCGATCTGCTCCCGCTGAGTGGCCACCACCCGCGACAGGATCACGTGGAGCAGGAACGCGGCCACCCCCAGGAACAGCGCCGGTACCGTGACGGCCGTCCCTTTCAGTTGCCGGATCTCGTCCGACAGGTAGCGATGGCTGATGTTGCGATCACGCCCGCCGGCCCCGGGACCGCCCCAGGGGGCCAGCACCCGATCCACCGCCGGGATCACCTCGGCGGGCCTGACACCGGCCGCCAGTCTGAGGGACACGTCGTTGAAGGCCCCGTCCAGGTCCGCAGCCCGGGCCAGGGCGGTCCGCTGCATCCAGAGGATCCCGAAGCGCCGGTCGTCCCCCAGCATCTCCCCGGGACTCACGGCGTAGATGAAGTCCGGGGCCAGGGCGATCCCCGCAATCTCCAATCGCTGCCGGTGCCCCTGGACCACCGCCGGGATGGCGTCGCCCGGCTCCAGTCGGTGGGCCTTGGCGAAGGCCTCGTGGACCAGAACCTCCCAGGGGCGCCCGGGGTCCGGCAGGCGTCCCGTCCGCAGGAACAGTCGATTCATCCGGGGCATGGCCCCGTCGGGGATGGAAACCAGCATCCCCCGGGCCGGCTCCTCGATGCCCTCCATCTCCAGCAGGGCCGAGGTGATGACCCGCGTCTCGACCTCGGCCACGCCGGGAATCTGTTCCAGGCGGCCTGCCACGGCCTCGGGGGCCCGGCGCAAAGAGGCGAAGACGTGGGCGAATCGGTAGGTCTCGTAGGTGCGTTGCTGGCTCTCGAAGAGGGAACGATAGGTGCTCAGGGCCCCCGTGAAGGTGGCCACCCCCACCGCCACCAGCAAGGCAATGGCCAGAACCTGGGCCCTCAGGCGCCAGAGGTCCCGCGCCAGTTTCCGGTCCAGCATGCCCACCGCATCCCCCGGAGTCACCAGGTCAGGTCCCGCGGCGCGGCCCGTTGTCCGGGGACCCGTTCCGCCACGATGCGCCCGTCGGCCATCGTCAATACCCGGTCCGCCATCTCGCCGATGACCGCGTTGTGGGTGATCAGGCAGGTGGTGGTCCCCAGGGCCCGATTGACCCGCTCGATGGCCTCCAGCACCACCTTCCCGGTGGCGATGTCCAGCGCCCCGGTGGGTTCGTCGCAGAGCAGCAGGTCCGGCCGCTTCGCGATGGCCCTGGCGATGGCCACCCGCTGCTGTTCTCCGCCGGACATCTGGCTGGGGAAGTGACGAGCGCGGTCCCGGAGCCCCACGATGGCCAGGGCCTCATCCGGGTCCAGCGGCGACTCAGCGATCTCGGTGACCAGCACGACGTTCTCCCGGGCCGTCAGGCTCGGGACCAGGTTGTAGAACTGGAAGACGAACCCCACGTGCCGCCGCCGGTAGGCCGTCAGGGCGTCCTCGTCGGCCCCGTCGATCCTCCGGCCCCGATAGCGGAGCGTGCCCGCCGTTGGGACGTCCAGGCCCCCCAGCAGGTTCAGGAGCGTGGACTTGCCGCTGCCCGAGGGGCCCAGCAGCACGACCATCTCCCCTTCCCGGAGGTCCAGGTCCACTCCCTGGAGCGCCGGGACCTCCACCTCCCCCATCCGGTACACCCGGGAGAGGCCCCGGGCCTCCAGCACCACCGGAAGGTTCCCTGGGCCGCCCTGACCCGATCTGCGCTCCATCTGCCTCCGGCGGGCCGTCCTCTCAGGAGCCCAGCAGCGCCAGGACCAACCGGATCCAGTGCGACAGCCAGAGGCCCGAGAAGAAGGCCCAGGCCCCCGTTCCCTCGCCCAGGACCCGGGATGCCAGCGCCCGGGGGCCGAAGGCCAGCAGCATCCCGGCCCCGGCGCTGAAGACCGAGGCGATCGCCGCGGCTCCCGCCTGCTCCAGGGTCCCCTGCCAGTTCACGGCGATGCCGGCCTGGGCCCGCAGCGCCAGCAGGTCCCCCGGCGCCATGAGGGCCCACCCGGCAGGCAGCAGCAACAAGGCCGCCACCAGTCGGACCGCCGGAGCGGGTCCTGGTGGCATCCGACCCGGGACCGGCGACTCCTTGCGTATCTCCGGACTCTCCTCGAACGGCCCCTCCGATGGGTCGGAGACCGGCATCGGGTCCCCGGCCTGGAGCCGCCACCACTGGATGACCGCCAGGGCCAGGAACAGCGCCGTGACCAGCCCGATGCCCAGGGCGTTGGGCCGGTCTCCCTGGGTGATCGCCAGGGGCGGCACCAGCATGCCCAGGCCGGTCCCCAGCAGCACCGCCGTCACCAGGGCCATCACGAGGGCCGTCACCCCGGCGCCACCGGACATCGGGACCGGGCGTTCCGGGTCCCCGACCCAGGACCAGCCCAGGACCACGACCCACCAGCCCGCGAGGCCCAGCAACAGCATCCACGCGAAGGGGTCCCCGATCCCCGACAGCCCCCCGTCGCTGAAGGCGTCGAAGGAATCGACGAGCCGTCGCCCCAGGAAGAAGTCCCCCAGGATCAGGGCCACCCCGAAGGCCTGGCCCACCCAGGCGGGCACCCCTTCGGGCGGCGGGATGCGGGTCCCCGGGTCCACCAGCCGTCCCCGGGGAGCGGTCTTCCGATGCCGCGCCATCATCGTCCCTGCCTAGCGAAGCGCCTTGCCGTTCCCCCGGTCCCGGAGGCCCGCCAGGACCGCCCGGGCCACCGCCTCCCGTCGGGGCACGAAGAACGGGATGCCCACCCGCTGGCCCCCGGGGCCCTCCAGCACCAGTTCCCGGGCATCGGTGAAGCGGGGATACCACGGGCGGGCCGTCACCAGGACCCGCTCGACGTCCTGGAACAGGATGCGACTCGCCCCCCCGGTCTGGGTCTCGACGGTGACCCCCTCCGGGTCCACCTGGACGCCCTTGAACTGGAAGAAGGCCGTGGGCATCAGGAACACCACCACGATGGCGATCCCGAGGGCCGGCGGCAGGTAGTGCCTGAATCCGGGAATCGCCCCATGGATCAGGGCACCCAGACCCCAGAGGACCCCGATGAAGGCCAGGCCCAACAGGCCGTCCCAGATCCGCTCGGGCACCACCGAGTCCATCCGGGCCGTCACCTCCGTGCCCCCCGGCTCCTCGGTCTGCTCGGAGGCCCCGAAGGCCAGCAGCGCCTGTCGCCCCTCGGCCTCCGGCGCACCGCCGCCACACCCGATCGACCACAGGAAGAGACCCACGATGAGCCTCCGTGCCATTGCCACCTCCCCTTCCCGGGCCGCCATCACCGGCCCTGGAACCGCGCCGGCCGCTTCTCCAGGAAGGCCGCCATGCCCTCTCGCTGGTCGTGCGTGGCGAAGAGCCCCCCAAAGGCCTGGGCCTCGGCCTCCAGGGCATCGCCGAGGGGCCGATCCCGGGCCTCCCGGACCAGGGCCTTCGCCGCCCGGACCGCCAGAGGCCCCCGAGACGCGATCTCCCGGGCCAGTTCCAGCGCCTCCGAACGCAATGACTCCCCGGGGACCACCCGCTGCACGAGGCCCAGGCGATGGGCCTCCTCGGCCCCCACGGTGCCGCCGGTCAGGATCCACTGCATCGCCGCCCCGTAGCCGATGCGCCGCGCCAGACGGGCGGTCCCGCCGAACCCTGGGATGACGCCCAGTTTCACCTCCGGCTGGCCGAAGACCGCCCGGTCCGAGGCCAGCACGATGTCGCAGCACAGCACCAGTTCGCAACCACCCCCCAGGGCATGGCCCTGCACCGCAGCGATCACGGGCACCGGCAGCCGCTCCAGTCGGGAAAAGACCCCCTGTCCCTGTCGGGCAAAGGCCAGGGCCTCTGAGGGGCCCATCGGCGCCATCTCGGCGATGTCCGCTCCGGCCACGAAGGCCCGGGTCCCGGCCCCGGTCACCACCACGCATCCCAGGTCCGGCCGCCCTTCCATCTCCCCGATGGCCTGATCCAGTTCCCCCAGGACCTGCCGGTTCAAGGCGTTGAGGGCCTTCTCCCGACGGATCGTCAGCACCGCAATCCGATCCTCCTCGATCGTCCACTCCACGGTCTCCCAGGACATCGCCTCCCTCCTGCCCACGATGTCCCCATTGTAGAGGCCCCCAGGCAAAATGGGGACAGTCACTCAGCCTGGTTCGGGGAGGTCGAAGGGCGAGGCAGGAAGGAGGACCGGGACTTGCCGGATCGTTTCGACTGATACATGGCCCGGTCGGCCCGGGCCAGCAGGTCCCCGGGAGACGACTCCCCCCGCCCCCCCATCACCACGCCGATGCTCGCCGTCAGGACCAGGGAGACCCCCTCGATCTCCATGGGTTCCCGCAGCACCCGCAGGACCCGGTCCGCCAGCATCGGAAGGTCCCCCTCACCAGAGACCGGCTCCAGCAGCACCACGAACTCGTCGCCGCCATATCGCACGACGGTGTCGGTCCTCCGCACCCCTCGCCGCAGGCGATCCGCGACGGCCTTCAGCACGAGGTCCCCGAAGGAATGTCCCCGACGGTCATTGATGTCCTTGAACCCGTCCAGGTCCAGAAACATCAGGCCGTAGAAATACGCCGGATTCCGCTCAGCCCGGTGGAAGGCCAGACGCAGCAGTTCCTCCAGCAGCACCCGGTTCGCGAGTCCCGTCAGGGGGTCGTGGACCACCCGGTGGCGCAACTCGGCCTCCCGGCGCCGCTGCTCCGTCACGTCGAACCCGGTGCCGACCACGTAGAGGACCTCCCCGTCGGGCCCCTGGACCACCGTATTGGTCCACTGGATCCGCCTCCGCTCCCCGGTCCGGGTCACCCAGTCGTTCTCGTGCTGGTTCGGGAAGTTTCCGTGGCCCAGGTCCGCGATGACCTCCAGGACCCCCGCCCGCTCCTCCGGAGTCAACAGGAGGTCCGGCAACGACTGCCCCCGCACCTCCTCCTCCCGGTAGCCGGTGACCTCTTCGCAGACGCGGTTGAATTGCACGATCCGGGCGGACCGATCCAGGACCACCACGAGGGCGCCAGCGGCCTGCAGCAACCTCCGGGAGAAGTCCCGCTCCCGGCGCAGGGAGTCCAGCAGCACCAGGTCCGGCGTCCGGTCCCGGACCACCAGCAGGGCGCCGGGGAGGTCGGGACCCGTCCCTGCGGGAAAGGCCGTGACGTCCCAGGTCATCTCGACCCGACGCCCCGGATCGGGGACCCGGACGTGCTTCCGACGGTCAGGCCGTCCCCGGGCCCCCACCTCCCGGATCCACGCTTCCAGCCCCTCCGGTGGTGGCTGCCGCAGCATCGCCTCCCACCAGGCCTCGGGAGTCCGGTGGCCATTTCCGTAGCGGGTCGGCATCTCCGTGGCGGCCTCGTTGAGGCACCGGACGGAGCCATCTGCCGAGAGCGCCAGCACCGGGTCCCCGAGGGCCTCGACACACTGCAGAAAGAACGGTCCTCCCCCCGTTCCGGGACCGCTCGCATCCATCCCCGAACCTCCTGCCTCCACGAGAACCTGCTCCGAGCCCGAGGTCATCGACCCGTCAGCCGGACATACTCTCGGGAGCCGATTCCGTCAAGTTTTCGGATGGATGCGGGACATTGGCCTCCGTCCCGCGACCGGGGAGGCCGGGTCACAGCAGCGCGGCGATCTCCGAGGTGTCCTCCCGGCGAAAGGCCTCGGCGAAGCGCCCCTCCGGAAGACCGGCCCCCCGGGCCACCGCCCCGGCGACACCAGCCACGTAGCGCTCGAGCAGCACCGGAAGCCCCTCGCCGGACACCGCCGCATCGAGCGCCGGGACCTCCCGTCCCGCGGCTCGGAACTGCAGCCGGTACTGGTTCACCACGTGGCGCATCATGGTCCGGTGGGCGCAGACGGCCCGGACCTTTTGGTCCAGATGGTCCGTGATGTCCACAACGTGGTTCGGCTCCGGACCGGATCGGCTGAAGTACCAGCGCTCTGCCGGCGCGAAGGGCTCCAGTCCCTCGGCGAAGTGCTCCGGGTGGTGCTTGTCGAAGCAGGCGACCCAGCAGGCCTCGGCCACCGCCTGGGCCACCCGGACATGGTCCTGGTTGTCCTCGAAGCGGTCCGCCAGGTCGAAGGACAGCACGGTGTGGGGGCGGTATCGCCGCAAGAGCCACACGGCCCGCTCCCGGAGGCGCCCCAGGGGCAGGTCCGCCAGGCAGTCCGTCGGAAAGCCCAGGTCCACCACCTCGGCCACCCCCAGGATGCCCGCCGCCTCCTGCCACTCCAGGCGGTTCCGCTCCAGCGTCTCCTCGACCGACAGTCCCAGGGAGTCGAAGCGGTCATCGGTGACCCGGACCAGCACGACCCGCCATCCCTCCTCGGCCAGTCGCACCAGCGTCCCGCCGCAGAAGATCGTCGCGTCGTCGGCATGGGGACTGAAGACCAGGGCCGTCTCCATCGTCATCCTCCCGCTTCAGGGGCCCCCAGGACCTCCTCCACCTGCCGGATCAGCCCCTCGGCCTCGGCCGGACCCGGCGCCCCCCGGAAGTGGAAGACCCCTGGCAGCAACTGGGTCTCGTGGGCGAGGTAGGCATCCATCCCCACCAGGGTCTCGAGGACCTCCTCCCGGGTGCAGCCGACGGCCTCGAGGCGGCAATCGAGGCCCACGTCCCGGAGGAACGCCGCCACCGGCCGGATGTCCTGTCCTTGCCAGGCCCCGGCCAGCATCACCCCGAGGCCCACCAGGGCGCCATGGAGGTAGTGCCGCCGGGTCCGGTGTTCCAGGGCATAGGCGAAGTAGTGCTCGCTGCCTTCCTCGGGCCGGGCGTTGCCGACGATCTCGCAGAGCCGCACCTCCCCGACGTAGAGTTCCGCCAGCAGCCTCAGCCCCGCCTCGGTCACGTCCCCGATGTCCTTCCCGCCGGCCAGCAGCCGGTCCAGCAGGGCTTGGGACTCGGCGGCAATGCCCGGGTCGTAGGCCTCCCCCAGCCTCGCACCGGCCTCCCGCCAGTCCCAGAGGGCCGTGAAGATCGACAGGATGTCCCCGACGCCTGCCCGGTTCAGGATGGCCGGGGAGGCCTGGAGCACCCCGTAGTCGATCAGCAGATGATCCGGAAAGACGACCCCGACGTAGCGCACCCGCGCCCCCTCCCGGACCCCGATGGCCTTCGTGAAGGCCGCGTCCACCGAGAGGATCGACGGGACCAGCACGAGCGGGATCCCCCGCTTCCAGGCGACGTACTTGGCATGGTCCACGGCGCTGCCGCCCCCGATCCCCCAGACCGCCCGGGCCGGGCCGAAGGACTCCGTCACCTCGTCCACCCGGGATCGTTCCATCGTCAGGACCTCGTGGACCTGCACCCGGCCATCCCGGAAGCACTCCCGGCAGATGGCCCAGGGCTCCGGCTGGGTCAGCACGATGGCGTCTTCCCGGTACCAGACCGGAAGGCCGAGGACCAGGTCCCGTCCGAACGTCGGCTGCGCGACGCGCGGTTCCACATCCCGATGCATCATGTCCTCCCCAGGACCCGTTCCCCCACGCGAGAGACGAAGCCCTTCCAGACCGACGACGCCACGGCCAGGGAGGCCTCCAGGGAGTCGGGGACCCGGAAGCGTCCCTGGTCGAACCACAGCAGGTCCATGGCCTCCAGGAGCAGCAGGGTGTTGCCCGACACCTCCAGCAGGTCCCGACGGCACTCCTCCTCGAACCACGCCTCCAGGTTGGCCCGGATGCCCCCGAAGATCACGGACGCCAGGTAGCGGGCATGAGGGGCGGCCACCCCGACGTCGATCAGGGCGTCGGCGATCACTCCCTGGTTCCGAGCCTCGATCTCGGCCCCCCGGGCGATCAGCACGGTCGACCGCGACTCGTAGCGCCACTCCTTCAGGAACTCCTCCCGCATCTCGTCGTACCACCGGCTGAACTCCGCCAGGGCGTCCCGGATGCCGACCAGGGGCCGTTCCGGATTGCGATGCTGCCCCAGCAGGTTCTGGAGGCGCTGCGTCCCCTCGTCGGCCCGGGGAAAGGCCAGGTCCTCCTTCGAGGGGAAGTAGCGGAAGAAGGTCCGCATCGAAATTCCGGACCGGGCCACGATTTCCCGGACGGGGGTCTCGTCGAAGCCCCGCTCCAGGAAGAGGTCCCGGGCCACGGCGATGACCCGCTCCCGGGCCTCCAGCCGCCTCCGGGTGGCCCGGGTGATCCGGCGCGGCCGGTCCAGGGGGCCGGTCCCGGACGCCCCGCCGACCTCCCTGGCCACCGGGATGGACCGCCTCGCCTTCCGTTTCATCGTCTTCTCCTCCAGGTCGGGTCCTGTTGCCTGCTTTTCCGTGGACAAGGCTCCATCAATTATGGCACTGTGTGCCAGCCCGACGGGCCCGGGGCGAACGATAGGCCGTTTCGGATGAAAGGACAAGACGGAACTCCCCGGAACAGCACGACGGGGAGAACGACCACACGGGAGGACCCAGGGATGAACCGATGCAGGACGTTGCAGGGACTGGCCCTTCTGATCACCGGGATGATGGCCTGCGGCGGATCGCCGGGGACGACGGCCGACCTCGGGGCCGACGTCCCGTGGGATGGCCGGGACATCCCCGGGGAGGCCGGCGGGGACGACGGGGGGGCCGAGGCCCGGGAGGAGACCGGTCCCTCGGAGGACTCCGCCGGGGATGTGGGAATTCCGGAGCCGGTGATGGCCGGTGTCGGGAAGGCCGCCATCGACCCCGACTTCGAGCCCTACACCGACACCAACGGCAACGGGCGATGGGACGAGGGGGAACCCTTCGAGGACCTCGATGAGGATGGTAGTCTGGACACGCTGTGGATGGGGGGATTCGGAGTCCGGCAGCCCACGGGTCGCCATGACCCCCTGGAGGCCCGGACGCTGGTGGTCCGCCTCCACGGACAGGACTTCGTCTTCACGGCACTGGACACGCTGGGCTTCGGCATGAAGCGGGTGGATCAGGTCCGGACGGCGGTCACCGCGGCGCTGGGGGACCGGGCGCCGGCCCCCGAGCGGATCTTCATCGCGAGCATCCATACCCACCAGGCCCCGGACACCGTCGGGGTCTTCGCACCGGACACGCAGCCGGGGTGGGACGAGACCTACCTGCAGCACGTGGTGGACGGGGCCGTGGCCAGCATCGTCGAGGCCTACGACGACCTCCGGCCGGCCCGCCTCCGGGTGGCCCGGGCCGACGGCGAGGGCCTGGCCCGGGACATCGTGCCGCCGGTCGTGCTGGACCCCTACATCGGGATCCTCCAGGCCGTCGATCCCTCGACCGGGGCGGCCATTGCCACGATGATGACCATCGCGAACCACCCGGAGGCGGCCTGGGGCGCCAACACGCTCCTCTCGGCGGACTACCCACACTACCTCCGGGACGCGGTGGAGGCGGACCTCGGGGGGATGGCCCTCTACTTCAGCGCCGACCTGGGCCTCATGCAGACACCGTCGGAAATCGAGGAGGCCGGGTTCGACCGGGCTCGCCATGTCGGGGAAGAATATGCGACCCGGGTCCTGGCGGCCCTGCAGGGCGCTCCGGTGCTGGCCCCCGAGGAGGTCGTCCCGACGTTCCGCTTCGCCCGGGTCCCGACTCCTCTCCAGAACTTCGGACTGGCGATGGCCGTCCGGGGCGGCATCGCCGACGGCTACGACGACTACCTCTACGAGACCTTCGACGACGGTCCCTGCTCGTCGGCCTCGGGCAGTTTCGGCTGCGTGGACCTGCCGATTCCGGTCCTGCGCCTGGGAGACCGGACCACGATCCTCTGCCTCCCGGCGGAGGTCACCCCCGAACTGGTGATCGGCGGCATCCTGGCACCCGACACCTATCCCTCCTGGTACCCCGACGCCCCCCCGGAACCGGTCCTGACCGAGTCCCTGCGGACGGAGGACCGCTTCCTGATCGGGCTGTGCGGCGGCGACGTGGGCTACCTGT
This sequence comes from Deltaproteobacteria bacterium, assembly GCA_029547805.1. Taxonomy (GTDB): domain Bacteria; phylum Myxococcota_A; class UBA9042; order DTJE01; family DTJE01; genus JAGOKF01. The sequence continues at coordinate 358,609 of JAKPOP010000010.1, forward strand.
ATCCGAAGGTCACCACGAACCTCGACGCCAACTTCGACCAGCAGAACGGTCCCGGACCCGATGCGGCGGGGACCTACCTGGCAGGCGTCGCTCGGGTGCTGGACCAGGTGAATGACGCCGCCGAGGGGATCCCGCCGATGCCGCGCCTCCGGGCCGAAGGGACCCGGATCGTGGACCCCGAGGGCCGGGAGGTCCGCCTCCGGGGCCTCAACCTGGGAGGCCTGTTCTTTCACGAGACCTGGATCACGCTGACGGGACGGACCAGCCACGACCTGCTCCTGGAGAAGGCCCGGGAACTGGGCGTCGAGGAGGCCGTGATGGCCGTGATGCGGCAGGTCGGGCCGCGCTACGGGAGCGATCCGGCGGTGATCCACGTCTGCCCGGGCAGCGGCCCCGAGTGGGAGGCCCTGGTCCGGGGCCCCCTGGCAACCGCCGTGGGACAGGAGACGGCCGATGCGCTGATGGCATCGCTCCAGCAGGAGCCTCCTCTCTGTGACGATGCCGACCTCTCGCTGCGCAGGGTCCTGGCGGACCGGTTCGGCACCGAGGGCCGCGACGCCCTGCTGGATGCCTTCCAGCAGGCCTGGATCACCGAGGAGGACATCGCCTGGATCGCGGCCCAGGGCTTCAACGTGGTCCGGATCCCCATCGGCTACCGGTCCCTGGTCCGAGGCCCGAACGTGGAGGCGCCCACCGGCCTCGACTGGAACCCCCAGGCCCTCTGGCGGCTGGACCGACTGCTGCGCTGGTGTGCCCGGCACCGGGTCTGGGCGGTCGTGGACATCCAGGAGGCCCCCGGGGGCCAGAACCTCTACACCGGGACCTCGGGCCTGTTCCAGAACCCGGCCATGCAGGCCCTGACGGTCCAGATGTGGGAGTTCCTGTCGGACCGCCTCCGGGACCGGCCCGAGGTGGCGGCATACAGCCTGCTGGCCGAGCCCTATGGAGCCCCGGATGCCGCCGCCCGGGACCAGATGTATGACCGCATCCTGAAGGCCATCCGGGCCCGGGGCGACGACACCCTCTGCGTGATCCACGACGGCTTCCGCGGCATGGACACCCTGCCGGTGGCCTCGGAGAAGGGCTGGACCAACGTGGTCTATTCGACCCACCTCTTCGAGTGGACCACCACGGACCTGGACGGCTACCGGTTCCTGTTTGACTATGTCTATGGCCCCCAGTTCCAGCAGGCCCAGGAGGCCCAGGGGGTGCCCTACTACATCGGCAGTTTTTCGACCTTCCGGAACGAGGACTGGGCCTACGAGGCCGCCGCGCTGGTCGTGGACTGGATGGAGCAGCGGGGCGACTCCTGGTCCCTCTGGACCTACAAGCGCCTGGACGACCCGGTCACCCGGGAGGTCTTCGGCCTCTCGACGGCCTGGGGCCTCCGGGGCCGCCTCCAGGGGGCCTTCGATCGACCCGATCCCTACCGGGATGACCGGGGCACCCTGGAGGCCCGATTCCGGGCCTACCGGGGCCTCGACATCGCCCCGAACGACCGCCTGCTCCAGGTCCTCACGGCCCCCATGGCCCCCCGATAGTCCCGGGAACCCGGCTGGAAGTGATGGCCGCGGGGTCGTCGCCCACGCCCCTGTCTCCCTGGATGCGAAGCCGCCACGCCCCGCACGGACGGTGGACATGGGGTCAGCGGACGCCCCGCTCCCAGGGCTCCACCGGTCCGGCCACGACCCGGAACAGGGGATGGGGAACGGGTACCGGGGCGGTACCGAGAGACCGCCACCAATCCGGCGATCGCCGATGCAGTTTCTGCTGGAGGTGTTCCCATTCCCAGGCCAGCTGTCCCTCGGTGACCGTCATCGGATCGGGCGGAGGCAGGTCCGGGACCTTCCGGGCGTCGAAGCGATAGCCGCGGCGCCGGGCCTCGGCCAGGACCTCCCGGAGATAGGCCGCGATGGCGCCTGAGGGATCGGCCACCTGGGCGAATCGCTCCAGTTGAGGATGGTGCCGGTAGCCTCGAGTCCGGCCCGCCAGCACCGCCTGGGCCAGCAGGCCCTCTCGCCACAGGGCCACGATTCCCGCCGGGTCCAGCAGACTCGGGTGCAGCGACCACAATCGCATCGCGGGGTCCTCCAGCGTCGTTCGTGTCGCCTCGGCGGCCTCAGGTCCGTCGGGAGGCGACGATCCACCGGGCCACGTCCAGGCGATGTCCCGGTCCCCGGGCCACGACCACCACCACCGGGGGATGACTCCCGTCGGCCGTGAAGCGGGCCCGGTCCCCCTGAACGTCCAGGGCCCCTCCCAGGGCGGTCCAGCGCCAGGCCACGCCCTCGGCCCCCACGGCCCGGGCCTCCAGCTCCAGGGCGCCGGCAGCCCCTTCCGTCGCCACCAGGGTGACCCGGAACGACCGGTCCAGGGGCTGCACCGACCGCCGCGGAGCCGACTCCGGTTCCGGCGGGGGCGGATCGACCGGAGGCAGTTCCGAGGGGGTCCCGGGGTCCTCGGCGTCTTCCACCGCGTCCGGAGGCGGGGGGTCCACGACCGGGTAGTCCGGGTCCTGGACCTCCTGAACATCGGGCGGTGGCGGGTCCACGGGAGGCAGGTCCTCCTGGACATCGGGCGGTGGCGGGTCCACGGGAGGAAGGTCCTGCCAGGAGTCCGGTGGAGGCGGGTCCACCGGGGGGAGATCCTCCCGGACATCGGGCGGTGGGGGGTCCACCGGTGGCACGTCCTCGAAGACGTCCGTCGGAACCGGGTCCACCACCATCACCTCGTCGGCCGTCGGCAGGTCCTGTGGCAGGGGGTCCATGACCCCCGAGGAGGGGCATCCCTGCCCGGCGATGCCGGTCACCGCCAGCACGGCCGCCGCCCTGGCCCAGGGTCGGACCTGCGCGGGCCGCAGCACCTGGTCCGCCCGGGCCCGACCGAAGGCCTCCATGCGAGCCTGCAGGTCCTCCATCGCCGCGCCGATGGTCGCGTCGGCCGCCGCGACCCGCAGGGCCAGGTCCTCGGTGAATCGGACCAGGGCATCCGCGGCAGGCCCGGCGGCCACGAAGGCCAGGGCCTCCTGCAATCGCTCCCGGGTGTCCCTGTTGAGCCGCCCGATCAGGCCCCGGGCCTCCCGGAGGAAGGTCGTGGACTCCCGTCCCGGGTGGAAATGGTCCAGCAGCGCCGCCAGATAGCCCACTCCCGAGGCCTGGTTGGCCGTGGACTGGGGACCGAAGTTCCGGCCGCCGAAGGCAATCGCGGTGACCCGGAACAGCCGATCGGCCGCCGGGTCCTCCAGGTCGTAGGTGGTCCCGTCCAGCCCACCCCGCAGGCGCCCCCGGGCCCGGAGCCGTTCCTCCAGGGGCGTCCCGGGGTACACCTCGGCCCGGCAGAAGTTCCAGGGCGTGTCGGGAACCCCCTCGAGGAAGGCCAGGTTCTCGGCGACGTCCTGAAGCGTCGTGTCGGGCTCGAAGAGCAGGATGTTGAAGCAGGCGTAGATGCCTGCCTGGCGGAGCAGGCGCAGCGACCGTTCGCAGGTCGCCACGTCGGTATCACGTCCCAGGTGGTCGAGGCCGTTCTGGCAGCCGTTCTCGATCCCGATGTACACCCGCATCACGCCCAGACGCCTCGCGGCCTGCAGCACCTCGGCGGTGGCCTGATCCGGGCGGCACTTGGCCACGACCCCGATCCGGCCGACCCCCCGGCGATCCAGGGCCTGGCGCAGACGGTCCAGCCGCCGGATCGTGGCGACGGGCGACGGCAGGAAGAGGTTCTCGTCGTGAAAGCAGAAGATCCGGACCTGACGGCGGTGGTAGAGGTCCGCCATCTCGTCGGCCACCGGTTCGATCCCCCGCAGCCGCACCCGGGGGCCGCCGCGCCCCCGGTGATAGGTCTGGATCGAGCAGTAGGTGCAGGACTGCCAGCAGCCTCGACTCCCCACCAGCGGCGCGAAGGGAAGACCCGCATGGCGGGCCGGCGGGCGATCCCGGACCGGGGGTTCCAGGCTGTCGAGGTCCGCCTCGACGGCCCGGGGCGGCGTCATGCCTGGACGGCCATCGGCCAGTCGGAACGCGAGGCCGTCGACCCGGGACAGGCGAACCAGCCAGGAGTCCGGCAAGGGACGGACCGTCCCCGGGAGGGCCCGAGGCAGAGGCCCCGAGGAGGCGACGGCCTCGAGCAGTTCCACGAGGGTCCGTTCCCCGTCATGGCGAACCACCACGTCCACTTCCGGGACCTCCGCCAGCACCCCCGCCGCCCGGGCGGTCGGGATCTGGCCGCCCCAGACCAGCAGGGCCTCGATGCCCGCCTCCCGCAGCGCCCGGGCCAGGGCCCGAAAGTCCCGGACCCGGTGCTGGAAGGCCACGGAGCATCCGATCAGGTCCGGCGACGACTCCCGGGCCGCCCGGACCACCTCCCGGATCTCTCCGGCCACGTCGAAGGCCGCCAGGTCGGCCCGATGGCCCGCGGCACGCAATGCCGACGCCAGGTAGGCCAGGGAGAGGTTCTCCTCGAGACCGGCACCGACCAGCAGCACGCGCATCGGGTCTTCCCCCGGGAGAGTTGCCGTCATTCTAGCGATCTGCCGCCCCGGAAGACAGGCATTTCCGTCCGTTCGGGCCGTTCCCTCGAAACCGCCTGTCCGACCGGGGTCATTCCGTCTAGAATCCCTCCGGGTCCCCGGAGAAGGACCGATGCCCCGCAGACCCTCCAGCGCCGACCGGGCCGGCCCGCAGCAACCATGGCTCCTGCCACCGGATGCCGGCCCCCCGCCGGGGTCCGGGATCGGCCCAAAGGCCCCGGCGGACCGCGAGTCCTCACCCCGGTGCCACCCCTTCCTGAAGTGGGCCGGCGGCAAGCGGCAACTCCTGCCGGTCCTGTGGGACCAGATTCAGAGAATCGGGACCTTCAGGACCTACCACGAGCCCTTCCTGGGCGGGGGGGCCCTCTTCTTTGACCTCTGGAACCGGGGACGGATCCGGGAAGGGGCGTCCCTGTCCGACGTGAACCCCCACCTGATGGATGCCTGGCGGGGAGTCCAGGCGGATGTGGAGTCGGTGATCCACCACCTCCGGGTCCACCAGCAGCAACACTCCCCCGAGCACTATTACGCCACCCGGGAGGCCGACCCCAAGGATCTGGCGGAGCGGGCGGCCCGGATCATCTACCTGAACCGCACCTGCTTCAACGGACTCTACCGGGAGAACCGCAGCGGCCGCTTCAACGTGCCGATGGGCCGCTACCGGAACCCGACGATCTGCGATGAGCCGACCCTCCGCGCCGCATCGGTGGCCCTGGCCGCGGCGACAATCCGGACCGAGTCCTTCGAGGGCGTGGCCGGAAGGGCCGCCCCCGGTGACCTGGTCTATTTCGACCCGCCCTACGTACCCCTCTCGAGGACCGCATCCTTCACCGACTACGCCGCTGACGGTTTCTCCCTGGCGGACCAGCGCCGCCTGGCCGAGGTCTTCGGGGAACTGGCCGACCGGGGTGTCCACGTGATGCTGTCCAACGCCGGCCACGATCTGGTGAGGGACCTCTATCGCCGCTTTAACATCCACCGGGTGCTGGCCACCCGTTCCGTGAACAGCCGGGCCGACCGGCGAGGCCCCGTCGAGGAGGTCCTGGTCACCAGTTTCTGAGGGAGACCCAGGAGCCAGAAGGAGGTCCGATGCGCCCACGTGCCCTGCATCCGCTGTCGGTGATCACAGCCCTGCTGCTGGCCTGCGGATCGGGGTCCGGGGCGGGGGACCCCGATCCCGGACAGCCCGACGGGAACCTGCCCCTCGATGCCGGGCCGGAGATCGACGACTCCGGCATCGACGACCCGGGAGATGGGGCCCCACCGGACACTGCCGGCGCCGAGGACATCGCCGTCCAGGAGCCCGAGACGATCTGGTTCGTCCACCGGCAGCCCAAGGAACTTCAGGGTCTGGCGACCGGGCAGTTTGCCCGCCCGGCCCTGGAGTATCCCCCGATCCCGGTGGACCCCCGCTTCCGCCACGCCCTCTCCTTCCAGATGACCCCGATGATGCCCCCCCTGCGACGGGGGGCTCCGAGCCACGGTCCCCTGATCCTCTACGGGGACGACCGGGAGACCCTGGTCTTCTCGCCGGCGGACCACTTCTTCGAGAGCCTGGTCTGGCTGGACGGGGACCGGATCCGGTACGGCGTCGCCGGGGAGATCGACACCCTGCCCCGGGACTTCACGCATCGCTTCGTGATGGTCCGTGGCCACGGCATCGAGGCGACCATCGCCGCCTGGGGCGACCTGCTGCGCCAGGAGCACGGTCGGGCCCGGGCGGATCGCTACGCCGATGCGGGGGTCGCCACGCTGGGCTACTGGACCGACAACGGGGCGGCCTATTACTACACCACCGCTCCGGGCCTCAACGAGGAGGAGACCCTGATCCAGGTGAAGGCCGACGCCGACGCCCGGGGCATCCCCCTGGGATACCTGCAACTGGACTCCTGGTGGTATTTCAAGGACCCGGGCTCCGGCCTGCTGGCCGGCGGCCTCATCGAGTGGCAGCCCCGCCCCGAGATGTTTCCCCAGGGGCTCAAGGCCTTCCAGCAGCGCCTGGGCCTGCCCCTGGTCACCCACAACCGCTGGTTCGCCCTGAACAACGCCTACCGGGACCGATACGACTTCGTGGAGGGACGCTCGATGTCCTTCCCGACCTCCGGGGACCTCTTCGACGAGTTCCTGGAGGACGCACGGTCCTGGGGGGCCATCACCTACGAACAGGACTGGCTGATCACCCAGTACTGGGGCGTGCCCTGGCTCCGGGAGGCCCCCGGGAGGGCCGCCGGGTGGATGGGATGGATCGACAAGGCGGCGTCGGCTCGAGGCCTGTCGGTGCAGATCTGCATGCCTGGACCGGGCCACCTGCTGGACGCCCTGGATCGGCCGGCGACGGTGACGGTCCGGACCTCGGCGGACCACATGACCCCCTTTGCGAAGGAGGCCTTCTGGCCGGCCTTTCATATCGTGAATCTGGTGGCCGATGCGGTAGGCCTGCTGCCCTTCAAGGACAACTTCCTGACCCGCGAGTTCCGGGCCGAGGGGGAGGCCCTGATCAGCGCCTTGAGCGCCGGCATGGTCGGCATCGGCGACCCCATCAGGGAGGCGGACCCGGACCTGATCTTGCGGACCTGCCGGAAGGACGGAGTGCTGCTGAAGCCCGACCGCCCGGCCCTGCCACTGGACTTCACCTTCCTGCCGGGCCAGCGACCCTACGCGGTGCGGACCTGGTCCGACCGGGGCGACCTGGGTCGATGGACCTATCTGGCGGCCTTCCACCTGGCCCTGGATCATCCCGAACGGACGGATGAGGACCGGATGTGGTCGTTGCTGATCTACGACGGTCTGCCCCTCGACGACATGTACCTGCTGCCGGACCAGGTCACGGACTGGCACGTGGACCTGCGGGAGGACCTGGGCATCGTCGGGCCGGTGGTGGCCTGGGACTGGCGGGGCGGCACGGCCACGGTGGTCCAGGACCGGCTGGACATCCCGCCGGCGGAGGGCTTCGCGGACCATGCCTACCTGGTGCTGGCGCCGGTGCTGCCCAACGAGATGGCCCTGATCGGGGAGACGGCGAAGTTCGTAACGCTGGCGGACCGGCGATTCACCGACATCGAGGTGTTGCCGGACGCCATCGTCGTGACACTGGCCGGAATGCCTGGGGAGGACGTGGACCTTCGGGCCTTCGATTTTCGGGCCGGGCGTCTGGTGGCCCCGGTGACGGCCCGGATCGGCCCAGACGGGACCGCCCGGGCGACCCTGTCCCGATAGGAAGGACCGCCCAGGACGTGGTGTCCAGGAGGAAGGCCATGAGACCCGAGGAGGTGCGCTGGGGAGTCCTGGGATGCGCGTCGATCGCCCGGGAGGCCTTCCTTCCGGCGGTCCGGCGCGGAGGGGCAGGGTCCGTCCGGGCCGTGGCGAGTCGCAGCGAGTCCAGGGCCCGGGCCTTCGCGGCCGAGATGGGCATCCCCCGGGCCTTCGGCTCGTACCGGGAGTTGCTCCACTCGGGGGAGGTCGATGCCCTCTATGTGGCCCTCCCGAACTCCCTGCACGCCCAGTGGACCATCGAGGGGCTCCAGGCGGGCCTGGGGGTTCTGTGCGAAAAGCCCCTGGCCCTGTCCCTGGAGGAGGGGCGGGCGATGGCCACCGCAGCCCGGACCGCTGGACGCCCCCTGGCCGAGGCCTTCATGTATCGGCACCACCCCTGGGTCGCGATGCTCCGGGGACTCCTGGCCGAGGGACGGATCGGCCCCGTCCGGTCCCTCCACGGCGTCTTTTCCTTCCGCCTGGACGACGAGGATGCCATCCCGGCATCGGAGGCCCTGGGCGGCGGAGCGCTGCGGGATGTGGGATGCTATCCCGTGGATGCCTTCCGGCTGGTCCTCGGGAGCCCGCCCCTGGAGGCGACGGCCCTCGAGCACCGGCGCGGGGTGGACCGGCTGCTGGCCGGCGTTCTGCGCTTTCCCGAGGACATCCTCGGGGTCTTCGAGTGCGCCCTCGACACCTTCGAGCGGCACGAGTTTCGGGTCATCGGGACCACCGGCCTCGTGGAGGTGGACCGTCCCTGGGTCTCCGGCGGGCAGCCGGTGCGACTGACGGTGCACCGGGAGAACGAGACACCCGTGGTCCTGGAAGTGCCCCCGGCCGACGCCTATGCCCTGGAGGCCCGGGACCTGGCCGTGGCCCTGGCCACGGGAACGCCCACCGCCTTCCCCATCGAGGACAGCCTCTGGACCCTCTCGACCATCGACGCCCTGCTTCGGGCCGCGTCCTCCCGGGTCCCCTCCAGCGTCACCGCCCCCTGGTGACCCCCCGGGAGGCGTCCATGCCGGGCGCGATGTCGAGCGACATCGGCAAACTCATGGAAATCTGTTGAGTTCCGTCTTGCAAATCGGCGACTGTCCCTGTGATAGACTTGGCCATCGCCGTCGGAGAGGCGCCCCATGATCGTCGGCAGCCGAAGTTTCGGGATGCTGTGCCTGGCCCTCCTGGCTTGCTCGGGGGGTGGCAATCCCAACCTGGGCGGACTGGACGTCGGCCCCCTCCCGGACCGGGGATCGCCCGATCAGGTCGAACCGGACCCGGGTCCTCCTCCCCAGGACGTCCCGACCCCCGATTCCGGGGACCTGCCGGTGACGGGCCGACTGGTGCTGGACCCCGAAGCCATCGTGTTCGGCGGAGTCGCCGAGGGCGTCACGGTGACGCGTCCCCTGCGGATCTCGAACGGCGGAACGGACCAGTTGCGCCTGCACTCGGTGACCCTGGTGGAGAACCCGGGGCAGGAGTTCGCCCTCCAGACCTCCCTGCCGGCGGAGATCGCCCTGATGCCGACCCAGACCCTGGAGATCGGCGTCAACGCCACGAACCTCCTGGGGGGAACCGGGACCTTCCAAGGGAGGATCCGGGTGGTCTCGGACGACCCGGTGCGGCCCGAGGCCTTCGTGACCCTGGAGGCCACTCGCACGGGGAAGCCCTCCTGCGCCTTCCAGGTGACGGGCTGGACCGGGGAGGACCTGCTGGACCTGGGAGACGTCCCGGCGGGAGGCGAACGGGAGGTGTTCCTCCAGGTCGCAAACACCGGCAACGCACCGATCTCGTTCCAGCGGGTGGACCTGCTTGCCTGCGCCGGCGATCCGATTCGCTGCGGCAGCCAGCTCGGGGACCCGGAGTGGATCCAGGGCGCCTTCGCCGACGACCCGAGCCCGACCCTGAACCCGGAGCAGACGGCCCGGATCCGTCTGGTCCTTCGAGGCAACACGGCCACTGCCGGGACCCTGCGAACGGCCCGGCTCCAGATCCTCTGGTCCTGCGCCCAGGACCCGACGCTCCAGGTCTGGCCCAACGAGTGTCCCACCGAGGGAGATTGCCCGCCGAACCTGTCGGCCCGGTTCGTGGCTGCGGCCCTGACGGCCACCCCGGCCGAGGTCCGGTTCGACCCGGTCCTCGTGGGATGCACGGCGACCCGGACCGTCCGCCTCGACGTGACTGGCGAGAGTCCCCTGGGGATCTCCGCCATCCATGTGGACCCGTCCTGCAACCAGGAGGGAACCTTCAAGGTCGACGCCCCCGAGATGCCGACGACCCTCCAGCCCGGGGGGTCGCTGGAATTCTCGGTCACCTTCGAGCCCGCTTCCGAGGCCCTGTTCCGGTGCCATCTGGATGTCCTCGACGAGACCGGCGGCGGGCGATGGGTCCAGGTGCCCCTCTCGGGGTCCGGAGTCGCCCCCGAGCCCCAGGTCGATTCCTTCACCCAGGGGACCCAGGACCCGGACATCCTGCTGGTGGTCGATACCTCGGGATCGATGACCGACGACATCGACACCCTGAAGAAGGCGTTCACCGCGTGGATGCAGGCCTATGCGACCGATGGCCGCAAGGTCAGGCTGGGCCTCATCGGCCTCTCGGTGGACCCCGGCTGTCCCCAGGTCGGCGTGCTCCAGGGCCCCCCTCGGCTCTTGACCGCCGGCGACGGCAACGCCTTCGCGACCCTGCTGGACCAGATGACCAACGACCTGACCTGCTCCCCCTCGGCCGGAGAGGCAGGGCTCGAGGCGGCCCGCCGGGCCCTCTCCAGTCCGCTGATCGACGACGAGGGCATTCCCTGCTCCAGCGACCAGCCGTGCACGCCGCCAGCCCGCTGCGTCGACGGAGTCTGCGGCGGGCCGAATCGAGGCTTCCTGCGTCCCCTCTCGCCGCTCGACGTGGTGATCTTCTCCGACGAGGACGATCAGTCCCCGGACACGGTCGATTTCTACGTCCAGTTCCTGCGGGGACTGAAGGGGTTCGGCAACGAGTCCCGAAGCCGGTTCGACGTGATCGTCGGGGACCTCCCCGACGGCTGCGACCGGTCCGGCGCGACGGCGGCGCCGGCACCGAGGTACATCGAGGCCGCCCAGTCCTCGGGAGGGGCCTTCCAGTCCTTCTGCACCGGGGCGCTGGCCCAGTCCCTCCAGCAGTTCGCCCAGGCCCCCTTCCCCCAGGCCACCCGTTTCCGGCTGTCCCGGGCCCCCAGGCCAGGGACCGTCTCGGTCCTCCTGGACGGGCAGCCCTGTGCGGAGGACTGGACCCTCGGGTCCAACCCCTGGCAGGTCGAGTTCGTCGCAACGGGCGCCTGCATGCCCGCCCCCGGGACCTCCTTCCAGGTCCGCTATCTCCCGGCCTGTCGATGACCCGGGACCCCAGTTCGCCGACGGAAGCGGCAGGTTTCTGCTTGCCAATCGCCGCTCAAAGGCGCTAGAAGCGCTGCATGAACCGCGCCCTTCCCGGTCCCAGGCCGGTCCCCTCTCTTGGCATCTGGGGTCACGCACTGGGATATTTCCTGGCCTACGTCCCGTACAGCGCCCTCACGAAGGCCCTGACCAGCGGCCGCATCGGCTCCGGCCCACCGGTCAACAGTTTCGAGTTGCTCCCCCCACCGTGGCAGCCTCCCTGGTCGGCATGGTGATCTTCCTGACGGTGATGGACTGGTGGCGGTTCGCCACCCACGGCCGACTGGGGCCCTGGAACCTCCCCAGGCCGACCCGCTGGACCTTCCTGTCCGGCATCGGAACCGGCCTGATCGTGATCACCACCACGATGGCCTACACCATCGAGGGAGTCTCGATCGTCTTCGCGATGCTGCTGATGCGGGGCGGCCTGCTCATCCTGGCCCCCCTCGTGGACTTCCTGTCGCGCCGCCGGGTCCGGTGGTTCTCCTGGGCGGGGCTCGTGCTGTCGCTGGTGGCGCTGCTCGTGGCCTTCTCCGAGCCTCCCAGGCCCGGGTCCAGCCGCTTCACCCTGAACCTGTTCCTGCTGGCCGACGTCGCGGTCTATCTGGCCAGTTACTTCCTGCGACTGCGGTTCATGAGCCGTCTGGCGAAGTGCGACGACCCGGATGTCACGAAACGCTACTTCGTCGAGGAACAGATGGTCGCCACGCCGGTGATCCTGCTGGTCCTGGCCCTGCTGGCCGCGTCCGGGGGCGTGCCCGATGCGGTGCCCGGAGCCTGGGGCCACTTCACCGACTCCCTGCGCCAGGGGTTCACGACCTTCTGGCTCCGGGACCCGGTGATCGTCGGCACCGCCATCCTCATCGGGGTCTGCTCCCAGTTCACGGGGATCTTCGGAGGCCTGATCCTGCTGGACAAGAGCGAGAACGCCTTCGCGGTCCCGGTGAACCGCTGCTCCTCGGTGCTGGCCGGGGTGCTGGCCTCCCTGCTCCTCTGGCTGGTCTGGCGCCAGGCCGATCCCCCGCAGCCGCCGCCGGACCCCTACGAGATGGCCGGCGCGGCGGTGGTGATCCTGGCCATCGTCTTCCTCACGGTGCCGCCCCAGTGGGAGAGACGCCGGGCCCTCGGCGCCCGATGACGGGGACCGGCTGTTCGCAAGGACGAACCATCAGAACAGGGACTCCTCCCGGGCCAGCAGGTCCCGGGCCTGCCGGGCGTACCAGGCATTCCAGCCAGGGTGGCCCGGCAGCGACGCGCCGGCTTCCTGAGGCAGCAGGTCCCGCCGGAAGGCCGTCCGATCCGCCCGAGGCTGTGCGACGAAGACCGCCCGGGCCCACCGGTTTCTCAGGGACGACGGGGCGACCTCGAGGGCCCGATCCAGCGGGACGACCGCCGCCGCGACTCCCCCGCCCCGGGACTCCGGGAGTTCGGCCAGGGCGACCCCCTGGAGGAACCACCCCATCCCCTCCAGGGCCCCGGGGTCCAGTTGCGTGAGGCGTTCCCCGGCGGCCCGGACCCGGTCCAGCCAGCGTCGCTGGGTCATCTGGACCAGCCCGCTGAGGCCGTCCCGGTAGTAGTTCCATAGGGTGAAGGCCCACCACCCGAGGGCCGGGGCATCCTCGGGCGTCAGGGTCGCCAGGGCCTCCCAGACCTCGGCCCCCACCGTCACCTGATCCCGGAAGGCGGGATTCATCGCCAGCGCCTTCTCGGCCGCCTGCAGGGCGTTCCGGTAGAACTCCCCCTGCTCCCCCTCGGTCCGGGCATCCCACTTCGCCCGGAGGCTCCAGGCCGCCGCCAGTTGCACCCATGCCTCCCGGTCCCCGGGGGTCGCCCGCGTCAGGCGGGTCCATGCCTCGACCAGTCGCTCGCTGCCCCGGGGAGAGTCGCTGCGGGACAGGGCCTCCCGGGCCTCCTGGCGCATCTCCGGAGCCTGATCCGCTGCCAGGGGCCGGGGATCCGACACCTTCCATCCCGATTTCCAGGAGAGGCAACCGCTTCCCATCCATCCGCAGAGGACCACCACCGCGGCCCTGCCTGCCCACCGAGATCCCATTGGCGCCTCCCGTCAGACCGCCGGGAAGCATAGCAGCGGGACCGACCACGAGAAAAGGGCAGATGAAGGTCCAACTCGACCGACCGACGAGGACCCGACCTGGGAAGGCGGAGGTCGCCCCCGGGAGACAGGCCGGGCCCCCCGCAGACGTCGCAGCGCAGGACGGATCGCAGATTTCGCAAGGCCCACACCGCGATCCGGGTGTCGGCCCCGCCGGCCCTCTCCCCGCCAGGGTCGTCCCATCAGGAGGGAGGCAGCGCCAGCGTCGGCAGCAGTTCCCGGATGCCCTGGGCGATGAACTCCACGGCCACCGCCGCCAGCAGCAGGCCCATCAGTTTCATGAGGATCCGGTTGCCGGTGCTCCCGAGCCATCGCTGGAAGGTCTCGGCACCCCGCATCAGCAACCACCCGATCAGGCAGGTCACCACGATGGCAAGCAACACCGGGACGATCTTCCAGGACAGTTCGGTGGGATTCGCCAGCAGGGTCACCGTGGCGATGGACCCGGGCCCTGCCAGTTGGGGCACCGCCAGGGGCGTGATCGCGACGTCGTCCCGGTGACTCGCGTCCTCCCGGTCCTCGGCGGTGGACCGGGTGCGGCTGCTCTGGCCGTGGAGCATGTCCAGGGCCACCCGCATGAGCAGGATGCCCCCGGCGACCCGGAAGGCCCCGATCGTGATCCCGAAGACCTTGAAGATGACCATGCCCAGCAGGGCGAAGGCCAGCAGCACCCCCAGGGCGACCGCGCTGGCCCGGAAGGCCGTCCGGCGCCGTTCCTCGGGCGTCTGACCGTCGGTCACCGCCAGGAAGACCGGCACGATGGCGATCGGGTCCACGATGAAGAAGATCGACGTGAACGCCAGCAGGCTGAACGACGCAATCTCGTTCCACATCCCCGGGGCCTCGTCGCCGCGCCGCGCGAAGGATAGGCACCGCGCTCCGCCCGGTCAAGCGGGGGACAGTCACCGAATTGCCCAACCCAACTCCCCGTTCTCCAACGTTTCTTGTGCTCCTGGAGAGGACGCTGCCGAGTTCCGCGACGTCCCGACCTCCTCGCCCTGGTGCCGGGCGCCCCCCGTGGAGGCGGGTGCCCCTCGCACGACCCCGCATCGGGTCGGGAACCGCCCGTCCAGGCGACCGATGCCAACACCACGAGAAACGGGAACCCGCGGCACGATTCGGATATGCTCTGGCCGGGACCGATCGGGAGACGAAAGATGCGAAGCCTCCTGCTGTTGCTGGTGGTCTGGGCCGTCCTGGGAGGCCTTGCGTCCTGTGGCGGGACCGGCCAGGACGCCAGCGATTCCACTGGAGTCCCGGACCCGGGTGCGGAGCCAGGGGGAAACGACCTCCCGGACCTGTTGGACCTCCCGGAGGACACCCGGGAGGACGGCACGGCCCTGGACGCCGGCAGCGAGGGCCCGACCGATGCGCCCTCGGACCCCGCCGGGGACTCGGTGACGCCCCCGGACGTCGAGGACCCCGGTGCCGGCGATTCCGGTCACGGCGACGATGGCCCCTGGGTCCGGCCGCCGGTGGGGGACCCGGTGCCCCCCGAGGAACTCGCGGCGGTGACAGACCTCTATCTGGACCTGATGACCCGCCTCGGATGGTTCGACCTGCTGGACGAGCGGGTCCACGGCTACCCCGACGACGCCGCCCCGGGCAGACCCGGCTACGGCACCTGGTGGAGCGGCGTCCGGATCCTCAAGGAAGACGGCCGGGTGCGTTACCTCCATTCCGCCGACGGGGCCGACAACAACGGTCTCCGAACCGCCCCCTTGCTGGCAGGGATGGCCTTCGCCCTGGCCCTCCGAGACGACCCCGACCGGGTCCGGATCACGGGCCGCCTCATCCGGGGGTTCCAGTCCTGGATCCTTGCGATGGAGCGGTCCTCCGTCCCCGACGCCCCGGTGCTGATGACCCGTGCCGCCTATCCCGAAAGCGTCTCCTGGACCGTCCGGGGCACCGAGGTGCTGATCGACTACTCCCTGAACCGCCCCGGCCTGGACAACGGCGCCTGCCAGTATGTCCACCTCCCGGACAATCCCTGGTGGGGCGACCTCTACGTCAAGAACAAGCGCAGCAAGGACGACATCGGGCACCTCCTGCTGGCCATCGCCCTGGCCGACCCCCTCCTCCGGGACCACCCGGATCTCCAGACGGACTGGGTTCGGATGATGGACCTCTACCGCCGCTGGGCCCGGCAGGTAGAGGACGACGGCTGGCGCATCGGCACCTGGGACAAGGACCTGCAACTCTGGTATCCCCCGGACGACCTGGCCTATTACATGATGGATATCAACGGGTTCGACCCAGAGTGCACGATCGCCCTGGCCACCCGCCTGATGGGCCGTGGCGACGAGGGATCCCTGGACTGCGGCAACGGCATCACCTTCCTGGACGACGTCGTGTCGATGAAGCCCGACAATGGCCAGATGCTCCGGTCCTACCACGAGGCCGCCATCGCCCAGGCCCGGCTCCGGCAGCGACAGGGGATCCTCCCGCCCCTGGTCCAGGGACTCGCAAGTCGCCTCGATGCCATCTTCGACCCCCCGGCCGACGGCTCGGGACCGCCCCGGCCCAACGACGAGGACCTGGCGGAACTCGTGATCATGGCCGACGCAGTCGGCGTTCCCCTGAACTGGCGCGAGGCGCGCTTCTTCCACGACCGGGTCCGGGAGGCCCACGGCGCCTATCTGCGCCCCGAGAGCCTCGCCGCTCTCCATCCCCTCGACCCCGAGGCCCCCGACGGCACCTATCCCTTCGACCCGCCTGGCGGGGGCATTGCCTTCCGCTACCTCGGCGCCGCCCTGGGGGCCTGTGTCTCCCCCTACCGGGACCCCCGATCGATGCCGTTGCTGGACTGTGATCGCATTCGGGAGGCATTCGGCGCCCCCCAGGCGTATCATTGACTCGTCTTGACGCCGGAGGATGCCCCGATGCAAATCCGTGGACGAACCATCCTGGTTCTGGCCCTCGGGCTGGCGATGGGGTGCGGCGGTGGGTCGGCGGGGTCACCGGATGCGGATGCCGGTGACGTCTCGGGCGTCTCCGACCTGGGGACGACGACCGACGAGTCGCCTGCGGACCGCCCCGGAAGCGACGCCCTCCCAGATGACGTACCGCCGCCCGATGACGTGCCGCCACTGCCCGATGATGCCTCCCCGCCCTCCGATGGCATCGGGAGCGACTCCTCCGGCCCGGAGACGGCCGAGGAGACCTCCGACGAGGGGGCCCCGCCTGTGGGCGCGACCTGTGAAGCCCCCCTCTCCGTCTGGGACGGCCGGACCCTCGGCCCCGACCTCCCCGACACTGACGAACTGAACTACGAGGTCGTCACGGGCCCCGTCACGGGCGCCGGGATCTCCTGCGCGGTGGATGGCTCCCAGGGCGAGGCGGCCTTCCGGCTCGTGCTGGGCAAGAGCCTGCTGGTCGGCATCGCGGCGGAGGCCGTCGGGGGCGACGTGGAGGTCGCCGTGGCCTTCCGCCGGGAGGACTGCGCCGGCACCGAGGCCGACTGCTTCACCTCCCCTGCAGGGCGCAACATCGCCGAGGACGGGGCCGTGCTGACCCCGGGGACCTGGGTCGCGGTGGTCCGGACGATCCCGACGGCCGCGGGAACGGATCCCCTGGGGCGGACCCTGGAGGTCTCCTTCTGGTTCGAGGACAGCGAGGACTGCACCGACGGCATCGACAACAACGAGGACGGTGACACCGATTGCGAGGACCCGCTGTGCTTCCTGGACGATCACTGCACCGGCGGCCACCAGGGCGAGGACTGCACGGACCCCTTCCTGGTGGAGAACGGCCAGCCCGTGGCCCCCGGGACCACGTTCAATGCCCACCAGACCCTGGCCGGCCGACGGGACGACTTCCAGCCGGGGCCGGGCTGCTGGGCCAACGACCACCAGGGGGGCGACGTGGTCTGGCGCTTCGTGCTGGACCGGGAGATGACCGTCGAGGGATCGATGGGCTTTTTCGACGGGACCCCCGGCCACGTCTACCTGATGGACGAGACCTGCGGGCACGTCGAGGCCTGCATCCCGCCGGTCTTTGGGGAAGAGCCCTTCGTCCTGGCCACGCTTCCGGCCGGGACCTGGCATGCGGTGGCCGATTACGGGGAGGCCCGGCCCGTGGACCCGAGTTTCGAGATCTTCCTGATCTTCGACGAGCCATGAGGTCTGGCAGTCGCTGGTTCCTGCTGGCCCTGGCGGCGATGCTGGCCGGGGGGCTCCCGCCGGCAACGGCGAAGGTGCCGAGGGCCCCGGCCGTCCACCCCCTGGCCCGGTCGGTCCCGGTGGAGGACCCCCCTGGGGGCGCCCTCGGTTCCCTGGCCGAGGCCCTGGATCACGCACAGGACCATCGGGGCACCGCCCGAATCGTCGTGCTGGGGGCCTCCCACACCGCGGCGGACTACCTCACGGGACCCCTTCGGAGGGCCCTGCAGCGCCGATTTGGAGATGGCGGACCGGGCCTGCTCCTCCCGGGGCGCCCCTGGCGAGGCGCCCGCCACGATGCCCTGGACCTGGACGCCTCCCATGGCTGGAAGACCCATCGCTTCGGCCGGGAGACCCCGGACGCCGACGGCCTCTGGGGCATCGTCGGGGCGGCCGTGAGCGCATCGGGACCGGGAGAATTCGTCCGAATGACCCCAAAGGCAGACAGGGAACCCCGGGCCCGCTTCGATCAGGTCGAGGTCTGGTTCCTGGCCCAGCCCGCCGGGGGTACCTTCCAGGTGCGCCTGGGTCCCAGGGTGCTCGGCGAGGTCTCCACCGGGTCCCCGGAGGTCCAGGCGCGACGCTGGACCTCCCCCCGCATTCGCCGCCCGGGGCCGGTCGAGGTCCGGACCCTCGGGGACGGGGAGGTCCGCCTGCTGGGCGTCGAGCTCGATCGGCACCGCCCGGGCATCACCGTCGATGCCCTGGGGGTCCCGGGGGCCCGGCTGCAGGACCTCCTGGAGGCCCGGGAGGACCTGCTCCGGGAGACGCTGTCCTGGCGACGGCCGGACCTGCTGGTGCTGGCCTTCGGGACCAACGAGGCCTACGACCCGGACCTGGACCTTCCGGCCTACCGGGCCCTGCTCCGGGACGGGCTCCACCGCCTTCGGACCTGGGCGCCCGAGGCCTCCTGCCTGCTGGTGGGCCCCGGGGCCCTTCCCCGGGCTCCCGGTCCCCCGGAGGCGCCGCCGGGCGTTCGTCGCCGGGAGGTCACCGAGGCCCAGCGCCAGGAGGCCCAGGAGGCCGGGTGCGCCTTTTTCGACCTGGCCGCCGGGACGGGCCACGAGGAGGGCATGGAGCGCTGGGTCGAGGCCGGCCTGGCCCTGCGGGATCGGGTCCACTTCACCGAGGCGGGATACGCAGTGCTGGCCGAGGTCCTGCTCCGGGGACTCCGGGAGGCCCTGAACGGCCCTGCCTACCGACCCCCGCCCAGACGCCCCAGGTAGTCGGAAAACCCCTTCAGCAGGGCCTTGTAGATCAGGTTTCCCACGACCTCGTACCCGGCAGGAGTCGCATGGCGGTAGTCCCCCCAGCCCAGGCGAGGCCGGGACTTGTACCATCGCCCCATCGCCCCCTCGCCGCCCATCGCCTTCCAGGTATCGAAGAAGGCACATCCGCACTGGGCCGCCACGACCCGCTGGGACTCCACGATTCGCGGCAGTTCCGGAAGCGTCCGGACCCCACCCCGGGGCGCGACCTCCCCCTGATCCAGCGGCGCCAGCAACAGGCAACCCGCCTCGGGACGCCCGGCCCGGACCCGACGGATCACCTCGGCCAGTTGCTCCCGGTAGCGGTCGTGGTTCATGCGGGTGTCCGCCGCCTCGTTGCCACCAAAGGCCAGCACCAGCAGGTCGGGACTCCGGTGGGCCACCTGGGCCGCCAGATGGTCCGGGTGGAAGTGGAGCAACCGGTTCGCCCGGGCCCCGACGATGCCCAGACTGTCCCAGACCACCCCGGGCCCGGACCGTTCCAGGACGACGCCGTACACCCGCACGTCCGGCCCCTGGGCCTCGATCTCCAGCCGATGGGGCGGCCCCTCGGGAACCTCCTGGCGGAACCAGCGGTCCTCCTGGACCCCGGACCGCGCCTCCAGAGGCACCCACGCCCCGTCGTCGATTCGCACCGCCAACGGCCCGCTGGTCGGGTGGGCCTGGTACCAGACCTCGACGACGCCCCATGTCTGCCCCACGGAACCCCTGGCCACTGTCTGGAAGACCGCCCGGGACCCCCGGTTTCCGACCTGGAGGGCTCCCCCCAGTCCGTAGCGCCCGTCCCGCCGGTCCCCGTGGATCACCGAGTGGGCCGTCCAGGACCGGAGGTCGTCCCACTGCACGTCGAAGTGACGATAGGGCTGGGTGCCCCGGCCGATCAGGTGGAAGCCGTGTCCGCCCTCGCCGAACCTCCCCTGGAGCCGGCGCCGCAGGGTCACGGTGACGTCGTCCGCCGCAATCGTGCTGTCCCCCCAGTGGGCCACCCGGACCATCGCCCCCGGCTGCCCCGACGCCACCTGGGCCAGGGCCCGGTAGAAGGGGGCCATCCCCTGTCCCGAGGGGTCCTCGATCTCCCGAACCAGCCCGTGCCACTCCGCAGGGTCCACGTGCACCCCGTGGGGCTCTCCAGGAACAGGAATCGGCGCCTCGCCCGGATCCCCCTCCCGGGCGACGCCCTCCTCCCCCAGATTGGCCGCCAGGTCCTCCCCCAGGGTCTCCGTCAAGGCCTTGCGGGCCTCCTCCAGGTCCCGAGGCTCTTCCCGCCCCATGCCCGCCGGACCCGCCCCGTGCCCTTCCCCCGCCGCTTGCAGACGAAACAGCGAACCGAGCGGCAACGGTTCCCCGGGCACCCAGGGCCGCAGGTCCACCACCGAATCGAACAGGTAGGTGCTCATGGCCGCCAGTCCCACCACGGCGAGGATCACGGCCAGATGCCGCAGCGCCGGCAGGCGGCTCGGAAGGTCCCCATCGCCCTGGGCCGTCCTTGAACCCGCCGGGAGGGCCGGGGCGTCCTGGGTCCCGAATCCCGCCTCCCCCTGCCGCCCGTCCTCGGTGGAGGTCTGCTCCAGGGTCGTCCGGGGCTCCTTGGTCCCCGGTTCCGGGTGGTTCGGGTCCTGGTTCATCGCGATTCTCGCCTCGCTTCGTCGTCAGAACTGGAAATAGATGTAAGGAACCACCTGGCTCTGGGCCATCCGCACCAGGACTCCCCCCGCCAGGGCCAGCACCGCGCCCTGGGCCGGTGCCGGGAGGGCGATGAAGGCATCCCGGGCCCGGTGCAGCCATTTCTTCGGGGCGAAGTGAATCCCGTAGGAGACCCCCAACAGCGCCCAGATCCCCCAGGAGACCTGCGCCAGGGAGGTTCCCCCCGCCCACAACTGGTCCACCACCTGCCCCGCCACGGCCAGGGACGGGGACCGAAACAGGATCCGGCTCAGCACCACGAAGTGGAACGTCCCGAAGATCTTCAGAAAAACGAGCCATCGGGGGTCGCGGGTCTGTGCGGTCCGGCCCGACCTCCGGTAGCACCACCGGTGGATCACCATCGCGAGCCCATGGACACTGCCGTAGATCACGAAGTTCCAGCCGGCCCCATGCCAGATGCCGATCAGGAACAGGGTCAGCCAGAGGTTGAAATAGGTCCGAACCGGCGACCCTCGGGAACCGCCCAGGGGGAAATAGACGTAGTCCCGCAGCCACGAAGAAAGGGTCATGTGCCACCGGCGCCAGAAGGCCGCGGGACTGGTGGCCAGGTACGGGCGATCGAAGTTCTCGGGCAGCGTGATGCCCATCAGCAGGGCCGATCCCCGGGCCACGTCGGTGTAACCCGAAAAGTCCGCATAGATCTGCATCGTGTAGGCATAGAGGCCCACCAGGACCTCCAGCGAGGTGAAGGCCGCGGGCTGGTCGAAGACCCGGTCCACGAGGTTCACCGCCAGGTAGTCCGCCAGCACCACCTTCTTGGCCAGGCCCTTCAGGATCAGGAACAGCCCCTCCCCCACCTGCTCCCGGGTCAGGCCGGGCCGGGAGAGCATCTGGGGCAGCAGGTCCCGGGCCCGGACGATGGGCCCCGCGACCAGTTGCGGGAAATAGAGCAGGTAGGCCCCGTAGGCCACCAGGGACGGTGCTGGCTGGATGCGTCCCCGATAGACGTCGATGACGTAGGAGAGGGTCTGGAAGGTGTAGAAACTGATGCCCACCGGGAGCAGTACGTCCAGCACCGGTCTTGGGGCGGAAACACCCAGCGTCGCCAGGGCATCGGTGACCGACCCGGCGAACCAGTTCCAGTACTTGAACAGCCCCAGGGCCCCGAGGTTGTAGGCCAGGCTTGCCGCCAGCCAGGCCTTCCGGCGACCCGGTCGGGGGCTCGACGCGATCTGTCGGGAGGCCGTGTAGTCGATCCCCACGCTGCCCAGCACCAGCAGGATGTACCAGGGGTTCCAGACCATGTAGAACCGGCAGGACATCAGGAACACGAACAGCAGCCGCAGGCGGTCCCGGCCGATGAGCAGCCAGAAGCCTGCCACCGCCAGCACGAGAAACAGCAGGTAATCGAGCGAGTGGAACAGCATCTGCTGGGAGGCCCAAGGAAGGTTCCGTGGTTGTTATCACCGGTTCGGGCCCAATGCCAAGGCCCCGTCGAACTGCCGATTTCCACGAGCATTTCTGGAAGACCAGAGCCCAGGAGACGGCCTTCCGCCCTGGGCACGGGGACTCCTCGACCCCGCAAGGCATCCTCTTCCCAGGTGGCGGAACCGGATGGTTCCCGGCACGGCGATCCTGGCGATTTTCTGCTATCTTCCGGCCGGTGCCCTCCGAAGGAGGAAGCGATGCGGACACCGACACGACACCCCCGACGGTGGTGGCTGGCCCTGGTCGCCCTGCTCCCGTCCGTCGTCCTGGGTCGTCCCAACCGCCCCGAGCCCGTGGGCGACTGGACCTTCCAGACCGACCGGCCCGTGAAGGCCGTCCTGGTCGGCGGTTCGGTCGCGGCCTTCCCGGGCAAGGGATTCGCCGACCAGTTGCAGGGAGCCTGCCGGAACCTCGAGGTCCGGAACCTGGCCGTGGCGAAACTCAGCGCGACGGCCATCCGGGAGCGATTCCAGCGGCAGGTGCTGGACAATCCGGCCCTCGCGAAGGGCTGGGGCGGCCAGGGGCCCGGCTGGGTCTTCGTCCTCGGGGGGCTCAACAGCGTGGGCAACCCCGAACTGACCAACGCCGAGGTGCTGGCACTCTACCGAGCGGCCCGAAAGGCCGGCCTCAAAGTGCTGGGCCTGACCCTGAATCCCTGGGGCGACGAGAGCGACCCCCGCTGGGCGGGCTTCGAGGGGGTCCGGCGGCAGGACAACACCCGCCGGGCCGTGGACTTCGTGATGGGCCGCCTGACGCCGGAGCAGGCCCTCGGTCGCCATGCCAACGGCCAGTCCCGCTGGGAGCCGGGAGACCTCCCGGACATCGCCGTGGACCTCTACGACAGCAACCTCCGGGACCGGAACGCCCCCCTGCGGGACGAGGCGCCCCTGCGGGCCACCGTGGACTCCCACCCGGTGACCCAGGCCCGCCTCAAGGACCTCCCCCCCGATCAGCGGGCCGCGATGCGGGAACGCCTGATCCGTCAGGCCGTCGAGATCCCCCGGTGGTATCTCCGGGCCGACCTGCGGTCTTTCGACCACATCCACCCGAACCGCGAAGGCCATCGCCTGATCGCCCTGACCATCTGCCGCAAGGCCCCGCCGGAGTGGGGGTGCGACTGCGCCGTTCTGGAGACCCCGACCACCGGAGGTGGCCGATGAAGGTGCTCGTGACCGGCGGCGCGGGATACATCGGCAGTCATACGGTCCTCTGCCTGCTCCAGGCGGGACACGACGTGACCGTCGTGGACAACCTCTGCAACTCCCGCTTCGAGGCCCTCCGGCGGGTGATGGAACTGGCCGGTCGGGACCTCCTGTTCCACCCCCTGGACCTCCGGAACGACCAGGGGCTCCGGACCCTGTTCCAGCAGGGGTCCTTCGACGCCGTGATCCACTTCGCGGCCCTGAAGGCCGTCGGAGAGTCCGTCCGGCAACCCCTCCGCTACTTCCACAACAACCTCTGCGGGTCCCTGACCCTCCTTCAGGAAATGGACGCCGCCGGGGTCCGAAACCTCGTCTTCAGTTCCTCGGCGACGGTCTATGGGGACCCTGACCGGGTGCCGATCCCCGAGACCGCCCCCCGGCGCGCCCTGAATCCCTACGGCCGCACGAAACTGGCCGTCGAGGAGATGCTCGAGGACCTGCAACGGGCCGACCCCTCCTGGAACATCCTGTCCCTGCGCTATTTCAATCCCGTCGGGGCGCATCCGAGCGGCCGGATCGGCGAGGACCCCCTGGGCATTCCCAACAACCTGATGCCCTATGTGGCCCAGGTCGCCGTGGGGCGACTGCCGGAACTCCAGGTCTTTGGCAACGACTACCCGACCCCCGACGGGACCGGCGTCCGGGACTACATCCACGTGATGGACCTGGCCGAGGGGCACCTGGCGGCCCTGGACCACCTGTCCCGGCGTCCTGGATGGCTCGCCGTGAACCTGGGCACCGGCCGGGGCCACTCCGTGCTGGAGGTCGTCGATGCCTTCCGGCGGGCCAGCGGGCGCCCGATCCCCTGCCGCATCGTGGCCCGCAGACCCGGCGATGCGGCAATCTGCTACGCCGACCCCACTCTGGCCCGCCAGGTCCTCGGATGGGAGGCCCGACGTGACCTGGACGCCATGTGTCGCGACGCCTGGCGCTGGCAGTCCCAGAATCCCAACGGCTACGAGTCTCCCTGAATGCCTTGGTTCTCCGTGTCCTCGTTCCCTAATCCTCGTCGGTATCCTGGTCCGACGAGGGTCCCTCCTGGAAGCGGCCGGCCAGTTCGCGCCGGATTGTCTTCTGGAGTTTGCGAATCCATTGGTTCATCTTCCGCACGGAGACATGGCGTCGTTCCAGTGGCTCGATGCTGTAGGCAGATTCCGAATACGCAACCTCCAGGATCACTGAGGCCCGTCCTTTTTGGAGAGAGGTCTCCAGCCGGCCTGGTTCATCCTTGACGATCAACCAGTTCCTGGCCACCAGGGCTTTCCGGATGGCGGTCCCAACCTGTTCCTGTCCCCAGTTGGCGCGCCCCCCGACGATGGGCTCGTCGATGACCTGATACGCCCTGTGGCAGCCCGCGCCCCCCAGAAGCACGAGCGACAGTAACATCAGCCAGCGTCTCATGTTTCCTCCTCCAAGTCAGTGCCTTCGAATCCTAGTGGACGACGCATTTCCAGGTCAACACGCCTCCCACCAGAATTTCCGAGCGGACCAGAAGTCTGGCACTTTCGCGGGCGTCGATATCCGAAAAGCAGTCAGCCGGAGTCCTGTCGTGGCTACCTGTCCACCCCGAAGAAACAGGAGTCACGGATGTGCCCAGTCTGTCGTGTCACCCATGTTCCCGGTTGCACACCATCCGACGCCCGCTCCACCGCCCCGCCCACCAACCGCATCCCCCGCCAGCGCCCCGTTCCACCACCCCCTGGCACCCACCTCTCTCGGGGGGCCCGGGGGCCGGGCCCGGAGGACGCTCCGCAGGCGCGCGCGACCTTGCGGGGGCCATCCATGCCTTCGCGCGCGCCGAGGTCGCAGACGCGCCCCGGGGGCAGCGCCCCCGGGGCGACGTCGTGTCCGGAGGACCGGCCCCCGGGCCCCCCGCCACCAAGCGCCCCGCTCCACCACCCACCGGCAACCGCCTCGCCCGGGCCACCCGCCACCCAGATGCCCCCCGACACGCGCTTCGGGACTTGAAGGGCCTTGCTGCGTTGCGTTAGAAATGCCTCGTCTGCCTTTCCAGGGGAGAAGCCCCATGCCTCGGTTGCCTGTCCGGTCCGGTGTCCTGCTGGCCCTGTGGATGGCCGCCTGCGGCGGCAGCGACGTCACCCTCGACCTCCTGCCGATCGATGCCGTGCCCGGCCAGGACTCCGCCGATGTCCCCATCACCGACCTGGCGGCCGACGAGGCCCCAGAGGTCCCGATCGGCCGGGACCTCCCCCTCGACCTCCCTGGGACCGACCGGATCGGCGACGATGGAACCGACCTGTCCCCCGACCTGCCGGCCGATGCCCCCTTCGAGGTCCCCGCCGACGCCCTCCCCCAGGACGCCCCCCTCGACACCCCCGATCCCGGCGAGACAGGCACCGACGAGGCCCCAACGGACCTCCCCCCCGAGGTCCCGGCCTCCTGCCGAGACCCCGGCGCCGAGTGCCCCTACGGATTCCGCTGCGACCCCGAAGACCCCGAGGCCGACGAGTGGGG
The DNA here is from genome assembly GCA_029547805.1 of Deltaproteobacteria bacterium. Classification (GTDB taxonomy): domain Bacteria; phylum Myxococcota_A; class UBA9042; order DTJE01; family DTJE01; genus JAGOKF01. The sequence goes on from JAKPOP010000010.1 coordinate 384,137, forward strand.
TTGCCTCGCCGCGGACGAGTGCAACCCAGACGCCGACCCCGAGGGCTGCCCTGAAGACCACCAGTGCGTTGATGGCGAACACTGGCGCGTCTGCGAGCGTCTCCCGGACCAGTGCGCGGTCCACGAGGACTGCCCCTTCGGCGACGCCTGCGAGGAGCGCCCCTCCGGCCGGAAGGTCTGCGTCCCCCGAGGCTTCTGCACCACCGACGGCGACTGCCCCGACGACTACCGCTGCGTCCCCGTCGGCAACTGGCTCGGCTGCGCCCTGCCCCCCGACCAGTGCCGGACCGATGCCGACTGCAACGGAGACCTGAAATGCCTGCCTCGGCCCTCCGGATGGCAGGTCTGTCGCCCCGCCGACCAGTGCCAGACGGACCGCGACTGCCCCCGGTACTTCCAGTGCCTCTTCCTGGAGGACCACCGGGTCTGCCAGCCCCTGCCCGACGAGTGCCGATCCGACGATGACTGCGGCCCCGACTGGACCTGCGGCACCAACGGCATCCAGCGCATCTGCGTGCTGGCCCCCTCCGAGTGCAGCGCTGACGGCGACTGCCCCTTTGGGTCCGTCTGCGTCCAGAACCCCACCACCCGCCGAGTCTGTCGCCCCGCCAGCGAGTGCGCCACCGACGCCGACTGTCCCGCCGACCGCCTCTGCCGCACCGTCGGGAACATCCTCGCCTGCGTGGTCCCCGCCGACGAGTGCACCACCCACGACGACTGCCCCTTCCACGACGCCTGCCGCAGCGTCGGACTCTACCGGGCCTGCGTCCATGCCAGCACCTGCCGCCTCGACTCCGACTGCTCCTTCGGCTACACCTGCCAGCAGGTGGAACACTGGAAGGAGTGCCGCTTCGGGCTCCAGACCTGCCGGTCTGACGCCGACTGCCCGCCGGACATGTATTGTGGCGGCCAGGTCTTCGGGATCGGGACCTGCCGCACCCGGGACGAGTGTCGGACCAGCGCCGACTGCCCCGCCGACCACGAGTGCTGGTATGACGGCCTGAACCTCCGGTGCCGGGCCCTGCCCGACGAGTGCCGGGTGGACCCCGACTGCCCCGAGGACTACTTCTGCAAGGCCGGCACCACCCGCAAGACCTGCGCCCTCCGGCAGGACCAGTGCCGGGTCGACGTCGACTGCCCCTTCGGTCAGGGATGCCAGGTGAACCCCAGCGGCCGGCGCGTCTGCAGCAACCGCAACGAGTGCATCCGCAACGAGGACTGCCCCGAGGGCCTCTGGTGCCTCCCGGGCCTCCAGTGGTTCGTCTGCCAGGTCCCCGAGGACCAGTGCCAGGTCCACAGCGACTGCAACTTCCACTACCGGTGCAACACCGCCGTCGACCCCAACGCCTGCGTCTATGCCTCCGAGTGCCGGGACGACCCCGACTGCGGGTTCGGCCGGATCTGCCGCCAGCAGGACAACTGGAAGGTCTGCAAGGTCGGCCTGGATGTCTGCGCCTCCGACGGCGACTGCCCGCCGGACATGTACTGCGACGGCATCGTGCTGGGGGTGGGTTCCTGCAAGAGCCGGGACCAGTGCCGGACCGACGCCGACTGCGCCTCCTGGCAGGTCTGCGAGTCCAACGGCATCTTCTTCGTCTGCATGGACGCCGAGCAGTGCCTGAGGCACCAGGACTGCGATTACGGCTTCAAGTGCCTCTACGCCCAGCCCCACAATCGCTGCGTCCCCGCCAGCGAGTGCTCCCGGGACTCGGACTGCGGGCCCCAGGCCCGGTGCCTGCCCGGTCCCCAGTGGAACGTCTGCCGGGTCCTGGAGGTCCCCTGCGCCAGCGATGCCGACTGCGAGTTCGGCTACCACTGCGACAACGGGACCTCCCCAGCCCTCTGCCGCTATGCCAGCACCTGCCGGTCCGACGCCGACTGCGGGGCCAACAGCACCTGCGAGGTCGTCGGGCACTGGAAGGAGTGCCGCTTCGACTTCAACCCCTCCTTCTGCACGACCGACCGGGACTGCGACCTCTCCGAGTACTGCGACCTCGGCCTGCTGGGCTTCGGCACCTGCAAGTCCCGCAACGAGTGCCAGGACGACTGGGACTGCCCGACCGACTTCCGGTGCCTGTCCAACGGCATCTACAACGTCTGCCTGGACGCCACGAACTGCCAGCAGCACGCCGACTGCCCCCTGGGCTACCGCTGCGTGCCGGCGATCCCCTACAACCAGTGCCAGTACGCCAACGAGTGCACCAAGGACGCCGACTGCGCCGCCACCGAGGCCTGCGTCTTCGACGGGAACTGGACGCGGTGCCGGCTGGCCTGGAACGGCGTCTGCACCTCCGATGGCAACTGCGACCCCGACGAGTGGTGCGACCGGGCCCTGGGACCCGTTGGCACCTGCCGGAGCCGCAACCAGTGCTTCGTCGATGCCGACTGCGGCGAGGGGCTCGTCTGCGAGAGCAACGGGACCTGGAACGAGTGCGTGCCCGAGACGCCCCGGAACTGCTGGTTCGACTTCCAGTGCCCCGAGGGCTGGACCTGCAACGGCGGCCAGTGCCGGCCGGTCTATGCCGGGACCTGCACCGAGGTCGAGGGCCGCTGGACGGTCTGGTACTCCGCCTGCGTGCTCGTCCCCATGGGGACCGTGTACGAGTTCGTGCCCGAGGACGGCTGCAACGGCAAGGTCAAACTGGTGGCCACCGGGACCACCAACGGCACCTTCCGGCGCACCGGCGAGGGGGCCTACGACGTCACCCTGAGCCTGGTCTATGCCTGCACGGCCCGCCTCTCCCTGGCCGACTCCGTGATGACGATGGACTGCCCCCTGGGCTGCGACGGCATCCAGCTGGCCCGGACGAACTGAGTCCCCCGGCACCGCGGCCCGCCGCTTCGGGACCATCCCGCCTCGCCCCCCTGCCCCCTCCGGCCGTTTCCCGGCGCTCTGGCCAATGCGCTACACTGTGTCGGCGAGGGGGAAGCCATGGAGACCCGGGCCGTCTGCCCGAACTGCGAGCACGAGGTCCCCGCCGTCGGCCAGCCCTGCCTGCAGCCGGTCTGCAGCGCCCGGGGCTACCGGGGCATCCCCGATCCCTGGTTCCAGGCCGCGAAGCAGTGGTGCCAGCGGAAGGGACGCCCCCTGGACCCCCTGCTGGGGCGACGCCTCGATCGCTACCTGCTGGCCGGAAAACTCGGGGAAGGGGGCATGGGGGCCGTCTACCTGGCCCTCCAGGAGCCCCTGATGCGGGAGGTGGCCCTGAAACTGGTCTCGGGGCTGGAGTTGAACCCCGCCAGCGAGGCCCGGTTCGAGCGGGAGGCCCGGACCATCTCGGTCCTGGACCACCCGAACATCGTGAAACTCCACGACTATGGCATTGGCGACCTGGGATTCCGGGTCCCCTACATGGCCCTCGAGTACGTCCGCCACGGGCGGACCCTGCGTCAGGTCTTCCCCGGTGATGGCCCCCGCGATCCGTCCATCGGCGCCGCCGAGATCCAGGCGGTCTTCGAACAGGTCCTCCACGCCCTCGGCGCCGCCCATGAACAGGGCATCGTCCACCGGGACGTCAAGCCCGAGAACGTGATGGTGGCCCCGGTCCACGGCAACCCCTGGTTCGTGAAGGTGCTGGACTTCGGCCTGGCCAAGGTCCTGGAGCACCCCTCCCACCTGGAGGTCTCCCGGACCGGCCAGCCCATGGGGACCCCGATCTACATGGCCCCGGAACAGGCCTACGGCGAGAGCCTCGGCCCGGTGGACGGCCGGGTGGACCTCTATGCCGTGGGGGTGATGATCTACGAGGTCTTCACCGGCCGGTCCCCGTTTCCCGGAGACACCTCCCTGGCCATCCTGACCCGGAAGGTCGATCCCACCTGGAATCCCCTGGCGCAGCCCGAGGCCCGGGGCCTCCCGGAGGGGATCCGAAGCCTGCTGGGCCGGGCCCTGCGCCCCCGGCCCCAGGACCGGTTCTCTCGGGCCGAGGAGATGCTCCAGGCGCTCCGGGAGGCCTTCCGGGACCTGCCCCGGGCCGCCTGGCAGGGATACGCCCCGGGCACCGCGTCCTCGGAGGACCGGCCCCAGACCCCCTCAAGCCCCCCACGGGAGGAATCGCTGGAGGCGCTCCATGACGGGCGCACCCTCGCGGGACTGCCCGGAGTCGTCCCGGCAGCCGCCCCGGTCCCGTCTCCAGTTCCTGACCACCCGGAACCCGGGACCTCCGCCCCAGAGGAGCCCCCGGCCCCCCTGCTGGCGGTCTCCCGGCGATCCCGGTCGCTCCGGCTGCGCTGGATCGTCCTGCTGCTGGCCGGCGTGGCCGCGGTCGCCCTGCTGGTGACGGGCCTGGTGCGGCGGGCGGGAGTGCCGGACCGAACGACCGCCGCCTCGACGCCTGCCACGGTCCAGCCGTCCGCCGGGGGGACTTCGAAGGACGATGGATCCCCCGGGCAGTCGCCGGCCCAGGCTCCGGATCTCCCCGCAGGGGACCTTCCGGAGGATCGGCAGGCTGCCGACGTTCCCGGGAGCCCGCCGGACCCCGGCCCGGGGGAGCCGGAGGCCGGGACCCTGGCCCGGTCCCGGCCAGTGGACGCCGGCCAGGGGGGCGATCGTTCGTCGCTGGACAGGACACCACCCCGGAAGGCCCCGGCAGTGCCCCGAACCCTGCGCCCGGAGGTCCGCCGGAGGCCATCGCCGCCGCCACCGGACCCCTCCCCCGAGCCCCCGGTTCGGAAGTTCCACCTGAAGTAGTGGTGTTCCTCCGTCCCTGGAGCGGGGACGCCACCTCCTCGGACCGGCGCCCCCAGGCCCTCGGCGGGCCGAAAGCGGTAGAATGTCCCCGGGACCGGCAGCAGGGAGGGTGCGGATGTCATCCAGGCGGATCGCCCCCGGAGTCCTGGTGGCCGTGGCGCTGTGGACGATGCCCGCCGCCAGCCAAACCGAGTCCCGGCAGCAGAAGGCCGAGAAACTGGCCCAGGCCGGGGAACTGCTCTTCGATGCGGGGAAGTACGAGGACGCCCTGCGACAGTTCCTGGACGCCTACGACCTCTTCGACCCGCCGGACTTCGTGATCCCCGAGGTCCTCTGGAACATCGCCCGCTGCTACGAGGAGACCGGCGACGACCTGTCGGCCCTCCGCTATTTCGAGGAGTTCCGGTCCGTGGCGGCGACGCCGGAGTACCGGCAGGCGGTTGACGAGCGCCTCGGGAAGGTCCGGGAGCGCCTGGCCGGCGAGGTGGCGTTCGAGGTGTCTCCACCGGGGGCCCAGGTCTGGCTCGACGGGCGGCCTCTGCCCCTGGAGGACGGGAAGGCCCTCCGGCGCCTGGACCCGGGTGTCCACACCCTGAAGGTCCAGGCCCGGGGATTCCACGACCAGGAACGATCCTTCCGGGTCGAACCCAAGGCGCGGCACATCGAGCAGGTGGCGCTCCAGCCGGTCACCGGCGTCCTGGAGGTGACCCCAACCCGAGCCGACTGGCAAGGGGAGGTCCGGGTCCTCGTCGATGGGCGGGAGGTCTTCCAGGGGACGCTGCCGGCGCGGGTCGAGGTCCCCGCCGGCTGGCGGACGGTCCGACTGGAGGCCGACGGGATCCCCGAGGCCCGGATGGAGGCGCTGGAGATCCCCGAGGCGGGAACCGCCCGCCTGGCCATGAAGGTCCCAGACCCGGCACCCTCGACCACCCCGGTCCTGGCGGCCCCGCCGGAGGCCCCCGGACAAGGCATGCCTGCCGCCGATGGCCGGCGACGGGGCGCCTGGGCGGCCATCGGCACCGGCCTGGGCCTGGCGGTGCTGGGGGCCGGCGGCATCGGCCTGGGGGCCTGGGACCGCAGCCGGATCACGTCAGCGGCCACGGCCCCCGACGGGACCGTGACGGGAATGGACGAGGCCGAGGCCCATCGCCTGGCCGACCGGGCCCGGACCTGGGACATCGCCGGCGGGGTGTTGATGGGCGTCGGCGGGGCCGCGATCCTGACCGGGGTGATCCTGCACCTGGTCCGCCCCCGGTCCCCCGGCGGGGCCGCCGGCATCGAGCCCGTCCTGAGCGGTTCCGTCGGCCCCGGGTCCGCCCAGGTGGTCGCCCATCTCCGCTGGTGAATGCCCGACGACGGGACACCGATGCCCCGGGACGCCGCTAGGGACGCCGGACGCAGATCACCGATGCCGACTTGTCCATCGACACCGGCACGATGTCCACCCCGTCCTCGCTGACGGTATAAGCCTCGGGGGCCTTCCAGGGAACCGGGGTCGAGGTCCACCACCGCCGATCCTGCCGACAGTCGGTACTGAAGAACTCCATCCACGCGGGACACATCCCCAGGCGCCCCTCGTCCACCAGGGACACCAGTTCCTTGAGGTTCGGGAGCCTCCAGTTCTGGCCCCGGGAGGTGCAGTAGGCCAGGGCGTTGCCCCAGTTCCCGGCCACCTGATCCCCCGGCGGCACGTCCCACTCGAGCCCCGTCAGGCGGTCAAAGGCCTTCCCGGGCGTCGCGGCGACCCGGACGAACCGGTTCCGGTCCCAGGGGGACAATCCCCGGGGTGTCTTGACACACACCGCCATCGCCGTCTCGTCGGGCCACCCGGATCTCCGGCAATCTCCCGACGCGAAGTCGATCACCAGCGGCGGCGTCTCGACGACCCCCGCGGGAAAGGAGGTGGTCCAGACGGTGTTCCCGCTGGTGCAATCTCCACCAAGGGCCGCGGGCCAGAGCGGAGAGCCCTCGGGGTTTCCGTTCCAGCACCCGGGCCGAGAGAGGTCCATGATCGACAACAGCACCCAGCGGGACGGCAGGTTCCATTCCGTCACCACTCCCAGTCCCGAGCACCGAAGCCCCGCCGCCTCATATCGCTTCGGCGACCGGTCACCCACGTTCCAGAGGATGCCCGTGGCGACGTCCCGGCTGGCGGGAACGGTCCCACCAGCAGCCTCCACCTGCACCGGGCCGGTTGGAAAGTCCCCGTCCTGCCCGTACCAGGACCCGGTCGTGCCGCAGGGAAGCCGCTCCTGCTGCCGGGCACACTGGACAACCCCCGTCGGGGGGACCGGACAGTGGCACCCGTCGTAGGCCCGGTAGCCATCGGGGCAAGGATTGCTTCCGGGAGAGACGAGGGAGTCCCAGCAGGGCATCGCACAGGCCCCCTGTTCGGTACAGGTCCCGTAGGTCCGACACTCGGAGCCGATGGGCAGCAGGGACCAGTGTTCCGGGTCCTTGCCCGCCTTGCAGATCTGGCAGGGCTCCCCCGGTCGGACCTCGCTGTCCTTCCAGCACCTCCCGTTCACGAAGCACGACCCCGACACGGTGCGGAACACGCACCGGGCCTCCACGCAACTGGCCTCCCGGCAGGGCGCCTCGGGCACGCACTCCCCGCAGGACCCCCCGCAGCCGTCGGGGCCGCACTCCCGTCCCCTGCAGTCCGGCATGCAGGGGTCGGGACCGAGATCGGCCGGTGCATCGGGGATCACGCCGGGGTCGGTCGTCCCCGGGTCTCCCGGGCCCGAGTCCACCGCCGACGAGTCCTCCAGGACCTCCGCCGGAGGGACCTGATCGACCGTGCCGGTATCCTGGGGGACGAGGTCCCGGGGCACCCCCGGGTCCCTGCCCGGGTCCTCTCCCGGATCCCGTCCCAAGTCCTGTCCCGCGTCCTGCCCGTTGTCTTCCCCCGAGACGTCCAGGCCCGGTTCCCCGGCGGGCATGCAGACCCCCTCGTAGTAGGGCGATGCCACCGCGACGCAGACCATCCCTGCGGCGCAGGTGTTCGGGCCCCTCGGGTCGCAGGCGAACCGCTTCCCCTCCAGGGGGTCCAGGCAGGCGACCATCCCCAGCGCCGGGAGAACCAGCCACAGGTTGCGAGGCATCGTGGGCCTCCAGCAGGTGGATCGATCGGATTGTATCCCTCCGGCATGCCTCTTGCCTCCCCCGGGACGATTCCGGGGCCCGCCGTTGCGTCCGACCGGGACCGTCTCCCCACGATCCCTCGGCCCCTTGCAAGGGAACACCGGATCCTGGGCTATGCTCTGGAGGTCCTGCCGATGGAGAACCGGGATGGTCGTCCGCGGATCGAGGCTGATCGCGACTGCGTGTTTCTCTCTCCTGGGTCCCGTGGCGTGCGGGGCCGGGACGGGAACGCCCCCCTCGGACCCGGGATCGGGAATCCCGGAGGACCCGGCCTGGGCGGATGAGGGCCCGCCAGACCAGGGGTCCCCGGTGGAGGCCACCATGGACATGGAGGCCTCCGAGACCGCCGAGGCGGGACCGACGGACCTGCCTCCGGAGGAGGACACGGCCGGGCCCCCGGGGATCACGGTCCGGGGAGCCCCCGAGGCGGCGCCGGCCGGAGCGTCGCTGGAACTGGCCCTCGAGGTCCGGGACGACGGGGGGCGTCCCCTGGCCGGCACCGAGGTCCGGGTGCGGGTCGTCCGGGGTGGCGGCCGGGCCGAGGCGGACCGGGTGACGACGGACCCCGCCGGGATCGCCGTCGTGCGATGGCGCCTGGGTCCAGTGCCGGTCCCCCAGCGCCTGGGGATCGCCGCCGACACCTGGACCGCGGTGGTCGCGGTCGAGGCCCTGCCGGGTGATCCGCCCGCAGACCCGGCCCCCTTCGGCGATCTGGATGCCTTCCTGCAGCAGGCCGGCATCGAGGGGTCCACCGAGGACCTGGCCTTTGACCCCGGCGGGGACCGGCTGGTCCTGGGGGTGCCGGGGGGACTGGTGGCGATGGACCCCCGGGGCGATGCCTCGACGATGGCCCTGTCCGGGGATGCCCTCGGCTGGCCCCTGGGCCTGGCCTTCGACCACGACGGGACCCTCTGGGCGGCCGATGCCGATGGCAAGGCCCTCCGGCGGATCGACCCGACAGGACAGGTGACGACCGTGGCCGGCGGGCCGGAACAGGTGCCCCTGGCCTATCCGAACGACCTGGCCATCCTGCCCGACGGGGCCATCGCCCTGGCGGACACCTGCCTGGGCCGGCTGCTGGTCTTCGAACGGAACGGGACCCTCCGGTCCGAGGTGCCGTTCGCAGCCGCCCAGGAGGGCGGCCCGAACGGGGTCGCGGTGGACCCCCGCCTCGATGCCCTCTGGGTCACGACCGAGAACGCGTCGCTTCTCTGCCAGGACGGGACGGACCCCCTGGCGCCGGTGGGCGGGCTGTTCCGGTTCGAACTGCGCCAGGACGGGACCCTGGGCGACCGGACGACCATCGCCCCGGCGGTGGCCCACTTCCTGGACGGCCTGACTTTCGACCGGGAGGGCAACCTCTACGTGCTGGGGGACCGGATGCCCGAGGGGGCCCTGGGCCTGGAGGCCAGTGCCATCTGGGTCCGACCGGCCCAGGGCGGAGACCTGCGGGAGTTCGCCCGGACGACGGACCGGGTGCTGGCGAACCCGGCCTTCGGGGCCGGGGAGTTCGGGGAAGACACCCTCTACCTGTCGTTGCTGGCGATGCCGCTGGTGGTGGACCCCTCGGCCCGGGGAGTCCAGCGCATCGGGACGGGAATCCCCGGGGGGCCGCAGGCCTGGCGGCGGCCGCGCTTCGATCGGGGACTCGTGGCGCCCCTGGACGCGATCCCCTGCACCGACGACCAGGGGCAACCCACCACCCGGTGCAACCACCACGGGTCCTCGGTGGCGGTGGCCCCCGATGGCACCGTGCTGGTGGTCTGGTACACCGGTCGAGGCGAGTACTCCCCCGACAGCCGGATCGTCTGGTCCCGGAGACCTCCCGGCGGCGACTTCGGCCCCTGGGAGATCCTCTTCGACGAGGAGGGGGCGCCCGAGGGAAACCCGGTCATCGCGCTGGGAGACGACCCATCCGAGTGGTGGCTGTTCTTCGTGACGGTGCAGGGGACCTCCTGGAACGACGGGGTCCTGCGGATGATCCGCAGCGCGGACCAGGGCCGGACCTGGAGCGAACCCGTCACGCTGCGGAGCGACCGGAACTGGATGTTCCGAAATCCGCCGGTGCGCCTGTGGAACGGCGAGACGCTGGTGCCCTGCTACAACGAGACCCTCTTCGTGCCGACCTTCCTGGCCAGCCGGGACGGCTTCCGGCAGGACGTGCGCCAGTGGGACCTCCCGGCCGAGACCCTGCTGCTCCACGTCGGGACGATCCAGCCCTCGGTGATCCAGCGGGACGACGGGTCCCTGTGGGCCCTGATGCGCAACGGCAACGGCCCCTTCCCCGGACATGCCCTGGAGATGACCTCCACCGACCAGGGTCGGACCTGGACCGATCCGACCGCGAGCCCCCTGCCGAACCCCGGCGGTTCCCTGGTGGCCATCCGGCTGCAGGACGGAGTGGTGGCCGCCGCCTTCGACAACAGCCCCGACCGGCGACGGCCCGAGGCCATCGCCCTGTCCGACGACGAGGGCCGGTCCTGGTCAGCGGTGGCGAACCTGATCCCCGACTGCGAGGGAGGCGACTGCGGCTATCCGTCCCTGGCCGAGGACCCGACGGACGGGTCGCTGTGGATGACCTGGACCCACGCCCGCAGGACCATCGGGTGGGCCCACGTGGACCCCGCCTGGGTCCGTCTGAACGCCTCAGGGACTCCCGGCGACCGCCGGTAGCCGGTCCCCGCAGGACGAGTCCTCGTGGCAGCGGTCGTCGAGGATCACCCCACCCCGGCTTGCAAAGAAAAACCCCGCGAGGCTGTTCAGGTACTCGTCCACGTTGAAGGGATTGGCCGGGTCCGTGATGAAGAAGGAGTGCTTGCCGCAAGGCCGCATGTGGCCGTGGCGCATCCCCGAGACACCGGTGGGAGTCCGCACCGTCAGCCGCAGTTCCTGGCCAGGGGCCGGGGAGGGGGCGTCGAAGCCGTTGCCGTCCTGCCCCGGGGGCCGTCCCAGGTCATCCAGCCGGTCCGGGTCGAAGAGCACCTCCTGGCCGGCGGCGTTGGGCGGGAAGCGACCCAGGCCGCAGATGCCCTCGAAGACGTGGTTCTTGATCAGCCAGTCATTGGGTGTCATTCCGTAGCGGGGGTCCACCTCCAGAAAGGGCAGGATCCCGGCGGCCCGGGCCTGGGCATAGTGGATGTCCGGCGGGTCCATGTTGTCGCCGATCGTGGCCAGGATCAGCAGGTTGCGCGGACGAGAGGGCTCCCCGGCGATGGCCAGGGGCTCCCGGAAGAAGTGCCGGGCCCAGTGGATGGGGTCCGCCGGTTCCAGGGCCATCTGGGCCAGTCCGATCAGTCGGCGAAGGTCCGGGGACTGGCGGTGGTAGCCCCACCCCTCGCAGGGGGCCACCAGAGGGTCCCCGGCCCGGAAGGTCGGGTCGGGGCCGTTTCCGTAGGTCGCGTCGGCAGCCCAGGTCCCCAGGCGGGCCACCTCGACCCCGGCGGGATTCCGGACCACCACGTCCAGCGGGTCCCCCACGTCGGCGGCCACCGGCGTCATGACCCGGAGTCCCTCCCGGATCGGCGCCCCCCGCACCTCGCCGGACCGCCGGTTGGTCACCTCGAGGCGGTCGCCCGGCGCCACCCCGGCCAGGACCCCCACCTCCATCGCGAACGGCTTCCGGGCCAGGGCACAGGTCAGGGTCACCCGGAGGTCCCCCGGATCCTCGGCCACCGCCTCGCCTGAGACCACCGGCCCCAGGGCCCGCAGCACCGTGTCATGGACCACCGAGGCCTGCTGGGATCGGGCCGTCAGGTTCGTCAGCCCCGCCCCACCGGCCACCGGTGCCGTGGCCACCACCGCCGGTTCCAGGGCCCCCACCACGCCGGAGGTGATGCCTCCCATCGAGGAGCCCCAGAAGAAGTAGTCCACGGCACCACCGGCATCCACGACCCCGTCGCCATCCAAGTCCCCGGCCAGGTCGTCCCGGCCGTCGCCGTCCTGGTCCAGGTCCCAGGTGGCGACGCCGTCGAAGCCCCGGAGCATCCGGATCACCTGCAGGTGGTCCACCACCGCCTGCCGGATCGTGTCCCGGGTGTGGAAGGCGTAGGCGCTGAACATGTCGGCCCCGGGGTCGATCCGGCCGTCGCCGGTGACGTCCCGGGCCCGCCCCTCCAGGAAGGACTCCACGAAGGGGCCGAAGCCGAAGCCCTGGGCCAGTTCCAGGATCGCCTCCCGATCCCCGGGCTTCACGTAGATGCCGTGACCCCAGCCGTCGATGGCCGCCGAGGCGATGCCATGCTTCGCCAGCACCGCGGCAAACCCCAGCATCTCCACCCGGGCCTGGCCGTAGCCGTGGGCATAGACGGCGACGGGGAAGGGGGGCCCGAAGCGCCCGGTGGTCTTCGGGATGGCCAGCGTCACGACCAGGTCCCGAGGCTCCACCTCGGCGGTGCCGTTCCGGGGGTCCACCTCCCAGTGCCAGTCCCAGGGCCGTTGCCCCTCCGGGTCCAGGAAGAGGGACCGGTCTCCCCGGCCGGTCAGAAAGTCCGGTGAGGGCAGGCGCACCTGGGCGATGTACGCCAGGGCGTCCATGTCCTCCACCAGGGCTGCGGCCTGGGCATCGCTGATGCCGAAGGCCGGCACCAGCACCCCGACGACCAGGACCTTCAGGACCTCGATGTCCAGGACATATCGCGGCGGGGTCTGGTCCGGGTCCAGGGCCGGCAGGGGCGTCGCCCGGGCCGGCACCCGGTCCTTCAGCCAGGAAAGCGATCCGTGCCCGTAGAGGCCCTCCCGGATCGCCACCAGGTCCGCGGTGATCGTCTGCGTGGTGAAGGTCCAGGCAAACGCGACGTCCTCCATCGAGACGGCGATGCCCCGGGCCTCCCACTTGGCGAACACCTCCTCCAGGGGTGCCAGCGAGGGGGTCTGGTCGAGGGCGTGCACGTAGGGAAAGGGGCTGCGGACCGGCTGCCCGTCCCGTCCCCGGAGGCGGGAGGTCAGGATCACTGCGTAGGTGGTCCGTTCCCGGAGGGGCACGACCGGCCGGATCAGCAGCGTGTCCGTCTCCCGCTCGTAGTGCGTCAGCAGGCCGTCCTTCACCGGCACCCCGTCGGGCCAGACGTTGGGCCGGTCCAGCACCCCATCCCCGTCGAGGTCCTCCCCGGGGTCCAGGTCCCCGTTGCCGTTGAGGTCCTCGTCCCGGGTCTCGAAGAGCAACGAGATCTCGCCCTGGTGGGGGTCCGCCGGCAGATAGGTCGTGTCCCCCCGGATGATCGCCGGGAAATTGCCCCGCCCCATGTCCAGCAGGACCGGTTCCCCGAAGTCCGGGGAGGCAGGGTCCACGGCCACCACAAAGACCGCGTCATCGGCGAAGTCCAGGTTGGACTGGTGTCTTCGGGCCAGATCTTCGAGGTCCAGGGGCGCCGAGAACCCCACGGTGATGGGCTGGAAGGCCCCGAATCCATCGAGGCGACCGAAGAGGCCCCGGGCCTGCCGGTCCATGCGGAGGTCTGCCAGCAGGCTGACGTTCAGGCGCCGGCCGGTGGGAGACGTTTCGTCCAGCCGCGTCGCGACGTCATTGGGGAAGGGGATGTCGGGCAGCGGGCGGGCCGCCAGATCCCATCGCACCAGCGGCCCGGTCCCCGGGGGAGTGGCCCTGAGGCCCCGAGGTTCCTCCCCGCCGCAGGCCAGTAAAAACGGCAGGGTCCACAACCACCCGCAGCGATGCCTCCCCATCGTCCATCCTGCCCCGGGGAGCCGGAACATTACCACGACCTTGACGGACCGCCAGGGGACTTCTGCCATGGAAACCGGTAAACTGCCTCCGTCTCCAATCGCCCCGGAAGGGAGAAGCAGGTGAAGATGGGGTTCCTGAGTTCGGGCCTGTTCTGGGGAGTGCTGCTCATCCTGCTGGGACTGTCGGTGATCCTGAAGGCGGTCTTCCACATCGACCTCCCGCTGTTTCGGATCCTGTTCGCGGTGCTGCTGATCTACCTGGGAGTCCGGGTCCTGGTCGGGGAGCGGGGATGTGGCCCTGGTGGCCACTCGGTCCTCTTTGGGCGGCAGGACCTGCGGCCGGTGGACGGACAGGATCGCTACGCCATCATCTTCGCCCAGGGGTCCCTGGACCTGTCGGAACTCGCCGCCGCGGGGACGTCCCGGACCATCGAGTTGTCCACGATCTTCGGAGAGGGGCGCCTCATCGTGCCACAGGGGGTCCCCTTTCGCATCGAGGCCTCGGCGGCCTTCGCCAGTGTCCGGCTGCCGAATGGCAACAGCGTGGCCTTCGGGACGATGCGCCACGCCGACAACTGGACAGACGGAGGCCCCGGACTGGACCTCCGGGTCCATGCCGTGTTCGGAGAAGTGACCGTCGAGGTGCGGAACACGCCGGACACGCCGGTCCCGGACCCCCGAGAACCGGTCCCTCCGGACCCGCCGCCGTCCACCTGAACCACCGGCCGCCCCCCCCTTCCGTCGAGGAACATGCCGCCCCGGGGCGGCTTGACTTGGAGGCCCGGTTGCCGTAGATTGCGCCGCTCCGGATCGGGGTCTTCCTGCGTCCGGAAACCAGGAGGGGCGATGCTCCGCTTCGTCGTCGAGGAGATCCCCGAGAGCGGGCTTGAGGTCCATCACCACATGGACCCGACCTGGATCTCCCCGCTGATGGGTCCTCAGTTCTCCCCCGGGACCGAGGGCCTCGACCTGACCGCAGACCTGACCCGGGCGGACCGGCTGGTGCTGGTCCAGGGACGGATCGCGGGCCATGCCACGTTCCAGTGCAGTCGATGCCTGGCCGAGTCGCCCTGGACCGTCGAGGTGTCCTTCCGGCACCTCTTCGTCGAGGACGAGGTCCATGCCCGGCGCTTCCCGGGGGAGGTCTCGGAGGGAGACGAGATGGAGACCTCCCCCTACCAGGACGGGGTCGTGGACCTGGAGCCCCTGCTGGCGGAGGAGCTGGTCCTGTCCCTGCCCCAGGCGCCGCTGTGTTCAGAGGCCTGCCGCGGCCTCTGCCAGCGATGCGGCAAGAACCTGAACGAAGGTCCCTGCGGTTGCCCCGCCGAGGAAGAGGACCCCCGCTGGGCCCCGTTGAAACGGATCCACTAGGAGGAGTTCCATGGCCGTCCCGAAGAAGAAGACCTCCAAGGCGCGTCGGGATTCCCGCCGGGCCACTCACGACAAGGTGACGCTGAAGTCCCTCGTGTCGTGCAGTCGCTGCGGGGAGCCGCGTCTGCCCCACCGGGCCTGCCCGAAGTGCGGCTTCTACAAGGACCGCATCGTCCCCGGCGTCGCGGAAGGGTGACCCGATGCGGGTGGCGGTGGGCGCGGACCATGCCGGGTACGCCCTGAAGACCGCCCTGGCGGACCATCTCCGGGGACAGGGCGTTGGGGTCCTGGACCTCGGCACCGACGACGACGCGACGCCCGTCGATTATCCCGATTTCGCAGCCAGCGTGGCACGATCCGTGGCCCGGGGGGAGGCGGACTTCGGCCTGCTGTGCTGCGGAACGGGCATCGGGATGTCCATCGCGGCGAACAAGGTCCCGGGGATCCGCGCGGCCGTGGTCCACGATCGGCAGACGGCGGTGCTGGCCAGGACCCACAACTGGGCCAACGTCCTCTGCCTGGGAGGGCGCCTGCTGTCGATCCCCGAGGCCATCGCCATGCTGGACGCCTTCCTGCAGGCCACCCCCGAGGAACGTCATCAAGGACGGATCCGGAAGATCGGGAACCTGGAGGAGGAGGCCGGGCGATGAGGTGCCCCTTCTGCGGCCATCCCGACAGCCGGGTCGTGGACTCCCGGGAGGCCTCGGAGGGGGCCGCGATTCGCCGTCGGCGCCTCTGCCCCGTCTGTTCCCGGCGGTTCACCACCTACGAGCGCCGGGAAGAGTTCGCGCCCCGGGTGATCAAGCGCGATGGACGCCGGGAGGAGTTCCGTCGCCAGAAGGTCCTGGAGGGACTCCAGCGGGCCTGCGAGAAGCGGGCCGTCTCCCAGGAGGAACTGGACCGCTTCGTGGACACCCTGCTGCTCAAGATCCAGGACCAGATTCTGACCGAGGTCGAGACCCGCTGGATTGGCGAGCAGGTGATGGCCTTCTTGAAGGAGCGGGACCCGGTGGCCTACGTGCGCTTCGCAAGCGTCTATCGCCGATTCACGGACCTCACGGCCTTCGAGGAGGAGATCCGGGACCTCCTGAGCGCCCGGGTCGGCCACGCCCGGCGGTCTCGACGAGGAACCGGGGGGCCTCCATGACCGGGTCCCACGAGGCCCTGATGGCCCGGGCCCTCCAGTTGGCCCTCCGAGGCCGGGGGACCGTGAGCCCGAACCCCATGGTCGGCGCGGTGATCGCCCGGGACGGGAAGGTGGTGGCCGAGGGGTGGCACCACCAGGTCGGCGGGGACCACGCCGAGGTGGACGCCCTCAAGAAGGCCCGGGAGGCCGCTCGAGGGGCCGACCTCTATGTGAACCTGGAGCCCTGCTGCCATTTCGGCCGGACCCCGCCATGCACCCGGGCCCTGCTGGAGGCTGGACTGCGGCGGGTCTTCATCGCCCACCAGGACCCGAATCCCCTGGTCGCCGGGCAGGGCATCGAGACGCTGCGACGGGCCGGCATGGAGGTACACGTGGGGCTGCTGGAGCCCCGGGCCCGGGAGGTGAACGCCCCCTTCCTGACCTGGATCACCCGCGGTCGCCCCTTTGTGGTCCTCAAGATGGCCGTCACGCTGGATGGGCGGGTGGCCGACCGGGAGGGCCGTTCCCGCTGGGTCTCCTCGGAGGCCTCCCGCCGGGAGGTCCACCGCCTCCGGTCCTGGTTCGACGCCGTGATGGTCGGGGCCGGCACCGTGGTCCGGGACGACCCCCTGCTGCTGCCGACGCTGGTCCGTCCCCGGAGCCGACTCAAGCGCATCGTGGCCGACCTGGACGGCCGCACCCCCCTGGACGCCCGCCTGCTGGGCACCATCGACCGGGGGCCCGTGGCCATCGCCGTGGCCGCCGGCGCGCCCCGGGCCCAGGCCTACCAGCAGCGAGGCGCAGAGGTGCTGGAGGTCCCGGCGACCGCCGACGGCCTGGACCTCCAGACGCTTCTCCAGACACTGGGCAGACAGGAGATCACCTCGCTGCTGATCGAGGGGGGACCGACCCTGACCCGGAGTCTGCTGGGGGCGGGACTGGTGGATCGGGTCTGGCTCTTCGTGGCCCCGCGGCTCCTGGGGGATCCCCAGGCCCCGGCCTGGGTCTCCGACCTGGGCCTTCGGGACCTTCCGTCCGCGCTTCCCTTCGAGATCCTCCGGACCCGTCGGATCGGCCCGGACGTCTGCATCGAACTGCGGCCCGCCCCGGTTTCCGGGTGAGGGGCGGGTCCCTCTCTCCGACAGGCCCGTGCTAGACTCGGCCCCGGCGAAGGGGGGTCCATGTTCACGGGCATCATCCAGGTCCTCGGGGTGATCCAGGAGGTGCGCCCGGCCCGAGGCGGAGCCCTGCTGGAGGTCCAGGGGACGCTGCCCGGAGAGCCCTTGGCCCTGGGGGAGAGCATCGCCGTCTCGGGTCCCTGCCTGACGGTCCAGGCGGTTCGAGGCGGCGGCTTCGCGGTCTTCGCCTCCGAGGAGACCCTCCGGCGCACCACGCTCCAGTCGGCCCGGGCGGGCCGCCCGGTGAACCTGGAACGGGCCCTGCGGCTGGGGGACCGCCTGGGAGGGCACCTGGTCACGGGCCACGTGGATGGCATCGGGAGGCTCCAGCAGGCCACTCCCGTCGGGGAGGCCCGGCAACTGGCCTTCCGGATGCCCCCGGACCTCCGCCCCCTGATCGCCCAGAAGGGGTCCATCGCCGTGGACGGCGTCAGCCTCACGGTGAACGAGGTCCGGGGCGATCGCTTCACGGTGATGGTCATCCCCCACACCCTGGCGGCGACCACGCTGGGCCACCTCCGGGTCGGGGACGAGGTGAACCTCGAGGCCGATCCCCTGGCCCGGTACGTCCACGCCACACTGGCCGGGTCCGGTGGGGAGACCCCATCGCGCCTGGAGGCCCTGCTGGGCCTCGACTCCCACCGGACCGACGGTCCCCGGGGGTCCCGGTGATTCGCCTGGGAGCCCTGCCGCTGCTGCTGTTCCTGGTCCAACGATTTCGCCGCTCGTCCGTCGATCTCCTCCGGGGCCTGTCCGACGAGGACCTCTACCGGCGCTTCGCCGAAGGCGAGGAGGAGGCGTTCGAGGTGCTGCTGCAACGACACGGCGACCAGGTCCACGGCTACCTGTTCCGGTACTTCGGCGACCGGGAACTGGCGGCGGACCTCTCCCAGGAGGTCTTCCTCCGGGTGGTCGCCTCCGCCCGGGAGTTCCGGGGGGAGTCCTCGTTCCGGACCTTCCTGTTCCGCATCGTCCGCAACCTCTGCATCGATCACGTCCGGAGCCGTGCCGCGCGCCCGCCGGTCGATTCCCTGGACCGGGCGACCGGCGAGGACCCCGAGGGCCCTTCGATGGGCGATCGCGTGGCGGGACCGGGTCCCGACCCCTCGGCCGGCACCTTCTCCGGGGAACTGCAGGCGGCCCTGGAAGCGGCGTTGGCCCAGTTGAGCCCGGGTCTCCGGGAGGTCTTCCTGATGCGGGCCGTGGAGGGCTTGCGCTTCCCGGAGATCGCCGCGATCCTGGGCGTGAACGAGAACACCGTCCGGGGACAGATGCACACCGCCGTGACGCGCCTGCGGCGGCAGATGGGGGCCTTCGACGGGGAACCGGAGGAGGGCAAGGAGAGCGGAGGATCGCCTTGATGACCCGGGACGAGGCACAGGATCGCCTGTGGGAACTGGTCTTCGGCGATCTGCCGCCGGAGGATGCCCAGGCCCTCGAGGCCGTCGTCCAGCAGGACCCGGAACTGGCCCGGGACCTGGAGGCCCTCCGGGCCATGGAACAGGCCAGCCGGTCCCTCCCGGCGCCCCCGCTTCCCCGGGAGGTTCGAAGGCGGATTCTCCGGGAGGCCCGCCGGAGGGTCCGAGGGTCCGAGGCCCCATCGTTCTGGCAGCGGTGGGTGGGCTGGTCCCCGGTGGCGATGGCCGCCGCGGCGACCGTCGCGATCGCGGTGGTGGGTGCCCACCTCTGGCAGCGCCAGCAGGAGACCTTGTCGATCCGGGGACCCGAGGGGCTCCCGGGGATCGCGGTCCGCCAGGCCGAGGCGCCGGCGGCGAGAGAGGAGCCCTCCCCGAAAGGCGAGGCTGCCGGCGAGGGTGCCGAGGTCCGGGCCCTGGCATCCGGGGCAGCGGTCCCGGAAGCGGAGGCCGGACAGGATCAGGGGCCCAGGACCCTGACGGCGCCGGCGCCGACGATAGAGGCCGGGGGCAAGGCCGGACCGGCCCGGACCTCCCGCCCGGTGGTCCCGGCCCCGGGCCGGAAGGCGCCAGCCGGCAAGAGGCCAGAGGCCGCCCCGGAACAGGCCCCCCAGGCGCCGCCCTGGGACATGGACCGCTTCCGTCCGGTCGATGCGGTCACCGGCGGTGGAGGCCTGCTGGGAACGGCCGCTCCGCAGGAGCCGACCCGAGGGGCCGGCGGCCTCGGGCGGGGACCCGCGGAGCGGAAGGCCACCCGGGCACCGGCCCAGGCGGCACCGGCGGCCATGCCCGAATCCCGGGAACGGGAAGCGGGAGCGCGGGAGGAGGCCCCTCGATGTCCGGACCGGGTGCGGACCCTCCGGGCCGAGGGGCGCCGCGGGGAGGCCCTGGCCGTGGCCCGGGTCTGCCTGGATGGGGAACTGGCCGGGGAGGACCTGCTGGAGACGCTGGACCTGGCGGCCCGGATCGCCCGGGAACTGGGCCGGACCGAGGAGGCGGACGAGTACCTGCGGCGCCTGAGGGCCCTCCCCGGGGGAGAGGACCGGGCCCGCCGCATCCTCACTCCCTGATCAGACACCGGGGTTCCCGAGATCACCGCGTCGTGTCGGCGCCCCAGATCACCTTGTGCCACTGGAGTCCCAGGCGGATCGGCCGACCCGACTCCAGCACCCACCGGGCCACCTCGGACGGATCCAGGGCCCCGAAGGCGGGCGTCGCGAAGACCGCTCCGACCCGGTCCCAGACCCCGGTCTGGTCGGCCCAGGCCAGGGCCCACTGGAACTCCCGCCGGTCCCGGACCACGAACTTCACCTGGTCCGCCGGGCCCAGACGGCTGAGGTTGCCGGGCCAGAGATGGGGCGCCGGGGGCACGGGGTCCTCCGGCGCCCAGGGGAGGTCGGGGCGATGCACCCAGGGCGTCTTCACGTCCACCACCCGGGCCGTCCCGGCCGGCAGCATCCCAAGGTCCCGGGTGCCATTCGTGAAGACCTGCACGGCGATCCCCCGGTCCAGCAGGCCCCGGGCCAGGTCCGCGACCTCCGGTTGCAGCAGTGGTTCCCCGCCGGTCAGGCACGCCAGGGAGGTCTCCCAGGCCAGCACCTCGGCCAGCACCTCCCGCCAGTCCCGTTCCACCCCCGCAGCCATCTCCTGGGCCGGTCTCGTGTCGCACCAGGGGCACCGGAGGTTGCACCCCGCAAGACGCACGAAGACGCAGGGGCGTCCCGCCTCGATTCCTTCTCCCTGCAGCGATCGGAAGACCTCGAAGACCCGCATGGGGCAATCCTAGCGCCTTTCGGCCAGGCCAGGATCGCCGGGGCCTCCGAAACCGACTATGCTTCCCTGGACTTCTGCCGGGAGCACCCGATGACCCGGGGATTGCATCGAGTCCTGTGGCCGGCATGGGCGGCAGCCTTGCTGATGCCCATGTCCAGGGCCGACGGAGCCTTCCTCCGGGACCTCCCGCTGGAGGTCCGCCAGTGCGACGGCAGCCGGCTGGACGTGTGGGTGACCGGTGATGAGTCCCACCGGACGGTCCGGGACGGGTCGGGGCAGCCCCTGGAACGGGACCCCCTGACAGGCTGCATCGGGCCAGCGTTCGGGACGCAAGTGCCGACATCGGGACGACTCCACCCGGCGACCTCTCTCCCGGCCCGGGCCTGGGAGCCCTCGGGCCTGCTGGGGACCGTCGTGAACCTGGCCATCTTCGTCCGCTTCGAGGGCGACGACGAGATGACCGAGCGCATCGAGGACTTCGAGGACCAGTTCAACGCGACGACCCCTGGATCGACGTCGATGCGGGCCTTCTTCCAGGAGGCCTCGGTGGGCGCGGTGGACCTCCTGACGGTGTTCCTGCCGCCGGCCGACGACCAGGGGTGGGTGGTCGCCTACACCGACCCCCACAGCCGGGGCTACTACGGGGTCTATCACCCCACCGCGAACCCCTCGGGCTACCGGACCGACCAGGAGGCCGGGTGGCGGGAGCACGCCCTGCTCCAGTCGGCCCTCGAGGCCGTCGAGGCGATGGTCCCGGCGGACCTGGACCTGGATGCCAATGACGACGGGTTCGTGGACAACGTGGTCTTCCTGGTGGACGGTCCCCCCGGGGACCCCTGGTCGGGCCTCCTGTGGCCCCACATGTGGGCCTTCCCCGACCCGGTGCCGTTCCGGGGCCTCGCCGTGAACCTCTACAACATGAACTTCACCGGCCTGCTGCGGTTCTCGCCGGGGACCTTCGCCCACGAGATGGCCCACACGCTGGGCGCCCCGGACCTCTACCACTACAACCAGGACGACCTGCGACCCGTCGGTCCCTGGGACCTGATGGAGCAGACCCTGTCGCCCCCCCAGCACCCGCTGGCCTACCTGAAGTGGCGCTACCTCGGGTGGATCCCGGAGCCCCCGGAGGTCGGCCATGGGGCGGAGGTGCGCCTGTGGCCGTCCTGGGCGCTGGGGACCCAGGCGGTGTGGGTCCAGGCCGGTCCGGACCCCCGCCAGTCCTTCTGGCTGGAGTACCGCCGGGCCGAGGGCCCCTTCGAGGGCTCCCTGCCGGCATCGGGGCTGCTGGTCTACCGGGTGGACGACTCGGTGGCAGGGGACGGGAACCGCAGCGGGCCGCCGGACGAGGTGTACGTCTTTCGCCCCGGAGGAAGCCCAGGGCTCCGGGGCCAGGTGGTGCAGGCCCCCCTGGGAGCCGACACCGGCCGGGACCGGATGCACGAGATGACGGACCCCGCCCCGTTCCTGCAGGATGGGACCCCCGTGACGCTCCGGGTGTACGACGTGCGGGAGGACGAGGCCGGCGTGACCTTCCGGGTCTGCCTGGTGCCGCCGGACCGCGGGGATCGGGTCTGTGGCGACGACGGGTGCGGCGGTCTCTGCGGGACCTGTCCCAAGGGCCACCGCTGCACCGAGGGGACCTGCGAGGCCTGCTCCTGCGAGGGGCGTTCCTGCGGGGACGACGGCTGCGGCGTGTCCTGCGGGACCTGCGACGACGGCAATCCCTGCACGGTGGATCGCTGCGAGGCCTGGACCTGCCGTTTCGATCAGGTGCCCGTCGGGTCCCCCTGCGACGACGGCGACCCCTGCACCGCAGGAGACCGGTGCGGCCCCGAGGGGACCTGCCAGGGCGATCCCGCCTGCCTCCCGGAGGACGTCCCGGTGGCGGACCTCGCCACCGACACCCCGTCGCAGGATGCCCTGGACGTGGGGATCGACGGGGCGACTCCCCCGGACCCGGGCCCCGGCGAGGACCGGGCGACCGACGGACCGTATCCGGAGGATGGCGGCGACAATCCGGCAGATGGGGCCCTCCCGCCTCCGGCAGGGTCAGGCCACGGATGCGGGTCCGGACCCGCCGGGAGCCCCGTCGGGCTGGCGGCCGGGATCTCCCTGCTCTGGATCTGGGCCTGGCGCAGACGGGGGACAGTCACCCATGGACCCCACTCAACCCATTGACCTTTCTGGCAATCAACCACAACGGGCGTCCCGAAGGGTTCCCGGGCATGTCGGTCGGGAACCATGACACCGCCGTCATGGGAAGGGCGATCCGGGGAGAACCGTTGGTGGTCAATGCCTCGATTTTCCGGTATTCTGGTGCTGGCATGGCTCCTGCAGAATCGAGAGGCAGGCCCCCCCTTGGGGAGGGGAACCGGTCTTTCAGGAGGTGTTCCATGAGACACGCAATCTCCCTGATGCTGCTGGTCGGACTGGGCGGCTTCCCAGTGGCGGTGCTGGCAGCCGACAAGTGCACGACCGACGACGACTGTCCCGAGGGCCTGATCTGCATGCCCTCCCCCTGCCCGGCCATCGCCTGTGAGGACCCGACCGACTGTCCTCCGTGCGACTCCGTGGGTACCTGCATCGATCCCGGACCCTCCGGGGGCAGCGGGATCGGGAAGGAGTGCACCACCGACCCGGACTGCCCCTTCGGCTTCGTCTGCCAGGAGCAGGAGGTTCCCTGCCCCGGGGCCGCCTGCCCGCCCTGCGACTGCGGCTGCCGTCCTGGAGAGGAGGGCTGCGACTGCCAGTGCCCCGAGTGCCCCGAACCTCCGCCCTGCGAGCCGATGTTCGTGAAGGTCTGCGTCTATAGGCCCAAGGCCTGTTCGGTGGATGAGGACTGCGGCCCGGGCTTCCAGTGCGTGGCCGAGGAGGCCTGCTCCGGCGGCTGCGCCTGCGCCGGATGCGCCTGCCCCTCCTGCCCCGAGGGGGCCGATTGCCCGCCCTGCGAGTGCCCGGACCCCGATCCCTGCACCTGCGACACCGAGCCGACCTGCGAGGTCACGGGGCACCACTGCGAGCCGATGCAGATCCCCTGCGCCGAGGATGCCCAGTGCCCTGCCGACTGGACCTGCTCGCCGGTCGGCGGCACCGCCTGCCTGTGCCCCGACTGCGCCTGCCCGTCCCCCGATGGGGAGGGAGGCGCCACCGACTGTGAGTGCGGTCCCTGCGAGTGCGACCAGGAGTCTTCGGACCAGTTCTGTCTGCCGCCGGGATGGGCCGATCTGGGAATCGTCACCCCGGGCGACGGGTCCTACGGTCAGCCCCGGACGGACCCCACCGATGGGGAGGCCTCCGGCGGGACCGTTCAGGAAGATGGCACCGCCGCCCCGACGACCCATGAGACCGGCATGGTGCCCCCCTCCAAGGGAGGCTGCATGGCCGCCTCTCCCGCGGACGCACTTCCCCTGGCGCTGATCCTGCTGGGGCTGGCGGTTCGTCGCCGGCGCCCCTGAGACGCTCCCTGCTGACCAGGCCACCAGAAGACCCCTTCCAAGCGTCCCAGCCAGCGTTCCGGTTCACGACGGCCATCCCGGCCGGGATTGACCGGGATGCCGCAATGGGGTACAAGGCCCACGGATGGGCGGTGCAGGAAGCCGGTGAGAGGCCGGCGCTGCCCCCGCAACTGTCACCGGGGACGAACCCAGAACAGCCACGGGCGCCGGGTGGCGCCTGGAAGGACTGGGGGAGAGGGATCCGGGAGCCAGGACACTCGCCGCCATCCGGACAACGCACGCGGTTTCGGAGGGAAGCGGTGCGGATCCTCCTCGTCTCCCGGCGGACCAGTCCTCGTCGCGATACGTGAGATCCGGTGCCATGGCTGCCCCCGAGACCCGAACCAGAGAGGAGGAGCCCATGCGTCACCTGGATCAGACCGTTCGTGCCCTGTGGGTCGTCTTCGGGGTCCTCGCAGCGGCGGGATGCGAGACCTCGGAATCGACGCCCGACTCCACTGCGGGAGACCTCCTGCAGCCGGACATCGCGCCCGATGCCCCCGCCGACTCCCAGCCCCCCGAGGATCCGGGAACCTGGGACTCCCCCGAGGCGACGGACGTCCCGGGAGAGGACTCCCCCGACGTCGGGACAGCGGACCTCCCCGGAGAACTGGAGACCGAAGACGCCCTCCCGACAGACACGGCGACGGAACTGGCAGCGGACCTGGCGACTGACACGGGGGAAGACGTCTCGCCGCCCCAGGACCAGGGCACCGACGGCGACCTTCCCGGGCCGCCGCAGGAGGGGATCGAGATCGCCGGCCGATGGGTGGACGACTGGGGGGGACGCCACGTGATCCTGGATGGCTCCTGGGAGATGGTCGGGATGGCCTTCTTCCACATCCTGGAGTTCCACAACGACGGCCGCTGGATCGTGGCCCAGAACGACCTGCGCAACGACTGGAGCCCCGGTCTCTTCAGCCGCTTCGACTGGACTGTGACCGAGGCTGGCCTCTGGTACTGCCAGACCGCCTTCGCCGCCGCGACCCGGGAAGAGGCCGCCGCCACGCCCGCTGCCGACCCCACCGACCCGGCCACCGGGGGCTGCGGCGGCTTCCCCTGGACCCGACTGGTCCCCGATGACCGGGAACGACTGGAGATCGCCGGGACCTGGCAGGACCCCTGGGGCGGAACCCACCGAATCTCCGAGTCCCGGTGGGAGATGGTGGGCATGGGGTCCTTCGAGGTGCTGGAGTTCCACAACGACGGCCGCTGGATCGTGGCCCAGAACGACCCGGCCAACCAGTGGAACCCGGGCCTCTTCAGTCGCTTCGACTGGACCTTCCTCGACCAGAACCTCTGGTATTGCCAGACGGCCTTCGCGGCCGCCTCCCGGGAGGAGGCCGCCGCCACGCCTGCGGCCGACTCCACCGACCCGGCCACCGGGGGCTGCGGGGGCTTCCCCTGGACCCTGCTGACCCCCGATGGAACCCCGGCAACGGCGGACCTGTGGATCAGTGCCCCGGGCCACACCGGGACCCACTTCGAGGACGCCTACCGAGCGGTCAACGGCGTTCGGGGCGGCGGCCAGAACGCCGGCAGCACGGACGTGTTCAGCCTGGGCTACCGGGAGGGCATCGACAACTACCTCGTGCTGGGATTCCGTGGCTCCCGGATCCGCAATGGCCCCGGGGCCGACTTCGTGGTCTTCGAAAATCCCTTCGAGTATGCCCCGGGCCAGGTCTTCATGGACCTCGTGGTGGTCTTCCTGTCCCGGGACGGAGTCCATTGGGTCCCCTTCCCGCACCGGTACCTGGCCGAGGACCCGGCGGTCTATCAACCGGCCCCCTCCCTGTGGCCGGGATTCGCGGGACGGACGCCGGTCCTCTACCACCAGGAGGACCACGCCGTGGACCCCTTCGACCCGGACCAGGCCGGCGGGGACGCCTTCGATCTGAGCGACCTTCCCGACGAGGGAGAAGCGGGAGAGATCCGTCGTCAGGGCGTTGCCTACCTGAAACTGGTCACGGCACCATCGTTGACCAATCCCGACACGGGAGCCCTCTATGTCCGGGACCCGGCCTCGAACGGTGCGGACATCGACGGGGTGATCGCCCGGTACCTGGCCCCGCGATAGGTCGACAGGAGGCGATCTTGGAGGGAGCCGGCCGCAGGTCCGCCCGTTGCCCAGGCCCCACCGGGACCTGGGCCGTCCTGGTGCTGGGGTGTGCCGCGCTGCTGCCTGCCCCAGGAAGGGGGGACCCTCCGGCCTCCCCGGAGGTCCTGGAGGTGCCCCCCATCGACGTCGAGGGCCTCCCGCCCGCGTCCCCCGACGTCGCGGGCTCCCAGGTGCGGGACCCGGTGGATCGCCCCGAGGACCTCGAGGCCCCCCGAGGCCCCGCCGCCGCGGTCGGTCGCCTGCCTGCCGTGAGGCTGCGGGAGTCTGGGGGACCTGGCCAGCCACAGACCGTGATGATCCGAGGAACGGACCCCTCGGCGACCCTGGCCTCCCTGGACGGGGTGCCCCTGAACTCCCCATTCCTGGGCGGCGCAGACCTGACGGGCCTGGACCTGATCCCCCTGGAGGGCCTGGAGGTGGTCCGGGGAGGACGGGGACAGGAGGCGGTCGGGGGACGACTGGAGGCCCGGACGCCGGACCCCCTGGGGGGATCCCGGAGCCAGGCAACGCTGGGCGCCGGGTCCTTCGGGTCCTTCTGGCTGAAGGGTTTCGCGGTGCAGCCTCTGGGAGACCGGGTCGGCCTGCTGCTGGGCGCCGGGGGCCAGCGATCGGAGGGACGGTTCCCCTTCCGGGACTCCAACGGCGTGGCCCGGCAACGGGACCATGCCGCCTCGTCCTCCCTGGAGGCCACCATCCGGGTGGACGGGCTGGCGGGGGCCGGCTGGCGCCTGGGGGGTCTCGTGGAGGGCGCCTTCACCGATCGCCAGGAACCGGGCCTGGAGCAGTTCCCCTCGGAGACCGCCACCCACCAGGACTCCCGGCTGGTGCTTCTGGCCCGGGGCAACGGCCCCTTGCCGGGGACGATTCCCGGGTCCCTGGAAGGGGCCCTCTACTACCGACGCCTCTCCTTCGTCTACCGAGACCCACGCCCCCCCATGGGGCCGCCGACGGCCTCCACGCTCATCGCCCACGGAGTCGGGGGCCACCTGACGGCCGAGGTCGCCCCCTGGCCCATCGCCTCCCTCTTCGGGAGCCTCGAGGGGACCGGCGACCTGGGGAGGGTGTATCGCCTCTCCCAGGCCCCCGAGCGTCCGGCCCGCGGAACCCTCGCCGGGGCCGTCGGGGCCCGCATCGGCCGTTCGTCGGACCCCTTCGAGGTCTCGGGAGAGGCCCGGGTGCTCTGGGCCCAGGGGGCCGGGGTGCGCATCGCCCCCCGGATCGGCGTCTGGTGGACGCCATGGGGACCATTGCGCCTCTTCCTGAACGGGTCCCGAGCCTTCCGATTGCCCACGCTGGAGGAACTGCACTTCGACGTGGGCTTTGTCCAGGGCAATCCGGACCTGCGGCCCGAGGAGGCCTGGACCTGGGACGGTGGCCTGGAGGCCGGTCAGCCTGGGACCTGGCGACTCCGAGCCGCCTACTTCGAGAACTATCTGGACAACGTGATCCTCTTCCTGCCCCGGTCGGCCTTCCTGGTGAAGGCAGACAACTCGGGACGGGCCACGATGCGGGGAATGGAGGCCCTCGGAGAGTTCACCTGGCGCTTCCTGTCGGTCCGGGCCTCCTACGCCTTTCTCTGGAGCGCCTTCGGCGCCTCGGGGCTCTCGTTGCCGGACCGTCCTGCCCACACGGTCCAGGGGGAGGTGGCCCTGACCCTGTGGACCCTGCGCCTGGCGGTCCTGCCAGGCTGGCAGTCGTCCTTCTACCTGGACCGCTTCGAGTCCACCTCGGAGGAGGGACGGTTCCGGCTGGATGCGCGGCTCGATTGGCGCCTCCGGGACACGGTGCGCCTGTCCCTGGAGGCCCGGAACCTGACCAACAAGCGGGACGCGGTGGATTCCCTGCAGCGGCCGCTGCCAGGGTTCTCCCTGTGGGCCCAGGTGAGCATCTCCCCATGAAACGACTGCCGTTGCTGCCCTGGTTCCTGGGACTCTGGCTGGCCTGTGAGCCCACCCCGGGCCTCGAGCACGACGCCGGCTCGGAAGGCATCCACGACGCCGGCGACCTTCCGGCGTCGGCCGATGGCCCCCAGGACCTTCCCGAGGATGCGGCTCCACCCCCGCCGAGGGACATCCCCGGAATCGATGCCCGCGACCCCGGTCCCGACGGAGGGACGGTGGACCTCCCGGACCCCGGTCCCCTCCCGGACCGGGACTTCTCCACCCCCGAGGGGATCACCCTGGCCGGCCGCCATGTCGTGGTCGCCAATCCCGACTTCCGGTACGACGGCCAGCGGATGGTCTTCGGCACCGGCTTCCTGACCGTCGTGGACCGAGGGTCGCGCCAGGTGGTCCAGCGCATCGCCCTGCCCTGCCGCAATCCCCAGGAGGTCTCCTGGGACGGGACCCGCCTGTGGGCCCTGTGTTCCGGGGAGACGACCTTCGACGGCACGCTGGTCCGGCCCGCCGGGCAGGCGGCCCTGGTGGGCCTCGATCGGTCGGGGGACCCGTTTCGCATCGTGGCCTGGATGCCCATCGTCCCGAGCCCCACGCATCCCCTCGTCGGATATCCCTCGTCCATGGCCTTCCTGGACGGACGGGCCTACCTGGCCAGCGGCACCACGGCCGCGCTGCTGGTGGCGGACCTCGAGGCCGGACACCTGCTTCGATCGCCCGATGCCCCCCTGTCCCTGGAGTCCCTGGGCCTCGGCGGGCTGGCGGACCAGGACACGGTGAAGGTCCTCACGGGCCCTCCGGGCGTGCTGCTGGCGGGGTCCTTCAACCGGGACCGAGTGCTGGCCTTCCGACTCCCGGGAGGGGCCCCGGACCCGATCCAGTCTCTGGAGGTCGGGGTGGAGGGGATGCTGGATGGCGTGCTGGACCTCGCCTGGCGGCCCGGCGGGACCCCGGAACTCTACGTCCTGCTGGGGCTGGCCCAGCGAGTGGTGGCCGTGTCGGACCTCCTGGGCGCCCCCCGGGTGGACGACCGGTTCGCAGTGACCGGCACGATGCCGAATCGGATCCTGCTGGACCGGGACCGCCTGTGGATCCTGGATAGCGGGGACAATCGGGTCACGGCGGTCGATGCCGACACCGGCAGGCCCCTGGAGGTCCGGGCCCTGATGCCGCCGGGGACCAATCCTTACGCGATGGCCGCCGGGGACTGGGAGGGCCGCCCGGAACTCTACGTGACCGGCCTGCGGTCCAACTCCCTGTGGGTCTTCGACGCCGACACGGGTGACCTGCTGGCCCAGGTCCCACCGGTCCCCTGACAGCAAGACCGGCACCGACCCGGTCCCTACGGCATCCGGCCCTCCACCTGGCCCCAGAAGGGGTCCGCGATGCGATCCCCGGCCGCCGCCCCGACCCGGAACCGGCCCCGGGCCTCCCGCCCCTTGCGCTGGTGCACCAGGTGTCGGTCCATGCCGTCCTTCGGAGGCCGACCGGTATCTGTCCCCGCGCTGGTGGGTGACCTCACGAGCCCCGTGGCGGTCGGCAGACCGAGGCAGGAACGGAAGGCTGGAAAGGATGGGGTCAGGGAGCCGGGGCGGGGGCGACCGGGGCGCCGGCGGGCTGGCCGGCCGGGGGACGGGTGAGGCCGGCCACTGCGGCAACGGGCAGATCCAGGCGTGCGCCGATGATGCGTTCCCCGGGGGAACCGGCCACCAGGGAGATCCCGGGTCCGGTCTTGGCAGTGGCCAGACCCGGCAACTGGGCGGCCAGCGACGGCTCAAAGACCGCCACGAGCCGCAGCACGTCCACCAGGGAGATCCAGGCGCCCACAGACACGGGATACCCCGCCTCCTGCACCACGGGGTCCAGCACGTTGGCCGCCTGGGGCTTCCCCTTGGCCAGGTCCTGCACGGCTCCCATGGCGTCCTTGCCCATCGCGAAGTACATCTCCTTCGGGCCGAAGACCAGGGCCCCGTCCAGCCGATTGCCGATCATCCGAGCCGCCTGCTGCACCTCGGGCTTGTCGGCCGATCCAGGGACCCTGGCGTAATCGATCCGGAATTCCACCCGATCCCCCTTGAGGTCCCCCTGGTTCACCTCCTCGATGGACGCGTCGATGCCAGACGTCTTGAGCGGAACTTCCAGGCTCTTGAGCAAAGTCTGCATCGAGGTCCAGTCCAGAGAGCCCAGTTCCCGCAACTGGGGGCCCGCGTATTTCTGAACCAGCACCCCGGCCTTCTGGAACAGCAGCCGGTAGAGCCCCTGCACCACCTCTCGGGCCTTCGCCCCGTCCTCATAGGCCGTCAGCGACAACACCCGGAACGGGAATTCCCCCTCCCGTCCAAGATAGAAGGCCGCATCCCCGCTCTGCAGGGCGATCATCTGGTTCCACAGGTCCAGGGTCTTCTGTTTCTCCTCGTCGGTCAGTTGCAGCGACTGGACCCAGAAGTCCCGGGCCAGGTCGGACCAGGAGGAGAAGGTCTTGGGGTCCAGGTTGCTCGCGACCAGCACCGTCGCCTCCCCGGGCAGTCGACGGAAGAGCTCCATCTTGCGGGTCTTCATGTCTGCCGCGAGTCGCGCCAGCCCCCCGTCCCCGGTGGCCTTCACCGTGCCGTCCAGCGCCAGCACCGAACCGTCCCACCGCAGCACGATCCGCCCGACCTCCATCTGCTTCAGCAAGGAGGACAGCAGGTCCAGTTCCTTCTGGAGGACCTGGGCCATCGGAGTTCCCTGCTCCTGGTCCGCAGCCATCTGACCGATCTGCTGTCGGGCCTTCTGAATCTGCGACTCGGCGAGGGGGTTCAGGTTCGTCCCGGCCACCTGGACATCCAGGATCTCCGTGCCCGGGTAGCGCCGCAACTCCTGCAGGAAGGGCTTCGCCGCCCCGAAGGCCCCCGGGTGGAACGAGAACACCACCAGGTCCTCCCCCAGGCCGTTCACGAAGACCTCCTGGCCCTGGGGCCCGGCGTACTTCCACTCGTTGTCCGGAGCCCCCTTCGCCTTCGTCTGAGGAAGTCCCCCGTTCAGGGCCTCGGCCCCCCGGTGGCTGACGACCAGCAGGAGGGGATTGTCGAACTTCTGGTAGTCCAGCATCACGATCCGGACCGGCTTCGTCAGGTCCAGGAACGACAGGCTCGTCAGCCCCAACACCTTGGCCTGGAGCAATGCCGGGACCTGCCCGGCCAGCATGGCCCCCAGGCCCGGCTGAAACTGGTCCACCACCTCCCCGACGGCCTTCGTGAGGCCATCCAGAGACTTCAGCGAGGCGAACGCCAGGACCGGCGCCGGCATCGCAACGGCACCGACCTCCGCCTTCACCGGGGCGCCCACCTCCTCCTTCTTCTTGCACCCCGACGCGACCACCGCGCAGAGGCCCAGTACCAGCAACCCGCGCACCGCAAGACGCATCCCCTTCATGCCCTGTCTCCTCGTGCCCAGAGGCAGGCGGGAGCATACGCCGACCCGGGCGAGGGGTCAAACGCCCCCATGCGGAGGGTCCCGCCCCCGAACCGGAGCGAACAAGGCGTTCTACGGCCTGTCGTGGCCATGAATTCCTCCCTGGCCGGGAAGCCTTTCGTCCCCCCGGGTGGCGCGGAGTGGCGCGTTCCATCCTGGTGGAATCGGGAACACCTATGCAGGAACGGCGGGATCAGTGCGGTACATCGGTGACTGTCCCTGTCCGTCGGCGGCAAGGGCGTGGGCGATGGGGGCCAGGGTCTGGCGGAACAGGATGCGGGGGCCGTCCACGGCGTCGAGCAGGTAGTCCAGGAGGTCGGTCCCGTGGGGGCTGCGGGTGTAGTCCCGGTCCCGTGGAACCGCCGTGAAATGCTCGGCCTGGAGCAGGTCCTCCATCGAGACGCGGCGACCCCCCACCCGGACAAGGCAGTCCAGTCCTCGGACGATGGATCGGACCGGCGCCAGCACCGAGTCCTGGGAGATCCAGCAGGCCATCATCCGGGCCTTGGCCTCCCACTCCCGAGCCGTCAGCCGGACCTCGTGGACGGGGTCCCGATGCCACGGGGGAAACCGGAGAGGCACAGGCCAGGCCAGGTCCAGGATCGGCACCTCGAACAGAAGGGCCTCCGGCAGCCGGTCCAGGGCCCGCCGGACCCAGAGGTGGACCAGGTCATGGATCGGCTGGGCCCCCTGCCATCCCATCGTGACCACGACGTCGGGCCGAAAGGCCATCACCTCAGCGGCCACCAGGCGCCCGACGTCCCGCATCCGCCCGAAGACCTCGTGGCGCTTCCGGGGGTCCTGCTGGCACTGCCGAAGGGCCTGGTAGAGCCCGATCTCCCCCTGGCCCAGGAACCGCAGGCGGTCCCCCGAGACCCCCACCGCCGCCATCGCCGCCTCGGTCTCCAGGCGACGGGCGGCCGCCAGTTCGGCCGGCCGCACCTGAAGCGACTCGGCCAGGCCGTCCCCGTCGGTGACCCACAGGAACCTGGCCGTCGATGGCAGGCGTTGGGCCAGCCCTCCACAGGACATCTCGTCGTCGGGATGGGCCATCACCACGAGCACCCGGGCCCCCGGGTCCATCACCCGGGACGGCCACGGCAATACAATCCGACTCATCGACCGCCTCCTGTGCCCTCCGGTTCTCGCCGTTCACCGAGGGGTGGGCTCGATGGGGATTGCCTGCTGGATGCGCACGCCCCGGACCTCCACCGGCGGGATGGGAACCGCCTGGGGAGTCGGCTGGACCCGGATGGCCTCCCGCGACATCGGCCAGGAGGCCTGGGAGCGGGCACCGGCTCCCGGCGAGACCATCTCCGCCACCACCGTCGCGGTGCGCCCCTGAAGCCCCTCCACCACGAAGGTCCGGGTCACCTGCCCGGGTTCCGTGGCCCCGGCCAGGGTCTCCTCGGGCACCCCCTCCACGAGCCGGGCCCCCTCGGGCAGTTGCAGACGCAGCACCGGCGCCGCCGGGAGCCGCCCTCGGACCTCCACCTCGGCGATCAACGTCGCCCGATCCCCGGCCTCCTCCCCCGACAACGTGACCTTCAGGGGCACCTCGATGCGCGTGTGCCGGTTCCCGCCGGCCTGGGCCCCGATCGCCGCCAGCAGTATCGCGATCCCGCAGAACCACCTGACCATGGTCCGTCCTCCCGTCCCATCCTCGACCGGATGGGCCTGTTCAGGGGCAGCCCGGCTGCCCATCGTAGGGGAAACCGAGCCCTTCCGTCACCATCCGGGTGACCGATCCCGTCTGCCCGCCCTCGGCGCAGAGCAGGGCGTCCAGGAAATCGACGAAGTCGGCCCCCTCGCCGCCCCGGTCCCACCGGGTCATCCGCTCGGACCCGAAGGCCCGGAGCACCCGGTCGGTCCCGATGGCGATGCCGTCGTTCCAGGCATTGCCCTCGGCCACGTCGGCCCCGTCCCAGAGATGCCACAGCATCGATACGACGTAGGACTCGTCGAGGTTCTGGGCCATGCCGGCCCCCGGGTCCGGCCGGACCAGGTCCCCGCCGAAGTAGGTCATGGCATCGTAGTCGATCCAGAGGGAGTTGCCCTCCTGGATGTCCCAGTACATCGGGAAGGGCTCCCCGATCCAGCGGCTGAAGGTGCTGACGGCGAAGAAGGAGGCCCAGCCTTCGGACCAGGCGAAGGCCGGGGCGATCGTCTGGCCGAAGCCGTGGGGCCCCCCGGGGGAGTCGTCCCGGCTGTAGTTGGCCGCCACCGAGTGACCGAACTCGTGGAGCGTCACCGTGAAGCCCCAGGCCGAGGACTCCTGGGCACCCCCGGCCAGGAAGATGCTCTGCCGCATCTCCGGGCCGTTCTGGATCTGCTGGGGCGTCTCCCGGGAATAGCAGGCCCCGCAGGTCCAGTTGACGCCGGGATACCAGAGAATGCCCACCGAGACCAGGCAGTCCTCGTTGCCGTTGCAGAGGTCCTCCAGGATCGTGGCCTGGGCGGCAATCATGAACAGGAACACGTAGAGGGCCCCGCTGCCCTGTTCCTCCCGGATCTCCACGCGGCCCACGTCCCCCCCGTCGGGCACCTGCGCCACCCAGGCCCAGGGGGCGCTGGTCGCCGAACCGGGCTCGTAGGTCCCCGGGCCGTCCACCGGGGGCTGGAGCACCGCCAGAAAGATCCCCGAGGACTGGAGCGTCGGGGCCCACAGGGTCGTGAAGATCAACAGCTCGCCGCCGGCGAGGTCCCGCTGGAGGGGCACGTCGAAGTTCCCGTCGCCGTCCACCTGGGCCATGCCGATGACCTCGCCGCCGGCGTCGATGACCACCGCCGCGGCCCCCACGGCCGGCAGGGTCTCGAGGGTGTCCAGCGTGATGGCGCCTCCCGCCACGCTCGGGAATCGGGCCTGATAGAAGAGGCTGCCCCGGACCCGGTCCCCCGAGGGCGTCCCACCGCCGCCGCCACCACCGCCGCCGCCTCCCGGAGAGTCGGACGGGGAGGGGCAGCCCAGGAAGGCGAGCAGCAGTCCCAGGCACGCCGATCGGCACGGGGAAGCGTTCATGGCAGCCTCGATGGAGGAACGAGAGGATTCTACGCGGAGGCCCCTGGAAAGGTCAACGCCTTGGACCGCCCGGGGGATTGCCCTATCATCGGCCGGCGCGGCATGCTGGAGCCGCGTTGCCGGAGAACTACAGGAGGTCCCGATGCCCGATGTCCGAACTCCCCGCCCCGGATGGGCCTGCGTGCTGCTGCTGATGGCGCCCTCGGGCGCCCAGGCCGGCTGGCCTGCCTGGACCCCGAAAGGCGACGCGAACCGGGAGGAGATCCCCGGCGAGTACCGCTGGAACCTCTCCCACCTCTACGAAGACGCCCAGGCCTGGGAGAAGCACTTCGCCCAGGTGGAGACCCGGATCCCGGAGGTCCGGCCCTGCGCCGGCACGCTGGCCCGAGGACCGGCCCGGCTCCGGGAGTGCCTGGACCTGGCCTTCGACCTCACCTACCAGGTGCAACTGCTGGGGACCTGGGCGGAGGCCGACTTCACGACCCGGCGGACCGACCCGGCGGCCAAGGCCCGGTCGGACCGGATCCAGGCCCTCCACACGCGGCTGGCCCAGGCCACCGCCTGGATCGAGCCGGAACTGCTGGAGATGGACCCGGCCACCCTGCAGCAGTTCGTGGCCGCCGAACCGGGTCTGGCCCAATACGATCACTACATCGACGACCTGATCCGCCGGCGGCCCCACGTGCTGTCCCGGGACCAGGAACGCCTGCTGGCCCTGTCCGGGGACCTGCTGGCGGCCCCCGAGTCGATTCACGGAGCCCTGGAGGAGGACATCCCCTTCCCAAAGGTCCGGGACGAGCAAGGACAGGAACAGGCCCTCACCTTCGCCACGTTCCCGAAGTTCCGCGCATCCCCGGACAGGGAGGTCCGCCGGTCCGCCGTCGATGCCTTCCTGAAGACCATGAAGGCCTACGGGCGGTCCTTCGCGGCGTCGCTTGATGCGGCGGTGAAGGCCCACGTCTTCATCGCCCGGGCCCGGGGATACGACTCGGCCCTGGTGGCCTCGGTGGACCAGAACGCGGTGCCGGTCCAGGTCTATGAGACCCTGCTGGAGGTGGTGCACCGGAACCTTCCGGCCACACTGCACCGGTACGTGGACCTGCGCAAGCGCCTGCTGGGCCTGGACCAGGTCCACTACTACGACCTCTATGTCCCGATGTTCCCGAAGGCCCGCCGGGAGGTTCCCTACGGCGAGGCGGTGGAGATGGTCCAGCAGGCCCTGAAGCCCCTGGGTCCGGACTACCTGCGAGTGCTGGCCCAGGGCCTCTCGCCGGACCAGGGATGGGTGGACGTCTTCCCGGCGAAGGGAAAGCGCCCCGGGGCCTACTGCAACGCCGCATGGCGCAAGCACCCCATCGTCTTCCTGAACCACATGAACGAACTGGAGGACGCCTTCACGCTGGCACACGAGTTTGGTCATGCCCTCCATTTCCACCTGGCCGGCGAGGCCCAGCCCTTCCCGAAGGCCGACGCCCCCATCTTCCTGGCGGAGATCGCCTCGACCTTCAACGAGGAGATGCTGCTGGACCACCTGCTGCGCCAGGCCCGGACCCGGGACGAGCGTCTGGCCCTGCTGAACAAGCGCCTGGAGAACCTCCGGACCACGATCTTCCGGCAGGCGATGTTCGCGGAGTTCGAGAAGGCGATCCACGAGGAGGTGGAGGGCGGCGGGGCCCTGACCGCCGAGCGCATGGCGGAGATCTACGAGGGCCTCGTGCGGACCTACTACGGGCCCGACTTCACCGTGGGGCCCGAGGACGGCTATGAGTGGGCCTACATCCCGCACTTCTATTACAACTTCTACGTGTACCAGTACTCCACGGGCCTGATCTCGGCCATCGCCCTGGCCCAGAAGGTCCTGAAGGGCGAGAAGGGGGCGGTGGCCCGGTATCTGGACTTCCTGAAGGCCGGCGGGTCGGACTACCCGGTCGAGACCCTGAAGCGGGCGGGAGTGGACCTGACCCGGCCCGAGTCCATGCAGGCCGCCTTCGACCTCTTCGCCAGGACCCTCGACGAGATCGAGGGCCTCACCCGTGGCAGGAGATGAGGGGTTCCTCGTCCGAATCACCAGAGTCCGCTATACTGGTCGCCGTGCCTGGGCAATGGGGAGGGCCATGAAACGGGCGTTGATCCTCTGGACCGGCCTGGGAGCGTTGCTGGCGACGCCCGCCGTCGCCCAGGAGTCCTGGGACCGGGAGAAGGGCAACTGCGAGGGCTTCTTCCAGTCGCCTGACGAGGCCCCGCTGGCGGAGTTGCAGACCTGCCTCAAGATCTGGGAGGCCTACCGGGACGTCCGGCTCCTGACGGAGGCCCAGCGCCAGACGGCGGCCCGGGCCTTCCAGCGGGTCTTTCGGGACGGGGATCCCGAGTCCCGCTACCTGGCCCGGACCGCCCTGGGACGCCTGGGATTCGCCCCGGAGGCCGCCCAGACGGGTGCGGCCCAGGAGGCCCCGAAGCGCAAGAAGTACCGGGCCCATCCGGCCAGCGAGGAGGACCAGAAGGCGGCCCTGCAGATCCGGAAGAAGGGAATGGACCGCTACCAGAAGAAGGACTGGGAAGGGGCCATCGCCCTCTTCGAGCAGGCCCTGGAGCGGGATCCGGCCAGCACCCAGCTGCTCTATGACGCCGCCTGCGCCCATGCCCTGGCGGGTCACCGGGAGATGGCGGTGGAGTACCTGCTGCGCCTGGCGGACCTGGCCACCTCCGACGCGATGGCAAAACTGGCAAAGGCCAGAAAGGACAAGGATTTCGAACGAATGCGGGAGGACCCGGACTTCAAGCGGGCCACCGGGTACGCGAAGGTCAAGGTCCTCAACGGCATGCCGCCGGCCGACGAGGAGATCGGCGAGGACAACGTCTTCCGGCTGGAGGAACTGCTCCGGAGTCCAAAACTGGGCTACGTGGTGGAGCACGGCGGCAAGGACAAGCACCCCCGGAGCCGGCCCCACATCTGGTTCAAGGACCACGCGAAGGCCCAGGCGGTGATCGTGATGCGGCTGATCGGCCACCCCCGAACCCGGCTCGTGCCCATCGACTGGGACACGCCCTGGGACCTGATCGTGTCCTGGGCCGATCAGGTCGAGGTGGTGGATGGCGAGAAGGTCTGCCGCAACGGGGTCCAGAAGAACGACCCGGAGAAGCGCCTGCAGCAGGCCATCGCGGACAAGGACGCCGCCCTGTCGAGGCCTGACGACTATCTGGCCAAGGCCGACGAGGTGCTGTCTCAACCGGAGCAGACGGTGGACCAGGTGACGGGGCTGGTGGACCGGGTCCAGGGCCTGGGGGACAAGGCCAAGGGGGCCGTGGACGCAGTCCAGGGCGCAGGCAAGAAACTGAAGGTCTGGTAGGGGCAGGGAGGACCACCCCGGGAGGACGACATGTTCGGCATCGGCACGACGGAACTGCTGCTGATCCTGGTGGTGATCCTGCTGCTCTTTGGCGCGAGCCGGATCCCCCAGGTGATGGGGGGGCTCGGCAAAGGCATCCGGGAGTTCAAGAAGGGCATCCGGGAGGGAGGCGAGGACGCCGAGACCTCGGCCAGTGACACGGTGGCCCGGGAACTGAAGACCCGGGTCGGCGCGCCCGTGCGGCTGCTCCCGGATGGGACCCTGGAGGTCGGTGTCTCGGGCGGCGCCACGCTGGTCGAGGTGGACCAGGGCTGGGCGGTGCTCAAGACCGAGGACCACACCGACAAGGTGCCCCTGGTCCAGGTCAAGCGCATCGTGATCCGCACCTGACCATCGGAAGCAACATCATGGAAACACCGAAGGAAGGAGTCATCCGGTTCGGCATCGTGGGTTGCGGCCGCATCTCGGGCTTCCATCTGGAGGCCCTGGAGGCCCTGAAAGGGATCGCCGAGGTGACAGCGGTCTGCGACGTGGTCCCGGAGCGGGCCGAGGCGGCCGCCCGCAAGGCAGGTGGGGCCCGCTGGTACACCGACCTCGACGCGATGATCGAGGCCGGCGGACTGGAC
This sequence comes from Deltaproteobacteria bacterium, assembly GCA_029547805.1. Taxonomy (GTDB): domain Bacteria; phylum Myxococcota_A; class UBA9042; order DTJE01; family DTJE01; genus JAGOKF01. Next base: position 422,469 of record JAKPOP010000010.1, read on the forward strand.
GTCCTGTCGGTCTGCACCCCCTCGGGCCTGCATCCGGAACATGGCATCGCCGGGGCCCAGGCTGGACTCCACGTGGTCAGCGAGAAGCCCATCGGGATCGACCTGCCCCGGGTGGATCGGCTGATCCGGACCTGCGAGGAACGGGGCGTCCGGCTGTTCACGGTCCTCCAGAACCGGTTGAACCCCACCATCGTGGCCCTGCGTCGGGCCCTGGACCACGGACGGTTCGGCCGGATCTCCCTGATGGAGGTCAACGTCTTCTGGTCGCGGCCCCAGGAGTACTACGACCAGGCCCCCTGGCGAGGGACCTGGGCCCTGGACGGCGGGGCCTTCATGAACCAGGCCTCCCACTACGTGGACCTGGCCCAGTGGTTCGGCGGCGAGGTCCGAGAGGTCTGCGCCTTCACGGCGACGCTGGGGCGACGCATCGAGGCGGAGGACACGGGAACCGCGATCCTCCGGTTCGCCAGCGGCGCCCTGGCCAGCATCAACGTGACGATGCTGGTCCATCCCCGGAACCTGGAGGGGTCCCTGACGATCCTGGGCAGCCGAGGCACGGCCCGGGTGGGAGGCATCGCCCTGAACCGGATCGACCACTGGGAGTTCGACTCCTACCAGGACGAGGACCGGGACATCCTGGCCTCCGGATACACGCCTCCCACGGTCTATGGCCACGGGCACCTGGGGTACTACCGGAACGTGATCGAGGTGATCCGGGGGCGGGCCCAGCCCTCGACCGACGGGAGGGAGGGGCGCAAGTCCCTGGCGGTGATCCGGGCGATCTACGAGTCGGCGGCCCGGGGCGGCGTTCCGGTGCGACCGGACCTGGGCCAGGACCGGGCCGACCGCGCGCCCTCATGAGAGGTCCACCGTGGAGACTCCCGAGTCCTTTCTGCCCTTCGCACTTCCAGACATCGGTCCCGAGGAGATCGAGGCGGTGGCCGAGTCCCTCCGGAGCGGCTGGGTCACCACGGGCCCCCGGGCCCGGGCCTTCGAGGAGGAGTTCGCGGCGCACCTGGGCGTTCCCGAGGCGGTGGCGGTGAACTCGGCCACCGCGGGGTTGCATCTGGCGCTGGAGGCGCTGGGGATCGGTCCCGGGGACCTCGTGCTGACCACCACGAACACCTTCACGGCCACCGCCGAGGTGGTCCGCTATCTGGGTGCGGACATCGTGCTGGCGGACATCGACGACCGTACGATGAACCTCTCGGCCACGACGGTCCGCCAGGCCCTGGCGGAACTGGACCAGACGGCACCGGAACGGGCGGCTCGCCTGAAGGCCATGATCCCTGTGCACTTCGGTGGCCAGGCCTGCCCGATGGAAGAACTGATGGCGATCGCTGCCGAGCGAGGACTCCGGGTCGTCGAGGACGCGGCCCACGCCCTGCCCTGCACGGCCGGCGGGCAGCCCGCGGGCACGCTGGGAGACGTGGGCGTCTTTTCCTTCTACGCGACCAAGACGATGACGACCGGGGAAGGGGGCATGGCGGTGACCGCAGACCGGGACCTTGCAGCCCGCATGCGACGGATGCGCCTCCATGGGATCAACCGGGAGGTCTGGGACCGCTATGTCGCCCGGAGCGCCTCCTGGTACTACGAGGTGGTCGCTCCGGGGTTCAAGTACAACCTCCCGGACCCGGCTGCAGCAATGGGACGCGTCCAGTTGCGTCGGCTGTCGGCCATGTGGAATCGCCGGAGGACCATCGCTGAACGCTACCTGGAGGCCTTCGCCCAGGACCCCCGCCTGATCCTGCCCTGGCCGGTCAGGCCTGAGGACGTCCATGCCTGGCACCTCTTCGTGGTGCGGCTTGTCCGGGCAGACCGCGATCGCTTCGTGGAAGGGATGGCCCGGCGAGGAATCGGGACCTCGGTGCACTTCATTCCACTGCACCTGCATCCCTACTGGCGGGACCGCTACGGCTACCGGCCCGAGCAGTTCCCCGTGGCCCTCCGGTCCTACCGCCAGAGCGTGTCGCTGCCAATCTACAGCCGGATGACCGACGGGGACGTGGAGCGGGTGATCGCGGCGGTGTTCCAGGCCCTGGACGAGGCGGAGGAGTGACCGCGATGGCCGACCGGGCACCAGGAGGTCCATCGCGAACCCAGCGGGTTCTGAAACGGAGTCTGGACATCCTGGCATCGGCCCTGGGTCTCGTGGTGATCTCCCCGGTGCTGCTCCTGGCGGCCCTCGCCGTGCGCCTCTCAGGTCCAGGCCCCGTGATCTTCCGGCAGCAGCGGGTAGGCCGTTTGGGCCGGCCGTTCTGGTTGCTGAAGTTCCGGACCATGGTGGCCGATGCCCCGTCCCGAGGGGCCCCGCTGACGGTGGCGGGAGACCCCCGGATCACCCGGGTAGGGGCCTTCCTCCGGGCGACGAAGATCGACGAACTGCCCCAGTTGTGGAATGTGCTCCGGGGGGACATGTCCCTGGTGGGGCCCAGGCCGGAGGTGCCCCGGTACGTGGCGATGTACGACGACACCCAGCGCCAGGTGCTGTCGGTCCGGCCGGGGATCACCGACTATGCCTCGATGGCCTACTTCGACGAGAACGCCCTGCTGGCCCGATCCCCGGACCCGGAGCGGACCTACGTCGAGACCGTGATGCCCGACAAGCTGCGCCTGAACCTGATCTACCTGCAACGGATGTCCCTGAAGGAGGACCTGCGGATCCTGCTGGCGACCGTGCTGATGGCCCTGGAACGCCTCTCGGGACGGGCCGGGGGGCGGGTCATGCAGGTGGCCGCAGACGGGCTGGTGGTGGCCGCGGCGCTCTCGATGGCCTACTGGGTCCGGTTCGAGTGGCCGATGCCCGACATCCCCCGAAAGCAGTGGATCCTGCTGCTGCCCTACACCGTGATCGCCCAGGTCACGGTGAACCTCCTGACCGGGGTGTATCGGGTCCTCTGGCGCTACATCTCTCTTTACGACGTGGCCCGGTTTGCCCGATCGGTGGGGCTGGTCACTGGCGTGTTCGTGGTCTTCCGGCTGGCGGCCCCCGAGAACCCCTACTACCGCCTCCCCCTGAGCGTCGCGCTGATGTACGGCCTGCTGGCCTTCACGGGCATGGTGGCCCTGCGGCTGCTCCGGCGCTGGCTCCACGAGACCACCGCTGTCGGGGCCCAGAGCCGCCCCTCCTCCGAGCGGGTCCTGATCCTGGGCGCCGGGGACAACGGACGGGCCATCGCTCGGGAGTGCCGGGTCCGGCCCGCCCTGGGAATCCAGGTCGCCGGCTTCCTGGATGACGACCCCGCCAAGCGAGGCATGGAGATCGAGGGGGTCCAGGTCCTGGGAACCCTGGAGCACCTGCCGGAGGTGGTGGCCCGGACCGGAGCGACCCAGGCCCTGCTGGCCATCTCGGACCTGCCCCTGGCCCGGAAGCGAGAGGTGGTGGACCTCTGCGGGCGCCTGGGCGTGCGCCTCCGGGTGCTGCCGGGCACCTCGGACCTGATCGCCGGCCGGGCCCAGGTGTCCCCGGTGCGGGAGGTCCGGATCGAGGACCTGCTGGGACGGGAGGTGGCCCAGTTGACCCGGGACGACCCCCTGCTGGGGCCAGTGTATGGCAACCAGCGCATCCTGGTGACCGGGGCGGCTGGGTCCATCGGGTCGGAACTCTGCCGCCAGGTGGCGGCCTTGAGGCCCAGCCAGTTGATCCTGCTGGACCATGACGAGAGCGGACTCTTTCTGCTGGACCAGGAGCTGCGCTGGCGCTGGCCGGACCTGTCGCCGGTCGTGCTGGTCCGGGACATCCGAGAGGAGGACAAGGTCCGGGAGGTCTTTCGCCAGTGGCGGCCAGAAGTGGTCCTCCACGCGGCGGCCTACAAGCACGTGCCCCTGATGGAGCAGAACCCCCGGGAGGCCATCGAGGCCAACGTGGTCGGGACCCGGGTGGTGGCCTCCCTGGCAGCGGAACACGGGGCCGAGGTCTTCGTGATGCTCTCGACCGACAAGGCGGTCCGGCCCACTTCGGTGATGGGGGCCAGCAAGCGCGTTGCCGAGCTGATCATCCGGGGCCTGGGTGCCTCGGGCACGAGTACCCGGTTCGCATCGGTGCGCTTCGGCAACGTGCTGGGTTCCCAGGGATCCGTGGTGCCCCTGTTCCGGGACCAGATCGCCCGGGGCGGTCCCGTGACGGTGACACACCCGGATGTGATGCGCTACTTCATGACGATTCCCGAGGCCGCCCAGCTGGTCCTGAAGGCCGGCACGATCGGGCGGGAGGGGGAGGTCTTCGTGCTGGACATGGGCCAGCCGATCCGGATCCTGGACCTGGCCAGGGACATGATCCGGCTGTCCGGGTTCCGGGAGTCGGAGATCCCCATCGTCTTCACGGGCCTGAGACCCGGGGAGAAACTGTTCGAGGAGCTGCTGCTGGACCGGGACGGCGTGTTGCCGACACCGGTGGAAAAGGTATTCGTCGCCCGGCCGGAACTGCGAGACTTCACGCTGCTGACCCGACAGGTGGAGGCTCTTGTGGACGCGGCCCGACACGGGCCCCCCGAGGCGATCCGCCGGGCGTTGATGGCCATGGATATCGAGATGCGGGACCCGGACACCGGCGGGTCCGGCCCCACAGGAGGAACGGCATGAGCCTGAAGAATCGACTGGCTGGGCCCGATGCGGTGGTGGGTGTGCTGGGCCTTGGCTACGTGGGACTTCCCCTGGCGGCGGCCTTCCTCCGGAAGGGCGTCCGGGTGATCGGCCTGGATACGGACCCGACCAAGGTGGAACGCCTGCGGGCCGGCCGGACCTACATCCAGCACATTCCCGACCAGGAGATTGCCCGGTGCATGGCCGCGGGCTTCGATCCCACGACCGACTTCGCCCGGGCCCGGGACTGCGATGCCATCCTGATCTGCGTCCCGACCCCCCTGAACCGAAACCGGGAACCGGACCTGTCCTTCGTCGAGGGGTCCTGCCGGAGCCTGGTGCCCCACCTCCGGGCCGGGCAGTTGATCGTGCTGGAGAGCACCACCTACCCCGGAACCACCGACGAGGTGATGCGGCCGATCCTGGAGACGTCGGGCCTCGTGGCGAACCGGGACTTCTTCCTGGCCTACAGCCCCGAACGGGAGGACCCCAACAATCCAGACTTCCGCACCGAGACGATCCCGAAGGTGATCGGCGCCGACCACCCCGAGGCCCTGGAGGGGGCCATGGCGCTCTACGGGCGGATCATCGATCGCCTGATGCCTGTCTCCTCGACCCGGGTGGCCGAGGCGGCCAAGATCCTGGAGAACACCTTCCGGGCGGTCAACATCGCCCTGGTCAACGAACTCAAGATCGTCCTCACCCGGATGGGGATCGACGTCTGGGAGGTGATCGACGCCGCGGCGACGAAGCCCTTCGGATTCATGCGCTTCAATCCGGGGCCGGGCCTGGGGGGCCACTGCATCCCCATCGACCCCTTCTACCTGACCTGGAAGGCCAAGGAATACGATGTCTTCTCGCGGTTCATCGAGACGGCCGGCGAGGTGAACAGCCAGATGCCCGCCTGGGTGGTCCATCGGGTCATGGAGGCCTTCAGCCAGCGGGGCCGCGGCCTTCGGGGCGCCCGGATCCTGCTGGTCGGCCTGGCCTACAAGAGGAACGTGGACGACGCCCGGGAGTCGCCATCCTACAAGTTGTGGGAACTGCTGGAGGAACAGGGCGTGGAGGTGGCCTACCACGACCCCCACATCCCGGTGGTGCCCCCGAGCCGGGAGCACGGCCGCTACGCGGGCATCGCCAGCACGGCGCTGGAGCGGGCCGGAGAGTTCGACGCGGTGCTGATCGCCACGGACCACCAGGCGGTGGACTGGGAGGGGCTGCTGGAGCGGTCCCGGCTGATCATCGACACCCGGGGGGTCTATCGGCACCCCCACCCGAAGGTGATCAAGGCCTGAGACGGGCCCAGAAGGCACCTGGGCTGGCCTTTCGCCACCGGTCCCGCGACACTCTCCCCCGGGACGCGCGACGGAGGGGCCACGATGGTGCGGATGCTGCCGGTCCTGGGAGCGGCGGTGCTGCTGGCGTCGTCGGCCATGGGGCGGGAGGAAACGATGAAAACCGGATCGCGTGAGGAGGGTGCCCGGGAGGTTGCCTGGTTCGCCGGAGGCTGCTTCTGGGGCGTGGAATATCACTTCGACCAGGTGCCCGGCGTCGTGGCGGCCGTCTCGGGCTACATGGGTGGACACAAGGACCATCCGACCTACGAGGAGGTCTGCAGCCACGGGACTGGCCACATCGAAACCGTCCAGGTGACCTTTGACCCCCGGAGAGTCTCCTACGAGGAGCTGGCTCGCCTGTTCTTCGAGATCCACGACCCGACCCAGGTGGACCGCCAGGGCCCGGACATCGGGGAGCAGTATCGGTCCGTGGTCTTCTACGGAAACGAGGCCCAGCGACAGGTCGCCGAGCGGCTGATACGGACCCTGGTGGCCCGGGGCCTGCCGGTCGCCACGCGGGTGCAGCCGGCCACCACCTTCTGGCCGGCGGAGGAGTACCACCAGGACTACTATGCCCGTCGGGGCACGACCCCATATTGCCATGCCCGGGTCCGCCGCTTCGACCCCTGATCGCGGACACCGCAGTCGAGATACAATCAGGGCTCCCCTGGATGGAGGGCCTCGATGGACCTGAAGAACACCCGGGACCCGGTTCCGGAGGCGGACCGTGCCGACGGGCCCCAGGTGGCCCCGGCGCCTGCCCGCGGCCGGGCCGTGCAACGCGTGCTGAAGCGGCGGCCCTACCGGGAGCAGCAGGCCCTGTTGCGCCATGGGGGCGGCGGCGCGGTGGGGCCAGGGGAGGAGGCGGACCTGGCCCGGGCAGGGTTCTCGACCAGCCCGGGCCCCATTCCCCACCGGGCCCGCATGGAGCAGGCCTTTGGACAGCCCCTGGGGGACGTGAAGGCCCACGTGGGTCCTGATGCGGAAGCGGCCAGCGAGGCCCTGGGCGCCGAGGCCTACACGGTCGGGAACGAGGTCGCCTTCCGGGACCGGGACCCGTCCCCGGCGACGGTGGCCCACGAGGTGGCCCACGTCGTGCAGCAGCGCCAGGGCGACGGTCCCGGACGCACCGAGGGCGGCCTGGAGATCGAGGCCGAGGCCGCCGCCCAGCGGGCCGCGAGTGGGGGAACCGTGGGCGCGCTTGGGGCCGACCGGACCCCCGGGCGTCCCCGGAAGAAGCCCCTTCCCAAGGATTTCGGCAAGATGTGGGAGGCCCATCCCCACAACTACCAGGAGCACTGGACCGCCCAGGGGGGCGACCCGTCCCAGGACACCGCCTCGGCGGACCTGCTGGGAGAGGTCGGCCTGCCGACGAACTGGAATACCTGCGCGATCCGCCTGAGCCGGATGCTGAACCGCATCGGGGAGCGAATCACGCCGGCAAGAACCCAGGCCGCCGGCCTGAAACGCAAGCCCTACTGGAGCCGCAAGACCCAGGAGTACCTGATCCTCGCCGCCGGCGAGATGTGGACCTACCTCCAGAAGACCTACCGCAAGGCCGACGCCACCTTCCCGGCCAAGGGCCGCTACCCGGACGCCCAGGCCTTCCAGAAGGACTTCGACCGGACGATCAAGCCGTTGCTGAAGGGGCGCAAGGGCATCGTGGCCTTCGACAAGATCTTCGGCTACGGTGGCACCGGCCACGTGGACCTCTTCGACGGGGAGCGGCTCTCCGACGCGCCGGGCTGGTATCCCAGCGAGCGCCTCATGCTCTGGTACGTGGTGGTGCCATGAGACGGGCAGCATGGCTGCTGCTGGTCCTGCCGGCCATGGCCCGGGCCGACGAGGAGGCCCGGTGGGTCATCGCGCCGGGCCGGGTGGGGGAGATCCAGGTGGGAAGACCCCTGCCCCGGGCCCTGCGGACCCCGGAGGCCGGAGGGCAGTACTTCGTGGGCTACGTGGCCGACGGACGACCGGTCGAGGGCCTGGAGTGGACCGACCCGCCGCTGCAGGCGTGGCTGCAGTCCGGGCCCTTCACCCGGAAGGCGGCCCGGGCCTACCGGGCCCCCGACCCCACCCCATACCGGGAACGGGCCCTGCGGGAGGTCCAAAAGGGAGCCCGGGTCGCGGAGGTCGTCGTGACGGGGCCTGGACCTGCCACCGCCGAGGGACATGGGGTCGGGAGCACGCTGGCGGACCTGCGGCGCACCTGGCCGGACCTGACACCGCACCCGGTGCCCCCGACCCGAGGGCAGGACGAGTGCGTGGCCGGCCCCCCATCCCTCCCGGGGGTCTGGTTCTTCTTCCGCTCATGCCGGGAGGCCGAGGCCGGGGGAGCGGTCATTCGGGTGGACGTCCGGGAGCCCAGGACCCGGCGGCGCTGAGCGCCCCGGACCGGATCAGGCCCCCGATGGCTCGGGCCGGTTCGTCCAGCGCATCCCGCCCTCCCTGGCCGGCCATGGCGACAATCCAGGTTCTCTGATCCCGGGGACCGCGCCGCCGCTGCAGGAAGACGTGGTCGCTGAACCAGTCCATCGCATACCCCGGCTTGTGGAAGCACGCGATCCGCTCCGGCAGGAAGGCCTGCCGCAGGCCCCGAACGACACCCAGGCCCCGGACCCGCCTCCGGGAGAGGGCACTGCGGACCAACGCCACCTCCCAGGGTCCCAGGGCCAGCCGTTCCGCCTCCGGAAGGTCCCGGTGGATCATCACCCGACGCATCAGGTCGCAGAGGTCCAGCAGGGACGTGCAGTTGCCCAGGTCCCGGCACCCCTCCCGGATCGTCCCGACGCAGCCCGGTTCCTCCCGGACCCGGGACCCCTCCCAGACAGTCCGCGGCGGCGACACCCGGAGCACTCCGACCCCCAGGTCCGGGTCCATCACCCGGTGGGAGTAGCCCCGGAGCAGCACCGTGTCCCGAAATCCCCGTTGCTGGAGCCACCGGTTCAGGCCGTCGCCGGTCACCACCTCCACCAGCTGGTCGAAGGCCTGGTTGTCACTGGCCGTCAGGGCCCGGCGCACAAGGGACTCCACGACCCTCGTCTCGTCGCCGGTCCCGTAATGGAAGGTGACCCGGGCCGCCGGCGAGAAGCCCCAGGCCCGCAGCCGTTCCAGGGCGGCCACGGCCGCGAAGACCTTCACCGTGGACGCGGGCCACCAGTCCTCCCGATCCCGAGAGGTCCCAAGCCAGTCCCAGAAGCGGTAGCGGGGCGGGGTCCCCAAAGGCCCCCCCACGACCTGGACCACCAGGGCCTTGAACCCCCGCGGCAGCCCCCCGCGGTCCGGTCCCCACAGCCGGGGCAGCGTCTCCCGATCCACCGCTGCCTGGTCGCCCCACGAGGCGGCCTTCCCCCACAACGCTGCCTCCACGGGTTCGTTCCTCCGCGTCTTCCGGACCGGAACAGGGCCTTCGAGTCTTCCCGAAGCAGGCGCCGGGGAGTCGGCCCCCATCATCCATGCGATGGGGTGCCTGCGGGAAGGCCGTCTTCCCGGGTCTCGCCCCGTGACAGGATCGGCAAGGCCACCTTCAGGGCCACAGTGTAGATCATCAGGCCCAGGGCCCAGATGCCCGCGGTGACCCGCCACTCGGTGACACTGGGGCCATACTCGACGATCTCGTGCAACTGGCTCGGGATGAAGCCCGGGACCACCAGGCCCAGGCCCTTCTCGACCCAGACGCCCAGGAACGTCATCGCGCAGGCCCCGAGCAGCACCTCCCGGCGCCGGGCCGTCACCGGCAGATACAGCAGCACCGCCGCCAGCACGTTCAGCACCACCGCGGTCCAGATCCACGGAACCAGGCGCCCGTGGCCGTGCAGTCCCAGGAAGAGATAGCGCGCCGAGTCGGTGTGGGTGCCCCCGGCGTAGAATTCCGTGAACATCTCCGAGGCCAGCATGAAGAGGTTCGCCAGCACCGTGACCCGAAGGATCCGGGTCAGGGTCCGGATGGGACCTTCGGCAGGCCGAAAGGAGGCAAGACGCTCCACCACCGCCAGGGCGATGATGATGAACGCCGGACCGGACACGAAGGCCGACACCAGGAAGCGCGGCGCCAGCAGCGCCGAGTTCCACAGGGGCCGACCGCCGAGGCCGCTGTAGAGAAAGGCCGTCACGGTGTGGATCGAGATGGCCCAGGCGATGCTGACCAGCACGAAGGGGACGTACCACTTCGGGTCGGGCCGCCGCCCCAGGAAGCGGGTGTAGAGCAGGTAGCCGCAGATGTGCAGGTTCAGCAGCAGGTAGCCGTTCAGCACCAGTACGTCCCAGGACAGCATCGACAGGGGCCAGTTGAACTGCCCCAGGCCGGGCACCAGGTGCCAGAAGCGATCCGGGCGCCCCAGGTCCACCAGCACCGACATCATGGACATCACGATTGCGGCCACTGCCAGCAGCTCGCCGAGGATCACCACCTCGTGCATGGCGTGATCACGATAGAGATAGGCCGGGATGACCATCATCACCCCCCCGGCGGCCACCCCGACACAGAAGGTGAAGTTCCCGATGTAGAGGCCCCACGAGACGTGGTCCGACATGCCGGTCAGGGCCATGCCGTCCACCACCTGCCGGGCCCAGGCGTGGGCCCCGACGAGTGCCACCGCGGTCAGCACGGTCATCCAGGCGTAGAACAGCGGCGAGCCATCGGTCGCAGCCACGATCGCCTGCCACAGGAAGCGCGGGTAGGCCAGCCGGTGCGGCTCCCTTCGCATCGCGCCTTCCGGCGACGGCACCTGCAGCCCGTCCACGGGACCTCCTCCGGGGCGCCGCCCCTAGATCGTGAAGAAGTAGTAGAAGGAGGGGACGGTTCCCAGTTCCTCCTTCAGGACATAGACCCGCTTGTCTGCAATGACTTGCCGGATCTCGGAGCCCGGGTCGAGCAGGTTCCCGAAGACCCGGGCCCCGGCGGGACAGACCTCCAGGCATGCCGGCAGGCGCCCCTGACGCACCCGGTGCAGGCAGAAGGTGCACTTCTCCATCACCCCCGGCGGCCGAATGCGGTTCGAGAGGTAGCCCTGGTCGGGATTCACCTCCGATGGAGGCACCTCGGGCCTCGACCAGTTGAACCGCCGGGCATGGTAGGGACAGGCTGCGGCGCAGTACCGGCAGCCAATGCACCAGTTGTAGTCCACCACGACGATCCCGTCGGGCTCCTTCCAGGTGGCACGCACCGGGCACACGGCGGTGCACGGCGGCCGGTCGCAATGCTGGCACTGGACGGGCATGTAGGTCTTGTCCGGCTGCGGCACGGGGTGCTCGTAGCGCGATTGGGCCCTGGCCAGGTCCAGCGTGCCCTTGTCGATCTCCATCACGGTGATGTAGGTGTTGCGGGTCCTGCGGTCGTGGTTGTTCTCCCGGCGACAGGCCTGGGCGCACTGTCGGCAGCCGATGCAGAGGGACAGGTTCAGGGCATAGCCGTACTTCGTCCGGGAACGGGGAGGCGGGTCTCCGATGGTCACCGGGACACCGTAGTCCCGTCTCGCCTGTTCCTCCAGCCGCCGGAAGATGCGCTGCTTCTCCTCGGGAGTCAGTTCCGAGTAGTGGCGCTGGAGCAACTCGTCCAGTGTCATGGACTCGCCGAGACCCGCGAGGGGCGCCAGGGCCTTCCCGAGGGCCACCAGTCCTGCGGCACCGGCGGCGGCCTTCAACAACGTCCGCCGGGCCAGGGGCCGCGTGTCGCAGGACGCATCGGACGGCGAAGGGGCCCCCGGCGGGCAGGCGCCCGCCCCCCCACTGGCCGTGGTGCCCTGGCCGGGGAGAGAGGCACCGACCCCATCGGGGCTTCCCGGAAGACGGTCCGGGGAGGATCCCCCATCTCCGGGAGGCCGCGCATCACTCATGGTTCTCCTCCTGAACATCGGCCGGGGACATCGCCGGACGGGCCTCCGGGGCACTGGCGGCCTCTGCATCGTCGGACGGTCCTTCCTGGAAGCGCGAGCGAGGCAGCGGTGCGGGGATCATCGGCGGGAAGGCTGGTCGGTGAGGGTTGTGGCAGACCAGACAATGATTCCGCACCCGGGGGCCCGCCTGCCGATCCCAGTAGCCGTTCATGCCACCGTGGAGACCTCGCTGGAAGTCCCGGTGCTGGAGGCCGTGACACTGGGCGCAGAGGCGCATCACGTCGGGGTAGTCCACCGGGCGCCCGTCCTGGAGCCGGAATCCCTGGAACAGCGGCGGTTCGTGGCAGGACCGGCACGTGAGGTCGCCGTGAGCCAGCCGGATGCCCCTATGGAACCCCCCGATCGACACGGCATACCGGTTCTCCTCCCTCGGTTCCAGGAGGTCATGGCAGACCCGGCAGGGGATCCGTGCGGGCTTCCCCCGGGCATCGTCGAGTCCCGTCTGGGTCCCCAGGACCCCGTAGGGACGGCGCACCTCGTCGGGATGCCTGGGGACGCCGTTCTCCACCGGCGAGACGGCATCCCCGGACACGGTCGCGGGAGGTCTGGCGGGCCCGGGGCACGCCGACAGCACGACCGCCAGCAATGTCCCGGCGATCCGCGTCCTCTGCACCGGTCCGAGCACCGCCTCCTCCGCGTATCAGACCTTTCGGAAACTCTTTACCTTGATTTCTGATCGGAATCAAGTGTAAATCAGTCGAAATAGTGTTCGTACCTGGGCCCAGGGGCGGGAGACGACGATGGACGACAGAGTGAATCGCCGGGACTTCCTGGGAACGATGGCTGCCACGGCGGTGGCCGTGGCGACGGCCGAGGCCCTTCCTTCGGTCGCGGCGGAGCGGGAGACCCGGCCCTTGCCGGACCTGCCCGGCGTGAAGTGGGACAAGGCACCGTGCCGTTTCTGCGGCACCGGCTGCCATGTGCAGGTCGGGGTCAAGGACGGCCGGGTGGTGGCCATCGCCGGCGACCGGCAGGCGGACGTGAACCGGGGACTCCTCTGCGTGAAGGGCTACCACGTCGGCCTGGCCCTCTACGGCGAGGACCGCCTGACCCGACCGATGCTGCGCCGGAACGGCAGGCTGGAGCCGGTCTCCTGGGACGAGGCGCTGGACCTCGTTGCCCGGCGCATCCTGGCCGCACCGGACCGGTTCGCGATGTACGGCAGTGGCCAGTGGACGATCCCCGAGGGCTACGCGGCCAACAAGTTCATGAAAGGGGGGTTGGGGAACAACCACATCGACCCCAACGCGCGGCTGTGCATGGCCTCGGCGGTTACGGGCTTCCTGTCGGTCTATGGGGTGGATGAGCCGGCGGGGTGCTATCAGGACCTGGACGAGGCCGACGTGGTGATCCTGTGGGGGAACAACCCCGCCGAGATGCACCCCGTCCTCTTCAGCCGCATCGTGGACCGGCGCAGCCGCGGGCAGGACGTGACCATCATCGACATCGGCACCCGGCGGACCCGATCGACGGCCATGGCCCAGCACTTCCTGCGTTTCCGTCCCCACACGGATCTGGCGATCGCCAACGGCATCGCCCACATGCTGCTGAGGCACGGCACCTGGGACCGGGACTTTGTGAATGCCCACTGCGCCTTTCGGGCGCCGTCGGACCCTCCGACCCTGAACGGCCGGGCCATCTCCTTCGAAGAGTACCGATCCCTGCTGGAACCCTACACGCCGGAGGCCGTGGAGCACCTCTCGGGGGTCCCGGCGAGGGACATCCGGATGCTGGCGGACCTCTTCGGTCGCAGGGACCTGCGCATCACCTCCCTGTGGTGCATGGGCATGAACCAGCACACCCGGGGCACGGCCATCAACGCCCTGGTTCACTCCATCCATCTGCTGAGCGGCCATTTCGGGAGACCCGGGGACGCCCCGACCAGCCTGACGGGACAGCCGTCGGCCTGCGGAACGGTCCGGGAGGTGGGCACGCTGTGCCATGCACTGCCCGGCGGGGGCCTCGTCGCCAACGAGAAGCATCGGCGAATGGCCGAGGAGATCTGGAACGTCCCGGAGGGCCGCATCGCCCCCGAACCGGGCTTCCACACCGTGAAGATGTGGGAGGAGTTCTGCAAGGCCGACGGGGCGATCGATACGATCTGGGTGCAGGTGACGAACCCGGGGCAGACCCTGCCCAACCTCCACCGGCTCTTTCGGGGCAGGAAGGGTCTCGCGCACAAGTTCCTGATCGTCTCCGACGTGTACCCGACCGCCACGACGGAACTGGCGGACCTGGTCCTGCCCTCGGCCCTCTGGGTCGAAAAGAACGGCATGTTTGGCAACAGCGAGCGGCGGACCCAGCAGTGGTTCAAGATGGTGGACCCGCCCGGAGAGGCCCGGGACGACTGCTGGCAGATCATCGCCGTGGCACGGCGGCTTCACGACCTCGGTCATCCCGGCATGCGGGACCGGGAGGGACGATTCCTCTTCTCGATTCGGGACCAGGCGGGCCGCGAGGTGCCAGCCTGGGACTGGAGGCACTACTACGACGTCAACGTGGACAAGGCGCTCTTCGAGGAGTACCGGCGCTTCACGCGCATGAAGCACAAGGATCTGGCGCCCTATGACGAGTACGTGAAGGCCCGTGGTCTCCGGTGGCCCGTCGTGCAGCAGGCCGACGGGTCCTGGCGCGAGACCCGCTTCCGCTTCGCCGAGTTCGACGACCCCTACGTGCGCAAGGGCGCCGTCATCCAGTTCTACCACTCGGTCACCGGGGACGACCGGGCCCAGGTCTGGTTCCATCCCTACGAACCGCCCCCCGAATCCCCCGACGCCGAGTACCCGTTCTGGCTCTGTACCGGCCGGGTCGTGGAGCACTGGCACACCGGGACCATGACCCGCCGCATCCCCCAGTTGCGGAAGGCGATGCCCGAGGCCTACGTCGAGGTGCATCCGGACGACGCGGCCCGACTGGGCATCGGCAACGGAGACCTGGTGGCCGTGGAGACCCGGCGCGGACGCGTCGTGCTCCCGGCCTGGATCGAAGGCCGGGGGGCCCCTCCTCCGGGCACGCTGTTCGTCCCCTTCTTCGACGAACGGAGGCTGATCAACGAGTGCACGCTGGAGGCCCACGACCCCTTCTCGAAGCAGCCCGACTACAAGAAATGCGCGGCGAGACTGGTCCGGGTGACCTCGGGAGGCCGTCCATGAGCAGCGACGGGCGGGTGGCGCGGGGACTGCACCTGCTGCTGGCGGCCTCCCTGGGCGTGTCGGTGGTGGGATTCGTGGTGGGCCTGCGACCGGTGGAGCGGCTCGATCGGGAGGAGGACCGGGGAGCCGCCCGGGCCGCCGCCTCGGGGGAGGCGATGCCCGCGACCCCCTGGTGGTCCCTCGGGGACCGAAAGGCAGGTCCCTGGAGACAGGTGACCAGCGACCTCTCGGTGCTGCGGGCAACCCTCCCCGCGGAGGCTGATCCCGTTCCTCCGTTCGACCCAAAGTCCCGATCGACGGCGGTGGCGCTGCGCGCCCAGCGGCGGGCCTACGACGGAGCGCCCCCGTGGATTCCCCACCCGGTGGACGAGCAGTCGTCGGCGGCCTGCCTTGCCTGCCACGGCCCCGGGATGCGGGTGGCGGACCGGACGGCGCCGGTCATGAGCCACGAGCCGCGCAGCCAGTGCCTCCAGTGCCACGTCTCGACCGCAGCGAAGCGGCCGGGTGCCGAGGCCCCTGAGGTCGTCAACACCTTCACCGGCCTGCCGTCCGCAGGACGCGGGGCGAGGGCCTGGGAAGGCGCACCGCCCCTCATCCCCCACCGGGTCTTCATGCGCGAGAACTGCCGGTCCTGTCACGGCGTCGCCGGATTGGCCGGTCTCCGGACGACGCATCCCGCACGGCAGAACTGCACGCAGTGCCATGTGCCGGCCGAGTCGCCGCTCCCCTTCGCCCGGGAATCCTGACCATGCCTGGACGCCTCACCCGGAGATCGTGGCTGACCGGCGCCTGGCTGCGCCCGCCCCCGGCCCCACCGGTGCCGTGGGTGCCCGTCGAGGCGGGATCGGAGGCACCGGAGCCCCAGGCGACAGAGCCCGACGCCGGACAGCGACGCGTCCCGGTGGCCATCGACCCGCAGCGCTGCATGCCCTTCTGTCTGACCTGCATCGAGCGGTGTCCCGTGCCGGGGGCCCTGTCCCCGGGACGACGCGGCCCGATCCTGGACCCCCGTTCCTGCAACGGCTGCGGAGTCTGCCTGCACGTCTGCCCCTCCCCGGGCCGTCCACTGGTCGCCGCCGGCACGCGCTAGTCGGGCAATCCGATGCCGGGACGATGCCGGAAGCCTGGCCCCGGACCCTGGCGAGAACCCGACGGGTCCGGCCGGCGGCGAGACCCGAGGAGGCTTCCGAGGACCAGCCATCCCACCAGGACCGTCTTCCCGGCGTCGGAGACCCTGGCGGCCACCATGCAGGAACCGCCCCTCGGGGGCGCATCCCCATCCAGGGGGAGGCCCCCTTCCGGATCCGGCGAGCCGACGTCCGCCTCGGTTCCCCCGGTCAGGTCCGAGAAGGCGTCGTCCTGGGGGTCCCGTTCTGGAGGGCTGTCGTCGTCCGCGGAAGCCGATTGCCCCAGGGAGGGGTCGAAGACCACCGTGAAGCACCGATCCTCCAGGCGACCGAACTGCATCGCCGGGGCGTTGCCGCCGTACTCGCCCGTGGTGATGGCATACCACTCCCGGCACTCGGGACAGTCGATCACGTGGGCGATCTGCATGAAGCCGCCCTCAAAGACACGCACCTCGGTCCAGGTGCCCGGGTATTCCTTGGTCGAGGCCGTCTCCACGAAGGGCACTCCGGGGACCATCAGGGCGTCCAGGCGGGCGTTCCGGTGGGAGTGACCCGCCAGGACCCCCACCACCGCCGGCGCGGCCTGGTCCATCGCGTCCTGGACCCGGAACAGGGCGTCCCCCAGCACCGCGTAGAGGGGGCCCGCCTCCTCGCAGAGGGCATGGTGCCCCACGACCCAGATCGGGCGCAGAGAGGCCCGAGCGTCGGCCAGTTCCGCCTCGACCCAGGCCAACTGGTCGTCGCCCAGCCAGCCGGCCCCGGTTTCCGGGGCCACGGTGTCCAGCAGCAAGAAGCGGTGACCCCGGAAGTCCAATGCCCTCCAGGAACGGGCCAGGCCCAGCGCCGCCGCCCAGTCATCGACGCCACCCCGAACCCGGTCGTGGTTGCCCCGGACCGGGTGCCAGGGCATCCGGAGCCCGTCGAAGATCGTCTTCGCGAGGACCATCTCCTCGGGCCGGGCCTCGGCCGTCAGGTCCCCCTTGTGGATCACGAACTCCACCCCGGAGGCGTTGATCTCCCGCACTGCGGCCTCGTTGGTGAACCGCCAGTAGGGATGGTCGGGGTCGGGCCACGAGAAGCCCTGGTATCCCAGACCCCCGACCAGCCCCGCCACCTCCTCGCCCACGTGGGTGTCCGTCACGGTGGCGAACCGGAACAACAGGCGCCCGGGCGGCGGCTCCAGCGTCCGGAAACTGGCCGGCGCGAAGTCGGATGCCGGGACCTCCAGGCCATCCATGATCACCCGTACCCGGTAATCCTGTCCCGGGGTCAGGTCCGCGACCCGGGCCCGGAAATACCGTCCCTTCACGGCGTCCACCGACGCCGGGATCTCGCCATCGGGCGTCAGCACGGCCACCGCGACGGTCGCCGGACCGTCCGTGTCCACCACCCACTGGGCGAAATCCGGGCCCACCGTGGCGAGTTCCACCCGCACAGGATTGGCCGCCGCGGCCGGCAGGGCGGCCGCCAGCAGCGCCAGCATTGCCGGCCGTCCGCAACACCGCTGCATGGCATCCTCTTGACCAGACTGCGGGGGATCCTCTCATGCCTGCTTGTCGAAGACGAGTCCCCGGACCTGAGACCGCCCCCCCGCCGAGCCTTGCTCGAATCAGGTCGCCCCCTCTTTTCAGCCGGGAGAGCCTTCCAGGACACCCAGGATCTTCAGCGCGGCCCTCCCGACAGCCAGGTCGAGACCTCCGCCGCCTCTTCGGAGGACAGGCCAAGACGCTTCACGTGCCATCGCCACACCGCGTCGCGGTCCCGCAAGGGGTCCGGCACCGGAAGCGCGTGACAGCCACCACACCGGGCCCGGACCACCGGCGGCGGATCGCCGGGACTGCCGACGATCGATGTCCCGGCGGCCCCGGTGGATCCACACCCTGAAGCCCACAGCACGAAGACGACAAGCAGCGTCACCAGGTCCATCGCAGACCCCTGCCATCCTGCGTCACGCCTCACAGGAACACCCCCAGAATGGCCCGGACCTGCCATCGAGGGAAGTCCAGCACGTGAGTGGGCTGGTACATGCCCCCCAGGGCAAGCCACACCGGGCCCGTCATCAAGGAGAGCGTCGGGCCCAGCCAGAAGCCGTGGTCACTCCACCGCGAGTTCTCATACTCGACCTTGTACTGCGTCTCCAGGGACAGGGCGACGTGGGGATTGAACTCGTATCCCAGGGCGAAGGAGGGCTTGAACTCGAATGCCCATTCCTTGCCCCAGTCCCCACCCTTCTGCTCGGCGACGGCATTGAAGGTCAGGAACAGGCCCCCGAAACTCCTTCCCAGGATGACCTTCTCCTCGAAGGCGAAGTCGTCCACCCCCTGGATCCACTCCAGATAGAACAGCACGTCCACCGGCCACTGTCCCCGCAGCACCGGCATCACGCGGGCCCGGATCTTGTAGCCGTCCCAGGCCGCCGGCGATCCTTCGGTGTGGGAGAACATCGTGTACAGCGACAGGTCGAAGCGGTCCGTGACGCCCACCTCCACCTCGGCCTGGTGCTGGTACTTGTTGGACCAGGTCCAGTCCTTGCGCACCGGGTTGCCTTCGTCGTCCAGTTGCAACGTCCCGTCGGAGTTCCGGGCCGGCGCGACTCGCTTGCCCTCCACGGTCAGGTAGTACTCCAGTTCCACCTCGCCCCGGGGCATCGTCTTGGGTTCGTACGACCAGACCGTGTTGCGCTTGTCGCACCATCCCTCCGCGGGATCCAGCATCACGCCCCCCAGGAGAACCGCCCCCATGACCCACGCCCGGACGCCCCACATGCCCACCGTTCCGCCGGCCATCGTGCACCTCCTAGCAACAGCCCGTGCCGCAAGAGGACCACCTGCGGACCTCTTACTGAAAGACGTTATCAACAGAAATATCGGAATCGCAACCTCTGATTCTCCAAATCATGAGAATCAAAGCGTTTTCGCTACCAAAGCGCCCCGACCCAGGCAAGATGGAGCCCGATCTGGCGGCCTGCGGAACCTTGAAGACACCCTACCGGGCGGACCCACGGGCCCAGGCCCAGGCCGTGACCCCGCAGGCGAACCCTCCGAGGTGGGCGAAGGCCGACACGGAGGTGCACCCCATCCGCTGGGAGGCGGCCCCGATCCCCTGGAGGAGCAGCCACAGGACCATCGCGACCCAGACCGGCATGCGCAGGAAGGCGAACCGCCACCAGAGCCGGAAGGCCAGGGCCACCCGGGCCCGGGGAAAGCGCAGACCGTAGAAGGCCAGCAGGCCCGAGACGGCCCCCGAGGCCCCGATCAGCGGCACCTGGGGACGGGGGTCCAGCAGGCCGTGCAGGGCATTCCCGGCCAGGCCCGCCACCAGGAACAGCAGCCCGAAGCGCCAGGGGCCCAGCACGTCCTCCACGTCGTCCCCGAACACGACCAGGAAGTAGAGGTTGGACAGCAGGTGCCAGAGTCCCCCGTGCATCACAAGGCTGGAGACCCAGGTGAGGCCCATCCCCCGCCAGGGGTCCGCCGGCAGGAAGCCCAGGGCCCGGGCGTTCTGCCCGGTGGCGTCCAGGCCTGCCAGACCCAGCACGAGCAGGATCGCCGCGGTGCCCCAGGTGGCCCAGGGCAGGCGCCCTCGGGGCCTCTCCCCGACCTCCGTCGGGAGCCCGAGGACCGCCGGTATCCACTGCCAGGGCTCGTCGGGCCGTTCGCCGAAGGTCCCCTCGGCGAACCGCTCCTCCGCATCGGCTCGCTCCCGGATCCGCCGGGCCTCCCAGGTCGCCAGGACCACCCGGGCCTCCGGGGGCAGTTCCGGCGCCGGCGGAACGGCCGGAGGAGACGGCGGCAGGAAGCGGCCCATCTCCGTCGGGTCGAACCACACCAGACGGCATCGAGGGCAGAGGTCCAGTGCCAGCGCCCCCTGGTCGTCGGCCAGCGACGCCGCCCGCATCGCCCGGCCACAGGCGGGACAGGGGGGCCCCTCCGGCGCCCCGGTCTGGAGCGCCCGGTCCCGCAGCACGGCGACGGCGCCCTTCCGGGCATGGGGTCGGAGGGACTCCAGCGTCGCTGCCCGCCCGTCACAGGAGGGGCAGGCGAAGGCCCTGGGACCGTGGTCCGATGCCACCGGCCTCAGGGCGACCTGGCAGCGGGGGCAGGTCAGCATCGCCACCACTGGGCCACGGAGTCTCCCCATGGGACAGGGACCAGCGCGATGCTACACCGTTATCGCGGGGGGTGGCGAAAACCGGCAGGCCCATCGCCCCGGTCGGGGAACCGCACCAACGGCCGTTCCAGGCGGCAGAGGAACGGGATCTCGATGGCCTTGATCAGACCGTCCCGGGACTTGACTCACCGGTGGGACTCCAGCACGAACTCCCCCATGTCGGAAGACCGCTGCTGGGGCTGGATGCAGTCGGTCACGCGCCCACAGGCCATCTCGACGCTCTCCATGGCAGAGAGCCACGGGCAGGTCATCGTGATGGGATGGGCTGATCGAATCTCCCCGACAAAAAGGCATCCGACGGGCCTTCTGGAAGTCCCCCTCCTCGAAACGCCGCCAGGCCTGACCCGGATGTCCTTGAGAGGAAGGTCCTCGCACCCCGCCGTCTTGGACAGGAACGGCGGCCCCGGAGTAGCATTGGGTCCGCCGACCCGGGGGGCGGATCCGGGACGGGGGGAAAGGAGGCAAGATGGCCACGCTGTTGATCACTGGCGCTGCGGGATTCGTGGGGCATCACCTGGCGTTGCGGCTGGCAGGCGAGGGACACCGGGTCGTCGGGGTGGACGACCTGAACCGGCTCTTCTTCCCGACCCTCAAGGAGGAGCGGGCCCGGCGCATCGCCGGGACGCCAGGGTGCACCTTCCGGCGGATGGACGTGGCGGACCCGGCGGCGGTGGACGCCCTGTTCCGGGAGTTCGCCTTCGACGGCGTCGTGCACTTCGCGGCCCAGACGGGGGTCCGCTTCTCGAAGGACCTCCCCTTCGAGTACGAGCGGTCCAACATCCAGGGGACCCTGGCGGTGTTCGACGCCGCAGCACGCCACGGCCGACCTCGGGTGGTCTATGCCTCCTCCTCCAGCGTCTACGGTGACTCCCCGGACGTCCCCTGGCGGGAGGACCAGGCCGCCGACCAGCCCGTGAGCCTCTATGCCGCCACGAAGCGAGCCGACGAACTGATGGCCCGGGCCTATCTGGCCACCCACGGCCTCTCGACCGTGGGGCTGCGCTTCTTCACGGTCTATGGGCCCTTCGGTCGCCCGGACATGGCCGTGTGGACCTTCGCCGAGGCCATTGCCTCCGGGGAACCGGTGCCCCTCTACGACGGGGGCCGGATGAAGCGGGACTTCACCTTCGTGGACGACGCGGTGGAGGTGACCCGAGCCCTGCTGCAGATGCCGGACCTGGAGGGGGCACGGGTCTTCAACGTCGGTCCCGGGGACCCCCAGGACCTCGATACGCTGCTGCGTCACCTGGAAGAGGCCCTCGGACGCCCTGCCCGCCGCCAGGTGCTCCCGGCCCAGGCCGGGGACGTGCCGGCCACCTGGGCCGACCCCACGGCCTTGCGCAAGGCCATCGGGTTCCACCCCCGGACGCCGCTCCGGGAGGGCGTCCAGGCCTTCGTGGACTGGTACCGGGCCCACCCGGACCTGGTGGCACAGGTCCGCCGGGAACGGGCGGCCTCGGGCCAGCCGGGAGGTGCCCGGTGAAGCCCTATTTCGCGCATCCCACGGCCTGCATCGACGGCGAGGCCCGGTTCCCCGATGCCGTGGACCCGCGCATCGGGGCCGGGACCCGCATCTGGCACTTCAGCCACGTGATGGACGGGGCCCAGATCGGCCCCGGGTGCAGCCTGGGCCAGAACGTCTATGTCGGCGCCTCGGTCCGCATGGGGGCCGGCTGCAAGATTCAGAACCAGGTGAATCTCTACGATGGGGTGGTGCTGGAGGATTCCGTCTTCTGCGGCCCCTCCATGACCTTTACGAATCTTTCCAAGCCGTTGCCCCGGGCGGCCATCCCGCGCCATGACGCCTACCAGCCGACCATCGTGCGGCGATTCGCCTCCATCGGGGCCGGTGCGGTGATCGTCTGCGGCCACGAACTGGGGGAGGCCTGCTTCGTCGCCGCCGGGGCCGTGGTGGTCCGGGACGTCCCGGCCCATGGCCTCGTGGCCGGAAACCCCGCCAGGCTGATCGGCTGGGTCTGCTGGTGCGGATCCCGGCTGCGCCTCGACGGGAACGAGGCCCGGTGCGACGCCCTGCTGCACCTGCCGGACCAGCCGCCACGGACCTGCGGACGCCGCTACCGGCTTCTGGCCCCGGACCGCCTCGTGGCGCTGGATGCGGAACCCGACCCCCGGTGAGAGGAGTCCGTCGATGAAGGTGCCCCTGCTGGACCTGGGCCCTCAGCACAGGACGCTGCGTCAGGAGATCCTCCAGGCCGTCGAGGAGGTGCTGGACTCCCAGCACTTCATCCTGGGACCGGTGGTGGAACGCTTTGAGGCCGCCTGCGCCGCCTATTGCCAGGTCCCCCATGCCCTCGGGGTCTCATCGGGCACCGATGCCCTGCTGCTGGCCCTGATGGCCCTGGGAGTCGGTCCCGGGGACGAGGTGATCACGAGCGCCTTCTCGTTCTTTGCCACGGCGGGGTCGGTGGCCCGGCTCGGGGCACGACCGGTCTTTGTGGACATCGACCCGGAGACCTTCCTGTGGGACCTGAACCAGGTGGAGGCCCGCATCGGCCCCCGGACCCGGGCGCTGCTGCCGGTGCACCTCTTCGGCCAGTGCGTGGACCTCGATCGCCTGGAGGGCCTGGCCCGGCGCCATGGGCTGGCCCTGGTGGAGGATGCGGCCCAGGCCCTCGGGGCCGAGTGGCAGGGACGCCGGGCCGGGTCCGTCGGGGAGGTCGGGTGCTTCTCCTTCTTCCCGTCCAAGAACCTGGGCGGGGCCGGCGACGGGGGCCTCGTCACCACCGGCCATCCCGACCTGGCGGACCGGATGGCCCGGCTGCGCAACCACGGGGCCCGTCCCAAGTACTTCCACGACCTGGTGGGGGGCAACTTCCGCCTCGATGCCCTCCAGGCGGCGATCCTGGCGGTGAAACTGCCGCACCTGGACCGATGGACCGCCCGGAGGCAGCAGAACGCCGCCTTCTACCAGGAGTCCCTCCAGGACCTGGAGCATGAGGGACTGCTGCGGCTGCCAGCGGTCCGGGCCGGTGGGAGGCACATCTTCAACCAGTACACGATCCGGGTCCCCGAGGGCCGACGGGACGCCCTCCGGCGCCATCTGGCCGAACGGGAGGTGGGAACCGAGGTGTACTACCCCTGTCCGCTCCACCTGCAGCGCTGCTTCGCGGACCTGGGATACCGGGAGGGGGACCTCCCCGAGGCCGAGAAGGCCTCCCGGGAGGTCCTGTCGATCCCGGTGCACCCGGACCTGGCCCCGGACCAGCGGGACCACGTCGTCGCATCCATCCGCTCCTTTTTCCGGAGTTGACCCATGAACCCATGGACCAAGGCACGTCTGCTGGCCCATGTGGCCTGGTGGCGGATGACCTGGAGCCGCCATGACCTGGACTACCGTCCCCCGGGCCTGGACCCCCGGCGATTCCTGACGGCCCGGGAGGCCGCCGATCGGGTGGCCGACGGGACGGTCTGCTTCTGCAATGGCATGGCCGGCAACGGCCGCTGCAGCATCTTCTTCTGGGCCCTCCGGGACCGGTTCCTCCGGACCGGCCACCCCCGGGACCTCACCTGGATCACCGTCGGCGCCCAGGGAGGCCGTGGGAAGGCCCCCGGGACCCTGGAAGAGATCTGCCTGCCGGGTCTGATCACTCGCCACATCGGAGGTCACCTGGAGACCAAGAAGGCCCTGCTCCGACTGGCGGACCTGGGCCAGGTGCGCCTGCACACGATGCCCCAGGGCCAGATGACCTTCCTGCTGGAGGCCCAGGCCCGGGGCGAGGACTCGGTCCGGAGCACAACGGGGGTGGGGACCTTCCTGGACCCCCGGGTCGGCCGGGGCAGCCGGGTCTGGGGAGAGGACGACGAGGCCTTCATCGAGGCGGACGGTGATGCCCTGCGCTACCGCCTGCCCCGGGTCCAGAACACCTTCCTGTCGGCGTCCTACGCCGACGCGGAGGGCAACATCTACATGCGCCACGCCACGACCCTGACCGAGATCCGGGAGTCGGTCCGGGCGGCCCGGGCCAACGGGGGCCAGGTCTTCGCCGGCGTCGCGGACCTGGTCCCGCCGTGCCCCGAGGAGGTCTTCCTGCCCGCCTCGGAGGTGGACGGCATCGTGGTCCACCCCTGGACCGAGCAGACCGGATCGGTCCAGCAACGCCACTACTGGCCCATGTTCACGACCCGAGCCGACGTCTCCCCGATCGAGGGCGCCGCCCGGACGAAGTTCCTCAACGAGACGGTCCGGATCACCCCCCGGCGAGGACCGGTGGAGGACGCCCTGGCCCGCCTGGGGGCCCGGGTCTTCTGTGCCATCTCCCGCCCCGGGGCCCTGGTCAACATCGGCGTCGGGATGCCCGAGGAGGTCTGCCGGGCGGTGGTCCAGGCCGGCTTCATCAATGACGTGCAGTTCATGAGCGAGACGGGGGTCATCGGAGGGCTGCCGGCGCCGGGGGTCTTCTTCGGCGCCGCCATCTGCCCCACCCGGATGGTCTCCTCGGCGGAGGTCTTCCACCTGGCCTATCGGGAACTGGACACGACGATCCTGGGCCTGCTGGAGGTGGACTCGGAGGGGAACGTCAACGTCTCCCGCCGGGGGCCCCGGGCCCTGGACTACGTCGGCCCCGGGGGACTGCCGGACCTGACCGCCGCTGCCCGGAACATCCTCTTCGTTGGTTCATGGCAGGAGGGGGCCCGCTACGCCATCCGGGACGGCCGGCTGGTCTGCCTGCGACCGGGCAGGCCCAAGTTCCTGGACCGGGTCGCCGAGGTGACCTTCTCGGGGCGCTGGGCGATCTCCCAGGGGAAGATGGTGCGCTATGCGACGCCGGTGGGGGTCTTCCGGTTGACCGATCGGGGCGTCGAGGTCGAGGCGGTGATGCCCGGCGTGGACCTGCGGCGGGACGTCCTGGAGGGAGCCCCGATCCATCTGGTGGCCCCGGAGGGCGAGGTGCCGGTGGTGGATGCCTCGGTATTGACGGGCCGGGACTTCCGGATCCGGTGGGGGGGCCTGCCCTGGGAGAACCCCCCGGCGTCGGGGCGCCCCTAGACAGGCCCGACGGACCTCGCCCCCAGCACCGAGGCCAGGTGGTCCGCCACCCGATCGGCAGCCCGGCCGTCACCGTAGAGGGCAGGACGGTCCGGTGGCAGTGGACCCTGTTCGAGAGCCTGGCGCACCGCCGCCTCGATCCGGTCGGCGTCGGCCCCCGCCAGCCGGTTCGCCCCGGCCTGCACCGATTCCACCCACTCGGTCTCGTCCCGGAGCGTCACGCAGGGAACCCCCAGCAGGTAGGCCTCCTTCTGGATGCCCCCGGAGTCGGTCACGACCACCGCAGCCCGGGCCATCATTCCCAGCATCTCCAGGTAGGGAAGCGGGGGCAGGCCCCTCACCCCGGACGGCAACGTCCGGCCCGACGTCCGCAGGCGTTCCTGGACCCTTGGATGCATCGGGAACCACAGGGGCAGATGGCGAGCCAACCGCCCCAGTCCCTCCAGGATCGCCGCCAGGCGGACCGGGTCGTCGGTGTTCTCGGCCCGGTGACAGGTCACGACCCCGAAAGGTCCGGCGATCCCCATCACCCCCGACGGCGGAAACGGGGCCCGGGGCGCGAAGGTGATCACCGCATCGGCCATCACGTCACCAGTCAGGGCGATGCCCTCCCGGATGCCCTCCCGCCGCAGGTTCTCCTCGGCCACCGGCGTGGAGCAGTAGTGCCAGGTGGCCAGGTGGTCCGTCACGACCCGGTTCAGTTCCTCGGGCATCCGCCGGTTGAACGACCGCATCCCCGCCTCGACATGGGCCACCGGGACGTGCAGTTTCGCCGCCGCCAGGGCCCCGGCCACGGTCGAGTTGGTGTCCCCGAAGACCAGCACGGCGTCAGCCGGCTCCCGCAGCAAGACCTGTTCGACCCCCTGGAGCACCCGGGCCGTCTGCTCCCCGTGAGTCCCGGACCCCACGCCCAACTGATGGTCCTCCCGAGGAATGCCCATCTGCCGAAAGAAGACATCCGACATCTCCGGGTCATAGTGCTGGCCCGTGTGGAGAATGCGCTCCCGGATCCCCCGGGATCGAATCGCCAGGCTGACCACGGCCGCCTTCACAAACTGGGGTCGGGCTCCCACCACCGTCAGCACCCGGGGTCCCTCTTCCCCGGCCCTCGGTCCCTCGTTCACCTGTGCCTCCCTCGGTGTCCCAGAGTGCCTGAAAGCATCGCACACCCGTCCCCGATGCCCAAACCGGGAACATCCGGGTCCCTGTCTTCGATTCCTCCCCATGACCGCTCGCCTGTCCCCGGCCCTGATCGCCTTCCTGGTCCACTGGGCGGGTCTGCTGGCCGCGGGTCTTCTGGGTCCCGTCCACGCCCTGGCCGCCGGGGTCGGAGTCGCCGGGGTCGCCGGAGTCCACCTGACCCTCCGGCGGCGCCGCCCGCCTCCGGTGCTGTGGTGCCTCGGGGCCATCGGGGCCGCCGGTCCTCTCTCCCTGGCCCTGCGCCCGGGAACCCCGATCCCCGGTGCCGGACTGCCAGGACCCCCGGACCCGGTCCAGGTCGAGGTCACGGTCCAGGAGGTCCTTCGCCAGGACCCCATTGCGGCGGAGGCCCTGGTCCGGGTCGATCGCCTCGACGACCCCTCGGGCCTCGCCCGCCTTCCGGAGGACCTCCTCGTGGTGTTCCGGGGGCCCGGGGACCTCGCCCTCTGGCGCTCCCAGGTCCTGGCCTGTCGAGCCCGCTGGGTCCCTGCCCCCCCTCCCTCGGAGGTCCTCGGGCCCCGCTGGCCCGTTCCGACGCAGCGCCCCCGCCTGCTGGCGGACCGGTCCTCGACCCCGGTGGTGGTGAGGGACCCGACGCGGGCGGACCTCGGGGCCTGGGACCGCCTGCGACATGGCCTGGGCCGGAGGCTGATCCAGGGTCTCGGGGATCGGGAGGCGGCACTGGTCCTGGCCGTGACCCTCGGGGAGGGCCGGGCGGTTCCGAAGGACCTCCGGGCGGACCTGGCGGACCTGGGCACGGCCCACATCCTCTGCGTCTCGGGACTCCACGTCACCGTGGCAGCCTGGATCGCCGGTCTGCTGGTGACCCGCCTGCTGGGTCCCCTGCTGGTCCGTCGCCGCCCCCAGACGAACCTCGTGGGCCTCGAGCGCCTGGCCTCTCTGCTGGCGGCCCTGGCCTTCGCGGCCCTGGCGGGCTTTCCGGTATCGGCGATCCGGGCCGCCGGGATGTTTGGGATGGCGACCCTCGGGGCCCTGCTGGGCCGCCCGTCGACCCTGGCCAACGCCCTGGGCCTGGCAGGCCTGGTGGACCTGGTCCTGTGGCCGACGGACGCCTTCGACCTCTCCTTTGACCTCTCCTACGGGGCCTTGCTGGGCCTGGCCCTCCTCTCCCCGACCGGGGTCCACCCTCCCGGGGCCTCTCGGGGTCTGGCACGCCTGGGTGCATGGCTCGGCCATGGGCTCCGGGCCTCGCTGGCCGCCACCCTGGGCACCACGCCCTGGACCCTGGCATTGCTGGGCCAGGGGAGCCTCCTGGGGCCTCTGGCGAATCTCGTGGTGCTGCCCACATTCTCCTTCCTGGTGATGCCCGCGATCTTCGGGCAACTGCTGCTGGCGGTCCTGGTGCCTGCCGCAGTCCCCTCCACGGCTCCGGCCATCCACGGCCTCCTGGTCCTCTTCCTGGACGTCCAGGCCTGGGCAGGGTCTTCGGTCCCGGCCCTCCGGGCCCCCTCGCTGGAGGTCTTCCTCGCATCCGCGACACTGCTGGCGCTCGCCTGGGGCCTCCTGTCAGGCCTGCGGGGCCGACCCCTGGCGGCCCTGGGGGCCGTGGGTCTCTGGATCGGAGCCATCACTGGGCCTCGGGAGGCCCCGCCGTCGGCGGGGTCGCTGGTGCTGGAGGTGCTGCCGGTCGGCAAGGGGGATGCGCTGTTGATCCGGTGCCCCAACGGAGACCGATGGCTGGTGGACACGGGCGAGGCCCGCACGGCCGAAACCCTGGTGACCCAGATCCGATCCCGGGGCATCCGGCGCCTCCGGGGGGTCGTGCTGACCCATGCCGACGAGGACCACGTGGGCGGAACCTCCGCCCTCCTTCGATCGATCCGGGTCCAGGAGGTCCGGGTCTCCCGCCCCGTTCGGGGCGACTCGCCGCTGCGAGAGGTGCTGGAAGGCGTCCCGACGGTGCCCGTCCAGGCCTTCGAGGCCGGCCAGCCGGTGATCCCCGACTGCGGCGACCCCACGATGGCCCTCTGGCCGCCGCCGGGGGAGGACCTCCACGGAAACGGGGCCTCCCTGGTCTTCCCCCTGGGCCTGGCGGGCCGACGGGTCCTTCTGACCGGCGACCTGGAGGCCCCCGAGGAGAATCGCCTCCTGGACCAGGGCCGGGTTCCCCGGGCCGATGTCCTGAAACTGGGCCACCACGGGAGCCCAGGGGCCTCGTCCCAGGCCTTCCTCGAGGCCGTCTCACCCCGATTCGCACTGGTTTCCGGCTTTCGCACCCGGCGCCAGAGGGGCCCGTCCCTCGAGACCCGGCAACGGGTCGAGGAGGTCGGGGCGAAGTGGCTGGACGCCACTGCCCTCGGGGGCCTACGGGTGGTCCTGACCCCCGACGGGGAGGTCCTGGCCGGAGGCCGGAAGACCCCCGGCCCCTGGGCTCACTGACCGATAGCGGGCCGATCGAGGATGGGGATACTTCCACCCGAAGTCCTCACAGAATCCCTCCCGGACCATCCATTCCCCGTAGTCGGTGCCGTCGGGCAGGCGCACGTAGGCCAGGACCCGGCCATAGGGATCCCGAGAGAAGGGGCCCTCCAGCGTCACCGCCTGCTCCTCCAGCAACCGTCTCGCCTGGCGCTTCGCCGCAATCCCCCGGGGCACCTGCCAGTCGCAGTCGTGACGCCCCTGCCGGCCATCCCGCGCACACTTCGCGTTGTGGCTCGATTCCGGGCAGTCGATGCCCAGGACCCGGATCTTCTCCCTGCCCTGGGGCCCCCGGACCGTGAGGGTATCGCCGTCGGCCACCGACACCACCTGGACGGTCCGCCGGGGCCCGGACCAGGGCTCCTCCCGGCCTGGTCCCGGGGCGCCAGACCGGGAAGCCGCCCCATCCTGCGGCACCCGTTCCGGGTGGCAGTGCCGTTGTCCCGAGGGGACCCCGTACCGGGCGCAGTTCCGACGACAGACATGGCAGCCCTGGCCGTCCACGGGTCCGGGATGCCCCTGCGCAACGATCGGGACCACGCCCATCAACGCCGCGACGAGGGCTGCCAGCCACCGGTTCATGGATGCCTCCGAGGTCGGAGACCCGAGGCCATCAGGACGTGAGACAGAGGGTGTCGTACTCGATCCGGATCTTCTGGCCGGGCTGGGGCATGCAGGGCCCCTGCTCATCGAAGACCACCGAGTTGGAGGGGGCGTCGTACCGCCAGCCCGCCGTGCAGGTCTGACCGGCCACCTGCACCGTCACCGTGGCCGGGTCCGCCAGGCGGGACAGGAAGAACTGGACCTTCGGGTGGAACGAGACGGTGCCCACCTGGTTCATGATGGGGGCATAGGAGTCCTTGCAGATGGAGTCGTAGAGGCCCCCGGTCTGCTGCACGACATCGATGTAGCGCTTCCCCTCGTCGGCGGTGCCCCCGTCCGACGCGACGCAATCGCCCGTGCTGCTGCCGCTGCCGCTCGGCCTGGCGGGCACGCCTTCGACCCCCACGATGGCATTCACGTGCATCATGTTCAGGTTGTACCAGCCCTTGATGTTCTTGAAGAAGTCCACGTAGAAGGCCGTCCCGGCCGACGACTGGTCCTCCTCGTCGGAGAGGATCAGGACCTCCAGCTGGGCATCGTCCCGGAGGAAGCCGGCGTTGTAGCCGCCGCATCGTCCGTTCACGCAGGAGTAGCCGCAGGTCGCCGGGTCTGGGCAGATGTTGGGGTCGCTGGTGCAGTCGGTGGTGGACGTGCAGGGAACGCCGGTGTCCGTCGCCAGGGGGGCCGACAGGGCCGTCTGGGCCGCCTGCAGGCCCGCCTCCTGGCTGTCAGACCCACCCTCGGACCCATACTGCACCATCTTTGCGAAATTGCCGCCGCTGGTGGGCGTCAGGTACCGGGGCGTCACCTTGTCGTCCCCGCGGTTGAGCCGCCCGATCACGTCCTCGTCCACGACGTTCACGCTGATCGCCCCAATATGGTAGTCGTTGTTCCAGACGGCGGCCTGGCCGATGAAGTCCCCGAAGGACCGGGCCAGCCGGGTCTGCTCCTCGGACATGGACACCGAGTCGTCGATGACGAAGAGGATGTCCACCTCCTGGCCCGTGACCTGGGTGAACTCGTCCACCTGATGCGAGTCCCGGGTCCCCTCGCCGCCCAGCTTCACCATGACCGTCGGGGTGGACTGGTCGGTGGCCTGGATCCGCACCGAGCAGGTGTCCTTCCCCTCGTCCTGTGGCGCATAGACCACCTCGAAGCACTTGGGCACCCCGTTGCTGACCGACATGGGCAGTTTGGGCAGGCTCTTGACCCGCACCTCGGGGGTGCAGCCGACCGTCGAGATGTCCGTCACCTTCAAGGGGGCATTGCCCGAGTTGTAGATGCAGATCTTGTAGGTCTTGCTGAAGCACCCGATCGTGGTGAGACCGAACTTGACCTCCCCGGGGAGCACGCTGATCTTCGCGATGCCCGAGGCCCCCAGGATGTTGGCCTGGTAGGTCCCCGACGGCGAGGTCGGCGTCACGATCGTCTTGTTCAGCAGCTCGTCCCGGACCTCGACGGCCAGCAGGGCCGAGTAACTGTTCAGGAGCCCGAACAGCGGGCTCGCGGCCGGCGGGACGAACCGCACCGTCATCGGGGTGGTGGACCCTGGCGCCAGGCCGTCCTTCACCACCGGGGGCAGTCCCCCCAGCAGGAAGGTCCGGGAGGCGCTTCCCGTGAAGGGCGCGCCGCAGGTGGCCCCGCCGAACATCCCCGACTGGCAGTCCTGGATCAGGGCCCGCCGGAAGGTGCAGTAGCCGGTGCCCACGTTGATGATGTTGACCGTCCGCTCCTCGGGGAACCCGATGGCCACCGTGCCGAAGTTCACTCCACCGGGCATCAGGGCCACGTTGCACACCGGGGACCCGGACCGCTGGACCGTGATGGGGACGTCGATGACCTCGTGGCCCCGGTAGTCGGACTGGATGCGCAACGTGGCGGTCACCGTTCCCTTGTCCGGTCCCCGGTTCGTGAAGACCACCAGGATCCCCTCGGAACTCTCCCCGGCCACCTCAAAGGCCTCCAGACGGTCCCCCCGCTGGTTGCCCCGGACCACCTCGATCTCGGTGCCGTAGGTCGTGTCAGAGACGTCGATGATGGAGACGGCCCCGATGTGCAGGGTGCCGTGACCGGCATTCTGCAACGTCACCTGACGCTGCACCGGCGTCATCTGGGCCCCGAAGCCCAGGTCCACCGCGTCGGGAATCACCACCAGGACCGGGGCGTCGGGCCGCCCGAAGACGGGAATCGGGGTCGGGCTCTGGGACAGGTCGTTGCTGGCGATCATGACCTGGCCAATGGGGGTGCCGGGGTCCAGCAGGCCGACCTCCTTCGGGGTCCAGCCGACGGTCAGGTCCACCGACTTCCCGGGCTGGATCACCAGGTCCTGCCCGGGGGTCATCCCCTCCACGACGATGTTCGGGTCCGATCCGGGCCACAGGGTGATGCCCCCGTCGGGAATCACCAGGTCCGCATTGCCCTCGTTGGCCACCATCAGCAGCAGGTCCTTCCGCTGGTCCAGCGGCACCCACTGGAAGTCCAGCTGCCCGGGCGTCGCCACCAGGTGTGGTCCCAGTTCCTCTCCGAG
The DNA here is from genome assembly GCA_029547805.1 of Deltaproteobacteria bacterium. Classification (GTDB taxonomy): domain Bacteria; phylum Myxococcota_A; class UBA9042; order DTJE01; family DTJE01; genus JAGOKF01. Next base: position 454,510 of record JAKPOP010000010.1, read on the forward strand.
CACGTCGAAGGACCAGTAGGACACCGTCCCCTGGGTCTCCCCGGCGACGACCAGCGCCGAGAAGTCCGCCCCGCCGCCCCGGGGCTCGTAGCGCATGACCAGGCCCATGGACTCCCCGGGGGCCAGCGTCACCGGCAGGCTCGACTGTCCCTCGGGCAACGCGAAGGCCTCGATGGTGAAGTCCACGCTGCCGTCCAGGCGGAGATAGATCTCCGTGACCGTGACGGCATCGGACCCGTAGTTCTTGAGCAGCACGTCCAGGTCCCGGAACTTCCCGACCTCCACCTGCCCGAAGTCGATGGGGTTCGGGTCGGTGTTCAGGTCCCCCACCTGTCCGTTCGCCGTGAGGCTGATCCGGGTCACGTTGCCCTGCTGGGCCACGTTGTGGGTGATGACCAGATAGCCGAAGTCCGCCAGGGAGTCCTTCGGGGTATAGGTCACCCGGATCTCGGTGGACTCTCCGACGGCCAGGGTCTTCACCTCGGGCCCTTCGACCTGGAACTCCTGCTCCTTGACGCCCTCCAGATAGACCTGGTCCATCTCGACGACGCCGCTGGTCCCCACGTGGGTCAGGGTCACCGTCAGCGTCTTCGACTGGCCCAGCGCCACCGTGCCGTAGTTCAGGACGGTGGGATTCGCCAGCAGGTTCAGGTCCTCCGCCACGGAACCGCCGCTGTCCTTGCAGGAACAGCCGCTGCCCCCCGGGCCCGTCGCCAGCAGCAGGACGGTGCCCAACCAGATCCAGCGCGCCTTGTTCATCGTGGAGCCCTCCCTGGAGAATCCGGCCCGGACGCCGGGTTCGGAATCATTCTACGGATTCCCATCGCGGATCAAGGGGCATTTCATGGCTTTGCCGATCCTGGCACAATGTGCCCAGTTCCGGATGGTTGACCGGTCGGGTCATCAGTCGTGCTAGACTCCGCCGGACCGCGGAGGGGGACAGGGACCGTGGAACTCGCCAGGGCTGCCCGGGAGGCCGGGGTCGTCGGGGCCGGAGGCGCCGGCTTCCCCACCGAGGTGAAGGTCCGGGCCCGGGCAGACACCGTGATCGCCAACGGCGCCGAGTGCGAGCCCCTGCTGGTCACCGACCAGCGGGTCCTGATCCACCATGCCGAGGAGGTGCTGGCGGGGCTCCGGGCCGTCGGGGAGTCGGTGGGGGCCCGGCGGATCGTGCTGGCCCTGAAGGAGCACTACCACGAGGCCATCGAGGCCGCCCGCCCCTTCCTGGACGGCCCGCCCCCGGTGGAACTGGCCCGGGTGGGGGACTTCTACCCGGCCGGCGACGAGCAGGTGCTGGTCCGGGAGGTCACGGGCCGGGTCGTCCCCGAGGGCGGGATTCCGCCGGAGGTGGGCGTCGTGGTGCAGAACATCACCACGCTCTGGAACCTCCACCGGGCCCTCCAGGGCCTGCCGGTGACCCACCGCACCCTGACGGTCACGGGCGTGGTGGCCCGCCCCGGGGTCTATCACGTCCCCCTGGGGACCCTGGCCTCGGACGTGCTGGCGATGGCCGGAGGCGCCACGCGGCCCGACATCGCGGTGATTGACGGCGGCCCGATGATGGGGTTCCTGCTGCCGGATCTCGACCATCCCGTCACCAAGACCACGTCGGCGCTGCTGGTCCTCCCGGCGGACTCGGCCTGGATCGAGGCCCGCCGGCGCCCCCTCGCGATGGACCTGCGACGGGCCGCGGCCATCTGCTGCCAGTGCCGGATGTGCACGGACCTCTGCCCCCGGTGGCTCCTGGGGCACCGCCTCCAGCCCCACCTGGCCATGCGGGCGGCCCTGGCAGGCGGGCCCGTCCCCGACGCCGTGGAGGCCATGGGTTTCCTGTGCAGCCAGTGCGGCGTCTGCGAGGTCCATGCCTGTCCCCTGGGCCTCTCCCCCCGTCGGGTCCTCGGGGAGTTCCGGGGCCAGCAGGCCGCCCGGGGGCGACGCAATCCCTTCCGGGACCGCCCAGATGCCCCCCGGGAGGCCCAGGCCTGGGCCCGGGTGCCGAAGCCCCGTCTGGTCCAGCGTCTGGGACTCGACGACTGGAAGATCGCCGCGACGGGCCCCATCACGGAAGTCCGGGACCCCTGGGAGGTCCGCATCCCCCTGCGGCAGCACGTCGGGGCCCCGGCCCGGCCCGTGGTCCGCCCGGGGCAGCGGGTGCACCGGGGCGACCTGATCGCCGAGGCCCCTTCCGAGGGCCTTGGAGCCAGGGTGCATGCCTCCGTGTCCGGGGTCGTCCGGGTCGTCCAGGACCGGTTCATCCAGATCGAACAGGAGGCCCCATGAGCGACGGTCCCGCGATCGGCCTGCTGGAACTGACCTCCATCGCCCGGGGCATCGTGGCCGCCGACGCGATGGTGAAGCGGGCCTCGGTGCAGGTGGTCCAGAGCCGGACCGTCTGCCCCGGGAAGTTCTACACCCTGGTGTCGGGTGACGAGGAATCGGTGCGTCTGGCACTGGAGACGGGGGTCCACTACGCCGGCGACTACCTGGTGGACCGGCTGGTCATTCCCCGGGTCCACGAGCAGGTCCTCCCGGCGGTGCTGGCGGTGCAGCCGCTCCCGGGCCTGCTCTCCGTGGGCATCATCGAGACCTTCTCCCTGGCCGGGACCATCCTGGCCGCGGACGCCGCCTGCAAGACCGCTCCGGTGACCCTGATCGAGGTGCGCCTGGGCATGGGCCTGGGGGGCAAGGCCTACGTGACGATGACCGGCGATCAGCACGACGTCGAGGCGGCCCTGGCGGCCGGGGTGGCCGCCATCGACCCGGCCCTTCGCCTCCGGAGCGAGATCATCCCGGCCCCCCATCCCTCCCTGGGCCCATCCCTGATCTGACCCCCCGTTCTGACCGACCCGCAAAAAGACGCTTGACTTCCCGAGGCCCAGGCATACAATCTCGCCCTCGCCCCCGGACCATGTCCGGACGGGGGCTGGTGACGGGACGCCAAGGGAGGCGACGGAATGCCGACGATCAACCAGCTGGTCCGGAAGGGGCGCCAGCCCCCGAAGTACAAGTCCAAGTCCCCGGCGATGACCGGGTGCCCCTGCCGCCGCGGCGTCTGCACCCGCGTCTACACGACCACCCCGAAGAAGCCGAACTCGGCCATGCGGAAGGTCGCAAAGGTCCGCCTCACCAACGGGTTCGAGGTCATCGCGTACATTCCCGGCGAGGGGCACAACCTGTCCGAGCACTCGCAGGTGCTGGTCCGGGGCGGACGCGTGAAGGACCTCCCGGGCGTCCGCTACCACATCATCCGGGGAACGATGGACACGAAGGGGGTCGATGCCCGGCGGCGCAGCCGATCCCGCTACGGCGCGAAGCAGCCCAAGGGCGTGAAGTAGCACCGAAGGAGGCATGCGATGCCCAGGCGCAGGGTGGTCGAACATCGGGAGATCGAGCCGGACCCCAGGTTCGGGGACTGGCTGGTGGCCAAGTTCATCAATTGCATGATGCACGACGGCAAGAAGGCCGTGGCCGAGAAGGTCTTCTATGACGCGATGGACCTGATCGCCCGGAAGACCCGCGAGGACCCGCTGAAGATCTTCAAGCGGGCGGTGGAGAACGTGAAGCCCCAGGTGGAGGTCAAGTCCCGGCGGGTCGGCGGCGCCACCTACCAGGTCCCGGTGGAGATCCGGCCCGAGCGGAAGACCGCCCTGGCGATCCGCTGGATCACCTCGTATGCCCGCGGGCGGTCCGAGAAGGGCATGGTGCAGAAGTTGTCGGCGGAGCTGATCGACGCCTTCAACGGTCGAGGAAACGCGATCAAGAAGCGGGACGACACCCACAAGATGGCCGAGGCCAACAAGGCATTCGCCCACTATCGCTGGTGACGTCCCAGGGGATTCCCGTGGCCAGGGCAACCGACATCTCCGTGGTCCGAAACATCGGCATCATGGCCCACATTGATGCCGGCAAGACCACCACGACCGAGCGGGTGCTCTACTACACCGGCGTCTCCCATCGCCTGGGCGACGTGGACGCGGGCAATACCCAGATGGACTGGATGGAGCAGGAGCAGGAGCGCGGCATCACGATCACCTCCGCCGCGACGACCTGCTTCTGGCGGGACCACCAGGTCAACATCATCGACACTCCCGGACACGTGGATTTCACCGTCGAGGTGGAGCGCAGCCTCCGGGTGCTCGATGGGGCCATCGTGGTCTTCTGCGCGGTGGGCGGCGTCCAGCCCCAGACCGAGACGGTCTGGCGTCAGGCGAACCGCTACCGGGTGCCGCGGCTGGCCTTTGTGAACAAGATGGACCGGACCGGGGCCGATTTCTGGCGATGCGTCGGTCAGATGCGCGGGCGCCTCAAGGCGCGCGCCATCCCGGTGCAGATCCCCCTCGGTCGGGAGTCGGGGTTCCGAGGCGTGGTGGACCTCGTGAACCGGAGGGCCCTGGTCTGGGACAGGGACACGCTCGGCGCGGACTACTCCGTCCGCGACATCCCCGCCGACCTCCTGGACGCCTTCCAGAAAGCCCGCACCGAGTTGCTCGACGCCGTGGTGGAGCAGGACGACGCGGTCCTCGAGGCCTACCTGGCCGGCGAGGAGCCCGATGCCGCCACGCTGCACCGCCTGATCCGCCAGGCCACGCTGAAGGGCGACATGGTCCCCGTCCTCTGCGGGACCGCCTTCAAGAACAAGGGCGTGCAGCCCCTGCTGGACGCGGTGGTGGACTGGCTCCCGTCCCCGGCGGACCTGCCGCCGGTGACGGGCGTCGAACCCTACCGGTCCAACGGCCACGTCGTCGAGGTCCAGCGGTCCGCGTCCGACGACGAGCCCTTCTGCGGCCTGGCCTTCAAGTTGATGAACGACCCCTTCGTGGGCCAGTTGACCTTCGTCCGGGTCTATTCCGGCGTCCTCCGGTCCGGCGAGGCGTTGCTCAACACGAACCAGGACCGGAAGGAGCGGGCAGGGCGCCTCGTGCGCATCCACGCGAACAAGCGGGAGGAGGTCGACGAGATCCGGGCCGGGGACATCGGCGGCGTCGTGGGGCTCAAGGTCACCGTGACCGGCGACACCCTCTGCGACCCGGCACACCCGATTCGCCTGGAGTCCGTCCGCTTCCCGGAGCCCGTCGTGGAGGCGGCCCTGGAGTCCGACACGAAGGGCGACGATGAGCGGCTCTTCCAGGCCCTCAAGCGTCTGGCCCTGGAGGACCCCTCGTTCAAGTTCAAGGTCCACGAGGAGACGGGCCAGACCCTGATCGCCGGCATGGGGGAGCTGCACCTCGAGATCCTGGTGGACCGCCTCCGGCGGGAGTTCAAGGTGGACAGCCGGATGGGCCGCCCCCAGGTCTCCTACCGGGAGACGGTGACCCGCAGCGCCGAGGCGGACTCCCGGTACGTGAAGCAGACCGGCGGTCACGGCCAGTATGGCCACGTCGTGATGCGCATCGACCCGCTGCCGCGGAACTCGGGCCTGGTCTTCGAGGACCGGACCGTCGGTGGCGTGATCCCGAAGGAGTACATCCCCGCCGTGGAGAAGGGGGTCCGGGAGGCGGCGCAACTGGGCGTTCTGGCGGGCTACCCCGTCGTGGACTGCAAGGTGACCCTCCTGGACGGGTCCTACCACGAGGTGGACTCGTCGGACCTTGCGTTCCGGATCGCCGCCTCCATGGGTCTCAAGGACCTGGTGGCCCGCGCGCACCCGGTACTGCTGGAGCCCGTGATGCTCCTCGAGGTCGAGCTGCCCTCGGAATACCTGGGGGAGGTGCTGGGGAACCTCTCGACCCGCCGGGGGCGCATCGTCCGCCTGGAGAGCCAGGAGGCGGGGCACCAGGTGGCCGCGGAGGTCCCCCTGGGAGAGATGTTCGGCTACGTGACCCAGCTGCGGTCCCTGACCCAGGGTCGAGGGACGCAGACGATGGAGTTTCTGCACTACGCGCCAACCCCTTCGGCCATCCAGGCCAAGGTGATCAGCGCGGGGAGGAGCATCTGAAGATGGGCATCCAGAGGATTCGCATTCGGCTGAAGGCGTACGATCACAAGATCCTGGACCAGTCGGTGGCGGAGATCATCGCGACCGTCCGCAAGACCGACGCCACCGTCGCGGGCCCGATCCCCCTGCCGACCAAGATCAGCCGCTATACGGTGCTCCGGTCGCCCCACACCGACAAGAAGAGCCGGGAGCAGTTCGAGATCCGGACCCACAAGCGGCTGATCGACCTGCTGGACCCGTCCCAGCAGACCCTGGAGGCCCTGACGAAGCTGGACCTGAGTCCGGGCGTGGACGTGGAGATCAAGGCCTGAATCGAGGCGAGGACACCATGCCGAAACTGACCGTATATGACATCCAGAAGGCGAAGGTGGACGAGATCGACCTCTCGGACGAGGTCTTCGCGGCCGATTCCCGCCCCCACCTGTATCACCCCGTGGTCCGGGCGCTGCTGCTGGCGAAGCGCCAGGGCACCGTGAAGACCAAGAAGCGCAGCGAGGTGGCCGGGTCCACCCGGAAGGTGTATCGCCAGAAGGGCACCGGAAACGCCCGACATGGCGACTCCCGGGCCCCGAACTTCCGGCGTGGCGGCGCGGTCTTTGGACCCCAGCCGCGCCCCTGGGACGTCCGGGTGCCCCGGAAACTGCACAAGGCGGCCCTGATCTCGGCCCTGTCGGATCGGGTCCGGGAGGGGCACGTGCTGGTGCTGGACCGGTGGGCCTCGGACGAGATCAAGACCCGGAAGGTGGCGGATTTCCTGAAGCGGTTCGACCTGTCGTCGGCACTGCTGGTGGACGTGTCGAACCGGTCGCTGTCGCTTTCCTGCCGGAACCTGCCGGCGGCGCGGTACCTGTCGTCGAAGGGCCTCAACCTCTTCGACGTTCTCAAGTACGACCACCTGGTGCTGACCCGGGAAGCGGCCCTGGCCATCGACGGAGCGTTGAAGCCATGAAGAGCCCCTACGACGTGATTCGTCGCCCTCTCATCACCGAGAAGGCGAACATCGACAAGGAACGGCGGAACACCTACCACTTCGAGGTCCCCCTGACGGTGGACCGGCAGGAGATCCGCCAGGCGGTCGAGGCGGTCTTCCACGTCCACGTCGAGGACGTCCGGACGATGGTGGTGCAGGGCAAGGAGCGCCGCCTGGGGCGTTTCCTGGGCCGCAAGCCCTCCTGGAAGAAGGCGATCGTGACCCTCCGGGAGGGGGACGCGATCGACATCTTCGAGGCCCGCTAGGACAGAGAAGGAGCGCGAGATGGCCATCATCAAGTTCAAACCGACCTCCCCCGGACGACGGGGCATGGAGGTGGCGGACTTCTCGGACATCACCCGGGACCGCCCCGAGAAGTCCCTGCTGGCCCCGCAGCACGAGCGGGCCGGCCGCAATACCTACGGGCGGGTGACCTCCCGGCATCGGGGCGGCGGCCATGCCCAGAAGTACCGGCTCATCGACTTCAAGCGGGACAAGACCGGCGTGCCGGCCCGGGTCGCCCACATCGAGTACGACCCGAACCGCAGCGCCCGGATCGCCCTGTTGCACTACCGGGATGGCGAGAAGCGCTACATCCTCGCTCCCCGGGAGATGCGGGTCGGCGACGAGGTCGTCTCGGCCGCCCATGCCGAGATCCGCCCCGGAAACGCCCTTCCCCTCAAGAACATTCCCCAGGGAACCCTGGTGCACAACATCGAGCTGAAGCCCGGTGCCGGCGGCCAGCTGGTCCGCTCTGCCGGGACCTCGGCCCAGGTGATGGCGCTGGAGGGAGGCTACGCCCTGCTCCGGATGCCCTCCGGGGAGCTGCGGAAGGTTCGGGAGGAGTGCCGGGCGACGATCGGCGACGTGAGCAACCCGGATCACGAGAACGTCTCGATCGGCAAGGCCGGGCGGAACCGGTGGCGCGGCGTCCGGCCCCAGAGCCGCGGCGTCGTGATGAACCCCATCGACCACCCGATGGGAGGCGGCGAGGGGAAGACCTCCGGCGGCCGTCATCCCTGCACCCCCTGGGGCAAGCCCACCAAGGGGTACAAGACGCGGCAGAACAAGCGGACGGATCACCTGATCGTGAAGCGGCGCTCGAAGTAGCACGGAGGACGGTATGCCTCGCTCGGTGAAAAAGGGTCCCTTCGTGGACAGGCACCTGGTGGAGAAGATCGAGGCGGCCCTGCGCTCGGGCCAGAAGAAGTCCATCAAGACGTGGTCCCGGCGGAGCGTGATCCTGCCGGAGATGGTGGGCTTCAACTTCGCCGTGCACAACGGCAAGAAGTTCATCCCGGTCTTCGTCACCGAGAACATGGTGGGTCACAAGTTGGGCGAGTTCGCTCCGACCCGGACCTTCCACCAGCACTCCGGAGATCGGAAGGGCAAGGTGGAAGGGAAGAAGAAGTGAGGGGAGTGAGATGGACGATCACGTCGTGAGGGCCAAGGCCCGGTACATCCGAATGGCTCCCCGCAAGGTCCGGGTGGTGGCCAACGCCATCCGGGGCAAGCGCGTGGATGAGGCGACGGCGGTGCTGGCGTTCATTCCCCGGAGGGCCGTTCGGCCCGTCACGAAGGTGCTGAACGCGGCCATCGACGCCGCCCGGCAGCAGGGGTCCTTCGACATGGACAACCTCTATGTGAAGGAGATCTACGTGGACCAGGGACCTTGCCTGAAGCGGCGCCTGTCCCGAGCCAGGGGCATGGCGACGCCGATCCACAAGTTCCTGAGCCATGTGACCGTCGTGCTGGGCGAGTTGGAGTAGGAGGGACCTCGTGGGCCAGAAGACGCATCCGATCGGTTTTCGGATCCCCTACGTGAAGGGGTGGAGTTCCCGTTGGTACGCCGGGCGCAACTACGGCCGGTGGGCCTACGAGGACGTGCAGATTCGGAAGACGGTCCGGGAGAAGATGGGCGCGGCGGGGATCTCCGCGGTGCACATCGAGCGGACCGCCAACAAGGTGAAGGTCTTCATCCTGGCGGCGCGTCCCGGGGTGGCCATCGGGCGCAAGAGCGAGAACATCGAGGAACTCAAGCGCACCTTGACGCGGCTCACCTCGATGGAGGTCGTCCCCTACATCCAGGAGGTCCGCAAGATCGAGCTGGACGCCCAGCTGGTCGCCGAGTCGGTCGCCCAGCAACTGGAGCGGCGCGTGTCGTTCCGCCGCGCCACCAAGCGGGCCGTGCAGCAGGCGATGAAGTTGGGGGCGAAGGGGATCCGGATCCGGTGCTCGGGGCGCCTGGGCGGTGCCGAGATGAGCCGCGTGCTCCAGTACCGCGAGGGCCGGGTCCCGCTGCAGACGCTGCGGGCCGACCTGGACTACGGCCTGGCCGAGGCCCGGACGACCTACGGCGTGATCGGGGTGAAGACCTGGATCTACAAGGGTGACATCCTGAAGAGGTGATTCCCGGTCGGCGGCCCCTGAGGCCGCGTCCTCGGGAGGGAGGAGGCGACGATGCTGTCTCCGGCGAGAACGAAGTGGCGCAAGCAGCAGAAGGGCCGGATGCGGGGGACCGCCTGGCGGGGAAGCGAGGTCTCCTTCGGGGAGTTCGCCCTCCAGGCGACGGAGTGCGGATGGGTCACGGCGCGGCAGATCGAGGCGGCCCGTATCGCCATCAACCGCCACGTGAAGCGCGGAGCCCAGTTGTGGATCCGGATCTTCCCCGACAAGCCCATTTCCAAGAAGCCCCTCGAGACCCGCATGGGTCGCGGAAAGGGCGCGCCCGAGGAGTGGGTCGCGGTGATCCGCCCCGGCCGGGTGCTCTATGAGATCGAGGGAGTGGACGAGGCGACCGCCCGGGAGTGCTTCCGTCTGGCGGCGATGAAGCTGCCGATCCACACCCAGGTGCTGAAGCGGGGGGAAATCCGATGAAGTCCCTGAAGGCCGAGGAGTTGCGGGCGCTCTCCGACGAGGACCTGGTCCGTCGCGAGAACGAGCACCGGGAGTCCCTGTTCAAGTTCCGGATGCGGCTGGCCACGGGCCAGATGAGCAAGATGGCCGACATCCAGGCCACCCGCAGGAACCTGGCGAGGATCCTGACCGAACAGAACCGCCGGCGAAAGGCCGCGCAGCAGTGAGGACAGCGATGGAAGAGCAGCAGAAGGCCCCGAAGGTCCGTCACCAGCGCAACCTGATCGGTCGGGTGACCAGCGTCTCCGGCGCGAAGACGGTGGTGGTCGCCGTGGCCCGGCGGTACCAGCACCCGACCTTCAAGAAGTACATCACGAGGGTCCGGCACTACACCGCCCACGACGAGAAGAGCACCTGTGGCGTCGGGGACCAGGTCCGGATCGTCGAGAGCCGCCCCCTGTCGGCGACCAAGCGATGGCGCGTGGCGGCGCTGGTCCAGAAGTCGCGGCTGTCGGAGTGAGGCACGATGGCGGCGTGGCCATCGGGGAGAGGTGACGCATGGTACAGCAAGAGAGCTATCTGGTTTCGGCCGACAACTCCGGGGCGAAGCTCCTGCAGGTGATCCGCGTGATCGGGGGTTCGACCCGCCGGTATGCCTCGGTCGGGGACATGGTCGTGGCGACCGTCAAGGAGGCCCTGCCCCGGTCCAAGGTCAAGAAGGGCGAGGTCGTGAAGGCCGTGATCGTCCGCACCGCGAAGGAGGTCGGTCGGGCCGACGGCACGTTCATCCGCTTCGACGAGAACGCCGCGGTGCTGATCAACCAGGCGATGGAGCCCATCGGGACCCGCATCTTCGGGCCGGTGGCCCGGGAACTCCGGGCCCAGCGCTTCCTGAAGATCGTCTCGCTGGCGCCGGAGGTGCTGTGATGAACAAGATCCGCAAGAACGACGAGGTCGTGGTCCTCCGGGGCCGGAACGCCGGCGCCAAGGGGAAGGTCCTCGAGGTGGACGGCAAGTCCGGCCGGGCGGTGGTCGAGGGGGTGAACCTGGTCAAGAAGCACTCCAAGCGGAAGACCCGTCGCCTGGAGGCGGGGATCCAGGAGAAGCCCGCGCCCCTGCCCCTGTCGGCCCTGAGCCTGGTGAGCCGGAAGGACGGCAAGGCGGTCCGGGTCCACTTCGAGTTGCGGGAGGGGTCCGGCGGCCAGACCCGGAAGGTGCGCGTCGCCTCCAGGACCGGCGAGGTGTTCGACTAGGAGTCCAGGCGGTTTCGCCAGGGGAGACGGAGATGACCAGACTGCAGAAGAAATACGAGGAGGAAGTGGTTCCGGCGCTGATGAACCAGTTCGCCTACCGGAACCGCTTCCAGGTGCCCCGCCTGGTCAAGGTGACCTTGAACATGGGCCTGGGCGAGGCGACGCAGAACCCGAAGATCATCGAGAACTCGGTGGAGGAACTGGGGCGGATCACGGGACAGCGGCCGGTGGTGACCCGGTGCCGAAAGTCCATCGCCGCCTTCAAGGTCCGAAAGGGCAATACCGTGGGCGTCTCGGTGACCCTGCGGGGAGACCGGATGTGGGAGTTCCTGGACCGGCTGCTCAACGTGGCCCTGCCCCGCGTCCGGGACTTCCGGGGTGTCTCCACGAAGGCCTTCGATGGACACGGGGACTACACGCTGGGACTCCGGGAGCAGATCATCTTCCCCGAGGTGGACTACGACAAGGTGGAGAAACTGAAGGGGATGAACATCACGGTGGGAACCAGCGCCCGGAACGACGAGGAGGCCCTGGCGCTGCTGAAGGGCCTGGGGATGCCCTTCCGGAAGTGAAGCATCAGGAGGTGCGGACGTGGCGAAGACGTCTCTGAGAATCAAGGCCAAACGGAAGCCGAAGTTCCAGGTGCGGACCTACAACCGGTGTCCGCTCTGCGGTCGTCCGAGGGCCTTTCTCCGGAAGTTCAACATGTGCCGAATCTGCTTCCGGAATCTGGCGTTGCGGGGAGACCTGCCCGGCGTCGTCAAGGCCAGCTGGTAAGGCGAGGAGGGTCGGGAGATGACGACTGATCCCATCGGGGACATGCTGACGCGGATTCGGAACGCCCTCCAGGCGGGACATGCGGATCTGGAGATCCCGTCGTCCAACCTGAAGAAGCGGATCGCCGAGATCCTGAAGGAACAGGGCTTCATCGAGGACTTCTCGGTCCTCGAGGATCGCACCCAGGGAATCCTCAAGATCTACCTGAAGTATGTCGCGCCCAAGCGGGGGGCCATCGCCGGGATCCGGCGGGAGAGCAAGCCCGGACGGCGCGTCTACGTCGGGAAGAACGACATCCCCCGGGTCCGGCGAGGCATGGGCCTGGCGATCCTCTCCACCCCCCAGGGGGTGATGGCCGACCAGGAGGCCCGCAAGAGGGGGATCGGCGGCGAATTGCTGTTGACCGTCTGGTGAGGCGGGACGCCGGTGAGTCCGGCTCCCGGTGAACGCCGGCCCCGAGGTCGGCGCGAGCGGTGAACCGAGGAGGCGAACGTGTCGCGAATCGGAAAGAAACCCATCCCGGTACCGGCCGGCGTGGAGGTTCGTCTGGAACCCCCGACCGTCACGGTGAAAGGCCCCCTGGGGATCCTGTCCCGGACCCTCCGGGGCGTCACAGTGGCCCGCGAGGGCAACGTGCTCGTGGTGCAGCCGGACCCGGCCGCCCCGGACCGGGACAAGATGCACGGCCTGATGCGGACCCTGGTGGCCAACATGGTCGAGGGAGTCAGCACCGGATTCACGCGGGTCCTGACCATCACCGGAACCGGCTACAAGGCCGAGGGTGGCGGCCAGGAACTGACCCTCTACCTGGGCTACTCGAAGCCCGTGGTCTTCCCGCTCCCGGAGGGGGTCACCGGCACCGTGGAGGACAAGGGGCTCAAGATCACCCTGAAGAGCCGGGACAAGGAGCTGCTCGGGGACACGGCGGCCCGGCTCCGGGCGGTCCGGCCGGTGGAGCCCTACAAGGGCAAGGGCGTCGCCTACCTGGGCGAGAAGGTGCGCAGGAAGGCCGGCAAGGCGGGAACGAAGTAGCGTCGGGGAGGGTCACGTGGAGATTCGGAACGCTCAGATTCGGAGACAGGCCCGGTTGAACCGGAAGGCCCGCATCCGGAAGAGGATCTTCGGCACCCCGGAGCGGCCCCGGCTGGTGATCTTCCGGAGCACGCGCCACATCTCCTGCCAGGTCATCGACGACCAGGCGGGGCGGACGCTGTGTGCAGCCACCAGCGAGGGCAAGGCCTTCGCCGAAATGGCCGGCGACGTCGCGAAGACCGAGGCCGCCAAGAAGGTGGGTGCGCTGATCGCGGAGCGTTGCAAGGCCGCCGGGATCGAGACGGTGGTCTTCGACCGGAACGGGTTCCTGTATCACGGCCGGGTGGCGGCCCTGGCGGACGCGGCCCGAGAGGCCGGCCTCAAGTTCTAGGAGGAGCGCGGTGGCATACGAAGAAGTCGAAGAGAAACTGGAGTTCACCGAGCACATCGTCCACCTGAGCCGCGTGGCCAAGGTGGTGAAGGGAGGACGCCGGTTCTCCTTCGCCGCACTGGTGGTCATCGGCAACGGGGAAGGCCTGGTGGGGTTCGGACTGGGCAAGGCCCAGGAGGTCCCGGAGGCCATCCGGAAGGGCGGCGAGCAGGCGAAGAAGAACATGATCCGCGTGCCGCTCTTCGGGACGACCATCCCCCACGAGGTCGAGGGACGGTTCGGCGCGGGACGGGTGCTCCTGAAGCCCGCCGTGCCCGGAACCGGCGTGATCGCCGGCGGCGCCGTTCGGGCCGTGCTGGAGGCCGCTGGCGTCCGGGACGTCCTGTCGAAGAGCCTGGGCACCCGGAATCCCCACAACGTCGTTCGGGCGACCGTCGTTGCCTTGCGGGGCCTGACGTCGAAGGACATGGCCCTCGAGAAGCGCGGGATCCGCCAGGAGGTGGTGGAATGAAGGAGCTTTCTCGCCTCTCGCCGCAGCCCGGATCGGTGACCGCCCGGAAGCGGGTGGGTCGCGGCCGGGGCTCCGGTCTGGGGAAGACCTCCGGACGGGGTCACAAGGGAACCGGCGCCCGGACCGGCAAGGGCCGACCGCCATGGTTCGAGGGCGGCCAGATGCCGCTGCAGCGGCGCCTCCCCAAGAAGGGATTCACCCCGTTGGTCCACAAGGAGTTCGCCATCGTGAACATCGGGGCCCTCGAGGTCTTCCCCGAGGGGACCCGGGTGGACCCGGCGACCCTCCGGGCGGCCGGTCTGGTCCGCCAGGTCCGCGACGGGGTCAAGATCCTGGGAACCGGGGACCTGACGCGTCGCCTGGACGTCGTGGCCCATGCATTCAGCGATACCGCCCGGAAGAAGATCGAGGCGGCCGGCGGCACCGTGACGGCCATCCTGGAAGCGAAGGAAGAGACCGGGGCGTAGCGCCCCGCGGGGAGGTTCGACGTGGCCAACAGCCTCGAAGGACTGGGCAAGGTCCCCGAGCTGCGAAAGCGGCTCCTCTACACCCTGGGCATGCTCGCGGTGTACCGCCTCGGGATCTTCGTCACGGTCCCCGGTGTGGACCGCGAGATCATCTCGAACTACGTCCGATTCGGGCAGACGGGACTGCTGGGCCTGTTCGACATGTTCTCGGGCGGCGCGATGGCCCAGATGTCCATCTTCGCCCTGGGAGTCATGCCCTACATCAGCGCCTCGATCATCTTCCAGTTGCTGGCGGTGGTCGTCCCGGCCCTGGAGCGCCTCCAGAAGGAGGGCGATGCCGGGCGGCGCAAGATCAACCAGTACACCCGGTATGCCACGGTGGCACTCTCGGCCATCCAGGGGGTGGCCATCGCCGTCTGGCTCCAGTCCCTGAACAGCCAGGCCGGGACCGAGAACGTGGTCCGGATCGGCTCCTTCCTGTTCAAGTTCCTGACGGTCCTCTCCCTGACCACCGGCACGATGTTCCTGATGTGGCTCGGGGAGTCCATCACGGACCGGGGGATCGGCAACGGCGTCTCCCTGATCATCTTCGCGGGGATCGTCGCCCGGCTCCCCGACGCGGTGGTCCAGACCTTCAGCCTCTCGACGCTCCAGGGCGGCAAACTGGAGCCCCTGACCCTGCTGGTGATCGGGGCGCTGATCGTCGCGACGATCGGGTTCATCGTGTTCTTCGAACGGGCCCAGCGACGCATCCCGGTGCAGTACGCCAAGAAGGTCGTGGGGCGAAAGCTCTACGGCGGGCAGACCACCTACCTGCCCCTGAAGGTCAACACCGCCGGCGTCATCCCCCCGATCTTCGCCTCGTCGATCCTGATGTTCCCGGCCACCCTCTCGGGTCTGTTCCCTGGGGCCACCTGGGTCACCTGGATGCAGAACGCCCTGGGACCCGGCGGCACCCTCTACAACACCCTCTACGTGGTGCTGATCGTCTTCTTCACCTTCTTCTACACGGCGGTCACCTTCAACCCCGTGGACGTGGCGGACAACCTGAAGAAGAACGGGGGATTCGTGCCGGGCATCCGGGCCGGCAAGGCCACCGCCGACTACATCGACCGGGTCCTCTCCCGGGTCACGGTCGGCGGCGCGATCTACATCGCGGCCATCTGCGTGCTGCCGACGATGCTTCAGCACAAGTTCCAGGTGCCCTTCTACTTCGGCGGCACCTCGCTGCTGATCGTGGTGGGCGTCGCCCTGGACACGGCCGGGCAGATCGAGGCGCACCTGATCAGCCGATCCTATGAGGGCTTCGCCGGGGCCCACGGTCCCCGGGTCCGGGGACGGAGGGACTACCAGTGACCGACGGTCCCCGTTACCGCCTGATCCTGTTCGGGCCTCCCGGCGTCGGCAAGGGGACCCAGGCCCGGCTTCTCCAGCAGCGGCTCGGGATCTGCTCCATCGCCACCGGGGACCTGCTCCGGGACGAGGTGGCCCGGAAGACCGACCTGGGCCTCCAGGCCGCCCGCTTCATGGAGGCGGGGTCCCTGGTCCCCGACGAGGTGGTCATCGGGATGGTGAAGGGACGGATCCGGGCCCAGGGGGGCTGCGGCGCCGGCTTCATCCTGGACGGCTTCCCCCGCACGGTCGCGCAGGCCGAGGCCCTCCGGGCCGCCGACATCGGCATCGACCTGGTGGTCTATCTCCGGGTGTCGGAGGAGGCGATCATCCGCCGGCTCACGGGCCGGAAAATCTGCCCTTCCTGTGGCCGTGTCTTTCATGTAGAATACGCCCCCCCGGCGGATGGCGCCCACTGCGACTCCTGCAGCGCCGCGCTGATCACCCGGGAGGATGACCAGGAGGCCACGGTGCGTGCCCGTCTCCGGGTCTACGAGGAGAAGACGGCCCCGCTGGTCCGGTACTACCGGGAGCAGGGCCTGCTGGCGACGGTGGATGGCATGCAGGAACCGGAACACGTGCTGCAGGACATCCTGACGGTGCTGCGCCAGACGAGGACGGAGTCATGATGCCGAAGGAAGAGGCCATCGAGGTCGAGGGAACGGTCGTGGAGGCGCTGCCCAACGCGACCTTCCGGGTGGAACTGGCCAATGGCCATCGGGTGCTGGCTCACGTGTGCGGCAAGATGCGGATGCACTTCATCCGCATCCTCCCGGGGGACAAGGTGAAGGTGGAGCTCTCCCCGTATGACGTGACCCGGGGACGGATCACCTTCCGGGTGCGGTGAGGAGGGGACCATGAAGGTAAAGGCCTCGGTGAAGAAGATCTGCGAGAAGTGCAAGGTCATCAAGCGTCGCGGGGTCGTGCGGGTGATCTGTGAGAATCCCCGGCACAAGCAGCGGCAGGGCTGAGGACGGGAGGAACCATGGCTCGTATTGCAGGCGTCGATCTCCCCAGGAAGAAGCCGGTGGGCATTGCCCTCCGGTACATCTACGGCATCGGGCCCACCAACGCCCTCCGGGTCCTGGCCCAGGCCGGCGTGTCCCCCAGGACGCGGACCGACGACCTCACCGAAGGCGAGGTCGCCCGCATCCGGGAAGTGCTGGATGCCGGGTTCAAGGTGGAAGGGGACCTCCGGCGGGAAGTGGCCGCGAACATCAAGGTGCTCATGGACATGGGCTGCTACCGGGGGCTGCGTCACCGGAAGGGACTTCCGGTCCGGGGCCAGCGGACGCACACGAACGCCAGGACCCGCAAGGGTCGCCGGGGCGCCACGATCAAGAAGAAGAAGTAGTCGCAGCAGGAGGTGGCCGAGATGGCCAAGGCGAAGACGGGAAAGAAGAAGATCCGCAAGGACGTGCCGCTGGGGGTCGTGCACATCAACTCGACCTTCAACAACACGATCGTGACCATCACGGACCCCACCGGGGCGGTGGTCGCCTGGTCCTCGGCCGGCCGGCGAGGATTCAAGGGCTCCCGGAAGTCCACGCCCTTCGCGGCCCAGCTGGCGGCCGAGGACGCGGCGAAGCGGGCCCAGGAAGTGGGCATGAAGTCGGTGCAGGTCCTCGTGAAGGGTCCCGGCGCCGGGCGCGAGTCGGCCGTCAGGGCACTGGCCGCCGCGGGCCTGCGGGTCACCTACATCCGGGACGTGACGCCGGTTCCCCACAACGGTTGTCGGCCGCCGAAGCGTCGGCGCGTCTGATCAGGAGGAAGTCGTGGCCAGGTACACGGACGGTCTTTGCCGGATCTGTCGACGGGAAGGAATGAAGCTCTTCCTCAAGGGAGAGCGGTGCCACTCGGACAAGTGCGCATTCACGCACCGGGCCTATGCCCCCGGGCAACACGGACAGGCCAGGCGGAAGCCCACTCCCTACGCCACCCAGCTCCGGGAGAAGCAGAAGGTGCGCCGCCTCTACGGGATGCTCGAGGGACAGTTCCGCCGCTTCTTCGAGCACGCCAACGCCATGCGGGGCAACACGGGGGACAACCTCCTTCGCCTGCTGGAGTCCCGCCTGGACTCGGTGGTCTATCGCTGCGGGTTCGGCGCCAGCCGCGGGGATGCCCGCCAACTGGTGAGCCACGGCCACATCCTGGTGAACGGCCGCCGGGTCACGATTCCCTCCTTCGTGGTGAAGGCCGGGGACGTCGTCGAGGTGCGGTCCCGCTCCGCCACCCTGAAGCGGGTCCAGGAGGCCCTCGCCATGGCGTCCAGGACCCGCTCCCCGCGTTGGCTGGAGGTGGATCCGACAAAGGCCCGGGCGGTGGTGAAGTCGCTCCCCGAGGCCGAGGACCTGAGGGACCTGATTCCGGAGGCAGAGACCGAAGGGAAGCCGGCCATCCGCCAGGAGTTGATCGTCGAGATCTACTCGAAGTGACCGGCTGTCCGTGACGCAGGGCGAGGTTCCCACAGGAGGCACCAGATGCAGAAGGTCTCGGAAAAGAACTGGCGGGAGTTGATCCGGCCCCGGTCGGTCGTGGTCGAGAAGGACACCCTGACCAACCGCTATGGAAAGTTCATTGCCGAGCCCCTGGAGCGGGGCTTCGGGATCACCCTGGGCAACAGCCTGCGGCGCATTCTCCTGTCCACGATCCGAGGCGCCGCGGTCACCTCGGTCCGGATTGACGGCGTGATGCACGAGTTCTCGACCATTCCCGAGGTCTACGAGGACGTCACCGAGGTCGTCCTGAACCTGAAGTCCCTGGACCTGGCGTTGAACGTCGATGAGACGAAGCTGGTCCACGTCCACCTGGAGGGGGAGCGGACCGTGACGGGGGCCGACCTGTTCCAGGGCCCCGAGGTCACCTGCCTGAATCCCCACCACGTGATCTGCACGATGGGCCCCGGCGCGGTGCTGGACATGGACCTCACGGTGCGCGCCGGCTACGGCTACCACCCGGCCGAGCGGAACAAGGACCCCAACGCCCCCCTGGGCACCATCCCCATCGACGCCATCTTCAGCCCGATCCGGAAGGTGAACTACCGAGTCACCAACGCCCGGGTGGGACAGCAGACGGACTACGACCGGCTCACCATCGAGGTCTGGACCAACGGCGCCGTGGAGCCCCCGGACGCTCTGGCCATCGCCGCGAAGATCCTCAAGGAGCAGGCCCAGGTCTTCATCCACTTCGACGAGGGGGCCGAGGACCAGATCCCCCAGGTCACGCTCCCCTCCCAGGAGGCCGACGGCACCGTGGCCACCATCACCGACGCGGCGAACAGCGACGTGCTGTTCCGTCCCGTCGAGGAACTGGAACTGTCGGTCCGGGCCCAGAACTGCCTGCAGACCGCCGGGATCCGCCTCGTGGGAGACCTGGTGCAGAAGACCGAGGGCGAGTTGCTGAAGACCCGGAGTTTCGGTCGGAAGTCCCTCAAGGAGATCCAGGACGCCCTCCAGGACCTGGGGCTGTCGCTGGGCATGCGCCTGGAGAACTTCGACCCGAGCCAGCGCTCGGAGTCATGACGGGAGAGGATCATGCGACACAATCGGAAGCAGGTGAAACTGAACCGGACCGCGTCCCACCGCCGGGCGCTGTTCCGCAATCTCCTGTCGTCCCTGTTCCTCCACGGGCACATCGTCACCACCGAGGCGAAGGCCAAGGAGGTCAAGCGAAGGGCGGACATCCTGATCGGGGTCGCCCGGAAGGGAACCCTGCACCATCGGCGCCTGGCGGCGGCCCAGTTGTTCGGGGCCCCGGCAGTCCAGGCCCTCTTCGACCGGTGGGCTCCCAGTTTCCCGGATCGGGTCAGCGGATTCACCCGGTTGGTGAAACTGGGATTCCGGCAGGGGGATGCCTCCCAGATGGTGCGGGTGGAGATCCTGGGGGCCGCCCCGGCGTCGGAGGAGACCCCGGAGTCGTCGCAGGCAGGGGAGAGCTGATCCCGCTGCCAGGAATCGGGAATCGCCGGGAGACCCGGCTGCCCCCGGACCCTCGCCGGTTCGGGGAGAACGCACGCTCCCATCATCCACCGTGGCCGGGGGTTCCGGCCGGTCCGGGAGCGGAGGTTGGAGGTCCGGAAGGGCTCTCCATCGAAACGGAGGATTGTTTCCATGCCCGACATCAAACTGCGTGACCTGCTGGAGGCGGGGTGCCACTTCGGGCACCGGACGAACCGGTGGAACCCGAAGATGAAGCCGTACATCTTCGGCGCCCGGAACGGGATCCACATCGTGGACCTCCAGAAGACCCAGCGCCTGTTGAAGGACGCCCTGAACTTCCTGAGCCGCAAGGTGGCCGAGGGCGAGACCGTGCTGTTCGTGGGCACGAAGCCCCAGGCGCAGCTGGTGGTCGAGGAGGAGGCCCGGCGGGCCCGGATGCCCTACGTGACGAACCGCTGGCTCGGCGGCACGATGACCAACTTCGTGACCCTTCGCAAGTCCCTGGAGCGCCTCAACGAGATCGACGCGCTGCTCGCCGAGGGGAGCGTCGAGCGCCTGCAGAAGAAGGAGGTCGTCCGCCTCGAGAAGGAGCAGGCCCGCATGCTCAAGAACCTCCGGGGGCTCCGGGGGCTGTCGGGACTGCCCGGCGCGATGGTGGTGGTGGACTCGATGAGGGAGCGGATCGCCATCCGGGAGGCCAACCGGGCCGGCATTCCCGTCGTTGCCCTGGTGGACACCAACGGCGACCCGGACAACATCCAGTACGTCGTGCCGGCCAACGACGACGCCATCCGGTCGATCCGGCTGCTGGTCGGGGCCTTCGCCGATGCCTGCCTCGAGGCGGCGACCCTGCGCCATCGAGGCGGAGAGGACGGGACCTGGGAGGCCCCGGCTCCGCAGGCGGGACCGGGACCCGACGTGATCTTCCGCGGACGAGGCGTCCCGGCATCGCCGGCCGCCGAGGACGTGCCGAACACCGACCAGTAGGCCCTGGTCGTTCCCTGGATGCTACCCGTTCCCTGGTGGACAAGGAGGATCGAAGATGGGTTTCACGGCGCAACAGGTGAAGGAACTGCGTGAGATGACCGGCGCGGGGATCCTGGACTGCAAGAACGCCTTGACCGAGACCGATGGCGACATGGAGAAGGCCGTCGAGGTCCTCCGGAAGCGCAATGCCGCCGTCGCGGTGAAGAAACTCTCCCGGGAGGCGAAGGACGGCCTGGTCCAGACCTACGTCCACGGCGAGGGACGCATCGGCGTGCTGGTCGAGGTGAACAGCGAGACGGACTTCGTGGCCCGATCCGACGACTTCCGGAACTTCGTGAAGGAGATCTGCCTCCAGATCGCCGCCATGGCGCCCCAGTACGTCACCCGGGAGGAGATCCCGACCGCGGAGGTGGAGAAGCAGAAGGAGATCTTCCTGGCCCAGATGGGCGAGACCAAGAAGCCCCCAGAGGTCCTGGCGAAGATCATCGAGGGAAAACTGGGCAAGTGGTACTCGGAGGTCTGCCTGATGGATCAGGCCTACATCCGGGAAGACAGCAAGACGATCCGGGACCTCCAGAACGAGATCATCGCCCGCTGTGGCGAGAACATCCGGGTGCGACGCTTCGCCCGCTATGCCCTGGGCGAAGGTCTCTGATATCCTTCCCTGGCCGCCGGAGAGGAAGGAGGCCCCGATGCCGCAGGATTCCGAGTCCCAGGGCCCCCGCTTCCGTCGCGTGCTGCTGAAACTCTCCGGCGAGGCCCTCCAGGGACATCGATCGGCCGGCGTGGACCCCGAGGTGGTGACCACCTTCGCCCAGGAGGTGAAAGCGGGCCGGGAGATGGGCGTCCAGATGGCGCTCGTGATCGGGGGCGGCAACTACTTCCGGGGCATCTCGGAGGTCGGCCGCCAGTTCGACCGGGCCACCGCCGACACGGTTGGGATGCTGGCCACCGTGATGAATGCCCTGGTCTTCTGCGACGTGCTGGAGCGCCTGGGCCAGCCGACCCGGGTGATGACCGCGTTGCAGATGCCCCAGGTGGCCGAGCCGTTCATCCGGCGGCGGGCCATCCGGCACATGGAGAAGGGACGAGTGGTGTTGCTGGCGGCGGGCACCGGTCACCCCTTCTTCAGCACCGACACCGCGGCGGTCCTCCGGGCGCTGGAGATCCAGGCCGATGCGGTCCTCAAGGGCACCAAGGTGGACGGTGTCTATACGGCCGATCCGGCCAGACACTCCGACGCGGTGCGCTACGATCGGGTCTCGTTCTCCCGGGTCCTGGAGGAGGGACTGGGGGTGATGGATGCGACGGCCATCGCCCTCTGTCGGGAACATCGGCTGCCGCTGGTCGTCTTCGACATCCGCCAACCGGGCAATCTGGTGCGACTGCTCTCCGGGGAACCCATCGGGACCGAAGTCATGCAGGAGGAGGAGCCATGATCGAGACCACCCTGAAGGAACTGGAGACCGCATTCCACAAGGCCATCGAGAACTTCGAGAAGGAACTCTCCCGGGTCCGGACCGGCCGGGCCAACCTGTCCCTGCTGGACGGGATCCGGGTGGAGTATTACGGCGTGCCGACCCCCCTCTCCCAGGTCGCGGCCCTGACGGTCCCCGACCCTCGGCTGATCCTCATCCGGCCCTGGGACAAGAAACTGATCGCCCCGATCGAGAAGGCCATCGCCGCCGCGGACCTGGGTCTGAATCCCCAGAACGATGGCGACGTGATCCGCCTGGCCATCCCCGCCTTGACCACCGAGCGGCGCCGGGACCTGGTGAAGCAGGTGAAGCGGCTCACCGAGGAGGCCAAGGTCACGATCCGCAACCTCCGCCGGGACGCACGGTCGCGGCTGGAAAAGGCCGACGGCCTGCCGGAGGACGACGTCAAGAAGGCCCTCGATCGGATCGACCGGGAGACCGACAAGACCGTGAAACTGGCCGAGGACATCTCCGCCAGGAAAGAAAAAGAGATCATGGAGTTCTAGCCGGTCATCCCGGTCCCGTCCCCGAGGGGCCGGAGACTCCGGGACCATGGACCGGCGCCGGGATTCCAGACTATACTGCCTTCGTCCGTTCACCTCGGGAGGGGCCATGGGCCGGTATCCGCTTCGGCAGCTGGTCCTTGCGGCGATGCTTTCCGGGAGCCTGCTCGGCTGCTCCTCGCGGCCGCCACCGCAGGCCCCCGACGACTTCACCCTGGAGGGGGCCCTCCCGGCCCTGGTGTCGCTGCAACTGGACGAGGTCTTCCTGGGCAACCTCGCGGCCCTGGCCGACCGGGTGCCTCGCAGGCCCGAACTGGCGGAGGCCTACGGGCGATTCGCCCTGGGCGGACTGGCCGCGGCGATGGCCGGGCAGCACCCGGCCCTGACCCGACTGGTCGGCAGCGACCTCCGGGACCCCTCGGCCCTGCCCCGCCATCTGCGGGAAATCGCCCGGAAGGTCGAGGGAGCGGACCGGGAACTCGGCACGGCCATCGAGTCCCTTGCGGCCGCCTGGTCCACCGAGGGCGACGTCTCGGCGGCCCTGGCCTTCGCGAAGGGGACCCATCCGGCGGCGCCGGCCTTCCGGGCCCTGCTGGCCACCCGACTGCTGGCCGCCCTGGAGGGGGTGGTGGACGCCCCGGAAACCGAACGGGGCCTGCTCTTCCAGCAGGCCTTTCCAACCCTGCCCACCGGCCCCGCCACCGACATGACCCGGACGGCCTTCCCGGCCGCCCTGTCGCTGCTGGGGGACCTGTTGAAGGCCGGGGCCGGGCCCGAAGAAGGGCTGGGTCGCACCTTCGCAACCCTCCGGCAGCAGGCCGCCGATCGCCTGGGCAACCGCTGGTTCGTCCTTCCCCTCCCGGCCGGCCAGGCCGCCCGCCCTGGAGCCGTGCAGTCGGGACTCGCAGGACCCTATACCCCCCTGCTCTTGTGGGCCGTGTCCCCCGAGGGGGCGGGGGCCGAGTTACGGCCGGCCATCCGCTGGAGCCCCGAGGGGCCGGTGCCGCTCCAGGCCCCGGAGGAGGCGGCGGCCCGGAGTCGCCTCCCGGCGGAGGTCCTGGCCGGACGCCTGAAGCAGGTGCCTCCGGAGGCTCGGGAGGCCCTGGGTGCCCTGGCCCGGGGCGCCGCGGAACAGGAGCCCATGGCCTGGCCGAGCCTGAACGGCATCGGGATCCTCTCCGGCGAGCGGGGAGAACGGGGCCTCCCGGTGCTGGTGGACCTCCGGGGAGAACCCACAGCCAGGGTCTTCCAGGGCGCACTGGCCGTCCTCTCCCAGGCCGGCTTCACGGACCTGCGCCTCGCGGCCCCGGGCACCGTCGGTCGAAGCCTCGCCTTCTTCTACCGGAAGCCCCCTTCCCTGCCGGGCATCGCGCCGCTGCAGGGGGCACGGGTGCTGGTGCTGGTGGGACCTGCCTCCGCGAAGGTCTTCGGGCCGCCGGGCAGCGGGAAGGTCTCCCGGGAGGGATGGCCGGAGGGAACCCAGGTGGGGGCCGAGGGGCAGGGCCCGATGCGGGTCGAGGTGCCCTGGACCCGCGAGGAGGGGTTCCGAGGCCGGCTGGCCCAGGTGGTGGGCCTGTGGCGGGAGCGGGCCCTGGCGGCGGTCCCGGTGGACGTGCTGGCCGGAACGCCCGAGATCCCGGCGCTGGCGATGCTGGATGCGGCCCAGGAGGTCTTCGCCTCCCCGGGCAGCCCCTTCGGGGACCTGGGGACCTGGTTCCCGGGCCTCTCCTGCGCCCAGGGCGGCGCCTGCCCCGCCGCCATCCCCGTGATCTTCAGCGACGCAAAGCCCCCGAAGGAGAAGGCCCCGGTGACCGTGACCGAGACCCGGCCGGCGGGGTTCTGCGACCCCCAGTCGGTCCAGCGCACGATCCTGGGCCGGTCCGGGGCCTACCGGGCCTGCTACGAGCAGGAGCTGCAGCGCTACGGGCGACTGGAGGGTCGACTGGAGCTGCGCTTCACCATCGAGCCAGACGGCAGCGTGTCGGGGATCACGGTGGTCCAGAATGAACTGAACCGCTCCGTGGAGGCCTGCGTGATTCGCCAGGTCAGCCAGCTGAGGTTTTCCAAGCCGGACGGTGGGGTCTGCGTGATCCGGTGGCCCTTCCGCTTCCAGCCCGGAGGGTGAGCGATGTCGATTCCCTGGAACTACGACCTGCTGATCTTCGACATGGAGGATGCGCTGGTGGACCAGTCGGTCAGCCTGTGCACCGCCCTGTCCCGGGCCGTGGACACCTACCTGACCGTGCTGATCGGGGTGGGATCCGATGGACCGCCCCTCTTCACGGCGGACGAGGTCCGGTCCTTCCAGGAGGCCATGGACTTCGAGTCCGACGAGGCCGTGCTGGAGGCCCTGCTGGTCCATGCCCTGGACCTGCTCCCCGAGGACCTCGACGAGGGGGCCTTCGAGGGGGCCGACGGCCGGGAGATGCTGGACGCGGTGCGCCACGGCGGCCATGTCCGGACCACTCTCGCGGAACTCCGGGCCCGGAAGAACCTCCCGGGGTTCCAGCGGGCCCTGCGGCACCTGGGAGGCGGACGGCGCGGCCTGCCGCGGCTTCGCACCCGGAACCGATGGATGGTGATGGCCGAGGGCCACATCATGATGGACAACCTGGTCCGGCGGGTGCTCGCGGAGGTCTTCCTCGGAGAGGACCTGTTCCAGAAGGAGTACGGACGCGGCAGGCAGTTCTACCTGGGGGACGGGACGCTGGACCTGGAGACCGGCTGGCTCTCGGTGGAGGACATCACCTTCCTCCGGCAGCGGTGCCCCCTGGCCGCCCTGACCTCTCGGAGCCAGGCCGAGGCCCTGGCAGCCCTGGAGGTACTGGGGATCGCCTCGCTGATCGAGGTCGTGGTGGGACGAGACTCCCAGGGAATGGGGGTCGCCGACGCCGAGGAGGTGGACTTCGTCCGGTCCCTGGGCATCGGTGCGACGCTCATGGCGGACTACGCCGTGCGGGTGACCGAGGCCATCGAGCGGGTCCGGGCCCAGGAGGGCATCGAGAACCTGACCCGCGTCGGGTGGATTGGCAACTGCGCCCGGGAAGGGCGCAATTTCCAGACCCTCAAGGAGCGCTACCGACTGACGTGCATCGGGGTGGCCTTCGGAGCCGATCGCAAGACCCTCACGGTGCAGCGGGAGCGGGGTGCGGACATGGTGGTCACCGAGCCTTCCCAGTTGATGCGGATGCTGCCGGAGCGTCCCAGACCTCGGGGACCGGAGTCGGCCCGACACCAGGAACCGGGTCGCCGCCGCTACTGAGGTTCGCCGTACGAGGCCACCTCGGCCACCGTCATCGTCTCCCGGCGCATCACGAGGCGGGCGGTTCCCGTGGGCCCGTTGCGCTGCTTCGCGACGATCACCTCCAGGATCCCCTTGTCCTCCTCCTTGGTTTCTTTCTTGTCGTAGTACTCGGGACGATACAGGAACATCACCACGTCGGCGTCCTGCTCGATGGCGCCGGACTCCCGGAGGTCGCTCAGTATCGGGCGCTTGTCCTTCCCGGGCCGCTGGTCCGGGGCCCGGGACAACTGGGACAGGGCCACCACGGGGATCCCCAGTTCCTTGGCCATCGCCTTGAGGGACCGGGAGATCTCGCTGATCTGCTGCTCCCGACTCACCCGCTTGTCCGACGGCTCCATCAACTGGAGATAGTCCACCATCACGAGGTCCAACCCCGACTTCCACTGGAGTCGCCGGGCCTTGGCCCGCAATTCCAGCACCGAGATCCGGGGCGAGTCGTCCAGGAAGATCGGGAAGGTGGCCAACTGGGCCCGGGTGGCTTCCAGCAACCGCATCTCCGACTCGGCCAGCTGCCCGGTCCGCAGCCGCAAGGCGTCCACCCCGCTCCGGATCGCCAGCATGCGGTCCGTGATCTGACTCTCGTTCATCTCGAGGCTGCAGAAGAGGACCGTCGCCGGCTCTCCGTACCCCCGGGCCCCGACGGCGGCGTTGATGGCCAGGTTCAGAGCAAAGGCCGTCTTGCCCATCGACGGGCGTGCCGCGATGATCACCAGGTCGGACCGCTGGAACCCCCCGAGCATCTTGTTCAGTTCGGCATACCCCGTCGTGATCCCGGTGATGGGACTCCGGTGCTCATACTGCTGGCGGACCTTCTCCATCGACCGGTCCACCGCCTCGGCCAGCGTCACCACCGACCGTCGGAGCTGTTCGTCCCGGATTGCCAGGACCCGCTTCTCCGACCGATCCAGGTACTCCTCCGGCTCGATCTCGGCGCCGTATCCCTCGGAGACGATCGTGCCGGCCGCCTCGATCATCCGGCGCACCAGGGCCCGATCCCGGATGATCCGGGCCTGGGCCTCCAGGCCGCTGGGCGAGGTGGCCTCCCGGACCAGGTGGGACAGGAAGGCCGGCCCGCCCACGAGCTCCAGATCCCCCTGCGTTCGCAGGGCGTCCGACACGGTCACGACATCGATGCCACGCTGGCTCTCGAAGAGGCGAATCATCGCCTGGAAGACCCGCTGGTGCCGCTCCACGAAGAAGTCCTCGGCCCGAAGGTGCTCCAGCGCGGCGGCCATTGATGCGGCATCGAGCAGGATCGTCCCCAGCAGGGCCTCCTCGGCCTCGGGGCTGTGGGGAAGGGGGACCTCCCCGGGACCGACGCGCCGACCGGTGGGACGGGACTTCCTGGGGGGACGGGTCTCCATCGCGAGGCAGCATAGATTCCACCTCTCCAGGAATCAATAGGGGACCGTTGACGTCGCGGAGTGGGCACCGTACCTTGTGCGCCATGGAGACGCCCCGCATCCAGGTCCTCCCGGAAGAGACGATCAACCAGATTGCCGCGGGCGAGGTGGTGGAGAACGCGGCGTCGGTGGTCAAGGAACTGCTGGAGAATGCCCTGGATGCCGGGGCGACGCGGATCGGGGTGCTGCTGGAGGGAGGGGGAATCGGGCGGACCGAGGTCTGGGACGACGGGTGCGGCATGTCTCCCGAGGAGGCCCGGCTGGCCCTCCAGCGCCACGCCACGAGCAAGATCCGCCGGGCCGAGGACCTGGACAGACTGGGGACGTTGGGGTTCCGGGGGGAGGCCCTGCCCTCCATCGCCTCGGTCTCCCGCTTCACGCTGGTCAGCCGCCGGCGCGAGGACGACGCGGGAGTTCGCATCGAGGTCCTGCCAGGCGGCCTCCGGGATCGCCCCGAGGCCTGCCCCGCAGGCACCCGGGTGATCGTCGAGGACCTCTTCCACAACGTCCCGGCCCGACGGAAGTTCCAGCGGGGGGAACGGGCCCAGGTCGCAGCCGTGACCGACGTGGTGACCCGCGCCGCCCTGGCTCGCCCCGACGTGCACTTCACCCTGTCGTCCCAGGGGCGCACGCTGCTGGACCTGCCTCCCTGCCCGGACCTGGACAGCCGGGCCCCGGCCTGCCTGGGACGGGAGGCCCTGGGTCGTCCGGTGTCCCTCCGGCGAAGCCTCCCGGACGGGATCGCCATCGAGGGGGTCCTGGGCGAGCCCTCCCGAGCCCGGGCCGACGCCTCACGACTCGTGCTGCTGGTCAACGGCCGGCCGGTGCAGGACCTGGGCCTGCGGCGGTCCGTCCTGCTGGCCTACGGGGTGCTGCTTCCTCCGGGGCGGTTCCCGGCGGCGGTGCTGCACGTGCGCCTGGATCCAGGGGACGTGGACGTCAACGTGCATCCCCGGAAGACCGAGGTGCGCTTCCGGGCCGCCCGGGAGGTCCAGGGGGCGATCTTCGAGGCCTGCCGGGAGGCCCTGGCCTCGACGTCCTGGGTCGAGGTCCCGGGACCGATGACCACCCGGCCGATCTCCGATCCCGGCGTCCTTGGAGGCCTCCCCGGGGGACCGGAAACCCGGGAGACCGCATGGGAACCGCCGGAGGCCTTCCGGGAACCTGGTGTCCGGGAGGTGGCGGCCCCTGCCCGTCCCTTCCCGGCGATGCTGGACCTGACCCCGTCTGCCCGGGGGCGCTGGTCCTCCTTGCGCTACGTCGGCCAGGTGGGGGAGACCGTGCTGGTGCTCCAGGGCCCCGGGACCATGGTGCTGGTGGACCAGCACGCGGCCCACGAGCGGGTCCACTTCGACGCCCTCTGGCGAGGCATCCGGTCCGGAACCGTGGCCCGGGAGGCCCTGCTGTTTCCCGAGGTGGTTCACCTGGAGGACCGGGAGGCCTCCCGGCTGTCCGAGGCGATCCAGGTCCTCTCGGGACTGGGATTCGACCTGGAGGCCTATGGAGGATCCGCGGTGATCGTCCGGGGCCTCCCGGCGGTCCTCCGGGGCAAGGCCGTCGGACCGGTGGTCCGGGAGGTGGCGGCCTCCCTGGCCGACGACTCGGTCCGAAGCGGGGTGGAGCCCCTGGAAAAGGCCGTGGCCACGGTGGCCTGCCATGCCTCGGTGCGGGCCGGCGACCCCCTCGGAGAGGAGGAGGTCCAACGCCTGCTCCAGGCCATGGACGCCGTGGAGGACCTGGCGGCCTACTGCCCCCACGGCCGTCAGGCGGTGGTGGTCTTCCCGCTGGAGACGGTGCTCCGATGGTTCGGTCGATGACCCCCCGTGGATCCCAGGCCATGCCGCTCCTCTGCCTGATGGGGACGACGGCCTCGGGCAAGACGGCCCTCTCGATCCGCCTGGCCGAGGCGCTGGCGGGCGAGGTGGTCAACGGGGACTCGATGCAGGTCTTCCGGGGTCTGGAGATCGGCACGGCCGCTCCGACCCCGGAGGAGCGAGGGGCCGTTCCCCATCACCTGTTCGGCATCTGGGAACCCACCGAGGAGCCCGACGCGGCCCGCTGGGCCCGGCTGGCGGCCGATCGATGCCGGGAGATTGCCGGTCGGGGCCGCGTGCCCATCCTGGTCGGCGGCACCTTCTTCTGGTTCCGGGTGCTGCTGGAGGGTCTCTCGCACATCCCGCCGGTCCCCCGGGAGGTGCGACTGGAGGTGCTGGCGGACCTGGCGCGGGAGGGACCCGAGGCCCTGCACCGACGCCTGCAAGGGCTGGACCCCGCCATCGCCGCCCGCCTCTCCCCCGGGGACTCCCAGCGGGTCGCCCGGGCCCTCGAGGTGGTCCTGGCCACCGGGACCCCCCTCTCGACCCTCCAGCAGCAAGCGCCGGTGCCCTTCCTGGAGGCACGGGTCCTCCGCCTCGCCCCGACCCTGACGGTGGAGGAGACCGACCGGCGCATCGCCCAGCGGGCCCGCCGGATGTTCGAGGAGGGCATCGTGGACGAGGTCCGCCGAGTGCTGGGCGCCGGATGTCCCCCGGACGCCCGGCCCCTCCGGACGGCCTCCTACGCCCCGGTCGTGGACCTGATTCTGGGACGCTGCACGGAACCGGAGGCCCGGGAGCGGGTCATCCTGGGACATCGCCAGTATGCCAAACGCCAACGGACCTGGCTCCGGAGGGAATCGGACCTGGTGCGGATCTCCGGGGCCTCCCCCTGGGAGGACGCCCTCCGGGTCGTGACGGCTTTCCTTCGGGAGGTCCGGGGCTGACCGGGCGCCGAGGGGGGTGAGACCGCCCCGGGGCACCGTCACGGCGGGTCAGAAATCCAGCGTGGCCCGGATCTGGCGGCGCTTCTGGAACATCTTCTCCTGGCGCTCCTGCTCCTCCTTGCAGATGATGCAGAAGGTCGTCTCGGGGCGGGCCAGCAGGCGCTTGCGCCCGATCGGATTCCCGCAGGACTCGCAGATGTCGTACTCCCCTTCCTCGATGCGGGTCAGGGCCTTTTCGATCTTTCGCAACAGGAACTTCTCCCGGTCCCGCATCCGGTACTCGAAGGACTGATCGTACTCCGTCGAGGCCTGGTCCACCTCGTCGGGGGCCCGGGACTCCAGGTTCTCCTGGGCCTCCATCGTCTCCCGGGCCGACTCGATCAGCGCCTGCCGCCTCTCGCTCAACAGTTGCCGGAACTCCTCCACCTCCTCGGGGGTCAACCGCTTCTGGAGGTCTTCATCCCGACCGCCGCTCTTCGGGGGCACCCGGGGTCCGGTCCGCCCCTCTTCCTCCTCGGGATGGGGCTCCGGAACCCCAGCGGGAGTCTTGCCCGCCGCCTTGGCCGGAGCCTTCGCCGGGGCCTTGGCCGGGGCCTTGGCGGCCTTCGCGGGCGCCGCCGCCTTCGCCGGGGCCTTGGCAGGCGCCTTGGCGGAGGCCTTCGCAGGTGCCTTTGCCGGGGCCTTGGCCGGTGCCGCCGTCTTTGCGGGAGCCTTCGCGGCGGCCTTGGCGGGCGCCGCCGCCTTCGCCGGGGCCTTGGCAGGCGCCTTGGCGGGCGCGGCCGCCTTCGCGGGGGCCTTCGCCGGTGCCTTGGCGGGCGCCGCCGCCTTCGCGGGAGCCTTTCCCGTCGTCACTTCCTCGTCCGTTGGAGCGGTCTTCTTCGCCACGGCAACCTCCTTCCCAACAAGGCCTCTCCGGGGTCGGCCACTCGGGCCGGAGGCTCATTATTTGGGAGGCCTCTCGAATCGTCAAGCCACTCCCCAAAGAAGGCACAAGCAGACCAGATTGGCCATGGCGCGTCCCGTCTTGCCCACCGGGAGGTCCCCGTCACCTGTTTGCTGATGTTCGAGCGTTTCGGCGAAGCCTCGGATGTCCTCGGTCACTGTGACGGCAGGGGCCTCAGCAACCCACGGTCGATCAGCCCCTGGAAGTGACTCACCACGCTGGCCGCCAGGGTCCGGTCGCGTATCAGAAGCCCGAGTTCGATGTTTCTTTCCAACGCAGCCTCGGTGAGGTTGGCCGAGGTCACGAACACCGCTTCCTCATCGGCCACGACCGCCTTGGCGTGCAGAACGCCTCCTCGAGCCTCCAGGTCGAGGGCCCGGGGGTCGTAGAAGACCGCTGGACGCGCCATGCCAGGCCAGTCGGTTCCCCAGAATCGGTCCGCAAACTGGCGCACCAGGTGTTCGGTGGCCGTCGTGTCGCCGCGCCGGCGCTGGATGTTCAGCAGCAACGTCACACGGAGATCCGGCATCTCATCCATCCGCCGGGCCAGCACCTCGAAGGCCCTGGGGCCGTCAAAAAACACGAAGGTGCTCGCCCAGATGGAGCATCGGGCAGACCCAAGCAGTTCCTCGTAGACGCGGCGTGTATCGCGGGCGTGCAGACCCGGCACCTCGGGCCCCGACCACACCAGGTCAGGCCTCGGCGACCGAGAGGCTGCCTTTGCGAGGCTGCGAAGCCACATCGCAGCGACACGTCCCGAGACCCCGGTCCTGTCGAGGTCGGCCAGCGCCTCCAAGACCGTATCTGTTGCCCCCGTGCTCCCGAGCAACGATCGCAGGGAAGCCGGAGTGTACGGCGGGGACAACAACCCTGATTCCAGGGCGGCCGCGAGCCGCTCGCAGAGATGTGGTGCCAGTTCGATCAGCCTGTCGATCATCATTCGTCCAGAAAGAATGCCGCGTCAGGAGTTCCGAGAACCGGCACCACCAGCGCGCGGTCAAGGTAGTCGTTACGCATCTCGCAGGAAGTCTCTGCGATCAGCGTGCAGGCGTGACAGGCGGCACCGTGAAGCCAGCGATCCTCCATGCTGGTGCCTGCGTCGTGCTGAGCGCAGATCGGGTCATTCGAGCACAGCGTGCTGGTGCCCAGGGCGTGCGCCAGATGGTCTTCGAAGTAGCGAGCCTGCTGGACCAGACCACCAAGCGTTCCCTCGGCATCCGGGCTTCCCGTGTACAGCAGAATGCCGAAGCGCTTCCCTTCGGTGTCCACGTAGATCCGCTCGCGGATCGAACTTGCGGGATACCCGCATCGCATGGCAAGGGACTGGAGGATCAGGTGCGAGAGCGTGTGAAGAAGCACATAGGGCCCGCCGGGAAACGGCCGCTGGTTCTTTTGACTGGCTGTCCATCGATCGTGCCCGGACCGGAGACTGTCGAGGCGACGCTGAACCGCCGGACGTTCCAGCCAGCGTTGAACCGCTTCCGCGCGCAACTTCACGAACACGCCCTCGCCACGGTTTTCCACAGCGGGGAACCATGTCGGTTCGATGGCAATCTGCGCTCGCTCCACATCGGTCTCATACTCCCCCTGGATATCCGGCATCACGGCCTCCAGCCGAGTGAAGCCGATGAGCGCCATCACCTCTCGCAGCCGATGCAACTGGATCACGGCCTCAATGCCGCCCCATCGCCCCGAGCGGCGCCACACCCGATCGGGCAGGAGGCGGGCGTGGAAGTTCGGGTCGACCGGTACGTCCTCACCGAAGCCTTCGGGCGCCGCGAGAATGGCATCGAGCTCGGCCTGCTTGACGGGACGCTCGGTCTGGGCGCCGCGCTTCCGCCTACCGATGGCCTCCAGGACTTCCTGATCGCTGAAGGAAGCAAGCCTCTCCGCGATCCTGGGCTTTCTCTTGATGAAGCGAAGGCCCGCAGCATCCTCGACGATCTGAAGGTCGTCCCAGAGGTCCGCCACGGCGGCGTCCACCGCACCGGAGCGCTCGGGCAGCGAGAGCACGCTCAAGACCTGCGGGAAATAGGCGTTGGACGCCGTGCGGATGAGGAGCCGGCTCGGTTGATTGCACTCCTCGACCGCGTCCTTGCCGAGCCAGGGCCGCGCCCCCCGACAGGTGCCAAGGGGGTTGTTCTCGAGGAGCGTCGCCTCGTAGAGGTTTCGCTGTTTGCCGCACTCGCAGCGGACGACCAGTTCCGCCAGGTCCCCGCTGGTCCCGCGCTCGTCAAGCCAGAGTTGTCGGCTGCATGTCTTGTCGGAACCGTGCACAAAGCCTTTCCAGTCGAGGTCGTCCACGTGTCCTTTGGGGCACGCCCGCACGAAGCGGGTGGCGACCACCGCCCGGCCATCGAAGCGGCCCTTCTCGTCGAGGGCCTTGCGATGCACCAGCCGGCGCGATCGCTCCCGGTTCTGGGAGCCACCCTCGTCCTGTACGATAAACCACTCGGGGAAGCGCCAGGCGCCGATGCCCCTTGCCGGCTCGCTGGGATCGCTCGGATCGGCCGGAGGAGCATAGAGCCGGGGAGACCGGACGCCGGTCATGACCTCGAGCCTGCGGGAAAGCCTTGGCTCGACGATTTCCTCCAAATCGCCTGGCTTCGGCCATGATGTCTCAAGCCCACCGA
Organism: Deltaproteobacteria bacterium; assembly: GCA_029547805.1. GTDB lineage: Bacteria > Myxococcota_A > UBA9042 > DTJE01 > DTJE01 > JAGOKF01. The sequence continues at coordinate 488,044 of JAKPOP010000010.1, forward strand.
CGATCGCTGAATGCGCGGGCAGGTCAATCAACGCCCCAGGCCCGTAGGTGGTGATGACCTGGCTTCGCCGGACCTGGCCGTTCGCCTTGTGATTCATGCGCGATCCTCCCCGGCGATCCTACTCAGATCCCTCAGAAAGAGATTGACCACGGGCTCCACGTCGCGGAGCGAACGATTGGCTCGGAACTTCCGGTGGTGTTCGGACTCGAAGTCCCGGTCCAGCATCTCCCGAAGGAGTGGTTTCGGTCCAGCCATCTCGTGCTTCTGGTATTGCATGGCCACGCCATTTGCCCTGTAGTCCTCGAAGACCTTGCGCCAGGAATCGAGCAGGTCCACGATCCGGTTCTGGACGCTCCGGAGACGCTCCTCCCGCTCCGCCTCGTCCGCGAAGGGCTGCTGGCGCACCCGTTCAAGGAACACCTCGACAAGTCGGCGCTCGAGCGCGGCGCGTACGTCCCCGATCCGCTCGACCCCCCGCGGCGGCGTGAGTTCGGGCTGGGTGTGTCGCGCGAGGCCCACCAGAGCGCCGGCGAAACCACGGTCGAGTGCGCGGGCCGCGAATGGCGTGACGCTCCCGACCTCCACGGAGCGATAGAAGGTCTCGTGGTAGTGACGGAAGCGCTCATAGTGGGAGCGGTCGCGCGGTTTGTGAATGTTGAAGATCGTGACGACGAGGCCGGGGCGTGTATCGTCGCGGCCCACGCGGCTCGTGGCCTGGATGTACTCGGCATGGCTCTTGGGCTGGCCGAACACGACCATGAGTCCCAACCTCGGGATGTCGAGTCCGACCGAGATCATGTTCGTTGCGAGCGCGCAGTCCACGTGGTGCTTGTCGTGATACGGTGCCTCGAGCCTGCGGCGCGCCTCGGCCACCTTGTCAGTGGTGACCCGCGAGGTCAGTTCCACCACCTCGGAAAACGTCTTGCGGTCGCAGAAGAGACCCGGCTCCTCGCCGATTCTTCGACGGGTGCTGTAGGCCTTCAGCGTGTTCTGGACCTCCTCTTCCAGAATGCGCCGCGCCCCGCCCAGTTCCCGCAGGGAGTTGAAATAGCCCACCACGGTCATGTACGGGTCGGCGGGGTTGGCCTGGTTGGCCTGCCCGCCCGCGTCGCGCCAGGCGCGCTCGGCCGCACCCATGAGTGCAAGGTACGCATGGCGCATCACGACCTTGGGATTCCGACCCTGGGCGGCAACGCCGACGTAGAGGCGCGCCGGGACTTTTCCAGCAGGGACGGTCCGGGCGAAGAAGGAGTCTCGGCGGTCCGGTCCGGGCGGCGGGAACACCTGCGTGAGCGGACGGGCAAAGAGGGCCTGGATCTGGTCCTGGGCCTGGCGCACGGTGGCAGTGGACGCGACGATCTTGGGCCTCACGGCCCGACCCTCGATCTCCCGCAGGCACAGCGCCTCGATCGGCGCCTCGTAGAGGCCGGCCATCGTGCCGAGCGGCCCTGATATCAGATGCAACTCGTCCTGGATCACAAGGTCCGGAGGAGACAGCGGTGCGGCGAGGCGCGCGCCCCGGCCGGGTTCGGCGGCCCCGTAGAAACCATCCCCATCGTGCCGATCCGCCCCCCCAAGCAGCAGACCAGCCTGTCCAACCCACGGAAGCGAGGCGAACTTGTCCACGGTGGCGATGAGAAAGGCCGGAAGTCGCCGGTAGATCGACTCGTCCACGGCGACGATGGGCAGCGCCTGATCACGAGAAAAGTCGCACTCTGGATTTGTGCAGACGATGCGCAGTTCCCGGGGCTGGTCGTCGTTGGGCAACAATGCAAAGGACTCGGGCTCGAAGCGGGCACCGCACCACGGGCAGTTCTCGAGCGGGATCGGCGAAGGTTTCCCCTTCGGGTCTGCCTTGAACTGCCGCACCTTGACCCGGGCCGAGTCCGCCCGCTTTTCCCCCTTGCACCCGAGGATGTTCGGTGTGGCCCCCTTGCCGACCCACAGGCCGATCTCGAACGGCCATGCGCCGTAGCGCGCCGGGTCGCGCTTCCGTTCGAGTTCGAGGGCGCAGACGAGCCCGGCCGCGCGCCCGAGTTGATCGAGGGTCAGGAGCCGGAGCGTGTAGCGCATGATCACGCTGACGCCCGCCCCGGCGAGTCCCTGCTCCCCCGGGTGGCGCAGGCGCCGGATCACCATCGCGAAGGCGGCGAGCCCCAGGTAGGCCTCGGTCTTGCCTCCGCCGGTTGGAAAGAAGAGCAGATCCACGGTGCGGCGGTGCGGGTCTCGCGGATCGACGATGCCGGGGAGGTTCAGGAGGAGGAACGCGATCTGGAAGGCGCGCCAGCGCGGAGTCTCGATCCCGAGGCGCTTCGAGAGCGCCCGGGCCACGGCCCGGTTGGCCACGCGGAAGGCATCGAGGGCGTCCGGGTCCTCGGCAAGCACGTCAATCCCCCTCGCGATCCGGTTCGCCGCGACATTGGCCAGACGGAGAAGTTCCTCGGAGGTCTCTCGGTGCCTGTCTGAAAGCGAGACGACGGCGCGCCTCTGCTCCGCGATCCACGTGCGGTATGCCTCCACGAGGGGCGACAGCGCCGCCCTGGCCTCTTCGCCGTCGGCGAGAGCCCCCAGTTTCTCCATCGAGGTCTCCACACCGGGCACGTCCACCGTCTTCGTCTTTTCGACCTGGGCCTCCGGGATCCACGCGGTGCGGATCACGCGGCAGACACCGTCCTCCACCTCCCAGGCCGCCGAGACGCCGTGGCCGGTCGCATACTCCGGCGTGTCCGCGTAATGCAGGTCGGCCACTCGGTCGTCCCAGTTGTCGGCAAGCGCCCCGCGGGGGTCGGGTCGCGGTACGAAGGAATGATCGCACCGCACTTCGATCTCGGCCTGGAAGGCGTAGGCGCGATCGGGATTCTCCTGGTCGGGCGTACGGCGGTTGACCAGAAAGACCGAGACCGAACGGGTACCCGCCGGGATCAGTCCCGCCAGTTCCTTCCCTGCGACCGGCCGCTCGACGACGTAAATCTGGAGGCCGTCCGACCCGGTGACATCGCGCACGACCGGTTCGGACCGCCCATCGAGCGGGAGTGGGACGATGACCTCGCGCGGCGTCCGCTGCCAGACAGACATCGGCTTGCCGTCTTCGCCCTGGACCTCCACGGGCGCATAGTCACCCCACCGCACCGTCACATCAAGGGCGCCCGCCGCCTCGGGCACGAGGAAAGAGAGACCCATCGAGGAAGGGAAGTGGCCCTTCTTGGCGGCCTTGCGATCCTCGCCCGTTTCGTCGTCTGGGCCCGCCGATTCGGAGACCACCACGAAGTCGTCGTCCTCGTCGGGGTCGGCACCCTTCTCGGGGGCCGTGCCTGATGGGATGAGGAAGCCCGTCAGGTACCACTTCGATGGTCGCACCCAGCCCGGGAGCCTCTCTTCGGCGAACGCGTGTCCTGCCCAGGGCCCGACCAGGTCGAGCCGCAATGCCTCGACGATGCGCTCGCGCGCCTCCACCGAGGTTCCAGGTGTCGTACTGCCCGGATCCCGCGTCATGGATGTTCTTCCTCCAAGTTCCTAAACGTACGGTGGTCCTGATGCCAGCATCTTCCCCACGAGGAAGCAGGATCCACCCGAACTCGCCTGTCCGGTGACCATGCCACTGAGGTCGGCCCCGTCCATGACGGGCACTCGTGCATGCGGGGACGGGGTCATAGCAGTTCCCCCTTGGTTGCCCCCTCGGCTGCCTTCTTTCCGTCGCGCCTGCCCGCCGCCGCGGCGCCGGAGCGGGACTCGGCGCGGGCGCGGTCGGCGTTGAGGTCGAGCAGGCGCGCGAGGACCTCGGCATGGACCTCGTCGGGCCAGCGGTAGCGCCAGGGCCTCTTCTTGTCGCCCCACTCCTCCTCGTCCACCTCGTAGTCGAGGAAGAAGTCGCAGTCGGTCGGGAGGTCGGTCCAGCCGTAGGCCTCGAGCACGGCCCGGTCCATCGCAGCATGGAGTTCCCGGAGCCTCAGGATGCCGGGGTCGGTCTCGTTCGGGTCGTGGAAGCGGTTGTAGGTCTTCGTGAGGCCCTCGTTGTTCTTCACCATGAGGGCGGCGCGGAAGTCATAGTACGCCTTGCCGGCGGCTTCGAGGGCCGGGTGGGTCTCCCAGCCCTCGGGGAAGGGGAAGGTCTCGAAGCAGTCGGAGGGGGTGTAGCGAAGGTCGTCCTTCATGGACGACCCGAAGAAGCGCGCCCAGACCTCGTGCGGGCGGGCCTGGAGGGCGCAGAAGGCGGCGTGGGTGGGGAAGGGGAAGACAATCAGCGAGTCTGCGTAGACCATTGCCGCCGGCAGAAAGCTGACCGCCGCCTGTTGCCCAACGCGCGATATCACCAGCACCCGCTCCAGCCCCGCGATGGCGGCGTAGAGTTCCGGGCGTGCGTTCCAGTATTTCCACCACTCGTGCACCATCCGCGGGTACTTCTTTGCGTCCTTGGTGACCCGCTCCGGCTTCACCTTCGCCTCGACGATCGCCATGAACTCCGGCCAGCGGCGGCGGCACTCCTCCTCGCTCCGCTCGCCGAAGTTGATGACATAGCGGTGGTGGGCGTGCGTCGGGCTCGTGTTCACCTCCTCGCCGCCGATGTAGGGGAAGATGACCTCGCGGTAGTCCGGGTGCTCGGCGAGGATCCGCTCCATCTCGGCGATCGGTGTCGCAACCCCCTTCGTGTCGGTGTCGTCGAAGGTGAAGCCCTGTCCGTAGATCTTCACGCCCTCGAATTGCTTACCCTTGTTCGCTAGGAGCCGCGTCGGGTCGGCGTGGCTGCCGCGGTGGAACAGGAACGCCGTGATCTTCGGCACCTCGCGGTCATCGAGGCGCTTCGGCCCAGGGAGGGCCCCCTTCATCACATGGACGACGCTCACCACGACCGCGGCCATCCCGGGCCACTTGACGCGCTTCCTGACGGCGTAGATCTCGCCGCCGTGTTGGCAGATCCAGCGCAGTCCTCCGCCGCGCGTGTCGCCCTGGGCGATCGTGTTCGTGGCGATTAGGCCAAACGTCCCGTCCACGCGAAGTAACGCGAACGCGCGCCGGAAGAAATACGCCACGAGGTCGCAGCGGTTCTTGGCTTCCGGGTATGCGTCGTAGAGCCAGTCGCGGTACCGTTCACCCAGTTTTGTGGAGATGATCGTCCCACCCATGAACGGCGGATTCCCCACGATCGCGTCGAACCCCGGGTTCTCGCGCTCGAAGACCTCCGGGAACTCGATCTCCCAGTGGAACGGTGCAAGCGGCGGGTCGGCGTGGCGGCGGTCCTCCAGGAAGGCACGGTAGCGATCGGCCACACCGCTCACCACCGCGTCCGCGAACTCCGCCCGCCTCCGCTCCCGATCCTTCGGCTTCTCCCCTTCGAAAAAGGCCGCGACAGCGAGGTCGCCCAAAAGCCGCACCTGGCCGATCTCGAACTGGGCCTTGTCCCATAGGCCGCGCAGGTCCGAAGCCCCCTCCCCCGCCTCGCGGATCTCCCGGCGCAGCGCGGACACCTTCTCCAGGTGCTCTCGCACGCGCATGGCCTCGAAGCCGGCCTGGAAGATCGGCGCATCCGTCTCCCAGTGGAAGGCTTCGATCTGCCGACGCGACAGGCCCACCAGCGAGTCCCCGTGCCGCAGCGCGTGGTCCACGAAGGTGAGCGGGTGGTCCTTGGCAAGCGTCACGAGCCACAGCGACATCTTGGCCAGGTCCACGGCCACGGGATTGCGGTCCACTCCGTAGAGGCACCGCTGGGCGACCAGACGGCGCGCGTGGACCACCTCGTCCTCGTCGGGCGGGATCGCAGGCGCCTCGCGATGGGCGTGCCAGGACTCGATGAGGGCATCGGCAAGGTATCGGCAAGTCTCGACGAGAAACGCCCCGGACCCCATCGCCGGATCGCAGACCTTGAGGTCGAGAATCTGTTCGGGCCGCGGGGGCCGGCCGTCCGGTTCCCGCAGGCGCGCGAGGATGGGATCCAGGGTCGTGCGCACGATTGGCTCGGTAAGGGATCGAGGCGTGTAGTGCGATCCCGATCGGCGCCGCTCCTCGCTCGGCTGGAGGACCATCGCGCCCCGAGGCATCAGGTCGGGCGTCGCGGCCTGGTCCACCAAGGACAGAAGCGCCGCGTGCAGGTCCTCGATCGTCATGGCCTCTTCGACGCGCCGCTTCACGGCATCGGTGGGCTTGCGGTCGGCGCGGTCCTGAATCCACTTCGCACGATTCGCCGCCGGCTCCGCGAGGAGCGCCTCCAAATCCACGGTCGCGGGCGCGCCGTGCCTCTTCTGCGAGCGAATCGCCACCGAGCGGCCGGTCGCGGTCTCCAGCCGAAACCCCATCATCGTCTCGTACACCGAGCCGATCTGCTCGACGTCGAGTGCCCGGTACGAGATGCGCTCGCCGTCCAGCACGAGGAGTTTCTCGAGGACGCGGTAGATCGTGCCGTCGGGGACGAGCGGGGGGGTGATCCGCTCGTGGTCCTGCCACGAGCCGCCGCGCCTCCCCTCGAGGAAGGGGAAGCGGTCGGGGTCGAAGAGCACGCCGCGGCGCCGCGGCAGTTGCATCCCAGGCGCTCGGGCGCCCTCATGAACCATGCGGAAGAGTGCCAGGAGTTGCGCCCAGGCCCCGTAGCGCTGGTCCATCGTGTCGGGGTGCAGCGCCGCGTCCTCGCGCAGCCGTTCATGGAGCCCGGCAAGCGAGTAGGAACGCAGGAACGTCTCGTGATCGGGCAGCATCCCCCGCTCCTCGGCGTAGAGCAGGAAGACAAGGCGGAGGATGACGGTCAGGAGCGCGTGGTACACCTCGTTGGGCTCCTCGGCCAGTGTGTGCCGCAGAAGTTCGCCCCTTGATGCGTCGTGGGCGGCCTGGAAGCCCCGGAGGAGTTCGTAGAGGGCGTGGAGCACCTGCTCGGCAAGGCGCTCGCTCACCTCGTTCTGGAACTTGCGACTCTCGGCGAGGAGCGCGGCGAGGCGTTGATGGCGTGGAAGGGCCAGAAGCCGCCGCTCGCCGAGCAAGAGCCGCAGGGCCGCGCAGATGGGTCGGCCCATCGTCTGAACCATGTCGGCGACCTGGAAGTCGAGCCAGCCCGAAGACTCTCCGCGCGGTGCCGAGACGAGGCGCAGCGCCCGACCGTTCACCAGGAGGCCGGCCGGAACGCGCGTCTCGCGCAGGAGCCGCTCCATGCGGGAATGGGGGGGCAGATCGAGACGGCCGCCCGTCGGGCGGTCGAAATCCGCCGAAGGCTCCAGCACCTGCACGAGGAGCTGCCAGGGCGGGGCGCCCTCCTCGGGGTCGGGTTCCCGGACCGCGTAATCGGGCCGGAGGGTCTCGCCGATGTCAGGAAGCGGGACGTGCAACTCCGGTGGGATCAGGGCCTGCTCGATGCCGGCGTATCCCTTTGGGGAGAAGGACCAGCCGAGGACCGATCGTGCGAAGGCGCGAAAGTCGCGGATGGAGGGCTCGGACTGCGCCTTGCCGCCGTAGGGCTGTTCGGTTTCGCGAATGCCGCCGGGGAGGTCGCCGCCCTCGAGAAAGTCGCGGAGCAAGTGCTGCCCCTCGGCGTCGCTCCGGTTCAGAATCGCCCCCGCGCGCACGAGCGCCGGGGCGGAGACGACGAGCCCGGTCGGCCGGACGAACCCGAGCCACTCAAGGTGCGCCAGGACGTGCGGGTCGAGTCTTGCCATGGCTAACCCGTCTCCGGCCAGAGATAGACGAGCCCCACGGGCTCCACACGCTTCGCCCTCACCTCGTAAAAGTCGCGGATCCGGGCGGGCTCGTGGGCCAGGTCGTGCTCGAACTGCTTGAGACGCTCCCGCCAGGCGCGGACGTCGGCCTCGAGCTGCCTCTTGGCGTCCTCGACTTCGCGTCTCCTCTCTTCGAGTTCCCGCCTCGTCAACGCCTGGCGGATGCGGTCCTCCTCGAACAGCAACCCTTGAGCGAGAGCCTGCTCCTCCCTCTTCAGCTGCTCTTCGATCGGTAGCTTGCCTGCTTCGTACTTCGCCAGCTCCTTGCGGACGCGCTCGCGCTGGCGCTCGAGGGTCTCGACAAGGGCTCGCGCCTCGGACTCCCCGCGGTCGCGGAGCCTTTCGATGGCCGCCAGAGCCCACTCCTCGGCGCGCGGCTCGAGGTGGGGCAGCAGGTCTTGGATGTCGCGGGGGGCCGCCTGAAGGAGCCTCCGCTGGATCGCCTCGCCCGGCACGCGGGCGGCATTTTCGGCGAGGGAGCGTTCGAGGAGGTCGAGGGTCCTGGCCTCGGCTTCCCGCGCATAAGGCACGAGAGGCCCTCGGCGCTGGGACGGTTCGACCCAGCGCGCCGTGACCGGGACGATCTCCTCGTGCAGCCGCTCGGCTCCACGACCGTAGAGCGAGAGCCGACCGAGCAGGATCACGCGCGGGATCGAGTCGGCGGCCTGGGCGATGCAGGCCCGCGAGAGGTCGTGATAGACGAACCCCTGGGCTCGGAAGCGGGCAAGCAGCCTCTGGGCCACGCGCTGCGCGAGGTGCAGGTGCACGGTGTCCTCGGTCAGCACGCCCGCGTCCTCGAAGACGACGGGCCGGATCGGGGCCTCGCGGCGCCACTCGGCGATCTTCTGGTCCTCCCGGCGGGGTACGCGCAGGCTGTCGAGCGTCGCGGCCCAGCTCGGGTCGGCCTGTGCGCGCCGATCCAGCGGCGGGAAGACGTACACGCGGCGGCCATGCTCGTCTGTCGCCTCGGCGAGCGGCTCGGCGCCGAGGATCTCGAGCGAGCAGGACAGGGCCTCGCGGAAGGCGCCGGCGTCGAACCGCATGAAGGCACGCGATTTCTCTAGCAGTTCGCGGCAGCGATCGATCTGGACTTGGAGGTCCTTCTGCCGCTCGCGGGCCGATTCCAGTTCCTCTTCCGTCACGTTCCTGCGCATCGCATCGAGGTCGGCCGCCTGGATCTCCCGCGCCAGCCGATCGACGTCGCGATGGCGGATGCCCTTGGCGAGGCGACGCTCGATATCGTCCTCGATCACCTTGGACAGGCTGCCGAGTTCCTGCTTGATGGTCTCTGTCTTCTGGACGAGCACCTCGAGCACCCGGTCCTCGGCCCGCTGGGGCAGGACGAAATAGCGACAGCGAACCTCCGGGGCCGGCTGGAGTTTTCGGTCGATGCGGCCGTTACGCTGTTCGATGCGGCCCGGGTTCCAGGGGAGATCGAAGTGGAACAGGTCGGTGCAGTGGGCCTGGAAGTTCAGCCCCTCGCGGGCGGCGTCTGTCGCCAGGAGGATGCGCAGCGGGTCATTGGCCGGGTGCGTGTTGAAGCGCCGCTGGATCTCCTTGCGCCGGGTGCTGCTGGTGAGGCCATCGATCACCTCGATGCGCTCGTCCGCGCGGTCCGTGCCCTCGATCGCCTGATCAAGGATGGCCTTCAGGTAACGCTTCGTGCCCTCGCGGTTCTCGGTGAAGATGAGCACGCGGCGGTCAAGCCAGCGGGGTGGCGGGCCGTTCGGCCGCTGGCCGAACGGGGGGAGTTCCGGGCAGAGCTGATCGCGAATCCAGTCGATGAGGTATCGTGTCTTGGCGTCGGGAAGGTGGCGGCTCCGTTCGGCGATCTCCTGCATGCGGTCCAGGAGGGCCTGCTCACGGCGAAAGAGCGCTTCCGAGGCAGCGTCACGGGGCGATTCGGCCTCCGCCGCGGTGGTGACCGTTTCGACCTCGGCCGCCTCCTCCGTGTCGGCCTCCTCGGGGGACAACAGACCGCGATCATCATCGGCATCGGGGACCGAGGTGAAGCGCGCCGCGGCCTCGTCGCCGACCGCTGGCGCCTCCACACGCCCCTTCGCCCACTCCCGCTCGATTGTCGTCCGGTGAACCTTGAGGCTGCGGGCGAAGGCCTCGATGGACGAGAGCAGCCGCTGCTGGAGGCCGACCACAAGGAGCCCCGCGGCCACCTGCGCGGGCTTCGTCGTACCTGCGAAACGCTCCTCCCGCACGGTCCGGTATTCGTCCAACAGCCGCGAAAGCACGAGTTCGGGGGCATCGTCAGGCAGCCCGTCGAGCGGGATGCCGACGACAACGCGCCTGGGAAAGCCGCCCTGGATCGCGCGGATGTCCTCCTTCAGGCGGCGCACCACCACCTCTTCAAGCCGCTCGGGGCGAATCTTCACGCCACGAGTGAACCGGTACGGGTCGAGGATCTCCATCAGCGTCGAAAAGGAGTTCGAGTACCCGTTGTGCGGCGTGGCCGACAGAAACAGGCGATGCTCGAAGCGGCTCGCGATATCGCGGATCGCGCGCGTGAACCTGGTCTCGATGCCGTAGCGCCCTCCGCTTGTGGGCGCGGCGTGGTGGGCCTCGTCCAGGATGAGAAGGCTTCCAGGGAGGAAGCCCCCCAGCCACTCCCGCATCGGGTCGGCGTACGCCGGGTCAATCAGCAGGTTGTGGGAGACGAGGAATCGACTGTGGGTGCGCCAGGGGTTCACGCCGAAGCCGCGCTCCCGACGCATCCTGGCAATGTAGGCACGATCCAGGATCTCGAACACGAGGCCGAACCGCTCCTCCAGTTCGGTCTTCCATTGCTCGATCACCGACGGAGGCGCAGCGACGACGATGGTCTTGACCTTTCTACGCAGCAGGAGTTCGGATGCAATGAGGCCCGCCTCGATTGTCTTGCCGAGGCCCGTGTCGTCCGCGATGAACAGATTGACGCGCGGCAGCCGCAGCGCCTTGCGCAGAGGCTCCATCTGATAGGCGTCGATCCGGATCCCCGCGCGGAAGGGCGACTGGAAGAGGTTCGGGTCGGTCGCGGTCACGCAATTCCAGCGGAGTGTATGGAAGAAGGCGGCAAAGGCACGCGGCGGATCGAACCCCTTGGCCCCGAGATTCCCCCAGCCCTCGTCCGTCAGGACCCGTCGGTCGGGCTCGTGGTCCCAGAAGACCTCAAGGGTCTGGCCCTGGTTGTCGTCGTCCGCGCACGCCAGCCGGACGATCGGCGACTGGCCGGGTTCGTCCGCCACAACAGTCTCTTCGACCAGCCATCGCCGGGAGCGTACCTGGACCAGGTCCCCCGGTTCCGGCACGCTTTTGGGATGACTCCCCGGCAACGTCTGGGAAGCCGACGGAATCGTCGTCGATTGGAAGTCCACAGGCATCCGAATCACCCCCTGGCCAAGTATTCCGGTGGTTCGCAGAAAGTCAACGAGGACTCTGAATGCGAGACTACTTCAGGTAACCGCGAAATTCGTCGCAGGACCGCGGCACCATGCCCATGCCGGAGGACGGAGGCCTGCGACGCGACCCGGGCATCCAACGAACCATCGGGGGATCGCCCCAGGTCGTGCGAGGCGAAGGACAGGCCTGGGCCTCGACGCGTGTCCTTGACCTGGACTCCTGGCCCTGACTCCTCTCCGCGCCGCGTTGAGACAGGGGGCCGGACATGCTAGCGTTGCCACCCGGCGAGTCCCTGGAGTCCCTCCGCGGCCGAGGGCCTCCCGCCAGCAAACGGGTCCGATTGGAGGTGCACAATGGCCAGCACGGATGTCCGCTTCGTCGAGGATGCCCCCTTCTGCCCCACCCGCTGCGAGTATCCGATCCGCCAGGTCCTCTACCAGGGCCGCAGCGAGTACCAGGAGTTCGCGGTGGTCGAGAGCCCCTGGTTCGGCCGGATGCTGGTGCTGGACGGGGTGGTCCAGTTCACCGAGCGGGACGAGTTCTACTACCACGAGATGCTGGCCCACGTGGCCCTGCACGCCATGGAGGCCCCCCGGCGGGTGATCGTGATCGGCGGCGGGGACGGCGGGGTCGTCCGGGAGGTCCTCAAGCACCCGACCATCGAACAGGTCTTCCTGATCGACATCGACCCGGAGGTCGGACGGGTCTCCCGGGAGTTCTTCCCGACGGTGAGTTGCGGGCTGAAAGACCCCCGGGTGGTCGAGCGGCCCATGGATGGCGCCCGGTTCCTGCGGGAGTATCAGGGGCGGGCCGATGCCATCCTGGTGGACTCCACCGACATCATGGGCTTCGCCGAGAGCCTCTTCACGCCGGAGTTCTTCGCCGAGGCGAACCGGATCCTCGAGGACCACGGCCTCTTCGTGACCCTCTCGGAGTCCATCCACTACCACCTGCCCATCGTCCGGCAGGTCCAGAACCTGCTGCGGGCAGCCTTCCGACAGGCGGACCTCTACACCGCCCCCATCGCGACCTACCCCGGCTACTGGTGGTGCTTCGCCGTCGGGTCCAAGGGGGCCTCCTGCCGGGAGCCGGTCCGGGCCCCGGTGACCCCGACGCGCTACTACGGCGACGAGGTGCACCGCTGGTGCTTCGTCCCGAAGGTCCTCTATGACCGGATCATGGAAGAGGGCCGCGAGTCCCTGTAGGTCCCCCGCCTGCCGGTGCCCTCGATTCCCCGCTCGGGACTTGCCCCGGGGCGTGCGGCAGCGTATGCTCTGGGCCGCCTTGGACCCGGGGAGTAGCGCAGTCTGGCAGCGCGCCTGCTTTGGGTGCAGGATGTCGGCAGTTCAAATCTGCCCTCCCCGACCCCCCGATGCGATGCGGCTGTCCGGCTTTCCCCCGCGAGGATGGACATGGCACCGGACGATTCCCCCGGATCCGCCACCGGCCGTCGCCTCCAGTGGGCCGTGGCCCTGCTGGGCGGCTGGATGGCCGTCGAGGCCGTCGGAGGCTGGTGGACCGGGTCCCTGGCCCTCCTCTCCGATGCCGGGCACATGGCCTCGGACGTGGCCGCCCTGGTCCTGGCCCTGCTGGCCGCCCGGCTCGCCCGCCGATCCCCGACTCCACGGCAGACCTTTGGCTTCCACCGGGCCGAGGTGCTGGCCGCCCTGATCAACGCCTCGGCCCTGATGGCCGTCGCCGCCTCGGTGTTCTGGGAGGCCCTCCACCGCCTCCAGTCGCCGCCGGAGGTCCTCGGGGTCCCGATGCTGGTCATCGCCGCCGGGGGCCTCCTGGTGAACGCCGGGGCGATGCTGCTCCTCAGGGAACACCACCGGCATGACCTGAACACCCGGGCCGCCTTCCTGCATCTGGTGGGGGACACCCTCGGGAGCCTTGGCGCCGTGGCCTCGGGGGTGGCGCTCGTGGCCTGGGACGCCCGCTGGGCAGACCCCGTCGTCTCGATCGGCATCGGGGTGCTGCTGGTGGTCTCGGGCCTGCGCCTCCTCCGGGAGGTCCTGGACATCCTGATGGAAGGCATGCCCCATCACCTGGACCCCGAAGGACTCCGGGAGCGCATCCTGGCGACCCCCGGGGTGAAATCCTTCCATGACCTCCACGTCTGGACGCTCTCCTCGGGCCGGGAGGTCCTCTCGTGTCACCTGGTCCTGGACGGCACACAGCCCCCGAGGGCGGTCCAGCGGGGGCTCCGGGAGCGTCTGGCCCTGCTGGGCCTCCATCACCTGACCGTGCAGATCGAGGAGGAGGACTGCGGAGAGGACTGCGCCTCGGGGTCCACGCCCCCCGCGGCCTGACTCAGGGCTCCCCTTCGCCGGAAGGGGCATCCGGGTCGTAGAGATAGAGGGGGCCACGAACCGTCTGCTTGAGTTCCCGCCCGAACCGCCGTCGCCAGTCCTCCAGGTAGAGCACCCGGCGCAACGTGCCCCGAAGCCACCGGACCTCGTCGAGGTTCATGCGGTCCAACAGCCGGGGCGGCTGGTAGCGCAGGTGACGGATCTCCCGAAGGACCTCCTCCGCCCGGGAGTCCCGCACCTCCTGGACCTCCAGGGGGAGGCCCTCCTCCTCCGGCCGCTCCACCCGCCCGATGTTCCGCAGGAAGTACTGGGGACAGAGGTTCTCCAGGTGTCCCTCGATCCCCTCGGGGCGCTCCAGGGGTCGCTGCTGCACCGTGCGACCGCGGATCCGCCCGGCGCGTCGCAGCAGCGCCCGGAGCCGACGATAGACCGGACGGTCCTCCATCGACGGGCGATCGGCGGTCCGCTCCACGGGAAGGGGTCGCTCCAGGCGGTCCGCCAGGCGTCGGGCAAAGGCCTCGGGGCGCAGGGTCAGGGCCTCCGGCGACCGTCCTTCCTCCCCCACCGCCCCCCCCTCGCGGCTACTTCTTTCCGACCCGGACGTGCTCCTGGGCCGTCGCCGTCTCCTGGACCTCTTCCTGGTAGTACTCCCCGGTGTTCTCCTGGGCGACCAGGGCCCCCAGTTCCTCCAGGAACTTCGTGACTTCCTTGCAGGACCGCCCCTTCACGCCCTTCACGCCGAAGGTGAAGGTCCCGTCGGGCCGGATCTCGATGTCGATCTGGTGTCCCATCGATCCCTCCTGCCTCGTCCCCGGCCGGACCGTGGTCAGAACTTCTTGACCTGGATGTGGATGGTCTGGTCCGCCGTGGTCTCCTCCAGGGCCAGCGTGTAGCCCCGCTTCTCCAGTTCCTGCTTCACCTTCCGGTGGGTGTACTTCTGGGTCACCAGGCGCACGAAGGTCTGCTCGTCGATCCCCCGGGTGGTCTCGACGCCCCACCAGTCGGCGATGAACTGGACCCCCTGGGGACCCACCCGCACCCCCACGTCGTAGGTCTTGCTGACATGGATCACCAGGTCCGCCTCGGTGGTCTGCTTCTGGTATCCCCGGACCTTGAGCCGCTGGCCCTCGGCCGCCTCGGTGAAGGCGAACCCCAGGTCGTGGAGGGCCTGCTTCAGGGTCACGATGTCGTGGATCTTGGTCTGGACGGTGGTGAAGTGAGACATGGCCTTCCTCTACATCTCGATCCGGGGCGCCGTCTCCTCGGTCGCCTCGTCCCCGGCCAGCGAGGCCCGCCGGGCGCGTCCATTGGCCCAGTCCCGCATCCCGTCGATCTTCTCCTTCATCGTCAGGGACAGGGGCACCATCTCGGAGACGCTGGCCAGGATCCCCTCGGTGGTCAGGTCCTGGGCCCGATCGAAGGCGTCGTAGAGGGCGCTGACCACCGCCTGCTCGATCTCCGCCCCGCTGAAGGACTGGGTCCGGGCCGCCACCTCGGCCACGTCGAAGACCCCCGGGTCCCGGGTCACCCGGCTGCGCCGGTTCAGTTTCTCGATCTGGATGCGGAAGATCTCGGCCCGCTCGGTCGGGTTCGGGAGGTCCACGAAGAAGATCTCGTCGAACCGCCCCTTCCGCAGCAACTCCGGCGGCAGCATCGAGACGTCGTTGGCGGTGGCGATGACGAAGACCGGCGTGGTCTTCTCCTGGAGCCAGGTGATGAAGGAGGCGAAGACCCGGGCCGTGGTCCCCGCATCGGACTCCCCGGAGGACTTCGTCCCCGAGAAGCCCTTCTCGATCTCGTCCAGCCACAGGATCGACGGGGCCACCGCCTCGGCGGTGCGGATGGCCCGGCGGATGTTCTCCTCCGAGGACCCCACGAGGCTGCTGAAGACCTTGCCCACGTCCAGGCGCAGCAGGGGCATCTGCCAGAGTCCCGACACGGCCTTGGCCGTCAGGGACTTCCCGCAGCCCGGGACGCCGATCAGCAGGATCCCCTTGGGAAGCGGCAGCCCGAAGTCCTGGGCCTCCTGGGAGAAGGCCTTCTGGCGCTTCTTGAGCCAGTCCTTCAGGACCTCCAGTCCTCCCACGTCGCTCCACTGGGCATCGGTCTCATAGAACTCCAGGATCCCCGACTTGCGGATGATGTGCTTCTTCTCGGCCAGGATCGTGGCGATGTCGAAGTCCTTCTTGCGGACCAGGGCCTTGCTGAGCACGTAGGAGATCTCGCTCTCGGTGAGGCCCAGCGCCGCATCGACCACCCGCTTCTTCTGGCCGGGGTCCTTGAGCATCGTGATCCCCGGGCGGGCCTGCAACGGCACGCTGGCCAGCGTCCGGTCCAGCACCTGCTCGATCTCCTGGGCGGTGGGGAGGTCGAAGTCCACCACCGCCATGTCCTTCTCCAGTTCCAGGGGGGCCTTGAAGACCGCGGACAGGAGCACGATGTGCTTCTTGTAGCGACTGGAGGAGGCGAAGGACCGGCACAGGTCCCGCAGGCGCCGGACGATCGTCGGGTCCGTCAGGTAGGGATGGAAGTCCCGCATCACGAAGATGGCGTGGTCCTCGTATCCCTCGATCCCATCCAGGGCCCGGGCCGGGTCCTTCACGTCCTTGGACAGGACGTTGCCTTCCTCCCGGAAGCCCTCGGTGCAGGACCAGGTGACGATCTTGCGCCCCCGGTCCCGGCCAATCTCCCGGAGGCGGCCCTCGACCCGTTCCTCCTCGGGGCTCACGATGTAGATCAGCGGGTAGGCCGCCTTGATCAGGTCCGTGATCTCCTGCGTGCTGGACACGCCCGTCTTCATCCGCCCTCCCGTGTCGACGCGCCCTCGGCGAGGTCTGCGTCATCGAGGGACTGACGCAGCACCTGCACGTCCTTCGCCAGCATCCGCTGGAGGTTTCGCAGCGAGGCGTGCATCTCCTGGGAGTCCTGGCCCCCGAGGGCGCGCCGGACCCGGTCGGGCCACTCCCCAGGGTCGGCACCCAGGGCCTCGATGATGGGCAGGATCTCCCGGATCGCACCCTGGAGCACCAGCAGGTCCTCCTCCAGGGACTCCACCTGGGCCACGAGCCCCCGGAGGGCCGGCGAGGCCCCCAGACCGCCTGTCTCCGGCCCGATCTCGGGCCCCTCGACGGCCTTCCGCTGCTCCAGTTCCCGCTGCAACTCCTCCACCCGCAGCGTCAGCGTCCGGACCTTCTCGGCCGCTGCGGCCCCCTCGGCGGCCACCTGGGCCTGGGTCTCGGTCCCGGCGACCAGGTCCCGGCGCATCGCCTCCATCGCCTGACTCAGGCCCGCGACCTTCTCCCGGAGGGCTTCCAGTTCCCGCATCGCCGCCCGGTAGTCCGGGTGGTCCGAGATGTCCTCCTTCTCCAGCCGACGGACCCGGGCCGCCTCCTCCATCTCCCGGAGCCGCCCCTCCAGGTCGTCCCGCTCGGCCCGCAGCGCCGCCAGTTCCGCGGTCGTCTCGGCCTGCAGGGCCCGCAACTCGTCCACCTCGCGGCTCTTCCGGTGATAGTCGTCCAGCAGCCGCTGCTTCTCCTGTTCCAGGTCGGCGATGCCGACGCCCAGGCGGACCTCCCGGATCTCCCGCTCCTTCCGTTCCAGGTCCCGGCGCATCGACGCCATCAGGTTCCGGTTCTCGTCGATCACCGCCTCCAGGTTCCGGAGTTTCCGCTCCAGGTCCTTCTGGCGCCCCGCGTCTCCCTTCACGTACTCTTCGAGCCGCTGGGACTCCTCCCGGAGCACCCGAAGGTCATATTCCCGACCGTCCAGTTCCCGGCGCAGCCGCTCGATCTCCCGGTCCTTGTCCGTCAGGCGGACCTTCAGGGAGGACATCTCCTCGGAGTTCTGGGTGGTCCGCCCCCGGACCGCCTCCAGCTGGGCCCCCAGGGCCGCCACCTTCTCCCGGAGGTCCGCCGCCTCGGCCTCCCGGTTCGAGAGGTCCGCCCGGGAGGCGTCGAGGAGCCCCTGGAGGTGGATGTTCTGGTCCCGGAGGTCCTGGCTCTTCCGGAGGATGCCGTCCATCGCGGCAGCGGCGCTGGCGGCCCGGGACTCGGCATTCTCGACCCGGCGCTCGGCGTCGCCCAGCAGGCCCTTCAGGTGCTGGATCTCGTCCTCCAGTTCCCGGGTTCGATCGCCATCGGGCCTCCCGGGGGATCGCTGCTCGGCCCTCAGGGCCTCGTTCTCGGCCCGGAGGCGCTGCAGTTCGGCCAGCAGGGCCGGGTCCACCCGCAGGGCCGGGTCCAGCACCGGCCGGGAACCGGTCCCTCCCCGGGAGGGCTCGTCCACGCGCACCGAGGGAACCGGGGCCTCGACCTTCCGGGACACCTCCCGGTCCTCCAGCGTCCGGTCCTCCGGGGTCCGGACCTCCCGGCTACCGCGGCCTGCGGCCCTGGCGGGAGCGCCCTCCCGGAACACCGCCTCGACCTCGCCGAACCGGATCCGGTCCCCGTCCTGGAGCCGGTGGGGCCCCTGGACCGGCTGGTCGTTGATGCGGCAGGGGTTGGTGGAGCTCCGATGGAGGTACTCCCACCCCTCGGGGGTCTTCCGGATGCGGCCATGATCCCGGCTCACGGAGGGATCGGACACCACGATGTGGCAGGTGGGACTCCGACCGACGATCGCCCCCCCCGGAACCTCGGGAATCTCCTTCCGCTGAAGCCTTCCGGAGGCGTCCTTGAATTCGATGGTCGCCATGGCGGGAAGGATAGCAGAAGACGGGGGCGTCGAACAGCGGCATCCGGCGCCTGTCACAAGCGGACAGGATGTCCGGGTTTCCAGCGGACGCCTCGGCTTCCGAAGGGGCATCCCGGCCCGGATGGGGGACTTGAGGGTATCATCGGGACCGGTCGGGGGCGATTCCACGAACGGGGTCGAAGGTGGACCGCAGGACGATCCTCGCAATCCTGTCGAGCCTGGCCCTCCACGGCCTGCTGCTGGCCTGGCCTGGCCCTCGCCTTCCCCCGCCGGACGCCCCCGGAAGACCTCCCGTGTCGCTGCGGGTCCTGACGCCCAAGGCCCCCGGCGCCGGGTCCGACCATGCCCCGGCACCAGCCCCGTTCCCCGATCGGAAGGCGGCAGTGGGGTTGGTGGACCCCGGAAGGGCCGCCCCTTCAGGTCCCTCGAAGCGACGGGTCACGGCACCGGTTGACCCCTCGCGCCGCAAGCCCGGCCCGGCGCCGCGGCCGACTCCCTTCCCGCCGCTGCCCGCAGACGCCACCGACACCCCCGGACGCCCCTCCCCGGGACTGGCCGAGGGCCCGGGGACGTCCGGAGGACCGGGAGGGAGCGGCGAACCCGGCGGGCCACCGGGACTCGACCCCGGCGTTCCGGCGTCGCCCGGTGTCGCCCCCCCGGAGGGGATCGCCGGGAGCGCATCGGCCCCGGATCCCCTCCACGAGGCCCGCGTCCGCTACGCATGGAAGGTCCGGCAGGCGCTGGCCCGCTCCCTGGCGTCCCCGGTCCCTCTCCGGAGACACGGCCCCTCCCCCGACCTCGCCTTCCGGCTGCGAATCCGGGAGGATGGCCGGGTGCTGGAGGCGATTCCCGACGCTCCCTGCCAGGACGAGGGATTCTGCCGCGAGGTCCGGGAGGCCGCCCTGGCCCTCGGAAACCTTCCGAGCCCGCCCGGCGGGGCCATGGAGATCCGCGTCCCGGTGCGGGTGCACCCCCTCCGTCCCCGCTGACCGACATCCGCATCGCCACGCGCCACGCGTGGTCCCGGCCCTAGCCATGACGGGTGACCACCCGAGAACCGGCGTCCCCCTCCCAGGTCCCGTCCTCCCCGTTCTCGGCCAGGGCCGGACTGGCCCCGGAGGCCCACTCCCCGTCGAGGTCCGGGCCCAGGGTGCCCCGTCGCCGTCGGTAATACCAGGTCGATCGGGGCAGCCCGCTGGCCAGGATCTGTCGCCGCCGCTCCCCCCGGGACGGTCGCGGCCCCGGGTCGATGGGCCCTCCCCCGAGGGCCAGGGCATCCTCCAGCGCGACGGCTCCGAGGGCCCCAGGGCCACAGAGGGCCTCGGCCCGCCGGACCACGTTCCGCAGCTCCCGGACGTTGCCGGGCCAGGGCCAGCGCCGCAGCAGGTCCAGGGCCTCCGGGTCCGGGAGGCCCTCCGGGACCGGTCCTCGGCAGAGGTGACGGGCCAATACCGGGAGGTCCTCGGGCCGTTCCCGGAGGGGAGGCAGGCGGATCACCAGGCAGGCCAGGCGCTGGACCAGGTCCAGGCGCAGGCGCCCCTCGGCCACCGCCCGGGAGGGGTCCCGGTTCGTCGCCGCCAGGACCCGGGTCTCCACCGGGACCTCGCGGGTGCTCCCCAGCCGGGTCACCCGGCCCTCCTCCAGGCAACGAAGCACCTTGGCCTGGATGGGGCCGCTGGCCTCCCCCACCTCGTCCAGCAGCAGGGTCCCCCCGGTGGCCGCCTCGAAGGCCCCGACCCGCCTCGATGCCGCACCGGTGAAGGCCCCCGGGACCCAGCCGAAGAGTTCCCCCTCGGCCAGGTCCCGGGGCACCGCCGCCAGGTTCACCGCCACCCAGGGCCTTCCGGGGCCCCCCAGGTCATGGATCGCCCGGGCCAGCAGTTCCTTTCCCGTCCCCGACTCCCCAAGAATCAGCACCGAGTCCCGGGTCCCGGCGGCACAGACGGCCAGGTGAAAGGCCCGCACGAGGCCCTCCGAGACCCCGACCAGGCCCGGACCCAGGCGGACCTCGACCCCGAAGGGACCCCGGGAGGCGGCCAGGCAGGAGGTCCGGAGGCCCCCGATCACCCTCGCCTCCCCGGGCCTCCAGGAAAGACCCGGCCTCTCCCCGTCCACCACGACCCGGTCCCGGTCCAGGCGCACCCGCACTCCCGGGGCCCAGGGCACCTCGGCGGCCCGGGGGCCCACCGCGAACCGTCGCACCCGCCCCCGGACCAGGACGGCCAGCAGGCACAGGTCCATCGGTCCCTCCCATTCGTTGCCACGACTCCCGTATCGTTTCCGGCGGCCTCGTTGTTCCCCACCGGGCCGTCGGTTGCCCGCCGGGCCACCTTCTGGTAGCGTTTCCTCCGTCGGGAGGCGGGGGATGTTCGGCATCGGCTGGACCGAGATCCTGGTGATCCTCGTGGTGGCGCTGCTGGTCCTGGGACCCGACCGCCTGCCGGGCATCGCCCGGAGCCTCGGGCGGGGACTCCGGGATTTCCGCAAGGCGATGCACGCCCTGGACGAGGACGAGACCCCGTCCCGGCCGGCGGGATGGACCGCCCCCGTCCCACCCCAGGTACCGGAAGCCCCGGCGCCCACCTCGGCGCCCACCCCGGCGCCGTCCCCGGCTCCCGCGATCCCGGCCCCCGAGTCCCTCGCGGAACCGTCCTCCCATCCCGACTCCCTCCCGGAACCCGAGGAGCGGTCCGACACCCGGAGGCCCGGGTGAGGCAGCGAGGGACGCGGACGATGCCCGACGGGCAGATGACCGTCACCGAGCATCTGGCGGAACTCCGCAGCCGACTGCTGAAGTCCGTGGCGGCCCTGGCGCTGGCGTTCCTGGTCGCCTGGAACTTCCACGAGCAGGCATTCCACTGGATCGCTCGCCCGGTGCTCCAGGGACTCCGGCGCCAGGGGATCCAGCAACTGCAGGCCCTCCAGGTCACCGAGACGGTCATCGCCCATCTCCAGGCCAGCCTGCTGGGAGCCCTGGTCCTGGCGACGCCGGTGATCTTCTACCAGGCCTGGGCCTTCGTGGCCCCGGGACTCCTCCGGCGGGAGAGGCGGGTCGTCCTGCCCGTGATCGGCCTCCTCTCGGCCTTCTTCCTGCTGGGCGTCCTCTTCTGCTACTTCGTCTTTCTGCCCCTTGTGGTGGACTTCCTGGTGGCCTTCACCCAGACCTCCGGGGATGTGGCCCTCCAGCCCACCGTCCAGCAGACCTTCCGGCTCGCGGTGGCCTTCCTGGCGGTCTTCGGCCTGGTCTTCGAACTCCCGCTCCTGATGTTCTTCCTGTCGATGCTGGGGGTCGTCCCGGCCACCACCTTCCGAAAATATGCCCGGTATTTCGTCGTGTTCGCCTTCGTGATCGGCGCGATCCTCACGCCGCCGGACCCCCTGTCGCAGGTCCTCATGGCGGTCCCCCTCTGCGCCCTCTACCTGGTCGGCGTGGTCTTCGCGAAGGCCGGGGAGGCCTTCCGGGGGTCCCGGCGATCCCTCGGGGCCTCGGCCCTCGCCATCGCGGTCTTCCTGGCCTTTGCCGGCGCGGTGGGGAGCGCCGCCTGGTACTGGAACCGCCCCGCGACACCCGAGCTCCTCCCCGGGCGGGACGGCGCCTGCCTCCGCCTGGACTGCCGACTCGACTCCTCCCTGGGCCGGGCCTGCCTGCCGGGGCCCGAAGGCCCGGCGGTCCCGGGAACCGGAAGGTGGGCAATGGTCGCGGGAGCCGATGGCCGGGTGGTGGTTCGCACCGCCTCCCGGGAAGAGGACTGCCCCGGTGCCCGGATCGACGGATTCTGCGTGGTCCAGGGGACCCCCGAGGGTCTCCGGAAGGACACGCCGGCGCCGGCGGACCCGGTGCGCCTGCACGTCGAGTCTCCCTGTCCGGGACTCCTCTTTCCGGACCTGCCCCAGGCGCCGGACGCCCTGACCCTGGTCCTCGTCGAGGGACCCTCTCCGCTGGTCACGGCCCGGATCCGGGTCGAGGGGCCCGGGGCCGACCTCTGGAGGCGCCTTGCCGACACGTCCCCCCCGACGACGAGTCTCCCCTCGATCGACCGGTGGAGGGACTGGGGGGACTGGGAACTGGTCCAGGACGACCCGGATCACCTGGAGGCCATGGCGGTGATGCTCCCGGGCCGGGCCCGGCAACGGGTCCGAGACCTGGGGGATCGCCTCTCGCGAGACCCGGTGGCGACCGTTCCTTCCCCGCTGGAGGCCCGGTGAACACCAGACGCCCATCGTCCTCCGACACCCGCTGGACCATCCCGGAGGTCTATCGGCGACTCCGGGCACTCCGAGGGGACCTGCACTGGTGGCCCGGAGAGACCCCCTTCGAGGTGGCCGTGGGGGCCCTGCTGACCCAGAACACCGCATGGACCCACGTCGAGCGGGCCATCGAGGCCCTCAAGGCCGCCTCCCTGTTGAGCCCCGAGGCCCTCGCCTCCGTCCCGGAACCCGAACTGGCGGAGGTCCTGCGCCCGGTGGGCTACTTCCGGGTCAAGGCCCGACGCCTGAAGGCCCTGGTGGACTTCCTGATCCGGTGCTGTGATGGGGACCCGAGACGGCTGGCCCGGTGGCCGGTCCTGGAGGCCCGTCAGCGCCTGCTGGAGGTCCACGGCGTCGGCCGGGAGACCGCCGACTCGATCCTGCTCTACGGAGCCGGACTCCCGATCTTCGTCATCGATGCCTACACCCGGCGGATCTTCGGCCGCCTGGCCCTGCTGGACCCGAACCGGGACTACGACGTCCTCCGGCAGGCCTTCGAGGACGCCCTCCCCCGGGACGTGGCCCTCTGGAACGACTACCATGCCCAGGTCGTGATCCACGGCAAGGAGGTCTGTCGGCCCCGACCCCGGTGCGGCGAGTGCGTGCTGGCGTCCCGGTGCCCCGGGAGCCCGCAGACGGGGAGCGGCCGATGACCCTCGCCTCCTGGACGACCACCGTGCTGGACCTGTTGCTCCCCGGGGCGGGACAGGTGGCCCGAGGGAGGACCCGGTCGGGCTGGAACACCCTGGCGGCCTTCCTGGGCGTCGGGTCCCTGCTGGCCTTCAGCGTGGCATGGATGGGCCTGGATCCCCGCCGGGCCCTGGTGACCCTGGTCATCGCCTGGGGGACCTTCGAGGGGCTGCTGGTCCTGGAGGAATCGCCCCCCGCAGCGGCTCCCCCGTCCCTGCGGCGCGGCCTCGCGGCCTGGGTCATCGGGATCCTGGTCTGGGTGGCCGTCGGGGCCGTGATCTCCCTCCGGGTGGGTCTGGCGCCCATCCGGGACCATGGACTCTGGCCCGCCTTCCTTCCCGGGGAGTGGGTGCTGGTGGACCGGGTGGACCCGGAGCACGCCCCGGACCTGCAGGGGCGGCTGGTCGTCGCCCGCACCGCATCGGACCTCACGGTGGGACGGATGGTGGCTGTCGGCCCGGCCAGGGTCCAGTGGAGCGGTCCCGAGATCGTGGTGGACGGGAAGGTCCTGCCCCTGGTGGACCTCGGGGACGTGGCCATCGACGCCCCTTTCCAGGTCCCGGAGGAAGAGCGGGGGCTCCGGGCCTGGATGGAGTCCGTGGGCGACCGGAACCATCCCGTCTTCTTCTCCCGGCTCGTCACGACCTCCTCCCGGGAATTCGTGCTCCCCGAAGGGACCGTGCTCCTGCTGGCCGACAACCGGTCGACGCTGGACGCCCGGGACGGGAGGACCCTTGGGCCATTGTCACTCCGGGACATCGTCGGCACCGTCGGCCCCGTGATCTGGTCCCCGGGGCCCTGGGGACTGCCCCGGTGGCAGCGCATCGGAATGCAGTGGCCCTGATTCCGGCTATACTTCCCGTGTCCATCGAGGAGGACACCCGATGAAGGCGCGCATCTCCGGCGGATGGATCCTGGCGGCCCTCGTGGTTCTCGGCTGCTCCGGGTCGTCGTCCACACAGCCGGACACCTCCCTTCTCCCGGGCGATCTGGCCGTCGATGAGTCCCCCGACGGCGCGGTCGAGGACCTCCCGGCAGAGGACGCCCTGGAACCGGTGGACATGGGACCCGACGCACCGCCCTGTTTCCAGACGACCAGCCCGTGGGGCTTCCAGGACCTCTGCGACGGCACCGTCCTGGACACCCGGACGAGGCTGGTCTGGGAGAAGGTGCACTCCTTCGCGTCGGGCCTGATCGAGGCCCGGAGTCTCTGTGAGGCCTCCCAGACCGGGGGGCTGGAGGACTGGCGGCTCCCGACCATCGACGAACTGCGGACGCTGATCCTGGGATGCGAGAAGACGATGCCCACGGGGGCCTGCCCGGTCCATGATGCCAACGGCATCTGCGAGGACAAGACCAAGGCCACCTGCTGGACCGAGGACTGCCGGGGCTGCGGCATCGGCGGCGGCCCGGTCTCCTCCCCGGCAGACCCCAACCGGAAGTGCTACCAGGACGCGACCTTCCAGTGGCAGTGCTCCCTGGCCTACCTCTCCGACACCCAGGTCCAGGCCAGAAGCCCCTCGGACCGCAGGTCCTGGTTCGTGACGTTCTACGACGCCGGGATCGACGTGCCGCCATCCATGTCCGATACGAACTGGGCGGTGCGGTGCGTCCGGGGTCCCGTCCCCTGACCCCCTGGCCCCCCTCAGATCCGTTCCCGAAGGAAGGCCTCGACCACCAACAGCAGCAGGGCTCCCTGCAGCACCGGAGTCACCAGGGATTTTCGGCTCTTCCCGGGCGCCGGCGCGGCCGTCCCCGGGCGGGGGCCTCCCCTGGACACCTGGGGGGACAGGCCCGGACCGAACCGACTCTCCCGGGGATCGGGATGCACGACGAAGACCTCCCGCAACCGGGAGTCGCCCCGCCCGTCGCCCCGGACATGGACCGTGTAGACGCCCGGCTGGTCCGTGCCGGTGAACACCCCCGGGGCACGCACTGCCAGGGCGGGCCCCGAGGGAGGGGTGACCCACAACTCCGTCTCCCCCTCGGGCCAGCGCAGGGGGCGGGCCTCGCCGGGCCTCACGGGTTCGGTCTCCGATCCCCCGGTGGAACGGGTGGCCCATTCCAGCGTCTCCCGGATCCAGGCCACGAAGACGGGGGCCAGGGGAAGGTCGGTCCAGGAGGGGTCGAGGCTCGAGAGCCACAGGATCACCCGCCCCTCCCCCAGGGATCCCGCCAGCCAGAGCGGCAGGCCGGACCCCACCGAGGCCAGGGGTCGCCACCCCTCGGCCCACCCGGCCTCCGGGAGCGCCACCTGGCGGACCCGGACCTCCTGGAATCCGGCCGCCACGGCCTCTCCCAGGAAACTCCCCTCCTCCTCGATCACCGGCCGTCCCTCGCCCGACGCGGGATCGAGCGTCCAGACCCGACGCAGGGGGCCCGGCACGAGACCCTTCCAGGTGTCGTTCCATGCCTGAAGGGGCGTCCCGGGACCCGGGGCCAGCCAGAGGACGCCCCCGGTCCGAACGAAGTCCTCGAGGGCCCGGACCCGGTCCGGAGACACGGGCCCCGGGTCGGCGACCACGACGGCCGCCACTCCGGCCAGTTGCAGCGGCGAGAAGCCCCCGACGGTGACCCGCCTCGTCTCCCGGGACCATCCGCCGACCGTCACGCCCAGGGCGTGTCCCACGAAGAAGGCCGGACCCTGTCCCCCGCCGGGTCCCTCGAGGACCAGCACCGAGGCCCGGCTCCCGTTCCCGACGACGAACCACGCTGCATCATCGTCCGGCAGGGAATCCGGGGGCAATCGGACCTCCCCGAAACGGACACCTTCGGGGACGTGGAATTCCATCGAGACCGAGCAGCGTCGCATCGCCGGACACGCGACCCGATCGGCGGTGACCTGGCCGCCCACCCGGATCGACAACAGATCGTCCAGGGGCCGAAGGGAACCGTTCCACACCTCGGCCTGGAGCCGCCAGGCACCCGGGCCGGCCTCGGGGTCCGGCAGCGCCCGCACCGACAGGATTCCGTGGTTCTCCCCTGGTTCCCCGCCGGTCACGTCCTCCTGCAACAGAGCGATCCCGTCCTGGACCTCCTCCCTCCCCTCCAGGGAATCGTCGTTCCGAAAGTCCGACAGCGCCAGGACCCGGCGATCCGGAAGGGGACTCTCCCGAAGACGCCTCCGGGCGGTTCCCAGGGCCGTCTTGAGGTCTCCCGCCTTCCAGGTCGGGACCAACCGCTCGACCCGGAGGGCCGCCTGGACGGGATCCAGTCCCGGCCCCCGCCGGGGCTCCACCTCCCGGGGACGACTGGTCCGGACCAGGAAGACCCGGGACCCCTCGGGCAGTTCCCCCAGGGCCTCCCGGGCCCGCACCAGGGCCTCCTGGAAGTCCGACCGCTCCCGGGACTTCCACCGCATCGAGAGGCTGTCGTCGATGACCAGAGCCAGGGCCAGGGGCCGTTCCCCCGAGAGGCCCGAGGAGGGCACCTCTCGGTACGGGCGGGCGAAGGCCACCGCGAGCAGGACCAGCAGCAGCACCCGACTTGCCAGGAGCCCATGGTGCATCCACCGCACCCCGAGAGCCGCTCCCCGGGCCCCGAGGACCAGGCGCATGAGGGCCTCGAGGGGAACCACCGGGGCCTGGCGCCGAATCCAGAAGTGCAGCAGGAGCGGCAGCAGCGCCGCGAGGACCCCCACCAGCATCCAGGGAGAGGCGAAGCCGATGGTCACAGGGCCCTCCTGGGGGTCGACGCCCGGGGTCCCGGAACCGGCGCTCCCGGTCCCCCACCAACCCCCGGTTCCGTCCCGGAGGATTGGATCACCTCCAGGGCCTCCTTCCAGGCCGCCCGGGTCATCGGGACCGACAGGTATCGAATCCGGGACTCGTGACAGGCCCGCTGCCAGTCCTGGAGGAACGCCTGCATCGCCTGAAGGTAGGACCGTCGCAGGGCCCGGGCGTCCATCAGGGCGGTTCCCCGAGTCTCGGGGCTCTGGAAGACCGCCGTTCCCTGCCAGGGGAAGGTCCGCTCCTCGGGGGTCAGGACGTGGAGGAGGTGCACCGCATGTCCCCGGGCGGCCAGGGCCCGGAGCGAGTCCATCACCGGTTCCCGGGCAGTCAGCAGGTCGCTGGCGATGACCACGATCCCCCGACGACGGGCACGAACCACCACCTCCCGGAGGGCCGGCACGAGGTCGGTGCCGCCGCCGGGCCGAGTTCCGACCCACAGGGAGTTCAGATCCCTCCAGTGGGAGGGCACGGACCGGGGAGGCAGGTGTGCCAGCCTCCCCTCGGCACACACCGTCGCCGCCACCTCGTCCCCCTGCTGCAGCAGCACCCAGGCCAGCGCCGCCAGCAGGCCCGCCCCGTGACGGTATTTCGAGACGCCGCCCGGGGCCTCTCCCATGCTCCCGGAGGCGTCCAGGACCAGCCAGGCCGAGAGGTTCGTCTCGTCCAGGTAGCGCCGGACGTAGGCCCGGTCCGTCCGGGCCAGCACCTTCCAGTCCAGGTGCCGCAGGTCGTCCCCGAAGGAATAGGGCTTCAGGTCGCTGAACTCGCGGCTCTGGCCCAGGTGGGATGCCAGGTGGACCCCGCCCCGGATCCCGCCGGCGACCATTCGCGGACGGAAGACGGCCCCCGCCAGGGCCTGGCGGGCCTCCTCCCCCAGCAGGACCTCCGGCAACGGGGGCATCGGGCTACTCCCGCAGGACCAGCGACTGCACGACGTCCAGTCCCGACACCCGGTCCGCCGCTCCGTGGAAGTTCACCACGACCCGGTGGGCCAGCACCGGCACCGCCAGGTCCCGGACGTGGTCCGGGGTCACCGCAAACTCTCCCCGGAGGAGCGCCGACGCCTTGGCCGCCAGGACCAGGTGCTGGGCCGCCCGGGGTCCCGCGCCCCAGGCCACATAGTCCCGGACCTCCCGGGTCGCCGTCGGGTCCTGGGGACGGGTCTTCCGAACCAGCGCGACGGCCTCCCGCAGCACGTAGTCCGGGGTCGGCATTCGCCGGACCAGGTCCTGCAGTTCCAGGACCTCCTGGGACCCCATCACCCGCTCCAGCGTCCCCTCCGACAGGCCCGTGGTCTCCTGGACCACCCGGACCTCCTCCTCCAGGCTCGGATACTCCACCCGCACCACCAGCAGGAACCGGTCCAGTTGGGCCTCGGGCAGGGGGTAGGTCCCTTCCTGCTCGATGGGATTCTGGGTCGCGAAGACCACAAAGGGCTCCGGAAGCGGGTGGACCTCGCCCGCCACGGTCACCTGGTGCTCCTGCATGGCCTCCAGCAGTGCCGACTGGGTCTTCGGCGGGGTCCGGTTCACCTCGTCGGCCAGCAGCAGGTTGGCGAAGACCGGCCCCCGGGCGAACCGGAACGCCCGCTGGCCAGTACCCCGGTCCTCCTCCAGCACCTCGGTGCCCGTGATGTCCGAGGGCATGAGGTCCGGCGTGAACTGGACCCGGCGAAACGACAGGTCCAGGCAGTGGGCCAGCACCTTCACCATTGTGGTCTTGGCCAGCCCCGGCACCCCGATCAGCAGGCCATGTCCCCCGGCCATCAGGGCCGTCATGAGCAGTTCCAGGGCTCGCTGCTGCCCCACGATCCGGCGCCCCATCTGCCGCACCAGGCGCTGCCAGGCCTCCCAGGCCTGACGCACCCGTTCCTCGTCCCGAAGCCACTCTTCGCGCGGGTCCGCCAAGATGCTACCTCCCCCTCTCCCGGAGCCGATCCTCCCGCTCCGCCAGGTCCCTGTGCCCCATGGACCGGAAGGCCTCCGCCAGTGCCCGGTGCGCCTCTCCCTCCCAGGGATCGGTCCGGACGAAGACCAGCAACGGATCGACCGCCTCTGGCAGCCGCCCGGCCCCGACCAGGGCGAGCCCCCGCTCCCGGGCCAGCCAGGGGAACTCCTCCTCGTCCAGCGCCGTCTGGTCCAGCACCGCGAGGGCCTCCTCGGGCCGCCCCCCCTGGCGAAGCACCCGGGCCAGCCGACCCACCACCTCGGGATGGGGGACCGGCATCGCCGCCAGGACCTCCCGGAGCAGCGTCGCCGCCGACAGGAACCGTTGAGTCCCGGCCAACCGGTCCGCCAGACGGACCCGGGCCTCGACTTCCGGAGCCAGGGCCGACAGCGACTCCCCGGTCCCCTCCCGCATCACCATCCCGGGCCTCGGGTCCGGGACCTCCGGGGCCCGGTTCTCCCGCTCCCGGAGGAAGGCCAGGAACCACTCCCCGGGGCGGGCGCCCACGACGCGCAGGAAGGCGATTTCCGCATCCCCGCCGCGCATCTCCTCGACCAGCCGGGCCACCGCATCGTCCCCCTTCCGCGCCGTGGTCCATGCCATGAAGGCCGCCAGTTCGGCGAAGGCCAGTTGCACTGCATCGGAACTCCCCAGGGACAGCAGGCCCTTCTCGATGCGGTCCAGGGGAATCCACCGACGCTGCAGGGTGGCCGTGTCCAGCAGTCGGGCGGCCGTGCGGCCCACCTCCCCGACGGGCCGCCCCCTCCAGGAACGCTCCCAGGCCTTCGCGACCCCCTCCTGGAACCAGATCGGGACCCGCCCTCCCCCCCGGATCGTCAGCAGGTAGTGGACGATCTCGTGGGCCAGGGTGTCGGCGTAGGGGTAGCCCCAAGGCAGGGCATCGGGCGTCACCATCACGACCCGTCGGAGGTCGCAGACCGCCACGGCCCCTGCGGCGTCCAGTTGGGACCGCTCCAGGCCCGTCACCCGGGCCATGTCCTGGAACGACGGCACGAGCCAGACCGAGAGGGCCTCCCCGGGGTCCTCCCGGACCCCCAGGCGATCAAGGAAGAGGTCCAGGGCCGCATCCCCCGCCTCGAACAGGTACGGAAGCAGGGCCTCGGCGGTTCCCGGGGGATGGATCACCCGGATCCGCTGTCCCGGGGACATCGCCTCGACCAGGCCCGCAGCCACCTCCCGGCTGCCCCGGACCACCGGGAGCAGCGACCTCGCCAGGGGATCCCGACTCCGGGACAGGAAGTGGTCCGCCGAGGGCAGGTCCCCCTCCAGCAGTTTCAGGACCCCCCACCAGAGGACGTCGTCCCGTCCCGACGGTCCACCCACCAGTTCCCGGCGCATCGCCGAGAGGTCCCAGCCCTGGAAGGCCGTCTGGAGGACCGTCTCCCGGATCGGACGCGGGGACCCGAGACCGGGCTGCGCCCCCAGCAGGACTGCCAGAAACACCGCCAGAAGTGGAATGGATCCTCCCCTCCCCCGGGGCCGCGCCCGGGTCCCGGGGCGCCCTCTGCCCCGCGGCGCCCCGCTCGCGGCCCTTCGGCCGCTCCCCTCCAGGGGCCAGCCCATCCGGGCGGGCGCCGATTCCACCATGGCGACCAGGCCTGTCCGGTGCAATCTCCCCATGGTCGGCACTCTGCCGAATCCCCCGCGGGAACGCAAGACCGGGTCCAGGCGAGTATAATGAGTCTGTCGTCTCCAACGGGAGGTCGGGAGATGCAGTCATCCGGACGGGGAGGGAAGCGTTCCCGGTCCCGGCGCGACGCGGGCACCACCCTCGAAGAACGCCTGATCCAGCGATACCTGGAGGCGGGCACCCTGGCGCTGCAGGACGACCGCCCGGAGAGGCTCGACCCGACGCTCCGCCGGGAGATGGAGACCCTGACCGGCGCCGACCTGTCGGGGGTCCGGGTCCACACGGGGCCGGGGGCGCGGCGGATGGCGCAGACCCTGGGAGCCCGGGCCTTTGCGCTGGAGGGAGGGGACGTCTTCCTGCCGCGGGAGCACTTCGAGCCGACCACCGCCGAGGGGAAGGCGCTGCTGGCCCACGAACTGACCCACGTCGCCGAGGGACAGACCGGCCTCTCCCGGGTCCCCCGGCGTCCCGTTCGGGAGGAGATGGAGCAGCGGGCCCGCCAGGCCGAAGAACTGGTCCTCGCGCAGGAGGACGCACAGCGCCGTCCGCCGGCCACCGAGGAGGCCCGGGAACCCGAGCGGGTGCGGCTCCCGGGGACGGGGAAGGAGGCCGGTTCCCCCGAGGGTCGGACGGTCCTCGTGGACAAGGATGCCCTGGAGCAGAAGGTCTGGGAACGCCTGGAACGGGAGACGCGCCGTCACCGGGAACGCCTCGGGTCCTAGGATTCGGAACACCGGGCCCGGCCATTGCCTCCAGGCACGGACCGGACGCGGGGGTCACGTCCTGCCCCGAGGCGCCATCCTCTCCCTCGCATTGCTTCCACCGGGTGCCGTTGGTATCTTCTGCCCGGTCTGTCGCGGGAGGCGGGACCTCGGATGTGGAAATTCCTGATCTTCCTGGGCGTCCTGATCACCTTCCACGAGATGGGACACTTCCTGGTCGCCCGGCTGCTGGGCGTCACGGTGCTCCGCTTCTCCGTGGGGTTCGGGCCGAGACTGCTGGGATTTCGGCGAGGAGTCACCGAGTACTGGCTCTCGGCCATCCCCCTGGGCGGATATGTCAAGTTCCTCGGAGACGACCCGGACCACCCCCCTGAAGGGGTCGATCCGAAGACCACCTTCCTGTTCACCGACCTCTGGCGAAGGGTCCTGATCGTGCTGGCGGGACCATTCTTCAACCTGATGCTGCCCCTGCTGCTGCTGTTCCCGCCCAATGCCCTCCAGCGGGAGGTCGTCCCGGCCGTCCTGGGAAGCCTGGCCGTCGGGGAGCCTGCCTGGGAGGCAGGACTTCGCCCCGGCGACCGGATCCTCGAGGTCGAGGGGCGCCCCGTCGAGGCGTGGTGGGAACTGGTGGCGGAGGTCTCCCGATCCCCGGGCCGACCCCTGCGCTTCCGCATCGAGCGGGCAGGGCAATCGATGGAACTCCCGGTCACCCCGAAGGCGGTGCAACTGGGAGGGCTCCGGGACATCGGCTGGGTGCCCCAGGTCGGGCGCATCGAGGCCTCCCCGAACCGCACGCCGCCGGTCGTCACCGTCGATGCGGACGGCCCGGCGGCCCGGGCGGGCATCCGGGATTTCGATACCGTGCTGGCCGCCAACGGGACCCCCCTCTGGGGGATCCCCGACCTGGAGCGGGCCCTGGCCGAGTCCCGACAACGGCCGGTGACCTTCGAGGTGGCCCCGACCCAGGAAGACCAGGCGGAACCGGGTCCCTCCCGGACCGTCGTGCTGGG
The DNA here is from genome assembly GCA_029547805.1 of Deltaproteobacteria bacterium. Lineage (GTDB taxonomy): Bacteria > Myxococcota_A > UBA9042 > DTJE01 > DTJE01 > JAGOKF01. The sequence continues at coordinate 520,128 of JAKPOP010000010.1, forward strand.
GCCCCTGGGCGACGAGGCCCCCGGGATCTCCGACGCCTCCCTGGTGGTCACGCGGGTGGACCCCGACAGCCCGGCCCACCGATCGGGACTGGAGGTCGGGGACCGGATCCTGGCGCTGGACGGCCGGCCCATGTCGGACTGGGCCTTCCTGGCCCAGGGCCTCGCCCGGGACCCAGGCGTCCCCCACACCCTGGAGGTCCGCCGAGGCACCGAGTCCCGGATTCTCCCCCTGGACCTCCGGAACCCCGAGTGGAAGCCCGGGTCCGCGAGTCCCCGATGGCTGTCCCCGGGTCTCCACGTGCGCCGGGCCGTGCTGGAGGCGCCCCAGGTTCCGAATCGTTCCCCGCTCCGCTACGCCTGGTACCAGACGACGACCCGCACCCACGAGATCCTCATGGTGACCGCTGCGGGGCTCTTCGGGCTCTTCACGGGCAAGGTCTCGTTGAAGGAGATGGGCGGCCCCCTGATGATCTACGACATCGCCGCGACGGCCCATGCCCTGGAGGATTTCCTGGACCGCATGGCCTGGCTGTCCATGAGCCTGGCCCTGCTGAACCTGCTGCCGATCCCGGTCCTGGACGGGGGACACCTGCTCATGTTCACCATTGAGGGGGTGCGCCGACGTCCGGTGGGTCCCCGGGGACGGCAGGTGGCCAACTGGTTCGGCCTGGCATTCCTGCTGGCCCTCATGGTGCTGGTGTTCCTGAACGACATCGAGCGGAAGTGGGGCCTGTTCTCCCGCCTGACCGGCGGATAGCGCTCTGGTGGCCCAGGCGGTCCTTCCTGGACCCCGGGCAGGAGGCACCATGCGACCGGGTCGGATCGCGCTGGCCTGCGACACCTCCACGGAACAGCAGGCGATGGCCCTCTGGGAGCACGATCGGATCACGGTCGAGTGGTCGCTGGCGACCCGGGGAGGCACCAGCCGGGGCCTCGCCGAGGACATTGCCGCCATGCTGGCCCGCCGGGGACTGCATCCCCGGGACCTGGACCTCCTGGTCACCTCCCTGGGACCGGGGTCCTTCACGGGAGTCCGGGTGGTGCTGGCGACCCTCAAGGGCCTGGCGATGGCCCTGGGCAGACCCCTGTTCGGCGTGGACGTCCTGGAGACCCTGGCCTGGCCCCATCGGGGGCGGGTGGTCCTGGCGGCCCTGGACGCCCGCCGAGGGGAGGTCTATGGAGCCGCCTGGGACGCCGACGGATGCCTCCTGGTGCCCTCCCAGGCGATCCCTGCCGAGGCCCTGGCGGAGCGCATCGCGGAGCGGCTGCCACCGGAGGCCCGGGTCCTGGCGGTGGGCGACGGGGTGCTGGCGTGGAGGGAGGCCCTGGAACGGAGGCTCGGGACCCGCCTGGACCTGGGTTCGCCCCGGGATCACCTGATTCGAGCCCCGGCCATGATCGAGCAGGTGCTGGCCGGGGGCCGGTCTCCCCTGGACCTGGCGTCCTCCGAACCGCTGTACCTGCGGCTCCCGGATGCCCAGGTCCCCCGGACCTAGGAGCCCGTCCGGTTCCGCGACGGGTCTGGCTGGGACGCGATGTGCACGGTGTGGGTGGGGAAGGCGAAGGCACAGCCGGCCTTCTCCACGACCTCCATGATCTCCAGCAGCACCTGGTGACGGACGTCCCGGAAGGCGTAGGCGTCCTCCACCAGGAACCACGCCATGATCTCGATGTCCAGCGACGACGGACCGAACTGCTGGAACCGGACCACCACCCGGTCGGGCCAGACCAACGGGTGTCGTCGAAGCAGGGCCTCGATCTCCCCGGTCACCTTCCGGATCCGCTCGACGCCGGTCCCGTACTCGAGCCCGATGACCGTATGCAGGCGGAACCGGTCCCGGGCCGTCAGGTTCTCAAGGCGCATGTCGGCGAGTTTTCCGTTGGGGATCGACACCAGGACCCGATCCATGGTCCGGATGCGGGTGGATCGAAGCCCGATGGCCTCGACGGTCCCCGAGACCCCGTCGACCTGGATGAAGTCCCCCACCTGGATGGGCCGGTCCACCCCGATGGAGAAGGCTCCAAAGAGGTTCTCCACCGTCTTCTGGGCCGCCAGGGCCAGGGCCAGGCCTCCCACGCCGAGCCCCGCCAGCAGGCTCGCGACCGGATAGCCCAGGGCCGAGAGGGCCGCCACGATTCCCAGGCCGCCGACCAGCAGCTTCCCGATCCGGGTCCCGAAGGAGAGGAGGAACTGCGCCGAGGGGCTGTCCTTCGCCCAGGGGCTCTCCTCGAGACCCCGATGCAGCACGTCCATGGTCCGGAACAGAGCCCAGAAGCCGTCCACCCAGGCCAGGGCGATCAGCACCCGGTAGAGGTGATCCAGGGCCGCCGGAGCAAAGACGAGCCAGGGGAGGGCGATCCTCAACAGGATCAGCATCCAGGCCACCCGGAAGGGACCTCGCATCGAGACGGCCAGTGCGTCGTCCCACGAGGACCGGGTCCGCTGGGCGGCCGCCAGGAGGATTCTCCGGGTCACCGAGGCCAGGGGAACGGCCAGCAGGAAGGCCAGCACGACCAGCGGGACCAGGGCCAGCCACTGCCAGCGAAGCAGGCCCCAGGCGGAGGGCAGCAGCAAGGGATCCGGCAGGTTCTCATACATCCACTGGCCCGGCAGGGCCGCGAACCACTCCTCGACCCGTTCCACCGACCGCCGGGAGACCCGCCAGGGCGGCCCTTCCTGGGAGACGTTGCGGACCAGCCGGAGGGGCTCCCGCTGGCCGCTGGGCATCGGCAGGCGAGTGACCTCGTCCACCCCCGCCGGGAGCCCGTCGTCGGTGGCGCCGTCCGTGGTCGCGGCAATCCGGCCGGGGTCCGGCCACCCATGGTGGTCCAGCACCGCCGCCAGGCGCCTCGCGATGCGTGCCCCCTCCGGCTCCAGGCCCTTCGGAAGGTCCAGGAACGCCGTCGCCTCGTCCCATCTGCCCCGTTTCAGGAGCCCTTGCAGTTCCTGGAACACCACCCGGGGGGAATCGGGGCTGACCAGGGGTTCCGACGGTCCCTCGGACACCGTGGACCGGGCCTCGGCGGCGGCTCCCGGCGCCTCTTCCGCCAGGGTTCCCATGGCCCAGCCCGGGCCCAGGATCAGGCACAGGGCCCACGCCGGTCGAAGAAACGCGCATCCTCTTCGGTTCGTCGGCACGCCATCCTCCTGTCCCGGGCGATGATAGCAGCAATCCGGCAGGCCCTGGACTCTGGCCGGAGACCCCCATCCGGGCGATACTCCGAAACCGCGAGCCGCCACCCTCTCGAACCAGGAGGAACCGTGCAGGCGACACTCCGCGCCCTGGCTGCCGGGGCCCTGGCCTCAGGACTGCTGGCCTGTGCCTCGATGACGTCCCCAGGATGCGACCCGGGACCGGGGGCGGATATCGCCGAGACGGACCTCCCCGACGACGTCCCGGAGACCCCGGGGGCCTGCCCGCCGACGGAGGCGACGCCCCTCGAATCGGACCTCCTGCCCCGGCCGTACCGGGTCCTGGGGCGTGGGGCCGGGTCCTGTCGGGACCGGCGGCCGTCCACCGCCATCGTGGCGGGCCTCGACCCCGGGGAGGCGGCTCTCTGGTCCGACTTCGCCCGCCGGCTTCATCTCCGGGAGTCCCAGGAGGCACCGGACCTGGTCGTCCGCCTTGGAGGACCGGCCGCCCTGGCCCAGGAGGCGGCCCGGTGTCCCCCCATGGCGCCCCCCTCCGACGAGGCCTACCGCCTGGCGGTCTCCTGCCCCGAGTCGGGTCCCGTCGTGGCGGAGGTCCTGGCCACGTCGCCCCGGGGACGGCGATGGGCCCTCGAGACCCTGGCCCAGGTCCTCACGGCCCCACCGGCCCGGGAGGTCTGGGTGGACGATGCCCCCGCGATCCCCGTTCGAGGAGTGCTGGAGACCTTCTACGGCCCGCCCTGGGACCCCGAGGACCGACTGGAGATGCTGGATCGCATCGCCCGGATGAAGATGAACGTCTTCGTCTACGGGTCGAAACTGGACCCCTATATCGACTGGGCCGACACCTACTGGCGCGACGAGTGGCCCGAGGAGTACCTGGGATTCCTCTCGGAGATGGCGGCCCGGGCACGGGACCGGGGGATCGAACCCGGGATCATCGTGAAGCCCCTGGACCAGGCGATCTTCCATGCCGAGGAGGACCGGGCCCTGGCGGCCGATCGGCTCGTGCGACTGGTGGACCTGGGGTTCGCGATGGTGGCCCTGGGTTTCGACGACACCCCCAAGAACCTCTCCCCGGCGGATCGCCCCTTCTACCCGGACTACGACACGGGGGTGCTGGACTTCTCCCGCGACGTCCTGGAGCGGGTCCGTGCGGCCCGGCCAGGAGTGCGGCTGGGATGGGTGCCCAACGACTACTGGAGCGACGCCCCGGAGGCCCCCCGGTCCCTCCCCCTGGCCGGGACGACGCTGGGCCCCGACGTCCTGATCGGCTGGACCGGGAGGGGGATCGTCTCCCGGACCATTCCAGTGGCCGACGCCGTCGAGGCCGCGGCATGGATGGGCCGGCGGCCCCTCCTGGGGGACAACTACCCGGTCATCGACCACGCCTCGGCGCGGCTGAACCTGGGCCCCCTGGAGGGCCGGGACCCGGGTCTCCCGGCCCACCTCTCCGGAGCCCTGTTCAACCCGATGCCCGGGCCCTGGGTCTCCCTGCCGGCCCTGGCCACCTGCGCCGACTGGGCCTGGAACGCCCCGGGATACGACCCGGATCGGTCGCTCCGGGCGATGGCCCGCCTGCTGGCCGGCGAGACCGGGCAACCGGCCCTGGAGACCCTGGCGCGCCATGACCGGTCGCCGGAGATCGCCGGGTCTCCCTCGCCGACCCTCGAGGCCGCCATCGCCGCCTTCTGGACCGCATGGGACCAGGGAGCCCCCCAGGAGGCGGCCCGGGTCCTGCGACGGGATTTCCTGGAGCCGTTCCGGGACGTGCCGGGATCCTGGGAGCAGGGCGATGCCGAGCCGTCCTTGAAGGAGGCCATCCGGCCCTGGGCGGAGCAGGCCGGCCGTTACGGCGAGGCGGGGCTGACGGCCCTGGACCTGCTGGACCGGCTGGCTGCCGGCATGCCGCCGTCGGTGGAGGAACGGGAGGCCTTCCGGGACCAGGTCCGGACCGCCGCCTCCTTCGCCCCCCGTCCAGCGGGAACCCTGCTGGGGGACTTCCTGGATCACGCCCTGGAGATCCTGGACGGGCACCCGGGGATCCGACGGTGATCACGGGCTCCCGGTTGCCCGATGACCTGCTGTATGCTCCACCCCCGACGGGAGGTGCCTCGTGGAAGGGCAGGTCCAGGGTTCGCGCTTCGGCGACCGGGAGTTCTACACGACGCTGGGGCTCCGGTGCGGCATCGAGATGCACCGGCAGTTGCACACCGATCACAAGCTCTTCTGCCGGTGCCCCGTGCGCCCCTATTCCCAGGAATACCACGCGGAGATCCTGCGCCACATGCGCCCGACCCTCTCGGAACTGGGGGAATACGACCCGACGGCCCTGATGGAGTTCAAGACCCGCAAGGAGATCGTCTATCGCCTGAACCGCGACACGGTCTGCACCTACGAGATGGACGATGCGCCCCCCTTCGGCCTGAACCGGGACGCCCTCCATCGAGGTCTCGTGATTGCCCGGATGCTGAACCTGAACCTGGTGGACGAGGTCCACATCGCCCGGAAGCAGTACCTGGACGGGTCGATCCCGACGGGGTTCCAGCGAACCTGCATCCTCGGGGTCAACGGGTGGATCCGCGTCGAGGGACGCCGCATCGGGATCCGACAACTGGGACTGGAGGAGGATGCCTGCCGGGAGGTCTCAGACCACGGGCATCGGCGCACCTACCTGACGGATCGCCTGAGCATCCCCTTGATCGAGATCGTCACCGAGGCCGAGATGCACACCCCCTGGGAGGCCTTCCAGGTGGGGTCCGCGATCCGCCGCCTGTGCCACCTCTCGGGGCAGGTCCGCACCGGCCACGGCCGGGCCCGCCAGGACGTGAACGTGAGCATCCGGGGCGGGGATCGGGTGGAAATCAAGGGCGTCTCGACCCTCCGCCTGATCCCGGCCCTGGTGCACTACGAGGCCCTGCGCCAGAAGGCCCTGCTGGACCTCCGGGACGCCCTGAAGGCCCGGGGCGTGGTCCCGGCGGACTTCTCCGAGGACCGGGACGTCACGGCCCTGGCCCGGCGCTTCGTCCATCCCGCCCTGCGGGGGCCCTGGACCGGGGGCGTCGTGGCCCGGGCGATCCTGCTGCGGAAGTGCAGCGGCTTCCTCTCGCGGCCCCTGGCGCCGGGACGCACCTTCGCCAGCGAGGTCTCGGACCGGGTCCGGGTGATCGCCTGCCTGGACCGGATGCCCAACCTCGCCCACTCCGACGACCCCGAGGCCTTCTCCCTGAGCCCCCTCTTCGACCAGGTGCGCCAGGCCTTCGAGGCCGGGGCCCCCGACGCGGTGGTGATCGTCGCCGGGCCGGCCCAGGACGTCCAGACCGCCATCGGAGAGGTCCGCTTGCGGCTCACCGAGGCCCTCGTGGGCGTGCCCCGGGAGACCCGGAAATCGCTCCCCGACGGCACCACGTGCTTCGAACGGATGCTCCCGGGGCCGGACCGGATGTACCCCGACACCGACCTGCCCCCCATCGTGCTGGGCCAGGAGGACCATCGCCGGGCCCGGGAAGAGACCCCCGAACCGAACTGGGACAAGGAGGATCGCTGGATCGGGATGGGCTGCTCCCGGGAACAGGCCTACCGGCTGCTCACGGAGGACGCCTGGCCGGCCTTCGAGGCCCTCGTGGACCAGGTGGCCGTGCGCCCGTCGGTGCTGGCATGGCTGCTGCTGGACTGGATTCCGGGCCTCCGGCGCCGAGGGGCCTCGATCGAGGGACTGACGGTGGACCGCCTCCGGGAGGTGCTGTCGGTCCCGGAGGGGGTCCCGCAGTTACGCCAGAAGGATGCCGCTGGCCGGGTCGGTCTCGCGGTCGGACGCCCACCCCGCTTCCTGCAGAAGCCCGATCCCCGCAAGGATCAACCGGAGCCAACACGATGAGTCAGCCAGGGACGGACACACTCAAGGGTTACCGGGGCGTCGGACGGGAGGTGCTGGAACGCCTGGGCATCCAGGTCTGGGAGGACGTGGAGATCCGCACCACTCGGGGGACCTACCGGGGCATTCTGCTCCCCCGGAGCGAGACCGCCGACGACCGGCACCTCGTGCTGAAACTGGAGACCGGCTACAACATCGGGGTGGCCGCCGGGGATGTCCTGGAGGCCGTCTCCCACGGTCGCCGGGAGGCCCATTACCAGATCCCGGAAAAGGAGTTCCCCTTCGACCCGGCCAAGCCCACGGTGAAACTGCTGGGCACCGGCGGCACGATCGCCTCCCGGCTGGACTACCGCACAGGGGCCGTGATTCCGGCCTTCAGCCCTGGGGAACTCTACGGATCGGTGCCGGAACTCGCGGACATCTGCAACATCGAGACGGAGAAGCTCTACGCCGTCTTCTCCGAGAACATGGGCCCGGAGCAGTACATCGGGCTGGCCCGGGCGGTGGCCCGGGAGATCGAGCGGGGAGTGGACGGCATCGTCATCGGCCACGGCACGGACACGATGCATCACACCGCGGCCATCCTGTCCTTCATGGTCCAGAACCCCCCGATCCCCATCGTGATGGTCGGCAGCCAGCGGAGCAGCGACCGGCCGTCCTCCGATGCGGCCCTGAACCTGATGCACGCGGCCCGCACCGCCGGGCACAGCGACATCGCCGAGGTGATGGTCTGCATGTTCGGCCCGACCTCGGACCAGTATGGACTGCTGCACCGGGGCACTCGGGTCCGCAAGATGCACTCGTCCTTCCGGTCCACGTTCCGGACCATCGGAGACATCCCGGTGGCCATGGTCTCCCGGGAGAAGGTGACCCCCCTGCGTCCAGACTACCGCCGCCGGAACCCCAACCGGAAGTGCATCCTGGACGCGGTCTACGACAACCGGGCCACGATCCTCTACTACTACCCCGGCATGAAGCCGGACCTGATCGAGGCCCTGGTGGACAAGGGGTACCGGGGCATCGTGATCGCCGGGACCGGCCTGGGACACGTGAACAAGCCCCTGTATCCCGCGATCCGGAAGGCGGTGGACCAGGGGGTCCACTTCTTCATGACCGTCCAGACCCTCTGGGGCTACACCCAGATGTACGTCTATGACACGGGCCGCGACCTCATGGAACTGGGGATCGTGCCCTGCGCGAACATGCTCCCGGAGGTGGCCTTCATGAAACTCTGCTGGGCGCTGGCCCACAGCGACGACCGGGAGGAGGTCAAGCGGATCATGCTCACGCCGGTGGCGAACGAGATCACCGAGCGGGAACCCCCCGACGCCTACCTGATCTACCAGGGCGGCCTCCCGGAGGTCGAGGCCTTCGTGAAGTCCCACCGGATGTGATCGTCACCGGAGGCCGGCAGTCGACAGGGCCGCCTCCAGGGCCTCCCGGGTGGACCGAGAGGCAGCGACCAGGGGCAGGCGCACCTCGTCCCGGCAGAGGCCCAGCATCGCGGCGGCGGCCTTCACGGGCGCGGGACTGGACTCCAGGAACAGGGCCCGGTAGAGCGGCGCCAGGGACAGGTCGGTCTCCCGGGCCTCGGCCGTCCGACCGGCCTGCCAGTGTTCCCACAGGGCCACCATCGGGGCCGGGGCGACGTTCGAGGCCACGCTCACGACCCCCTGGGCCCCCAGGGCCCAGGAGGCCAGGGCCAGCCCGTCGTCCCCCGAGAGCACCCGGAACCCCGGGGCCGCGCATTGCCGGACCTCCCGGACGGTGGCGGGGCTTCCGCTGGCATCCTTCAGCGCCACGATTCCTGGCACCCCCGAGAGGTCTCCGACGCTGGTGGGAGCCAGGTGCACCCCGGTCCGGCCCGGGACGTCGTAGAGCATGACCGGCAGCCCCCCCTCCCGGGCCACGACCCGGAAGTGCTCGACCAGGCCCTGCTGCTGGGGGCGGACGTAGTAGGGAGTCACCACGAGGGCCCCGTCGGCCCCCAGTTCCCGGGCCCGCCGGGTGCGTTCCACGGTGGAACGGGTCCCGTAGGTCCCGGTCCCGGCCAGCACCGGCACCCGGCCTCCGGCGGTCTCGACCACCGTCGCAACCACCCGGTCCCACTCCTCGGCGGTCATCGAGGCCGGCTCCCCGGTGGTGCCGCAGGCCACCAGGCCATGGACCCCCGCGGCCACCTGACGCCGCACCAGTTCCCGGAGGGACGGCAGGTCCACTTCCCCATGGTCGAATGGGGTAATCAGGGCCGTGAAGACGCCTTGCCAGTTCATCGACGCTGCTCCCTGCGACAGAGGGCCAGGCCCTGCTCCACGGCCAGACGCACCTCCAGGACCTCCTCGGTGCCCAGCAGGTCCTCCAGGGCCTGGCAGGCCGCCGGGTCCCCGGTCCGGCCGATGGCCCGGGCCGCCGAGGCCCGCAGGTCCGGATGGGGGTCCCGCAGCCAGGGCAGCAGGTCCGTCGCGACGGGAGGTCCCTCGTGTTCCGCCAGGGACTCCATCGCCTGCCCCCGGAGTTCCATGGGCTCGTCCGGGTTGGGGATCAGGCTCGACAGCACCCGCCGGGCCCGCTCCCCTGGAAAGCGGGCCAGGGCCCGGCAGGCCTTCATCCGGATCTCCAGGTCCACCTTGCGGGCCACCAGCAGGTTCACCAGCACCCGGTCGGCCCCCTCCCCCACCTGCCGGGCGAAGTCCTCGGGCCCCGGGTCCTTCAAGGTCCGGAGCACCTTCACCGCATCCTCGGTCTTGCGCTCCTCGGGGGACGCGGCCCGGACAGGGGACGCCACCGCGCACAGCGCCGTCGCCAGCAGCCACGCAACGGCCGATCGCGCATGCCGGGTCATCGCTTCTTCCTGGCCTTCTGGCGCTGTTTGCGGGCCTGCTTCTCCTTCTTCCGCCGACGCTCCTTCTCGGCCGGCGAGAGACGCGGCGCGCCGTAGCCGGCGCCCCATCCCCGGGAGGGCTCGGGAGGCAGGAAGTCCGACACGTCCTCGCCCCGGGACTTCGCCAGGTCCAGGGCCTCCTTGACCCCCGGCAGGCGGGCCAGCAACTGGGGCTGCTTGCCGACCTGCTTCATGACCTTTCGCATCATCTCGAAGCGGGCCAGCAGGTCCTTCACCTCCGGGACCTTGCGGCCGGACCCCCGGGCGATGCGCCGCATGCGGCTCTCGTTGATGATCTCGGGCTTCTGGCGCTCCTCGGGGGTCATCGAGTGGATCATCGCCTCGATGCGCTGGAGGACCTTTTCGTCCACCGCCGCCCCGTCGGGCACCATCTCGTGGAAGAAGGGCAGTTTCTCCAGCGTGTCCCGGAGGGGCCCCATCTTCTGGATCGCCCGGATCTGCTCCAGGAACTGGATCAGGTTGAACCGCCCCTTGAGCAGTTCCAGGGCGTCCGCCTCGGCCTGCTCCTGGTCCACGACCTTCTCGAACTCCTGGACCAGGCCCACCACGTCGCCGAAGCCCAGGATCCGACTGGCGATCCCCTCGGGGCGGAAGGGCTCGATGCGCTGGAGGTCCTCCCCCATCCCGACAAACAGGATCGGCTTGCCGGTGACGGCCCGGACCGACAGGGCCGCGCCACCGCGGGCATCGCCGTCCAGTTTCGTCATCACCACGCCGGTCAGCGAGAGGCGCCGGTCGAACTCCGAGGCCATCCGCACCGAGTCCTGGCCCATCATCGCGTCCACGACCAGCAGGATGTTCTTCGGTCGGGTCCTGGCCTGGACCTCGGACAGCTCGGCCATCAGGGGCTCGTCGATGGTCAGGCGCCCGGCGGTGTCGAAGATCACCACGTCCCGCTTCTCGGCGATGGCCTGGCGCATCGCCTCGGCACAGAGGTCCGGGGGGCTCATCTCGGGCCGATGGAAGACCGGCACCCCGATGCGCTCCCCAAGGACCTTCAACTGGTCCACGGCCGCCGGGCGGTAGATGTCCGCCGCGACCAGCATCGGCCGCTTCTTCTCCCCTTTCAGGAAGTTCGCCAGTTTCGCGGCGGTGGTGGTCTTCCCGGTCCCGTGGAGTCCCACCATCATCACCGCCGTGACCCGGCCCGAGGGCTCCCAGAGGAGGTCGCCCCGGGCCTCTCCCATCAGCGAGATCAACTCGTCGTGGCACAGTTTCACGAAGTGCTCGGCGGGGGTCACCTCCAGGCGTCTCCCCTCGGTCTTCGCGACGACCTGGACCACCTCCCCCACGGCCTTCTGGCGCACCCGATCCAGGAAGGCATTGACCACCGGCAGGGAGACGTCCGCCTCCAGCAGGGAGACCCGGATGTCCCCCAGGACCTCCTCGAGGTCCGACTCGTTGATGGTGGTCTTGCCCGTCAGCCGCGCCCGGGCGGAACGGAAACCCTTCGTCAAGACATCGAACATCGGTGCTCTCGTCCCCGCACAGCAAGCCACCGGCGTTATACGAGACCCCCGCCGGCCCGTCAAGCCGCGGCCAGTTGCAGCAGTGCCGGTGTCATAGTACGTTTCCATGGAACGATGACGACATGGCGCTCTTCGCGACCCGGGAGGAGGAACGTCCTGGTTGCCATGGCGGAATCGTCGCCCGCCGGCAGGGGCGGGCCGCTGGAGCGGAGCGGCCGGATGGCCACGAACGAAGCACGGGGAACTCGGCGCGCCGTGACCCGTGAGCGGCGCGCGTGGAGGGGAGGAGCCCTTCCCCTTCCTCAGGGAATGACGGAGGAACAGGACCGGATCCCGGGAGGTCTCCAGTGCAGGTGAACTGGGACATCGTGGGCCTGGCCGTCAGCCTGGGGGTCTTCTCCCTGACGCAGGTCTTCCTGTTCCTGAAGCATCGGCGGGTCCAGCGGCTCTTTCAGGAGATCGAGAACCTGCAACGGACGCCCCAGGATCGGTGCGCCGAGGTCATCGGCACCGCGATTGCGGCCTACCGCCTGGTCCGACGACTCGAGGAACGGGGATTCCTGCGCGAGAGCGACGTGGATCGCATCGAGGCCATGCTGGTCAAGGGCCTTCGGAAGGCCGCCGAGGGGCTGTGCGGACAGCTCACCGATTCCCAGAGGGAACTCGTCCAACGCCTCCTCCAGGATCAGCACCTGACACCCTCCGAGGTGGACCTCCTGGAACAGGCCGTCTGGAAGCAGATTGCCTTGCCGGCGCAACAGGACCTCGTGATGACGCGGGTCGAGGCCCTCGAGCGCCAGGTGGGCGTCATTGCCAGAATCATGTCCCACAACCTGCTCTACCTCTCGCTGCTGGTCATATCGGGCTGTTCTGCGCTGGCGCTGCTGTACCTGGCCCTGCAGCGGGGTCCCGATGCCCCGCCGGCAGAATCGGTCCCCACGATCCACGCCACCCTGGGGATCATCGAGTGGCAGGACCGACAAAAGACCCTGAGTTTCGTCCAGCCGGTCACCGCACGCCTGAGCACCTATCCGGGCCTCAAGGTGGGACACCGGGTATTCGGCGCCTCCAAGAGCGAGGCGGACCAGGCAATCGCGATGCTCCGACGGCAGGAGATCCAGGCGCTGATCCTGAGCCCCCTGAGGTTCGTGACGCTGCGACGGACGCTGCCCCTGGACCCCTTCATGATGCTGAGCACTCGAGGAAGCCGCCTTTACAAGGCGGTGATCTGCGTCCGGGCCGACAGCCCTTACCGAAGCCTGGCGGACCTCAAGGACGAGCCCATCGGCTTCCTGCCCGCTGAATCGGCCTCGGGATACCAGTTGCCCATCGTCTCCTTCCGAACCGCACACATCGATCCCGAGGCCCTTCACCGGGTGACCTTGATGAACCACGGCGAACTGCGCAAGGCGCTGGAGGAAGGACGGATCGCCGCCGGAGGCACCTTCGCGGACAACTGCACCAGCAGTCCGGCGCTCCGAGTGTTGATGGAGACCGCGTCGATTCCGAACGGGGTGCTCGTGTTGGCCCCCGACCTGCCCCCGGAGGTCCGGGACGCCCTTCGGGACGGATTCGAGAGACTGGCCGGGGAGCTGGAGCGGCAGGAATTCTCCCTCTATGGCGATGGACCGGTCGGGAAGGACCGGATCGACGGCTTCACCGAGTTCGATGCCGCAGCCTATGAGCGATTCGAGCAGGTCGTGGGCCTGGCGCTCCCCCAGGAACGGCTCGTGATCCGGTGGCAGGCGGAAGGAACCGTCCAGTCGGACCTGCTCCCCCGATTCGTCTCTCTCCTCGAGACCCATCTCCTGTCCTCCGGGCGATTCCGGCTGGAGACCGACGTCTCGGAGACATCCTCAGAGGCGATCGGACGCTTCCTGGTGACCCTGCTGCCTGCTGGCGGGACGGGGGCGACCGGCGTCCTGGTCCGCGTTGCCGGACCCCTCCCTGGAAAGGAATTGAAGATGACGACATCGGCCCGGATCCCGACGGACGGAACAGGACTGGAGGAAGAATCGGCCCGGTCGGCCTACGAGATTCTCCGAACCTTTCCCATTCAGGGATACCTGGTCCCCATCGACCGGACCGGACAACTGGGGATCGCCTGCGGGTCCCTTGCGGGGGTCCGCCCGGGCATGGAGGCGAGGGTGGACGGAAGACCCTCAGTGCGCCGGATCGAATCGGACGATATCGGGGAGATGACCACCCGGGTCCCGCTTCCCGAGGGCATGTCGCCGGAGGAGTCCCGAGGTCGGCGCGTCGTGCTGACCTATCCTCCCAGGCCGGAGCCTGCCGAAGGGAACGTCCCTTGACGTTTCTCCGGACGGCCCTCACTGGCAGGTCACCCGGACGCTGACCCGGGCACCCCAGACCACCTCGTCGTAGACCAGGTAGTAGGGTCGCCCGGCCTCGGCGGTGAAGGTCACCTCGGCCCACCAGCCCCAGTCCCGGCCGATGCAGGTGACGGGATTGCAGGCCCCCGACAGCACGTAGGCCTCCACCTGGTCCTCCCAGAAGGGGTCCTCGACCCGGAACGTCACCTGGCGCCGGGTCTCGCTGACGAAGCGCCAGACCGTGTCGTCGCCAGACATCGAGGACCCACAGGCATTGCCGGTCGCCTGGTTGCCCACGGCCATGTGGCTGGTGAGGCGAAAGCCGCAAGTCACGTCGGCATCCACCTTCGTGCAGGTATCCGGGGTGCAGGGGGGCAGCCAGGTGCAGTCCCCGTCGGCACAATCGGTCAGGCCGTCCAGGTCGTCGTCCCATCCGTCGCCGCAGAGGGTCTCCCGGTCCGGGCAGACGCCGCAGTCCGCCGGGCAGGTGGCGCAGGTCTCCCGAGGGCGATCGCAGAGGCTGTCCCCACACCGGGGTCCCGATCGGCAGGAACCGCCGTCGCAGGCATCCCCGAGGGTGGCCGGGTCTCCGTCCTCGCAGGGGAGGGCATTGGGGTCGTGCACGCAGGTGAACTGGACGCAGGTGTCGTCCGTGCAGGGATTCCCGTCATCGCACATCGACGCCTCCACGCACTCGCAGACCATGGGCCCCGGGATGCAGGCCCCCTCCAGGCAGCGGTCCGGATCGGTGCAGGGATTCCCGTCGGAACAGGAGGCGTCGTCGTCCAGGGGCATCCACTGGAACGGGTCCCGGTCCGGCCGGCAGGCCAGGCAGGAGAACGGGGTCTCCAGGTCCCCCTCCACGACGCAACGCCCCTCGATCCGGCACCATCCCGGGGCGAGTTCCTGGGAGCAGGATCCCTCCCGGCACCGATCGGCGGTGCAGGGAAGGCCGTCGTCGCACCGGGCGTCGGAGTCGCACTCGCACCATCGCGGCCCGGGCACGCAGGTCCCGTCCACGCACCGGTCCCCCTCGGTGCAGCCATCTCCGTCGTCGCAGGGGACGTCGTTGGGCGGATGCGTGCAGGATCCCAGGTCGCATCGGGTGTCGGTGCAGGGGTTCCCGTCGTCCGGACAGTCCCCGTCCACCCGGCACTCACAGGTGGCGACTCCCCCCTTGCAGGAGCCCCGGTGGCAAGTCTCCCCGGTGGTGCAGAAGTCCCCGTCCTCGCAGGGCTCCCCCTCCCGGACCCCCGAATCGAGCACGCATCGGTGCAGATCCCGGGCACACCGGTTCGGTCGGCAGGGTTCGTCATAGGCCGGGTCGCAATCCTCGTCGGACTCGCATCGGCAGGTGGCGGAACCCGGAGGGCAGAGGCCGAGTTGGACCTCCGGTGCCGCATCCCCGGGGTCCCCCGTCCCGTCGGCTCCCGGATCCCCGCCGCCGGGGTCCTCGGAGGCGACCTCTCCCAGGAGGTCCGGAGAGGAATCACCCGCATCCCCGGACACCGGGACCTCTTCCGGGGCGTCCTCGCCGGACGCCTCCCCAGGTCCGTCTCCCTCGACGCCGACGTCCCGCTCCGGAACCTCCGGGTCCGGGTCCCAGGCGCCCGAGTCCCCGGGCGGCACGACGACATCGATGACCGGGAACACCAGTTCCAGCGGCAGGTCAGGCGCGGCCCCACCGCCACCACAACCCGCCAGGGCCAGGACCATCCCCACCACTCGTCCGACTCGCGGCATGTTGCCTCCCCGGGATTCCCCGTGCTGGTCCCGTTCCTGGGCCTCCCCCCGTCGCCGAGCCCGCCGATTCCCAGCAGTGGTGCTCATTCTAGCATCGCCCGCCCCCTGCCGCAGTCCACCGGGCTTCCTGGTGACCCTGAACATCTCAAGGGATCCGGCCCACCGGGAGCCGATCGCGACGCTGGACCCAGCGTCCCGCTTGGGGGAAATCCATTCCGGTACGAGGGGTTGACTTCGAGAAGGAGGGGACTGTCCCCCGGGGCCCCTGCGCGTTGATCCCGGAGCGCTTTCCTGCTACTTTCCGGGCGACGTTCGACGGCCGGCACGCTGGCAGGAGGCGAACCCGTGGAATCCCCCGTTGCTCCCTATGTCGCCCTGCTGCTGGGCATCCTCACCGCGGTGGGGCTGGCGGCGGTGATCCTGGTCCTGAACCGCCTGCTGGGTCCCCGACGGTCCTCGCCCGTGAAGGACAGTCCCTTCGAGTGCGGATCCCTGCCGCTGGACACCCCCCGGAAGCGCGTCTCGGTTCGCTTCTATGCCGTGGCCATCTTCTTCCTGGTCTTCGACCTGGAGGTCGTCTTCCTGCTCCCCTGGGCCGTCCTCTACCGGGAACTGCTCGCCTCGCCGATCTTCGGACCCGTGGCCTTCGCCGAGATCGTGGTCTTCCTCGGCGTGCTGGCCCTGGGTCTCTGGTTCGTCTGGGGCAAGGGCGCCCTGGACTGGGCCTTCGACACCGTTCCTGCGAAGCGGAGCGCCGCCGATGACTGAGACCTTCGAGGAGATCCGGACCCGCATCGGGGACGCCCTGATCCAGTGTGGTTCCCCCCAGGACACCCCCACGCTCGTGGTCACCCGGGAAGGGCTGCTGCCCACCCTCTCCTTCCTCCGGGATGACCAGGGCTTCGACCTCCCGCTGGACGTCACCGCCGTGGACCTGCTGGCCATGGCCGACGGCAAGCCGGGCCACCAGCGGGCCCCCCGCCACCCGATGTTCCACACTCGGAGCGTCCCTCCCCTGGGCCAGGTGGACGGCCATCGCTTCGAGGTCGTGTACCACCTCCGGCGGATCCGGGACGGCGCCCTGGTGCGGGTCAAGGTGCCGGTCCGGGAGGACGACTGCCAGATCCCCACCGCAACCACGGTCTATCCCGGTCTCGAGTGGTTCGAGCGGGAGGTCTTCGACATGTTCGGGGTGCGCTTCGAGGGCCACCCGGACCTCCGGCGCATCCTGCTCTACCCCGAGTTCGTCGGGCACCCCCTCCGGAAGGACTATCCCCGCCGGGCCTACCAGCCCCGCGTCCCGATGCCCCGCCTCGAAGGCGACCCGGTCCCGGGCGTCCCGGGCCCCCTCCCCCTCGGGGATCCCCAGGAATACCCGCCTCCACCGACCGCCCAGGTCCCCCTGGAGGACGGACTCCGGTCGGAACCCCTGGTGATCAACATGGGCCCCTCCCACCCGGCGATGCACGGCACGGTCCGGATCCGCCTGGTGCTGGACGGCGAGACGGTCCGGGACGCCGACATCGACATCGGCTACCTGCACCGGGGCTTCGAGAAGATGTGCGAGGCGGGGACCTGGACCCAGGTGATCCCCTACACGGACCGCCTGAACTACGTCTCCCCGCTCATCAACAACGTGGGCTACGTCTCGGCGGTGGAGAAACTGCTGGGGGTCGAGATCACCGAGCGGTGCCGATACGTCCGGGTCTTCATCTCGGAAATCGCCCGCATCGCGGACCACCTGACCGCCATCGGCGCCCAGGCGCTGGAGATCGGGGCCTACACGCCCTTCCTCTGGGCCATGCAGGCCAGGGAGGAGATCTACTTCCTGATCGAGTTCATCACCGGGGCCCGGGTCACGACCTCCTACACCCGGGTCGGCGGGCTGCGGTGGGACCTCCCGGAGGGGTGGCAGCAGCGCTGGCAGAAGGCCCGGAAGGTGCTGGATGCCCGGATGGTGGACATCGACGCCCTGCTCACCCGGAACCGGATCTTCATCGACCGGATGCAGGACACCGGCGTGATCGGCCCGGAGGAGGCCCTCTCCCTGGGCTTCACCGGGCCCTGCCTCCGGGCGACGGGCGTCCCCTACGACCTCCGGAAGGACCTCCCGTACCTGGTCTATGACCGCCTGGACTTCGAGGTCCCGGTGGGGACCCGGGGGGACAACCTGGACCGTTACCTCGTCCGCATGGAGGAGATCCGCCAGTCCGAGTCCCTGGTCGAGCAGGTCATCCGGGACATCCCCGAAGGCCCTGTCAATGTCGACGACTGGCGCGTCGTGCTGCCCCCGAAGGACCAGGTCTACAACACCATCGAGGGCATGATCGCCCATTTCGAGATCGTGATGGACGGCATCCAGGTGCCCCGGGGAGAGGCCTACGCCGCCGTCGAGGGGGGCAACGGCGAGGTGGGCTTCTACATCGTCAGCGACGGGTCCGGGTTCCCCTACCGGGTCCACGTCCGGCCGCCCTGCTTCGCCCTGATGCAGGGTCTGAAGCGGATGATCGTCGGGGGCCTGGTGGCCGACGTGATCCCGACCTTCGACTCCATCAACATGATCGGCGGGGAGATCGACCGCTGAGCGAGGTGCCTCGATGCCGACGCTGACCATCGACGGACAGACCATCACGGTGGAACCGGGGACCCGGGTGATCGAGGCGGCCGATCGCCTGGGGATCGACATCCCGCGGTTCTGCTACCACCCGGGGCTCTCGGTCGCCGCCAACTGCCGCATGTGCCTGGTGGAGACCAACAAGAGCCCCAAGCCCGTGCCGTCCTGCTACGAGATGTGCGTCGACGGGCTGGAGGTGAAGACCCGCACCGAACGCATCCTGGAGGCCCGGCGGGCCGTGCTGGAGTTCATCCTGCTGAACCACCCGGTCGATTGCCCCATCTGCGACCAGGCCGGGGAGTGCGACCTCCAGGACCTCTACTTCGCCCATGACCACCAGCCGTCGCGGCACTTCTTCCGCAAGCACCACAAGGCCAAGGCCCGGATCCTGGGCCCCCAGGTGATCTACGACGCCGAGCGTTGCATCAACTGCACCCGGTGCATCCGGGTCTGCAACGAGGTGGCGAAGGCGCCGCAACTGACCCAGGTCCAGCGGGGCGAGCGGACCTACATCGACGTCTTCCCGGGACATCCCCTGGACCACCCCTACAGCATGTGCACCGCCGACGTGTGTCCCGTCGGGGCCCTGACGATCCGGGACTTCCGGTTCAAGTGCCGGGCCTGGCTGGTCCACGGGATCGACAGCGCCTGCACGGGGTGCAGCCGGGGATGCAGCGTCCGGGTGGACGTCTATCGCAACGCGGTGCAGCGGGTGGTCCCCCGCCCCAATCCCGACGTGAACCAGTACTGGGCCTGTGATGGGGGACGCCTCCTCTATCACCGCTACGAGACGGGACGCCTGGCGCAGGTCCGCCGGGGCGGAACCCCCTCGACGGCCCGGGAGGCCCTGGCGGCCCTGGCCGAGGGCCTGCTGGTCAGGGAGGACCTGAGGATCGGGGTGGTCCTGTGGGCCGGCATGACCCTGGAGGACGCCTGGGCCGTCGCCACGCTGGCCCGGGGCCTGGACCCGAAGGCCCTGTTCTTCCTGGCCGCGATGCCCGACGGCGCCGGGGATGACGTCCTGATCCGCCCCGACAAGAACGCCAACCGGGCCGGGGTGGGGAAGGTCCTGGAGGCCCTGGGCGTCTCGGCCCTCCCCCTGGACTCCCTCCCGGGGCAGACGACGGGTCTCCACTCCCTCTGGGCCTTCGGCGAGGACCTCCCCGGACCGGTGGTCCAGGCCCTCCAGGGCCTTCCGCTGGGGGTCTTCCACGGTCCTCGGGAGGAGGCGGCCGCCCGGGCCCCCTTCGCCTTCCCGGGGACGTCGCCGTTCGAGACCGACGGCACGGTCGTGAACGAGTTCGGCATCGCCCAGCGGCTGCGCCGGGCCGTCCAGCCGGCGGCCGAGACGACCTCCCCGGCGGAGTTCGCCCGGGCCCTGGCCAATCGCCTGGGCCGACCCCTGGTCCCGCCGGGCGAGACGGACCTCTTCGGGGCCGTCGGCCGGGTCCTGGAAGGGGTCCTCGGCTTCTCCACCGCCTCGATCGGCAAGCACGGCCTGCGGATCGGGGACCTTCCCGGGAGGGCGTCATGACCGCCACCTTCGTTGCCCTGACGGTCGCGAAGATCCTCGGGTTCATGGTGATCTTCGCCCTCTCGCTGGGGGCCGTGCTGACCTGGGTCGAGCGGAAGATGTCCTCCCTGATCCAGGACCGGGTCGGCCCCAACCGGGCCTCCATCGGCGGGGTCCGGGCCGCGGGCCTGATCCACATCATCGCCGACATGCTGAAGGCCTTCACGAAGGAGGACTTCGTCCCTCCCCAGGCCAACAAGGTGCTCTTCTACCTGGCCCCCGCCATCGCCTTCGCCACCGTGGTGGCGGTCTTCGCCCTGATCCCCTTCGGCCCCGGCCCCCTGGTCATCGCGGACCTGGACAACGGCATGATCTGGTTCTTCGCGATCATGGGCTTCGGCGTCTATGGGGCCACCCTCGGAGGCTGGGCCTCCAACAACAACTTCGGCCTGCTGGGGTCCCTCCGGGCCGCGGCCCAGATGATCTCCTACGAGGTCAGCATGGGCCTCAACGTGCTGGGCATCTTCCTGGTCTTCGGGACCCTGAGCCTCACCCAGATCGTCACCGGCCAGGGGGACCTGCTGTTCGGGTGGCTCCCGAAGTGGGGCATCGTCGTGCAGCCGGTGGGCTTCATCCTCTTCCTGGCCGCCGCGATGGCCGAGAACAAGCGGGCCCCCTTCGACCTGCCCGAGGGGGAGTCGGAGATCGTCGGCTACTTCGTCGAGTACTCGGCGATGGGGTTCGCGACCTTCTTCCTGAGCGAGTTCGTCGAGGTGGTCGTGATCGCGGCCATCGGAGCCACGCTGTTCCTCGGGGGCTGGCAGATCCCCTTCGTGGACCCCGCCGGGGCCGCCGGGGGATGGACCGCCGTCGCCCAGGTGGGGGCCTTCGTCGGGAAGGTCGTGTTCCTGTGCTGGCTGCAGATGCTGATTCGCTGGACCGTGCCCCGGTTCCGGTATGATCAGGTGATGGCGCTGGGCTGGAAGGTGCTGCTGCCCCTGTCGATGCTGAACCTGCTGGTCACCGCGGCGGTGCTGGCGGTGATCGGATGACGGCCCTTCCGGGGTCGGGAAGGAGGTCGCTGTGGTCAAGGTGAAGGTGGTCGAACGGCCGCCGGCGGACCTGGTGGTCCGGTCCTGGTTGCCGGAGCTCTGGAAGGGCATGAAGGTGACCAACCGGCACTTCTGGGTCAACCTGCTGACCCGGAAGGGGATCGTGACGGCCCAGTACCCCGAGGAGAAGTTCCCCTATGCCCCCCGGTACCGGGGCCACCACCGGCTCATGCGCCGGGAGGACGGATCGGTGCGGTGCGTGGCCTGCTTCTGCTGCTCCACCGCCTGCCCGGCGGACTGCATCCACATCGTGGCCGGTGAGCGGGGCGACGATCACGAGAAGTACCCGGTGGTCTTCGAGGTGGACTTCATCAAGTGCATCTTCTGCGGGATGTGCGAGGAGGCCTGCCCCTGCGACGCCATCCGGCTCGATTCGGGGATCCACCGGGCGCCCTCCTGCACCCGGGAAGGCGAGATGAGCCACAAGGAGGACCTTCTGGCCCTGGGAGGCCTCTCGGTGGCCCGCCAGGGCGGGGAGTACCGCTGACCCTTCCCCCCCTCCCGGGAACCGGAACCCCACCCTCTTGACGCCCCTCGCCGACGCGGTTCATCATCGGTTCAACGGTGAACTGGAAGGGCGGGCTGTTTCTCTCACGGGAGGGAATCATGGGCAGACGAACGAACGGTCTGGCATGGGGAGTCCTCACGGCGCTGCTGGTGGGCTGTGGCGGCGGGGGCGGGGGTCCGGCCATGGACCTGGCGGGACCCGATGTCGGGGACCCGGGAATCGTGACCGACGTCCCTGCCGGCGACCCGGGGGTGCCGACGGACCTGACGGGACGAGACCTCGAGGCGGACGAGACCCCGACGGGGGGAGACGAGGGTCAGGACACGGGCCGGCCGGAGGACCTCCCGAGCGATCCGGGCACGGATGGACCCCATCCCGAGGACCTGGGCACGGACCTCCCCCCGGACCTACCCCCGGATCTTGCCGGCGACACGGGCTGCCTGGAGGAGTGCAGGGTCCAGAACGCCTTCGGAACCTGCACGGGGCAACAGCGCTGCGGAGAGCCCGAGACCTGCACCGCGGCGGTGCCCGCCGAGGAACAGTGCAACGGCCTCGACGACAACTGCGACGGCGTCACCGACGAGGGCGACCTCTGCGGCGAGGATGGCCTGGACTGCACCCGGGCCGTCTGCGCCGGCCCGGGAGGCTGCATCCAGGAGGTCCAGGCCGGCTGGTGCCTGATCGACGCCCAGTGCCACCGGGCCGGCGTCCAGAACCCGGCCAACGCCTGCGAGGTCTGCATCCCCGGTGACCAGGGTGGTTCCTGGCAGCCCCGAACCGGCCCCTGCGACGACGGCAATCCCTGCACGCTCGATGATCGATGCCAGGACGGCGCCTGCATCCCCGGCCAGAACGTCTGCCTCTGCGCCCAGAACCAGGACTGCGCCATCTACGAGGACGACAACCGCTGCAACGGGACGCTGACCTGCGACACGACCCGCGTCCCCCACGTCTGCGTGGTGGACCCGGCCACCGTGGTGTCCTGCGACCCGTCGAACGACCGCCCGTGCCTGGCGAATCGCTGCGACCCCGCCACCGGGACCTGCGCGATGACGCCGGTGGACGAGGAGGGGACCTGCGACGACGGGGACCCCTGCACCCGGGACGACCGGTGCCGCCAGGGGTCCTGCCAGGGCACGGCCTACGCCTGCGACGACGGCCTGGCGTGCACCGCCGATGCCTGCGACGGCACCGGGGGATGCACCCACGAACTGCTGCCATACTTCTGCCGGATCACGAACGCCCCGGGATCGGTGGTGTGCGTGGCCCAGGGCGAGAATCCCGAAGGAGACCCGTGCCGGTCCTGCGACCCCCGGCAGGACCCGGAGGCATGGACCTTCACGAACGCCCCCTGCGACGACGGGGATCCCTGCACGGCCGGCGACGTCTGCGTGGACGGCGCCTGCCTGGGCAATCCCTACCTCTGCGATGACGGCCTGGACTGCACCGCGGAGTCCTGTGACGGTTTCGGCGGCTGCGAGGTGACGCTGGTCGAGGGATTCTGCGTGATCGCCGGCGCCTGCTTCCGGGACGGGGACCTGGACCCCGCCAATCCCTGCCTGTCCTGCGACCCGGCGGCCAATCCTCGGGAGTGGACCCCGAATCATCTCTCCTGCGAGGACGGCAACCCCTGCACGACCGGCGAGGTCTGCGTCGGCGGGTCCTGCCGCGCCACCGGTTCCCGATCCTGCGAGGACGGAAATCCCTGCACCGACGACTGGTGCGACCCCGCGGTGCCCGGCGGCTGCGTGAGCCAGCCCAACACCCGCCCCTGCGACGACGGCAATCCATGCACGGTCGGGGACGTCTGCGACCAGGGGTCGTGCATGGCCGGACCCATCCAGGCCTGCCAGTGCCAGGACGATGCCGACTGCCCCGACGACGGGGACCTCTGCAATGGCCGTCCGATCTGCTACCGGGGGGTCTATCCGTACCAGTGCCTGATCGACCCCTCCACCGTGGTCGACTGCGACGGGAGCCAGGACACCGCCTGCCGCCAGAACCGCTGCGTGCCGGCGACGGGCCTCTGTGAGCCGACGCCCGTCCGGCAAGGCGAGGTCTGCGACGACGGAGAGGCCTGCACCGCCGGGGATCGGTGCCTGGACGGGACCTGCACCGGCACCGCCTATGCCTGCGACGACCTGCTGGACTGCACGGCCGATGCCTGCCGGGGAGACGGGACCTGTCGGCATGACCTCCAGGCGGGCTTCTGCCTGATCGCCGGGACCTGCATGGTGGCCGGCACCCGGGATCCCGACAACCCCTGCCAGCAGTGCGACCCCCTGACCCGACCCTTCACCTGGACCCCCCTGGCCAACGGGACTCCCTGCAACGATCAGGATGCCTGCACCTCCGGCGACGCCTGCCGGAGCGGCCAGTGCCGGGGGACGGCCTACGGCTGCGATGATGGGCTTTCGTGCACCCGTGACGCCTGCCTGGGCGACGGCACCTGCCGGCACGACATCGTGGCCGGGACCTGCCTGATCGACGGGACCTGCCGGGCCGACGGCGAGGCCCTGGACGAGTGCCGGTACTGCAACGCGGCCTCGTTCCCGGACCAGTGGACCGTGCGGGTTGGATCGCCTTGCAACGATGGCAACGCATGTACCCAGGATGACCGTTGCCAGGCCCTGACGGGACTCTGCGCCGGCACGCCCTATGACTGCGACGACGGCCTCTGGTGCACCCGGGACGCCTGCCTGGGCGACGGGACGTGCTCCCATGCCATCGATCCCCTGGCCTGCGTGATCGACGATGCCTGCCAGGCCCGGGGCGATCGGAGCCCCACCAGCGAGTGCCTGACCTGCTGGCCCGAGCGGAGCCAGACCACCTGGAGCCCCCTCCCCGACGGCCTGCCCTGCTCGGACAACAACCAGTGCACGGTCAACGATCACTGCGTGTCGGGAGTCTGCCAGGTGGGACCGGCCTTGAACTGCAATGACGACAATCCCTGCACCGAGGACCGGTGCGACCCGGCGGTCGGCTGCGTGAACCGCCCCTCGGACCGGCTGGCCCTTGACCTCGAGACCCCGGGACTCTTCGAGTTCGAGAACTCGGCCCCCGAGACCGGCTGGCACGAGGCCGAGAACCCCCTGGGCTGGCCGTCCCGGGCCCTCTACTACGGCAACCCGAACACCGGCACCTATGAAACGGGGTCCGATCGGAACTCCGGCGAGGCTCGGACCCGGGACCCGGTGATCCTCCATCCAGGAGACCCGGCCTTCCTCTCCTTCGACCTGTGGCTCGACACCGAGTGGTCCCGGTGGTGGGACACCCTGGGAGAGGGTCGCCTCTGGGACGCCGACAACCTGGAGGTCTGGGCCGAGTTCGACGACCACAGCCGAGAGATCCTCTGGGCCTCCTACTGGGGATGGCCGCAGTGGTGGATCACGAATTCCATGGGCCAGGCCATCGGGCCCCGGGCGGTGCGCGTCCGGGGGATCGACCTGCGCAACGTCCTCGTGGGGCGCGGCCATCCGCCCTTCCGCCTGCTGTTCCGCTTTGACACCCTCGATGGGACCATGAACGGCTTCGGCGGGGCGGTGGTGGACCGGGTGGTGATCGGCCAGACCTGCGACGACGGGGACGTCTGCGTGGAGGGAGAGTCCTGCGTGGCGGGGCGGTGCCAGGGCCTGCCATTGGACTGCCGCGACGGCAACGACTGCGTGATCAGGACCTGCGACCCGGAGATGGGATGCATGACCGTCGGCCTCGCCGAGGACCCGATCCCCTGCGAGGACTTCGACCGTTGCACGGAGGACAGCACCTGTCTCCCGTGGGCCGGATGGTGCCAGGGCGGGACGGCCATCACCTGCCCCGACGACCAGAACGAGTGCACGGCCGACCGGTGCGATTCCGTGAAGGGCTGCGTCCACGATCCGGTCCCCGACTACCAGGTCCCATGCGGCGAGAATGGCTCCGGCGTCTGCATCGAGGGCCGATGTGCCACCTGGACCTCCTGGCAGGACGGCCTCCGCTTCGTCGGAGACTGGGTGACCACCTTCCAGGCCGGGACCTGGCCCGAACCGTCGGCCCCCCTCTCGATCGTCGGGGCCGTGGACCGCCGGAACGGGGTCCGGGACGACCCCATCTTCCCGGGCATCCTGGTCGGGGAGGGAAGCGCATGGACCGTGGACTGGCGTTACTGGGGCATGGCCTTCGCGGCCGCCGATCGGCTGGCTGTCGGCACCCGTTACCATGACGTCTTCGGCACCTGGGTCCCCTGGACCGGCACCTGGGTCCCCGGCAGCGGCTGGTCCTTCTCCCCGGAGGACAACCCGCCCCTGAATCCCCCGGACTCCTCGGTCGATGCCCTGTTCGACGCCGCCCTCTACTGGAGGGACCGGCAGTCCTACCTGATGGCCGGGCCCGGAGTGGTCCATGGACAGGCCCCCTACATCCAGGAATGCGCCTTCGACCAGGCGAACGGCACCTGGGGGGCCTGCAACACCCTCGCGGCCTTCGAACTCCCCGATCCCGCCTGCACGACCTTCCAGCAGATGACCCCCACCACCCTCTGGACGAACGGCTGGATGGCGTTGATGGGCGGTGCGGCGATCGCGTCGAACGGCCAGCGCTACCTGTCGATCCTGGTCCATGACGGAAGCAGCCCCTGCGCGACCCAGGCCGGTTTCCAGAGCGCGTTCTTTGCCCGGGATCCCTGGGGCCTCGGCCTCATGCGGCGATCCGACACCGAGGACCTCCTGGCGATGGGCGGCACCGACTACTGGAACCTCTGGGCCGCCGGGTCCCAGGGGCTTCTCCTGAAACTGGACCTGGGGTTGGGCTGGCGAACGATCGTCCCGAGCGGCCTGGCCGTGTCCTGGGACGCCAGCCACACGGTCCGGTCGGTGCTGGCCGAGGATGGGGAGGTCCACTTCGTGGGCACCTGGAACGACCCCGTCCATGGGGAGATCCCCTTCTACCTCCATGCGACCCTGGACCGGGCCACCAGCAACCCCGTCTTTGACTGGCGCCAGGACTTCCCGGAACTCGCGGGCCTCGAGGCCCAGTTCCTCGATATCTTGAGGGATCCCAACACCGGCGACCTGGTGGTGGTCGGGTCCATCCATGACTCCCTGACCGATGTCACGATAGGGTTGCTGATGTGGTTCGGCGCCCACTGATCCCGGCGGGTCGCCGGTGCGGGGCAGTCAGCGGGAGGGCCGGGCCCGGCAGGTGGCGAGCCACTCGCTCATGGCCTGCAGCGTCTTCGTCAACCACCAGCGTCCCTCGGCAAAGACCCCGTAGTCGGCCCCGGACATCGCCGCCGCAAAGCGCGTGGCATTGCCGTAGAAGAGCCAGGATTCGACCCACCGCCGCTCGATGACCTCGTCGAAGGGGCTCCCCTGGCCCGGTCCCCGGGCGCATCCCCGGGCCCAGGCCTCCTGGACCATCCCGGTGGCGGTCCGCGTCTGTCGATTCGTCTCCTCGATCACGTGATGCAGTTTCTGGAAGTGGCCAGTGACCCAGGAGGTGCCATGGCAGGCCCCGCACACCGTGGCCAGGCGCCGCTCCCGCGCCTCCCCCTCCGCCGGGTCGATCAGGCCCGGAGAGGGGGTCCCGTCCAGTGCCGTGGGAAGCGGCAGGCCGTCGGCGCTCCGCAGGCCGGTGGTATCCGGCCCCTGGGGCGGCCGATGGGCATAAGGCAGTCCGAACAGCCGCCAGGCCAGGCGGTCGGCGAAGCGGTGAGTCCGGGGGACCATGACCCGGCCGGAGGCGTCGGCCAGTTCCGAGGCATGACAGGCGGCACAGGTCGGCGCCGTGAAGTCCCGGCCAGGGACCCAGGGGACCGCGTCGAAGTCGTAGGACGCCTCCCGGGACTTGACGGTCACCCCGTGCTTGCTGACGGACCAGACCGGGTAGGCCGGCACATCGGGGCCCTTGTGGCAGGTGCCGCAGGTCTCGGCCTTCCGGGCCACCGCGATGGAGAACTCGTGGCGCACGTGGCAGGCGGAGCAGGTCCCCAGCGTCCCGTCGGGGTTGACACGGCCCACCCCCTGGTTGGGCCAGTGCGACAGCACCGGGAAGGTCATCTCACCGGCCTGGGCCGTGTCGCGGGTCACCGTGCCCACCACCCGGACCTCGGTCCCGTGGCAGGCCAGACAGGCGTCTGCCCGGGTCGCGTCTCCCGGGTCCGAGACCTTCAGGGACCGACCATCGCGGGACCGGATCCCGACCGCCTGATCCATCAGGTCCCGGAACAGGGGATTGCGGACCAGGTTGCCGTGGGCGTGGGCCATCCGGTTCTGCCGGAACTGGTCCGCCTCCACCGGGTGACAGGCGGCGCAGTCGGCCGGCGTCACGACGGGATGCATGCGATGGTCCCCGTGGTCCACCGTGTCGGGGTGCCGGTCCGGGTCCCGGGTGTGACACTCGGCGCATCCTACTGCGAAGGAGGCCGTGCCCTCGGGGGCCTCCCCCACCGATACCCGGCGGGAGGCGGGGGGTTTCGCCAGGGCCGCCTGGACCGTGGTCCGGGCATGGCGAGACCGGCGCCAGTCCGCCACGACCCCTGGCGTGGCCTCCTCGTGGCACTCCAGGCAGTCCCGGGAGGCCGGGCTCAGGGGCGGGTCCTCGGCTGCCAGGCCCAGGGCCGGCCAGGTGCCACAGAGGAAGGCGATCCCCAGCAGGATATCCCGATCCATGACGGCCTCCGTCGTTGATCCCTGTCGATCCGGGATTCTGTCGCAGCGATCGAGCGCCGGTCAATGGACGCCCGACCGCCGATGTCCTGGTTCTTGGACTCCCTCCCGCGCAAGGCGGCCCGCCTTGCGGTCGAAGGGCCTGGATCACGGCTCCGGTACAGGAGGCCCGGAGCGACGGGGACATGGATCGGGCCCGGGGGACGGGACGCCCCGGGCACCGGATCAACGCTTCATCAGGAACAGTTGCGTCACCTTGATTGCGGTCGGCAGCAGGAAACTGCCGCCGGTCTCCCCCAGCAGCAGGGACCGGATCCCGAATCGCAGCCCACCGTTGCCAGCCAGAGGACGCTGCATGCCAGCCACCATATCGCTCCCTCTCTTATCGGATCCGACTCGGAATCCCTGGCGGCCAGACGATAGTTGGATG
Organism: Deltaproteobacteria bacterium; assembly: GCA_029547805.1. Lineage (GTDB taxonomy): Bacteria > Myxococcota_A > UBA9042 > DTJE01 > DTJE01 > JAGOKF01. Next base: position 548,421 of record JAKPOP010000010.1, read on the forward strand.
GCAGTAACATCCAAGAGCACTCATCGGGACAAGTCGGGCGCCTTGTTCCTTGTGCCAGACAGCCTCTGGAAACGCCGGGTCCCAGAACGTCGCAAGGTCCCAGGACGCCTCTCGAATTCACGGAAATGGCAGCGGGCCCGGCTACTCCTGTCGGGACTCCTCGATCCCTCCCGTTCCGGGCGCGATCGAGTCGGCGTCCGATGGGGATGCGGGGTCCGGACTCTTCCGGGACCCGGCCACCACCCGCTGGTAGGCCAGCAGGATGTCCGCCATGGTCAGGATCCCAGCGAAGCGCCGTTCGGCCCCCTCCACCACGACCGCCAGTTCTTCCAGGTGATTGTTCCGCATCATTCGCTGAGCGCGATCGACCGGGTCGGTCTCCCGGACGAAGAAGAACCGCTCGTCCAGCAGGTCCCGGGCCCGGGCACCGGGCTGGTCCTGGACCGCGTGCAGCAGGCGATCGACCCGGAAGGCCCCCTCCAGGACCCCGTCCGCGTCGATCACCGGGAAGATGCGCTGGCGAGACGCCTCCGTCACTCGCAGGATCTCAGCGACAGTCATGGCCGGCCGGACCTCCACGACCCGGCGATCCCGATGGAACACGTCCCCGACCCGCAAGGGGCTCAGGGCATCCATCGTCGTCATGCCGGTCTGGGGCAGCACGATCCCCCGACAGGGCCACTGGCTGCGATAGATCGTCCAGTCACGGCTGACCAGGAAGGCCCCGGCGCAGACCCACATGCTGGGCACCAGCAGGCCGTAGTTCCCGGTCAACTCGCTGACCATGATCACCGTCGAGATGGGGGTCTTGGCCGCGGCGGCGAAGAACCCGGCCATCCCGACGATCGCGAAGGTCGTCGGGTGCTGCACGACCCCGGGCATGACGGCGTGGAAGGCGTTCCCCACGGCACCGCCCAGCGTGGCGCCGATGACCATCGACGGCCCGAAGACGCCGCCGCTGCCCCCCGACCCGATCGACGTCGCGGTGGTGACGATCTTGCCGAAGGCCACCGCCAGCAGCAGTGGGACCGACAGGTCCGCGCCGTCGCTGTCCACCAGGTGCTGGATGATGCCGTAGCCGCTCGAGAGCACGTCTCCGATGTCCCGAGTCCGCCCCCAGATCCAGATCAGCGCCAGCCCGATGGCCCCGGTGAGGGCCCCCCCGACCATCGGCCGCAGGGGTCGCGGCAGGGGCAGGCGCCGGAAGGCCGCCTGGGCCCCATAGAAGACCCGGATGTAGGTCAGGGCGCCGCCAGCCACCACCACGGCCAGCACCAGGTAGGGCCCCAGTTCCAGGGGGTTCGTGAATCCGTAGGCGCCGGCCCCCGTGAACATGTGCCCCCATCCGAACCGGCTCGCAAAGACCGCGTAGCCGACGATCGACGACACCATCGCCGGGAGCAGCACCTCGGCCTCGAACTCCGGCGACGAGTAGAGCACCTCCGCGGCGAAGATCGCCCCGGCGAGAGGCGCCCGGAAGATGGCCCCGACCCCGCCACCGATGCCCGCCGCCAGCAGGATGCGGCGGTCCCGGGCACTGAGCCCCAGGCGCGTGGCCAGCAGGCTCCCGAACCCGGCGCCGATCTGGGCGATGGGCCCCTCCCGACCCCCGGAACCGCCGGTGCCGATGGTGATGGCCGAGGCGATCATCTTGACCAGGGGCACCCGGGCCCGGATGCGCCCCATGCGCCGGTGATAGGCGTCAATGGCCGCGTCGGTGCCGTGACCCTCGGCCTCCGGGGCGATCCAGAACACCAGCAGCCCCGCCATCAGGCCCCCGACCGCCGGCAGCACCACCACGAGGGCCGGGACCAGGTCCCGAACGGGAATGCCCAATTCCGGCGGTTCGCCGCCGGGGCCCCCCAGGTCCAGGCCCGCCAGGCCCGTCAGGACCAGTTCCCGGATGGCCTGCAGGGCGAACTGGAGCGCGATGGCCCCGACCCCGCTCACGACCCCGACGAGTCCACCCAGCAGCAGCCACTTCCCGGCCGAGGTGAAGTCGAACCGATCGGCCAGCCTCTGCACCCGTTTCCACATTCAACGGCTCCCCGGCCCGATGGGGCCTTTCTCCCGGGCCGCCGAGGGCCCTCTCCCCCGCAGCCCGACCCCTCCCTCCTTACCACAGGACGGATCGGACTGCCGACTCCAGGAGGCCCCCTGGAGGGAGGCGCCGCCGGTCCAGGATCCCGGTTGTCTCCCGTGGGGGATCCCGTTAGACTGGGTACCGGGTGACGTCCCTTGACAACCAGGAGGCCCTATGGAACCCGCCACCGCCCGCTACGGCCCGGAGTCCCTGGCCGAGGCCGCCGAGCCATTCCTGGCACTGGTCCGGCGATGTCCGACCGCGAAGGCCGCCCGCCATCGCCTCCACGAGGAGGTCTCCCGGGAACAGTACTACCAGCACGATGCCACTCTGGCGGCGGGCACGACCGCCCTGCGCCACGTCCGGGACGCCGCCCGGGCGCTCCGGAGCATGCTGAACCCCCAGGCGGAGCAGGCCGCCGGGTTCTCCCTGGCCGAGGCGATCTGGAACATCGCCTCGGGGCGGGCCGACCCCTCCCTGAGCCCGGCCTTCTATGCCGATCTCACCCACCTCTTCCGGGCCCTGACGGGGCGGGCGAGCCTCCCGCCGGTCGTGCCGGGGAGCCCGACAGCGGGCCTGGATGGCCGGGAGGCAGCCCTCGAGCGATCGGATCGGCTGGACCTCCTGTGGCAGCACGTCCAGGCCCGCATGCAACGATTCCCCACGGGCCTGGACCCGGAGGCCACAGCCCGGAGGGCCCGTCGGGAAGAGGCGGTCCGGAAGGCCCTGGGCGGCAGCCCGGAAGACTTCCAGGACTGGCAGTGGCAGGCCCGCCACGTCCTCCGGGATGCCTCGCCCCTGTCGCAGGTCGTGCGCCTGTCCCGGGAGGAGCGGGAGGCCATCGAGCCCCTCGCCAGTCACCGGATCCCCTTCGGGGTGACGCCCTACTACGCCTCCCTGATCGACGACGACCCGGAGGTGGGACGGGACCGGGCCCTGCGGGCCCAGGTGCTGCCGCCGCAGGACTACGTCCGCCAGATGGTCGCCCACCGCGGCCAGCGTCAATGCGCCTTCGACTTCATGCTGGAGCGGAACACCTCCCCGACGGACCTTGTGACCCGCCGCTATCCTGCCATTGTGATCCTGAAGCCATTCAACACATGCCCCCAGATCTGCGTGTATTGCCAGCGGAACTGGGAGATCGAGGAGCCGATGGCCGACGGCGCCCTGGCGGCGACGCCGGTCCTCGACCAGGCCATCGGGTGGATCCGGGATCACCCCTCGGTCCGGGAGGTGCTGGTGACCAGCGGGGACCCCATGGCCCTGCCCGATGAGACCCTGCTGGGGATTCTTCGGCAGGTGGCGGCCATCCCCCATGTGGACCTGATCCGCATCGGGACCCGGACGCCGGTGACCATGCCGATGCGCATCACCTCGGCACTGGCCGAGGCCCTGGGAGGCCTCCGGGAGCCCGGGCGACGGGAGGTCTGCGTGGTGACCCACGTGCAGCACCCCTACGAGGTGACGCCCCGGATGGTCCGCGCGGTGGACCGGCTCCGGCGCCAGGGAATCTCCGTGTACAACCAGATGGTGTTCACGCTGTTCGTGTCGCGGCGATTCGAGGCGACGTCGCTGCGGATGCTGCTGCGACGCATCGGGATCGAGCCCTACTACACCTTCCTGCCCAAGGGCAAGGAGGAGTTGGCGGCCTATCGGGTCCCCATCGCCCGGCTGATGCAGGAACAGGCCGAGGAGGCGCGGCTGCTCCCCGGGTCCCGGCGGACCGACGAGGCGGTGTACAACGTCCCCAGCCTGGGCAAGAACTACCTCCGGGCGACCCAGCACCGGGACCTCCTGGCCATCCGGCCCGATGGGTCCCGGGTCTATGCCTTCCATCCCTGGGAGACCGGGATCGCGCCGACGGAGCCCTACGTCGGCCGTGACGTCCCGCTGCTGGAATACCTGAACCGCCTGGAGGATCTCGGGGAGGACCCCCGGGATTACGAGAGCCTCTGGTACTACTACTGAGGGCAATGAACGGTACTGGCTGCCGGGGCGGCGGCGCAGATGTCACCCGGTCACCGCGGGCGAACCATGGGGATCGCCGGGAGGCGCCCTCGACAGCCTCCCGGGACTTCCGATAGAGTGCGCACATCCCGGTCCTGGGCAGTCCCATGCGGGTGCTGGTCGTCTCGAACCTCTTCCCCCCGCACTACCTGGGAGGCTACGAACTGCTCTGCAGGCAGGTCTGCGAGGGCCTGACGGCCCGTGGCCACTCGGTCGAAGTGATCACGAGCCGCCACGGCGTCGACCCACGAGACCCTCCGGAACCGGGCGTTCACCGGGAACTGCACCTGGTCTCGCCCTTCGAGGCCCCCCCGGTCATGGAACGGTCCGTCCGCCTCCGGGTCGGCCGGATCAACGAGGCCATCGCCAGGGATTGGATGCAGCGCGTGCGCCCTGACGTGGTGTTCGTCTGGAGCCAGTTGCGAATCACCCTCGGGCCCTCGCGGGCGGCCTCCCGCCTGGGTCTCACGACAGTCTTCACCTTCAATGACGAGCACCCTCTCATTTTCGTCCCCCGCCCGCCCTCCTGGCGACCGCGACGGCTGGTCGGCGCCCTGCTGGACGCCACCCTCTACCGGGAACTGTTCCTGGAGCACCTGGACCTCTCGCACGTGACCTGCATCTCCCGACACCTGCTGGACCGGCTGGTGGCCGGGGGCCTCCCGGTGCGCCATGCCCGGGTGATCCACCAGAGCATCGCCATCGACGACTTCCCCCCCCGGCCCGATCCCGGCTCCCTCCAGATGCCGCCCCGGCTGCTCTTCGTGGGACAGATGCTGCCCTACAAGGGCGCCCACCTGCTGGTCGAGGCGGTCGGGCGTCTGATCGCCGCAGGACGGGAGGTCCGGCTGACCCTGGTCGGAAGCGGCGAGGCGGACTACGAGCAGCGGCTCCGGCAGGAGGCCCGAGACCTGGGGGATCGGGTGACCTTCCTGGGCCGGGTGGACCGGGCCGACCTGCCGGCGATCTATCGGGCCCACGACCTGTTTGTCTTCCCATCCACCTCCGTGGAAGGCTTCGGTCTGACCTTCCTGGAGGCGATGGCCTCGGGAGTGCCGGTGGTGGCCACCGACTCCGGGGGCCACGGCGAGGTGATCCGCCACGGTGTCAACGCCCTGGTCTTCCCGGAGGGGGACGGCGAGGCCCTGGCGGCGGCCATCGCCCGGATGCTGGACGACGAGGAACTGCGCCGGGGACTGGCCCGCCGGGCCCTGGAAGAGGTCCGACGGCGTTTCCACTTCGACCGCTATCTGGACGAGATCGAGGACTTCCTGGAGGAGGCCGTCCGCCAGGGACCACGGAGGAGTCGATGATCCTCGGGCCACCGGTCCGGCTGCTGGTCCACGCCGACGACCTGGGCATGAGCCCTCAGGTCAACGAGGCGATCTTCGCAGCGATCGAGGCCGGGCGCGTCTCTTCGGCCTCGATCCTCGCCAACGGTCCCGCCGTCGAGGAGGCGGCGGCCCGGGCCCGGGCGTTCCCCGGCGCCTCCTTCGGGGTCCACCTGAATCTGACCGAGTTCCGACCCCTGACCACCGACCCGGCCCTCCGGTTCCTGCTGGGGCCCGACGGGGCCTTCGCCGGCCGACGGGACCTTCTGTGCCGATCCGCGACCGTCCACCACCCGAAGGTCTTCGGGGCCCTCGTCCGGGAGTGGGTCGCCCAGGTGACTCGGGTCCGGCAACTGGGCGTCCCGGTCACCCACCTGGACTCCCACAACCACGCCCATCTGGTGGTCCAGATGGTCGGTGTGCTGAAGGCGGTCCAGGTCCGCACCGGCCTCCGGCGAGTCCGGCCGGCGATGGACCTCTTCGACGGCCGCCGGTACCGGGCCGACCGAGTCACCCGCTGGAAGCGTCGGATCCAGAACGCCGCCCTGCGCCGGCTGCCAGCGACCCGGACCCCTGACCACTTCACGAGCCTGATGGCCTTCCTGGACCCGGTGGCCCACCGGGCGGTCCGGCCAGGCGAGTCGGTGGAAGTGATGGTCCACCCGGGACACCCGGCCTGCATCGAGGAGAGCGTTCGCCTCTTCGACCCCTGGGAGGACTGGCTGCCCTGGCCGGTCCGCCGGATCTGCTACCGGGACCTCTGAGGCCTCCACGAGCCGTGGCCGCCGGCGCCCCCTGCCCATGATTGACCTGACCGCGGAGTCGTGATAAGCGGCACGGGTCCCGCCTGGGCGGAACATTCGCAAACACGAGGAGTTCCCGATGCATCGCGCAGCAAGAACCGGATGCCTCGCGGCGTCCCTGGCGGTCCTGGTGGGACTGGCAGCCTGCGGCGGCGGAGCCGCCGGCACCGACGTCACTCCGGGGACCGACGCGACAACCGATGCCGGCACCGACAACGCCCCGCCGGCGGAGGTTCCCGAGGACCTCCCGGCGGAGAACCCGCCGACATGTCAGGACGAGTGCGGGCCGGAGGGGTCCACCACCTGCGTCCTCGGGGGAGTCGCGACCTGCACCGACCTGGACCAGGACGACTGCCTCGAGTGGTCGCCTCCGACACCGTGCCCCCAGGGCCGAGTGTGCCAGGACGGTGCCTGCGTGGTCGGCTGCCCCGACGCCCCGTGCAGCGTGATCGGGGCCCACCGCTGCCAGCCGGGATCCATCCGCACCGTCGAGGAGTGCAATGACTTCGACCAGGACGGCTGCCTGGAGTGGGGCAACCCATTGGACTGCCAGGGGAACATGGTCTGCGCCGGCGGCTACTGCGCAACCTCCTGCGTGAACGAGTGCACGGCCATCGGGGCCCGGAAGTGCGACCTGAACCGGGCCGTGGTCTGCGGGGACTACAACACCGACGGGTGCCTCGAGTGGGGCGACGCCACCGACTGCGATCCCCAGACCTGCACGAACGGGTACTGCGCCGACGCGTGCGCCGACGAGTGCACGGCCCCCGACGCCCGGACCTGCGACGGAAACGGGTTCAAGGTCTGTGGCGACTTCGACGAGGACCCGTGCCTGGAGTGGGGCACCGTGCAGGCCTGCGGCCCGGGGCAGACGTGCAGCGCCGGGTACTGCGGCGACACCTGCCAGGACGAGTGCACGGTGGCCAACGCCCGCCGGTGCAACGAGACCCTCGCGGTGGTGACCTGCGGCAACCACGACGGGGACCCGTGCCTGGAGTGGGGCAGCCCCGTCCCCTGCGACGAGGGCCTGGTCTGCGCCAACGGCTTCTGCGAGAACCGCTGCCAGAACGAGTGCACGGTCGTCCAGGCGCGCAAGTGCGACGAGTCCGGGCGGGTGGTCCGCTGCGATGACTACAACCACGACGGATGCCTCGAGTGGGGCACCGGGATCGCCTGCGACCCTCCACTGGTCTGCGACCAGGGCAACTGCCGGTTGTCCTGCACCGACGAGTGCGCGGTGAAGAACAGCCGCCGATGCACCCCCGGCAGCCTGAACCGCTTCGAGGTCTGCGACGAGTTCGACGGGGACGGCTGCCTCGAGTGGGGCACCCCCCAGGCCTGCGACGGGTCGCTGGTGTGCAGCGGCGCCGGAGACTGCGCGATCTCCTGTCAGAGCGAGTGCGCGGTGATCGACGCCCGGATGTGCGAGGGCGACGCCGTGCGCCGGTGCGGCGACTACAACGACGACTCCTGCCTCGAGTGGGGCACGCCGGTCCCCTGCGAGGTCTTCGAGCGGTGCCAGGACGGCGCCTGCCTCCAGAAGGACCCCCCGGCCAAGGTGGTCATCGCCGAGGTCCTCTTCGACAGCACCGGTTTCCCGGACACCGACACCTTCGTGGAACTGGCCGGCCCCCCGGGGACCGACCTGACCGGGTGGGTGCTGGCGGGCGTGAACGGGGCAGACGGCCAGGACTACGCCTCCGGGCGGTTCGTGCTGGCCGGGCGGATCCCCTCGGACGGGCGGTTTGTGCTGGTCCACCCCGATGCGAAACCGGCCTTCCGGGACCAGGCCGACCAGTGGATGAAGGCCTCCGGCGACATCCAGAACGGCCCCGACAGCCTCCAGTTGCGCTACGGGACCCGGGTGGTGGATGCCCTCGGCTATGGCACCTTCCCGAACCCGGCCTTCTTCGCCGGCGAGGGAAGCCCGGCTCCCCGGCCGGCCGAGAACCAGAGCCTGGGCCGGGACGCCGCTGACACCGACACCGACGACAACGCCCGGGACTTCCAGGTGTTCCAGGCCCCGAGCCCCGGGGCCCCGAACGTCCAGGTCAACGAGCCGCCCCAGGCCTCCCTGTCGTGCACCGGGACCGTGATGGCGGGCGATCCGGCCACCCTGGACGCCTCGGCCTCCTACGACAGTGACGGGGCCATCGTCACCTACGCCTTCGACTTCGGCGACGGCACCTCCGCCAGCGGCACCGAGGCGGTGGCGACCCACGCCTATGCCACCCCCGGCACCCGCACCGTGACGGTCACCGTGACCGACGACCGCGGCGCCACGGCCCAGGCGACCTGCCAGGTGGCCGTCGGGGACGGACAGGCGCCACAGGCGGTGATCATCCGCCCCGCCGACGACACCCAGGTGACCCAGGGCCAGACCGTCCACGTGCTGGCCGATGCCACCCCGGCCCCGGGGCGAGGCATCGCCTCGGTGCAACTGCTGGCTGACGGCACCCCATGGGGGTCCCCCGACGACGCCCCGCCCTACGAGTTCGCCTACACGGTCCCCCTCTCCCAGCCGAAGGACACCACCGTCGTGCTGGTGGCCCGGGCCCTGGACAGCCAGGGCAGCACGGGCCTGTCGGCGCCGGTCCGCCTGCGGGTCCGCAACGACCCCCCGGTGCCCCGCTTCACCGCCGTGGTCACCGGGGCCCTGGAGGTCACCGTGGACGCCGGGGCCAGCACCGACACCGAGACGCCCACCGCGGACCTGGAGGTCCGGTGGGACTTCCAGGACGACGGAACCTGGGATACCGGCTGGTCCACCGGCAAGGTCGCCACCGTCACCTACCCCGCCGACGGGACCTACCGGATCCGGATGGAGGTCCGGGACGGCATCGGGCAGGTGGCGGCCCTGACCCAGGAGGTGACCCTGTCCTCGATCCAGTACGTCAGCGGGACCGTCACCACGACGACCTGGACCGGCACGATCGTGATCACCGGCGACGTCACCGTGCCCGCCGGCAACACACTGACCATCGCCGAGGGCACCTCGGTGCTCTTCGTCTTCATCGACCAGGACGCCGACGGCGTCGGGGACTACGACATCGTCGTGAACGGTACGCTGGACGTGAACGGCACCGCCGCGAGGCCGGTCCTGTTCACCTCCTACGGCAGCGACCACCGCCAGCCGAAGGCCTGGAACACCCTGCGCCTGGCCGGGGCCGGCAGCACGCTGGACTGGGCCGTGATCGAGTATGCCGGCACGGGCCTCGACATCCGCAACGACGCGGCGGTCCGGGACACCATCGTGCGCCTGTGCCACCGGGGCATCGCCGTCGCCGCCGGCAGCGCCACGACCACCTGGACCCGGACGACCCTGACTGGCCACGCCGACAACGGGATCACGCTGACCTCCGGGACCGTCGAGGCCACCTCCCTGACCGTGTCGGAGAACGGCGGCCGCGGGGCCTACGTCACCGGAGGCACCCTGAACCTCTCGGGGTCCGTCGTGACCTCGGGCCAGATGGCGGGCCTCGAGTGGTTCGGCGGCGGCGGCGGGCTCGTGACCCGCAACGTGATCTCCGGCAACGCCCTGGAGGGCGTCCGGGTCACCACGAACGGATCGACCGACCCGTCGCCGGTGATCCAGTACAACCACATCCAGGGCAACGCCCTGGTCCGGGGGCGGGTGGCCAGCACGCCGGGAATCTCCGTCACGACCACCGGATCGGACTACGGCACCTTCTCCTCGGCCCCCTGGACCACTCCCGGTGGCGAGGAGGTCCAGTTCGTGCTGGTGGCCTACAGCGAGACCGACTCCTCGTCCAACTACGTCTCGGGTTATGTGAAGAAGGACGACCAGAACGGAATGACGCTCTGGACCGCCGGGTCGTCCACCACGGCCTGGGCCGACCTCCGGGGCCAGGGGGCCTCCCGGATCGTCGCGACGGTGGCCGACTACCAGGGATCGTCCTACTCCGGCACGCTGACGATCCAGCGGGCCCTGTGGGAGCAGGCCGGGGCCGTCCGGGAGGGGTCCTTCGCGACCCGGTCCGGCACCATCGACGCCCGGCACAACTACTGGGGGGCCTTCCCCCGGGTGCTGGACGTGCTGACCCTGGGCACCCCCTCCTCGGCCAACATCGAGGGCTTCACCGGGGTCCCCTTCGACGGGACCTGGACCAAGGGGCCCTATCTCGGCGGCGAGACGCTGACCGCCGCCCAGTCCTGGACCGGCGACGTCTTCATCACCGGCAATCTGGACATCCAGGGGGTCCCGGTCACGCTGGCGGCGGGGACGCGGGTCCTCTTCGCCCCCGTGGACCAGGACGACAACGGCATGGGGGATTACACGCTGCGAATGACCGGCTGCACGGTGGACGTCCGCGGGCGCAGCGATGCCCCGGTGGTCTTCTCGTCGGCCGGAGGCGACGTCCGGAAGGCCTACCAGGAGACCCTCCTTGGCGGCACCGGCTCCAGCACGATCGCCTGGGCGGTCTTCGAGAACGGCAACACCGGCCTGCGTCTCGAGACGGGCAGTCACGCCCTGGCCGACGTGACCTTCCGGAACGACTTCCAACAGGGCCTGCGGGTGCGGTCCAACGGCACCGCCGACCAGGTGACCCTGACCCGGGTCGAGGCCACCGGCAACAACCGAGGCATCTCGCTGGAGTCGGCCCGCAACGTGACGCTGACCCAGGGGAACCTGCACCACAATACCGGGGACGGCCTCTACGTCGTCGGCAGCAGCGGCAGCGTCGGCATCGCCCGGAGCACCTTCGCCCACAACGGCGGCAGCGGCGTCTTCCTGAACCGGGCCACCGCCACCGCCATCGAGGACAGCACCTTCGCCAACAACGCCCAGCACGGCCTCTACCTGCTGGGGGCATCGGCGCCAGTGGACTACTGCAATGTCCAGTACAACGGCGTCGGCATCCGGGTCGAGGGGGCCACCTCCGGCAGCCTCCAACACAGCAACGTCAAGTACAACGACGACGAGGGGGTCCTGCTGCTGTCCGAGGGGACCGCCAATCCCACCCTGGCGATCACCGGCTGCAACGTCTTCGGGAACGCCGTCCGGCGGGCGGGCATCATCGCCACGGCCCCCCTGGCCGTGTCCACGACCGGCAGCGACTACGGCACCTTCACCTCGGCCCCCTGGGCCACCCCCGGCGACGAGACCGTGCTGGCCCTGCGGGTCCAGTACAGCGAGACCGACTCCTCCTCGAACTACGTCTCCGGCTACGTGAAGAAGGACGACGCCAACGGGGCCACGATCTGGAACAGCGCGTCGTCCCTGGGCCCCCTGGTGACCTTCATCGAGACCTTCGGGGCGACCCGTCTGGTGGCCCAGGTGGCCGACTACCAGGGGTCGTCCTACTCCGGCACGATGGCCATCAGCGGCTTCTACTACCGCACCGCCAACGACCCCACGGTGGTCCGCAGCACCGAACTGTCGGCGATGACCGCCACCGGCACCGTGAACTGCCGGGACAACTACTGGGGCGCCTTCCCGGACCCGACCTCCCGCTTCAGCCTGGTCCGCAACGACGCCATCGACTTCCAGGGCTTCGTCGGCAGCGCCCTGACGGGCCTCGGCCCCCGGTAGCCCCGGCCCCGGCGCCAGGACCTTGGGGGCCCCGGCGCCCGGTGCTAGAATGCCCCCATGGCGGGAACCTCCCGATTCGCCGGCCTTTTCTGCGTCATCGCCCTGGCCCTCCCGGCCCGGGCCGACCCGCCCGGGACCACTGCGGCCACCGGCGCCGCCGCCCCGACCGCCGACCGGGACCCGGCATGGTCCGTCGAGGGCTTCGCGTCGGGCCTCGGGGGCATGATCCACCGGGAGGCGGCCTTCGGCTTCGACCTGGGCGTCGGCGGCCGGGTCCGGGCCTTCCGAGGCCTGCTGGCGGCTCCGGTGCGCTTCGACGGCCGGGGCCTGCGGCGGGCCGATTGGGACGAGCGGACCGACTTCGGGCGCATCGTCTCGGAACTGGCCTGGCAGGGGCCCGGGGATGCCTGGTGGCTGCGCCTGGCCCCCATCGAGGGCCTCTCGCTGGGGACCGGCAACCTGGTGTCCGACTTCGTGTCCACCATCGACCCTGACCACTGGCGCACGGGGTTCGTCGCGGCCTTCGACGTCCGGCCCGTCGCGGCCCTGTGCTTCCTGGACTCGTTCCTGGACCCGGAGGTGATCGGGGGGCGCGTGGCCCTCCGGCCCTTCTACTGGGCCGACGACCGGGGCCTCTTCGGACGCCTGGAGGTCGGCCTAACCCTGGCCGGGGACCTCCGGATGCCCTGGGATGCCCGCCCGGGGCCCCTGGACCGGACCGGCCTGCCCGCCTCGGGCCGGGAGGGGCTCCTGGCAGGGTCCATCGACCTGCGCTGGGCCCTCTGGCGGTCCCGGACCGTCGAGGTGACCCCCCACGGGGCCTGGACCCGCCTGGGGGTCTCCGACGGGGCCCACGCGGGCCTGACGCTGGCCCTGGCCCCTCATCAGGACGTGCGGCTGCTCCTGGGCGGCGAGTGGCGCTATCTGGGCCCCCGGGCCGTGCTGCCCTGGTTCGATGGCCTCTACATGGCCGACCGGCACCTCTGGCGGGACAGTCCCAAGGCCCGGGCCCGGGACCTGGCCCCCGAGGGCCGGCACGGATCCGCCGTGTGGCTGGGCCTCGCCTGGCGCCCCTGGCTGGACCTCGCCGGGGAGTTCCACCACGACCCCCGGTGGGACTTCGCCACCGTCTCGGCCTCCCTGGCGGCCCGCTGGCCCGACCATCTCCAGGTCACCGGGACCCTCCGGGCCCGGGGCCTCGCCCACCCGGCCCGGAGCCCCGACCGCCTGCTGGCGGCCGTCTCGGCCGATGCCACCCTCTGGCGGTCCATCGCGCTGTTCGGCGTCTATGCCCGGGACCTCCATGGCTGCACCGCCGCCGACGGGTCCGGCGCCCTGTGTCCCTCCGACTCCTTCCTGCTGGGCCTCCGCCTGGCCCTGACCCTCGGACCGACCCGACCCTGATCGCCCGATCACACCTCCCGGACCACGGCCGCCCAACACGAACCCAAAAGGCATCTTGTTCCTTGTAGTTATGCCAGGCACGGTTCCTGCTACTCCATCCCACCGGGGTTCCCAGACAGGGTCCCGGGTCGGGGTGGATTCCGGGGCGAGGAACCGATAGAATGGAGTCGTTTCAGGAGGTCTTGCCATGAACGCCACATCCCGTTCACCTGCGTGGTCCAGGGGGGCCGGCATCCTGCTGCTGGCCCTCGCAACGATGGGCGCCCGAGGGGGGTGCGGGCCCATCGACCCGGACCCCTCCGACGGGGACCAGTGCCTGGCCCCGGCCGACTGCGAGGGGCTGCCCCATGTCCTCTGCCTGGGGGCCTGGCAGTGCCTGGACGGGGCCTGCCAGTGGCAGTGCAGCCAGCCCGCCGCCGAGTGTACCGTCGTGGCCGACTGTGCCGACAAGCCGGCGCCGGTGCGCTGTCCGGGGACCTGGTCCTGCGTCCAGGGCGCCTGCCAGTACGACTGCACCGAGGAGCCCCCGGCCGAGTGCCAACAGGACACCGACTGCCCGAAGGGGATGCACTGCGAGGCCCAGGAGGTCTGCCCCCCCTGCGTCGATGCCTCGGTCCCCTGCATGATGCCCTGTGAACAGCACGGGGTCTGCGTCCAGGACCAGCCGCCTCCGCCGACCTGCGTGACCGGCGGCTGCTCCGGGGAACTCTGCGTCCCCGTGGGCACCGACATCGCGTCGCCGTGCTGGTACCAGGAGTGGTTCGGATGCCTGAAGTACAGCCGCTGCGGCGCCTTCGGCCCCAACGGGTCCTGCGGCTGGGAGCAGACCCCCGAGTTCGAGAAGTGCCTGGAGGGCCTCCAGTGCCAGACCGACCAGGTCTGCCCCGAGGGCTTCGCCTGCATCGAGGGGCGCTGCCAGCCCCGGCAGGAACCCCCGGCGGGCTGCTACTCCGATGAGAACTGCCCCGAGGGCATGCACTGCTCGGTCCGGGACGGGGAGTGCCTGACCGACCCCAACTGCCCGGTCTGTGACGTCTGCTACGGCCGCTGCGTGCCGGACCAGGAGCCGCTGTACTGCGACGAGAATCAGCCCTGCCCCAAGGGGCTCGTCTGTGTCCAGAAGACCGAGTGTCCCCCCTGCGTGTACGACAATCCGCCGTGCCGGGCCCCCTGCCGGGTCTTTGGCGTCTGCGAGAAGCCCCAGGAGCCGGGCCAGTGCCGGAGCGACCTGGACTGCAAGCCCGGGGAGCGGTGCTACTGGACTGGCCTCTGCCCCCCCTGCGACTGCGACCCGGCGGCCGGAACGGACTGCGTGTGCGAGTGCCCGCCGGTGGACCACGGCTTCTGCGGGCCGGCCTGCGACCCGTCGATGCCGGAGGTCTGCGGCAACGGCCTCGACGACGACTGCGACGGGATGGTGGACGAGGACTGCCGGCCCCCGGTCTCCTGCGTCCAGGACCGCGACTGCCTGCCCTACGAGTACTGCGACCTGAACCAGCCGGTCCCGCTGCCGGACGGGACGCTGTCCTGCTGCCCGCCCAACGCCCGCTGCCTCCCCGACATCCCCCCCTGCGAGGCCGGCGTCTGCCGCCTGCAGGAGGGCTACTGCTGGACCGACGGGGACTGCCTGCCGGGGCAGCGGTGCGAGGGGGCCATCGTCTGCCCGCCCGGGGCCTATTGCCTCGTCGCGGACCGTCCCGGCAAGTGCGTGCAGTCCTCCTACATCCCCTGCTCCAGCGACGCCGTCTGCCCCGTCGGGTATGTCTGCGACACCAGCCAGTGCCTGTCCTGCTGCCCCGACGCGGCCCCGGACATGGGGTGCATCGCGATGTGCTGCGGCCAGTGCGTGCCCGAGGGCGGCTGCATCGACCAGGATGGCGACGGCGTCTGCCGGGACAAGGACTGCAACGACGCCGATCCCAGCGTCTTCCCGGGGGCCTTCGAGGCCTGTGACGGCCTCGACAACGACTGCAACGGGATGGTGGACGAGAACTGCGGCGGCTGCCAGTCGGACCGGGACTGCGCCCCCTACGAGACCTGCGTGTTCCCGGGCTACGCCGACGACGGGCCCCTGGCCTGCTGCCCGCCCAACGCCTTCTGCATCCCCGAGATCCCCCCCTGCCCGATGGGCGGCCAGTGCGTGCTGCGCCCGGGCTACTGCTGGGGGGACGCCGACTGCGGGCCGGGACAGCGGTGCGAAGGGGCCTCCATCTGCCCGCCGGGGGCCTACTGCATCCTGCCGGACCGGCCGGGCCAGTGCGTGCCCGGGACCCCCGAACCGGCGAAGTGCCGGTCCGACGCCGACTGCGGCGAGGGGCTCCGGTGCATCATCACGCTGACCGACCCCCTGACCTGCTGCCCGCCCGGGGAGGTCTGCATCATGATCTACCCGCCCTGCGAGGGGACCTGCCAGTTGCAGGTGGACCGCTGCTGGACCGACCGGGACTGTGAGGCGGGCCAGACCTGCGTCGGGGCCCGGATCTGCCCCCCGGGGGCCCTCTGCCTGCTGCCGGACGCCCCGGGCAAGTGCCAGGACACGGTCCTTCCGATCCCGTGCGACGCCGCGGGGGTCTGCCCCGACGGGATGGCCTGCACGACCGATACCGTCTGTCCCCCCTGCGTGAACCAGGATCCCCCCTGCGAGATGCCCTGTCAGGAGGTGTCCGTCTGCAAGCAGGTCTGCCAGTCCGACGCCGACTGCCCGGACGGGTCGTTCTGCAACGTGCTGCGCTGTGGCGGCACCCGGTGCCCGGGCCCCTGGTTCTGCGAGCCCCGATAGGTTCCCACCTGGCGTCGTCCCGATCCCCGGTTCTGTGAACCGCGGCAGGTTCCTCTGGCCCCCGGCGGCCTGCGGGCCTCCGGGGACTCCCCCCTGCGGGAGGTGTCCCATGCGCGTGCTTCTCCCAGCCGTCACCATCTTCCTGGCGGCCGGCCTCGTGGCCTGCCTCGGCTCCCCGACCGGCCGGGACCCCGGACCGCGGGACCTGCCGGCCGATGCCCCCGAGGTCCCGCCTCACCCGGCCGATGCCCCGGCGGACCTGCCCGAGGACGATGCGACGCCGGAAGACCCGGCCCCCGGCGACCCCCTGGAGGCACTGGACCCGACCCCAACCCTTGATACCGCCGACATCGATGCCCCCGACACCGATGCCCCCGACACCGATGCCCCCGGGCCGACCTGCTGTCTCTCGGACGACCAGTGCCCCGACGGCCTGCGCTGCGTCCCGGTGCCCGGCGGCATGGGGGTCTGCCTCCCGGGCCCCGGGGCCGGGTCCTGCTGGACCTCCAGCGACTGCGCTCGGGACGAGGTCTGCCAGGGCGCCATCCCCTGCCGCTGCGGGCAGGATGCCTCGATGGACGGCTGCGACATCCCGGGGCGATGCATCTCCCGGGCCCCCGACTGCTGCCGGACCCACAACGATTGCCCGGCCTTCGAGGTCTGCGGACCCGGGAACGTTTGCGTGCCGGCCCCGGCCCCCGGGGAGTGCTGGTCCGACCAGGACTGCTACGACACCCAGCAGTGCATTGGCGCCGCAGCCTGTCCCTGCGGCCGGATCTGCGACATCGAGGAGGGACCCGGCCGGTGCCTGCCGCTCCCCGGAGGGTGCTGTGGCACCGACCGGGACTGCCCCGAGGACCACGTCTGTCGCCGCCAGGACCTCTGGGACCACCTCCCGGGCCGCTGCCTGCCCTCCCCGACCGGCCCGGCGTGTCCCGGCGACTCCGCCTGCTGCTGGGACGACCGGGACTGCCCCGACGGGTCCTTCTGCTCCGGCGCGGTCGGCTGCGGCTGCGTGGAACTCTGCCCGGTCTGCGGCGCCTGTGCCGAGGACCGGATCGGCTTCTGCGAGCCCTACCCGATCACCGTGACGCTGGACCTCGCCAGGCCCGTCTGTCGGCCTCCCCGACCCGGTGACTTCTTCCCCACCTGGGAGGTCCCCCTGACCTGGCACACCTCGATGCCCGCCCGATCCGTGCTGGAGGTGGCGGTCAACGCCTTCACGGGCCGGGAGGGCCAGATCCCGATCGAGGAAGATCTGGCCCAGGATCATGCGATCACGCTGGCCCTCACGGTCTTTCACTTCTCCGATCCCCCCAAGGTCGGCGAGTCGGTCCTCTTCCGGGCCCGAGTGACCGGTGCCGGGGGCCAGCAGGGCCTCTCGGCCGCCGTCGCCGTCCCGGTGGACCCCGAGACCCGGGCCTGCCTCAACCCCTTCGACGAGGCGTGCAGCGACGGCGGCCCCATCCTCTGCCGCGTGATCCCGCCTCCCTGCGACCCGGACAAGGTGATGGCCGTCATCGACGGCTGCGAGCGGTGCGTCTTCCCGAACACCTGCACCTGCGATGACGGGACCGATCCGGAGTGCCCGATGCCGGCGCCGACCTGCGATCCCCCCCGGGTCCTGGCGGTGCAGGGGCACTGCTGGGCCTGCGTCTCGCCCTCCACCTGCAACGAGGCCGCCACCCGGTGACCTTCCCGAAAATAATCCCCCCGGGCCGATCGTCGGTGAGGTCGGATTGCGCGTTGGAGGACGCCATGAAGACTCGACGATGGCTTCTGATGGTCCTGCCTCTCTCCCTCTCCCCCGCCGGCTGCTTCATCGACCTGGACGACGACGGGTCGGGGTACTACCCCACCGGGTGCGCGAGCGACTGGGACTGCCCCTCCGCCGACATGTACTGCGACCTCGACTCGGGGGCCTGCCTCTACTACGAAGGCTGCCGGTGGGACGGCGACTGCGCGAGCGGCTACCGCTGCGGCGGTGACGGCCTCTGCTACCAGGACGCCCGGTCGCCGGTCTGCCGGGGCGACGCCGACTGCCCCGCCGGGACCTACTGCGGCACCGACGGCCTCTGCTGGGTGCCGCCCCTGTGCTACTCGGACCACGACTGCGACGTCGGCTTCTTCTGCGCCGCCAATGGCCGGTGCCTCCCTGCGGGGCTCTGCCGGCGGGACGAAGATTGCCCCTTCGGCCAGTACTGCGCCGGGGGCCAGTGCGCGGTCTCCGGGGCCTGCCTGGAGGACGCCGACTGCCTCTCCAACGCCTACTGCGGCGCCGACGGCGGGTGCTGGACCGTCCAGCGGTGCCTCCTGTCGGCCGAGTGTCCCCTGGCCTACCACTGCGCCGCCGACGGCCAGTGCCGCGAGGGCTGCCTGACCGACTCCGACTGCCCCACCGGCACCTGGTGCCGTGCCGACGCCTTTTGCCACTGAGCCCCGGACTTGACCGGGAGCGGCGGACCGACCTAGCATCCAGGTTTCCGGTCGGAAAGGAGGTCTCCGATGGGAACCGACGAGGCACCGGTGGATCGGGAGGCGTCGCTGGCGCACCTGCAGGCCCTCCGGGAACAGCACCGCCACCTGGATGTCCAGATCACGGAACTGGAACAGAAGCCCTGGCTGAGCCCCGAGGAGCAGGTGGACCTGGCGATCAAGAAGAAACAGAAGCTCTGGATGAAGGACCAGATCTACCAGTTGGCCTCCCGCCTGGGTCAAGAGACCTGACCCACCCCCCTTCCAACCATCGGAAATCATTCATTCTGGAAGGCCCGGTTCCGGCATTTGGGGAGAAATCGCCCAGAAAATCTGGCACCCCTGAAAAAAACCTCTTGACAGACTCGGATCTTCTTGCCAGATTTGGTCTTGCTCATGCTCATGAGTGGCAGCACGGCTTCCAGATTGGATGTTCGGACTGCCGGGCGAGTGACGGCCGCGTCACTCAAAGGTCTGGGAAGGAAGGGAGGAGGTACGGTCATGACGAAGGCTCAGTTGATCCAGGAGATCCAGAACGCGAAGGGCGTGGAGCTGACGAAGAAGCAGACGGAGGCGGTGCTCACGGCGGTGTTCGACGCGATGCGCGTGGCGATCAAGAAGGACAAGCGCTTCTCGTTCCCGGGCTTCGGGACCTTCACGGTCCGGACCCGCAAGGAGCGGAAGGGCCGCAACCCGCGGACCGGCGCGTCCATCAAGATCAAGGCCTCCAAGACGGTCGGCTTCAAGCCCGCCCCGAAGCTGAAGCACTCCCTGTAGTCCGCTTCGGCGTTCACCCGCCGGTCGTCTCCCGTCCCGCCACCTGCGGATCGCCCAGGTTCCGAGGGCCCGTCCATCCGTCGGGACCCGACCAGAACGGGGACGGACGCCCCAGGTCACCTTGCGGCCGGCGGCCGAGGTGCCATAGGATGCCCCGGGAGGTCTCCGGTGAGCAGGATCCTGGACCTCGTGGATGCCGCCGACCCGGCCGTCATCGCGGTGGTCGGATGCGGCAAGAACACGGGCAAGACGACCACGCTGAACGCCCTGATCCAGGGATGCACGGACCGAGGGGAGCGGGTCGGGATCCTCTCGATCGGGATCGACGGAGAGGAGGCGGACTTCTGGCTGGGGGTCCCGAAACCCCGCGTCCTGGCGCCAGCCGGCACGCTGCTGGCCACCGCCGAGGAGGCCCTGCGGGCCGGCACGGCCAGGAGCCGCGTGCTGGAAGGCACCGGAGGACGCACCCTGCTAGGGGAACTGGTCATCGGCGAGGTGGTCGAGGCAGGGACCGTGCTGCTGGCGGGGGTGCGGTCCCGGCGGGACCTGGCCGGGGCGGCATCCCGGATGCGCCGGCTCGGAGCCCGGCGGGTCTTCCTGGACGGCGCGTGGCAGCGGACGATGGCCGCCGACCCCCGGGTCGCCGACGCGGTGATCCTGGCCACCGGGGCCGTGCTGGGACGCACCTGTGAGGAGGTGGCGGCCCGGACCCGGGAGGTGCTGGACCGGCTGATGCTGCCGATGACCGACCGGGAGGATCTCCGGCGGGCAGCCCGGCGGGAGACCGGGGACCCGGAGGAATCCGACGAGTCCCTGGAGGCCACCCTGGAACCGGTGACGGACCGGAATCCCCGGAAGGCCGCGGCCCCCGGGACCATCGAGGGCCCGGACCTGGCGCCAGGGGTCGCCGTGACCGGCGCCCTGACGGTGGACCGGATGGCCGCGCTGGCCCAGAGGGTCGGGACCCCAGGAGAGGTCGTCGCCAGGGACCCCACGAGGGTCTTTCTGGGCCCCCCGGACCTGGATCGGTGGCGGCGACGGGGCATCGTCGTCCGGGTCGCGGACCGGGCCCCGGTGCTCGGAGTCACCGTGAACCCCTACAGCGTGCTGGGGTGGACCCTGCCCGCCGCCGACCTGCGGGAGGCCGTCGCCCGGGTCGCCGCCCCGATCCCGGCCCTGGTGCTGGACCCGCCGACGTGAAAGGGGGCATGACCGATGAGGAACCTGCTGGACCTGGACCCGACCGTGATCGAGGAGTGCCGCCGGCTCGCGGCGGAGATCGCCCGGGAGGTGACGGGCTTTGCCAGGGCCCGGACCACCACCTCCATCGAGCGGGCCACGCTCCGGTGGATGGGCGTGGAGGGGGCCGACCCCGAGGGCGTGCCGCTGGTCAACCGGGTCGTCGAGGAGGCACGACAGGCCGGCGCCCTGGGCCTGGGCATCGCCATCCCCTTCGCCGGGGCGATGGTGCGCAGCGGCCTGTCCCCCCAGGAGGCGGCGCAGGCCATCGCCGATGGCAGGCTGTCGCTGGATCGCCCCCCCGAGTCTCTGGTGCCAAAGTGCCGGTCCCTGGCCCGGGACCTGGCGGAGGCGGGGGCCCGGCGGGTCCAGGAGACGGTCCGGCAGCGAGAGCAGTTGATCCGGGACCTGGGAGAAGGGCCCCATCCCCTGCTCTATGTCATCGTGGCCTCGGGGAACATCTACGAGGACACGCTCCAGGCCAAGGTCTGCGTCCAGGCCGGGGCCCAGGTGATTGCGGTGATCCGGAGCACCGCCCAGAGCCTGCTCGACTACATCCCCGAGGGGGCCACGACCGAGGGCTACGGGGGCACCTACGCCACCCAGATGAACTTCCGGATCATGCGCCAGGCGCTGGACGAGGCATCCCGGACCCACGGGCGCTACGTCCGGCTCTGCAACTACGCCTCGGGCCTCTGCATGCCCGAGATGTCAGCCCTGGGGGCCCTGGAGCGGCTGGACGTGATGCTCAACGACGCCCTCTACGGGATCCTGTTCCGGGACATCAACATGCAGCGGACGCTGACGGACCAGGCCTTCAGCCGCCGGATCTCGGCCGCCGCCGGCATCATCATCAACACCGGCGAGGACAACTACCTGACCACCGCCGATGCCTTCGAGGCCGGCCACACGGTGCTGGCGTCGGAGTTCATCAACGAGCAGATCGGGCTCCGATGCGGCCTGCGGCCCGAGCAACTGGGGCTGGGCCACGCGATGCAGATGAATCCCTGGCAAGAGGACATGCTGCTGTGGGAGATCGCCCAGGCCCAACTGGTCCGGGAGGTCTTCCCCCGGTCGCCCATCAAGTACATGCCGCCGACCCGGTACATGACCGGAGACATCTTCCGGGGCCACGTCCAGGACGCCCTCTTCAATCTGGTCAGCGTCTGGACCGGCCAGGGGATTCACCTGCTGGGCATGATGACCGAGGCGATGCACACCCCCCACGTCCATGACCGGGTACTGGCGCTGGAGTCGGCCCGGATGATCCAGCAGGCGGCCCGACACCTGGAGGAGGAGGTTCGATTCCAGCCTGACGGGCGCATCCAGCGTCGGGCCCGGGAGGTGCTGGATCGGGCCGAGGCCCTGCTGCGTCAGGTCCGGGACCGGGGGCTCTTCCAGGCCCTGGCCGAGGGGGTCTTCGCCGACATCCCTCGGTCCCCGGAGGGCGGCCGGGGGCTCGACGGAGTGGCCCTCCGGGAGCCGGACTACGAGAACCCGGTGGAGGAGGTCCTCGACCGGATGACCGATCAGGAGGGCGACCGATGAACCGACCGGAACTGGCCGTCGTGCCCGGCGTGGACCTGCAGCAGGTCCGCCCCTACGGGGACACCCTGGGGGACGGGGTCGTGCAGGTCTCCTTCTCCCTGCCCCTTCCGGCCTGCCCGGAGGCCGAGGAGGCCGCCCGGCAACTGGCCCTGCGGATGGGACTGGAGGAACCCCAGGTGTATCACCGGGCGGACCTGGGCTACGGGTTCTCGTTCTACATCCTCTATGGCCGCTGCCGGCACGCGGTGGACGTCACCCGGACCCTGGTGCCCCGGGTCCAGGCCCTGGAGGCCTCCTTCGAGGAGATCAATGAGCGACTGCTGCGAGTCGCCGGGCGTCCCCTCCGGGTCGTCGGGGCCTGCACCGGGTCCGACGCCCACACGGTGGGAATCGATGCGATCCTGAACATGAAGGGATTTGCCGGGGAGTACGGCCTGGAGCGGTACCCGGCCCTGAGGGTCCGGAACCTCGGCGCCCAGGTGACCAACGAGCGGCTCCTGCACGAGGTCCAGGCCACGGACGCCGACGTGGTGCTGGTCTCCCAGGTCGTGACCCAGAAGGACGTCCACCTGTCCAATCTGGCCGAGTGGGTGGACCTGGTGGAGGCGGCAGGCCTCCGGGACCGCCTCCTGATGGCCTGCGGCGGGCCCCGGATCCGCCACGAGACGGCCCTGGAACTGGGCTTCGACGCCGGGTTTGGCCCCGGGACCACCCCCCGGCAGGTGGCGGCCTGGATCCTCTCCGAATGGGAACGACGCCACCCTCCCGCCTGATCCTGTTGTTTTCGTTATATTTTCCTGAATCTAGAGCAACCATTGTTTTCTGGTTGACTTTCCCCGATGTCCCCAGTATCGTGTTTTCCAGGACCATAAAGGTCCGATTTTGCGACCAGGGAGGAAGCCATGCGATTCACCTCGGCGTCCGAAGACCTCCGGGACCTGGTGGACACCTTTCACTGCCGGGCCCGGCGGAAGGAACTGACCCTGGACAAGTGCCTCAACGACTACCTCGAGGCCAACGCCTTCGAGCGCAAGCGGTCGGCCTGCTACCGGTGCCCCCAGGGCCGCAAGAACCGGGAGGCCTATGCCGGGGCACAGGAGGAAGAGGACTGAGGAGGCGCACCGGGTCACGGGGCCTTCAGCACCGTGGTCACCGAGGCGCAGATCGGGCCTCCGATATTGAACGACGCCGCGTACCGGGCCCCGGGGACCCGGAGGGCCTCGGGCGTCCGTCCCAGCAACTGCCAGGAATTCCAGCCGATCATGGCCACGCCGGTGGCCCCGATGGGGTGCCCCTTCGCGATCAGGCCCCCGGAGGTGTTGATGGGCACCTTGCCGCCGTCCACCCGGGCATGGCCCTCGACGAAGTAGCGGGCCCCCTGGCCCGGCTCCGCCAGGCCCAGGATCTCCACCGCCAGGGCCCCCATGATCCCGAAGCAGTCGTGCACCTCGGCGACGCCCACGTCGGCAGCGGTGATGCCAGCCATCCGGTACGCCGCCTGCATCGCCCGGTAGGCCCCCGCCGGGTGCAGCACGTCCCGCCCCCGGGTGGACAGGGGGTCCGTCGCCTGGCCGAACCCGACCAGTTCCACGGCCCGGGATGCCGGGATCCCCAGCCGGCGCATCCCCTCCTCGGTGGCCAGCACCAGCCCGGCCCAGCCGTCGGACATCTGGGAGCACTCGAAGGTCTTCAGGGGCAGGCCCTCGGCGATGTAGCGGTTGGGTCCCTCGAGGGTCATCACCTTCTCGACGGTCATCTCGACCTTCTGCATCTGGGCCAGGGGGTTGTGGTTTCCGTGGGCATAGAAGGTCACCGCCACGTGGGCCAGCTGCTCCTCGGTGACGCCCCAGTGGGCCATGTAGGCCGCCTGGACCTCGGCAAAGATGTGGGGGAAGACGAAGACCTTGCCCGGCCGCTCCTCCAGGTGGGAGGCGGTGCCCAGCACCTTGCCGAGCAGTTTCCCGTCGGCCTTCCCCTCGTCGTCGCGCATCTTCTCGATGCCCACCGCCAGGCCCACGTCGGCCTCGCCCAGCAGCAGCCTCCGGACCACCGTCAGGACCGCCTGTCCCCCGGAGGCGCAGGCGTTCTCCACCGTCTCGATGGGCTTGCCCGCCATCGCCGGTTCCATCGCCAGCAGACCTGCCAGCAGGGTCTGGTCCTGGAGCAGCGGCGCCAGCAGGCCCGCCACCGAGGCCGTCTCGACGGCCTCCAGGGGCACGCCCGCCGCCGCCGCGGCCTCCCGGGCCGCCAGCCGGATGGCCTCCTCGACCTTCATCGCCCCCAGTTTGCCGAAGGGGCTCTGGGCGTATCCCGCCACGAAAACCCGTCGATTTCCCGGCAGCATGCACTCCCTCCCCGATACCACCCTGCCGGAGAATCCCCCGAACCCGACCCCTTCGTCAAGGGATGCGATCCGATTCCCCATTGACGAAATCCCTCCACCAGGGTTACAACGACACTCGTTTCCGATTCGAACGAGGAGGTGGAATGCCTTCCGGGGGCCGACCCTGGCGAACCAGCACCTTCTGGGGTGGGCTGGTGCTTTTCCTCCTGCTGCTCGCCTCGGTGGAATCGAAGGCCATCCCGAAGAAGCACGTGGTGTTTCTGCTGGATCGGTCCGGGTCCATGAAGGCGCAGTGCCGGAAGGGAAGAATTCGGGACGTCCAGCGGGTAGCGACCGGCATGCTGAACTGCATCCGGGACGACGGGAACGTCGTGCTGTCCTTCTACCGGTTCGGGGAGAAGGATCGGCACCAGGCGATCCTCCAGGGGGTTTCCCCAGGAGAGGCACTGAAGCGACTCCCGGACCTCTTCACGGAAGACTGCGAGCAGTACCAGGATCGTTGGACCTTCATCGCCTACTCCACCTTCGAAATCTTCAAGGAACTGCTGGGGCGGCCGACCCTGCAACTGTCGGACCCGCTCCCGGACGAGGCGGGGCTCTTTGCCTTCTACGTCTTCACCGACGGTGACGAAGATCCCCACGGATTGGACAATCGCCCCTACGACCGCTGGATGAAGGCCCAGAAGAGTCAAAATCGTGTCGTGCTCTGGCAGTGGGACGTGACACGTGAAGTGAACGCCCCGTGCCCACCAGGAAATCGGGTGCTGTACATGGTGCAGGTGGGTCCCGCCATTCCTCCGGATTCGGCCCGGGTGGACCCCGAGCAGGCGCGGCCCTCCGAACCGCTGAAGGTGCAGGTCGGTCGTCGGATCGTCCTCTATGCCCGGGATGTCGTTTCCCCGGAGGACCAGGACGATCCCAGGATCTGCCGGGGCGACGCCTCGACCGGGGATCCGACCCCCGTCCCGGACTCGCTGCTGCACGTACAGGCCGTCACCGAGTGGGGCATCGATGGGGCCTCGGGGGCCACACCCGAGTGGATGATCCACGCCCCTCCTCGGGGCCTGCTGGCAACCGGCGACATCGACCGGTCCACCCTGGAACTGGAGATCCAGGGAGTTCGGAACGGCGAAACCGAGGTCGTGATCCCCTCGGTCCAGATCCCGGACGGGAAATACCCCATCCGCCTGGACCGGCAGCAGTTGTGCAACGAATTGAAGCGGGTCTATCCCTTCAGCGACTTCCTGTTGCCGGAAGAGCCCACCGACTTGCCGGAAGAGGCCACCGACGCCCCCGGTGACAAACCGGGGCCCCTGCCCCGCCTGGGCAACATCCTGGTCGAGCGGCACCCGACGCACGTGTTCTCGCTGGAGACCCAGAATGGCGTCCCGGCGGACCTGGCGCTGCCGGATCTGGTCTCCGATCGGTTCCACCGGTACCGGACCGTCTCCCGGACCTTCCGGATCACCCCCCCGGATCAGGTGCGGGCCGGGTCCGACTGGTCCGTCCAGGTCTACCGGAAGGGCGAGCCCCTGGCCGACGCCTCGGATTTCGTGGCACTGTCCGGAGAGGCGGGAGTCCGGGGGACGAGCATCTCGATCCCCGCGGGGAGCGACGTGTCGTTGACCGTTCCCGCAACGGTCCAGCATCCTCTCTGGAGCCTGGTCGGGAGGGGATTTCATCAGGATGTCGGGCCCTACGAGTTGCGACTCTGCGTCCAGCCGCGACTGCCCACCGGCGATCCGCACGCGATCCGGGTCGATTGTCGGGATTGCGGTACCGAAAGCCTCTCCCAAGAGGGGGAGGCGTGGTGCGTTCCCATCCCGGTGCAGGTGAAGGCCCGCCCCCTGTCCTGGCTCGCGCTGGCGGGGCTGTTGTTGGCCCTCCTGGCCGCGCTCCGGGTCGCCTGGCGCTGGAAGACTCGACCTCGGTTTCCCCCGGGATTGCGGATCGGGCATCCCATCGGGGGGGAGGACCTGCGGAGCGCCCACGAGAAGGGCCTGACGGGCATTCTGGCCCTCTATTTCCGCAAGCCGCTCTATCTGGACCTCCAGAGCGATGGGAGCACCGCCTCCTGGCGCAAGTTGCCGGCCTCCCAGGGGAAGCCCGTCTCGATGAACCTGCTGGGCATTCGACCGAGTCCCCATGGGGGGCAGGCCATCTGGTGCTGGTGCGCGGCACTGGAGTGCGACGAGGACGGCACCGCCGCGGCCGAGGTCACGGTGGACGGGGCCCCACTGGCCCCGCTGGCCCGGGAGCCGGGAGCCGAGGAGACGAAGGACCTGGTCCCCATCGATCTGAGGGACGTGGAAATCGATCGGAAGGTGGTGTCCTTGTTTCGGAAATCCTCGAACCGGCGGATCGACTTCTGGATCCGCCAGGAGGAGGCCTGACAGGGAGGGGCCCAAGGAGTCCTGGCGCAACCTTGAAGGAGGACGGAGATGCCGACGCTGATCATCGGACTGGGGGGCACGGGGACCAAGGTCGTTCGACGGATCCGCAAGCGATGGGACACTGTCGGAGCGCCGCGCAACACGGCCCTGGCAGTCATTGACGCCCGGTCCCGAGACCCCGAGGAGGGACCCATCGACGGAGTCTTCTTCAACCCGGTGCGCCCGATCAAGTATCCCGATGCCTTCCGGCAGGCGAAAGAGGAGGTCAAGGCCTGGTGGCCCCACAGTCGGGGCGTGACGGCAGACCCGGACATCGACTTCAGCAATGGATGCGGGGCGGTACGGACCAACGGTCGGTTCTTCGCCTACTGGTATTCCCGGGTGATCGCCAAGACCATCGACGATGCCTTCCTGCACCTGTCCGCCAAGGGTCTTCCGGGGACCGGCGAGGACGCCCACACCTTCGACGTCTTCCTGGTGGGAAGCCTCGGCAACGGGACCGGCGGGGGCACCTTTCTGGATGTGGCGACGATCGTGCGGCACAAGATCGCCCCGCGGTGCATGAACCTCCGGTTGATGGGGGTCTTCATCCCGGCGTCGGTCACTCGGGAGAAGTGGCGGGGAAGCCAGGTGGAGCAGCGAATTGCCGCCGCCGGCTACGCAGCGCTGATCGAGACCCAGTACGAACTGAATCGACGTTCCAGGGACCGACTTCGCCCGCGGGAACCCTATGTGTTCCGGGGTTGGACCGACGTCGGACACGTGGATTTCTCCACCAGCCCGGGCCGTCCGGACCCGGATCTGCCTCCGCTGGACCATGTCTTCATCCTCGACAAGCGGGATACGAACCACCTGGTGGCCCCCTACCTGACCCTGTTGGACATCGCGGCGGAAGGGATCAGCCTCATTGCCGAGGGGGCCGACGCCGATGCTCGGTTGCTGGACGGTTTCGTCCACGTGCCCAAGTACCTCGGCATCGGGAGTTTCGGCGCCATCCGGCTGACCGTCCCCGCGAGGGAGATCCAGTCCCACGTCGCAAATGTCCAGGCCTGGCGAGCCGTCGAGGCGGCCCGGGCCCGCGGTCCGCAGGCCTTGGCCCCGTGGAGGCACCTGCTGCGCGAGGAGACCCCTGACGGGACCGAGGTGTTCCAGAAGGATGACGCATCGCTGGAAGACCATGTGGACTTCTTCCTGGGCAAGGTGCTGCGAGTCCGGGAGGCAGGGGAGTTCAATCAGGTGCTGGAACGGTTTGGGAACTTCAACAAGGAGCTTCTGGACCAGTTCAACCGGATCATCGCCGGGGTCGACGCACTGACGGACGCGAAGGCGATCGCCAACAAGGCGACGGAGATCAAGAACTTCATCGACGACCGGCTCGTCGGTCTGGCCGATGCCCGTAGCCGGGTCCTGCAGGAGACCTGGGAGCGTCTTCCCCGGGATCCCGAAAAGCCCGTCGATGCCGGGGTCCAGTGGTGGATCAATCGGAAGGTCCAGAACTTCGCCCAGGCGGGGGCCTTCGGGCTCCTGACCGACTGGCTCGAGGAGATGAAGAAGGCGATCCAGGTCCAACGGGAATCGCTTGCGAGGAACGAACGGAAGAAGTTCCTGGCCAACTCCGGGCACCGGGATATCGACCTGGGCCGGACGGCCGAGGACCTTCGGAAGGTGGCGGAGCAGTACTTCGCCTGGTTCAAGAAAGGGTGGATGAAGGAACAGATCGGGAAGATGAGCGCAGAGGCCCGGAAGAAGGTCGAATACCTGCTGTGGGAGGCGAACATCGTCGCCGCCGAGCGCTTTTTCGACCGGATCCTGGCCCATCTGGACACCCTCTGGAAGGGAAGTTCCCAGGCCCTGGAGTTCCTGTCCCATCCCCGGCTGGCCCAGCGCCTGGAAGATGACGCCCACAAGGGCATCGGGGCGGCTGCCGGAGGCAAGGCCCGGGAGCACCAGGGCCTGAAGGCCGAGTACCTGATGGGCACCGACGAGAGCACCCTCGATCGGATTCTGTCCGACGTGGAAGCAACCTCCGAAGCCTCTGCGGTCGGGATCCTGGGGGGGATGGGGTCCCAGAACAGGGCCCTCTTGCTGGAGTCCCTGGGCGAGGACTCCCGGGTCCTCATCGGCGCAGAGACGAAGGGTCGACGTGCCCGAAGGGACCCGGTGGGACTGGTGGACGAGTACCGAAAGGCACTGCTGCACCAGACAACGGAACGGGTGCGGGACAGGGTGGGTTCCCGGTGTCGGATCGACCTCATCCTGGAACAGGAGGCGATCCAGTCGCTGAACGAGTACTTCCGACTGGTTCACCAGGAGAAGGACGCCCCAGATACCACTCCCAGGACCCGCTTCCTCTCGGAACTGAAGGACCAGATCGGAAGCCCGGCAACGGACCAGATCCAGCGGCAGGACTGGCAGAATGACCTGGAAACGGCCATGCAACAGGCCGTCGACTACTACATCGCGGGACGACTCCATCGCCTCATCGCCCTGGCGGCGACCCAGTGGAGCCTCGTCTCCGATCGGGAGAGGCTTGCGGAAATCGTGGACTTCTCCTTCGTGATGCACCATGGCAGCGCCTCTCGCATCCCCCAGGCCATCCAAAAGATCGAGGAGATGGGACTGGCGGACCAGAGGTCCAACTTCCGCACACAACAGAACGACCTCATGGACCCCCGCCGGGTGGACATCCTGAAGGTCCAGCTGGGAGGATCGGTCGAGTCCCTGGAGATGCTGGAGGAAATCGATTCCTACCGGCTGGTCATGCGGGAACAGCCCGACTTCAGCCCCCACCTGACGGAGCAGTACCTCCAGATGGGCCGGAGGTGGAACGAGCAGATGGCCGGTGGTGAGCAGTACCATGGAGCCGCGCTGCTCGCCCTGGCGGTCCACTTCGGACTGGTCCAGGTGGACTCTTCGGGCAACTACAAGATCGCGAGGGATTTCTCGTACCGGGATGGAGACAAGGCGATCCAGTACGCCGCGAACCGGATTCTCGGGAAGGGGATCGAGGCCGTCTCCCGGGATCTGGACGGGACGGAAGAGTGGTACGTCACGTTCAACAAGGCCCTGAGACAGAACCTGTTCAGCCTCGTGAAGGACCGGGCGATCGGGGTTCCCGGGACCCCGGGGATCGGCTGGAACGGCGCCGCGGACGAACTGCGAAAGGTGGCCGCGGAGATCGATAGGAAGGTCCAGGGAGAGCCGGATACCTCCAAGGTAGAACTGATGCAGAGACAGATCCGCCAGTTGAATCAGGCCGCGGCGGAACTGGAAGAGATGAAGGGATCTGGCCTCCCGGCCCTGTTCCGCTAGGCGGGGCTTCCCGGGGGAAGGATCGTCCGATGAGTCTGCTGGTGCTGCCGATCAACGACCTGGAGGACCTCGAGGACCCGCTGGCCCAGGTGTTCCTGGAGGTCTCGGCCATCTACGGTACCGAGCAGGCCTCCCGGGCTGCCGATCCCGAGGCCGCCCGTCTGCTGGAGCCTCTGGAGATCCTCTTCCTCGACGGAGACCCCTACGACGACATCGCCCTCGCGGGCCCCGCCGGGACCTGCATTGTCCGTCCCGGACGGACCTCCGCCCCTGGAAGCGCCCCCGGGAAAGAGCCGTCAGGGGGCCGCCAGAAGGACAACCACGAGGCAGCGGCCCGGGAACTCCTGTTCCAGCGCATCACCCGGATGATCCAGCGCATCGGGGAGGTCCCGGCCGGGGAGGAACGACAGGGATCGCGTCCCTGTCTGGTGATCGTCCCGGTGCTGCTGCTACGGGAAGGTCCCGATGGCGGGGAGGTCCCGGAGACGACACGGGCCCTGATGAACCGGCTGGAAGGCCTGTGGAGGCTCCTGGAGACCCTGCAGCCCCGCCTGACCCAGGGTGGAATGGGTGGCGAGGCTCATCTGGCCGTTGGGGACGTGCGCCTGATGCCCTGGATGTTCTGTGAACCGGGGTTTCGGGACGACCGGGCCCCGGCGCTGTTCCAGGGCCCCGGAGGGCTGGGCCGAGGCCAGTTGACGCCGCTCGTCTACGGTGACGTCGCACGGGATGGAACGCGACTGCCCTTCGCTGGCTACGGAAGGAGCCGCCTGCTCACCGACCTCTTGCTCCTGAACGCCCTGTCGGCGGATCGGGACAGACTCCAGGAGGTCTTCGCGATTCAGTCGGAAGCGAATCGGCGGATGTTCTTTCATTCCCACTCTTCCCTCTTCGAATACCCCCTCAACGACCTCCTCCGGGAAGGGGTGCTGCACCGGCTGGCGGGCGAGGAACCCGAGACCCGCATGGTCCCGGACCTCACACGACTCGAGGCCCTCTCCCGCCAGGTCGAGGCGGAATACGAGGACCGGATCCACACCCACCTCGAGGTCCTCCGGAAGGTCCTCGATGCCGAAGTCTTCGAGAGCACCGCGTTCGACTTCCCCGAGCCGGGGACCGACAGGAATCGTCCTGCGGAACGGCTTCCCAGGGGCGCCGGGGAAATCGACTTCCAGGTTCTCCCCCGCCCGGGGATCCTGGAATCGCTCTCGGCCAGCCGAATGGCCGAGGATCTCCACGACCAGTGGATCTCGACGATCCGGGACGCCACGGGTCCCTTCCTGGACCGGATGATGGGGGAGGGGCTCCAAGAGGCCTATGGAACCATCCGGGAACAGACGGCGGAACTGGAACAATGCCTGGTGGAGATGATGGGGCCGGTGAACCGGCACCCTGAGACTCCCCAGTCGATCCCGGACACCGCCCGGGCGGTGGGACGGATGTTGGGCGTCCTCGATGGCATGGAAGCGGGGTTGCAGGCCATCGGACGGAACCAGGCCGAGGAGAGGATCGAGGACCCGAAGGACCTGGAGCAGGAGGCCCTGGCCCTCCGGACGGACTGGGTGGACCAGGAGGAGCGGCTGATCCAGGAGGCGGCGACCCTGCCCGGTCGCGTTGCGACGTTCCTGCAGGTGGTCGGAGCAGGAATCGCGATGTACGGAATCGCCTGGTTGCTGCTGCGTTTCTCGGACCTCCTCAAGGGGAATCCCCTCTGGGTCACCTGGGTCACGGCGCTGCCCTGGGCCGGACTGGCGGCCTTCCTGGCCTTCTGGGCCGTCCGAAGTCGAACCCTGGGCTGGGTCCGCCGGTGCCGGGCCTCGGCCGACCAGATGCGAACCCAGGCCAACCAGCTGATGGGGAGGCTGGTCCGGATTCTGAACAGTCGGATCCGCCGCATCAAGCATGCCGCCAGCGAGGACCTTCGCCGCTCGATGCGGGCCGTTCGGGACCGCCTCCAGACCGAGATCGCCGGACTCGGGACGTTGATCCAGGACGAACTGGCATCCCGCGCAACCCGAAGGACGGCTCTTGAAGCCATGGAGAAGGAATTCCCACCGGTCTCGACCGGGAGGTTCCACTGGCGGTTCCCGGGCACCCTGGACGTTTACCTGGATGAGGGCGAGTTCCAGGCCGACCTGGCCAACTTGCTGACTCCGGTCGTGCGCCTGCGGGAGATGCCCGGCGTGGTCACGCTGGATGACTACCGAAAACTCCTGAGCGCGAGGGTGGATGCCGCGGTGGGCTCCGCGGAGACCATCGTGGGAGAGAGGCGGCTGGAAGGGAACCAGATGCTTCGCCAGGCGGTCGAACTGGGCAGCCGGAGGAACCTGCTCCCCCCCGGTGGGGATGAGCATTCGGCCTCCACCTTTGTGGTCGCCGGGTCTCTGCTCCGTGACCGCCTGGATGTGGAGGAGGCCATCGGGCACCTGTCCTCAAGGCCACAGATCCTGTCAGGTGCGGTCGCCCGGGCCCTCCCCCGGGAGATGGCGATCACCGTGACCGTGCTGGGGGTCGTCGGAACGGTCGGAAAACCAGGAAGGATCGGAGGGACGCCGGAGGTCCGACAGTGAGCGAGGAGGTCCCCATTTCCGAGGCCCGGTCTTCCGCCGAGCCTGCGCGGGAATCCACGGAGGCCCGCCTCCGCCGCAGGTTCGCCTGGAAGGTGGGGTTGGCCGTGGCCGGCCTGGTCGTGCTGGCCCTCGGCGGACTGCTGGCCCTGCTGTTCCTGCTGAACGTCAAGGCGGTCTTCCGCTATCTGGACCTGGACCACGTCACGGCCTGGCTCCGGGACGTGCTGCCGGAGGGTTGGGGTCCGGAAGACGGCTTTGAACTGGTCGTCGCCACCTTGCTGAATCTGGCGGTATTCGTCCTTTCGTTGGTCATCGCCCTGTTCTCGGGCCTGCTCGCGGGACGGCAGGGGGCAAGGCAAGGGGAATTCAGCCCCTTTCGGGCCTCGGTCATCTCCCTGACCAGGAATTCCGGTTGGGCTGGGCTGTGGATCCTCCTCGCAGGGGTCCTGGTCGGGGTCCTCGGGTCCGTCTTCTTGCTGCAATACGCCGCATTCCCGTTCCTGTTCCAGATCCTGCCGGGTCTATCGGGCATTGCGATGGCCCTGGTGGCCCTGGGCCTGGCAACGATGATCCGGCTGGAATACCTGCTGCCTCCCAGGCGCGACCCCGAGGTGCCGGCAGGCCCCGACGAGGACGAGGAGAAGGCGCGCCTGACCGGCAGAGAACTGTTGGAGCGCCTGCGGTCCTCTCCGATCTATCGCCGACAGGTGCTGTTCGATCGATGGCTGCCCGGGGAGGTCCGGACCTACGAGGAGGGGGATGGTCTGGGCCCGCTGCTCGAGCGGTTCCCTCGAATGCGTGGAATTCTCGCCCACACCGGCATCCGGAGGCTTTCCTTCGATCAGGCCTGCGCGATGCGGGAGATCCTGCAGTCGGAGGCCGGTCGGGGTTCCAGGAGCATCGACTACGTGCTGGTGGGATGGCCCGGGTCGGGTCGCACGACCCTGGCCAACCTGCTCTCCCTCGGTGCGGTGCTGCACCGGGAGGGAGCCATGTATTGCATCTCCGCCGAGAGTCCCGGCCACTCGCTGGACCCTGACGCATCGGGACAGAAGAAGGCGGACCGGGGCACCCGCCACCCCAGTCTGCAACTGGGGCAGTGGCTCAAGGCGGCGGGCCTCTTGACCCAGGTCCGGGTCCAGCATGCCTATGACGACCCGGGCTCGCCCCGGGACCTCCGCCTGGGGGAACGGCCGGACATGATCTTCACCGACGTGCGGATGCTGTCCGACGCGGTGTTGAAGCGCGTGGGAGGTGACGGACGGGAACTCATCGCCCGCCTGCGATACGTGGTGATCGACCACCCCGATCGCCTCCCTCGGGCCGACCTGATCCGGCTGCGCCTGGCCATCGCCCGACTGCGGATGACCGCCGAGATGTTCGGCCGCGCCCCCACCTTCATCCTGCTGCTCCCGCACCTGAACAACGCGATGGAACTCGCGAAGTTCCTCCTGAACAACGAGGATGTCCCGTTCCACAAGTTCGCTTCCTGGCCGGACCCGGCCCACCTGGTGGGATGGATGCCTCCGCTGGAGTTGCTGGACCCGGAGGAACAGGAGCGCCCGGTCCTGACCAGGGCCCGGTTCGTCGAGGAGGCCATCGCCCTGATGTCAGAAATCGGCTACATCTCCAACCGCTTGCGGGAACAGGAGGGAAAGAAGGACCTCCGGGTCGCAGTGGTGGATGCCAAGCCCTTGCTCGGACCCGAGGCCCGGGAGTTCATCCGGATGCGGATCCCGGAACTGCTTGCCCGGGACCTGCCTCCAGACCGACGGGAACAGGAGATCCACCTGGACTGGACCTACCTGGGGTCCCGGGAGATCGCCCTGGACCGGAGGGCCCACTACGACCTGATCGTGGTCATGGGCGTTGGCGGCAACCCCGCCCACCTGCTTTCCTGCCTGCGACCCGCCCTGGCATCCGAGGGGGCCATCTTCCTCGTGGGGGACTCCTCCCCCGAGGACCAGGAGACCCTGTGGACGATCATGGACGAGAACTGGACCCCATCCCGGGTCCTGGAACGCCTGGAGATCCCGTCGTTCCTGATCCCCGACCACTCCGATGCGGTCATCGCCCACGAGATGGCCATGCTGTTCGAGGACTTCTACCTCAGGCCCCTTCCCGGCGACCGCCTGCTGGAAGTCTTCCCCAGCGGGATCACGAAGATCCTGCTCGCGGACTGGCAGAGAATGCGACGGATCGAGGAGGTCTCGGTCTTCGTGCAGACCCGACCGGGACTCCGTCCCTCGATCCGGCCCTACTGGAGGCGACAGGACCCGACATTCAGCGGGGAGCAGTTTGCGGTTCCCTGGGGCTGCTCCACGAGGAGGCTCCTCCAGGTCCGCGATGAAACGGCCCACACCCGTGCCCGGAGACGCCCCCACCTCGATCCGGCCGTGGATCATGATCGGGTCTTCATCGACCTGTTTCCCCGGGCCATGCGCCGCTACCCACCGGCCACCGTGATGGTCAGCAATGTCCGGCGATGGGAACTCTCCCGGGAGGACCAGGAGAAGCAGCAGCGCACGGCGGTGATCGAGGGGGAGATCAGTTTCAGCCAGCCCGAGGAGTCGGTGGCGATCCGGGTGGATCGCCGCAAGCCCCGGTTCGACAGTCGGCTGCTGGGGGAGTGCCCCCTGGACCCGGATCAGCCGCCCCGGTTCTCCGAAGAGGTCCAGAGGGAGTTGCGCAAGAACGCCATCTTCCCGTTCCTGCGTCCGTTGGGCGGCGAGGAGTCGCTCCCCGAGATCCCGTATGGACTGATGCTGGTGGACTCCCTGGCGCTGCCGGGTGTCGGGGGCGCAGCGACCCCGGACATGCTGGTCCGGGGCGGAATCTGGCAGTGCCGGATCCAGGAGACATTGCGCGACCTGGTGCGAACCGACGACCGGCTGGTGGAAGAACCTGCCCAGGTGATTCACGAGGACCTGCCGCATGCCCTGAAGATCCAGAGGGAGTTCTTCACGGTGGGGGTCTCCCTGTTCCTGGTTCCCTCGCCGGGCGCCAACACCGAGGGGCTTCCCCTGGAGGAGCGGCCCGCATGGCACGGATTCGCGCGAGCCTTCGAGGGGGTCCTGTCCTCGCGGTACACGAACTTCCGGGACGAGTTGCGGGTGATCCTGGTCCCGAACGCCCCTGGCGACGAACACACCGAGTCCACCTGTCCCAATGGCTACCGCGTCTTGATCCATGGTCTCTTTTCGGACGAGAGGGCCTCCCGTGGCCTCGGACAGGTGCTGTACGCGGACGTGCTGGGCGACCTCCTCCGGCAGACGCTCCGGCGGCTGGAGCGTTGCGACTGCGACGATGGGTGTTCCGCGTGTTGTGGTGGGCTTGGAACCATTCCCGTCCACCTCCTCCCCCACCAGGGGTTCGAGCCCCAGGATGCCGTCAGCCGGAAGGGAGCCTACCTGCTGACCTGCGCGGCGCTGGGCAAGAAGCCGGACTGGAGGCGCTTCTACGAGGGGCAGCGACGACGCCGGCAACTGGGGGGAGACGAGGAGGGCCCCTCGGCCACCGATGCCGACATGCAGCGGCTGCTGGACGAGGTCCTGGGCCTGCCCGACGAGAAGGGTGTCATGCGGGGAGGACTGTGGCAGGAACTGTTCGGAGCCCCCCCGCACCCTTCCGCGGAGGCCGGAACCCCATCGACCGAGGCTCCCGGTTCCACCGCATGGATGGTGCTCCGAACGTCCTTCCTCGCTCCCGCTCAATGGAGCTCCACCCTGCCGGACAACGCAGTTGGGGTGTACCTTCCCGGGTCCAATCAGGTCGAGGTCCGTCCCGGCGAATCCGAGGACACCGTGCGAGAGACGCTGGTTCACGAGTACTGCCACAACTGGCAATTCCAGTCTCGGGAATTCGATCTGGCGCGCCTCCGGGAGTCCCGAGAGGCCTCCCAGTTCTTCCAGGGCAAGCTGGTGATCGAGGGCCATGCCACCTGGGCGGACCACCAGTTCCGGTTCTCCAGGGGCCTGGGTGCCTCCTATACCCGAGGCAACGATAGACGGCCCTGGAACGAGTACAAGGTCGGCTATCTCCTCTTCGAGGGTCTCGAGAAGGCCGTGGGCCAGCAGGGACTGTTTGCGTGGATCCGCCCGCTTCCGCCCGACGGATCTCCCCCGGTGATTCGTTCCCGAAATCCCCGGCTGAAGCCAGGTTTCACCCTGACCGACCTCCTGAAGGCCCTGGACCTCTATCAGGTGGCCCGAAGCGGGCGCTACACCAGCTTTGACGTTCCCGAGGACTCGGGAGCATCGGGTCCGGATCCCGCTTCCGACGGAGGTCCGGGGTGACCCGCCGGCGAATCAGCAGGCGCCAATGACGTGGGTGCCGCCGCGGCCCTGGAGGGCGGCCTCCAGGGTCTCGGGATTCGTGATGATGGCCCGCTTGCCGCCCCGCTCCAGGAACTCGCAGACCGCCAGCACCTTCGGCCCCATGCTGCCCGCCGGGAACTCCCCCTGGCGGTAGAGGTCCATCAGGTTCTCGGAGGTGATCGCCGAGAGGGCCTCCTGGTCCGGCTTGCCGTAGTGCACGAAGACCTGGGGCACCTCGGTCAGGATGATGAAGATGTCGGCGCCAATCTGGTTCGCCAGCAGGGACGACGAGAGGTCCTTGTCGATCACCGCCTCGATGCCCTCGTAGGAGTCGTCGGGCTTCTTGATGATCGGGATGCCGCCGCCGCCACAGGCAATCACGATGTGCCCCTCGGCGCAGGCCTCCCGGATCATGTGCCGCTGGACCACCTTCAGGGGCCGGGGGGAGGGCACGACCCGCCGCCAGCCCCTCCCGGAGTCCTCGACGATGGTCCAGCCCAGTTGATCCCGGCGCCGCTCGGCCTCCTCCTGCGACAGGAAGGGCCCCACGGGCTTCGAAGGGGCCTTGAAGGCCGGGTCCTCGGGGTCCACCAGAACCTGGGTCACCACCGTCACGACGTAGCGCTTCAGTTGTCGCCGCCGCAGTTCGTTGAGCATCGCCTGCTGGAGGAAATAGCCCAGGCTCCCCTCGGTCTGGGCCACCAGCACGTCCAGGGGCATCAGGGGCACCGACCCGTCGGAGGTCTCGTTGAGCAGCAGGAGGTGCCCCACCTGGGGGCCGTTGCCGTGGGTGATCACGATGTTGTAGTCGCGATCCACCAGGGTCTGCAGTTGCTGGCAGATCCGGGCGGCGTTGCGCTCCTGCTCGTGGATCGTGCCCTTCTCGCCCCGGAGCATGAAGGCGTGCCCCCCCAGGGCCAGCAGCACGATGGGCTTCTCCTTCCGGGCCTTCTGGGACGTGGTCGCAACGGGCATGGTGAGGCTCCTGTCCAGGTGTCCTGACGCCCCCTTGCCGAACCGGGGCGAGGGGCCGAATATACGGCGGAATCACGGCGGGCGACAAGGCCCGGAGACGGCGATGCAGACCTTCGACGCAGAGACCATCCGCCGCCACGCCGAGATGCTGGCGAACCGCGTCCGGAAGCGGATGGCGGTGTTGCGGAAGGGATTCCAGCAGGAGGGGATCGAGGCCTTCCGGATCTACGACTGGGACATCCCGGAGGTCCGGGCAGTGGTGGACTGGTACGCCGGGCACCTGGTGATCGGGGAGTACGTCCGGGAGCAGCACGGCCCGGACTACCTGCCGGCCCTGGCCGATGCCGTCGGGGAGGCCCTGGGCGTCCCGCCGGACCGGCGGCACCTCCGCCGACGCCGCACCGGCCGTCCCGAGGGAGAGCCGCGCTACGTCCCGCTGGGAGAGGGCGGTCCGCGACTGCGGGTCCGGGAACGGGACCTGGTGTTCCTGGTCAATCTGGAGGATCGGCTCGACACGGGCCTGTTCCCGGACCACCGGGAGACCCGGCGGCTGATCCGGGACCTGGCCAGGGACCGGACCTTCCTGAACCTCTACGCCTATACTGGGACCTTCACCTGCGCGGCGATGGCCGGCGGCGCCCGGGCCTCCTGGACCGTGGACCGATCGGCCCGGTACCTGGACTGGACCCGGGACAACCTGCGGGAGAACGGCCTGCTGAGCCCCTCGTGCCACCTGGATCGGGACGATGCGGAGGCGTTCCTGGCCCGGGCGTCCTCCCGGGGCCTCCGTTTCGACCTCCTCTTCGTGGACCCGCCCTCCTTCTCCGAGAGCCCCGGGGGACGCTTCGAGGTCCAGCGGGACCACCCGGACCTGCTCCGGCGGGTGCTGCAGGTCGCGATGCCGGGGGCCCTGGTGTTCTTCAGCACGAACCACCAGCGCTTCGAACCCCGACTCCGGGACCTGCCGGCCCGGTCCATCCGGGAGATCACCGACCAGACCGTCCCCCGGGACTACCGGAATCGGCAGGTGCACCGGTGCTGGCGGATCGAGGCGATGTGACAGACCGCCTCACCTGCGCCTTCTGGACACACCTGATCCGGACGGTGACCCCGGCCTGAGACCCGCCCTGGAGGCCGTGGTCCGGTGTGTCCGATACCCCGAACCCGCCCTGGAGGCCGGGGAACAAACAGGATGTATGTGGTCCGAATATCCCCCAGGAAATCCGGCCAATCCGCCACAAAAACGGGGCGTTCCGCGATGTTGACAGCCCCCGACAACGGCGTTTTCATCGGATCGTAGGGGCGGAGAGGCACGGGGTATCAACAGGAGACTCACCGCCCCCGGCTCGAACAGAGGGGTTGCCATGAGCCACGTGGTCACGCCGATGGTGGAGGTCCCGCAACTGATCGGGGAATCCGGCGCTCCGTCGCTCGATCTCTGCTACCAGTGCGGGACGTGCAGCGGCACCTGTCCCTGGAACCGGGTCTCCCGCTTCCGGGTCCGGGACATCCTGACCCGGGCCCAGCTGGGTCTGGAGGGATACGAGGGAGAGGACCTCTGGATGTGCGCCACCTGCAACGCCTGTGTGGACCGGTGCCCCCAGGGGGTGGAGATCGTCGAGGTGGTCCGCACGATCCGGATGCTGATCACCGAGAGCGGCGCCGCACCGAAGACCCTCCGGGCCGTGCTGGGGAGCGTCCAGTCCAACGGCAACCCCTGGTCCGGGGAGCCCTCGGCCCGGATGGCCTGGGCCGGGGAACGCCAGGTTCCGCGGTATGACGGCACTCAGGCCCATGCCTGGATGCCCTGCTGCGCCCAGGCCTACGACCCGAGGAATGCCCGGGTGGCCCGGGACACCCTCCGGGTGCTCCAGGCCGCCGGGGTCTCCTTCGGAGTCGTCGGGGGCGGGGAGCAGTGCTGCGGCGACGCGGTGCGGAAGGTCGGCGCCGAGTCGGCCTTCCAGAACCTGGCGGCCCACAACGCGGGGCTCTTCGAGGACCTGGGCGTCCGGGACGTGCTGGTCTCCTCGCCCCACTGCCTCAACACCTTCCGGAAGGAGTACCCCGCCCTCGGCGGCCGCTTCCAGGCCACGCACCTGGTCGAGGTGCTCCGGGAGCGGATCGGGTCCGGGGCGCTGGCCCTGACCCGGGAGGTCCCCCTGAGGGCGGTCTACCACGACCCCTGCTACCTGGGGCGCCACAACGGCATCTACGACGCCCCCCGGGAGGTGCTGGATGCGGTCCCGGGCCTGGAGCGGCTGGAGTTCCACCGCTGCCGGGAGGAGGCGATGTGCTGTGGCGGCGGGGGAGGCCGCCTCTGGATGGAGACCCCGGTCGAGGAGCGCTTCGCGGTGCTGAAACTGCGGGAGGCGCAGGCGCTGGGGGCCTCGGCGGTGGTGACCGCCTGCCCCTACTGCATCAGCATGTTCGAGGACGCCCGGACCGCGCTGGGCCTGGAGGCGATCCAGGTGCTGGACGTGGCCG
Organism: Deltaproteobacteria bacterium; assembly: GCA_029547805.1. Classification (GTDB taxonomy): domain Bacteria; phylum Myxococcota_A; class UBA9042; order DTJE01; family DTJE01; genus JAGOKF01. The sequence goes on from JAKPOP010000010.1 coordinate 588,815, forward strand.
AGGTGGTGGCCCGGGCCCTTCCGGAGGAATGACCATGGCGCGCATCGGCGTGTTCGTCTGTCACTGCGGAACCAACATCGCGGGGGTTGTGGACGTGGCCCGGGTCGCCGAGGCGGCCCGGGGCTGGCCCGACGTGGTCTTCGCCACCGACTACAAGTTCATGTGCTCGGACCCGGGGCAGGCCCTCGTGAAGGACACGATCGTCCGGGAGAACCTGGACCGGGTGGTGGTGGCGGCCTGCTCCCCCCGGATGCACGAGCCGACCTTCCGGAAGGCCTGCGCGATGGCCGGCCTGAACCCCTTCCTGTTCGAGATGGCCAACATCCGGGAGCACTGCTCCTGGGTCCACGAGGACCGGGAGGAGGCGACCCGGAAGGCCATCGACCTGACCCGGGCCGCCGTGGCGAAGGCCCGCCTGCTGGAGCCGCTCCAGTCCCGGACCGTGCCGGTGACCCAGAAGGTGCTGGTGGTCGGCGGCGGGGTGGCCGGGATCCAGGCGGCCCTGGACATGGCCAACGCAGGCCTGAAGGTGGTGATGGTCGAGCGGCGCCAGTCCATCGGGGGCCGGATGGCCCAGTTGGACAAGACCTTTCCGACCCTGGACTGCAGCGCCTGCATCCTGACCCCGAAGATGGTCCAGGTGGCCCAGCACCCGAACATCACATTGCACACCTACAGCGAGGTGGAGCAGGTCCGGGGCTTCGTCGGGAACTTCAGCGTGACGATCCGCCGCAAGGCCCGCTTCGTCCGGGAGGACGTCTGCACCGCCTGCGGGGTCTGCATCGAGAAGTGCCCGAAGAAGGTGGACAGCGAGTTCGAGGAGGGGCTGGGGAAGCGGAAGGCCATCTACCGGGACTTCCCCCAGGCGGTCCCGGGAAGGCCCGTGATCGACCGGGAGCACTGCACCTACTTCCAGAACGGCAAGTGCCGGATCTGCGAGAAGTTCTGCGAGCCCGGGGCCATCTTCTGGGACGACCAGGATGCCCTGATCGAGGAGCAGGTCGGGGCCATCGTGGTGGCAACGGGCTACGACCTGCTGGAGCCCGACCGACTGCGGCCCTGGGGCTATGGCCGGTATCCCGACGTGATGACCGGCATCGAGTTCGAGCGGATCAACAACGCCACCGGCCCCACCGGAGGCCGGATCGTCTGCAAGGACGGCCGGGAGCCCCAGGCGGTGGCGATCCTGCACTGCATCGGCAGCCGGGACCGGAACCACCGGCACTACTGCAGCCGGGTCTGCTGCATGTACGCCCTGAAGTTCGCGCACCTGATCCGGGAGAAGACCACGGCGACGGTGTACAACTTCTACATCGACATGCGAGCCTTCGGGAAGGGATACGAGGAGTTCTACGACCGGCTGCTCCACGAGGGCGTCAAGTTCATCCGGGGCAAGGCGGCCTGCGTCACCGACGAGGCGATGACCCCCGAGGAGCAGGGAAGACTGGTGGTGGTGGCCGAGGCGACGACGCTGGGAGAGGTGATCCGGGTGCCGGTGGACATGGTGATCCTGGCCTCGGCCATCACGCCCCAGCGGGATGCGCCGGAGGTGGCCCGCCGGTTCGGCATGGGGCTCAGCCCGGACCAGTTCTTCCTGGAGAAGCACCCGAAACTGGAGCCCTTTGGAACCGCCACCGACGGGGTCTTCCTGGCGGGGGCCTGCCAGAGCCCCAAGGACATCCCCGACACCGTCGCCCATGCGGCGGCGGCTGCCTCCACGGCCATGTCGCTGGTCTTCCGGGGCATCGTGGAGGTGGAGGCCCAGACCGCCGAGGTGGACGCCGAGGCGTGCAGCGGGTGCAAGGTCTGCCAGGACGCCTGCCCCTACGGGGCCATCTCGTTCCTGGCCGACCGGAAGGTGGCCGAGGTGAACGGGGGCCTCTGCAAGGGCTGTGGCACCTGCGTGGCGACCTGCCCCTCGGGGGCCATCCGGGGCAAGGGCTTCACCGATGCCCAGGTGCTGAGCCAGATCGACGCGCTCTTCGCGTGAAGGAGGTGGGCGGATGGGAGATCGCTTCGAGCCCAGGATCGCGGTGCTCTGCTGCAACTGGTGCACGTATGCCGGGGCGGACCTGGCCGGCACCTCCCGGATGAAGTACGCGCCGAACGTCCGGCTGGTCCGGGTGATGTGCTCTGGACGGGTGGACCCGGCCTTCGTGCTCCGGGCCTTTCAGGATGGCGCCGACGGGGTGCTGATCGCCGGCTGCCATCCCGGGGACTGCCACTACATCAACGGCAACCACAAGACGATGCGTCGCTTCCCGGTGCTCCAGCGGATGCTGCGCCAGTGGGGCATCGAGGAGGGACGCATCCGCCTCGAGTGGATCTCGGCCTCCGAGGGCGACGTCTTCGTCCGGGTGGTCAACGAGATGACCGAGGCGGTCCGGGCCCTGGGCCCGCTGGACTGGCGGACCCGGGCGGCGATGGTGGTCCCCGAAACGACCCATTCACCGGCGGAGTGAGGCCATGGCGGAAGGAAAACTCCAGTTGGCGATGTACTGGGCGGCCTCCTGCGGGGGCTGCGACGTGGCGGTGCTGGACGTCAACGAGAAGATCCTCGACATCGCGGCGGCGGCGGACATCCGCCTGTGGCCCATCGCGATGGACTTCAAGTACCACGACGTCGAGGGCTGGCAGGACGGGGAGATCGACGTCTGCCTCTTCAACGGGGCGGTGCGCAACAGCGAGCAGGCCTACCTGGCCCGGCTCCTGCGGCGCAAGTCCAGGGTGATGGTGGCCTTCGGGGCCTGCGCCTCCTTCGGGGGCATCCCGGGCCTGGCCAACCTCCACGACCGGGAGTCGATCTTCCAGGCCGTCTATGGCTACACCGCGTCCACCCACAACCCCGAGGGCACAAGGCCCCAGACCCGCCTGGAGGTCCCCGAGGGGACCCTGACCCTGCCGGACTTCTTCGACGACGTCTTCGCGCTGCATCAGGTGGTGCCGGTGGAGTACTTCGTGCCCGGATGCCCGCCGACCCCGAAGACGATCATGACCGCCATCGAGGCCATCGTGACCGGCAACCTGCCCCCCCCGGGGTCCGTCGTGGGGGCCTCGACCCAGTCGGTCTGCGAGGAGTGCCAGCGGGAGAAGTCCGAGAAGCCCGTGGTCGCTGAATACCACCGGCCCCAGGAGGTCCGGGTGGACCCGAAGCGCTGCCTGCTGGAGCAGGGGCTCACCTGCATGGGGTCCGCGACCCGGGGCGGCTGCGGGGCCCTGTGCCCGGCGGTGAACATGCCCTGCCGGGGCTGCTACGGCCCGATGCCCCGGAGCCTGGACATGGGGGCCGACGCCCTGGCGGCGATGACGACGATCCTGGAGGCGGCGGACGAGGAGACGGCCCGGAACAAGACCGGGCGTCTGGCGGATCCGCTGGGGACCTTCTACCGGTTCACCTTGCCGGTGTCGATGCTGCGCCGGGCTCCGAAGGGGCCGGCGGTGCACTCGTAGAAACGGGCCGATCGGGCCCGGGGAGGACGCGATGCAGACGATCACGGTGGACCCCATCACCCGGCTGGAGGGGCATGGGAAGTTCGACATCTTCCTCAACGACGAGGGAGAGGTCGAGAACGTCTATTTCCAGATCCCCGAGTTGCGGGGGATCGAGAAGTTCTGCGAGGGGCGTCCCGTCGAGGAACTGCCCCGGATCACCCAGCGGGCCTGCGGGGTCTGTCCGGGTCCCCACCACATGGCCGCCTCGAAGGCCTGCGACGGGGTCTATGGCGTGGAACCGCCCCCGGCCGGCAAGAAACTCCGGGAACTCTTCCTGAACGCCCACTTCCTGCACAGCCACATCGCCCACTTCTATGCCCTGGCAGCCCCGGACTTCGTGGTGGGTCCCCAGGCGGACCCGACGACCCGCCACGTCCTGGGGGTGATCGCGAAGGTCGGCCTGGAGGTGGGCGGACAGGTGATCGCCTCCCGGGCCAAGGCCCAGCGAATCCAGGCCATCCTGGGCGGCAAGGCCACCCATGCGGTCTGCGGCATCCCCGGAGGCATGAGCAAGGCCCTGACCAGCCCCGAGGAGGTGGCCGAGATCCGGTCACACTGCCGGGACCTCGTGGAGTTCGGAAAGTTCACCCTGAGGCTCTTCGACCAGGTCGTCCTGCAGAACGCCGCCTACGTGGACCTGATCCTGAACGGCCCCTACACGATGAAGACCTACTACATGGGTCTGGTGGACCCCCAGGGACGGGTGACGTTCTACGACGGGACGCTGCGGGTGATCGACGAGGACGGGGCGGAGTTCCTGCGCTTCGACCCCCGGCGGTACACGGACCACATCGCGGAGCACGTCGAGCCCTGGTCCTACCTGAAGTTCCCCTACCTGAAGGCCATCGGCTGGAAGGGACTCGTGGCGGGAAAGGACAGCGGGGTGTACCGGGTGGCGCCCCTGGCGCGGCTCAACGTGGCCACCGGCATGGCGACCCCCGTGGCCCAGGAGGCCTATGAACAGTACTTCCAGGTCCTGGGTCCCGGGCCCGTCCATGCCACGCTGGCGAACCACTGGGCCCGGGTGATCGAACTGATGTACGCCGCCGAGCGCTGCCTGGAACTGATCGAGGACCCGGAGACGACGTCGCCGGAGGTCCGGACGATCCCGACGGGCATCGTCGGCGAGGGGGTGGGGGTCGTGGAGGCCCCCCGGGGGACCCTGTTCCACCACTACCGGACCGACGACCAGGGCTTCGTCACGCGGTGCAACATGCTGGTGGCCACCGGCAACAACAACGCGGCCATCTGCATGAGCATCCGAGACGCGGCGAAGGGGCTGATCCGGAAGGGCGTCGAGGTCACCGAGGGCATCCTGAACCAGATCGAGATGGCCTTCCGGGCCTACGACCCCTGCTTCGGGTGCGCGACCCACTCGCTGCCGGGACAGATGCCGATGGAGGTGCGGATCCTGGACCCCCACCGGGTGGTCCGGCAGACCCTGGTCCGGTGACCGGGCGAGCGTCTCCGGGGGCGCGCGATGAAGGTGCTGGTGGTCGGCGTGGGGAGCACGATCCGCGGGGACGACGCGGTGGGGCCCGTGCTGGCGATGGAGATGGCGACCCGGTTTCCCGACCAGTGCGAGGCCCTGGTCTTTGACGGATCGGCCCTGGACCTGCTCGGGTTGATCGGCCCCGAAACGGGATATCATCGGGTGGCCGTGATCGATTGCCTGGAGGCAGGAGGGCTCGCCGAGGGGGAGATGGCTCGGGTGCAGTTGTCCGAGGTCCCGGCGGACCTGGTCTCGTCCCATCATGCCGGGATCCGGGAGACGCTGCACCTGGCCGGGCGGCTTCAGGTGCCGCTCCCCCAGGACCTCCGGTTCTACGGGGTCGGGGTCCGGGATGCCCAGGCCTTCCGGGAGGGCTTGAGCGCCAGTCTGGCGGCCCGGATCCCGGACCTGGCGACGGAACTGGCCCGGGACCTGGGCCTGCTGCCCCAGGAGGCCCGGTAGGCCGGGGAGGGACGATGCGACGCCCCGACGAGGACCCGTCCCACGAGGGAGTCGTCACGCCGGAGTTCCGGGTCATCCACCACCTGTTCCATGACTTCAAGGGAGGGCTGGCGACCGTCGTGATGTGCCTGGACGCGGTCCGGGAAGGGATGGTGGGCGAGGTCTCTCCGGCGCAGCAGCGATGGCTCGAGAAGGCTGAACGCAACTGCCAGCATCTGGCCACGCTGATCGACGACTTCCGGGACCTGACCCGGATCCAGGACGGGTGCTTCGCGACCGAGCAGGAGGTGGTCCAGCCCGCCGCGATGCTGGCGGCCCTCTCCCAGGAGGTGGCCGAGGAGGCGACCCGGCGGCAGATCCAGGTGGTCTTCGAGGTGCCCGACCGGATGCCCGGGACCTGCGAGGCGAGTCCTCTGGTGGCCCGGGTGCTGCACCGGGCCTACGGGGTGCTCGTGGACTGCACCCGGACCCGGGGCCGCCTGGAGAGCCGGATCGTCCTGGAGCCAGCGTCCGCCCACTGCTGGCTGCGGGTCGAGGCGCGATCCGAGGGGGTCGAGATGGAGGCCGCGGCCCTTGAGAGCGTCTTCGACCTGATGGACCAGACCGTGCGGGGGCTGCAACTGGGGCGGGGATACACGCTGCTCTTCTGCAGGGCGGCGGCCCGGTTCCTGTCGGGAGACCTGTCCCTGCGGCCCTGGCCGGGCCGGGGGACCTGCCTGGACCTGAGACTGCCCCTGGGTCTGCCCGGGGAGCCCTGACGGAGGAGGAGATGGAAGGGAAGAAGGCGCGGATCTTCATGGTGGACGACGACACCGACCTGGTGGACATCGTCCGATCGGTGCTGGAGTCGGCCGGGTATGAGTTCCTTTCGGCCAGCAGCGCCACCGAGGCCCTGGACCAGCTGGATTCGGTGAACCCGGACCTGATCATCCTGGACGTGATGATGGAGGACCTGGTGGCCGGCTTCCGGGTGGTCAACCACCTGCGGAACTTCGACCAGTATCCCCAGAACCGGCGCTACGAGCAGGTGCCGATCCTGATGATGACCTCGATCCAGCAGCAGACCCGGATGAAGTTCAGCCAGGACGCCGGCAGCCGACTGCTGCCCATCGACGCCTTCCTGGAGAAGCCGGTGAAGCCCCGGGTGCTGCTGGAGAAGATCGCGGAACTGCTCCGCCGATGACCCGGCGCGAGGGGGAGGATCGGGTGGACGAGATGCCTCCCAGGCCGCGGCCCGAGACCTCCGGCCCCTTTCTGTCCATCCGCGTCAGCCTGTTCCTGGCCTTTGCCGTGCTGGTGCTGGCCGGCGGCGGCATCTCGGGACTCATCGGCTGGTCCATCACCTCCGAGGCGGTGGTCGGGGAGGCCCAGCGGCGGGTCGAACAGGACCTCCAGTCGGCCTGGGCCCTCTACGACCATGCCCGGGAGAGAGTCTCCCATGCGGTGCAGACCGTGGCGCTGCTCCGGCGGACGCAGGAGGCGCTCGGGGGCGAGACCGGCCACCGGGAGGACCTGCAGCGGCGCCTGGAGGCCATCCGGGAACGCAACGGACTGGACTTCCTGACGCTGGCCGACCGGGAGGGCCGGGTGGTGATCCGGACCCGCCCCCCCTACCGTGCGGGGGACCTGCTGGGTCCTGACCCGGTACGGGACCTGGCCCGGCGGTCGGGAAGCGCCTCGGGGACCGTGCGGCTCCCGGCGGCGGACCTGCGGGCCGAGGGGGAGGACCTGGCGGTCCGGGCCACCATCGAGGTCCGGCCCACGCCGATGGCCGCCTCAGGAGGACCGGAGCGGGTCGAGGACGGGCTCGTGCTGGAGGTCGCCGAGACGGTGCTGGACGACGGAGGACGTCCCCTGGGCATGGTGGTTGGAGGCCTGCTCTGGAACCGGAACCACCCCCTGCTGGACGGCATCCGGGACACCCTCTTCCGCAACGAGTTCTTCCAGGGGCGTCCCGTGGGGACCGTCACGCTGTTCCTGGGGGATGTGCGGGTCGTCACGAACGTCCGGGACCAGGCCGGCGGATCCGCCGTGGGGACCCGTCTCTCCCAGGCCGTCGGGGACGTGGTGCTGGGCCAGGGGCAGCCCTTCCGGGATCGGGCCTTTGTGGTGAAGGACTGGTACCTGACCGCCTACGACCCCATCCGGGACCCCAACGGAGAGGTGGTCGGAATCCTCTACGTGGGCCTGCTGGAGGCCCGGTTCCTGGCCTACCGGACCCGGTTGATCCAGGGCTTCCTGATCCTGACCGGGATCGGGGTCCTGGCCTCGTTGCTCTTCGGCCTGGGGGCCGCCTGGTGGCTCTCCCGCCCGATCCGGGGGCTGACCGAGGCCGCCCGGCGCATGGCGGATCTGGACCTGAGCGTCCGGGCGGGTGACGGGGGTCCCTTCCGGGATCTCCAGGTGTTGAACCGTACCTTCAACCGGATGGCGGAAAACCTGGGTCAGGCCAGCCGGGACCTCCAGCAGGCGAACCAGGACCTCCAGCGGGCCAACGAGGAACTCTCGCGCCTGAACCACAACTACATGGACATGCTGGAGTTCGTGACCCATGAACTGAAGTCCCCCCTGGCCTCGTGCCTCTTCGGGGTGGGGTCCCTCAAGGACGGCCTGGTGGGGCAGCCCAGTCCGGAGCAGCGACGGGTGCTGGAGACCATCGAGCGAAACCTGGAATACCTCAACGAGATGATCCTGAACTATCTGAACCTCTCTCGGATCGAGAAGGACCAGTTGCGCTTCTCCCCGAAGTCCCTGCGCTTCCGGGCGGAGGTCCTGGACCCGGCCCTGGAACAGGTCTCCCGCCAGGTCTATGTCGCCGGGATCTACGTGCTGGTGGACGTCCCGGAGGACCTGATGGTGGAGGGGGACCGGGACCTCCTGCGGATCGTGATGGACAACCTGCTCTCCAATGCGGTGAAATACGGTCGTCCGAACAGCACGCTCCGGGTCCACTACGAGCCGGGTCCGGGCGGGGCGCATCGCTTCTGCGTGCACAACGAGGGCGTGGGCTTCCGGCCCGAGGAGGGAAGGCGCCTGTTCCAGAAGTTCAGCCGACTGGACGTGGCGGAGTTGCGGTCCAAGCGGGGGACCGGGCTGGGGCTCTTCATCACCCAGCAGATCGTCCAGCGACACGGCGGACGCATCTGGGCCGAGTCCGAGTTCGGACGGGATGCCCGGTTCTGGTTCGAACTGCCGGCCCAGGTGCCGGGACCGATCGGGGAGACACGATGAGCGGGGACTCCTCTCGAACCCGTTCCCCCTGGTCCGCCGGAACCAGCCCCCTGGAGGACGAACTGGCCTCCCGCGCCGCCTGGCTGATCCGGATCCGGTGGCTGGCCGGGTTCGGGGTGCTGGCAGGATGCCTCGGGTCCTCCCTGTGGGGCATCGAGGGCTGGCACCTCGGGCCCTGGGTCTGCCTGTGCGGACTGGGGATCTGGGCCTACAACGCCCTGTTCGTCCAGATCCGCCGCCGGTTGCGCCGACGGCGGGAAGAGGGGGCCCCCTGGTCCCGGTTCGCCAGCGCCCAGTTCCTGACGGACTGGGGGGCCCTGATCCTGCTGGTGCACCTGACCGGAGGCATCGCAAGCCCCATCCTCTTCTTCTTCGTCTTCCACGCCATCATCGCGAGCATCCTGCTGCCTCCCCGGGCCTCCTTCGGACACTCGGCGGTCGGGGTACTGGCCGTGGTGGCGCTGGCGGTGCTGGAGGGGGCCGGCCTGCTGCCGCACCACGCGCTGCCGTTCTATGCCGACGTCCCCTACGACCAGCCTCTGGCGGTGGCGATGCACCTGGCCTTCTTCGCCCTGGCGATCCTGGGGTCGACCTACCTGGCCGGGTCCGTGGCGCGGAGGCTGTGGGCCCGGACCGTGGAGTTGCTACGCCTGAACCGCGACGTGGAACTCGCCTACGATCGCACCCGGACCCTCTACGACATCACCCGGGCGGTCAACAGCACCCTGTCCTTGCCGGAGGTGCTGGACACGCTGGTGACCCGGGCGGTCCACGCAATGGGCGTCCGGGCCGGCATCCTGCGGCTGCTGGACCCGGAGAGCGGGCGGCTGCGCCTGAGCGCCTCCTTCGGCCTCAGCGAGGAGTATTTGCGAAAGGGGGACGTGGACCCCGAGAAGAGCCCCGTGGACCAGTCGGTCCTGCAGGGGTGGGCGGTCCAGGTGCCGGACATCGGCGACTCCGCGTCCTTCCAGTACCCCGAAGAAGCCCTCCGGGAAGGGTTGCGGTCGGTGCTGGTCTGCCCCGTCACGCTCCGGGGACGGGTGATCGGGGTGATGCGACTCTACGGGGGCCAGCGACGGGAGTTCACCGAGGAGGAGATCGCCTTCGCGATGGCCATCGCTGCCCAGGGGGCCGTGGCCATCGAGAACGCCCGGGCCTACCGGAACCTGGAGGAACTGGAGGAGGCCAAGGCCAGGTTCATCTTCCAGGTCCTGCACGAGTTGAAGTCGCCCGTGGCCGCGCTGCGGTCCAGCCTGGCGATTCTCCAGGAAGGCTTCCTGGATGAACTGGACGAGCGGAAGCAGGCCCTGGTCGCCCGCATGGTGCGCCGGGTCAACGGTCTCCAGGACCTGCTCCGGGACCTGATGGAACTCGGTGCGATGAAGGGGCGCCCCCGGGGCCGACCGAAGGGACGGGTGGACGTTCGGGAGGTGGTCCGGGAGGTGCTGGAGGGGGTGGCGGCCGATGCCGAGGCGAAGGGGATTCGCCTGGTGACCCGCCTGCCCGAGGAGCCCCTGGAGGTCCAGGGGAGCCCGGACGACCTGGAGAAGGTCTGTTCGAACCTGGTGCACAACGCGGTGAAGTACACGCCGCCGGAAGGGACGGTCGAGGTCACCCTGGTCAGGACCCCCGAGGGCGCCCTCTTCGTCTGCCGAGACACGGGCATCGGGATGGACGAGGCCGCGAAGGCACAGCTGTTCCGGGAGTTCTACCGGGCCGGGAACGCCAAGCACTTCGCCGAGGGAACCGGCCTGGGCCTGGTGCTCGTGAAGCGGCTGGTGGACCTCTACGACGGCGCCATCGAGGTGGAGAGCCGCCTCAACGAGGGCAGCACCTTCCGGGTGCGCATCCCCTTCGGGGAGGTGCCCCCGGAGGATGGCGGCCCCGGCCAGGGTCCGGGAGACGTTGACAGGCCCCCTCCTGCGTCGTAGAGTCCGGGCAACCGCCCTGGAGCATCCACGATGCGCTTCACCCGCCTGGCCGTGATGGCCTCCCGCTATCTCTACTGGTCCCCCAGGGCCGCATTTCACACGAAGCATCTGGTCCAGATGCTCGTGTCGCTGCTGGACCCGAACCGCCCGGGTCATGCCTCGGTGGCCTTCCTGGACCGAAGGAAGCGCATCACCTCCTGGCGAAGCGGGGCCGAGGCCATCGGAGAACTGAAGCGCTACGCCGAGATGCTGTCCCAGATGGTTCCCGTGCTGGAGACCCGCCATGATGGCGCAGACGAGCTCGCGATGAACCGCTTCACCGCGAACCTCCTCCGCGTGGTGTTCGACAAGGACCGCCTGCTGTCCTGGGCCGGGGACCACCTGTTGAACCAGGGCCGGGACGATGAGATGGGGTCGCTGACCCTGATTCGGAAGATCCAGAACCACCCCTCCCCGGTCCTGGTGGATCTGATCTCGGACTGGAGTCTGGTGGGAAAGAGCCTGACCTGGGCGCCGCTCTGCGTGATCGGCAACGCGTTGCTGAACCTGGAGGGCCATCCACCCCCCTGGTACACCCCCCCGATCCTGCCGCCGGTGGACGCAACGGAGGCGGCCCAGTGCCTGGAGGAGTTCCTGCTCAAGGAGTGTGACCGTCTCTTCCAGCGGGTCCGCACGGGCCTCCACCTGGGAACCGCCGCAGTGAAACTGCTGCACCGGGACTTCCAGACGCCCGTCTTCTACTACGCCGAGCCTGAACACCTCCCGGACCAGCCCGAGGACTACCTGGACCGGACGCGGATCGGGCACGTGGAGACCCTGTGCCGCAGCACCCTCGGGACCGAGGACCCGGTGGGGTCGGACGTCCAGGGGGCGCTCCTGGAAGGCAACGTCGTGCTGCTCCGACACACCATCCTGGGCAACCAGGCGGTCCAGACCTTCTACCAGGCCCTGCCGTGGCTTCCACCGGATGCCCAGGACCGGTGGCAGGAGGTGGAACGGGAGGTCTTCTTCCTCTGCGACAAGCTCACCTTCGTCGAGTTCCTGGCGGCCTTCCGGGTCTACGACATCCTCACCGACCTCGAGATCCCCATGAAGCAGATGGGGCTGTGGGGTGGGACGCTGGACGGAACCGCGAAACTGGCCCGGGCGCTGCGCCAGTCGGTCGCCTTCGAGGAATCCCGCTCCACGGAGAAGGCCCGGGCCTTCGACCTGGTGAAGCAACTTCGCTGGTGCGTCTCGCGCCTGGAGGCCGAGATGGTCCGGGTGACCGACGGCGTGATGACCCAGGAGCGGCGCTGGAGGTCGGCGGCCCAGGACACCGGGATCTACTTCGAGCGTGTGATCTCCTCCCGGGCGATTGCCCCCCTGCGGGACATGAGCCAGAACCTCACGGAGCAGATCTCCTCCTTCCGGGTCTCCGGCGAGGTGGTTCGCCAGGGCAAGGAGCGGGCCGAACAGTTGCGGACGACCTTCTCCGACGTGAGCCGGGCGCTCGACGCGATGCTGGAAATGGAGCAGCAGGAGGACCGGGAGCGATACGAGCGGACCCAGCGCGTGCTGGGCTACGGCCTGGCCGCCCTCGCGACCCTGACGGCCTTTCCGCTGGTCGTCGGGGACATGAACTGGGCCGAACTCCAGGAGGTGATCGCCCGGTGGCCGGGTCCCTTCCAGTGGCTCGGCAACCTGATCTCGGCCATCCATCCCTATCTGGTGCTGGCCAGTCTGTCGGGCGCCCTGGGGGTGATCGGGCTGCTGCTGTTCGGGTCCTTCTGGAGTTCGCGACACCGGAGGCCTCGTCCGCAGCAGCAGTTCCTGGCCCTCGGCAGGAGACTGAACCGGATGACCCGGGATGTCGAGGCGATCCTCCCCATCGTCTCCCGGGTCCGCAGCAAGGCCTTCGTCTCCCGCGTCTGGGCCGGCAAGCAGGAGGACGAGGAGGTCCGGCAGGACCGGGAACGCCTGGACCTGGAGGACCGCAAGGCCGTCGAGGTGCTGCTGGAGGTGGACGACTGGCTGCGGCGCAACGAGGATGGAGCCGCGACGTCGGCCCTGGACTCCACCACCCGGGAGGTCCTGCGGTTCGTGATCCTGGTGGAACTGATGGACCAGCGCCTGAATCCCTTCCCCCTGCCGCTGGCCTTGAGTGTCTTCCGCTATGCCTCCCGTCGGTACGTGGCCCGATCGATCGTCTCGGACTACGAGTTCGAGCAGGTGCTGAACGGCTACGGCTACGAGGACTCGGAGGTCGAGGCCATCGACCGGTGGGTCGAGAAATGGGGCCGGCTGGAGGCACGAGACCTCGTGAAGAAACTCCAGGAACTCGGGGTCTCGGCGCTACATGCCCGGCCTGTCGAGGCGCCACCCGCCACCTGAGACGGGACCCGGGCGCCGCGATTGACAAGCCCGAACGGCCGAGGAAGATGTCCCGGAGGGACTGGAGACGCGATGGCCTCCGGGGATCACCGGCCTGCCCGCCTGGTGCTGCTCGAGTGCGTGACCCTGCTCCGACAGCGGGTGGACCGGGCGCAACTGTTCCCGTTCTGGGAAGGCTGGGCCCAGGACCGGGGGATCCCGGTCCGCTGGGTCTGTGTCGGGGGCCGGGGCGAACTGGAGCCCGCCGGTCAGTCCTGGTTCCGGCCCGTGGTGAACCTCGAGGAAGACGATGCCCGGCGCCTGTGCGAGGACCTCCGGCGCTGGGGTGCCACGCACATCCTGGCCAACGAGGAACTGGCGACGGAGTGGACCCGGAGGCTCACCGGGGCGATCCCGGGGATCTCGATCATCGGGGGACTCCGGTCCCCGGAGATGACCGCCTGGACTGATCGCATCCGGGAGGAGGCCGACCGGGCGGGAACGATGCCCGCCCGGTGGCGCGGCGACTCCGCCTACACCCAGATCGACGTCTGGCAGCGGGAGCGGTGGCTGTCGCGGTGGATCGGCCTCCAGGACCCCGAGGCCCGGGACGGCCCGGCGGGGCGGCGGGTGGCCGATGTCGCGGAGCCTCGATACGACGCTGAGATGTTCAACGAGGCAGCGACCCGCCTGGAGCCGATGATCCGGATCGTGGGGGGAGTCTTCTGCGACTGGACCGCCCCCCTGCGGGACAACCCCGCCTACCGGGGAGTGGACCTCTCGGAGTCCAGCCGAGACTTCGGCTGCGCCTTCTGTGCCATGCGGACTCCCTCCCCGGCCACCGGCGACCCCATCGACCTCGCAGAACGCCAGTTTCGACGGCTGCTGTCGGCCGGGACCCGTCCGGCCCGGGACAGCGGGCGCTACGACTTCTACGACATCCGGCTCTTCCTGCGAATCGACGAGTGGGTCGCCCGGGCGACCGCGCTGGGAATTCCTCCGTCGGAATTCTGCTTCTCTCCCCGGGTGAACCATGTGCTCCAGGCCCGGGATCGCCTCCGAAAGGCCCTGCCGCTCTGCGCGGCCCACGGATACGTGGTCCGGCTCTTCCGCATCGGGGCCGAGAACGTCTCGGAAGCGGAGCAGGAGCGGTTCAACAAGGGGGTCTCGACAGACCAGATCGAGGAGGCCCTGGCCCTGTTCCGGGAGTTCGAGTCCCGGTGGCCCGGGACCTTCCAGGCGACCCAGCCCCTGGCCTTCATCACCTTCACGCCCTGGACGACGCTGGACGAGGTCCGGCTGCTGCTGGAGAAGGCCGTGCGGTGGAGATTTCCTCCCCGGGGCCGATGGCTCTTCTGCACCCTGGAGATGGACCGGGACCAGCCGATCACCGCCCTGGCCCGGGCCGCCGGGGATCTGGTCGTGCCGCAGTTCGAGGACCCGGCCTTCCTCTACTCGTCGTCGGTGGCGGGGTTCCTCCACCCCTCCCAGGTGGCCTGGCGGTTCCGAGACCGTCGGGTCGCCACCTACCATGCCGTGCTGGTTCGCTACTGCGCGGCCCTCGAGCGGGCGTTCCCGGACACGGTCTTCCACGGGGACCCCCTCTATCAGGAGATCCAGGACCGGATCCGGGAGGACGGTGGCCGTGCCGCGACCCCCCTGGCCTTTGCCCAGACCCTGGTTCGGGCCCTCGATGAGGACCCGTCGCTGACGGACCCCGGGGACCTCTGGCGCAGGGCCTGTTCCGAACTGGTCCGGCTCGGCCTGTCGGGACCGCCCATGCGCAGTCGGATGACGTGGCTGATCCGCCGGGTGCTGGAGGCGGACCAGGCGGAGTGGAACGACCTCCATCTGGAGGACCTCCTCCATGACGAGGGTGCCCGGGAGGCGACCCTGCGGCTGCGGACCCGGGGAAGACCCTGCGCCGTGCGCATGGTGCCCGCCGGGGAGATGGAGGACCCGGACATCCGGTCCGACCGCTTCGCCGGGAAACTGGAGGAGGCGTTCCCCCAGGACCGGCCCTTCCTGCTGGCCCGGCTGGGCCGACTGTTCCGTGCCCTGGACGCCCTGGTGCCTCGCCATGCGCCGCTGTTCCTGGCGGACCCGCGGGAGGCGACGGGGACCCCCGTTGCACCGTTGGCGCCCCTTCCGGATGACTGACCTGCGAGGCGCCCCCCTCCCCACGCTTTGCTCGTGGCCCTCCGGCCGCTCCGCTCCAGCGCCCTTCCCTGCCGAACGGGCGACGATTCCGCCATGGCGACGAAACCTTCCCTCCTGACGAGTGTCGCACCGCATCACGGCGGAATCGTGGGCACCGTTGCCATTTCGGTGCAGTGTCACTATGCTGGCCCTCCGTCGAGGAAGCGCTCGCAACGGGAAGGAGCATGGCGCGGTTCCTGGTCATTGGACTCGGCCCCATCGGGTCCCTGGTAGGGGGACGGCTGGCCCGGGCGGGCCACCAGGTCCACGGGGTGGAGCGGAGGCCCGATCGCCGCCATGCCGCGTCGGAATGTCTGCGGTTGGAGACCCCCGAAGGAACCTTCGGGGTCCGCCTGGAATCGGTGGACGACTCGATTCCCGCGGCCCTGGAATCGGGGTCCTTCGATGCGACGTTCCTGTGCACCAAGGCCAACGAGGTGGTCGATGCCGCGGGACCGCTGGCGGCGGTGGAACCCGGGGGACCGGTCGTGTGTCTGCAGAACGGCTGGGCCGTCGAGGAACCCCTGGTGACCCTGCTGGGGTCGGACCAGGTGATCCGGGGAGTGGTGCACTTCGCCGGGGAGATGCCTGACCCGGGTCACGTGCGGCAGACCTTCGCGCACCCGCCCAACTGGGTCGGGGCCATGGGGCCCCGGGGCCCCGTCGCCGCGGAACGGGTGGCGGCGTGGCTCACCGAGGCCGGCATGGAGACCCGGGCGACGGAGCGGATCGATCTGGAGGTCTGGCGCAAGACCGTCCACCTCTGCATCCTGGCGCCCCTCTGTGCCCTGACCCGGATGAACATGAAGGAGGCCCTGGGCCACCGGGAGATCCGGCGCCTGGCCCAGGGACTGCTGACCGAGTGCCTGGAGGTGGGGAGTCGCCTGGGGTACGACTGCGGCAACGGATTCTTCGAGGCCTCGATGGACTACGTGCTGTCCGCCGGGGACCATCCCCCGTCGATGCTCATGGACGTGATCCGGGGACGCCCCACCGAGGTCTCCTTCCTGAACGGCAAGGTGGTGGAGGCGGCCGAACGCCTGGGGATGGAGGTGCCGTTGAACCGCGCCGTCACGGCCCTCCTGACGGCCATGGAAAGCCGGTGGCCCCGGGGATCGGGCCCCTCGTGAGGACGGTCATGGCGAGGCTCGCCTGCACGACGGCACTGCAGGACCGCATGCGCGAGGCCTACCGGGAGGTCATCGAGGCCGCTTCGGACCCGGGGCAGCGCGTGGCCTGGTGCAGCAGCGTGGGGCCCGTGGAACTCCTGCGAGCCCTGGGCTTCCGGGTCTTCATCCCCGAGAACCACGCGGCCATGCTCGGGGCCTCCCGGATGGCCACGGACCTGATCCCCGAGGCGACGGCACTGGGATACTCGCCGGACATCTGTTCCTACCTGACCTCCGACATCGGGGCCTTCTGCCGAGGCGTGACGGCCCTCTCCCGGGTGGACCCGTCCTTCCGGGAGGTCCCGCGGCCCGACGTGCTGGTCCACGAGAGCCAGCAGTGCCGCGAGGTCGGAGACTGGTTCCAGTGGTACGGGGACCGCCTGGGGGTGCCGGTGCTGGGAGTCCCGGCCCCCCGGGCCGTCGAGGAGGTGACCCCGGACCTGGTCCAGGCCCTGGCATCCCGGATCGAGGCCCTGGTCGAGCCCCTGGAGGCCATCGCCGGGCGATCCCTGGACCTGGCCCGCCTCCGGGACGTCGTCGCCATCTCCCGGGAGACCTCCCGTCGCTGGCAGCAGGTGCTGGCGATGGGGGAGGTCCGTCCGGCGCCCTGGACCTTCTTCGACGCCTGCATCCAGATGGGGCCGGCGGTGGTGCTCCGAGGGGATCGGAGGGCCCTGGCCCACTACGACCTCCTCCAGGAGGAACTGCGGCATCGGGTCATGGCGGGGGTCGCCGCGGTGCCGGAGGAACAGGTGCGCCTCTACTGGGAGGGAATGCCCATCTGGGGCCGCCTCCGGGACCTCTCGGAGCGCCTGGCCTCCCTCCGGGCCGCCGTGGTCGGCAGCACCTACTGCTCCTCGTGGGTCTTCGAGGCCCTGGACCCCGATCGACCCTTCGAGTCGATGGCGCAGGCCGGCCTGGAACTCTTCATCAGCCGAACCGATCCCGTGAAGGAGCGAATCCTGGAGGAAGAGGCGCGCCGCTACTCGGTATCGGGCATCGTCTTCCACGACGCCAAGACCTGCCCCTACAACAGCAACTCCCGTTTCGGGATGCCCCGGCGGCTGACCCGGGATCGCGGCATCCCGACCGTGACGATCCAGAGCGACCTGAACGACCTGCGACTGCACTTCGACGAGGGAGTGCACCTGGCCCTCGAGGCCTTCGTGGAGCAGTGCCGGGAGGCCATGCCGTGACGCGACGGAAGCCCGTGCTGGGGGTCGACATCGGGTCGTCCTACGGAAAGGCGGTGCTGCTGGACCGGGAAGGACGGGTGTTGGCCCGGGCGGTGCGGCCCACGGGGATCGACTTCGCCGGAACCGCCCGGACCCTGGTCCAGGAGGTGACCGACGGGGGCAGGGTTCCCCCGGAGGCCGTCGAGGTCGTTGCAACGGGCTACGGGCGGCAGGAGGTCCCCGGGGCCATGCGTCAGGTCACCGAGGTGACCTGCCAGGCCCTGGCGGCATGGCACCTCTTCCGGCGCCCCCTGACGCTGATCGACATCGGGGGGCAGGACACCAAGGTGATCGAGGTGGACCCCGGGGGCCGACGGCGGTCCTTCCACCTGAACCGCAAGTGCGCTTCGGGCACCGGGGCCTTCCTGGAGGAGATGGCCGGTCGCCTCGGGACCGACCCGACCGGCATGGAGCGCCTGGCGGAGGAAGGCCTGGAGGCGGCGACCCTCTCGTCCTTCTGCACGGTCTTCGCCCGCAGCGAACTGCTGGCGCTGGCCCGCCAGGGACGCTCCCCGGGAGACATCGCCCTGGGAGTCTTCGACGCGGTGGTGCGCCGGGTCCTGGAGATGGCCCGGCCCCAGGGGGAGGTGGCCCTGACCGGCGGCGCGGCGCGAGGCGTGCTGGTGCGCCGCATGGAACGAGCCCTGGGACGAACGGTGCTGGTCCCGGAGCATCCCCAGTTCACCGGGGCCCTGGGGGCCGCATTGCTGGGCCTCCGGGGAGACGGCGACCAGCCCGAAGAGGAGGTGTCCCGGTGAGCCTCGATGCCCTGTTCCGTCCCCGGACGGTGGCGGTGTTCGGGGCGACCCCCCGACCGGGGACCATCGGGCACCAGGTGGTCCGCAACCTCGTCGAGTCGGGGTTCACGGGCCAGGTGATCCCCGTGAATCCCAGGGGCGAGGCGGTCTGCGGCCTGCCGGCGGTGACCTCCCTGGAGGCGGTCCCTGGGGGAGCGGACCTGGCCTCCATCGCCGTGCGGGCCGAGCGGGTCCCGGAGGTGCTTCGCCAGTGCGGGTCCGCCGGGGTCCGGGCCGCCATCGTCCACTCGGCGGGCTTCGCCGAGGCCGGGCCCCCCGGAGCAGTGCTGCAGGACCAGTGCCTGGAGATCGCCCGGGAACGGGGAATCCGGTTGCTGGGTCCCAATGCCCAGGGCGTCCAGAACGGCGATCCGGCGGTGCGTCTCTATGCGACCTTCACCTTCACGCCGCTGCGGCCGGGTCCGGTATCGATCGTGGCCCAGAGCGGGGGCGTGGCCGAACTGCTGAACCTCCATCTCCGGCGGGCAGGGGTGGGGACTCGCCTCTATGCAAGCCCCGGAAATGCCGCAGATATCGACATCGCAGACCTGCTGGACGAGGCCTCGATGGATCCGGGCACGGGGGTCGTGCTGCTGCACCTGGAGGGAGCGGCGGACCCGGCGAGGCTGCTCGGGGCGCTGGTGCGATGCCGGGAAGCGGGGCAGGAGGTGCTGGTGCTGGCCGGCGGGCGTCACGAGGCGGGCCGGGAGGCCGTGGCCTCCCACACCGGGGCCCTCGCGGCCTCGGGGGGACTGCTGGAGGCCCTCCTGGTCCGGGCCGGTGCCCGGCAGGTCCAGGGGGCCCGGGAGGCGGTGGACCGGGCGGTGGGCCTGAGCCTCGGACCCCGGGCGACGGGTCGCCGGGTCGCGGTGGTCTGCAACGCCGGCGGGACGGGAATCCTGGCCCTGGAGGCGGCCCTGGACGCGGGCCTGAGCCCGGCCTGCCTGGAGGACCAGACCCGGAAGCACCTCCGGGAGGGGCAGTCCCCCCTGGCGAGCATCGGGACGATTGTCGACCTCACGGCGACGGCGGAACCGCCCCAGGTCGCCTCGGCCCTCGGAGGCGTCCTCTCTGATCCGGGGGTGGACGCCGTGCTGCTGTCCCTCGTGACGCCCTTCTACCTGGACGAGGTGGCCCTCTGCGGGAGCGTGGTGGAGGCCGCTCGGGGGTCCCGGAAACCGCTGGTCGTGCACCTGATCGCGAATCCCCGGAGGCCCGATGGGGAACGGGTCCTCCGGGAGGGAGGCGTTCCGACCTACCCCTTCCCCGAGGAGGCCGCCACGGCCCTGTCGGCCCTCGTGGCCGCCGGGGACCCGAAGGGGCAGTCCCTCGGCACCGACCGGCCCACGGCCATCGGCCCTCGGCCGGCACCAGGGTCCCAGGAAGGCCGCTGGCTGTCCCTCGAGGAGGCCTTCGACCTGCTGGAGGCCCAGGGGGTGCCCTGCCTGGCTCGCCAGGGGATCCGGAACCCCCGGGACCTGGCCCTTCCGCCATTCCCCCCGCCCTGGGTCCTCAAGGCCGACCTCCCCGAGGGGGCCCACAAGGCCCGCCAGGGAGCCGTGGTTCGGGGGATTGCATCCTTCGAGGACCTCGCCCGGGAGGCCGCGAGGCTCCAGGGGCGCTTTCCGGGGCGCCCGCTCCTGGTCCAGCCGGAGGTTGCCATCGGGATCGAACTGGCCCTGGGCCTCCTCCGGGAACCCACGGGCCTGTGGCTGGCGATGGCCGGTCCGGGCGGCCCGGCGATCGAGGAGCGACGGGGCGTGCGCTTCCGCCTGTGCCCCCTGTCCCTCGACGAGGCCCGGGAAGCCCTGGGCATGGGCGGGTCCGGGGCGGATCCCCTGCCAGGGGTCCCGCTCGAGGTGCGGGAGGCCCTGGCCGGGGCCTGGATGACCCTCTCCCGGCTCCCGTCCTTGGTCCCGAGCCTCCGGGAACTGGACCTGAACCCCCTGGTCTGGACCCCGTCGGGCCTGGCGGCGGTGGATGTCCGGGTCCGGGTCCTGCCTCCACCCGGCACCGATGCGCCGGGTCCCTGAAGGGCGCAATGAGACGAGGTGTCCCATGTCCGATCCAGGTGCCGCAGGAGCCCGGGGACCGGGGGCCCTGGCCGCCCTCCTGACCGTGGTGGCCCTGGCCTCGGTGCAGCACTACCGGGACGACGTCCACTACGCCAACGAGTCCTCCCGGGTCTATGCGGCGATGGCCATCGCAGACCACGGCACGCCGGTGCTGGACCCCGTCTTCGATCGCTACTTCCCCGGATGGCGCGACACGGGCCGGACCCCGAACGTGGACGTCGCGGTGTTCCAGGGCCGATATCACCTGGACAAGGCCCCCGGGATCAGCCTGCTGGCGGTCCCGGGAATCGGCCTGCTGCGGCTGCTGGGCTGGGACCTCCCATTCCGGTGGGTCGTCTGGGGCCTCACGGTGCTGCTCAGCGCGGTCCCCGTCGCCCTGTTCGGATGGCTCGCCAGCCGCCGCCTGGAACGAGCCGGCATGCCAGTGTGGCCCGCCTGGGCCGTGGTGCTGGCGAGTCCCTGGCTGGCCTACGGGGGGATGCTGTTCGGCCATGCCCTCGCCGCAGCCCTGGCGGGGACGGCGCTGTTGCTGGGACTGGGGCCCCTGGGGGAGGTGCCGGCCCCGGAGTCCCGGAATGTCGGCCGCCGGGAGGCCCTGCTGGGGGGCATGGCCGCGGGCATGGCCACGCTGGTGGAATACCCCGCGGCCTTCTGGGTGGTCCTGGTGATGGCGGTGCTGGCGGCGAGCCCGGGTCATCGATCCCGCCTGCCGTGGTTCCTGCTGGGGGGGCTTCCCTTCGCCGCGGTGCTGCTGGCCTGGAACGCCTGGAACTTCGGGTCCCCCTGGGCCCTGTCCTATGCCTTCAAGAGCAACGCGGACCTCCAGGCCATCCACGGCCAGGGGGCCTTCGGGTTCACCGCCCCGGCCTGGGACCGGCTCGCGGGCATCCTGGCAGGCAGCCGCCGGGGCCTGTTCTTCACGGCCCCCTGGCTGGTCCTGGGCCTCCTGGGGGCCGGGGTGGCCCTGGCCGACCGGCGCCTGCCGCGTCCCTGGCGGATCGCGCTGCCCCTGGGCTGCTGGGGGTGGCCGCTGTTCGTGTCGGGATTCGTGGACTGGACCGCCGGCATGACCTTCGGGCCCCGGCACCTGCTGGCGGGGCTGCCGGTCCTGGCCCTGGGAACGGCGGTGGCGTTCCGGAAGGTTCCGGGCCCGTTGCCTCGGGCTCTGGCCGGCGCCTGGGTGCTGTCCTCGCTGCTGCTCAACGCCGCGGCGGCCTGGACCTTCCCCTACGCCCATCCCGAGGTCCGCAATCCCCTCGGGGAGGTCATGTTCCCGGTGCTGATCGAGGCCGGTCCCGGGGCCATGGTCTGGGATGCCTGGGTGCCGGCGCCGCTCGGCGCCCTGATCCCCCTGGCGGCGGCCCTGGGGGTCCTGGCCCTGGCGGGGCGCCCCTCGATGCCTGCGGGTCCGCCCTCCCGGGTCTCCCGGCCCCTCGCGGCGGCCCTGGCGACCGGATGGTTCGCCCTGCACCTGGGGGTCGTCTTTGGCATCACCGGTTCCCCGGGGGAGGTCCGGGCAGCCCTCCGGAACCGGGCCCTGGCCTTCGAGATGATGGGGCGGGAGGACCTGGCCGCGACGACGCGTCAGGCCCTCCAGGCCCCTCGGGTGGCCCCGTCCCCCTGACAGGCCGGGACCCGCGTGGGTGCGCCGGAGGCGCCCTGGGCCTTGACCGAAGCCCCGAAAGCCTGGACGATACCGCTCTTTCCGATGCCGGCTAGCCCGGAAGCCCCGGACATCGGGAACCCGATACCCAGGAGACCCCCGATGCGGATGAGGCTCCAGATCATGGCCGGACTGGTCGTCTGGCTGGCAGTCGGCTGCGTCGGCGGACCGACCGGGACGACGGACGCGGCCGGGCCCGACGAGGCCCACTGGGAGGTCCCGCCCGGCGACGACGGCGAAGACCCCGCCGGTCCCCCGGACGCGGCCGATCAAGGCCCGGAGGCGGCCTTCCTCGACGCGCCGGCCGAGGACGGCACCGAGACCTGGGTGCCCGACACGCCGACCGGGGACCCGGGGGATGCCCCGGGGTTCGACCCGGGCCAGGATCCCTCCCTGGAGGTCCCGCCCCCTGATGACGACGGTCCCGAGGACCGGCAATGGGACGACGGCACCGACGGGACCCCCGAGGACCCGGCCACCGGGTCCGACGACTCCAGGGAGGACCTGGAGGGGGCCCGAGACCCGGGACCGGAGGCCGACCAGGACCTCCCGGACCCCGACGATGGGACCCGGTGCACCCCCGGGAGCGGCTGCCCCGGGGACCCCTGCCGGTCCGACGAGGACTGTGCCCTGGGCCCCTGCGTGCCGCACCTCGGGACTGGCCTCTGCTCGGGACCCTGCATGGCCGACAAGGACTGCCCGGAGGACCTGTACTGCGATCAGGACCCTCCCGACATGGGCCATCCCCTCTGCCGATCCCGGACGCCCTGGGCCTGCGTGCCGCCGGATTGCGACGACGGGTTGGCATGCACCGAGGACCGCTGCGACCCTGCGACGGGGACCTGCATCGCGACCCTGAGCCCCGGATTCTGCCTGATCGAGGGGGCCTGCCAGCCGACGGGCCTCCCCCAGCCCGGATTCCAGTGCCGGCGCTGCGACCCGGTTCGAAGTGCCCTGGACTGGTCCCTGGACGATGCCGGAACCCCCTGCGAGGACGGGGACCTGTGCACCGATGACGACCGTTGCGACGACCAGGGGGCCTGCCGGCCCGGACCCCGGCGGACCTGCCCGGGCCCCGCGCCCCGGTGCGAGGGCGACGTCCTGGTGACCGGAGGAGCGGCCTGCGAGGCCGAGACCGGCGAGTGCTACACCTTCGAGGATCGGGAGCCCTGTCCCTTCGGTTGCGACCCGGACCGGGTCTCCTGCCGGCCGGACCCCTGCGCCGGAGTCCGGTGCCAGGACCCGCCCGGGCCCTGTTTCGACCCCATCGGTGTCTGCGAGGCCGGGACCTGTCACTACACCGCCTTGGAGGCCGGTTCCCCCTGTGACGACGCTGATCCCTGCACCGACGCCGATGCCTGCGACGACGCCCGGACCTGTGCCGGCGTCCCCCGCGTCTGCGACCCGCCTTCCCCCCGGTGCACCCCCGAGGGGGACCTCCGGACCTTCCAGCCGGGGACCTGCGACCCGACCTCGGGGGACTGCCTCTTCCCGGCTGCAGACCTGCCCTGCGACCGGGGATGCGACCCCCTCTTCGGTCGATGCAATCAGGTCCTGATCGGCGAGTTCCGGACCCGGGGGCCCGGAGGCGGCTTCGACGAGTACGTCTCGATCTTCAACGCCGGGGCGGCCCCGGTGGACCTCTCGGGCTGGATGCTGTTCGCCAGCAACGGCAGCGGCCTCACGGGTCTTCGGGCCACCTTGCCTCCCGGGACCGTCCTGCCGCCTCGGGGAGCCTGGCTGCTGGCGGCCGCCCCCACAGGTGGCGGGGGATATGGCGGGACCACCCCTGCCGACCAGACCTACGGGACCGGCGTCGCGGACACCGGGGGCCTGATGCTGGCCGACGGGTCCGGGAACCCGGTGGACCAGGTCGGCATGTCCGACGGGAGCGCCTACGGGGAGGGGGCCCGGCTGGACCCCCTGTTCGACAACCGCGACGTGGCATATCGCCGCCTGACCTCCTTCTGCGGGCCCGACCGGGACAGCGGCGACAACCGTTCCGATTTCCAGCGCATCGAGGCCCCAAGACCTCCCGGATCCCGGTCCTGCCCGCTCGCCTGCTCGGGGCGGTCCTGCGAGGCCCCGGCACCCGGTTGTCTGGACGACTGGAACGCCGTCACCTGGACCGCCGTGTGCGATGGGACCGAGGTCTGTGGCCTGGATCCGACCCCGGTTCCCTGCGTCTTCGGATGCGATGCCCGGACCGGGGCCTGTCGGCCGACGGGCTGCGAGGTCCTCTGCGACGACCAGGACCCCTGTACCTGGGATCGCTGCGACGCCCTCGGGAACTGTGTCCACGACGAGCTGTCACCTTGCTGCGGCAACGGCTCCCGGGAGGACCCCGAGGAATGCGACGACGGCAACCGCCTGCCGGGGGACGGCTGCTCGTCGGACTGCCGGTTCGAGTGTCCTGTGGGCACCGTGCTGGAGCAGGGCCTGTGCTTTCTTCCGGCAATGGGACCGGGGGAGACCCAGGCAGAGGCCTGCGCCCGCATCGGACGGGCACCGACCCCCACCACGGTGGACCTGCGGTGGGACGAGGCCGCATTGATCCGGGTCGCCGCGGGTCTCGGCTTCACCTCCCAGGGGGACACCGGGGACTTCTCCCCGTCGATCTGGTGTGACCCGGGGACCGCGACCTGCCACACTCATGCCTTCGGGACTCGCTTCGTGAACCACGGGGCCCGGCCCGACCGGGCCTCCCTGGTCCCGGTCTTCACCTGTGCCCAGGCGGGAGTCCCGGCGCCCGTGGGGCCTCCCCTGCAGGTCCATTTCCTCGAGATCGGCCAGGGGGATTCCATCCTGCTGGACCTGGGCGAGACGGAGGTCCTGGTGGACGGCGGCCCGGACCCGCTCCGGGCGGCGAACCTGATCGCCCCCTTCGTGGACGGCCCCATCGAGGCGATCCTCTGCACCCACCCCCATCTCGATCACCACGGGGGACTCGACGAGGTGCTGCGGCGCTTCGACGTCCTGGAGGTCTGGGTCAACGGCGGCCAGAATGCCTCCGCCTACGCGACCTTCCTGGCCCTGGCCCAGAGCGAGCCCGGGGTCGTGGTCCGTGTCGTGGACCGGGGCGACTCGGCCTTCGCCGGGGACCTGGCCTTCACGGTCCTGGGGCCGCCGACCCCCCGCTTCGACGACGCCAACCGGGACTCGGTGGTGCTGCGGACGGTCTTCGGGCGGGTCTCGTTCCTGTTCACGGGGGACATGGAGACCCCCTCGGAGAGCAGCGTGCTGGCGACGGGGACCCCCCTGGCGACCACGGTGTTGAAGGTGGCCCACCACGGGTCCAGCACCTCCAGCAGCCAGGCCTGGCTCGATGCGGTCCGGCCCTCCCTGGCGGTGTACCAGGCCGAGACCGGCAACCCCTACGGCCACCCCCACCAGGTGGTGGTGGACCGCTTCGCCGCGATGGGCATCCCGCTGCTGGGAACCGACACCCGGGGAACCATCGTCGTCACCACCGACGGCGCGGACTGGAACTGGGTCACCTCCCGGTGAGGCCGGATCCCTGCACCCGACGACAGCCCAGGCGGGAGGTGATCAGGTCATCGAGGCCAGATTCGATGGGTCGACGCGATCGCGGCGCCCTCGCGACCGCCGGAATCGGACCGGTGGAGAGGCGCCCGTGCCGGAGAGACTACGGGGCCTCGCCGGCGAGGGCCTTCCGGGCCGCCACCTGCACCTTCTGGTCGGGATCGGACTGGGCCAGCCGGGCCAGCAGGGCCCGGGCGCGGGGACGGTCCCGAAGCACCCGCGCCACCTGGACCGCAACCAGCCGTTCCTCGGGGTTCGACCGGGTGGCCAGGCGGTCCAGGGCGTCCCACCGTTCGGCCTCGGGGGCCTCCAGCAGCCGCTTCCGGGCCTCCTCCTGCCGGGGCGGGCGTTGGCTCAGCAACAGGGCGACCTGATCCGTCACGGCCCCCCCGTCGCCGCGCTCGTCCACCTGGGCTGCCAGGTCGGCCTGGTACCACAGGTAGACCCCGACGGCCCCGACCAGCGTCCCGGCCACCAGGATCAGCAAGGCGATCTTCTCCCGTCGAGTCATGCGGCACCCTCCCACGGGGGAAACCTACCATGACCGGGCCCCGAGGGGATCGGATCCCCAAGGCCGCCACGCCCCCGGAGGAGCCCCCGCGATCGCGAAAGGGTCCCGGAGGCCGCGAGCTGGGCACCCGGCAGGGGACGCGACACGGGCCGGGCGCGGTTCCGGTGGAGGCATGGAGCCCTTCCCCTCTGCCAGGGAATCCAGGTGCTCGTTCGGGAGATTGCCTCCCGGCGGGAATCGGTGTAGGGCTTCCTCCATGAAGGCGCCCGCCGACCGGCCCCGGATCCAGCCCCTGGAGGAGATGCCTGGCGGGCTTTTCCGCGACGCCCCGGCGCTCCGGGAGAAGGTCCGGTCCCTGGCGGTGATCTCCCGCCTGGCGGCCCCCTCCTTCGTGGCCCTCGCCCTGGTGGGGGCCCTGGTCCTCCACTATGCCCTCTTCCTGGCCCTGGCCCCCCGATCCTCGGCCGGGGGCATCCACCCGGTGGCCCTGCTGCTCGCCGGGGCGAAGAGCACGCCCCTGATGCGGTCCGGAGAGTGGTGGCGCGCCCTGGCCGCCCTCTGGCTCCATGCCTCCTGGCCCCACCTGCTGGTGAACCTCGCCGGCCTGCTGTTGCTGGGCCAGATCGCCGCGAATGCCCTCGGACCCGGGCGGATGCTGCTGGTCTTCTTCCTGGGCGGCATCGCGTCCTTCCTGGCGTCGTTCCTGGCCTCTCCCGGCGACTCGGTGGGGTCCTCGGGGGCGGTCCATGCCCTGCTGGGGGCGCTGCTGACCTTCGGCATCCGCCACCGGCGCCGGATCCCCCGGGACGGCCGTCCCTGGTGGCTGGCCATGGTGCTGCTCTTCACCGCGACGACGGTCCTGACCCAGGCCCTGGACCCCAGCAGCGACCGGGCGGCCCACCTGGGAGGGCTCCTGGCCGGGGCACTGCTGGGCATCCCCCTCTCGGGGGCCACGCGGCTCTTCGAAGGTGGGCCCGAGCGCCGATCCTGGCCCCTGGGCCTCCTGGTCGTCGCCGTGGCCTCCCTGGCCCTGACCACCGGCGTGAGGGGTCTTTCAGGCCTCCGGACCGTCCCGACCCTGCCGGACCCCCACCTTCGGGAGGCCCGCCCGGTGGGCCTGCGGATCCGCCTGCCCTCGCGATGGGAGGCCGGACGCCTCCGGGAGGGACGATGCGTGACCCCCCTCCCCCCGAACACCCCCTGGACCCCCTCCCCAGGGGAGACCCTCTGCCTCCGGGACCCCTACGGCGCCGTGCTCCTCCTGGGACCCCCGGCCACGGTGACCCCCGGGGTGGCGGTGGACCCCTCCCTGACGGGCGTCGGGGGGCTGCGGACCCTGCTCCGGGAGACCGGTGAGGACACCGAGCGGCGCTGGATCGTCCTGAACCCCCAGTGGGCCCTCTCGGTGACCTTCTACCGGCTCCTGGCGCCGGCCTATGGCCCCCTCCTGGAGGAGATCGCGCGGGAGATGCGCCTGGCTCCCTGAGGCCTACGGCCGCCCCACCGCCAGATACTCGAATCCCAGTTCCCGAAGCCTCGCCCCGGACCAGATGTTGCGGCCGTCCAGCACGATCCGTCCCCGCATCCGCTCCCGGACCAGCCCGAAGTCCGGCTGCCGGAACTCCCCCCACTCGGTGACCAGCATCAGGGCATCGGCCCCCGCCACCGCCTCCAGGGCCCCCGGGGCGTAGGTGAGTCCCGGCGGGATCCCGATCACCTTCCGGGCGTTCTCCGTCGCAACGGGATCGTAGGCCGCCACGGTGGCCCCCCGCTCCAGGAGCCCCTGGATGATCACCAGGGCCGGGGCCTCCCGCATGTCGTCGGTGTTGGGCTTGAAGGCGAGCCCCCAGAGGGCCACGTGGATCCCCGCCAGCCGCCCCCCCAGGTGTTCGTCGAGTTTCCGGACCAGCAGGGTCTTCTGCCGTTCGTTGACCGCCTCCACCGCCTCCAGGATCCGCATCGGCACGCCGTGATCCTGGCCGGTGGCGATCAGGGCCTTCACGTCCTTCGGAAAGCAGGATCCCCCGTAACCCACGCCCGCGAACAGGAACTTGTTGCCGATCCGAGGGTCCGCCCCCATGCCCCGGCGCACGGCGTCCACGTCCGCCCCCACCTGGTCGCACAGGGCCGCGATCTCGTTCATGAAACTGATCCGGGTGGCCAGCATCGCATTGCTGGCATACTTGGTCATCTCGCTGCTCTGGATGTCCATGAACAGGATGGGGTTGCCGGTCCGGACGAAGGTCTCGTAGACCTCCGAGAGCAGTTGCCGGGCCCGGTCCGTGTCCACGCCGCAGACGATGCGGTCCGGCTTCATCATGTCGTGGACCGCGTCGCCCTCCTTCAGGAACTCCGGGTTCGACGCGACGTCGAAGGGATGCGGGGTATGGCGGGCGATCTCCTCCCGCACCTTCCGGCAGGTCCCCACCGGCACCGTGGACTTCACCACCACGAGCCGGTAGCCGTCCATGTCCCCGGCGATCTGCCGGGCCACCCCCAGTACGTGCCTCAGGTCCGCGGACCCGTCCTCCTGGGGCGGCGTTCCCACGGCGATGAAGATGACCGTGCTTCGACGCACCAGATCCCCCAGGTCGGTGGTGAACTGAAGGCGCCCCTGGGCCCGGTTCCGGTCCACCAGGTCCTGGAGCCCCGGCTCGTAGATGGGGATGCCCCCTCGGTTCAGCAGCGCGATCTTCCCCTCGTCCACGTCGCCGCAGATCACCGTGTTGCCGCTTTCGGCGAGACCCGCCCCCAGGACCAGTCCCACGTATCCCGTCCCGATCACGCCGACGTTCATCCGTCCTCCTCCCCGGGGGGCCGCGATCCCTCCCCCTCCGGTTCCTCCGGCTCCTCCCCGGGGACCTCCCTCGGCCCCACCGTGACCCGGATCACCCGAGTCCGGGTCCGCTCGGTCACCACGAGGGGCCAGCCCTGATAGACGAACCGTTCTCCCGCCAGGGGGACCTTCCCGGCCAGCGTGAGCACCAGTCCTCCCACCGTCTCGAAGTCCCCCTGGTCGGGGATCTCGATCCCCAGCCGCTCGGCGAAGTCCTCGATGGGACAGGTGGCCTCCACCAGGAAGGTCCCGTCTCCCGCCTCCCGGATCGGCTCCTCGGCCTGGTCGTGCTCGTCCCAGATCTCCCCGACGATCTCCTCCAGCACGTCCTCCACGGTCACGATCCCCGAGGTCCCTCCGAACTCATCGACCACGATGGCCATCTGGACCCGTTCCCGCTGCAGGTCCTTGAGCAGGTCCCGGATGTGCCGCGTCTCGGGGACGAAGAGCGTGCGGCGGGACTGGGCGAGACGCGTCAGCCAGTCCGGCGAGAGGGAGGAGCGCGGCAGGGTCTGGAGCCGCAGCAGGTCCTTCACGTTGACCACCCCGACGATCGTGTCGAGGCTGCCTCGATAGACCGGGTAGCGGGAATACTGGTGCTCGTTGACGATCCGCAGGGCCTCCTCCAGGGTCGTCCGCTCCTCGAAGCCGATCACGTCGGTCCGAGGCACCAGGATCTCCTTCGCCAGGGTCTCGCTGAACTCGATGACCGAGGACAGGAGTTCCTGTTTGCTGGACGGCAGGGCCCCCTGGGCCGTCCCCAGGCGAATCATCGACTCGATCTCCTGCTCGGTGACGCCCGGCTCCTGGCCGGACGGGGCCAGTCCCGCGCCGGCGAGCAGCCGGAAACTGGTCCGTTCGAAGAACCACGACAGGGGCCGCACCAGCCAGCAGAGGCCGTAACTGAGGGCCATGAAGGGCACCAGAGCCCGCGGCCGGTGCTTCGCAAAGGTCTTGGGAGTCACCTCGCCGAAGAGGACCAGCAGCAGCGTCATCACGCCGACCGCCGCCGCCACGCCCAGCCCCTCGGCGCCGGCGATGTTCGCCCGCTCCAGCAGCCGGGCCGCCAGGGCCGTGGCCAGGGCCGATGCCAGGATGTTCAGCAGGTTGTTGACCACCAGGATGCTGGCGATCACGGCGTTCGGGTTCGCCCGCCACTGGACCAGCAGCCGCACCCGGCGACGCTCTTCCTCGAGGATCTGGTGCACGCCGGCGGGCCCCAGGGCCAGCAGCGCCGTTTCCGTCGCAGAGACCAGGCCGGAGAGCAGGATCAGGACGCCGATCACCAGCAGTGTGAATTGTTCCCCCACCTCAGAACGCACCCCTCCTCGAAGCCCTCGAAATGCTAGCAGAGAAGGGAGGAGGGGGTCAAAGCGCCGGGGATCCGGACCCGCCATCGCCCGCCCGGAACCGGTCCCAGCAGGCGTCGTGGACCCGGCGCCGGGCCTCCCGGATGCCCTCCCGGTCCCGGGAGGGATGGACCCGGTGGGTGATCAGCACCACGATGATGTCCCCCGGGAGGTCCACCCAGAAGGAGGTCCCGGTGAAGCCCAGGTGCCCGGCGGTGCCCGGGGGCGCCCGGTCGCCCGCCAGGGACCCCGACGGGGAGGGCGTGTCAAGGCCCAGCAGCCGGGTGGACCCTGGCAGGCGACGCCCCGGGTCCCAGGCCTCCCGGAGCAAGGCCCGGGGCAGGAAGTCCCCGGTCCCGGCCCAGGCATCCCGCAGGGCCTGCACGATCGCCGCCACCTCCGCGGCCGTTCCAAAGAGGCCCGCGTGGCCTGCGACACCCCCCAGGACCCAGGCGTTCTCGTCGTGGACCTCCCCCTGGAGGCACCGCCGCCGGAGGGGGCAGCACTCGGTCGCGGCGATGGCCCCCGCCTCCCCGACCGACAGGGCCGGGGCCTGCCCGCCGAGAAACGGCCGGAAGGCGGTCCGGACCAGGCCCAGGGGCCCCGCGACCCGCTCCCGGAACAGCACGTCCAGGGGGGCCCCGCCGACGGCCTCGCAGACCTCCTGGGCGACCAGATAGCCCAGGTCGCTGTAGAGGCAGGCCGTCCCCGGCGGCGCCAGGGCCTCCTCGGAGGCCAGGCGCCGTCTGACCTGGTCCCGGGCCCAGGGCGTGCCGGCGACGTCCAGGCCATGGCCGGCGCAGAGGTCCGGGCCGTAGGGCCGCCAGGCCGCAAGGCCCGACGCATGGCGCAGCAGGAGGTCCGTCGTGACCGCTCCCAGCCACCGGTCCCGCAGCCAGGGCAGGAAGCGCCCCACCGGCGCCGAGAGGTCCAGCCGGCCCTCGGCGGCCAGCGACAGGGCGACGGGCATCGTGCAGAGGGCCTTCGTCAGCGAGGCCAGATCGAAGAGGGTCTCGGGGGTCACCGGGGCCCGGACCGCCCCGGTCCCCTCCTCGGCGGTCCACCCGGTGGCCGCCTTGATCTCGTCCCTCCCCCGGACCCGGACCAGCAGCACCGCCCCCGGGAAGGCGCGGCCCGTCTCCTCTTCCAGGACCTGCCTCGGGTCGATCCCATCCAACGACGCGGCCTCCCTGGCTCCCCCGGCCTCACCGCGGCCCCGGTCACCCGGCGGAGGGTCCCCATCCGCCTCCGCAGGGGTCCTCGATCACCTGCAGCACCCCCTGGTCCCCGTCCAGTGCCGCCATCGCCCCGACGGGCACCGGGTGCAGCGGGCCCCGGTGGCCCGCGGGAAAGCCCCCCACGACGGGGCAGCCGATCCGTCCCGCCAGCCGATCCAGCGCCTCTGCGACCGCCTCCCGGGCCTCCGGGTCCTGGTCCCCGATCCCCAGGTCGCCCACCACCAGACCCCGGAGCCGGCCGGCCTGTCGCGCCAGCCCCACCTGGACCAGCAGGCGGTCCAGCCGGTAGGGCGGCTCATGGACGTCCTCCACGACCCAGATGCAGCCGGCCATCGGGGCCTCGAACCGGGTGCCCATCAGCGCGCAGATCAGGCTCAGGTTCCCGGCGATCAGGCGCCCCTCGCCCCGGCCGCCCCGGATCGGCCTCAGACCCTCCCACCGGAAGGTCCCCGCCGGGTCCTCGCCGAAGAGGGCCCGCCGGGTCCGCTCCAGGCTGTGGGCATCGAGGCCCGCCAGCGTCGTGACGTTGGCCCCGTGGATCCCCATGCACCCCTGCCGGAACCGCAGCACGTGCAAGGCCGTCAGGTCCGAGAAGCCCATGAAGAGGCGCGGTCGGGCCGGGCGATGGGGCCGGGCATCGACGGCCTCGAGGATCCGCATCGCCCCGAAGCCGCCCCGGGCCGCCAGGACCCCGGCGACCCCCGGGTCCCGGAAGGCCTCGACCCACTCCCGGGCCCGATCCCCGTCGGGCCCGGCCAGGTAGTGCCTCCGATCGAACACCCTCGGGGCCCACCGGACCTCCAGGCCCCAGCCCCGGAGGACCCCGACCCCCCGATCGAAGGCCTCCCGGGGCACCACGCCGCTGGGGGCCACCACCTGGACCGCGGACCCGGGACGCAGGGGCGGAATGGGGTTCATCGAGCGCCTCCGCGGGGATTCTAGCCGTCCTTTGGCGGCCGGGCCACTTCCGGGGATACAATGGGATGCCGGACCCGGGAGGGACCATGAGCCTGACCATCCTCCAGAAGTCGGACCTGCGGAGCCCCAAGCGGAATCCCCGCATCGCGCTGGTCCTCGCCGGGGGCGCCATCAGCGGCGGGGCCTTCAAGATCGGGGGGCTCATCGCCCTGAACCGCTTCCTGAAGAACCGCAAGGTGAACCAGTTCGACATCTACGTGGGGCTGTCGGCCGGGGCCTTCGTCGGGGTGATGCTGGCCGGAGGCCTGCCGCCGGAGGAGGCCCTCCGGAGCCTCAATGGCACCTCCCGGCGCCTGGAGCAGTTCCGGTTCTACGACTTCTACTGGCCGGCCTTCGGCGAGTGGTCCCGCCGGGCTGGACGCCTGGGCCGGGACGCGGTGCGCATCGGGCCCCGGCTGATCCGGGCCGTGCTGGCCCACGCCTCCCGGAACCGGGAGGAACTGGCCAGTCGGGTCCAGGACGTGCTGCGCCATCCGGGCTACGCCTCGATGGAGCATCTGCTGGGGCCCCTCGTGAACGACCTGCTGGAGGCGACGCCCCTGCCCCACGCCGGGCGCTACATCCCCGCCGGGGTCTTCGACAACAGCCGGATCGAGGCCTTCATCCGCAAGAACCTCGAGCGCAACCACATCCCCAACGACTTCCGGGCCCTCTACCGGCAGCGGAAGGTCAGCCTCTACATCACCGCCACGAACCTCAACACCGCCCGGGGGGTCGTCTTCGGGCACGACACGGACCCCACCGCGACGATCAGCGAGGCGGTGCAGGCCTCGACGGCCATTCCCGGCTTCTACGTGCCGCCCCGGATCCGGGGCGAGGAGTACGTGGACGCGATGGTCCGGAAGACCGCCAACACGAGCCTGGCCGTGCAGAAGGGCGCGGACCTCGTGATCATCTACAACCCCTTCCGGCCCTTCATGAACCGCAGCCGGTACCAGCTGGTGCCCACCGTGGCCGGCCTCTCGGAACTGGGGCTCGGGACCATCCTGAACCAGTCCCTCCGGACGATGGTCCACACGCGGCTCTACCTCGGCCTCAAGAACCTGCGCCTGGACCCGACCTTCAAGGGGGACGTGCTGCTGATCGAGCCCACCGAGTCGGACTCGGAGTTCTTCAACATCAACCCCCTGGCCTTCTGGAACCGCCGGCGGGCCGCCGAGAACGGCTATCGGTCCGTCAAGGAGGACCTGGAGCGCAACCAGGGCGAGGTCGAGCGCATCCTGCGGGCCTACGGGCTGGAGTGCAGCGTGGATGCCCTCTACGATGAACTGGACGTGGACGACGTGGGCGAGGACGAGGAGCCTGAGATGCCGCAGGTCCCGGATCGCAAGATGGCGGGCCTGCGCCTGGTGCGATGAGGCAACGGATCGGCCCCGGCCAGGGTAGAATGCTCCCATGAACGGGACGAGACGACCTCTGTGGGTCCTGGGAATCGTGGCGGCGGCCTGGGCCTGCTCGGGGGACCCCCGGGAGGCCCCGGTGCGGGAGGCGGTGGCACGCTTTCTCCAGGGGCTCGATCAGGCCGACGGCGGCGTCCTCTGGGACCTGGCGGATCGGGAGACCCGGGAGGCCTTCGAGGACCTGGCGCGACAGGTCCGGGAGGGCCTGGACCTGGTGGACCGCCTCTGGCCGGAGGAGGAGAAGGCCGGGGCCCGGCGGGCCATCGCCGGGGACTTCGCCGGGCGGCAGACCGACGGCCGGGGTCTCTTCCTGGCCCTGCTGGACCCCCGGCAACTGAATGCCCCGGCGGACCCCGACTCCCGGCGGATCGACCGGATCGAGTGGGCGGGCGACCGGGCCTCGGTGGTGATGCGGTCCGGCGACACCCTGGAGTTCCGCCAGGACCCCGATGGCGGCTGGAGGACCTCGGTCTTCCTGGAGGCCTGGCAGAAGCACCCCGCCCGGGAGACCCTGGTCCGCAACCTCCAGGTCGTCCGGGACAACGCCCGGATCCTCGCCGAGGCCGCATCGGAACCCCCGAAGGAGGTCCCATGAGACGCCTGGCCGCCTGGACCTGCTGCCTCCTGCTGGTGATCCCCCAGGGCCTGTGGGCGGCGCCGCCTGGCAAGGGAGGACGCCCCGAGTCCCCGGGCCGGCTCGGCTGGCTCCAGATCACCTGTCCCGTGGAGGGGGCCCGCTTCGTCATCGACGAAGAGAACGAGGCGGACTCCATCGCCGGCACGACGCCCCTCTCGACGCCCATCCCGCTGCCGCCGGGGACCCACACGGTCCGGGTGGTGAAGGACGGCTACCTGCCATTCTCCGAGGTCTTTGATGTCAAGCCGGGGCAGACGGTCGAGGTCGAGGTGGATCTGATCTTCTACTCGGGCACCCTCCGGGCCCTGACGGCCCCCTCGGGGGCCGAGGTCCAGGTGGACGGCGCATCGGTGGGCCGGACCCCCCTGGAGCAGATGGTCGCCATCGGGGAGCACGTGGTGCGG
This sequence comes from Deltaproteobacteria bacterium, assembly GCA_029547805.1. Taxonomy (GTDB): domain Bacteria; phylum Myxococcota_A; class UBA9042; order DTJE01; family DTJE01; genus JAGOKF01. The sequence continues at coordinate 623,809 of JAKPOP010000010.1, forward strand.
TTCACGCTGCCGGGGCACGTCGAGGAGGTGCGACGCGTGCAGGTCCGAACGGGCCAGACGACCGAGGTCACGGTGAGGCTCGTCTCGGAGGCCGAGGCCCGGAAGGCCGCCGAGGGACCGGTGTTCTGGAAGCAGTGGTGGTTCTGGACCGTGATCGGGGTCGTCGCCGGGGGGGCCGTGGCCGCCGGGGTGGCGATTCCCATGACCCGGTCCTCCTCCAGGGCCGCCACCCCCGACGGCGAGATCGCCCTTCCTTGACGCAGATCCGCCCGGCTCGTTGGGGCCGGCGGCCACCGTTCAGGCCGCGACCGCCGGGTGCCGGGGTTGTGTCCAGGGGTCGTGAAAGCGTCAGCGGAGGTCAGAAGTCGCAGGAGCAGGGGGCATTGGCGCCCCCCATTCGGAGGAGCTTCTCCCGGGCCGCCGTGTCGCTATGGTCCTGGTCCAGCCGGCAGACCGCCCCCCGGTAGTACTGCTTCATCTCCTCGATGCGCTTCTGGGCCAGCACCAGCCGCCCCTCCACGCAGAAGACGCCAATCTCCGTGCGGCCCGGCTGCGGCTGGGCCCGGGCAAAGGACCCGGATCCGGCGACCAGCAACGCCGCCACGGCCAGCCAGGCAAGGTGTCGTCCCATCCCGTTCCTCTCCCGAACCCGCAAGCGGCCCCCAGAGGGCCGCGGACGGGCGGATGATGCCCCGAAAATCGCCGTTCGTCAATCAGGGCGGGGCCAGGACCCTCACGGCACGGCCTTCCGGTGCAGCAGGCAGTCGGGCGGGAAGGAGGCAGGGATCCCGTCAGCGTAGGGGGAGTCGGTGACGCCCCGGGGGTGGTCCTGGAAGAAGCGCACCGCGTAGAGAAAGTCGTCGGTGAAGATGGGGATGTGCCCCCGGTCGTGAACGCACTCCAGCACCTCGTGGCCCCGGGCGTTCAGCCAGGGGATGTCGTTGCGGGTCCACTGATCGAAGTCCGCCGTGAACATCATGGAGGCCCGCCAGACGTCGTTCGGGCCACCACGGGTCACCAGTTGGGCGTAGCCCCGGGAGGGCCCCACGTCGGGCCAGAAGACATCGAAGGCCCCGGTGTCGTTGGCCTCGTTGGAGAGGTAGGCCCCGGACCAGGAGATCAGGGAGGCCAGCCGGTCGCCCCGGGTGACCCCCAGGAGGTCCGTCATGATCGCCCCGGCCGAGAACCCCGCCGAGTGGACGTGGTCCGGGTCCACCCCGAAGCGGGCGTCCAGGCAGGCCAGCACCTCGTCGAAGAGGCGGACGTCCGGGGAGTCGTCGCCGGAGGCGATGTCCAGGATGTTCCAGTCCAGCAAGGCGATCCCATCGGCCAGGGGCGTCACGAGCAGGAAGGGGAACCCGTCGTTGCCGACGTAGGCCGACAGGAGGCTTTGAAACGAGATGGCCGCGGTGTCTCCGTCCATCGCGGCGCCCGAGAAGCCGTGCCACAGGAAGACCAGGGGCCACCGGCCCCGGGGGCCCCGGACGGCATCCTCCGGGGCACTGAAGTAGAACCACCTCCTGGTGCCGTCCACGGTCAGGGAGTTCATGCGCCCGGCCTCGATCGCCGCGCACTCCGTGGTGACGGCCGGCGGGGACCCGGGGTCGGCGGGCGCCTCGTCGGTGGCCGTCTCGGAGGTCCGGTCCTCGACCGGCCAGTCGTCGAGGACCGCCGGGTCCTCCCCGGCGGTCTCGGCAACGACCACCTCGGCGGCCGGACCCGGGTCCTCCCCGGCCCCGTCGGGCCCGGGTCCCAGGTCCGTTCCGCCCTGGCCGCCCCCGCACCCCCCCACCAGCCATCCCGCCACCAGCACCCTCCAGGACCGTCTCAAGGCGCCTCCTTGACCCCCCAGGTCCATCGAGTATCGCACGTTGGAGGCCTCGGCGTTCGATCCCGTTCGGCATCAGCCGATTTCCCGGCGTGACGGCACGGGGGCGGCCGTCCCCGATCCCGTATCATCGGGCCTGCCGCCGCCGGTCCATGGATGGGATGGCCGTGCCGAGCCCTCCCATGGCAGCCCCGGGGCGGCCGGGGACCTGTTCGTCCGGCATCCGCCGGCCGTCATGAACGTGGAAGTGCGGATCGGATCGCAGCACCTCCCGCGTCGCAAGGTGCGCCCACACTGGACCGTCGTCGAACAATCCGGTGCGCGGGTCCAGCGGTACCGTCAGCACCCGGATCTCCATCATCGGGCCCCTCCGGCAAACACCCGGGGAGCAAGCCCCCCTGGCCCTCCAGGTCGTACCGCTTCAGCCAGTGGTGCGCCGTCTGACGCCTTGCCACGGACTCCCGCGCCGCCTTCGCAACGCTCCGTCCCCCTTCCTTCACCAGGTTCACGAACTCCAGCCGTGCATCCAGGACGCTTCGATACCTCCATGGCATCGCTGGCTCCTTCCTCCAGTCGATGCCCCAACGGGTCACCCATCTGCCCGGTCTGACCGGTCACGGATCGACCCGGTCTGGACCGGGGCCGCCCCCCAGTCGGAATCGTTTTCACCGGTCCGTGGGGAAGTGACTTGGCCGCCGATGGGGTCTATCATTGGATGTCTCTGGAGGAACAACCCATGGAGGCAGAGAAGACACCCGAGGTGCGCCCGCCCAGGACGACGCCAGCCACGCCCCGCCCTTCGCAGGGACCGACCGCCCGACGGGCTCCCAACCGAAGGACGATGGCCGGGGCCGGTGGATTCGAGGCCCAGAGCGCGCTGCTGCGCCCGGACCCGGAGGATCGGGCCCCGGAACGGCCGGCCCCGAAGGCCGGGAACACCCCGACCTCCAGGACCGGCGAGGCCCCCCTGCCCCGGAAGGCCACCGTGCATGCCCTGGAGGCCAAGGTGATGTCCCAGCCCCAGTTCCTGGGGACCGCAGTGGCAGTCCTGCGCCGCGGGAGCGAGGTCACGCTGCTGGAACGGGTGAGCCCCTCCTGGTTCCGATGCCGGACCCCCGATGGGCGCCAGGGCTTCATCCACGTCAACCGGGTGGAACCCAAGACGATCCAGCTCCGATCCGGGGACACCGGCTCTGGCACCAGGCGCTCTCGCATGGACGGGGGAGCGGATGAGGGCGAGACGATCACCGGGCGCGGATGACACCGGCCAGGCCGGAATCCCGAACGACAGGACGCCCGTCCACCCGGACGCCGTTCCCAGGCTCCCGAGCGCGAGACGACCGCCCGGTCAGGGCACCGGGCGGAGGTCGTACTCGGCATGAAGCATCGCCGACTCGCCGGGTCCCAGGGTCCGCCGGTGGCCGAAGACCTCCATCTCCAGGTCCTGCAACTCGACGGGGTATGCATAGAGCCAGGTGGACTCCACCTCCTCCGGGTCGAAGCGATGGGTCATCCGGATCCCCTTGCTGCCCTGGAAGGCCCACTGGCCGTCCGGAACCTCCTGCTGGCGGAAATGACGCCCCTCCCGCTGCCCCGCCACCACCTGCGTCATGTCCTGGTCCACCACCGTCCCGTCCCGGGCCCGGAAGGACACCCGGGTGGACACCAGGTCCCCCAGGTCCATCTCCAGGTGGTTCCGGATCCGGACCTCCCGAGGCGTCGTCCCGGGATTGCGCACCGTGGTCCGGACCCGCAGCACCGGATCCGCCGGGTCCAGGTCGTAGCGCCTCGTCACCTCCCAGCCGTCGAAGGTCTTGAGGCTCACGGTCACGCCGCCCTCGGTCCACTCGCTGGCGCTGGCGGGCTCGACCCACCCCATCGCGTCGAACCCCTCGCCGATGCGGTCCTCGAGGCCCCCGGCAAAGGGGAAGAACAGCGCCGGGGCCCGGTTCCAGGCCGTCACCACGGCGCCGGTCGGTCGGTGGGTGATCCGCAGGGCCCGGCCGGCCAGGGCCGGCACCACGTCCACCTCCAGCCAGGGATTCCGGATGGTCCGGACCTCCTGGTCCACCCCCAGGATCGCCCACAGCAGCACCATCGTGTCCGGCGTCCCCTGGACCTCCCGCATCATCTGGAACCCGTGGCGATTCATCATGTCCACGAAGGCCAGCACGTCCTCGAAGGTGGACTGCCCGGGGTTCCACCGGAGCATCCCGTCCTCGATGCGGTAGCCGTTCCTCGGGAAGAACCGGGCGTACATGATCGGCATCCGGGCCACCTCGACCCGGTCCCGAAGCACCTCGTCGTCCGCCACCAGCCGCGCCGCCTCGTCGAAGAGGGCCTCCCCGGTCTGCACCACGTCGTCGGTCAGGTAGCCCTGGGCCGGATTCGTGTAGAGGTGCATGTGGATCCCGTCCCGGTCCACCCGGTCCTGGATCAGCCGGATCCAGTCGTGGATGGGGCCCCAGGCGGCCCCGTAGTAGTCCCGCAGGAAGGTCCGGATCAGCCGGTCCGGGTCCTGGTCCGGGTCCCACAGCAGCCGCATGCCATACCAGGGCCGCAGCAGGCTGAACTCCCCGCCGCCGCCGGCATGCCCCATGCCCTGCAGGAAGACGCCCTCGACCCCGATGTCCCGGTAGAACCGCATGTCCTCGGCCATCGCCCGGAAGTTCGGGAACGGGACGTAGTAGTGGGCGAAATCGACGATGTAGTGCCAGACGTAGAGGTGCCTCGTCAGGCGGCTCCAGGCCTCGGCCCGCCGCCGGTACTCGGCGTTCTTCTCACAGGTCCGGATCGGGTGTGCGTCGCACGACGGATACATGTGGCACAGCCAGACGGCGACGTTCGGGTGCATCTCCATGCCTTTCGGCGGCTCCTCGGTGTATGTGTACGCCAGCGTGCCGATCTGCTTGTCGGGATATCCCTGGGAAATGCGCTTCGCCAGTTCGTTGACGAACCAGAACTGGGTGCCCCCGTCAGTACCGTACTGTTCGTTCATGGCCTTGCAGCGGGGGCACTGGCAGACGTTGTAGTGGTCCATCTGGCTGAAGTTGTATTGCTGGTACTCCGGGTGGGCCGCAATGAGGGCCAGCATCCGGTCCGTGACGATGTCCAGCACCTCGGGATTGGTCAGGCACAACTGGGTGTCCTCCCGGATGCGGACGCCCCCCACCTCGCTGAAGTACTCAGGATGGGTGTCGAAGAACTCGTCGGGGCTCACGTACCAGAAGTAGGAGTGGGCCTGGCCGTAGTTGCCATGCTGGAGGCCCCACTCGGCGTCGGGTCCGTCCCGGCCGTTGTTGTCCCCCTGGTGGACCCAAAAGGCCCGGTCGGCCCCGGGCCAGGCATAGGAGGTCGTGCGCCACCGGAAGGCCGGCTGGACCGTCTCGTCGGTCTCCAGCGGGAAGCGCACCTCGGTGGTCCGGGGCACGATGGTGACCCCCGGGGCGACCCAGCGGACCTGGAGGGCCTCCTCCAGGAACCGGTGGGCCCCGTAGAGGGTCCCGACCGCAGGCGTCCCGGCGATCACCACGTGGGGCGGAACGGCCCGCAGCACGTATCCCTGCTCTCCCAGGGCCTCAGGAGTCGGGTCCACGCCCAGGGCCCGGGCGGCCTCCCCCTGGCCGATCACGATCCGGGGGACGTCGTCGCCGGGGGCCTCCTGGACAATGGGCAGCGTCACGCCGGTGGCCTGGAGGAAGAGGTCCTGGACCTCCCGGGCGGCCTGCCGCTCCGAGGGGCTCGCCTCGGGGCCCACCACCAGCACGTGGTCCGACTTCCCGTCCTGAACGAGGAAGAAGGAGGGACGGTCAGGCCCCGGGTCCCCGAAGGGGTCCGGTCCCGGGTCCCGGGGGGCATCGGGATCCGGCCCGGGGTCCGACGGCAGGTCCATGACCGCCTCCTCGGCCGCGTCCGCCATCAAGTCCGCGAAGGCGTCCCCAGGGGCCGCCTCGTCGCGGGCCGGGTCCACCCCCGGGTCCGTCTCCGGGATGTCCCGCCCGGTCTCGCCGGCCACCTCGGCGGGCCCCTCCCCGTCCCGGGGGAGGTCCGGCCAGGGTCCCTCGTCGCTCCCCGAACCCCGGCCCCCGCAGGCCACCAGGACCAGCCCCAGGAACACTGACAGCCAACGACCGGCCACACAAGACATCGTCCATGCCTCCGATGAAGGGCAGGGGCCGGGGGTGCCGGTCACCTAGAACAGGGGCCCGATGATGTGGCCGGTGACCAGCGTGACGGGCCAGCCCATCGAGACGCCCTCCTTGGTCCCGTCGCCGTCCAGGTCCATGTCCGGCGACAGGTAGAGGTCCACGTACTGGAGCACGATGTCCCGGGAGTAGGGCGGCGGGAAGTCCTCGGGCTGGAGCGCGGCGATGGCATCCCGGATCTCCTGCCGGGGCACCACGCCGCCGATGGCCCCGGTCCCGGAGGTGATCACGCCGTCGGCGATGGCGACGGTGGCCGACAGGGTGGCCCAGCGCAACTGCATCGGCAGGCGCCTGGACCCGAAGATCAGGTAGAAGGGGAGCGTCACGCTCGCTCCCTGGCCGCCGGCGGTCAGCCGGTTGCCCACGACCACCGCGTTGTCGAACCCGTACACCGGGTCGCAGACCCCCTGGAGGAAGCCCTGGGAGACGCCGTAGTTGCACCCGGCGGTGGTGGGGTCGCAGGCCGCCGGGGCAATCCGCTCGCCCCAGTAGAAGCGCACCAGGAAGACCTGATTGGCCTGCACGGTCCCCTCGGGCTCCAGCAGCATCGCCAGGCCGCCGTCGGCATTGGCCTTCGTGATCTCCGGGTTGAAGAGCCATGACAGGGTCCCGAAGGCGTTGTCGATCCCCTGCACGCAGTTCCCCTTCGGGGCGCAGGTCGTCTCCTTGCCGTCGATGTTGACCCCCTGGCCGGGGTTCCCGTTGACCCCGATGGAGATCTTGCCGGCCTTCAGGCTCGGGTCGGTGAAGAGGGACACGCCCCGGCACCCGCCGGCCACGCACCGGTCGTCCACCGTGCAGGGGTTCTGGTCGTCGCAGGGCCGGTCGTTGGGGACGAAGACGCACCCCACGGCCGGGTCGCAGGTGTTGTCGGTGCAGTAGTTGCTGTCCTCGCAGATCCGGGGCGTGCCCTTGCAGACCCCCACGACGCACTGGTCGTTGACGGTGCAGGCGTCGCGGTCGTCGCAGGGGCCGGGGGTCGGGGTGTACACGCACCCGAAGCCGGCGCGGCACTCGTCGATCGTGCAGACGTTCTGGTCGTTGCAGTCCCGGGTGGTCCCGCCCCGGCACTGGCCCTGGGCGTCGCAGGTCTCCCCGGAGGTGCAGAGGTCGCCGTCCTCGCAGGCCATGCCCGCCCGGACCTGGTGCTGGCAGTTCCCTGCCGCATCGCAGTCGTCCACCGTGCAGGGGTTGCCGTCGTCGCAGTCCTTCCGGGTGCCCACGCACTGCCCGTCCACGCAGACGCCCTGGCCCGTCTCGCTGCATGGGTCCAGGTCCGGGCAGATCCCCGAGAGGGGCTGGTGGACGCACCCCCAGTCGGGACGGCACTCGTCCAGCGTGCAGGGGTTGCCGTCGTCGCAGTTGCGCCGATAGATGGGATTGGTGGGGTCCGGCACCCGGCAGGTCCCCGTGGCGCAGGTCTCGCCGATCGTGCAGAGGTCGCCGTCCTCGCAGGCCCCCAGGGTCGGGGTGTTCTGGCATCCCCGGAGGGGGTCGCAGGAGTCGATCGTGCAGGCGTTGCCGTCGTCGCAGTTCCTGGGGTCGCCCCGGCAGACGCCCTGCTGGCACCGCTCGTTCACGGTGCAGGCGTCGCCGTCATCGGGACAGGACCTCTCGTGGAAGGCGAACACGCACCCCTGCACCGGGTGGCAGGAGTCGTCCGTGCAGGCATTGCCATCGTCACAGGTCCTGGGATAGCCCACGCAGACCAGGGGTCCCACGGGGTCCGGCCGGGAGCAGTAGTCCCCGGTGGTGCAGGCGTCCCCGTCGTCGCAGGGCTGTCCCCCCCGGGGAAGATGCACGCAGCCGCCCCCGGGCCCCTCGATGCAACTGTCCGCCGTGCAGGGGTCGTGGTCGTCGCAGTCTTTCGGGGTCCCGACGCAGGCCCGGTCCTGGCACCGGTCGTTCTCGGTGCAGGCGTTGCCGTCGTCGCAAGGGTCGGTGGTGGGGACGTAGAGGCAGCCCAGGGCCGGGTCGCAGGAGTCCCGGGTGCAGGGGTTGTTGTCGTTGCAGGTCCTGGGAATGCCCCGGCAGACCCGGTCCTGGCACCGGTCCAGGTAGGTGCACTCGTCCCGGTCATCGCAGGTGCTGTCGTAGTTCACCTGGACGCACCCGACGAAGGGCCTGCAGGAATCCAGCGTGCAGGGATTGTCGTCGTTGCAGTCCGTGGGTCCTCCGCCCAGGCAGGTCCCGTCGGGACCGCAGGCATCCCCGGAGGTGCAGGGGTCCCCGTCGTCGCAGGGCAGGCCCTCCCGGGGCAGGAAGGCCCCGGGGTCCCGGTCCGGGATGCAGAAGAGGCAGCCGTTGTCCGGCGAGGGCTGGAACAGGAAGTAGCAGGTGTCCTGCACCAGGCAGAAGCCCTCCTTGAGGCGGGCCTCGCACTCCCCGGTCCCCGGGTCCCGGACCACCTCGATGCAGATCCGGGGGTCCTCGGGACAGGGGACGCACCAGGGCCCCTCGCAGAGGTCCGCCCCGGGGTCGGCCAGGTCCCCCTCCGGGAGGTCCTCGCCCTGATCCCCGCCCGGGGTCTCGGGGCCGAGGTCCATTTCCCCCTCGTCCTCCGGGGCCTGGTCCTCGGGTTCCAGGCGGTCCTCGAGCAGGTCTGCCGGGAGGTCCCGCCCCCCGATCTCCCCGAGGTCCGACCCCGCGTCCCCAGGTCCCAGGTCCAGCGGGGCCAGGTCCGGTGTCGGGCCCGGGTCCGTCCAGGCATCGGGCGTTCCCCCGCCCCCGCCGCAGGCCCAGAGGCCCGCCAGGGCGACCACCAGCAAGCGCATGCGCATGGGGCTGCTCCCGGGCTGCAGAACCGGAAGGGATTGTAGCGGAAAAACGCAGGAAAGGCCGGGGCCGTCTTGCCGGGAACCGACACGGGACCCCCGAGGGCCGGGTCCCCTAGTTGGACTGCCGGAGGCGGTCGGCCTCCAGGACGCCCCGGATGCGGCGGAGGCCCCGAAGGATGGCGTCCAGTTGCCGCTGGTCCTCCACCTGGAGGACCATCCGGATCTCGACCCGCCGGTCCCCCAGGTCCCGGGTCAGGATGCTGGCGATGTTGGACTGGTGGTCGCTGATCTCCCGGGTCACCTTGGCCAGCAGCCCCGGCTGGTCCTCGACCACGCAGGCCACCGGCACGTCGAAGACCCCCGCCGACCGCTGCACCCAGTGGGCGTCCAGCAGGCGGTCCGGGTCCACCGTGCGGGCCGTCGGGCAGGCCCGCTGGTGCACCGTGACGCCCCGGCCCCGGGTCACGAAGGCCACGATGTCGTCGCCGGGGATCGGGTTGCAGCACCGGGCCAGGTGCAGCATCATGTCCTCGATGCCGTCCACGGCGATCCCCGAGTCCCGCTTCCGGAACACCTCCCGCAGGCGCCCCGGGTCCTTCGGGGCCTCGGGACCCGGCAGGGGGGCCGGGACCGCCTCGGGGAACAGGAAGGCCGCCACGTCCCGGGCCGACACCTTCTGGATCCCCACCAGCCGGAAGAGGTCCTCCAGCGACGAGGCATGGAACCGCCCGAACAGGCGCCGCCGGTCCTCCTCCTTCTCCTCCTCGAGGCGCTTCAGGGACCCGCCGACCCGCTTCAGTTCCTTCTCGATCCACTGGCGCCCGACCTCCGTGGCCCGGGCCCGCTCCTCGGCCTGGAACCACTGCCGGACCTTCGACTGGGCGCGGCTCGTCTTGAGGAAGTTCAGCCAGTCCCGCTTCGGGTGACTGGTCTTCGAGGTCATCACCTCCACGAGGTCGCCCGATTGGAGCGGGGTGTTCAGGGGCACCAGCCGCCCGTTCACCTTGGTCCCGACGCAGGAGTGGCCCACCTCGGTGTGGATCTCGTAGGCGAAGTCCAGCGCCGTGGCCCCCGCCGGCAGCACCCGGAGGTCGCCCCGGGGCGTGAAGGCGAAGACCTCGTCGGTGAACAGGTTGCCCTGGATGCCCTCCACCAGGTCCTGGGGGCTCTGGACCTCCTGGACGAAGTCGATCAACTGCTTGAGCCAGTTGAAACGCTGCTGGTCCCGGGCCTGGACCGACCCGCCCTCCTTGTAGGACCAGTGGGCGGCGATGCCGGCCTCGGCGACCCGGTGCATCTCCCAGGTGCGGATCTGGATCTCCATCGGCTCCTCCAGGGGCCCGAACACCGTGGTGTGGAGGCTCCGGTAGCCATTCGCCTTCGGCAGGTTGATGAAGTCCTTGAACCGCGAGGGGATCGGGGTCCAGCGGTTGTGGATCAGGCCCAGGACCTGCCAGCAGTCGGGGACCGTCTGGACGATGACCCGAAAGGCCACGAAGTCATAGACCTTCTCCAGGGGGATGCCCTGGACGCGCATCTTGCGGTAGAGGCCGTAGAGGTTCTTGGGCCGGCCGAAGACCTCGTACCCTGCCAGATGATCCCCGTCGCAGAGTTCCCGGATCGTCCGCTGCACCTCGGCGATGAAGTCAGCCCGCTCCTTCAGCCGGGCCTCGGCGGCCGCCTTCAGGGACTCGTAGTCCTCGGGCTCCAGATGCCGGAAGGCCAGGTCCTCCAGTTCGGTGCGGATCCGCGACATGCCCAGGCGCTCGGCCAGGGGGGCGTAGATCCGCCGGGTCTCCTCGGACACCTCCCGCCGGACCTCCTCCGGGAGCACCTCCAGGTCCCGCATGTTGTGGAGGCGGTCGCAGAGCTTCACCAGCAGCACCCGGACGTCCCGGGACATCGCCACCAGCATCTTCTTGAAGTGCTCCGCCTGGGTCTCCTGGCGGGAGGTGAAGCGGTAGCGCTGCAGTTTGCCCAGGCCGTCCACGATGGTCCCGATCTCCCGGCCGAAGCGCTCTTCGATCCGGGCGGCCTCGTCGGGGCTCTCCTCCGGGACCTCGTGGAGCAGGGCGGCGCAGACGCTCGGGACGTCCAGGCGCAGGTCCACCACCAGGTGGGCGACGGCCAGCAGGTGGTCGGTCCGGGGGGCCCCGGAGACGCGCCGCTGGTCCCCGTGGACCCGCCGGGCGACCTCCCAGGCCGCCTCCACCGGGGCCAGATCGGCCTGGGGCTGGTGTTCCAGGATGCGGGTGCGGAGGCTCTCCAGGTCAGCCACGGGTGCCCTTCCTCCAGGAGTCCTGGGCCAAAGGATGGGGCATTTCGGCGGACCTGTCACCGGGAGGCGACGGACCGCGGCGCCCCGTGCGGCCCCCGGGTCGGGCTCGGGACAGTCAGTACATGGCCTTGCGCCAGTCCCGGCGAGTCAGCAGTCCCCGGACCAGGGCCGGGGCCCGGGTCAGGTCCAGGAAGGTGTCCACCACCCGCTGCTGGAGTTCGAAGACCTCCCGGGTGTAGGGGAACCACCAGAGACGGCGCTTCATGAAGGACGGGGACCGGTCCTCGTTGATGTGGTGGGGATAGACGAACTCCAGCAGCCCCTCGTCGCTGTGGCTCCGGCCGATCCCCGACTCCCGGACGCCCTGCCAGGGGGTCTCGACGACGCCGTAGGTGTACACCGCGTCGTTGATCGTGATCGTGCCGGCCTGGAGGCGCCGGGCCAGCCGGACCCCCCGCTGGCGGTCCCGGGTCCACACCGACGCGCAGAGGCCGTAGGGGGAGTCGTTGGCGAGCCGGATCGCCTCCTCCTCGTCGTCGAAGGGCATCAGGGGCAGCAGGGGCCCGAAGGTCTCCTCGACCATCGTCTTCATCGTGTGGTTCGCGTCGGCCAGCACCGTCGGCTCGTAGAACCACCCCCGGTCCAGGTGGGGCGGACGGCGACCCCCGGCCAGCACCCGGGCCCCCTTCTCGACGGCGTCCCGGACGTGGTCCTCGACGGTCTCCATCTGCTCGGCGTTGGCCAGGGGCCCGATCTCGGCGTCGTATTCCCGGTCCTTGCCCACCCGGAGGGCCTTCACCCGGTCGGCCACCATCTGGCAGAAGCGGTCATAGACCGGCCGGGCCACGTAGACCCGCTCGACGCTCGCGCAGACCTGCCCGCAGTTCGTCAGGGCGCCCCAGACGACACCGTTGGCGGCCAGTTCCAGGTCCGCGTCGGCGCAGACGATGGCCGGGTCCTTGCCCCCCAGTTCCATCACGGTCGGAATGAAGTTCCGGGCGCAGACCGCCTGGATCTTGCGCCCCACCTCCGTGCTGCCGGTGAAGACCACCTTCCGGACCGGCGGGGAGAAGAGGGTGTCCCCCATCGCGGACCCCGAGGCCACCACGGTGTTCATCACGCCGGGGGGCAATTCCCCGCCCTCGGTGATCATGCGGTGGATCCAGAGGCCGATCAGGGCCGTGTCCGAGGCGGGCTTGAAGACCACCGTGTTTCCGGCCAGCAGCGCAAAGAGGATCCCCGAGGCGGGGATCGCGAAGGGATAGTTCCAGGGCGAGACCACCGTCACGACGCCCAGGGGACGATAGTGATAGTGGGAGGCCTTGGTCATTCGGAGATAGGGGTTGCCCAGCGGGATGGGCCGGTCGGCCAGGATCGACGGCGCCTTCCGGGCGTACTTGGTGATGAGGTCACAGACCACGAAGACCTCGGACATGAGGGCCTCGCTGCGAGGCTTGCCGTTTTCCCGGCTGATCAGGTCGCAGGCCTCCTGGAGGTGGGCCAGCAGCCAGTCCCGGGCCTTCAGCAGGTGGGCCGCCCGCTCCTCCACCGATCGGGCCGACCAGCCCGGGAAGGCCTCCTCCGCCTGCTGCACGGCCCGCTTCACGTCGTCGGGGCCGGCCAGGGGCACCCGCCCGATCTCCTCCCAGGTGGCCGGGTCGATGCTGACCAGGACCGTCTTGTCCGGGTGATCCGTCTTGCGAGCCATGAGGGTCCTCCAGGAAACAGACGGGGCAGCATGACGCGCCGCAGAACGATTGTCAATACCCAAACGGACTGGCAAGTCCGTTTGGTTGCGTCGGGCCCGGTGGAACGAGGCCCGCTTCCCCGATGGTCCCGACCGCGAATCACGCGCAAGGGAGACTTTGTCACCCAGGAAATGGCGGCAGGTTTCCCGCCAAGAAGGTAGAATGCCGCCATGAAGGTTCCGGGGACGCCACCGGCCATCATCGGGGTCACGCAGCGCTGCAACCAGCGGTGCGTCTTCTGCCTGGACGCGGACCGCCGGGGGGAGAGCGACCCGTCCCTGGAGTCGCTGCTGGCGGACTTCGACACGCTGGCCCGGCGGGGGGTCCGGGAGGCGGTGCTCATGACCGGAGAGTCGGTCCTCCGACCCGACTTCCCGGAGATCCTGAAAGGCCTGGAGGCCCGGGGAATCCGTCCCACGCTGACGACCAACGGAACCCTGCTGGCCGACGAGCGGCGCCTGGAGCGTCTCGTGGCGCTGGGCCTGCGGCACTACAACGTGAGCGTTCATGCGGTGGACGAGGACCTGGCAGGTCGCATCAGCGGACGGGCCTGGACCTGGCCCCGGCAGCGTCAGGCGCTGGCCAACCTGGACCAGGCCGCCCGCCGGGGGGAGATCGATGCGGTCTATACCAAGACGGTGCTGGTGCGCCTGAACCTGGGCGTCGTCCACGAGGTCGTGCGGGTGCTGGGGGAGATGCTGTCCCACGTCCGGGAACTGACCCTGGGGGTCAAGCAGGCGGTCCCCGTCCGGGCGGCCCACAGGGAGTTGCTGGTCCCGCTGGACCAGGTCGGGGGCGCCCTGGGCATGGCCGCCGCCGAGGCCGACCGCCTGACCCGGGTGCTGCTGCTCGATGGCTTTCCCCTCTGTGCCCTGCCGGGCCTCGAGGACCGATCCCGGGAACTCCAGGACCTGGCCCGGGGCCGGACCTACATCGAGGTGGAGGGGAGGTCCGCCGAGGCCGACCCCTCCCTCTGGCCCATGGCGCGGAAGTCGGAGGCATGCCGGGGGTGCCCGCTGGACCCCATCTGCCCCGGGGTCCATGGAGCCGTGATCCATGCCACCGGCGGGCCCCTTCGGGCCTCCCGCCAGGACCCGGAGAGGCTGTTGCGGCAGGCCTGGGAACGGGCCTACCCCCCCATCGACGGCCCCTGCCCGTCCCTGGAGGACTGTCGCCGGTGGACCCGGTCACCAACCCTGGAGGAGGCCCCCATCGGACCGGAGGGGGTCGGGGAGGACCCGGTGCTCCGGGTCCTGGCGGAGCTGCTGCAGCGAAAGGGACGCGTGGGAGACCTGCGGGTCGGCCCGATCCGGCTGACCGGTGACCGGATGGAGGGACATCTGGTCAACGGCGGGGGCGAGATGACCTTCTGGATCGGGGCCCGAGGGGGCCCTGGAGAGGCCTTCCTGGAGACGGAGACCCATCGCCTGGGCTACCTGGAGTGCTCGCTGCCCGATCCAGGCCCCTCCCTCCGGATGCTGGGAGAGGTCCTCCGCCGCATGGAAGAACGGCTGGCCCCGATCCCGTCCTGAGAATCCTGCACCGCTCCGAGTGGCCTACCGGCCCCAGGAGGTCGGGTCCAGGACCTGATCGCAGTCGGCCACGGGCACCCCGGCGGGGTTGCGGAACGGGGAGGCGCAGTACTCCAGCAGGGTCGTGAAGTCCTCGATGCGCAAGGCCTCGGGGATCGACCGGGGGTGAAACCCGTCCCGGAAGGAATAGACGCCGTCGGGGACCTCGGGGGACCAGAGGTCCCACCGGGGAAAGGTGTCGTAGTAGGCCACCGCCTGCCGGTGAAACCGCTGGATCAGGCGGACCTCGGAGGCCGTCAGGGGCAGCCCCAGGGCAGCCCCCCGGAGCAGCCACATCGCGATGTCCCGGGGGAAGGAGGGGTCCTGGAGGCCCGGCTCCCCGGAGGCGGGGTCCTGGTAGCGTTCCAGCCGCGTGGCGAGTCCCAGCAGCAGGTCCCGGGCGATGCGCGGATGGTCCGTGACCAGCGCCCAGTGAATCGCCGCCAGATGGAAGTGGACGATGATGTCGTAGTTGAAGTAGTGCCCTGCCGCCGCGAAGTCGTCGTACAGGCTCCCCTGTCCCGAGCCGCAGTCCTGGTCGTGGGGGTCGCCATCGGCCATCAGGGCCGTGGCCAGCCGGGCATCGCACTCGGCGTCGGGGATCAGGTCCACGTAGTCCACGAAGGACGCGAGGTCCTGCCCCGGAGGCACCAGCACGTTGCCGTCCGCGTCCTTGGTGCGGATCTTCCATCCCGAATCGACGATGTCCCGGGCGGACCTCCGCAGCAGGTCCAGGGCCTCCCGGGCCGAGGCCTGGAGGGCCGGGTCGGTGGAGTCCTCGACGGTGTACATCAGCCAGGCGGCGGCACGCCACAGGTAGGGCAGGTCGTCCTTGCTGCGCTTGTTGGTGACCCAGACGTCGCCGTAGGTGGGGTTGTGGGGATAGTGGAACCGATCGGCGTTCCAGCCCACGTAGGGGAAGTACCACTGGTCGTACTCCACGACCTTCTTCTTCCCCGAAGGCAGCACGAACGCGTGGTTGCGCCCGATCACGTTCCGGGCCAGCAGCCAGTCCACCGGGTCGTCGGCATCCCGGACGAAGCCCTTCATGCAGGCCGTGAGGGACCGGGTGTACTGGTCCGCCAGATCGCCCATCGCCGGGTCCCTGGTGGCCCAGAATCCTGCCAGGGCCGAGGCCAGCACGATGCCGGTGGGCTCGGCGTTGTTGTGGCTGCCCCCGTCGGCGGCGCTGGCCCGGAAGGTCACCGTGTCGCCGGCCTTCTCGGCCACGAAGTCATGCCACCAGATCAGGTAGTCCGGGACCCCCGTGGAGGCATCCATGCCGGCGCTGGTCTCGGCGGCCCAGGTGAAGTAGTCGATCCGCTTCCAGGCCGCAGTCACCTGGCGGGTGACCTCGGCGGTCTCCTCCGGGGAAGGGGCCCCGTCACCGGGGTCCCGGGAAAGTCGGAAAGGAAGGGCCAGGGGCAATCCCCCGGGGGTCCTGGGGACCTCGACGGCGAAGGGGTCCTCGGGGGCGTCGCCCGGAACATCCGAGGCCAGGTCCTCAGTGGCGTCCTCCCAGGCCTCCGATCCCGGGTCCTCCCCGGCGCCCTCCCCGAGATCGACCGAAGAATCGTCCCCACCCACCGACGGGTCCGCGCCCGGGTCCGGGGCCTCCCCGTCGGGAACCGCCAGGTCCCCGGCAACGACCTCCGGGACGTCGCCTGCGGACAGGTCCCGGGGCTCCTTCGAGGCCTCTCCGCAGGCCCAGCACCATCCCACCAGGGCAATCCACCACCACCGCAGCATCGGTCCCTCCTTCCGGGCCCCTGCCAAGGATGCCCGATGCCCTCCCCGGGAGTCCAGCGCGACATCGGGGCCTCCCGATGCCCGGCCCCGCAGATCCCAGGCTTCCGGCCTCTGGCCGGGATCCGGCGGGTTCCCCCGCCTTTCCGGTTCTGGCATTCGGGCCGGGTCTGCTAGCATCCCGTCCCCAGGAGGTGACCATGATCACGCCCAGCGATCGGGGGGGGCCGTTGCAGGGGGTCCGGATCCTGGAGACGTCCCGGGGCATCGCCGCCCGGATTGCGACGATGGTCCTGGCGGATCAGGGAGCCGACGTGGTGCGGATCCCCCTGCGGGAGGACCACCCGGACCCGGTCATCGGGGCCTTGTTGGACCGGAACAAGACCGTGGCCCGCCTCACCGCCGACTCCGAGGAGGGCCGCCAGGCGTTCCGGGACCTGCTGCCCCACGCCGACGCCTGG
This sequence comes from Deltaproteobacteria bacterium, assembly GCA_029547805.1. Classification (GTDB taxonomy): domain Bacteria; phylum Myxococcota_A; class UBA9042; order DTJE01; family DTJE01; genus JAGOKF01. The sequence continues at coordinate 640,423 of JAKPOP010000010.1, forward strand.
GTCGAGGACCTGCTGCCCGGCGAGGGGAAGGACCTGGAGGAGGCCTCCCTCGGATCCCCCCAGTCCCTGGTCCGCCTGTCATTGCCGGCCTTCCGGGACGGCGACCCCCGGCAGGGACTCCCCCACCCCGAGGTGGCTGCCGCCGTGGCCGGATGCCTCTACGCGAGGCCCCTGGGGGCTCCCCGCTGGCATGACCTGCCGGTGACCCCGGTGGTCGGCGGCCTCTTCGGGGCGAACGGGCTCCTGGCGGCCCTGATCGCCCGGCTCCGGACCGGCCAGGGCCAGCGGGTCACCGTGCCCCTCCATCATGGGACCCTCTTCGCCCAGATCCTGCAGGTCCTGATGGGGTCCGGTGTGCCCCGGGGCTTCCTGGCCCTCAAGATGGTCGCGACCCCCTTCATGCACTCCTGGCCCTGCCAGGACGGCCGCCATGTCTACCTGCACATCACGCTGCCGGCCCACAACGCCCGGATGATCTCGCTGCTGGAAGAGATCGGGCATCCCCAGGAGGCCCGGGACCTGCGGGCGGCACTGTCGGACGAGACCATGCGGGATCCGAGCCAGGTGAAGGACCTGGCCGAGGCGAAGGCCATCGAGGAGGTCCTCCGGCGCATCTTCCGGCTGCGACCGGCCCGGGAGTGGGAGGCCCTGCTGGGCCGAGAGCTGTGCTGCATCGAGGTCCGGACAGTGGACCAGTGGATGCGGGACTCCCGGGCGGCCGGGATGGAGGACGTCGTGTCGCTGGCCGACCCCGAACTGGGGGAGGTCGAGGCGCCGGGTCCCGGGTTCCGGTGCCGGGAGATGCCCCCCGGCGTGGCGCCCCGTCAGGTCACCGGCGACCTCCGGGCCACGGTGCGACGGTGGCGGGAGGCCCCGGGGATCGGGGCGCCCCTGGAGCCCGGAAGGCACCTGCGACACCCCCTGGAGGGGATCCGGGTGGCGGACCTGTCCCGGATCATCGCCGGGCCCACCGCCGGGCGCCTGCTGGCGGAGATGGGGGCCGAGGTCACCGCGATCCAGGGCCCCACGGACCTGGCCTGGGCCCTGTCCTTCCACCTGCTCTTCAACGTCGGCAAGCGGACCGTCACGATCGACTTCACGACCCCCGAGGGGAAGGCCCGCCTCCAGGCCCTGATCCGGCACCTGGACCCCCACGCCCTGATCCAGAACTACCGGAACCTGGAGGTCGCCCGGGACGTGGGAGTGGGGCCCGAGGACCTGGCCCGGTCCTTCCCGGGCATGGTCCAGACCCACCTGAATGCCTACGGGAACGAGGGGGACTGGCAGCACCGACCAGGGTTCGAGCAGGTGGTCCAGGCCGTCACCGGGATCCAGATGACCTACGGCGGCGGCCAGCGGCCGCGACTGCTTCCGACCCCCGTGATCGACATCGGCACCGGCCTCGCCGGGGCCCTGGCGACCCAGGTGGGCCTCTGGCATCGCCTCCGGACCGGTCGGGGCTGCCGGGTCGAGACGCACCTCACCTGGACGGCCCTGCTGCTCCAGTATCCGCAGGTCGCCGCCGTGCACCGGCAACGGCTCGCCGGGCAGGGGCGTCCCCTGGCGCCGGCCACGACTCCCGTGGCAACGATCGTCCGGGCCCTGGATGGCCCGATGGCCGTCGCCGGAACCCCCGAGGACCTGGCGGCCTGGCTGGGGGTTCAGGGCCCCGGACAGGCGGCCCCCGAGGTCCTGCGGCGCCGGCTGGCACGGCAGGCCTGGACCCGCCCCGTGGCGGCGTGGCAACGGGACCTGGAGTCTCGGGGCATGGGGAACCGGGTGCTCTGCATCGCCGTGCCCCGGGTGAAGGGCCTGGTGCGGGACCTCTCCCGACAGGACCCCTCCCGGCCGCCTCCGGTGCGGTTGCGCCCCTACCCCGGCGTCGTCCGGCCCCTGGCCTTTGTGCGACTGCCGCTGGACTTCTCGGCCACCCCGCTCCGAGAGGGGCTCCCGCCGCCCCGCCGCGGGCAGGACACCGCCGAGGTCCTCCGAGAGGCCGGTCTGGTCCCCGGCGCCGGGGACGGCGTGCTGCCCTACCCCGAGAATCGCCCGCTGCTGGCCTGGCTCTGGGAGGTCGCCCGCTGGGGGTGGTTTGCCTGGCGGTCCGGGTCCTTCTGACCGGCCGGGTCCATGACCCGGGTCGCCGCCCCTCCTGCCCCGGTCAGCGGACCTTGCGCATCTGCCGGCGGGCCCACTGGCGGGCGTCGTCGGTCTCCCACTCGAGGTCCGGCGGGGCCCTGGCCTGGATCACCGCCTCGTAGTAACGCAGGGCGCACTCCCGGTCCCCGGTCTCCCGGCAGGCCTCGGCCAGTTCCAGGAGGGCCTCCGGGTCCCCGGGGGCCAGGTCCACCGCTTTCCGGGCGTATTCCAGCGCCTTCTCGTCGTCCCCCCAGGAGATGACCGAGGGAAGTTCCCGGTAGGCCATCGCCAGAAAGACATAGGCCTCGGGGCGCCGGGGGTCCATCGCGATGAGGTCCTCCAGTTGCCCCCGGACCGGCTTCACCGCCTGGAGGATCCGGGTGAAGGGCAGCGTGGCCCCGGCCTTGTAGCGGTTCATCAACTCCCAGTAGCGCCCGTCGTAGTCCCGATCCCGGAGGGCCTGGGCCCGCAGGGCGCACTCGATCCCCGCCCGGGCGATGCGGGCCCCGTCCTCCTTGTCGCCGGCCTGGATCCGCCGGTGAGCCAGGTGGAAGGACGTCCGGGCGCACCAGATCTGGACGGCGTGGTCCCCCGTCCGCAGGGCCGCCAGCCGCGCGAATCCCTCCCAGGCCTCCCGGTGGCGATCGGGGTTCGCCCGCTCCCGGTAGACCGCCAGCACCTGCTGGAACTCCGGGTCCCCTGGCGCCGGGAGGCCGTCGGCCAGCACCCCGATCGGGACCAGGACCGCCCACAGGCCCCAGGCCAGAGGCCACCGCGGCACGGAAAGGCGCACCGCCACACCGATCATCCGATCCCTCCCGATGGGTCCAGGACCCGCCTCACCAGGAGGCGGGGTCCCGGAGCACCTCGCAATCGACGAAGGCGGCCCCGGCAGGGTTCTTCAGGGGGCTCGCACAGTACTCCAGCAGGACCCCCCAGGCCTCGATGGGAATCCCCTCGGGAGAGGCCCGGGGCCGGAGGGTCGCACCAGAGTAGGTCCCGTCGGGCTGGGCCCAGAGGTCCCAGTAGGGCCACGCCGTGAACTCCTCGACGGACTTCCGCCAGTACTGCTGCACATGGCGGGCCTCGGCCGCCGTCAGGGGCAGGCCCACCGAGGCGGCCTGGACCAGCAGCACCGCCATGTCCTGCCACCAGTCGGGATGGGAGGCCCCGGGCTCCTCGGGGCTCGGGTGCATGTAGGAGTCGATGCGATCCGCAAGGCCCTTCAGGGCCATCCAGGCGTCCTGCCACTGACCCCGGACCAGCGCCGTCCCGACCCCGGCCATGTGGTAGTCCCAGATGATCGGGTAGTTGTAGTAGTGGGCCGTGGAGGCAAAGAGGTCGTAGATGCTGCCGGTGCAGGTGCCGCACTCGTTGGTCCGACGCTCGCCATAGGCGATCATGTCGGCGGCCATCCGGGCGCAGCACTCGTTGGTGGGATCGACGTCCACGTAGCAGGAATAGGAACCCAGGTCCTGTTGCTCGCAGGGAATGCGCCAGGCATTGCCCTCCCGGTCCTTGGTCCGGATGAAGTAGTCCTCGTCCACGATGTCCCGGTGGAAGTGGACCATCGTGTCCAGCGTGTGGGCACAGGCCTCCCGGGCCGGCCCCTCCGGCAGGTCCCGGGCGGCGTAGAAGAGGAAGGTCGTGGCCCGGGAGATCGCCCGGACGTCGTCCTTGCTCCGCATGTTGGTGACCCACATGGCGCCCCAGGTCGGGTTGTGGGGCCAGGGGAAGGTCTGGGCGTTCCAGCCCACCTCGACCTGCCGGGTGTCGTTGCCGAAGGCCACGGCCTTCCGGCGCCCGTCGTCGCCCCAGAACTCCCCGTCCAGCACGAACTCGTGGTCGAAGGGAAAGACCGACCGGGCCATCAACCAGGGGGCCGGGTCGTTCTCGTCCCAGACGAACCCCTTGATCACGGCCTCCAGGCCCTTGCAGTACTGCTCCGCCAGCCGCAGCAGGGTCGGGTCCCCGGTCCAGAGGGCCCCGCCCACCACGGTGTTCAGCATCATCGACCCGGGGATCCACATGTTGTGCTCGCTGCCCATCTCCCGGAAGGTGACCCGGTCCCCCTCCTTGACGGCGATGATGTCGTTGTACCAGGCCAGGAAGTCGTCCTTGCCGGTGCTGCGGTCCACCCCCATCGAGGTCCGGATCACCCACCGGAAGTAGCCGGTCTGCTTCCAGGCGGCAGCGACGGCCCGGGTGAAGTCCGTCACCTCCTCGGGACTCAGGGGGTCTCCCTCGGCGGGACGGGTGAAGGCGAAGGGCAGCGACTCCGGCGGCAGAGGCACGTCCGGCGGCACGTCCGGTCCACCGGGACCCAGGTCGCCCGATCCCGGGTCCGCGGGGACCGGATCAGCGCCCGGGTCCAACGCGACCTCCGGATTCGGGTCCGTGAGCCCCTCGTCCAGGGTCCCGCCGGGATCCCCAGGAATCTCCCCCGAGTCCTCCGGCAGGTCCCGGCCGACGACGACCTCCCCGGTCCCCTCGTCGGACACCCCCGGGTCCGGCGTGCCGACCTCCGGCACGTCCCCGGGACCCGAATCCCGGACCCCCAGGTCCCCGCTGCCCGAGGACCCGCAGGCGATCCCCCATCCCAGCACCCACACGATCCACCAGGCCCTGCTCATGCATTCCCTCCTGTGACGCCGGCGCACCGACGCCCTGTCTCCCGTGCTCAAGCCTACGGGATTCCGGCCTTTCGAAACAACGGAGATCTGGCAGGGGACCCACCCTTCAGGGCCCCGCCACCCGGAAGAGCCGCACAGGCCGCTGTTCGGACAGCCGCACCGAGGGGATCACGAGGTCCTGGCCCAGGCGGTAGGGAATCCCCTCGGGATCCTGCCAGGTCCCGTCCCGGTGCTCCTGCACCGTGCCCACCGCCAGGTCCGGCGGCAGAGAGACCCGCACCGTCGTCACGACGTCCTCCAGCACCCAGTGGGGGTCCTCCTCGAACAGGCAGCGCAGGTCGTTCATCTCCTCCCTGGCCGTCACGTTGATCACCGGGACCACCAGCGACGCCGGGGTCCGGATGGCCTCGACGATCACCCCGTCCCGGTCCGCCCGGGCCCCGCCGGTCGGGTCCCCCAGCACCAGTTCGTCCCGGACCGCCCGGACCATCCGGTTCGCCTCGGCAATGGCCCGCCAGGACTCGGGACGCCGGTCGGCGCCCTTCATGCTGGTCTGGAAGTACATCAGCCCCTTGGTCCCGGCGGCGATGGGGGAGAGGGCCTGGACCCAGATCTCGGAGGGGCTCGGCTCCCGGACCGGGTCGGTCTTGCCCAGCATGCCGTGGCTGTAGATCCAGGTGGGCCAGGGGGACTGGTTGGACCGCACTGCCCGGGCGAAGTCATAGGGGGCCCTCAGCGGCGGGAAGTGCCCGAAGTCCAGGATGTAGGGCGCGCAGGCCGAGATGTAGATGTCGAATCCCTGGATGTCGGTCACCCCGGCGAAGGCCCCGTTGTGCCGGTGCCGGGACCCGCCGACGTAGGTGGCCATCTCCGGCGTGGTCCGCCAGGCCCGCCGGGAGTACCGGGCCTTCTCCCAGGGCGCGCTGCCGACCTCGCTGTCCGGCTCGTCCCCGGTGAACCACAGCAGGCGATCGGTCGAGAACCCGGTGATGTCGATGTCCTTCGACACCATCAGCCACTGGTCCGGCACGGCCTCGGCGGCGGCCAGGATGTCCTGGGCCGTCGCGCCGTTGCACCCCTCGTAGGACGCGTAGGTGGACTTCCACAGGAACGGGGTGTCGAACCCCGCCTCCCGGTGCCGCTGCCAGTTCGCCTCGTTGGCCCCGGGGAAGGGACAGTCGCTGGAGGAGGGCCAGGTGTGAATGCCGAAGTGCGGCACCAGCACCCGGCCCCCGGCCGTCGAGTGGCTCCCGTCGTCCCAGAAGGCCGTGACGGTCCAGGGGTCCCCCCGGCGGACCGCCTCGCAGAGAGGAACCTCCCACATCACCTCCTGGCCGGCCTCGACCTCGGGGTCCGGGATGCAGGCCGACCCGGTGACGTCCCGGCCATGGACCACCAGTCGTTCCAGGCGCCGGGCCGACGGCGACTCGTTGCGGAGGTGCACCAGGAGGCTGCGATGGTCCCGGGAGGAGGTCACGTAGCGGATGGGCACCTCCGGGATCGTGGGAGAGAAGGCACCGTCCAGGGCGACCCCCTGGTCCGTGACGACCTCCACCGAAAAGGGCCCCGTCCCCTCCAACCAGGAATGGGAGGCATGGAAGGCGATCCAGAAGGGATCACCGGCCCGCAGTTCCGTGGGCCAGACGTGCAGCCAGTGCATCCACCCGTCCTCGGTCAGGGCCGTGACCTCCGACGAGGGGCCCCCCAGGTCGTCCCGGAGCAGCGACGAGACGTCCCGCCCGGCGATGCGCACCGCCTGGACCCGCCCCGAGGCCCCGGCCATTGCCGTCAGGTGCACCCGGCCGCCCAGGACCGGGTCCGGGATGCCTGCCTCCGGGTACTGCTCGTAGGGATAGAAGAAGTCCTTCCGGAGCGAGGCCCGGATCCCGGGGTCGAAGGCCGGGGCCTCGCAGGCCCCCTGCGGGGGACTGCACCGGACGAGGGCCTCCCGGGCCGCCGTCTCCGGGGGCGGCCCCGGATCGGAAATCGCCATGTCCGCCGCCATCCGGGCTGCGATCCCCGGGTCCCGGCCCAGCACGAAGACCCGGTAGGGTCGGTCGTTGTCCAGGGAGACCTGTGGCAGGACCAGGTCCCTCCCCTCGGAGAAGGCCCCGTCGGTCACCGGGCGCACCTGGCCGTCCTCCACCTCCCAGAGGGCCTCCACCGAGAAGTCCTCCGGGACCCGGACCCGGACGTCGACCACCACGGGCTGCAGGGACCAGTGGGGGTCGTCTTCGAAGAGGCACCGGACCAGGTCCAGGCCCTGGTCCACCTTGCCGTTGATCACCGGGACCACCAGGGCCTCCCGGGACCGGATGGCCTCGGTCCACACGTCGGGGTCCGTGGCCGAGGCCGCCCCGGTGGGATCCCCCTCCCGCAGGAACCTCCGGACCGCCCGGAAGACCCGGTTGACCTCCCCCATCGCCTCCCAGGTGGCCGGGACGGCCCGGGCCCGGCCCAGGTCCGTCTGGAAGTACATGAGGCCCTTGGCCCCGCAGGCCATCACCGACAGGGCCGAGACCTTCAGTTCCATCGGGTCGGGGTCCCGGGTGTCGTTCCACCCCGCCAGGCCCTGGGAGTAGAACCAGACCGGCCCAGGGGCCTGGTTCTCCCGGACCGCCCGGCAGTAGTCCAGGGGAGCCCGCAGCGGCGGGATCTGCCCCACCAGGATCGAGGGGGCGCAGGCGGCAAAGTAGATGTCGAAGCCCTGGACGTCGGCGATCCCGGCGTAGGCCCCGGTCATCCGGTGCCGGGCCCCCCCGATGCAGGTCGTCATCCGGGGCCGGCGGAGGAAGGACCGCTTCGCATCCTGGGAGACGCGCCAGGGCTTGTCCCGGCGGTTGCTGTCCACCTCGTCCCCCAGCAGCCGGGCCACCCGGGTGTCGTCGAGGTCCCCGATGTCGGCCCACTCGTCCAGCAGGGAATGCCAGCCCGGCAGGTGCTGGGACTTCGAGACGACCTCCCGGGCCGTGGCGTACTGGCAGTGTTCCTGGGGAAAGGCACCCCGGAGGAACGGGGTGTCGAAGCCCTGGTCCCAGTGGGCCCGGAAGTTCTGGAAATCGGCCCCGGGGAAGGGGCAGTCGTCCGAGTTCACCCAGGCGTGAATCGGGAAGTGGGGCATCACGACCCGTCCGGCGCCGACGGCCGGGGGCCCTTCCTCGAACTCGGTGATCACGGTCCACGGGTCCCCGGGGGACAGGGCCTTGCAGAGGGGGACCGTCCAGAGGGCCGTCGCCCCCGGGGCAAGAACCGGATCGGGGATGCAGGCGGCCTCCGTGAGGTCGAGGCCGTTGACCCGGATCCTTCGGAGGGTCCGCGGCCCGGGAGCGTCGTTGCGCAGGTGCACCAGCAGCGTCCGATGGTCATCGGCGGTGGTGACGTAGGTCAACCGGACATCCCCGGGAGGGGCCAGGGGGACCAGGGCGTCCAGCGCCGTGCCCTGGTCGGTCCAGACCCGGACCCGAACCGAGGTCCCGGTGTCCAGGGCCGGGTCGTCCTGGTGCCAGGTGATCCAGAAGGGACTGCCGGCGGCCAGCGTCATCGGCCACACGTGCAGGAAGTGCCAGCCCCGATCCACCAGGGCCGTGACCGCCTCGGGGACCGAAGAGGAGGACTCGGCCGGCAGCGCCAGCGCCGTGACGTCCAGGTCCCCGACCTGGACTCCCGTGACAACCCCCGAGGTCCCGGCCACCGCCACCACCTGCACCCGACGCCCCTCGGCCGGGTCTGGCAGGTCGTCCTCCGGGTACTGGTCGTAGGGAAGGAAGAAGTCCCGTCGGACCGAACCCACGGGCTCGATGAGTGCGGCCTCGGCCTCGCAGGGATCCCTGGAGGCCTGGCAGGTCCGCAGGGCCGGCATCCGCCAGTCCCCGGGCACCGGCCCCTCCTCGGTCCCCCCGTCGCCATCGGCCGGGACGTCCAGGACCCCGTCCTCGTCCACGCCCTCCTGAACGTCCCCCGCCTCGGACCCCGGGAGGTCCGCCGGCACCGGGTCCCGGGCGTCCATGGAGAGGTCCTCGGGAACGGTCGGGGCATCTCCCGTCCCCGGGTCCCCCGGGAGGTCGCCCGCCGATGTCCCGCCTCCCCCGCAGGCCCAGGCCAGGACCATCAGCGATGCCAGCACCTTCGTCCTCCCAGGGTCCCTCATGGCGCGTGCTCCCGGACGATGGACGGAAGATGCTATCGTGTAGCCTGTTCGCCGTCACCTGCAGGCCGCCGGACCCACAGGCACCCGGGGCAGGTCCTGGGGGAGGCCATGCGCTAGAATGCCCCGGTTCTTCCCGGAGGCGGGTCGTGGACCGTCGAGGCCGACGATGCGGATGGCTGGCCCTGGGCATGATCCTCGGAACCCTGTCGGCAGGCACCGCCGGGGCCCATGACCTGAGCCTCGGAAGCCGGCTCCGGTCCCAGGTCACCCTCTCCCGGAGCACCTGGTCCCTGACGGGATCGGAGTTGCGGGCCGAGGTGCGCATCGATCGGGACCTGGCCGCCCACCTGGTCACCGGAGCAACTCACGACGACCCGGCTGCCGTGCCCACGGAGGCCATCGAGGGGGCCCTCTCGGGGCGCCTCGACGTGCACCGGGGCGAGTCCCCGTGTCCGGGAACCCTCATGGCCGGAGAGGTCGATGGCCAGGGGGTGCTCCGGGTCGCCCTGCGGTACCGCTGTCCCGACGGCCCGGAGGCGATCCGGGTCGCGGTGCGATTCCTGTCGCTGCTGGGCCAGAACCACCGCAACCTGGCCGTCGTGGACGACGGCAGCGGGTCCCGGACCGAGGTGCTTCAGGGTCCCGAGGCCGCCCTCACGCTGCGGCCGGGCGCCGGCCAGGTGCTCCCCCTCTCCTTCCTGGTCCTGGGCATCGAGCACATCCTGGGTGGCTGGGACCACCTCTTGTTCCTGATGGGCCTGCTGCTCCTGGGAGGCACCTTCCGGTCCCTCCTGGCCACGATCACCGCCTTCACGCTGGCCCACTCTGTGACGCTCGGCCTCGCGGCCCTCCACGTGGTCTCCCTGGGCCCCCGCATCGTCGAACCGGCCATCGGCCTCACGATCGCCTACGTCGGCGTCGAGAATCTCTGGCTCCGGGAGCCCCGGGGCCGCTGGCGCATCGCCCTGGCCCTGGGGCTCATCCACGGGTTCGCCTTCGCCTCGGCCCTGGCCGAGGCGGGCCTCTCCCAGCAGCACCTGCTGTCGGCATTGCTGCTGTTCAACGCCGGGGTCGAACTGGGACAGATGGCGGTGATGGCCCTGGTCCTGCCCGCCATCTGGATGCTTCGTCGCCCCGACTGGGGTCGGCAGCGGGTCGTACCGGCCCTCAGCATCGGCGTCGCCCTGACCGGTGCGACCCTCTTCGTGGTCCGGGTCTGGTCCTGAGGATCGGGCCCGTCGCCCACCGACACCGTGCTATCATTGGTCCCGAACCCGTGGGCGGGGGACCGGATGGCAACCATCCTGGTGGTCGAGGACGATTCGTCCCTGCGCGAGGTCCTGGCGATCTTCCTGCAGAAGGCCGGTCACGAGGTCCTCCTGGCCACCGACGGGGACCAGGCCTTCCGGGTCCTCGAGGAGCAGCGCGAGAACCTGGACCTGGTGCTCACGGACCTCCGACTGGGAAAGGGCAGCGGGCAGGAGGTCCTGACCCGCACGAAGGAGATCTCCCCCCAGACGGAAGTGATCCTGATGACCGCCTTCTCGACCGTCGAGAGCGCCATCGACGCCATGCGCCGGGGGGCCTTCGACTACGTCGGGAAGCCCTTCAAACTGGACGAGATCAGCATCACCATCGACAAGGCCCTCGAGAAGCGGTCCCTCTCCCTGGAGAACATCCGGCTTCGCCAGGAACTCTCCCAGCGCTACCGGTTCGACCACATCATCGGACGCAATGCCCGGATGCAGCAGGTGTTCGACCGGATCCTGAAGGTGGCGCCGACGAAGACCTCGGTGCTGATCACGGGCGAGTCGGGGACCGGCAAGGAACTGGTCGCCCGGGCGATCCACTTCAACTCCCCCCGGAAGGACCGCCCCTTCATCGTGGTGAACTGTGGCGCGATCCCGGACACCCTGATGGAGTCGGAACTCTTCGGCCACGTGAAGGGCGCCTTCACCGGGGCCCATGCCACCCGCCACGGCCTCATCGAATCGGCCGCCGGCGGCACGATCTTCCTGGACGAGATCGGCGAGTTGTCCCCTCCGATGCAGGTGAAGATCCTGCGCTTCCTCCAGGAGCACAAGATCCGGATGGTCGGAGGGGTCCAGGAGACCCCGGTGGACGTCCGGGTGCTGGCGGCGACCAACCGGGACCTCCAGCAGGATGTCGAGCGGGGGGCCTTCCGGGAGGACTTGTTCTTCCGGCTGAACGTGATTCGGATTCACATGCCGCCGCTCCGGGAACGACCCGAGGACATCCCCTATCTGGTCCACCACTTCCTGGAGAAGTTCAACCAGGCCCTCCACCGGGAGATCCGGGGGGTGGCGCCGGAGGTGATGCAGGTGCTCCTGGCCCACCGTTACCCCGGGAACGTCCGGGAACTCGAGAACATCATGGAGCACGCGGCCACCTTCGCCTCCGGTTCCCAGATCACGATGGAGGACCTCCCGGAGCAGTTGCGGAAGGGATCCGCCAGGCAACCCGAGGCACCACAGGCCTCCCGGATTCCCGAAGAGGGACTCGACGTCGAGGCCTACCTGGCCGAGATCGAGCGGTCCATCCTGCAGGAGGCCCTCCGGCGAACCCGAGGCGTCCGGAAGGACGCGGCGGACCTGCTCCGGATCTCCTTCCGATCCTTCCGCTACAAACTGGCCAAGTACGGCATCTCGGAGGCAGACCAGGACTGAGCCTGTCTGTCATATCCGACAGAGCCAAGATTGACACGGCGCCACCGGTCTCCTGAAAATCATCAATACTATCAGTCTCTTCCAAGATCTCGCTCCTGGCCCGACTCTTGCTTTGCCTCCCCGGCGATGGAGACTCGGACCCCATGCCGTTTCCTGCAGTCGAACCCGGTGCCGATCTGCGGGGCCTTCGAGGGGGGGCTTCGGACCCCCACCGAGGTCGAACTGGAACACCTGTGCCAGTCGGATCGCCACGTCACCTGCCTCCTGTTCCGGGAGCAGGTGGCCAGGGAACGGCGGATTCTGGAGTCCGGGAGCCGGGAGTCCGTGGACAAGGCGGAAGACCCGCCCAACACCAAGGAGGCACCATGAGTCGCAGGTTCTGGATCCGGGGAAGCCTCTCGGTCCTGGCCGTGGTCGCGGTCTGGGGATGCGAGGGGAAGGAGGGTCCCGTGGGGCCGGTCGGTCCCGCGGGCGAGAAGGGGGACCCGGGGTCGTCCTGTGCCGTGACGGACAACGGCAACGGGACCAAGACCATCGCCTGTACCGACGGCACATCGGCAGTGGTGTCCGACGGCGCCCGGGGCGCCGCGGGGACGTCCTGCACGGTGACCGACAACGGCGACGGCACGAAGACCCTGTCCTGCACCGACAACACCTCGGTCGTCATCTCTGACGGCCGGAACGGGCAGGACGGGCAGGACGGGACGTCGTGCAGTGTCGCCGACAACGGCGACGGCACCAAGACGATCACCTGCGGCGAGACCATCGCCGTGGTGATGGACGGGGCGAAGGGGGACAAGGGAGACCCCGGCGACCCCGGCGCACCCGGCGCCGACGGCACCTCCTGCTCGGTCAGCGAGACCGTGCCCGGCACGAAGGTGATCGCCTGCACCGACGGCACCTCGGTGACCGTGACCGACGGAGCCAAGGGCGACAAGGGCGACAAGGGTGATCCGGGAGACCCCGGTCCCCAGGGTCCGGTCGGTCCCTCGGCGGCCTTCGTCTTCAACGTCCAGGCCGAGATCCCGACGTCGTTGCTGATCACCGTGACCGAGACCCCGGCCATCACCGGCAAGCCCGTGGTGAAGTTCACCGTGAAGGACGCCATTGGTCGGGGCGCCGTGGGACTGAAGGCCGGGAACACCGGCTACCTGCGATTCGGCCTCTTCAAGCTGGTCCCCGGAGCGAACGGCGAGGCCGCGGACTGGGTCGGCTACGTGCTGACGACCGGCGGGACCCCGACGATGGAACGGAACGGCGCGCTGGTGGACAACGGGGACGGGTCCTACGTGTACACGTTCGCCACCGACGTGACCAACGTGACCACTCCGAGGGCCGTCCCCTGGGAGCCCACCCTGACGCACCGGCTCGCCATCCAGTTGTCGGGGACCACCGCCGCCGGGGCGCTGCCCTTCGGCAATGGCCTCTTCGACTTCGTGCCGGCCGGAGGCGCCGTGACCCAGACCCATGACGTCGCGGCGACGGCGGACTGCAATGCCTGCCACGGGAAACTCGTGGTCCACGGGTCCCGCTACGAGGTCGGCTACTGCGTGACCTGCCATGCCCGGGGAGTCGTCGATCCCAACGGCGTGGACATCGACATGGCCACGATGACCCACGCGATCCACGCAGCCCACCTGCGCCACGAGCAGGGCGCGGCGCCCTACCGGATCAAGTCGTCCTTCTCTGGCAATACCTACGACTTCTCCCATGTCACCTACCCGGCGCCGCTGAACGCCTGCCTCAAGTGCCACAAGGGCGCCAGCGCCCGGGACGGGGACAACTGGAAGAAGTTCCCCACGAAGGAGGCCTGCGGGTCCTGTCATGCGACGGTGGACTGGACCACCCACATGGGCGGTCAGGCGGACAGCAGCGCCTGCGCGATGTGCCACACGCAAAACCAGATCACGACGGCCCACCAGGGCGAGAACGCCACCTCGAACGCCACCGGCGTCGTGACCGGCGCCTCGGTCTTCACCTACGACATCAAGTCGGTGACGATGGCCGACGCCACCCACCCCCAGATCACCTTCCGGATCACCCGGGACGGCACGCCGATGGACCTCACCACGCTGCCCGCGGACCTGACCGGCGGCCCGTCCTTCCTGCTGGTCTGGGCGGCCCCCGAGCCCGGACAGGACCCGGCGACCTTCCAGCCGGTGGACTGGAACAACTACCCGCGGTCCGCGGCCCAGCCCCTGTCGGTCTCCCTGGCGAACCTCCGGAGCGGAGCCGCCGGAACGCTGGCGGCGGACCCGGCGAACGCCGGCTACTACATCGCGACGCTGACCGGCGCCAACGCCTTCCCGGCCGATGCGAAGATGCGGGCCGTGGCCCTCCAGGGCTACTTCAGCCAGACCGGCGTCCCGGGCTACAGCGGCGCGCTGGGCCGCCACACCCTCTCGGTCGTGAAGGAGGTGACCGGCGACGCGAAGCGCCGGGAGGTCATCGACTCCCAGAAGTGCGGCGCCTGTCACGAGTGGTTCGAGGGACACGGAGGCAACCGGGTGGCGGGACTCGGCAGCACCGGCCCGAACATCTGCGCGACCTGCCACGTCCCGAACCTGACCACCTCCGGCCGCGGGGCCGACCCGGCGACGGTCATTGCCCGCCTGCAGACCGCCGGGGTCAACACGCCGCTGGCCTGGGACCTGAACGCCAACGGGGCCTGCGACGCCGAGGAGGACGCCTACGCCGACGGGACCTGCGACGTGCTGGACGCCATGGCCCTGGCCGGCTACAACCCGGGGGACCCCCTGACCTTCCCGGAGGTGACCAACAACCTGAAGGACATGATCCACGCCATCCACGGTGAGGCGATCCGCTCCGGCGCGTTCCGGGAGGTCCGGGACCGGGGAACCAGCGGGGTCTTCTACTACGACTTCAGCCACGTGACCTACCCGAACACGAAGGACGCCTGCCTGGCGTGCCACAAGACGGGCACCTACCTGGGGGTCCCCGAGGGCGCCGCAGCCACGAACTGGATGACCTCCAACGGCGTGGACGACCGGACCAACATCCTGGCGGCCCGGAACACCGTGCCCAATGACCTCGACATCGTCGCGTCGCCCTACGCGTCGGCCTGCTACTCCTGCCACGACTCGGCGCTGGCGAAGGCCCACATGGAGCAGAACGGCGGCCAGATCGGGGTGGAGCGGCAGTCCCTGACGACCCCGCCCCTGGAGACCTGCGCGCTCTGCCACGGGGCCGGCCGGGCCGCCGACGTGAAGGTCGCCCACGGCCTCTGATCCCTCCTGACCCTCCCTGATCCCCCCGGAAACCCACCTCTTCGGTGGATGGATCCGCCCCCCGATCCGGCACCCCGGTCCGGGCCGCAGGCATCCCTTGCCCACCGGCCGATGCCCCGAAGGTTCCGAGGGGCAGGGCGGAGGAGATCCATCCCGGGAGAGGGGGGGGGGGAGAGGGGAACCGGGCGCGTGAATCAGCGACCCCAACGGGATTCGAACCCGTGTCGCGAGCGTGAAAGGCTCGTGTCCTTGACCTGGCTAGACGATGGGGTCGTCCTCGATGAGCCCAGCGAGACTCGAACTCGCGACCAACGGCTTAAAAGGCCGCTGCTCTACCGACTGAGCTATGGGCCCGTAACGCCAAGGCGCGGGCAGGTTACCGGGTTGACCCTGGCCTGTCAAGCATCCCGGCCGGTTCTGTCACAAGCGGACAAGATGCCGGGGTCATCAGCGGACGTAGATGTCCGAGGAAGCCGGGCACGGGTCAGAAAGAGTCCTTGCCCACGGTGAAACGATCGACCAGATTGTTGCACGATCGACATGTCGGTCGGTCTGGTCTCTGGGACATCCTCATCATCCACGTGGTCACCGCCGACCGGTGCCGGTCCGACGGCGACCTGGCCTGGTGACAGGAGCCAGGTCCAACGCGCCCGTCTGGTGTTCGTACAACCGGAACAGGAAGGCCACCCGGTTGAGGTCGGTCGCGAGCCTGGGCTTCGCGAGACCCTCGGGCAGGGTCGCGAGGTACGCGGCGTCCACGGCTCGGTCGAGTATGCGGTGGGCCTCGACAAGATCGGGAGGCATGCTCAACGGGTCGTACAGGTCCGCGAGGTTCGACTGCGGGTACCTCGCCCGGGCGTCGATCACGCCCTGGGCCGCGGTCTCGACCTGAGCACGCACCTTCTCGGGCGGGTCCACGGGCCAGGGGAAGTTGTTGTAGACGATCGAAACGGAGTAGCGGTATCGGCTCTCAAGCCGACCACAGACTTGGGATGTCCAGGCCATATGCATTGTCGAGTGCAGGACACCGAAGTGCCAGAGCGTGGCGTCGGGAATCAACTTCAGCAAGTTGGAGCAAATCGTGTCCGGCCCCACGTAGCCAACCGGAATATACCTTCTCTTCTCGGACGACACTTCCGGCAGGACCAGGGAGTGTCCCTTTGGAATGATCTCGACCTCGAACCGCGTGGGCGTGTCCGCGAGTTTCTTGGTCGCGGCACGCTTGCTCGCAAGGCGATAGCGACGGACCGCATCGACGCGCTTCATGGCCTCGGGCATGCGGCGAAGTTGGTCGGGCGTGCAGTCACCAAGCCAGAGGCAATACCGCTCGTAGCCGTATAGGAACTCGTCCGCACCGAGCCAGCGCCGGAAAAACGGGGCCGCTTGCGGTTCGATCGCCAGGAACGCCTCCTTCTCCTCGGGAGTGAACAGGTAGTGCCCGTCGTCGATCGGCTGGTTCCCGCTGAACATCCGGGGGGCCCGCAGGAGAGGACGGTCACGTCGGGGAAGCAGGATGTCGTGGGCATCGACCAGGTAGGGGTTGATGTTCGTCGCGGCCACAGCCAGGGCTTCCCCCTTGGGGTCCGGGTAGTGGAAGATCGTCTTGCGGGGAGCATCTCCCAGCCCGAAACCGATGATCACGCAGTGGACCGCGGCCTTCCCTCGTGCTTCGTTCGACCACACGAACGTCCGATGACCGAACCGGATCTTGAAGCCCAGGGGCAGCAATGCCCGCCACAGCACCCCGACCTGCTCGCCCATCGTGATCGAGTTCGTCGAGACGAAGGCCACCCCCACGTTGGCCCCGCGAGGGCGTCCTTCTTCCTGGGGCAGGGGAGAGGGTTCCGCGAGGTAGCGCGCAGCCTTGACGTACCAGCAACAGACGTAGTCCAGCAGGCCGCCGCTCGCGACTCCTTCCAGTGCCAGGTTCGCGTCCTGCCGCTGGTCCTCGGTCAAGAAATGGGTCCCCACGAACGGCGGGTTCCCGATGATGTAGGACACGCGCTCGGGGGTGACCACGTCGCACCAGTCCATTCGGAGCGCGTTCCCGATCACGATGTTCGCCGACTTCTTCAGCGGGATCCGCACGAAGTATTGGCCGAATTCCTCCGACGCGCGCAGGTTCATCTGGTGGTCGATGAGCCACATCGCGACTTCCGCAATGCGGGCCGGGAACTCCTCGATCTCGATCCCGTGGAACTGGTCCACATCCACCTGGAGCACGCCCTGGAGGTCCAGGGCCCGATGGCCCACGAGCCTGCGCGTCTCCTGGTCCGCACGCAGGACGTCGATTTCCAGCAGACGCAGTTCGCGGTAGGCCACGACCAGAAAGTTCCCGCAGCCGCATGCCGGATCCAGGATGTTCAGACGACGCAGCTTCTTGCGGAACTCCACCAGCGCAGAACGGTTCCCCTTGATGCGCTCGAACTCGGCCCGCAGATCGTCCAGAAAGAGCGGGCGGATCGCCTTGAGGATGTTCGCCTCGCTCGTGTAGTGCTCGCCCAGGCGCCGACGCGCCTCCTTGTCCTTGATGCTCTGGAACAGGGCCCCCAGAATGGCGGGGCTGACCTTTCCCCAGTCGAGGGCGCACGCTTCCAGCAGCAGTTCACGCGCGGCCGCATCGAACGAGGGAATGGGCAGGAACTCCTCGAAGAGCTTCCCGTTCACGTAGGGAAACGCTGCGAGCTGCTCGTCCAGGTTCTTGAACCGGCGCGCCTCGGGGGTGTTCAGGACCTGGAACAGTTCGATCAGACGGGCTCCCAGGTCGCTGCCGTCCTCGTTCGTGCGCGTCTCGATCCACTCGCGGAAGGACTGCGCCTCGAAGATGCCGGTGTCGTCCGCGAAGTTGCAGAAGAGAAGACGGACCAGGAAGACTTCGAGGGGATGACCGTCGTACCCGGCCTCCTTCAGGCGGTCATGCAGCCGTCCCATGATCTCTGCGGCCTGAAGGTTGACCGGGTCCTCTGGGCGGAGCTTCTGCAGCGTGTAGCCGGCGATGAAGCCAAACCGCTTCACGTTCAGCGATAGTTCCTCGATCGGGAACTCGACGTGCGTCCCCTCGTCGAGGTCGTAGAGTCGGAACCGGGCGAAGTCGGAAACCAGCACATACTTCGGAAGCTCGCGCTTCTTCAGGCCATCGAAGTAGCCGACCGCTTGTACGAAGGCCGCATCGAGGTCCCTGCCGCGCGACTTGTGCTCGATCAGCAGCAAGCCGGGCCAGAAGCAGTCGATCTTCCCTTGCTTCCCCTCGAGCAACCTGACTCGGGTCTCGAAGCTGGCCACCCGGCGCCGGTCCACGCCAAAGACCTGGAAGAAATCGTTCCAGAAACTCTTCGCCTCGGCGTCTTCGGAGGATTCGCCAGCCCATCGGGACTGGAACTCGATGGCACGGGCCTGGATTTCGTTCCAGGAAAGGTTTGCGGACATGGTTTCCTCACTATGGCATCGGCGCCAGGAAGTAGATCGGCTGGAGCGGCAGGCGCGACCGGGCGGTGTCCGACAGGTTGCCGTAGTGCTTGACCCACAGGTCGAAGAGGCCGACCAGATTGATCAGCGTGACCTTGCGCTTCTCCTGCGTGCGGGCCTCGTCCTCGGCGTCCTTCGTGAATTCGCCGGTCGTCACGAAGATCCCGACGTCGTCCTCGCCCAGGAGGGCCATGAAGGAACGCAGGCCCTCGACGTTCACCTTCTGCTGGACGCGCTTCACCTGGACCTTGATGCGCGGGGGACGTGTGCCGAGGGGATCGCCCCAGGCGAGGATGTCGATCCCGCCGTCCTTCCCGGGCGGCGACACCCAGGCAACGTGGTAGCCCATCGCGCGCAGCAGATCGGCCACCAGCTCCTGGAAGTCATACGGCGGCATGCCACGCAGATACCCCTCGATCTCGCGCCAGGCCTGTTCCTCGGCCTGTTCGAACGTGACGGTGGCAGCCTTCGCGCTGGCCGGATCTGCGGCCGGATCCCTGCTTTCGGGCTCGCTGGCGGGCCGGCTCGACTTCCACTGTTGGTAGAGTTGCACCGCCTTCTTGTAGAACGCCTCGGGGTCCGTCAGTTCCTGGTACGCCTTCCGGCCGGAGTCGGTGACGATCCACAGCCCCTTGCGCTTCTCGAGCCACCCGGCCTTGACCGTATCGACCGTTGCAAACCTCAGGATCTTCTCGAACCGCTCTCCCCCGGACGGGTACTCGCCGGCCTCGTACTCGGTCAGTTTCACGCGCTTCCGCACGGCGGCGATCGCATCCCCCGCCTGCATCCCATCCGGGTGATCCATCAGGACCGCGAACAAGTGGCGCACGAACTCACCGGTCCGACGACGGGTGATTTCCGGCATGGCATCTCACCTCCGCACGGATTCGAAGCATATCATGGGGAGGCGCCCAAGGACGGAGATGGACAGAATCGGATCCCCTCAGGCTCGTCCGGCCCCGGCGGAACCCATCCACCGAACCGGGGTCCACAGGCACCATGCGCTGCCCAGAACACGAACTGCCTGGTGGGGCCTCCAGCCACCATCCCCCATCCCGCTTCCCTCCCATCGTCCCGGGACTTCCGGGCCTTTCGCCCCGCCGGTTGACAGGCGCGGAAGGTCGGTGGAACAATCGCGGATGCTGTCGGAGGAGCCGCCGTGCAGGACCCGGAGGAGGAGGACCTCGACGCGATGGACCTCTGGCGGGAGGTCGTCGAGGAGGTGCTGGCCGGGCGGACCGAGGACCTGGCCTGTCCGGCGTGCCGGGAAGGGATGCTCACCTGCCGCTTCGACGGCGACTCCCTGGAACTCCGCTGTCCCCGATGCGGACGTCATCTGCAGGCGATGCTGGCATGAAGAAGGACTTCCTGGGCCGCGGATTCGCCTTCCCGATGCGCCTGGACCCCAAGGGGTCCGTGGCCCTCTCCGAGGGGGAGCAGAACATCGAGGAGTGCATTCGCCTGCTGCTGGGAACGGCCCCGGGGGAACGCCCGATGCGCCCGGACTTCGGCTGCCGCATCCATGACTTCGTGTTCTACCCGAACAACGCGAACACCGCCTCCCTGGTGGCCTACTACGTCCGGGAGGCCCTGGCGAAATGGGAGCCCCGCATCGAGGACATCCGGGTCTCGGCCACGCCCGACCCGGTGCAGGAGAACGCCATCCGGGTGGACATCCGCTATCGAATCCGCAGGAGCAACAACACCCGGAACCTCGTGTACCCCTTCTATCTCCGGAGAGAGCAGGACCTATGATCCCGACGCCGCGACTGGATGACCGGACCTACAAGGACCTGGTGGAGGAGGCCATCCGGCTGATCCCCCAGTACTGTCCCGAGTGGACCAACTTCAACCCCGCGGACCCGGGCATCACCCTGATCGAGTTGTTCGCCTGGATGACCGAGATGGTGCTCTACCGGCTCAACCGGGTGCCGGACAAGAACTACCTGGCCTTCCTGAACCTGCTGGGAATCCGCCTCAAGCCCCCGCAACCCGCCCGCACGGTGCTGACCTTCCTGATGTCCGACAAGGGGGACCACGTGACGGTGCCCCGGGGCACCACCGTCGCCACCCGCCCCTCCCCCGACGGACGGGTGGTCTCCTTCGAGACCGAAGAGGACGTGCTGGTCGTCCGGAACCGTCTCCGAAAGGCCTTCAGCCAGTATCGCCGGTCCTTCGCGGACCACTCGGCAGCGCTGGAGACCGCCGAGGGCTTCGACCCCTTCGCCGGAACCCTGGTCGCGGAACGCTATCTCTACCTCGGGGACCCGGGGCTGGAGGCCTGGACCGAGGGGGCCTCGCTCCGGGTGCGGTTCCGCTGCCCCCACCCCCAGGTGACGGACCTCCTGGACCACCTGGACTGGGAGGCCTTCGACGGCACCCACTGGAATCCCCTGAACCCCCTGGGGGAATCGGACGCCGAGAGCGTGGTCCTCCCGGCGCCCCGGGTGCTGGCCCCCGCCACCGTGAACGAGGTCACGATGCCCTTCCTCCGGGCCCGGCTGGTGGACGTTCCCGCCTCGCCGGAGATCACGATGGTGGACACCATCGCCGGGGCCGTGAAGGTCACCGGGGAGGGGCTGCTGCCGGACACCCTCTGGGTCCGGACGCCCGACGACCGGTTCCTGGCCCAGGACCCCTCCCGGCGAGTCGCCCTGCTGGGGGACAAGGACAACCCGCCCCGGGAGGGCATCGCGGCCTACCTGAGATGCGATCGGGCCTTCGCCCACCGGGGTGCCCAGGTCCGGCTCGAGGTGGCGATCGAGGGCGGAGAGGCCAACGCCCCCAATCCCAGCGACGACCTGGCCCTGCGCTGGGAGTACTTCCACGCCCGGGTGGGCAACTGGCGGCTCCTGGCCCGGGTCGTGCCGGGGGAACAGACCGTGGAGTGCCCCGAGGGCCACTTCTTCTCCGACACCTCCTGGGGGTTCACCCGGAACGGCATGATCAAGTTCGAGATCCCCGAGGGCCTCTCCCCGGTGGAGGTGAACGGGACCACGGGCTACTTCCTCCGGGTCGTGGTGGACAAGGGGGACTACGGGCAGCGGGGGGAATACGAGCGGGACGGTGACCGGTGGGTGTTCCGGGAGCCCCGACCCCTTCGGCCGCCGGTGCTCCGGGACCTGCTGGTCCGGTTCGAGGAGCGGGAGCACCCCTTCGCCGCGGTGATCTCGGAGAACGATGGGGTCTTCCAGGACCTGACGGACCTGGCCCAGGTGGACTTCAAGCCCTTCCAGGCCCTCTCGCCGCTGGCCGAGGCCAGTCCCACGCTGTTCTTGGGCTTTGAGGACTCCTTCCCGAACGAGGAGGTCAGTCTCTACTTCCAGTTGCAGGAGGAGTCGGGACTCCGGGACCCGCTCCACCAGGAGGGCGGATCGACCCAGGTCGTGCTCGCCTGGGAATACTTCAACGGCAAGCACTGGCAGAACCTGATGCCCCGGGACGAGACCCGGGGGTTCCAGAACTCGGGGTTCGTGCGGTTTGTCGGCCCGACGGACTTCCGGAGTTCCAGGCGGTTCGGGGAGTCTCTCTACTGGATCCGGGTGCGCCTGGAGGCCGGGGGCTACGTCGAGTCGCCCCGGATCGTCCGGGTGCTGCTGAACAGCGTCCATGCCAGTCACCTGACCACCTTCGGGGAGACCATCCTCGGGTCCTCCCAAGGAACGCCGAATCAGGTCTTTCCCCTGCCGCCGGGCCCGGTGCTCCCGGGACAGGAACTGGTCGTGATCGAGCGGGAGGCCCCGACGGAGGAGGAACGGCTCGTCCTGGTCGAGGAGGAGGGGGAGGACGCGGTGCAGCCGGACCCGGCGGGGGGATTCCGGGTCCGATGGCACGAGGTCGAGGACCTCTACGAGAGCCCGCCCCAGGCCCGGCACTACCAGAAGGACGAGATGACCGGCGAGGTCCGCTTCGGGGACGGCATCCATGGGCGGGTTCCGCCGAAGGGCGACCGGAACATCCGCCTGGTCCGCTTCCAGGTGGGTGGGGGACAGGAGGGGAACCTGGCCCCCGGCAGCCTCGTGATCCCTCGCCAGTCCCTGACCTTCATCGAGGGCGTCACGAATCTCGTCCCCGCCGGTGGCGGAGCGGACCGGGAGACGGTCGAGGAGGTCAAGGCCCGGGCGCCCCACCTCTTCCGGAGCCGGTTCCGGGCCGTCACCGCCGAGGACTTCGAGTGGATTGCCCGGGAGGCCTCCACCTCGGTGGCCCGGGCCCACTGCCTCCCCTGCCGGGACCGGGAGGGGGAGGTCACGGTGGTGGTGGTCCCCAAGATGGCCGACACCCCCGGGGGCGAGTCCATCCGCCCCGTTCCGTCCACGGAACTGATGCGCCGGGTGAAGGCCGAACTGGACCGGCGCAAGTTGCTGAACACGATCCTCCACGTGGTGCGGCCCCGTTATCGGAACCTCGAGGTTCGGGTCACCGTGCTCCGGTCCTCCACGGGGACCTCCGGGGCGGTCCGGGAGGAGATCGACCGCCGGGTCCGGGAGTTCCTGCATCCCCTCCGGGGAGGGCGAAACCGGAAGGGCTGGCCCTTCGGCCGCCCGGTCTCGAAGATTGACATCTACCATCTCTGCGAGGAGGTGGCCGGGGTGGAGTTCGTGGAGCGGGTCACGGTCCGGGACCTGGACCGGAACCAGGAGGCGGACCTGATCCGGCTGGAGGAGGACGAGCTGCCCTTCGTGGAGTCGGTGGGGATCGAAGAACGGGGTCACGAGAGGATTCTCTGATGGCGCATTCCGCGGCCACGACGTCCGGCGGACCTCCCTCCCGGGGGCATCGCCTTCCGGTCCCGGACCTGGTCGGGCTCGACCGACAGGTGGCGGTGTCGGTGCTGGCCTCGGCCGGCTTCTCGGATCCCCGGATTCGCTTCACCGAGTCCTACGAGAAGAGCGAGACGGTGCTGGCCCAGCAGCCCGAGGGCGGGACCCTCTGGGACAGCCGGTCCCCCGTCACCCTGACCGTCTCCAAGGCCTCCCTGATCCGGTTCCTGCCGGCCATCTACCGCCCGAGGCAGGGAGGGGACCCTTCCTTCCTGCGGGATTTCCTGTGGATCATCCAGCACCTTCACGACTCGGTGAACAGCCGGATCGACGGGATCCACCAGGTCTTCCGGCCCTCCCGGACCCCGCCGGAGTTCCTGCCCTGGCTGGCCTCGTGGTTCGGCATCTTCTTCGACGACTCCCTGGACGATGCCCGGCGGCGACGTCTGCTCCGGGAGGCCCCGGGGCTCTTCCGGATCCGGGGGACCCGGGAGGCCCTGGTCCGATGGGTCTTCCTGTTCACGGGCCTCTCGGTCGAGGTGCTGGAGAACCGTTGGCCCTACCAGGGGTTCCGAATCGGGTGCGACGTCGCCATCGGGGTCCAGTCGATGATCCTCCCGGAGGTCTCGATGGCCCATGCCTTCGTGGTCCGGGTGCCGATGCGACGGGACGAGGTCCCGGAGGACCTGCTGTTGCGGCTGCACCGGGTGATCGAGGCCGAAAAGCCGGCATCGACGAACTACTTCCTGCAGTTCGCCGACGTGGAGGGCGTCACCGAGGTCGTCGGGATGCGGATCGGGGTGTCGTCGCTGGTGGGCGTGGAGGGGAGCGGGATGGAGGAGGCGCCGGCGGCAGGAGCGGAGGACGGGCCCGGGGTTCCGGAGACCCGGGGCCAGGGTTGAGGGGTGCACGGCGCCCGGGAACGGGGCGCGGGAGGCGGAGATGGCGGATCCGAGGGCATTCAAGCGCCTGAACTTCTTCCGGGGGTTCCTGACCACCGAGGACGACTGGAACGAGGGGGAGCGCTATCACATCGAGAAGCGCAGCCTCCACGCCCGGGCCCTCCACGCACCGGGCGTGGTGCCCCAGTTCCTGGAGGGGCTGCGGGTGCGCCAGCGGGGCCGCGGGGAACTCAACATCGAGGTCTCCCCAGGCTACGCCATCGACGGCCAGGGGCGGGACCTCTACCTGCCCGAGACGGTGATCCGGGCCGTGAACCCGGGGGACTTCCGCCTGCCACAGACCGTCTACGTGGTGCTCTCCTACACCGAGGAACCCACCGACTTCGTGGCCTACAAGGAGAACCTCCAGTTCAAGGGCCACAAGCGGATCACCGAGGGGGTCAAGGTCGAGGTGACGGCCCGGGAACCCGATATCCAGGCCGAGGTGGAACTGGCCCGGATCCAGCTGGAGAAGGGCGTCAAGGCGATCAAGGACGCCGTGGACCCGAATCACCCCCGCCCCAACGAGATCGACCTGCGCTACGTCCCCTGGGCCGGCGTCGCCGGGTCCTTCCTGAAGTCCAAGGATCGGGAGGACCTGGCCCAGTTGCTGGCCCACAAGATCGAGATCTACTCGCACCTGGCCCACGTGCTCAAGATCTCCCCGGCCCTGGACGTCCTCCATGGGGCCATCACGCTGGACATGCTGCTGTCGGCGGGCCTGGTGGACTACCGGAACGTCTTCTCGCTGCTGGAGACCCTGATCCAGTTGCAGCAGGCCCTGATCCGGGAGATGGAGAAGGGCCACCCGGAGATCTGCCAGTCCCGGGAGTTCGGGGTCTACAAGTGGAACGTCTCCAGCGTCAAACTGGACCGACGGCATTCCCTGGAACTGCTGGTGGACATCCTGACCACCCAGCGCAACGCCCACGAGGCCATGAAGGCCCTCTTCGCCCAGGACCTCGTTCCCCGGACGCCCCGGGTGGCCGCCGAGGCACCGTCGGAGAAGATCTGGGAGGACATCAAGGTCCGCAGCGAGGACTTCACCGAGATCCTCTCCATCGAGGCCCGGGACTTCCGCCGAGTGGACCTGCTGGACATCTACGACGAGGCCAGCGAGAAGGCCCACCACTTCCTGATCATGGACGAGAAGGACCGCTACCGGAGCCGCCAGAAACTCAAGTACCCCGACGGGAAGGTGGTGGAGGACGTCGGCGTGCACTTCGAGGGCGGCAAGTGCTCCTTCGAGATCCGGGGAATCGAGCCCAACCGGGACGTGATCCTGATCATGCGGATGGACTACGTCCGGGGTGACTCGGAGAGCGAGGTCTACGTGAACGGCCGGAAGGCCCCGAACCTGGTCGTGGCGGGAAACGACATCAAGTTCCGCTGGCGCAACTGGCCCTACCGGATCCCGGCGGAACTGGCCACCGAGCCGACCCTCCGGATCCAGATCGCCCCGATCAAGGCCGAGCGGGACTTCAATCTCTTCAAGGTCTGGGCCTATCAGGCCAGGTGACGGCTCGCCGGGACCGCCTCAGGCCTTCTCCAGCGCGTTCTCGAGGTCGCGGATCAGGTCGTCGGCCGCCTCCAGCCCGATGGAGATGCGGACCCCGCCGGGATGGATCCCCGCCGCCTCCTGGGTGGCAGGGTCCAGGGCACAGTGGGTCATCAGCCCCGGGGCCTCGATCAGGGTCTTCGTCATCCCCAGGCTGACCGCCAGGGTGACGCAGTAGGACTCGGCGGCCACATGGTTCACCATGCGTTCCCGGGCCTCGAAGGCCTGCCGAGGGTCCCCGGCCATCTCGAAGTAGATCATCGCCCCGGGACAGAAGGCCCCCTCGGGCGTCCGCATCTGGCGCCGGGCCAGGTCCGCCTGGGGAAAGGATGGGAGGCCCGGCCAGGAGACCCGGGCCACCTTGGGGTGCCCCTCCAGGAACGCCGCCACGCGACCCGCCGTCTCTACCTGTCGGGCCAGACGGAGCGGCAGGGTCGAGAGGCCATAGACCAGGATGTCCCAGGCCGCCGAGGGCGAGAGGACCCCCCCGAAGTCCTTCCGGTGGCCCCGAAGCGGGCCATGGAGGCGCCTTGGCCCCACCACGATGCCGCCCATGTCCACCCCGAAGCCGCCGACGTTCTTGGTCAGGCTCGCGACCACGAGGTCGGCGCCCAGTTCCAGGGGGCGCTGGCCCCAGAAGGTCTGGAAGGTGTTGTCCACGACGATCAGGACCTGGTCCTCGGGGCCCCGGCGGGCATTGATGGGCTCGAGGGCCTTCCGAAGCGCCTGGATGTCCACCAGGTGCAGGGTGGGGTTGGCCGGCGTCTCCAGATAGAGGACCCGGGTCGTGTCGTCGATGGCGCCGATCACCTGGTCCAGGTCCCGGGCGTCCACGAGCCGGGTCTGGATGCCGTAGCGGGGCAACTGGGTCGTCAGGAGGCTGAAGGTGCACCCGTAGAGGGTCCGGTGGGCCACGATGGAACTGCCGGCCCGGCTGCAGACCATCAGGGCGGCCGAGATGGCCCCCATGCCGCAGGCGAATGCCACGGCCGACTCCCCTCCCTCCGCCTCCCGGAGATGCTCCTCCAGCAGCGCCACGTTGGGCTCGTCCAGGCGATCGTAGATGTAGGTCGGTGGCCGGTCCTCCGAGGCCGCCGCGTCGGTGGCGAAATCCAGGAATCCCCGCTGACCCCGGGAGACGCTCTCCATCCGGAAGGTGGTGCTCGTCGTCAGGGGAGGCAGCACGTGGTGGCTGTAGTCCCAGAGAGGGGAATGGGGCTGGCCGTGAATCAGGCGCGTCCAGTTGGCATACCGCGGACGTTCGGGTCGATCCATGGGGTCCCTCCTGCCGCATCCATCCTCGGTCGTAGCCTATGGCAGGCGACGGCCGGTGGTCAACGAATCTGGCGCAAGGAAGTCCGGTCAGGAATCGACCTTGCGAGCCGACGGAATCCGGCGCCGACGCCCCGGCGGCGCCGGGACCAGCTCGGGAACCGGGACCGGCGCCCGGGAAGACGGGACCGGAGGTCGCGGCCGACCCGCGGGTCGGCGTCGACCTTCGCCATTTCCGGGCCTGGGATCCGGTCGGCCTGGTCCGGGACGGGCCGGCGCCTCGGGAGCCCTGGCCCCGGCGGCCAGGAACGCCCTCGCGGCACGGAGGCCCTCGGGGCTTCCGTCCAGGAGCCCCTCCAGCACGACCCGGATCTCCTCCCGGAAGGCCCGGACCGCCTCGAGGCGGGAACGAATGCGGCCCTCCTCCTGGGCCAGCCGCTGGATCCTCTGGGAACGGGTCCCCTCGGCGACCCGGGCCGCCGCCACCGCCTGCCGCAGGTCCTCCTCGAGGGACTCCACCAGGCGATCCTGCCGGGCCAGGCGCCCCTTCAGGGCCTCCCGCATCCCCGCCACTTCCTGGAGACGGTCCTCCCGGTCCTCCTCGGCGCCGTACCAGGAGGCGATGGCCTGGGACACGGGCCCCTGGAGAAAGCGCACCGCCTCTGGCCCCTCATGTTCGTGGGGAAGGGGACGACGGTAGGGCTTGCCTGGCCGGAGGTCCCGGCGGATCGACCGGGACGGAACCAGACTGGCCAGGATGACCCGGTGGTCGTCGACCAGGAACAGGTTCGGATGATGGCCGCTGCACTCGAAGATCAGGGACCGATCGTGGGGCTGTCGGGCGAAGGACACCTCCACCACCCGGTCCTGGAAGACCCGCTGCACCGACACGACGGTGCTTCCCCGGAGTTCCCGGGCCACCCGGGCCGCGAAGTCCCGGACATCCCGGGCTGCCCGGTCCTCCTCCCGGCGGTGGTCCGGGGACGGGGCATCGAGGTGGATGCGCGCCATCCGGGGACGAGCCGAGACCCGGACCAGTCGCAGGCCCTCGGCGGTGGCGAATCGCAGCCGGACCGCCGCATGGGGCATCGCGTCCACGCCGGTGAGCCGGGCCCCCAGGAGGGCCCCGGCCAGTTCGGCGACCACGGCGTCCAGTTCGGTGATGCCCAGCGTCACGGCATTCCCCCTGGCTGCGGTTGACTCTAGCACGGGCAACCGGTAGCGTGCGAGGGTCTGGATCGGATGCGGCCATGCGGGGTCCCTGGACGCGGCTGGTCCCCTGGATGCTGGGGTGGTGGATCCTCGGATGCTCGGCGTCACCGGCCGGCGGCGACGATGATCCGGGCCCCGTCGCCGACGGGGCCGAGGAACGGACCGGCGAGGACCCGGGAGGGGACGGACGCGTTCCCCTGGTGGTCCCGGAGGGGTCCCGGATCGCCTACGGCTACCAGCGATACGCCGAACCGGGCCCCGAGGTGGACCTCTGGCTGGCGAGCGCCGGCGACGCCTCCCCCGTCTCCTTCCGGGAGCGGCTGCAGCCCCTGGGGCTGGACTGCCGGACCGGATGCCTGCTGGACCGGACCGGGTCCTGGCTGGCCGTTCTGGTCCCGGCGGCCTCGGAAGGGACCGGAACCACCCTGCGCCTGTTCCGGGTCGAGGCCGACGGGACGCCGGTGTCTGCGGGAATCCCCGACGTGGTGGAGGCCTGGCACCCGGCCTTCGGAGGCACCCGGGACGGCCCGGCGATCTACTGGTCCCGGGCC
Organism: Deltaproteobacteria bacterium; assembly: GCA_029547805.1. Taxonomy (GTDB): domain Bacteria; phylum Myxococcota_A; class UBA9042; order DTJE01; family DTJE01; genus JAGOKF01. The sequence goes on from JAKPOP010000010.1 coordinate 669,039, forward strand.
CGTCCCGCCTGCGACACCGACTCGGGCCTCCCGAAGGGGTGTCGGGCCTTCTACCGGCGCCTGCTCCGGGCCGAGGCCCCAGAGGAGTTCCTGTTCTCGTTCCCGACCGCGTCGATCCTGGACCGGACCCTTCCCCACTCCGGGTTCTTCCGCCTGGGAGAGGATGGCCGGACGGTGATCGTGCTGGCGCCGACGGTCGGCAGCCAGCGGATCTACCTCTGGCGAGAGACGGGGGAGCCGGTGCTCGAGGGGGGACCGTTCTGCGCCAGCCCGGACCGGGCCCCCGACGGGTCCTGCCTGGAATCGGGCGGTGCCTTCTCCGAGAGAGACCCGGTCGCCGTCTCCCCCGATGGAAACCACCTGGTGGCCGCCCTGGTGGTGGACAATCGCCGGCTGGTGGTCTGGCATCGGGACCTCCGGGGCGGCGACCCTCGCACCACGACCCTGATGGAGGTTCCCCAGGGCAGCCGGTTCGACACCGATGCCTGCTACAACCGGACCCCTCCGGACCAGTGGGAGCCCACCCGGGTGGTGCCTCCCCTGCGCTTCACCCCCGATTCCTCCGAGGTGGTGCTGGTGGGACAGGCCCCCTGCGGCGAGAACCGGGACAAGCCCTGGAGCAAGGTCCTGGGCCTGTCGCTGCAGCGACTGGACCAGGGAGGACGCCTGGACCGGAACGACCCGCGGTGGATCACCGACTTCCCCCCGGGGGACATTGCCGCCTCGGTCTCGATCCTTCCGGAGGCCCTGGACCTCTCCCCCTCGGGGGACCTGGTCTGGATGGTCGCGACTCCCTGGCTCGATTCCCGGGGAGATCCCATCACGGACTCCCAGTTGCAGCACCGCAACGATGCGGAGGTGATCGTGACCCGGCGGGACGGGACCGCCGAGGTGGTCCAGTGGACCTTCGGTCAAGGCTGGCGGGCCACGTCGGTCCAGGCCCTGTCCCCGAGGCCGTGAACCGGCCGGGAGCCCGCGTGGTCGCCGGGACCATTGGACCAGGACTCGAGGATTCGCCGGAGGGCCCGGATCGATCGGGCCTCGAGGCGGCCCGGGTCCGGGTCCGGGTCGTCCCGGTGGAAGGCCCCGGGAAGGCGCACCCGGACCGTCCGCCACCCCAGGGCGTCCGCCGCAGGGAAGTCCCGGGACGGCGAGTCCCCGACCATCCCGATCCCTCTCCCCGCCGCCCCGAGGCACCGGGCGACCCGCCGGAAGGGGCCCGGATCGGGCTTGGCCTCCTCCGGTCCGGCAACCTCGAGGACGTCGAACAGGTCGCGAATCCCCAGGGCTTCGATCTTGCGCCACTGCACCTCGGGACGTCCCTGGGTCAACAGCGCCAGACCCACGCCGCGTTCCCGCAGGACAGCGAGCAGGTCCCGGACTCCCCGGTAGAGCCGCAGGCGGGGACGATGCCCTCGGTAGGCCTCCACCAGGGCCCGGATCCGTGCCTCGGTCCGGGGCAGGTGGAGCCGTTCCAGCCCCAGGTCGAAGACCCGGGAGAACCCCTCGGAGGCCAGGACCGCCCGGAAGACCTCCCCGGCCCCGGGGAACTCCGGCAGGACCTGCCGGGCCGCCTCCTCGAGGGCCCCCCGGACGAACTGCCGCTCGGGGTACAGCGTGTCGTCCAGGTCGAAGACCACTGCGTCGAGGGGGTCCATGTCCCGCCTCATTGCTCGAGGATGGGATCCCGGAAGCGGTAGCCCACTCCCCGGACCGTCTCGAGGTAGGCCCCCGCCGGACCCAGTTTGTCCCGCAGACGCTTCATCACGGTGTCCACGGTCCGGATCTCCACCTCCGAGTCCTGGCCCCAGACCCGGTCCAGCAGGGTCTCCCGGGTCAGCACCCGGCCCAGGGGGGGCGTGACCAGCACCGCCAGCAACCGGAACTCGGTGGGGGTCAAGGCCACCTCCTGGCCCTCCACGAAGACCCGGTGGGCCGGACCGTCCACCCGGAGGCCCGGGAAGGAAGCACTGGGCGTCTCGGGTTCCTGCTCCTTGGAACGGCGCCGCAGCACGGCCTGGACCCGCAGGACCAGTTCCCGCATGCTCACGGGTTTCACCAGATAGTCGTCGGCCCCGAGTTCCAGGCCGACGACCCGGTCGATTTCCTCGCCCCGGGCCGTGACCATGAGGATTGGCAGGGATCGGGTGGCGGGGTCGGACCGGATCCGCCGGCACACCTCCGTTCCCTGGAGGTCCGGCAGCATCAGGTCCAGCAGCACGACGTCGGGACGCCGGTGGGCCACCTCGGCCAGGGCCGCCTCCCCGGTCCGGACGGTCACCGTCTCCAGGCCGCCACGGCGCAGGTTCATCGCGACAATGTCGGCGAAATCCGCCTCGTCCTCGACGATCAGGACCTTCGGAGCCATCGGGACCTCCCGGTTCAGCGAACGGGGATCGCGGCCTGCACCAGCCCCTCCCAGGTCTCCCGGACCCCGAGTCCCGTCCGGACCGAGACAGGGTCCACCGGGACCGGGAAGGCCTCCCGGAACCCCCGAATCACCACCTCCCGGCGGGAGGATGGGACCCGGTCGGCCTTCGTCGCGACGACCCGCCAGGACCTCCCGGTCGCGGCCAGAAACTCCGCCATTCTCCGGTCCGACTCCTGGAGGGGAACCGACAGGTCCACCAGCAGCAGGCAGAGGGCCAGGGAGGCCCGCCGGGACAGGAAGGCCTCGATGAAGACCGGCCACTCCCGGGTCACCTCCCGGGAGACCCGGGCGTATCCGTACCCCGGCAGGTCCACCAGGCGCAACGCCACCGGGGCCTTCCCCGATCCCAGTCGCACGTCGTAGAAGTGGATCTCCCGGGTCCGGCCCGGGGTCTTGCTCACCCGGGCCACGCGGCTGCCTGCAAGGGCGTTCAGCAGGCTCGACTTGCCCACGTTGGACCGCCCCATCAGGGCGACCTCCGGGACCGATTCCGGCGGAAACCGGGACGGGTCGGTGGCAGCCGCCAGGAACGAGGCGACGGGGCGGTCCAGGGCACGGGACATCGATCGACCTCCAGGCCCCCAGAGGCACTCGGGGCGGCCTGCCGTCACGAACCGGTGCCAGGGTCCGGGACCTGGTCCAACACCTCCAGGGGGGGCATCCGCCGCCCCTCCAGGTACTCCAGGCTCGCGCCGCCACCGGTGCTGATATGGGTCATGCGGTCCCCGAAGCCCATCTGCTCCACCGCCGCCGCCGAGTCCCCGCCGCCGATGATCGAGACGGTGCCCTTCCCGGTGGCCTCGGCCAGCGCCTCGGCGATTCCCCGGGTCCCGGAGGCGTAGTCGGGCTTTTCGAAGACCCCGACGGGTCCGTTCCAGACCACCGTCCCGGCCGCCAGGATCCGCTCCCTCCAGGCGGCGGCCGTCCGGGGCCCGATGTCCATCCCCAGCAGGTCCGCGGGGATCTCCACGCCCGGGACCTCCCGGGGCCGGCCGTTCTCGAAGTCGTCGGTCGCCACGTGATCGACCGGCAGGGCGATCTTGTCCCCGGCCTTCGACAGCAGGTCCCGCATCGCCTCCACCTGGTCCTCTTCCACCCGGCTGCGCCCGGTGGGAACGCCCCGGGCCCTCAGGAGGGTGTAGGCCATCGCCCCGCCGATCAGGATCCCGTCCACCTTCTCCAGCAGGCGTTCGATGAGCAGGATCTTGTCCGACACCTTGGCCCCGCCCAGGATCGCCAGGAAGGGACGCTTCGGGTTCGCGACCGCCTCGTGAAGATAGCGGACCTCCTTCTCCACCAGGAAGCCCGCCACCACCGGCCCACCCTTGGCCCGGATGGCCTGGGCGACGCCATACATCGAGGCGTGCTTCCGGTGGCAGGTCCCGAAGGCATCGTTCACGTAGACGTCCCCCAGCCGAGCCAGACCCTCGACGAACCGATCCAGCACCGCCTGCTGTTCCGGGGTCAGTTTCTTGTCGGGGTTCTTCTTCGCCTTGTCGGGGATCGTCTCGCCGGGGTCGAAGCGGACGTTCTCCAGCAGCATCGCCTCCCCGGGCTTCAGGGAGGCCGCCATCGCCTCCGCCGCCGGGCCCACCACCTCCGGCGGCCCGAGCCGCACCGGACGTCCCAGCAGTTCCGCCAGCCGATCCGCCGTGGGCCGGGTGCTGTACTCCGCCTCGAATCCCTTGCCCTCGGGTCGGCCCAGGTGGGTCGCCAGGACGATCCGGGCCCCCTGGTCCAGGGCGTGGCGAATCGTGGGCAAGGCCTGGACGATCCGCCGGTCGTTCGTGATCCGTCCGTCCTTCAGGGGGACGTTGAAGTCCACCCGCATGAAGACGCGCTTGCCGTTCAGGTCCAGGTCCGCAACGGTCCGGATGGCCATCGGTTCCTCCTCTGGTCGTGTTCTGCGTCGCCCGATTCCCCTGGGAACATCCCCCCGGGAATCCCGGCCAAGAGGGTAGTGCCTGTGCCGTCCCCTGGCAACCGGTCCTGCCCCCCTTCCTTGACCGGGACCCCCACTTCCGGTAGGTTTCGGCCACGCCCGACGGCATGGGAGCACAGGATGCCGGTCGATGAACGCGTGAGCCGCCCGGGGGCCCCGGAGCGATGGCAGAGGATCGTCACCTACCGCCCCGACGACCAGGGACGGGTGGTCGCCCAGGTCGACGACGGCTTCGAGGAAAGCCGTCTGGTCCACGAACAGGCCTGGGAGGTGATCCACCAGGACGCGGCCCGGGCCTGGGAAGAGGTCCGGGCCGGCCGCCGGAGTCCCCTCTACTTCCACATGGTCGCGAACCTGATGCACCCGGACGACCTGGCCGACCATGCCCGCATGTGGCGATGGCGGGTGCGCCGCCACCTCCGGCCGGAGGTCTTCCGGACCCTGCCGCGAAGGCTGCTCAATCGCTATGCCGAGGTCCTGGGGGTCACGGTCGAGGAGTTGCAGACGATCCCGGATCGGCCGCCGCCGGGGCCCGCACCCAGGGAGGGATTATGCAGATCCCCTTCGACCACCTCCAGGGCGCCCACTGCGAGACGGCCACCCTGGCGAGCCTGCTCCGACATCGGGGCCTGTCCCTGAGCGAACCGCTGGTGTTCGGCATCGGGTCGGGGTTCTTCTTCGGCTACCTGCCCTTCCTGAAGGTCACGGACAAGAAGTTCCCCCTGGTGACCTTCCGGGCGCCCCCGGGGGCGATTCTCCGGAAGGTCTCCCGACGCCTTGGGCTCCGGTTCCACGACCGGACCTTCCGGGACCCCGCCGAGGCCATGGCGGCCCTCGACCAGTGCCTGGACCAGGGGATCCCGACGGCGGTGCAGACGGGGGTCTTCTACCTGCCCTACCTGCCCGGGGCGTTCCGCTTCCACTTCAATGCCCACAACATCATCGTGTTCGGTCGGGAAGGCGACGACTACCTGATCAGCGACCCGGTGCTGGCGGAACCGGTCCGCTGCTCCCGCCGAGACCTCCAGCGGGCCCGCTTCGCCCGGGGCGAGATGGCCCCGAAGGGGCGGCTCTACTACCCCACCCGGGTCCCGACGGCCGTGGACCTCCGAAGGCCCATCCGGGACGGGCTCAAGGACTCGGTCTTCCAGATGCTCCGGATCCCGTTCCCCCTGGTGGGAGTCCGGGGGATCCGGCGGCTCGCGAAGGTCGTCCGGGAGTGGCCCCGGCGCCTGACCCCGGAGATGGCGGCACTGAACGTCGGGCACCTGGTCCTGCTGCTCGAGGAGATCGGGACCGGCGGGGCCGGATTCCGGTTCATGTTCGGGGCCTTCCTGCAGGAGGCCGCGGACCGTCTGGGGCTGCCGGACCTCCAGGAACCGGCCCGGCAGTTCGTCGCGGCGGGGGACCTCTGGCGGGAGTTCGCCTTGCTGGCCTCCAGGACCTGCAAGGGGCGCACGGACATCCCGAACCCCTACGACCGCCTGGGGGAGATCCTGGTCCAGTGCGCCGACCGGGAGACGGAGGCGCTCCGGCGCGTCGGGGTCCTCCTTCGCTGACCTTTTTCGGGGAAGACCGCCCATGCGGGTCCTTCAAGCCTCGGGACTCCGGTTCACGTACCGGGGTTCCCCGGAACCGGCGCTCCGGGGCCTGGACCTGGAGGTGGGCGAGGGGGAGATCGTCGGCCTCCTGGGGCCCAACGGCGCGGGAAAGACCACCGCCATCGCCCTCTGCACCGGGCTGCTCCCCGTCCAGGAAGGCGAGGTCCGGCACTTCGGCGAGGACCTCCGACGGGCCCCGGTGGCCCGGAGGCGCCTGCTGGGGATCGTTCCCCAGGAGGTGGCGCTCTACGGAACCCTGACCGTGGAGGAGAACCTGCAGTTCTTCGGCCGCCTGATGGGGCTGCGGGGCCCGGACCTGGACCGGGGAGTGGCCCTGGCACTGGAACGGACCCTCCTGACGGACGCCAGGTCCCGGCCGGTCCGGTCCCTGTCCGGGGGGCTCCGGCGCCGGGCCAACCTGGCTGCGGGCCTGGTCCACGGACCGCGCCTGCTGTTCCTCGACGAGCCCACCGTGGGCGTGGACACCCAGAGCCGGGAGGCCATCCTGGAGTCCCTGGTCCGCCTGTCCCGGGAGGGACTGTCGATGCTCTACACCACCCACTACCTGGAGGAGGCGGAGCGCCTCTGCCACCGGGTGGTGATCATGGACCAGGGCCGGGTGCTGGTGGCCGGATCCCCCGGGGCCCTGCGAGCGCAACATCCCGATTGCATGGACCTGCGGGCCCTGTTCCTGGAACTGACCGGGAGAGATGTCCGTGACTGATTTCCTGCGCCTGGTGCTGGCGGTCTGCGGGAAGGAGGTCCGGCTGCTGACCCGGGACCGGGCGGGCCTGATCGTGCTCTTCGCAATGCCCCTGCTGCTGGCCCTGGTGGCCACGGTGGTCCAGGACCGGGCAATGCAGTTGCTGGCGGCACCCCAACTGGACCTGCTGCTGCTGGACGAGGACGGGGGAGAGGCCGGCCGGATCCTGGAGGAGGGGCTTCGGAGCGCCGGAATCTTCACCGTCAGTCGGACCCTGGACGGCGTTCCAGTGACCGAGGAGGCTGGACAGCGGGCGGTGGGGCTGGGTCGATACCAGGCGATGTTGCGCCTGCCGGCAGGGGCCAGCCGGGAGACCCGGGCCCGGGCACAAGGACTGGCGGCGCGCTTGATGTCCACGGAGCGCCGTGCCGCTCCACCGGACCTCCAGGACCTGCCTCGCCCTCCCCGGCCGATCCTCCGGGTGGACCCGGTGTTGCCCGATGCCTACCGGAAACTGCTGCGCAACGTCGTCGGGGGGGTGCTCCAGGGCTACGAGACCCGACTGTTGGTCGAGGCCACGGCCCAGGAGATCGCCCGACAGGCGGCGGCGGCCATCGGCGCCCCTCTGCCGGAACCGGTGCGCCAGGCGATGGAGACCATCCCGGCAGCGGCGCTGGCCATGTCGCCCCTGGCGGACCCCGACGAGCGGGTGGCCACCGATCAGCCCTGGCTGGCGATGCCCAGCGCGGCCCAGCAGAACATCCCCGCCTGGACCATCTTTGCGATGTACCTGATCGTGATTCCCCTGGCCGGGTCGATGATCCGGGAGCGCCGCGACCAGACCTCCCTGCGGGTTCGGATGGCTCCCGGGGGCCCCTCGGCCTCCCTGCTCGGCAAGGCCCTGATCTACCTGGGTGTCTGCGGCACCCAGTTCGGGGTCCTCTTCGCTGCAGGGGTCCTGGTCCTGCCCCTGGTGGGCATCGGCGGCTTCGCGCCCGGAGCCCAGTGGCCCGGGGCCCTGGTGGTGGGGCTCGCCACGGCCCTGGCCGCCGTCGCCTTCGGTCTGCTGGTCGGGGCCCTGGCCGGAAGTCCCGAGCAGGCGGCCCTGTTCGGTGCGACCACGGTGGTGATCCTGGCGGCCATCGGCGGCGTGATGCTGCCCCTCTTCGTGATGCCGGAACCCCTGAAGGCCCTGGCGGCCTGGTCCCCCCTGGGCTGGAGCCAGAGGGCCTTCCTGGACCTCTTCCTGCGGCAGGTGGAAATCGCCGCGGTGATGCCCTGGATCGGGCGACTGCTGGCCTTTTCGGCCATCGGGACGGGCCTCGCGTTGACGTGGTCCCGACAACAGGCTTGAATCAGCGGACTTGATCCAAGATCGGAGGTGCCCGGTGGACGAACGGATTGCGGAACTTCGGGAGTTGATCGCCCAGGCCTGCGACCTCGCCCCCGAACGCGTCGCGGCACTGGGGGTGGAGGAGCCCATCGTGGGGCCCGAGTCCCCCCTGGGCCTGGACAGCCTCGATGCCCTGGAGATCGTCACCGCGGTCCAGCGGCGCTACGGGGTCCGGATCGACAGTCAGAACACGAGTCTCCGGGTTCTTGCCTCCCTGCGGGCCCTGGCCCAGTTCATCGATGAGCAGACGGGAGCAGGGGCATGACCGGTCCGGCCGGCCGGATTCTTTCCACCGGGATCGTCTCGGCCCTGGGGCCCGATCGTCCCCGGACGATCCGGGCCCTCCGGGAAGGCCGCGACGGCGGCAGCCCCCTCTCCCCGACACGGAGCCGAAAGGCCCCCCCGATTCCCGTCTCCGAGGTGCGCGACCCCCCGGAGCATCCCGGGGCTCCCCGGGCCGACACCCTGGCGATGCAGGCCGTGGTCGAGGCGCTCACGGGGGCCGGAATCCAGGCCGCGGACCTCCGGGAGGCGGGGATCTTCGTGGGATCCGTGACCGGCGACGCCTTCGAGAGCGAACGACGCTACCGGGACCAGATCCGCGAAGGATGGGTCCCCTGCGTCACGGTCGAGCCGGGACCGGGAGCCCTGGCCGTGCGTCTGGCCCGCTCTCTGGGAGTCCAGGGTCCCGTGGTCACCGTGGGATCGGCCTGCACCTCCTCGGCAGTGGCCCTGCTCCTGGCCCTCCGGGCCCTCCAGCAGGGGGACGTGCCGCTGGCGCTGGTGGTCGGGGTGGACCTCATCACCGCCACCCTGATCCACGGATTCGAGGCCCTGATGCTGCTGGACCCCGAGGGGTGCCGCCCCTTCGATCGGGACCGGAAGGGCATCCAGTTGGGCGAGGGAGCCGCGGCGATCCTGGTGGAGGCAGCCACCTCCCAGTCCCCGGCCGGCCCGCGTCTCATCGGCGGGGCCGCCCGGTGCCAGCCCCATCACCTGACCGCCTCGGATCCCGACGGCAGTGGGGCCGAGGCCGTGATGCGGGCTGCCCTGGCGGATGCGGGCCTCGCGCCGGCGGACCTCCGGGCCGTGAAGGGACACGGCACGGGCACCCCGGACAACGACCTGGCCGAAGGGCGGGCAACCGCGCGAGTCTTCCAGGGCAGAGCGCCCCTCTGGACCGGTCTGAAGCGCTTCCTGGGGCACACGATGGGGGCCTCGGGGGCCCTGGAGACGGTGGCGACCATCGGCTGCCTGGAGGCCGGGTTCGTCCCGGGCTGCCTGGGGTTTCGCAATCCGGACCCGGACATCGGCCTGTCGCCCATCGGGCAGGCGGAACCGTTCCCCGGGGGCCCGGTGCTGCTCAACTGGTTCGGATTCGGCGGCAACAGCGCCTCCCTGGTGATCGACGTCCCGGCCCCGGAGGGATCCCGGCCATGAGGGTGCTGGCAGCAGCGGCGTTGTTTCCCGAAGCGGGCCCCGGGGACCTCCGGTGCCCCGATCCGGCCCGCCTGGAGGAGGCCCTGGGCATGCCCCGGCCCCGGCGGGTGGGCCGACTGGCGCGCCTCGCGGCGGCCTCGGCCCTCACGACGGCCCGTCGTTCCGGCCGGCCGCCTCCCTGGGACGGGGTGGCGGTCTACCTGGGATGCGGCCTGGGCAATGAGGGGGAGACCCAGCCCGTCGTGGAGCGGACCGTGGCGATGGCCATGGGACTCATGGACGGCCCGGCCTCCCCGGTCCACTTCGCCAACTCGGTCAGCAACTCGACGACCTTCCAGGTGGCCCAGGTGCTGGGGACCCGAGGGCCCAACGCGGTCCTGTCGGCCGAGGGACACTCCTTCGAGGCGGCCCTCTGGGCGTCCCGGTGGGCCCTGGGATCGGGGGATGCACCGGCGGTCCTCTGTGGCGGCCTGGACGAGTGGACCGATCCCCGGGAAGGGCCCCTGGCCCGGATGGGATTGCCTCCCTCGACCCGCCTGGGAGAGGGAGGCGGCTGGCTCTGGCTGGAGCCCGATCCGGCCGGCGACCTCCTCCAGAACCCGCTTCCGGGCCCCGGGACCATCCGCCCACCCCTGCGACTGGACCACCCCCGGAACCAGGCGGCCTTCCTCGCGGCCCTTCGGCACCTGGACGCAGGCCCCGGCGGGGTGTTGCTGATCGGGGCCGGCGTCCAGGAATCGGACCTGGCCCCCCTGGCCCGCTTCCCCCTGCAACGACAGGCCTATCTGTCCCGAACCGGTCACTTTCCGACCGCCGCTGCCGCCGTCATCGCCGAGGCCTTCGAGACGCCCGAGGCCCCGGTGATCCACGTCCACCTGGGCCGGGGGCCCCTGGGCCTCGTGGCCACGGTGTTCCATCCCGGAGGTGCCCCATGTGGATGAAACTGATCTACCCCCGCTGGCCCAAGCTGCCGGAGCAGACGGAGTTCCACCTGCCGCCCCACGGCCCGATCGTCTTCGCCGCGAGCGTGCCTCCGGAGGTCCACCTGACCTTCCACGACGACAACCGGGGGGAACCGGACCTGGAGGATCGGCCGGACCTGGTGGCCCTGTCGGTGATGTTGACCTGCCAGGTCCCCCGGGCCAAGGAGATCGCCGGCATCTACCGCCGCCGGGGCATCCCGGTCATCGCCGGGGGCATCGCGGTGGCGATCCACAGCGAGGAGATGGCCCAGGTCTGCGACGCGGTCTTCCTGGGGGAGGTCGAGGGACACTTCCAGGAGGTCCTGGACGACTTCCGGGCCCGGCGCCTCAAGAAGGTCTATGACCGCATGCAGTCCCTGCCGCCCATCGAGGCGGTCCCCCCGGCCCGCCGGGAGATCCTGGACTACTCCCTCTACACCTACCGGGGGGTCCGGATGGTGGACCTCGTGCACGCCTCCCGCGGCTGCCGCTTCAACTGCCCACCGTGCAGCGTCGCCTTCCTCGGCGGCCGGTGCTTCCGGCCCCGTCCCATCGAGCGGGTCGTCGAGGAGGTCGCCGGGATCGACAACGGGCGCCTCTTCTTCGTGGACAACAGCCTGGCCCAGAACAAGGCCTGGGAACTGGACCTCTTCCGGGCCCTGAAGCCGTTGAGACGCAAGTGGATCAGCCACCCCATCGAGGCCGACGACGAGGTGCTCCAGGCGGCCTACGAGGCCGGGGCCTGGTACGTGTACCAGGCCATCACGGCCCCCACCGAGGGCATCCGGAGACGGATCCAGATGTACCGGGACCATGGCATCGCCATCGAGGGCACCATCATCCTGGGCACCGACGACCAGACTCGGGAGGACGTGATCCGGCTGGTGGAGTTCTGCGTCGAGATGGACCTGGACATGGCCGAGTTCACGGTGATGACCCCCTTCCTCCACACCCCCTACCGGGAACAGGTGGAGGCCGAGGGACGGGTGCTGCACAACGACTGGTCCCAGTACACCACCGGCAAGGTGGTCTTCCAGCCGAAGCACATGACCCCGTCCGAACTGCAGGACCTCTACTACTGGGCCTGGGACCGCTTCTACGGCGCCGACGGGCGCCAGACCCGGATGGCCCGGTTGTTCCGCAAGGTGGTCCAGCGGGAGAAGCAGGACGGCACCACGACGATGCCCGACGGCACGGTCCGGGGCTGGGTCCGCCCCGGACAGACGCCTCAGATCCCGGACTCGCCGGGCCATCCCTAGGCCCCTCAACGCGTCGGAGGTCCCATGCGTATCGGCCCGGTTCCCCAGAACCCCTGGGAATGCCTGGGTCTCTGGACCGATCGAGTCCCGACCCCGATCCTGGAGACGTTCCATGGTCTCCTGGTCGCCCGATCCCTGATGGCGGCCTGCCGGTTTGGTCTGCTGGATGCCCTGGCCGAGGCGCCCCGGACACCGGAGGAGGTGGCCCAGGAATGCGGCTGCCAGCCGGAACCCACCCGCAGGCTCCTGGCGGTGCTGACCTCGTTGGGGTATTGCCGCTTCGAGGCCGACCGGGTCCGTTTGACCCCCCTGGCCCGTCGGTGGTTGCTGGCCTCGTCCCCGACCTCGCTCCGGGACTATGTGATCTTCCGTTATCGGGAATGGGAGTTTGTCGAGGGGCTCGAGGAACACCTCCGAACCGGCCGACCGATGGTGGAATCCTCCCGGATGGACCGGGAGTCCTGGGGCCTCTACCAGCGCGGCATGCGGGCGGTTTCACGCCTCGGGGCGCCGGAGGTCGCCCGGCGCACGCCGGTCCCGGCGTCCCCCCGGAGGCTGCTGGACATCGGAGGCGGCCACGGGGCCCTGGCCGCGGCCTTCTGCCGGCGCCATCCCGGCCTGACCGCCCAGGTCCTCGACCTCCCCGAGGCGGTCGAACACGCCGCCCCCCTGCTGGCCGAGGAGGGACTCGGAGACCGGGTGTCCCACTGGCCTGGGGACGTCTTCCAGGAGGACCTGGGCGAGGACCGCTACGACGTGATCCTGATGGCGAACTTCCTGCATCACTTCCCGGAGCCGACCTGCCGGGACCTGGTGGGCCGGGCGGCCCGGGCCCTGCGGCCCGGCGGCGTGCTGGCCTGCGTGGACTTCTTCCGCCCCGAAGACGGCCATTCGAACAACCAGATGGTCACGCTGATGCACCTGTATTTCGCGATGACCAGCGGATCGGCGACCTGGACCGCCCGCGAGGTCGCCGGGTGGCAGCGGGACGCGGCCCTCCTTCCCCACTGCCCGTCGCGGTTGCGCCGCGCACCCGGGGCATCGATCCAGGCGGCGACCAGGCTATAGGAACGGATCGGCATCTCTCCGGGTATGCAGCAACCGGGTCCAGTTCCGGAAGGGCGTGGTCTCGGTCGAGGCCAGAGTGGCCATTGCCAGCGAATCGAGGATCACCACCGCGTTGGCCGTGGTGTCCCCCCGCTGGCCCGGAATGGTTCCCAGCCGTTCCGCAAAGGCGCCGTTGAGCAGCGAGACCTCCTCCAGATAGGCCTGGATGGCCCGGGGATTCCACTCGAACGGAAGGCCCTGCCGTTCCCGGGCCCACTGCTCGAACAGGAACAGGGACAGGAACCGCTGGGTGCTCTCGAACTGGGACTGGAGCGGCAGGTGGGTCTGCACGAGGGGCCGCATCCGGTCCAGCACCGGGCAGCCCGCGGTGGTCATGTAGATCCCCGCGAGGCTCGATACGGCCTTCTGCAGGTTCGTCTGGCGCTGGTAGTTGCGATGCTCGGTCTCCACCCACAGGTCCACCGGAGTCCAGGAGACGGCATTCTTGAAGACGGCCGCGAGGTCCGCCAGGGCGACGGCCGCCGGACAATGGGAGTGGAGCCGGGGGTCCAGCGGGCAGGGGCGACAGCGATGGTTCTCGAGCCGGGCCCAGTCCGGGGGTGGGTCCACGGGCCAGGACAGGAGGGCCAGGGTGACACGGTCCAGCACCACGCGAAAGGTCTGTTGCCGGCCGTCCTGGAAGGTCATTCGATACAGGATGATCAGGGGATGGGTGGACGGCTGGTCCGGAAGCACCTGGCCCGAATTCGGGTCGACATACATGCCTCGGCATCTCCCATGGTTCCTGGTCGGGATTCAGGATAGCGCAGGTCCCCGGGGGTTGTCGAGGGAGCGACGGCCCCCGGTCCCTGGCGCCCCAAGACGCCCGTCGTCGCGAAAGCCGCCCCTTCGAGGAGCGCTACGGACGGCGATGCCGGGAGGGTTCCCCGGGAACCGGTGGAACCTCCAGCCCCCACTCGGCCAGGGAGACCAACAGCGTCCCCAGGGGCCGGGCGTTCAGGATGCCCGAACTCGGGGTGGGCGTCGTCGGCCTCTCCCGGGAGAGTCCGTGGAACCACTCCACCCAGTCGTTGGACACCCGGAGGCTCCGGATGGCCAGGTCCACCAGGAAGGCCAGCGCCTCCATCGTGGGGCCATGGCCACTGTCCAGCAGCATCTGGAAGGTGGTCCGGTCCAGGTCCATCACCTCGCAGGGGCCCACCGCCTGGACCGAGCAGAGCCGCGGCCCCTGGTCCAGCAGCCCCATCAGGCCCACGACGTTCCCCTCCTCGATCCGACCCGCCTGCCGCGGTGCCCCCTCGTGCTGCAGGTGAAGGGTCAGGCTGCCCTGGAGGACCAGCGCGGCCCCCCAGGCCCCATCCCCCTCGTGCCAGAACCACTGCCCGGACTCCAGGACCCGCCGGGTCCCCAGGGTCCCAAAGACCTCCCGGACCTCCTCGGGAATCCGCCTCTCGAGGGTCCGGGGAAGGACCGGGAGGACGAGGCCGTCCCGCCGGGCGGACCGTTGCAGCGTGTCGAGGATCTCCGAGGCCTGGCGAATCCGCCGGACCAGCTGGGTTCCCACGGTTCGAAGCACCCCCATCCAGGAGAGGGGGTCGTGTTGCCGCAGTTCGTGCAGCAACACCCGGTCCAGCAGGCAGACCTCCGCATCGTTGTAGGCCTCCACGGTGGCGCTCCGAGGCGCCGGGTCGAGGCAGGCCATCTCGCCGATCACGTCCCCGGGCTGGAACATGGCCAGGGCCAGGCGGGACTCCGGGGAACGTTCCACGTCCCGGTAGGCCTTCAACTGGCCCCGGACCACCACCACCATCGTGTCCCCCGCCTCCCCTTCCCGGAACAGCACCTCGCCGGACTGAACCCGCTGGACCGGAAGGAGTCCTGCCAACCGCATGTACAGGGAATGGAGACCCGCACCCCGGGTCAGGCCCAGCAGCCGCAGCGAGGCCTCGTCGAGGATCGAGACGCGTTCCCGACAGCGCACGAGGCGCCGGGAGAAGAACTCCATGTCGGGTCCGCCGACGGCCCGCAGGGCCCAGCGCTCCCACTGCTCCCGGAGTTCCCGTTCCGCGCCGGAGACCTCTTCCAGGATTCCCTGGAGGTCCCGATCCGCCAGGATCTCCTCGGGGCTCCGCCGAATCTCCACGTCGAACATGCCCGCCGGGTCCAGGGAATCGGGATCCTCGGGCCTCCGGGTCCACTGGGCGTCCCCCTGTTCCACCTCCGCGACAATCCGCGCCAGCCGCTGCCGCTCCCGCTGCACCATCTCCAGCAGGCCATTGATCAGGGCCCGGGCCCCCGGACTGCGCACACGGCCCATCGAGGACTGGTAGAGCCACCAGACCTTGCCCGTCCGGGGAATCCCCTCCTGGAGGGCCTCCCGAAGAACCTGCTGGATGGCGCTCGTCATCAGGAACGGGACGTGGCGGGAGACCTGCCCCCGCTCCAACGGGTTCTCCAGTCCCATCGGGGAGGTCGTCGAGGGCGCCGGGAGGGGCGTCGGACGGCTCGGGATGTCGGGAATCGGCACGACGACGGTCGGGCCCACCCGGGATTCCCGGGCAGGAACCGCGGCGCCCAGAAGCCTCCGGGCCTCCGAGGCCGTCTGGGGTCGCCGGTTGGGATCGGTCGCCAGCAGGCTCGCCACCAGGGCGTCCAGCGCCGGGGGCACCTCCGACGCCGGAAGGAGGTCCCGGACCCGGGGTGCGGATCGATGGAATTTCTTCAACAGGATCGCCAACGAGGAACTGGCCTGGAACGGCAGCTGGCCCGTCAGCAACTCGAAGAGGATCACCCCCAGGGCATAGAGGTCCGACCGGTGATCCACGGCCTTGCCCTTCGCCTGTTCCGGGCTCATGTAGGCCGGCGTGCCGAAGAGCAGGTTCGGGTCCGACACCCGGGCCTCCAGGTCCAGGATCCGGGCCAGCCCGAAGTCCAGTACCTTCACGAACCCCGGAGGTGAATCGAGGAGGAAGATGTTGTCCGGCTTCAGGTCCCGGTGGACCACCCCCTGGCAATGGGCATTCTCGATGGCCTCCAGCACCTGATCGATGACCTCGACGACCTCCTCGGTCGGAAGCCGCCCCCCCCGGGAGATCCGATGGTCGGCCAGGCTGCGACCGACCAGCAACTCCATCACCAGGAAGAACTGGCCGTCGGCGGCCTGGCCGAAGTCGTGGAGCGTGATCACGTGGGGATTCGTGAGGCGGCTGGAGGCCCGGGCCTCCTGGAAGAAGCGCCGGATCGCATCGGGGTCGTTCATCCGCTCGGGTTTCAGGAGTTTCACCGCCACGTCCCGTTCCATCGACCGCTGGCGGGCCCGATAGACGGTCCCCATCCCTCCGGACCCCAGGACCTCCACCAGGGTGTAGCGATGGGCGAGCGTGCGGCCCAGGTTCCGATCCCGGTCGTCGATGCGAAAGGTCGCGGCGCCGTCGAAGGGACACGCCTCCGGTTCCCCCTCGAAGCGGGCGTCACACAGACTGCAATATCGGGCCACGACCGGACCTCCCACCTCCATGGAATGCTATCCCTTTCTACCGGGGTGGCAAGCGGGATCCCCCGCGTCGCCGGGGCTCCCACCGGGCCCTCCGGCGGCGGGGCCCCTGGAGCCGCCGGTCCTTGTCTTGCCCGGATCGCACGGGGACTTCCCAACGGCCGGCACTTTCGCTAGCATCCATGCACCAGCATACTGGCAGGCTGCAGGGAGGAGTGGCCGTTCAGGGGGGGGCATGCGCATTCGATTCTATGGTACCCGTGGGTCCTCCCCGGTCTGCAGGGACGGCACCCGGAGGCATGGGGGCAACACCACCTGCCTGCGGGTCCTGTCCGCCTGCCTGCCGAGGGACACGGCCCTGCTGATCGACGCTGGGAGCGGTCTCGTCGAGGCCGCCCGGGACCTCCGGGCCGAGGGCATCCGCAAGGTCCTGCTGCTGATGACCCATTACCACCACGATCACACGATGGGATTCCCGATCGCCGGGACGACCCTGGACCCTTCCGTCGAGGTCCATGTCTTCGGGCCCCGGGAGGATGGCACCGGGCCCCGGGAGGTGTTCGACGCCCTCATGCGCCCCCCTCACTTCCCGGTGCCCTTCTCCCGCATCGAGGGCCACGTCCGGGTCCACGGCATCGACCAGATGGAGACCCAGCGGCTGCTGGTGCACCGGGAGGCGGGGTTCGTCTGGCAAGCGGCCCCCGGGCCCGACGAGGAGTCGGGGCCCCGGACCGGACCGGACCAGGACCCCCGTTTCCCGCCGTCCGACTGCCTCCGGGTCCGGATGACCCGGACCGTCCACCCGGAGTACACCGTCAGTTACCGACTGGAGGAAGGTCCCACTGGCCGGGTCGCGGCGCTGCTGACGGACCACGAGGCCTCCGATGAGGTCCCGGACCGCCTCCGGACCCATCTCCAGGGCGTGCACCTGCTGATCCAGGATGCCCAGTACAGCCACTCCCAGTGGAAGGGTTCCAAGGCGGGGTACGGTCATGGCACCGGGGCCTTCGCGGCCCAGGTCATGCACGCCGTCGGAGCGGTCCGGCTGGGGCTGACCCACCACGACCCCGAGGCCGACGACCCTCAGGTGGACGCCATCCGCGAGGAGGCCCGCAGGACCCTGGTGGCCCTGGAAGGCCGGGACCCGGGGGACCTCCTCTTCAGTGCCCGGGACTACCAGGAGGAGGAGGTCTGACCGTGAATCGGGTCGGTCGAGGGCCGCGGGATGTGCGGGAGGTCCGGATCCGGACCGGGGTCCAGCGGGACCCGGCGGGGTCCGTGGAGGTCACCTTCGGTCAGACCGTGGTGATCGTGGCGGCCACCGTCGGGGCATCGGTGCCCCCCTGGCTCCAGGGCAAGAGCCAGGGGTGGGTCACGGCCGAGTACGCGATGCTGCCCGGGGCCACCCCCGAGCGCCAGGGGCGCGTCCAGAAGGGGCGATCCGAGGAGATCCAGCGCCTCGTGGGACGCTCCCTGCGGGCGGCGGTGGACCTGAAGGCCCTGGGCGAGCGCCTGGTCACGGTCGATTGCGACGTCCTGCAGGCCGACGGGGGCACCCGGTGCGCCTCCATCACCGGAGGCTGGGTCGCCCTGGCGATGGCCTGCCGTCGCCTGATGGATCGGGGCCTGTTGGCCGCGTCGCCCATCCGGCATCAGGTCTGCGCCCTCTCGGCGGCGATCGTGGACGGCGAGGTCCTGGTGGACCCGGACTACTCGGAGGACCATCGGGCCCAGGCGGACCTGAACTTCGTGATGACCGCCGACGGCCGCCTGGTCGAGGTCCAGGGCACCGCCGAGGGGGACCCCTTCCCCGAGGACCTGCTCCGGGTCGCCCTCGCCCGGGTCCGGGAGGCCCTGCCGGGGGTCCTGGAGGCCCAGCGGAGGGCCCTTCAGGAAGGGCGGTTCCCCTGAGGAGGAGGCCTCGGGCCCCGATCCGGGGAGGACTCGCCACCCCGTTGCACCAGGCGATTCACGGCGCGGTAGTAGTCCACCAGGGAGACCAGGGACCCCAGGGAGACGAGCACCCCGAGCCCCAGGGCGACGGGCCCCACGAAGGGCCGGAGCGCCTCGACCCAGTGGGAGACCACGAGCCACCCGACGATGGTGTTGGCCGCCACCGCCAGGGTCAGGGACTTGACCTTGCCCGTGGGCCGGGCCTGCACGACGAACCCTTCCTTCGCCGCCAGCACCCGGAGGGTGCCCACCACCGCCTCCCGGTAGTAGACCACCACCAGCACCCAGAAGGGGATCAGGCCCACCCACATCAGGCAGAGCAGGGCCCCCACGTGGGAGAGGGCATCGGCCAGGGGGTCCACCAGTTTGCCCAGGTCCGTGACGATCCCCTGGCGCCGGGCGATCCATCCGTCCACCAGATCCGAGGCCTCCTGGAGGAACATCAGGACCCATGCCGCCATCAGGTAGCCCACGTTGAGGTCCCGGACCAGTTCCTCGGGGCTGCTGCCGTAGCCGCTTCCCCGGAGCCCCATCCAGAACAGGAACACGAAGATGGGGCTCGCGACCAGCCGCGCGAAGGAGATCCCGTTGGGCAGATTCGTGGGAATCAGCAACATGGCGCGATCCTAGGCCAATCCCTCGGCCTTTTCCAGGCCCCGTCACATCGGAGGCGGGATCCACGCCGGGGGCCTTCCCGGCAGCGGAACCACCAGGGGCGTCACGAAGGGGGGCAGCGGAATGCCCTCGTCGTCCTCGTCGGGGCCTTCCGCCGACTCCTCCCGGGCCGTCCCAGGGGCCTCCGCCGCCACTTCCCCCGTCGCTTCCGCCTTCCCCGAAGCCGGAGCCTCGGGCCCGATCCCTGCCGGCTCCCCGCCGGGGGAGGCCCCTCCCGGAGACGTCCCGGAGCCCTCCGCCGCCGGAGGCGATTCCTCGCCAGCGGCCCTGGTCCCCCGCAGAGGCGACGCGGCCGGTTCCTTCCCTCCCGACGCCTGGAGGGCCGCCAGCAGTTCCTGGACCTCCCGGGGTTCCAGGCGACCGGACCCGACCCAGACCACCCGCTGCCGACCGTCCAGCAGCACCACCACCGCCGCTCCCGGACCCGAGACACCCAGGGCCCCGGCCGCCAGTCCGCTCCAGTCCGCCCAGAGGGGCTTCCCCAGTTCCCGGGACCGGGCCTGCAACTGGGACTGGGCGATGGGTCTGGCCGGCCAGGACCGAAAGGCCCGGAGGTCCACGATGGGCAGCACCAGCAGGCGCGGGGGGAGTTCCTTCCGCCGGGCCATCGCGATCAGGCGGTCCTTCAGGGCGCGGTTCCAGGCCGCCGTGGAGCGGTCCTCGTAGAGGATCAGGACCGGACGACCCAGGAAGGACCGGATCCGGACCTCCCGACCTTCGAGGTCCTCGAAGGGGAAGTTGGGCATGCGGCTGCCGACGACCGGGGGCCTCTGACCCAGGACCGCCGGGGCCCACAGCAGCACCAGGGCGGCCACCCAGGCCCGGCGTGTCATCCCTCGCTCCCCAATTCCACTGGTTCGGGGATCAGGGACTCCCCGACTCGCCAGACCCGGACCAGGCCCGGAGTCATCCCGAATCGCCGGGGCCCGGCGCTGCCGGGATTCAACCACAGAATGCCGTCCTGTTGCCAGGTCTCGAAGCGGTGGGTGTGACCGAAGACCACGACCCCGGTCCCAAAGACCCGGGGGTCCAGGTCCAGGTCCTCCCGGCGGTGGATCAGCAACCACGACTGGCCCGCCAGATCCGACGCCTGCCAGAGGGGCAGGCCCGAGAGGGGCGGCGATCGATCGACGTTCCCCCGGACTGCCGTCACCGGCGCAATCTCCCGGAGGGCCGCCAGAACGGCCGGGGACCCGACATCGCCTGCATGGAGGATGTGGCTGGCGCCCCGAAGCGCATCAAGCGCCTCGGGACGCATCAGCCCATGGGTATCGGAGAGGACCCCGACGAACTCAGTAGCGCCGCGAACCGCGGTCATAGCCACCGCCGCCGAAGCCGCCACGGCCGCCGCCGCCCGCCCCGCGCTCCTCGCGCTCCCGGGGCCAGTCCGCCTTCACCGCCCGACCGTCGATGATCTGGCCGTCCAGCTGCTCCTTCGCCCGGGTCGCCTGCTCCTCGGTGGCGAACGTCACGAATCCGAAGCCCTTGGAACGACCGGTGTCCCGATCGACCACCACACGACACTCGGTCACCTCGCCGAACGGCTCGCACGCCGCACGGAGAGAGGCCTCGGTCGTCGCCCATGCCAGACCACCCAGGAACAGCTTGTTCTTCATCGATCACGCTCCTTGAACCAGGGGCCATGCCCCGACCACGCCCGAATGCCTCGGGCCTTCCGGCGCCCGCCCCACTGGCTGGCAACCGGTCCCTCCTGGATCAGGTCTGCCTCGACTCACGGTATCGATCTGATCCTGGGGTCATGAAGGCCGGTGGGACCACAGAACCCGGGAACGCGGATCGAACGTGGACAGGGTAGCCACCTCCAGAAGCAGGTCGATGATAACGCTTTGCCAGGAAAAGTCAACAAGCCCAAGGACAGCCATTGAACGACTCGACACAACCGACCGTTCTGACAGGGAATTCGCCGTCACGAGGGGGACGCTCGGGGGGAGGTCGGGGCCGGGTCGCTGCGGTCCCGGCGTGGCAGAATGGGGAGGCCGGACCCCCGGTTGGCCGACGCCGCCAGGGCGGAGTCGCCAGGGGGATCCGCTCCCAGGGCCGGATTTCGCATTGCACCGCCTCATGGGGATGCTACAAGACACCGGAGGGCCGGCGGACATCCCCGGGACCGCCGGTGACGGAACTCCCGGGAAGACCAGGAGAGGACGCCCATGTTCGACATCGAGAGGTCCCTGGAAACGCGGCTGCTGGAAATGGGGCGGGACCGGCCCACGGTGGTCTTCGTCGAGGCCCTGGATCCCCGGGTGCTGGAGGCCGTCTGCCACCTCACCCGCTTCTGTCGCCCGGTGCTGCTGGCCTCCCGGGAGGAGGTCCTGGAGTGCGTCCGGCAGCACCTCCAACACGTGGACCCGGCCCGGGTGGAGTACGCCCTCTCGGAGTGCGCCTTCATCCCGGTCCCGGAACAGGAGGACCTGCTCCGGGAGTTCGAGGAGGCCATTCGGGACCGCCCCGACTGCCGCTGGATCGCCCCGGAGGCGCAGGGAAGACGCAGCCGGGTGCTGGACCCGGGGATCTTCGGACTCTTCGCGGTCCGGCTGGGCCATGCGGACGTCGTGGTCGGCGGGGCGGCCCATGCCCCGAAGGACTGGTTCCGGCCCATGCTCCGGCTCTTCGCCACCCGCCGTGACGTCTGCGAGGCCGGGATCTTCGTGCTGCCCGACGATCACCCCACGGAGATGTTCCCGAACAACATCGTGGTGTTCGGCGACGTGGCCGTGAACGCGACGATGACCCCCGACGTGCTGGCGGAGGTGGCGGTGGGGACCTGCGCCGTGGCCCGAGACATCATCCCCGAGGAGGTCCTGCCGACGATCCACGGGGCCATCGTCTCCTACTCGAACCGGGGATCCGACGAGGGCCCGTCCCCCATGCTGGTCCGGGCGGCGATGGAGAGGGTCCCGGAGGTGCTTGCCCGACGCATCACCCGTGGGGAGCGCTATCGGAGCATCCGGATCTCCGGGGAGGTGAAGATCAGCGCGGCCCTCTCCCAGCGATCGGCGGCCTACCACCTCCAGGGCGGCGAAGGGGGCCCTCTGGACCCCATCAACGTGGTGATCTGCCCGAACCTGGACATGGGAAACCTGCTCTACAACCTCTACGCGGTCCGGTTCCCCCAGGCGCGGAAGTTCCCCCTCCTGACCGGCGTCGGGAGCCAGGCGGTGGACCTGGCGATGGACACCGCGCCGGAGGATGTCCGGCTGGCCGTGAAGGCCACCCTGCTGCGCCTGCACCTCCACGGGGGATGGAACCGCACCCCGAAGGACACCTTCTTCCCACGCTACCGGGTGCTCGCAATCAATCCCGGAAGCACCTCGACCAAGATCGCCGTGTACGAGAACGATCGGGAGGTCTTCACCGAGGAGGTGCAGCACTCCCGCGAGGAGATGGCCCCCTTCGAGGGAAGACGCATCGTCGAGCAGTACGCCATGCGGCGCGACGCGGTGCTGGCGGCCCTGGCTCGCCACGGGCTGTGCCTCGCGGACATCGACGCCGTGTCGGCCCGGGGAGGCCTGGTGCGGCCGATTCCCCACGGGACCTACCGGGTGGACGAGGCGCTGATCCGGGACCTCCAGACCGGGGTCCAGGGAGACCACGCCTCCAACCTCGGGGGGCTCATTGCGGACCAGTTGACCGCGGGTACCGGGAAGCCGGCCTTCATCGTGGACCCGGTGGTCGTGGACGAGGTCCCCTCCCGGGTCAAGATCACGGGCCTCCGGGAGATCCGGAGGCGGGTCATCAGCCATGCCCTGAACCAGGTCGCCACGGCCCGGCGCTTTGCCGAGGAGCAGGAGACCTTCTACGAGCGGGTCAACGTGGTGGTGGCGCACCTGGGGGGCGGAATCACGGTGGGAGCCCACCACCAGGGGCGCTATGTGGACGTCAACAACGGCCTGGACGGGGAGGGCCCCTTCACCCCGGAGCGTTCGGGGTCCTTGCCGGTGGGCCAGCTGATCGACCTCTGCTTCAGCGGCCGGTACACCCGGGAGCACTTGAAGGCCCTCAACAAGGGCCGGGGAGGCCTGATGGACCTGCTCGGGACCAAGGACCTCCGGGAGGTGGAACGGCGCATCGCCGAGGGAGATGCCTGGGCCGCCGAGGTCTTCGAGGCCCTGGCCTACCAGGTCGCCAAGTGGGTCTGTTCGCTGCTGCCGGCCTTCGACGGGGAGCCCCTCGACGCGGTGATCCTGACCGGGGGCATGGCCCGGAGCCAGGCCCTGACCGGGCGCATCCGGGACTTCCTCCGGGCCCTGCCCTGTCCGGTGCGGGTCTACCCCGGGGAAAACGAGATGATGGCGCTGGTGAAGGGGGCCCTCCGGGTCCTCCATGGACGGGAACCGGCGCTCCTCTATCGTCCCGCCCCGCCCGTCGAGTCTCCCTGATCCCACCCGGGAACGAAGACCCGGGGCCGCCCCGGGCGTTGGAAAGCCCCGGGCTTTTTCCGATAATGGGGGTCGCCTGTTGATCGGGAGAGGGAACGACATGGAATCCCGTCGATGTCCGGGAAGTCGCCTGGTGGGGATCGTGCTGGTGATGGTCTGGACCTTCGCCTGTGGCGGGGGATCCGGGACCGGGGGGATCGACGTGCTGCCCGAGGACCTGTCCGGCGTGCCGGACGGATCCCTGCCCGACGAGGCGCTGCCGGACAACGCAGCCCCCGACGCCGAGGTCGCCGGGCCGGACCTCGCGCCCGATGCGCCGGCGGACCTCGGGTCCACCGAGGACGTCGGCGGCGGAACCGACGTCCAGGCCTTCTGCCAGACCGACCAGGAGTGCGACGACGAGAACGCCTGCACGACGGATCGGTGCGTGGCCGGTCGCTGCGTGCTGTCGCGTCTGGTCTGCAACGACCTGGACCCCTGCACGATCGACTTCTGCGACCCGGTCAAGGGATGTGGGACGCTGCCGGTGGAGGGGTGCGTCACCCCCGTCTGCGAGAAGGCCACGGACTGCAATGACTCGGACCCCTGCTCCGAGGACCTCTGCGATGCGACCACCGGGACCTGCTTCTACCGGCCCGTGACCTGCGATGACAACGACCCCTGCACGGTGGACTCCTGCACGCCGGGAGTGGGGTGCGTCTCCTGGAGGGACGGGTCCTGCTCCAGGTGCCTGCTGGACTCGGAGTGCGACGACCGGGATGTCTGCACCACCGATCGCTGCGTCGACGGGGCCTGCACGCACCTGCTCACGGTCTGCGACGACAAGAACCCCTGCACCCAGGATCGCTGCGACCCCCGGAAGGGTTGCCTGGCGGTGCCCCTTGCGGGATGCGGCCCGTGCCAGACCAACGACGAGTGCGACGACGGGGACGTCTGCACCCAGGACGCCTGCAAGGACGGCCAGTGCCTGCACCAGGACGTCCCCTGCGACGATGGCAATGCCTGCACCGCCGATCGGTGCGTCCGGGGCCCGGGCTATCCCTACTGCGCCTATGACAGCCTCCCGGAGGGAACGGCCTGCGACGACCAGGACCCCTGCACCGGACCCGACATCTGCTCCCAGAAGACCTGTGTCGGGACGCCGTTGTCCTGCGATGACGGAGACCCGTGCACCCAGGACTCCTGCGACCCGGCGGCCGGCGGATGCCTGCACGTCCGGATCCCGGGCTGCGGCACCGGGTGCACCGGCGATGCGGCCTGCGACGACCACGACCTCTGCACGACGGACCGGTGCGTGAAGGGCCTCTGCCAGAACACCCCGGTCTCCTGCGACGACGGCAATGCCTGCACCGCCGATTCCTGCGACCCGAAGACCGGGACCTGTGTCTTCGAGGCCATTCCCGGCTGCGGGACGAAGTGCCAGGTGGACGCCGACTGCAACGACAACGACGTCTGCACCCGGGACAAGTGCGTGAACGGGGCCTGCCAGTTCACCGCCATCGTCTGCAACGACAACAACCCCTGCACGGTCAACGACCGGTGCGTCCGGGGACCGGGCTACCCCTACTGTGCCTACGACCCGGCCCCCGATGGGACCGCCTGCGACGACGGGAACCTGTGCACCCAGAAGGACCAGTGCCTCCAGAAGACCTGCACGGGCACCGCGGTCTCCTGTGATGACGGCGATCCCTGCACGACCGACGCCTGCGACCCCGCCAAGGGCTGCACCCACACCGCGATCCCGAACTGCAATGTGAAGTGCCAGGCCGACGCCGACTGCAACGACAACGACGTCTGCACCCGGGACAGGTGCGTGAACGGCCTCTGCCAGTTCACGGCGATCATCTGCAACGACAACAATCCCTGCACGGTCAATGACCGGTGCGTCCGGGGACCGGGCTACCCCTACTGCGCCTACGATCCGGCCCCCGACGGGACCGCCTGCGACGACGGGAACCTCTGTACCCAGAGGGACCAGTGCCTCCAGAAGACCTGCACGGGCACCGCGGTCTCCTGCGACGACGGGAATCCCTGCACCACGGATGCCTGCGACGCCACCAGCGGGAAGTGCAGCCACACGGCCATCCCCGACTGCGTGACCCCCTGCCGGACCTCCAGGCAGTGCGACGACGGCAATCCCTCCACCTGCGACTGCTGCTGTGCCCTGTCGGGGTCCGCCTACCAGTGCTACAACGTCGCCTCCCCCGTGGGCGTGTGCCCCCCCTGCACCCAGGTCCCGGGCTGCGTCCAGTGACCGATGCCGATGGGAAGCGCCGAACGGCCCCGGGCCGGCAGGGCCGGTACGATCCGGAGGCACGCCCCCGTGCGACGACGAATCGCCACCGCGATCGCCTGCTGGGTCTGGGCCACCGGCTGTGGGATCCCGGAGGGAATCGGGCCGGATCCCAGAGTCCCGGGGACTCCGGACACGGCGGACCCGGCGGACCCCGGCTCGGAGACGCGAGACGACGGCGCCGGGGATGCGGCGATGACCACCGACCGAGAGACAGACCCGGGCCAGTCCCAGGGAGAGGGGGTCGGTCGGGAGGTCCCGGAGGTGGACCCCCTGCACGACGGCGATCCCCCGGCCGACGGCAGTCCCCCGGACCTGGGCCCCCGGACCGACCTCCCGGACCAGGACCCGATGCCAGACCCGGGGACTGGCCCGGCGCCCTGGCGGTCCTCGGTGTCTCGGGAGGAGATCCGTGCGTTGTTGCAGCACTGCGACAGGACCGCCCTGGAGGACCTCCTGGAGACTCGCTACGACGGGCCGGTCTGCGATGACCGGGGCTGCACGCTGATCACCGACCCGGGGCCCGGAGCCGTCTCGATCCGCGGGTCCTTCAACGGCTGGAGCGAGACGGCCATGACCCCCGTTCCCTGCGCCCCGGGGACCTTCCTGGCGGAGGTGGGCCCGGTGCCCCCAGGGTCCGACGCCTGGGAATACCGGATCTTTCATGATGGCCAGTGGAGAGACGACCCCCGGAACCGCTACATCCGGTTCAGCGACCTGGCCATCAACGGGGCCATGTACCGTCCCGGGGTACCCCGCCTGGCCCGGGTCCAGGGACTCCGGTCCGAGGCCCTCCCGCTCCCCAGAGACGTCTATGTCTTCGTGCCGGCAGAGGCCTATGAGGACCCCCTCCGGCGATTTCCGGTCCTGCTGCTCCAGGATGGCTGGAACGTCTTCGACAACCCCCGGGCCCCCTTCGGGTCCTGGAGGGTGGACCGGTCGGCCCGGGCCCTGATCGAGGCCGGTGCCATCGAACCGGTCCTGCTGGTCGGCATCGCCACCGCGGACCGGATCAACGAGTACCTCTACACGGACCTCTGGGTCAGCGGGTCGGGGCAGTCGTTCCAGGTCAAGCCCCGACTTCCCGACTATGCCGACCTGTTGATCCAGGTGGTCCTGCCGGCGATCCGGTCAGGGTTCCCGGCACGGACCGGACCGCGGAACACCGCCATCGGCGGGTCGTCCCTCGGGGGCATCTCGGCCTTCTGGATCGCCTGGCATCACCCGGAGGTCTTCGGCATGGTCGCCGCCCTCTCGCCCTCGTTCTGGGTCGGGGAGCCGGGCAGCGGGACCGAGGAAAAGCCCTCGATGCGGGAACTGATCGCGGCCCAGCCGCCGACTCCGGCCCAGCGTGCGTTGCAGATCTACCTGGACAGCGGGGACGGGGGCTATTCACCCGGCGGAGGTGATGACCCGCCCTATGCCTGGGATGGCCGGGCCTACACCGACTGGACCCGCAACCTGTTGATCCAGCTGGGTTGGCCCAATCGGCCCGAATGGGACACCGACGGAGACCCGGCGACGGCCCCCGAGGACCTTCCGCTGGAGACGGACCCTGACCGGGTCCCTGCGTTGCGATGGTCCGCCACGACCCCCGCCGGCTATCGCGACCTGGACGCCTACCTCCGGCCCGATCTGTCGCTGCTGAGCCTCCTGGGGGTCGGACATCCGCACAACGAGGCCGCCTGGGAGCAGCGCTTCCCCACAGCGCTGCGCTTCCTCTTTCCCGGCGAGTCACCGTAGACCCCCAGGCCTTCCGCCCTCCGTCGCGACGGAGCCCGGGGATCCCATGGGGGCGACACTCCTGGCAGGTGGCCCTTGCTCCAGCGGCCTTGCGACGCCAGCGAGCGGGCCGCTTGACGAGGCGCAGGCAGCCCCCCACAATGCCCCCGCCGGGAATAGGAATCGCGTCCAGGGGGTTCCGTGCCCGGTGGACCGGCAAGGAGGTGGGGTCGCCATGGAACAGGACGTCCGGGTGCTGACGGAGATGGTCCGCAAGGAAAGCGCCTTCGTGGACCGGGTGGTCGGGGAGATCGCCAAGGTGGTGGTGGGGCAGCGAGACCTGGTGGATCGGATCCTGATCGCCCTTCTCTGCCGGGGGCACGTGCTGCTGGAGGGGGTTCCGGGCCTCGCCAAGACCCTGACGGTGAAGACGGTGGCCCAGGTCCTCGACGCCTCCTTTGCCCGGATTCAGTTCACCCCGGACCTGCTCCCGGCGGACCTGACCGGGACCCAGGTCTTCAACCCCCAGACGGGGTCCTTCCACGTCAAGAAGGGCCCGATCTTCGCCGGGATCGTGCTGGCCGACGAGGTGAACCGCGCCCCGGCCAAGGTCCAGTCGGCGCTGCTGGAGGCGATGCAGGAGCGCCAGGTCACCATCGGGGACCAGACCTACCGACTTCCGGATCCCTTCCTGGTCCTGGCGACCCAGAATCCCATCGAGCAGGAGGGCACCTATCCCCTCCCCGAGGCCCAGATCGATCGATTCATGCTGATGGTGCGGGTCACCTACCCCTCCCGGGACGAGGAACTCCAGGTCATGGAGCGCATGGCGCTCTCGGAGCCTCCCCGGGTGGACCGGGTCCTGACGCTCGGGGAACTGGACCGGGCCCGGTCGGTCCTCGGCGAGATCTACATGGACCCCAAGGTGAAGGAGTACATCGTGGATCTGGTGCTGGCGACCCGCCGGCCCGAGGACTACGGGGCGGCCTCCCTGAAGCCCTACATCCGCTACGGGGCGTCGCCGCGAGCCACGATCTACTGGAACGAGGCCGCCCGGGCCCACGCCTTCCTCCGACACCGGGGCTACGTGATTCCCGAGGACGTGAAGGCGGTGGGGCTGGACGTGCTCCGGCACCGGGTCATCCTCTCCTACGAGGCGGAGGCGGACAACGTGACGGCCGAGGACCTGCTGAAGCGGGTCTTCGATTCGGTGGCGGTCCCGTGACCGGGGCCGGCTCCCGGAGACGGGGGATCCCATGATGGGATGGTTCGGACAGGACCGGCGACCCGCCATCGACCAGGAAGACCCCGGAGACGAGCAGGCCCTTCGGGGCGTGCTGGCACGGGTGCGACGCATCGAGGTGGTGGCCCAGCGGCTGGTCAACGAGCAGCTGGGCGGGCGCTACCACAGCATCTTCAAGGGGCGGGGCATGTCCTTCGACGAGGTGCGCCCCTACGCCCCGGGGGACGAGGTGCGCCTGATCGACTGGAACGTCTCGGCCCGCACCGGGCAGTTGCACGTGAAGCGCTTCGTCGAGGAACGGGAGCTCACGGTGATGCTGGTCGCCGATGCGAGCCTCTCGATGGACTTCGGCCTCTCGGCCGCCCGGTGGTCCGGGCGGGAGGGGATCCAGATCGCCGAGGACCGCAAGCGGGAGGTGGCGGCGCAGATCGCCGCGGCGGTGGCCCTCTCGGCCCAGATCAACGGCGACCGGGTCGGCCTGCTGGTGTTCGGGGACCAGGTGGTGCGGTTCATCCCCCCGAAGAAGGGACGCCGCCATGCCCTCCGGGTGATCCGGGAGGTCCTGACGATGCGCCACGGGGGCTCCCCGACGGACCTGGCCGGGGCCCTGTCCTACCTGGGTCGCGTGCTCAAGCGCCGGGCGGCCCTCTTCCTGATCTCCGACTTCCACGTGGGGGACTTCGAGCGGGAACTGCGAGTGGCGGTGCGCCGACACGACGTCCACGCCTTCCTGGTCCGGGACCCGGTGGAGGGGGACCTGCCCGAGGCGGGCCTTGTGACGCTGCGGGACCTGGAGTCGGGGGAACGGGTCGTGGTCCCGACGGACCGGAAGACCCGGGAGCGCTATCGCCAGCTGGTCCGGGCGGAGGAGGACCGCTGCCGGCAGGTCTGGGACCGCTACCGGGTTCCCTGGACCCGGTTCTCGACCGACGAGTCCTACGAGCGGGCGCTGACCAGGCACTTCGCCCGACTGAAGGGGAAGACGCTGTGAGGAGGAGTCCCCAGTACCACCCCCGGCGACACCCGTCCTCCCCCGCGGTAGGCTGGGGGCCCGGCCCGCTCCGGGAGGCGCTGTTGGCAGGCTTGTTGCTCCTGGGGGGACTGGTCTCCCCGGCGCTGCAGGCCCAGTCCCCAGAGGACCCCGGTCCGCCGGCAGCCGCCCCGGAGCCCGGGGAGGTCCGCATCGCCGTGGAGGGTCCCTCGGGACCAGTTCCCATCGGGTCCCCCGTCGAGGTGCGGTTCCACCTGGAGTACCCGGTCGGGACCCGGGTCTTCTTCCCCGAGAAGCCCGAGGTGGCGCCCCTGGTGCTGGTCGATGCCCGACACCAGGTCTCCCCGGTGCTGGGGATTTCCAGTTCCGAGGACCATGTCCTGAGGCTGCTGCCCGTCCGCCGGGGCGCGGCCCACGTACCTTCCTTCGAGGTTCCGTATGTCACGGCCGCCGGGGAGGCCCGGACCGGCCGCACCCCCGAGGCGACCTTCGAGGTCGCCTCGGGGCTCGACGACACCGAGGCCCCGGAACTGGCCCCGGCGGGCAAGACCGTGCCGGTCCGGGTGCCGAACCTCCCACTGCTGATCGTGGCGGGCGTCCTGGCGGTCTCCCTGGTCGCCGCCGGGGGAGCCATCTGGGCCTGGAGGCGCTATCAGGCCTGGAAGGAGGCCCACCGGCCGCCGCCTCCCCCTCGGCCGGCCCACGAGGTGGCCCTGGAGAAACTGCGGGACCTGGAGGCCCGGGGCCTGGCCGAGGCCGGGGAGTTCCAGGCCCTGGCACTCGGAGTCTCGGAGGTCCTCCGAGAGTTCCTGGGAAACCTCCACGGGTTCCAGGGGGTGGACCTGACGACCTGGGAGGTCCTCCGGGCGGTCCAGGGCCGGGACCTGGGACGGGCCAATGCGATGGACCTGGAGGACTTTCTGTCCTTCTGCGACCTGGTGAAGTTTGCGAAGTACCAGCCTGCCCCCTCGGAGGGACAGGGAATCGTTCCCAGGGCCCGGGACATCGTGATGCGGGTGATGGAGGGGCGACCCGGGGGACCGGCCGCCGGGGCCTGAGGGAGGGGCGACGTGCGATTCGAAAGCCCTTGGTTCCTGCTGCTGATCCTCCCTGCGGGTCTCCTCGTCGTCCTGGGCCTGCGACGGCAGCGCCGGGTGCCCCCGGCCCTCCTCTTTCCCTCGATCCGGGAGGTGAAGGCCCTGGGAAGGTCCTTCCGGGCCGCCTGGGCCGACCTTCCCCGGATGATCCAGGGCGTCGCGGCGCTGCTGGCGGTGGTGGCCCTGGCACGCCCCCAGTTGCCCGAGGCCGACCAGATGGCCGGGGAAGGAGCGGACTACGCCATTGCCCTGGACATGTCGGGGTCCATGAACGCCGTGGACCGGAAGGCCGAAGAGATCCTGGAGTGGCACCGGAAGGGCCAGGAACCCCCGAATCGCTTCGAGACGGCCCGCCAGGTCCTCCGGGAGTTCATGAAGGACCGGGTGGGGGACCGGGTGGCGATGGTGATCTTCAGCAGCAAGGCCTGGGTCAAGTTCCCCCTGACCATGGACCGGGACGCGATGCTGCCCATCCTGGACTCCCTCGTGCTGGACGACCGCACCCGGGGCGGGGCCGGCCAGGAGACCTGCACGAACGGATGCACCATCACCGGCGAGGCGACGGCCATCGGCGACGCCCTGGCCCGGGCCTACCGGAGGCTGCAGGACTCCCCGGCAAGGTCTCGGAACATCATCCTGATCACCGACGGGGACAACAACGCGGGCAAGGCCGACCCCCTGGAGGTGGCCCGGTTCATCGCCCAGCAGTCGCCGGACCGGCCGGTGCGGGTCTGGACCTTCCTGGTGGGGACCGGGCGGGAGACCTGGCTCCCGGCGGTCCACGAGTTCACCGGCCAGCCCCTGCGGACCCCCGAGGGCCTCCGGGTCTACGAGCGGCCCAACCAGCCCTTCCCGGTGAACCCGGACCTCCTGCGGTCCATCGCCGAGGCGACGGGGGGAAAGGCCTTCGAGTCGACCAGCGCCGAGGAGTTCCGGAAGGCCTTCGAGAACCTGGAGCGGACCGAGTTCACCTCGGTTCCCCTGCGGCAATGGCGGGACATCTTCCTGTGGCCCCTGGTCCTGGCCCTGGTCCTGCTGGGACTGGGAGAGGTCCTGAGCCTGACGGCGTGGCGCCGGTGGCCTTGAGGAGCCCGGGGGCGGAGAGGTGCAGATGTGGCGCATCGAGGACATCCGCTGGGGCAACGGGGACTGGTGGCCTCTGCTGCTGCTTCCCCTGCTGCTGATCCCGCTCTACGTCGCCCTGGGGGTCTTCCGGCGTCGGGTGGAACGGGGCTTCAGCGGCCGTTCGCTGGTGCCGGCGATGCTCGAGGGGATGGCACCCTGGCGGCGCTTCCTGTCGGGCCTGGCGGTGATCCTGGCCCTGGAGGCCCTGACCGTCGCCTGCCTGCGGCCCCGCTGGGGCCTCAAGGAGGTGACGATCCAGGGTACCGGACTGGACGTCTGCCTGGTCCTCGACGCCAGCCGCTCAATGAAGACCCCCGACGTCTCCCCGGACCGCCTGACCGCCGCGACGGTGGAGATCTCGCGGTTGATGGAGGCTGCGCCGGGCCATCGGTGGGCGCTGGTGCCCTTTGCGGGACTCGCCTTCATCCAGAGTCCCTTGACGGTGGACACCGCGGTGGTCCGTCAGTACCTGGCCGACCTCCAGGTGACCGATATCCCGGTTCCGGGAACCGCCATCGGACGGGCCCTGGCCGTGGCCGCCTCGGCCCTTGGAGTGGACCGGGAGGACCCCACCGGCGCCGCGAAGGTGGTGGTCCTGTTCACCGACGGGGAGAACCACGAGGGGGACCCCCAGAAGGTCGCCGACGCCCTGAAAGAGAAGGGGGTGCGAATCTACACCGTCGGTGTCGGGACCCCCGCCGGACAGCCGCTGCCGATCCTGGACGACCAGGGGGCCGTGACCGGCACCGCCCGTGAGGCCGACGGCACGACCCCGATCCTGTCGAAACTGAACGAGGACCTCCTCCGGGACATGGCCACTCGGACCGGGGGGACCTACCTCGCCCTCACGCCCGGATCCGACGTCGCCGGCGCCCTCGCCCAGGCCTTCCTGGGGCTCCAGAAGGCCGACTATCAGGCCCGGGTCTCCCGGCTGCTGGAGGAGCGCTACGGCTGGCCGCTCGGGGTGGCGCTGGTGCTCATGATGGTCCCCTTCCTGCTGGCTGGCGGAGCGGCCCGCCGGAAGGGGGCGCTGCTGCTGGTGGCGGGGTGGACCCTGGGTCTGGCGCCGTCACCCGCCACGGCCCGTCCGCTGGAGTGGCCAGGCTTCCTGCTCCGGGAGCACCCGGACGTGCGGAAGGCCCGAAAGGACCTGGAGGAGGGACGCACCGCCGATGCGGTGCAGGCCCTGAAGGCCCTCACGGAGGAGATGCCGGGCCGGGCGGACCTCTGGTACGACCTGGCCCTGGCCCAGGAGGCGGCCGGGGACCTGGACCCGGCGATCGACAGCGCCCGGAAGGCCCTCGCAACGCTCCAGGCCGCCCGGCAGGTCCCCCGGGACTGGCCCTCGGAGGCCCGGATGCAGCACCTGTTGGGGACGCTGCTGGGGCGCAAGGCGATGGCCCGGTCCGAGGCCAAGGATCCCCCCCGCAAGGTCCGGGAGACCTGGCGGGAAGCGGTGGCGGCACTGACCCGGGCGGTGCTGCTGGACCCCTCCGCCCAGGACTCCCGTCGGAACCTGGAACTGGCCTCCGACGCCGCCTGGCCCCCCTGCTCCCGGCTCGACGACTCCTACGAGCCGAACCCCGATGCGGCCCATGCCCAGTTCCTGCCCGTGGATCCGAACACCCAGCAGGCCCGGGAGGACCTGTGGCTCTGCCCGGGGGACGAGGACTGGTTCCGGTTCCCGATGCGCGCCGGGGAGACGATCTTCGTGTCGGCGGTGGAGCCTCCCGAGGAGGGAGGGGGGGACGGAAACGGCGGAGGAGGCAACGGCAACCAGCCCTCGCCGGCCCGGGTGGACCTGACGATCCGATCGGCCGACGGAACGGCCCTCTCCGCTCCGGGGAAGCAGGCCCGGTTCCGGGCCGACGGGCCAGACCCGGTGCTGGTCCAGGTGACGGGCCCCCGGGAGGAGGACGGCCTCCCCTACCGCCTGGAGGTCCGCCTGGTGCCGCCCTGCCCCGCCGGAGACGACGGGATGGAGCCCAACGACACCGAGGACCAGGCCCGGCCGGTGGAGGACGGGGACCACGGCCTGCGGGCCTGCCCGGGCAACGAGGACTGGTTCCAGTACACCGAGAAGCAGGGCACCCGAAAGGACGTCTCGGTGTCCTGGGAGTCCGGCGAGGGCCCTCTGGAGGTGGAGGTTGTCAGCGCCGACGGCGCCCGGCTCGAGGTCGCCTCGGCGTCCCGGGAGGGTCGGGAGGTCCGCACCGCGAGCCTCCCGAAGGCGGAGCAGGAGGCCCCCTTCCGGATCCACGTCCGGTCCGGCCGGGGCGAGGCCTTCTACCAGTTGTCGATCCGGGACGGCAAGGGCGGCGGAAACGACTCGTCCCCGACGCCCCAGGCCGGATCCCAGGCCCTCCGGGACCTGCTTGAGTCCGTGGACCGGAACGAGCAGAATCTGGAGGCCCAGGAGGCGACCCGGAAGTCCCCCTGGAAGGACCGGGTGCCCGACAAGGACTGGTAGCGGCGGGGTGGGCCCATGCGACGGACCTGGTGCCTGTGGGCAATCCTGGCCTGCCCGGTGCTGGCCCGGGCCCAGTCCGTCGAGGTGACCCTGGACCCGCCGACGATCACCCTGGAGGACACCGCGACCCTGACCGTGATCCTCGAGGGTTCCTTCGACGACGTCCGGGGGCCCGAGATGCCGGACCTTCAGGTGGTCGGGCGGTCCTCCGGGACCTCGGTGACGGTGATCAACGGCCGCATGAGCCAGCAGCAGCGCATCGTCCTGCGGATCGCCCCGCAGCGCACGGGGCAGCTCACCATCGGGCCCGTGCAACTGGTCCAGCGAGGACGGGTGATCGCCGAGTCCCGTCGGCTCACGCTCCGGGTCTTGCCCCGGGGATCCCCCCTGCCCGCGTCGCCCCCGAGCCCGGCGCCTCCGGCCCC
Source organism: Deltaproteobacteria bacterium (assembly GCA_029547805.1). Classification (GTDB taxonomy): domain Bacteria; phylum Myxococcota_A; class UBA9042; order DTJE01; family DTJE01; genus JAGOKF01. The sequence continues at coordinate 703,725 of JAKPOP010000010.1, forward strand.
TGGCAACGGGACGCCGGAGGCCGCCCCGGAGGAGCCCCAGGCCGATCCTCCCCGGGACGTCGGAGGCCGGTCGCCCGGTCGCGAGATCGGAAGGCCCGCCTTCCTGTGGGTTCGGACCCTGGACCGGCCGGTCTACCTGGGCGAGCCCATTCCGGTGGAGTATCTGCTCTACGTGCGGTCGGACTGGCCCCTCTCGGCCCTGTCGATGGACTCGAACCCGTCCCTTCGGGGCTTCGTGGCGGAGCAGGCCCAGACGGACCCCCAACAGGTGCGCCGGGAGCGCCCGGGGAACGGGCCCACCTACGACGTCCGGACCCTCTGGAAGGGTGCCGTGACCCCCCTGCAGGCGGGTCGGGTGGTGCTGGACCCCATGCGGGTGACATTGACGGTCGGGGACCTCTTCAGCCGTCGGCGCGTCCCCATCGCCTCAGATCCGGTGACCTTGACGGTGCTTCCGGTCCCCAAAGAGGGGCGGCCGGCGGACTGGGTCGAGGGCCTGGTGGGGACCTTCGGCCTCCGGGCCCGGGTCGATCGGCAGGCCCTCCAGGTCGGGGAGTCGGCGTTGCTGACCGTGGAGGTCACCGGCAGCGGAAACCTCGCCGCCCTGAAACCTCCCGATCTCCGGCTGCCAGATCGGGTTCGGGTGAGTCGGGTGCCCTCCCAGGACCTGGACGAGCGAGTGGTGGACCAGGCCGGGGTCTCGGGGCGCCGGACGTTCCAGTTCCTGCTGGCCCCAAGGGAACCAGGTGAGGTGGAGATCCCCCGGATCGACCTGGCCTTCTTCAACCCGGTGACCGGGAAGTTCGAGCGGGCCCGCACCGACCCGATTCGCCTCCAGGTGACCGGGAGCGGCGACCGTCCGGACGCCGTGGCGAGGAGCCACGAGCCCCGGCTGATCCTGGTGGACCGTTTCCCCGAATCGCCGGCCCAGGACCTTCCCGTGGCTCCGTCCTCCGGCATTCCCTGGGGCCTCCTGGGATTCCCGGTGGCCCTCTGGGTCGGGCTCGAGGGCTGGGCATGGCGGAGGCGATCCCTGCAGCGGGATCCTCGGGCGGCGGTCCGACGAGCCGCCCTCCGAACGGCCCTTCGGGGACTGGCGGAGGCCCGGCGAGCCGACCTGCCACCCGCGGCATTCTGGGCCGCCCTGGAGACCCTCCTGCGGGACTTCCTGCGGGCCCGCCTGGACCTGCCGCCGGGACTGTCGCCCACGGAGGTGGCCCGATCCCTGGCCGAACGGGGCGTCCGGCCGCCCCTCGCAGCGGCGGTGCAGCAGGAACTGGAGGCCTGCGCCTTCGGCCGCTTCGCGCCCTCGGCGGTGCAGGACGGCGACCGACAGGCCGCCCTGGTCCGGGTGGAGCAGGCCCTGCGGGAACTGGACGCCGCCCGTCCCGATCGAGCGGGAGGACCCCGATGAGGGTCGCGCCCCTCTTCCTGCTGCTGGGCCTCGCGGCCTCGACGACGGCCCGGGCCGGGACCCTGGAGGACCGCTTCCGGGAAGGCGTCGATGCCCTGCGGACGGGACGGCCCGAGGAGGCGGCGGGGGTCTTCCGGGAACTGGCGACCCGGTACGGATTGGACGCCCCGGAGGTCCTGCTGGACCTCGCCGTGGCCGAGTTCGAGGCGGGGCGCCCGGGACCCGCCATCGCCGCCCTGCATCGCGTGATTCGCCGGGACCCCCGGGGCCCCCTGGCCGAAACGGCACGCATCAACCTGTCCCGGGCCCGGGCCCTCCTGTCCGAGGAGGCCGGCAAGGGGCCCAAGGCCTTCGTCTTCAGCCCCTACACCGATGCCTGGACCCTGCTGGCCGGGTGGATCTCCCCCAGGATCGCACTCGGCATCTTCGTGGGGCTCTGGTGGGCCTTCCTGCTGGGCCTCGCCGCGTTTCGCTGGCCTGGGTCCGGGGCCTGGAGGCGCTTCCTGGCAGGACCCGTCGTGGCCCTGGGCATCGCGTGCCTCCTGGCCGGAGGCCTCGCCTGGGCCTCGGATCGGGTCTCCCGCTACACCGTGGGCGTGATCATCGGTTCCCGAACCGCACTGCTTCCGGACCCGGCGGCCCTGGAACCGACCCTCGTGCTCCCGGAGGGGCTGGAGGTCCGGGTGCTGGAGGTCCGGGGGGGCCTCGCCCGGGTCCGGCTCTCCTCGGGGGGCGAGGGCTACGTGCCCGAGCAGTCCATCGAGATTCCGTGAGGTCCTCCCCATGCGCGTCTTGGCCCTGGGAAACTTCGACACGGGACGACGGGAGGTCCGGCCTCAGATCGAGGCCCTCGCCCGGCACTTCGAGTCCGAGGGAATCGAGGTGATCCGGGCCTCCTTCGCCCCCTCGAAGGTCGGCAAGGCCCTGGACGTGGCCCGGGTGCTGGCACGTCCTCCGGGGGGCGTCGCGAGCCTGGACGCGGTGGTGGCCCAGGTCCTCACGGACCTGAACCTGGCCGTCGCGGCGATGGCGGTCCCCTGGGGACGGGTCCGGGGCGTGCCCGTCATCCTGCTCTACCACGGGGGATGGTCCCGATTCGGGTCCGCCGAGGCCCTGTTCCACCACCTGGGGTGGGCCCTGGCGCCCCTGTTCCGGAGCGCCTTCGAGGTGCAGGTGGCCTCCCCGTTCCTGGGCAACGTGCTGGCGGGGCACCGGGTCCCCTGCTCCATCGTCCCCCACGTGTTGGCGGGGGAATGGCAGCAGTGGCGAATCCGTGACCGGATGCAACCGCGGATCCTGTGGCTCCGGGCCTTCCACCCGATCTATGACCCCCACCTGGCCCTGGACGTGTTCCGGGAGGTCCGTCGGGCCCTGCCCCGGGCCTCGATGACCATGGTGGCCGAGGGGATGCTGGAACAGGAGATCCGGCAGCGCGTGGCCCGGGAAGGCATTCCCGACGTGACGTTCCGCAAGGGGCTCTCGCTCCCGGAACTCATGGCGACGGTGCTGGAACACGACCTCTTCCTCCACACGAACCGGGTGGACAACCAGCCCCTGTCGTTGATCGAGGCCTTTTCCACGGGGATGCCGGCGGTGACGACCTCGGGCGGGGGAATGCCATTCCTGTTCCATGACGGCGAGGCGGGGTTCCAGCGGCCTCCCGGCGATGTCCAGGGGCTCGCCGAGGCGGTCATCCGGATGGCCACCGAGGAGGGGCTGGCCAGGCGCCTCAGCGAGGGGGCGCTGGAAGTGGCCCGACGCCACCGTTGGGAGACGCTCCGGGCCCCCTGGATGGACCTCCTGGAACGGGCCCGGGAGGCCCGTCACCGGGGACCGGGCCGGTCAGGGCGAACATCGAGGCCAGCACCGAGGTTGTGAGCCCGCTGATCAGGAACTCGCTGGTGATCATGCCCCCGAGGATGGTCCCCCACATCACGAACCCCTCGGGGCTCCGGGCCACGTCGGGGTCCCGGAGGGACGCGAGGACCGCCAGCAGCAGGAACAGGTGGAGGGCCGTCGCGGCGGGGATCCCGTAGTAGAGGAAGGGGGCGATGTAGCCGTTGTGACCGGTGGCCTCGAAGGCGACGGCCATGCCCTCGATGCCCCCCATCCCGAACACCAGTTCGTCCCAGCGCAACAGGCCATCCTGGTAGTAGCGGATCTGGTCCTGCCACAGGCGCACCCGGATGGCTGCGGACCCCTTCAGGGCCCCCTCCTCGTAGGCCTTCTCGACCCCTTCCTCGATCAGGCCGGGGATCGTCACGGGGGCATCCCCCTGAGGCACCCGGACCTGGAGCATCGCCAGCACCACCGCGGCGGTGATCAGCAGGCCCGCCACGCCGACCTTGGACCCCTGGCGGGCGAACAACAGCACCCCCACGAGCCCGATGGCACTGGCAACGAAGCCCGCTCGGGACAGGGCGAAGACCACCGAGACCACCGAGAGGGTCAGCAACAGCAGCCCCGAGAGTCGCCCCAGGGCCCGGCGATTCACCACCGCGGTGGTGGCCCAGACGATGCCCAGAGACCCGATGCCCCCGACCTCCCAGGGGCCTGAATAGGCCCCGACCGCCCGGACCTGGTGCATCTCCCAGGTGGACTCGTAGGCCGTGTGGTTGAACAGGTCGAAGATCAGGGGAGAGAAGCGGTCCAGGGCCACCAGCGACGCAGCCAGAAACAGGCTCAGGGAGAGGGATCGGATGGCCAGGACCTGGTCCCGCCGGGTCCGGACCCAGGACAGCAGGATCACCGGCGGCGCCAGGTACCGGAGGTCCGAAAAGACCTGCTCCGCGACCTTGGCCCAGCCCAGGCCCGGCAGCCAGGGGTGCCGGTACCACAGCACGAGCAGGCCGTAGAGGTGCAACACCGCCAGGAGGACCAGCAGGCGGAGGGTCCACCGCAGCGTCGGCGTGGCGTCCCGGATCCCCTCCCGGAACGGACGCCAGGCCCAGACCGTCCGGAACAGGCACAGCAGGAGGTACCAGTTCTGGAGGCCCATGCGCTGCCAGGGCAGCAGGTCCCGCACCAGGGGATGGGGATGGAGCATCACCAGGGGCCACATCATCGCCAGGGCGACCCGGGGTCGCAGCAGCGTCGCGACGCAGGCCACGGCCCAGCACCCGATGTAGGCGGCCAGGTAGATCGTCGGGATCATGGGTGCCTTCCCCGCTGGCGGATCCTACCACCCCCGGGGGGGATCGGCTTCTCGCGCCAGAATGCATGCGCCCGGGACCGGGCGAAGGGTGGACGACAACCGCCCTCTTGTAGGATGATCCGGCCACTCGACCGGAGAGGATCCATGTCGTACCTGGACCTTCAGAGAGACCTGCCGGTGTTCGTGGCCCAGCCGTTCCGACAGGCCGCCGACGCCTCCGAGGGATGGGAGGAGGGGGCGTCTCTGCTCTACGGGGCCTGGCGCCTGCTGCGCCTGCTGGCCCTGGCGGTCCGGGAGGACGAGGCCCGGGACCTCCCGGAAGACCTTCCCCGCCTGGCCCACGACCTGGACCTCCGGTCGGGATCCGACGAGATCGCCCGAGAGGTGGCGGGTCGCCTGCAAGGGGAGGCGGTCCGGGAGGCCCGCGAGGAACTGGCCCTCCTGGCGGCGAAGTTCCTGGACATGCGGGTGCTTCCCTCCCGGGAGGATCGGGAGAGCCGGGGGATCGCGGCGCGCATCGCCGGTGTCCTGGCGCCCCTGGGACGGACGCTGGCGGGACTGGAGGTCCGGACCGCCGCCGGTGGACGGACCTTTGCCTGGGTGGGCCCCGAGGGATGCCTGGTGGCTCCCGAGGCGGGTCCCGAGGGCACGGTGCTGGTCTGGCGGGAGACGGGCGCCATGCGGCGACTGGCCCCCTCCCTCGGAGGAGAGCGGCGGCCGCGGCCGATGATCCCCTTTCCGGGGCCGGGACGGGCACCGGCCCTGGAACGGGACGACGGGCACCTGGTGGAGGCCGACGGGAGTGCGGGGGTCCTGGGGCGGCTGACGCCGGGCCGGGCCCTGGGTCGCCTGGTGGCCTGGCACCTCGCCCCGGAAGAGGACCCCCTGGCCGCGGCCCGGACGTTGGCCGACGCGGGCCTCCCGGAGGCCGCCGGGGAACTGCTGGTCCTGCAGCTGGTGCACCGGTTGGGCGAGCGGTCCCAGGGGGTCCTGCGGACCGTGATCGAGTTCCTCCACGAGCACGAACAGGCCGAGACCGCCGCGGGAGTCGAGATCGCCTTGCGACGGGACCTGGAAGCCCAGGAGGCGAGGCATCGGGCCGCCGGGGACCCCGGGGGTCTGATCCAGGCGCTGCTGGCACGACAGGAACTGGAGCGGGGCCCCACGCGCGTCCGGATCCTGACGGAACTGGCCGACCTGATTCGCGATCACCAGGGAGACCCCTCGGGGGAGGCGGACTGCCTGGTGTCGGCCATCCAGGAACAGCCGGACCTGGGGGACCTGGGGGATCGCCTGTTCGATGCCGCGGTGCGGGCCGGGAAGGCCGGAGAGGTCGCCGAGGAGGTCCGCCGGATCACCCGGCGCCCGGCGGGACCGTCGACCCGGGGGGCGCTGCTGCACCTGGCTGCCCGCCTGTACCGGGCCGCGGGCCGGCTGCCCGAGGCGCTGGATCTGCTTTCCGAGGCGATGGAGGCGAATCCTGGAAACCTCGGCTGGATGGAGGATGCGGTGGCCTGGGCCTCGGAGGCCCGGGACCCGGACCGGGTCATCGAGGCCCTCCGGAGGCGGATCGGGGCCTCCCGGGGTGGGGAGGAGCAGGTCCGATGGGTCGAGCGGCTGGCCCGGGCCCTGGAGGACGCGGGACGGGTCGAGGAGGCCCTGGCGGAGCACGAGCAGGTCTTCCTGTGGGACCCCTCCTCGGCGGAACGGTTCGCGCTGCTGGCGGACCGCTACCGGAGGGCCGGCGACCTCCAGGGCCTGCGGAAGTTCTGCGACGACACCCTGGCCCGGGCATCGGAACCCCCGGTCCTGGCCCTGGCGCTCCGGACCCGGGGCGAATTGCAGGCCCAGGCCGGAAGGGACCGGGAGGCCCTGCGGGACCTGGGTCAGGCGGTCGCCCTGGGTCTGCAGGAAGAGGCCTGCGGGACCCTGATGGAAGACCTCTCGGAACGCCTCGAGGACTGGGACCGGCTGCTGATGCTGCTGCACCGGAAGGTCGGCGGCCCGGACGACCGGAAGACCTGGCTGCGGATGGCCGAGATCGCCTGGATCCGGAAGCGGGATCCCGAAACGGCCCTGGGCCTGCTGCAGGAGGCCCGGACGCGCCATCCGGGGGACCCGGAAATCGAACGGTCCCTGCAGGAACTCCACGAGGCCCTGGGGATGTGGGGCGAGGTGGCCCGGGACCTCGCCCGCCAGGCCGAGGCCGCGGGACCTGCCGAGGTGGACCTGTGGGTCCGGCTGGCGGACGTGCAGGCCCGGCGACTGGGGCGGATGGACCTGGCTCGGGAGAGCCTGCAGCGGGCGGCCCGGGCCGCCATCGGTGATCGGGCCCGATCCATCGCCCTGCGCCTGGCGGAGATCGCCCGGGACGGCCGGGAACGGGTCGCCGAGTGGGAGGCCCTGGAGCAGGCGGCCCGCTTCGCCCCGACGCCCGAGGAACAGGCGGACCACTGGGTGGACCTGGCCCGCCGGGCCCTCGAACCCCCGACGCCGGACCCCACACTGGCCCGCCGGGCCCTCAACGAGGCCATCGCCGCGAATCCCCTGCACCGGGAGGCCGTCGAGCGACTGGCAGGGCTGCACCTGGAGGAGGGCTCGCCCGAGACGGCCCTGGCCCTCACCGAGCCCCTGATCCGGAAGGCCCGGGAGACCCGGGACGCGGACCTGGAGCGGCGCCTGTCCCGCCTGGCCGGTCAGGCGGCGCGCAAGATGGGTGCCACGGAGGTCGCCGAGGCCCACCTCCGAAGGGTGATCGAACTGGCCCCGGACGACCACAAGACACGGCTGGCCCTGGCGCGCGTGCTGGCGGGGGCCGGCCGGGACCTGGAGGCCATCCCGCTGCTGGAGGCGGTCCTGCAACTGCCGGAACCGCCCGCCGGCGAGCGGGCCGAGGACCTGCACCTGATCCTGGCCCGGTGCGCGGCCCGGGCCGGGGACGCCCCCCGGGCCGTCGCGGAGTTCGAGGCGAACTGGAAGACCCGAGGCGCGCCACCGGACCTGCTTCGGGAGATGATCGCGGCGGCCGAGAAGGCCCAGGACTGGCACCGAATGGCCCAGTGGCTGATCCCCTGGATCGAGTCCGAACCGCCCGGCGTGAAGCGGTTCAACGCCCAGATCCGCCTGGGGGACCTCTACCGGGACGCCCTCCAGGCTCCCCTGGAGGCCCTGCGGTGGTACCGGGCGGCCGCCTCCGAGGGAGTCTCGACGAAGGCGGCCCTCCACAAGGCCCTGGAGGCGGCCGTGGCCGCCGGGGAGTTCCAGGAGGCCAAGGGCATCCTGCTGGAACTGGTGGGCGAGGAGCAGGACGTCCTCAAGAAGGCCCAGTTCCACTACGCCGCGGCCCTGCTGGCCCGGGACAACCTGGGAGACCCGGACCTGACCCGGGAGCACCTCTGGAAGGCCGTGGAACTGAATCCGGACATGACCGAGGCCGTCGAGGCCCTGGAGCACCTGCTCCTGGGGGCCTCGGATTTCGATGGGCTCTCGCGCCTCCACCAGGCCCTGGTGCGCCACACCCGCCTGACGGGCCAGGAGGATCGGCTGTTGCAGTCGCTGCGGCGACTGGCCTCGATCCAGGTCGAGCAACTGCACAACCTGCCGCTGGCGGCCGAGACGCTCCGGCAGGTGCTGGAGGCCGCGCCCCGGGACGCCGAAAGCGCCGTGCGGCTGGCGGAGGTCCTGACCCGGATCCCCGGACGGGAGGCCGAGGCCATCGAGGCCCATCGCCGGGCGCTCCAACTGGACCCGACCCGCCAGGACTCCTACCGGGCCCTCCGGGACCTCCACGGGGCGCTGCACCAGGAAGACGGCGCCTGGCTGGCCAGTGCGGCCCTGATCGTCCTGGGGTGCGAGACCGAGGCCGACCGGACCCGCTTCGAGGCCCGGCGTCAGCCCGCCCTGAAACTCCGGCGGGACGCGATGCCCCCCGAGGGTTTCTCCCAGTGGTTCGTGGACGAGGCGGTGGACCCGAACCTGGTCCGGGTGCTGCACCTGCTCTACAAGCCCCTCATCGGGGTGGTGCCCTTCAAGAGCCCCGGCGACCTGGGACTCTCGGAGGGGGACCGGGTGGACATGACCCAGGGGGCCACGTTCCAGAACATGGCCCGGGCGTGCAGCAAGGTCTTCGGCATCCCCCTGCCGCCCGTCTACCATGCCCGGGGACGACTCGGAATCACCAAGATCCCCCTGCGCCCGGTGGCCCTGGCGGTCGGCGACGACGTGCTGACCTCCTGGCGGGGAAAGGAACTGCGCTTCGGCCTCGGGAGGGCCCTCACGACCTTCCTGCCGGGCCTGGATCTGGCGGGCCTGGTGGACGCCCGGACCCTCCGATTCTTCCTGCTGGCCGCCCTCCGGATGGCCTTCCCCGAGTGGCCCCTGAAGGAGGAGGACGAGGTGGCGGCTCACCTGGCCGAAGACCTGGCGAGGGGCATGGACCCTGGGAGCCTGCAGAAGGTGCGGGAGGTGTTGACGGGCTTCCGTCAGAGCCGGAAGGCCCTGGACCCCAGCGCCTTCCTGGAGGGCATCGACCACACGGCGAGCCGGGTGGGCCTCTTCATGGCCAATGACCTGGAGGTGGCCGGACGCCAGCTGAAGCAGGACGCCCTCTTCCTCTCGGACCTGGAGTTCGGCGATCGCCTCGTGGACCTGTGTGCCTGGGCCGTCTCGGCCCGTTACGCCGAGGCCCGCCGCGTGATGATCCAGGAGTGAGTCCCTCGAACCTAGAAGTCCACGTCCGTGCCGATGCCGTAGTCCACCTCTCGCGGGAACAGGGCCTCGTAGAGGGGAACCCGCTCCTCGGGCGACAGGTAGAGGTAGGCGTATCGAACCAGGTGCTCCGCGACCTTCCGGGCGTAGTTGCGACCCTCGTTGTAGGCGATGGACTCGACCATCTCGTCGAAGGGCAGGCCCTGCCGATCGCGCAGGAACCTCCGGATGGCCGGGGCCCCGCTGTTGTAGGCCGCCGAGGCAAAGAGGACCTGGTTCCGGAACTCCGGGAGCAGCATCGCCAGGTACCGGGTGCAGAACAAGAGGTTCCGGCCCGAATCGAAGAAGCCCTGAACGTCGAAGGGGACTCCCAGCAGGGCCGAGATGCGCCGGGCCGTCGAAGGGATCATCTGCATGATGCCCAGGGCGGCGGTGTGGGAGACCTGGCGGTCGTCATAGCGAGACTCCTGGCGCATGATGGCGTAGGCCCAGACCTCGGGGAAGGCGAAACGCCGGGCAAGACTCACCACCAGCGGCCGTCGGGCACGGGGGTAGAGGGCCTTCCAGGCCGCCGCGCCGTCCCGGGTGGGCACCGGGCCCAGACGGCCCCCCGCTTCCCGTCGGGCCGCCTGATAGAGATCATGGTCCAGTTCCAGGGCCCCGAGCACGGTGGACAGCAGTCGCAGGCGGTCCGCCCCCTGGACGTGCCGCAGGACCGCCCTGGCCACCGGAGCCCATTCCCGTCGGGCGCGGGCGACCTCCCCCAGGTCCGAGAGGTCCCGGACCCGCCGCATCGCCTCGACCAGGGCCTTCGGCAGGCGCCCCTCTCCCCAGAAGGGCCCCGGGTCCGGCAGGCCGGGAGAGGGCCCCGTGACCCACTCGGGCAGGGGCTCGCCCCACCACTCCTGTCGTCGCTGGGCAGCCAGCACGGCGTAGTAGGACAACGGGTACCGATCCACCAGGCGTCGCAAGGCCTCCCGGGCCTCCCGGTCCTGGCCCAGCAGGTGATGGATGCGGCCCATCCAGTAGAGGGCCTTCCCCGCCACCAGGTTGTTGCCCATCGGGATCATGGCCTGAAGGGCCTGCAGGGCCTCCGGGTACCGCCGCAACCGATAGAGGGACCAGGCCTTGAACCAGGCCACGTAGGACCGGTCCGGGGACCGCCGGGCCTCCCGCAGGAACCGGTCGAACTGGGGCAGGGCCTCCTCGTAGCGCCCGTGATCATAGGGAAGCCAGCCCAGGTAGTAGAGGGCCCGGGCCCGGTCCTTCCGGCCGCCTTCCTTCCGGTAGGCCCGGTAGTGGGCCACGGCCTCGTCATACCGCTCCAGGCGAGCCAGGGCCCGGGCGAACCAGAGGTGGCGGTCCGGTCCCCGGAGAACGCCTCCGGCCTCGGCCACGCGCAGCAGTTCCAGGGCCCGGGCCGGGTCGTCCCGGACCAGCACCAGGTGCGACCGCGCCAGGACCATCGCCAGTCCCGGCGAACCCCGTCCCTGCCTCCAGAGGTCCTCGCGGATCCGCTGGGCCTCCCGGTACTCGAGCGCCGCGTCGAACCCCCGGGCCCGCCGTTCCAGTTCCCCGGGCGACAGGTCCGATTCCCGGAGCCCCGTGGCGGCCGCCGCGGGAGTCTCCGGCAGGTCCAGGAACAGCCCTCGAAGCACCGCCGCCCGTTCCCGGGCCTCCATCGCCATCGCCTGGATGCGCAGCGCCTCGCCCCGGAGCGGCCGGTGCGGCCGGGACCGGATCACCTCCTCGGCCTCCCGCCGGGCCCCTTCCCGATCCCCGCGAGCCAGCAGGCCCCGGGCCAGGGCCAGGCGCAGGTCCGTGGCGAGGGGGGACCGGGGATGGGCCGCCAGGAAGGCCCGGATCCGCTCGGGTCCGTCGGGTGCCCCCTCGGCAGCCCGGGCCCGCTGCTCCTCCAGCACCTCCCGGAGGTGACCGGGCAGCCCCGGGGCCAGGTCCCGCAGCAGCGCCCGAGCCTCCTCCCTCCGTCCCAGGTCGTTGAGGGCCCTCGCCCGGATCCAGAGGGCCTGGGCCTGTTCCCGGGGGTCCACCGGGGTCGCTGCGGCCTCCACCAGCGCCAGGGCCCCTGCCGGGTCCGCGGTCCGGACCCGGGCCACGGCCTCCTCCCGCACCTCCGGAAACGTGGCGGGCCCCTGGGCCAGGGCCGTTCCGGCCCCGAGAACCACCCACGGCACCCACAGCCACCGCGCCTGTTGAAACGGTCGAGTCATGGGACGATCACCGTGCTCGCCTCCTCCGAATCAGCCACCAGGCCCCGATCCAGGCCATCCCTCCCGGGGAGCCGACCCGTCCTCCGTGGCATCCCCGGGAGGTTCCTCGGCCACCGAAATCGCCCGTTTCATCGGCCCCCGATCCCTCGTCGGCCTCCCAGGACAGGACGTCCCCAGGGAGGGCCTCCCCATCCCGGGAATCCACCGGGGCGACTCCTGGGTCCGCCTGCCCCGGGACATCGGCCCCCGAGGGCCTGGGTACCCGGTCCTCGGCCCACGCCAGGGCTCCCAGCAGCCTGACTCCCCCGGGCGTCCAATCCCGGGGCTCCGGTCGGGGCGCCTCGACGCACCGACCCTCCCGGCACCCGAGGTCCCGGAACTCGCCGGAGAGCGGGTCCCGGCAGAGGCCGCAGGCACCCCCGCAGCCGTCATCCCCGCACTCCCGCTCCCCACAGTCCCGGAGGCACCCCGGCAGGCAACGGCCCTCCGGGGAGCAGGTCTGACCAGGGGGGCATCCGCCACAGGTTCCCCCGCAGCCGTTGTCGCCGCATTCCCGCCCCTCGCACTCGGGGACGCACCCGGTCCCGCAGCCCCCGCAGAGGGCCTCGCAACGCCAGGAGCAGGCATCGTCCCACCGGTCCGTGCAACAGTAGGGGGCCCCCTGGCACACGCAATCCTCGCACCGGGCCCCACTGCCCGGGAGATACCACCAGGCGCAGCCCGCCCCTCCGGAGCACCTCCCTTCCCGACAGGACTGCCCCGCCTCGCATCCCGGCCCACAGGTCCCGCCGCAGCCATCGTCCCCGCAGGTCCGCCCGGTGCAGTCCGGGGTGCAGGGGGGCGTCCGGAAGGACCACTCGGGCCCCACCACCAGCCGCTGATTGCCGGCTCGGTCCCGGAGGCGCAGGGTCACGAAGGCCTCCGGCCCCGGTTCCAGGTCCCCGAACACGAACCGCAACCACGTCCCATGGTCCCGGCGACGGCGTGTCTCGACTCCCGGTGCCGGTCCCACTCCGGCCTCCCCCGCCGCCGGCTCGTCGAGGGTCACCGTCCACTCGACCCGCCGGGCATCGAGCATCCGCCACTGCGTCCCGATCACCCGGGGGGCCTCGCAATCCCTGGGAAACTCCTGCTCCGACCCGGGACATCCCATCGGCGCCAGTCGGATCGGGCCCGACGAATCGAAGGCCCCAGGGCCCAGGGCCAGCACCCCGGTCCACTCCCCCTCCTCTCCAGGCACCATCGTCACGAACCAGTCCCCCCCGTCGCCCCGGGCCGTCACCACCGGCGGTACCGGCTCCGACCACCCCCAGAGTCGCAGCAGGACCGCTCCCAGACACGGCAGCACGGGCGGATCCACCTCCAGGACCCCACAAGGGTCGGCATCGAGGGATACCGTTCCCTCCAGGGGCGCCCGGTCGGGCCCCCAGGCGGACCATGCGAGGGATCCCGCCTCGGCTCTCACCAGGACCGAGGCCTTTCCCTCGGCGTCACAGGTCCTCCGCTCCGGAAGGCCCCCGGGGGAGACGACGCCCAGCGTGGTCCCCGGCAAGGGCCAGGCGCCCTGGCGGACCCGAACCGTCCAGGCCTCCCCGGGGACCGCCCGGTCCGGGGCCTGGACCTCCATCGTGGATGGGGCCCGGCTGCGAAACGGGGTCCCCAGGTCCCCCAGCAGCACCGTCTTTTCCAGCACCTCCCGGACCTCGGGGGTCGGGCCCCGGTCGGCCACCAGGGCGACCCTGGCCTGCTCCAGGGCCTCCCCGAACCGGGGCCGCCCTGGAGAGGTCATGGCCAGCAGGATCCGGCGCGCCAGGTCCGCCGGTTCGTCCCAGGGGGTGTCCCCGGTGGCCGAGACCACCGCGACGGCCCCGGCCGGCGCCTCGGGGCTCCCCAGGTGCAGCAGCGTCTCGGCCAGGCACTCGTCCAGGTCGAAGCGCCCATTCGCGCAGGAGACGTCCAGCACCAGCGGCGTGCGACCGACGTTGGCCAGGGTCGCCGCCGCCTCCCGGTCGAAGGGCGGCTCCATCGTGGCCCAGGAGGTGCCGTTCCCATGGCCCAGATAGGCCACGAGGCCCCGGCCCTCGTCGAGGGCCTGGATCAGCCGGTCCGGCTGGTCGGTGCCCAGGGACCGGAAGAGGCGATCGGGTCGCTCCTGGTCCACCCCCAGCAGCAGCAAGGCCAGGAGGTCGCTCACCTGGTCGTCGTCGAGTCCCCCGGCGCCCTCGGAGGACGACACCAGCACCGACCGGGCGGTCCACTGCCCCGAAGGTCCCGAGGCGACCTCCTGCTCCCAGGCCCGGATCCGGGCCACCATCACGCTCACGTCGTCGGCATTTCGGGCAGGCAGGCGAGACACCGGAAAGGCGGCGACCCAGGCCCCGTCCTCGGGCAATGCCAGGAGCCAGTCCGAGGCGCTGCCGTCGGCGGTCCTGGCCGGAGGCAGGCCCGGGGCATCCCCCACGAGCAAGACCCCCATCGGGGGGACTTCCGACCGGGCCAGGGATCGCAACCAGGCCTGGATTGCCGCCTCGTGGGCCCCGACGGAGGAGACCGGGACGACGTCCACCTCGTACCCCTGGCGCCGCCGCAGGTCCACCAGGGGGTCCAGGGCCGGGAGGAGCCCGTCCTCGGCCAGAATCACCTGCCGTTCCGGGACCTCCTGGACCGGGGCCTGGGCCTCCAGCAGCCCCTGGCGGACCAGCCGGGCCCCCCAGGGGCTCCGCAACGAGGCCCGGGGGGTCGTCACGAGGGCTCCCGAGGCGACGTCTGTACCCCAGGGAACCCACCAGACCCGTCCCGACCCCAGGGAACCCAGGTCCTTCGGCGCCTCCGGGCGCCCCAGGCGGTGCCAGGGCCGCTTCCGGCGGGTCCAGGTCCGGACCTCGATCGGCCCGTTCCCCGCTTCCCGGGGAGGCCCGACGGCCGGCAGGACCTCCCGAGGCATCCAGACCAGCCGACCACCCGCCGGGGAGGACTCCGGCCCCTCAGGTCCCGCCAGGCAGGGAGCGGCCCAGGCCGGCAGCACCATCGCCCCCCACAGGATCCCGACGAAGACCCGCATCGCAGCCCCCGGTCCTCGATAGGATACGACAACCTCGATCCGGTCCGACCGATTCGACGGGCCCAGGCCCATTGTCGGAGGAACACCGTTCAGGAGGGATCGGCCTCCACCGGGATCGCCCGGGGGTCGCCCACGCCCTCGTGAGTCACCCGGAAGGCCCAGGCCTGGACGCGAAGGCCTGCAGCGATGGCCCGCCGGAGGGTCGCCGCAAAGCAGGGGTCGATGGACTCCGCCGGGCGAAAGACCCGGGCCGAGCCCCGCTGGGCCACGAACAGCACATGGGGCTCATGGCCCTCCCGGGCGAGTTCCATCAGGCGTTCCAGGTGACGGCTGGCCCGATCGCTCACCGCGTCGGGAAACAGGGCCACGCCGTCCAGGACCAGACTGGCGGACTTCACCTCGATCAGGGCCCGCCGGGCCCCGGCCTCCCAGGAGAGGTCGAACCGCTCGTGGCCCATCGAGACCTCCGAGCGAATGCGCCCGGTCCCGAGCCCAGGAATCCACCCGTCCGCCAGCAGTCGCCGTCCCAGGAGATTCGCATCGGTGGGTCGCAGGCTCACCCATTCCTGACCCACCTGGGCCGCCACGGCCCGCCAGGGCAGCCGTGGAGCAGGCCAGGGGCCCTGCACCAGCAGGGTCCAGCCCCTGCGACCCAGTTCCGACAGGCGGCCCGGGTCCGCCAGGTGGGCCCGGCTGCAGGTGCCATCTCCCAGTCGGATGGACAGCACGAACCGGTTCGGGCGGTCCAGCACCTCCGCCCGCTGGAGGTCCGGAGGATAGGTCAGCCAGGGGGTCATGGCGCATCCCCCGGCCCCTGGACGGGAGCCCCGGGCCAGGGGTCGTCGTAGAGCCGCACCACCTCTCCCGGCAGCCACTCCCGGCCCAGGCGTTCCGACAGGACCTCGTGGGGCCGCCCGGCGGGCCGTTCCGGAACCCAGTGCAGCACGCAGGGCGTCCCCAGGCCCCGGATCACCGGAGGGGCCAGGCCCGCCGCCCGGATCTCCCGTTCCGAGTCGCCGTCCAGGGCCTCAACGGGCAGGGGCGCGAGGCGCGCCCGGGTCTCCTCCAGGGGGAAGGGGCTCTCGAAGGCCAGGCGGGCCGGGGCGGGCGGCGCCCGGCGTCCCTGGACAGGACGGGCCGACAAGAACCACAGGCCGTCCACCGAGGCCCGTTGCAGGCGCTGCAGATCCGGGACCTCCCCCGGAGCCAGGGCGATCTCGGCGTCAATCCACTCCCCCACGCTCTGGTAGCCCACCGGCAGGGGGTCCCGATAGGTGACTCGCGGCAGGGGATGAAACCCCTGGGACATCCGCGGCACCAGTCCTCCCCGGCGGAGGATCCGGGGCAGGTGCCGCAGCCACTCCGACTGGGCGATGAAGGCCGCCCGTCCCCGCCGCACATACCGGAAATGCCATTTCTGGAACAAGGCCTCCCCGGTGACGCCCACCTCCGGGACCGCCATCGCGAGGGCCTCGGAGGCCACCTGGGAGCGACGAGCCCGCAGGGCACCCAGGTCGCAGTCGCTCCCGCAACGAAGACAGACCAGCGACCGGGCCTCGGGGTAGTCCTCGGGGAGCGGCCGCGGGCGGTCCGGGGGCTTCTCGCAGGGAGGGGTCGTCCGTTCCGCCAGGGCCCGCTCCCGTTCCCGCAGCAGGAAGTCCCGATCGACCCCCACGTCGATCACCTCCCAGGGCAGGGATCCCTCCCGGGGCAACGGCCGCAGGTAGGACTCCGGATCCACCCCGCAGGCCGCAAAGGCCTCGTCCCAGACCTCGGGCCGCGCATGCTCCCCCCACTGGTCGAAGCGGGCCCCCCGCCGCCAGGCCTCCTCGATCACTGCCGCCAGGGACCGGTCCCCCCGAGCAAAGACCCCTTCCAGTCGACTGGACCGGCCCTCGGAGAGCCGCAGGACGACCCCCGTTCCCCGGGCCGCCTGCCGCAGGGCCTCCAGGCGATCCCTCAGCACCTCGGCAGGAGCCATCCCCTCCCACTGGAAGGGCGTATGCGGCCTGGGAACAAAGACCCCCACCGAGGCGGTGACCTCGGCCCGACCCATGCCCCGGCCCAGACGAAGCACCTTCCGGGAGGTCTCGACGATGCCCAGGACGTCGTCCATCGTCTCGGTGGGAAGCCCCACCATGAAGTAGAGTTTCAGCCGCTGCCAGCGGTTCTGGAAGGCCTTCCGGGCCGCCTCCAGCAGGTCCTCTTCCCGAACGTTCTTGTTGATCACGTCCCGCAGGCGCTGGCTCCCGGCCTCGGGGGCCAGCGTGAGCCCCGTGGCCCGGAGAGCCCGGAGGTCCTGGAGCACCGACTCGGAGAGGCCGTAGGCCCGCAGCGACGACACCGACAGGGTCACGCCCCGGGGGGTCAGGGCCCGGGAGAGCACCGCCACGAGCCCCGGCAGGGCCGGGGAGTCCGCCGGCGACAGGCCTCCCAGGGAGACCTCGTCGTGACCGCAGAGGTCCACCGCCTCGATGGCCTGCCGGACCAGGCCCTCGGGAGAGCGATCCCGGAGGGGTCGATAGGTGTACCCCGCCTCGCAGAACCGGCACCCCTCGGTGCATCCCCGGGCGATCTCCAGCGACACCCGGTCGAAGACGGCACGGCTCCAGGGGATCGGCGTCCGGGTGGGCAAGGGGTGGGCATCCAGGTCCTGGATGACCACCCGCCGCACCCGGACCGGGGCCTCCGGGACCCGGGGCACCGGCACCAGCAGCCCCGTGACCGGGTCCCGACGGGCATCGTACAGGGCCGGGACATAGACCCCGGGCATCCGGGCCAGGGCCTTCCAGACCTCCATGCGGGGGGCCCCCTGGCGGCGCATCCGCCCCACCAGCCGCACCAGGTCCGGCAGGGCCTCCTCCGCCTCGCCCACGAAGGCCGCATCCAGGAAGGGACTCACCGGCTCCGGGTGCAGGGTCCCCGGCCCCCCGGCCAGCACCAGGGGGTCCCGGTCCGAACGCCGGTCCGCATGGAGGGGAATCCCCCCCAGGTCCAGCATCTGAAGCACGTTCGTGAAGCAGAGTTCGTGCTGCAGCGAAAACCCCACCACGTCGAAGTCCCGGAGGGGGCGAAACGACTCCAGGGAGACCAGCGGCAGCCCCCGGCGGCGCAGTTCCTCTTCCAGGTCCAGGAACGGGGCGAAGCAGCGCTCCACCACCAGGTCCGGTTCCCGGACCACCCGGTCGTAGAGGATCTGGCTGCCCAGGTGGGACATCCCGACCTCGTAGACGTCCGGAAAGGCCAGGCAGAGGGTCCCGGCGGCCCCGTCGAAGGGCCGCAGGACCTGTCCGAACTCCCCGCCGATGTAGCGGGAGGGAGTCTTCACCTGGTGCAGGAAGTCCAACCAGGGATGCCAGGTCATCGTCCGGGCCTCCGGATCAGGCGGGAGCCAGTACCAGGCGATCCCCCCGTGGGTCCACCTCCCGCACCCGCACCTGGACCGGGGAACCGAGGGGCAGGTGCCCCAGGCCCGGCACCGGGGCGACCAGCATCGTCTCCACCAGTTCCACCAGCGCCCGGGACCCCTGCCGTCCCACCACCTCCGCCTCCACCATCTGCCCCGCGAAGGCCTCCAGGTAGCGCAACAGCCAGTAACGCCGGCCCTCCCGCTCGACCTGGGTCAGGGCGTCCCCCTGGCCCTCCAGGTCTCCGAATCGCCGGAGCAGGTCCTCGGTGGTCAGCGGAGCCTTTCCCTCCAGCAGCCATCCCCTCAACTGCCGGTGGGTCAGGAAGTCCTGGAAGCGCCGCAGCGGCGACGTGACCTGGGCATAGCCCACCACGCCCAGGCCATAGTGGAATTCCGGCCGGCTGGTCCACTCGGCCCGCCGCAACGTCCGCAGGCGCTGCCAGAACCAGGCCCTCGTCCCCGGGGGAGCCTCCTCGTCGCGGTTGGCCCGTTCCTCCGGGGCCTCCTGGCGCCGGTACACGACTGGAATCCCCTCGTCCCGGGCCAGCCGCCCCGCCAGCGTGCAGGCCAGCACCATGAACTCCTGCACCAGCCGCCGGGACGCCGAGGCCGAAGACTGGCGCTTCAACACGATCCGTCCCTCCAGGACCCGCACCGTCACGTCATCCCGGTCCAGCGGCATCGCCCCGGCCTCCAGGCGTCGTCGTCTCATGGCATCGGCCAGCCGGGACAGGACCCGCAAGGGATGCCCTGGGGACGTCGCCGGGTCCTCGATCACCCGGTTTCCCTCCTCGTAGGTCCACCGTTCGGTCCGCGGGACCCGCACCGATCGGACCTCGAAGCGATCCGCCGCCCCATCCTGCGAAATGTCCACCTGGAAATCCAGCGCCGGGCGATCCGGGCCGCCATCGAGCGACAGCAGTCCCTCCGACAGGACCTCCGGCAGCATCGGGATCTTCCCCGTCGGCAGGTAGAGGGACCCGGCACGAAGGGCCGCCTCCCGCGCCACCACGCCATCGAGGGGAAGAAAGGAGGTGGGATCGGCGATCAGCACGTGGACCCGGAGGCGATCGCCCCCCAGGTCCTCGACCGCCAGGGCATCGTCGACGTCCGTGGTCCAGGGGTCATCGATGGCCAGCACGGGCACGCCGTCCGGCACCGCCGGGGGCCGCTGCTCCACGCCGGGGAGTCCCCGTTCCACCAGGTGCCGGGCCTCCTCCAGGACCTCCTCGGGGAAGGCGGCTCGGATCCGCTGGCGGTGCAGCCCCAGCACCTCGTCCTCGTGGAACACCCCCAGGCAGACCAGCAGGTCGAAGGCCCGCCGGGGCGCGTCCCCGGAGGCCCCCCCGGTCAGGGCGGCCAGCAAGGACACCCCCCGCTGGCCCTCCTTGCCCTCCTCCCCGAAGACCGCCAGGGCCTTCAGCCACTCGATGCCCTGCCGCAGCGCCGCCCCCTGGTCCTCCCCGCCGTCCAGGGCTGCCTGCACGGCCCTCCGGGCCTCCTCCAGGCGCTGCTGATCCTGGGTCTGGCGGAATCGTCGGACCCGGGCCTCCTGGACCGCCACGGCGCTGAGGGGACGGACTCGACCCGGCACCGTGGCCCGAAAATGGATGTCGTCCAGGGCCAGGGCCCAGGCGAGGGCGGCCCGATCCTCCGGACGTCCCTCGGGGAAGGCCAGCCCCGCCAGGTCCTCCACGGCCACGTCGCCCTCGTCCCGGCACAGTTCCCAGAGCACCTGGAGGTCCACCTCGGGCAACCGGGCCTCGACCCGGCGCCGGAACTCCCCCAGGGCGGCCTGGACGGCCCGGGAGTCCCCGGGCGGGACCCGGTGCCCCGAGACGTGAACGACCCGGGCGTCCGTCCAGGTCTCCCGGCTGCCCGACTCGGTGACCACGGCCCACCGGTCCCCGGATCGGGAGACTGCGGCGCCCAGCACGACCCGACCCCCGGCCAGGGCCAGCAACACCGGTCCCGTCTCTCGATCCTGGGGCATGGGCGAATCCTCAGAGGGCCTCGACCAGGGACCGGAAGACCTCGCCTCGCTCCTCGAAGGAGGAAAAGCGATCGAAGGAGGAGGCTGCCGGGGAGAACAGCACGACCCCGTCGGGTCGGGCCTTCTCGTAGGCCTGGACCACCGCCTCCTCCAGGGTCGGCACCACGTCGGTGGGCACCGTCCGGGGGAACTCCTGCCGCATGCGCTCGGCGCTGTCTCCGGTGAGCACGACGGCCCGGCAACGCCACTCGACCTCCAGGGCCAGTTCCGTCAGCGGCAGCCCCTTCTCGAATCCCCCGGCGATCAGCACGACCTTGCGATCGAAGGCCCGGAGGGCCGTGATCGCCGCGTGGGGGTTCGTGGCCTTGCTGTCGTTGAAGAACGAGACGCCATCCACCCGCCGCACGAACTCGAGCCGGTGCGGCAGCCCCCGGTAGGTGGCGATGCCCTGCCGCAGCCCCTCGGGGTCCCCCACCAGCGAGGATGCGGCGGCGACGGCCAGCAGGAGGTCCTCCGTGTTGTGCTCCCCCGGGAGGGGGAACTCCCCCCGATCGGCGATGCGCACCTCGCTCCCGTGCTGGGCCATGTGGATCGCATGGTCCAGCAGGAAGGCCCCGTCCTTCACCGGTCCCGTCCGGGAGACGTCCCGGACCCGCTGGCCGTTGTCCCGGGCCCACCGGTTGCCCGGCCGGACCCACTCGGCAAGCAACCGGTCGTCCAGATTGCGCACGAAGACGTCCCCGTGGGCCTGCTCCTGGAGGATCCGGGACTTCGCGGCGACGTAGGCCTCGAAGGACCCGTGGTGGTCCAGGTGGTCCTCCGCCAGATTGGTCACCACCGCCACCTCTGGCCGGAAGCGGTCCGTGGACAACAACTGGTAGCAGGAGACCTCGGCCACGACCACGTCCTGGTCCGACAGGCTCGGAAACAGGTCACAGAGGGGGTTGCCCAGGTTCCCGGCGGCATGGGCCCGGACCCCGCAGGCATTGAGCAGGTGGGCGATCAGCGTCGTGGTGGTGCTCTTCCCGTCGGTGCCCGTCACCGCCAGGATCCGCCCCGGAAACAGGCGGTAGAAGAGTTCCACGTCCCCCATCACCTGGGACCCCAGGCGGTGGGCCATGCGGTAGGCCGGCGCCGCCGGGGGAATCCCCGGCGAGAGGATCACCACGTCGCCGGGCCGCACCTCCTCCCGGCCCAGGACCAGGCGCACCCGGTAGTCCAGCCGGTCCTCGGCCCGCTGGCGCAGTTCCTCCGTGTCCCGGCCGTCGGACAGCAGCACGTCCCCCCCAAGAGAGGCCAGCAGGTTGGCCGTCGCCAGGCCGCTCTTGCCCATGCCCAGCACGCTGAACGCGGTCCCCTCGATCCTCATGGCACTCCTTTCAGGCGGATTGCCGGGGGACCCAGATCCGCCGCCAGGGCATCGGCCCGGGCAAAGAGGTCGTCCCCGCCGAAGAAGATCACCGTGTCGTCGGGGCGGATCACCTGCCTCAACTGCGGGAGCAACTGCTCCTCGTCCGGCACGAACAGGACCGTCCGCCCCGTCTCCCCGATCTTGGCCACAAGCCAGGGGGCGTCCACCCCCGGGATCGGCACCTCCCCGGCAGTATAGAGTTCGGTCACCAGGACCAGGTCCGCCTCCCGGAAGGCCTCCCGGTACTCGTCGCCCAGGTAGTGGATCATCGTGAACCGGTAGGGCTTGAAGACCGCCACCAGGCGCCCCGGGGCAAAGACCCGGGCCCCCTGGAGCACGCTGCGGATGCCCGAGGGATGGCTGATGTAGTCCTTCACCAGCAGGCAGGGACCTGCCGGGACCAGCGTGAAGCGGTTCTCCAGTCCCCGGAAGGCCGGCAGGGCCTCCCGGAGCACCTCGGGGGGAACTCCCTCCTCCCGGGCCACCGACAGCGCCGCCAGGGCATTGTGGGCATTGTGGGCCCCCGGCAGCGCCACCCGGAACTCCCCCAGGTCCCCTTCCGGGGCAATCAGACGGAACCGCGATCCCAGCCCCTCCAGGCGCAGGTCCACCATCCGGTAGTCGCAGGCGGGCCCCTGGCCGAAGGTCAGGCCGTGGCGGCCGCTGCGCCGAAGCACCTCCCGGCAGTTGGCGTCGTCCCCGGCGACGTGGAGCAGGGGCGGCGAGTCCGGCCGGGCAAGCCACCGGGAGAAGTGGTCCAGGAGTCCCTGGAGGTCCTTGTAGTGGTTCAGGTGATCCGCCTCGAGATTGTTCACCACGAGGCGCCGAGGACGGGTGTTTGCGCAGGACCCGTCCGATTCATCGAGTTCGCAGACCAGGTGGGGGGCCCCGGTCTCCCGGGCATTGGTGCCGTAGTCCAGCAGCATCGCCCCGATGGCGAAGGCCGGCCGCAGTCCGCCGCGGTCCAGCAGGAAGGTGGTCAGCGCCGACACGGACCCCTTGCCGTTGGTCCCGGTGACCCCGATGGCCTGTCGGCCTTGCATCAGCGCCCCCAGGACCACGGACCGGTGGACCACCGGCAGCCCCATCCGCCGGGCCGCCTGCAGTTCGGGATTGGACTCGGGGATCGCCGTCGAGACCACCACCAGGTCGGCCCCGTGCAGGTTCTGCTCCCGGTGCCCGATGTGGACGACGGCCCCCTGCTGCCGCAGGGACCGGGTGATCGACGACTCCCGGACGTCGGACCCCGACACCGGCACGCCCCGGCCCAGCAGCAGCCGCGCGACCGCACTGACGCCGACGCCCCCGATGCCCAGCAGGTGGACCTTGCGGTCCGGCGACAGGTCCAGGTGCATCGTTCGATTCCCGATCCGGCCCCCGGGGGAGAATCGCGCGCTTTGCGGGCCGGATCAAGTTTCCCGAGGAGCACGTGCGAGGCCCCGCGACCGCCCGGTGGTTGGGGGCCTGGACGCACGTTCGAGCCCCGGGGTGGTTCCAGGACGGCCCCGGCAGGTCCCGCCGAGGCCCACTTGCCGGGAAACCACTTTCCATACAGGCAGTTGATGGCGACAACGAGGTGACTGTCCCCGGGATTCAGTCCCCTTCCCGCTCGGGGCCCCGGCCCAGGTACCAGAGGGCCCGCATCCGGACCAGGGCCCGGCCGCTCTGCCCGGCCACCAGTTCCAGGGCCCGCTCGGCCTCTTCCGGTGGGAGGTCCCCCAGGGCGCCCACGGCCGCCAGGGCCACGTCCGGGCCCCCCTCCACCGCCACCCGCCCCAGGGCCGCCGCCCCGTCCCGGCCCCCGATCCGGCTCAGGGCCCCGACGGCCCGGAAGGCGACCTCGTCGTCCGGCCCCTTCGCCAGGCGCACCAACGCCTGGATCGACTCCCGGTCGGCCCGATCGAGAAGCGCCAGAAGCACCGGCCGCGAGGGCGGCGGGTCCCGATCCAGCCACTGGGCCACCATGGAACCCGACAAGCCGTAGACCTCGACCTGGGCCAGGGCCTCCTCCAGGGCCTCGGCGACCACCCGGGCCAGGGCCAGGGCCCGATCCCACTCCGTCATCTCCGGGGACGGGGCCGGCCCCTGGGCGGCACCTTCCACCCGCATGTCGGGTTCGTTGGGGATCGTGATCGTCCACCGGGCGGTGGCCTGCATCGAAGGCCCGTCCTCCCCCTCGCAGGATGCATCGAGGGCCAGCGTGGCGGCCCCCTGCCGCCCCGGCAGCACCGGGGTCGCCAGCAGGGCCATCCCCAGGGCCAGCACCACCGGGCAGTCCTCGGCCGGCGCCTCCTCCAGCGGCAGGACCCGCAGGTCGATTCCCGCCGCCCCCGCCCCGGTTCCGGGGGGTCCCGAGGCGCAGGCCATCCCCACGAGCCCGACGATCCACGCTGTCCGTCGATGGCATCTCATGGCCTCCTTCTACCTCCCAGGGGCCGACTCTTCAAGGCCACCGGCGGTTTCCGGTCGGCCTGCCGGGGCGTACACTGCCTGAAGGTCGCTGCATGGAGGTCTGGATGGACGCCGATGCCATTCCCGTGGGAATCAGCGCCTGTCTGCTGGGCGAGGCGGTGCGCTACGACGGCGGTCACCGACGGGACTCCTACATCGTCGGGACGCTGGGCCGCTTCTTCCGATTCGTGCCCTGCTGTCCGGAGGTCTCGGCGGGCCTCGGCGTCCCTCGCCCGACGATCCGGCTGGTCCGGGTCGGCGATGACCTCCGGGCGATGGGCACCCGGGACCCCCATCCCGACGTCACCGACGCCCTGCAGGCCCTGGCCGACCGGGTGATCCGGGACCACCCGGACCTCTGCGGCTTCCTGCTGAAGGCCCGGTCCCCCAGTTGCGGCATGGAGCGGGTCCCGGTGTACCGATCGGTGGAGGACCAGGGACGACCCGAGAAGCGAGGCGTGGGGGCCTTCGCCCGCCGGCTGATGGCGCTGGCCCCCGAGATCCCTCTGGAGGAGGAGGGAAGGCTCGGAGACCCGGTGATCCGGGACCACTTCGTGACCCGGGTCTTCACGCTGTGGCGCTTTCGCCGGATGCGGGATCAAGGCCTGTCGCCGGCGGCCCTGCTGGACTTCCATGCCCGCCACAAACTGCTGTTGCTGGCTCACCACCGTCCCGGATACGTCGCCCTGGGACGCCTGCTGGCCGCCCGGGCCGGGGACCGGGACCTGGAGGCGGTGGCCCGGGACTACCTGGCCGGGCTCACCGAGACCCTCCGTCACCCCGCCACCCGGGGCAGGAACACCGACGTGCTCCAGCACCTTGCAGGCTTCCTGAAGCGGGACCTCGACGCCGCGGACCGTGCGGAGATCGCCGAGGTCATCGATGCCTATCGCCGGGGCCAGGTCCCCCTGATTGTCCCGATCACGCTGCTCCGGCACCACTTCCGCCGCCACCCCCACCCCTACGTCGCCGGTCAGGTGTATCTGGAGCCCCATCCCCCGGAACTGGCGCTCCGCAACGGCGTCTGACCCCGGTATCGGAACGGAATGGCAACGGTCGCGCGGCGACGACCGGTTTGACGCCCCCCCCGCCGGCGGTCCATACTGCCCCCATGAGGACGTCATGTGGTCTGGCAGGGACACGGCCCCGGGTGTCCCCTGCGCCCCTCGGCCGCCAACAGGCCTGTCGGCCGAGCGTTGCTGGCATGGCCCCGTGGGGCCTCGTTGCAATGCTGGCGACGGGCCTGATGGCCTCCCCCGCCGGCGCCGACACCCCGCCGGACCCCTCGCCCCGCACGGTCCGCGTCGGCGTCTATCAGAACAAGCCCAAGGTGTTCCAGGATCCGAAGGGGCGGCCCGCCGGGCTCTTCATCGAACTGCTGGAGGAGATCGCCCGCCGGGAGGGCTGGGCCCTGCAGTTCGTGCCCTGCCGCTGGTCCGAGTGCCTGGAGGCCGTCACCCAGGGCCGGATCGACCTGATGCCCGACGTCGCCTACAGCCGCGAGCGGGACCGCCTGTTCCACTTCCACCAGACGCCGGTCATCGAGAGCTGGTCCCAGGTGTTCGCCCGGTCCACCGCCGACATCCGGACCCTGTCGGACCTGGACGGCCTGCGGATCGCCGCGCTTCGGGACTCGATCCAGGAGGCCTCCTTCCGGCAGATGATCGCCGGCTTCGGGATCCGGGCGACCCTCGTGCCCACCGAGACGCTGGAAGAGGCCTTCGAGGCGGTCCGGGAGGGTGTCGCCGACGCCGCCATCGCGAACCACATGTTCGGGGAGTACTTCCATCGCCAGTACGGCCTGGTCCGCACGGCCATCGTGTTCGAGGTCGCGGAACTGTACTTCGTCACGGCCAGGGACCAGAACGGCGACCTGCTGGAGGCCATCGATCGCCACCTGTCGGCCTGGGTCCGGGAGCCGAACTCGCGGTACTACGCCACCCTGTCCCGGTGGATGGACCGTCCCCCCGTCCGGCTGGTCCCCCGGCGGGTTCTGTGGGTCCTGGGCGTCGTGATGGGTCTGCTGGTCCTGGCGATCGGCGTCATCCTGGTGCTGCGCATGCAGGTCCGGTCCCGCACCCGGCGGCTGGTCCAGGTCCACGAGGAACTGCGGCAGGCCCAGAAGATGGAGGCCATCGGCAAACTGGCCGGCGGCGTCGCCCATGACTTCAACAACCAGCTGACGGTCATCCTCAGTTACGCCGAACTGGCCCTGGGCCAGATGCAAGAGTCCGATCCCGGTCACTCGGAGATTCGCGGGATCATGGAGGCGGCGGAACGGGCCGCGGCGCTGACGCACCAGTTGCTGGCCTTCAGCCGCAAGCAGGTGATGGAGATCCGTCCCCTGGACCTGAACCGGGTCATCCGCGACCTGGAGCCGATGGTCCGCCGGATCCTGGGGGAGGACATCGTGATCACCCTGGACCTGGCATCAGGCCTGGGGCAGGTCCTGGCCGATCCCAGCCAGATGGAACAGGTGCTGATGAACCTGGTCGTGAACGCCCGGGACGCGATGCCCTCGGGAGGGAGGCTGACCATCCGCACCAGCGCCGTTCGCATGGAGGACGTCGTTCCCCGGGGCCAGGCCGACATGAGACCGGGGCCCGGCATCCTGTTGACCGTGTCGGACACCGGCATCGGGATGGACGAGGCGACCCGCCTCCGCGTCTTCGAGCCGTTCTTCACCACCAAGGAGCCCGGCAAGGGGACCGGCCTGGGCCTCTCGACGGTCTATGGCATCGTCCGGCAGAGCGGCGGCCACATCTGGGTCCAGAGCAGGCCCGGGGAGGGCACCACGTTCCACATCTGCCTCCCGGAGGCCCCCGAGGCGCCAGCGGCCAGCGACGGCCCGCCCCGACCGGAGGCTGCTCCGTCCACCGGCCCCCACGGCACCGAGACGGTCCTGCTGGTCGAGGACGAGGCGTCGATCCGGGCCCTGGAGCAACAGGCGCTGCGTGCCGCCGGCTTCACGGTCCTGGCAGCGGCCGACAGCGACGAGGCCCTCCGGCTGGCCCGGCAGCACCCGGGCGAGATCCACCTGCTCCTGACGGACCTGGTCCTGCCGGGCGACAGCGGTGCCGCCCTGGCCCGCGAGGTGGTCACGGCGCGACCCCGGATCCGCGTGCTGTACATGTCCGGCTACACCGACGACATGGCGGTCCGCCAGGGGATGCTGGACCCCGGCGCCCGGTTCATCGCCAAGCCCTTCACCACCGAGTCCCTGGTCCGGAAGGTCCGGGAGACGCTGGACCGCCCCTGACCCGATGCCTGGATCGGGAAATCAAGGACTCTCGCAGATGCCCAGGCGATCCAGGGGAGTCAGTGTCCGGTCAGGCACTGACCATGGGGGGATGCTGTTTTGAGAAGGTGGAGACACCATCAAGCGATCGCTGCGCCGGAGGACGCAGCAACCCTGCGGCGCAGGAGCCTGGCATCGGTGGTGAGACAGATCCAACCGGCAGAGACGTCGATTCTGCGGCCGTGATCCTGGTTGAGCCTTCGGGGCTTGTCCCTACCTGGCCGGACCATGCTCGACGACTGGGGCGGCACCGTCGCGGTCCTGGATGTCGGCGGGCTGAATGACGACGACCAGGCGCAGGCCCAGCAGGTCCACCAGCCGGTGGCTCTTGCGGCCCTGGACCTTCTTGCCATCGTCGAATCCCTTGGGGCCGCCCTGCGGCGAGGTCTTCACGGACGAACGCGCTCCAGGCCTGTCGGGAAGGCCGTCCAGGAGGTCGCATGATGGCATCCGCCCTCACGCGGACCTCCGCAACGGACAGGACGAAGACGCCTTCATTGACTCGCGGGCGTCGTCAGGTACAGTGTCCAGCAAACCGGGTGCGATACGAACTCAACCAGCCGCGTAAAGAACTCATGTCTCGCAAGTCTCGCAGCGGGAGAGCCAGAAGGGGGAAGCGCGATGACAAGCAGCCTCTACCGGTACCAGCAGGAAGGCGTCGCGTTCCTCGCTGACAGGAGATACGCCCTCTTGGCCGATGAAATGGGCCTGGGCAAAACGGTCCAGGCCATCAAAGCGGCAGACGCCATCGGCGCCAGGCATATCCTGGTCGTCTGCCCGCTCTCCCTTGCTGCCAACTGGCAGAAGGAAATCGAGAGGTGGTCCGACAACCCCCAGTCCGCCCTCTGCCGTCAACCGACGGACTTCACGTTCATGCGCCCGCGCTGGTCCATCGTGAACTACGAAATGCTCAAGAAGGTCCCGCCGAATATCACTTACGACCTGATGATTCTCGACGAGGCCCACTACATCAAGAATCCCAAGTCACAACGCACGGTCGCGGTTTTTGGGAAGGACCGGAAGGGAGACCCGCCGTCCCTGTTCCAGCGATGCGCCCGCGTCTGGTTCCTGACAGGAACGCCTGTCCTCAACCGCCCCATCGACCTCTGGCCGTTCGTTCATTTTGTCATGCGGCACCGCTCCTGGTGGTTCTACGTCCGGGACTTCTGCAATGCCAAGAAAACCCCGTTCGGCCTCGACGTTTCCGGTGCCTCCAACACCGACCAACTTCATACCATGCTCAAACCCTACCTGCTTCGGCGCCGAAAGGCCGAGGTTCTCAAGGAACTCCCCCCGAAGGTCGTCCAGGTCTTGCCCCTGGAACCAGAACAGGCAATGTCCCGCCTGGCGTCCAGGCTTGCGTCCATCGTCGCCACGTCCGCGTCCGGAGCATTGCAGCGATACATCGACAGCGGCCTGGCTGGACCATTGCCACCGGGAACCGGGGAACTCGCCACCATCCGCCGGGAACTCGGCCTGGCCAAGGTCAAGCAGGTCACGGAAATCGTCAACAACATTCTGGAATCAGAGCAGAAATGCGTCGTCTTCGCCATTCACAAGGACGTTGTGTCCCTTCTCCGGGATGCACTGAAACAACATGGGGTAGTCACCATCACAGGGGATACCCCGGTGGAGGAACGCAACGTGGCGGTGGACAGGTTCCAGAACTCCAAGAACGTCCGCGTCATCATTGGTACCATCGGCGCGATGGGTGTCGGCCTGACCCTGACCGCATCCTCCACCGTCGTCTTCGCAGAAATCGACTGGTCACCAGCCCTCATGCAGCAGGCAGAAGACCGCTGCCACCGCATCGGGCAGCAGAACGTCGTCTGCGTCCAACTACCCGTCGCCCCAGGCTCCATCGAGGAACGCATTGCCAGCCTCGTTGCCTGGAAATCACGCGTGGCTGCTTGCATCGTCGATGGAGTGGAGCATGCCCAAACGCAGGGCGGTCCGAAGTGGACCCGATTTTTCAGACGGATATGGACCCGGCTTTTTGGGCAACGTGCCAAGAGAAACCCTCGTCCATGAAGGCCCGGTAAGACCAAGGAGGGGAGTACGGAATCGACGCGAAGAAAGCACACTGCAGGGTTCAAGGCGGAGGTGGCTTTGGGGGCGTTGCAGTAGGACGCGACCGTGGTGCGGCCTGAAGTACGAGGAGATGTCCTTGAAGGCCCACTCCACAGGTCAGTCGGGCATCCATGACGCTTCGATACCTCCATGACATCGCTGGCTCCTGTCGCCAGTCCATACCCCAACGGGTCACCCATCTGCCCGGTCTGGCCTGTCACGGATTGACCCGGTCTGGACGCATTTCTGGCTCCAAGGCGAATGAGTGAAAATCCGTCCTGGCACCCCTCACGGGGGAGACAGGGGCTGGAGGAGGCGCTGGAGGGCCAGGGGGACGGAGGGGCTGTAGGCCCAGTCCCGGTCCCAGGCCAGCAGGGCCTCGGCCATCTCCAGCACGCCGTCGATCCCGATCCGATCGACCAGGGCCTGCATCGGCCTGATCAGGTCCGGGTGGGCGCACTCGGACTCGGGCAGCCCCAGGGCCACCCGCAACAGGTCCCGGACCAGGGACTCGATCCAGACCATCCGGGCCAGATTCTGCTCCCGGCCCCGACCGAGGCCCTCGAACCACTGGAAGCGGGCGGTGACATGAGGCACGTCCAGCAGGGCCCTCAAGAGGTCCTCCCCCTCGGCCAGGTCCTCGGCCTGGGCCAGGCGCATCGCGCTCCCCGGACTGCCCCGGGCCACCAGTGCGGCGACCTGCGCCGTCTCGCCGGGAATGCCCCGGGCCACCAGCAGGGAGCGGACCTCGTCGGTGGAGAGGCGGCCGAAGGCGACGGGGAAGCACCGGGAGACCACGGTCCGGGGCAGGAGGTCCGGGGCCGAGGTGACCAGGATGAAGATCACGCCGGGCGGGGGCTCCTCCAGGGTCTTGAGGGCCGCGTTGGCCGCCTCGATCTTCAGTCGGTGGGCGTCGTCCAGCACCAGTCCCTTCACCGGACCGACCACCGGGGGAAAGTACAGGCGCGGCATCGCGTTGCGGACCTGCTCGATCTTCAGGAAGACCCCGTCGGGCACGAGCACCTCGATGTCCGGGAAGAGACCCTGGTCCACCTGCCGGCAGGAGAGGCACTCCCCGCAGGAGTCCTCCTCCGTCCGGTTCCGGCAGACCAGGAAGGACAGGAAGGCCATCGCAACGGTCCGCTTGCCAACCCCCTCGGGTCCATGGAACAGCCAGGCATGGCCCAGGTGGTCCCGAATGGCCATCTGCCGCAGCACCTCGATGACGGAGCGATGGCCGACGACGTCCCGGAAGCGCATGGCTCCCTCCCCAGACCGCCCTGAGATTACCACGAAGCGTCAGGGCCGCACGGGCCTCGCACCGGCCGCGCAGTCGGCCTCCCTGACGCCCTGGGCGCCCGCCAGCACGAAGACCCGCGCGGGATCGGCGTTGATCAGAGCCACCGGGCCCAGGTGCAGCGTGCGCCCCTGGACCATGAGGGGGTGGTTCACGAGCAGAGCCTCCGTCCGGATCGGCGCCGAGGTCACCGGGAGGACCGGGCCCGGGACGGAGGCCGGGACTCGTCGGGGACCGGCACGGATCGCCGGCGGCCCAGGACCAGCAGGAGGCCCAGGCCCAGGAGCCCCCACACACCCGAGGCCGTCCCTTCCGAGGCCGCGGTTCCGCACCCGCTGGAAGTGCGTCGGCCACCAGGACCCACGTCCTCGCCGGCAGGGTCCCCCTGGGGCCCCGGCGTCTCGGCCACGGCATCCTGTCCAGGACCAGGCTCCCGCAGGTCCCGGGCCTCGCCGTCGGGTCCAGCCTCGCCTGCGTCCGATCCACCCGACAGGTCGGAGGGTCCCTGGTCGGGCAGGTCTACGGTCCCGACGTCCGACGGGGTGTCGGGGGCCTCGGGACCGGGGGCCTCGGGGGTGGGTTCGGGGTCACAGGCCGGGTCATGGACGCCGACACAGAGGCCCCGGCCGTCGCAGGAATCCTCCCGGGTGCAGGGATCCCCGTCGTCGCACTCGGTGCCCTCCTCGGCGAAGGGGCTGGTGCAGGTCCCGGTCCCGGGGTCGCAGGTCCCGGCGACGTGGCAGGGCGAGGCCGGAAGACACATCACCAGATCCTCGCCCACACAGATCCCGTCCCGGCAGGCATCGGATCGGGTACAGGGGTTCCCGTCGTCGCACCCCGTCCCGTCGGTGGCCGGAGGATTCGTGCAGGTCCCGGTCGCCGGGTCGCACCGCCCGGCCACGTGGCACGCGTCCTGGGCCATGCACGTCACCGGGTTCCCGCCGGTGCAGACCCCCGCCACACACCGGTCCGTCCGGGTGCAGGCATTCCCGTCGTCGCACCCCGTCCCGTCGGCCGCCGGGGTCTTCCGGCAGGTCCCATCCACGCAACTCTCCACCGTGCAGGGGTTCCCGTCGTCCGGGCACGCGCCACAATCGACGCACCCGTCGAACCCGCAGGATCCTGCATCACAGGCCGCCCCGATCGTGCAGACCCGGAACGAGATCGTGGTTCCGGTAGCCCCGATGTCGAAGACGCGAATGCCTCCCGGGGCCCCTGACGACAGGAACGGATAGGGGTTCCGGCCGGCGCTGAAGTCGGTCCGGCCGTAGTCCTGGGCCATCACCGCATTCTCGATGGTCCCCTCGGCAGAGGGCGTCCCGCCGGGCCGGAAGACATACACCTCGTCGGGCGGTCCCTCGGAGTTCCCCGACAGGGAGGGGTTGACGCGATAGGCCAGCAGGCCGGTCCCCGGCAGGGACGTCTCGTACGACCCGGTCCGCCTTCGGTACTCCAGGAAGAAGTACTCGGTGGACGACCCGGGCGCCGCCACCAGCAGGTGGTTGTCCACGGGGCTGGTGACGTCGTTGAGGGTGAACCGCCCGCGCACCACTTGCCTGAGCGCCGGGATCCACCCGCCGTAGCGATACTTCATGTAGGCGCCCATGTGCTGGGGCGTCGGAAAGGTCCCCTCCATCAGGTCCCAGGGCCCCACCGGCGTCCGGCCATCCAGGCTGTAGTGATAGAGGTCCGGCGCGCCCAGCGTGTGGAACATCTCGTGGCACAGCACCCCCAGCTCGATCCAGGAGGACAGTTGGAGGTTGAAGTCCCACACCCGCTTGCCCCGAATGTCGGCCTCGTACAGGTAGAGGGACCACCGATGGGGCCACAGCAGTTCGGCCCAGGAACCGTAGGCCCCCTGGACCACCAGCACGACGCTGTCCACGTAGCCGTCGGCATCGGCGTCGATGTTCAGTTCCGCTGGGACCTGGCCGGCAATGGCGGTCACCGCCCGGGCCACCAGGGCCTGTTCCCGTTCGATCCGCTGGGAACCGTCAGCCCCCCCCTGGTAGCCACCCGGATTGAACCAGGGGTCGTAGGGCTCGTAGTAGGACCTCGGATAGGGGTCCTGGTAGGAGACGACGTACCCCCCGGAGGGCACCGGGAAGAAGGAGGACTGGATGGCCAGTTGCTGGTAGGAGACCTCCCGGAAGTAGGACCACATCGAGAGGCCAGGGCCGTTCATGAGCCCGTCATAGACCCCGATGGGCTGGCCGAACTCGGCCTGGTCGCTGAACCGGACGAAGACCACCAGATTGTTCAGGACCCCTCGACGGGGGGCGGGATTCAGCGGTGCGGGGGACAGGGATGGCGTCGTCGGGGTTCCGGAATCCGGGGCCCGGGAGGGCGACGGGACCCGGGGTGGCCGGGGCACCGCGCCCAGCCAGGGGACCAGCGTCTGTGGCGCATCGGCGGCCTGCGGCGACAGTCCCATCCGCTCCGGGTCGGCCTGGCCGACGGCCAGCACTGTGGGGACCAGCCGCCCGCCCACCTCCGCCCCGTACACCCACCAGCCCGTCGGGTCCCGGACCACGGTGAATCCCCGGGCGTCGTGGACCCGCTGGCGGTACTCGTCGCCGCTGACCAGGAGCCACCACTCGGTGCCGTCAGGCTGCACGACCCGGACCGGCCTGTCCCGCAGCGGCGCCCCTGCCGCCGGACCACCGGCGAGGACTCCCAGCAGCATCGCGACTGCCAGCCGTCGAAACCTGCCACCGATCCCCAACCACCGGGCCATGGGCGCCTCCGCGACAGCGACGCCTCCCGAACACCCCAGAGGCGCCCGGGCGGCGCTGCATGGTCCCGGATCGACTCCGGGGTGTCAATCGGACCGGAATCCGACGTCCAGGGGTTGCCCTCATCGCCCGCAGTTACGACCGGGACCATCGTCGAACACCTGGGGGTCGGCCCCGCCGGGGACCGGGGTCGAGGACTCGGGGGCGGCGATGCTCCAGGCCTCCCCGACCAGCAGCATGTTGTCCAGGGGATAACTGGACAGGAAGGTCTTCAGGAATCGGAGCGAGTAGCCCCCGATCAGGACGTCGCACTCCTCGGGAATCCCGTCGGGGTCCACCTGGGGGGGATCGCCCCCGCAGGGGGGCATCGTCCCGGAGGATCCCGGCATGCAGCCGGAGATTGCCCCGCGGCAGTATTCGCCAACCAGGATGCCGTCCAGATCGTCCAGGGCCTTCCGCCCGGTGGCGTGGATCTCCAGCAGGCCCTCGGCCACCTGCGGCACTCCCCCCGAGTCGTCGAACCGGGCCTGCAGGGTCAGTTCCTGGACCTCCAGGCGGACATGCCATGCCGGGTCCAGCGGAACGCCCAGCAGGGCCCGCAGCAGGGGCGCCAGGTCCATCTCCATCCGGGTCGGCCCTCCCGTGGCGCAGGGGCCGTCCATCTGGACCGGGAAGTCCACGCAGGACACCTCGTCCAGGGAACCGTAGTAGTCCCCCTGCCGCCGGGCGAAGGTCATCCGGCCCTCGAAGCGACGGGTCCCGGGATCCCAGGAGTCCAGCCGGAACACGAAGGGCATGTCGTCCAGGCCGTCCCCCTCGAAGCCCGTCAGGCCCGGGAGGTTCGTGGAGATGGTCCCCAGGTGCAGGACCTGGACCGTGCCGACGGCCGCGGAGGGGTCCTCCAGGGGCTCCCCGGCCGGGTCGCACCGAAATTCCGGGAGGCTCCCGAAGGGGATCTCCGACTCGTTGACGATGGTGAGACGACGGGCCTCGGGGTCGAACTCCACCAGGTAGTAGAACACCCCCGAGGGGTCCACGTTGCGCACCAGGTAGTAGGGAAGCCCGCAGAAGGTCCCCTTCCAGAAGCCGTGGAGATGGCCGGCGAAGACCCCCTGGAACACGCCCGGGTGATCGGTGATGACCTGGCACAGGGTGTCCTCGCCGCCGCTGGCCAGTTCCTCGGTGGGGGGATGATGGAAGAAGAGGATCGTGGGCATCCCATCGGCCACCTGGGTCCGCAGCCAGGCCAGTTGCGCACCGGTGAAGGACCCCACCAGGCCGCTGGACGAGAGCCACTGGCTGCCCGCCATCGAGTTCATCATCACGAGGCGCACCCCGTCCTGGACCACCGCGTCGTCCAGGTCCCTGCCCAGCACCGAGGACAGCCACGCATCCCGGGCCGCCTTGTCGGCGGTGATCCGAAGCATCTCGTCCCGGTAGTACTCGTGGTTGCCGACCCCGATGTGGACCGGCCACTTCAGGCCCCCGAGCGTCCGGATCGCGATCCGGAAGGTGGACTCGTCCTCTGGCTGGAGGTCGTCGGAGAGGTAGTCCACCAGGTCGCCGGTGACGACGACCAGGTCTGCCGGGAAATCGATCCCGTTCAGGTGATCCACCGCCTTCACGACGTGGGCCGGGTCCGGGTGGGCCGCGTCGCCCCAGACATGGACGTCCGAGATGTGGATGAACCGCAGCACCCGCGGTGGCGAAGCGACCTCTGGTGCCTCATCCCACCCATCGGTCCCGGCGGCCATGTCGTCCAGCGAGATGTCCCGCCCCGAGTCGGTGAGGCCCCCGTCCTCGGCCAGGTCCCTGCCGCCGTCACCCCCGGGATCGACGTCCCGGACGTCTGCATCGCCCGGAGACCCTCCCCCCCCCTCCACAGGCCAGCACCAGGCACGCCAGGATCGGGATGCCTCTCTTCATGACGCCTCCAGCGGTGTCTGGACCCGTGCCCTGCCGCGTCCCAGGAGCCGCGGACATCCCGGGCCGGGAGGCAGTGTAGCCCGGCCGTGGCCAATGCTCCAGCGGCACTCCTGGCCAAAAACGACCTGCTAGGGAGCGAGGATGCGTCCTGGGGCGCCGTTTCGCCCCTCCCGGGTATGGCAGTCCATGCAGTTCATGTTGTCCTGGGGGGTGGCCATCATCCGCTCCCGGCCGCCCAGGGCGAGTCGGACGGTGTAGGGCCGGGCGGGCTGGAAGGCCCCGGAGGCCATGAAGTTCCCCGAGGCATTGGTCACAAACGTCGTGCGGCTGCCGTTGGCGTCGGTGATCTCGACGGTCACGCCGGAAACCCCGAGGCAGTCGTCCACGTCCCGGAGGGCGCCCATCACGGTCCCGGCCATCGGGAACAGGGGGGCATCGTCTTCGCCCGCGGCCCGCTGCTGCTGGTGGCAGGCGATGCAGTTCCGGCCGGGATGCATCTCGGGCTTCCCGTCGTCCCCCTTCAGCCAGTAGGCCCCCGAGGAACAGGCCACCTCGGGGACCTCGGGACCCGTGTCCACACCCCCCGGGTCCCCGCCGGCCGGCAGGTCGTCGCCACCGGGAACCGGGGGACAGTCGGCCTTGCCGTCGGCGATCCACTGGGCCACGGTCCGGACGTCCCCCGGAGGCACCGAACCACCCGGGGGCATGCTCCCGGCCTGCATCCGGGCCAGGCCCCGGTCGGCATTGGCCGATGCCAGCGCGTAGGTGTCGTAGTCCACCCCCGCCGGGGCGCCACTCCGGGCCGCGCCGCTCCGGGTGCTGGCATGGCACCCGGTGCACCACCGCTCCAGGACCGGCCGGACGTCCCGGCACCACGAGACGACGGTCCCCGCCGGCAGGTCCGGCGCCGGGGCCAGATCGATGGCCCGCACCGGGTCGATCTTCTGGCCGCAGGCCCAGAGGCCCAGCATCGCTGCGCACATCACCACCAGGCGATTCCGATCCATGGTTCTCCTCCTGGCCGGCTCAGTCGTCCAGCGTCAGGATCACCCGGTCCCCGTCCAGTTGGGCCGGAATGGTCTTCAGGGGCCTCGGGGCGGGGCCCTCCAGCACCGTGCCGTCCAGCCCGAACCCCGAGGCATGACACGGGCATCGGACCTTCTTCGCCGCCGCGTCCCACTGGACGATGCACTCCTGGTGCGTGCAGACCGGGTGGAGGGCCTTCACGGTGGTCTCCGAGTCCCGGACCACCAGGACCTGCCGGTCCTTGAGCCGGAGCAGCGTCCCCTGCCCCACGGTCTTGAGCGCCTCGGCCTTGTCCAGCCCCACCGCCACCTTCTTCGCCAGCGCCGGCCGGACCGGCAGCAAGGTCGCCGTGACCCCCGCCGCCGCCCCGATGGCCAGCCCCTTCAGGAACTCTCGCCGTTTCATGACCGCCTCCTGCTTCTTGCCACCAGGTTCCTCGCCCCCTACCGCCGTCCCAGGCCCCACTCCCGGACCACCTGGAACCCGACGATCAGCCTCTTGTAGTCCCGCGAACTGTTGGCCACCACCCCGTCGGCCCCGATGTACTGGGTGTTGCTGAGCACCAGCGCAAAGACGTGCCGCGGGGTCAGAAATTTCACCGCCGACGAGAAGGAGGGCCACTTCGCCCCGTAGCCGGCGACCCGGAAGGAGGCCTCGACGTTCCAGGCCAGCCAGGGCAGGATCCGGACCTCCACCGCCCCGGGAACCGCCAGAGACCAGTTCGTGTCGGCGGTGCTCTTCACGTCGCTGGAGGAGTCGCTGTGGAACAGCAGGCCCGTGCCCAGGGTCAGGCGCTTCCAGAGGGTCCCGCTGACCAGCAGCTGGCCGAACCCCCCGACGGCGTCCCGGGCATGGCGCTGGCTGAACCACGACAGGCCCCCGCGAACCGCCAGGTCCAGATAATGCCGTTCCTGTCGCAGGAAGCACCACTTCGCGTCGAACTGGTAGGTGTCGAAGGCGTCGGTGGCGTTGCTCATCCGGTAAACCCCGACGTCCAGGCCATCCAGGATGCCGAACCGCAGCCCCAGGCCGACCCGGAGCCCGCCGCCGTCGAACCCGAACAGGTCATGCCAGGTGTCCTTGTTGAAGGCCGGTGAGAAGGTCCGGTGGTCCACCACCAGCACGAGGGCCATCTTCCGGACGGTCCGGGCCCACATCAGGTTCACGGCCCGGTCCATCTGGACGACCTGGGAGGGGTCCCAGCGGGGGTCCTCCTGGACCACCTCCACCTCCTCCACCTCCTCGACGGGCTCCTCGACACTGGCGGAGCCCTGGCTGCCGGGGGCCCCGGTCTCCCCCAGCGCGACGCCCGACCATGCGATGAGAATGGGCAGCAGCCACCACGCGACCACGGTCCGCGCCGGCATCGGTCACCTCCCCCGACCATTTCTGCGAGGCTTGAGGGAAGGATACTCCGGGCATGACGCCACGGGCAAGGACTTTTGGACTTTTCGGAGAAGGCTTCTCTGGGTATCATCGGACGTCCCTGGAGGGAGTCATCGATGCGTGCCCAGACGTGCCTGACGCTGCTGCTGGTCCCCTCGGCCCTGGCCTGCTACGACACGGGTCCCCTGATGCGCCCCGGCGAGAACTGCATGGGGTGCCACACCGGCGGCCGGGCGCCCCGGTGGGAGGTCGCCGGCACGGTCTTCGAGTGCGCCCAGGCCGATCGCCACGAGGGGGTGGCCGGCGTGGACGTGGTGTTCCGGGACGCGAACGGCACCGAGGTGCTGCGCCTGACGACCAACGAGGCCGGCAACTTCTACTCGAAGACGGACCTGCCCGAGGGATACCGGGTCTCCCTGGTCCGGGGCGAGACGGTGCGGGAGATGCCCTTCACGCCCACCAAGGGGGCCTGCAACTCGTGTCACACCATGCCGCCGGAGAACGGGGCCCCGGGGCGGCTGTACATCGGGACCATCCCGTGCAGCGCTCCGGCCCCGTCGGACTCCTGAGAGGTCCCGCCATCCCCCCGATCGGCCGAACGTTCGGTCGGGCCCCTTCCTGGGTGACCGGAAGGGCCCTCCCGATTCCGGAGGCGATCGGTCCTCGACAGGCTTGCCGAAGTCAACGGCCTCCGTGTAGGATCCATGTACCGACAATCAGGACGTCGACGGGCCGATGAACGACCGGCAACCACAGTTCATGATGGACGACTCGGTCCCCTGGACCGAACCCCTCTGGGTCGCCCTGGACCGCAGTGGCCGGATCCTGCGGCGGACGGGACGTCTCGACGACCTCCTGCGAACAGGGACCCCGATCGAGACGCTGGCCGACCTCCCCGTCCCTGCGGAGGAACGGGCCTGTCTCCACCGGGAACTGGGCCATGTCTTCCAGGGGGAGCCCACCGCCCCGGTGACGCTGCACGTCCGGGTCGGGGACGCCCAGGAGCGATGCGTGGAGGCCCGTTTCTGCCCCTGGATTGTCGCCGATCCCGTTCCGACCGCGGCGTACCTCTTCCGGTCCATCGACCGCCTCGTCGCCACGCAGCGACAACTGGAGGACTTGGCGGAGAAGTTCCGGATGATGACCGAGGCCTCGGGTGACGTGATCTGGATGAGCGAGCCCACCCACCGGATGACCTACATCTCGCCCGCCATCGTGCCCCACCTGGGATTCACGCCCGAGGAGTACATGGCGTTGCCCCCGGAGGGACGGTTCCCGCCGGAGGAGTTGCGGATGCTCGCAGACGCCTTCCGGCGGGAGTATCAGGTTGCCCGGCAGAAGGCGGCCCGGGGCGAGCGACATTCCTACGTGCTGGAACTGCGCCACTATCACAAGGACGGATCGCTGCGGTGGGGAGAGGTCCACGTCGGGTTCCTGTTCGACCGGGACGGGAGGCTGACGGGCCTCCAGGGGATCACCCGCAACATCCATGCCCGGAAGCATGCCGAGGAGGCCCTCGCCCGGAGCGAGGAGCACTACCGCCGCCTCTTCGAGGAGCATCGACTCGGCCTGGCCGTCTGCGAGGTGATCCGGAACGACCAGGGCGTTCCCGTCGATGCACGGTATCTCCAGGTGAACCCGGCCTACCAGGTCCACGTGGGCCTGGACCCCCAGGCGGTGATCGGCCGGAAGGCCTCGGAGATCTTCACTCCCGAGGAACTCTCGCGGGGGCTGGCGACGTTGGAGAAGGTCCTGTCGGGGGTCACCTGCCGGGAGGACACCTACCTCCCCTCCCTGGACCGGTGGTTCGACGCGACCACCTGGGCCCTCTCACCAGACCGCTACGTCGTGATGGTCGAGGACATCACCCAGCGCCGGCGACTGGAGCAGACCGCGGAGCGGGCTCACCGGCTGGAGTCCCTGGGGGTCCTGGCCGGTGGCATCGCCCATGACTTCAACAACCTGCTGACCGGCATCCTGGGCAGCCTGTCCCTGATCGCGATGGAGACCGCCCACCTGGACCCCGTGGCGGACCTGGTACGCACGGCACGGGAGGCCTGCGACCGGGCCCAGGGACTCACGCGCCAGTTGCTGGCCTTCAGCCGGGGCGGCGAGCCCGTCCGGGAACGGGCGGACCTGGGGCGGCTGATCCAGCAGGCAGCCGGTTTCGCGCTGGCAGGAACCGGGGTGTCCTGCGACTACCGGTTCCCCGGCCAGCCCGTCTTCACGGCGGTGGACGCCGGGCAGATCGGCCAGGTGATCCAGAACCTGGTGATCAATGCCGTCCAGGCCATGGAGGGCCACGGTCGCCTGGTGATCCGGATGGAGCCGACCGGGAGCCCCAGGACCGTCCCCCAGGGCCTCGGCCCCGGACCCCGGGTCCGGATCGATGTCGAGGACTCGGGGCCTGGCATCGCGCCGGAGCACCTCTCGCGGATCTTCGAGCCCTACTACACGACCCGCGCCGACGGCACGGGACTGGGACTGGCCATCGCCTTCCGGATTGTGCAGCGCCACGGGGGCACGCTGACCGTCGAGTCCCGACCGGGCCAGGGGGCCTGCTTCTCGATCTGGCTCCCCGGCGAGGACCAGGGTCCCGCATCCCGGCCCGTCGCCCCGGCAGGCACGCCTCCAGGGGCGACCCTCTCCCGGAAGGTGCTGGTGCTGGAGGACCACCCGTCGGTGCAGCGGATGATCCGGGCCATGCTGGAGCGGATGGGACACCGGGTGGACCTCTTCGAGGACGGGGACCAGGCCATTGCCGCCTGGCGGGAGGCCCGTGCCCGGGGAGCCCCCTACGACCTGGGCATCCTGGACCTCGTCGTGCCGGGCCGCACCGGAGGCCGAGAGACGGCCGCGGCCATCCTCCAGGACGACCCCGAGGCGTGCCTGGTGGTGAGCAGCGGCTACTCCCAGGACGGCGTGCTGGCCGACCACGACCGCCACGGGTTTCGAGACCGCTTGCCAAAGCCCTTTCACTACGATACGGTCCGAGCCTTGATGGACCGCCTGTTTCCCCGTGTCCCGTCGGATGCGGACGCCGGAGAGAACCCCTGATGTCCCGAAGATTCTGGTGGGTCCCGCTGCTGGGGTTGACCTGGGGCTGCGGCGCCGGGACGACTCCAGGCCCCGATGCCACGACCGACCCGGGGGATGCCCTTCCCCATCTCCCCTTCCCCCAGCACCCGTTCCTGGCCCCGAACGGCACCAGCAACATGCACAATGACGCCTCGATGTCGGACACCTATGACTGGGAAGGCCCCGAGGGACCCTCCGGCGAGGTGTCGCTGTCCCGGCTGGCCGACGGCATGCACACCTGCACGACCCTGACCTTCGACCGGCAGGGCCGGGTCCTGACGGTGCGGGCCTCGTTCCTGCAGTACGACCTGCTGGCCCTGGACCCGACGACCCTGGAGGTCCTGGCGGCCTACCCGCTGCCTCCCCGGGACCCCTCGGACCCCCTGTTCCCCTACGACGACACCTCCGGGGCCGCCTACTTCGTGCTGGACCACCGGGAGCGGGTCATCCTGGCCGATGCCGACAACGCGGTGCAGGTCCTGGCCCTGGCCCCGGCGGGGGACGCCTTCCGGCAGGAGGCCCGATTCGACCTTGGGGAACACGTCGTGCCCATGGAGTGGCCGGCCCGGGACCACGTCCAGATGGCCATCCCCGACTGGCAGGGGTTGCTGTGGTTCACGACCCGCTACGGACGGGTGGGCACGATCCGGGAGTCCGACGGTCGCACCCGGTCCATGGCCCTCGCCGGGGAGGAGATTCAGAACTCCTTTGCCGTGGGGGAGGACGGCGTCTTCATTGTGACAAGCCATGCCCTGTACCGGTTCTCGGCAGGACCCGACGGAACCCCCCGGGCCGACTGGCGAACCCCCTACGATCGGGGATCCGGCCAGAAGCCCGGCAACATCCACTGGGGGTCCGGCACCACGCCGCAGTTGTTCGGGGAGATGGTCGCCATCGCCGACAATGCGGAGCCCCGGATGCAGGTCCTGTTCGTCCGGCGTTCCGACCGGTCCATCGCCTGCCGGGCCCCGGTCTTCCCCGAGGGGCGCAGCACCACCGAGAACGCCCTCATCGGGTGGTACCGGCAGGGTCCCCGGGGCCTGGAGTACTCGGTGATCGTGGACAACAACTACGGCATCGACCGCAACGGGATCCTGGGCGAGGGACGCTCCTGGAGCGACCACGAGGGCGGACAGGCCCGGGTGGACCTCCTCCCCGACGGCCAGGGCGGCTTCACCTGCCCGGTGGTCTGGACCGGCGGGGCCCCGTCCAGTCAGGTCCTGCCGAAACTCTCCCTCCGCAGCGGCCTGCTCTACCTGTACACCTACGAGCGGACGGAGGACGGGGACTACGACTTCCATGTCACCGCGGTGGACGCCCGGACCGGCACCCCGGTCCAGCGGTGGCCCGCCGGACACGGGCTGGACTTCGCGAACTTCGGCCAGCCGATGGCCATCTCCCCCGACGGGACGCTGTACCTGGGCACCATGAACGGCCTGCTCCGGCTCTTGAGCCGATCGGGGCCCTGATTCCCCGCAGACCCCCGACACGGTTGACGGGGGATCGGGATCGCCCCAGCATTCGGCCATGGCCTGGGACCCCGCTGATATCCAGCGCCTGCTGGAACCCATCCCCTCGGCGCCGGGGGTGTACCTGATGCGGGACCGCCGGGGGGCCGTGCTCTACGTCGGCAAGGCCGTGAACCTGAAGGCCCGGGTCCGCCAGTACTTCCAGCCCACCGGGGACCCGCGGCCCTTCGTCAGCCGCCTCTCGGAGGTGCTGGACCGCATCGAGACGGTGGTGACCCGGAACGAGACCGAGGCCCTGATCCTGGAGAACGAGTGGATCAAGCGCCATCGGCCACCGTTCAACGTGCTGCTCCGGGACGACAAGACCTATCTCTACCTGCGCCTGGGCGGCGACGGCGAGGCGTTCCCGCGACTGACCCTGGTGCGCCGGCGGAAGGACGACGGAGCCCGCTATTTCGGACCCTACGCCTCGGCGGCATCGGTCCGCCGGACCCACGCTCTCGTGAACCGCCATTTCGGCCTGCGGACCTGCGACGACGGGGAGTTCCGGAACCGGTCCCGGCCCTGCCTGGAGCACCAGATGGGACGGTGCCCGGCCCCCTGCGTGGGGGCCGTGAGCCCCGAGGCCTACCAGGAACGGGTGGACCAGGCGGCCCTCTTCCTCCGGGGCCACGTGGACGAGGTGCAGCAGCGTCTCCAGCAGGCGATGCAGCGGGCATCGGAGGCCGAGAACTTCGAGGAGGCGGCACGGCTGCGGGACCGGATCCGGGCGATCCAGAG
The DNA here is from genome assembly GCA_029547805.1 of Deltaproteobacteria bacterium. GTDB lineage: Bacteria > Myxococcota_A > UBA9042 > DTJE01 > DTJE01 > JAGOKF01. The sequence continues at coordinate 746,621 of JAKPOP010000010.1, forward strand.
CGCGATGGCCCGACAGGCCGTGGTGCTGCCGAGCCGGGTGGACGAGGACCTGGTGGGGGTCGCCCGGGAAGGCGAGGCGGTCTCCCTGACCGTCCTGCGGTTCGAGGCGGGGGTGCTGGTGGACCGGGTGCCGCTGGTGGTGGACCAGGTCCAGGCGCCACTGGAGGACCTGGCCGACAGCATCCTGCTGCAGTACTACGGCCGGGCCCCCGTGCCGGACCTGCTGCGGCTGCCGCCGGACCTGCGGGTCTCGGCAGAGGCCCTCGGGGAGGTGCTCCGGGCCCGGTCCGGACGGCGCCTGCAGGTCCGGATCGGAGGTCGGGGGCCCGAGGGAGAGGCCCTGGAGATGGCCCGACAGAACGCCCGGCAACTGCTCGAGGAGCACCTCGCCCGGGAGGAGGTCCGGAACCGGGCGGCCCGGAGGATCCAGGAACTGCTGGGGCTGCCCCACCCCCCCCGGCGGATCGAGGGGCTGGACCTGTCCACCTTCCAGGGCGGGGAGCCGGTGGGGTCGCTGGTGGCCTTCGTGGATGGCCGCCCGGACCGGCGATCCCGGCGGACCTTCGCCGTGCGCGGCGAGGCGGGGCCCGGGGACGTGGGGTTCCTGCGGGAGGTGCTGGCCCGCCGGGTCCGGCGCAACCGGGAGGAGGGCGTCCCCTGGCCGGACCTGCTGCTGATCGACGGCGGAGAGGCCCAGGTCCGGGCCGCCCTGGAGGTCCTGGCCCGGGAGGACGTCCAGGTCGCCGTCGTGGGGCTGGCGAAGGCCCGGGTCACGGACCGGGGCTTCGGCCCGGCGGCCCACTCGGCCGAACGTCTGGTCTTCCCGGAGGGAGGGGCCCGGCCCGCGGCGGTCCTGGCGGAGGCCCCGGCCCTGACGACCGTGGCCCCACCCCAGAACGACCCGGGACTGCACCTGCTGATGCGGGTCCGGGACGAGGCCCACCGGGTCGCGGTGTCCTTTCACCGCCAGCGCCGGGCCCGCCGGGAGCGGGCCTCGGTGCTGGACGACCTCCCGGGACTGGGGAAGGCCCGCCGCACGGCGGTGCTGCGGCACTTCGGGTCGGTCGCCCGCCTCCGGGCGGCTTCGCTGGAGGAGATCCGGAAGGTCCCGGGCCTGCCTGCCCCGGTGGCCGAGGCCCTGCACGATCGCCTCCACGGGGAGGACCTCCCGCCGGTGCCCGATCGTCACCGAGCCGGGTGACCCGGGGCACGGCCCGGGCGCCTCAGGCCACCAGCCGCGACGCCGGCCGGGTGGCCGCCTCCAGGCAGTCCTCGGGGTCCCGGTGCACCAGGGCGACCACGTCCCCGTCCAGTTTGCCCGAGGCCACCATCCGGTCCATCGTCTCGAGGATCCGGGACAGGGGCATGCGCTGGCGGTAGGGCCGATCCTGGGCCAGGGCCTGGAAGACGTCGGCGACCGCGACGATGCGAGCCTCCGGGGAGAAGTCCGCCCCGCCCACCCCGAAGGGATAGCCACCCCCCTTCACCCACTCGTGGTGATGGGCCGCCCAGCGGGCGATCTCCTCGAACCCTTCAATCCGACAGAGAATCTGGTAGGTGTCGAAGGCATGCCGGGTGATGCGGACCCGCTCGGGGCCGTCCAGGTCCGCCGGCTTGTCCAGCACCCGGTCGGGCACGCGCAATTTGCCGATGTCATGGAGCAGGCCCGCCACCTCGATGGAGCCCCGCCGTTCCGGGTCCGTTCCCGCCTGGGCCGCCAGCCTCCCGGCCAGGGCCGCCACCCCCAGGCTGTGCTCCGCAGTGAAGGGGCTCTTGGCGTCCACGATGGCCGCAAACATCGCCCCGAGGCTCCGGAGATCCTCCAGGGACAGGTCCCGGGCGTCGGGCTGACGGGCACGACGCCCCAGCCAGGGACCCAGGGCCCGGGGTTCCATCATGAGCCAGAACTCCTCCGGGGCCGAGATCTGCAGAAAGGCGTCCACCGCATCGCCCCGGAAGCGGGTGCCCCGGTTCTCGGCGACGACCGACCGGATGTCCTGGCGGGCCAGCAGGATGTCCCCGCCGGCGTGGGTCGCCGCCAGCACGTCCACCCGGTCCGCCAGGTAGATCAGGTTGGCCAGCAGGCGGACCTGGTCCGGGAGGTCCTGCTGATCGAGCCGGTCCGCGTGAGCATGATGCCAGCGGATCAAAGGGGCCAGGACGGCCAGCGGCTCGAAGGACGCCGCTCGCTGTGCCCCCCGGATGCAGTGGTCCTCCTCCCCGTCCCAGTCCAGCGACCCCGACAGGGAGCGATGCTCCCGGGTGGACGAGACGCCGCAGTCATGGAAGAGCCCCCCATGGAGGAGGGCCTCCAGGTCCGGTCGCGGGAGTCCAAGGGTCTCGGCGATGCGGACCGCCATGTAGGCCACCCGCTTGCCGTGGGCCACGTCGTCCACTCCCACCAGGTCCAGCGCATCGGAGAGGACATAGACCACCTGCCTCAGATCGAGCCGCAGTCCCATGGGGTCCCCCTGCCAGAGGCCTGCACGAAGCCCTTCTCCAGTGCCGGCCGCACCAGAGAAGCCTCCGTTCTCGGTCATCGATGAGGACAGAATACCACGGCCGGCGGATGTCCGTCTCAGAAGAGCGCCGACGAGACGTCGCGCCGGCGAGCGCCCCCGCCGTCATCCCACCACGAGGCCAGTCGGGCCAGCAGGTCCTCCAGGTAGAGGCGTTCCCCCTCGTAGCGCACCCCGGACAGGGCCTCGCCCAGGGCCCCCCGGGCCAGGGCCAGGTCCCCCGCACCAAGGGCCGCGACACCGAGGGTCTTCCAGTACTCGGCCTGGAAGGGGTCCGGGTCCCCGGGAACCAGGGGCCCCGGGAGACCCAGAACTCGGGCACAGACCAGGTGATCGACCGCCTCGGAGAACCGCCCCTCTGCCAGGGCCCGGCGCCCGGCGAGCCACCGGACCAGGCCGTCGTCGGGCGCCTCGAGGAGGGCCTCGGCCAGGCCCGCCTCGGCCCCGGGAAGTCCCGCCAGCAGCCCCAGCACGCCCCGACGGGCCCCCGGTGGCAGGTCCAGGGCGTGGGCCCGGGCCGCCAGGGCCCGGGACTCGGCGGCCTGAGGGGGAATGCCCAGGGCCACGGCGACCCAGGTCTCCCGGGCCGCTCCCAGGGCCGCTGTCGTCTCATCCGCCATCGCCTCGAGGTCCGCCAGGGCCATGCGATTCCCTGGGGAGAGGCTCTCGGAATCGGACTCCAGCAACGTCCGGGCCTCCTGGATCGCCCCCTGGGCCGCCCGGAACCGGGCCAGAGTCCGGATGAGGCCCCGGGACTCCGGGTCATACCGCAGGGCCTGCCGAAGACACGCCTCGGCCTGCCCCAGGTCCCCCGTCTCCAGGGCCTCCCCGGCCTGTTGCTGGAGTCGCGCGACGTCCACCGCGCAGCGATACCCCAGGACCCCGGGTCCCCCGAAGCGCCCCGAGGCCCGATCGATCAGCAGGCGGTCCACGGCCGGAGCCACCTGATCCAGGGAATCCTGCCACTGCACCTGGAGGTCCTCCAGGGACGCGCCGGTGGCCTCCCGGAAGGAGGCCCCCCGGGCGATCTCCCGGATGGCAGAGGTCCCGAACTCTTCCGCCACGAAGCGGAGGAAGGACCCGGCCAGCGTGTAGGCCCGGGCCGGGGCTGCCGCCAGGAAGGACCAGGGCCCGAACAGGGCCTCGATGTCCACCGGGACCCCTGCCAGCCGCATCGCCCGGGCCCACTCGTGAGAGGAGGGCCCGTCGTCCTCGAAGGCCACCGCCTCCGCGAGCCCCTCCACCCGGGCCATGTCCGGGATGAGCCCCCACCGGAGGGGAACCCGGAGGGGGCCCGGGGCCAGGCGGCCCGCCACCACGTGGGCGATCTCGTGGCCGATCACCGGGTCCAGGGGCAGCGTCCCCCCCAGATGCACGGCGTCCTGCCAGGGCTTCGCGATCTCCACCCGGCGGGCCCCGAGCCACCGGGCCTTCTGGGCGTCGTCCCGGTACCGGAACAGGGTGATCGGCGGCCCCGGCGGCAGGTCGAAGAAGGCCTCGGCCTTGCGGAGATGGAATTCGCAGTCCCGGAGGATCCCCCGGGCCAGGACCGGGTCCAGGGACCCGTCATGGCGCAGCCGACATCGCCCGGCGACCTCCTCGCGGAACAGCACCCGCTCCAGGTCCTGTCGCGTCACCCGGAAGCCCCAGGAGCCCCCCCGGGTACCGAGGCCCAGGGCAGCCCCCAGCAGCACGGTGGCTGCCACCGCAAGCCTTCGCCGTCCCCCCCGATCGCCAAAGAGGGCTCCCCCGGCCAGCAGCAGGCCGGCGGCCCCGGCCAGGCAGACCAGCCGGTAGGCCAGGTCGGCGGCGGTCACCTCCAGGGACACGTCGTAGATGGCCCCGGGGTATCGTCCCAGGAACGGGGCATGGAAGAAGATGGCCGGCCCCCGGTAGAGGTCCACCGCGGCCGGCAGGAAGGACAGCACGAACACGACCACCCAGATCGCCGAGGCCCGTCGGGGCCCTCGACCGACCCGACCGCACCAGAGGCCCACCGGGAGGGCCGTGAGCGCCGAGGCCACCGGCCAGACCAGATAGAACCGGAGGCCCTGTCCCAGGTCGCAGGGACCGGCGAAGGCCCCCGAGACCAGACCACCGGCCAGCGGGATCAGGGCCAGCAGGCCCGCCTGGGTCGTGGCCCTCCGGGCAGCGGACCACCAGTCCCGGTCCGCCAGCGCCGCGGTGGCCGCCAGGGACCCGGTGGCCATCGCCAGCAGCGGAGACACCGCCAGGGACAGGTGGAAGGACAGGACGTCGAAGCCCGGGACCCGGGTCAGCAGTCCCGTGAAGACCGCCAGCACCAGACCCCAGAAGGCCGCGGGCCCCCGCCACCAGGGCCGGGTCCGACCATCTCCCCGCCCCGGGTCCCTCATGGTCCGCCCTCCCGGGGCACCCACAGGCGGAACTCCAGCCCCCCCTGCTGGATCCAGTCGACCAGGAGCCATCCGTCCCCCGGCGGCGTCGGGACCGCCGTGACCTCCCCGATCGTGACCCAGGGGCGATCCCGGACCGAGTCCAGCCCCCCCGCCCGGACATCCCGCCACTGGACGTGGAGGCCGGTGTCCCGGAACAGCATGGCCGCCGCCTCCCGGCCGACCTGCATGGCGGCCCCTCGTTGATCCAGCACCGGTCCCACGACGTCCATCGGAAGCCCCGACACAAAGAGGCGATCTCGGACCTCCGGCCGGGACCGGACCCACGCCACCGCCGCCCCGTAGGGGTCGCTCCGGACCACGCCCCGTCCCCAGCCCGCCATGGGCGGCTGACCCAGGGACGGGACCCAGGCCAGGAAGGCCGCCAGGGGCAGCGCCGCCAGGGCCTGGAACCGCGGGGCCATCCGGTCGGGCATCACGATGGGAAGCCAGGCGAATGCCAGCACTGCGGCCCCCGGGAGCAGGAACTGGAGGTAATGCTCGTAGCGGGTCTGCACGACCGACAGCACGGCGACGGGAAGGGCACCCAGCAGCAGCGGGAAGAGAAGCCGGGGTTCCCGGCGACGAACGGCCGCCGCCAGAAAGGCCAGGCCCCCGGCCAGCATGGCCCCTCGCAGGTCCCGGCCCCGGAACAGGTCCCAGTAGAAGGCCGGAGAGAGGGCCCGGGAGTCCGCCGGGCGCATCCAGTCATTGTTGGGGTCGAAGACCCGCAACTCCTGGACCCGGTAGTGCCAGAAGTGGAGGTAGTTCGGCAGGTCCCAGGGCAGGCGCGGATTGGTGGCCAGGAACCCGGCGACGACCCAGAGCCCCCAGCGCAGCGAGAGGCGGACCTTGTCCGACAGGGGCCCCGGGACCAGCCAGAAGACCAGCAGCGCCAGTGGGGCGAAGAGGGCCGACAGGTAGTGGGTGCCGACGGCGGCACCCATGCAGATCCCCGAGAGGGCGACCCTCCGGGGACCGGCCTCCCGTGCCTCCCACCAGGCAATCTCGATGGCCAGCACGGTCAGCAGGATGCCCAGGGGATAGGGCGACAGGGTGCTCGGATAGAGCTGCTCCCCCCGGACCACGACCAGGGCCGCCAGCAGACCCGTCCACCAGGCCCCTCCAAAGCGGGTCGCCAGGCGCCAGACGACCGCGACGACCCCCAGCCAGCAGACGATGGAGAGGCCCCGGGCCATCAGAATGGCGTCGAAGGGCCGGCGGATCGCCAGGTCCAGCGAGGCGTCCAGCAGGCCCTGCCCCGTGATCACCACGTGGACCAGGGTCCGGAACCCGTTCAGGGCGGCCAGCACCTCGAAGTAGAGGGCCGGGTGGGGGTACTGGCCCTGGTTCAAGGCGCTCCAGGTCGCCGTCAGCACGTAGGACTGGTTGATCCACTCGTCCCCCGACCGGAGCGTCGCCGTCAGGGCCTCCCCCAGCAGGACCAGCCCGGCGCCCCCCAGGAGCACCAGCAACACCCAGCCATGGTCCCATGCCCACACGCGCCGGACCGCCCGAGGCAGGCCCCCGATCAGGATCGCCACCAGGGCCAGGCCCAGCAGCGCCACGAGGGCCAGGGAGGCCTCGGGGCCCAGGTTCCAGGGTTCGCCGGTGGGCCGTCCTGCCCCGACACGGCCCACCTGGGGGCCTTCCCCTGTCGAGGGAGGAGGGCCGGCCTTCACGAACCGGAGAGCCCCCCCCACCGACCGGATCCCCTCCTGCACCTGTTCGATGCAGGGGACCGGGCACGTCGGGGAATGGGTCATGTCCACCGTCGCCCCGGGCCGCCGGGCCATCCCGTCTTCCACCGGCTCCCCGGGAGCCACCAGCACCACCCGGCAGTCCCCATCCCCTCCCGGGTCCAGCAGGGCCTCGACCACGCCGCCCCGGATCGCGATGCCCTGGACCCGGCAGTCCCGGACCGCCCGGAAGATGTCCCGGATCACCGGCTCCATCTGCGGTTCCAGCACGGCGGCACCGGACTCCCCGACGGGGGGCCGCGCCCCGGCCGGGCCTGGCACCAGCAGCACCAGGACCAGGGTCAGCCACAGGGTCCGGCGCGGGGAACGACCCGGCGGAGTCATGGGATGCCTATATCTTGCAGCAACGGGTGCAGGCCGGGAGGTCGCCATGGCGAACCACCCGGCGCATCTCCCGGTACTCCGGACGGTTCCAGATCTCCAGCAGCGACTGCTCCCGGACGTTGCCCATCACCATCTGGCCGTAGTGCTGGCAGGGGATCACCGACCCGTCGGGCTCCACGAAGAGGGCCCGCCACACGAACAGGCACGGCCGTCCCGCCCCGAGGCCCTCGCCGCCATACCAGCGCCGAAAGTCGCTGGGCCCCAGGTAGGGCTTCAGGATCACGAAGTCCCCGTGATCCCGCTTGACCCGATCCAGCACCGCCGGGAGACGCTCGGCCATGCCGTTCACGATGTCGGCCTGGCACAGGAACGACGAGGCATGGAAGCGGTCCTTCAGGTGAGACGGGAGATGGGTCTCGCACCAGGCGTCGTGCCGACGGATGTCCTCCTCGGTCAGGTAGAGCAGGTGCTCCACCCGGACCCGGTCCACCCCGAGGGCCTTTCCCATCGTGACGAAGCGAGGCAGGGACTCGATGTTGTCCCGGGACAGCACGAAGTTCAGCACCACGGTGGTCCGGCGGCCGGGGATGGCGCAGAAGTCCCGGACGTTCTCGGAGACCTTCCGGAAGGACCCGGGCACGCCGACGATGCGGTCATGGACCTCCTCGGGGCCATGGAGGGAGACCATCAGGTGGTCGAGACCCAGTCGGTGCAGTTCCCGACCTGCCTCCGGCTTCAGACCCAGGCCGTTGGTGACCATCCCCAGGGGGCGCCCGTAGGATTTCACCGCCGCCACCAGGTCCAGCAGGTCGGTCCGGACGAAGGGCTCGCCGCCACCCATGTAGAAGGTGGCCCCGATCTCCCGTCCCTGCCGGGCCAGGTCGCCAATCTCCTGGACGGTCAGTTCCTGGTAGCGCCGCTTCCGGAAGTCCTGCACCGAGCACATCGCGCAGTTCAGGTTGCACCGGGAGGTCAGCAGCAGGTTCACCACGAGGGGAGGGGAGGCCCATCCGTCGCCCCGCCACAGGTCCCGGACCAGCGTGGCCTGGTGGAAGGCCAGGCGGTGGAGCGGGAAGAGGCTGCGGAAGCAGCGGACGTTGTTCCACTGGGACCGCACCGAGGAGAAGATGCCCATGGCCCACCGCCGCCGCCCTTCAGGCAGTGTATCGCCCGGGCGCTGCCGGTCAAGGGAAGGCCCGGCACCGGGGCGATCCAGCGCGCGGCGTCGCCCCGATGCCGGAAGGTCACTCCGGGACCAGCAGACCGAACAGGCGGGCCATCCAGTAGCAGAGGAGCACCTCGGCCCCGTCCATCTCCACCATCCCGCCCATCCCCCCGTCCAGGCGGTACTGGTCCGTGTTGAAGCGGTCGCAGCGCCGCTCGTCGTAGGGAACCGGGCGCCCGTCGCTCCGAAGCCCCCCTCCGACAGGGTCGAAGGGCCGCTCGATGGGGACCACGTCCCGCCGATGGCTGTTGTGCATGTCCCAGCGAATCAGGTCCACCGGCACCCGGCGCAGCCAGTCCCGGAGGTCCCGGACCAGGTCCGCGTCGTCGAAGCCCGTGGTGGCCCGGACCAGCGCCCAGAGGGCCGCCTGCTGTTGCCGCAGTTTCACGTCGTAGACGCCGCTGAAGCCGACCCGCCACCGGTCCCTGAGCCACGGGTCGGTCTCGTAGCGCAGCAGGGTCCACCAGGCCCAGGAGGACATCTCGTCGTTGTCCATCGAGTAGGGGCGAACCTCGTGGAGGATCTCCCGCTCGGCGGCGTCGGCGTAGCCGTGGTCCTCGATGAGGCCCCATCGGGCCTGCAGAAAGCGATCCTCACCGGTGGCGAGCCAGGCCACCTGGAGGCCCGCCAGCAGGATGGCCGCCCGGAGCCCGCCGTCTCCGTAGACCCCGGCGATCCACTCGTTCACGTACTCCGGGTCCAACTGGCCGTAGGTCGTCACCTCCCCGGTGATCGGGTCGATCAACCGGTAGCCGTGGTCGATGAGCCCCCCGACGATGCCCCGGAGGTGATCCGCGATGCGCCGTCGCTGGTCCTCGTCGGCGCAGAACTCCCAGGCCATCGCCATCATGCTGAAGTGGGCGATCAGTTCATCGTTGCTGGTGTCCCGCTTCACCCACCACTTCCCGTCGGCGGAGGTGTACCAGTCGCCGTCGTCCGGGTGATCGCAGTCGTCGAGCCGGCACCCTTCCTTGCGGATCACCGACCGGGCCACGAACCAGTCGGTTCCCGTCACGTCCCGCAGAAACAGCATCGCGTCCAGGGACCGGTCGAAGTGGGCCCGGGCCTCCGGGTCTCCGGTGACCCGCCACCGGGCGCACTCCCCCATGAGCCAGTAGGCCGTCCAGGACCCGTCGTTGTCGCTGTCCCAGGGAATGCTGGTGGACAGGTCGCCCTTCCGCATCAGGCGACTGTCCGCCACGGCCCCGTCCCGGTCATGGCGCTGCACCACCCGGTCCACGAACGGCGCCAGTTTCTCTTCCAGGGTCAGTCGCTGGGAGGCCACGAACCCGAGACCCCGGGAGGTCGCCAGGAAGATCGGCGCCAGGTCCTGGTCGGGATCCGTCGCGACACCCCGGACGTCTTCCGACGGGACCCAGCGCTCGGAGCCATAGACCCGCCACTCGGGCCCGGAGCCCCGATCCATGATGCGGTAGGCCCCGCCGCCGGTGGCCACCACGAATCCCCCGTCCCAGGTCGCCGCGACGGCCCGGGGACCGTCCAGGGGCACCCGGTCCGGGGCGAACCAGGGCACCTCGACCACCTCGGCGACCCGCCCTCCTCCCGACAGCAACCGAATCCCCCGGATGCCCCCGTCACTGATCACCACCAGGTCCAGTGGCACCGGGAGCCGAGCGTCCACGACGACCCCCCGGACGGCGCCCCCCGCCAGGCCGCTGTCCGGGGCCAGCGTCGCCACTTCGGGCCCCGGGAGTCCCTCGGCAGGCAGGTCATGGAAGGTCAGCGTCCCGTCCGGGTGCCCCGCCAGCAGCAGCCCCTCGAGGGACCATCCCAGGGCCGTCACCGGGCTCCCTCCCGACGGCCACTGGACCGGACCCGTGGGCGGGACCGGCGCCGCCCCGACCGAAGTCCGCATCCAGGCGCCGCCGTCCAGCGTGTCCAGGCCCAGGATGGTCAGCCCATCGGGGGCCTCGTCCCGGACCACGGACCCGTCGGGCGCCACCCGGTAGAGCACCGCGGGGCTGGCCAGCGCCACGACGCCGAATCCCCCGGCGGCGGCCACCAGGTCCTCCTCTCCGGCGGCCGGTCCCAGGAGGGTCCATCCCGCCTCCCGGCGCTCCCAGGCGAGGCCCCGAGGCGTCACCGGCAGGGCCTCCGGCCCGGAAAATCCCCCGGGACGCAGCACCACCGAGACGAGCGGCGCCAGGTCCGGATCCGCCTCGTTCGAGGTGTGGTTGAACTCCTGCACGTAGGGTTCGTCCACCGCCGGCCGGGCCGGTGGCGGGGGCCACCAGGGGACCTCGATGGCCACCAGGTCCCGGGAGGGACCGTCCTCCCGGGCCTCGGCGTCCTCCGGGGGACCATCGGCACCCTCGGGGCCCCAGTCCGGTTCCAACTCCGGCGGAAGGTCCACCGGTCCGAGGTCGGGCAGGGAGACCTCCGCCTCCCATCCATCGGCCTGGACCTCCAGGTCCTCGCCACCACCGGATCCGGAGACACATCCCCAGGCGATCCACAGAGCCACCACCGCCACCCACCGCAGCCGGATCGGGACCTCTCCCATCGTGCGACCCTCCCTGTCCCGCGGGGCACTGTAGCAGAACCGGAGCCGCAGCGTTTTGACAGCCTCCCGGGCTGCCCCCTATCATGCCGGAGCCGGCGACCGGCAGGACGGACGGAGGCCCGCATGATCCGCAGTTCCGGGCTCCCGGTACCCCGGGGGTCCATCTCCTTCTCGGGGCGACAGGCCCTGGGGGCCATCGGCGCCCTGAAGGCCCATGGCCGGGAAACGGTCGCGCAGTTCGAGCAGGCCTTCGCCACCTGGCTGGGGGTCCGTCACGCCGTGGCCTTTGCGTCGGGCAAGGCGGCCCTGGCAGCCTGGGTCCGGGTGCTGGGCCTGGGGCCCGGGGATCGACTGCTGCTGCCGGCCCTCGATGCCCCGGAGGTCCCGGCCCTGATCCGAGGCCTGGGGATCGGGGTGCGCGTGGCTGACATCTCGCCGGTCACCTACGGCCTGGACCCGGACCGGGCGGCCGAGGTCCAGGACCCGCAGGTCCGTGGCGTGCTGGTCCCTCATCTCTACGGAAACCCTGCCGACCTGGATCGCCTGTCCCGACTGGCCTCGGACCGGGGATGGGTCCTGATCGAGGACTGCGCCCAGGCCCTGGGCGCCCGCTGGCACGGCCGCATGGTTGGCGCCCAGGGGCATCCGGCCTTCTTCTCTTTCGGTCTCATGAAGAACCTCAACTCCCTCCAGGGAGGCATGGCCGTCACGAACGACGACCGCCAGGCGGCGGCCCTCCGGGGGTTTGCCCAGGCCCTGCCCGATCCGTCCCCCCTGGCGGTCCTCCGGGACCTGGGCCTCTCCCTGACCCTCTGGACCGGGACCCGGCGCCTCCCCTTCGCCGCCGCCTGGCCCGTCCTCCGGGTCGTCGAGGCCCTGGACCCCTCCCTGGTCCACCGGGCGGCCCGGCTGCGGCCCTCCCGGTGGGAACAGGCGTCGCTGGACCCAGTGCCCCTGATGCGACGAATGTCCCCGATCCAGGCCGGAGCGGGGATTCAGGGGCTGCCCCGGGTGCTTCCCGAGGCCCACCGCCGACGGGCCCACGCCGAGACCCTGATCCGGGCCCTCTCGTCGCTGCCGGGCCTGGACCTCCCCGGGGCCCTGGCCCCGGCCGACCCCGTCTGGACCCACCTGGTTGTCCGGGTCCAGGACCGGTACCGGTGGCGCCGGCGGCTGCTCCGGCGGGGCATCGACACCACCACCGGCTATCTGAAGACGCTGCACCGGGAGGACCCCGAGGCCGGCCCCTGCCCGGTGGCGGAGGACCTGGAGGCCCGGTCCCTCTATCTGCCCATCTGGCCGGAACTGGACGCCCGGGACATCGACCGGATCATCGATGCGATGAGAGAGGGAACGAAGCGATGAGACCGCCCCCACGTTGTCTGCTCTGCATCTGCGACAGCCAGGACTCCGGGGCCGCCCTGTTCCGGAACGGGCGGCTGGTGGCCGCCGTGAACGAGGAGCGGCTGAACCGGATTAAGCTCTGGGGGGGCTTTCCGGCCCTCTCGGTCCGGGAGGTCCTCCGGCTGGGACAGGCCCGTCCGGAGGAGGTGGACGAGGTGGTCTGCGGCACGCGGGTCACCCCGAACGTCCTGGCCCGGGTCTTCCGGGACCGGCACCAGCAGTGGCGCCGGGCCTCGGGACAGTTCGGGACCCTCCTGGACGCCTTCATCGGGTGGCAGGTCGCCGGCAGGACGCTGCGCTGGCCGCTCTGGATCGAGGAGCAGGTGGCCCGAAGGGTGCTGGAAGGGGAACTGCGGGCCCTGGGAGTCAAGGCCCCCCTCCGGATGGTGGACCACCACCTGGCCCATGCCGCCGGGGCCTGGGCCACATCTCCTTTCGATCGGGCCCTGGTGGTCACTGTGGACGGCCTCGGGGACGGCCTCTCGGTCACCGTCAGTGTCGGGGAGCGGGGACGCTTCCTCCGGCGGGTCCATCAGGAGAGCGGCTTCTCGGACCTGACTCTCTACTACTCGCGACTGACGGAGTTCCTGGGCTTCCGCCCCATTCGGGACGAGGGGAAGGTGAATGCCCTGGCGGCCTGCGCCTCTCCCGAGGCCACCCTTCCGATTGCCCGGACGCTGCTCCGGATGCGGGACGGCCGGTTCGGCATCCGCAATCCCCTGTTTTCCCAAGGTCCAGACCGTCCTCCCTGGTCGGCCCTCCGGACCTTCTCCCGGGAGGAGGTCGCCGCCGGGTTCCAGGACCACCTCGAGACCACGATGCGGGACTACCTGCGCCACTGGCTGGCCCGGACCGGCTGCCGCCATGTGGCCCTGGCCGGAGGCCTCTTCGCCAATGTGAAACTGAACCAGCGGATCGCCGCCATGCCCGAGGTGGAGGAGGTCTGGGTCTATCCCCACATGGGCGACGGCGGTCTGGCGGTCGGGGGAGGGTTCGCCCGCCTCCGGTCGGACCCGACCCTGGTCCAGGACCTCTTCTTTGGACCTGGATGCGATCCCGACCCGGTGGAGCAGGCCATCCGGGCCTCAGGACTCCCGGCCCGACGCCTCGCGGACCCGGGGCTGGAGATGGCCGCCCACCTGGCCCGAGGAAAGGTCATCGCCCGGTGCGCCGGCCGGATGGAGTTCGGGCCCCGGGCCCTGGGAAATCGTTCGATCCTGGTCCAGGCCACGGACCCCGACACGATCCGGTGGCTCAACACCCGCCTCCGCCGAAGCCCCTTCATGCCCTTCGCGCCAGCGGTCCACGAGGACCTGGCGCCGGCCTGCTTCCACGGGCTCCCGAAGGCCCTCCACGCCGCGCGGTTCATGACCGTGAGCCTGGACGCGACCCCGGAGTTCCAGCGACTGTGTCCCGGGGCCGTGCACGTGGACGGCACGGCACGGCCCCAGGTGGTCCGGGACTCCGAACACCCCGTCTATGGGCGGGCCCTCCGGGAGTACCACCGCCTGACGGGACTGCCAGCGGTGATCAACACCTCCTTCAACATGCACGAGGAGCCCATCGTCGCCACCCCGGAGGACGCCCTGGAGGCCTTCCGCCAGGCGCGCCTGGACGCCCTGTTCCTGGAGGACTGGCTGGTCGAGCCCCCCACAGGCGGGTGGCCCGGGGACTGACGACGGCGCCGACCTTCGCCTGCGGCGGCCCGGACGAACGCCGGGCTATCGCTCCCGGCCCCCCAGTTCCGCGATGACCTCCTCCAGCGTGACGTCATGACGGACCAGGTAGGCCAGCAGGAAGAACAGGACGTCGGCGGCCTCCCAGGTCAGGTCCTCCCGGCCCCGGGCCGTCAGCAGTTCGAACATCTCCTCGGTGAGCTTCCTGGGAATCCGGTCCTCTTTCTCGAAGAGGAACGACGAGTAGGACCCGGGCCGAGGATCGGCCCGGCGGGAGGCGATGATCTCGTAGAGCCGCTGCAGGCCGAACTCCCGGGTCCCGGACCCGAAGCAGGAATAGCGCCCCTTGCGGCAGCCGGGAACTGCCCCCTCCACGGCCAGCACCAGCGCGTTGCGCCGGCAGTCCGACAGCACCCGGACCACCGCCACCCCTCCACTGCAGGTCTCGGGACACTCCCGGCAGGGAGGGTGCCCCGGAAGGAAGAAGTCCATGCGGCCACTCTCCAGGGCCGCCTGCAGGGTCTCCCGGCCGATGGTGACCAGGCGCAGCACCTGGCCCGAACGGTCCACCAACACCGTGGGGATCCCGCCCTCCGGAAAGTCCAGGCAGGCCACCAGCGCCTCGGCCGGGGAGAACCGACCCTCCGCCAGCGCATCGTCCGCCACCAGGTCGCAGCCCAGGCGATCCAGGTCTCGGACCTCCTCCACGGACCGGACCTGCGCAACGACCGTGAAGTCCATGTTCAGGGCACCGGTCAGGATCGCCAGGGCCTCCCGATCCGGGGGCAAGGGCCGTCCCTCGGGGTCCTCGAAGGAGAGACGGAAGCCCGAGCAGTAGGGGGCCAGCACCTGCATCCACTCCAGGGCCGGGCGCATCCGATCCCCGGCCTCGTCCAGGTAGCACTGACGCCCGTCGGGAGTCCGCAGGGCCACCACCGTCCGACCTCGGGGCAGGCGCGAGAGGAGGTCCCGTGGAGACTGGGCGGGCAGGACCAGTTTTCGCACCCCGGATCGCAGAAACCTCCGGGCCTTGTCCTCGTCGGCGATCCCGGTCCACAACCGGCAGGGAACCTTCCGGGCCAGCCTGCGGATCAGGACGTCCTGGTCCTCTCCGGCCCCCGAGAGGTGCCGGACCTCGATCTCTCCCACCCTCGAGCGGTCCGTCGCAAGGCGAATCAGCGCCTCCCGCGGGTCCGTGTCTGGAGCCGGTGGCGGCACCCCCTCGGCCCACCCGTTCCGCAGTGCGAGTCCCGGAACCAGCATCCCCCTTCTCCCCCGCGAACCCCATGGCCCCGACCGACGCTCCAGGTCCGGGCCACCGGGTCCATGGCGAACCAATCGCCGGGAATGATATCATCCCGACGGATCTCCCAGGAGACGGAGATGGGACGCAACCTCTTTCTGGCGGGTCTGGTGCTTCTTGCGGGAGCCTGCGGCGGCCAGGACCCGGGCAACCCGACGGACCTCTCGGGCGACTGGAACCGCCCGGCCTGCGTCTCGGCCACGGACTGCGACGACGGCGACGCCTGCACCGTGAACCGGTGCATCGCTGGCCGGTGCGACTTCGCCCCCATCGCCTGCGACGACCAGGACCCCTGCACGACCGACTCCTGCGAGGCAGGACGGTGTGTCTTCGAGGCCGTCCTCGGGTGCTGCAATCGGGACGACCAGTGCGACGACCGGGACTTCTGCACCCCAGACCACTGCGTGAATCACCGGTGTCAGTCGGACGCCCCGGTGGCCGGGTGCTGCAACCGGGACGACGAGTGCGACGACGACAACGACTGCACCTCGGACTACTGCGTCCGTCACGCCTGCACCCACTACCCGAATGCCGGGGCCGGCTGTTGCGCGGTGGACAAGGACTGCGCCGACGGAAACCCCTGCACCGAGGATCGGTGCGTGGATGGACGGTGCACCCACCCGAACGCCGGCTGCTGCGTCCGGGACGACGACTGCACCAGCGAGGACCCCTGCGAGGAGGGGACCTGCCAGACCAACGGCAAGTGCCAGTTCACCCGGACGACCGGCTGCTGCGTGAAGGACCAGGACTGCCCCGCCGTGACCTGCACCACCTGGTCCTGCCGTGAGAACCAGTGCGACTACGTCCCCATCGCCGGATGCTGCGCCCGGGACGACGACTGCAAGGACCCCTGCCTCCGGTGCGAGATCCCCTTCCAGGCCGACCGGGGCGAGTGCGTGGTGAAGGGCACCCCCGAGTGCTGCCGGACCGTGCTGCTCGATGTCTCCTTCGACGACCTGGCGGGGTTCACCATCGAGGGCATGCCCGAAAGCGGCCATGCCGCCAGTCCCCGATGGGTCCTGGACGGCCAGCGGGCCCACAGCGCCCCCACCAGCCTCTACTTCGGCGACCCGACCACCCACACCTACGAATCGGCGGGAGGCACGAAGGTGGGCGGACGGGCCGTCTCCCCCACGCTGGAACTGGACCGGACCGTGCAGCCAGTGCTGACCTTCTGGCTCTGGAAGTCCACCGACTTCACGCCGGGCACCGACATCCTCTCGGTGCTGGTCCGGGACGGCAGCGGGACCGAGCGGGTCGCCTGGACCACCCTCAACGAGATCCGCCCCATCACCGACAACGCCTGGAAGCAGATCACGGTGCCCCTGGCCGCCTTTCAGGGCGGACCGGCCCGCCTGATCTTCCAGTTCGACTCCGTGGACGCCTTCCCGTCCAGTTACGAGGGCACCTACATCGATGACCTCCATCTGGAGGGCCAGTGTCCGTGACCCCTCCCCTCGAGGACCCTCCCGGGACCCCCGAGAACCCGGGCGCCGGCGAGTCGGTGCTGATTCGACTCCAGCAGGACGCGGGGAGGGTCCGCCAGACCTTTCGGCTGGTGGCCAGCGGGGTCGCCGCAGGGGTCCTGGGCGTCCACCTGGCGGGCACCGGGGTCCTGACCTGGCTGGTCTTCACGCACCCGGTGCCCTACCCGGTGATGTATCCCCTGATGGGGCTCGTGCTGTGGCTCTCCCTGGCGACCCGCTTCTCGGCGCTGTTCCGCGGACGGAGGCGGTCGGCGGCCCTCTCCCTGTTCCTCAACGCCCTCCTCCACGGGTTCTGGATCGCGGTGCTGATCGACCAGGTGCCGCCGCGTCCCGTCTTCCTGCGGGAGGTCGTGGAGCGCCCCTCCTTCGCCGCGCTGGTGGTCCCGATGGCCCTCTATCTGGTGGCCTTCCTGGGGACCGTGGTCCACGGGGTCCTGTGGGGTCGCGCCCACCGACAGGGCCCCCCGGGATAGGCCCCTGGAACCAGGCGGAGTGGTCTCTGCGGAAGTCTCGACCCGGCCCGGGGGCCCTCAAGGTCCCCCGACCTCCGACAGCAGGGACGTCCCGTCCCCCGCCGCCGGGATCCCCAGGGCCTCGGCCACCGTCGCCCCCAGGTCCGCGAAGGTCTCCCGGGTTCCGAGGTCCCGTCCCCCTCCCGGCCCGATCCCCCGGTGCCAGAGGATGCCCGGGACCATCTCCCGGGTGTGGTCCGTGGACCAGTCGGCGGTGGGGTCGCAGCCATGGTCCGCCGTGACGATCAGCAGGCCGTCGGGCCCCAGGGCCTCCATGATCCCCGGCATCGCCCGGTCCACCTCCTCCAGGGCCCGACCGTACCCCTCCGGGTCCCGGCGGTGCCCGTAGAGCATGTCGAAGTCCACCAGGTTCGTGAATACCAGGCCCTCGCCCCCCTCCTGGAGGACCTCCAGGCTCCGCCGGAGGCCGTCGGTGTTCCCCTCGGTGTGGACGCTCCGGGGGACCCCCTGGCCCGCGAAGATGTCGGAGATCTTGCCGATGCCCACCACGGGCACGCCGTGGTCGCAGAGCCGGTCCAGGACCGTGGGCCGGGGCGGCCGCATGCTGAAGTCCCGGCGATTGTAGGTCCGCTTCCAGGCCCCGGGCGTCCCGACGAAGGGCCGGGCGATCACCCGGGCCACCCGATAGGGGTCCAGGATGCGCCGGGCGACCTCGCAGGCCCGGTAGAGGTCCTCCAGGGGCACCACGTCCTCGTGGGCTGCCACCTGGAAGACCGAGTCGGCCGAGGTGTAGACGATCAGCCGGCCGGTGCGGCAGTGCTCCTCGCCCAGCCGGTCCAGGATCTCGGTGCCGCTGGCGGCGACGTTGCCCAACCAGTCGAAGCCCGACTCCCGGCGGAAGGCCTCCATCACCTCCGGCGGAAAACCCGTCTCGGTGAAGGTGGCGAATGGCGCATCGAGGATCACGCCCGCCATCTCCCAGTGACCGGTGGTCGTGTCCTTGCCCGGCGAGGCCTCCCGCAACCGGACCACGTGGCCGTCCCACCGGGGTTCGGGAGGCACGCCCGCAATGGTGTCCAGATGCCCGAGGCCCAGGCGGCCCAGGTGAGGCATCCGGAGCCCCCCCAGGGCCCTGGCGACGTGGCCCAGGGTGTCGGCCCCCGCATCGCCGTAGCGTCCGGCATCGGGCATCGCCCCGATTCCCACACTGTCCAGGACCAGCCAGAAGACCCGTCGAAACGGCTTGTTCGGTCTGTTCATGGCGTTTACCATAGGGCCGGCCTGGACAGGGGTCAATGCGGATCGGGATCCAGGCCTTTCGGCCAGGGACGGGAGGTTCAGATGGGGCGGGGCAAGTGGGTCCTCTGGGGGGTCGTCGCGGGGGTCCTCTGGTCCGGGTGCGGCCGCAAGGAGACGGCCCGGGCCCCGGAGCCCGCTCCTGCCCCTGCGGCCGCACCGGAACCGGCCCCGCCCCCCGAACCTCCGAAGTCCCCGCAGGAACCCCTCTGGCCCGATCCCCTTCCGGCAGGCTGGAAGGTCCTGAACGACTACGAGGCGCCCCTGGAGAAGCACCAGACGAACTGGGGCGGCTTCTACGACACCTGGTCCTTCCGGGGGGGCAAGTGCCTCCTCTCCCAGATGGAGGAGGGAGGGAATCGGCGGCTCCAGGTCCAGTTCTCCCTGCCCATGGCCAACAGCCAGTGCGGCACCTTCGAGTACCTGGCCGGGGAGAAGGGCAAGCCCAGGCCCGTGGACATCCGCCCCTACCAGGCCGTGACGTTCCTGCTGAAGTCCGGCGACGACGAGGATCACGCGGTGCGGCTGGAGGTGACGGAACTGGACCCCTACGACGCGGCCCTCCAGGGCTACGTCGGCGAGAGCCGCCCCCTGGTGGCCGGCAAGGAATGGAAGCGCTACGAGGTGGCCCTGGATGACATCCTGCACCCGATGTTCAACCGGAAGATGGGGCGGCAGGTGGGGATCCGGCTGGACCGGAAGGACCAGGACGGGGCCTCGGGGACGGTGCTCCTGGACAACGTGACCTTCGTGGAGAAGGCCGCCCCCTGAGGACCACCGGGGGCTCGAAGGAGGAAACGGGAATGCGGCGGGCGATCGTGAGCGTCAGCGACAAGACCGGCGTGGTGGAGTTCTGCGACGGCCTGGTCCAGGCGGGGTTCGAGGTGGTCTCGACGGGCGGGACGGCCCGAGCGCTCCGGGAGGCCGGCGTGCCGGTGCGGGAGGTCTCGGAGGTCACGGGCTTCCCCGAGTGCCTGGACGGCCGGGTGAAGACCCTCCACCCGGCGGTGATGGGGGGCATCCTGGCCCGGGGCACCCCCGAGGACCAGACCACGTTGCAGCAACTCGGCATCGGCCCGGTGGACCTGGTGGCGGTGAATCTCTACCCCTTCCAGGCAACCATCGCCCGGCCCGACGTGACCATCGAGGAGGCCATCGAGCAGATCGACATCGGCGGGCCCTCGATGATCCGCGCCGCGGCGAAGAACCATGCCCGGGTCACCGTGGTGGTGGACCCCGGGGACTATGGCGCGGTGCTCCAGGAGATCCGGGACCTGGGGGACACGACCCCCGAGACCCGCAGGCGCCTGATGGTCAAGGTCTTCACCCACACGGCCCTCTACGACGCCGCGGTGGCGGGCTTCTTCGGCGGCGGCCAGGAGGGGCTCCCGGAGGTCTTCCTGGCCGGTGGACGCAAGGCCGTGGACCTCCGGTATGGCGAGAACCCGCACCAGCGGGCGGCGGTCTATCTGCCGGACCGCCCCTCGGGGATCCTCGGGGCCATGCAGCGCCAGGGCAAGGTCCTCTCCTACAACAACCTCGTGGACATGGAGGCGGCCTGGCAACTGGTCCGGGAGTTCGACGGGCCCGCCGTGGCGATCATCAAGCACACGAACCCCAGCGGCGCCGGAGTGGACCGGGAGTCCCTGGCCCAGGCCTACGAGAAGGCCCTGGCGACGGACCCGGTCTCGGCCTTCGGAGGCATCGTGGCCCTGAACCGGGAGGTGGACGAGGCCCTGGCTCGGCGCCTGGCGGAACACTTCTACGAGGTGGTGCTGGCACCCCGGATGTCGGCAGGGGCCCTCGAGGTCCTGGCAGCCAGGAAGAACCTCCGGGTCATGGAGATGGGCGACGGCTTCTTCGACCCCCTGCCCCGGCTCGTGGCGAAGGACCTCTCGGGGGGCCTGCTGGTCCAGGAGACCGACCCCCGGGCCGACGAGGTCCGGGAAGGACGGGTGGTGACGCGGCGGGCCCCCGAGGAGGGCGAGTGGGCGGCCCTCGAGATGGCCTGGAAGGTCTGCAAGCACGTCAAGAGCAATGCCATCGTCTTCGCCCGGGCGGACCGGACGGCGGCCATCGGCGCCGGCCAGATGAGCCGGGTGGACTCGGCCCGGCTGGCGGGGGTCAAGGCGGCCGACCGAGGGGTTCCCCTGGAGGGGACCGCCGTGGGCAGCGACGCCTTCTTCCCGTTCCCCGACGGCCTGGAGGAGGTCGCCCGACTGGGGGC
Source organism: Deltaproteobacteria bacterium (assembly GCA_029547805.1). Lineage (GTDB taxonomy): Bacteria > Myxococcota_A > UBA9042 > DTJE01 > DTJE01 > JAGOKF01. Next base: position 767,253 of record JAKPOP010000010.1, read on the forward strand.
CACGGCGGTGGCCCAGCCCGGGGGGTCGGTGAAGGACGCCGAGGTGATCGCAGCGGCGGACCGCCTCGGCATCGCCATGGTCTTCACCGGGCGTCGGCATTTCCGGCACTGAGCGGCGGCGGTCACGGTCCAGGAGGTGGACGATGAAGGTGCTGGTGGTCGGTCATGGGGGTCGGGAGCACGCGCTGGCCTGGCGCCTCTCCCAGAGCCCCGGGGCGGAGGTGCTGATCACGAAGGGGAACGGGGGTACCGACGACTCGGCGAAGGCCCTGCCGGTCGGCCCCAACGAGATCGATGCCCTGGTCGAGACGGCGGTGGACCGGGAGGTGGGGCTGGTCGTGGTCGGGCCCGAGACGCCGCTGGCGATGGGCCTGGCAGACCGGCTCCAGGCCCGGGGCATCCCGGTCTTCGGACCCGTCCAGGCGGCGGCCCGGATCGAGTCCAGCAAGTCCTTCGCCAAGACCCTGATGCTGGAGGCCGGGGTCCCGACGGCCCGCCACGAGGTCTTCGACGACCCCAATGCCGCCCTGAGGCACCTGCTCCAGTGCCCCCTGCCCGTCGTGGTAAAGGCCGACGGGCTGGCGGCAGGCAAGGGGGTCGTGGTGGCCCAGACCCGGGACGAGGCCGTCGAGGCCGTCAAGTCGTTCATGGTGGACGGGGCCCTGGGTCACGCGGGCCGGAAGGTCGTGGTCGAGGAATTCCTCCAGGGGGACGAGGCCTCCCTCATGGTGATCACCGACGGAGAGCGGATCCTGCCGCTCCCGGGCGCCCGGGACCACAAGCGGGTCTTCGACGGCGACGAGGGGCCCAACACCGGGGGAATGGGGGCCTACTCCCCCACCGCCCTGCTGGAGGGCGACGCCCTGGAGGACATCCTGCGACGGGTGATCCGGCCGGTGCTCGAGGAGATGGGCCGCCGGGGCATCGTCTACCAGGGGGTCCTCTACGCGGGGCTGATCATCACCCCCGAGGGACCCAAGGTGCTGGAGTTCAACTGCCGTTTCGGAGACCCGGAGACGCAGCCGTTGATGATGCGCCTGAAGGGAAACCTCCTGGAGGCGCTCCATGCCTGTACCCAGGGTCGCCTGGGGGATGTCCGCCTGGACTTCCTGGCCCAGCCGGCCATCACCGTGGTGCTGGCCACCGCCGGATATCCCGATCGGCCCCGGTCCGGCGACGTGATCGAGGGGATCGACGAGGCGGCGGCGGTCCTGGGAGTGCGGCTCTTCCACGCGGGAACCCGGCGTCTGCCCGACGGGACCCTGGTGACGGCCGGAGGTCGGGTGCTGGGGGTCACCGCCCTGGGGGACTCCTTCCGGGAGGCCCGGGGACGGGCCTACGAGGCCGCCCAGAAGGTCCGCTTCGCCGGTCGGCACTTCCGCACCGACATCGGGGCACGGCACAAGGGCCCCTTCTGAGGCCCATCGAGGCCGATCCCCACCCCTTCTTCCCGCGATCCCCGTGCTACCATGTCGAGACCTTCCCCGGAGGCGCCCATGTCCCCGACGACCCGCCTCTGTCCGGTCTGCCAGGTCCCGATGCAGACCGTGGTGCAGCATCGCCAGGAGGTCGATCAGTGTCCCCGGTGCGGCGGGCGCTTCTACGATGCCGGGGAACTGGAGTCGATGCTGCAACTGGTGCGCTGCTTCGAGGAGGTCTCGCTGGACGAGCCGGACGTCGAGTCGATTCCCGACGAGGAGGTCCGTCGAGTCGAGACCTGCCCGGTGGACGGCGCCGTGATGGAACCCCAGGACATCGCGGGGATCGTCATCGACCGATGCCCCCGATGCCAGGGCCTCTGGCTGGACCGGGGGGAAGTGGTGGCCCTGAAGATCGCCGAGGATGGCATCCGACAGCACCTGAACCTCTACCTCCGCCTGGGGAGGTGACCATGCGTCCCTTGACCAAGCGCATGATCCTGGCCATCAATCGGTTGTCGGCCCTCTACACCGGAGGCCTCTGCAAGGAGAACGGCAACCTGCGACCCGGGGCCTCCCTGGCCTTCGTGGACCGCATCGTCCACAACGAGGTCTTCGGGCAGCCCATCTATCCCGACCTCTACCACCAGGCCGCGGCATACCTGTTCCACGTCGTGAAGGACCACCCCTTCCTGGACGGCAACAAGCGCACCGGTCTCGCCTGTGCGCTGACCTTCCTCCAGTGGAACGGGATCGGGGTGGCCCCCCTGGACGAGGATGCGGTCTTCGACTTCGTGATCTCGGTCGCCTCGGGACCCAACCGCCCCGAGACCGAGGTCCCTCGCATCGCCGTCTGGCTCCGGGAGATGAGCCTTTCCTGACGGCCGATGCCCCCACCGAGGGCACCCATGACCGGCTCCTTCCGGATCCCCCTTGCAGCCCCCGGGGAGGTTCCCTATCATGGGGTCGGGTGCCCTGCGATCGAGCCGGCGGTCGTCCAGTGGTCGAACCGCTGGTGCGTTGACTTGGGAGTCGCCCCTGCCCGTGGTGTGCAGGCCCGGCCCGGCCGGGACGCCTGAAGCGGGTACCGCGACGCCCCCCTGGTTCTTCCGGGGTTCGGGTGGACGACCCTGGCCCGGATCGCAGGGCCCCATGTCCCGCTCCCACGACATCCCCCCTCAGGGCACCACGTCGATCACCAGGGGGTCGTGGTCGCTGATCCGGGTCCCCTGCCAGAGGGGCCGTTCCACCACCCGGGGAGCCAGGGACCGCCGTCCACCGGAGTCCGTCCGCTCCCCGTCGCCCAGGGGCCGAAGCCCCCGGACCGCCATCCAGTCCATCCGCAGCGGGGCGACGCCGTTCCAGGGCCGCAGGCGCCACCGGAGCACCCACACGGCAACGCCCGGAAGGTGCTCCCGAACCGCGCTCTCGCTCTCGAAGGTCCCCACCTCGTACCGGAGGGTCCCCCGGGAGAGGTCGTTGCACTCCCGCCATCGGAACCCGGCCTCCTCCAGGACCCGGAAGACCGGCGTCTCGTAGACCTCCCAGGGATGCATGTAGTGGTGGATCGCATGGGGAAAACCGCCCCGGAGCAACTTCTGCCAGAGGTTGCGCAGGAGCCCGCCGGTCGAGGAGACGTCGTAGGTGTGGGTGTTCAGGTCACCCCCGATCACCACCGGCAGGCCCTCCGGCAACGAGGCGACCAGGTCCCCCAACTGCCGGGCCCGCTGGCTGGAGGAGGCGACGCTGTCCAGATGGGCCGAGGCCAGCACCACCGGTCCCAGGGGCGTCTCGACCTGGGCCCAGAGGGCCCGCTTGGCCCCCAGGCGCTTCTCGCTGCTGTGGAACTTGTCCTTCGTGACGAAGACCGGGACGTTGCAGGCCCGCCGAAGGGGCCAGCGGCTCAGGATGGCGTTGCCATGCATCGCGTGGGTGTTCTGCCCCGATCCCCCCCGGAGCCGGTCCACCGGGTCACCCGCGTCGAGGCAGAGATAGGAGTTGCCGAAGACATGGGCCATTCCCAGGGCCTCGCCCACCTCCGCGGCGACGTGACGGTTCCCGGACCGGGCCATGCCCAGGTCCACCTCGTTGAGCATGAGGGCGTCCAGGTCCTGGAGCGCCGGATGGGTGCGCAGGATGTCGATCAGGGATTCGAGGCGCAACCCCCGCTGGATGTTCCAGGTGGCGACCCGGAGAAAGGAGATCGGCGGACAGGGGACAGGGGCCTTCGGCAGCCCGTGGACCAGGGCCGAGGTCCGGGCCTCCACCGCCTGCCGCGAGCGGTCCCAGAGGGGCGACCGTTCCAGGTCCGAACGCCGCCGAATGGCCCCGAGGGCCTCCAGAACCTCCCTGGGCAGGGGATCCGGGGGCGGAATGGGTCCTTCCAGCGGCCGCACGCCGTCTGACGACATCACGCCGCCTCCAGGAACGGCGGCAGGGGACAGTCCAGCGAGACGGCCACAAGGCGGGTCAGTTCCGCCTCCCGGAGGGTCACCCGGCCATCGGCGAGGACCAGCCGGGTGAGGCGGTCCAGGGCCATCCGCCGGGTCTCGAAGGACGCGCGGGCCAGGCGATCCAGCACCTGCCCGAGCAGGGGCAGGCCCTCCGTTCGCACCCGGGCCAGGGCCTCCCGGAGGCGTTCGACGGGCCTCCCGCTGGCGGCGGCCAGGGCCTCCAGGTCCTCTCCCGACTCCCCATAGAGGGACACGCCCGCCAGCAGGTGGTCCAGGTCGAAGGTCGTGGCCCGTCCCCGCCCGCCCGGAGGCAGGGGACCCGCGGCCAGGCGCCTCTGGACCAGCCGCAGCACGATGAACTCGAAGAGGCTCAAGGTCCGGTCCGCCGCCGCCAGGGCCTCCAGACGCCGGATCAGGTCGGCCCGCTGCCCGTCGTCCAGCAGCCGCAGGGCCGGGGTGGCCAGGTCCAGCAACGGCAATCGCCAGGCCGGTCCCAGGGTCTCCAGGTGGGACATCCAGCGGTGCACGGCCTCCCAGCCCTCGGACCCCAGTTCCCGTTGCAGGTACTCCCGCTGGGACCGCAGGACCTCGGGGTCCTGACGATCCATCAGCAGCGCCAGGACCAGGGCCGCCGCCCCCACGGGCCGGTGCAGGTCCTCTTCCATTTCCCCTTCCAGGCGCGACCGCATCGCGACGCCCTGCGCCACGTGGTCGGCGGAGGGGGCCCCGACCCGGGCCATCACCGCCTGAGGCTGCACGGCAATGCGGCCGTCGGAGAACCCGGCGGCCCCGGAGGGGTCGGAGGCCATGGACGGCGGGACCGATGCCGCGGCGGCCTCGGGGGCGAATCCCGGATCCAGGCGACGGATCCGCTCCTCCAGGGGCGGATGGGTGGCCAGGAGCCCCCCGAGCCAGGACCGCTGGCCCTCGCCGAACAGGAAGTGCCCCACCTCGATGGACCGGGGCGCCTGGAGGCGCGACCCGTGGACGAATCCCGCGATGCGCTTGAGGGCCCCGGCGATCCCGAAGGGATTCCGGGTGAACTGGACCGCCGAGGCGTCAGCCAGGTATTCCCGCTGCCGGGAGATGGCCGCCTGGATGATCCGCCCGACGAAGACACCGATGTAGCCGACGATCATCAGCACCAGGCCCATCAGCACGATGGCCGCCGCCGCATTGCCGTCCTTCTTGGAGGAACGGACCCGGGTCCGGCCGGCGAACTGGACCATGAAACGGCCCACCACGGCCATGGCCAGGATGCCGAAGATCACCCCCATCAGGCGGATGTTGAGCCGCATGTCGCCGTTCAGGATGTGGCTGAACTCGTGGGCGATGACGCCCTGCAGCTCGTCGCGGCTCAGGGTCTGGAGCGCCCCTCGGGTGACGGCCACGGCGGCATCCTCCGGGCGGAAGCCGGCGGCGAAGGCGTTGATGCCCTCCTCCTCCTCCAGTACGTAGATGGCCGGCACCGGGACTCCCGAGGCGATGGCCATCTCCTCCACGACGTTCCGCAGCCGCTTCTCCAGCGGGTCCCGGGTCTCGGGCGAGACCGGGCGCCCCCCGAGCATCTCCGCCACGGCGCTCCCGCCGGACCGGAGCGTGAGGATGCGGAAGCCCGACGCCAGCCCGACGAAGACCGCCGTGGCCCCGACGATCCAGGCAAACCACTCCGGGTCCCACCAGGAGGCCCCGGGAGGCGCCGACTCGCCGCCGTTCAGGTAGATCAGGCGAGCGACCAGGTAGAGCGTGGCGCCAATGCCCAGCACGGCCAGCCCGAACAGCACCACCAGCCACCGGGTCCTCTTCCGGGCCTGCTCCTGGTGCTCGAAGAAACTGGTGGACATGGGGAGACCTCCGGAGGGGGATGGACCGGGGCCTCAGGGCCTCAGAACTGGACCTTCGGGGCCTTCCGCTCCTCGGGGGCCTCGGTGGCCGCCAGCAGCTCCGCCGGCCCGAAGCCGAACATCCCGGCGATCACGTTGTTCGGAAAGACCTCCCGCCGGTTGTTGTAGGCCGTCACGGCGTCATTGAAGGCCTGCCGGGCGAAGGCGACCTTGTTTTCCGTCGAGGTGAGCTCCTCCTGGAGCATCATCATGTTCTGGTTGGCCTTCAGGTCCGGGTAGGCCTCGGCCACCGCGAAGAGGCGCCCCAGGGCCCCGGTCAGGCCTCCCTCGGCCTGGGACAGGCTGCGCATCGCGGTCGGGTCCCCCGGATTGGCCGCCGCGGCCTTGCTGGCGGCAATCGCGGTGTTCCGGGCGGCCACCACCGCCTCCAGGGTCTCCCGCTCGTGCTTGATGTAGCCCTTCACCGTCTCGACGAGGTTCGGAATCAGGTCGTAGCGGCGCTTCAACTGCACGTCGATCTGGGCATAGGCGTTCTTGTACTGGTTCCGGGACCGGACCAGGCCGTTGTAGATCCCCACGATCAAGAAGATCAGCACCAGCAGCACGATCACGACGATCAGGATGCCCGGCATCGGTTCCTCCTGTGACAATCAGGCGCATGATACCAGAGACCCCGGGATTTGACACCCCGACGGGGAGTCCGCACAATCACTCCCGATCTCCTCGGGAGGACGCCATGGGCCGCTGGCTCGCGATCGGGACGCTGGTACTGCTGCTGATGCCCGTCGCCGGATTCGCCCGGGGAGGCCGGTCCTCCCTGAAGCTGGAGCGCTGCCTGGAGCGCTGCGAGACGAACTGCGAGGCCCGCTGCGAGGTCCGCCACCTGAAGGGATCCGGCGCGGCCCGGGACTGCCAGAAGAAGTGCCAGGTCAAGGAGAAGCGCTGCAAGGACCGCTGCGAGTATCACTACAAGGCTCGCTGACCTCCCGGGGCGCCTCCGGCGGGGGGAGGGCCAGCAGCACCTGCTCGGCGGTGGCCGGGAGCCGCAAGGCCCCCGAGGCGAGGTCCTGGATCGCGTCCTCCACCGCGAAGAAGGCCGACTCCCCGTAGAGGAACGGCGGTTCGCCGACGGCCTTGGACCGGAGCAGCACGCCCACCGGCCGGGGGTTCGGCCAGAGGACGACCACCAGGTCCCGGGGCGCATCGCCGAAGGACGGGATCTTGTAGGTGGTGGCCGAGGCGCTCTGGAGACGTCCCTGGTCGTCCCAGACCACCTCTTCCAGCAGGGCCCACCCCAGGCCCTGGACGTAGGCCCCGATCACCTGCCCCCGATCCACCGCCGGGTTCAGGCTCTCGCCGGCCTCGTGGACCAGCACGGCCCGGTCCACGGTGGTCGCCCCGGTCAGCAGGTCCACCGTGACCTCGCTGATTCCCACCCCAAAGACGTAGTAGGCAAAGGGGGTCCCCCGACCCGCCTCCCGATCGAACGCCACCCCGGGCGTGGCGAAGAAGCCATGGGCCGACAGGTCCACCCGCTGCAGGAAGGCCTGCTGGACCACCTCCTCGAAGGTCAGGGTCCGGTCCGGGAACCGGACGTCGAAGACCCGCCCTCCCTGGAACCGGACGTCCTCGGGGGAGCAGGCCTGTGGGGATTCCCCCCGTCCCAGCATCGGGGCGGCCACCGCCCGGAGCCGCGCCTGGATGTCGAGGCAGGCCCGCCGCACCGCGGCCCCATTGAGGTCCGCCCCGGTGGAGGCCGCCGTGGGGGACATGTTGGCGACCCTCCGGGTGCTGGTCGTCTCGATGCGGATCCGGTCCAGCCGGACGCCCAGGGCCTCGGCGGCCACCTGGGCGATCTTGGTCTGGACCTGCTGCCCCATCTCGATGGCCCCGTGGGATACCGACACGGACCCATCGCCATAGACGTGGACCAGGGCCCCGGCCTGGTTCAGGAAGGCCGCCGTGAAGGAGATCCCGAACTTGACCGGCGTGACGGCGATGCCCTTCCGCCGGGTCCGGGACGAGGCGTTGAACCGGGCGATCTCCTGCCGCCGCCGGTCCCAGTCGGCCAGTTCCCGGGCCCGGTCCAGCATCTCGGTCAGCACCACGTGCGTGACCGGCTGGCCGTAGGGCGTCGTCTGGCCCTCGCGATAGAGATTGCGGCGGCGGACCTCCAGGGGGTCCAGGCCCAGGTGCCTCGCCATGGCCTGGATCGCCGACTCGATGGCGAAGACCCCCTGGGGGGCCCCGAAGCCCCGGAAGGCGGTCGCTGGCGGCAGATGGGTGCGACAGGGCCGGCCCACAATGCGGACATGAGGCAGGTCATAGGCGTTGTCGGCATGCAGCATGGACCGTTCCAGGATCGATGTGCTGCAGTCGGCCACGGCCCCGGCGTTGCTCCGGAGGTCCACCTCGTAGGCCAGGATGCGCCCCTCCCCGTCGAAGGCGATGCGCCAGTGGGCCTCGTAGGGATGGCGCTTGCCGGTGAACCGCATGTCCTCGTCCCGGTGCAGCAGGACCTCCACCGGCCGCCCGGTGAGCCGGGCCGCCAGGGCCGCCAGGCAGGCCCAGGAGGTCGCCTGGGACTCCTTCCCGCCGAACCCGCCCCCGAGGCGTCGGACCTCCACGCAGACCTGGTTCCGGGGAATGCCCAGGACCTGGGCCGCCATCCGCTGCACCTCGGTGGGATGCTGGGTGGAGGACTGGAGCAGCAAGGCCCCATCCTCCTCCAGGAAGGCCCGACAGCGCTGCGTCTCCAGGTAGAGGTGCTCCTGGGCCCCGCTCACCGCGACGCCGGACAGGACGTGGGGGGCCGTGGCGAAGACCCCGTCGGGGTCGCCCCGTTCGATCCGCCGGATCGGGCCCACGTAGGATCCCCGCCGGACGGCCTCCTCGATCGTCAGCACCGGATCCAGGGGGTCGATCTCCAGGCGCACGGCCGCCGCCGCCTGCCGGGCCGTGACGGGGTCCCGGGCCACCACCGCGGCGACCACCTCCCCGACATAGGACACCTCGCCCTCGGCCATCAGCGTCTCGTCGGCCACGATGCCGCCGATCTGGTTCTGCCCCGGGATGTCCGCCGCCGTGATCACCCGCACGACGCCCGGCATCGCCAGGGCCAGGGCCGGGTCGATGGACCGCAGGTGTCCGTGGGCGACCGGGCTGGTGACCGGGGCCAGGTGCAGCATGCCCTCGGGGGCCCGGTCGTCCCCGACGAAGCGGGCCCGGCCCGTGACCAGGTCCGGCCCGCACCAGTGGGGATGGGGGTCCCCGACCGGGGAACGGCCCCCGTCGTTCGGCATGGGGCTGCGTGGGTCGCTCATGGCGTGCCTCCGGAAGACTCCTGCCAGGCCCGGAAGTGACCCAGCACCAGGTGATGGACGAGCCGTCGCCGGAACTCGGCACTGCCCCGGACGTCGCCGATGGGGGTCACCTCCTCCATCGCCGTCCTGGCGGCCTCCTCGGCGGTCTCCCAGGTCCAGGGTCGGCCACGGAGGCGATCCGCCGCCCTGGGGCACAGGACCGTCGTGGGGGCCACGCCACCGAAGGCCAGTCGGGCCTCCCGGACCCGGCCTCCCTCCCAGCGGATCCGGAGGGCGGAGTTCACCGTCGCGATGTCCAGTTCCCGTCGCCGGGAGGCCTTCTCGAAGTGCACGAAGTCGCCATCGGCCCGGGGGATCTCGATGGCCTCGACCCACTCGTCCGGGGCCCGGTCCACCTGCCGGTACCCCTGGAGAAACCGGGAGACCGGGACCTCCCGTCGGCCCCGGAGGCCCCGGATCCGGACCGTGGCATCCAGCACCAGCAGCATCGGGACCGTGTCGGCCACCGGAGAGGCGTTGATCAGGTTCCCGGCCAGCGTGGCCAGGTGACGGACCGGCCGGCTGCACATCGTCCGGATGGTCTCCGCCAGCGGGGGCAGGACCGGCTCCAGGGCCTTCCGGAGGTCCTCGAGGCGCACGGCGGCCCCCACCCGGACCCGATCGGCCTCCACGGCCAGGTCGGCGAGGCCCGCGACCCGGGAGAGGTCCACCCAGACCCCGGGACTGGTCCCCCGGGTGCGACGGGCCACCTGGACGTCGGTGGCCCCGGCGACCAGCGTCGCTCGGGGCCCCAGGTCCGCCAGCAGCCGGTCCACCTCCTCGGGGGTCCCAGGGCTCTTCCACCGATCTCCGTCCAGTCCGGTCCCACCCCGATCCCCCGACAGGGCTGCCTCGACCTCCGACAGCCAGGGAGGGCGGATCTCCTCCGTCCGGACAGTGCCCGCCGCAAACCCGCTCCGGATCGCCTCGGCCGCCTGCCGAATGGGCACGTACCCCGTGCAGCGGCAGAGATTCCCCTCCAGGGCCGCCCGGATCTCCTCGTCAGAGGGTGACGGCGTGTCCAGGAACAGGGCCAGCAGGGACATCACGACCCCGGGCGTGCAGTAGCCGCACTGGACCGCGTGGGCCTCCAGCAGCGCCTTCTGGACCGGGTGCAGGGCCCCGGGCGTCCCGATTCCCTCCACGGTGATCACGATCCGCCCCTGGACGGACCACGCGGGGACCAGGCAGGACGTCACGGCCCGGTAGCGAACCCGACCCGCCTCCGGCGTCCCGATCACGACGGTGCAGGCCCCGCAATCCCCCTCCCCGCAGCCCTCCTTGGTCCCCGACAGGCCCAGGGGACCCCGGATCACCTCCAGCAGGGTCCGGTCCGGATCGACCTCGACCGACGTCCACTGCCCGTTCAACCAGAATGACGGCATCAGGCGGGTCCTCCCTCGCAAGGGGCCCCGGGCCCCCCGGTCCTCGATGCGGCCCCATGCAGAAACAGGTCGAGGATCCGGGCCGACAGGTCCTCCAGGTCCCGGGACTGCCGGAATCGCCGCAGCGTGAGACCCCGCGCCAGGCCCAACAGCGCCTGGGCCAGGTCCTCCGGGGACTGGGGCCGCAGGGTCCCTTCCCGGATGCCCTGCTCCATGAGGGTTGCCAGTTCCCCCATGATGCGGTCCAGCACCTCGTGCATCCGGCGCACCTTGTCCCCATGGGCCGCCACCGATTCCTGGACGAACTGGGGTGACTCCCGGAGCGTCTCGAAGAAACCGCGGCTCTCCGCGCCGAAGGCCACGAAGCGCTCCACGTAGGTCCGGACCTTGTCGCAGAAGGCCCCCTCCCGCCGCGCCAGGGCCTCGACCTCCTCGCAGACCGCCACGAGGCGCCGGTATTGCAGTTCCAGGATCAGGTCCGCCTTCCCCGGAAAGTATTTGTAGACCGTGCCGACGGCCACCCCGGCCCCCCGGGCGATGTCCTCGATCCGGGCGCTCCGGTACCCCCGGGACTCGAAGACCCTCGCGGCGGCGTCCAGCAGCCGATCCCGGACCTTCTGGCGGGCCTCGGGGGACAGCGGCATCCTTCCCATCACCCCTCCTCTGGGTCCTGGCAGGAGGCCCTGTCATTGTAACCCATTTTTCCGCCCAAAAATGAACCATTATTCAAAAAATATTGACAGGAGCCGGCCCAGCCCCTATCGTTTGCCGACGTCGCCACCGGGCGGCGGGATTTCTTCTGCCGGGAGACGAGATCATGAGACTTGGCAGGACGGGATGGATCGGGCTGGCGGCGCTGGCGGTGGTGGGCTGCCAGGAGTCCTCCGGGAAGGTGGCGCTGCCGGAGCAGCCCACGGCGGGAGCCGTGGTGGTCGGGACCGCCGCCGAGGTGCGGCCGACCGACTCGGGGACCTCCTGGATGAGCGGCACCCTGGAACCCTATCGCCGGAGCACCCTCATGGCCCAGGTGCCAGGGGTCGTCCAGAAGGTCCTGGCCGCCGAGGGACAGCGGGTCCGGGCCGGAGACCCCCTGGTCGTGATCCGGGACGAGGACTACCAGTTGCGCCTCCGACAGGCCCAGGCGGGGCTCGAGGCCGCCGAGGCCCAGGCCCGGAACGCGGAACTGCAGTACCGACGCCTGCAGGAACTCCGGAGCCAGGAGGCGGTGCCCCAGAGCCAACTGGACGTGCTGGAGGCCGGGTGGAAGGCCGCGAAGGCCCAGATCGAGGTGGCCTCGGCGAACCTGGCCCTGGCCCGGAAGGCCCTCCGGGACACGGTGATCACCGCGCCCTACGACGGCATCGTCGTGCGCCGGATGATCTCCGAGGGCGAGTCGGCCACCGCGATGCCCCCGACGCCGCTGGTGGTGGTCGAGAAGACGGACCCCCTGGAACTGAAACTGCAGGTCCCCTCCTCCCAGGCGGATCGGGTGGCCGTGGGGACGCCGCTCAAGATCCGGCTTCCGGCCTCGGGACAGGAGATGGACGCCCAGGTGACCCGACTGGTCCCCTCGGCGAACCCCGGCTCCCGGGCCTTCCTGGCCGTCGTGGAGATCCCCAATCCGGACGGGGCTCTCCGGGCGGGGGTCTATGGCGAGGCCCGCCTGGCCTCCCCGGACGGGACGGGAGGGACCTCCCGATGAAACTCTCCGATGTCTCGATCCGGCGGCCCGTGCTGGCCACCGTGATGATCTCCCTGCTGCTGGTCTTCGGCATCGTGGCCTATCCCCAGCTCGGCGTGGACCTGATGCCGAACGTCGAGTTCCCCTTCGTGACGGTCACGGTGGTCTATCCCGGGGCGGACCCCGAGACCATCGAGTCCAAGGTGGTGGACAAACTGGAAGAGGCGGTCAACACCATCAGTGGCATCCGGGAACTGCGGTCCACGTGCCTCGAGAACGTCGGCTTCCTGGTGATCCAGTTCGAACTGGAACGGAGCGCGGACCAGGCGGTCCAGGACGTCCGGGACAAGGTCTCGGGGGTGCTCCGGGAACTGCCCAAGGACCTGGACCCGCCCATCGTGCAGCGCCTGGACATCAACGCGATGCCCATCCTGAACGTGGCGGTCTTCGGGGACATGCCGGTGCAGGAACTGACCCGGATCGCCGACGAGCAGGTGAAGCAGCGTCTTCAGGTCGTCCGAGGGGTCGGCAGCGTGGACCTGATCGGGTCCCAGGAACGGGAGGTGCAGGTCCTGGTGGACCCGGCCCGGATGCAGTCCCACTACCTGGCCCCCGGGGACCTGGCCCAGGCCCTGGCCTTCCAGAACCTGGAGGTCCCCGGCGGCAATCTGGACGAGGGTTCCCGGGAGCGGGCCCTGAAGACCCGAGGCGAGGTCCACTCCGCCGAGGAGGTGGCCGCCCTGGTCGTCGGCAGCGTCCAGGGGACGCCGATCCGGGTGGGCGACGTGGCCCGGGTGGAGGACGGCGCGGCCGAGCGCCGGAGCCACTCCTCGGTGAACGGACGATCCGCGGTGGTGCTGTCGGTGCTGAAACAGTCCGGGGCCAACACCGTCGAGACGGCCCACCGGGTCAAGGAGGAACTGGAACGGTTGCGGGATCGGCTGCCTGCCGGCGTCTCCCTCTCCATTCCCCGGGATGACAGCACCTTCATCGAGCACGCCATCGGGGACGTGCGGTTCGACCTGGCCTTCGGGGCGCTGCTGGCCATCCTGATCGTCTGGGTGTTCCTGCGGGACTGGCGGGCCACCTTCATCAGCGCTCTGGCCCTGCCCACGTCGGTCATCGCGACCTTCGGCTTCATGCAGGCCCTGGGCTTCACGATGAACCAGATGACGATGCTGGCACTGTCGCTGTCCATCGGGATCCTGATCGATGACGCCATCGTGGTCATCGAGGCCATCCACCGCCATCTCCAGATGGGCAAGGGGGCCATGCAGGCTGCCCGGGATGCCACCGCGGAGATCGGCCTGGCGGTGATGGCGACCACCGCGGCCATTCTGGCGGTCTTCGTACCGGTGGCCACGATGAAGGGGATCATCGGGCGCTTCTTCTTCCAGTTCGGGATGACCGTGGCCTTCGCGGTGGCGGTCTCCCTCTTCGTGGCCTTCACGCTGACGCCGACCCTCTCGGCCCGGATGCTCCGGGAGGAGGAGGGACACGGGGCGATCTCCCGGCTGATCGGTGGGGTGCTGGACCGGGTGGACTCCCTCTACCGGAGCACCCTGCAATGGGCCCTGGGGCACCGGGGCATCGTGCTGCTGATCGCCGTGGGGTTCCTGGCGGGAACGCTGGCCCTGGTGCCCACGTTGAAGTCCGAGTTCATGCCCCAGTCGGATCGGTCCCAGGCCCTCGTCCACGTGGAACTCCCCGAGGGAACGCACCTCCGGGTCACCACGGAGGTGATGGAGACCATCGCCGCCCGGATCCGGGAGGTCCCGGGAGTGACCCAGACGATGGTGACCATCGGGGGCGGGTCCCTGGGGGAAGTGAACAAAGGGGACCTCCAGGTGGACCTGGTGCCGAAGACACAGCGGAGTTACTCCCAGGAGGACGCCATCGTGTTCCTCCGGAGGATTGTGCAGCAGATGGTTCCGGAGGCACGGGTCGCGGTGGAGCCCAATGAGCAGCGCCTGGTCAGCGGTACCCGGAACGCCGCGATCCAGTACGTGATCCGGGGGCGGGATCGAGACCAGGTGCAACAGGCGGCCCAGGGTCTCGCAGACCGCCTGTCCCGGATGCCGGGATTCGCCGGGGTGGACACGACCTACCGGAGCGGCAAGCCCGAGGTGGGCCTGGCCGTCGACCGGCTGCGGGCGGCGGACCTCGGGGTGATGGTGGGACAGGTGGCCGGGACGATCCGGACGCTCTTCGCCGGCGACAAGGTCTCGGAGGTCACGATGGACGGGGACCGGGTGGACGTGCGGCTGCGACTGGACGACGCCTGGCGGCGCGGCCCCGGGGACATTCCCGGGCTCACGGTGCGGTCCACCACCGGGGCCCTGGTGCCCCTGGCCCAACTGGTGCGCCTGGAGGAGGGCACGGGCCCGAGCCGCATCGAGCGCCTGCAACGGGAGCGACAGGTCACGGTGCTGGCGGACCTGGAAGGGGTCGCCCAGGGGACGGCGATGAAGCAGGTGGAGGCCGTCGCCCGGGAGGTGCTGCCGAAGGGGGTCACCGGCGAGTGGGCCGGCATGAACAAGGTCATGCAGGAATCCTTCGGCTACCTGATCACGGCCCTGGTGCTGGCAGTGTTGATGGTCTACCTGATCCTCGCGGCCCAGTTCGAGTCCTTCCTGCACCCCTTCACGATCATGATGTCCCTGCCCTTCTCGCTGGTCGGGGCCTTCCTGGGCCTGCTGATCATGGGCAAGACGCTGAACATCGCGACCTTCATCGGCCTGATCCTGCTGATGGGACTGGTGGTCAAGAACGCCATCCTGCTGGTGGACTATGCCAACCAGCGCAAGGAGGCCGGGGACTCCACCCGGGAGGCCCTGCTGAAGGCCGGCCCCGTCCGGCTGCGGCCGATCCTCATGACCACGGCGGCCATGATCTTCGGGATGCTGCCCGTGGCCGCAGGCTTCTCCGAGGGAAGCGAGATGCGGTCGCCCATGGCCGTGGCGGTCATCGGCGGCCTGATCACCTCGACCCTCCTGACCCTGGTCGTGGTGCCCGTGGTCTATTCGCTGCTGGAGGGGTTCCGGGACTCCCGCAAGGCGAACGCCTGAGCCGGATGCCTCCTGCTGGCCATCCCCCGGCCGGACGACGCCCCGGGCGCTGCCTCGGGCAGTTCCGGTTCCCGATCGGGGTCGTGCTATCCTCGTCCCGGAACGGACGCGGGTGTCCGATGGACCTCCGGGAATACCAGTTGATGGCCGCCGTCGAGGACCGCCACTTCTGGTTCCTGGGAATGCGGGCGATCTTCCGGGACGCCTACCGGGCCGCGGGCCTGGGACCCGACTCCGAGGTCCTGGACGTGGGCTGCGCCACCGGCGGCATGATGCGCTTCCTGTCCGGCGAGGGCCGTTTCACGGGGCTGGACCGCAGCGAGGTGGCCGCCGGGATCGCCCGGCAGCGCACCGGCTGTCCCGTCGTCGTGGGGGATGCCACGGCCATGCCCTTCCCGGACGCCCGCTTCGACGGCGTGATGGCGATGGACGTCCTGGAGCACATCGAGGACGACCGGTCGGCCCTCCGGGAGATCCGCCGGGTGCTCCGGCCCGGGGGTCCGTTCCTGGCCTCGGTCCCCTGCCATCCCTGGCTGTTCTCGACCCATGACCGGGCCCTGCAGCACCTGCGCCGGTATCGCCGCCGAGAATTCCTGGAACGGCTGGCCGAGGCGGGCTTTTCGCCGGATCGGGTCTCCTGGACCAACTCCCTGCTCTTTCCGCTGGCCGCGGCGAGCCGTCTGGCCCGACGGGTCCTCGGAGACCGCCGGGATGGCCGGAGCGACGTGGGACTGGCCGTGGGGCCCGCGAACGACCTGCTCCTCTCGGTGTTCCGACTGGAGCGGGCCCTGGGTCGCCGGGTCCCGATGCCCTGGGGCCTGAGCCTGCTGGTGGTCTCCCGGTGAGGGATGGGGGCGTTCGGTCGCGGGCGCAAGCGCATGGGACGGGGGGTCAGGCACGGGGAAGACCGCCCCGGACTGGTCACCCAGGGCGTTCCGCGCCACAATAGGCCCCCGGTGACGGAGCGAGAGGACCCATGGGCGACGGGAACTCGGACAAGCGGCAGCATCCCCGCTACCAGACCCGCATCTACGGCGTCTTTGGCCGCGACATCGACCTGGACGAGACCGAGATGCTGATGATGAACATGAGCGCCGGCGGGGCGTTCGTGCGCACGGACCAGCCGTCTCCGCCGGGGCAGATCGTCGTCCTGCGGATCTACCTCGACGACACGGACCAGGAACCCCTCTCGGTGACCGGCGAGGTCGTCTGGTGGCGCGCGCCGGGGCAGGGCAAGGAGCCCGGAATGGGGGTCAAGTTCCAGCGGATCTCCCCTGGCGACGTGGCCCGCTTCAAGGCCTTCCTGGCCCGGCTCATCGAGCGGGAACTCTTCCAGTCCTGACGGCCCCCCCGAGGCCCTCGGATCACTTGCCGACACAGAAGCGGGAAAAGACCCGGTCCAGGATCTCCTCGACCAGATGCGTCCCGTCGATCTCCCCCAGGTGCTCCAGAGACCGGCGCAGGGCTGCGGCCGTGACCTCCAGGGGACTGGCCTGGGACCAGGCCTCCCAGGCCTCCGCCACGGCGGCCAGGGCATCCCGCAGGGCATCCTGCTGTCGGTCTCCCATCACCACGACCCGGGCCTGGGCGGCCCGATGAAGCGACTGCTGGGCCATCCGGGTGAGGTGTCCCCGGACCTGGTCCAGGCCGGTGCCCGATCGGGCGGAGGTGTCCACGACCGGCACCTCCACCGGGGGGATGCGCGCCTGGGGAGGCCCCAGGTCCCGCCGGGTCCGGACCACCAGGTCCAGCCGGTCCGGCATCGGTCCCGGGTCCACCTGCCCGGTCCCGTCCACCACCCAGACCACGATGTCGGCCTCCCGGGCAGCCTGGAGGGCTCGCCGGATGCCCTCGGCCTCGACCCGCCCCGCCCCCATCTGCCGCAGTCCCGCGGTGTCCCAGATCCACACCGGAGCCCCGGCCAGGACCATCAGTTCTCCGACCAGGTCCCGGGTCGTCCCGGGCTCGTCGTCCACCAGGGCCCGCGCCTGACCCAGCAATGCATTGAAGAGACTCGACTTTCCTGCGTTCGGGGCCCCCACCAGGGCCACCCGGACCCCAGCGATGGCCGGGCGCAGGCGCCGGGCCGAGGCCAGCCAGTCCTCCATGCGGCGCCGGACCTCGTCCAGGGCGTCCCGGGCCGCCTCCAGGTCCGCCACGACGCCGTCCTCCTCCGAGTGGTCCAGCGCCGCCTCGACCTCCGCCAGCACGTCCAGCAGGGTCTCCTTGACCTCGGCGATCTCCTGGGAGGGTCGGCCCTGGAGGGCCTCCAGGGCCGCATCGACGGCCGTCGTGGTCCCTGCCTGGGTCATCAGGGAGACGGCCTCGGCCTGCACCAGGTCCAGGCGTCCTGAGGCCAGCGCCCGCCGGGTGAACTCCCCGGGGCGGGCCGCCCGGGCCCCCGCCTCGAGGCAGGCCGAGAGCACCCCCTGGACCACCAGGGGCCCTCCGTGACAGTGCCACTCGACCGATTCCTCGCCGGTGTAGGAGGCCTCCGGGGCGAAGAAGACCCCCAGGGCCTCGTCCAGCAGGCGTCCCGTGGCGGGATGCCGGAGACGCACCCGGGTCATGCGGCGCACCGGGGGCGGATCTGGCAGGTCCGGGCACAGGCGCCGGGCGACCTCCCAGGATCCCTCGCCCGAGAGGCGCACGATGCCGATGGCGGCGGGGCCGCTCCCGGTGGCGATGGCCGCGATGACGTCCCTCATGGGCCCTCGGCCACGAAGTCGAACCCCTCCGACGGGGCGCCCCGGTAGAGGCGGCCGGTCCGCGGATTCCGAAGCCCCTGATCCCCGATTTCGAGCACGCCCTGGTCCTCCGGACAGCGGAACAAGGAGGGAAACGGCTGCCAGGGGAATTCCACCGAGGCCGTCGACCCTTTCCGGGCCACCACGCCGAAGGAACTGAAGCGATCCGGCGGCAACCAGGGACCGAAGACCACGGCGTCCAGCCGGTCCAGGACGTCCCGGACTCTCCCGTAGACCTCCGGAGGCGGCAGCCGTCCCAGCAGGCGCACCGAGAGGTGGTCCCAGAGGGAGAGGGGAGGCGTCGCCAGGAAGCCCCGGGCCTCGATCCGAACCTCGTCGAACCCCGCCTGGACCAGGCACTGCCGGATCCCCGCCTGGTCGAAGACCCAGAGGTCCGTGAAGGCCGGGGGGGACCCGGAGGCCCGAAGGGATCGGGGGAGGCCCCGGAGGCGGCGGCGGATCGAGGCGATGGGCCGCCGGAGCAGCCCCTCGAGCCGCTCGGCCGAGACGGTCGGCTCGTGGGTCAAGAGCAGCACACCCCCGGGTCGAAGGACCCGGTGGACCTCCCCCAGGAAGGCCAGAACGTCCGGCAGGTGGTGGAGCATCGAGTTGCCCGCCACGCAGTCCACCGATTCCGAGGGCAGGGGCAGCCGGTGCACGTCGGCCCGGGCCGTCCAGACGCCCTCGATGGCCTCCTCGGCCAGGTGCCGCCGGAGGGCCGCCAGTTGGGCGGCGCTGAGGTCCACCGAGAGGCACTGGCGAAAGGTCCGGGTCGACATCAGGGCCCGGGTCAGCAGGCCCGATCCGCACCCCACGTCCACCAGCGTGTCCCGGTGGGCCGGCGGGAGCCATTCCAGGCGGGAATGGACCATCCGGGACCACCAGGCCGCGGGCCGGTGATCGTGACCCTGGCGGTAGGTGTCGTCCAGCGCGGCGTTGGCCCGGATCACCAGGTCGCGACCCGCATCGTCCAGGCGATAGGGCCCCGCCAGATGCCCCTGGAGCCAGGGCCGGACCGTGTCATTCAACATCGCGGCGACCCTCCCGGCGGAGGTTTTCCCCCGTCCCGGACCTCCCGTCAAGGGCCTCCGCCGGTGGGTCCCGATCCCGGACGTATAATGCCCTCCGAGGCCAGGAGAGGTCGCCTTGGAGACGCGGACCTGCCGGGAGGTGCTGGAGGAGGCCCTGGTCGCATCGGGCTTCTCGGTCCGCCTGCTGCCCCCGGGACCGGGCCTGTCGCTGGAGGCCGGGACCGGTCCCGAACCGCGGTTCCAGATCGAGGTGATCCCGCCGGGCGTCCTGCCCGGGGAGGCCTTCTACCGGGAGGCCGGCGGCTACCGGATCCGCTACCGGCAGGCCCCGGGGGCCGTGCCGTCGGAGGAGGAGCGCGCGCGACTCCTGCGAACGCTGGACGCCCTGCCCGGAAGGATCCGGGCCGCCATCCCCCTCGGCGTGGACCTTCCCGGGCATGGCCAGGACTCCCGGGAGACCGGGACGACCCGATGGCTCGAGGTCGGCGGAGGACGCTACCGGGAACTGCTCCTCCGAGTCGAGTTCCGGTGCAACCAGGCCTGTCCCTTCTGCTTTGTCCGCCTGGGTCCCAGGCGCCTGGAACCCGGGGACCTGCCGGCCCTGCTGGGACCGGTCCTCCGGCCCGAGACCGACGAGGTGATGCTGAGCGGTGGAGAGCCCACGATCCATCCCCGGTTCAAGGACCTGCTGAAGGCCCTGAGGGACCTGGGGGCCAGCCGAATCGGCCTCCAGACCAACGGCGTCCGGTTCGCCGACCCGGATCGGGTCCGGGAGATCCGGGAACTGGGCGTGCAACGACTGCTGGTCAGTTTCCACTCCCATCGCCCCGAGGTCTACGACCGGATTACCGGGACCCGGGGGCAGTTCCACCGGGCCGTCCAGGGGCTGCGCAACCTGGCCGCCGAGGCCCCGCCGCTGGCGATCACCGTGAACGTGATGCTGAACCGCCTGAACCTCCCGGACCTGCCGGACCTGGTGGGCTTCGTCGCGGACATCCTGGGGCCGTCCGACGACGCGGCCACCTTCTTCCTGACCATGATGAACGAGGTGGGGCACCGGAAGGCCCCGGACCTGGCCGTGTCGCTGGAGGAGATGGGGCCCGCCCTGGACCGTGCCCTGGAGGCCTGCCGGGCCCGATCCCGCACCGTGGACCCCTTCCTGGGAGACTGCGCGCCGCCCCCGTGCATCCTCCGGGACCCCACCCCGGTGCTCCCGGCCCCGAGAGACACCGCCGGCATGACGCCCCGGACCGACATCGACTACCTGGACCCGGGCGCCCCGGTCTCCCCGGCCCCCGACCGGCGGGTCAAGGCCCGGGACTGCCGGGACTGCCTCCACGACCCGGCCTGCCACGGCATTCCGCCCTCCCTGGCCGCCCGGTTCGGCATTGAAGCGCTCCGTCCCCTGAGGCCCGGAGCCGGACCCGAGAGCCCCCCTTGACCCGTTCCGGGAAGGGTCTGCATGATGCCCCGGGAGGTCCTCCGATGCCGGTGGAACGGAAGGACGAGGTGGCCCGTCTGCTGCGGCAACGGCTCGAGGCCCTGCGGCAGCGGGACGGGGACCTGTGGAGCCGCAGGCCTCGTGGCCGGGACTCCTGGGGGGTCCCGCCGCCGCCATCCCCCTCCCCCGACGAGGAAGGGCTGCGGCGGGAATGGCTGCGCCGGGGCCGGGGTCGCCCCTTGGAGGACCTGCTGGGTCCCGGGACCACCCGGGCGGGACCGGACCTCTGGCGGGTGGAGGAGACCCGGGACTTCCCCAGTCCTCGGGGACGTCCCGAGGCCCTCCGGCGCCGCCTGGGAAGGCTCCTGGAGGCCGTCCCCGGCATCCGGGACCGCACCGCCGCCCGATTGCGCCAGGCCGGCGTGGAGGACCTGGAGGCACTCCGGGACCATCCCCGATTCGGCCATCATGCCCGGACGTTGACCCGACACCAGGACCGTGGGGACGCGGCCTGGCTGACCCGGCGCCTGGCCCGCCGCCTGGGGCCTTCGGCGCCACTGCTCGCGGCGGTCCCGCTGCTGGGGGACCCGGGGGACCTGTGCGCGCTGGACCTGGAGACCGGAGGGCTGTTCGGGGGCAGCCCCATCGTGGTGGCCGGCACCGCTCGACTGTGTGACAACGGGGTCCGGGTCGTGCAGTGGGTCGTCTCGGGTCCCGACGGGGAACCGGCGCTGGTGGAGGCCCTGGCCCGGGAGATGGACCGGACCGGGGTGATCCTGACCTTCAACGGCCGTTCCTTCGACTGGCCCTGCCTCTGCGGCCGGGCCGCCTACTGGGGAAGACCGTGGCCCTTCGACCCGGCCCACCTGGACCTGCTGCCGCCGGCCCGGCGGGCCTTCCGGGCGGCGGCCTCCGATGCCCGCCTGTCCACACTGGCCCGAGAGGTCCTGGGCCGGAATCGGGCCGAGGACCTCCCGGGGTCCTGGGTGCCCCGGCTCTACCAGGAGTACCTCCGGGACCCGGCAGAGGCCGGGGGGCTCCTGGCGGCGATCGCCTGGCACAACCGGCTGGACGTGCTGGACACGATGGCCTTGTGGGTCGCCCTGGTCGAGAGGGCCGAGGAGGCCCCGTGAGGACCGCCCTCGACGACGTGCTGGATCGGGCCTGCCAGGACCCCCTGCTGGCCCCCTGCGACCGGCAGGTCTTCCGACTGGACGGGCGGCCCCCCTCCCTGGTCCCGATGCCCGATGACCTGCACCCGTCCGTGCGACAGGCCCTGGACCGCTTCGGGTTCCAGGCCCTGTACCGACACCAGGCCGAGGCCCTGGCCCGGTTCCGGGACGGCGACGACCTCTTCCTGTCCACGCCGACCGCCTCGGGGAAGACCTGGGCCTTCCTGCTGCCGATGCTGGAGATCCTGGCCCGGGACGAGGAGGCCACGGCCTTGCTCTTCTACCCCCTGAAGGCCCTGAGCCAGGACCAGTGGGCAGTGATCGATCGGGCGGACCGGGAGTCGGGCCTCGACCTGCTCCCGGCGGTCTATGACGGCGACACGCCCCGGACCCGCCGGGCCCGCATCCGCCAGGAGTCCCGGGTCGTATTGACCAATCCCTACGAGGTCCACGAGGCCCTGGCCTACCACCACCAGTGGCATCGCTTCTTCTCCCATCTCCGGGTGGTGGTCGTGGACGAGGCCCATCGCTACACCGGCCTCTTCGGGTCCCACGTGGCCCAGGTCTTCCGGCGGCTGTCCCGGGTCGTCGAGGCCCACGGCGGACACCCCTCCTGGGTCCTGGCATCGGCCTCCATCGCCAACCCCGGGGATCATGCCCGGGCCCTGACCGGCCGCCCGGCGACCGTGATCGACCAGGACGGGGCCGGGGCCGGGCCCCGGACCCTGGTGATCTGGGATGGCGGGGACCCCGGAGGACCCTCGCCCTTCGTGCTGGCCCGCACGCTGCTGGGCCGGCTGGTGGAGGGAGGCCTGAAGACCCTGTGCTTCACCCAGTCCCGCCGGGGGGCCGAGTGGATCGCGAGCCTGATCTCCCGGGACCCCCGGTGCCGGGAACTGCCCATCGCGCCGTACCGGGCGGGCTATCTCCCGGAGGAACGCCGGGCCCTGGAACGGGACTTCCGGGAGGGGCGCCTCCGGGGACTGGTCTCCACCACGGCCCTGGAACTGGGCATCGATGTCGGGGACCTCGATGCGGTGATCGTGGCGGGCTGGCCCGGCAGCCAGAGCGGGTTCTGGCAGCAGGTGGGCCGGGCCGGACGGCGGGGCGGGCCCTCCCTGGGGGTCTTCCTGGCCTTCCCGGACATCCTGGACCAGTACCTGCGGCACCACCCGGAGATGCTGCTGGACCGCTCCTGGGAGCGGGCGACCATCGACCTCCGGAACCCCCACGTGATCGCCGGGCACCTGCTGTGCGCCGCCACCGAGCTGCCGGTCCGCCCCGGCGAGGACGCCCTGGCCGACGAGATCGCCGAGGCGCTTGCGGGGCAGGGACTGTTGCGGCGCACCTCGGCGGGATACGTCCACGGGGGACTGACCCGACCCCAGGACGCCGTGCGCCTGGACCGCATCGGCGACCGCCAGATCGCCCTGGAGGACGCCCAGGACGGGACCCTGCTGGAGACCCTGGACCTGGACCGGGCCCTCCGGGAGACCTTCCCCGGGGCGATCTATCTCCACGGCGGCCGCACCTTCCGGGTGGAGCACCTGGACCTGGAAGGGGGACGGGCCGTGGCCCGGCGCCAGGACGTGGACTACTGGACCGTGGCGATCACCGACAAGCGGGCCCGGGCCCGGCCTCCCCGGGAACGCCGGTCCCTGCCGCCCTTCGAGGCCTCCCTGGGGGACCTGGAGATGACCTGGCGGGTCACGGGCTTTCTGCGAAAGCGCCATGACCACGTGATCGGCCGGGAGGACCTGGACCTGCCCGAACGGTCCTTCCAGACCGTCGGGGTCCGGCTGGACCTGGCCCCGGGGCCCCGGCCGGGGGTCGAGGACCTCCTGGGAGCCCTCCATGCCCTGGAGCACGTGCTGGTCGGGCTCGCACCGCTGGTGCTGCACTGCGACCCGGCGGACCTGGCGGGCTTCAGCACGATGGCCTCGGAGGACACCGGCGGCCCGGCCCTCTTTCTCTACGATGGCTGGGAGGGGGGCATCGGCCTGTCGGATCGAGCCTTCGAAGACCTCCCCCGGATGCTGGCGATGGCCCGGGAGGTGCTCCGGAACTGCCGCTGCGAGAGGGGATGCCCCGCCTGCTGCCTCTCGCCCCGCTGCGGCAACGACAACCAGCCGATGGACAAGGCCGGGGCCCTGCGCCTGATCCCGGATCGGCCCTGAACGTCGGCCGTGCAGGCCCGGGGCCTCAGGTCACGGCCCCTGGACGCAACGGGCGTTCAGGTCCTTCGGACGGACCTGCCCCGAGGTCGCAGGCAGGCGCCGTGCAGGCGTGATTCCGGCCGTCCGGTCGCCCGGGCCATGGTCCTCTCCCTCCCGATGGTCTGCCACCGAAACCCCAGGCCAGCCACCAGCACCAGGATCAGGGCCGCCGCACCCGCTGGCCTCCCTGCCCCAGCCCCGCACCCGCCCCCCGACGCACGGTCATCCTCGACCGGGGCCGACTCCGGCACCTCACCCCGCCGGTCACCGCCTCCCGGCCCATCGGCCAGGGCGTCCTCCCGGGCCAGGTCCGACAGGACCTCCCCACCCGGCAGGTCCCTCGCCTCGAGGTCATCGGCCGGCTGTCCAGCGTCCGGTCTTGCGGTGTCCGCCACCGGAACGTCCGGATCCGTCGCAGGATCGGTCATCCCCGGATCGGGCGGGTCCCCGCCCACACAGGTCCCCTCGGTGGCCCCGGGCGCCCTCAGGCAGGTGCCCGAGGCGCAGTTCACGTCCTCGACGCAGGCCGCACCGGAGGGACCGTCCACGCCGAACCTTGCGGCCCGAACCGCCCGACCGGCATTCGCCCGCCCGTGTCCATACTCGTCGTTCCGTCCGTTGACGTAGGGAAGCGGTCCCACCTGGTCTGCGGTCCCCTCGATGATCCGCCGGACCTCCCGGGCCGACAGGGCAGGGTTCACCGACCATGCCAGTCCCGCGATGCCGGCCACGATCGGGGCCGCCGACGACGTACCGTTGAAGTAGGCCGTCACCTCGCCGGTCCTGTCCGCTTCCGGCCAGTCCTTCCTGGCCTCGACCAGGGCAGCGGACACGTAGTGGAATCCATCGCCCTTGTTCGCACCGTTTCCCTTCCCGCCGGTCGTCCCCGCGGTGTCCAGGGTCACCACTTGCGGGTCCCTCCACCACGACGCTCCGCCCGGTGCCACCACGTCCAGTTCCGGGCCGTACTGCGAATAGGCATGGCGGACGTCAGACCGGTCCACTGCACCGACCGACAGCACCTCCGGGAGGGCCGCCAGGTCATCCGGCGCGATCGCCTTCGCCTGGTTCCCGGACGAGAAGATGACCAGGGCCCCCTTCCCGTCGGGGCCTCCGTGTGTGGCGGCATACCGCGCCGCATCCAGCAGCGGCGCCAGGTCGATCTTGGGCTTGTTGACGTCGTACACGCCCCACGAATTGCTGATGACCCAGGCACCGTCGTCCGCGGCGCGGTGCAGCGCCTCGACGGCGTTGGAGAGTTCCGGGACGTGATCGTCCCCCGGCAGGCCGCTCAGGAAGCGCAGGGCCATCAGGCGGCACCCCGGGCACACGCCCGCCACGCCCCGCTGGTTGTGGGCAGCGCCGATGATCCCCGCACAGTGCGTCCCATGGGCGTTCGCCGCCAGGGGCCCGGGCCACGGGTCCGCGTCCTGGTCCAGCGAATCCCATCCCAGCACGAATCGATCCCTGCCGAAGTCCGGGTGGCGATCATCGACGCCGGTGTCCACGATGGCGATCACGACCTGCGGGGCCCCCTGCGTCACCGCCCAGGCCCCTTCGACATCCACCGTCCCCGAGGCACCCGGTCGCAGGTACCACTGGTCCTGGTAGTAGGGGTCCTCGGGCACGGCGTGGAGGGCAATGGGCACCCCGAAGTCCGGCAGCGCCCAGACCACCCCGGGGCGGCCCCACAGGGTGCGCGAGGCCCTCAAGGCCGCCTCGGGACCGGCAGCCCGGCAACGCCAGGTGGTCGCGGCCCGGTCGATCGGCCGATCGGGCTCCAGACTCGCCTCGGTGGCCAGATCCGACGGAAAGACCGCAGAGGGCACCGCGAGCCGGACCAGCACGCCGTCCCGAAGGCGCACGTACCGATCTGGGACATCGGTCCGGAAGAGGGCGACGGCGGTGCCCGAGGAAGACGCAACGACGGGATCCAGCGTCACGACCCGTCCCCGGGAATCGATGTAGGACAGGTCCGGCGCCGACATCACCGACCCGGCATCCCGGGGACTGCCGGACACCAGAACGGGCAAGGCCGCCAGGAACACCGCCGCGGAAACCACCCGACCGCCGGCATTCATCATGCACCCCCCGATATGCCCCCGATCCCCGATGCCCCCGTTCGCCCAGGGCGCCCCCGACAGGACTCGGAGAATGCCCGCGGTTATACCGGAAAACCATCCCTGGATCCTCACCCCAGTTCCGCCGCGGACACCCCCCAGGTCCATCGGCAGCCAGCCCGCAAGGCATGGCCTCAGGGGACGCAGGGAACCTGGAGAGGCCCCGGAGGCCTGCAGCCCGGGGGCCCTGGGAGGGTCAGGCATGGCCCCTCCGGGATCAGTCAGGCGGCCCGGGCCGCCGGGGCGCCCCCCGGACGTCGGGCCTCGAGGGCGTTCCGGACCTCCGACTCCAGCGCCGCCCGGAGCGCCTCGTCGCCCCGGATCCGGCGGTCCGCCTGTTCCCGGCCCTGGCCGATCCGGTCCCCCCGGAAGGAGTACCAGGCCCCCGACTTCTCCACCACCCCCAGGCGCTCCCCGATCTCGATCATCTCCAGCACGTGGTTGATCCCCTCCCCGAAGACCACCTCGAACTCCGCCTCGCCGAAGGGGGGCGCCACCTTGTTCTTGACCACCTTCACCCGGACGCGGTTCCCCGTCACCTCGCCGCCGTCGCCCTTCTGGGTCCCGCTCTTCCGGACCTCCAGACGGACGCTGGCATAGAACTTCAGCGCGTTGCCGCCGGTCGTGGTCTCGGGATTGCCGAACATCACCCCGATCTTCATCCGCAACTGGTTGATGAACAGCACCGTGCAGCCCTGGCGATGACAGGTGGCCACCAGTTTCCGGAGGGCCTGGCTCATCAGCCGGGCCTGGAGCCCCACGTGGCTGTCCCCCATCTCCCCCTCGATCTCGGCCCGGGGCGTCAGGGCCGCCACCGAGTCCACCACGACCAGGTCCAGGGCCCCGCTGCGCACCAGGGCCTCGACGATGTCCAGGGCCTGCTCCCCGCAATCCGGCTGGCTCAGCAGCAGGTCCTCCACCCGGACCCCCAGGCGCTGCGCATAGGAGAGGTCCAGGGCATGCTCGGCGTCCACGAAGGCCGCCGCCCCCCCGGCCTGCTGCACCTGGGCGATCATCTCCAGGGCCAGGGTCGTCTTGCCCGACGACTCGGGCCCGAAGACCTCCACCACCCGGCCCCGGGGCACGCCCCCGGTCCCCAGGGCCAGGTCCAGCGCCAGGGATCCGCTGGGGAACGTCGCCACCGGCTCCACCGGCCCCTCACCGTAGCGCATCACGCTGCCCTTGCCGAACTGCCGGTCCATCGCCGCAATCAACGCCTCCAGGTCCTTCCCGCGTTCCTCGTTTCTGGCCATCATGCCTCCTCCTGGCCCCCAGGGCCTGCCTGCGATTCACCGCCGGTCCCCGGCCCCCTGGCCGGGACCCAATCCGCTCACGGAGAAGCCCGATCCAGCATCCGGTACTGGATGGCCTCCGAGACATGCACCACCCGGATCTCCTCCGAGGCGTCCAGGTCCGCGATGGTCCGGGCGACCTTCAGGACCCGGTCCACGGCCCGGGCCGACAGGCCCAGACGCTCCACCGCCGCCTCCATCAGCCGGCTCGCCTCGGGGGGAATCCGACAGTGCTGCCGCACCTGGGCCGGCTCCATGCGCCCGTTGAAGCCCGGTCCCTCGGGTCCCAGGCGCTGTCGCTGGATCCCGACGGCCCGCTCGACCCGCTGCCGGACCACCTGGGAGGGCTCCCCCGGGGGACCTCCGGCCAGGTCCCGGTAGGGCACCGCCGGCACCTCGACGTGGATGTCGAAGCGGTCCAGCAGCGGCCCCGACAGCCGGGCCCGGTAGCGGGCCACCTCGGGCACCGAGCAGCGGCATGCGTGGCGTGGGTCCCCGAGCCATCCGCACGGACAGGGGTTCATCGCCGCCACCAGCAGGATGTCCGCTGGCCAGGTGACCACGGCCTGGGCGCGGCTGATGGTGACCCGGCCCTCCTCCAGGGGCTGCCGGAGGACCTCCAGCACCTCCCGGCGCCACTCGGGCAGTTCGTCCAGGAACAGCACGCCCTGGTGGGCGAGGCTGATCTCCCCGGGCCTGGGACGACTGCCGCCCCCGGCAATGGCCGCCGCCGAGGCGGTGTGATGGGGCGCCCGGAAGGGGCGATCCCGCAGCAGGGAGGCCCGCCCCCGGAGCAGGCCCGCCACCGAGTGGACCTTGGTCGCCTCCAGGCACTCCGCCTCGGTCATCTCCGGCAGGAGCCCCGGAAGACGCCGGGCCAGCATGGTCTTGCCGGACCCCGGAGGCCCCACCATCAGCAGGTTGTGTCGTCCCGCCGCGGCGACCTCCAGGGCCCGCTTCACGTGGCCCTGCCCCCGGACCTCCGCGAGGTCCGCCGCGCGGCCGCCGAAGTGCCTCCCGGAGGCGTCCCGGGCCACCGGCTCCGCCACCCCCAGGGGCCGACGACCAGCCAGCGCATCGATCAGGTCCTGGAGGTCCCGGGCGGTCCGGACCTGGACCCCCTGTACGAGGGCCGCCTCGGCCCCGTTGGCCTCGGGGACCAGCACCTCCCGGGTCCCCTGCTCCCGGGCCGCGGCGACCATCGGGAGCACTCCCTGGACCGGGCGGATCTCCCCGTCCAGCGAGAGTTCCCCCAGGATCAACATCCCCTGGATGGCCTCGGGGGGAAAGGCCTCCAGGCAGGCCAGCACGCCCAGGGCCACCGGCAGGTCGTAGAGGGATCCGTGCTTCCGGACGTCCGCCGGGGCGAGGTTCACGGTGACCCAGCGGGTGTGGGCCCGGTAACCCAGGTTCCGCAGGGCCGACAGCACCCGCACCTTCGACTCCCGGACCGCCGTCTCGGGAAGCCCCACGATGTCGAAGTGCCCGATCCCCGGGTAGACGTCCACCTCGACGTCCACCGGAATGCCCTCGATGCCCACCAGCACTGCCGATCGCACCCGGACGTTCATGGCTGCCGCTCCGTCGGTCCGCAGGTCCGGTCCGTTTCAGGAACGGTGCCAACCAACGACGTCCGGTATTTCCGCGGGTTGCGGCGACGGAAGGGGCCTCCTGGCCTGAACTGTCCAAGGACGGTCCAGGCCGACCAGCCGTCGGACCGGGGGTCAGTCGAAGGGGCCCCAGAGGGCCCAGGTGCGCCCCGAGGCCAGGGGCCCCTCGGGAGGCAGGCCCGGATCCTCCCCGATCCCCGGAGGAGGCCGCCGGGGGTCCGTGACGAGCCAGCGGGCCCCCACCTGGCGCAGGAAGGCCAGGCGATGGGACCAGGGGGCCGGGGCCTCCAGGAAGGCCTTCAGGGATTCCACCTTCTGGGGCAGGCTCGGGGTCAACTGGTCATGGCCCGCATAGACCGTGGCCCCCGCGAAGCCCGCCAGGAACATCCCGGTCCGGGCATCGGCCATCACGGTCCGGGGTTCCGGCAGGGCCCGCACCTGCCCGAAGAGGTCTGGCCAGTCGTCGTGGACCCGGCCGGGCACCCGGGAGGTCGCCTCCCGCCAGGCGACGCCGACGTTGGTCGGGATCACCGCCAGGACCAGGGCCACGCAGATCGCCGCGGCCACGACCCCGGACCGCCGTTCCAGCCAGTCCCCGACCGCCGAGACCCCCAGCAGGCAGACCGCCACGTGGACCCCCTCGACGCATCGCCGCTCCACCGGGACGAGCGGGGCGGCATAGGCCAGTCCGAAGGCCGCCACGACCCAGGAGATCAGGAAGAGGCCCCGGGAGTCCCAGGTGCGCCTCCGGGTCCGCTCCAGGACCCCGACCAGGGCCATCAGGCCCGGCAGGCCCAGACCCAGCAGGTAGTGCAGCGGTGGCGGCGAGGGCATCACGTTCTCGGCGGCCCAGGATCGCATCGCCGGCGACCACCACCACTGGCTGCCCAGGAGGGCCAGGCCCCCGGCCAGGGCGACCATCACCCACCCGGCCCCCCGGGAACCCTCGCGGGACCCGAGTCGTCCGAGGACCTGGTGCACCCCGACCGCCACCAGCAACGCCAGCGCGGTGTAGGGATGCACGAGTCCCAGCAGGGCCAGACAGACCCCGGCCGTCCCGAGGTCCCGGCGCCGTCCCTCCTGCTGGAACCGCCACCAGCCCAGGACCCCTCCCCCGGCCAGGGCCAGCGAGAGGGCGAAGTGGGGGTAGAGCAGGATCGACGGCCAGGTCCAGAGTTCGGGAATCCAGTCCGCCGTCTCCACCTCGAGACCGAGGGCCCGGACCCAGAGGAGGCCGCTCCCGGAGGCCGCCATCAGGAACGCCGCCAGGGCGGTCCTGGGACGCCCCGGCAGCGCCTGCCGGCACAGCCCCCAGAGCACGGCCAGCCAGGCCAGGGCGAAGACCGCCCGACCGCCGTGATAGACCGTGATGGATGGAAGACCCGTCAGGGCCCCGACGGCCCCCAGCAGCAGCCAGGCAGGGTTCGGCAATAGGGTCCCCGGGGCGTCCAGGGCCATCCGGTTGCGGACCAGCAGGGCCCCCTCCCGGTGCTGTTCCATCCAGGACAAATAACTGCACCCGTCGGGCACCCGGACCAGCAGGCCCGTGAAGACCCGCCCGTCATCGCGGCGGGACCACTGGGCGCCATAGGGCCAGAACGTCGCCGCCACCAGCGCCAGCGACACGGCGATTACCGCGATCCGGACGGGGCGGGGCGTCGGCGGGATCGGACCGGACACGGGCTCCCCCGCAGCAAGGGCGGCACGACATCCTATGCTACTCTTGCGGGCCGGGCCGAGGGAGGTCCCGATGGCATGGCTGCCGCTGGTCCTGGGGGTCCTGGACGTCTGCGGTGGCGCCGCCTGCGTGCTCCGGGTCGATTCGCCGGAGCGGGTGCTGGCGGCCCTCCGGGACCCGCCCGTGGGCACCGTGGAATCGATCACTGCCGGGGCCGATCGCCTGACGGTCCGGATCTGTCCAGAATCCTCCGGGTGCAAGGACATCGAACTGCTCCGTCCAGAGAACTGTCCGGGACGCCCGGCCGGGGCCCTCTGCGCCGTGGCCCCCGAGGGGACTCCCGAGGCGCTGGTCACGGCCCTGGTGGATCGCCTCTCGCCGATCCCCGCCTCGGCCCTGTGGACTCCCCTGCCCGGGGACACCCCCTCCCCAGGCCCCGACACCCCTCCGACGGCCCCGGACCGGACGGCATCCCCGGCGACGGAGGTTCCCATCGCCCCGGGAGTCATCCTGTGGATCCTGCTCCTGCCCTGGATTCTGGGCGCCGGCATGGGGGCACGTCTCGGGGGTCGCTGGCCCTGGATCGCCTCGTCGGCCTGGCGGTCGATCCTGCTGCTGCTGCCTCCCCTGGGCCTCCTGGGAATCGCCTGGGTGGCGGGCCTCCCGGTCCGCCCCTGGGACCTGGGGGTGCCGGCGGCGATCTTCGGCCTCGGGATCCACTGGGGGACCGGCCGGGGATGGAAGCGGGCCGCCTGGTGGTCCGCCGCCCGGGGACTGGGAGCCGCGGTGGGACTCCTGCTGCTGGCCGAGGTCGCCTGCCGACTGACGTTGCCGAATCCCGCAACCCCTCCCCCCGAAGTTGCCACTTCCCCCGGAGTCCCGGCCTCCCCGACTCCGGTGCGACCACCGAGGGCCCTGGGAGGCCCCTTCCCGCTGGCGGTGCTGCACCTGCGGTTCCAGGACCCCACGGACCTCGGCCCCGGGACCCTCCGGGGCCTGAACCGGCGAGACCCGGACCTCTGGCACGTGGACGTGGCGGTGTCGCCGGGAACCGAGGCCCAGGCCTGGGACCTGGCCCGGCGATGGCTGGAGGCCGAGCGCGTGCTGGGCTTCGTGTTTCACGTGGGTCCGGACCTCGCCCTGTCGCCAGGGGCTTCGGCAGGCGACCCGAATCCCCGGCCCGTCGCCGGTCCCGCTCCCTCCTCGGAACAGGCCCCCTCCCCGGCCCCCTTGGCAAGTCCAGAGGCCCCGGTCCGATCCGTGCTGCTGCGGTCGGCCGCCCGGGCATCCCGGCTGGCAGCCTGCCTGGACAAGGTCCTCTCCACCCGGGAGGCGGATCCCGGCCGGCCGTCCACGTCGCCCCCCCACACTCCGGAGGACCTGGTCCGGGACGTGACGCAACGGGCACTGGCAGATCGGATTCCCGTGGCGGTGGTCCGGCGTGTCGGGACCGCAGGGGCCTCCGGGGAGGGGAACGTCCGCCCGGGAGACCTGGGGCCGTTCCTGAATCGCCTCGGGGTCCCGATCCTTGAGGCCCCGGCGACGGCGGGCCCCGACGAGGCGGCCGCCTGGCTGCTGGAGGCCCTGGGGCCCCTGCGGTCCCGTTCCCGGGCGATCGCCGACGAGCGCATCCGGGCCTTCCGATCCCCCCGGTGACCCCCCGATCGGTCCACGCCCGGTCCTGCCCTCGGGGCATTCCTTCGGCAGAGGTTCTGATCTACCTTGCAGACACGGGGTGCCGACGATCGGAGAGATCCGCATGGCAGACTCGGGCGTTCACAGCATCCTCCGGGGGCTTCAGCGGTTGCTGGCCCCGCCGCGCCTCGCCCTCCGGCTGATCCTCTACCTGGTCCTGGTGGTCGCGGTGGTGGCCGGCGGGTCTGCCTGGATCGACGTGCGCAACCAGGAACTCCTGCTGCGAAACCAGATGACGATGGCCTCGGAACAACTGTCCAACGCCATCGTGAACGCCACCTGGCACGCGATGCTCGAGGACCGGAGGGACGCGGCCTACGAGATCATGCGATCGGTGGCCCGCCAGAACGGGATCGAGAAGGTCCGGATCTTCAACAAGGAGGGGAGGATCGTCTTCTCCACCGGCGAGGACCAGGGAGCCCTGGTGGACAAGCGGGCCGAGGCCTGCGACCTCTGCCATGCCCGGGAGGAACCCCTGGTGACCGTGGACGTGCCCACCCGGACCCGAATCTTCCACCGGGATGACGGCCGTCGGGTCCTGGGGATGATCACCCCCATCTACAACGAGCCGGCCTGCGCCAACGCCGCCTGCCATGCCCATCCGCCCGAGATCCGGGTGCTGGGAGTGCTGGACGTCGGCATGTCGATGGGGCTCGTGGACCAGGAGCGCGATCGCCTGCGTCGCCAGGCCTTCCAGCGGGCCCTGGTCGAGGTGGCGTTGCTCGGGGCCCTGATCTTCCTGGTCACCCGGAAGTTCGTGGGGGTCCCCATCCGCCGCCTCGTCCAGGCCATCCGGTCCCTGACGGCCCGGGGACTGGACCGCCCGATCGAGGTCCATGCCCCGCTGGAACTGGGAGAACTGGAGCAGTCCTTCGAGGACCTCCGACAGCGCCTGGCCCAGGCCATGGCGGAACTGAACGCCCTGACCCAGGCCCTGGAACAGAAGGTGGAGGAGCGGACAGCCCAGCTCCACTCTGCCCGGGAGCGACTGGCCCAGGCGGAGCGCATGGCCTCCCTGGGTCGCCTGGCGGCAACCGTGGCCCACGAGATCAACAACCCGGTGGCCGGGGTCCTGAACCTCGCCAGGCTGGTCCAGCGCATCCTCACCGACCAGGGCATCCCCCCCGATCGCCTCCCGGAGGTCCGGAAGTTCCTGGCCCAGATTGCCGGGGAGACGTCCCGGATCGGGCGCATCGTGTCGGACCTCCTGACCTTTTCCCGCCAGGCCCGGCCCGTGCAGGCCCAGACGGACCTGGAAGAGGTGATCGACAGCACCCTGGCGCTGCTGTCGGACCGGTTCTCCACCCGGGAGATCCAGGTGGTGCACCGGCGAGGTGGGCTGCCCCCGGTGTGGTGCGACGCCGAGCAGATGCAGCAGGTCCTCACGAACCTGCTGGTCAACGCGGTCCAGGCCTCCCCGGACCGGGCCACCATCGTGATCTCCACCGCCTTCGACCCGGCCACCGACCGGGTGATCCTGGAGGTGATCGACGCCGGGGTCGGCATCGCCCCGGAACACCTGGACCGGATCTTCGACCCCTTCTTCACCACCAAGGAGAAGGGAAAGGCTCTGGGGCTGGGCCTCGCGGTGGTCTATGGCATCGTTCAGGCCCATGGAGGCCTGATCGAGGTGGAGTCGGCCCCGGGATGCGGCGCCACCTTCCGGGTGGTGCTGCCGGTCCGGGGCGCTGCTCCCCAGGAGGACGGGAATCCATGACCGAACGCCCGGTGGTGTTGATCGTCGATGACGAGCCCGTGATCCGGGAGTCGCTGGCCGCCTGGCTCCAGGAGGACGGATACCGGACCCTCACCGCCGCCTCGGGGGAGGAGGCGGCCGCCCTGGTCCCAGGTCCTGACTGGCTGGCCTGCCTGGTGGACCTGAAGATGCCCGGGGGCATCGACGGGATCGAAACGATGCGTCGCCTCCGTGCCAGGCGGCCCGACCTCCCGGTCGTGATCATCACGGCCTACGGCACCATCGACACCGCCGTGGCCGCCATGAAGGAAGGTGCGTCGGACTATGTCCTGAAGCCCTTCGACCCCGAGGACGTCTCCCTGATCCTCGAGCGGATCGCGGCCTTGCGACGCGCCGGGGAGCGACCGCCGGACGCCGTGCCGGCAGCGGTTGCCCGGGGGGAGGCCTTCCACGGCATCTGGAGCGCCAGCCCCCGCATGCACGCCCTCTTCGCCCTGGTGGAGGAGGTGGCGAGCCTCCGGAGCACCGTGCTGATCGAGGGCGAGAGCGGTACCGGCAAGGAGATGTTCGCGCGGGCCATCCACGAGGCGGGCAACCGGGCCCGCCGCCCCTTCGTGAAGATGTCCTGCGCCGCCCTGACCGAGACCCTGCTGGAATCGGAGCTCTTCGGACACGAGGCCGGGGCCTTCACGGGAGCCGGGTCACGGAAGCGGGGGAAGTTCGAGATCGCCGACGGAGGCACCCTGCTGCTGGACGAGATCGGGGACATCTCGCCGAAGGTCCAGGTGGACCTGCTGCGGGTGCTCCAGGAACGGCGCTTCTTCCGGGTGGGCGGCAACGAGGAGATCGCGGTGGACGTCCGCTTCATCGCCGCCACGAACCGCCCCTTGCGGATCGCGGTCCGGGAGGGGCGGTTCCGGGAGGACCTCTTCTATCGCCTCAACGTGATCCACCTGCAGGTGCCGCCGCTCCGGGAGCGCCCCGAGGACATCCCCCTGCTGGCCAACCACTTCGGGGCCCGCTTCGCCGCGGAACAGGGCCGGCCACCTCCCCGCTGGACGCCGGGGGCCCTCTCGGCCCTTCAGGCCCACCGGTGGCCCGGGAACGTCCGGGAACTCGAAAACGCCGTCGAGCGGGCAATGGTGACCAGTCGAGGCGACGAACTCACGGCCGACGACTTCCGGTTCCTGCGGGAGGAGGCGGTCCCGGAGGACTGGAATCCCCCGGCAAACCTGCCGCTCCGAGAGGTCGAGGCCCAGGTCATCCGGGCGGTGCTCCAGCGCACCCGTTGGAACATCACCGAGGCCGCGTCGATCCTCGGCATCGACCGATCCACCCTTTACGAGAAGATGCGCCGCTACGACATCGATCGACGGCCGTCCCGGGAGTGAGGCCCCCGGCGATCGAGGCCACCCCGGCCTGGCGCTGCCCGGCCCGGGACGCCGGTACGTCCACGAACGGAACCTCCCGTGGATCGATGGGGCGCCCGTCCGGGTTTCGGACGAGGCGGAGTCACCGGGACCGGGGGTCGGGCTCCCGCAGGGCCGCGACCAGCAGCACCAGAGGCACCAGCGCCGCGGCCAGCAGGTTCGTCACCACGATCGTCATCGTCTGCCACTCGCTCATGGCCCACCTCCCGTCGGAACTCCCTGCAGACTCTCCTCGCAAGAACCGATCCGGGCCGGCACCAGGGGCCCCATGAAGCCCAACCCATGGATGGCATGGCAGAAATTCCGGCAGGCGGGACTCAGGATGGCCAGGGCGGGTGCCGGGACTTCCCACGGTCCGTGGGAAAATCCCACACCGAGGACCGGGTCAGGGGACCAGATTCCAGCCGGTGACCCGGACCTCCAGGGATCGGCCCTCCACCCGGTCCGCCTGGACCCGCCCCCGCCAGGTGGCGACCTCCCCGGGAAACAGCGTCCGGTCGTTGTCGTCCCACCGGATCGGGAGGACCGGCAGCCCGGTCCCGGTGTCCCACAAGGTCACCTCGATGAAGAAGGCGATGGCCGCGGTGGCATTGCGCAGGGTCTGGACCACCTCCACCTCCTCTCCCTGTCGGGTCACCGTGAAGGGGTCCCGCTGGATCGCGACGGGAGGCAGGGAGGCCAGGGCCGACTGGTCCGCCACCTGCACCTTCGGCAGGTTGTCGGGGGTGGACTCCCAGGTGTAGGCGTCCTCGGCGATCGGGATCCAGTAGGTGTTGCGATCAACCTCGGCCCCGGCGGCATCCCGCAACCACAGGTCCACGAAGAAGACCGGGGCCAGCGCCGGGGCCTGGTCGTCGATGTCCGGTCCCAGGGGCAGGGCCAGGGCCTTGCCATCGGCCTGGAGGGTCTCGATCACGGTGGTCCGCTGGACCACCCGGGTGCCGTCGAGGGCATACAGCCGGGCCTCCACCTGGAGGTCCCGGACATCCCGGATCGTGGAGTTGACGACCCAGACCCCCCGGTCGTCGTAGGCGTACTGGACATGGAGGGGCCGGAGGGCCTTGCGGGCCCCGTAGTAGGTCCCCCCGGGCCGGAGGAACCAGTCGTAGAGCTGCCAGATGAGCCCGGGCCAGGCGTTGTTCAGCATCCACTGGATGTGGCCCGTGGCGAGGTACTTGTTGCGCCCCTGGGCCTCGAACATGGCCCGGTGGGCCTCGTACTGGAACACCTGGGCCTTCCGGGCCAGGTCCGCCGCGCCGTCGGGGGGCCCGAGGCGGGCGTTCATCCCGGACAGGTAGACCCGCAGCCTCTCGGGGGCCGATCCGAGGCCGCCGGAGTGGAACAGGAAGGTCTCCTGCGGGGGCCAGAGGTCCCCCTCGGGCATCATCCGCAACAGGCTGTCCAGCGGGGGGATCGAGAACCCTGGACTGGACTCGCTGTTGAAGCCGAAGGCCCCCCCATACATCCACTCCCAGTCCACCCGTCCGGCCAGGTCCATGGGGTCCCGGGGCACCGCCAGATACCAGTAGTTCGGCGGGACCCAGTGGTAGGGACCGGTCATCTTCATCCCCGAGGGACCGGTGACGGTGGAGGGGGTCTCGGTGGCGCTGGAGACCACCGGCAGGTCCCACCGGGCCTCCCGGGCGACCTCCAGGTACATCTGCTCCACGTCGGGGGGAGGATGGAAGTCGGACCCGTTGAGCCAGGTGAAGACGCTCGGATGGCGCCGCAGACGCCGCAACTGGGTCTCCAGGGAGGCCCGGGCGACGGTCCGCTGGACGTCCCCCCAGTGGTCCCAGTCCTCCCAGGCGTCGCAGCAGCACCACCCAGGCATGACCAGGATGCCCTCCCGGTCGCAGAGGTCGTAGAAGGCATGATCCTTCAGTTTCCCCTCCAGCCGGATGGCGTTGAGGCCCAGGTCCTTCACATAGGCGATCTCATCCCGGTCTCGGCGGGGGTCGTGGCGATGGAACAGGTCCGGCACCCACCCGGCGCCCCGGATCAGGATCGGGCGGCCGTTGATCCGGTAGATCCTCTGGTTCGGCGGCAGCACCTCGGAGGTGACCTCCCGGATGCCGAAGTCGAAGGAGACGGCGTCCGACACGACCCCATCCACCCGGGCCTCCAGGTCCATCCGGTAGAGGTGGGGTTCCCCCCAGGCGTAGGGCCACCAGAGCACCGGGTCCGGGACCCGCAGGGCCGGGACCTGGTCCGAGGTCCAGGCGAACTCCCGGGACTCCCCGGGACCCAGCGAGACCGTGTCTTCAAAGGCCTTGCCCCCGAATCGGCCGGCGACCCGGACCTCCTGGGGCACCTCCCGGGCGTTGGACAGACCCGCCACCAGCGTCAGTTCGGCGGTGCCGTCGGGGAGGAGTCGCGTCGTCACCGCCGGGTCCCGGAGGGCCACCGATCCCCGGACCTCGACCCGAGCGGGCATCCAGAGGCCCATGCTGTAGTCCGGCGGCTCGGGATTCCAGTCCACGAAGTAGATCGCCAGGTCGGTGAAGATGTCCGGCGCGAAGACCTCGACCGCCACGGCGCAGGGACCCGAGGAGGGGAGGAAGTCCGTGACGTCCAGGCGGTGCTCCCGGAAGGTGCCGATCACCTCGTCCCGGGAGGCCGCCAGTCGACCGTTCACCCAGACGTCGGCTCGATGATTGATCCCCTCGAAGACCAGCCAGAGGCGCTGGTCCGGCTCCCGTGGAGGGGCATCGAACTCAGTGCGCCACCACCACCCGACGCCGTAGGGGCTGTCGGGGGGCATCGGCAGGAAGCTCCAGGTCCACCCCGGCACGTCCTGGAGGTTGCGTCCGAAGCGAGGGTTCCCCAGCAGGCCCGCTTCCTCCTGGGCCCCGGCCACGGTGCCGGGAACCCGGGCGGGAAGCCACGATGCGTCGTCGAATCCTGGTTGGGAGATCGCCGCCCCGTCCTGGCCGACCACCTCGCTGCTGGCGATCCGCCACGAATCCAGAGAGAGGGACCGGGGCATCGGCCCCGGGGTCTCCGCCTCTTCCCCCGAGAGGTCCTCCGGTGTCAACACGTCGACCCCGTCCCCCGGGACCTCCCCGGCGGGCCCCTCCCGGGCCGGTTCGCACCCCCACAGGACCAGACCCAGGACCCAGCCGGCGATGCCCCTCGCCGGCCATCGGAAACCGCGTCGCCTCATGCCCCTCTCCCGCCGGGCGTGGGGGCACCTTCGCAAAACTCCCGGACCGGGTCAATCGGGCCTGCCCCCCCGAGAACCCGGTAACGGCGACGGGTCGGCCTGGCAAGGCCCCGATCCGCCGTGGTATATCTCGCCGGTGAGGAGGACGGGATGACCTGGCGATCCCGATCGGGGATGCTCGTTGGCCTCCTCTGGTGCCTGCCGGGATGCGGCGGCACGACGACACCCGGTCCTGGAGACCTCCCGGAGGCGCCAGAAGGGCCTTCGGAGGCCGTGCCCTGCGACTTCGACCGCATGTCGGCGCCCTGGCAGCCGGCCGAGTCCGGGAGCCTGCCCCTGGCGGACTTCCGGGTGGTCCTCGGACCCCAGGGGGACCTGGAGGTCTTCCATGTCCAGGACCCGGGACGATCCGTCTTCGCCTGGGCGGGTCCCGAGGCCCTGAGGGCCCTCCGGGGCCGTCTGGAGGTGGAGGAGATCCAGGGGTCCTTCGCCCCCCGGGAGGGCATCACTGAGACCTGCCGGATCGCCCCGCCGGCCCGGGTCCGCCTGGAGGGTCCGAACCTGGTGCTGGAGGGCGGCGCCGGGGAGGCCGGTGCCCCCTGCGAGGGGCTCCGATACGAGGTCCGGTTGTGCCAGCCCCGCCCCCACCATCTGGTGCTGGAGGTCCGGTCCTCCGGGACGCCCTTCGATGCCTGGGAGGTCCGGGCGATGACGGACCCGGAGGCCCCGGTCTTCGGCCTGGGAGAGCAGTTCGTCCACGACACGCTGGACCTCCGGGGCCGGGTGATCCCGATCC
Organism: Deltaproteobacteria bacterium; assembly: GCA_029547805.1. Classification (GTDB taxonomy): domain Bacteria; phylum Myxococcota_A; class UBA9042; order DTJE01; family DTJE01; genus JAGOKF01. The sequence continues at coordinate 806,554 of JAKPOP010000010.1, forward strand.
TGGTCCGGGAGCAGGGCATCGGGCGGGGGGAACCGGCCATCAGCGAGACGATGGAGGCCCTCTCTCCGGGGTCCTCCGGCGACGAGTCGACGACCTATCACCCGATGCCCCACGTCGTGACCGCCGACGGGCGCTCCTGGCTGCTCGAGAACGAGGAGACCTCCTTCTTCGACCTCTCCTCGTCGGGCCGCATCGCGGTGCGGACCTGGGCCCCCGAGGTCCGGATCCGGGTGTTCCACGGCGTCACGCCGCTGGAACTGGTGGAGCGCCTGACCGAGTTCACCGGCCGGATGCGGGAGCCCCCGGACTGGGTGGACCAGGGGGCGGTGGTGGCCCTGGCCCGGGACCTCCCGGAAGGCCTGGACCGCCTGGCCTTCCTCCAGGACCAGGGAGTCCCGATCGCTGCCGTCTGGAACCAGACCTGGTGCGGCACGGCCCGGACCGTGATCGGGGAGCAGGTGCTCTGGAACTGGGCCCTGCCCCCTTCCCGCCAGGCCGCCTGGGACGCCTGGGTGGACGTCCTCCAACAGGCGGCGATCCGCCCCCTCTGCTATGTGAACCCGATGTTCCGGGACCTGCCCCCCGAGGCGGACCCGGCCACTCGGAACCTCTACCGGGAGGCCGTGGAGGCAGGCCACGTGGTCCGGACGGCCGCCGGGGAGCCCTACCGACTGCGCCAGGGCGTCTTCGAGGTGGTGCTGCTGGACCTCTCCTCGGAGGCGGCCCGGGCCTGGATGAAGGCGGTGCTGAAGGACGAGCTGCTGGGCCGGGCCCGCTGCCGCGGCTGGATGGCCGACTTCGGCGAGGCCCTGCCCCTCGACGCGGTGCTGGCCTCCGGGGAACCGGCCGCCCGGTGGCACAACCGCTACCCCGTCGAGTGGGCCCGGCTGAACCGGGAGGCCCTGGAGGAGGCCGGCGTGGCCTCGGAGGTGCTGGTCTTCCACCGGTCGGGCTTCATGACCACGGCGTCCTTCAGCGGCATGCAATGGGAGGGGGACCAGACGGTCACCTGGGACCGCTTCGACGGGCTGCGAAGCGCCCTCCACGGCCTGTTGAACGGGGGCTTCAGCGGCATCGCCCTGAACCACTCCGATGCCGGTGGCTACACCGGCGTCCCCCTGGTGGACCCGCCAGTGCGGCGCAGCCCCGAACTGCTGATGCGCTGGGTGGAGATGAACGCCTTCACGGCCCTGCTGCGCACCCACGAGGGCAACCAGCCGGCCCAGAACGCCCAGGTGTACCAGGACGGGGACCTGGCCCGGCACTTCGGGCGCTTCGCCCGCATCTACCGGGCCCTGGCTCCCTACCGCCGGTCCCTCTACCGGGAGGCCGCGGACCGGGGCTGGCCGGTGGTGCGACACCTGGCGATGCATCACCCCACGGTGTCCCGGGCCTGGACCGTGACCGACGAGTTCCTGCTGGGGGCCGACCTGCTGGTGGCGCCGGTCCTGGAACCGGGCGACGAGACGGGCACGGCATGGCGACGCGTGTGGTGGCCCCCGGGCACCTGGAGGCACCTGTGGACCGGCGAGGTCCGGGAGGGGGCCGAGGGATTTGGCAGCGAGGGCCTGGTTGAGGCCCCCCTGGGACGACCCCCGGTGTTCTTGCGGGTCGGCTCCGCCCTGGAGGCGTCTCTCCCGGCGGCGTTGGCCGCGGAAGGCGTGACGGACGACTGACCTGACCAGTCCGGGGGAGGCGAGATGGGCCGCTGGCAGGGACCGGTGCTGGCCGCGGTGGAGCTGGGCGGCACCCAGGTCGCCTGCCTGGTGGGGACCGGTCCCGGGGACATCCGGGCAGAGGTCCGGATCCCGACCACCACGCCGGCCGAGACCCTGGGCCAGGTAGGGGACTGGCTGGCCGGGGCCGCCCGTCGGTGGGGGCCCCTGGGAGCCGTCGGCATCTGCTGCTTCGGCCCGGTGGACCTGGACCCGGCCTCCCGGACCTGGGGGCATGTCACCACGACCCCCAAGGCCGGATGGGAGGGCACGGATGTCGCAGGGGCCCTGGGCCGACGCCTGGGCGTTCCGGTGGGGTTCGACACCGACGTGAACGGGGCCGCCCTGGGGGAACACCGGTGGGGAGCCGCCCGGGGACTTCGGACCTTCGCCTATCTGACCATCGGGACCGGCATTGGCGGCGGGGCCGTCGTCGAGGGGCACCTGGTCCATGGCCTGGTCCACCCCGAGATGGGACATCTGCCCATGCCCCATGACCGGCAACGGGACCCCTTCCCCGGGTGCTGCCCCTTCCACGGGGACTGCCTGGAAGGTCTGGCCTCGGGCACCGCGTTGCAGGCCCGCTGGGGCGCACGGGGCGAGGCGCTCCACGATCGCCCGGAGGTCTGGGACCTGGAGGCCGACCATCTGGCCGCGGGGGTGATGGCGATCACGCTGGTGATCGCCCCCGAGCGGGTCATCCTCGGGGGCGGCGTGATGCAGACCCCGGGGCTCCTGGACCGGGTCCGACAGCAACTAGACCGGCGGATGGCCGGCTACCGGCCCCATCCCCGCCTGGCGACAGGCATGGAGGACTTCCTGGTCTCCCCAGGCCTCGGGTCCCGATCCGGCGTGCTGGGAGGCCTCATCCTGGCCCGGCAGGCCTGGCGATCCCGCCGGCCCGGTGCATGACCCCTGTCCAGGGCCGTCCTCTGCCCACCCGCCGTGACCGGCGGCCCCGGGCAGGCCCACCCGGTCCCTGGGGCCCATGCCGCAGCGACCCGGGCACACGCCGAAGGATCATCAGTCGAGGATCTGCAGGATGGCCCGTTTCTTCCACTTCGCGGCAGCGTTGTAGACCAGCGTCCGGAGGGCCCAGGCCATCGTGCCGTCCCGACCGATCACCTTGCCCATGTCCTCCTTCGCGACCCGCAGTTCGATGACGATCGTGGACTCGCTCTCCACAACGTTGAGCCGGACCTCGTCCTCCCGGTCCACCAGGGCCTTCACGAGCGTTTCGACGAACTCCCGCATCGCCGTCTCCTCCTCCCGAGATGTCGCATTCGGATCTTCCAGAAGAGGACTGACCTCAGTCTATCACACCGGGTCCGAGGGACAAGCGACCGGAGACCCGAGAGGGACGCCGATGCGGGCCCTTCCTGAGGAAGACAAGGGTCACCGAGGGAGGCCGGACCGGGGCAGGGGGATCATGCGGTCTGGTTCAGGGCCCGGGCCAGCCGGGAGATCTTCCGGGATGCCCGCCGACGGGGAATGACCCCCTTCGCGGCCACGTGGGCCAGGATGGAGGCGGCGTCCCGGAAGGCCTCGACCTGGTCCTTCTTCGGGGCGTTTCGGGCCTTCTTGACGGCAGTCCGGGCCATGGACCGGTAGTGCATGTTTCGGGCGCGCGCCTTGAGGCTCTGCCGATGCCGCTTCAACGCCGACTTGTGATTCGCCATGGAACCTCCCTGCCCTCCGGGCGAAACGGGCCGCCTTTATAAGCGGAGACGCCCGTCCTGTCAAGCGGCTTCTTCCCGGTAGAAGATCGTGATGGTCAGGCAATGGAACTCCCGGTCCGAGGACTGGACGACCACCCGGTCCACGGGATGGATCCGAGGATTCTCGGCCAGCCATCGAGTGATCATCTCTCCCAGTTCCTCCCGATCCTTGGCCCGGGTCGCGCTGAAGACCTTGACCCCCGTGAACAACCGCTCACCCATCACCGCCTCCTTCAGCGTACTCCCCGGACCTCACGGCCGAGACCCGCCAGGGTGATCCTGGATCCGACGAGCCATCTCCTTCACGAGGTCCTCCACTCCTTCCCCGGTCCGGGCCGAGATCCGGAAGAAGGGCACGCCCCGATCCACCGCGTGAGCCTGCAGTCGCCGGGCCGCCTCGTCGGACCCCGGCAGGTCGATCTTGGAGGCCACCAGCAGCACCGGCTTGCGATCGAGGCCGGCGCCGTGCCGGGCCATCTCGGTCTGGACCACCCCGGCCGCCATGACTGGGTCCTGCCCGTCGGATACGTCCACCAGATGCACGAGCAGCCGGGTCCGCTCACAGTGCCGCAGGAACTGGGTCCCCAGTCCGGCCCCCTGAGAGGCCCCCTCGATGAGTCCCGGCAGGTCCGCCACCACGAACGAGAAGTGCCCCCGGCGGACGACCCCGAGGGCCGGGACCAGCGTCGAGAAGGGGTAGTCGGCCACCTTGGCCCGGGCCGCCGAGATCCGGTTGATCAGGGTGGATTTGCCGGCGTTGGGCAGCCCGACCAGTCCCACGTCGGCCAGCAGTTTCAGTTCCAGTCGGACCGTCCGCTCCACCGAGGGCCCGCCGGGAGTCGCGATGTCGGGCGCCTGGCGCCACGGCAGCGCGAAGTGGCAGTTCCCCTTGCCTCCATGACCGCCCGGCGCCAGTACGGCCCGGGCGCCGGGCTCCGAGAGGTCGCAGAGCATCTCCCCCTGGTCGTCCCAGGCGATGGTCCCCACGGGGACCTTCAGCACGCAGTCGCGTCCCCGACGCCCCGTCTTCCGGGCGCCACTCCCGGGCCGACCATCCTCTGCCACGTGCAGTTGTTTCTGGTGAAAGTCCAGCAGCGTGTTGACGTCCTCCGAGGCCTCGAGGACCACGTCCCCGCCTCGGCCGCCATCCCCGCCGTCCGGGCCGCCCTTCGGGACGAACTTCTCCCTCCGGAAGGACACGCATCCGTTCCCGCCGCGCCCGGAGCGGATGATGATGACGGCCTCGTCGATGAAGCGCATCGGCCTGCCTTGCCGGATGGGTCACGGAGAGGGGGAGGGTTCAGGGCATCCGGTCGCGATCAGGACGCCGCCTGGGCCGGATCCACGTCCACGAAGCGCTTGCCCCGGCCTTCCCGGTAGGTCACCACGCCCGCCTGGAGCGCGAACAGGGTGTAGTCCCGCCCCATGCCGACGTTGTGGCCGGGATAGATCCGGGTCCCCAACTGGCGGACCAGGATGTTCCCGGGCACCACCTGCTGCCCCCCGAAGACCTTGACGCCCCGGCGCTGTCCCTGGCTGTCCCGACCGTTCCGTCCCGCTCCCTGAGACTTCTTGCGCGCCATCTGCTACCCCACTTGGATGTCCTGGATGCTCAGGCGGGTGAACGCCTGCCGATGCCCCTGCTTCCGGCGGTAGTTCTTGCGCCGCTTGATCTTGAACACCAGGACCTTGGGAGCCCGGCCGTTCTTGACGACCCTGGCCACCACCCTGGCGCCCTCGATCACGGGCTGCCCAACCCGGGTCTCGCTCTCGGACCCCACCAGCAGCACCTGGTCGAAGGTCACCTCGGACCCCTCGTCCACCGGGAGCTTCTCGACCTCGATCACGTCTCCCGGGGCAACTCGGTACTGCTTTCCACCGGTCTGAATCACTGCGTACATGTCGGCCCTCCGACCACCACCCGAACGGACGGCCGATTCTAGTGAAAAATGCTGGCGTGTCAAATGAAGAATTCCCCTCGACCGAAACTGCCCTCCGGGCCCCTGGGTGGATCCCGGGGTTCAACGGGGCCGGAACGCCCCTGGAGGCCGGGAACGCCTCGACCCGCTTGACAACTGGTGGGACCGCTCCGGTACAGTATGCTTCCCTTTGTCGGAGAAGCGACCATGAAGTCCACCATCCTGGGTCTGGTCCTGGCGGGTCTCGTGCTGCTGGCGGCACCGGGCCGGGCGGATGCCTGCGAGGGCTGCGGCTGCGGCGCCAAGGAAGGGAAGGATGCGCCGGCCGTCTTTGGGGCTCCGGAGGGAGGCTGTCCCCACGCGAAGGCCATCGCTGAGGGTTCCTGCGGTCAACAGGGCGGCGGCTGTCCCGCGGCTGCCCAGGGGAGCGACTCGAAGGCGGGCTGCGGCTGCGAAGAGGGCCAGGATCGCCCCTGCAAGGACTGCCCCTGCAAGAAGGACGGCACCTGCCCCTGCAAGGACGGCAAGGCCTGCGCCGACTGCAAGGACTGCCCCTGCAAGAAGGACGGCCGCTGCCAGTGCGGCCACGGCGGCCAGTGTCCCCACCACGCGGGGAAGCCCCAGAAGTAGCCCGCCATCGGGTCCGGTCCCCGGGTTGTCCCCGACGGGGGCACCCCGTATCCTTGTCCCGTGAACGTCCTCCACTCCATGGGCATCCGGGGTCGCCTGCTCCTGGTCGTGCTCTTCGCGACCGCCCTCTCGGGGTCCGTGCTGATCCCCATCCTCCGGGACCTCTGGGTCCCGCGCCTGGAGCGATCCGAGGGCGAACAGGTGCTGTCGAGGGCCCGCCTGGCCGCCGCCCGAGCCCCGGCCGATGCGGGTCAGTGGGGCGACTGGGTCCGGGACCTCTCCCGGTCCCTGGAGGGGATCACGGTCCGCCTGCTGTCCACGGAGCCGGGCCGACCCGAGTTCCTGGAGGAGGCCCGGCGGGTCGGGGTGCCCCTGGATCTGGCGGTGGAGGCCTTCCTCTCCGGCGAGGCCCTGGCCCGGGTGCCCCCGTCCCTCCCGGAAGAACCGCCTCCCGGGAAGGCGGTGACGGCACGACCCTGGATGGCCCTGGTCCGCCTGGACGGGCCAGGAACGCGCCCCAGCCTGCTGGTCATGGAGCAGACGCCCCGATCCCAGACGCCTCCCTCGGTCTGGACCCTGGTGGTCCTCTACAGCCTGCTGGTGGCGGCGCTGGGGGTCCTGGGGGGCCTGGTGGCGGGCTACTTCCTGATCGTCCGCCCGATCTCGGCCACCGCCTCCCGGGTCCGCCGGAGGTCCCTCTGGCCCTCCGAGGACGACCTGGGGGACCTGGCCCTCCTCTCCCGGTCGCTGGACGACCTCTCGAAGCGCCTTGCGGAGGAACGCCGTCGCGCCGACCGCCTCACCGACGAACTGGAGCGCAACCGGGCCGACCTCCGAGGCGCCAAGGGACGCCTGATCCAGGCGGAGAAACTGGCCTCGGTGGGACAACTGGCCGCGGGAATCGCCCATGAGATCGGGAACCCCATCGGCATCGCCCTGGGACTGTCGGAGATCCTCAGGGACGGTGTCGGCGATCCCGCCCAGGCCAAGGCATTTGCGGGGCAGGTGCACGCCTCGATCCTCCGGGTCCACGGAATTCTGAGGGACCTCCTGGACTTCGCCCGACCCAGCCGGGAGGAGGGGGCCCGGGCCGAGGTGAGGGCCTGCGTCGACGGCGTCCGAAAACTGGTCCGGGCCCACAAGAGATTCGAGGGGATCGACCTGCGGACCCACCTCCCCGCCGACCCCCTCTGGGTCGAGATCCGCCCCTCCCAGTTGCAGCAGGTGCTGCTGAACCTCTGGATGAACGCCGCCGACGCGATGGAGGGCCGCGGAACCCTCACCACCACCGCCCGGCGGGAGGGCCGGCGGATCGAGATCGAGGTCCGGGACACGGGACCGGGGATCCCCGAGGAAACCCTGCCGCGCATCTTCGACCCCTTCTTCAGCACGAAGCCCCCCGGGGAGGGGACGGGGCTCGGCCTGGCCATCTGTGCCCAGATCCTCCAGGTATACGGAGGCGACATCACCGCCGGAAACGCCCCGGACCGGGGAGCCGTCTTCCAGGTGCGCCTCTGGGATGCGACCGAGGCCGAGGACCCGGGGTCGTGGTAGCATCTTCGGGGAGAATGAGATGAACCTCAGGGTCCTGGTCATCGACGACGAGCCGGGGTTCCTCCAGATGCTGCTGGTGGTCCTCTCCCGGGCGGGCTATCAGGTGACCACCTGCTCCGCGGCGGAGGACGCCCTCGAACTGCTGGAGCGGAGCCGCTTCGACCTCTGTCTCTGCGACCTGAAGATGCCCGGCATGGACGGACTGGCCTTCCTTCAGGCCCTGAGGCAGAGAGGCATCCTGCTGACCGTGATCGTGATGACCGCCTACGGAAGCCAGGACACGGCCGTCGAGGCCCTCCGGGCCGGAGCCTACGACTACATCAGCAAGCCCTTCCAGAGCGAGGAGGTCCTCCTCTGCCTCCGGAAGGCCGTCGAGCGGGAGCAGTTGCGGCGCGAAAACCTGGAACTCCGGTCCCGGGTCGGGAAAGGGGGAGGCTCACCCCAGGTGATCGCCCGGTCCGACGCGATGAAGCGGGTGCTGGCCACCGCGGCCCGGATCGCCTCCTACCGGACCACCGTGCTGCTGACCGGCGAGTCGGGAACCGGCAAGGAGGTCCTGGCGCGCTACATCCACGACGCCTCCCCCCGGGCCCGACACCCCTTCGTGGCGGTCAACTGCGGGGCGATTCCCGAGGGCCTGATGGAGAGCGAGTTCTTCGGCCACGTCCGGGGGGCCTTCACCGACGCGGTGGGAAACAAGAAGGGACTCATCGAGACCGCCAACGGCGGCACCCTGTTCCTCGACGAGGTGGGGGAACTGCCGGTGTCCCTCCAGGTGAAGATCCTCCGCTTCCTCCAGGAGTCCGAGATCCGGCGGGTCGGGGACGTCCGGTCCATCCGCGTGGACGTGCGGGTGATCGCGGCGACCTCCCGGGACCTCACGGCAGAGATCGCCTCGGGGCGGTTCCGGGAGGACCTCTTCTACCGCCTCAACGTGCTGCCGATCCACATCCCCCCCCTCCGGGATCGCCCCGAGGACATCCCGGCCCTGGCGGAGTTCTTCCTCCAGCGGACCCGGGAGCGACTGGGGCTGCGGGACTCCGGCGGGGGCTTCACCCACGGCGCCATGCGGGCCATGATGGCCTATTCGTGGCCGGGCAACGTCCGGGAACTGGAGAACCTCGTCGAACGAGCCGTGGTGCTCTCGGACGGAGGGGAGGTCACCGAGGACGCGCTGCCGGACCAGTTGACCCGGGAGGTCCAAGGGCCCGGGCCCCGGTCGATGCTGCCCCTGGACGGGCTCTCGGTGAAGCGGAACGCCCGGACCCTGGAACGGCACCTGATCCTCCAGGCCCTGGAGGCCACCGGGGGAAACCGGACCCGGGCGGCCCGCCTGCTGGAGATCAGCCACCGGGCGCTGCTCTACAAACTGAAGGAATACGGACTGGGGAAGGACGAGTGAAGGTCTCGGGGAACCTGCTGGGGCTGCGGCCGGCGACCCTGCGCCTGCTGGAACGCCTGGCGGACCGGGGGGCCGGGGCGGAGTCCGCCGTGACTCCCTCCTTTGCGGTGGCGTTGCAGGAGGCCGTGATGGCGACCGGGCGACGGATCGGTTGCCTGGTGGACCGCCGGGGCGGGGTCCAGGAGGTGGTGATCGGGGACGCGATGCGCCTCCCGGTCCCCCGGTGGGCCCGGAAGCGGGTGGGCCCGGGCCGCCTGGGGGGGATCCGGCTCATCCACGCCCGGCCCGACGGCCAGGGGAACCAGGAACCGGACCTGGAGACGCTGCGGATGCTGTCCCTGGACGCCCTGGTCGCCGTGATCCCCCAGGGGAGCGGCAACATGCCGAAGGTGGAGGTCGCCCGATTGCTCCCGGACAACGGCGAGGGGCGCCTCTGGGAGGTCGATCCCGCGGTCCATGCCAGCGCCCTCCCAGGGGATTTCGCAGGGCGGATCCGGGACCTCGAGGAGGAGATCCGGCGGACCACGGGGGCCCTTCGCCATCGCGGGGACCCGGGGCTCCGGGACGCGGCGTTCGTCGTCCTGCCGGTCCTCGATTCCCGAACCGACGTCGCCTGGGAGACCGCGGAACTGCAGTCCCTCTGCCGGACGGCGGGCCTTGCGGTGGTCCACACCGCGGTCCAGCGTCGGGCCCGGCCCGACCCCACCTTCCTGGTCGGCAAGGGCATGGTCCGGGAACTGGCGATGATGGGGCTCATGAAGGGAGTGGACCTGCTGGTGTTCGGTCGGCCCCTGACCCCTTCCCAGCAGCGATCCATCGCCCAGGTCACCGAGGTCCGGGTGATCGACCGGAACCAGTTGATCCTCGACATCTTCGCCCGTCATGCCCGGAGTCCCGAGGGACGCCTCCAGGTGGAACTGGCCCAGTTGCGCTACAACCTGCCCCGGCTGTCCGAGAAGGACGACGCCCTCTCGCGGCTGACGGGTGGCATCGGGGCCCAGGGCCCGGGAGAGACCCGGCTCGAGATGGAGAGGCGCCGGGCCCGGGACCGGATTCGCCTGCTGGAGAAGCGCCTCGAGGAACTCGCCGGGCGACGCCACGAGGGCCGCAGACGACGGCAGGAGGCCCGGGTGCCCCTGGTGGCCCTGGTGGGCTACACCAATGCAGGCAAGAGCACCCTCTTCAATACCCTGACCGGCGCCAGCGTGCGGGCCGAGGACCGGCTCTTCGCGACGCTGGACCCCACGGTCCGCCGGGCCTGGCTGGAGGAGGGTCGGGAGGTGCTGCTGGCCGACACGGTGGGGTTCATCCGGGACCTCCCGGCCGAACTGGAGGGGGCCTTCCGGGCGACCCTGGAGGAGGTGCGGGAGGCCCGGGCGCTGCTGCTGGTGGCCGACGCCGCCGACCCCCACCTGGAGGAACAGGTCGCCTCGGTCCGCCGCATCCTCCGGGAGTGGGAACTGGACCGCCGACCGACGCTGCTGCTGCTCAACCAGGCGGATCGGGTCGGGGACCCGGACCACCTGACGCGACTCGCCGAGGACCTCGGAGGCATCCCCTGCTGTGCGAAGGACCCCCGGACCCTGGACCCCGTCCGACGACGGATCGGGGTCCTGGTGGGTCAGTGGACCTGACGGCCGGTGACCATTGCCTGGCGTTCCCTGGCCGTGGCCCGGGCGTATCGCAGGATCCCCTGGACGATGCCCCGTGCCAGGCGATCCAGGTAGGCCGGGTCCGCCAGCCGCTTCCCCTCCTGGGGATGGGTCAGGAAGCCCGCCTCCACCACGATGGCCGGGATGGGCGACAGGCGCAGCACCGCGAAGTTGGCCTGACGGACTCCCCGGTTCACGGCCCCTGGCACCGCCTGGGCCAGGCCCTGCTGGACCTCCTGGGCCAGTTGGGCGGACCGCATCTGGACCCCGACCCGCCACAGGTCCGCCAGGATCTCCGCCACATCGGAGTCATCGGCCAGGGGCCCGGGGTCCACCGCCTCGGCGTTCTCCCGCTCGGCCACCTGGAAGGCCCCCGGGTCGCTGGCGGGGCCGAAGAAGTAGGTCTCGATGCCCCGAGGCTGGGGCGAGGGGGCCGCATTCATGTGCAGGCTCACGAAGACGTCCGCCGGCTGCCCCACCCGGGGCCTCTGACCAAGGTCCAGATCCACGTCCTGGTCCCGGGTCATCACCACCTCGACCCCCGCCTCCCGAAGCAGGAGGTCCCGAACCCCCAGTGCCAGCTGCAGGGTCAGGCGCTTCTCGGGAACCCCGGCGACGCCAACCGCACCGTTCGACAGGCCCCCGTGACCCGGGTCCAGCACCACCCGGAGCGGAGGGAGCGCCGTATCCGCCGGCGACCCGGCAGGAGACGCCTGGACCAGACGTCCCGCCCCGGCCAGCAGGCATCCGGCCAGCAGGACCAGGCGAGGGGCACCGGATCCTGCCGGGAACCGGACTCGGAATCGGGGACCGTTCATGGTGGCCAGTCTAGTCCCCCCAGAGGAGACTGCCAAACGAACGCCTCCGGCCCCACGCCGGGGCCGGGATTCGCCCCGCGAGTCCCCGGCCCGGGGAGGCGGAGAGGTCCTGGAGCAGGGAGTGACGTCCCGGTGGGGGCGCCCGGGACCAGGGTCCCCCGGGCGGTTTGACAGGATCGACCGGTGGTGGGTAATGTCCCCCTCCGGTGACACCGGGGGTCGTCCTTGGCGAGTCCGACGGTCCGAGAGGCACGGAAGGTCTGGAAAGAGGCCTCCCAGATCCTGAAGTTCCGCGGGAGCCGGCTGTCGCAGTCCGATCGCGCAAGATTCGCGGATCACCTGGCGGCGCTGCACAAGGCCCTCCAGCAGCCCGAGGAGGCCCCGCTGACCCAGGCGCTGGCCGCCGTGCAGGCCGATCTGGAGCGGCACCACGCCCTGTTGAAGAAGGCCTCCTTCCTGGAGAGTTTCCGGTCCCTGGCGGGGGCCGTGTTGCTGGCCCTGCTGATCCGAGCCTTCCTGTTCGAGGCCTTCAAGATCCCCACCGGGTCCATGATCCCGACCCTCCAGGTCGGCGACCACCTCTTCGTGCACAAGTTCCTCTACGGATTGCGAATCCCCTTCACCCACGCCCGGATCGTCGAGGGCCGGACTCCCCTTCCGGGGGAGATCGCCGTCTTCGAATACCCGGGACCCGGGGAGGACCACGGCAAGGACTTCATCAAGCGGGTCGTGGCGGTGGCCGGGGACCGGGTGCGCCTGCAGGACAACCGGCTCTACATCAACGACAAGCCGATCCCGACGGAACCCCTGGGGCCCCCGGGGCCCTGCGAGGACGCCACGCTGGTCCGGTGCGAGTGCCAGCGGCAGCGGGAGCGCCTGGGGGACATCGAGTTCGTGACCCAGCACCTGGCGCCCACGGAGGCCAATCTCCGGGCCGGTTGCCGAAATCTCCCGGACTGGCCGATGGACGGCTCCGGCGCCACCGGGGTCCCGGACGTGGTGGTCCCCGAGGGCCACGTCTTCGTGATGGGGGACAACCGGGACAACAGCAGCGACGGGCGCTACTGGGGCTTTCTGCCCGTGGAGAACACGAAGGGCAAGGCGCTGGTCCGCTGGTGGCCCCCGGGGCGCTGGTTCCAGGCGATTCACTGACGATCCCGGGCCGTCCTTCCCCCTTCTCCAGGTCCCCCCAGGCTCTCCGGAGAGCCGGCGAGGTCGTCGCGAAAATATGCCCCCTCGGCGCGGCGTCCAAGGGCAGCCTCTTGCGGGGACTCCCGATGAAATCGCCCCTCTGGGTCGCGTTGCTGCTGATCCTCCCGGCCGCCTCGGCCGAGGCCCGACGACCCGCCCCAGCCCCCGGGGACCACGTGCTCCGGGGACCGGTCGTGGTGCTGGAGGCCCATCCCTACAACCCCGCGGGCAAGGACCGCTTGTTCACCCGGATTCACGCCCGGGTGGAACCGGACGCCCGAGGACAGCCGGTGGTGGTGCTGGTCCACGTCGCCTCCGGAGAGTCGTGCCGATTCCCGGCCTGGAAGTCCCCCCGAGGGCGCTACCTGATGGACGGGGCGCCACCGTGCACCTTCCAGGCCCTCGGCAGCCGGGGCACCCTCCAGGTGGTCGAGGGGTCCCTCTGGGAGGCCGGTGGCCAGATGATGCTGGAGGCGACCCTGCAACTCCGATGGCTCCACTACCGCGGTACGGTCCGGGTCGATGCCCGGGGCGGTCCCGCCATCGTTCGAGCCCCATGACCCCGCGCCCACCGGGCGCCACCCAAGACGACATCCGACGATGCCGGCCCCGATGCCGATGGATTGACATGGACCCCTCTCCCTTCCTATGAAGGCGCGTCTCCCACGGCGATGGGTCGATGCCCCTGAGCTCCCTGTCCGAGATCCTGCTGGCCTTCGGATTCCCCCTGCTGGCACTCGGGGCGGCCCGGCGTCTGACCTGGGCACGCACCGTGGGTCCTGCCGCCCTCTGCTATCTCGGGGGGATCCTGGTGGCCAACCTCCCGGGAGTGACCCCGGCGCCGGAGGCCCTGGAGCCCCTGGCCTGGGGAACGGTCTCCCTGTCCATTCCCCTGTTGCTCTTCTCGATCGACTTCCCCCGGTGGTTCCGCCTGGCCCGGGGGGCCCTGGTGGCCTTCGGGCTCGCCGCGACGGCCTCCGCGGCGGTTCCTCTGATCCTGGGGATGCTGCTGGGGTCCCGGATCCCCCATGGACCCGAGGTCTCGGGGATGCTCACGGGGGTCTATATCGGAGGCACCCCCAACATGGCCGCCCTGGCGGCAGCCTTCGGGGTCCCGGGGGACATCTTCGTGAGCACCAATGCGGCGGACCTCCTCTGGAGCGCCGTCTACCTGACCCTGGTGATGAGCCTGGGACCCCGGTGGATCAGCCGCTGGTTCCCAAGGCCACCGGCCCCGGCACCTGCCGAAGCGGGGGAGCGCTGGTCCCCCGAGGGACCCGCCCGGTGGCGGCACCGGGGGCTGGGCCTGGTGCTGGCCGGGGCCTGCGCCGGGATGGGGGCACTGGCCTTCCGCCTGGTCCCGGGGGACTCGGCGATGGCCGTCGCGGTGCTGGTCACCACCACCCTGGCATCGGGGTGCTCGCTGATCCGGAGCGTGCGGCTCCTGCCGGGCACCTGGTCCTCGGGTCAGTACCTGCTGCTGGCCTTCTGCACCGCCGCCGGAGCGATGGCGGACATGGGGCGACTGGCAGCCACGGGCCCCGCCTTCCTGGGATACACCGCCGCGGTGATCGGGCTGACCACGGTGCTGCAGTTCCTGCTGATGGGGCTCTTCCGGGTGGACCGGGACACGGCGATCATCACCAGCGTGGCGACGATCATGAGTCCCCCGTTCGTGGTCCCCGTCGCGGACCGGCTGGGAAACCGGGAGGTGTTGCTGACGGGGATTCTGAGCGGCCTCGTGGGATACGCCGTGGGCAACTACCTCGGGATCGGGGTGACCGCCGCCCTGCGCTGGTGGGGCTCCTAGGTTCCAGGCCCGGGACCGGACAGGCCGAGCCGGGCCTCCGGTCAGGGACAGCAGCAGTTCGCCTCGGCGCAGGCCAGGCCCACCTTCAGGGTGAAGGGCCCCCAATCCTGCTCTTCGTCGAAGCCGGAGGCCCCATCCACCACCACCGTGTACCAGCCGGCCTGGGCCGCCTGGTAGGTGATCGTCTCGGCCTTGCCGTCACTGGCGTCGTAATGGCAGGACAGGAGGTCGGTCTTCCAGGCGGAGGCGCAGGAGGTCCCCCGGTAGAGTTTCAGGCTCAGGTTGTAGGTGGAGACCTTCGGGGTGGCCGTCAGCGAGATCGTGTCGCCGGCCCGGAGCCAGACTCGGTAGAAGAGGTCGTCCTGGGCGTCCCAGCAGTCAGGGCCACTGAACGGGGGAAGGTCGTCGTTGTCGCGCTGGTTCGTGGTGTCGCCGTTGATCGTGAAGCCCAGGGCCGCCGAGGTCCGACCCACGACCTTTGCGGTCGCGCAGGTGCCTCCCCCCGGGGCGAGGTCGCTCCCGCAGCCCTGGGTGCCGGCGCAGGGGTCAACGCAGGTCCCCTGGGCATCGCAGCGCCAGTTCGGTGGGCAGTCCTCGTCGGTGCGGCACTGGCGACAGGCGCCCGATCGGCAGAAGGGCGTCCCGGCGGGGCATGAGACGCAGGAGAGACCACAGGCGTCGTCGGTATCGCAGGGAACGCAGGCCCCGTCCAGGCAGCGCCTCCCCGGCTGGCAGGACCCGGGCCGGCAGGCACAGGCCCCGTCCAGGCAGGCGGGCGTCTCGCCGCCACAGGCGAAACAGGCCGACCCGCAGTGGGCCGGGTCGTCGGCGGTACAGGGGACGCACTCGCCCCCGTTGCACCAGGCTCCGCCGGGACAGTCCCCGAGGTCCCGACACTGGCGACAGCGCCCCAGCACGCACCGGGGGGTCTCCAGGGGACACGGCTGGCAGGTGGACCCACAGGCATCGTCGGTATCGCAGCCTTTGCAGAGGCCATCGATGCAGAAG
This sequence comes from Deltaproteobacteria bacterium, assembly GCA_029547805.1. Taxonomy (GTDB): domain Bacteria; phylum Myxococcota_A; class UBA9042; order DTJE01; family DTJE01; genus JAGOKF01. The sequence goes on from JAKPOP010000010.1 coordinate 821,971, forward strand.
AGGTCCCCGCAGGAGTCCTCCCGGCACCGGCATGCCCCCTGCCAGCAGTCGGGGTGGGACTCGGGGCAGGCCAGGCAGGTGACCCCGCAGTGGGCCGGGTCGTCGTCCCGACACCGGTCGCACTGGCGGGTGGCCGGGTTGCACCAGAACCCGGCACCACAATCAACGTCCTGGACGCACCGGACGCAGGTCCCCTGGTCGCAGATGGGCGTCCCGGTGCCCAGGCACCGGCGGCAGTCCTCCCCGCAGGCGGTATCGAAGCGGCAGGGCTGGCAGGTCCCGTCGAGGCAGACCGATCCGGGCCCGCAGGACGGTCCGGCACCGCAGCCGGGGGCCAGGTCCGGTGGGAGTCCCTCGTCGGATGGCGGAACCGTCCCGTCCATGCCGGGGTCCTCGCCGGGACCGGCCTCGGTCTCGGGTCCGACATCGACCCCGGAATCCCCGGGGAGGTCTTCCGGGAGCACCAGGTCCTCCCCGGAACCCGGATCGACCAGGGCTCCCGGATCGCGGCCCCCATCAGCCGGGGGCCCGAGGTCCGGGAAGACCACCGGGAGGTCCGTTCCCCGGGCGGATCCCCCCCCGCAGGCCCACACCGTCCACGACAGCCAGAGAATCCACCGGCGACGACTCATCGGGTCTCCCCTCGCAGCAGACACGGAGACAGGGACCGGGCAGCGCCTCGGACCGGACCTCCTCGACCGCGCCTTCGGTCACCCCCGGCGGAACCCGGGGCGGCCCCCACCGGGGCACCAGACGGCCGGTGGCCTCGACATAGCGGTCCCACCGGGCCCCGAAGCGCCCCTTCAGCAGGCGCTCCTCCCGGGGAAGACGCAGCGTGATGAGGATCAGGATCACCGCGATGCCCAGGCCCCCGATGCCCGCATTGGCCGACACCAGTCCAACCGCCAGAAAGAACAACAGGTAGGCGGCGTAGATGGGGTGCCGGACCCAGCGGTAGGGCCCGGTCTCCACCAGGCGGTGGTCGGCCCGCAGGCGCAGCGTGGGGCTGAAGTAGGCCCCCAGTGCCCGGTGGGCGCACACCAGCAGGGTCAGGGCCCCCAGGGACAGGGGGACCCCCACCAGGCGCAGCCAGACCGGAAGGGCCACTGCCAGCCGATCCGCCTCCGGTCGCCGGAGGATGTAGACCCCGACCAGGACCAGCAGCGACAGGGTCAGGGAGAGGCGCAGGAGGACCGTGAACCATCCCTCGGCCCGGACCTGGGGCCGAGCCGCCACGGTCCCAGTGACCCACTTGTAGTGCAGGCGGATCCCAGCCAGGGCCGTGAACTGGCCGACGACCAGACCGCGGAAGAGGGTGTCCAGGTCCATCGGTTCGGGGCCCCCGGATTCGCATGGCACTCTAACCCGAATGAGCCCCCGGGAACAATCGCCCAGGGGTCCACAGAGCCCCCGGCAGGCCCTCTCCGCCAACGGCCCGCTGCCCGACCATGCCACGCCATCCGGTCCCGATCCAGGGGGCTCCGCTTGACCCGCCTGTCCCCGGTGGTTAGTTTCGTGCCCCAGGTCTCAGGAGACGCCTGGACGAGGAGCGGGAATGGGACGGCTGTCTGCGAGTGTCCTGGTGGTGCCAGCCCTGGCTGGGGTGCTGGCCAGCCTGGTCCACCCCCACCCGGCCCAGGGGGCCTCCTTCCTGGAGTTCGCCGGCGCCCCTCCCTCCGCCCATCCCTTCGCGGGCCGGGTCCTGCCCGGAGGTCCCGATGCGGCCTACCTGAACCCTGCCCTGCTTCCGGAGGTCCCCAAGCAGTTCAGCCTCGGGCTGTTCTACCTGTGGCAGCACCTCGACGTGGCGCTGGACGCCAGGCCCCCCGGGGCTGACGTGCCGGCGACGATCTACGATGCGCGCCTGCCGGACCCCGACGGGGGCACCCGACGGCTGACGGACCGCCCCATCCCGACCGATCGACTGCCTCGGGCCCGGGGTTCGGAGAATGCCTCCGGGGGACGCCTCTATCTGCACCTGGGCGCGGTGATGAAGTTCTGGAAGGACCGGGTGGCCCTGGCCTTCCTGGGGGCCCTCCCGGCCAGCCAGTTCCAGGCCCAGCGGCCGTTCTACGTCGACGAGCGGGAACAGGCCTTCTCCAACTCCTTGCACTTCGAGCGGCTGGAGGACCGCCTGGAGGCCAACGCCTTCGTGCTGTCCCTCGCGGTGCGCCCCATCCCCCAGGTCTCCCTGGGAGCCGGGGTCCGGATTGCCACCGGGTCCACGGTCCGCAACGAGATCTACGTCCCCGACTCGGGCAACCAGGGGACCTCCCTGTCCGACTCGGAGATCGTGGTCCGCACCCGGGTCACGGGCCACGTCGGCGTGTCAGCCCGGCCCTGGAAGGGCCTCCGGGCCGCCGCCACGGTCCACCTGGAGGAGTCCTCCCGGAGCACCACGAAGACCCGGACCCGGTTCTGGAACGAGGACGGCACGGCGGCCGAGGGAAACACCTCCCAGACGTCCCGGGTCTTCGACTGGGAGCCCTTGCGGGTGGGGTTCGGCGTCGGGTGGGACGGGGACCCGTCGGGCCCCGTGGACGGGTGGCGGATCGCCCTGGGTGGGCTCTGGCAGCAGTGGTCCCGCTACCAGGACCGGCAGGGAGAGCGGCCGGCCGATCGGTGGCGGGACACCGTGTCGGTCTCCGGGGGTGGCGAGGTGACCGTGAAGGGGCATCGCCTGTCGGCGAACCTGACCTGGGACCCGACACCGGTGCCGGACCAGCAGGGGCGCAGCAACTACGTGGACTCGGACCGGATCGGGGGCAGCCTGGCCTGGGAGGCCTCCTGGCCCGTGGGCCGGGTGCGCCTGGGGGCCCAGGTGGGCCTGGAGGTCCAGGGATTGCTGTCCCGGCGGACGGCCAAGGACCCCGAGGCGCCCCATCCCGTCCGGGACGAGTTCCCCGACGAGGCGGTCGATGCGGCCACCGGGCAGCCTGCCGCCGGGGCCCAGGGGCTCCAGACCAACAACCCGGGGTGGCCGGGCTGGCGATCCAGCGCCTGGATGGTCGGCGGCGGCGCGGCGGTGAAGGTCTTCTTCTAGCAGGAACCCGGCGCAGACCCGGGCCCCGGCGATCCCGGCCCGGCACCGTGGTCCGGCCGTTTCCTGGGGGGACGGATCGGAAAGGAGATCGGGCGATGCACAAGATTCCCTGGTGGTGGATGGCGATCCTGGTCACCGCCTGCGTCGGGACCTCCCCCGAGACGACCGACCTGCCCGGGAACGCACCAGGCCCTGACACCTTCCGGGACACGGCAGCGGACCTGCCTTCGGACGACCCCTGCGTCCCGGGCCCTCTCTCGGTCCCCGTGCCGGGGACCTGGGCCCAGGTCCAGGTCCGGGAGGCCATCGTGAACTCCCCTTCCCTGCAGGACGTCCACCGGACCTACACCACCCTGTCCCTCTGGGAGATCAGCGTCGAGGGGTCCGCCCTGGCGGTCCGGTCCACGGCCTGCGCGGTGGAGTCCGACAGCCCCGAGAGCCCCGTGAAGACGGTCATCCCCCTGGCCCTGGTCCAGTCCATTCCCCCCCAGGACCTGTCCGTTGCCATCGAGGCCCAGGGGAACGGACGGCGCCTGGTGCAGGACCGGCACGTGGAGGTCCGGGGCGCCGTGCTGGCCCACCCGGACACGGACCCCCTGCCGACGGACCCGGAGGACCCGGCGGTGGTGGACCAGGACCGGGACGGCCACCCGGGGGTCACGGTGCTGCTCACGGGCCTGATGGACGGGGCGGTGTACGTCGTGCAGCGCATCTGGACCCAACTGGAGGGATGCTCGACGGCCTCCGGAGAGTTCGTGGGAGAGGTCCTCTGGGGCGAGGACCAGGTGGTGCTGGGTTCCGACAACCCGGTCCTCGTGATGCAGTCGGTGATCACCCCGGTCCCGGGGGCAGGTCGATTCCGGATGCGGCCGGTACCACCGGGGAGCGACTGCGACTACCTGAGGAATCACCGCCAGGAGGTCTTTGGCGAATGACCAGGAGGTCCCCGTGAGACGCGTGGTGCAACTGGCCATCCTCGGGATCGGGTTCGCGGGCATCGCCGGGAGCGTCGCGGCCCAGGAGGACCCGGCGCCGGTGAAGACCCCCGGCGGGCCGGCCGGCGGGACGCCAAAGGCCCGGCTGGTGGTGGTGCTGGAAGGGGTCCGAAGCCGGGTCGGGGTCGTTCGGCTGGCCCTGTACCAGGACGATGCGGGCTTCCCGTCGAATCACGCCCGGGCCGTCCAGGGCCGGACGGAGGAGATCGGGGGCTCCGAGGTCCGGGTGGTCTTCGAGGACCTGGTGCCGGGGACCTATGCCCTCTCGGCCTTCCACGACGAGGACGGGAACGGGAAACTGAATCGGGGGATCTTCGGCATTCCCACCGAGGGGATCGCCTTCTCCCGGGATGCCCGGAACCCGGTGGGGCCTCCGAAGTGGAAGGACGCGAAGTTCGACCTCCCGCCGGGAGAGACGACCCTGACGTGCCACATGCGCTACTGAGACCGGGAGGCCCCCCGGAGGCGGTACCAGGCCCCCATCGCCTGGCGCAGCCACGACGGCAGGGCCGGCCCCTCGGATGAAAGGGCGTCCGGACCCGCCTCCGGGGTCTCTGGCAGGCCCTCCAGCACCGATGGCCCCCGGGGCGGCCGGTACAGCCCCAGCAAGAACGACTGGACGTTGCGGCGCACCAGGCCCCGGAGGGGGACCCCGGCGATCATCCCGTAGAGCGGCGCGGTCCCCTCCGCCGCCACCTCGGGATGGGCCGCCACGTACCGGCAGGCCTCCCGGAGGTCCTCCAGGAACGCCTCGGCCACCTCGCCGTGGCCGGGGTTCAGAATCAGGTGAATGCCAGGCGGGTCCTGGAGCCGGTCCACATGCCACCCCCGCTGCTCCATCTGGTCCGCCATGGCGTAGGGGCTCGGTCCCCCGGGGACCGCGCCGATCCCCAGCACCGACATGACCGGACGGCCCAGCAGGCGCAACCCGGCAATCCCCTCGACGCCCTCTCGAAAGACCCGGGCCGTCTCCATCAGTCGCCGGGCGTTCTGCAGGTACCCCTCCCGTCCCAGGGAGGCCAGGGCCGCCCAGGCCGCCGCGATGGGCCCCCCGGGCCGGGTCCCCGCCAGGGTCGGCGAGACGTAGACGCCCCCGCACCAGTCCGTCTCCACCGTGAACTGGTGCCGCATCCACTGGCCGTCGCGGTACAGGATCAGGGAGGCCCCCTTGGCCCCGTAGCCGTACTTGTGCACGTCGGCCGAGATCGAGGTCACCCCCGGGACCCGGAAGTCCCAGGGGGGGATCTCCCCGTGGCGCCACTCCGCCGGAAGGGACTCCACGAAGGGCAGCAGGAAGCCCCCCAGGCAGGCGTCCACGTGCAACGGGATGCCCTTCCGCGCCGCAATGGCGCCCATCTCCGGCACCGGGTCCACGACCCCGTAGGGATAGCAGGGGGCGCTGGCCACCAGCCCGATCGTCTGCCACCCGATCCGCCGCCGCAGGGCCCCCAGGTCCACCCGGAAGTCCCGATCGAGGGGCACCCGGCGGATCCGGACCCCGAAGCAGTGTCCCGCCTTGTAGAAGGCCGCGTGGGCCGAGGCCGGGACCAGCACCTCGGGCCGCAGGACCCAGGGACGATGCGCCCGGGCCCACTCCCGCATGGCCAGCACCGCCAGCAGCAGGCTCTCGGTGCCCCCCGAGGTCAGCGTGCCGACCACCTCGTGGTCCCCGTGGAACAGGTCCGCCGCCATCGAGACCGTCTCGGCCTCCAGGCGCCGGAGGCTCCGAAAGGCCATCGGATTCAGGGCGTTGGTGTCCAGGAAGCGCCCGGCGACCTCCCGGATCAGGGCCTCGTGGTCCTCCGAGTGGCGATAGACCAGGCCGAAGAGCCGGTGATGCCGGTAGTCGGCGTCCTGCCGCTCCAGGCGGTCCAGGACCTCCAGCACCGTCGGTGCCGGGGCCCCCTTCTCGGGCATGGGAATCGAGGGTCGCATCGCCTGTGTCTCCCGGGTCTGGTCCAGTGTAGCCTCAACGGGACCGATCCGACAGACCCGGGGACGACCACCCGGGCTGGTCGATGGTCTTCAGAGGTCGTAGAGGGACCCGTCCCCGTCGATGCAGGCCATCTCCCGGCCCCCGATGGAGAACCGGAAGGTGCCTTCCCGACCCTCGTACTCGTTGACCCCCTTCACCAGGCAGGACCGGAGGCGGTCCTGTTCCGGGGCATCGCCCATCTCCAGGTGCAGCACCCCCGAGGCCTTGCCCCCCATCTCCAGGTCCAGGTCCCGCTCCGGATCGGCCAGATGGACCTGGAACCTCCGGTCATCCCGGCCAAAGTGGAAGAAGAACAGGAAGAGGTGGCGCCCGTCCCGGTAAGGTTGAACCCAGAGGTCCGGCTCGAACTGCATCTGCGGCCTCCAGCCCGCCCGACGCAGGAACCCCAGGAAGGCTCGCTCGTCGCCGAAGAGGTTGCCGGTTCCGTAGATCAGGCGCCCCCTGGGCTGCTCCTCGCCGCGCTGCAGCGCCCGGACGAAGTCGTGGAGGATCGTGCAGGGGGCCATCTCCTCGTCGTACAGGGGCAGTTCCCCCGAGGCGATCAGGGTGCCCCCCTGCCGGACGAAGTCCACCAGCACCTGCTGGTCCCGCCGGGGCAGAAAGAAGGCCAGGGGGATCGCCACCCGGCCCCTGGCCAGCAGGTCCTCCAGTGTCAGGGAGGGGAGTTCGGCGATGCCGTACTGGACGCCGTGGAGGTTGCAGAACCGCATCGCCGGCTCCAGCACTCCGGTCCCGACCCGGGGGACCCCATGGGGCACCTGCCAGTGCCGGGGACGGCCGTCGGGAATCCAGGAGGAGACGGCCGCGTGTTCCGGCACCACCAGGAACCACAGGTCCATCGGGATCTCGGCCCGCAGGAAGGCCTCGCCCTCCCGGGCGAACCACTCGTTGAGCAACGCCATCGCATCGTACATGGGCCCGGTCTCGCCGTTCTCCCCGATGGGGGCGTCGGAGGGAAAGGTGCGGTGCTGCTTCTGGGTGGTCCGATCCAGGTCGTCGATCCAGTAGCCGTGGCAGACCCCCGTGAAGACGACGTAGCCGGTGCACCCTCCGGCCACCGAGGCCAGGGTCTGGAAGACCGGGATGACCGGGTAACGAGACATGGGGTGATAGAGGGTCGCGAAGCCCCAGTTCTCCTCCACGTTGATGCCGCGACGACGCCGGGCGGTGTGGATGTAGCGGTGGAAGACCTCGTTGTCGCCCACGTCCGGCGCCGGGGGCGTCCGGGCGTCCGGGACGTTGTAGGCCGCGACGCCGAGCCAGGAGATCATGCCGTAGTGATACACGTCCTGGTCCTGGTCCACCCGGTTCTGGGCGAACCACCACTCGGGATAGAGGGGCAGGTACTCCCGGGGGCTGTCCTTCGTGGAGGCCTCGACCTGGTCCGGCACGTTCTCGTCGATGGGCGGGGTGATGCCGGCGAAGTTGCTCAGACAGGGCAGGTCCAGGCCCAGGGCCTCCCGGTACCGGGCATAGAGGTCCCGGCGCTGCCGCCACTGGAACTCGCCCCAGTCGGCCAGGGCCAGGGCATCCCCCCGGTGGCGGACCGCGGGCCGCGAGGGGTCCAGCCGGGGCGGCTCGACCGCCTCGAAAAAGCGATGATCGGTGCCATGGACGCGGTTGTAGTGGGCGATGGTGCCATACTTCTGCCGGATCATCCGGTGGAAGGCCCGGACCTGGGGGGCGTCGTAGCCGTAGTGCCAGGGGGCGTCGTTGCTGGTGCAGTAGATCGTCTCGTCGTTCAGTTGCAGGGCGATGACCCGCCCCGCCGGCGCCGCGTGGGGCCGCAGCACGTCGCCCACCTGCCGGAGCCACTCCCGGGCCATGGCGTCGAAGACCGGGTCATCGGGGCTCGGCAACTGGGTGTGGTCGTATTCCCAGTACAGGGGCTGGCCGTCGTGGACCCGGACCGGCTCGATCCCCGGGTTGAAGGAGGGGGAGGCGATGTCCGGCAGGCCCCCGATGTTCAGTTCGCTGTGGACGAAGGGGCCGGGCTTCGCCAGCATGTACAGCCCCTTCGCGGAACAGAGGTCCAGGAAGTGCCGGAGGTCCCGGGAGTCCAGCGTGCGACCATCGAAGTCGAGACCCGGGTCGCCGGTGACCGGGTCGTGGACCAGGTGGTGCCGCCAGGGGATGTAGAAGCAGATCACCTGGACATGGGCCGCCTTCAACTGGTCCAGGCGGTCGGACCAGTGGGCCCGCTGGTCCCGGTAGTACTGGTACTCGGCCCCCAGGAAGAAGAAGGGCCGCCCGTCTCGCCAGAATCGCCCGTCCCGGTATTCGATGCGTTCCATGGGATACCTCCCGGTCGCCGGCGGAGTCTATCCCAGACGACGGCGTCTCCCAAGAGCCAAGGTGGTGTGCCAGGGTCCGCCCGACAGGACCGGTGGTATCCATCCCGTCGACCGGTTTCTCACAGGTGGCGCAGGCCAAGGGCGATGGGACGCCGGGATTCCGGTCCGCCAGAAGTCAGCGGCGGCTCGGGGGATGGCGGGGCCGACGGGCGATGAAGAGGGCCGTCAGGGCCCCCAGGATCAGCACGGGGGGCCCCGCGAGGGCCCGGCTGCTGCCGCCCTGGCAACCGATGTGGTTCGTGCTGTCCACCCAGCCGTCGGACCAGTTGCCGTGGATGGTGGTCCGCTGCTCCATGTCCCGGTAGCGGACCTCCAGCGACGCCCGCTCGTTCCGGTCGAATTCGTATTTGTAGAGATCCCCCTGGCCGGGCTTGTCGAAGCCGTTGACCGCCCAGTCGTATTCGATGCCATAGACCGGCTCGGGCCCCTCCTCCCCCATCCGGTATCCCACGGCCAGCACCGCCAAAAAGTCCCCGCTGTGGGCGCCCCGCTCGCTCTCGGGCCGCAATTCGATGAACGCCACCTCCTCGGGTTGCACGGCCCGGACCGTGAGCGTCCGGAGGGTCCTGCCGGCCACCGACAGGCGCACCTGATGCAGCCCCGACGCCGTCGGACGCAACCGGAGCCACTCCCGGTCCTCGGCGAAGTAGGTCTGGTCGTCCGTGGCATCCAGCCCGTCGCTGAGGGACTCCACCTGGAGGACATCGTTGCCCGCCAGGCGCCGCCCCCGGGCATCCCGGTACTCCACGAGGAAGGTCCCCATGCCCCCCTGAAGGATGTTGACGGTCTGCCCGACCCGGTACTCCTCCGGAGCGGCGTCGATGAAGAGGGCCCCGGCAAAGGTCACGTCGGCCACCACCGGGTCCGCCACCTCGACCAGGGCCCGGCCCCAGATGGCCGCCTGCCGGGCGCTGCGGTACAGCACCATCTCCGCCTCCCCGGGTGCGATCGCCTCGGCGTCGAAGTCCGCGACCTCCCGGGTGGAGGACGTGTTCCAGACGTCCAGCACGCCCGGATGCAGGGAGATGGCCTCGGACCCCCGGAGGTCCATCTGGTCATGGTCCCGGAAGGCATAGATCCGGAAGCGCGCCCCAGTGACGTAGGGCGAGTGGAGGTCGTCGGGCGGCGGATGGGCCGGGTCGAAGGGCCGGAAGTCGAAGACAAAGTCCAGGTCGTCATGGAAGTGGACCTGGTCATCGGGGCAACCGAGGGCGAAGATCGTCAGCACCCACCAGGGCATCCGGGACACCAGTCTCATCGGCCACCTCCCGAGGCGGAGTCTCCGGACATCATAGCAAGAGAAATGCCATCCCGAGGGACACGCCTCCCGCGAGGACACCGGGGGACAGTCAGCCGATTCCCGAAGGCAACCTGGCGTTGCCAGAGAACGTTCCACCACGGACCGATCCATCGCCCCAGGGCCGGGACCGGCCCTCGGAGGTTCCGAGAGGTGCCGTCGATCCAGCCACGACGTCGTGGCCTTGGAAGCCTGGAGGGGTGCGAATCGCAACGGACCGTCGGCCCCCGGGGAAGCCCCCGCCGGACCCGCCAGGAATGTCCCGTGGTTGGAGCAGCGATGCTCCAGGGGGCGGCACTTCGATAGAATGCCCCGGTGCCTTCCGGAGAAGGACGATGCGAAGACCCCTGGTCGTGCTGGCGGCCATCCTGCTGGCGGTGGCATCGGCCCAGGGCCGGCCGAAGATCCACGTGGCCTTCCTGTGGCACCTGCACCAGCCGATCTACTGGCCCTACGAGCCGGTGACCACCACGGCCTCGGCAGGACGCTACGGCTACGACCTGCTGGCGGTCTTCCTGGACCGGAGCGGTCCGTACCGGGGATGGCCCGTCGATGCGGTGGAGGCCGGCCGCGACCTCCCTCACGCCGGCGCCCAGGTCTCCTTCAGCGGGTCCCTGATGGAGAACCTGGACGTGCTGGCCGCCGCCGGAATCGGCTTCTCAGGATGGAAGGGCCGATGGCAGCAAGGGGCCGGCTGGACGACCACCCTGGGCAATCCGCGTCTGGACCTGGTCCGGTTTGGTTATCACCACCCCCTGATGGCGCTGGTGGACCCGGAGACCGCCCGGAGGCAACTGGCCCTCCACGCCCGGACGGTCACCGCGCGTTTGGGGCCTTCGGTCGTCCGGTCCCGGGGCCTCTTCCCGCCCGAGACCGGCTTCTCCCGGGAGATGATCCCGGCGATCCGGGCCGAGGGGGTGGAGTGGGTGCTGGTGGACAACATCCACCTGGACCGCACCCGGCCCGACTACCCCTATACCCCCTCGTCGAACCTGATTCCCCCGAACCGGGCCGACCAGCGCAATGCGAGGGGATCGGTGACCTGGGTTCAGTTGCGGGACCTCTGGGCCCCCTCGGCGGTGGCGGTCCCCTGGTCCTACCAGCCCCACCGGGCCCGCTACCGGGACCCGGCCACCGGATCCGTGTCGGAGGTGATCCTGGTCCCGGCGGCGCGCTACGAGGGCAACGAGGACGCCCGTGGCGGATTCGGGGCCCTGCAATATGACAAGGTCTTTTCGCAGTACGAGGCCCTGAACACCGACGACGCCCACCCGATGCTGGTCGTGCTGCACCACGACGGCGACAACTACGGAGGCGGCACCGAGTCCTACTACCATGGCAACTTCCAGCAGTTCCTGGAGTGGGTCCGGGCGAACCCCGATCGCTTCGAGTTCACCACCGTGCAGGACTACCTGGACCGCTTCCCGCCGGCCCCCGACGATTTCGTCCACGTGGAGCCGGGGTCCTGGAGCGGGGCGGACAACGGGGACCCGGAGTTCCTGAAGTGGAATGGCCGGCCCGCCGCCGACGGCTACAGCCCCGACCGGAACTCCTGGGCGGTGCTGGTGGCGGCGACGAACCTGGTGCAGACCGCCCAGGCCAACCAGCCCGAACCGCCCCTCGCCGACATCGAGGCCGGCACCGGCAGCCCGATGGCCCGGGCGTGGCACTACCTGCTGAACGCCCAGACCTCCTGCTACTGGTACTGGGACGGCGCCGAGGGGGGCACCTGGGACGCCCACCCCACCCGGGCCGCGAATCTGGCCCTGGATCAGGTCCAGGAGGTCCTGGCCGGGACCCCCCAGGACCCGGTGCCGCCGACGATCTACCCGCCTCAGCGCACGCCCTACAATCCCGGGGGCCTGGAGTGGGGCACCGAGGCCCAGCCCTCGGACTTCACGGTCTGGACCTACATCGATGACTTCTCGGGAGTGAGCCAGGCCTCGGTCTGGTGGCGGCTCGATCCGGACGGCGCGGTGGACGAGGACCTCCGATACGACGCTCCGGGCTGGCAGGCGGCATCGATGACCCCGGCCACCGAGGCCTCCCGGACCGACCCGGCGCCCCGGCGCAAGGCCCCTCGGTGGTCCGCCGAGATCCGGGGAGTGCGGGAGGCCCTGGTGGACTACTACGTGGAGGCCCGGGACGGCCGGGGCAACGTCGCCCGCAGCCCCATCCTGCACGTCTGGGTGGGACCGGCCACCGGGAGCGGCGGAGAGACCGGGCCCTGGAGTCCCGCCCGACCCTGTCCAGAGGATGTGATCCGCTTCTGCTGGTCCCGGGACGGCTGGCTCCACTGGGGCATCGACGGGTGGAAGCGCCCCCCGGAGGCGCTGTGGCCACCGGGGACCGTGCCCTTCGACGGGGCCTCGGTCGAGAGCCCCCTGGCGGAGCAGGCCCCGGACCGCTGGTGCGTGGACCTGGGGCCCATCGGGGATCGGGCGCAGCAGATCGACTTCGTCTTCCACGGCCAGGACGGGACCTGGGACAACCACGGCGGGAAGGACTGGCACCTGGTCCTGGAGGAGACCTGCACGGCCACCGGGGACCCCGGGGGTACCGAGGCGGTGGAAGAGGCACCCGAGTCCCCGGAGGCGGCCGACGAGGGCCTTCCGGAGCCTGGCGACTCCGGGGGCGGGCCCGACGATGCCGGTGCTCCCGATGGGCCGCCTGCGGAAGGGGGCCAGGATGCGGGGTCCTCGGGCGACCCGGACTCGTCGCGGCCCGAGGAAGCCGCGGCGGACCCGGGGCCCTGTCCGTGCGACCGGGACGCGGCGAGCCGCAACGACCTTTTCTCGGGAGGAGAAGACCCTGGGGCTCCTGGCCACGATGGCGGTGCGACGTCCGAAGACGGATTCCCGGCCCCCTCCGGGTCCTCGGGGGGCTGCACCGCCGGGCCGACGTGGCACCCCGGCATCCCCTGGGCGATCCTCGGCCTCCTCTGGGGGTGGACCCGGCGTCGCCTCAGAGGTCCTGAGCGAGCCGGGACCGGCCGTCGATGAAGGTCCAGCGGGCCAGGGGCCCCCGGCCCGGCACCGTCGGATCCCGCCACAGGTCGGCAAACGAGGGACGGGACCGGGGCATCCCGAGCCGGAGGGCCAGGGCCTCCGGGTCCACCGGGGCAACCACGGGCAGGTGTTCCCTCCCGGCCCAGTCGGCCAGGAACTCCCGCACCTGCTCCGGAGTGGCCGGCAGCGGGTGGTAGGGGATCTCGTCATCGGGGTCGGGGCCCACCTTGAGGCGCAGGTCCCCGTCCTTCCACACCTTCAGGCGAAGGGGATCCCCGGGAGGTTCCAGCGCCGCGACCCAGAGGGACCCCGGGACCTCCCGGGAGAGGTCCCGGACCCGGGCAAACAACCGGTTCCAGGACGAGGGAACGAGGACGACCTCGCCCGGGGACTCCCCGCAGAGCCACCGCTCGAACTCCCCGGCCAGGGCCAGGTACCCCGCCGGGGTCCTCCCGGGGTCCCAGGACCGGTAGTCCTCCCGGGAAAGGACGCGCACCAGGGCCTCCTGGACCAGCATCAGGGCGGCGTCCCGGACCAGGGCCATCGCGAAGGGCCGCGGAGGAGTCATCGCAGGTCACTCCGGGTCCAGGGCATCGGGGCTGCGACGGTCGAAGAGGGCCGCCTCGAACCGGAGGTGCCGATCCAGGGAGAAGCAGGACCGCAGCTCCTCCTCGGGGATCCGGGAGGCCACCTCCGGGTCCGCCAGCAGGTGCTCCTGGAAGGAGCCCCCCTCGGCCAGGGCCTTCAGGGCGTTCCGCTGCACCAGGGCATAGGCCTCCTGCCGTCGAAGCCCCTTCCTGACGAGGGTCAGCAGCACCGCCTCGCTGTGGAGGACCTCCCCCGAGAGGGCCAGGTTGCGGGCCATCCGGTCCCGGTGCACCTGGAGGTCCCGGAGGATCCCCGTCAGGCGCCGCACCGCGAAGTGCAGCAGGGAAGTGGCGTCGGGAGCAATCACCCGCTCCACCGACGAGTGGCTGATGTCCCGCTCGTGCCACAGGGCCACGTCCTCCAGGGCCGCCACGCTGTAGGACCGGATCAGTCGTGCGAGGCCGCAGAGGTTCTCGCTGAGGATGGGATTCTTCTTGTGGGGCATCGCCGAGGACCCCCGCTGCCCACGGCCGAAGGGCTCCTCGGCCTCCCCGACCTCGGTCCGCTGGAGGTGCCGGAGGTTCGTGGCAATGGCCTCCAGCACCGCAGCCCCCTGGGCCATCGCCGAGAAGACCGCCGCATGGCGGTCCCGAGCCACCACCTGGGTGGCACATGGCTCGACCCGCAACCCCAGACGCTGGAGCACCCGGGCCTCCCGATCCGGGTCCCCGAAGGCCAGGTTGCCCACAGCCCCCGAGAGTTTGCCCACCCGGACCTCCTCGAAGCCGGCCCGGAGACGTTCCAGGGATCTCGCGACCATCTCCCGCCAGCCCAGCAGCACCAGCCCGAAGGAGGTCACCTCGGCGTGCATCCCGTGGGTGCGGCCGGCGATGGGCACGCCCCGGTGGGCCTGGGCCTGGTGCAGCAGCACCCGGTCCAGTTCCCGCCAGTCCCGGAGGATCAGGGCCCCGGCCTCCTGGAACTGGAGCGCCAGGGCCGTATCCAGGGCGTCGGAGGAGGTGAGGCCGAAGTGGAGGAACCGTCCTGCCTCCCCCACCTGCTCCTCGACGTGGGACAGGAAGGCGATCACGTCATGGCGAAGCGTCTGCTCCAGGACCTCGATCCGGTCCGGGTCCAGGCGCACCCGCTCTCGGATCACCGCCGCGCCCCCCGGCGGGGCGATGCCGTCCTCCTCCAGGGCCTCCAGGTAGGCCACCTCGACCTCGAGCATCTGCTCGAATCGCCGCCGGGAGGACCAGACCTCCCGCATCTCGGGGGTGCTGTAGCGATCGATCATGGGGCTCCTTTGCGCAGGTCAACGGGTGGGGTCGGCGCAGCACCGGAAGCCGTCGGTGGCCTTCGGGGAGAACCGTCGGGTGGCGTAGCCGCACGTCCCGTTCCCGCCCCGGGAGGCGTCACCGCCCCGCAACTGCCCGTCGGCGGTCCACTCCCCGGCGTTGCCCACGAGGTCATAGATCCCCTGAGGGCTCTTGCAGGAGGGGAAGGCGCCCGAGGGCTGGATCGACCCGGAGGTGTTGCAGACCCCGGCCTCGAAGGAGGCATCGCCGCAGGCCTTGAGGAACTCCCGACCGGTGCAGAGTCGCTTTCCGGCCTTCCGGCACAGGCCCGCGGCCGTTCCGGCATTGACCCCCGTCCTTGGTTTCTCCCCCTGTCCCGGAAACTCGTAGGCATCCATGCAGAAGGCCACGTCCGCGGGCTTCCCCTCGGCCGGCGGATTCGGGTTCCAGGTCACGAGCACCATCCCCGCGGGACACTTCAGGGCCGGAGCCGGCGGCGGGGCGGGTGGGGGCGGCGGGACCGGGGGAGGCGCCGCAGGGGCTTCCGGAGCCGCCGGCACCGGAGTCGCAGGGACCGCGGCAGCCGCCGGCACCGGAGCGGGCGCCGATGCGGGTTCCGGGGCCGCCGCCGGAGCGGGCTCTCCGACCGCCGCCGGGGCAGGGACCTCGGGGGGCTTCGGGGCCGGCGGAGGAGGCGGCTCGACCTTCGCCACGGGCGCGGGAGCCTTCGGCGCCTGGGCCACCGGGGGCTCTGCCGGGATTGACGGCTCCCGGTCCCCGGGCCACAGGATCACCGCCGCCACCGCCAGTGCCACGGCGATCGCCAGGAGCACCAGGAAGGTCACCAGGGCCTTGCTCCCACCCTCCTTGGCCCCGGAGGCCGGCCTCCGGGCGGTCCGGGACGGGGGCATCGGCGGGGTGGCCGGGGTCGGCCGTGCAGGGGCCCCGGAGGCCTGGGACGAGGGCCGCGGAGGCTCGGGAGCCCTGGAGGGCTCCGGGGCCTTCGGGGGCTCCGGGGGCCGGGCCGCCGGAGCCGGCACCGGGGCGGCCTTCGAGGGCTCCCGGGCTGCCTGACGGGCCGCCTTCGCTGCCTTCCTCTTCGATCGCTTCGAGGTGCCGGGGAGATTCTCGACCCGGCCGAAGGGGGCCATCGGCAGTGGCTTCGTGGGCTCCGGGATCGCCGACTCCATCTCGAGCGTCCCGGCGGGGGCCTCGGGGGGCAGGTTCGACGGCACCGTCCCCGATGGCTCCTCCTCCACCAGGTCGATCTCCTCCAGGACCTCCTCGCCGGAGGCCCCGGCCACCTCGATCACCTCCTCCTCCAGTTCCAGGATCTCCTCCTCGGGGACGGGCGGAGGCACCGGGGGCGGCGGCGGGGGCTCGGCGACGACCTCCTGGGCCGGGAAGACCATCGGGGCCACCACGGTCTTGTCCTCGTCCCAGGTCTCCTCGGGAGGGGGCTGGGGCGAGGGCTCCGGGGCCGAGGCCGCCATCACGACGGTCTCCTCTTCCTCCGGGGCGACCGCCGAGGGTACCGCCTCGGCAACCTCCAGGACCTCCGTGGGGGCCTCCTCCGGCGCCGGGGAGACCTCGGGAGGCGCCTCTGGCCGGGGAGGGGTCTCAGGCGCCGGTTCCGCCTCCGGAACCACCGGTGTCGTCACCGGCTCCTCCTCTGTCGGCGCGACAGGCGCCGAAGGGGCCGCTGCGACCGCCGGGGCCTCCTCCGGGCGAGGTCCCGGTGCCGGCACGGAGACCGGAGGGACCTCGGCGGGGACCTCGGCGGGCCCCTGGGCGGCCGGCGCCGGGGCCAGTTCCACCGGCAGGGGGGTCAGCCCCGACTCCTCGCCCACCTGGAGGCGAATGGCCCGGAAGGACCCCGTCTCGTGGCTCCGTCGCTGCCAGAGGCCCTCGGACTCGATGACCTTGAGCACCCTCAGGAACTCCGAGGCGAACTCCTCCACCGTGGATGGCCGCTGGGCCGGATCGGCCGCGGTGGCCGCCACGAAGAGGTCGTCGAGCCGCCGGGTCAGGCGCGGAACCTGGGCACTCAGGGGCACCCCCGGCTGGACCGGACTGACGGCCAGGATCTCCCCGAGCACCAGCGCCAGGGAATGGACATCGGATTGCCGGAACTCCAGTTCCGGCTGACTCAACTGCTCCGGGCCCCGGTAGTAGTCGCTGACGGGGATCTGCTCCCCCTCCGCCAGGGGCTGCAGGACCAGGTGGTAGGGGTCCGTCGTGACGATCCGATCGGGCTGAACGAAGAAGTTCTCGGGCTTGATGTTCCCGTGGATGGCCCCGGCGCGATGAATCGCCAGCACGGCATCGAAGAGCCGCTGGGCATAGTTGCGGACCTTCGGCAACGGAAAGGACTCGCCGCTCTCGGCGTGGATGTCGATGACCTGCCGGAGAGACATGCCCTCCATCAGCGTGGAGGTCAGGAAATGGCGGCCCTCGGCGTCCTCCTGCACCTCCAGGATGCGGCAGACCGCCGGGTCCTGGAAGGTCCGGGCCCGGTAGAGGCGCCGGAGGTTCTGCTCCCGGAACGGCGAGGTGAACAGGTCCCTCCGGAAGACCTTGACGGCCACCGGCAGGTCCAGGGCCAGGTCGAGGGCCTTGAAGACATACCCCGACGGTCCTTCTCCCCTCCCGAACGCCAATCGGTAGCGTTCCACCAGTTTGGACCCGACGGCAGGCAAGTCCCTCTCGTCCATCGACCTTCCTCCTTGGGAGCCGCAAGAACGCCCCGGAGACTATCAGAAAAGTTCCGGAGGTTTCAACCGGGTGGAGTTTCCGTTTCGCCCCGGTTTCTGGGAGGATACAGACCAATGGGCGGGAGGTGCGGATCGCCCCTCGGCTCCCGGCCGCCCGGAAGGAATCGCCATGTGCAGCCGGTTCACCCAGACGGAGATCGGGCCGCTGTTGCACCGCCTGCTGGGACCGGAGGCGACCGTGCCTCCCCCCCGGTACAACATCGCCCCGTCCCAGGAGGCGGCGACCATCGGGCCCGGCCCGGTGCTGGTCCGGATGCGGTTTGGCTGGCCCCGCCGGGGTCATCCGGGGGGTCGGATCCTCAACGCCCGAGCCGAGACCGTTCGGGAGCGCTTCCGAGACGCCCTGGCGACCCGCAGGGCCATCGTCCCCGCCGACGGCTTCTACGAGTGGAGCGGGGCCGCCGGGCAGCGACGCCCCTGGCTGGTCCGACGCCGGGACCGGCAGCCGTTCCCGCTGGCGGCCCTCTGGGCCCTCCCGGACCCCGGAGCCGTCCCCTCCTTCGTGCTGCTGACGACGCAGCCGAACGAGGTCGTCGCGCGAATCCACGACCGGATGCCCCTGGTGCTGCCCCTGGAGGCCTGTCCCCGCTGGCTGGATCTGGCGGACCCGGACCTGCCCCGGGGGTCCTTGCCACCACCATCGGAGGAGTGGGAGGTGGTCCCCGTCTCCCGCCGGGTGAACCGGACCGACCTGGACGACCCCTCCCTCTGGGTCCCGGACCCCGAGACGCCGACCCTGTTCTGAAGCCGCTGCCGGGCAACGGCCCGACCATGGGGCCCCTGTCGTTCACTTGACCTGGGGGCGCTTTCCGGAACATCCTTTTTCCGAAAGAGTCAAACACTCCGGGAGCGTTCGTTCCCATGATGCGAGAGTGGTGGCAGACCCTGATCTGGAAGGGGGCGCTGCTGGTCGCCCTGTCCGCCACCTACGGCCTGATCGCCGAGTGGGCCAGCCATCGCAGGCCCCTGGGTCGCCTGGCCAACGGTGTCGCATTCGGCCTCGTGGCGGTGCTGGTCATGGCGACGCGCTGCATCTGGAGCCGGGGATCCAGTACGACGGGCGGTCCGTGGTGATTGCCATGGCCGGCCTGTTCGGAGGAGGCGTGCCGGCGGTCATCGCCGGGGCCATGGCGGCCACCTACCGGGTCCTCCTGGGGGGCATCGGGGTCCTGCCGGGCCTCGGGACCATCCTGACCGCGGCCCTTCATCGAGGGGGCCCTGGTGGACGTCACCGATCGCCTGGAGAGCGAACGCCGGATCCGTGAGATCCTGGACGCCGCGATCCGGACCCTGGCGACAGCCCTGGAGAAGCGGGACCCCTACACGGCGGGACACCAGCGGCGCGTCGCCGACCTGACCCGCCGGATGGCGTGCCTGCTGGGCCTCGACGAGGAGGCCTGCCACGGCCTCTACCTGGGCAGCCTGCTCCACGACATCGGCAAGATCGCCGTGCCTGCCGAGATCCTCTCGTCGCCCCGGCGCCTGACCCCCGCCGAGTTCCAGATCATCCAGAGCCACTGCGAGGTGGGATGGGAGATCCTCCGGGAGGTCGCCTTCCCCTGGCCAGTGGCGGACATGGTGCGTCATCACCACGAGCGGATGGACGGGTCGAGGTACCCGGACGGCCTCCGCGGGGAGGACATCTCCCGCGAGGCGCGCCTGCTGGCGGTGGCCGACGTGGCCGAGGCGATGGCCTCCCATCGCCCCTACCGGCCGGCCCTGGGTCTCCAGGCGGCCATCGAGGAACTGCAGGCCCATCGGGGCATCCGCTACGACGAGGAGGCCGTCGACGCCTGTGTCCAGGTGATCCGCTCCCACGGCATCGGGGACTGAACCGGCGCCTTCGCTGGCGTGCACTTGTCTGTCCCGGCAGGTTCCCGCGTATCATGATCCAGGACCAGTGGTGCCCACCCAGGGCGGAGGGGAGGGACATGGACGAGGTCGTCCGGCTCGACTGCCGGGGCATGAAGTGCCCGCGACCGATCATCGAACTGGCCAAGGCGACACGGCGGAGCGGCAACTCCAGGATCTGGCGGAACGCCTCCGTCTGGCCAACCAGGACCTGGACCGGCTGGCGACGCTCGACCCCCTGACGGACCTCTACAACCGCCGGGGCCTGGAACGGCTGCTGGATGCAGAACTGAACCGCTCCGCCCGGACCGGCGACCCCATCGGGGTCCTCTTCGCGGACTTCGACGACTTCAAGACGATCAATGCGCGGTTCGGCCATGCCGGGGGCGATGCGGCGCTCCGGGAGTCCGGACGCCGCCTGCGCCGGAGCCTGCGCCCCACGGACATCGTGGCCCGGATTGGGGGCGATGAGTTCCTTGCGATCCTGCCCGGCATCCAGGAGCAAGAACTGGGTCACCTGGCCCAACGCTTTCTCGAGGGCATCTCCTCGGAGCCGGTGACCCTCGATGGCCAGCGGGTCTTCCTGACCATCAGCGTCGCCGCCGGCATCCTGCCCCCAGACGTCACCGAGATCGAACAGGTCCTGGGCTGGGCCCGGGGCGCCCTGGAGCAGAGCAAGAGGCAGGGCAAGAACCGATTCACCACGATCCATCACTGACCGTCCCAAGGGGCCCGCCGGCAGACCCCGCCCCGGAACGATCCCCCCGACTTGCATCGAACCGGACTTTGGGGGTATCAGGGCGGCGGCTCCCCGGGGGAGGGTCGAGCGATGGACGTGATGCTGGTGGGCCGGCCGGCCCTTTCTTCCTTCCGCCTGGAGGCCCTTCGGAAGGCCCTGGAGGCGGCCCTGTCCCCTCCAGGCGCGATGCGGCTCGAGGCCCGGTTCGTCTACCTGCTGGACGCCGAGGACCCCCTCTCCCCGGATGGGCTGCAGCGAGCCCGTGCACTGCTGTCCGCCGAGGCCCCGGACCCCTCCTGGGGACGCACTGGCTTCTTCGTGACGCCCCGGCGGGGGACGGTGTCCCCCTGGTCCTCGAAGGCCACGGACATCTTCCGGCGATGCGGAGTGGTCGGGGTCCGGCGGGTCGAGCGGGGCGTTCACTGGGTCGTCGAGGACGGGGCCGGAGCCGTCCTGGGCCCGGAGCACCTGGGAACGGCCCTGGACCTCCTCCATGACCGGATGACCGAGGAGGTGCGCCGGGACCTCCAGGGGCACTTCGACCATCGACCCCCGGCCCCGGGCCGCTCCTTCGACGTCCTGGGCGAGGGCATCGAGGCCCTCCGGCGGGCCGACCGGATGCTGGGCCTCGCCCTCCGGGAAGAGGAACTGCAGTACCTGCTGGAGGTCTTCGCCGCTGCCGGGCGCAACCCCACCGACACCGAACTGGTGATGTTCGGCCAGGTGAACTCCGAGCACTGCCGGCACAAGATCTTCAACGCCTCCTTCGTCCTGGACGACGTGCCCGAGCCCCACAGCCTCTTCGCGATGATCCGGGAGACCCATCGCCTGCACCCCCGGCGGACCCTGGTCGCCTACCGGGACAACGCCGCCGTGGTCGAGGGCTTCGAGGCCTGGGAGTTCGAGCCGGACCCCCGGACCCGCCTCTACCGGTTCCAGAGGGGCCGCCTGGAGCGGGTGATGAAGGTCGAGACCCACAACCACCCGACGGCCATCTCCCCGGACCCGGGGGCGGCGACGGGGGTCGGGGGGGAGATCCGGGACGAGGCGGCAACGGGCATCGGGGCCCGGTCCAAGGCGGGACTCTGCGGCTTCGTGGTGTCGCACCTGCGGATTCCCGGGGACCTGCAGCCCTGGGAGACGCCCATCGCCGACCACCCGAGCCGGCTCGCGACGCCGCTGGAGATCATGACCCGGGGACCCATCGGGGGCGCGGCCTTCGGCAACGAGTTCGGACGGCCCCAGGTCTGCGGCTTCTTCCGGACCTACGAACAGGTGGTCCAGGGACGGCACCGGGGATTCCACAAGCCCGTCATGCTCGCCGGGGGCATGGGGGCCATCCGGGCGGTCAACGTCTTCAAGAAGGAGCTGGGTCCCGGGCTCCTGGTGGCCCAGATCGGGGGGCCTGCGCTGCGGATCGGCCTGGGCGGCGGCGCCGCCTCGTCGATGGCCACCGGGAGCAACGACGAGAACCTGGACTTCGACTCGGTCCAGCGGGGCAACGCCGAGATGGAACGGCGCTGCCAGGAGGTGATCGACGCCTGTGCGGCCCTGGGGGACCGCAACCCGATTCGCAGCATCCACGACGTGGGCGCCGGGGGTCTGTCGAACGCCTGTCCCGAGATCGTCGAGGGGGTGGGAGCGGTCTTCGACCTCCGGGCGATTCCCAATGAAGAGCCCTCCATGAGCCCCATGGAGGTCTGGTGCTGCGAGGCCCAGGAGCGCTACGTGCTGGCCATCGACCCGGCGGACCGGGAACGGTTCGAGGCCCTCTGCCGCCGGGAACGCTGCCCGGTGGCCTTCATCGGCGTGACGACCGGCGACGACCGGCTGGTGCTCCGGGACGACCTCTTCGGCAATCGCCCCATCGACATGGACCTGCCGGCCCTGCTGGGGCGCCCTCCCCGGATGGTGCGGGAGGACCGGCGAACGCCACGTGCCGGGGATCCCCTGGACCTCTCGGGGATCGAGGCGCCCCAGGCCCTGGTCCGCGTGCTCCGCTTCCCGTCGGTGGCCGACAAGACCTTCCTGGTCACCATCGCCGACCGGAGCGTCACGGGGCTCGTGCACCGGGACCAGATGGCCGGGCCCTTCCAGGTCCCGGTGGCCGACTGTGCCGTCACCCTGACGGACCACCGGGGAACCTCCGGGGAGGCGATGGCGGTCGGGGAACGGTCGCCGCTGGCGGTGATCGATGCCCCTGCCTCCGGACGCATGGCCGTCGGGGAGGCCCTCACGAACCTGGCCTCGGCGGCGGTGGGGTCCCTGGACCGGGTCCACCTCTCGGCGAACTGGATGTGCGCCTGCGGGGAACCTGGAGAGGATGCCGCGCTCTACGACGCGGTCCGGGCCGTGGCCCTGGACCTCTGCCCCCGCCTGGGGGTCCCGATTCCCGTGGGGAAGGACTCCCTCTCGATGCGGACCGTCTGGAAGGACCGCCAGGGGCAGGATCACCGCCAGGTGAGCCCCCTCTGCCTGGTCGCAACGGCCTTCGGGCCCGTGGACGATGTCCGGCGCGTGGCGACGCCGGACCTGAAGCCGGGGGACTCGGCGCTGCTGCTGATGGACCTGGGAGCCGGGCGCAACCGCCTGGGGGGCAGCGTCCTGGCCCAGGCCTGGGACCGGACGGGCGGCGAGGTCCCGGACCTGGACGACCCGGAGGGCTTCCGGGCGGCCTTCGACGGCCTCCAGGAACTGCTGGCCGAGGGTCGGATCCGGGCCCTTCACGACCGGTCCGACGGCGGGACGGCGGTGACGCTGGCCGAGATGGCCATGGCCAGCGGGATCGGCTTCGAGGCGGACCTCCCGGGGGACCCGGACCAGCCCCTGGGGCCCCTCTTCGCCGAGGAACTGGGATGGGTGATCCAGGTGGCGGCCGAGGACCTGGAGACGGTCCAGGCGGTCCTGACCAGGCGGCGCCTTCGGGACTGCACGCACCGCATCGGCCACCCCCGAGGGGATCGGCGCTTCCGGATCGCGGTGGGGGGACGGACCGTCCTCCAGGGGTCCATCGGGCAGTTGCGGCGGTACTGGTCCGCCCTGACCTTCCGGATGCAGTCCCTCCGGGACGACCCGTCCTGCGCCCGGGAGGAGTATCTTCGGGGGCAACGGGACGACGCGCCGGGGTTGTCGTTCCACGTCACCTTCGACCCCGAGGAGGTCCCGGGGCCCCGGACCGGGCCCGCCCATCGCCCCCGGGTGGCGATCCTCCGGGAACAGGGCGTCAACGGCCACCGGGAGATGGCCGCCGCGTTCACGCTGGCGGGGTTCGAGGCGGTGGACGTCCACATGACCGACCTGCTGGAGGGTCGGGTGGACCTGGCCTCCTTTGCGGGCCTGGCGGCCTGCGGAGGCTTCTCCTACGGGGACGTCCTGGGGGCCGGGTCGGGATGGGCCGGGTCGATCCGGTACCACCAGGTGGTCCGGGACCAGTTCCGCGCCTTCTTCCAGCGGCCCGACACCTTCACGCTGGGGGTCTGCAACGGCTGCCAGATGATCTCCCAGCTGGCGGACCTGATCCCGGGAGCCGCCGACTGGCCCCGGTTCGTGCGGAACCGGTCCGAACAGTTCGAGGCCCGGCTGGCCACCGTGGAGGTCCTTCCCTCCCCGTCGGTGTTGCTCCGGGGCATGGAGGGGTCCCGACTGCCGGTCCCGGTGGCCCACGGCGAGGGGCGGGTCCAGTTCGCCTCGCCGGACCAGGAGGCCGCCTGCCTCGCGGGAGGTCTGCTGGCACTGCGCTACGTGGACGGGACCGGGCGGCCTGCGGAGGCCTATCCGGAGAATCCCAACGGATCCCGAGGGGGGATGACCGGCTTCACCTCGGCCGACGGCCGGGCCCTGATCCTGATGCCTCACCCCGAGCGGGCCTTCCGATCCCTCCAGTTGTCCTGGCGCCCGCCGGACCTCTTCACCGGGGAGGCCGGGCCCTGGATGCGGATGTTCCGCAACGCCCATGCCTTCGCCTGTGGACACCTCGGGACCTCTCCCCAGGACTCCCCGGACCGGTCCTGAAGGCCCCGTTCGCGATCGGATGAGAGAATCGTCCCGAAGGCATCCTCAGGTCGCGGCGGGCAACAGTCGCAGCATCGCGTCGGCAAAGGCTGCCGCCCAGGCGGGCCCCGCAGCGGTGACGATGCCCTCGGGGTCCGTGACCACCCCGCCGTCACAGAGTACCGCGCCTCGCTTCCGCAGGTGGTGATGGCGCTCGGGCCAGGCGGTCGCCCGGCGCCCCTCCAGCAGGCCCGCCTCGGCCAGGATTGACACCGCCGCGCAGAGGGCCCCCACGGGACGTCGGGCCCTCCATGCCTCCCGGGCCACCCGGTGGGCCGAGGCGTCCTGGATCAAGGCCAGGGACCCCTCGCCCCCGGCAAAGACCACCGCGTCGTAGCGGTCCCCCCGGGTCTCGGCCAGCGAGACCGGGGCCTGGATCCAGGCCCCGAGGGATCCCCGACAGGCCCCGGCAGCCACCGAGGCGACCGTCACCCGGTGGCCGCTGGCCTCGAACCGGGCCTTCGGGACCAGGGCCTCCTCGTCCCGAAATCCCCGGGGGGCCACCACCAGCAGGATCTCCGCCATCCCGATCCTCGCCTCCTCACGGGAACCAGGGAGGATTCCGCAACAGGTCCCCCAGCAGGTAGAGGGACCCGGTGACCAGCACGCTGCCCCGGGGACCCGCCCGGACCATTGCCTGCCGGACCGCCTCCCGGGCGTCCAGGACGACCTCCACCGGCGTCGTGGGCCCGGCGATCCGCCGGACCGTCACCGCCAGGTCCTCCGGGTCTGCCAGGCCCGGAATGGACGTCTCGATCACGGCATCCATCGCCGGAACGAGTCGTCGGAGCACGCCGGAGACGTCCTTCTCCGGTCGGCTGCCATGGACCAGCACCCGGGGTCCCGGCATGGCCGCTTCCCCGATGGCCTCCCGCAGGGCCTCGGCCCCGGCGGGGTTGTGGCAGCCGTCCAGCACCACCATCGGGCGCTCCCGGACCCGCTGGAAGCGCCCGGGCCACCAGGCCGTCCCCAGCCCCACCCGGATGGCCGCGTCGCCCACGGGAAACCCCGCCGGACCCAGGGCCTCGGCGGCTGCGACGGCCATCGCCGCGTTGGCTGCCTGGAAGGGACCCGCGAGGGCCAGGTGCAGATTCCGAACCACCCGTTGGGGGCTGTGGTAGTCCCACTGGCGATCGGCCCCCCGGACCATGTCGAAATCGACCCCCAGGCGCCGGACCGAGGCCCCCAGGCGCCGCATCGCGGGCCGGGCGACCTCCCGAAACAGGTCATCCCCGATGCCGGTCAGCAGCACCCGGCCCTTCCGGGCGACTCCCAGTTTCTCCCGGAGAATGTGCGCCTCGGTGGGTCCGAGCCACTGGGTATGGTCCAGGGCCACGTTGGTCAGGATGCTGACGGTAGGATCGCAGACGTTCGTGCTGTCCCAGCGCCCTCCCATCCCCACCTCGATCACGCCGATGTCCACCCGGGCCCGGGCGAAGGCCAGGAACCCGATGGCCGTGAGGGCCTCGAAGAAGGTCACCCCGAGGGCCCGCCCCGAGCCTTCCATCGCCTCCCGGACCTCCTGGGCCAGGGACTCGAAGCGGTCCGCATCGATGGGCAGCCCGTCCAGGGCAACCCGCTCCCGGGGATGGGTCAGGTGGGGAGAGGTGAACCGCCCGGTCCGGTATCCGGCAGCCCGGAGAATGGCCTCCAGGAAGGCCGTGGTGGACCCCTTGCCGTTGGTGCCGGTGACCAGCACTGCTGGAAAGGCCCGCTCCGGGTGCCCCAGGCGCTCCATCAGGACCCGGATCCGCGACAGGCCCGGGCGGATGCCCGTGCGCTGGAGGCCCCGGAGGGCCGGGAGCAGGTCCGAGTCGTCCATCGGTTCCTCGTCTGGCCCGATCCGGGCCTCAGTCCAGGAAGGTTCGCAGTTTCTTGGATCGGGAGGGATGGCGGAGTTTCCGGAGGGCCTTCGCCTCGATCTGCCGGATGCGCTCCCGGGTGACCTTGAACTCCTGCCCCACCTCCTCCAGCGTGTGGTCGCACTTCTCGCCGATGCCGAACCGCATCCGGAGGACCTTCTCCTCGCGGGTGTTGAGGCCGCAGAGCACCTTGCGCATCTGCTCCGAGAGGTTCGCCCGGACCACGCTGTCCGAGGGGCTCGGGGTCTTCTTGTCCTCGATGAAGTCCCCGAGGTGGCTGTCCTCCTCCTCGCCGAGGGGGGTCTCCAGGGAGATCGGCTCCCGGGCGATCTTCATGACCTTGCGGACCTTGTCGAGGGGGATCTCCATCCGGATCGAGACCTCCTCGGGGGTCGGCTCCCGGCCCAGTTCCTGCACCAGCATGCGGCTGGTCCGGATCAGCTTGTTGATCGTCTCGATCATGTGGACGGGAATCCGGATGGTCCGGGCCTGGTCCGCAATGGCCCGGGTGATGGCCTGGCGGATCCACCAGGTGGCGTAGGTGCTGAACTTGTAGCCCCGACGCCACTCGAACTTCTCCACCGCCTTCATGAGGCCGATGTTGCCCTCCTGGATCAGGTCCAGGAACTGGAGGCCCCGGTTCGTGTACTTCTTCGCGATGGACACCACCAGCCGGAGGTTCGCCTCGACCAGTTCGCACTTGGCCCGATCGGCCCGGGCCTCGGCGGCGACGATGCCGCAGTAGGTCTCCCGGACCTGGGCCGCCGTGAGGTGGGCCCGCTCCTCGTGCCGGCGGATGCTCTTGCGGGCGTTCTGGACCTGGCGTTCCAGGCTCTCCAACTGGTCCAGCGTGAACACCGGGCCCTCTGGAAGGCTCGCGGTCCGATCCGGCGAGATCCGGGCCTCCCGGAGCAGCCGGCGCAGGTTCGCCAGGTTGCCCCCGACGGCCCGTTCCACCTCGGCGATGTGGGCCTCCTGGGTCTCGATCTCCCGCTTCACTTCCTTCAACTTGTTCACGATCGAGGCGATGAAGGCCCGGTTCAGGCGCAGGTCGATCAGCGTCTTTCGGAGTCGGTTCTCCTGGTCCGTCAACTGCTGTTCCAGTTCCTGCCGCTGCCGGGGCGATCGGTTCGCGGCCTGGAGGCGCTGCCGCGTCTTGTGAATGGCCCGGTCCAGTTCCCGGGCCTGCTCCAGCAGGTCCAGCACGCGCTTCCGGGTGGTCGCCTCGGCGTCCACCGTCTCTTCCTCTTCGTCGAGGTCCTTCACGAGGGTCTTCAGGTTCACCTGGTCCCGGCGGATCCGGTCCTCCAGGGCGAGGATCTCCTCGATGGCGATCTCGGTCTTCATGATCAGGTCGAAGACCTCCATCTCGCCGTCCTCGATCCGGCGGGCGATCTCGACCTCCCCCTCCCGGGTCAGCAGGGGGACCTCTCCCATGCGCCGGAGGTACATCCGCACCGGGTCGTTCGAACGACCGTAGAGGTCGCCGCCGTCGTCGTCGTCGCGAGGCCGGGTCGACCCGACGGCAGGCTTCGGGGGACGGGGCTGGGGACCATCCTCTGCGTCCACGTCGTGGGACCTCAACTGGGTCAGCATCTCCTCCATCTCTTCCGGGGACGCCGCATCCCGAATCACCGCGTCGTTGAAGTCGTCCATCGTCTCGTCCCTCCCCGTTCCGTGCCTCGGTCGAAGAATCCCCCGGCGGATGCCCGTGCCGCCGGCCGAGTCATCCCGTCCCCGCCACCGAGGGCGGTCCGGCGCCCCCGGCCAGAGGCCCCTTCGACGGAGCCGTCTGCAGGGATCGCCGCAGTTCCATCACCTGTCTCCAGAGGTCCAGGTGCTGCTTCTGGAGGGTCGCGACCTCCTCGAGCCGCCCGCTCTCCCCGGCGAGTCGGATGCGGGCCTCGACGTCCCGGGCCTCCCGTTCCAACGCCGCCACCTGGAGCAGCGCCACGATCTCCCGGAACTCCTGGTCGGGATCCGCCGGCCGGGCGCTCGAGGAGACGTCGCGGGAGATCTGCTGGACCAGCGGCCCCCCGTCGGTCGCCGACCTCACCAGCACGTCGGCGGGGTCCTCTCCCTCGAGGGAGGCCTTCACGAGCACCTGGAAGACCTGCCGGGCCGCCGGACTGCCCAGCAGGGACCGCACGGGATCGGCAGAGGACGCCAGCATCTGCGCCAGCAGGTCCGGACACAGGGCCACCAGGGTCAAAAAGCGCCTCTCGACCCCCGGACAGGTGTCCCCCTGGCCAGGATGATCCGACGCCCGGGCCGGCGCCCGGACCATGCGGACGACCTCCCGAACATCCACCTCCAGGGCCTGGGCCAGTTCCTCGAGGTACCGCCTGTGCCGGAAGGGGTCCTGTTCGGCCGACAGGACCTCCCGGGCACTCTCGATCACCTTCCGTTTCCCGTGGGGAGTCGCCCCGAACCGGGTCGTCAGGCCCCGGAACCACCAGGAGACCATCGGCCGGGCCTGATCCACCAGCGCCTCGATCCCGGCCCCGCCGACCTTGCGGACCAGCGTGTCCGGGTCCTCCCCGGCGGGAGTCGCGACGACGAACCCCTCGACCCCCTCGGCAAGCAACAACGGGATCGCCCGCTCGGTGGCCTTCCGACCGGCCTCGTCGCCATCGAAGAACAGCACCACCGTGTCCGCAAAGCGGCGAACCAGGCGCAACTGGGGGACGGTCAGGGCGGTTCCCAGGGGCGCCACCACGTTCTGGACCCCTGCCGATACCAGCGAGAGGACGTCGAAATTTCCCTCAACCAGCACGGCCCGGTGCTTCTGACGGATCGGCATCCGGGCCTGATGGAGCCCGAAGACGCTCTCGCCCTTCACGTAGATCGGGGATTCCGGGCTGTTCACGTACTTGGGGGCATCGGGATCGGGACGGATCAGGCGGGCGCTGAAGGCGATGGGAACCCCCTCGAGGTTCCGGACGGGGCACACGAGACGCTCCCGGAATCGTTCGTAGGCGCCGCCCGGCGACCGGGTCAGCAGCCCCCCCGCCTCGGCCAGTTCCAGGGGGATGCCGTGGCGTCCCAGCCAGTCGGCCAGGGCCCCAGGGCGGCCCCCGAAGCCCAGTCCGAAGCGCTCCGTGACCTCCGGGGGGATGCCCCGGGCCTCCAGGTAGCGCCGGGCCTCCTCCCCCTCGGGGGATCGGAGGGCCTCCGTGAAGAACTGCTGGGCCACCTGAATCACGTGGACCAGGTCGGCCCGCTCCCTGGACCGGGCGTCCTCCCGGGGGTCCCGAAGGGCCTCCTCGGAGAGCGTGATCCCCGCCCGGCGGGCCAGCGAGACGATGGCCTCGGACCGGCTGAGCCCCTGGACCTCCATCAGGAAGGTCATCGCGTTGCCGCCGGCATGGCAGCCAAAGCAGTAGTACACCCCCTTCTCGGGGTTCACCGAGAAGGAGGGCGTCTTCTCGCTGTGGAAGGGACACAGGCCCCACCAGGTCCGTCCCCGCTTCTTCAGGGAGACGTACTCCTGCACCACTTCCAGCAGGTGGACTCTCTCAAGAATTTCCTTGACGTTGGGTCCCGGCGAACGCAACAACGGCCCTCGCGCAGACAAAGGGCAAAGTATTATAGGGAGGAAATCGTGGAATGCAAACCCGTTCATTGGGCGCCGCCAGCGCCTGCCCGGACCACGCCGGAATCCGGGAGCCGGCCGACTCCGGTCTGGACCGCCGACCGAGAGTCTGGCAGCATTGCCCCGGGGATGATTGCGCCGTGGCGGAATCGTCTCCCGCCCACATGGGCGGACCGCTGGAGCGTCGTGGCAACGGACCGCGAGCGACGCGCAGGGAATGGGACGCGCCGCGACTCGTGCGCGGCGCGGGGGGAGGGGCGAAGCCCTTCCCCGCTGTCAGGGGCCAGGATCGCATGCCCGATCGCCGCCGCCTCAACGTCGTGATCGCCGGCCCCGGGGAGACCGGGGAGTACCTCGCCAGGCGCCTCGTCGACGAGGACCATGACGTGACGATGCTGGACGTCTCCTCGGAACGACTGGCGGATCTGGAGGCCCGCCTGGAGGTCCGGACCTGTCTGGGCCATGGGGGATCCACCGAGGCCCTCCGGAGGGCCGGGGTGACCGCCGCGGATGTCTTCGTCGCGACCAGCAATCGCGACGACGTGAACCTCGTGTCGGCCCTGAAGGCCCGGCAACTGGGGGCCCGGTGGACGGCCGCCCTGGTGGAGGACGTCGAGGTCTTCGACGAACCGACGGGGTTCTACCCCGACTTCCTGGGCATCGACCGGGTGATGAACACGCGCTTCCTGATTGCCCGGGAGATCGCGAAGTTGATCCGGACCCGGGGGATCCTGGCCATCGACGACATCGCCGAAAACCATGCCGAGGTGGTCCAGTTCCAGGTCGCGGGAGAGACCGGGTGGACCGGCCGTCCGCTGTCCGAGCGGCTCTTCCCGGAGGAGTGCCTGCTGGTCGCCCTCCGGCGCCAGGGGGAACTGCGAATCCCCCAGGGACCGGACGCGGTGCTGCCCGGGGACGAGGTCCTCGCGGTCGGGACCCCAGAGGCCCTCGCGGTGCTGGAGGAGCGCCTGGGGCATCCGGTCCGATCCCGCCCCCGATGCCTCGTGATGGGCGGCGGCACGGTGGGGCTCGTCCTCTGCCGCCACCTGGAGCAGGTCGCCGAGTCCCTGGTGCTGATTGAACGGGAGCCGGAACGCTGCCAGGTCCTGGCCCGGGAACTGCCGCGAACCACGGTGCTGCTCGGGGATGGGACCGACATCGAACTGCTCCGGGAGGAGGCCGTCGGATCCCTGGACGTCTTCGCCGCCGTCTCCGGAGAGGACGAACGGAACATCATCGCGGCCCGGCTGGCCCGGGAGATGGGTGCCCGCCGGGCCATCGCCCTGGTCTCCCGCCCGGCCTACGTCGAGGTCTGCCAGCACCTGGGACTGGAGGTCGCCGTGAGCCCCCGGGTGCTGGTCGCCCGGGAGGTGCTCCGGATGGTCGTCACCTCGGGACTCGTGGAGACGAGCCCGGTGATGGGCGGCGCTGCGGAACTGATGGAGGCCGTCGTCTCGGACCGTTCCCGGGTGGCGAGGCGAACCCTCCGGGAGGCGAACCTCCCGCGGGGAGTCGTGGTGGCCGGCCTCGTCGATTCCTCCCACCGCTTTCGGATCCCCCACGGCGACTCGGTACTGGAGCCGGGCTTCCGGGCCATCCTGTTCGGGCGTCCCACGGTCCGCACCCAGATCCAGGTCCTCTTCCGGGGATAGACGATGCAGGGCCGGGCAATCCTCCGGAGCCTCGGGTCCCTCTGGGTGGTCATCGCCATCGCTCAGGGGACCTCCCTGGTCCCCGCCCTGTGGTTCCGAGAGTGGACGCTGGTGGTCCCGCTGCTGGCCTCGACGGCCCTCTCGGCGGCCTGCGGCCTGGGTACCCGGTTCCTGGGGCCCCTCGACCCCCGCACCCTGGGACGGCGGGAGGCCTTCGCCGTCGTGGCGCTGGGCTGGGTCAGCGTCAGCCTGCTGGGGGCCGTCCCCTACGTGCTGAGCGGGGCACTGCCCAGCCCGGTGGACGCGTTCTTCGAGTCGGTGTCGGGGTTCACGACCACCGGGTCCAGCGTGGTGGCCGAGCCCGAGTCCCTTCCCCGAGCGCTGCTCTATTGGCGGGCCCTGACCCAGTGGCTCGGGGGCATGGGAATCATCGTGCTCTTCCTGGCGGTGTTCACCCAGTTGGGCATCGGGGCTCGCTTCCTGTTCCACTCGGAGGTCCCGGGGCCCCTGAAGGAGACCCTGACGCCCCACGTCCGGGACACCTCGGCGGCCCTGTGGCGCATCTACGGTGCCATGACCCTGGCCCAGACGGTGCTCCTGTGGGTCTCGGGAATGGACCTCTTCGACGCCCTGCTCCATGCCTTCACGACCCTCTCGACGGGGGGGTTCTCCACCCGGGCGGCCAGCCTGGCCCACTGGAACGGCACCGCCGCCCCGCTGATCACGCTGGTCTTCATGGTGCTGGCGGGGCTCAACTTCTCCCTCTACCAGCACCTGACCCACGGCCATGCACGACCGCTGATCCGGGACCGAGAGACCCGGCTCTACCTGGCGCTGCTGGCCATCGCGACCCTGCTGGTGGCCATCGACATCCGGTCCCTGTGTTCGGGGGTTGGAGAGGCCCTGTTCCAGGCGGCGTTCCAGGTCGCCTCCCTGATGACGACCACCGGTTTCGTGACCGACGACTTCGACCGGTATCCGGACTTCTCGCGGATCCTGCTCGTGGTGCTGATGATGGTGGGAGCCAGCGCCGGGTCCACGGCCGGGGGCATCAAGGTGGTGCGGCTGCTGCTGCTGGCCCGCCTGGCCCACCGGTCCCTCTATCGGCTGGTCCGGCCCCAGGTGGTGATGCCGATCCGGATCGGCGACCGGGTCGTGCCGGAGACCGCAGTGATGGAGGTGTCGGGGTTCTTCGTGATCTACCTGACGGTCTTCGCCGTGGCGGCCCTCTACGTGGCCGGGCGGGGAATCGACGCCGCAACGGCCCTCTCGAGCGTCGCCGCGACGCTCGGCAACATCGGCCCGGGCCTGGCCCAGGTGGGGGCAATCCGACATTACGGAGACCTCCCGGCGGACGTGAAGACCCTGCTCTCGCTGCTGATGCTGCTGGGCCGACTGGAACTGATGACCCCGCTCGCCCTGCTGCTCCCGGTGACCTGGCGGCGCTGATCCCCCGGGAACCGCCCCGGGCCAGTTCGCGGTTTTTCTGGGATACTGGAAGGGTCTCTCCCTGAGAGAGCCACGATGCGTTCCCCCTTCTCCTCGGGCTCCGTCCGCCGGCCGTCCCGGTCCTGCCGGTGGTGGGTCCTCCTGCTGGTGGCCACCGGGTCCTGCCGAAATCCCGTCACCCCTCTGTCCGACGGCCCGCCGGGACAGGCCGACACCGGGCCGGACCCCGCCCCCGAGGTCCGGGAGGACCCCGGGAAGGCCCGGGAGGACCTCCCCCGGGAGGCCACCGGGACCGTCGAGGAGGCCTCCGACGCCCTCCCGGCCGACCCCGGGGAAGCCCCCGACACCCCGGAGGTCCCGGTCGCCACGGACCCCGGCGGGGCCCCGGACCCGGGCAATCCGGCCCCCTGCCCCGACGGGACCCCTCGGATGGCCTTCCAGCCGGCGGAGGATCGGCCCCAGTGGTTCGCCACGGCCGCCGACCTGGTGATCCCGACCACCACGGGTCCGAGGCGCCTGGCCGACCTCTGGACCGGGTGCGGGAGCCTGCTGTTCGTCCCCGACAGGCCACGTCAGAACACTGGCTGGCCCGACACCCTGTTCCAGTACGACGTGAACCTGCTGCTTCATCGCCTCCCCTCGTCGGCCCAGGTCCTGCTGCTGTCGATCCAGGACGACGCCGAGGCCCGCCGGCAGACCCTCGACCGGCTCCAGGGGGCCATCGACGCCTACCTGGAGGGCCTTCAGGGCCCGGAGGCCGAGGACCTGCGCGGGAGGATTCACCTGGTCACCGAGGCGGGAGGCGACCTGCCCGGCTGGCTCGGGGCCCTGATCCGGTCCCCGGGGTGGGGCGTGGCCGTCGATCGTTTCCAACGCATCCGCTTCCTCGGGTCCTTCGCCGACCCCTCCCGCTACGACCCCTCCCGTCAGTGGTTCGGGCCGAACCTCGCCATGGTGGCCAACGAGGCCCGCTACTACGACTTCGAGGCCCGCCGGGAGGCGGACCTCCAGGGGCGTCCCGCCCGGGTGATCCCGGTCTTCCAGGGGCAGGTCCTGGCGGACCCCCAGTGGGCCGGCGTCCAGGGCATCGCGGAGGTCGCGCTCCCCGACGCCTTGACGATGGCGGCGATGGACACGCTGGAAGCGGACCTGACGCTCGACTGCGACGGGAACGGCGAGTACGGGACCTGTCCCCCCTGGGACTACCTGGTCCACCTGCGCCTCTGCGACCGGGAGGACCCGGACCGATGCGAAATGGAGATCGGGCGCTGGGTGACCACCTACCACCGATGGGGACGCTGGGTCCATGACCTCTCGCCGCTGATTCCCCTGATCCGGGACGGCGGTACCCGGCGACTGGCGTTCTATACCCAGCAGCCGTACCGGGTGACCCTGTCCCTCCGGATCCGGGACTCGGGAAAGGCCACCCGGCCCGTGGAGGCCCGCTTCCTGTTCGAGGGCGGTCCCTTCGACCCGTCCTACAACGACCGGCACCCGCCCCGGGTCGAGGCCATCCCGCCCGAGGCGGCCCGGGTGCTGCTGGCCTTCGCGGTCACCGGACATGGCGGCGTCGAACCGGGGAACTGCGCCGAGTTCTGCCGGACGGAACACCACTTCACGGTCAACGGCCACGACCACGAGGTGTCGTTCCCCGAGGCGGGCAGCTCGTTCGGCTGCATGGACGAGGTGGACCAGGGCACGGTCCCGAACCAGTACGGCACCTGGTGGCATGGCCGGAACGGCTGGTGCCCCGGGCGCGAGGTGCCCTTGCGGACGCTGGACGTCACCGCCGACGTGACCCCCGGGACCGACGCGGTCTTCGAGTACCGCAGCCTTTACCAGGGCCAGCCGTACCCGGGGACCGGGGCCGCCCTGGTGCTGTCTTCGTGGCTGGTCGTCGAGGTTCCCCGGCAGGGCCCGCCGGGGTCCTGACCGTCCCCGGGGCCGGTCCGGCGGCCCGCGCCCCCCTTGGCAGGACCTCGGGAAACGTGGTTCCATCGCGCAGGCGCCCAGGGACGGGAGGATCGGCATGTGGGAGGCCTACCGGACAGCAGCGATGGATCACCCCTTCTGGATGGCGGCCCTGCAGTTCGCGGTGCTGGGGACGCTGGGGGAGGTCCTCTCGGCCCGGATCCGCCAGGGGGCCTTCGGTCCCGGGATCCGACCCACCCGCCTGGGCCTCAAGGCCCTGGGCTGGGCCCTGCTGGGGATCTACATCAAGGGGATGTTCCTGGTGGCCGGGGCGGGAGTCCGGGAACTGGCGGCCCACGGAGTCCTTCCGGCCTTCGTGGCGGAGGAGGCCCTGGGCCCCGGCCCGCTCCTGGTCCAGGCCCTCAGCGCCTCGGTGCTCATGAACGTGATGCTGGGACCCTCGATGGTGCTGCTGCACCGCCTCTGGGACAACGGGCTGGACCGGATGCTGGGGCTGGTCCCGGCAGGATGGAAGGGCATCGACCAGGCCCTCTGGACGCTGGTGTGGCTCTGGATCCCGCTGCACACCTTCACCTTTACCCAGCCCCGGGAGGTCCGGGTGGGGATCGCGGCGGTGCTTTCGCTGCTGCTGGGGGTCGTGATGGGATGGACCGGTCGGCGCCGCCCCGATGCCGCAGGAGGGTAGGACGTTGGATGCCGGGACCCGTCGGATGCTGGCGGTCACCGGGTCGGCGGCACTGGCGATGCTGGCCCTGGGCCTGCTGTCGATGCCGGACCACCTGGCCGGCTGGGACCCCATCCAGTTTGCCCTGGGCATCGAGCGATTCGACCTGACGATGCACCGGCCCCATCCCCCAGGCTACCTGGGACATCTGGGGCTGGGAGGCCTGCTGACGGGGCTGGGGCTGACCCCGGACCGGGCCATCCTCTGGGCCAGCCTGCTGGAGTCCGTCGGGGCCGTGCTGGTCCTGGGGCTGTTGGGCCGGCGCCTCGGAGGTCCCGGGGTGGGCATGGCCGCCTCCTGGCTCCTGGCCACCCACCCCCTCCTGCTGCAGCAGGCCGTCTCGGGGGAGGTCTATCCCGCCGAGGCCCTGCTGGCAACCGGCCTGGTGCTGGCGGGGGTCTCTCTGGACCGGACCTCGAGACGGCTCCAGGTCGCGGCCTTCTGCCTGCTGCTGGGTCTTACGGGCGGGGTCCGTCAGAGCCTTCCCCTCTTCCTGGCCCCCTTCGCCCTGTGGCGCCTGTGGACCGCCCGGGGGTCCACCGGGCGAGAGGCGGCCCTCCGCCTTGGCATCGCCCTGGGGTCCGGGGCCTTGGGGATCGCCCTGTGGCTGGTGCCCCTGGCAGCCCTGTCGGGGGGGATCGGGTCCCTCTCCCGGGCCTTCGGGCGCCAGTTCTTTGAGGTCTTTGGCCGGGCCTACTCACCGCTGCTGGGAGCATCATCCGGGGCCTTTCACGCGAACCTCCAGGGCCTCTGGCGCTTCCTGGTCCAGGTCCTGTCCCTGGGAGGCGCCCTGGGGCTCCTGCTGGTCCCGCTGGCCTTCGTCCGCCGCCAGCCCATGTCGGAGTCCTCGGCGTTCCGGACCACGGCGCTGGCCTGGGCGCTGCCGCCGCTGCTCTGGTTTTCCCTGTTGTTCATCTACAAGGCAGGCCACGCGCTGCTTCTCGCTCCCCTGGCGATGCTGCTGGCGGCCCGAGTCCTCCAGGGGACGCGACCCTCCCGGGCCCCGATGCGGGACTGGTGGGTGCCAGGACTCACGGCCCTCGTGGCGGTGGGCCAAGTCGGGTGGTTCCTGGCCCCGCCGGCGGCCTGGACCCGGGTCACGGGCGACGCGGGGCTGCCGGGCATCTGGTACGGCGACCGGGAGACCGAGGCCTTCACGGGTCTGGTCCGGGACCTGGGGAAGGGAGACCCGGAGGGAGTCCTGGTGGTGACTCGGGACGGCCGATTCTCCTTCCGCCGGGCGATGTGGCACCTGCCCGAGACCCCGGTCCAGTGGTGGATGGACCGGGACAGCACGGGGGTCCCGATGCCGGGGGTCCAGGTCTGCGAGGCCCGCCACCACGAGGTCCGGTGCGTCCCGGGCCCGGGCTTCTGGCAGGACGGCCCATTGCCGCAGCGGATGGAGATTCCCCTGGCGGAAGGCGCCCATGACGTGGTCTGGTTCGTGGACCCCCTGGGGCCCATGGCCCGGGTGCTCGACGGCCTGCCCGGCACCGCCCGGGAACGGGTCCCCGGAACTCCCTTCGAGTGCTGGCGGACCCGCCTGTCCCCGGGCCCCCTGGCGCTGGACGCGGGCCCCTATCGCCTGGTCCGGGATCTCGGGACCCCTGACGGTGGGACCCCCATCGGCCCTCCAGGAGGTCCGTGATAGGATGGGCGCCACGGGGAGGTCCCGGGTCGTCACATCCTGCCGAGGAGGCGTGTCATGGACTGCAAGGACAAGGTGGCCGTGATCACCGGAGGGGCTTCGGGCATCGGGCTCGCGATGGCCAGGACGTTTGCCGGGAAGGGCGCGAAGGTCGTCATCGCCGACATCCAGCAGGGAGCCCTGGACGAGGCCGTGGCGGGGCTGCAGGCCCAGGGATTCCAGGCCCTGGGCGTGACCTGCGACGTGCGGTCCGAGGAGCAGGTCGCGGCACTGATGGACCGGGCGGTGGCGACCTTCGGGGGCCTGGACATCTGCGTGGCCAATGCGGGCATCCTCCGGGACGGCCTGCTGCTGAAGGTGGACAAGGAGACCCGCAAGGTCGTCAGCAAGATGCCCCTGGACCAGTGGCAGAGCGTGATCGACGTGAACCTGACGGGGGTCTTCCTGACGGGCCGGGAGGCGGCGGCACGGATGGTGGACCTGGGGCGCGGCGGGGTCCTGATCCTGCTGAGTTCCATCAGCCGGGCAGGCAACTTCGGTCAAACCAACTACTCGGCGGCGAAGGCCGGCGTGGTGGCGATGACGGTCGCCTGGTCGAAGGAACTGGCCCGCTTTGGGATCCGGGTCAACGCCATCGCCCCGGGTTTCATCGAGACGCCGATGGTGATGAAGGACATGAAGCCCGAGGCCCTGGAGCGCTTCAAGGCCACGATCCCGGTGGGCCGGCTGGGCCGCCCGGAGGAGATCGCCCAGGCGGCGGCCTTCCTGGTCGAGTGCGACCTCTGCACCGGGTCCACGGTGGACGTCACCGGAGGGATCCGCCTCTGACGCCTGGATTTCGGAAAAATCCTACGGGAACCATGGGTTGGTGTCGGTAAATCGGTGACGGTCCCCGGGGGAGGTGGCCATGGAAGGGAGGGTGCGGGAGGCCGATGGCGCCCCCTCCCTGTGGCCCGACACACCGGTGGTGCGGCGGGTCTGCGGGGCCCTGGCGGGAGTGGCGGCCCTCTGGGCCGTGGTGCTGCACGCCACGGGCCCCGTGCTCCCCTACGATGACGCCTACATCACGTTCCGGTATGCGGACCATCTCGCCGAGGGCCTGGGCCCGGTCTACAACGAAGGGGAACGGGTCTTCGGGTCCTCGAGCCCCCTCTACGTGGCCTGGCTGGCCCTCGGAAAGACCCTCCTGCCCGGGGTCCCGACACCGGACCTGGCGGTCCGGGGCAACCTCCTGTGGCTGCTGGCCGCAGGGGCGGCTCTCCTCTGGCTGGTCCGCGTCGCCACGGGGAATGGGGCCCTCGGGGCCTTCGGAGCGGCGGTCTTCCTGCTGAACCCCCAGGTGGTGGCCGTCTCCCTCGGGGGCATGGAGACGCTGGCCTTCGTCACCCTGGCGATGGCCACCCTGGCGGCGGGTATCCGGGGCCGGGCGGCCATCGCCGGATCCCTGGCGGGACTGGCCCTGCTGGCCCGACCCGAGGCCCTGATCCTCCCGGTGGCGATCCTGCCCGGTCTGGTCCTTCGGGGCCGCCGCCCCCTGCTGGTGGCGGCCCTGGCCTGGGCGGCCGTGGCGGCCCTGTGGGTCCTGCCGGCCACCGCCTGGTTCGGCACGCCGATCCCCCACTCGGTGCTGGCGAAGGCCCGCCCCCTCTACCCCCTGCCGCCCCTGGGGTCCCTGTCGCTGTTCTCCTGGTGGACGGGGCGGTGGGCCTTCGGGGGCCTCGGGGAGTCCCTGGGGCACCTCCGGACGCTGCCCGTGATCCTGCTCTCCATCGGCGCCACGGTGCCCTGGCTGGCCCGGTCACCGGGCCGGGACCGGCGGGGCTGGGCCATCCCCGTGGCCTGGTTCGCAATCCTCGCGTTCTATGGCCTGGGGAACCCGCTCCCCTTCGAGTGGTACTGGCCCTGCCTCTGGGTCTTCCTGCTGGTGCTGCTGGTCACGGGGCTTCCGGCCCTGGTGCCGAGGACCGTCTCCCGCCCGGGGGTCGCCGCGGCCATGACGGGCCTCGTGGGGGCCTGGCTGCTGCTGGTCACGATGGCCCCCTGGGGTCGGACCTGCGACGGGGGCCCCCCGGACCAGGACCTGCCGCCGGCCTCCCAGGTCGCCTGCGACCCCTCCCGGCTCCGGATCCTGGCCTACCGGGAGGCCGCCCGGCGGATCGCCCAGGAGGCCCTCCCGGGAGAGACCCTCTCGGGGCCGGAGATCGGCGCCCTGGGCTACGACTACCCGGGCAAGGTGCTGGACGCCTGCGGGCTCGTGAGCCCCGAGGCCCTGCCCTTCCTCCCGGTGCCCCCGGACCAGCGGGCCTCTCCGATCGACGGGGCCATCTCGACGGACTTCGTCCAGGCCCTCCGCCCGGACTGGGTGGCGTTCCTGCCGTTCTTCGCCAGGGCGAGCCTGCTCCGATCCTCCTGGTTTGAGCGGCACTACCGCCCGGCCTTTTCGGTTCC
Source organism: Deltaproteobacteria bacterium (assembly GCA_029547805.1). Taxonomy (GTDB): domain Bacteria; phylum Myxococcota_A; class UBA9042; order DTJE01; family DTJE01; genus JAGOKF01. The sequence continues at coordinate 861,274 of JAKPOP010000010.1, forward strand.
CCTGCCCACCCCCTGCTGGGGGTCCCGCGCCGTCGAGGTCTATCGACGGGTGCCCGACGAGGGACGGCCCGGGACCTGAGGCCCCGCCTGCATGCGCCTCAGGAGGGGGTCTCGCCGATCAGGCGCCGGCAGAACGACGCCCCGAGCAGGGAGGCCAGCAGGCCAAAGGTCATGGCGAGGCCCAGACGGGTCACGGGCATCACCCCCAGGGCCACCAGAGTGGCCCCGGCAGCGGCCAGGGCGAAGGCGACCGCCGCGGGCCAGCGACGGGCCGTGCCCCCCCGCTCCCAGAGGTCCCCGGACAGGAACGGTGGCAACAGCCCCGGCAGCAGGAACATCGTCGCGGAACTGGAGTCCACCTGGATGCCCGTCCAGGCCGCGGCCGCCAGGGTCAGCAGCACCCCGAAGGCCGATGTCAGCAGCGCATGCCACCGCCGAGGTCGGTGGATCCCGGTCCCGATCACCCAGAGGGCGAAGGGGGCCCAGAGGGCCGCCACGGCCCGCCAGAGCCCCTCCAGCAACCGGGACTCCACCGCCGGCTCCAGCACCGGAAAGCCGCTGATCGTGAACTCCGGTTCCCGATCGGGCCGGCCCTCTCCCTGGAGCAGGTCCCCGAACACCCCAGCGGCCCGGACCCGCAGGGGGATGGGAACCTGGCCCAGGCCCGCGAGCCACCGGTCCGTCCACCCCTCGGCCTCCCAGACGGCCCGCTGGTCCCGGACCCGGACGTCCAGCGTCTCCGCCAGGTCCTCCAGCATCGCGTCGTCCACCTCGGAGGGCCGGGAGGCGAGCCCCGCCAGGACCTTCACCAGGGCCTCCCGACGATCGGGCCGGTCCATCGTCGCGGCGATCGCGGGCCACTCCTCCTCGGCAGGCGTGAAGGGGGCCTCGCCGGAGAAGAGATACCCCTTCCAGAGTTCCAGCAGGTGGCGGCGCACCTCCTGCTCCAGGTCCGGGTCCCGTCCGGTGCCCAGGGCCTCCAGGGTCGCCTCGGTCCTCCCCTTCGGCAGCGCCACCCCGAAGACCCGGGCCAGGGCCTCCAGGCGACGGAGGGCCGCCTCGGGGCCCACCTCGGCCGACTCCTCGATGGCCCGGCGGGCCACCTCCAGGCGCCGTTGCAGGGGAAGGCCATCCCGGGGGATCCGCAGGGCCAGCATGGCCTCGTCCCGGGCGTCGGTGACCAGGGACTTCAGGTCCCGATTCCCCTCCAGGAAGAACCAGAGGTTCCCCAGTCCCTCCCGCGTCTTCGGGATGCTGGCGACCCCGGTCATCCCCTTCGCCACGAAGGCCACCACCTGGGCCACGGACCGGACGTCCCCGAAGGCCCCGCTGCCCTCCAGCAGGTCCGTGAGGCGTCCCAGGCGGCCCATCACCGCCGGGTCCCCGATGTCCCCCCGGACCGAGACCTGCAAGAGGTCCGCGCCGCCGAAATGCCGGTCGAAGAACTGCAGGGACCTCCCCACCTCGTCCCCGGACCGGAAGAGGTCCCGGAGGCCCACCGCGAAGTGCACCCGCCGGGACTCGAAGGCGGAAAGGCCCGTGAGGGCCACGAGCACCGCCAGCAGGGCCAGGCGACCCAGCACGGGCCACCGGAGCAGCCGGGGAGGCTCCTCGCGGCGCCGCACCCGGAGCAGGACCGGCCAGACCGCCATCACCCCGAAGAGCCCCACGGCCCCGATCCCCACGAGCAACGACTCCCCGAACCGGGCCAGGTAGGGCAGGGACCGGGGCGCCGCCCGGTTGGTGACGGCCAGCACCGCGACACCCAGCGCCGCCAGCCCGAGCGGCATCCAGAGGTCCCGCCAGGGGAGCCTCGTGGCGCCCGTGAGCCGCCGCTCCATGAGTCGGCCATAGACCAGCGCCGCCATCACCACCAGCAGCAGGGCCCCGTTCAGCACGGTCATCGTGACCGGCATCCCCAGCACCCGCAGCAGCCCGAGCCACCACAGCAGAGGCATCGCCGAGAAGCCCAGCACCATCAGCCCGATCCAGGGCCGCCGCAGCGTCACCCAAAGCACCAGGAAGAGGACCGCGGCGAAGAGGGGCGCCACCCACGGCAGGGACCGGAGGACCTGCCGGGAGACCCAGTTCGACACGAAGGGCGCCCCGTAGTACACCGCCTGCATGGGTCCCCGCTCGGCCTCGACCAGGTCCATCACCAGCGCCGCGATGGCCGCCGGGTCCTTCCGGGAGTCCATCTGGATCAGCACCATGTAGGCCTGGAGGTCCCGGCTCACGAGCGCCCCGGGGACCTGGACGTCGGCCAGGATCCGCTGCCCCAGGGCCTCCAGGTCGGCCTCCGTCCGGGGAATCGCGGGGATCATCATCTCGGCGTTGAGGGTCCCCTCCTCCTCCCGGAGGGTCTCCACGTTGGTGACGCTCCGGACGAAGAGGATGCCGTCGGACTTCTTCTCCGCCAGGAGGTCCGTGATGCGGGCCAGCCGGGCCAGGCCGTCGGTGGACATCCGGGGCCCCGGCTCCTCCAGGCCCACCATCACGGTGTCGAAGCCCTGGAACTTCCGAGTCATGTCCTTCCAGAAGGCCACCTCCGGGCAGTCCGGCGGCAGATAGCCCGTCGGGTCCGCGTCGGGGACGATGCCCGGGATGAAGATCATCGCGGCGATGGTCAGCGCCATCGCCGTCGCCTCGGTCCATCGGGCCCAGGCGGGGAGCGGGGCGTCCTGCATGGGACCTCCTGGGATTCAGCGGGTCGGTGCCCCGTCGAAGGCGGCCTCTCCAAGGGCCATCAGCACGTCGCAGTCCACCGGCGAGACCCGGCGGAAGACGAAGAGGCTCCCGTCCTGAGGAGTGATGGGCGTATCGGCCTTCAAGGCCGACGGATCGGCCCCCACCGCCTGCTCCTCGATGGTGTAGGTCAGGGGCCCGACGATCCAGAGGCCATCCCCCGAGACGGCGGTCTCCGGGAAGGTGAATCGGACCCGCCGCACCAGATACCGGCGGCCCGCCACCGGCGACAGGACCTCCATCGTGACGCCCGGGTAGCCGTCCTGATCGGTATCCTCCACCCGGGGGTCGGTGCCGGTCTTCGGCAGCGGCGAGACGGCATCCTCGGGGTCCACGAGCCCCCACGTCCAGATCACCGACTTGGCCTTCAGGGTCCCCCCTTCGATCGCCAGCCGGATCGGCCGGCGGTCCCGGAGGGCCTGGGCCGTCCCGTCGGGCATCCGGGTCACGAAGTCGTTGTCCGGGTCCTCGTCGTGGACCACCGGCACCTCCGTGCACAGGCGCCAGGTGAGGGTGCCCCCGGTGGCGGTCCCCACCAGCCAGTCGGTGGTCGTGATGGGCCAGGGAGAGAAGAGCGGCGTGATCTCCCCCTGCTGCACGATCCGGCCCACCCAGGTCCCCTCCAGGCTGCCCGTCGAGACCTCCCCTGGAGACAGGTCCGTCCCGACCCCGAGGTCCCGGTCGCCTTCGTCCGGGACGGCATCGGCCGGCGGCCCGCCCTCCCGACCCGGGTCGGTGGGCAGCTCGACGCCGCTGTCCTTCGCCCCGGCATCCGGGTGATAGAGTTCCTGGAGCCGGGCCCCCCCGTCGGCCTCCCAGCCGCACCCGATCCACCCCGTCATCGCCAGCAGGATCACGAGTCGTCGCATCTTGCATCCCCCGAGGACCGGCGCCGGATGGACGCCGTGAGATCCGTCAGAAGGTCACCTTGCCCTTGAAGAAGGCCACGTTGCGTCCCGCCGCCTTCTGGCCGAACCGGGACTTCGAGGCGTAGTCCAGGCTGTCCTTCGGCTCGGTGCTCCCGGCGAAGTGCATGTAGCCCCCCACCAGTTCCACGCCCGGGACCACCACCCAGGTCAGTTGAGGATAGACCACCGCCGAGAGGTCATCGCAGTTGAGGGCCCCGGCCAGCCGCAGTTGCAGTTCCCCGTCCAGGAACTTCGACTCGGCGGCGAAGACGAAGTAGTTGTGCAGCCCGAAGCGGTCGTTGAACTCGTCGAAGAAGCCCCGGACATACTGGAGATTCAGATAGATCCAGTCCCCGTAGGACCAGTCGAGGCCTGCCGTGGCCTTCAGGAAGGGCGTCGCCGGGACGTTGACGTTGCGGTGCTGCAGGATGTTGCTGCCGTCCAGAAAGGCCTCGAGGCCGAACTGGACCTTCTCGGGGAAGAAGACCCCCGCCTCGGCGAAGAAGCCCGGGACCCAGGAGTTCTCCGAGGAGTAGGAGAAGTCGATCCCGGCGACCTGCATCCGGGGGTAGTAGACCTCCGCCACGTACCGGACGTTGAACCGGTTGGGGTCCAGGGCCTCCTCGTCGGTGACGAACCGCGTTGGCGGGGGCACGAAGGCGGGGCTGACCACGTCGGCCACGGCGGTGTAGGCCACCGGGAAGGTGAAGCGGCCATAGTAGTAGGAGAGGCTGAAGTCCACCGGCCCCACGTGGAATCTGGCCCGGGCCGCCGCCTGGCTGCTGGCGATCCCGGACCCCGGCCGCACGACGCGGACCTCCGGCGTCGTGAAGTGCACCCCCGCCAGGGGATTGTCGCTCCCCTCCGAGGAGGACCCCAGTTTGTCCTTGAGGCCCAGCAGCTTCTGCTGACCCTCCGGGTCCAGCGGCGGCGCCGGGAAGTCCGTGACCTCCCCCCGGTCGTTGTAGGTCATCGCGAACCCCAGCACGGACGACGGAGGCAGGGCACTGGGCTTGAAGGTCGGCACGAACACGAACTGCAGGGTCAGCCAGTCCGCCGGGAAGAGGTCCACCTCCAGCATGTTGTTCGGGACCTTGGCGGTGTAGTCCAGCGGGTCCGAGAAGTCCCGGGCGTTCAGGTTGTCGGTGGGGTTGAACATGTCCGCGGTGCCCCAGGACTGGATCATGCGCCCGACCTTGATGTCCATGCCGGACCAGGGGAATCCCCGGACGTGGAGATAGGCCTCGGTCAACTGGAAGTCGTATGGGTCGATCCGGTTCCAGCCGATCAGTTCAGGCAACTGGGCCGACCGGTTGAACCCGAAGAAGCGCAACCGGGTGTCCACCACCGCCCGGAGGTTGTCCACCGGCTCGGCGGTCAGACGCAGGTTCACGTCGTTGCGGTTCATCTCGAACTCGTGGCCCTGGCCGGGTCGCTCGCCGCGCCAGTCGTCGGTGATGAACCGGATGTCGCTCTGGAGGCTCCCGCTCAGGGAGACCCGGTCCGCCCAGCCCTCGGCCCGGGCCCCCGACGCCCCCAGCACCAGGACCCCGATCCCCAGGCACCACAGCAGGGTCCCTCTCATCGCCCCCACTCCAGTTCCCGCTGGGTGAACATCGAGTCCTTCAGGCCCTCGTTGACCCGGAACTCCTTGATGTCGAGCCGGGTCTTGTGACCCGTTCGGGGGTCCGTGACCCAGACCACCTGATTCCGGATCAGCCCCGGCTTCCACTCCTTCGGGTCGCTGTTCTCGAAGACCTTCACCTTCTCGCCCTTCTCGTCGTAGAAGGCGTAGTAGTCCGGCTGGTAGTGCTTCTTGTGGACCTTTACGACGGCCTTGGGAAAGGGGGGCTTCACGCCGCCCGGCCGGGGCGTGCACTCGAGGGTCCAGTAGGTCTCGTCCTCGGCCACCAGCCGCGGCACGTAGGCCCGGACCCACGACGTGAAGGCCATCAGGTCGTTGGTGAAGTCCGACCCGGCGAAGGACTGGTTCATCGTGTGGGGGGCCACCCGCCGGACCTTCTTGAAGGCCGGGAGGTAGGTGTAGACCACCGAGGGGCTCTCCACCAGCGTCCCCATCCCCTTCATCTCCCCCGAGTGGAAGCGGATCAGCCGCTTCTCGCCCTTCTGGGCGATGGAGAAGTCGTAGGACTTCTGGCTCCCGTCGGTGTCCACGATCGTCATCATGGCCCGCATGTACTGGTCGTCGTAGCCATTCGTGACCTGGTCCATCCGGGCCAGGATCTCCTCGGCGGTCTGGGCCCGGGCCGACCCGGCCCCGATCAGCACCAGCACGCATCCCAGAAACAGGCGATTGCGCATCGTGCTACCTCCCTCGGCAGGTCGTCGCGTCGCGACGGCCGATTGTCCCCACGTCCCCGGAAAATCGCAACATTCTTCGGGCATTGGGAGGACCCGGGAGCGCCAGCAAGATCTGCGCCTGCCCAGGGACACGGGTTCCAATACAGCCAGAACGCTCCGTCATCACTGGGGTCTTCCAGGATCGATGCATCGGTCCCGGCGCGTGCGCCCGTGCGTTTCCGCACGCCGGACCGTGCATCTCCACACGCCCCTATTCTCCCGGGAGGCGTTGACCGATAATGAGGAGACGCCCTGACCCGGGACTCGCGGTGAGCCTGAAGAACGAAACCCAGGACCCCCGAAGAGCCGGGGAGGTCCGGATGGACGAGGTCCAGTGCTTCATCCAGGGAGCCCGCTACGAGGGCCGGGCGATCCGCCTCTCGACCCAGGAGGCCCTGGTGAACCTCCCCAGGGCCCCGCTCCCACCGCCGGGCACCCTGATCGGCATGACCTTCCCCTCCCGGAGGCGCGGTCCGTTCGGTGTCTTCCTCTACGGCCGTTCCCGGTCCGACGCCGCCGGGCCCCTCCAGGTCCGCTGGGAAAAGGCCGTGACCGCCGGGAGCCTCGAGGACCTCCAGTGGTTCCTGGCGGAGATCCTGAACATTCATGGGGCCGAGGTGGTCGAGGAGCCCTGGGGTCCCCGGCAGGAGACCCGTCGGGTCTTCCTCTTTCCGGACTCGACCGATCTGTCTCCGGCACCCGTGTCCACACCGGAGGACCCACTCGGACAGGACCTGGGCAGCCCCCCCGATGACCCGGCGACAGACTCCGGGGAGCCCCCGGACCCCCTGGAGGGCCTGGAACTGGAGGTCATCGCGCTGCAGGCCGACGGGACGCCCCTGGAGCGGGGCAGGGCCCCCTCCTCCCAGACCTCCGCTCCCGTCCCGCCGGAGGCCCCCCTGCGGGAGTTGCCGAGCCCCCTCTCGGGCCGGCTGGAGGCCGAGGGATTTGGCCTGGAGGTGGCGGTGGTGGCCCTGGGCCGATCGGCCCTCCGGGTCCGAACCGCCTTCCTCCCGATGTCCGGGGACCTTCCCCTGGGTCTCCTGTTCCGAATCCCGACCCGACGGGGCGAGGAGACGGTCCGCTGCGAGTGCCTGCTCCGAGAGTCCCGGGACCGGGACCTCCTGCTGGCGATCCGCGAGGTCCTGGAGGAGTCCTCCGCCGGGGTCCTGGAGCGCTACCTGCGCTACGTGGAGATCTCCGCCTCCCGGGGAGGATCGGGCGGCTCCGGCGCGAGACCCCGCGACCGGAACGCCGGTTGAGGCATCGTTACGCCAGCCGGTCGTAGAAACGGGCTCCAGGTCCCCGGAACCCGGGAGGACCAACGCCCCCACCCGGGGGGAGCTCGCCATCGCATTCCCGCAAGGCGAGGCCGTCATCGCCGGCCGGATCTGGCCTCCAGGCACCGGCATTGCAGAGAAGGGCCAGCGGTCCTGCACGGAGGATTGCGATGAACCGACTTCACCGAATCCTGGGACTCGGAGTCCTGGGACTCACGGCCTGCCTCCAGGGAACCGAGGGAGATCAGGGGACCTTCGTCTTCTACGACCAGACGCCTCGGCCGGAACAGGCCTGGCCCGCAGACTTCGACCGGCCGGTGGACCGGCCCCTGGCCGTGGGGGCCCTGCTTCCCCTGCGAGTCACCTGGAACGGCTACGAGTTCGCCCCTGCGGAGGTGCTCACGGACCCCCCGGAGGTGCTGGAACTGGTGTCGATCACCGACAACGGCTGCCTCCTGCGGGGCCTGTCCCCGGGAGAGGCCACCGTGACGGTCCGGTCCTCCACGGGACGGGAGGACCGCCTCTCGATCGCGGTCCGGAGGGCCGACGGAGACCGGGTCCGGCTGCGCCCGCTGGAACACCTATCCGCTGCCTGGGGCGTATTTCCAGGACGGCCTCGCGATCCTGGTCGGGGCCACCTCCCACCTCTTCGGGGAGATGACCGCGGGGGACCAGGTCCTGACGGGATACGGAGCCCATCGCTTCCTGACCCTTCCCGACGAGGATGCGGACCCGGCCATCGAGGGGACGCCCCGGGAGGGGTCGGACTTCCTGGACCTCAAGGCCCGGAAGGTCGGCTACACCCACTTCTCCTTCGGCCACTCGGAGGAGGTTCTGGTTCGAGGCGTGACCGAGGCGGAGATCCAGGGAGCGAGCCTCCTGGAGGCCTGGAAGGTCCAGGGCGGGTCCTCCTGGGTCTGCCAGGTCGGGGACCTCCTCTTCCCCTCGGTGCTGCCCCTCGATGACGAGGGGCGCCTCGTGACCGGGACCAGCGCGGACCCGGGACCGGTGCTGGAGATCGACCCGGACTCCCAGGGCCTGATCGAGGACCAGACCCCCGGGGACCTCTCCCAGGAGTGGAAGGAGGTGTTCCAGAATCGCACTGTCTTCCTGAAGTGCCTGGCCGAGGGGACCGCCACGGGGCAGGTCGCCTGGAGGCAGTTCCGGCTGCCCTTCACGGTCCAGGTGATGCCGAAGACCCCCTGACCCCCGCCACCGGGTCGGTGGCCTCGAGGCCCCGCCGGGACCGCCAGACCGGGGCTCCTCAAGTCTTCTTGATCTGGTTCTTGACCGCCTCGATCTGGGCCCGAATCACCTCCGGGTCCCCCAGGTAGTCGTGGCGGATCGGCCGCAGGTCGTCGTCCAGCTCGTAGAGCAGCGGGATGCCCGTGGGGATGTTCAGTTCCACGATGTCCTGGTCCGAGACCCCGTCCAGGTACTTGACCAGGGCCCGGAGGCTGTTGCCGTGGGCGACGATCAGGACCCGTTCGCCGGCCCGGATCCGCGGAGCCAGTTCCTCGTGCCAGAGGGGCAGGAAGCGGGCCACCGTATCCTTCAGGCACTCGCTGGCTGGGACCTCCTCGGGTCTCAGGTCCCGGTAGCGGGGGTCGAAGCGGGGATGTCGCGGGTCGTCCAGGGCCAGGGGCGGCGGCGGCACGTCGTAGGAACGACGCCAGATCTTGACCTGCTGCTCCCCGTGCTTCTCGACCATCTCGATCTTGTTGAGCCCCTGGAGGGCCCCGTAGTGCCGCTCGTTGAGGCGCCAGCGCCGATGGACGGGGATCCACATGCGGTCCATCTCGTCCAGCACCCACCAGAGGGTCCGGATGGCCCGCTTGAGGACCGAGGTGTAGGCCACGTCGAAGTCGAAGCCCAGGTCCCGGAGGGTCTGGCCGCTTCGCCGGGCCTCCTCGACCCCCTTTGGGGAGAGGTCGATGTCGGTCCACCCCGTGAACCGATTCTCCTGGTTCCACAGGCTCTCGCCATGCCGCAACAGGACCAGCCGATGCATCACTCGCCTCCTTCTGCCGATTCAGCCCCCCGGAGGGGCGCAGCGGAGTCTAGCCGGAGGGGGGATCGTTCTCAATCGGGATCTCGGGGGTCTTCCCTCGTTCGACGAGCCGGACCACGGTGGTCGCTCCCTGCTCCTGGACCTCGAACCGGGTGCCTCCCGGGGAGCGGTAGAGACCCGGCGGCATGCCCGTCACCCGGGAGATCGCCGCGGGGCCTCGGCGGAGCAGGTCCCCATCCTCCACCGGCGGGCGCCACTCCCGCCGGAGCCGCACCTCGGCCCGAGTGGCCAGCCGGGCGACCTCCCGGTCGGCCTCCTCCCGGAACCGGGCCCAGAGGCGGCGCCGGACCTCCTTCAGGTGGGAGGGGTTCCCGTAGAGTCCCGGGGCGATCCGGTAGCGGGCCTTGCCGAAGAGGCGTTCCAGGTGAACCTCCGAGAGGGACTCCCCCCGGGCGGGCTCGGTCTCGAGGTCCTCGGCGAGCTCCCGCCGCAGGCGCCCCTGGAAGAGGACCGCCCGGACCTGCCGGGGCGTCACCTCGACCTCCTCGAAGCGGGGCGGTTCGGGAATCCCCTGGCGCACGCTGGCCGGCAGGGGCCGATCGACCCGGGACCACCGGACCCGCACCCCGTCGGAGGAGTGGACCGCCACCGCCAGCAGGTGCCGCCGCTCGGTCACCGGCACCTCCACGAACCGCCCGGCGGACACCCGCCCGCAGGGGCGCCGATCCCCGTCGGCCAGTGCCGTCACCGCCACCGGCACGAAGTCCCGACCCGAGGGTCTCTCGGGGTCCTCCACCGTCAGCAGCAGCCCATCCCGGAGGTTCAGGTCCACGGGGGTCCGAAACCGCACCACCGGCCCATCGGGGGTCCGCCGGACCCGAAACTCCCCCACGTCGCACCCCCGGTGCCCCGGGGCCTCGGGGTCCACCAGTTCCCCCCAACGGCGGTCCCCCCGATACCAGGCGTCGGTCCGGGGCCGGGCAAAGAGCACCGAGACCTCCCGGCGGAAGTCCTCCAGCTCCTCCGGGGTCAGGCCCGGTCGGGGACGGTCCAGGGCCCGGCGCAGGGCCGCGACGACGCATCCGACCCAGGCCGGGGACTTCAGGCGGCCCTCGACCTTCAGGGCCGCGACCCCCAGGTGGACCAGGTCCTCCAGGTGGTCCAGCAGGTCCAGGTCCTTCATGCTGAAGGGATGTCCCACGTCCCGGCCCCGGGCATCCCGATAGGGGAGCCGACAGGCCTGGCTGCAGGCCCCGTAGTTGCCCGATCGCCCCGAGGTGGCCTCCCCCAGCAGGCACTGCCCCGAGACCCCGAAGCACATCGCCCCGAAGACGAAGACCTCCAGTTCCAGGTCCGGCAGGGCCTCGCGGATGCGCCGGATGTCCTCCCGGGAGCACTCCCGGGCCAGGATCACCCGGGAGCACCCGGCCTCCTGGGCCCGGCGGGCCGTCTCCACGGACCGGACCCCCGCCTGGGTGCTGGCATGGACCGCCAGATCCGGGAACTCCTGCCGGCAGAGGCGCGCCAGGGCGAGGTCCCGGACGATCACCCCGTCCACGCCGGCAAGGTGGCAGGCCGCCAGGACTCGGCAGGCCTCCCCCAGGGCCTCTTCCCGGAGGGGAACGTTGAGCGTCACGTAGAGCCTCGCCCCGGCCTCGTGGCAGGTCCGGGCCACGGCCGGCAGCACCGTGGGGGCCAGGTTCCGGGCCCGGACCCGGGCGTTGAGGCTCCCCACGCCGGCATAGATCGCATCGGCCCCCCGGGTCAGGGCCACCTCGATCGCCTCGAGGCTTCCCCCTGGCGCCAGCACCTCCGGCCGACCCTCCATCTCGCCCCTCCCGGCGCCATTCTGCGCAAAGGCCCGGCGGCCGACAAGGGCACCGGCAGGACCCGCCTGGTCCGGCCTCGGATCGTCCTGCCCGGGGCAGGCGCCACCGGCATCCCCCGTGGGCCCGGCCGTTGACTTTCCCGGCCCATGACATAGCATCCGCCGTCTCCAGAAGGCCCCCCGGGACGGATGCGGGGGAGAGGATCCATGGACGAACCGAACCGAGAGACGGACGAGGACTTTGCCGCGCTGCTGGAGGGTCACCTCCCCGGCGCCTTCCGCCCCCTTGCCCCGGGGGACACCGTCCAGGGCCGCATCGTCGAGGTCAGTCGATCCGCGATCCTGGTTGACGTGGGCCAGCGATCCGAGGGGGCCCTGGACCTGACCGAGTTCCGCCCGGAGGAACTGGCGGCGATGCAACCGGGCCAGACCATCGAGTGCCGGGTCCTGTCGGTCTCGGCAGGAGGCATCCGGCTGACTCGGGGGCTGAAGGCCCGGGACCTGGACCTCCAGGCCCTCCGGGAGGCGGCCCGGACGGGCCTTCCCGTCGAGGGGCGCGTGGAGGGAACCAACGCCGGGGGATTCACGGTGACCCTCTCGGGATCGACCCGGGGTTTCGTCCCGAGGAGCCAGATGGACCTGGGCCTCGAGGGGCCTCAGGAGGTCGTGGGCCGGACCCTGCGATTCAAGGTCCTGGAAGTCCGGGGACGGGACGTCGTGTTGTCCCACCGGGCCCTCGTGCAGGAGGAGCAGGCGGAGCAGCGGCAGGCGCTGCTGTCGTCCCTGGAACCGGGGCAGGTCCGGTCTGCCCGGGTGGTGCGCCACGAGTCCTTCGGGGCCTTCCTGGACCTGGGGTCGGGCCTGACGGCCCTGCTGCCCCTCTCGGAGGTCTCGTGGACCCGGGGCGCGACACTGCCCCCCGTGGGGGCCGAGGTCCAGGTGCGCCTGCTCAAGGTCGAGACCCAGGGGGATCGGCCCCGGATCAGTGCCTCCCTGCGCCAGGCGGGGCCCGATCCCTGGAGCACCCTGGGGGAGGTCCTGGTGGCGGGCGGCACCGTGACCGGCACCGTGACCCGCCTCTCGACCTACGGGGCCTTCGTCTCCATCGCCGAGGGCATCGAGGGCCTGCTGCACGTCAGCGAGATCACCTCCGCACGGCGCCTCCGGTCCCCCTCGGAGGTCCTCCAGGTGGGCCAGTCGGTCACCGTGCAGGTCCTCTCGGTGGACCCGGTGGCCCGGAAGGTCTCCCTGTCCCTGAAGGCCCTGGAGCCCCGGGAGGAGGCCGTGGCCCCGGAGGCCGAGGCCCGGTTGCGGGTCGAGGAGGGGGCGTCCCCGGACCAGGGGCGCCGGTGGAGCCCTGCGGCACCGACCCCCACCCCGACGGCCTTCGAGGAGGCCCTCCGGCGGGCCCTCGGCCGCAAGCGGACGTCCTGATCCCCAAGTCTGCCAGGACCATCGGGGACCGCCAGCCAGTACCGGGAGGCCTCTTGGGCCGCCCGAGGCCATGACGATCCGGCCGGATTTGGCTATCCTCCCCGACGGACCCGCGACCGGAGCCTGGCCGGTGGAACGCCCCCCATTGGAAGACCTGCTGGAACGGGTCCGGCAGGAGTCCGAGGGTCTGGAACCTCTCCCGCCGTTCCGCCTGCTGTCCTTCGAGACGACAGACCGGTGTCACCTCGTCCTGGCCCTGCCCAACGGGGAGACGGCCCTCTGGATCGCCCGGGCATGGGCTCCCGGGGGGGCCTTCTGGAGAGGCCGCCTGCTGGCCGTCGGCCATCCCCGGGAGGCTGGCTCCCCGGACCGCGTCGCCTTCCTCCGGCTTTTCTGTGCCCGCCTCGCCCGCATCGAGAACCTCCTGCCCGAGGACTTCCTGGCCGCCCTGGGACGCCCTGGGGATGGTGCGCCGGAGGCCCGAGATCCGGTCGGGATGAACCGCGCGGACGAGACGGAACCGGGCCCCTTCCCGGAGACGCCCCCTCCGTCGGCACCCGAATCCCTGCCGCGCCTGCTGGCCCCCCTTTCGTCGCCGGCCCATGCCGAGGCCCTGGCCCGGGCCGGCGCGGACGCCTTCTACGCCGGTCTCCTGATGGGGGACCTGCGAAATCGCCTGCCGGGCTGGTCCGACGAGTCCACCCGCAACCCCCCGAAGGCCAACCTCTCGCCGGACCGTCTGGCGACGACCGTGGACCTCTGCCACCGCCTGGGACGCCCCCTCTTCCTGGCCCTGAACCGTCCCTACCCCCCGTCGGCCCTGCCGACGGTGCTCCGGGAGATCGACCGGATCGTCGAGGCGGGGGCCGATGGCCTGGTCCTGGCCGACTGGGCCCTGGCCCTCGAGGTTCGGCGTCGATGGCCCGACCTCACCCGGATCGCCAGCACGGTGCTGGGCATCCACCATCCCGACGGCCTTCGGCTGGCCCAGGAGGCCGGCTTCCACCGGGTGGTCCTCCCCCGACCCCTCACGATTCGGGAGATCCGGGCCCTGGCCCGGCAGTCCCCCGTGGACCTGGAGGTCTTCGTCGCACGGGAGCGCTGCCGCTTCCAGAATGCGACCTGCCACCTGGAACACTGCCCCCCCCGGCGACCCGGCGATGGGCGACTGGAGTTCGAGCAGGACGTCTGGTGCATCCGATCCCTGGAATCCGACGACGGCCCCTGGCAGGTGGACCTGGGGTCCGAGACCCTGGAATCCTGCGGCCTCTGTGCAGTGGCGGCCCTCCGGGACCTCCCCCGGATCCGGTCCTTCAAGATCGTCGGCAGGGGATTGCCGCTGCCCCTGGTGCTGCCCTTCGTCCAGCTGGCGCGGAAGGTCCTGGACCAGGACCTCCGGGACCCGAAGGAGGTCCGCCGGGAGGTCCGGATGGACGGCCGCATCACCTGCAGCCGATCGTCGTGCTACTTCCCGGACCCCCTGCCAGCATCGCCGGGTCGGCGGGCCCCGAACAGCCGCCCCCCCGCGGGCTCCTGGACCCCGGTTCCGGAGACCCCCGCCGGTCCGATTCCCCGGTGGGCACTGTTGCCCTTCGGGACCGTGGCCCTGCCGCCGGGGGAGGGCCTCGAGGGCGTGTTGCTGGGCCACGAGACCTGCGTCCACCTGCTGCCGACCCCGGCCACGGCCCGCCGCCTGGGGCATCAGGCCATCGCGGCCGGCCTGGGTCTGGGCCTCGTGCTGCCTCCGCTGTTCGGGTCCCAGGAAGCCCGCCGGGGCCTGGCCCTGGCCGAGGCCCTGCTGGCGCTGCATCCAGGCACCGAGGTGACGGCCAACGACGTCGGAACCCTGGCGGCCCTCCGAACGCATCTCGGGGAGACGTTCCCGGTGGCCCTGGGACGACTCCTGGTGCCCCAACGAAACGACCCGCGCCTGGCCCGCTTTCCCAAAGACCATCCGGCCCGAGGCGTCCTGTCGGAACCACCGCTCCCGCACCTGGAGGCCCTCGTCCAGCGCTTTGGGGCCTGCCGGGTCGAGGTCTCCATCCCCCTTCGCTGGCCCGATCCGCCGCTTCCGTGGCCCCTGGGAGTCCACCTGGGCCCATCGCTGCTCTCGGTGGCCCGGTCCTGTCCGACCTTCAACGAACCCCTGGAGGGGCCTGGAAGCGGGCGCCCCTTCGGGATTCCCGCTGCCTGTCCCCGACCCTGCCTGGGGCGCTCACGAAGACTCCGGGACCGGGACGGAGGGGAGTCCTTTCGGGTCCAGGAGAACAACGTCCTTGTCGACCTGCCGCTTCCCGAGGGCTCCCTGCCGACATCGATGACCCGCTGGATCCTGCATCACGTCCCGGCCTCTTTTCCCGAGGCTTCCACGACTCCTCGCCCGCGACCGCAACCAACTGAAAGTGGCCCAGGATCGGAAGGGAAGTCGTCCCTCCGTGCTGGAACAGGCTATCCTGCACGCCGGTGACGGCACGGAGAGGGCAGTGGGGGATTCCTGGCACCGGGAGCGCGGCAAGCGGCCCCGAGTCGTGGTGAAACTGGGATCGGCGGTGCTGACGCATCCCCGGCGAGGGCTCCGGGAGGAGGTCATCGGGGAGACCGCCGAACAACTGGCGAACCTCGGAGCCGGGCGGGTCCGGGACGTCATCGTGGTCTCCTCGGGGGCCATCGCGGCGGGGCGCAAGGCCCTGGGCCTGACCGGGACCCTGTCCCTCTCCCGGAAGCAGGCGGCGGCGGCGGCGGGACAGCCCCTGTTGATGGAGGCCTGGACCCGCTCCCTGAGCCGACGGGGTCTCCAGGCGGCCCAGGTGCTGCTGACCCACGAGGACATCGCCAGCCGGAGCCGCTATCTGGCCGCCCGGGACACCTTCGAGGCGCTGCTGGAGGCCGGGGCGGTCCCGGTGGTCAACGAGAACGACACCGTCGCGACGGCCGAGATCCGGATGGGGGACAACGACCACCTGGCGGCCCTGGTGGCCCTGATGCTCCACGCGGACCACCTGTTCCTGCTCACGGACACCGACGGACTCTTCACGGCCGACCCCCACCGGGACCCGACGGCCCGCAGAATTCCGATCCTCGGACCTGCGGACCTGGTGGAGGACCAACAGGCCGGTCAGTCCCACCGGGGGTCCCCGGGCAGCGGCGGCATGGCCTCGAAGATCCGCGCAGCCCGCCTGGCGGCCCGGTTCGGCATCCCGGTCACGGTGGCCCGGGGAGACCGGGAGCGGTGTCTGGAGGACCTGCTGGCAGGAAAGGACCTCGGGACCCGGGTCCTGCCCCTCAGTGATCGCCCTCCCCCAAGCCGCCAGGTCTGGATCGCCACGGCTCGGCGGCCCGTTGGCGAGATCCGGCTGGATGCCGGGGCCGTCCTGGCCCTCACGGTTCGGGGCAAGAGCCTGCTGCCGGCGGGGGTGGAGGAGGTCCGGGGAGAGTTCCGGGCCGGAGACCTGGTCCGGCTCCGGGGTCCCGGAGGGGAAGACCTGGGAGTCGGAATCACCGGGTGGGATGCCGTGAGCCTGATCGAGGGAAAAGGAACCCACCGGGACCGACGGCGGGAACTCGTGAAGGCCGGTCTGCCTCCCGAGGTGGTGCATCGGGACGACTGGTCGCCGCCGTATCCGGGGGACTCGGAGGAGGGGACATGAGCGATCTGGCGGATCGGGTGGAACGGGCCTGCCGGGAGGCCCGAGAGGCGGCCGGAGTCCTGGGACATACCTCGACCGACCAGCGGAACCGGGCACTCAAGGCCATCGCCGAGGCACTGGTGCAGGAGGCCGCCGTCATCCTCGATGCCAATGCCGAGGACCTCCGGGCCGCCCGGGAGCGGGGAACCTCCGGAGCCCTGCTGGACCGCCTGGCCCTCGACCGGCAGCGGATTCAGGGGATGGCCCAGGGGTTGCGGGAACTGGTCGCGCTGCCGGACCCCGTCGGATCCATCGAGGACCTCCGGACGCGGCCCAACGGGCTGCTGGTGGGCCGGATGCGGATCCCCCTGGGGGTCGTGGCGATGATCTACGAGGCCCGTCCCAACGTGACCGCCGACGCTGCGGGGTTGTGCCTGAAGTCGGGCAACGCGGTAGTGCTGCGAGGGGGATCGGAGGCCTTCCGGTCCAACCGGGCCATCGGCGAGGCCATCGCCCGGGGTGTGACGGCGGCCGGGCTGCCGGCCGGGGCCGTGCAGGTGCTGGACACCCCGGACCGGGCCGCCGTGGACGCCCTGCTGGCCCAGGACCGTTTCGTGGACCTCGTGATCCCCCGGGGCAGCGCCGGGCTGGTGCGGTCCGTCCAGTCCCGGACCCGAATCCCGGTGCTGGCCCATGCCGAGGGGGTCTGCCACGTCTTCGTCGATGCCTCGGCGGACCTGGAGATGGCCGAGGCCATCGCCGTCAACGCGAAGGTGCAGCGCCCCGGTGTCTGCAACGCGATGGAGACCCTGCTGGTGCACCAGGACGCCGCCGACACGTTCCTGCCCCGGGTCGTGGCGGCCATGCGGTCCCACGGCGTGGAGGTCCGGGGCTGCCCCGAGAGCCGGGCCCGGGTCCCGGACCTCCGGCCTGCTGTCGAGGAGGACTTCGGCAAGGAGTTCCTGGACCTGATCCTGGCCCTCCGGGTCGTCGAGAGCCTGGAGGCGGCCGTGGCGCACATCCGGCGATACGGGTCCCGGCATACCGATGCCATCGTGACCCGGGATCATGCCGCCGCGATGCGGTTCCTGCGGGAGGTCGATTCGTCCCTGGTCCTGGTCAACGCCTCGACCCGGTTCAACGACGGGGCACAACTGGGCCTGGGGGCCGAGATCGGCATCAGCACCACGCCCTTCCACGCCTTCGGTCCGATGGGCCTCGAGGAGCTGACCGCCCGGAAGTGGGTGGCCCTCGGGTCGGGGCAGGTCCGGGAGTGACCCGGAAGGTCCCTCACCAGAGGCGGTTCGTCGCCTCGGCCATGCGCCGGATGTCGGCCTCGCCGAGCCAGGGATGAAACGGCAGGTGAAGGGCCCGGCGGGCCACCGATGCGGCGTTCGGCATCGGGAGGTCGGACCCGAAGAGGCGGCTGCAATCGCAGAGCAGGTCGCGCTTCACGTCGATGCCTGCCCGGAGCAGATGGAAGGCCAGCCGATCTCGGTCCCCCGGCAGCAGGGTGAACATCCACAGGGCGTCCCGCCGTTCGAACCGCTGACGCAGCACCCGGGGCTCCAGCAGGTCGTCCAGCAGGCCCGCAAGGTGGATCCGCGCCTCGTTCTCGGAGTCCAGGCGATCCAGGGCAGCCAGTCCGACGGCGGCATGGAGTCCATGCAGGCGTCTCCGAGTTGGCCCCAGCACGGGCCGGGCCGGGTCCACCCGGCGATCCTCCAGGTCTCGTCCCACGAGGGCACAGGCACGGGCCGCCGGATAGGCCGAGAGGGCGAACACCGGGGGCCAGGTGATCAGGGCCTGGAAGACCTGCCGGACCAGGGCCCGAGTCGCCTCGACGGCACGCTCCCGGCCAGCCCCCACCATCCGGCGCATCCTGTCCGCGAGGTCCGGGTCGTCGGTGACCGCGATCCCGCCGCCCAGGGCGCTCAGGGGCTTCGAGGTCTCGAGGCTGTGGAAGCCGGCGACCCCGATGAGATTTCCCTGGTTTCCCCGCAGGAATTCATGGGCCCGGTCCTCCCCGATCGGGATTCCCTTCTTCTGGCACAGGTCCCGCAGCACCGCGACCGGGGCCTGGACGCCGAAGGTATGGGTCACGAGGACCAGCCGGGTCTCCGGATGACGGCCCAGGCATTCCTCCAGCGACTCGGGGGAGAGATTGAAGGTCCGGGGGTCCACGTCGGCAAAGACCGGCCGGAGCCCCAGGTCCCTCACGGCGGCGGGAACCGCATGATAGGTGAAGGCCGGCACGACGACGGCCGACCCGGGGGAGAGCCGGAGACCCTGCAGGATCAGGGCCAGGGCCTCCCTCCCGGACGTCACGGCGATGGCATGGCGCACGCCCAGGTATTTGGCAGCCGCCGACTCGAACTCGGCCACGATCGCCTCTGGGTCTCCCGATGCCCAGGACGACCCCCGAAGCACCGCCGGCACCAGCCCCCGGGGAAACGGGATCCGCTGACGCGCCAGGGGGAGCGCCTTCCAGACGCCTCGGCCTCCAGGATGCCTCATGCGCCACGCCAGGAAGAGGCGCTCCAGTATTGAACCCCCGCCGAGGAGTGTCAATGAGACCCGCGCCGGCCCGGGAACTTGACAAGCCGGGGACTTGCCGCTACAAACGCCCTCGCCTTGGGTCGTTGACAGAACGCCACCTTAGCTCAGTCGGCAGAGCACTTGATTCGTAATCAGGGGGTCCGGGGTTCGAATCCCCGAGGTGGCTCCACCAGGAACCTGTTCCCTCAACGGGTCGTCACCTCCATATCCCCGTGGACTCTTCGGAATCGATCGGTCATCCTTGATGTCCCGCGTTGCGGAGCAGGAGTCCATGACCCGACGATGGAGACTGAACATCGGGAGCCCCCAGGAGGTGCCGTGGGCCGACCAGCCGGTCGGGGACGACACCGCCGCACGCTCCGAGGATTTCGGGGCCTCGGACCAGGAACCGCCGGACTGGCCCCTGGGGGAGGTCGCCTTCGAGGGGGCGATTGCCTCGGACGATGCCTCGTTCCAGGTCTCCCTGACGGTGGGACCCGGCGACTGGGTGTACCCGGTGGTCCACGAGCCGATGACCCCCGCGGGACTGGACCCGGACCTGGCGGCCCAGGCGGAGCGGATCGCCCAGATGGCCTCCCAGTTCACGGAATCGAACGACGCCCCGATCATCGAGGCGCTGCTGGACTACCTGGACCTGGCGGTGGTCGTGGCACCGGAGGCCTGCGACCCCCGAGACTGGATCGCCACGCACGCCCAGTGCCTGCCGGCAGACACGCAGGGCCTCGCGACCTTCTTCCTGCCGGACTGGATCGACCGGGCCTTCAACGGCCTGACCGAGCAGGGCCAGAGTGCCCCCTGGTCCATGGGGGCCGTGGGCAGCGCGGTGCGGTTCGTCCTGCCGCCGGAGGGGCCCGGCCGGAGCCCCGGGACGGGCCTGCGATGAGACCTCCGGCATTCTGGCGGCCCGGCGTCCTGGTCCTGGGGGTCCTTGGGGTCCTGGTGTCTCCCGTCGGGGTCCGGGGTCAGGCCCCGGAGGGCCCGGTGCTGCCCCCGGGACAGGAGGACCTCTTCCGGCGGATCCTGGCCCCCGACGGGACCCCGTGCTCCCTGACCGGGGTCCTGGTGGACCGGGACCGGGTCCGGGGGACCTACCGCTGCGGCACCGAGACGGTGCAGGCCCTCTTGAGGCCCACGACGACGGGGCCGGGCACCGAGGACCTGGCCTTCGAGGTCACCGTCTCTCCGGGCCATCCCGCCCTGGAACGGGTCGTCCGGCAGGCGATGGGCCGCCTGCGAGGCCAGGTGCGGGTGGAACGCCCGGCCCCCCGGGAATCGGAACCCCCACCGCCGGACCCCGTCACCGCCCCGGCCCCAGAATTCACCCCCGAAGAACAGGTCCGGTACGACCAGGCCGAGGCGCTGGTGAAGGCCGGCCGGTGCCCCGAGGCCCTGGACCTGCTGGAGTCGATGGCCCGCCGGCGGCCGGTCTCCCAGACGCTGGGCCTGATGGTGGTCTGCCTGGCCGCCGACGCCCTGGACCGGGACCGGGTCCAGGAGGAGGTGGCCCGGGCCGAGGCCCGGCCCGACGACCCCCTGTCGGCCTTCCGGGCCGGCGTGATCAGCCACTATGCCGGCCACCGCCTCGCCGGCACCCGGGCCGAGAAGGCCGCCTTCTACCGCGATGCCATCCGGTTCCTGGAACGGACGCTGCCGGCCTATGACCACGTCACCCGGGTCCACCTCTACCTGGCCGTCAGCCACCATCGTCTGGGTCATCCGACCGAGGCGGAGGCCGCCATCGCAAAGGCCGTGGCCCTCGCCGAGGGGACCGGAGACGCCGACGCCTGGTACTGCCGGGCCGAGGTCCGCCACCGGAAGGACCTGGCCGGGGCCCTGCAGGACATCGAGACCTACTTCCGGGTGATGGCCCCGAACATCGCCCGGGGGGCGATCCATTCCCCCGCCAAGCAACGCCGCGTCCGGGAGATGCAGGCCCGGCTGGAACGGGCCCGGTCGGGGGAAGAACCCCTGGGTCCCGACGAGGAACTCTTCGACCCGCTACCGAACCCGTGGCGATCCTTCGTCGATCGGCACCGCCGATTCCTGGGATCGGCCGTCCTACTGGGACTGGCGGGAGTGCTGGGGGCCGTCATCCTGGGCATCCGCCGGAGAGTCCGACGGGGATCCGGTCCCCGAGTCCCGCCCCCCTGAGGTTCCGGCAGCCCTTGCCCCGTCCGACCCACCCGGTCGTCCGCGGCGAACGAAGCGCCATCCCTGTCGGAGGTCCCACATCATCCGGACCATCGACTCCCGGAACCAGGACTGGAACGACAGGGCGAAGACCGGGGGGACCCAGGCCGTGATCAGTCCGAATGCCAGGCCTACTGCCACCGCCACCGGCGAGGAGGTCCACTGGGCCAGGCCGGCCACCAGGACTCCCTCCCGGACGCCGAGCCCCCCCAGGGAGACGGGAATCTTCGACAGCAGCACCGACCCGGCCCGCCAGGCCATCGCCGATGCCAGGGGCCATGCCACCCCGGCGGCCCGCCCCATCCACCACAGGGCCCCGGTGAGGGCGAGGTTGGCCAGGCAGGCGTAGGCCAACATCCCGGCCCGGAAGCCCGGCGACGTCCTCCGGAGGGCCCCGGTGAAGGCCAGGATGCCGGCATGCCGTTGGAGGGGCCCCAGGGCGGCGATCCTCGCCGCCAGCGTGATGCCTCCGATGCCAGCGATGAAGGCCAGGGACAGAGCCGCCGCCAGGGTCCCCAAGGACCCGTGGCCCAACCAGGAGGCCCCGGTGCCTCCGGCGATCAATACGAGGTGGGACACCAGGTTGATGCCCCGGTCGAACGCGACGATCCCCAGAGCCTCCCCGAAGGGGCATCCGATCCGGACCTGGACCTGCCGAGCCTTCCAGACCTCCTCGGCCTGGGCCGGTGCCAGGGCACCCAGGGCCACCGCCGGCAGCGCCATCGCCCCGACATCCCGAAGGGACAGCGGACATCCCAGGTGCCGCAGAATGCGTCTCAGTTTGTCCAGTTCCAGCGCCAGGCCCTCGGCCAGGGCGACCAGCACGGTGCCGATGACCGGCCATCGGCCCACCGACCGAAGGGAGGCCACCAACTCCCCGAAGGGGACCTGGGACACGAGGGCGCCCAGGATGGCGAGACTCAGGACCAGGGCCAGGCCCCGGGAGGGCCAGGGGCCCGGGACCCTCGGACAGCGGTCGTCCCTCACCATCCTCCGCCCCCCTGCGACCCGGCCCTCATCCAGGTGGCAAGCCGGCGGGCCAGGGCAGGCCACCGGCCCCAGGGAAGGTCCCGGTCCTCGCGCAGCCGGATCAGGCGCCGGGGGTTCCCGTAGGCCAGTCCGTAGGCCAGGGCCCGCCAGCGGGCCGCCCGACGCATCCCCGCCGTGGGGATCTCGACGAGCCTCCGCCAGGGCCAGCAGACCGAGAAGTGCACGTAGTCGAACCGACCATCGAGGGCGGCCCGGGCCAGATCGAGACCATCCCGACCATGGGCCTCTGGGAGACCCGCCAGGAAGTACCCCGTCACCCGGATCCCGTGGCGCTGCATCGTCCTGAGGAGACCGTCCAGGTGTCCGTCGTCCAGGGGCCGCCCGATCCGGGAGCGCACCTCCGACGAGACGCTCTCGACCCCGATGGCCACCTGCCGGGTCCCGGCGGCGGCCATCTCCTCGACCCATTCCTGGTCCAGCAGGTCGCCCCGCAGGCCGTTGGGAAACTGGAGTTCCACCCCAGGCAGACGCCGTCGCACCAGGGTCAGCAGGCGCCCGAACGCCAGGGGGTCGCCCAGGGGCTGCTCGTCCTCGAACAGGAAGCGGCGCGTCCCGAAGTCCCGGCGGAGGCGGGCCATCTCGTCCAGGACCGCCTCCGGGTCCCGTCCCCGCCAGGTCCCCCGGTAACGGGCAGGAACCGGGCAGAAGGAGCAGGCCAGGGGACATCCCCGAGACGTCTCGACGGCAGCCCGGGGAGGTCCTCTCCGGATGTCGTGGCTCCCGTAATGAACCTGGGGAAAGACCTCCCGATCCGGAACCGGAAGGCGATCCCCCGGCAACCAGGCAGGATCCGTGGGCCCGAGCACTCCGTCGGCAGCCGCCACTCCGGCCGGCGTCCTCCCCCTTCCACCCTCCAGGAGGTCCACCAGCGCCGGAATGCCCTCCTCGGGGTCGCCCGTCACCGCGAAGTCCGCCTGGCCCGGCCCCAGAAAGGCATCGGGGTGCAGCGCCGCCGCGGTGCCGACCACGGCCGTCCGAATGTCCCCAGATGCGCGGACCTGTGCCAGCAGGCGACGAACCACCCGGACGTTCCGGATCGAGGTCTCCAGCACCACCAGGGACGGAACGGGGGACCGGGAGAGGCGTCTGCCCAGGGCATCCGGGAACAACCGGAGGTCCAGGCCCTCCACGGGCCGGCCCCGGGACCGGAGCACCGTCGCCAGGGAGGCCAGCCCCAGAGGAAAGGTGGCCTCGAAGGTCACCGGCGGGGCCACCAGCAGCACCGGGCGGGGCGAGATCTCCATGGCCTGATGAGACCATGACCCGGGACCTCGGGCAAGGACCGACCGCCGCGACATCGAACCGCGAGCGGTCCCCGGTCGCAACAGGAACACCCCGAGCATCCCGGAAGGCTTCGGGACTTGACCCCCGGGAAAATCTGCTATGCTTCCCCCGCCGGAGGAGGACGGGGGAGGAGAACAGACAGGGGGAGAACAGTCTGGTGTCATGCAAGGAACGACCCGATGGGGCGGGACCCGAGGGGGGCTCCGGAACCGCCGACCGCCGGGGGGACACACGGAGTGTGCCGAGCCCAGGACACCTGCCTCGGCGGAGCCGGCGATCCATCCTGGGGTACCATCTTGACCCCTACCCGAACCCGTCGGCCCTGAGGCTGCCACCGGCGCCTGCCTCGCTGGCCGAACTGGTCGTGGAGTGGCGCGACTTCCTGGCGCACTCCCGGTTCGCCCGGGACATCGGCCTCCACTTGCACGTTCCCTACTGCCGCAGCAAGTGCCGCTTCTGCGACTGCAGCAGCACGCCGGTTGGGGCCGCCGTGGACTACCGGGCCTACCTGGAGGACCTCCAGGCGGAGGTCGCCACCCTGGCCCCACTGTTCCGGGACGTGGCGTTCCGGCGCCTCTACATTGGTGGAGGCACTCCGAATCTCCTCCCGGACCCCCTGCTCGCCTCGTTGCTCGAGACCGTGAACCGCCACTTCCGGACGGAACCCGGCGCCGTGCGATGCATCGAGTTCGCCCCCGAGCGGACCCGGACGACGAACCTGGCCATCGCCCGAAGTGCCGGCATCAATCGCCTCTCCCTCGGGGTGCAGACCCTGACCCCGGGCCTGCTCTCCTCCCTGGGTCGCCCCGGGGCCTCTCCGGAGATCGCGCTCCGGGCCCTGGAACTGGTCCGGCAGGCGGGCTTCCAGGAGGTGAACCTCGACCTCATCTTCGGCCTCGCCGGGGAGACCCCCGAGACCTTCCATCGGGGCCTCGAGGTCCTGCTGGCCCGGGAACCGGACACGATCACCGTGCAACTGGTCCACGACTCGAAGATCGCCCAGGTCTATGGGGACCGGGACCACCGTCGATCGGTGGAGGATGCCTACGTGGACTACGTCCGGAGGACCCTGCCTTCGATCCATCGGTCCTTCCCGGCCTACCAGGGCCATCTGCGACCCGGGGTCTGCGTGCTGGTGCACCGCCGGATGACGCGCCCCTGGGACCAGTGGCTGGACTTCTTCTCCTGCCTGGACCGGGACCTGATCTCGACCCTGGGCCTGGGTCCGATGGCCCACTCCCGCCTCGAGGGTCGCCTGGCCTACCAGTGCCAGTTCGGGGCCCGGGAGCCGGGCGCCCTGAACTACGTCTTCCACAGGCTCACGGAGGAACTGGCGGCC
Organism: Deltaproteobacteria bacterium; assembly: GCA_029547805.1. Classification (GTDB taxonomy): domain Bacteria; phylum Myxococcota_A; class UBA9042; order DTJE01; family DTJE01; genus JAGOKF01. Next base: position 885,889 of record JAKPOP010000010.1, read on the forward strand.
TTCATCGACACCGCCTGTGCCCTGGCGACCCAGGGCCGATTCCGACTCGAGGACGTCCAGCAACGGATCGGGTCGGTTCCTCCGCGTCTGCTGGAGGAGATTGCCCACCTGGAGCGGCAGGGACGCCTGGTCCGAGCCGGCGAGGAGTGGGTCGGCTGGAAAGGGGCCCAGAATCCCCTGATGCCCGCCGTCGATCGCCTGGCCCTGGAATGCCGCCGTATCCGCCTGAACCCCGACACCCCCTGGAGGAATCCCCCATGACCTCAAGACGGGGCCTGTGGATCTTCGGTCTTGCGACGTCGTTCGGCCTGGCGATTCTGGGCCTGCTCGTGGCCGTCCTCTTCCTTCCACCCGAGGAGCCTTCCCCCGAGAGGGTCTTGAGGCCGCCGGTCGATGTCCCCCCGATGGCGGACCCCGGGAATGGCGCCGGAATCCCGTCGGACCCCGGAGGCCCCCTGGAAGAGGACCCGGGAACCGCTTCGGTGGCCCCCATCCCCCGTCCCCGGCTCGACCTCCCGGACCAGCCGGGCTGGACGGCACCGGCCTCCCACCGGGACTATGGCCTGGATGCCCGGTCCTTCATCCAGACCCGGATCCGCACCTCCCGCCTGGGTGTCCCCGAGACCTCCGACGAGAAGACCTCGGTGGGCCCGTTCCTGCTGGCGGCCCTGCCCTGGAAGGACTCGATGCGCCCGGAGGATGACGAACAAATGGTTGCCCGGAAGGTCGTCGACCTGCTCCGCGAGCACCGGATCCTCTCCTGCGCCAGTCCCGTCGTGCTCGCGACACCGACCCGTCCCAAGGACCCCCGGACCTGGCAGGATGCCCGGAAGGCCTGGATCGGGATCCCGGTGCTCCCAGGCACCGTCCTTCCAAGGCCTCTCCAGGGCATTCCCTTCGAGGGGGCCGAGGTCCTCCTGGGCCCTCGCATCGATGCCGCACAACCCGTGGAGGAGAACTGGCCCTCCCTGGCAGATGCCGCCCGGGCCCAGGGCCGGCAGCCGACCTTCCCGCTGATCTACCGTTATACGGGCTGGGCCTCGGAACACCCGGACCAGATCAAGGTCCAGTGGATGCTGCCCCTGAGGCCCCTCCCGACGCCTCCGACCAGGGGCCAGTGAGTCCCGACGGAACCAGCGTCAATCGCTACCGCACCAGGGGAATCCGCGGGGGCCGTTCCTGTCGGACCCCGCGCCGGGAGTCCAGTTCAGGTCTCCAGAACGTCCCACAGGAATCCGGCTGGAAGGTGATGAGGGCCAGCCCCGAGTCCGGCACCTCCCCGACCTGCACCTCGACACACCCACCAAAGAGCGAGACGGTCCCCCGGGGATCCTCGATGGGCGGCAGGCCCCCCGGGGCAACGCAGGTCAGCACGAACCACCGGGCTCCCGGCTCCCGGACATAGCCCGACTCCCGTGCCATCAGGTCGAGGGCGTTCTGGAGGGCCTCCCGGTCCTCTCGCCACAGGGCCGGCAGCAGTTCGTCGCGGAGGTCCAGCTGGTTCCAGGACAGGTCCGGCAGACCCGTCAACAGGGCGTCCATGCGAGGATTGCGCCAGCAGCCCGTCACGAAGGGGCGGTCGGGCAGGCGCCCCTGGCGATGGAGCCCCGAGAGGTGGTCCAGCCACCAGCGCTGTCCCGGGTCCGGCGGGACATGGTAGCGGGGACCCGCCCCTTCCCAGCCGGAGATCCACTGCATCCGCCGCATCGACTCCCAGGCCGTGGGGACCCGGCCAGCCAGCCAGACGACCTGGACCGCCGCCAGGGCCAACAGCGGGATCCGGCCAGAACGCCAGAGGGTGCCGCGGCGCAGGTGTCCCGCAAGGGACCGACCGAGGGCCACCAGATAGGGGCCCCCGAACAGGTACCCGAAGGGCAGCATCGTATAGAGGGGGTCCGAGGAGTCCCCGCCCTTCCAGTAGGTCCAGCCGTAAATCACCGCCGCCTGGCCCAGGAACAGACCCAGCAGGCGCACCTGGCGCCGAGGCAGATGCACCGCCATCCAGGCCATCGGGAACACCGGCACCAGGGCATCGAGGCCCACCCGGCGGACTGCCCCGAACAGGAACTCCCCGAGGGTCTGGAACGAGAGGCGGTTCCAGATCATCTCGGTGACCGGAAAGGGGACGCCCTGATCCAGCAACAGGAACACGTTCCCCTGGGTGATCTGGTGCCGCATCGCCCAGCCGCGAAACGAGAGGATCGGCAGGTGGTAGAGGCCCTCGGTGACACCCTCGGTCCACAGGGACCGGAACAGCATCGACGCCGGCACCAGGAACCCCAGGGCCGCCCACCCGATCCATCGAACCCGGCGGGCGGCGGGCCGATCCAGCCAGACCACCGACGCGACCAGGAGCACGAGGCCGAAGATCCCCAGTTCCTTGTTCCAGAACGTGAAGGCGGTCCACAGGCCGGTCCCGAAGGCCCAGAGGGCCGTCGGCCGCAGTCGCAGGACGAGCAGGAGGTTCAGGAAGAAGCACAGGGAGAAGAAGGTCTCGAAATAGGACCCGTTGTTGAACTCCTGCTCGATGTCCAGCACCACCAGCAACAACAGCAGGTGGCTCAGCACCAGGGGCCAGAGGGGACGATCCCGGTGCAGCCAGACCTGGATCGCGATCACGACCCCCATCATGGCCAGGCGCAACTGGAGATAGCCCCAGCAGTCCAGCCGATCGATGAAGGGGAAGATGAGAAAGGTGAACGGATTGTAGAGGACCGTGGACTCGGGGGTCCGCCGGAGGACCAGGTCCCACCAGGAGAGATGACGGGCGACCTGCCGCACCTGGTCAAGGTATTCCTGCGTGAAGTCCAGCCACTGGAAGTTGAAGCGAAAACAGGTCCAGGAGGCCAGGTAGAACAGCACCAGTGACCTGCACCCGATTTCCTTGGACACGAACTTGGGGTAATGACCCCGAGGGAGGAGGTTCAAGGAGATGAGAAAGATGACGAGGGACGAGCGGAGGGAGGACCAGGGCAATCAGCCGGGGGAAACGGAGGGAGGGCGTA
>JAKPOP010000002.1 GCA_029547805.1 Deltaproteobacteria bacterium
GACGACTGCGACGGTTCCACCGACGAGGACCTGGGAACCACCACCTGCGGCATCGGCGCCTGCCGGGTCACCGTGGCCGACTGCCAGGACGGCCGTCCCCAGGCCTGCATCCCGGCGCCCGGCTCCACCGAGGCCTGCAACGGCATCGATGACGACTGCGACGGTTTCATCGATGAGGACCTGGGAACCACCACCTGTGGCATCGGTCCCTGCGAGGTGACCGTGGACAACTGCCGGGAGGGCCGTCCCCAGGCCTGCATCCCGGCGTCTGGCTCCCCCGAGACCTGCAACGGCATCGACGATGACTGCAACGGGCTGACCGACGAGGACCTGGGAACCACCACCTGCGGCATCGGCGCCTGCCAGATCACCGTGCAGAATTGCCTGAACGGAGTCCGCCAGTCATGCCTGCCGGGCAGCCCCTCCGGGGAGGCCTGCAACGGCATCGACGACGACTGCGACGGTTTCACCGACGAGGACCTGGGAACCACCACCTGTGGCATCGGTCCCTGCGAGGTGACCGTGGACAACTGCCGGGACGGCCGTCCCCAGGCCTGCATCCCGGCGCCCGGCTCCACCGAGGCCTGCAACGGCATCGACGACGACTGCAACGGGCTGACCGACGAGGTCTGGCCCCAACTGGGAGGGCGCTGCGTGGCGGGGATCGGCCAGTGCCGCCGGGAGGGGATCCTGGTCTGCCGGCCCGACGGGACCGGGTTGCAGTGCAGCGAGGCGCCCGGTGAACCCTGGCCGGAGGTCTGCAACCTGCTGGACGACGACTGCGATGGCGACACGGACGAGGACGGTGCGCGGATCTGCGACGACGGGGTTCCCTGCACGGAGGACGCCTGCGACCGAGGGACCTGCATCCACCCGCTCCAGGCATCGTCCTGCCGGATCGACGGCGTCTGCCTGCCCGCGGACGGGAGGCACCCGATCGACCCCTGTCTCTCCTGCCAGCCGGCGGTGAGCCAGGCGACCTGGTCCCCTCGGGTCGGCGCACCCTGCGACGACGGGGATTCCTGCACGGGCAGCGATGCCTGCGACCCGATCGGCCGGTGCACCGGGACCCCCTGGAACTGCACCCAGCCGAATCCCCTCTGCGGCGGGGACGGCTGCTACTGCGACGCGAATGCGCGGACCCGTTGCATGGACGACGGAATCCCGTGCACCGACGAGGTATGTCAGAACGGGACCTGCACGCATCCCATCCGGAGCGGTTGGTGCCTGATCGGCGGGGCCTGCATCCCCGATGGCGCCCTCCATCCAACCGACGGGTGCCTGTGGTGCCAGGAAGGGGTCCAGAAGACGGCCTGGACCCCCCGAAACGGTCTGTCCTGCGATGACGGCGACCCCTGCACGGCCGGTGAGACCTGCGACGGGGCCGGGGCGTGCCGGCCCTCGGCCTCCTGGTCCTGTGCCCAGCCGAACCCGAACTGCGGCGGGGACGGCTGCTACTGCAACCCCACCGCCCGAACCAGGTGCGGCGACGACGGCCTCGACTGCACCGACGAGGCCTGCGAGGGGGGCCAGTGCACCTACCCGGTCAAGGAGGGCCGCTGCCTGATCGGGGGCAACTGCCTCTTCGACGGAAACGTGAACCCGAACAACGCCTGCCTGTCCTGCCAGTCGGCCACGAACCGCCTGGCCTGGAGCCCCCGTACCGGAGTGGCCTGCAACGACGGCAACGCCTGCACCCGCAACGACCTCTGCAGCAGCCAGGGGCAGTGCGTCGGCACGACGATGACCTGCAGCCAGCCGAACCCGAACTGCGGCGGGGACGACTGCTACTGCAATCCGACGACGAGGAAGAAGTGCGTGGACGACGGCCTCGCCTGCACGATCGAATCCTGCAATGCCTCCCAGGTCTGCACCTTCACGGTCCTGTCGGGGCAGTGCGCCATCGACGGGCGCTGCTGGAGGGCCGGCGACTACAACCCCTACGATTACTGCTACTACTGCAACCCCTCCTTCAGCCAGACGGCCTGGTACTACGACTGGAGCTGCAACAACTGACGGGGCGCCGGACGGCCATGTCCTGTGAACCGGAATCCCCGACCGATGCGGGGGGCGCGTGGTCGATGCCGTCCCGGGACTCGCCGAACGGCGAGCCCGGTCCTGGCGGTTGCGCAAGGAACCCTGGCGCGCTAGCATCCGGCCCGCTTCTTCGGGGATCTCCCTGAGGGGAGGGGGCCATGCAGGAAGGGCTGCTCGTGATCTTCAGCGCCCCGTCGGGAGGCGGAAAGTCCACCCTGATTCATCGCCTGATGGCCGAAGAGGGACGCATGGCCTTCTCGGTCTCCCACACCACCCGAGCGCCCCGTCCGGGGGAACAGGACGGCGTGGACTACCACTTCGTCTCCGAGGAGACCTTCGACCGGATGCTGGCCGAAAACGCCTTTGTGGAGTGGGCCCGGGTCCACGGGCACCGCTACGGCACCTCCCGGAAGGAGGTGGAGCGGATCCTGCGCCTGGGCCAGGACGTGCTGTTCGAGGTGGACTTCCAGGGCGGCCGGGCCCTCATGCGCCGCTTCCCGGAGGCCGTCTCGATCTTCGTGCTCCCCCCGTCGATGGCGGAGGTCCGGCGCCGACTCCGTTCCCGGGGCACCGATGCCCCGGAGGAGATCGCCCTGCGACTCCGGAACGCCCGGATGGAGATCGCCGTGGCCGGCGAGTACCGCTACGTGGTGGTCAACGACGACCTGGACCGGGTCATCGGTGACGTGCGGGCCATCCTGGCCGCCGAGCGCCTGCGGTCCCACCGGGCCGCAGACCGCATCCGGGCCCTGGTGGCCGAGGAGGTTCCTTCCGATGAGTGACACCGTCCGTTGCCGCATCGCCCCGAGCCCCACGGGGGATCCCCATGTGGGCACCGCCTACATCGGCCTCGTGAACTTCGCCTGGGCCCGCCAGAACCAGGGCCGGTTCATCCTGCGCATCGAGGACACCGACCAGGAACGAAGCACCCGGGAGTCCGAGGCGGCGATCTTCGAGGGGCTGCGCTGGGTGGGCCTGGAATGGGACGAGGGCCCCGACGTCGGCGGCCCCTTTGGTCCGTACCGCCAGTCGGAGCGGACCGACATCTACCGGGAACATGCCCTGCGACTGGTGCGGTCCGGGGCGGCCTATCCCTGCTTCTGCTCCCCCGAGGAACTGGAGCGCATCCGCCAGCGGCAACGATCCCTGAAGCGCCAGACCGGCTACGACGGCACCTGCCGGTCCATTCCGAAGGACGAGGCCATGGCTCGGATGGCCGCCGGGGAACCCCACGTGATCCGCCTCCGGGTCCCCGAGGGGGTCACCATTGTCCATGACCGCCTCCGGGGGGCCGTGGAGATCGACAACGGCCAGATCGACGATCAGGTCCTGCTCAAGAGCGACGGGTTCCCGACCTACCATCTGGCCAACGTGGTGGACGACCACCTGATGGGCATCACCGACGTGATCCGGGCCGAGGAGTGGATCAACAGCACCCCGAAGCACCTGATGCTCTACCGCGCCTTCGGGTGGGATCCCCCCCGCTTCGCCCACATGCCCCTGCTCCGGAACAAGGACAAGTCCAAGATCAGCAAGCGCAAGAACCCCGTGTCGCTGCTCTACTACCGGCAGATCGGGGTGCTGCCAGAGACGATGCGGAACTATCTGGCCCTCCTGGGCCACTCGATGCCCGACGAGCGGGAGGTCTTTGAACTGGACGAGTTCGTCCGGGAGTTCTCCTTCGACCGGATCAGCCTGGGGGGACCGGTCTTCGACGTCGAGAAACTGCTCTGGCTCAACGGCGTGCGCATCCGGGCGATGGATGCCGCAACGCTGGCCGGCAGGATCCAGGACCACCTCTACGCCCTGCCGCGGATCGCCTCCCTGGTCCCGATGGCCCAGGAGCGCATGCGCACGCTGGGCGACTTCGTGGACGTCACCTCCTTCTACCTGGTGGCCCAGCCCCGGGTGGACCCGACGGAGGCCCTGGGAACCCTGAAGGGGAAGACCGTCCAGGAGGCCCGCGACCTGCTGGCCACGACCATCGAGTGGCTGGACGGGGTCCGGGTCTGGGACCAGGCCTCGGTGGAGACGGCGCTGCGATCCCTGGCCGAGGAGGCCCAGGTGAAGACCGGCGAATTGTTCAGTCTGGTCCGGGTGGCGGTCAGCGGGCGCAAGGCCTCTCCGCCCCTGATCGAGTCCCTGGTGCTGCTGGGTCGGGCGATGACCTCCCAGCGCCTCCGCCACCTGCTGGATCAGTGGAAATCGCTGCCGTGACCCTGGGGTCACCCTGGCGGCACCACGACCGCGCCTCGCTTCCAGGAAACGGAAGGCCTGGCCGAAGCCCCCGGCACGTCAGATCAATTCGCGGGCGGCGAAGGCGAAGGGGATCTCCTGGGCGGCCGTCTCGGGAGAATCACTGCCGTGGACCGCGTTGCGGCCGATGTCGGTGCCGAAGCGCCCCCGGACGGTATCGGGTCCCGCCTTCGTCGAGTCGGTGGGGCCCATCAGGTCCCGCCAGCGGGCGATGGCGTTCTCCCCCTCCAGCACCATCACCACGATGGGGCCCGAGGACATGAACTCGCACAGGGAGGGGTAGAAGGGCCGCTCCCGGTGCACCGCGTAGAAGGCCTCCGCCTCGCTCCGGGTGAAGCGGGTCCGCCGCAACCCGACGATCCGAAGCCCCGACCGCTCGATCATGGCCAGGATCTCCCCGGTCCGACCGGCCTCCACCGCATCCGGCTTGATCATCCCGAAGGTCCATTCGATCGCCATCTCTCGTCTCCTTCCTGGCTAGCGCCCCAGCCGCCTGGCCATCGTGGCCCCGATGTCCGCCGGGGTGTCCGCCACCTCGATCCCGTGGTCCCGGAGGACCTGGATCTTGCCCTCCGCCGTCCCGCTGCCACCGCTGACGATGGCGCCGGCATGGCCCATGCGCCGTCCCGGAGGCGCCGTGCGCCCCGCGATGAAGGCCACCACCGGCTTGGTCATGTGTTCCCGGACGAATGCGGCCGCCTTCTCCTCCGCCTGGCCCCCGATCTCGCCGATCAGGACGACCCCCTCGGTCCCAGGGTCCGCCTCGAAGGCCTCCAGCACCTCCACGAAGGAGGTCCCGGCCACCGGGTCTCCGCCGATTCCCACGGCCGTGGACTGCCCCAGGCCCAGTTCGGTCAACTGGGCCACCGCCTCGTAGGTCAGCGTCCCGGATCGGGAGACGACGCCGATCGTCCCCGGCCGATGCACCGACGCCGGCAGGATCCCGATCTTGCATTTTCCGGGGCTGATCAGGCCCGGGCAGTTGGGGCCGATCATCCGGATCCCGGCCCGATCCACGACGGGCTTCACCGCCAGCATGTCCAGGACCGGCATCCCCTCGGTGATGCAGACGATCAGCCGGACCCCGGCGTCCACCGCCTCCAGGATTGCGTCCTTGCAGAAGGGCGCCGGCACGAAGATGCAGGTCGCATCGGCGCCGGTCTCCCGGACCGCCTCCCGGACCCCCTCGAAGATCGGGATGTCGTCCAGCCGGGTCCCTCCCTTGCCGGGCGTCACGCCACCGACCACCCTGGTCCCGTAGGCGACCATCTGGCGGGCATGGAAGGCCCCCGCCGTCCCGGTGATTCCCTGGACCAGCACCCGCGTGTTCTCGTCGATGAAGATGGACATCGCGCTACTCCCCCCGGCTCGCCCGGACCACCGCCTCGGCCGCCTCCCGCATCGTCTCCACCGGGATGATGGCCAGCCCCGACTGTCGCAGGATCTCCCGCCCCAGGTCCCGGTTGGTCCCCTGGAGCCGCACGACCAGCGGCACGTCCAGGCCCACCTCCCGGGCCGCCGCCACGACCCCCTCGGCGATGATGTCGCACTTCATGATCCCGCCGAAGATGTTCACCAGGATGGCCTTGGGCCGATCCGCCAGGATGATCTCGAAGGCCGCCTTGACCCGGGCCTTGTCCGCAGACCCGCCGACGTCCAGGAAGTTCGCCGGCTCGCCGCCGAAGTACTTGATGATGTCCATCGTGGCCATCGCGAGCCCGGCACCGTTGACCAGGTTGCCGATGTCGCCGTCCAGTTTGATGTAGGACAGCCCGTGGTCCGTCGCCCGGACCTCCAGGGGCTCCTCCTCGTCCAGGTCCCGGAGGGCGACGATGTCCGGATGGCGGAAGAGGGCGTTGTCGTCGAAGCCCATCTTGGCGTCCAGCGCCAGCAGGTCGCCCCCCCGGGTCACCACCAGGGGGTTGATCTCCACCAGCGAGGCGTCCTTGTCCACGAAGGCCCGGTACATGCCTTCCAGGAAGGTCCGGGCCTGCTGCGCCGTGGCACCCGTCAGGCCCAGCCCCCGACAGACGTTCCGGACCTGGAACGGCTGGATGCCCACCGAGAAGTCGATGGATTCCCGGAGGATCTTCTCCGGGGTGTGGGCCGCGACCTCCTCGATCTCCATGCCCCCCTCGGTGGAGGCCATCAGGACGATCCGCCGCGTCTCCCGGTCCAGCAGCATCGCCACGTAGAGTTCCCTGGCGATCTCAAGGCCTTCCTCGACATAGACCTTCCGGACCAGCCGTCCCTCGGGGCCCGTCTGGACGGTCCGCAGGGTCATGCCGATCATCGCCGCGGCCTTCTCCCGGACCTCCTCGAGGGATCGGCAGACCTTCACGCCGCCGCCCTTGCCCCGCCCGCCGGCGTGGATCTGGGCCTTCACCACGAAGACCGGACCAGGAAGCCCCCTGGCCACCTCCACGGCCTCCTCGGGCGTCGTCGCGATCCCCCCCCGGGGAACCGCCACCCCGAAGGGCCCCAGCACCGCCTTTGCCTGGTATTCGTGAATCTTCATCCGGTGTTCTCCTCGCGGTGGAGTGTCCCTGCCTCCGCCCGTTCTCTGGCCGTGACGACCACCGGGAATCGGGAGGTGGAAGGCGCGCCGATGGTATCCCGGCCGCCTCCGATGTCAATCTGCGGCCCCGCTGCGAGGCTTCCCGTCGGCCCCACAGGGAGATGGAAGGAGATGACGAGGGCAACGGGGAAACCGGGAAGGACCTTCGTGCCAGGATGCCAAGCAAGGGGGTTCAGGGGCCTTCCTCCGGCACTCCAAAGGCGAAGGTCAACAGGTCCCGGCGGGCCGCCAGGGCCGTCCAGAGGGGATTGCCCCGGCCCTTCAGGAAGACCCGGTCGCCCCGGAGGGTGACCTCGGCGCTTGCCAGTGGCGTGTCGGCGTCCTTGAAGAGGTCCCCCAGGGCCCCGGGCTCTCCCTGCTGGTCCGGGTCCTGGCCGATGACCTGCCGCACCGCCTCCACGGTTCCCTGCCACCAGGTCCGGACGGCCTGTTCCAGGGCCGTCTCCTTCCCCTCCGCCGCCAGGAAGACCGCCAGGAACCCCTCGGGGCTCTGGAAGAGGGCCCCCAGTCGGCAGGCGCTGCCACCGGGGATCCCGGCGGGGTCCAGCACCCACAGGGCCCCGTGCCGGAAGGCATCGTTCCCCGCCACGTCCCGGAGTTCCTTCTGGCGCCGTTGCAACACGGGCCCCAGGGACGGGACCTGCCGGCGCGTCACCGCCAGGGCCTCGGCGACCGCCGCCGCATCCCCGATCACCACGGGACCCTCCGGCCCCAGTCGGCCCACCCGGAACTCCCGGTTCCCCCGGCGGACCAGGACGCCCCCGGCGGTTCCTTCCTGCCACCGAGCCCCTGGTGCCTGTCCCAGATGTCCCTTCGGACAGATCCCCGCGAACCCCTTGTCCCGGACCCCGAAGACCACGCAGTCCCCGGCGAGGCTGGCCGAATCGATGCCCCAGGTCCGCTCGATCCCCCGCCGGAAGGCCGCCTCATCGATGGCCCGGACGACCCGCGGGAACCGCTCCGGCAGGACCCGGACCACCTGCTGGAGGTCCGACGCCGGCACCAGGGAGACCCAGGTGGTCCCGACCGGCAGGAACTCGCCCCAGGCCGCCAGGTCCTCCAGGCGCCCGGGGGAGGGCAGGGGAGGGCGATCCGGCGTCGTCGCCACCGGGCCGCCATCGGCCGCTCCCCGGGCCTCCGAGGAGGCCGGATCGACCCGCCCCCGGGAGGAACAGGCCCCTCCCCCGAGGGACGTCCCGACGATCGCCAGGGCCCAGGTCATCGCCATCAGGTGCCGCTTCACGAATCCCTCCCTCCCGGAACCCCCGCGGGAGTTCCCACCTCCGATTCCCCGGGGGATGCAGCGGTGGCCATCGTGCCGTCCTGGGCCGGGAAGGCGACCCCATGGAAGGCCTCGCTCCACCGGCTCGCCAACTGCATCGCGAGGACCGCCCAGAGGGCCCCCGCCAGGACATCCACCACGTAGTGATAGCGCAGATAGACCGTCGCCCCGATCAGGCCGACCTGTACCGGCAGGATCCAGTAGAAGACCGGCCTCCGCCACTTCCACATCCCCATCAGCACGACGAGTCCGCCGGCGGTGTGACCGCTGGGAAAACAATCCAGGACGTTGGTCTCCGAGTGGTGGACCCAGGCCCCGAGCCACGGCTGGATGTAGTGCCCCCAGACGGGTCTCGTAAAGTGATAGAGCCCGGCGAACTGGGGGTCCAGGGTGGTGCGGTAGGGCGACATCGCCGGGACCAGCAGATAGCCGATGTAGGTCCCGCACTGGGTCAGGGCGATGGCCGTCATGAAGGCGTAGAAGTCATGAACCTCCCGGCCCGTCTCCCCGTTCCAGAACTCCCGAAGAGTCCGGTGGGGCCGTCGGGTCAGGATGAACAGGCCCGTCAGGAAGACCGGGTAGTAGGTCACGTAGGCGAACTGCATCACGTCCACGGCCAGGGGATGGAGGAACCGCTCCAGGGCCTCCAGGGGATCGACACCCAGGAAGATCAGGCGGTCCAGGGCCGCCAGTTCCCGCTCGTAGGTGTGGTCCACGACGTAGGGAAGAATGTCCCCCATCTCCAGGAACATGTATGGGATCAGTGAACACAGGGCCACGGTGCGCAGCATCGCCATTGGCAGCGGACGGATTCCTCGGCGGGTCGCCATTCGCAAGACCCAGGCATAGGCCAGGGCCACCAGCAGGTAGCGGTGGATCACGCTCGTGTCCGGCAGGCGTTCCCGGTGCCACAGACCGACGCCGGCCATCGTCAGCCCGAAGGCGATGATGACGAGGTCCGGCGCCTCGAACCCCATCCCTCGAAGGCGCTGCTTCACGTCAGGTCCTCCTGAAAACGGGATGCCACGGGAACCCGACGACCGGGTCCGAAGGCCCGGCGGGTCACCTTCAGGCTGAAGGGGGCCTGCCGGCGCTTGAACTCGCTCCGGGCCAGGGCCGAGAGGACGAAGGCCACCGCGTCCGCCGGGAGCCCCTCGGCGACCGCCTCCCGTCCCGATCGATTCCGGACCACCAGGGCGTCGATCACGCGGTCCAGGACAGGGTAGGGTGGCAGAGAGTCCTCGTCCCGCTGGTCCGGGCGCAGTTCGGCGCTGGGGGCGCGCCGGAAGATCCCCTCGGGGATCGCGAATCCCTCCTGTTGCAGGGCCCGTCCGACCCGATAGACCCACTCCTTCGTGAGGTCCCCGATCACCGCGATCCCCCCCACCATGTCCCCGTAGAGGGTCGCATACCCGACCGCCGCCTCGCTCTTGTTGCCCGTGTTCAGGACCAGGGCGTCGTGCTGGTTGGACCAGGCCATCAGCAGGACGCCCCGGGTCCGGGCCTGGAGGTTCTCGTCGGTGATGCCCCGGAGGGGGGCCCCGTCCACCGCCTGGGAGAAGGCCTGCCGAAAGGCGTCGCAGATGGGGTCGATGGGGACCTCCCGAAACCGGATGCCCAGGTTTGCGGCCAGTTCCCGGGCGTCGTTCCGGGTCCCCTCCGAGGAGTGTCGGGAGGGCATCGAGAGGGCGGCCACCGAGTCCTTTCCCAGGGCTCGAACGGCCAGGGCGGCCACCACCGCCGAGTCGATGCCCCCCGACAGGCCCAGCACCACCTGCCGGAAACCGGTCTTGCGGCAGAAGTCCCGGATCCCCAGGGACAGGGCCTCGACGACGTCCCTGGCGTCTTCCTCGCTGCTCTCCGTTCTCAGGTCCCGAGGAGCCACCGGTTTGTCGGATGGCAGGTCCGCGTCCACCACCACGCATTCCTCCCGAAACCGGGAGGCCTGGCCCCTGATCCGGCCCGTGGCGTCCATCACAAAGGAATCGCCGTCGAAGATCAGGGCATCGTTCGCTCCGGCGGCGTTGACGTAGGCCAGCGAGCACCCCAGTCGCTCGACGATGCCCCGGGCCACGGCGCGCCGCTCCATCGTCTTTCCGATGTGGAATGGAGAGGCCGAGAGGTTCACGACCAGGCCGACGCCGCGCCCCGCAAGCACCTCCAGGGGGTCATGGGTGTAGGGCCTTCGCCCGTCCCAGACCTCCGGGTCGTTCCAGATGTCCTCACAGATGGTCAGGGCGATCCTTCCGTAGGGCCGGTCCATCACGGCAGGCTCGAAGGACGGCTGGAAGTATCGGGCCTCGTCGAAGACGTCGTAGGACGGCAGCAGGGCCTTTTGATAGCGGCCCACCTCGGCACCCCGGGCCACAAGAACCGCGGCGTTGAAGAGTCGTTTTCCGGTGGCCGAGGGGTTGGGCTCCACGAACCCGATGCATGCCTCCGGACCCACGCAGGCCTGGCGAAACGACTGGAGCGCCCGGAGGTTCGCCTCGACGAACTCCGAACGGTCCAGGAGGTCCAGCGGCGGGTACCCCGTGAGAGCCATTTCCGGGAAGAGAACCAGGTCCGCCTGATCCGCCATCGCCCGGCGATAGGCGTCCAGGACCCGCGCGACGTTGCCCTCGAAATCTCCGACGGTGGAATCGACCTGGGCGAGTCCGATTTTCATGGCGGGAGTATAGCCCGTTCCTCCGATGAGGGCACGGGTCAGAACCGCAGGGAATCCCTGCATTCCCGGCTCCGGGGCGCCAGAGGCCCCCTGGGCCCTGCCCTCCGGCAACGTCTGATAAGAGGTATTATGTCAAGTCGCAGCCGGGTCTGGTCTCCCGGGGGTCTTCCCCAGGTCTCGCGCCTCGTCTGCCCGTGGTCTCCCCTGCTCTCATCAGACCGACCGGTGTCTCGTAACCATCCATTCTCACGCGATTTCTCTCTGGAACAGGCCCCTTCGGCATCCTGGGTCTTCCGGCCGAAGACCACTCGATTTTTTTGTCGCCGTCCGTTTGTTGGGGGAACCCACCGAACCCGGGTCATGCTCGCCGTTGGGGAGGATCTCCAACAGGAGGACACGATGGACACGATGCTGACGATCGGTGCCCTGGTCGTCTCTGCCTCGCTGGGCCTGGGGTTTGCCGCCGCGGCCCTCCGGCTGGTCCTCTTCCTGGGAGTCAAGGCTGCCAGCCGGGCCTGACGTCAGCGGCCCAGGCCCAGCGCCTTCCGCCAGGCCGCCTCGTCGGCCGGCAGGCCCTTCCCGGTGATCTGCTTCAGGGCCATGTGGGCCCGCTCGCGGACCATCGGGCTCCGATCCGACAGGCAGGCCACGAGACCCGGGACGGCCTCCCGAGCCCGGAACTTCATCAGGGCACTGACGGCCCGGAGTCTCACGAAGGTATCCTCGTCCTGGAGAGCCCGGATCAGCACCGGCACGGCCCTCCGATCCCCCGACTCCCCCAGGGCCCAGGCCGCGTTGGCCCGAGTGGCCTCGTAGGGATCGGCCTCGAGGCTGCGGATCAACAGGTCCACGGCCCGCTGGGCCGGAATCGCCAGGAAGGAACGGGCCACCATCGCCCGGACGTCCGGGTCCCGATCCAGGATGAGGGCATCACGCATGGCCGCGATCGTCTCCGGGGACCGGTCCTTCAGAAGCCCCAGCATCACCGCCGCCTGGATGCGGACCTCGCGGTTCGAGGACCGAAGCGCCCGATGCAGGAACGGCAGCCAGCGCGCCGCGTCCTTCCGGATGACCTTGAACGCCTGCTCGGCGCTCTTCGCATTGGTCATCTGGCGGAAGAACTCCTCCTCCGGTCCCGTCGTCGCGACCTCCCCCATTGCCAGCAGTCCGTAGTCCTTTCCCAGGGCATCGGGATGTGTCCTGGAACGGGGAGACGCCGCCTCCTCCGGCGGCGCCATCGGGGCGGCATCGGGGCCGTTGGTGGGCCCCGGGTCCGCCGTGACCACCGGTGTCGCGGGTTCCGCCGCGGCGGGCGCCGTCGCCGGCCTCGCCCCACGCCGGCATCCCCACGAGGGGATCAGCGCCGCCAGCAGGAATGCCCATGCCCACCAGGGTGCGGTCTTCCCCAAACGGCCCATCCCCCACCTCCCGCCAGATGCCATGGATGCCGAAAAAAGCATTTACGCAATGCGTCAATATTCTACTACACTAGGGCGGGAGTGGACAGGAGGACCCATGAACCCCAACGAGGCGTCCTGGCGAGAGCAGGCCTGGTCCCGTGGAACCGCCGAGGAATACGACCTGGTCGTCGTCGGAGGAGGCATCACCGGCGCCGGCATCTTCCGGGATGCGGCCGCCCGGGGGCTCCGGGTGGCGCTGGTCGAGCAGGGCGACTTTGCCTCCGGCACCTCGTCGAAGTCCTCGAAACTGGTCCACGGCGGCCTGCGCTACCTGGAGAACTTCGAGTTCGGGCTGGTCCACGAGAGCACCACCGAGCGGACTCGCCTGGAGCGGCTGGCGGCCCACCTGGTCCGCCCCCTCCCCTTCCTGATGCCTGTCTGGAAGGCGTCGAAGCACCCCCTCTGGTTCCTGGACATGGGGCTCTTCGTCTATGACGCCCTCCGCTGGTTCCGCGGCGACCCGATCCACCGGCGCCTGCCCCGGGGAGAACTGACCCGACAGGTCCCCGGGATCCGGACCGATGGCCTGACCGGCGGACTTCGCTACTACGATGCCGTGACCGACGACACCCGCCTGACCCTCGAGAACGTCCTGGACGGGGTCGCCCTCGGAGGGGTCGCCCTGAGCCGGGTCCGGGCCGTCGGGAGCCGGTTCCAGGAGGACCGGGTCGCTGCGTTGGAGGTGGAGGACCTCCTGCAACCGGGCCGGAAGGGGCTGCTTCGCACCCGGGCGGTCATCGTCGCTGCCGGTCCCTGGACCGAGGCCACCGACGATGCCCTGGGGGTCCAGGACGGCCCCCGACTCCGGCCGACCAAGGGCGTCCATCTGGTCTTCCCCCGGAGTCGCCTGCCTCTGGACCAGGCCGTCGTTGCCACCACTCCCCAGGACGGGCGTGTCTTCTTCGTGATCCCCTGGCACGACGCCACCATCGTCGGGACGACCGACACTGATGACCCCGAGGATCCCGACCGGGTGGTGGCCACAGCCGCCGACGTCGAGTACCTCATGACCGCCCTGCGGCACCACTTTCCGGAACTGCCGCTGGAGACCGGGGACATCCTCGGGACCTGGGCGGGCCTCCGGCCGCTGCTCCGGGAGGAGGGAGTCTCGGCCAGCAAGGTCTCCCGGGAACACTCGATCCACGTGGACCGTCGGGGCATCGTGACGATCGCGGGTGGAAAACTCACGACCTACCGTCTGATGGCCCGGGAATGCCTCGAGTCGGCGCGACGCTTCCTCCCCTCCCCTCTTCCCCCATGGGGGGTCGCGGACCGCCCCCTGTTCTACAGGGGAACAATCACCGACGATCAGGCGCGCCAGGACGAGATCCTGCGTCTGCAACGCCTGCACCGCCTGGACACGGCGGTGGCCCGGCACCTGGTCCACACCTACGGCGCCTCTGCGGAGGAGGTCCTGGCGCTGGCATCGGAGGACCCGTCCCTGGCGAACCCCCTGGCCCCCCCCTGGCCGGTGCTGGAGGCCGAGGTGGTCTGGGCGGTCCGGCGCGAGATGGCCCTGACCCTCGAGGATGTCCTGACCCGCCGGAACCTGCTGTTCTACCTCGTGGGGCCGTCCCTCGAGGCTCCGGCCCGGCGGGCAGCGGCCCGGATGGCCCTGGAACTGTCCTGGGACCCGGATCGGATCGAGCGGGAGGTCACGGACCTGCTGGACCTCCAGGCCCGTCATCTCGCCGGCGTACGCGGAACAGCGTCTCCCGCGTGATCCCCTGGACCTGGATCGACCGGGCCAGGAGGGGACGAAGGGGAACCCGCCGGTCCCCAGGACTGCACAGGACCTGCCCTCCCAGGTGGGGAAGCGACCAGTTCAACACCGAGTATCGGGGTTCCACGAAGGCCGTCGGCAGCACCGTGCCCGCCAGATCGAACCGCAGTCTTCCCCGGGTCCAGATCGCGACGCCCGGCAGGGCCGCCGCCTCCCAGCGGCGGGGCCACGGGACGTGCAGGACGACGGACCGGGGCCGGGAGGGAAGGCGCCGGGCCCTGGCCACGAAGTCCCGGATCCGTCGGACCTGCAACGCGGGCCGCCCCTCCGTCCTCCAGGGGGCCCGCAGCAGCAGATCCCACTCGATTCCCTCGAGCCCTCGGATTCCCTCCGACTCCAGGAATGGCCATTCATTCTCGGACACCGGGACCAGGACCCCGAGTCCCAGGCCCTCGGGGGCCTCCTGGCGCCACCGGCCGACCAGTTCCAGCAGGTTGGCGTCATTTCCCGCATGGCAGATCATCCGGTCCGACGACCGGGGGTCCCGGGCATGGTGGACCAGCACCAGCCGGGACGCGCCCCCTTGCCGCATGGCGATCCATCCGGCGCGGCCGTCCCAGAGGCTCGTGCCTCCCGTGGTGACGAGGACCTCCTCGAACCCGTTCAGCCGGGCCTTCCGGACGACGCGGTAGAGGGTGGCGGGCCTCATCAGGTCCGTTCCCGACAGCCAGACCTGGGGATGGTCCCAGGCCGCGATGGACAGCAGGGACTCCTCGAAATGGGCAGCGAGGTCCTCCTGGGGCAGCAGGGTCACGTGGATCCGGGGACAGGTGCTCCGGACATCACAGGAGGCGCAGGCGGGCGTCTCGACGGACCCCGTCTCCTGGTCAGGGTCGTTCTGGAGCGGCGCATCCTGGTCATGCTCCCGAAAGGTGGCCTCCCGGTAGGAGTCCAGGTCCAGGCCCTCCAGGACGTCCCGAAAGAGGCAGGGAGGCAGATTGAACAGCTTGACCCGGAAGTCCCGTTCCATGCCCTCCAGGATCACGGGTCGCAGGCCCTCCACGATCTCCTCGATGCCCACCTGGACCCGGGAGGCCTCCCGAAAGTTCGACTTTCCCAGGATGGCCGGCTGGAAGACCAGCAACCGCACCCCGAGTCCCGCCAGCACCCGCGCGAGTTCCAGCAGTCGGCCCACGTTCCCCCGGTGGACCACCGTGAAGGTGTTCAGGCGCACCGGCCGGAGGGTCCCGTGCGTCGCCACCGCATGGTGGATCGCCCGCAGGGCCCGGCCGAAGGACCCCTGGCGTCCCGTGGCCCCCTCGTGGGTCGCCGCATCGGGGCCGTGGATGGAAACCCCCATGGAGGTCAGCCCCGCCTCGACCGCCTGCGCAAAGAACGTCGGGTCCGAGAGCCTCGACCCGTTCGTCGTCACGGCGACCCGTCGGTATCCCATCTCCCGGGCGGCGCGGATCAGGTCCAGGAAATCCGGCCGAATCGTCGGTTCCCCACCGGTGAAGGAGACCTCGTCGTATCCATGAGAGAGGCCCCATTGCATCCGCCTCCGGATCTCCTCTCCTGGGACCAGTCGGGGGTAGTCGGGAAGCGCCCGGTAGGCCTGCTGGTAGCAGAACGAGCAGCGATTGCCGCACCAGACGCCGGTCTCGATGGTCAGGGTCCGGTAGTGGATCGCCGCCATGGCACGATTCTAGGCCATTCCCGATCCGCTTCAACCGTCTGCCCCCGGCCCTCTCCTTTCTGCTACGATTCCCCCGTCCGCTGGCCGGGGAGCCGAACCGTGAACCCGAAGAAGATGACCGGGCCGATGATGCTGTTGCTGGTGGCATGGACGGCCTGCGCCGGCACCCTCCCTCCGCCCGTCTCTCCCGGCGGCATGCTCCGGGTCGTCAACCGGTCCGGGGAGGCCCTGGAGGTCTTCGTCCGGGGGGATCGGGTCCTCGCCCACCTGGAGACAGGGCGGGAGGCCCTCGTGGACCGCCTCCTGGGGGGGGAGGCTCCCGTCGAGGCCCGGGGAACCCGGACCGGATGGCGCTTCGTTTCGATGGTCACCCTGGTCTCGGGCCAGGAGGCCCGTTGGGTGGTCCTCGGCGAGGCAGACCAGGAAGCGGCCTTGAAGGCACTGCCCACGGGGGCGCTCCGGGTCCAAAACGAGGCCGACGAGCCGGTCCGAATCTTCCTGGACGGGGAGAGCCGGGAGATCCTCTGGCCCGATTCGGACCGCCTCTGGAGCGGCCTGATCCCGGGTACCGTGACGGTGAAGGCCCAGGGTACCCGGACCGGCTTCGTGATGCAGGCCGAGATCCCCGTGGGGCCGGGTGTCGTGCCCACCTGGACCATTCCGCCGCCCCAGGCCTCCCTGAGGGTCCTCAATCAGTCGGGAGGCCCGGTCCGGGTGCTGGTCTCCGGCTTCCCTCCCCGGCCCCTGGCCCTGGACCAGGAAACGGTCTACGGGAATCTCCAGGGCGACATGGTGGACGTCGCGGCCACGGACGACGTGGGACGGCCGGTCTGGAGCGGCCGTGCGGAGTTGAAGAAGGGAGAGGTGGCCGAGGTCCGGATCCCCTCCCCGGGGGCCACCCTGTCCGTGATCTCGGAACTTTCGTTCCCGGTGTCGATCCGGATGGACGGGCGCGCCCTGGGGATCTGCCAGACCCAGGGAGGGGCCGAGTTCCGGGGGTTGCCCGGCGGGAGGGTCCGGCTCTCGGCGGCCACGGTCGACGGTCGGGTGGTGGCGCGGACGCGGCTGGTCCTGACCGAGGGCGCCTCGTTGCTCTGGCTCGTGCGACCCGGTTCCGCCGACGAGCGGCAGGGGGAGCAGGGGGGCCTCCGGGTCGAGAATCCCACCTACCAGGACCAACGACTGCAGGTGGACGGCGTGGACCGCGGCCGGGTTCCCCCGGGGGGGCGGCGCCTGGTGGTCGGGCTCTCCCCGGGCCGTCACCGCGTCCAGGTCCTCGGGGACCGGGATCGGGAGGTCCAGGAGGCCGAGGTCGAGGTCCCGGCCGGTGGAGACGTGGGCTGGGTCATCCCGACCTCCCAGGCGATCCTCGCCCTCCAGAACGATCGCGACGAGGAGGTGCGGGTGCTGCTGGACCGGGACCCGATCGCGGTCCTCGCCCCGAAGGAACGGGCCGAGATCGCCGTCGCCGCGGGTCCCCACCTGCTGGAGGCCGTCGGGGTGACCTCCTTCCGGTCCACCGAGTACCGGGTCCTGCTCCCGTCGGGGTCCCGGACCTCCCAGGTACTCGGTCCTTCCCAGGCCACGCTGGTCATCACGAACCGCCTGGGGGATCCCCAGGAGTTGTTCGACGGCTCCCGAAGCCTCGGCATCCTGCTTCCGGGGGAGCGGGTCACCCTCCGGAACCTGGACGCCGGGGAGCACCAGCTGGAGGCCCGGTCCCGGAAATTCCCCCTCTCCCGGCACCTCCGGGTCCACCTCTCGCCTGGCGAGACCCTGTCCTGGGACCTGGGCAACGGAGAGTGACCCACCGAACGCCTACCGCGAGACCAGGGGACTCCACAGCAGGAACCAGACAACGGTCCAGGGAAGCACGAAGAGGAAGGCGTCGATCCGGTCCAGGAACCCCCCGTGGCCCGGGAGGAATTCCCCCGAATCCTTCACGTTGGCCGCCCGCTTGAAGACCGATTCGGCGAGGTCCCCGGCCTGGGCCAGCGCCCCGCCCGTGACGGCGAAGGCCACCACCGACACCAGGGAGACCTCCGGGAGCAGCACGGCCCGGACGCCCAGGGCCCCGGCAAGGCTCCCGACCATGCCCCAGGCCGATCCCTCCCAGGTCTTGTTCGGGCTCACGATGGGATACATGCGATGCCGGCCCATCGTCTTCCCGCCGAAATAGGCGAGGGTGTCGTTCATCCAGGTGACGAATCCGGCCAGCAGCACCAGTCCCCTCCCCTGGCTGCCCAGGGAATCGCGCATCAGCACGAGCCAGCCCGATCCCAGCAGGGCCACGTAGACCAGGCCGCCGATCATCCAGAGGGCCCGGAGGGAGGCCCCCGGAAGGTCCCCCGGTTCCCGCAGGGGGGTCCAGAGCACCCGGACCAGGATGCCGACGCCGGCCAGCATCGTCGCCGCCATCATCCAGGCCGGGAAGTCCTGCCAGGGGGCCAGGGCCGCGGCAGCCAGCACCGCCGCCCCTCCCGCCAGGGCCACCACGAGGTCACCGGTGGTCAGGAGGCCCGCCGACAGCCGCAGGAACTCGTACTGGGCTCCCAGCAACACCACCGCCGCCACGGACCCCACGAGCCAGAAGGGGCCCCAGAGGATCCCGGCCAGGGCCAGCGCCGCCAGCAGGGCACCCGTGGTGATCTTCACGAGCATCGGTCACCCCCGTGGGAGCTCAACGGGTTTCACGCCATCGACGGAGCGACCGGATCCCGTGCCAGTCCCCCGGCGGGGCCCACACCGAGGCCCTCTTCCACGCCTCCCGGGCCTCCTGCAACCGCCCGGCCTTCTCGAGCATCCTCCCGAGATGCCAGAGCCCCTCGGACCATCCGTCGGAACCGTCCTCGGTCCAGTGACGGAGGGCCCGCCGTTGCATCCGGAGGGCCCCCTGGGTCTCCCCCCGAAGAAACCGCGCCCAGGCCTCGGTCTCCAGATACCACGGCAATCCCGCCGGGGAAAGGACCAATGCCATCCGTGCCTGGCGAATCGCCTCCTCCAGGTCCCCTCCCGCCAGGCTGATCAGGTAGGCCAGGTTGTTCCGCATCGACGCCGATGACGGGTCCGCTGCCAGGGCCTTCCGGTACTCCTGGGATCCCGCATCGACACCGTGGGCCATCTCTTCCAGGTGCGCCCGGACGGCCTGTTGGGAATCGGTCCTCCACTCCCGAACCCCCGACGGGAACCAGGCGAGGGCCAGGGCACCCAGTTCTCGCCGGGCCTCCCGGCTCCATCCCTCGGGGTCCCCCAGGAACGACACCAGCATTCGGGCGACCTGCAGTCGGACGCTCCTCGATTGTCCCGAGAGGCGATCCGCCGCAAGGATCCACTCCCGCGCGTGCCGCCATCGGCCTGCCGCCAGGGCCCGGGTGGCCAGCATCAACAGGGTCCCGTCGGTCGCCGTGCCCAGGCCCCACCGTGCCACGCACGCCGGGATCCCGGAGAAGTCCTGGGCCTCGTCACATGCCAGCAGCCCTTCCAGGGGAAGAGGGCCCCCATCCTCCTCCCGGACGATGTCCTGCCGGGAGATCCAGGGCACCGCCTCCAGAGGGACTTCCGGATCAGCCAGGACGCGCCTGGCGACCGCGACCCTCCAGCCCAGGGTGTCCGGGACCCGGGCCATCCAGGTCCCAAGGACCTCCCGGGCCCGGTCCGGTCGCCCCGTCCTGGCCAGGGCCATCGCCGCCGAGAGGACCGCCCGGCCTCCTTCGGGCCCCCGTGGGCCTTCCAGGGCCGCCGGAAGCCACCGCTCCACCAGGGAAGGATCCAGCATCTGCGCCGCGATGTCGACGACTCCCTGGGCTGCCTGGGACGGGTCCGGGAACCTCGTGACCCAGCGATCTGCGACCTCCCGGGCGAGCTCGGGCCGTCCCGCCATCAACCATCCTCGGATCCCTTCCAAGACCGGGAAGGCCTCCCCTGGCCGGACCTCCTGCAACGGTTCCAGGACCTTCGCCAGTTCCTCACCCTTCCAATACTTCCGATACAACTTCGCAAGTTCGATCCGGGCCTGGATCGGGTCCTCGGCGCCCCGAATCCACCGCGTTTCGACCTCTTGCCGAATCCGGTCGTCCTCGGCCCGGAGGGCCGCCTCCATGGCCTCCTTCGCCGCCTCCCAGTCCCGGGGCACGCGACGCCACCGCATGGCCAGTTCCGTCGCCTCCCCCTCATCGTCCATCGTCCACTTCCGGATCAGTGCCCGGACCGCCAGGCGTGCCACCGGGTCCTCGAACCCGTCGTCGGCCAGCGCCAGGGCCTCCCGGACCGCCGGCTGGCCTGCCAGGGTCGAGGCGGATACCAGCAGCGTGATCATCCTGGCGGTTGGAGTGCCGGATCGGGAGGCCGCCTTCCGAGCCCAACGGACCGCCAGTTCCCAACGCCCCCCCATCAGGAATGCCCAGGCGGCGCCTTCCGCCGTGATCCCGTTGTCGCCGATCTCTTCGATCCGGCTCCTGGCCAGGGCCTCCAGGACCTCGTCCGGATCTCCCCGGAGGCTTCGGGCCAGCAGGCCCAGGTCCCAGGCCAGTCGTCCCCGGGTCCGGTCCAGGAACGTCACCGCGCCTTCCAGGCCGCCGCTCCGGGCGGCCTCCTGGACCCGGAGGACCCCCTCCCCGAAGGCCCCTTCCGCCGGGGCGATCCAGGTCATGAAGTCCTCCCAGTTCCCCTGTCCCAGGGCCCACTCGATCCGGTTGCGCACCATCCGGACGTCCCCGATCCCCGGGAGGGTCCACTGGGGCCCCTTCCAGGACTTCACCAGTGCCAGGGCATCCTCCTGGTCACCCTCCGAGAGCAGGAATCCCAGCGCGGCTCCCGTCCCGGCCAGCGGGTCGGGATTCTTTTCCTCTCCGCGGGAACCGGCCCCCCCCTCCCCCCACCAGGAGATCAAGACCTTCCGGGCCTCGGCCTTTCGGCCGCTGGCCCAGAGCGCTCGAAACCACAGGAATCGCCCCTCGTCGTCCAGCGTCCTCGGTCCCAGGTGCGACAGGACGTCCAGACCTCGTTGCCACTCCCCGGCCAGGACCAGGGCCTTTCCGACCCGGGCCAGGGTCTCCTCGTCCCGGGATCCCGTCTCCCGGGGTTCGACCTGTCCCAGGGACATCAGACGATTCCCCCAGCCCAGGGAAACGACGTCCTCGACTCCTCGCCGAAAGGTCTGGGAGCCTGCACTGCCTCCGCCTCCCAGGATCGTGGACAGGAAGACCTCTGCCGCCCTCTGGAGGCATCCCCCCTCCCTCCAGACGGTCCAGGCAGCCTCGCCAGAGTTCCGCAACCCGTCGCGACCGGCCGCCAGGGCCGCCTCGGCTCGAACCACGTCCCCCAGGAACAGGGCCGTCCGAACCCGCTCCAGGGTCGCGGCCTCGGCGGCCTCCGGACTTCGGGGCGAAAAGGTCTCCAGCAAGGCCAGCCAGGATCGCCCGAGCCCCGCCTCCCGCATGCCCCGTCCCAGCCGTTCCAGCGAGGACCCTTCCTGGAGCGGCCCGTTCACCAGATCGGCAACCGTCTCCTCTCCCTCGGAGAACTGCCCGATCCGCAACAGACGCAAGACCAGTTCCACCCGAAGGCCCTCGCCGGCGATCCCCGTCCGGGCCCGCTGCCGGAGCCACTGGATCGCCTCGTCCCCACGTGCCTGGCGTTCCAGCCAGTCCGCCGCCCGCAGGCAGTCCCGATCCCCGATCAGGCCGGGGCGTCGGCAGGACTCCTGCACCCACCGAATCGACTCTTCCCGGCCCCATCCCTGCGGTTCCGTCCCGGGAGGCCAGGGAGGAAGGCCCTCCCGATGCGCCAGCCCGCCCTTGCCGGTCCTCCAGAGGTCCACGGCCAGGGTGTCCAGACCCGCCCGCAGCAACCCCTTCACGGCCCGCAACCAGATCGCCGAATCGGGCCAGCGGAACCCCCGGGCCTCGTCCGCAGCCCTCCCCAGCGCGGCCTCGTTTCCCAGGCGGCCCGCGACCTCGAGGATCGACGCGATTGCATCGCCGCGAACCCCCTCGTCCGTTCCTCCCATCGCCCGGAGCAACCAGGGAATCGCCAGCACGGGCCGACCGGCATCGAGCAGCCTCCGGGCCAGTTTCAGGGCCGCGGCCTCGGGGAGCGACCGCCCCTCGGGCAGGCGGTGGATCCGTCGCTGGTACTCCGCATCCATCCTCCAGGTGGCGGCCAGTTCGGCCCCGAGCAGGATGGCCTCCCAGGCCCGGTCCCTCGGGAGAACCCTCTCGGCGACATCGGTGGCCTTCCAGGACAGGTCCCGCAGGTCCATCTCCCCCAGTCGCCGGGCGAGGTCCAGGTAATCCAGATCCAGATCCACCGGTCCCTTCAGCAGCGACGTGGCGAAACGGGCGACGCATGGAACGTCCTGGATGGCCAGGCAGGCGGTGGTCAACGCCCGGGCGACTCCCGACCCGGTGGAGGCCGCGGTTCCGAAGGACTCCGACAGCCGGATGGCCTCGGAGAGGGCGCCGGCCTGGATCAGCGCCGAGACGGCCTCTGCCAGCGCCGAACGGCGATCGCTGCTCCGGCGGACGGCTTCGGAAAAGGCCTCGAAGGCCCTGGGAAGGTCCGAAACCTGCAGGCACCCCCGGGCCAGCCGAAACCACCGATCCGGCCGATTGGGATCCCGCCGAACCCCAGCTTCGAGGCCCAGGAGCCGCAGAGGCGATCGATCCGGGACCCGGGCGGCCAGGTTCTCGATCCGCGCGAGCCCATCGGGGGCCACCTGACCGCCCCGGACCGCCTCCTGGAGGGGGCGCAGGAACTCGCCGATGTCCTTCGCCTGAACGACGAGGCTCTCGACCAGGCCAACCAGGGCGCTCCCGAGGGTCTCCCCGGACGGTCGGCAGTCCAGGGCCTTCCGGAAGGCCCACTCGGCCACAAGAGCGCCCCCCGGTTCCCGCAGCCGTTCCTCGCCGATGGCGACCCAGGCCCGCGCAGGTTCCCGCGAATCCGCCGCCGCCCGCTCCCAGGCCGCTTCGGCCCCCTGCCGATTCCCGAGGGCCAGTCGCACCTGCGCGAGGATCCACCACCAGTCCCCGGTCGGGGCCTCGATTCGCCGCTGCTCCCGTTCCATGACCTCCCCGGCCCAGGAGGCGTCCCCGGCCCGGAGGGCCAGTCGCGCCGCCTCCAGCACCACGGCCGGATCTCCCTGTGACAGGTCGATCGCTGCCTGGAATGCCGACCGGGCACTCTCCCGGGCCCCGGCGGCGGCCCGGATCGCCCCGAGGCGGCACAGGACGGCCGGGTCCCGCCTCCCCCAGAGGGCGATGGCCTGGGCCAGGACGTCGGCAGCCAGACCGGATTGCCCCTGTCGCTCCAGCACCGACACCACCTCCAGGGACCGGGAATGCCGTTCCGCGGGCGTTCCAGGGCGCCGGACCCATCGGTCCGCCACCCTGCGAAGCATCGCCGCATCTCCGTGTCGGGCACCGAGGGCGACCAGGACGTCCAGGTCCTCCATTCCCATCGACGGGCACTCCAGCAGGGCCGATGCGGCCTGTTGCGCCAGGTCCCGGGCGTCCAGCGCCATCGCCGTCAGGATGACCCTCCGGAGCACCGTCGGGCGATCTCCGAAACGCCCGCGCAGAATGGCCCACTGGCGTGCGGATCCGGCCTCGTCCCCGGCCTCCAGCAGACGCTCCAGCCGCCGCAAGGCAAGGTCCTCGTCGTCCGGTCGCAGTTCCTGTGCCTTCCCGAGGTAGTGCGCCGCCAGCCCGGGCCGCATGCGGTTTTCCATCAGCGCGACCACCGCCCGCAGCAGTCGCAGCGCCCCCTCCCGGTCCCCTCCCAGGGCATCGAGGGCCTGGTCGATCTGCCGGGAGGCCTCGTCCAGGTCCCCCTCGGCCAGCAGCGGGTCCACACAGGCCAGGACCGACTCGGGAGTCCGCCGGGACACCCCCCGGCGATCCATCGCCTGGCAGAGGGTCCTGGACCGCTGCCAGGATCCCATGCGGTTGCTCGACTCCAGGTTTTCCAGCAGGGCATCCGACCACGCGGGACAGCGACTCGAGAAGGTCGCGTCCGTTTCCAGCAGGTGCAGGATGGTCCGGGCATGACCCTCGAGGGTCCGGTCGTCGGGATGGGGGGGCAGGGGCAGAACCCGGCAACCGCCCTCCCCTTCCCGCTCCTCCCCGTGCACGGAACTCGGACCGATCAGGGCCGCCGCGACCATCAACCCCGAGAATCGAAGCACGACCGCATGGGATCCCACCCGGAGGGGCCCCGTGGGCGGATGAGAGGACACCGGCTGCTCATTCCTCGGAGGAGGCGTCCTCGACCTGGGACGCGGGCGGCCGGGGGGCCGGGAAGATGGACTCCACCTCGCCCTCGACCTGGGCGACGTGGCTGTCGGTGGCCACGGCGATCTCCCGAACCAGCAGTTCCCGTGCCGTGTCGAGGAGGCGCTTCTCCCCGAAGGACAGGGGCTTCTGGTAGCGGAGCAGGTAGAGGTCCCGGAGGACCTCGGCCACGTCAAAGACCGATCCGGTCTTCAGTTTGTCCACGTATCCCCGGTATCGCCGGTTCCAGTTCTGCTGGGAGCGACGCGGGGGACGGGTCCGGAGGAACCCGAGCACCTCGGGGACCTGCTCGCTGGGAATGACGCGGCGAAGTCCGACCTGCATCGCCTTCGCCAGGGGGATCATGATCCGCCGGTCGCTGTCCACCAGGCGCAGCATGTAGAACGTCTCCTGGTTCCCGGCCACCTCGCGGCTCTCGATGCCCAGGACCTCCGCGACACCCTGGGCGGGATAGACCGCCTTGTCGCCAACCCGAAATCCCTGCATGTGCCACCTCCTGATGACGGGCCGGTCCCGCCCCCTCACGAGGACGAACCCGGTCTCCCACAAAGACGCCGAATCCGGGCATGGGACGACCCGCCCGGAAAGTCCTCCAGATACCGCCGGCACTCCTGTTCCCATCCCGGCTCTCGGGCCTGGACCATCGCCTCGACCCAGGCGGCCCGGACCTCCTCCAGCCGTCCGGTCTGAGGCAGGTCCTCCATGAGCCTGCGAAGGCGTCCTGCGGCCCCGGCCGGCTTGTCGCGGCTGCGGTAGAAGCGTGCCACCTCCATCTCGAAGGAGGCGACGGTCCGGCTCATCCGGTCCATCATGGCCAGGGCCTCGGGGACGAAGGGGCTGTCGGGAAATCGGGCCAGGAAGTCCCGACACGCCGCCAGGGCTCCCCGGACCCGCTGCTGGTCGCGACGATCCGAGGGCGGCACCAGGAAGAACTCCCCGGCGATGGCCTTCACCCGGGACTCCGCGAGCCGGAAGTAGGCGTAGTGCAGGTTCGGATCCCCTGCGGAGGTATCGATGAAGGTCCGGTAGCCCTCGACGGCCTCCTCGTACTTCTCCTGGAAGAACAGCGCGTCCGCGATCCGCAGCCGGGCCATCGCCGTGTAGGGAATGTAGGACGGCCCCCGGGCGACCCGCTGGAGCGTCTCGATGGCGGTGGCGTAATCCCCGTCCCGCAGGGCCTTCAGTCCCGCCAGGTAGTCGTCCCGGCTCTCGGAGAGGACCGTGCGCCGTCCCTGGGACGCCGGGGAGCCATCCCGGACGGTCTGGCCCGCCCCGCATCCCACGAGGCACGCCCCGGCCAGGATCGCCCGCGTCAGGAGGTTCCGGAAGGTCATGTCAGGCCTGGACCAGAGAAAGGCCGATGTAGACTACCGCAGCGTCCACCCTCCCGTCAATAGGGAGAAGCGGCGCGCCCCTCGGGGCCGAGACCTGGCGGTTCCTTGGCCTCGGCATGCCGGCGGTAGCGATCCAGCACCTTGCGGACGTAGCCCCGGGTCGGCTCGTCGGGAGGTCCTCCGGCCCGGATGACCGCCGATGCGCCGGCATAATAGGCGGCGAGCGTCTTCTCCAGGTCCCCCTGGAACCGATCCGACAGGCGCCGCAGGAGACGGGCCCCTCCCAGGATGTTCTGTTCCGGATCGAAGGGGTCCACCACCTCCAGGGCGTCGGCGGTGACCGGCATCAGCTGCATCAGGCCCTGGGCCCCTGCCGGCGAGACGACATCGGCCCGAAACCCCGACTCCACCTCGATGACGGCCAGCAGCATGGCCTCGGGGATCCCCGTCTCCGCCGCGGCTCGAGTCACCAGTCGGCGGATCTCCTGGTCGAATGGTTCCTGGCCCTTCGCCCGCCCGGGCCTCGGGGTGCCCGATTCGGCAGCCTCCTGGGCGCCTCCTCCGCGTTCCGATGCCTCCCCGGGCACGGACCGGTTGTAGATCCAGGAAACCCCGTCCTTCTCGCAGACGAAGAAGATGGTGGTCCGGAAGCGCATCGAGCGACAACGGGCTCCCTTGGGATGGGAGGGTTCGCTGGCCTTCCGGCTGTCCAGGTAGACGCGGCACCGTGCCGAAGAGGGGCGGGTATTGATGTAGAACCCCACGTTGCCTTGTCGATCCCGGCACTGCCAGACGGTGTCGGCCCGTCCCGGCGACGGCCAGAGGCAGGCCACCAGCAGGATCGCCGTGGCCCCTCCCCGGATGTCGAAGGCTCGCCGGAAGGACACCGCCCCCTTCAACACGAACCATCCCCCGAAGACCAGCAACTGGAGCAACTGGAACGTCCAGACCAGCAGAGCGAACGCCAGTCCCCCGGGATGCCCGGCAGGGACCCCGTAGAGTTCCATGGGCTTCAGCAGGAAGTACCAGAAGGACCCGACGTTCGCCGGTGCGTTGGGAATCATCATCCCGATCACGATGGTCGACATCATCGCGAAGGCGCCCAGCATGGGCACTCCGAGCCCCGTCCATCCCCCCAGGTCGGTCCGGACCTCGAAGGCCTGGCCCAGGAGGAAGAGCCCCACCCCGTTGCTGAGCCAGTAGAGGAACGACAGCAGGAAGAAGGCCCCGATGTTCCCCGCCGAGGGCAACAGCCCCAGCCCTTCCAGGAACCGCTCGGTGGCCCCCTGGAGGCGGGCCCCCCAGCGGGGGGAGAGGTGGTGGACCAGCCACCGCACTCCCTCGGCAACCCGCTTCCGAAAGAGAATCAACACCCCCAGGACCAGGGCGCTTCCCAGGAAGACCGCCAGGGCCAGGTAGGTCCCCCACCGGATCTCGGAGAAGGACTGGGCATTGTGGCGCGGCAGGAAGACCAGGGCCGTCGCCAGGAACCCCGCCACCATGACCCCGTCCACCAGCCTCTCGACCACGATGGTGGCCAGCGCGGCAGACCTCCGGATGTCCGACTCGGTGGACAGCAGTGCCGGGCGGACCAGTTCTCCCAGACGCATGGGCAACAGGAAGACCGCCATGAATCCCACGGAGCAGACCCGGTTCAGTGTCCCGAAGCCGATCCGCTGCATCGGTGCCAGGAGCGGCTGCCACCGCCAGACCCGGAAGACGTGCATGACCACCAGGGACGCGAAGTAGAGCCCCAGGCTGGCCAGGGGAACCCGCCAGGAGGAGGTGGCCAGCACGCCCTGTCGGAGGGTCACGCCCCCCTCCAGCAGGCGATCCACCGGCCATTCCCGGAAGGCCAGCCAGATGAAGAAGGCCCCGATCCCGATCGAGACCCCCCACTTCAGGATGCCCTGGACCTTCAAGACCTCCTCCCAGGATCCGGGTGGTTCACGGATGTTCCGACCCCGGGGCGTCGGCCCCTTCCCATCGCTCCGGGGCAATCCCGGTCCGGATCAGAACCCATCGCCCGGACCGTTCTTCCCAGGTCTGGAGCAGGCGGACCGGTCGGACCACCAGCGAGTCGGCCTGTCTCGCCTCCAGCGTCACCAGGACCAGCGCCCGGAGGGGGTCCTTCCGTTCCTGGCCATGGAGGAAGCGCACCGTCTCGACCTGGAACTCCTCCATCTGGAGCCCGTTCCTCCGGTCCCCATGGAGGGACCGGAAGTCCTCCATGGCATCCCCCGAGACATAGGACGAGGCCCGCTCCAGGTCCTTGGCCTTCAGGTGATGGTGGTAGGCCCGAAGAGCCTCGTCGAGTCGATTCGCCGACGACATCTCCGACGCGCATCCAGCCAAGGCGCATCCCGCCAACAGGATCGGCCACCAGCGACTTCTCATGCCCTCTCCCGAGGTCCCCAGGAAAGACTACCCCATCTGGCCTCTTCCTGGCCAACCGCGGAGGCATGGACGGAAACCACGGGCCGGTTCCCCTCCGCGACGGCCGGCGGCTCGGGCACTCTGGACCGCGGGGATCCTTGAACACGGAGCCCGATCCAGGCATAATCCGCCCGGCTCTCCGGAGGCGCCCGTGAAGATCGCCATCCCTACCGACGACGGCGTCTTCCTCTCGGCGAGCCTCTCTCGCGCCGCCTCGTTCGTCGTCGCCGAGGTGGCCCTCGGGGAGGTCCTCCGGGTCGAACGGCGCATGCACCGGCCCCCCGTGCGATCCCCCCGAAGGATGCGCCGGGACCCCTGGCGGACCCGCTACAGCGCGGTCGCCGACACCCTCCGGGACTGCCAGGCCCTGATCACCAGTTCGGTCGGGGCGACCTTCCGCCGCCTCCTCATCCGCCGCGGCCTGGAGGTGCTGGTCACCTCCGAACTGCTGGTGGACCGGGCCATCGCCCTCTTCGCCCGCATCTCCCTCCCCGACGAGTACGACGGAGACGCCGAGTACGCGGGCATCCGGAGGCTCTCGGACCTTCCGGACGAGGGGCCTCCCATCCCGGACGACGAATTCGATGCCTGATGCGGCCCGGCTCGACGACGTGCACATCACCCTCTCGGGGATCCCCTGTCTTCGGGGAGTCCATCTGGCCCTGGAGGCGGGGAGGATGCACGCCCTGGTGGGTCCCGGCGGTTCGGGAAAGACCCTGATCCTGAAGACCCTCGCGACCCTGCTGCCCCCCGATTCGGGGACGGTGGCCCTCTTCGGGGAACCGGTGGCCTTCGGGGACGAGGATCGCCTTCGAGCCGTCCGGTCCCGCATCGGCGTCCAGTTCCAGAACCTCGCCCTCTTCGACTTCCTCACCGTCGGAGAGAACGTGGCCCTGCCCCTGGAGGAGGTCTCGCCTCCCCTCTCCCCGGCCGAACGGAACCACCGGGTGGCGGACAGCCTTCGATCCGTCCGACTGCCCGAGGTCGCGGACCTGCCGATCCAGGCCCTCTCCGGGGGCATGCAACGACGCGTCGCGGTGGCCCGTGCGGCCGTGGCCCGGCCCGACCTGCTGCTCTTCGACGACCCGGCCGGAGGCCTCGACCCCGTCACCACGTCCCGGATCTTCGACCTCATCGCCCGGGAACAGCAGGAGTCGTCCGCCACCGTGGTCATCTCCTCCCACGACATTCCCCGCCTCGCCCGCTGTTGCAGCCGGTTCCATCTGGTGGACTCCGGCAGCATCCTCTTCAGCGGGTCCCTCACCGAGGCCCTTCGGCATCCCGATTCCCGAGTCCGGGACTTCTTCCAGGAGGTGCAGGATGCCGACCGGTAGTCCCCCTGCCCTTCCCGCCCGGCCCATCCCCCCCTGGGCCCTGCCCCTGGCCCTGCTGGGCCGTGGCGTGCTGCGTGCCTGCGAGGTGATGGGGGGCATGACGCTCTTGCAGGTCCGCATCCTCCGGGCCCTGATCCCCCCGACCTTCGACCGGGACGAGACGATCCGACAGGCATACAAGATCGGGGTCCAGTCCGTCGCCGTGGTGACCTTGACGGCCCTCTTCGTCGGAGGGTTGATGCTGGTGCAGACGGGTCCCTTCGTCCGGCGAACGGGGGCCACGGGAATGGTGGGCTGGGGGACCGGGCTGGCCACCCTGGCGGAGGTGGGCCCGGTGCTGATCGGCCTGATGTTCGGAGGACGGGTGGGGTCCAACAACGCCGCCGAACTGGGGACGATGGTGATCACCGAACAGGTGGAGGCCCTTCGGCTGCTGGGCATCGACCCGATCCGCTATCTGGTGGTCCCCCGCTTCCTGTCGATGATCGTCATGCTGGTGCTGCTGACCTGCATCGGGGACCTGGCGGCCCTGGTCGGCGCCTCGGTGGCATGCCAGGCCATCCTGGGCATCGAGGTGCGGGTCTTCTGGCAAGGGCTCATCGACGGACACCTGCTGGACGAGTTCCTGATGGGGCTCGTGAAGGGCTTCTTCTTCGGCGGTGCCATCGGCATCGTCTCATGCCATTACGGGCTCCGGGTCACCGGAGGAGCCACCGGCGTGGGACGGGCGGTGAACGAGACCGTGGTCACCAGCGCCATCGCGATCTTCGTGGTGAACTTCCTGGTGACCTCCCTGTGGGTCTGACCGGCATGAAGGCGACATCACGCAGGAAACCCGTCCTCCCGCCCCTGGTCCGGGAGCCCCTCCTGCTGCTGGGGCGCACCCTCGCGGCAACGATCCGGCGGCCACCGCCCAGGCATCGCCTCCTGGCCCAGATGCACAACGTCGGCAACCGGTCCGTGGTCTTCATCGCCGTGACCCTGGGGTTCCTGGGCCTGATCCTGGTGTATCAGGCCTGCGTCCAGACCCTCAAGGTCCTCCCGGACCTCTCGGGGGTCGGCGGCGCCTTCCTCTATGCGATGGTCCGCACCTTCGGTCCCACCGTGACGGGCCTCATGGTGGCCACCCGGGTCGGCGCGGGGATCGCCGCCGAACTGGGGTCGATGACCGTGACGGACCAGGTGGAGGCCCTGAAGGTGGCCAACAGCGACCCCGTCTCCTGGCTCGTGGTTCCCCGGTTCCTGGCCTGCGTGGTGATGATGCCGGTCCTCTGGGTCGTCGGGACCCTGGTGGGGTCCTTTGCCGGATACCTGATGGGGCACTACCGGTTCGCCATCGGGACCCGCATCTTTCTGGACTTCTCCGGGATCGCCCCCATCGACGTCTTCTTCGGGTACCTGAAGGCCCAGACCTACGGCATCGTGATTCCGATCCTGTCGGCCCACGCTGGTTTCCAGGCCTTCGGCGGGTCCGAGGGCGTCGGTCAGGCGACCACGGCCGCCGTCGTGCGGTCCTCGTTCGTGGTGATCGTGCTGGATTTCGTGATCTCGACGATGGCGTTCCTGATGGGACACTGAGGCAACCATGATCGCCTTCGAGGGGCTCTGCAAGGCGTTCGACGGGCGGCCGGTCCTCGCGGGGATCGACCTGCAGATGCGGGGAGGGGAGATCACCTTCGTGATCGGGTCCTCGGGGACCGGCAAGAGCGTCCTGATGAAGCACGCCGTCGGCCTCCTCTTCCCCGACGCCGGCCGAGTGATCCTGGACGGCGAGGACACCGCGACCTTCTCGGAGGACCGCTGGCGGGAGGCCCGGCGGCACTACGCGATGGTCTTCCAGCACCCCAACCTCTTCGACAGCATGACGCTTCGGGAGAACGTCGCCCTCCCCCTCCGGATGCACCGGCGCATCGCCCGGGACCGGGCCCTCGCCGAGGCGGAGTCCTTCCTTCACCAGGTCGGCATGGCCTCGAAGGCGGACCTCCTTCCGGCCCAGGTCGGCCCCTCGGAACGCAAGCGCGTGAGCATCGCCAGGGCCCTCACCCTGGACCCGGACTGGGCGATCCTGGACGAGCCCACCACCGGCCTGGACCCGGTGGCGGCTCGGAGCATCGACCGCCTGGCGACTCGTCTCTGCCGGGAAATGGGCAAGTCCGTCGTGGTCGTCTCCCATGACCTGACGAGCATCTTCACGATTGCCGACCGGATCATCTTTCTGTATAAAGGCCGCGTCCGCCTGGACGGGGCCCCCGACGACTTCCGCCGCAGCGAGGACCCGGTGGTCCGGCAGTTCATCACCGGTGCCCCGGACGGACCCATGGAGACCTGAGGGATGACCGACCGCACCCGATCGCTGGAATGGAAGGTGGGAGGTCTGATCCTCACGGCCGTCGCTCTGCTGGTCTTGTTCCTGGTCCTGCTGGGTGACTTCCGGTGCGAGAAACGGGTCCCGGTGACCGTGGACTTCCCGACCTCGGCGGACCTCAAGGTGGGCGCCCCGGTGAAGGTCTCGGGGGTCACGGTGGGAAAGGTGACCCGGGTGGACCTCTGGGGGGGGCGGCCCGACCCGGACCGAGGCAACCGGCCCGTCGGGGTGCGGGTGACCCTGGCCATCGACGCCGATGCCGCGGCGATGCTGCGCCAGGACGCCCTGTTCCGGCTCACGACGCTGGGAATCCTGGGGGAAAAGTACGTGGAGGTCTCCCCGGGGTCCCTCGAGTCTCCGACGGTTCCGGCGGAGTTCGTCTTCGTCGGGAAGGGACCGATGAACCTCGACGCCGTCGGGTCCGACGCCGGCAGCCTGGTGGCGGACCTGTCGTCCTTTCTGGCCGAGAACCGGGAGAACCTCCGGGAGAGCATCGCGAACATCCGCCAGGTCACGGCCCGGGCCAACGAGATCCTCGAGGAGAGCCGCCCCGTGATCCAACGAACCCTGGCCCGCCTGGACCAGATCTCGGCCGGGGTCGCCCAGGAGACCCGCAACGGCGCGACGGTCGGTGAAGCCATTGTGGCCGTCCGCGACCTGGCCCGGAACCTGGACCGGGGGATCGGACCGGTGCTGGAGGCCCTGCCGGGGACCGTCCAGGAAGTCCGTCGTCTGGCGACCGACGGCAGCCAGATGGCCCGGGAACTCGCGGCCCTGGTCGTCGCAGCCCGGCCGGACCTCCTGGCCCTGGTCGTCCAGATTCGCGGCATCGTCCAGGGGATTGCCGAGGGCAAGGGAACGGTCGGGGGCCTCCTGGTGGACCGGGAGATCTACGACGACCTGGTGGCACTGATGAAGGACATCAAGCGCCATCCCTGGCGTCTGCTTCTCAAGGACTGATCCGGGGTTCCGGATCCCGGTCCCCCGTTGTTCCGGGGGCCCCGGGAATCATTCCGACCCGGAACCGGTAGACCTGCGGGTGGCATTGAAAATCCGGCGAAATTCCCGACAATGGGTCCGTCGGGGGTCGGGGATGAATTTTCCCGTTGACGCGCCGGAGGGTTCTTTGGAGAATCCGTCCGCCCGGGTTCCCCGGGGACCCGACGTCGCCTGCCGGACGACAGGCACGGCGCGGGCCGACGGACCGACGGAGGTGGCTGATCGCCTCCCTTGAAACGAGAGGGCAGGAACATGCAGATTGGCTTGTTGATCGCCGTGGTCGGTGCCCTGGTGGGTCTCATCGGCGGCCTCTCGGTCCCATGGGTGGATTCCGAGGTCGTTCGCTTCACCGATGAAACGCTCTTCCAGGGCGTCGCCTGGTGGGACGGGATCCTCTCGATGATCCTCACGGCGGTCGGCCTGGCCTGTGCAGGCATCGCCCTGGCGACCCACCGCAAGAAGCCCCTGGCCACTGCCGGACTCGTGGCCGCGGGCCTGTCCTTCGTCTTCCTGTTCCTGGTCCCCTTCACCGTCCGCTCCGAGATGCTCGCGATGGTGCAGCAGGGCACGATGAAGGCCCACACCCAACTGGCGATGTTCTACGGTTACCATCTGATGTTCCTGGGGATCGTGGTCCAGGTCGTGGGATTCGTCTGGACGCTGTCGGCCCAGCCCATCCTCGGGCCCGACGACCGACTCCTCCGGGTCGCGCTGCTCTGGGACGGGAAGATCATCAAGGAAACCACCTTCACCGAGAAGCGCGACATCACCATCGGCGAGGCGGTCTCCTGCGACTTCATCGTCCCGGACCCCGCCGTGGGCCGATCCCTGGCCCTCTTCCGCTTCGACAAGAAGGGGATGTACCAGGTCGCCCTGTCCCGGGACTTCCAGGGGCGGGTCAACCTGGACAACCTGCTGCTCCCGATCCGGGACTACGTGAAGAAACACACCAGCGACGCCAGTGGCCTGAACTACGTGAACGTCCAGAAGGGCGACTGGGGCGTCTTCGAGTTCGGGAAACGGGAGGTCTTCTTCCAGTTCGTCCGTCCCGACGTCATCATCGGCCGCAGCACCGCGATGTCGATGGACGGGAACTTCATCGCCGCGACGGTGGGGTCCCTGTTCGTGCTGGTCTCCCTGTGGGTCTACTCCCAGTTCGCCTGGGACCCCACCCAGAAGGTCGAGCAGCGCCCGGCGGAGCGCCGCCTGCTGAAGGTCGAGGCCAACGTCACCATGGAAAAGGAGGAGACGCTCCTCGAGATCGGCGAGGAGGACGACTCGGTTGGCAAGCGGGCCGAGGGCGAGGAAGGCAAGTTCGGCGACCCGGACAAGGACCCGAACCTCGAATCCAAGGTTCCCCGGCGCGACGGGGCCCTGGCGGCCCGCATCGACCCCAAGAAGGTGGGACTGGCGGACCTGCTCTCGAACCGGATGGGGCAGTCCGGCGCCATCTCCTCGATCCTCTCGGACAACGCCGACGCCTTCGAGAACCGGATGGCGGTGGCCATGGCCGGGACCGGTTCGGAACTGGTGGTCGGCTACGGCGCCGGGGGCATGGGCTTCAAGGGAACCGGCCCCGGTGGCGGCGGCACGGGCGGCTACGGGCGCATCCACGGCCTCGGGCGGGTGGATACCGGTGGCGGCATGGGCATGAGGGCGGGCCTCGGCAAGAAGGGCACGAAGAGCGTCGGCAAGATGTCGCTGGGCGGCATGGGCGCGACGGGCTTCTGCCAGCGGAACAACATCCAGGCGGTCGTGATGCAGCGGGCCGGTGCGATCCGGGCCTGCTACGAGCAGCAGTTGCAGATTTACGAGAGCCTGGCGGGGAAGGTGTCGGTTCGCTGGACCATCGACCTGGAAGGACGGGTCTCCGATGCCACCGTGGTTGATTCCTCTCTGGGCAACGATGCCGTTGTCCAGTGCGTGCTGCGGACCATCCGCAACATGCGGTTCGCAAAGCCGGAGGGCGGCATCTGCGTGGTGCAGTGGCCCTTCGTCTTCAATCCTGGTTGATCCCGAGGAAGGGCGTCGGCCCCAGGGGGGCCGCTGGTTGGGAAGTTGACAACCCGGGTTCAGGGCTGCTATAGGGGTTTACCGCGCTTGGCGTCCCGAGGGATCCTTCAGCGCGGGGTTGCCTGTGGGATGGTTCCCCGCGAGGGGAGAGAGTCGAGGCCAGCAAGAGGAGGAGTGCAGCAATGTTCGAGTTCATCGCAACGGCGTTCGAGAAGGGTGGCGCCAACATGTACATCATCCTGGCCACGTCGATCTTCATGTTCGGCGTGATCATCGAGCGCGTGGTGGTGCTCTACTTCCAGTCCAACGTGGACAAGGAGGGGTTCACCCGCGTGCTCACGAAGTACATCCTGGTGGGCGATCTCAAGAATGCGCTGAAACTGTGCTCCATCTCCAAGTTCCCGCTGGCGAAGGTCCTCCAGGCGGGCCTGATGAAGGCCAAGGAGTCCGACGGCGCGGTGCAGGCGGCGATGGACGAGGCGGCCCTCCGGGAGCTGCCCCGCATCGAGAAGCGCATCGGCTTCCTCGCGGTCATCGGGAACGTGGCCGTGTTGATGGGCCTCCTGGGGACCATCTTCGGTCTGATCCGGTCGTTCGGCGCCGTGGCCGAGGCCGATGCCGCCTCGAAGGCCACCGAGCTGGCGAAGGGAATCTCCGAGGCCATGTACAACACGGCCTTCGGCCTCGCGGTCGCCATCACCGCGTCGCTGGCCTACGCCATCTTCCAGGCGAAGTCCCAGCAGCTGGTGGACGACATCAACGAGACCACGGTGTCCGTGTTGAACCTGATCACCGCGAACCGGGACAAGTTCGACAACGAGAAGTCCGGCCGGGGCGAGTGAGGCCAGTGAGGGACATCCGGCCCTGCCTGTTCGCGTCGTCCTGACGGCGAGAACGGGCGGGGACGGTGTCGATCCAGGAGGCAACGATGAGCGGTCCCCAAGAGATCAGCAAGGGCGGGAAGAAGACCCTCGGCATCTCCCTGAACCTGGTGCCGATGATCGACCTCTTCTCGGTCTGCATCACGTTCCTTCTGATCACCGCGGTCTGGACCCAGACCGGACGCATCAGCGTGGACCAGTCGGTCCAGAAGCCCCAGAAGCAGCAGCAGACCGAGCCGCCCAAGCGCCTGACCATCCTGCTGGACAAGAACGGCTACGTGGTGAAGTTCGCGGACCTGCGCCCCGAGTCCCTGCCGAAGGTGGGAGACAAGTATGACACCGTGGGGCTCCGGAAGAAGGTCGAGGAGCTGAAGCTCCCGAAGGACCAGAAGGTCATCGTGGCCCCGGAGGACCAGGTCGCCTATGCCGACATGATCACGGCGATGGACACCTGCATGTCGCTGGGCATGGCGAACGTCGTCGTGGCCGATGCGAACTCCGTGGCCGGTGAGATGGAGAAGTGACGGCGTCGGGACGCCACAGGCGCCCCCGCCAGGAGGAGAACCGATGGCCATCAAGGCACCGGGCAGCCGAATCGGCTCCAGCGTGAACATGAAGGGGCTGAAGGTCGGGGGCAAGGGCGCCCGCAGGGCGATGCTCTTCGACCTGAACCTGACGCCCATGATCGACATGTTTTCGATCCTCGTCGTCTTCCTGCTGATCACCTTCTCCGCCACGGGCGAGATCCTGATGCAGCAGAACGACATCCGTCTCCCGAAGGCCTACTCCGGGAGGCCGCTGGACCGCTATCCCCTGATCGGCATCTCCAGCCAGTCCCTCGTCTTCGAAGGCGAGGAGGTCATGAAGACCACCCTGGTGGCCGAGAAGAACTACCCGGACCTGCGCCTGCCGGACCTGTCGAAGGTCCTCAAGGCCGCCCGGGAGTCCTACGAGCGCGCCCGCCCGATGCCGGCGGACAAGGAGAAGGCCGAGAAGTGGCTCGAGGAGTCCCGCCAGATCATCATCCAGGCGGACGAGGCGATCCCCTTCGAGGTGATCCGGCTGGTGATGACCACCGCGGCCATCGAGGGGTATTCCTCCATCAACTTCGCGATCATCAAGAAGGCCAAGGGGACCTGACCGGCGACGCCGGGGGAACGACGCACTCCCGCTCCCCCGGGTCTGCTGCCGGAACGCCTTCTCCTTCTCCAATCCCCAGAAATCGACTACCGGACAGCGTCGCGGCGCCTTGGGCCCCGTGGCCAGGGTCAGGGCTGCGGGACGGAAGGGGGAACGGGCACCTGGGCCTCGGCGGCCGGACCGGGGGCCCTCAGGACGTGCAAGGGGGGACGGGACACGAGCCCCAGGACGGCCACGGAGCGCAGGTCCTCGAGGCTCTGGACCAGGGGAGTCACCGTCAGGGTGTCGGGACCCGACTGCTCGACCTTCAGCAACTTCGGAAAGAGCGTGGCCACCTGGTCCTTCCGGACAATGAAGGCGCCGATGTCCGTGACCATCCGGCTGCCGTCCTTGCCTCCCACCCGGATGGGGGACGGCGTCCAGAACGCATAGGCAGCCAGGTCCTTCCCGTAGGAACGAAAGCGAATCAGGGACGACACCAGGGGCTCCGGGCGCTCCCCCTCGTGAACCGGCGCCAGTTCCAGCACAGGAACCCCGACCATGGGGTCCATCGTGAAGAACAGGGCCGCATAGTCCCGGGTGTCGGTCGGAAGACGGGTGATCGCCCTGGCATAGACGTAGACCTGTTCCGGGGCCGTGGCGGCCGAGACCGGCCGGTGAAGGTCATCTTCCAGGGCGTGGAACTCGATGCCCTCGGCCCGTCCCCGGATCACCATCGGCACGGCCAGCACATCCGTGGGCGTCTTCGCCCCCCCGTCGAAGTAGGTGATCATCAGGCTCTCCTCCCGGCCCACCTCATCGGGGATCGCGAGTTCCGCCAGACACTCGGGCATCTCCCGCTCCACGCCGAAGGCCTTCAGCAGAAATCGGGGCCTCCCGGATCCCGGAGGGGCCCGGGACACCACCTGGCAATCCAGGGTCACGGTGGTCCCGGCCATCACGTCGATGGGCCGGTAGGACTCCCCGGGACCCAGGTCCATCCGCATGAATGGCTGTTCGTCCAGTCGGGCCATCGTGATCTTGGGGACCTCGAAGGCCCTGGTGGCCTCCGTGGGTGGCTTCAACCAGTAGAACATCAGCACCGCCAGGCCCAGGAACACCGCGACCGCTCCCACGGAGGCCACCCATTTCCGCCGGGGAAGGGCCCCCTCCTGCGTCTTCGGATCGTCCATCCCGCATCCCCTGCAAGATTCCCCGGTCAGCATACCTTCCCGGGGCCGCTTGACAAGACCCTTCCGGTCTCGCTAGGGTGATCCTGTTCTTGCAGGGCGGGTTTCCCCGTGATGGACGACTCCCACTGTACCGCACCCGGTTCCCTGGACACTCCTTTGTACCTGACGACGCCGGGGAGTCAATGA
Source organism: Deltaproteobacteria bacterium (assembly GCA_029547805.1). Lineage (GTDB taxonomy): Bacteria > Myxococcota_A > UBA9042 > DTJE01 > DTJE01 > JAGOKF01. Next base: position 37,852 of record JAKPOP010000002.1, read on the forward strand.
TGGCGTCGTCGCCCTTTCCGTTGGGGAGGTCCGCGTGAGGACGGATGCCATCATGCGACCTCCTGGAACGAGTCCCGGC
>JAKPOP010000016.1 GCA_029547805.1 Deltaproteobacteria bacterium
ACATGGTCTGGTCGCCGAGTCAGGGACTTCAAACCCTCAGCCCCCTGGACGGAGTCTGCCCAAATCCCTGCGGATCTGGGCCGGGACGCGCCGGGAACATGCCCGAGTCAGGCCTGGCCCCTTTACCGGTCAGTCCTGGTCCGCCCGGTCGGGGCTCTTGCCAGGGGATGGCATGGAGGACTATCATTTGCCCTTTCGCGGGCCGAGGCCCGGAACGCAGGTTGGAGATGACTCGGGGCACTCAGGGATTGCTGCTGTTGGCGCTGCTGGTCGGCTGCGGGGAGGGGCCGACGATCTGGAATCCCGGCGACCGGGACCTGTCCTGGGGGCCCGACGGGACCCTGGACGTCGCCGGTGACCAAGGAGGTCCAGACCTCCTGGCGGATGCCGACCGGGACGTCCTGGCAGGCGATGACTCGGGCCTGGCCGAGGAGGCCGGCAACGATTCCGTGCCCGATCCGGGGGAGCCCGAGGATGGGTGGGCGGACCTCTCGGACTCCCCGTCGGGGGACCCGGCCGGCGATGGCACCGCGGAGGACTGGCTCCAGGGATCCGATGAGACCGGGGCCGACGATGAGGCCGGGAGCGATGGTTCCCAGGGACCCGAGGACCCGGGGAAGGATCCGGGTCTGGAGGACGCGCCGGCCGACGTCTCCGGAGGCGGGGATGCGGGGCCCGGCGACGAGGGCCCCCTGCCTGTGGGGCTCCGGATTCGCTTCATCGCCGCCAACCTGACCAGCGGCAGCGACCAGTCCTGGGACCCGGGCCACGGGCTCCGGATCCTCCAGGGGCTTCGGGGGGACGTGGTGCTGGTGCAGGAGTTCAACTACGGGTCCAACACGACCCAGGACTACCGGCGCTTCACCGATCAGGCCTGCGGGACCGAGTGCTCCTGGTCGGTGGGCAGCGGCCAGATCCCGAACGGCGTCGTGAGTCGGTGGCCCATCGTGGAGTCCGGGGCCTGGGACGACCCGGCCATCAGCAACCGGGACCTCGACTGGGCCCGGATCGACCTCCCGGGGCCGCGGGACCTGTTCGTGGTCAGCGTCCACCTGCACACGAGCCCCTCCAGCGACCAGGTGAGGGCGGCCCAGGTGGTCGCCCGGGAGGTCGTGGCCTACCGGAACGCCCACCCCGGGTGCTGCTGGTACGTGGTCGGCGGGGACTTCAACGGGACCGCCGCCGTGTCCACATCGGGATTTGGCGCCTGGCAGGGGGAGGAGGTCTTCTACGTCCGTCCCCCCCACCCGGTGGGCGAGGACGGGTCCACTGCCACGAACCGCAACCGGAGCAGCCAGTACGACTTCGTGCTGCTGGACACAGACCTGGTGCGCTTTCAGGTGCCAGCCTGCTGTTCCCCGATGCAGGGGGCGGGACCGGACCGCTGCTATCCGCCGGGACTGGTCTTCGACACCCGGGACTTCTCCCAGGCGATCCTGGACCAGTACTTCCCGCCGACATTGACCTCCGACTCCAACGCCTCCAACATGCAGCACATGGCCGTGGTGAAGGACGTGGTGATCCAGTGACCAGGGCGGGGGCTTCGGAAGGGGAGGGGCGGAGGGCCGACATGGGGTCCGGCATGTCCCCGGTCTTGCTGGCCCTGGGATCGAACCTGGGGCCTCGTCTGCAGAACCTGCGTCGTGGTCTCCAGGCCCTGGTGGCCGATGGTCGGGTGACCCTGGAGTCGGCGTCGTCCCTCTATGCCAGCGACCCGGTCGATGCGGCGGGGGGGGAGTTCCTCAACGCGGTGGTACGCCTGCGGACTCCCCTGTCCCCCCGGGAGGTCCTGGCCCGGACCCGGTTCATCGAGGTCCTGCTGGGACGCCGGGGCAGTCGCCATGACGCCCGGCCCCTGGACCTGGACCTGCTCTATCACGGCGACGTCCGCTGCCAGGACCCGGTCCTGACCCTGCCGCACCCCCGCTTGCGGGAGCGACCCTTCGTGCGACTGCCCCTCTGGGAGGTCTGTGGCGACCTCCCGGACCCGGAGACGGGAGGGCGCATCCGGGACTGGGTCGAGGGCCTCGTGGCGAGAGACCGTCTGGCCCTGCGCCGGGTTCAGGGCCCCGACTGGGTGTCCTACCCCGACGACGCCTCGGTGGCGTATGATTCGGCGGAACCGATGGCCGGGAGCGAGGAGTGTTGTCGATGAAGCGTCCGAGGTCCCGGGAGGTCCTGCTCCTGGCCCTGCTGGTTGGGGTCCCGTCCTGTGGCTGGGACCGCCAGGTGAGGCCGCTGCCCGAGGCGGCCGTGGAGGGGAACCAGGTTCTCCTGTACTCCCGGCCCCTGGTCACCCATCCGGATTTCGATCAGGCGGAGAGGGACATCCTGCAGCGGGGATCCGGGGAGGACCTGCTGCGGGTCTATGACGACCTGGCCCGTCTGGCCCCCGGCAACGTCCGGGTGCTGGTCCGAGGGGCCCTGGCGGCCCTGGCCGTGGACCCCGATGGTCGTGGGCCGGCCATTGCGGACGGGGTGATCCAGGCCCTCGGGGACCGGGCCGGGAACGACCCGGACGTGACCTGGCTGGTCCTCCGGAGGGCTCGGCTGGCCCTGGCGGCCGCCGACCGTCCCCTGTCGGAGGCGGTTGCGTCCCACCCGGAGGAGGCCGAGGACCTGGCGCGTCGGGCAGAGGCATTCGTCCGGTCCTTCCCGGACTGGAAGGGTCCCCACGGCGCCACGGTCCAGGATGCCCTGCGGCTGGTCCAGGAAGCCCGGGCCGTGGCCCCTGGAGGCGCCCCGTCCGGAGACAGCCCATGAAGCAGGAAGACACGCAGGAAGGCGCGACGTCCCCGCTGTCAGCGGACCCACCGCTGCCGGGACCGAAGGCGACCCGACGCCGGAAGAGCCCCGCCCGGAAGAAGAAGTCCTCGGACTGGCAGTTCCTGCTGGTCCTGGGGCTGGTCGTCTTCGGCGGCGGCTTCCTGGTTGCCAGGTTCATTCTTGAACTGCCGGTCTGGCAGAGCGTGTTGGTGGCACCAGTGGCCTTCCTGGCACTGGTGGTGACACTGGCGACCTGGTCGTGGTTCACCCCCGCCGGAAGGCGTCGGGGCCGGTGACCGTCCAGACCGCCGTTCTGGTCCCCGACCTTTTCACAGGAGGTCCTGGATGCCCGACTCTCATCGATGGCGTTTCTTCCGGGCGGGCGGCGTGGACCAGGTGGTGCTGGATCGGGGCGACGACCTGCTCCACCTCGGGGAATTTGACCTGAAGAACTGGGTTGCGCTGGCCTGTCCGGTCCAGGGGGTGGCCTGGGACCCCCGGCTGACCCGGATGCTGGACCGGGATCAGGACGGGCGCATCCGGCCGCCGGAGGTCCAGCAGGCGGTGGCCTGGGCCTGCGCCGTTCTCGATGCCGACCTCCTGGTCCGGGGAGGCGACTCCCTCAGGCTGGAGGAGGTGCGGTCCGACACGCCCGAGGGGCAGCGGATCGCCGCGGCGGTTCGCCGGGTGCTGGTGGGCCTCGGGAAGGCCGAGACAGACGCCCTGACCCTGGAGGATGTCCGCCAGGCCGAGGCCGAACTGGCGAAGGCGCCCTTCAATGGAGACGGCAGGGTCCCGGCGGCGTCGCTGGAGGACCCCTGGCTCCAGGGGGTCGCGAAGGACCTGCTGGCCGTAATGGGCGGCGAGACCGATGCCTCAGGGCAGCCCGGGTTCACCCGGGAGAAGGTGGAGGCCTTCTTCCAGGCCCTGGAGGCCTATGCCGTCTGGTACGAGCCAGCCCGGGATCCCCAGAGTCCCCTGCAGCCGCTGGGGGCCGACACCGGCGAGGCCTTCGCCGCGCTGAAGGCCGTCCGGGACAAGGTCGAGGACTGGTTCATGCGGTGCCGACTGGCTGCATTCGACTCCCGGGCCATTCCCTTTCTGGGACGCACCGAGGAGGACTGGAAGGCCCTGGCGGCCCGGGACCTGTCGCAGGACAGGGCCGATCTCGCCTCCTTTCCCCTGGCCCGGGTGGAGGTCGGCAGGTCCCTGCCGCTGGGGGCCGGTTGCAATCCCGCCTGGCAGGACGCGATCCACGCACTCCGGACCCGGGTGATTGACCCCCTCCTGGGGCCTGGCAAGACATCCCTGTCCGAGGTCGAGTGGAAGGACCTGCTGGCTCGCTTCGCCCCCTACGAGGCATGGAAGGCCAGGCAGCCGGGAACCACGGTCGAGTCGCTGGGCATCGGGCGGGTGGACGAGATTCTGGCCTCCGATGCCCGGGCACGGCTGCTGGAGGCCATTGACCGGGACCTGGCTCTGGCCCCGGAGGTCGAGGCCCGCCAGGACGTCGAACGGATCCTGCTCTATCGCAGGGACCTGGTGCACTTCCTGCACAACTTCGTGTCCTTCCAGGATTTCTACCGCCGGAAGACCCCGGCGTTCCAGGCCGGGAGGCTCTTCCTGGACGGGCGGTCCTTCGACCTCTGCATCCCGGTCCTCGACCCTGCCCGACACGGGACGCTGGCCGCGATGGCAGGCATGTATCTGATCTACTGCGAATGCACCCGCCCCTCGGGGGAGAAGCGACACGTGGTCGCGGCGGTGACCGACGGGGACAGCGACAACCTGATGGTGGGGCGGAACGGCGTCTTCTATGACCGGGACGGACGGGACTGGGACGCGACCATCACGAAGATCGTCGAGAACCCCATCAGCCTCCGACAGGCCTTCTGGTCCCCCTACAAGAAACTGGTCCGGATGATCGAGGAGCAGGTCGCCCGGCGGGCCGCCGCCGCCGAGGCCGCCTCCAGCGAGAGACTGGCCAAGGGGGCCGAGACCTTGGTGGCCTCCGGGGCCGAGCCGGCCAAGGCCACGCCGCCGCCGCCGAAGAAGATCGACGTCGGGACCGTCGCGGCCCTGGGGGTCGCCGTCGGGGGCATCACGGCGGCCCTGGGTGCGATGCTGCAGGTCTTCTTTGGTCTCGGCTTCTTCATGCCCCTGGGGATCCTGGCCCTGATGCTCGTGATCTCGGGGCCGTCGGTCTTCATCGCCGCGATGAAGCTCCGGAAGCGGAACCTGGGACCCTTGCTCGACGCCGGAGGCTGGGCCGTCAATGCCCTGACCCGGGTCTCGATCCCCCTGGGGAAGTCCCTGACGCTGCTGCACCAGTTGCCGCCGGGGTCCGAACGATCGCTGAAGGACCCCTTCGCCCCGCGGCGGAGGCGGTGGCCCTGGGTACTGCTGGTCCTTGCAATCCTGGCCGCCCTGGGAGGAGTCGCCTGGAAGGCCGGCTGGCTGGACGGGGTCCGGGCCTCCCTGGCCCCGACGGCTCCGGTGACGGGGGAGGCCACGCCGCCGCCTTCCCCGGGGCCCTGAGTCCGGGGCCCCTCAGAGGCCTGCAATCGACGCGAAGTCCTCGATGCCCACGAAGACGTCGTCCTCCTGGGCGTCCTCCCCCAGGAAGTCCCAGTCGAAGGGCAGCCAGAAGTGGCCATCCTCGCCCCATCGCCTGCTGAAGTGGTTGCGGCACTTCCAGGCCCTGCGGCGCCGGTCGTAGCCGACCACCAGGTAGCAATGGAGCAGGTTCCGATCCCGCCGGGGACGATAGATGCCTCGGTCGTAGAGGAAGAAGTCCCGGGCCACGTGGGACTGGTGGATCAGCGGCCCCTGGTCCCGCAGGTAGCGCATCGCCCCTTCCACGTCATCGATGTCGATGTAGCGCAGGGACCGGACCCGGGTTCGGGGCCCCGGAAGGGACCGGGGGTCCTGCTGGAAGCCATCGTACGGGTCCGGATCCAGGTGACGGGGCAGCAGGCCCTCCTCCCGGGCGCGCTCCAGCGCCTTGTCCAGATTCCATCCCTCCCAGCAGAGCCCGTCGCCGTTGAAGAAGAACTCCGCCTCCGAGAGGCTCGGCAGGTCCATGCGCCCGGTCCGGATCCGGGCCGTCGTCTCGACGGCACAGGTGACCGCAAAGGAGACGCAGGCCGCGCAGAAGCCCTGATGTTCCGGCGGATCCAGGGGACAGGGGCGCCGGGTGGTCCAGTCCCAGGTCTCGGGAAGGTCTGCCGAGAGCGGGGCATGATGCGCCCTGGCCACCGGTGCCCGCCTCCGGTCCTCCCGGGCCTCCCCCGGGGTCGCCCGGTCCGCTGACGTCGGAGCCCGCCCGCGACGGGTCGCCTTCCGGACGCTCTCCCCCTGGACCTGCCCCACCTGCCAGGGCTCGTTCGGGTCCCGGAGCGGCACGCCGATGACGTTGCCGAACCAGCATGTCTCCCGCAGTCGATAGGCCTCAGGAGCGGGCCAGTCCTCGGCAACGACGCGTCGCATGGCCTCGAGGGTGTCCTGGTTCAGCACCAGCAGGAAAAGGTCCGCCGGATTGGGATTGGAGCCGGGCGGGCTCGAGGACATGAAGACCCCTGACGCAGGGCACGCAACAGGCGGGTCAGGCGCCGACGACGTTGATGTCGTTGATCTTTCGAGCCGCCTCGGCGAAGTCCCTGAAGTCGTCCACCGAGAGGGACTTGATGAAGGCCCGGGTGCTTGTGGGGGGCAGTTTCAGTTCGTCGATCATCTCGGTCATGCGGGCCCGGGCCTTCTCCACCAGGGCCTTGTACTCGGCATCGGTGGCCGGTTTCGCCTCGTAGAGGAGGCCCCGGAGGACGTCGTCCATCAGGCACGCGGCGATGAACTTCTCGAACTTGAGGGGCGCGATGGTCCCGGTGGGGGCCGGCTTCCGGGCCGGGGTCTTCGGGGCCGCGGCCGTCTTCGAGGTGGGGGCCTTCTTCGGAGCAGCGGTCTTCTTCGGGGGGGCCTTCTTGGAATCCATGCGGGACCTCCTGAGTTGAAGATGGACAGATTCCGGGATCTCACCGCCTTGATATGCGAACCGCTTCTGGATGTCAAGCGACGGAAATCCCCGGTTCGGGGAGCAGGCCCAGGTGGTCCAGATCCTCGGGATCGGCCCGGGCCAGGGGCACGAACCAGCCGTCCAGTTCGAGGGCGAGTCGCTCGTCGAGGGCCTGGCGTTGTCGTCGGGACCGGGGCGCCCGGGGTCCCTCGGTGAGCAGGAAGCGGGCCGTCGCGGCCCCGTCCAGGACCCGGAGGCCGCGATGGGGCGCGTCGGGACGGGAATCCCCAAGATACCAGCGACGGCCCAGGCGGAACACCCGGAGGTCCGCCGGGACGCCCTGCCAGACCTGTCGCCAGCGCGCCACTGCCTCGATCAGGGTGCGGACCCGGTCGGGGCGACGATAGCCGGCGCAGTCATACTGACCCACGAAGTGGCTGGCCAGATCTTCGAGGTTCGCCGTCGGTGGAAAGAGGTCGTCGTAGGCCGGGAGGGGCCGGACATCCCGGATGCCCCAGGCCGCCGGGTCCCGGTGATAGGGCGAGTCCCGGTCGATGCTGACGTGGTAGACCATGCGGGGCGGGACCAGATGGTGCAGCCACGGGATGCGATCTGCGGACCGGAGATAGGCCTCCTCCGTCTCTCCGGGCAGGCCCCAGAGGAGGTTCCAGAAGGGATGGATGCCCATCGATCGCAGGTTGCGCAGGGACCGGACCACCTGGGCGGCGGTGATGCCCTTGTGCATTGCCCGCAGGAAGTCCGTGTCCAGGGCCTCGAAGCCCGGTTCGACGACCTCGACCCTCCCGCGGCGCATCTTCCAGGCCAGACCCAGTGGCACATCCGGGGGCGAGCAGAGGTGGACCCGGGAGGTCGGCGGGTCCCGGGCCAGCACCCCGATCAGGTCCGGCGGCGCCAGGGTGTCCGTGAGGAAGAGGGGCCTGCCCGGGTGCCGCTCGTTGAGGGCCCGGATCTCCGCCCGGACGGCGACGACAGGCCGACGCCGGAAGGCCCGCATCGCCCCGTTGAGCCCGCAGAAGGTGCAATGGCCCCGCTCGCCCCGGAGGCACCCCCGGCTGGCCTCGGTGACCACTTCCAGGGCGTCGTCCCGTCCCGCCCAGTCGGGCGTCTCGAACTGCCGGGTCAGGTCGTCGAACCGTACCGGCGGCAGGGAGTCCATCGCCGGAGGAATCCCCGGCACGATGCGGGTCTCGGGCCGCCTCCCGTGCAGGAAATCGTCCAGTGTCCGGGGGAAGGTGATTTCGCACTCCCCTTCGAAGACGTGGTCCACGACCGTACCGGCGGGGTCCAGGGAGGCGATGCCTCGAGCGGTCGGCCCGAAGCAGTTGCCGCCGCCGATCACGGTGATGCAGTCGGGTCGATGCCGTCGCAGGGACTTCAGGATGGCCATCGAGGAGTTGATCTGGTCGAAGGAACAGGAGCAGCCGACGACGGGAAAGGGCAGCGCTGCCAGGATCCTGCCGAGGTCCTCGGCGAACCGGAAGGCCTCCTGCTCCAGGCGTTGCAGGGTCGGGAGGTCCCAGGGAGCGGGCCTCGGATCCAGCAGGTCCAGCCCCGACAGGTGCCGGGCCTTCCCTCGGCCCACGCGGGCCGACAGGGACTGGAACGTCCGGCCGTGCCTCCCGAGGGCCGGGAGACCGTGGGCCGCCCGGGCGAAGAGGCGCTCCCCGGGGAAGCCGGTCACAAAGGCGCTGTCCATGCAGAATCGATCGTAGAGGTCGACGCCGACCCGGGCGGCAAACCACAGGTTCGCATAGAGGATCCGGACCCGCAGGCCGCGGGCGGCGCAACAGGCCTGGAGGAGATGGGGACCGAAGGCCGCCAGGCGGGTCTGGGCGAAGGGGGGGATCACCAGCAGGGCATCGCCGCCGTCGGCAAACCAGCGAAGGGGGCCTTCCTGCACGTCCGCCGTCATGGGGCCTCGTTCTCCGGGGGGGCCTCGACGATCCTCCCGGCCACCCGATCGAGCAAGGACGACAGCCCCCGGTGGGCCGCCGCGTGCCGTCGTCGGCGGGCGAGATGCGCCTCCAGGCGGGCGTCCAGATAGGTCATCAACGACGGGATCTCCAGGGCCCGGGCCGCCCGGATCGCGGGCACCCAGAGTCGATCCAGCATTCCGAAGGCCCAGGCCGGTCCCTCCCGGATCATCCACGCACCCGCGTCGCCTGACATCGGGGGGCGGCTTCGCCCATCCGGGGACCCGGCGTGACGGGCCGCCTCCCACAGCAGCCAGGTGGTCCGACCGTGGGCCAGGTCCTCTCGCCAGTCGAAGACATCGTCCTCCAACTGGTGCCACCGACCATAGCGGGTCACGAACCGGTCCCAGGCCTGGGCCCGGTCGGTGCGCTGCCGCAGGTGCAGCACCGCGGTGACCGGGATCAGGGCCGCCCGGGTCTTCCGGGCGGAACTGCGACGGTATTCCCGGGCGTCGATCCTCGGGACGACCCCGTCCCGGAGCGTGGCCTCGGAGGTCTCGGTCCAGAGCCTGCGGAAGTCCTCGAAGAAGGGATGATCGACGGGGAACAGGCGCCGGTAGGGGTCCTCGAAGATCAGGTGCAACGGCCCGAGGGCCGGGAGCAGGGCGAGGGTCTCGGGGCTGTTCCGGTCGGTCGAGTCGTCGATGAGGCGGATGTGCAGGTACCCGGCCATCGAGGACCGGATCAACGCGCGTTGGAGGGACCCATCGACCCGTTCCGCGAGGCTCTCCTCCGCGAACCAGGGGAGCCGGAGCAGGGGGAAGGCCCGGACGTCCGTCAGGTAGCGCCAGGGCTCCTGGCGGCCCCGAAGCGAGGTGAACCAGTGGACCAGACGACGGCCCGTCACCGGCCCCAGGGACCGGAGGTCCCCCCGCAGGTCCTCCCAGGCCCGCCGCACCGTGTCCAGGAAGAGGGCCTCGTCCATGTTCCCTCCGAGCCGGCCGTCTCCGTGGAGGCGATGATACATCGGCGGGGACGCCATGTCCGGGGGCCTCGGGGCCTCGGCCGTGGGCCGCTCGTTGGGATTGACAACGAGGAAGCACGGCCTATAATCGCGCCCCGGGTTCGTCCCGGGAATTGGACGCCGGAGTCGCGTGGGGTCCGGCGAGGAACGGGGAAGGCAAGATGAAGCAGACCTATCAGCCGAGCCGGATCAAGAGGAAGCGCACCCACGGGTTCCGGGCGCGCATGGCCACCCGAGGAGGACGCGCGGTGCTGTCCCGTCGCCGGGCCAAGGGGCGCAAGGTGCTCGTTCCCGAGATCCCCGGCAAGCGATGACCCGGGGAGGGTGGTGAGGGCATGGGCCTGCCGCGGTGCCGGCGGGTGCTCTCGAAACGCGACTTCGAGCGCGCGATGCGCTCGGGCCGGCGGGTCCGCTCTCGAAACCTCGTCCTCTACGCCATCGCGAACGCGGGGGAGACCTCCCGGCTGGGCCTGGCGGTGAGCCGGAAGGTCGACAGCCGGGCGGTTGGAAGGAATCGCTGGAAGCGGCTGCTCCGGGACATCTTCCGGACGGAGGCCTCTCGCTCCCTTCCTCCGGTGGACGTGGTGGTGGTGGTCCGGCCACCGGAGGTCCCGGACCCGAAGGAGGGTCGAACGGCCCGGAGGCAGGCCCCGGATCGCGCCGCCCTGGCGCGGGAGTTGACCGATGCCCTCCGCCGCATGGAGCCATGGCATGGCCTGGGTCGTCCGGTGGCCGGCCCGGTTCCTGGCGGCCCTGATCGGCCTCTATAAGCGCTTCGTGTCCCCGTGGCTGCCGCCCTCCTGCCGCTTCCATCCCACCTGCTCCGAGTATGCCCGGGACGCCCTGCTCGTCCACGGTGTCTTCCGTGGCGGGTGGCTGGGCCTTCGGCGGATCGCCCGGTGCAATCCCTGGAATCCCGGCGGCTACGACCCCGTGCCCGGGACGGCAGATGAACGACCCGGCCCGACAGACGAGGAGACTTCATGAATCGGCAGGCCCGAGGATTCTCCTGGATCCTGGTTGCGGCGCTAGGCGTCGCATCGCTGCTGGCTTGGCCGGTCCAGGCCGACCAGCCCCTGCCGCCGACAGACGGGGAGCAGGTCATCGTCCTCTACGGAGGGACCCAGGTCGAGGCCCGGATCAGCACCTACGGGGGCGCCCTGAAGTCGTGGCTCGTGCTGGACCCCCAGTTCCACCAGGCCCAGCGCAAGGAACCGGCGACCGCGACGCGCCCGCCGGCCGGGAAGTGGCAGGAGGGCCCCCTGGATCTGGTCACCACCTGGTCCCCGGCCTTCTACCCCCTCTCGTTGAACCTCGTGGACTTCCAGGGGCCAGAGGTCGTCCGCCACCGCCAGGACCGTCCCGGGGACCCGCCACTGCGGGGGGACTTCTGGACCGTCTTCGGGACGGACCCCCGGTTCACGGTGGTGGAGGCCACCCCCACCTCGGTCCGGATGGTCTGGCCCGACCCGGCGACCGATGACAGCCCGGTCTTCCTGGAGCGGTCCTACCACCTGATGCCCGACTATCGCCTGGAGGCCCAGGTCCGGATCGTGAACCTCGGCACCGAACCGGTCTCGGGACAGGTTCGTCTCCTGATTCCGGCCTGGGAGGCCCCCGACACGGCCTCCGGGGGATGCGGCCAGTCGATGTTCTCGGCCCCGCCGGACCTGCTGGAGGCGGTCTGCTACCAGGCCGGCAGCCTGGAGAAGAAGAATCGGCAGAAACTGCTCGAGCAGCCGGATTTCCCGGGAAGCGGCCCCGCCGTCTTCGGGGGGATCAATCGCCGGTATTTCCTGGTCGCGGTGGTCCCGGGACCCGACCTTCCCTCCCAGTGCATGGCACGGGCCGATCGAAACGGCGTGGTCAACACGATGCTCCAGTGGGGCGACACGGAGGGGAAGGCCTTTGTGGTGAAGCCCGCCCCCGGGGCCTGCCTGCCGGACTACGTGCTCCCGACGGGACGGTTCGCGGGCCGGATGCCCTGCCGGGAGGCGGCCCGGATCCTGGGCGTCAGCGGGGAAGAAGGCATCGCCGAACTGGACCGGGTCCAGGCCGGGGATTCCCCCGAGGCTGTCCAGGCCAAGGCCGCTCTGATGGCCCGCCGCCAGAGGACCTTCGCCTTCACCGCCTTCATCGGGCCCAAGGACTTCGATGCCCTGAAGGCCGCGGGCACCCACCTGGACGACACGATCGACTTCTGGGTGCTGGGGTTCCTGGCCAAGCCGATGCTCTGGCTCATGCGCCTCTCCTACGCGCTGATCCCCTCCTGGGGGGTCGCGATCCTCTTTCTGACCCTGGTGGTGCGGCTGCTGACCCTCTGGCCCACCTGGAAGAGCATGGTGTCGATGCGGCGCATGGCCGCGCTGAAGCCCAGGATCGACGCCCTCCGGGAGAAGTTCAAGGACGACCCGGCCCGGCTCAACAAGGAGACGATGGACCTCTACAAGCGGGAGAAGGTGAACCCGATGGGGGGATGCCTGCCGATGCTGCTCCAGATGCCCATCTGGATCGCCCTCTACCGGACCATCTACGGCGCCGTGGACCTCTACCAGGCGCCCTTGTTCCTCTGGATTCGGGACCTGTCCAGCCATGACCCCTACTTCGTGATGCCGTTGCTGCTGGGGGTTCTGACCTTCCTGCAGCAGAAGATGACGCCCACGGCGGGCGACCCGGCCCAGGCCAGGATGATGCTGTGGATGATGCCCATCATGTTCACGGTCTTCATGCTGTTCCTGCCGTCGGGGCTGGTGTTCTACATCCTGGTCAACACCGTGCTGGGGATCGGGCAGCAGTGGTACATGAACCGCAATCTGCGACCGGCGACGGTGGCCCGGACCTGACGGGCATCGAGGAGGAACCATGCGGGAAGCGGAGTTCGAAGGAAAGACCGAGGAGGAGGCCCTGCTGAAGGCCTCGCAGGAACTGGGGGTCAACATCGCGGACATGACCTGGGAGGTCCTGGACCGCCAGGAGGGCCTCTTCGGCATGTTCCTGAAGCAGGTCCGCATCCGGGTCCGGGTGCCCGAAGACGCGGCCCAACTGGTCTATCGGGCCGAGTACGTTCCGGGCCCCGGGGATACGGGCCTTCGGGAGACGATGGGAGCGAGGCGGGCCGACGAGGTCGTCCCGGCTCCGGAGGCCCGGCCGTCGCCGGAGGCGTCCCCCCCGGTCGTTGCGGTCCCGGCCGGGGAGAAGGGGACCCGGGCCCGGGACTTCCTGCTGGGGATCCTGCAACGACTCGAGATCCCCGGCGAGGTGACTCTGCGGGAGACCGACGACCAGATCCTGCTGGACGTCCGGTCCGGGGAGCAGGACCTGTCGTCACGGGAGGACCTGCTGGGAGCCATCCAGTTCCTGGTCAACAAGGCGGTGAACCGGCAGCCCGAGGACCGGAAGATGGTGGTGGTGGATGCCGGTGGCGTCCGGGATCGGCGGGAGTCGGCGCTCCGGGAACTGGCCCTGCGGCTGGGACAGCGGGCCCTGGCGACCCGGAAGGCCATCCGGATGGCCCCGATGGATGCCCGGGACCGGCGCATCGTCCACCTGGCCCTCAAGGACGTGGCGGGGATCCAGACCCGCAGCGAGGGCGAGGAGCATCAGCGCTGCCTGGTCATCGTCCCCGACGGATTCGAACGGAAGTCCGCCTGAGGAGGCCACGGGCTCCCGGCACACGGTCGTCCCAACAGCGCATCCAGAGACACCACCCGGAAGGGAGGGGCCGGGTCCGTGGCCAGGGCGCTCAGGGCCTCCAGGGTGTCCGGCAGGGGATGGCCGATGGCGATGGCGCATCCCAGCGTCCGGGCCGCCGCCGCCAGGTCCTCCAGGCGCGCCCGCAGGGCCTCCGGTCCCGGGTCGTGATCCAGAAAGACGTGACGTCGGATCGCCGGGACCCCTCGTGCCTGGGCGACGGCCTGGGCGAGGCTCTCTGGGGTCGTGCGACTGTCCAGGAAGAAGAGGCCCCGGTCCCGGAGCCAGTCGGCGAAGGGCGTCAGGGCCTCCGGGGACCGCGTGAACCGGGACCCCATGTGGTTGTTGGCCCCCCGGGCCTCGGGGACCCGGGCCAGGGCCCGCTCCGCGACCGCCCGGATCTCGTCCGGCGAGAGGGTCTCCCGCAGGAATTCCTCTCCCTGCATCGCCTCGGGGCGATCCGGCTCCATCGGGATGTGCACCAGCACCTGCCGCCCCATGCTCGCCAGCGACCGGGAGACTTCCGGGGCCTCCGGGCGGCCCGGCAGCACCGAGAAGGTCAGGTCCAGCGGGAGCATCCCGAAGGCCCGGGCCTCCTGCCGGGAGGTCCCCATGTCGTCGATCACGATGGCGACGGGCGGGAGCCCCTCGGGATATCCCCGCTGGGGGGCCGCCGCCTCCCGGGGAGTCGGGGAGGGCGGTGCCTCGGGGCGGCGCACCGGAAGCCCCGGGGCGCAGGCCACCAGCACCAGCAGCATCGGAAGGCCCCGTCGGGTCCCGGGACCGCGGGAGGCGATCATCGGCGGCCTCCTCCCCGGGCCAGGTACGGGGCGGGGTCCACCGGCTGTCCCTGGCGTCGCATCTCGAAGTGGAGTCGCACCGACCGCTCCCCCGGTCCCGCCCGGACGGTTCCCAGGGCGTCGCTGGCCTGGACCACATCCCCCTCGCGGCAGGTCACCGCATCGAGTCCCCCATAGACCGTGAACCACCCCGAGGCGTGGTCCAGCAGCACGGTCGGGCCGATGCCCGGTGCCGTGCCGGTCCACGCCACCTGTCCGAAGGCCACCGCCAGGACCTTCCTCGGGCCCGTGCCCGAGGCCTCCAGGGTCAGGCCGGGGTGCTGGACCCGGGTGTGAAAGACCGGGTGGGCCAGGGGACCGAAGCGGTAGAGGACCCGTCCTCCCGGGAGCGGGGAGGGGACCCGGCCCCGGAGGGCGTCGAAGTCCACGGGCCCCCGGTGGGTGCCTCGGAGTCGCTCCAGGCGCTGCCGCAGGTCCCTCAGGGTGCGGTCCCACTCCCGGGCAGCCCGTTGTCGGATCGCCGGGTTCTGGCGCAGGGACTCCAGGATCGAGAGGTGCAGCGCCCGTTCCCGAGACAGGCGATCCCGGGCCTCCTCGGCATCGTGGGTCAGCAGCCAGGCGATGGCGGCCTCGATGCGAGCCCGGAACTCCTGGACCCGGACGGCCTCCGCGGCCCGGGAGAGGTCCCGGAGGTCCGCGGCACGGTCCTTTGCCATCCGGTCCAGCAAGGCCAGGCGCCTGGGCAGCAACGGGTCGTCGAACCAGAGGGCCTGCAGGGCACCCTCCCGCAATGGGGCGCTGGCCCGAAGGAGTCGCAACCCCGCCTGAAGCCGACCCCGGGCCTCGTCCTCCTGGAGACGGGCCGCCTCCAGGGCGGCCTCCGCCTCGGTCCGCCGGGCCTCGGCGACCTTCACGGCCTCCCGGGCGGACCGGATCCGGGCCTCGGCCCGGCGCATCTCGAACAAGGAGCGGTCCAGGGTCTCCAGCAGGGACACCTCCCGGGTCAAGGCCTCGGTCGGGGAACCGGGGGGCGACTCGGAGGCCGGTGGCGGATCGCCCCGGCAGGGCAGGGAGGCGGCCAGCAGGGACCCCAGCAGCAGTCCAGGTCCGGGACGCATGGGGGTCAGGCCTCCTTGCGCCGCGACGCGACCAGCGCCCCGGCGAGACCCAGCACGAGGCCCGCGGCCAGGGCCAGGGGCAGCGCCAGGTCCAGTCGCATCACCAGCACGCGATGGAGGTCGTGGCGACCCTCCAGCCAGGCCGAGAGCCCGTCGGCCACCAACGCCCCTCCCAGGACTCCCAGGCCCAATCCGACCATGCCCTGGAGGGCGCCCTGGACCATCAACGGGGTGCGCAGGAAGCCCTCCGTGGCACCCAGCAGGCGCAGGAGGGTCACCTCGTCGCGCCGGCGGTCCAGCGTCCGGGTCAGGGTCGCCACCACGAAGGACAACGACCCCACCAGGAGCAGCACCGCCATCGCCAGCAGGATCGTGCGTCCCAGGTCCACCGCGGCCGCCATCGCTCGCAGCCGCTGGCCGCCCACGACGGGCTCGGCAACCAGGTCGACCTCCTCCAGGGCGCGCAGGGAGGCCAGCAACGCATCGGGTCCTTCGGGGGCCTCCGGGCGGAATCGGAGCGAGACCTCCAGGGCATGCTGGCCCGGGATGGCCTCGGGCGGCAGGGAGGCCACCAGGTCCGGCGGCAGCAGGCGGGCGTTCTCGGCCCGGTCCTGCTCCCGGGTCAGGTAGGTCACCGACTCCACGTCGGCCTGGCCTTGAAGGCGGGACATCAGGCGCTGGACCTCGGCCGTCGGTACCGGGTCCTTCAGGTAGACCAGCACCCGGGAGCCTCGGGCCGCCTGTTCGGACAGGCGCGCCGCGAGTCCGCCGAAGGCGATGGCCAGGGACACGAGGCTCGCGGTGACGGCCAGCAGCAGCACCGACCAGAGGGTCTGCCCCGGCGCGACGCGGAGTCCCTGCAGACCCTGGCCGACCAGGTAGAGGCCCTGGCGGACGAGACTCCGGAGTGGGACCGTCATGAGGCCTCCGTGCTCCCCGGGGCGGGACTCGCCGGTCGGTCTTCCACCAGGGCGCCCCGATGCAGCCACAGGGTCCGGTAGGGCCACTCCCGGAGCAGGAAGCGGTCGTGGGTGGCCATGATCACGGTGGTTCCCCGGCGGTTCAGGCGGGCCAGCAGGCGGACCGTCTCGTTGGAGAGGTCCCAGTCCAGGTTCCCCGTGGGTTCGTCGGCCAGGAGCAGGGGAGGGTGCATGACCAGCGCCCGGGCGATGGCCACGCGCTGCTGCTCGCCCCCGGAGAGGGCGGCGGGGAGGCTTGCGGCCAGACCCTCCAACTGGAGGTCCGCCAGGGCCTCCTCCACCCGGGACCGGATCTCCCGCCGGGTCAGCCCGAGGATGTGCAGGCCCAGGGCGACGTTCTCGGCGACGGTCCGGTCCCCCAGCAACCGGAAGTCCTGGAAGACGAACCCGATGTTTCGGCGCAGGTAGGGGACCGAGGACTCCCGGATCCGCTGCAGGTGTCGCCCGAAGACGAGGATGTCCCCCTGGGTGGCCACCTCGAGTCGCACGAGCAGTCGCAGCAGGGTGGTCTTGCCGGCCCCCGATGGGCCGGCCAGGAACAGGAACTCCCCCTCGTTCACCTCGAAGGAGACGTCCCGGAGGGCCTCGACGCCTCCCGGGTACCTCTTGGTGACTCCCTGCAGCGAAAGAAGGGGCATCGGGCGACTCCCGGGCGCCGTCCAAGGGTAGCAGATGCGAAGGAATCTGGTATAGTCCGCCCCCGGCGGCGATCCGGGTGGGAATCGCCGCGGGGCCGACTCGTCTGCCTGGGGAGAAGCCTGTGCGCGACCTGTGGAAGCGATACCGGGTCCACCTGCTGCTCTTCGTTGCCAGCGCCTTCGTCCTGGGCCTCTTCTCCTGGGATCGAATCCTGCGACCCTCCCGGCACTTCCACTTCCTGGACCTTGCGAACAGTTTCCTGCAGGGACGCCTGGACACCGACACCCCGAAACGCTTCCGGGGACAACAGCCGCGGCCCGAGGACCCCCGGGGGCTTCAGGCCGCCGTGGACCGGCACCTGACGGGGCCAGGGGGCAAGAACGAGGGGTGGAACGACTGGGCCTCGGTGCGCGTGCTGCGGCTGACCGACGGGACCGAGGTCCGGGGCGTCTTTCCCTGGTCGGACCAGCAGGGGAGCCAGAAGAACCGGTTCCGGGAACTGGACGGGACCCAGCGGGTGGTCGACCCCGACCTGGACATCGCCTCCGATTGCGGGACCCCCCCTCGGCGCTGCGACGAGACGAAGTACTACGTGTCCTTCCCGCCGTTCCCGGCCATCGCCTGGATGCCCTTCTTCCTGGTCTGGGGATACGACACCAACGACGTGCTCCTGACGGTGCTCAACGGCGCCCTGAACGGCCTGCTGATGTTCCTGCTGCTGGAGGCCCTGGCCCGACGGGGCCTGTCGGGGCGCACGCGCCGGGAGAACCTGTTCCTGTCGGTGCTGCTGACGTTTGGGACCGTGCACTTCTTCTCGGCCATTCGGGGGGAGGTCTGGTTCAGCGCCCTGATCATGGGGGTTTCGCTCCACCTGGCCTACATCCTGCTGGCGCTCGAGGCCCGGCATCCCTTCTGGGCCGGGGTGATGCTGGCCCTGGGCATGGCCACCCGGACCCCCATCGCCTTTGCGGCCCCCTTCTTCGCCCTGGAGGTCCTCCGGGAGGGAGATCGCCTGCGATGGCCGGGACTTCGGGAGGTGCTTCGGAAGGGAATTCCCTTTGCGATCCCGGTGCTGGCGGTGGGGGTCGCCCTCATGGCGTACAACCATGCCCGGTTCGAGTCAGTCGGCGAGTTCGGTCACACCTTCCTGGCCAACGGGACCCGGCCCTCGATCCGGGAGCATGGACTGTTCTCGTGGTGGTTCCTGAGGGGCAACCTCTCGGCCTTCCTGACCAATCCTCCGGTCCTGGACGGCACGGCGCCCTTCCTGCACATCACCCGCCACGGCCTGGGCCTTCCCTGGACCACGCCGGCCCTGCTCCTGGTCCTCTGGCCCAGGCGTTGGGGTGCCCTGGCCCGGAACCTGGCCCTCACGGCCCTGGTGGTGGCGATTCCGGACCTCTTCTACCAGAACACCGGATGGGCCCAGTTCGGGTACCGCTTCGCCCTGGACTTCATCCCCTACCTGGTGGCCCTGCTGGCCATCGGGGACCGTCCCCTGGACCGGCGGTTCCAGGTCCTCTTTGGCATCTCCCTGCTGGTGAACGCCTTCGGGGCCATTGTCTTCGATCGGGCAGGGATGTTCTTCTACGACTGATGGCGCCGGAGGCCACCCACCGGGGGGCGCGGCAGGAGGCGAGTCATCCCTGGGCGTTTCCCAGGACCCAGGAAAGGACCATCAGCAGCGCCACCAGACCGGTGATGGCCACGAAGACCCGATCGCGGGTCCGCCAGAAGAAGGCCATCGCCGCCACCACCCGCAGCCAGGGCGTCAGCACCAGCACCCAGAGACCCAGCATCGCCAGGGAGGACCCCTGGCCCCGGACCAGGCCCGGGACCCAGGCGAGACCCGGGAATGCCTCCTCCGTGGCCGTGTCCGGCAGGGACCCCGCTCCGGGGTGATCCAGAAACCAGGCGACGACGCCCGCGGAGGCCAACAGGAAACTGGACCAGACCCCGATCCGGAGCACCCGGCTGATTCGCTGCTCGATGGTGTCGAGGTCCGGTGTTCGGATCGTCATGCGAAGGCCCTCCAGATCATCTGCCCCGACACCCAGAGCAGGACGACCACGAAGACCCGCCGGATCCACAGGGAAGGCAGGCGGGGAAGCAGTCGCGCGCCGAGCATGGCCCCGAGCAGCACTCCGATGGCCACCGGGGCCGCGATCATGGGCCGGACGTCGCCTCGGGCCAGCCAGACCCCGGCTCCCGCGGCGGCAGTGACTCCGATCATCAGGTTGCTGGTCGCCGACGAGACCTTGATCGGCAGGCGCATCCCCAGGTCCAGGGCCGGTACCTTCAGGATCCCCGCCCCGACGCCCAACAGGCCGCTCAGGATGCCCGCCAGCACCATCAGTCCCAGGCCCAAGGGGCTCCGGGTCACCCGGTAGGGCGTCTCCTTCCCGGTGGCGGGGTCCCGGACCCGGCCATGGAGCGCCAGGCGGTCCGCCAGGGGGTCCGGGGGAACCGGGGCCTCCCGGGAAGATCGGTTTCGGAGCATCAGCACCGCGGTGGCGGCCAGCAGGCCGCCGAAGAGCCCCTGGAGCATCGCGGCGGGCAACAGGCCGGCCAGGGAGGCTCCGATCATGGACCCCACCACCGTGCCGATCTCCAGGAAGAAGGCCACCCGGAGGTTCGCGAGGCCATCGCGGACGTAGGCCGCCGCGGCGCCGCTGGAGGTGGCGATGATCGACACCAGGGAGGCGGCGATGGCGTGGCGGATGTCGACGCCGAGCAAAAGCGTGAGCACCGGCACCACGATGATGCCGCCGCCGAGGCCCAGCAGGGCACCGAGGGTCCCCGCGAGGATCGAGAAGAGAAACGAGACGAGGCTGGCTTCCAGGGCCGGCATGGGCGCATGTTCCTCCGGGACGGGGCCGTTGGCAAGGGGACTGGACCCACGACGGGGCTACAGGAACGGGGAGAAGAGCTTCACGAAGTGGTTTCGCAACAGGATTCCCGTCGGGACCTGTCGCAGAGATCGCCTGGAGACCCGGGTGGCCCGCTCCCGCCACGTCGCCAGGTAGGCCAGGCAGTCCCGGGCCAGTTCGGGGGAATAGACCTCCACGTTGAACTCGAAGTTGAGACGGAAGGACCGGGCGTCCAGGTTCGCGGATCCCAGCAGAACCCAGCAGTCGTCCACGATCGTCAGTTTCCCGTGCAGGAATTCCCGAGGGACCTGGAAGACCTCGACCCCCGCCTCCACCAGTTCCGGCAGGTAGGACTGGGCCGCCCAGGACAGGAAGAGGTGGTCCGCCCGGCGGGGGATCAGCACCCGGACCCGGACACCGGCCCGGGACGCGGTGCGGAGGGCCTCCAGGATCGCCTCGTCGGGGATCAGGTAGGGCGACAGGATGTCCAGGGAGGTCCGGGCGGTGCGGATGGCCCCCAGGAGCAGGGAGTGGAGCCGTCCCAGGGTCCGGTCCGGCCCCGAGGCGATGCCCCGGGCGACCATCGACCCGTCGGGGCGCAGGGGCGGAAACCAGCGGTTTCCCTTCAGGACCTCTCCCGTGGCCATCTCCCAGTCCTCGGCGAAGACCTGGGCCAGGTGGGCGACCACGGGCCCCTCGACCCGGAAGTGGACGTCCCGGGAACGGGGGGAGGACCCGTCGGGGGCCGAGACGTGCCGGGCGCTGATGTTGATTCCGCCCGTGAAGCCGAGTCGGCCGTCGATGACCAGGATCTTGCGGTGGTTGCGCAGGTTCAGGCCAGGATGCTTCAGATAGCGGCCCCGGGGCCAGAAGGCGGCGACCCGGCCACCGGTGGCCTGGAGGGTCTGCTGGAGGCGGGGCCCGAGGCCCCAGGCCCCGATGCCGTCCACCAGCAGGCGGACCTGGACTCCCCGGGAGGCGGCATCCCGGAGGGCCTCGACGAACCTCTCCGAGACCTCGTCATCATCGAAGATGTAGGACATGAATCCCAGGCTGTGGGTCGCCTGGGCGATGGCCTGCAGCATGGCCGGGTAGGCCTGATCCCCGTCCACCAGCAGTTCGAAGCGGTTGCCCGCCGTGAGGGGGTGGCGCCCCACCTGATCCCCGATCCGGACCAGGGGCAGCAGGGCCTCGGGGACCGGCAGGTCCCTGGAGGAAGAGGCATTGGGGACCGTCCGGAGGCGTCGTCGGGCCTTTCGGGCCACTCGGTTGATGCCGAAACTCCAGTAGAGCAGGGGACCCGCCACCGGCAGGGACCAGCAGACCACGATCCAGAGGGCGGCCGAGTAGGGACGTCGCTTGTAGAGGAGCGCATGGAGCGAGCATCCCAGGCTGGCCAGGAAGGCCGCAAGGATGCCCAGGGCGGTCCAGGTCTCCGGTTCCTCCAGGACGTCCCGGATCGCCTCCCACCAGAATCCCAACCGTCCCCCCCGACCCATGGGTCACGGGCCATTCTACCCGAGATGCATCGGCCGAATCCCCCCTTCTGGGACCGCACTCGCTGCCGCGATTCGGGGTGGACGCAAGGCGGTCCGTTTCGTTGTTCCGGCCTCCGTCCGGCGGCCCTGTGCACCGCCGTGGAATGGGATAGACTCCTCCGTCGATGGGTTCTCTGGCCTCGTTGTCCCTGGAGGCGGGAATGGGGATGCGCGGAAGACTGGCGGCGTTCCTGGTACCGGCATGGAGTTGCATCGCAGCGGCCCAGCCCTTTCAGCCTCCCTCCTCGGTCTTTTCGGGCCCGGACGCCTTCCCGTACGGGTCGGCCCTCCAGGGGCTCCGGGTCGTCGTCTCCCCGGGGCACGGGTGGGAGGGGGCCGACGGGGGCTTCCAGCGGTCCCGGTGGAAGTGGTCCCTGTGCGGCAGTTGCGAAGGGATCGTCGAGGACCTCTACAACCTGGAGGTCTGTTCGGACCACCTGGTTCCGTTGCTGCGACAGGCCGGCGCCGAGGTGCTCGTGGCTCGGGAGATCGACCGGCAGGAGGCCGAGGTGCTGGTCGATGACGGGGACCCGGGCTATCGGGAGGTGGGCCCCTGGCGCGATGGCACGACGACCGGCCTGGGCTGGAACGGGGGCTACCGGACCCTGCTGGCCTCCCAGGGGGGAAGCGCGGCCTTCTCCCTGCTGGTTCCCCGGGAGGGGGACTACTGGGTGCAGGTCCGGTGGGCCGCCGGGACCAATCGCTGCGGGGCGGTGACCTACCGGTTCTTTTTCGGGGAGATGTCCCGGGACTTCGTGGTGGACCAGCGACGAAACGGGTCGACCTGGGTCCATCTGGCGCGCCTGCATCTGCCCCAGGGCGAGGCGACGATGACCGTGGAGGCGCCCGAGAGGGGCAACTGCTACGTCATCGCCGACGCAGTGCGCCTGGGGGGCGGGATGGCCCCGGCATCGGGACTGCCCTGGTGGCAGATGTCCGCCCGGGACTGGATCACCTGGGACGGCCACCCGGGGCTGTCGGAATACGGGGACGTCACGGTGCGGCCGGCCTACGCCGAGGCGATGGACGGGCAGGTCTACCTGGCGATGCATGCCAATGCCGGAGGGACCACGACGACCTCCGGGACCTCGACCTACCGGTTCAACTGCCTCACGGACGTCCAGTGGGCGCCGCTGGACCCGAAGCAGTGCGACGACCCCGCGGGAAGTGCGGCGCTGCAGGCAGCGGTCCAGGGGCGGATCGTCGGGGACCTGCGGCAGGGCTGGGACCCGGCCTGGCAGGACGACGGGAAACTGGTGGCCAACTTCGGGGAACTCCGGGTCTTGGAGGACATTCCCGGGGTGCTGGTGGAGTCGGCCTTTTTCGACGGGACCGAGACGCCCCCTGGGGGTCGATATCCCGACAACCGGTCGCTCCACGACCCCCGGTTCCGCTACATCCTGGCCCGGGCCTACGTGCGAGGGCTCGTGGAGACCTTCGCCCCCGGGGCGGTGCTGCCGCCTGCCGACGGACCGGACCACATGATGGTGCGCCAGGTCGCCCCGGGGCGGCTGCAGGCGTCCTGGCGGCCCGTGGAGGGGGCCCGGGGGTACCGGGTCTATCTGGCCTGGGGCGGGCGGGTCTTCGACTCGGGGACCGTGACCGACCGGACCTTCCTGGACATCGAGGCCGACGCCGAGGGGCGCCCCGTGGTGGTCCGGGTCACGGCCCTCAACGCCGGGGGCGAGTCCCGGGCCTCGGGAGCGGTCGCGGCTCGGGCGACGGCCGATCAGAGCACGGCCCGGGTGCTGCTGGTGGACGCGTACGACCGCCAGGACGCGTGGGTCCGGGAGGACCAGAACCATCGGGACTCTCTGGTGGAACACGCCCTGGCGATCGCCGACCTGGGGTCCGAATGGGGATTCGACGGGGCACAGGACGAGGCGTTGCTGGACGGGGACGTGGACCTGGGGGCGTACCGGGTGACGATCTGGAACGTGGGACGGGAGTCGGTCGAGCACGAGACGTTCTCGGACCAGGCCCAGGGACTGGTGGCCTCCTTCCTGCGCCAGGGCGGTTGCGTGCTGGCCTCCGGGAGCGAGATCGGCTGGGACCTGGACCTCCAGGGAGGCACCACGGACCGGGCGTTTCTGCACCAGTGGTTCGGGGCGAGCCTGGCCGACGACGATGCCGGTTCTCGGAAGGTGGTCGGGGTGGCGGGGGAGGTCTTCGACGGGATCGGAGAGGTGTCCCTGGGGACCGCCGGGGATCCCACCTACGACCCCGCCTATCCAGACGCCTTCGAGCCCATGGGGATGGCCCGGGCCGTGATCCGGTATGGAAACGGCCAGACGGCGGCGGTGGCCCTGGAGGGCCTGCCGGGTCGATCGATGCTGATGGGATTCCCCCTGGAGACGGTGCGGGATCGGGAGGCCCGGGGCGTCCTGATGGGCCGCTTCCTGGACTGGTGCCGGCAGGGATGGTCCGGGGGACCCGATGGCGATGCAGGCGAGGTGCCCGATTCGGGGACTTCGGAGGAGGTCCCGGGCGGTCCCGGAGACGTCGAGGACGCAGCCGGATGGCCGGACGGGTTGCATCCGCCCAGGAGGGACCTTCCCTGGACCGCCGATGGAGGGACCGACCGGGGAAGGGATTCCCAGGGGGGCGGCGAGGGTTCCACGGCCGACCTGCCCGGCGGCGAGATGGAGTCGCCAGACCCCTGTTCCTGCGGGGGGTGCGTCGCCGGTCCCGGCGGGTCGCCGGTCGCGTGGTCCCTCCTGGTGTTCCTCGGGATGGGGGCTGTCCTGGGGCGTCGTCTCGGTCAGGGGGGGCCCAGTTCCCGGCAGAGGTCATCGCCTCCCTCGTCCCGTTCCCGGCAGACACCGGCGTCCCGGTCGGGACCCCAGGATCGCAGCAGGTAGGTTCCCCTCCGCACGTCCAGTTCCACCCGGTAGGGCGTGCTCCAGGGGTCCCGGATCGGTTCGGCGGTTCCCGGGCCGGCGCCTTCCGGCAGTACGAGATATCCCCCGGAGTCGGGACGCAGCCTGGGGGAGGCGACCCCCACGAAGTGCCCCTGGTGGGTCAGTTGCTGCGAGAGGGTCGAGAGTTCCTGCTGGACCCGGTCCAGGCGCCACCAGGAGAGACCGACCGGGATCAGCACCAGGACTGCCGCCAGGGCCCCGACCCCCAGGACCCACTTCCAGACATCCGGTGTGCTGCGGGTCCCGGCACCCGGAGGAGGACTCCGGGGAGGTTCCGGGCGGGACCGGGGCGCCGTGGGGGCCGCGGGCGCGGGAGAAGCCGGTCGGGTCGGTGCGACCGGCGTCGGCACCGCGACCGGGGGACGGGCCCAGGGAGCCGTCGAGACCTCGGGCAGGTCGATCTCCAGGCCCGGCGAGGGGAAGGGGAGGGCCTCCCGCGGCGGCTCCAGCGGTCGGGGCACGGACTGGGAGGTCCGGGCGTCGGTTGCCGGAGTGCTCGGGGGGACCGTCTCGGTCGGTGCGGGCGTCCGGGTCTCGGGCGTCGGGGCCTCGGGATGGGTGGGGGTGGGGATGGCCGGGTCCGACCCCGGGGCCACCACCCGATCGCTGTCGTCGTCGGACCCCAGCACGACGAGCCCGACCACCCGGGTCGTTGGATTCAGGGCCTGCTCCAGGGCCTGGGACATCTCCGCCGCACTGGCGAAGCGCTGCTCCGGGTCCCGGGCCAGTCCCTTGCCCAGGAAGTTCCGTTGGACCTTCGTGAGGTTCTGGGCGACGGGGAGGGCCAGGGGGTCCATCTCGGGGTCCATCTTCCGGGCCAGGACGCCCAGGGGGTCGGGGGCCTCGAAGGGACGGGTGCCCGTGAGGATCTCATAGAGCATCACCGCCACCGCATAGAGGTCGGCCCGGCCGTCCAGGGTGACCGATGCATTCTTGCGGGTGGGAATCTGCTCCGGGGCCATGTAGTAGGGGGTGCCGACCAGACGCCCGGCGGTGATGTCCTCCCCTTCGAAGTTCGTTTCGTCGCTTTCCAGGCGGGCGAGGCCGAAGTCCAGCACCTTCACGAAGGAGGGGTCCCCGTGGACCGCCAGGACCATGATGTTCTCGGGCTTGACGTCCCGGTGGATGATTCCGACGGCATGGGCGGCTCCCAGGGCGTTGAGGACCTGCTGGAAGATCCGCAGCACCACGGCCGCATCGACCGCCTCGCCGGTCCGGAGGCTGCCGATGGCCTTTCGGAGCGTGCGCCCATGGCGCAGGTACTCCAGCACCATGAAGGGCATCTTCCGCTCCAACTGGGTGACCCCGTAGTCGTAGATCTTGACGATGTTCGGGTGGTCCAGCAGGGAGATGGCCCGAGCCTCCCGCTCGAACCGGCCGACGGCGTGTTTGGTCAGTTCGACGTCGGCGATCAGTTTCAGGGCGACTTCCCGGAAGAGGGGCTTCTGGATGGCGACATAGACGGACCCCATGCCGCCCTCGCCCAGATTCGCACAGAGGAGATACTTGTCCACCATGCGGCCGACGCGGGGGTCGATGGGGCGGCTCTTCCGGGCCGAGTAGGCCCGGGTGGCGTCGTACCAGTCCACGGGGATGCAGTGGTAGGGCCCCTCGGCGCAGGCCGCCCGGATGCACGGGGTGCCCACGGGGCCCGTGTAGGCCTGGCAGTGGGGGCAGACTCCATTGGCTTCGGTGCGACTCATCGGGGCCCCTTCCGCCGAGCCATTCTACGGTGCCACGCGGACCCCGGTCAAACTGCGGCCCGGCATCCGAATCGGGGCTTCCTTGACAGGCGGTGCGGGAAGCGGGTAGGAGGGGAGCGGAGCCAGTGGCAAGGCGGGAAATGGGCCCAGACGGGCCCCGAGGCCGGGGAGGTCGGCAATCGTGTCGTCATCACCTCGGACAGGTCTCGGGATCCCTGTGGGACTGCTGGTCATCCTGTTCGCGGCATTCCCGGCGCCTGCCCGGTCGGAACCGGGCCCAACGCCACCCCTGCCACCGCCGATCGTCCCCCTGATCCGGGACGAGACGGGATCCCCCCGGACCCGCTGGGCCCTGCCTCTGGTGGGAGCCTTCCAGGAGCCCTGGGGCTTCCGGCTGGTCTTCACGCTGGACCCCCGGCAGCCCGAGGGAAGGAATCTGGTCGAGGTCCAGTTGCATCGCCTGGGCTCCGGGGGGGACTACGTGGCCCGGACCTCGTCCTTTGGCCTGCGCTACCTGGGTCCCACCGAGGGAGGACGCCCGGCGGCCGCCGCCGCGCCGCTGATCGAGGAGGTCCGGGAGACGGTGGCCCGCAACGATCGGGGCCCTCCGGCGGCCGGGGGCGGTCCCCAGGAACCGGTCCCGTGGTCGCCGCCCGGACCGCGGCAGGCCGGATGGATCGACCGGGTGATGGTCGGTATCGGCTTCCTGCTCGTGGCGCTGTTTCTGGGGGGCCTCCCGTTCATGCTGGGTCGCCTGTGGCGGGAGGTCCGGGGTCTCGCCCCCCGGTGGGTCCTCGGGATGGTGGCGGCCGGCGCGGTCTTCCGCTGGGTCCTGCCCCATCGCCCGGTCATGTACTACATGGGCTACTGGCTCGTGCAGGCCGCCGCGTCCCTGGAGGATGTCCCGAAGCACGGCCCGGCGGGTCTCGTCTGGGACCACCTGATCTTCTGGTTCACGGGCCCTTCCCACCGGGCCCTGTCGGCCGGCAATGCGGTGCTGGGGTCCCTGATCCCCCTGGCCGGGGCGGGGCTGATGGCGCTGTCCGGTGCCGGCACCGTGGGGGTCCGGGCCGCCGCGGCCTTGCTGGCCCTGGTGCCGGTCTTCGCCCGGGACGCCACCACCGAGAGCCTGCTGGTTCCCGCGACCCTCTGGTGTCTGCTGGGCCTGGCCTCCTGGCTGCGGTACCGCCGGGATCGGAGGTCCTCCGATGCCCTGTTCGCGTTCACGGGCCTGATGCTGGCGGCCTTCACCCGTCCCGAGTTCCTCGTGCTGATCCCGCTGCTGCTGGTCCTGCTGCCTCCTCCTGCTCCCGGACCGGCCGGGCCATCGTCCGGCCCCGCCTCCCGTCGGTCTTGGCCCTGGTTCGTCGCCGCGGCGGTCCTCCTGGCCCTCCGGGTCTGGCACCTCCGGCTGGCCGTCGGGTCGGAGGTTTCCCTGGGCAATCTCCCGGTCCTGGGCGACCCGGCGTCCTGGATCGCCCTGGCCCCGGACTTCCTTCGTCGCAACCTGGCCTTCCGGCCCGCCTGGTTTCCCGTCGGGGTCACGGTCCTGGCCCTGGCGGGGATCGGCATCCCGGGACACCGACGGCTGGTCCTGGGACTGCTGCTGGCCTCGGCGGTCGGCCTCGCCATCTCCCTGGTGGACCTGCCCCACGTCTCCTTGCCCCGGGTCCAGGCCCCGGCGCTGGCCCTGCTGACCCTGGCCGCCTCGGCCTCCCTGGCGTCCCTCTTCGGTCCCGTGCCCCGGTCCTCGGCCCGTCAGGTCCTCGGCTGGGGCGGGGCGGCCCTGCTGGTCCTGTCCACCCTCCATGCCACGGCGGTGCTGCACGAGCGCACCAACGCCGACGACGAGGAGGACCTCTGGCGGGACGTCGCCCGGGCTCTCCCGGAGGAACCGGTCGTGCTGGTCCGCCGGGGCCCCGAGGACCAGCCGGTCGAGCGCCTGCACCTGTTTCACCCGGACTACTGGTTCCGTCCTCCCTTCCGCAATGACCTCGTGATCAATGCCGACCGTCTCCAGGCCCTGGACCCCGGGGGGCGGCCCGTCTTCTTCGTCCTTTCGACCCGCTGCTGGCTGCGGGCCTGCGGCGAGGCGGGCATGCATCCCGCCTGCGCCCGGGTGCTGGACTCCTGGGACCTGGAACCGGTGTTCGAGCGGGAGGTCCCCGTGCGGCGGGTCGAACTGGATCGCAAGGTCCGGCCGGACCAGGACCTGGATTTCCCCTGGTGCGTGGGGCAATCGGATCGGATGCGGCTGGGGCTCTACCGGCTGGGTGGATCCAGGCGCAGCAGCATCACCTCGGCGTCCTCCCCGTCCCGGTAGTACCGGCGGCGGACGCCCACCGTGTGGAAGCCCGCGTGCTGGTAGAGGGTCTTCGCCGCCAGGTTGCTGGTCCGGACCTCCAGGGCCACGAACTCCGCCTGGTCCTTTCGGGCGTCGGCCACGACCCGGTCCAGCAGTTCCCTGCCCAGTCCCTGGCGTCGGGCGGCGGGATGGACCGCCAGGTTCAGCAGGTGGAACTCAGGCCCCGCGACCCACCACATCGCGTAGCCCAGCAGCCGCCCGGAGGCGTCCCGGGCCAGCAGGGACCGGCTGAAGGTGTTGACGGTCTCCCGCTCGAAGGCGCTCTTGTCCCAGGGGTCATGGAAGCACAGGCGCTCCACGACCATCACCTCAGGGATGTCCTTCCGCCGCATCGGCGCGAAGGTCCAGGGCGTCGTCTGGTCCGGCTCCAGGGGCATCGGTCAGGACTCCTCGACCTCGATAAAGGGAAGGATGGCCGGCTTCCGTTCGAGGTTGCGCCGGAAGAAGGACCGGAGGGACGCCACCAGCACCTCCTCCAGCAGCGATCGGCCGCTGTCCCGGTTCAAGGACGCCACCTGCTCCGCTGCCTGCTGGGCCGCCTGGTCCAACAGCCCTTCCGGCACCTTCGGCAGGCCCACGCCTCGGACCTCGACGGTGGCCCGCCAGCCCTTCTTGCCGGGTCGGGCCCGGAGCAGCGCCGACACGACCCCGGCCTGCCCGATGCGGCGCCGCTCATCCAGGGCCAGTTCCGAGGCCGTGCCCACCAGCGGCTCGTCCAGGTAGTGGGGGGTCAGGGGCAACTGGGGCTGCAGCCGGGTCTCGGTCCGCGTCACCTCCAGCAGTTGCCCGTTCTCCACCAGGTGCGCCTCCGGGACCCCCTCCTCGGCGGCCAGTTCCACGTGGGCCCGCAGGAAGGAGTACTCCCCGTGGACCGGCACGAAGGTCCGGGGGCGGACCAGCCGGATCATCTCCCGCAGTTCCTCCCGGCAGGCGTGTCCCGAGGCGTGGATCGGGGCCATCTTCTCATGGACGACCCGGGCCCCCAGGCGGGCCAGGGAGTTCAGCATCCGGTGGATGGCCTTCTCGTTGCCCGGGATCATCCGGCAGGACATCAGCACCGTGTCCCCCTCCTGGATCCGGAGGTCCGGGTGGTCCATCCGGCTGGCCCGGAAGAGGGCCGAACGGGGCTCCGCCTGGCTCCCGGTACAGGCCACCACGACCTCTCGGGGCGGCATCCGGTGCAGCGCCGACGAGTCCACCAGGTCCGGGATCGGGGGCATCCGGAAGGCTCGTTCCGCCGCCTCCTGGTACACCGACAGGCTGCGGCCGATCAGGCAGAGCCGCCGTCCCGTGGCCCGGGCCGCATCGGCCATCGCCCGGAGCCGGAGCACGTTGCTGGCGAACATCGCCACGATCACGCGTCCTGGCGCCTCCTGGAACTGCCGCTCCAGTTCCAGGGCCACCGCCGCCTCGCTCCGGGTGTGTCCCGGGACCTCGGCGTTGGTGCTGTCGGAGAAGAGCAGGCGCACCCCGGAATCCCCCAGGGCCTGCAGCCGGCTGCGGTCGAACTGGCGGCCGTCCAGGGGGTTCGGGTCGATCTTGAAGTCCCCCGAGTGCACCACGAGTCCCACCGGCGTGTGGATCGCCAGGGCGTAGGCGTCGGGGATCGAGTGGGTGACCTGGATGTACTCGAAGCGGAACGGCCCGATCTGGAGGTCGTGACCCGGGGCCACCGGTCGCAGGTCCAGTGGGGGAGCGTCCTTGTACTCCTCCCGCTTCAGCCGGATCAGTTCGCAGGCGAAGGGCGGGGCGTAGATCGGCGCCGGGCAGACCTCCGCGACGAAGCCCACGGCGCCCAGGTGGTCCTCGTGGCCGTGGGTCAGCAGGATTGCCCGGACCCGGCCCCGGTATTCCGACAGCAGTTCCAGGTCCGGCAGGATCTTGCTGGCGCCCACGAAGCCGGCGTCCGGGAACTGGACCCCCGCGTCGATGATCACCCAGTCGTCGCCCAGGCCCATCAGGGCCAGGTTCATGCCGATCTCCCCGAGTCCTCCCAGGGGCAGGAAGCGCAGCACGGGGTCGCGTGTTTCATCGCGGGGGAGCGTCTTTGCGGAGGTCATCGGGGCCTCGTTGAGGGTGTTTCCGGGAATGGCCCTGCCCGGTTCGCCTGGCGGGCCGAGTCCATCACTTCCCGGTGATCAGCCGGGCCGCTTCCAGTGCGAAGTAGGTCAGGATCAGGTCGGCCCCGGCCCGCCGGATGGCGATCAGGGACTCCATCATCGCCCGGTCGTGGTCCAGCCAGCCCTTCTCGGCGGCGGCCTTCAGCATCGCGAACTCGCCGCTGACCTGGTAGGCCGCCAGGGGCAGTTCGAACTCGTCCCGGGCGACCCGGATCAGGTCCAGGCACGGTCCCGCCGGCTTCACCATCAGGATGTCGGCGCCTTCCTCCTCGTCGAGCAGCATCTCCATGAGGGCCTCCCGGCCATTGGCCGGGTCCATCTGGTAGGACCGCCGGTCCCCGAACTTCGGGGCCGAGTCCGCCGCGTCCCGGAAGGGGCCGTAGAAGGCCGAGGCATGCTTGGCCGAGTAGGCCATGATGGGCAGGTCTTCGAAGCCCGCCTCGTCCAGTTCCTCCCGCAGGAAGCCGATGCGCCCGTCCATCATGTCCGACGGGGCCACCATGTCCGCCCCGGCCTTCGCGTGGGACAGGGCCTCCTTGGCCAGCAGTTCCAGCGTCGGGTCGTTGAGGACCTGTCCCTTTTCCACCAGCCCGCAGTGGCCGTGGTCGGTGTACTCGCAGAGGCAGACGTCCGTGATCACGCAGAGGTCGTCGCCGAACTCCTTCTTCAGGGCCCGGATGGCCCGTTGCACCGGGGCCTGGTCGTTGTAGGCCTGGGTGCCCAGCGGGTCCTTCTTTTCCGGGATGCCGAACAGGATCACCGCCGGGATGCCCAGCCGGACCACCTCCCGGCAGGTCTTCACCGTCTCGTCCACCGACAGCCGGAACTGGCCCGGCATTGACGGGATCGGCTCCCGGACGTTGCGGCCCGGCGCCACGAAGAGCGGGTAGATGAAGTCCTCCGGGGTCAGGCGGGTCTCCCGGACCATGCGTCTGAGGGTCTCGGTCTTGCGCAGCCTTCGCATCCGGCGTTCCGGAAATCCCATCGGGTCCCCCCGGTTCGGGCCAGGGCGGTGGTAGCATTTTCGCGGCCTTCGGTCAAGGCGGTTGCGGCCCTCCGGACCGTTGCGACGGAGGCAGGCGGAGGCGATGACCAGGAGCCTGGGGAAGCAGGGACTTGCCGGAAGACGGCATCTTGCTAAACGAAAGCGCTATTGCGTTTGATAGCGAGGCGCGCTATTCAACGGTGGTTGAATTCAGGGGGCTTCCCATGAAACGCGGCCCCACAGGAGAATACCGAATCAGCGTGGTCGGTGGAGAGGAGGTCCGCGCCTTCGTTCCCAGGGCCTTGCCACCCAGTCCGCCCCTGGACCTGTCGGGCGTCCGAATCCGGCTGTTGGAGCAGGCGACGCTGGCCCTGGGACGGCTCGACAGCATCACGATCCTTCTGCCTGATCCCGGTATCTTCCTGTATCCATACCTGCGCCGTGAGGCGCTTCTCTCTTCGCAGATCGAGGGGACGCAATCCTCATTCTCCGACCTCTTGCTGTTTGAACTCGAGGAGGCGCCAGGGGTGCCCCTCGAAGACGTTGCCGAGGTTTCCAACTACGTTGCTGCGCTGAAGCACGGGCTAAAGCGCCTGCAAGAAGGCTTTCCGCTTTCCAATCGGCTCATCCGAGAGATGCACGGAGTCCTGCTATCGAGAGGCCGAGGCAGCGAAACATCCCCGGGAGAGTTTCGTCGTTCCCAGAACTGGATCGGGGGTACCCGGCCGGGGAACGCTGCCTTCGTCCCACCACCTCCAGGATCCGTGGAAGACTGCATGACGGCGTTGGAGCGTTTTCTCACCGACGAACACTCCACGTATCCGGCGCTGGTTCGCGCGGCATTGGCCCATGTCCAGTTTGAAACCATCCATCCGTTCCTGGACGGCAACGGTCGCGTGGGTCGCCTGCTCATCGTCTTTGTCCTCCATCACGAAGGCATTCTCAAAGAGCCGCTCCTCTACCTGAGCCTCTTCTTCAAGCAGCACCGGTCCGAGTACTATCGCTTGCTGGATCAGGTCCGGACCGAAGGGGACTGGGAGGCCTGGATCGACTTCTTCCTGGAGGGTGTCGTCACAACCGCGCAGAATGCCGTGGATACTGCCCAACGGCTGGTCGCCCTGTTCCAGGAGGATGCCCGGCAGGTTCAGGAGGCGGGTCGCATGGCCAGTTCGGCGTTGCGGGTGTTTGATGTCTGCCGCCGGCGGCCTCTCCTCACCATCAAGGAAGGCGTCCGCCAGACAGGACTGACCTTCCCGGCGGTTGCCAAGAGCATGGACGCCCTGGCACGCCTGGGCATCGTCCGAGAGATCAGCGGTCGGCAGCGCAACCGCATCTTTGCGTACGAACGGTATCTGCGGATCCTTGGCGAAGGGACGGAGGCGACGTGATCACGGCAGAGAATCTCGAGGGGCGGGGCATGGGGACAGCGGCTGGACATCTCTCTGGGCCGCAATCTCTGGACGCCCTGGTTGGGGGTGATCCACGACCCCGCCGGGACCAGCGTTCAGGTCATCATTTCCGCATGTTGGTGAGCATCGATCTGCCTCCAATCGCCCGACGGGAGACCTCCAAGTCGAGGGGATGGGTCAGCCGAAAAGGGACTTGACAAGGAGGGCGGACGGGGCTAAAAGCCTTCCCGCGTTTCGGGGCTCAGCCCTTCCCGGGGGTGTAGCTCAGTTGGGAGAGCGCTTGAATGGCATTCAAGAGGTCAGGGGTTCGATTCCCCTCACCTCCACCCGGGACTGATCGGAATCTTCGAACTCTTCTGGATCTCCGCATTCGGGAACTCAGGCCTCCTTCTGCTGGAAGACCGCGGCTTCGCGTTCGATCGGGCGACCTTCCAGATCCCGCGTGGTCTCCAGGTCGTGCTGCATCTGCCGGGGGCCAAACCGGGCAGGTCCGTGCCACGTTTGGACCTGGTGATGAGGCCAGGGAGGTTTCCCACGTGGGACACCTCCGGGTCCGGTGTCCGGACTACGACCGACCGCCCAGTTCCCGGCGCCAGGACGACGACAACTCGAAAAGCGACGCCAGGGAGGCGGCCTCCTCCGGGACCGAGGCCCTACGGACCCGCGCCTGCAGCGCCCGGGCCACGCTCCAGTCCGGATGGGGTCGTTCCACGAGCGTCATCGCCATTCCCGCCGCCACCTCCCCCTCTCGCAGGACACGCAGGTACCAACCGCATCTCGCGGTCTCGAGGACCCGCCGGACCAGTCCTTCCAGATGCCAGCGCCGCTCCAGTTTCCAGCACGGGGTGCGGGGCTGCGTGATCTGGAGGAGGACCTCCCCCACCTGCCAGGTGTCCCCGATGCAGACCACGTCCTCATCGAGTCCTTCGACCGCGAGATTCTCACCCAGGCCGCCGGGCTTCAGATCCTCGATCGCCCCCTCCTTCCTCCATGCCCGGTAGTGGGATGAAGCATACGCGAGCACGGCCTTGTCCGGCCCACCATGATGGACCAGATCCGCCTGACCATCCCCGAGCAGGCCGGTACGGGTGACTCGGACGGCCCCGAGCACGGCCTCCTTGAAGAGCCCGGTGACCCAGGGCTGGCCATTGTCCACGGTCCTGAGCATCCCCACGAAAACGCCGACCACGCGACCCTTCGTCTGGCTCATCGCGCCCACCGCGCGCGTGCCCTTGCCGTCCACCCGTACCCATCGTCCATGCTCCCTCCTCCAGCGTGCTCAGGTTGCCCTCCGGCCCCCCGAGCCCTCGCCATCAGGACCCGCCGCATGATCTTACCGCCACGGGTGCCGCACCGGGTGCGCCAGGATGCAGCGAAGAAGCACGGCGGGCACATCATGACCGAAACGCCGAACACCGGAATGCCGAATGCCTGGGCTGGCACGTCTGCCAGGTGGGAGACCGCTTCAACGCGCTTTGAGCCCGTCGGGATGGCCGTCCAAGAGGTCTTCGGGGCCGTCTGCCGCGAGACATCGATCGAGGCGTCGAGGAACGATTCCATCGGACCCTCCAGGAGCAGGCCATCCACGGCCGCGTCTTCCAGAACTACGAGGTGGTGCGCCAGGCCGTACGCGCCTCTGTGGAGGACCTCAACGAGCGCTGGCGTGTCTGACACGGCTTCAGGAGCCCCACCCAGTTGCGCCTGAACTGGTCCCAGGAGGCCGCATGATGGCATCAGTCCTCACGCGGACCTCCGCGACGGAAAGGGCGACGACGCCATCATGGACTCGCTGGCATCGTCAGGGTCAGTGTCCAGGGAACCGGGTTCGTTACACCCTTCCGACTTCCTGTCAAGTCCACGCTTGCAGCCGATGGGCCGGTTGCCGTAATCTCGGCAATCGTTGGAAACGGTCGGCATGGTCTACACCAGCCTGTGCCGCCCTGGAGGATGTTGCCCGTGATCTCAGAGGAGTCAATGACCTTGAAGGAGGTCGCGCGCCTCCTGAAGGTCGCCGAGAAGACGGTCAACACCATGGCCCAGAACAAGGAGCTCCCGGCGTTCAAGGTCCGCGGCCAGCCGCACTTCCGCCGCGGGGACATGGACCACGGGGTCGAGGAGCAGAAGGCACAGGCCGCCGGGGAGGACTTCAATGAGTGAGCGGGCAACGGCGGGCAAGCGCCGCAAGCGCCATGAGGAGGTCGAATGGGCTGTTGCCGATGTCGTCGACAGCGACACCGGCTCGTTCGACGATGCTGATGAGGACGACGATGCCGAGTTCGTGCGCGACGGTTTTGTTCTGGATTTCATCTCCGGTACCAGGGAGATGAAGGAAACCCCCAAGGAACTCGTGCGCCAGCGCATCGCCCGGGCGCTGTTCCACGAGTACGGGATCTCGGTCAACGACATGGAGGCTGATTTCCCGGTGTCGGTTGGCGGACGCCGCCGTCGGGTGGACATCGCCATCTTCGCGCCGGGCAAACCCCACACCAGCGAGCACCTGCGCCGGGTCGTGGTCTGCCGCCCGGAGCCCAAGCAGAACAAGCGCGGCGCGGTGAAGATGCGCGACTACGAGCAGGCCGCCAAGGACATCGAGGAGATCAAGCCGTTCTTCGAAGAATGTGAGGAGTGCGAATACGGGCTATGGACCAACGGCCTCGAGTTCTTCTTCGTGCGGAAGAAGAAGTCGAAGTGGGAGGTCGATGCCGAGCCGATCGGTGACTGGCCGATGGGCGACGATTCAATTGGCACGCGCGACGTGGTGTCCCACGCGAAGTCGCGCCGCGCGCAACCCGACATGCTGCGCACCGCGTTCCGACGCTGCCACAACTTCATCCACGGCAACGAGGGAATGCCCAAGGACGCTGCCTTCTGGCAGTTCCTCTACCTCATTTTCTGCAAGATGCACGACGAGCGAGCGCCGCGCGAGCGTCGTCGTTTCTGGGCAGGGCCGCAGGAGCAGTTCACGGAGGCTGGACGCAAGGAGATCCAGAAGCGGATCGAGCCGCTCTTCAACGAAATCAAGCAGGAGTACCGTTCGATCTTCCGCGGCAACGAGGAGATCACCCTTTCTCCGCGGGCTCTCGCCTTCATGGTGTCCGAACTGTCGAAGTACGAGCTAACCCGCATCGACGTCGATGCCAAGGGCGCCGCGTATCAGGAAATCGTCGGCACCAACCTGCGCGGCGACCGCGGCCAGTACTTCACGCCACGAGGAGCCATCAAGCTCGTGGTCGAGATCCTCGACCCGAAGGAGCACGAGAAGGTTCTCGATCCCGCGTGCGGTACAGGAGGGTTTCTGGTTGCCACCCTCGCCCACATGATGGACCGCTTTCGCGAGGAGGCGAAGATCAGCGCCGGTGACGAGACCTCGGAGGAGTTCCAGTCCCTCCATGATCGGCTACGCGAGTATGCATCGAAGCAAGTTTACGGCTGCGACTTCGATCCGTTCCTGATCCGCGCCAGCCAGATGAACATGGTGATGGCTGGCGACGGCAAGGGTCATCTCTACAACATCAACTCGCTCGAGTTTCCCGAGGGCTACCTGCCAGGCGTCGAACCCGCGAAGAAGGACATTCCGTTCGGCTCGATAGACGTGGTGATGACCAATCCCCCCTTCGGCTCGGGCATTCCCATCACCGACGAGAACATCCTGCGACACTTCCACCTCGCGTCCATCTGGGAGCGGACCGAAGACGGCTCTTTCCGCGAGACCCCGAAACGCCAGAGCAGCGTTGCGCCCGAGGTGCTGTTCATCGAGCGCTGCCTCGATTGGCTCAAGCCGGGCGGCCGGATGGGCATCGTCCTGCCCGACGGCATCCTGGGCAATCCGGCCGCCGAGTACATCCGCTGGTGGATCCTCCGGCACGCCTGGGTTTTGGCGAGCGTGGACCTGCCGGTGGAGACCTTCATCGTCGAGGCGAACGTCAACATCCTGACGAGCCTTCTGTTCCTGAAGAAGAAGCCGCCGGAGGTGATCCAGCGGGAGGCCATGAGCGGTGCGGCCGACTACCCGGTGTTCATGGCTGTGGCTGAGAAGGTCGGCTTCGATCGCCGCGGCAACGTCCTGTACAAGCGCTCGCCCGAGGGCGAGGAGCTGACCCGGGACACCGAAGAGATCGAGACCATCACGGTGGGAGGGCGCAAGGTGGCGCGCACCTTTCGCCGCAAGGAGAAGATCGTCGACAATGACCTGCCTGAGATCGCGGAGCGCTACCGCGCCTTCAGGCGGCAGCACGCGGAGCCGGGGAAATGAGCGAAGAGCTTGAAGACCAGATCGAGGGTGAGGAGGAGAGCGACGAGGAGTCCGGTGGCGCGGATACCCTCATCGACATCCTGACCGGCGAGCCGATCGCGGCCTCGGCCAAGAACCGCTTGTTGCAGAAGGTGCTGCGGCAGCTCATCGAGAGCTATGGCTTCGACCGCAAGGACATCAAGGCCAACTACCGGCTCCGTGCCAAGGGCAAGCGCCAGCAGTCGGTCGACATCGCCATCATGCGTCACGACACCGAGGCCTGCGACGAAAACGTCGAGCGAATCGTGGTCTGCGAGAACCAGAAGGCGAGAGAGAAGCTGCGAAGCCCTCACGAGGCGGCCGCCGACCTGCGCAAGCTGCACAGGAAGCTTGAGCTCTTCCCTTCGTGCCACCTGGGCATGTGGACCAACGGCCACGAAGAGTTTTTCGTTCGGGTCCAGGACACGACCTTCGAGACGAGGTTCCTCAACATCGGCGCGTGGCCAGCGCCGGGCGAGCGCACCGATGATGTGCTGCGCGAGGGCGGCACCATCCAGGTAGCCGCCGATCCCGAGGACCTCGAGGCTGCACTGGGCCGTTGCCACCAGTACCTGACCAAGAACCTCATGCTCGGCGGCGACGCCTTCAAGCCGCTCGGCGCGTTGCTCATCTCCAAGCTCTACGACGAGACACGGCCAGCGGGGCAAAGGCAGTTCTGGATCCGCGGTGACGAGCCCTTCACCGCCGAGGGGCAGGCGGCCATCCGCAGGCGTGTGGCCGCATGCTTCGAGGCGGTGCACGTCTGGCAGCCCGAGGTGTTGAAGCACGGATGGGACCTGGATCACCTCGATGCCGCGCAGACGAGCAGGCTGGTGATGGAGCTGGCCCGCTACTCCCTCGCCGACAGCCTGCCGCGAAGTCGGACGATCGCCTACCGCTCGGCCGTGCGCTCGACGATGGACGGCAAGGAGGGCCGCTATCCGACGCCGCTCAACGTGGCCGAGATGGTGGTGCGGATGCTCGACCCCGGGCCCAACGACCGAGTGTTCGATGGGGCGTGCGGCACCGGGACATTCCTCGGCATGGCCGCGGCTCACGTCTTCGAGTCCTTCCTCTCGAGCGCCGGAGTGAAGCCGCACACCGCGACGGCGCAGCAGCTGCGAGAGGCCCAAGCCAAGACGGCCGCGTGGGCGCGCGAGCATGTGTTCGGCTGCGACATGGCCCCATCTCTCGTCGTGGCCGCGCGGTTGAACGTGCTGCTCACGGCGGGGCACCCCGGCAACATTTTCCGCATCGACGCGCGGACCTTCCCCGACGGCGAGCTCGAGGATCAGGAGCGTGCAACGCGGTTGCTGCCTGAGGGGAGCATGGACATCGTGCTCACCAACCCCTGGTTCAGCACCAAGGACACGATCACCGACGAGGCGATCCTGAGGCGCCACGCGCTCGGCGAGAACTGGAACAGGACCGACGAGGGGACCTTCGTCAACAGCGGAACCCCGAAGTCCGGCGGCGTGCCGCCTGAGGTGATCTTCCTGGAGCGCGCCTGGCGCTGGGCCAAGCCGGGCACGGGCCGCATCGCCATCCTGCTTCCCGACGGGCTGCTCGGCAATCCAGGCGACGAGTACGTGCGCGCCTGGATCCTGCGCCACTGCGAGGTGCTCGCCAGCGTGGACCTGCCCGTCGAGCCGTTCAAGGTGACGCTGAAGGACTACCGCCTGACGCCGGCGTTGCCGAGCCTGCTCGTGCTTCGGCGCCGGAGCGAAGAGGAGCTCAAGCTCACTTCCTATCCCGACTACTGGGTGTTCATGGCCGTCGTGAACCGCGCCGGTGTTGATGCGCGCGGCAACCTGCTCTTCGAGCGTGCGCCCGACGGCGAGGAGCTTGTGTTCGACGACGAGGTCGTCGAGCGGGTACGCGTGGGCGGTCAGGTCGAGTCCCGGGTCGTTTCTCGCCGCCAGCGGCACATTGACGACGAGCTGCCGATCGTCGCCGAGCGCTACCGGAAGTTCGTCGCCGAGGGGAGGAAGGGACGATGAGGGAGAAGCAGATCAGAGTCGTCCCGAGTGCCTGGCTCGAGAAGGAGGGCCGACGGCTGGATTGCGGGCCATACCTGTCGGGTGCGATTGAAGCCAAGGTTTTGCTCGCCAAGATGAAGGCATCGAAGACGCCGCTGTGCAAACTCACCAAGGGAGGCATGGCGGGCATCTTCAACGGCCCTCGCTTTCCTCGAGCCTACGTGCTCGATGCTGAATACGGAGTTCCGTTCCTCGGCAGCACCGACATTCTTCAGGCAGACCTGAGCTTCGTGCCCCTGCTGGCGAAGAGACAGGTGCAGAATCAGCCGGACTTGTTGATAGACGAGGGCTGGACACTCATTTCTTGCTCGGGAACCGTCGGGCGCATGGCTTACTCACGTCCGGACATGAAAGGTATGGCGGGCTCTCAGCACTTCATGCGCGTGTTGGCCGATGATGGCAAGATTCGCTCTGGATACCTTCACGCCTACCTGAGCAGCAGGTTCGGTGTGCCGCTGGTGGTTGGAGGTACGTACGGCTCAATCATCCAACATATAGAGCCGGACCATCTCGCCAATCTCCCTGTTCCTCGCCTCGACGACCAGCTCGAGCGTCGGGCTCACGATTTGGTCACCCAGGCCGCCAAGCTCCGCAGCGAGTACCAGCAACAGGTCCAGCTTGCCACGAAGAAGCTCTTTGCCGCCGTTGGACTGAACGATATCACCTCCGGTGCGTGGCACAGCGACAATCCGGACTTGGGCTTCACGCGGAAGCTCGATTCACCGGCGTCTCTCAGGGCTCTCAACTTCAACCCGAGGTTCCAGCAGCTCTGTGACACGATCCGGGCGAAGTCGTGGAGGCCTCTTGGCGAGCTGTGCAAACCGGGCACGCTCAAGCGTGGTGGCCGCTACAAGCGGATCGATGCGGAACCGGAATACTCCTATCAGCTCATTGGGCAGAAAGAGATCTTCTGGGTGCGGCCGGAGGGCCGTTGGATTGCAAAGAAGTCGGTCGGTACTGATGTGCTCGTCGAGCCTGGCACAACTCTCGTTGCTGCCCGCGGTACGTTTGGTGAGTCTGAGCTCTACTGCCGATCGGAGTTCGTCTGGGGCAAGGACGCCGAGCGTGCCTACTCCGAGGACTTCCTTCGAGTGATCGCCGATGGCGACAAGATACCTCCGGGCTGTCTCTTTGCCTTCATGCGATCTGAAACGACATTCCGAATGCTCCGCTCGGTGTCGATGGGAACGAAGTTGCAGGACCATCATCCACGGTTCTTGCACGAGCTTCCCGTCCCGTATCCCGACAGGCGACAACGCGACGAGATCCACGATCTGGTGACCGACGCCTACGACAAGCGGCATCGGTCGGTGAAGCTCGAGGACGAGGCCGTAGCCATGGTCGAGGCTGCTATCGAAGGAGGTGCCTAATGGCCAAAGTCATCGCCATCGGTCAGCCTGCCAACGAGTCGGAGCGTCAGGCCATCGCCTACCTGCGGGACAACCTCTCCAACGCGTTCACGGTCATCCACAACTTCGAGCTGAGGCAGGGCCACGAGCTGTACGAGATCGACATCGCCCTCTTGTGCCCGCACTGCGTATTCGTCATCGACGTGAAGGGGACGCGGGGGCACGTCGACATCTACGGCAGCCAATGGTATCCGGAGGGCCGCGCCCCCTACCATTCGCCGCTCGCCATCCTGCGCAACCACGCCAAGGCGCTCAAGACTCTGATCTGCGATCAGTACCCGGCGAATGACGCAATGGGCCGCGTCTGGGTCGACGCGGCCGTGTTGATGACGGCACCCGATGCACTCGTCGAGGACCACGGAGGTCAGGACGGCCCCTCGGTCGCGTACCTCAAGAAGTGCACCGCCTTCTTCCAGGACAAGGGGCGAGTGCGCCCGGGGTGCTCGACGGACATCCGTGCCCAGCTCGGACAGATCGAGAAGGCCATCGTCGGCCGCGCCAAACCCCAGAGCGCCCCTCCCTGCTACGGCAACTGGCAGGTCGAGGAGAAGCTTGGCGGCACCGACCGCTACACCGAGTACCGCGCCAGGCACACGCTG
Organism: Deltaproteobacteria bacterium; assembly: GCA_029547805.1. Taxonomy (GTDB): domain Bacteria; phylum Myxococcota_A; class UBA9042; order DTJE01; family DTJE01; genus JAGOKF01. The sequence goes on from JAKPOP010000016.1 coordinate 41,189, forward strand.
ATCGGGACCAGGCGCGGCGGCACTGCGCGGCTGCGCGTGTACCAGGTGGATCCGTACTTGCCGGAGGAGCAGCGCAAGCGAGAACTCGACCGCATCGGAAACGCGTTCCGGGCCGTGGCCTCGATCCCCGGCCATCCCAACATCCTGCCTGTTCGCGACTTCTTTCCCACCGAGGCCGAGGACCGACTCGTGCTCGTGACCGGCGACGTGGCAGGCCACGCCTTGCGCCAGCACATCAAGAAGAGCGGGCTGGCGCTCACGTTCGACCAGAAGATCGCCGTGATCCGAGACGTGCTCGCCGCGCTTGACCACGCCCACCGCGCGGACCCGCAGGTCGTCCACCGCAACCTGAACCCGGACGCCGTGATCGTGAGCACCACTGGCCACGCCCTGATCTGTGGCTTCGACTACGCGCGCTCTGGCAGGGACCGGAGGAGCACCATCGCCCAGGACATCGTCGACGAGATCGACCCGAGGTACCAGGCCCCCGAGTGCCACAAGGACCCGTCGAAGGCAAGCGTGGCCTCGGACCTCTACTCGGCAGGGCTCGTGTTTTACGAGTTGCTGGTGGGCGAGCTGCCGTGGTCCTCCATCGACGACATGATGGAGAAGGACGGCGTGTTCCCGGTGAAGCCGTCCGAACAGAAGCCGGATCTTCCCGCCGAGTTGGACGGCTGGCTCCAGGCGCTCTGCTCGTTCGACGTGGAGGACCGGCCCTCGTCCGCAGCCGTGGCTCTCTCGAGGTTCAACGAGATCGTGGGACCTGACCCGAGGGAGGCCGGAAAGCCGAAGCCGGGTGAGAGCCTGCCGCCCGTTGTGGCGCGGCCAGAGATCGACTACCGGGCGCTCAAGCGCGGGGAGGAAATCGCCAACCGGTTCCGTATCGAGGAAAAGCTCGGCGAGGGAGGTTTCGCAGCGGTGTACCGGGTCTTCGACTCCTTCGCGGACACGACCCGGGTTCTCAAGATCATCGTCAAGGATCGGCGATCAACCTTCCAGCGCCTCAAGCAGGAGTACTGCGTCCTCGAGAAGCTCAAGCCCCACCCGAACGTCGTTCGCGTGGTATGGGCGGACAAGCTTCCCGACGAGACCCCGTACCTCGTCTTCGAGTACATTGCCGGCACCGGCGTCGACGACCTGCTCACGAGCGGTTCGGTCTCGCTCGAGGACGTCAAGCGCATCGGCCTCGACACCCTGACAGGGCTCGAGTACCTGCACGCGAGCGGCGTCTTCCACCGCGACATCAAGCCGTCGAACCTGCTCTGGACCGACCAGGGGGTGCGCATCATCGACTTCAACGTGGCGGTGCGTCAGGACGACGAAGAAGCCGGGGCAGGCGGCACGCGACGCTACATCCCCCCGGACCTCGAGTTGTCCGATTCGTTGACGTTCGAGGAGAAGGTTGACTGGGACCTGTACTCGCTCGGCATCACGCTCTATGAGTGCGCCACCGGCTGGAAGTACCCGTGGGTCGAGCCGATGCCGCCGGTGAAGGTCCTGCCCAGGGATCCGCGGGACTACGTCTCGGACATGAGCCCGGAGCTCGCGCAGGTCATCCTCCGCGCGATTGCGCCGAGCCGGGTCGACCGCTTTCTCTCGGCGACCGAGTTCCGGGAGGCGCTCGCGCGAGTGGTCAAGGTTCGAGTCACGCCCCCGGCGCCGGTGGTCACGATTACGCCCAAGCCGGACGCCGGGGTGCTGGCACGTTTCCAGCCCCACAAGCCCAACTTCAACCCGTTCGTCACGCACCTGCTCACGATGTACAGCCAGAGCCCGACGACCAACGCGGGCACGCGCGGGCTGGATGACGTCGGGCGCGAGACGTACATTCCCACCTTGCTTGACGACAGGCTGCGGCCGGCCGTGCTCGCCGGCGAGTTTCGTCTGGTCGCTGTCACAGGGAACGCGGGCGACGGCAAGACCGCCTTCATCAACCGGATCGAGGATGCAGACGAGGTGAAATCCACCCTGGTCCGGACGATGAACGGCTCGGAGTTCACCCTCCGAGGTCGTCGCTTCCTCACCAAATACGATGGCAGTCAGGACGAGGACACCAAGGTCAACGACGAGGTGCTTCAGGAGTTCTTGGGGCCGTTCGCGGGAACGGATTCGATCACCTGGCCTGGCGACGAGACGCGGATCATCGCGATCAACGAGGGCCGCCTCATTGATTTCCTGACCGAGCACGAGGACCAGTACCCGCGCCTGCGGGACCTGGTCATGGCCGGCCTTGCCGGTGCCCCTGCCTCGGATGGCGTCGTCGCGGTGAACCTCAACCTGCGCGCTGTCGTGGCTGACCCGCCCGGTGTGCCTGGGCCCAACTCGATCTTTGACCGACTCTTGCTTCGCCTCGTGAACGACAAGTTCTGGGAGCCCTGTGCGAGCTGCGACATCCGCGACCGATGCTACGTATTCCACAACGCCCGGACCTTCATGGATCCCGTGGCCGGTCCCAAGGTCGCCGAGCGGTTGCGACGGCTCTACGCGATCACGCACCTGCGGGGGCGGCTGCACATCACCATGCGCGACCTGCGCTCGGCCCTGGCGTTCACTCTCGCGGGCACGCGAGACTGCGACGACATCCACGCCCTGTACGCCAGCACAAGTTCGGAGGCTCGTTACCAGATCCTGCAGGGGTTCTACTTCAACGCCTGGCGCGGCGGGGCAGGCACCGCGGATCGGCTCCTGTCGTTGCTCGCCGAGATCGACATGGGAGAGGCGTCGAACCCGGACATCGATCGTGCGCTCGATTACCTGCCGCCTGACGCTGGCGAGCTGGCGCGGTTCACCTTTGCGTCACGGGCCGACTTCGACACCCAGCTCCTCGACCGCATGTACCGGGAGCTGCCCCGAGACGCGTCGGCTGGCTCTGCCGCGCGACGTATGGCGGACCATCGCGAGTACGTTGCCATGCTTCGCCGGCGCCAGTTCTTCGAGCGTCGCGACGAGAACTGGAAGGAGATGCTTCCGTATCGGACAGCGGACGAATTCTGGCGATTGATCACAGGCCAGACCGAACCCGGCATCCATCTCGACGAGATCCTGACGGCCATCAATCGCGGCGAGGGCTTGAGCAACCCCAAGCGGCTCGGCAACGCCCTCGCCCTGCGGGTCCGTGTGGTCGAGCGCGCCACGGTACGAAGCTACCGGCTGTTCCCAGGTGAGTGCTTCCGCCTCGACCTCCCTTCTGGAGCCAGCAACGAGTTCGTCGAACACATCCCACAGACACTGCGGCTCGTCTACACAGCGCCATCTGGGCAGCAAGCCGAGCTACTCGTGGACCTCGATATCTACGAGATGCTGGCCCGATTGAACAATGGCTACCGGCCGAGCCTCGAAGAGTTGCAGGGCTACTACCTCACGCTGACGGTCTTCAAGAACGTCCTGTCCTCTGCCCCCTACCAGGAGGTCTTGCTCAGCCGGACAGGCCACGACTTCTACCGCATTCGGCGTGAGTCGGAGGGCACGCTTCATCTGGAGGCGCTGCCGGGAGGGACGATCTGATGGCAATCAAGGGAAAGGACCGCGAGTTCCGACTCCGACAACTCTCATACATCGACTTCAAGCCGGTGAACATGGACCGCGTGCTGACGATGCTGTTCCCTCGTTTGCGCTTCGGGGGCTACGGTACCCGCCGGCCGCCACGCAAGAACGACCTCACCGTCTCTGATTTTGCTCGCGAGTACGTGAAGGATCCGAAGCAGTTTGCTGGGTTCGCCGAGCATCAGGACCTCGTCGAGCGATGGATCGAAACGGACCTGATGGATATGGTCAACCGGGGCCGGCCGAACCAGGCGATCGCCGCCCCGAGGCCGCTGCACGGCAACACCTACAAGTTCCGGAACGCACGTCACGCGCGTGACTACGGCGCCGCCGAGCAACTCTACTGGATGCTCTACTACGCTCGTGGTGGAAGGGGACAGGTGGCTCGCGAGGCACTCACGCGCTTCTTCTTCGCGGGCATCGATCTGCATACCGACAAATACGATCCGTCCGCGTCGGTGGATGTCGAGACGCAGGCGCTGCTCCACTTCGACCAGCAGGTTTCCGTGGACATGCGCGACTCCCAGGAGCCCGAGCGCTTTCCTCCACTCTGCATTGGACAGGTGGATCTCCTGGCCGACGATACGCTCAGGCTTCTTGCCTACGAGCCGTACATCCCCCGCACGGTCCTGGTCGAGTACCTGAAGACGCTGTTCGCCTTCCACCTCGGGCTCTACCATCTCCGACTCATCAAGCTCCTGCCCGAACTTGTGCGGCGGCGAAGCGCGGACCCGACTTGCGCATTCGAGGTGTGCCCCGTGTCACCCGATCAGATGGAAGCTCACGGTGGTTGCCCGTATCGTGTCTATCTTCTGGCTGACCTCGGCAACGACCTTGACAGCCACATGGCCGCCCTGGCACGGCACAGCGCGGATGTGCACTACCGCCGCATTCCGACCTACGTCCAGTCGCACTACCTGTTGCGCAAGCTCGATGAGCTCGCAAACTACCTCAGCCATCGAGTGGGCAAACTACCGACTCCGGCGAACGGCTTCTTTGGCATCGGCAACTTGCTCGCCTTGCTCGAGCCGCCACATGCCGCCGATCGAGAAAGCTACTTCAAGGCCAGGCTCGCCGGACTGCTGGAGGACACGGGGGGCAATGCCCGAGAGGAGATCGATCCCGAGATCAAGCGCATCACCGAAATGGGCCTCAGCGATCTCGACATGTACGTCGAGATTCTGATGGCCCTTCGGGGTTCCTACCATCGTCGGTACATCACCGAGTTTCTGGACTCGGTGTTCAAGCGCGGAGACGCCGGTATCATGCACCAGTCCAAGGCCAGCCCGCGAAGGTTCGCTGTCGGCAGTCAACTGCTCGAGGTCCTCCTCCAGATCGCGGTCCTGCGCTCGTCTGGTTCCGGCTTCTATACGCGTGCATTGCGCATCGACGAGTTGCTTGTCTTCCTGCGTGAACGCTACGGCATCTACATTGATCGACTGCCGTCGGGAGATGGCTTCGGCACCGCAAGCATCAAGGACCTGGCAGCCCTGAGGCTGAACGTCCAAAGCTTCCGCTGCCGCCTTCGGGAGATCGGCTTCTTCCGAGATCTGTCAGATGCCTATATCACGCAGACGATCATGCCTCGCTACACGATCGCGAAGACCAACGGAGGTGCGCCATGAGCAACGGTTTTCGGGCACTGTCCTCCGTCGATCTGACTCGTGCGGTTGAGCAGTTGCTTCTTCCGCGACTGGCAGCGACGTTGCGCGAGCGCGGAGCCGGACACTGCATGCGGGTGTCGGATCTGGATGGTGAGTTGATGATCTCGCTGGCCAAGGGTCTTCGGCGCGAGGTGCCGGAAGCCCAGGTTTTCATTCTGGCCAACGGTTCGACCGCGCCTGACGGAGATCTGCTCATCTCCTCGACCAAGCTCGTCGAGCTCCGCAATCCGCTTCCGAACGGAGATCTGCGCCCGCCGCTGTGTGTGTTCTTGCCCGCCAACCTGAGGACGAGCGCTGAAGATTCGTTCGGCGTCGCCACGTTCCAGGAGTTCCCGGTCAGGGACTCCTACGAGTCCTTGCGCAATCAGTTGCTCGAGCGGATCCCGCATTCGTTGCTGGGCTACGTTCGTGACGCGCTCCAGCTCCTTCGGGAGCAGCGGTGGCGCTGGGCCAGCGACGTTGCCCAGGTACGCTACCTGCTCTGCGCCCATGCGAACGGCAACGACGGTGAAGCATTTGGCGGAGCCTTGTACGAGCTCGGCCTTGTCCCGGACTTCAAGCTCTTTGTCGATCCGACGACGGCATACGGCCGCGTCCGTAGGAACCTCGAGTGCGTCAGGCGACTCACCGATGGTGACGCCTCGGTACGCGCGCGTGTTCTCGGGCTGGATCTGGTGAACAAGGGGCTGCGTCGGAGACTGGCCGAGTACCTGGTGGAGACAGGAGTTGAAGACCCGGTGTTATGGACCCGGAACATCGTTCTCTACCGCCGCAACTGGGATCTCTCGTTCGACAAGTGGGAGTTTGCCTCCGAGACCTCGCCCGACAAGATCGCGTTCGTGAAGGTCGAGACAGATTTGCCGGTGGTTGCTGACGATGAAACCGATGAGCGCCTTGTGGACTTCATCGGCCAGCAGGTGCTTGCACCGAACGAGCGACGCAAGCTCAATGTCGTGATCGAGGTTTCGCCCCATCCTGGCCAGGTTCAGGGGCTCGATCACTTCACCGTTCAGATCATCTCCAAGGACACGGGCCCGGTGGGGGTGGTCCACAAGGTGCCTGTTTGGAAGACGAACCGCACCACCTGCAACGTGGCCTTCTCGAAGCTCAACAAGGTCGAATTCGAGGAGGGCTGGTACAACATCCGCGTGCAGCCCTGGACCGCTGACGGAGATCCGATCCCCATCGACGAGCCGCCCGGCTCCCCCGCCAGGCGCTCGAACGAAAGCGAGCCCTTCTACGTGCTGCCCGAAGGCCAGATCGAGGAGGAGCCACCTCAGCGGGCGGTACCCAAGGCCGAGAGCGTGGAACACGCACGCATCGATCGCCAGTTCACGGCAATTCTTCAAGGCCGGGAGCCACAGGACGTGGTGCTGGAGAGTGTGGGTTGGGCCCAGAAGAACACCCAGCGCCGTTCGACCGCGCACGACACCATCGAGGCGAAGTTCGGCAAAGAGGGTACCTTCCAGATCGCGGTCGCGAGGTGGCTCAAGATCGTCGAGGAACGGATCCTCGCGAGTCCCGAGCGCCCGGTGAGCTGGCGGATGCAGATTCACATGGGACAACCGCAGACGCCAACAGGCGACATTAGCGAATGGCCGGCGTCGGCCGCCGCGGTGCGGAGCTTCCTCGATGCGCGCACGGAGTACTTCGCCACAGTCACGCAGAACAAAGGCCTCGTCACCCAGGGGCTCGACTTTCTCGCTGCGAAGGAGAAGGTCCTCGCCTACGCCTCCGCCTACGTCGATTTGCTGAAGGACCTCTCGGCCAAAGTGGAGCGCGAATCAGGCAGGGATCAGCTCAAGGCCATGGTTGCGCTCCGTGTTGCCCTGGCAGTGGACACTATTCGTCTCGTCATCGAGGACTACCGCGGTCACGTTCGCGAAGCGGCGGTCATCGCGCCGACGCATCCTCTGCGGGTCCTGTGGCAACTCGGCTGGGCCCAGCTCGGCTCGGCCTGGGTAAAGGCCACGACGAAGGGGCCGGAAGAGCACGTCACACCGGCACGGGATGCTCTCCTGCGCGGGATCTCCTCCGTGAACTTCCCGGCGATGCTTCCGATCAGCGATGGCCGTGTGTTCGTTGCGGTCGACAACATCCATCCCTTCTGGTCGCTCTATGCACCCGCGACCGAGGAGGATCCACGAGGGCTCCTCGGCGACGTCTGTGCAGCGCTCGGGCTCCCAGAGCCGTCCATCGGTGGGCTCGCTGTCACCGGTGAAGTGATCGCATCCAGGATCGAGCGCTACCTCGTGCAGCACCCCTATGTCCGGACTCTCGCAATCAACGCGTTCAACCCAGGGCGCGCGAAAGTGCTAGCCGACGCCCTTGTGGCTCTTCAGAAGCAGGAGCCGTTCAAGGACCTTCGCTACGACCTGCGCCTGTTCGTGCCCGATCCCGACGCACCTGGAGTCGGCGAGTCCATCACGGAGCTGCTTGCTGGAGAAGGAACGCTGGCTGGCGAGGCCTTCTCAGTTCCGACGGGCAGCCATGTCTTCCCCAAGCTGAACGTTGCCATTCGAGGCACCGCCGATTTCCGCGAAGACCCCTCACGCTATCGGTCCCACCTGAGCTTCCTCTTTGACGTCTTCCCGCCCGAGGAAGTCGGCGCCGGAAAACCATTCCGGCTCGAACGTACGATCCCTCTGCACGGGCTCGTCCAAGACTTCACGGTGCGATACCGGGATGACGAGACGGGTACTGGATGGCAGCGTCAGCCCCGCCACGGGACCGCGACGATGATCGCGGGTGCCGAAGAGACGAGCATGCTCCTCGGGCAGCTCCCCGCGCTGCTCTCCGCGGCTGTTGCGACCGTTGCTCGATCGACTCCCGATTTCGAGTCGCGACCGATCATCCACCTCGAGCTCGATCCGGACGAGCGTGCATTGATCAGCGAGGTCCACGACACCAGCGACTGGGTCTTCACCATCGACCGCAATATGGGGATTGAGTTCTTCGACCACGGCGGGCGCCGCGATAGGCCGGACTACCTCATCGACTACACGCCCTTCGGGGTTCCCGATCACGGCCACCGCCTTGTGATCAGTTCGAGGTCGCTCGCCGAGCTTGAGGCCATCCTGCGACCGGTACTGCAGCAGTACGGTCTGGACGCCGAGGGTCGCCAGGCAGTCCTCATCCTGGAGCAGCTCCGTTCTCTGTCAGGCCGCTTGGCATTGAAGCTGGTCTCCTCTCCCACGGCACGCGCGGAAGCGCTGGGCATGGCTCTGGCTCGCCTATACCTGGAGCACCAGGGAGCGCTTCGAAACCAGATCGTGGTACCGCTTGACGCCCACCTCGAGCTGTTTCAATCCGCCAAGAAGCAGGCAGAAGCCATTGGCGACGAGGTCACGTTGCGCCGAACTGATCTGGCCCTGTTCGACCTCGACGTCTCCCGTCGAACCATCACATGCAATCTTGTCGAGGTGAAGTGCTACGCCCAGAAGCTCGGGCTCAGTGGCTACGGCCAGGTGAAGGAGAACATCACCGAGCAACTCAACCAGAGCGAGCGCATCCTCCAGAAGCACTTCGATCCGCATCGGACCAAGCCGGACCGGCCCGATCGACTGCTCAAGACGCGTGAGCTGGCCACGCTCCTCGAGTTCTACCTCGACCGGGGTTTGCGTTATCACCTCATGGACCCCGTAGCTGGGGAGGAGGCCAGAACCTTCCTCGACGTCCTCGAGGCCGGATACACCCTGCGCTTCACGCGAAGCGGGCTGGTGTTCGATTTCGACAAGCCCGGAACCGAGCCACCCGAACATGAGGTCGGCATCGAGTTCCACCGCATCGGCAGGGATCTCATTCACGCCCTGGTGGAGCGCCCGGGTTCGGCGCCGTCTTCGGATGACGGCGGCGATGGAGGGGCCGGCGATGAACAGGCTGCGCCGGTGGCGTTGACCAGCGCACCGATTCCGAAGCTCAGCTCGGCAGCATTCCTGGTCGAGGAGCGGCAGCGGGTCACCTCGGTTGACCTCGGTTGGAACGGGGAGCATCGCCCTGTTACAGAAAAACCAGCCGCGCATGAACCGGACGACACGACTGCCTCTGCTCCCGGCGATTCGCCGGTCAACGACGGAGACTCTTCCGGCGGAAGTTCAAGTGTGGCCGATGCTGCCCCCGTAGCCGAGGAGCAGGCGGTGCCACGCCGGAAGCCTGCGCCGACGGAAGCGCCCAAGGAACCTGAGCCTCAATGCGAAGATGAAGCCATCGGGCCAGCGATCACCTCACGAGAGCCTGGAGCGCCAGCCTCGGGTCTGCCATGCGACGTGGTGATCGGCGTCAACGCACCGTCCCCACAATTCGGCGTGCTTGGCGAAGTGGTGGGCCGCAAGATCGCGCTAGACCTCAACCAGACGCACACCATCAGCCTGTTCGGCGTGCAAGGCGGCGGCAAGAGCTACACCCTTGGCAGCATTGTCGAGATGGCCTGCATGCCGATCCCCGGGGTGAACGTGCTGCCCCACCCTCTGGCTTGCGTCATCTTCCACTACAGCGCGACGCTCGACTACAAGCCCGAGTTCACCTCGATGGTCTTGCCGAACACGGCTACCGCCGAGGTTGCGGCGTTGTGGGAACGCTACGGCGCCAAGCCTCACGGTTTGGAGGACGTGGTCATCCTGGCGCCGGCTGCCAAGGTCTCGGAGCGGAGAGCCGAATACCCGGGCATCCAGGTGTTGCCCATCGCCTTCGCCGCCTCGGAGTTGAAAGCGGCTCACTGGAAGTTCCTTATGGGGGCAGTCGGCAGCCAGAGTATGTACATCCGGCAGCTTGGCCTGATCATGAAGAAGCTACGCGGCGAGATCACGCTCGATGGGCTTCGCCAGGAGGTCGAGCACTCGGGTCTGTCGGACAACCTGAAGGGTCTCGCGCTCATGCGGCTGCGTTTCGCCGAAGAGTACATCGATGACAACTGCCGGCTCACGAATGTGCTGCGGCCCGGTCGCCTGGTAATCGTGGACCTCAGAGACGAGCTGGTAGAGAAGGACGAAGCGCTCGGTCTCTTCGTGGTGCTCCTTCAGATGTTCTCCGAGACCACCTTCGAGGGGCGGGCCTTCAACAAGCTCGTCGTGTTCGACGAGGCCCACAAGTACATCGACAATCCCGACCTCGTCGCCGGGCTCATCGAGGTCGTCCGCGAGATGCGCCACAAGGGCACGAGCATCATGGTCGCCTCGCAGGATCCCCCCTCCGTACCGACGTCGCTGATCGAGCTGTCGACGCAGATCATCATGCACAAGTTCAACTCCCCCGCCTGGCTGAAGCACGTCCAGAAGGCAAATGCCGCGCTCGACGAGCTCACGCCCGCGAAGCTTGCCGAGCTTGGGCCGGGCGAGGCCTACGTCTGGAGCAGCAAGTCGACCGACGACGCCTTCACCAGGGGCGCGGTCAAGGTGCGGTGCCGACCCCGCGTCACGCTCCACGGTGGTGGGACGAAGACGGCGGTCGAGGAGTAGGCCATGGATGGTGTCCGACTGCGATGGACGGTTCTGCAGGCTGATCCATCCCTTCAGAATGGGAGACTCCTACCGAGGCGGATTCGGGTGGCTCGGTGAGTGACCTGCACCCAGTTTCCTTGGACACGAACTTGGGGTCATGACCCCGAGGGAGGAGGTTCAAGGAGATGAGAAAGATGACGAGGGATCGAGCGGAGGGAGGACCGGGGCAACCGGCCGGGGGCAACGGAGGGGGGCCCAGGCTCCCTTTACGGAGTGCCGGGGAGGACGTGCCGGTGGCACGTCCGATAGCCGGGGGGCATCGCCCGGCTGGAGTTGCCCCCGGCGGTGCGGCTGCGGGAAACGGGGCGGTCGGACTGCCGGAGTCAGGCCAGCGATGGACGGCGACTCGGAAGCGGGAAGTCGTGATTCGGATGCTTCGGGGCGAGTCGATCGAGGCGCTGTCGCAGGACTGTCGGTCGAGAGCGACCGGCGAAAGAAGTGGCACGACCGGGCGATGGCGAGCCAGGAGACGGAACTGGAGGAACGAGGCGGAGGGGACCCGCAGGATCTGCAACTCAAACGTGCACAAGTGACAGCCCTTTCGACCCAAAGAGGTCGCGACGATGATGGTCGCGACCTCGCCTGCGATGAAGCGCCGGCACGGCGTGGAAGGGGTCTGCGAGGCCTTTGACGTGCCGCTGTCGTCTTCTACGTCTGGCGGGGAAATGAGACCCAGGAACGGCCACCGAAGCCCGCAGGGAGGTGCGGCCCGAAGCCGAAGCTGACCGACGCGGAGTTGCTGGTGGCGATTCGCGATGACCTGGCGTCGTCGCCGTCCGAGGGCAAGGGCCATCGCAAGGTCTTGGCGCGGCTGCGTGTGCTGCGCGAGATCCGCGTCGCTCGCAAGCGGGTCCTGCGCGTCATGCGCGAGAACCACCTTCTGTCGCCGCACCGCGTGCGCCAGGGTGCGGCGAAGCAGCACGACGGACACATCATGACCGACGCGCCGAACGTGATGTGGGGCACAGACGGCACGCGGGTCTTCACGGTCGACGACGGCTGGGTCTGGGTCTTCGCCGTCGTCGAGCACTGGAACGCCGAATGCCTGGGCTGGCACGTCTGCAAAGTGGGCGACCGCTTCAACGCGCTCCAGCCCGTCGGCATGGCCATCAAGGACGTCTTCGGGGCCGTCTGCCGCGACATCGCCCGGGGCGTCGCGTTGCGGATGGACCACGGCACCCAGTACCTGTCCGACCACTTCCTGAACCAGATCCGCTTCTGGGGCCTCGCCGCGTCCTTCGCCTTCATCGAAGAACCCCAGACCAACGGCGTCGCCGAGCGATTCCACCGGACCCTCAAAGAACAGGCCATCCACGGCCGCGTCTTCCAGAATATCGAGGATGTGCGTCAGGCCGTGCGCGCCTTCGTGGAGGTCTACAACGAGCACTGGCGCGTCGAGAAACTCGGCTTCAGAAGCCCCGCCCAGATGCGCCGGGACTCGTTCCAGGAGGTCGCATGATGGCATCCGTCCTCACGCGGACCTCCCCAACGGAAAGGGCGACGACGCCATCATTGACTCCCCGGCGTCGTCAGGTACAAAGGAGTGTCCAGGGAACCGGGTGCGGTACACTCGGTCCTCTTCGTGACCCTGGCGGACCCCCGGGATCACCGACGGCTGGTCCGACTGGCGTCGGAACACCTCCGGTTGCTGGACGACATCGGTCAGGTCGGCGACGACCGCTGGGGCATCCTGCTCCCCGAAACGTCCCTCGAGGGGGCCCGGACGTTGGAGCATCGCCTGCTGGAACAGGCCCGCCAGGCGTCGATTCCCTGTTCGATCAAGTCCTACGCCTACGGGGGACTCTGCGAGACGCCGGACCGCTGCGGACAGATGACCTGCTCGGGGAACTGCCTCGCCCGGGGCGTTCCCCGGGGAACCCCTCCAGGAGTCGCCGGTCACTCCCCGATGCCCCAACCTTCCCGGACGTCACCCGACTCCGGCGAGACGCTTCCCAGCCCCCCGTCGAGCATCTTTCGACTGCTGGCCCCTCCGATTCCCCCCTGGAAACGGGTGCTGGACATCCTGGGGGCATCCGCAATGCTCGTATTGCTGTCGCCCATCTTCCTGCTGGCCGCCATTGCGGTGCGCCTCTCGTCGCCGGGTCCCATCATCTTCCGGCAGCAGCGGGTCGGCCTGGGGGGCCGGGTGTTCTGGTTCTACAAGTTCCGATCGATGTACGTCGATGCAGAGCAGCGGAAGAAGGACCTGGAACACCTCAACGAGGCCCAGGGACCCGTGTTCAAGATCGCCCGGGACCCCCGGATCACCCCGGTCGGGCGCTTCCTCAGGGTCACCAGCATCGACGAGTTGCCCCAGTTATGGAACGTCCTCCGGGGGGACATGTCCCTGGTGGGCCCGCGACCGCCGATTCCCGACGAGGTGCGGCGCTATGCCCCCTGGCACCGGCGACGCCTGGAGGTCCCCGGCGGCCTGACCTGCATCTGGCAGGTCAGCGGGCGATGCGACATCCCCTTCGAGGACTGGATGCGGATGGACCTCCAGTACGCCCGCAGGCAGTCCCTGGCGACGGACCTGGCCCTGCTCTGGAAGACCGTCGGGGCGGTCCTGTCCCGCCGAGGAGCAAGGTAGGGAACGATGCGCCTGCTGCTCGTGAACACCAACACCTGCCGGGATCCCTACCCGGTGGCCCCCCTGGGCGTCTGCCTGCTGGCCTCGGCCCTCCGAGACGAGGCCGAGGTCCAGGTCTTCGATGGCACCTTCCGGGGCAATGAGGGACTGCGAGAGACCCTGGAGGCCTTCCGACCTGATCTGGTGGGCCTGTCGGTGCGCAATGTCGATGACCTGGTCCCCCAGGCGGGGACCTTCTTCCTCGATGAGGTCCGGCGAACCTTCCTGGACCCCCTGCGAGACGCACGAGTTCCCCTGGTGCTGGGAGGCAGCGCCTTCAGCCTGTTCCCGATGGCCCTGATGCAGGCCTGGCAGGCGGACTACGGCGTCGTCGGGGAAGGGGAAGGCCCGATGAGGGACCTCCTGAGGGCCCTGGACCGGGGAGAGGACCCCCGAGGCATTCCGGGCCTCCTGGTCGCCGGAGACCGGGAGTTCCGGCCTCAGCGATCGCCTCCGTCCCCAGGGCGGCTCTCCCTCCCCTTCTCGGAGGTGGACCGGCACATCGACTTCACTCCCTACCGGGTCCTGGGTGCCTATCCCATCCAGGCCAGGCGGGGGTGCAACCACCGGTGCATCTACTGCACCTATCCCGCGCTGGAGGGCCATCGGCATCGCCTGCGGGACCCCGACGAGATCGCCCGGGAGATCGCCGAGGCCGCTGCCCGGCTTCCGGGAGTCACCTTCGAGTTCGTGGACAGCACCTTCAACGACCCCCAGGGTCATGCGGAGGCCATCTGCCGGGCCCTGATCCGGCGCGGTCCCAGAGTCCGCCTCCGAACGATGGGGGTCAATCCGGGACACGTGACCGACGAGTTGATCGACCTGATGCAGCAGGCCGGCTTCGCCCAGATCGACTGCACCCCCGACTCGGCCTCCCCCCGGATGATCCGGGCCATGGGCAAGAACTTCTCCTGGGAGGATCTGGTCCGAGCAGCCCGGACCATCCGGGACCGGGGCATGCCCACGACCTGGTTCTTTCTGTTCGGGGGACCCGGGGAGACCGCCGAGACCATCCAGGAGACCCTTGACTTCATCGACCGGGAGGTCTCGCCGGAGGACCTGGTGCTGATGGCCATCGGGCTCCGGATCTATCCCGGGACGCCCCTGCACCGAGCGGCGATCCGCGAGGGCATCGTGACCCCGGACGAGGACCTGCTGGCGCCCCGGTTCTACATCTCACCGGCCCTGGGCCATGACCGGATCCGGGACATGCTGAAGGAGGCCGCGGCGGTCCGTCCCCACTGCCTTCCACCGGGCGAGAACCGCCCGGATCCCGCGATGCTGCAACAGGCCATCGCCATGAGACGGCAACAGGGCCTGACGGAGCCGATGTTCCGGACGCTGCTGCGGATCCGGCGTTCGTGGCCCCGCTTTGCCCGCGTTCCGATGCCCGGGCATGCCCCGGTGGCAGACGTCACGAGATGACGTGCTCCCCGGCCCGGATGCCCCAGAGGGCCCCCGTCTCCCGGTAGAACCGGTCCAGGGGCAGGCGGGTCCGCAAGACGCAGTTGAAGAAGTTGTAGCGGGCCAGGTCGAAATCGACGATCCGGTCCCGCATCTGCCGGTGCAGGGCCGTGCCCGGCATGGGAGTCAGCACCGTGTAGCCCGCATAGGCCGTCTGGTGGGCCGCGGCGAACTCCGCCAGGGCCTGGAAGTCCGGGAGATCCCAGTCGGGGTCCACGACGTAGTTGGCCCGGAGCAGGATGCCGTGGTCGGCGAAGACCCGGAGTCCCTCGGTGATGTGGTCGGGGGTCAGGGCCTTCTGGTAGCGCCGGAGGTCCTCGGGACGAGGGGACTCGACTCCGGTGATCACCACCCGGAGGCCCGCCCGGGCCAGGCGGCCGATCAGGTCCGGATGGCGGGCCGCCGTGTCCAGGCGGATGTCCATCACCAGGGCCTTCCGGATCCCTTCGGCCTCGATCCGGTCCAGCAGGGCGTGGGTCCAGGGGATGTCCACCACGGTGTTGGCGTCGGCCAACCGGACCACCTCGTACTCGTCCAGCAGGCGCATCTCCTCGACGATGCTGTCGATGGACCGCAGGAAATACCCCCCCTGGCGCTGGGGCCAGATGCTGCAGAAGGAGCACCGCGAGGTGCATCCCAGGGAGGTGTAGAGGTAGGTGACCGGCCGGGGGTCCCCCCCGACGGTGTAACTGGCCATCCAGGGCCGCAGGTAGGACCGGTCCGGCACCAGGAAGTCCCGCCCGGCAGGGTCCACCGGCGGCGGCGGTCCCGGCATCGGCTGCAGGCGACCGGACCTCCGGAACCGGACCCCGGGCACGTCGGCGGTCCGCCCCCGGGTCCGCAGGGACCGCAGCAGGTCCCGGAAGACCAGGGCCCCGTCGCCGGGGATCAGGACATCCACGTCCGGGTGGTCGTAGTCCTCGGGGCAGAGGGTGGGGTGCAGGCCGCCGGCGACGGTCAGGATGTCCGGGTCCACGGACCGGGCTGCCCGGAAGACCTCCATGCCCGCCGGATGCTCCGAGGCGATGAAGGTCACCCCCACGACGTCCGCCGGGTGGTCCCGGAGCCAGGCGACCATCCACTCGAAGACCGGAGGCGACTCCGGACGGAGGTCGTACTCGCCCTTGAGGTCCAGGAAGGTCACATCGGCCTCTTCCCGGGCCGCCACGGCCACGGTCAACAGGCCCAGGGGCGGTCCCACGAGCCGGGTGTGGACGAACCGGCGGACCGCCTCCGGGGCATGGTCCCGGAGGGCGTTGTGCGGGGACCGGGGGGGGTTGACCAGCAGCACCTTCATCGCACGATCCCCCGCTGCAGGCGATGGATGGCCTCCCGGGCCAGCAGAGGCCCCTGCCCTCTTGCCACCACGCCATCGACCAGGCCCATCTGGACTGCCTCCTCGGCGTCCACCAGCCTCCCGGTCAGCATCAGGTCCAGGGCCCGGGAGGTCCCGACCCGGCGGGTCACCCGCCAGGTTCCCCCACAGCCGGGCATGACCCCGAAGGATGCCTCGGGACACCCCAGCATGGCCCCCGGGGCGGCCAGGACCAACCGGGCGCAGAGGGCCAGTTCCAGGCCGCTGCCCAGGCAGGCGCCCTCGACCCAGGCCACCACTGGAAACGGGAGGTCCTCGATGGCCGAGAAGAGGTCCCGGTGGCGGGTGATGGAGGCCCGGTCCTGCCAGAAGGGCCGCAGGGCGTCCCGGTCGGCCCCCGCCGAGAAGTGCCTCCCCCGTCCCCGGATCAACAGTCCCGCCACCCTCCGGTCCTGGACCGCCTCCAGGGCCACCTCCAGGCTCTCGAAGAACCCCGGGTCCATCAGGTTCCCCGGCGGCGCGTCGAGCCACCAGGTCTCGATGCCGTCCCGGACCTCCCGCCCGATCCTCATCGCGGCCCCTCCGGCCCGACGGCCAGCCCGCAGGCGGTATCCCTGGAGTGGCTGATCGAGATCCGCACCTCTCGGAAGATCTCCGGTTCTCCCGGGACTTCCCCGGCGATGCGGGGGGCCCCGTTCTCGGCCCCGACGATCCGGAAGTCCCGGGGATGGCAGGACAGGTCCCAGGTCTGCCACAGGCGCACCAGGGCCTCCTTCAGGGCCATTCGTCCGGCCCAGGTCCGGATCGGAGCCCCCTCCAGGGACGCCGCCTCCCGGTCGTCGAAGTACCGGGACCGTTCCCGGGCCAGGAGGTCCTGGGCCTCGACGATGGGAAGGGTGCACAGGACGGCCCTCACGTGGCCACCTCCCGGGCCAGTTCCAGGAAGAGCTCGGTCTCCCGCCGGAGGGCCTCCTCCCGAGGCCGACGCCAGGCATTCCCCACGGACTCCAGGATGGCCCGGACCTGCAGCGGGGTCCGGTCCGAGACCCACCGGCGAACCAGCCCCCGGGCCTCCTCCTCCAGGCGACCGGCCGGCACCACGGCGTCCACCAGCCCCCACTCCAGGGCCTCCTCGGCACCGATCAGCCGTCCGGTCAGGATCCACTCGACCCGGCGACTCCGGGAGATCCGGTTCCCCAGTTCCAGGGTCCCCCCGAGGCCCGGCATCAGTCCCAGGTCCGATTCCGGGAATCCCAGCATCGCGCCGGAGGCGGCCACCCGGGCATGGCAGGCCAGCGCGATCTCCAGCCCGGCCCCCAGGCACTGTCCGGAGATCGCCGCGACCACAGGCACCGGGGCATCCCGGATCCGGTCCAGCAGGGCCTTTCCGGCGTCCAGGGACCGTGCCAGGGACTCGGGGTCCGGCAGGCGTTGCCGCAGGGCCTCCAGGTCCGCACCCCCACAAAAATGCCGTCCGGACCCGACCAGCACGATGCCCCGGATTCCCTCCTGGCCCCAGAACGCCTCCAGACGTCCCGGGTCCACGAAGACCGGGTCGTCCAGGGTGTTCCGGGGCGGGCGATCCAGCACGATCCGCCCCAGGTCCCCGTCCCGTTCCAGCCGCACCTCCATCCCCGTCCCCCCGTTTCGACCCCTCAACCGCCCCGTCCCGGCTGGCGGACCTGCGGATCACCGAAAGGCCCGGCGTCCGGTCCCTCGGGCTCCGGGGGCCGCCACCAGGGCAGGCCCGTGTCCTGCCATCGTTCCTCGCAACGCCGCCGCCAGTCGAGGTCCCGGGACCCGGCAGGAGGCCAGGAGGCTCCCAACAGGCCCCCCAGGGCCACCACGAGGTCCTCCTCGCCCAGGATTCCCTGGTCCAGAGTGACCCGGCAGGTCCGCAGGAACAGGGCCGCGGCGTCCCGGGCCAGTTCCTCGGGACCTGCCCCCTCGGGGACCTGCGGCGCTGGTTCCCGGCAAGGGTCCCGGTCCTCCCCCGATCCCCAGCGACCCCGGCGGGCCCGGACTCGGAGGGCCGCCTCCAGTTCTTCGTAGGACCGGGCCTCCTCGGGCTCCATCCGCCGGCGGTAGGAGGCCACGGATCGGGCGATCGTCTCGGGGCCCACGGAGTCCATCAGGGCCAGAGGCCGCAGGCCCGGCCAGGCCCGTCCGAACGCCTCGTCCACCAGGGACGGCTCCAGGCCCCGGATCACCTGTCGAACCGCCCAGGCCTGGGACGGGAGCAGCAGCCGATTGACCGCCTGGGCGCACCGCGGCCCGATTTCGACGATGGGCCTCAGCCCCAGGAGGCCCGCGAGCGTCATGAGCCGCTGCCGGACCGGATCGCCGCAGCCCTCGGGCAGGACCACCTCGCAGAACCCCGTCAGCATCGTCGGGTAGAAGAGATGCAGGCCCAGCGCCTCCGGGTGGATCTCCCAGGGGATCAAGGACGAGGTGTTGGTCAACACGATCCCGTTGGTCGCCCGAAAGGGCAGCCAGGACTCCAGCACCTGGCGCTTCGCCTCCAGGTCTTCCTCGACGGTCTCGTAGAGGACGTCGAAGGGACCCCCTGGGTCCATCCCCGGCAGCAGTCCCCGGACCGGCCCGACAGGGCCTCCGTCGGCCCGCAGGCGCCGGATGTCCCGGCCCAGGTGGGCCAGGCAGGCGGCCAGCCGGCCCTCATCCCGAGAGGCCACGGTGACATCCCAACCGGCCCCCAGGGCTGTCCGGGCCATGTCCCGCCCCATGCGTCCGGTGCCCAGGACCAGGATCCTCATGGCAGGTCCTTCCAGTGGCGGGCACCCCACCAGGGCCGGTCGTCGGGAAGCATCCGGGCCAGGGCCACCAGCGAGGATCCGACGCCGCACTCCAGGAATCCGGCAGCCTCCGACGCCGCCGCCACCGCCTGGGGCCACCGGACCGGCGAGCAGAGATTGTCCCGGACCAGGGCCAGGGCCTCCGGTGCCGTCCGGGCCAGACGACCATCCACCGGCGACCCGATGGGGACCTCGGGGTCCCGCCAGGGCTCCCGGGCAGCGACCTCCGCCAGCCGGGCCGCGGCCCCGGCCAGCCGTACCGGGTGATGATAGGCCACCCGGTCGGTCCAGCGGATCGTCTTCAAGGCCCCCGCCTCCCGGGCCGAGGCCTCCAGGGAATCCAGGGAATCGGGAGTCCCGGCAACGACCAGGGACCAGGGGGCGTTGACCAGGACCACCTGGACCCCCTCAGCCCCCGGCAGGGCCAGGACCTCGTCTTCTCCGAGGCCCACGATGCCCAGCATCCCCAGAGGGTCCGACTGATAGGCCTCCTGGACGAGGTCCCAGGCCACCCGGACCAGGGTGAGTCCCGAGGAGACCGGAAGGGCCCCGGCGGCCACCACCGCCCCATAGACCCCGAGGCTGTGACCGAGCGTCGCGACCACCGGCACCCCGGCCTCCCGGACGACCTGGGCCGCGGCGATCCCGAAGGCCTGCAGGAAGACCTGCCGAGGTCCCTCCTCCAGCGCCATCGCCTGCTCCACGGACAGGCGTCGGAGATCGACCCCGACCACCGAGGAGGCGTCGGCAAGCACCGCATCGAAGATCGGCCGATGGGACTCCCGGAAGTCCTGCTCCGGACCCGATGGCTGCACGAAGGCCCCAGGGAATGCCAGGGCCACGGGTCCGCGAATCCCGTCCACGATCAGGCTCCGCCGTCACAGCGCCGCAGCACCCAGCCCGCCTGCATGAACTGGCTGACCTCCGTGACAAAGGAGGCCAGGCGACGTCCCGGGCCAAGTCCCGTCTCCCGCAGGAAGGCATCCATGGCCAGGAAGGTCATCGGCGGGCCCGCGTAGCCCATCCGGGCCATCCGCTGGTCGATGCGTTCCCGGGGAAACCCGATCCCCTGGAGTTCCGCGGCCACCGACTCGACGATGTGCCGGGCCGGCAGGTTCACCTGGAGGTGGTCCACTGCCATGGGGTCGATGCCCGCCCGAGCCAGCATCCGCAGGTATCCCTTCAGGAACACGCTGCCGCCGGGCTCCTGGAAGACCCCCGTGGCCAGTTCGTTCCGAAAGGTCTGGCGCAGGTGGTGGGCCGCCGCCTCGAACTCCTCCACCGGGTTCATCCAGTAGGCCGGACGGTGGTTGAACATCAGCGACGGCCGGTTCCCGCCCACCGACTCCACGTAGGTGCACTCGACCTCGATCACCGGGCCCCGGGCCGGGGGATCGACCCCCAGCACCGCCGCGCCGGCCCCGTCGGACAGGAACCAGCGCAGGAACAGGGACTCCTTGTCCACCTTCTGCTGGTTGAAATACTCCGCCCGGAGTTCCGAGGACGAGATCCCGGCCGATACCGCCAGGGCCCGGTCGTAGTGGCCGTCGGCCAGCAGGTGGTGGGCCAGATAGAAGGCCTTGTAGGCCGACGTGCAGTTGGCGTGGATCGAGAACTCGGCACAGGAGTCGATCCCGAGGGCCTTCTGGATGCGCACCGAGGCCGTGGGCATCTGGTCCTGGTGAGCCGACCCGTAGCAGAGGAGGTCCAGGTCCCCGGGGGTCATGCCTGCCGCCTCGAGGGCCTGGCGGGCGGCCTTCTCGGCCATCGTGACGTTGTCCTCGGTGAACTGCCGAGTCCGGGGGTCCAGGGCGTAGTGGACCACCTCGATGTCCAGCAACTGGCGCATCACCGGGCCCATCTCCTCCATCCACCGGCGAATCCGGGGAGGGGCGTCCGTGAGGGGCCCCAGGACCTCCTGGGCCCGTTCCACCGGGATCGGATCCCCCGGAAGATGACGCCCGGTTCCGAGCAGGAAGACCTTGCGCCTCATCCCTGGCCCTCCCACCGGCGGAAGATCACGACGCCGTTCTGGCCTCCGAAGGCGAAGGAATTGCTGGCCACATGCCGCAGCGGGGCCCGGCGGGGCCCGTCGGCCACGTAGTCCAGGTCGCACTCGGGGTCCGGTGTGGTGAGGTTCAAGGTCGGGGGAATCACGCCCTCGACCAGGGCCCTCACGGTCAGCACCGCCTCGACCCCGGCGGCCCCCGAGAGGCAGTGCCCGGTGGCCCCCTTCGTCGAGGAGACGGGCATCCGCCGGGCATGGGCCCCGAAGACCCGGTGAATCGCCTGGGTCTCGTAGAGGTCGTTCAGGGGGGTCGAGGTCCCGTGGGCATTGACATGGTCGATGTCCTCCGGGGAGAGGCCCGCCCGGGCCAGCGCCAGTTCCATCGTCCGGGCCATGCCCACGCCGCCGGGCTCCGGCGACAGGATGTTGTAGGCCTCGCTGGAGAGCCCCGGACGGTACATGACAGCCAGGATCCGAGCCCCCCGGCGTTGGGCATGGGCCAGGCTCTCCAGCACCAGGAAACCGGCCCCCTCCCCCATCACGAAGCCCTTGCGCCGGGCGTCGAAGGGCCGGGACAGGCCCGCCACGTCGTCATCCGGTTCCGCCAGGGCCATCAGGGCCGTGAACCCCCGGATGTCCAGCGGATTCAGGGCCGATTCGGCCGCGCCGGCCAGCACCACGTCGCAATCCCCTCGGACGATCCAGTCCCAGGCGGCGGCCAGGGCATAGGTCCCGCTGCTGCACGCGGTGCTGACCACCATCGACGGCCCGGTCCAGTGTCCCCGAAGGGAGATCCAGGCCGCCGAGGCGGAAGTCATGTTCCGGAGAATGCGGTTCGGGTCCTCCTGGTCGCCGGTGGGGGCATAGCCGGTCCCCGTAGCCCCCACCACGACCCCGACCCGGGTCGGGTCCATGCCGTCCGACGAGAACCCCGCGTCCTCCATCGCCGCCTCCGCACAGGCGACGGCCATCTGAGTGGCCCGGGTCATCTGGCTCCGGGTCCGGGGCTTGATCCGTTCTCGAAAGACCTCGTCGGCCCCCTCGGGCAGTTCCACGCCCACCGGGACCTCCAGTCCCGCGGGGTCGAAGTGGGTGTAGCGCCGGATCACGCGCCTGCGGTCCAGGATGCCCCGCCAGGTCGCTTCCAGGTCCAGGCCAAGCCCGGTCATGCACCCCAGGCCGGTGACCGCCACGACCGGTTCCATCTCACTCCTTCCCGGGGTCCCCCACCGGAACCCCGACCCGCAGAAATGCCTCGGGCACCGGGGCCGGTCCCCCTCCAACCGGGTCCAGGAAGGCAATCACGCTCCGGGCCCGGGCCACCAGTTCCCCGGCCCGGACGATGCGATAGTCCAGGGTCAGGCGGAAGTCGTCGGCCTCCCGCAACCGGACCTCGACCTCCAGTCGATCCATCAGGCGGGCCGGCCGGAGGAAGCGCATCGAGAGGTCCGCCATCACTGGCAGGCAGCCATCGGGGTGCACCGGAAGGCCCCGTTCCAGCAGGAACCGCAGCCGGGCCCGCTCCAGGTAGGCCACCAGCCGGGCGTGGTGGGCAATGCCGTAGGAGTCCACGTCCTCGAACTCGACCGTCACGGGCACCCGCAGGACCCCATCCCTCATCCCGCCTCCCCTTCCCGCGACGACGGGCCATCATGGATCAGCACCGCGGCCCGCACCTCCTGGGAGTCCTGCCAGACGTGAACCTCCAGCACCATTCCCCGGAGCCGGTCAGCCAGATCCCCGTGCAGTCGAACCGCCGTCCGGCCCGTCCCCGGTTCGATGTTCACCTCGCACTCCCGCAGGTCGTAGGGCTCCTCCAGGGCCTTCCAGAGGGCCTCCTTGACGCAGAAGCCTGCACAGAGCCGCACGGCATCCCACTCCCCGTCACAGGACGCCCGGCGGCGCTCCTCCGGCCCGAACACCCCCTCCAATGGTTCCCTGCCGAATCGGTCGATCCGCTCTGTGTCCACCCCCACCCCTCGGAGGGGCAGCGGCGAGTCAGAGGTCCACGTGCAGAATGTCGTCCCCATGACGCACGATCGCCACCGAGAGGTCCACCACCTGCCCGATGGTCTGGGCGGGCTTCTTCATCAGGTGCCGGGCGAGGGTCTTCAGTTCGATCCCGATTCCCCATGTACCGCACCCGGTTCCCTGGACACTCCTTTGTACCTGACGACGCCGGGGAGTCAATGATGGCGTCGTCGCCCTTTCCGTTGGGGAGGTCCGCGTGAGGACGGATGCCATCATGCGACCTCCTGGAACGAGTCCCGGCG
>JAKPOP010000020.1 GCA_029547805.1 Deltaproteobacteria bacterium
GACATGGTCTGGTCGCCGAGTCGGGGACTTCAAACCCTCAGCCCCCTGGACGGAGTCTGCCCAAATCCCTGCGGATCTGGGCCGGAACGCGCCGGGAACATGCCCGAGTCAGGCCTGGCCGCCTTACCGGTCAGTCCTGCCGGGGCCAGCACTTTTCTTGACAGGCCGCCTGCCCAATGCGAACCTTGAGAGCGGTCAGAGCCGGACGTGGCCATGGCATGGTTCGGAAGGCGATCCTCCCTGGTCGGGGTGGACATCGGCTCCTCGTCGGTGAAGGTCGTCCGCCTGCGACAGGCCGGCAAGGGCCTGGAACTGGATGCCTTCAGTCTGGGGCATCTGGCCTCCGACGCCATCGTGGAAGGGCGCGTGATGAACTTCGCCCTGGTCATCGAACGGCTTCGGGAGGTCCTCAAGGAGGCGGGCATCCGGTCGGCGCCCTGTGCCCTGGCCATCGCCGGCAACTCGGTGATCGTGAAACGCCTCTCCCTCCCGGAGATGACCCGGGCGGAACTCAACGAGCAGATCCTCTGGGAGGCCGAGCAGTACATCCCCTTCGATATCAAGGACGTCAACGTCGATGCCCAGATCCTGAACCCCAGGGCCGGGCAGGGACAGATGGACGTCCTGATGGTGGCCGCCAAGAAGGACGTGGTGAACGAGTATGTGTCGGTGGTGATGGAGGCCGGGCTGAAGCCCCAGGTGGTGGATGTCTCGATCTTTGCCGCCGCCAACATGTTCGAGGCCAACTACCCGGTGCCGCCGGACCAGACGGTGTCCCTTCTCAACATCGGGGCCTCCACGATCAACGTGGGGGTCATCTCCGGCGGCGTCCTCTCGTTCACCCGAGACATCGGCATCGGCGGGTCGTTGCTCACATCGGAGATCCAGCGCCATTTCAACATCTCCTTCGACGAGGCCGAGTCCTTCAAGGTCGGAGCCGATTCGAGCCTCTCCTCCTCGACGGTCGCCCGGGAGGTGACCCGGATTGCGGAGCGGGTTGGAGAGACGCTGGTCACCGAGGTGCAGCGGTCCCTGGACTTCTTCCTGGCGACGTCGGTGAAGTCCGACATCCAGCGCATCTACCTGACCGGCGGTTCGGCCCAGCTCCCGGCCCTGATCCGGATCCTGGAACGGCGCATGGAGGTCCCGGTGGAACTGGTGAACCCCTTCCAGAACATCACCGTGGACGCGCGGCGGTTTGACCTGGACCTGCTGCAGCGGGCGGCCCCGGTGGCCGGCGTGGCGGTCGGTCTGGCCCTTCGTCGGCCGGGGGATGACGCATGATTCGCATCAACCTCATCGGGCAGCGCCAGAAGGCGGCACCCAAGGCCGGCAAGGGGACGAGGCGACAGTCGATGATGCTCCTGGCCCTCTTCCTGGCCGAGGGGCTGTTCCTCTTCGTCTGGCACCAGAAACTGTCTTCGGAACTGGCGGCTGCCCGGAAGCGCAGCAAGGATGCATCGAGCAAGATCGAGGACCTGAAGCGGGTCAAGGCCACCTGGGAGCAGTGGCTGGCCGAGAAGGCGGACCTGGATCGCCAGACCGAGGTCTTCGTGTCGCTGCGAGCCGATCAGGTGGGACCGTCGGTTCTGCTCCAGTACCTGTCCTACGCCTTGACCCCCCTGGGGGAGACCCCGGCGGAGCGGGACCAGGCCAAGGCCCAGGAACTGGCCGGCTGGAATCCCAAGTGGGATCCCCGGAGGGTCTGGGTCCAGGCCATCCGCCAGAAGGGGGCCGAACTGGTGATGGAGGGGCAGGCGCTGGACCACGAGGACGTGGCGGAGTTCTACCGGCGTCTGGAGTCCTCGGACTTCTTCCTGAAGGTCTCGCCGGGGAATCAGGTCCGGAAGGTCCATCCGGACCTGGGCATCCGGTTCATCGACTTCCAGGTCAACACCTCGATCACCTACAAGCCGGCCATGGCTCTGCTGCAACCGGTCGGTGAATCCTCTCCCGGGGAGGACTCCCCCAAGAAACCCGAGGCGCCCGTCCCGCCGAAGCCCGACGGAGGCCCCGGCGCGCCGGTCTCGAGCGACGGGCGGGCCCCCGGTTCCCCGGTCCTTGCCGCGGGAGGTGGCCGATGAACCGCTTCTGGGACCTCCCGCTGCCGCAGCGCCTGCTCGTCGTGGGCGTCGTGATGGCCCTGTTGGGCGGCGCGGTCTATTACCTGCTCCTGATGCCGCTGTCGGATGGCATCTCCAAGGAGGCCCGCAAGTACAAGGGGCTCATGAACGAGTACGCCCAGTTGAAGGAATTCGACTCGACCGAGTTCCGGCAGCGGATCGATCGGGAGCGCCTGGAGGCGGCCCAGCGTCGCCAGGAGTATGCCCGGATGCTTCCCCGGGAGGAGGAACTCCCCGACCTGATCACGACGATCAAGGCCGATGCCGATGCGGCGGGCCTGGTGGTGACGCGGTTCGACCCGTCCCAGACCGGCCAGAAGACGGACCCCGGGGCGGGTTACCGGGAGATTCCCTTCCGGCTGGAACTGGTGGGCACCTACGGCCAGATCCTCCAGTTCCTCCAGGCCCTGGCCCAGCCGTCGAAGCGGCTCATCAACGCGAAGGACATGAACCTGTCGGTGGTGCCGCCGTCTTCCATCTCCGCCTCGGCGGGGGACGTGGGGCTGCTTCGGAGCCTCAACGAGAAGGAGCGCACCCGGGGCCTGAACCCGACGGAGCGCTACGCCCGGACGGTCCTCCTGTTCCAGCAGCAGGCGGAGGCCTCTCTGTTGAAGGCCGAGATGACCGCCTCCGCCTACGTGTACACCGGCACCGGAGGGGCGCCCCAGGCCCCCGGAGGTCCGCGATGAGGGAAACGGCCGTCCTTCTCGTCGCACTGGTCGCGATGGGAGCCTGCGAGGCCCCCCCGAAGGACATCTACGCGACGGACCGCAACCTGGCGGCCCAGCAGGCGGCCCCGCCTCCGGCACCGGAACCGCCTCCGGAGGGCAATCCCCGGTTCCAGGTCCTGAAGCCCTTCTTCCGGGAGTACCTGAAGCGACCCGGCGAGGCGATCCCCAACGTCTTCCTGAACCACCTGGGGGATTTCACGCCCCTTCCCGACCTGGAGGTCTCCTCCGAGGAGGATACCTCGAACGAACCCAAGACGCCCCTGGAGTACTACGACGTGGACTCCTATCGGCTGGTCCTGATCATGAGCGGGACGGCCCAGGCGAAGGCC
The DNA here is from genome assembly GCA_029547805.1 of Deltaproteobacteria bacterium. GTDB lineage: Bacteria > Myxococcota_A > UBA9042 > DTJE01 > DTJE01 > JAGOKF01. The sequence continues at coordinate 3,184 of JAKPOP010000020.1, forward strand.
CTGCTGGTGGACCCCCAGGAAAAGTCCTACATCGTGCAGGTGGGAACCCGGGTGGGCAACCGCCAGGGCAAGGTGGTGCTGATCACCGCCACTGAGTTGCGGATCGAGGAACCGGGACGGCCCCTGGTGATCAAGGCCCTCGAGTCGCCGCTGACGGACCTGGAGAAGGAACTCCAGGCCGTCCAGGAATACTAGCCTCCACGACAGGGCCCGATGGCAATCGCGCCCAGTGATCGCCCGAGGGTCACCGGGCGCTCACGGGACTCCCTTCCACCGCATTCCCTGGCCGAGGGAACCGCTCTGACCGTGCCCCCGGGGCGCGTACCGGGCGCGTCGCGCCCCCTCCCCACGCTGCAATCACGGCTCTCCGAGGGCTCCGCTCCAGCGCCCCGCCCTTTCGGGCGGACGACGATTTCGCCCTGGCAATCAAGCCGTTCCTCCTCCCGGGTGGCCGGGACCGCCACGGCGCAATCGACAGCCCGGCGGCTTCGTCCTAGAATCGGCCCCACGACGGCTTCCGAGGCGAACGATGCCCGACAGGAAGGACCCCGACGACGTGGTGGACCTGGACGAGGGAACCCGGATCGACGAGTCGCTGCTGTCTCCGTCCGAACCGAAGGCCCCGCAGCCGGTGGCCCTGGACGGCGACTCCGAGGCCACCCGCTTCGTGGCGCCGGCCCCGCCCCCGCCGGAACCGGAGGGCGGCGAGCGGACGGTCCTGATCGAGTCTCCCTTTGTCCGCGCCGAGCCGACTGCCGGACCGCCGCCACCTCGGGCCCGCATCGAGATCCGGAGCGGTCCCGATGCCGGTCGGACCTGGCCCCTCGAAGGCCCCGGCCCCTTCCTGGTGGGACGATCCCTGGACTGCCCGGTCGTGTTGAACGACCCCACCGCCTCCCGGAAGCACTTCGAGGTGCGTTTCGAAGGCGACGGCTGGCGCCTGCGGGACCTGGGCGCCGGAAACGGCACCATCGTCAATGGCGTCCGGGTCGATCGGGAGACGGTCCTGGAATCCGGGGCCCTCATCGAGGCCGGACGGACGCAGGTCCTGTTCCAGAGTGACACCGGTTCCCCGCGCGTCCCGGACGTCCCACCCGACGAGGAGAAGACCCGGGTGGTGGACTCGCTGGATGCCTTCCCCGTTCCCGGATCCACGACTCCGGGGAAGGTCCCCACCGGGCAGGTCCAGCGGGCGGCCCGGGTCCCGGCCCCGGGATCCTCGGTGCGGGTGCCCCAGGCCGTTCCCCCGACGGAGGAGGAGGAATCGGAACCGGGAGGATTCCCCTGGGTACCCGTGGCCGGCGGGGCCGTGGTGGCGATCCTGCTGGCCATCGGCATCGCCCAGTTCGGTTTCGGAGTGCGGATCCTTCCCATCGGCGGGCCTTCGGAGCCCACGGCGGATCAGGTGCGGCAGGCCGAGGAGGCCAGGAGGCAGCAGGCGGCCCAGGAGGCCCGCAGTCGCATTCGGGACGCCCTCGCCGCCCGCCAGTGGGACCGGGCCATCTCCCTGGCCCAGCAGGCCCAGCAGGATTCCCTGCCGGTCGAGGACCTGGACCAGAGCCTCTCCCTGGCCCGGAACGAGAAGCGCAACCGCAGCCTGATCGATGCGGCCCGGGAGGCCCTGGAACAGAGTTCCCCCCAGGAGGCACGGGAACTGCTGGCCCAGGTTCCCGACTCGTCGGTGCAGTACCAGGAGGCACGGGAACTGCTCTCGTCCCTGGACCGGCAGGGGCTCCAGCAGCGCATCGAGGAGACCCGAGGACTCCTCCGGTCGGGGCGGAAGGCCGATGCCCGCAAGGCCTTCCTGGCGCTCCTGACCGAGTTCCCCGAGGACGCCCAGGTCCTGGACCTGCGGAAGGAATTCGTGGCGGCCGGCGTCGCCCTGGAGCCCCAGGCATCGCCCAGCGCTCCCCCGCAGGCCGCCGCCACGCCGCCGCCGGAACGCCCGGCGCCGGTGAAGGGGGCCAGGGAGAAGGCCCTGGCACTCTATCGCCAGGAGAAGTTCCAGGAGGCCGTGGACCTGCTCCGGCGAGGCGGGAAGGGAGGTTCATCGGAGGAGGACGAGGAACTGGCCGTCCAGATGGAGCGGTTCGCAGCCCTGCTGAACGAGGGACGCGAGGCCGTGCGGACCAAGCGGCTGGACCGGGCGGAATCGGCCCTGCAGCAGGCCCTGCGCCTCGATCAGGCCATCGGCGGAGCCTTCGCCCAGGAGATCCGATCCCTGCTGGGGGCGACCTACCGGGGACGGGCCGCCGCGGCCATCGCCGACGCGGACTATGTGACGGGCTCCAAGTCGGCCCGACGTGCCCTGCAGTACAACGGCACCGATTCCGTGGCCCAGGACATCCTGGACAAGTGCCTGGTCCACGCCCAGCAGGAGTACGAACAGGCCGTCAAGGATGCCCGGGCCGGCCGCACTGCCGAGGCCCGGGCGAAGGCCCAGAAGGTCCTGGACATCATCCCGAAGGGACATCCCCTGGAAGAGAAGGCAGCCGCGCTGCTCCGATGAGGCCAACGGCAAGGAGGGTGCCATGGGCTGGTGGAAGGACCGGGTCGTCTTCCTGACCGGAGCATCGTCGGGAATCGGACTCGCGATGGCCGAACAGATGGCCGCCCAGGGCGCCAGGGTCGGCCTGGCGGCCCGCCGGAAGGATCGTCTGGAGGAGGCGGAACGTGCCATCCGACAACGGGGCGGGCAGGCCCTCGCGGTGGAGTGCGACGTGACCCGCGACGAGTCGGTCGCCCGGGCGGTCGCAGAGGTCCGGACGGCCTTCGGACCCATCTCGGTGGCCATCGCCAATGCGGGATTCGGCGTGGTGGGGCGGCTCGAACGACTGGGGATCGATGACTTCCGCCGGCAGTTCGAAACGAATGTCTTCGGGGTCCTCCGGACCGCCTGGGCCTGCCTGGACGACCTGCGGGCCACCCACGGGTCCCTGGTGCTGGTCGGGAGCGTCGCCGCCTATGTCCCGGGCCCGGGTTCCTCGCCCTACGCGGCAAGCAAGGCTGCGGTCCGAAGCCTCGGGGAGTCCCTCTGGGCCGAGCTGGCACCCGACGGGATCACGGTCACGACCCTGCACCCGGGCTACGTCCGGAGCGAGATCCGGCACGTGGACAACCAGGGTCGCCTGCACCCCGATTCCCGAGACCCCATCCCGGCCTGGCTGGTGGTGCCGACGGACCGGGCGGCCCGGGAGATGGTCCGGGCCATCGCCCGACGGCGCCGGGAGGTCATCGTGACGGGACACGGGAAGGCCATCGTGGCCCTCTCCCGGCTGGCGCCCTGCCTGGTGGCCGGGGCGATGAAGGGAAAGCGGCGCCCCGGTCGACGGAATCCCCCGGAGGCATGACGGGCCTTTCCGGGCCCTCCCGATGGCAGTCCGCGCACCCTGCCCACCACCGCACCCGGGTGCGCCCCAACACGCTTCCCATTCCCTCGTTCCAGGGGCCCGTCGTTCTGGGCAGGCAACGATTCCCGCATGGCTGCGACGCCTCTCCCTCTCCCGGGGGGACGAGAACCGCCGGGGCGGAATGATCAGAAGAGGGTCGGCTGGCCCTTGGAGTCCGGGAGGGCCTCCCCCTGGTCCAGGTGGAAGAAGGACAGGATCTCCCGCTCCACCGCAAAGAGGCTACGGCGCAACTCGTGGTCGTCCTCCACCTCGACCAGTCGGACGTGGGGCCTCTGGGAGGCGTACTCCCGGGAGGTCTCCAGGGGGATCACGTCGTCCCGGGCCCCGTGGAGGATCAGCGTGGGGCAGGTCACCTCCGGGCAAGGGGGATACATCTGGAGGTCCTCCACGAAGCCGTGGTGCACCAGGGTCCGCTTGCCCCCGGCATCGGGAAAGGGAAAGGCCCCGTCCCGTTCCCACCGGCTCCGTCCCACGGGACCGGTGAGCCGCTCCAGGTGATCCAACAGGCGAAAGGCTGGGGCCAGCAGCACCAGCCGGTCCACCCGGAAGGGGTTGTAGGTGGCCCACAGGGCCCCGAGATAGGCCCCGAGACTGCTCCCGATGAACCGCCACGGCTCGTTGCCGTCAGTGACCCCGTCCATCCGGTCCAGGACATCGAGCATGTCCGTGACGGTCAGGTTCCGGAAGGAAGGCGCGTTGAGGTCGGGACGCTCCAGGAACACCCCATGGCGTTCCATTGCGGCCGAGAGCACGTTCCCCTTGAACGAGTCCGGGGAGGAGGCGAATCCGTGAAGGTAGGCGTAGCGAAACATGGCCCGCTCCATCGCGGTCACCAGTTTCCCGGAGAGAGGCGGATCGGGCAACCACATTTGGCGATCGAAGGCGTGATATGCTCGGATCCCCATCGCATCGGGAAGAAGCGATCGGGACGACCTTGAGACCGGGAGGCCCCCATGACGATCCACCTGGATCCCCACTACCACGAGCACCTGCTGGAGCGCTTCCTTCGCTACGTCCGCGTCGATACCCAGTCCGACGAGAACAGCACCACGAGCCCCTCCACCGAGAAGCAGAAGGACCTGGCCCGGATGCTGGAGGCCGAGCTCCGGGAACTGGGATGCGCCGATGCCCGGATGGACCAGTGGGGCTACGTCTTCGCCACGGTCCCGCCAAGGCCCGCGGTCCTGGGCGACACGGTGCCGACCATCGGATTCCTGGCCCACATGGACACCTCGCCGGCGACCAGCGGGGCGGGCGTGAAGCCCCAGGTCGTGAACTACGCCGGGGGAGACATCGTCCTGCCGGGGAACCCGACCCTGGTCCTCCGGGAGGCCGAGGAGCCCAACCTGGTCCGGTGTCTGGGCCACCGGATCGTCACCAGCGACGGCACCACCCTGCTGGGAGCCGACGACAAGGCCGGCATCGCCGAGATCATGACCGTGGTGGAGTGGCTCCGGGACCATCCGGAGTTCCCCCACGGCGGGCTTCGAATCGCCTTCACGACCGACGAGGAGGTGGGCCGGGGCACCGAGCACTTCGACGTGGAATCCTTCGGGGCGCGGTACGCCTACACCTTCGACGGCAGCGACCTGGGGGAGATCGAGGACGAGACGTTCTGTGCGGATCTGGCCCTGGTGACCTTGACCGGAGCGGAGGTCCACCCGGGCTACGCCAAGGGGAAGATGGTCAACGCGGTCCGGGGGGCCTCCCTGCTGGTGTCGAGACTGCCGGTGGACCGCCTGCCCGAGACCACGGAAGGCCGCCAGCCCTACCTCCACCCCTATGACCTCAAGGGAGACGTGACGAAGGCCGAGATCAAGGTACTGGTCCGTGCCTTCTCCGAGGAGGAACTGCGGGACCGGGAGGAGACGCTCCGACTGGTCGCCGCCGAGGTCGAGCGGACACTGCCGGGACTCCAGGTCGAGGTGCAGGTGAAGGAGCAGTATCGGAACATGCGCTACGTGCTGGAGCAGCATCCCGAGGTCCTGGAGTGCGCGCTGGAGGCCGCCCGGCGCCAGGGCGTGGAGCCGGTCCGGAAGGCCATCCGAGGCGGCACCGACGGGTCCCGGCTGACGTTGATGGGTCTGCCGACGCCGAACCTCTGGGCCGGGGGTCAGAACTTCCACTCCCCGAAGGAGTGGGTCTCCCTGGAGTGGATGGCCGCGGCGGTGGAACTGGGCATCCAGTTGCTGGCGGTCTGGCGGGAATCCACGCCCCGGTAGCCTCCGGGACTACGGCAGCGAGAGGGCCGACTTCATCCCTGCAAACCCCGCGTCCTCCGACACCGTTCCCCAGCGGTATCCGGACGCGTCCCGCCCAATCCGCAAGGTCCCCAGTTGCTGCTCCACGTTCGAGATCCGCTCCGGGGTCGGCGGATGCGTGCTGAAGAGCTCGCCGATGTCCGACAGGAACCCGCCACTGGAACTCCCGCCCTCGATCTCCTGGAGGTACGAGAAGAAATCCACGATGCCCCACGGGTTCCAGAAGGCATCGGCGGCGATCTGGACCCCCAGGGAATCGGCCTCCCGCTCCTGGTCCTTGCTGAAGGTCAACACCGACACGGTCTGGAGGGCCTGGGAGACCAGTTGCCGGGTGCTCTCGCTCTGGAACAGGAGGTCCACGATGTTCTGCTCGACCAGGAAGATCTCCATCTGGCGGACGCCGTGACGGGCCGTCACGTGGCCCAGTTCGTGGGCCAGCACCGTGGCCACCTCGGCGCCGCTGCTCGCCGCCTTGAGGAGGCCCGTCGTGACGTAGATGTAGCCTCCCATCACCGCGAAGGCGTTGATCTCGTCCGACTCGACGACCGTGAAGGTCCAGGGGAGGTTGGGCCGGGTGGTCCGGGCGGCCATCTCCCGCCCGAGGCCCTCGATGTATCCCGTGACCCGCGAATCCCTGGTGTAGGCCGGCATCTTCTGCAGCAACTGCTGGTGGAACTCGGCCCCCATCTGGATCTCCTGGCTCTCGTCGATGAGCCAGGACTCGGTGTCGGCGTCGGCACAGGCGGCCACCAGGACCAGCAGCGGGGGAATCCATCGACGATTCATGGTGCTCTCCGATTCGTTCGACCCATTCAGCATCCGCGAGGCCGCCAGGAGTGTCAAGATCCCGGACGATGGTCCGCGCCGCCGAGGACCTGGAAGCGAGAGGCGCCCGATGCGTTGCCATGGAACGGCTCCAGGACTAGGATCGATCCCTTGGCGACGGCCTTCGGGGGTCTCGATGCGCACGACGTTCCGACCCGCAATCCTGACGGTGGGATGGGCCCTGGGCATGGTCTGCTGTGGTGGAGGGGCGACGGGAATCAGCGACCCCGGGACCGACATCCTGGGGGCCTACGAACTGGTCCAACCCGATTACGGGACGAAGGACCTCGGCCAGGACGAGAGCCGCGACCCCGTCGTCGTGGTGGATGCGGGCACGGACCTCCCGGCTCCCGGGACCTTCGGGGCCCCCTGTCTTGGAAATGCCGACTGCGAGAGCGGCTTCTGCGTCGAGGGCCCCGACGGCCCCGTCTGCAGCCGGACCTGCGTGCTGGAGTGCCCGGAGGACTGGGCGTGCCGATCCACGTTGATCGGGTCCGACGTCGTCTCCCTCTGCATCCCCCTGGGGGCGACGCTCTGCAAGCCCTGCCGGGTCCACACCCAGTGCGGAGGCGGGCTGTGCCTCGAACTTCCCGACGGGACCTTCTGCGGCCGGGACTGCGCGGTGGCGCCCTGTCCCTCCGGCTATGACTGCCTGGACCTGGGAGAGGGGGAGGAGTCGGTGCGACAGTGCGTGCCCCACAGCCGCGCGTGCGACTGCATGCCGGCCAACGCCGGGGAGGTGCGGGCCTGCGCGTGGTTCAATCCCTTCGGGGCCTGCCTGGGAGAGGAACACTGCGACCCGGAGGAGGGATGGGTCTGTGAGGCGCCGGTTCCCGAGGCGGAACACTGCAACGGCCGGGACGACGACTGCGACGGGCTCGTGGACGAGGACTTTCCGGAGGTCGGGGAGGACTGCTTCGCAGGCACCGGGGCCTGCCGGGTCCGGGGCCGCTTCGTCTGCCTGTCCGACGGGACGGGCGTGCGCTGCGACGCGGTCCCCGGATCCCCGATCGCCGAGACCTGCAACGGCATCGACGACAACTGCAATGGCCAGATCGACGAAGACTTCCTGGTGAACGGGGCCTACCGGTCCGACCGGGCCTGCGGGTCCTGCTTCGTGGACTGCACGTCGCTGTTCACGCCCCAGGGTCACAACGCCCGGGGACGTTGCGATGCCACCGGCGCCCAGCCCCGGTGCACCTACGAGTGCCTCGACGGCCATGCCGATGCCAACGGTTTCCGGGATGACGGCTGCGAACTGAGGATCCCGGAGACCACGGTCTTCGTCGCCACCCCGGAGAACGGCGGCCGCGACGACCTCCAATGCGGAACCTGGGAGAATCCCTGCGCGACGATCTCCTTCGCCATCGATCGGGCCATCGAGGACATGTTCACGGAGGTCCGGGTCAGCAGCGGCGTCTACGGGGAGAACCTGACCCTGATCGGCGGGATTTCGGTGAAGGGCGGCTATAGCCCCGTGGACTGGCAGCGGGACCCCAAGGCCAACCCGACCATCCTCCAGGCCGTCTCGTCAGGACCGGTCGGCAGCCACCGCAAGGCCGTGATCGCCCGTGGGATCCGGCAGCCGACGGAGTTCTCGGGGTTCACCGTGATCGGGGAGAACGATGACCGCCCCGTGGCAGGCCAGGTCGGCAGCAATTCCTATGGCCTCTGGCTCAAGGATTGCTCCTCGGCGCTGGTGATCCGGGACAATGCGATCATCGCCGGCCGAGGCGCCCCGGGAGGGGATGGGAGCCCGGGCATCACCGGGACCAACGGACAGGATGGTGCCCGGGGGGGCGACTGCAGGAACAGCGAGTCCTACACGTGCAGCGGCGTCGCGGCACCGGGAGGGGCCGGCGGCTCCAGCACCTGCGGCAGCGGCGGCGGGAAGGGCGGCGATGCGGTCTGCCCTGCCGGGCAGAACCAGATGCCCGCGGGATCCCGAGGCGGTGGCCCGAGTGGAGGGGCCGGCGGGGCCGGGGGATATAGCGACACGGTCTCCGATGCCTGCAATGTCTGCAGTTCGGGCGGAAAGACCGACTTCGGGTACGACGGGGCACGGGGCGGAAACGGGGCCGATGGAACCGCCGGCAGCGGCAGCACCGATGGCCGGGGGGGCCTTGCGAATGACGAGTGGATCGGGGGAACCGCCGCGGCAGGAGGGTCCGGAGGCCCCGGATCCGGTGGCGGAGGGGGCGGGGCTGGAGGAGGCGTGGATTTCCTGTCCTCGGCCTGCACCTTCTACGACCGCACGGGGACCGCTGGCGGCGGGGGCGGTTCTGGCGGATGCGGTGGCACCGGTGGAGGCCCCGGACTGTCCGGAGGCGCCTCCATCGCCGTCTTCGTCCTCCAGACCGACGGAGCCCCGACGGGACTCCCGGTGCTGTCGGGCAATCTCGTTGTCCGGAACCGGGGAGGCGATGGCGGCCAGGGTGGCGCTGGCGGAGTCGGGGGCATCGGGGGGTCCGGAGGTATGGCGGGCGAGGTGGCCTGCGCGACCAACTCGTCGGGAAACCCTTACTGGTTCATGCCCTGCATTGGCCAGGGAGGCACCGGCGGCGACGGCGGACGGGGCGGGTCCGGTGGCGGTGGAGGCGGCGGCAGCGGCGGGGCCTCCTACGGCATCCTGGGAATCGGCCTGTCCGGCGGTTCCCCGGACTGGTGCTCGTCCTCCCGCTTCGAGGCCCTCGGCGGTGGGGGACAGGGAGGCCTCGGGGGACCCTCGAACGGCAATCCGGGCCGGGCCGGCGTGACGGGCGATGCGGCCGACTGCCGACTCCAGTAGCCCTCCGCCGGGTCCCGGGAGTTCGGAAACGACAGGGGAATCACGAAGCCCCCTCGCACCCGCGGCGACGGATTTGGGGTCGCTCTCCCATTGACTTCCAGGGGGCATTGGAACAAGGTTCGACCGACGAGGCCCTTGCAAAGGAGCGGGCATGAGACCCCGGTCGTTGTGGATCCTGTGCACCCCTGCATGGCTGCTGGTGGGATGCGGACCGGAGCCCGCCGGTATCGCCCCCACGCGGCCCGGCGGCGGTCCCCTGGTGGTGTGGGACGCCGAGGCCCGTCCCCTGCCGGAAATCCCCTTCCCGAACGACAGCGCCACGAGGCTCGACCCCACCACCGCCACGGGCCGTCGGGTCAACGTGGCCCTGGTGGGCAGCACCCGGCTGGAAAACAAGATCCGGGAAAAGGCCAACGAACTCGATGGCTTCGGCACCTTCGCGCCCCTCTGGGTCTCCTTCACCGACGAGATCGACGTGACGGACTTCGCCCGACGCCATCGGGACAACCGGGATTTCACCGACGACGCGGTCTATCTGGTGGACATCGACCCGGCGTCCCCCGAGTTCGGTCGGCCGATGCCGCTGGACGCGGGCCAGGGCAACGTGCCCCTGGGACTCGAGTGGCCCTGGCAGTACTGGGACTTCGACCCCCATGCCGACTCGCCGCAACTGCTCTTCGAGACCCATGACGAGGACACGAACCACAACGGCATCCTGGACCCTTACGAGGACATCGACTTCGACGGCGTGCTGGATCGCCCGAACACCTTCAGCGGCCAGGACCCCGGTCCTCGGGGCATCGATGACGTGATTTCTTTCTGGGAGCGCCAGACCCGGACCTTGTTCCTGTGGCCCGTGGCGCCGCTCCGGGAGCACGGACGCTATGCGGTCGTGCTGACGGACCGCCTCAAGGACCCCCTGGGCCAGCCGGTCCGGTCCCCCTTCCCCTACGTGAATCCCCTGGACCAGACCGAGGCCCTGGCGCCCCTGGGGGACATCCTCAAACGCCCCGAGTACGGCGGCCTCACACTGGATCAGGTGGCCTTCGCCTGGACCTTCACCACCCAGACGATCACCCCGGAACTCCAGGCCATCCGCCAGGGTCTCTATGGCACCGGCCCACTGGACTGGCTCCGGGAGTCCTTCCCGCCGGACCTGGAGCCCCGGCCCGTCCAGGACCCGGACACCGACGGCACGCCTCCCGAGAGACCCTACATGCTGCCCACGGACGTCCTGATGCCCCTGATCGGGATCCTGGGCCCCCTGCTCACCTACCCCCCGGAGGTCGTCACGGCCCTCCAGGAGGACACGGCCCACGTGGACTACTGGGTCGTCGGGGAGTTCACGACGCCCTGGTTCCTGGTGGACCGGGACGGTCTGGCCACCCAGGCCTACCCGGCCGACGAGAACGAGTCCTTCGGCATCGACCTCCGGAAGGGGTCGGCGTGGGTGGGGCCCCAGCGGGCCACGTTCCTCTGCTCCGTGCCCAAGGCCACGGACCAGCACAAGCCCCCCTTCCCGGTGATGGTCTATGGTCATGGGTTCAGTGGGGCGCCGTTCGAGGTCTTCGGCTTCGCGGGGCGGATGGCCCGCCTGGGATGGGCCCTCTGCGGGCTCGATGCCCCGGGACACGGCCTGGCGCTGCCCTCCGACGAGGACATCGACTGGAACGGGCTGGTGACGGGCCTCGCGGGAGACCTCTACCTCAAGACCTTCTACCAGTCGTTCTCCATCGGCCGCATCCGGGACCTGGACAACGACGGCGTCCGGTCGTCCTTCGACAACGGTGGGGACTTCTGGTGCGCCGACATCAGCCACACCCGGGACATGGTGCGGCAGGCGGTGGTGGACCACATGCAGTTCATCCGGATGCTGCGGAGCCTCGGCACCGGCGAGGCGGCCCCCTGGAAGGCCGACGCGAACGGAGACGGCAACGCCAACGATCTGGCCGGGGACTTCAACGGCGACGGCATCGTGGACTTCGGGACCCCGGCGAACCCCTGGGTCCCCATCTGGGGCCAGTCGATGGGGGCCTTCATCGCCGAGATCGCCGCTGCGATGGACCCGGCGGTCTCCGCGGCGACCCCGGTCTCCGGCGGAGGCGGCCTGATCAGTGCCGGAATGCGGTCCACCAATCCCGGCGTCCCGGAGGGGGTCTGGATGCCGATGATGGGTCCGATGGTGGTCTTCACCCCGAAGGACGACGGAACGACGGAGATCGCCTGGCTCATCAACCACCTCCACCGGGAGTACCACCCGCCCCTCAAGGAAGGCGAGGACCGGCCCGAGGGCCGTCCACACTACTACCCCTTCGCCCGGGTGACCTCCCTGCAGCCCGGGGACACGGTGGTGGTCCGCAATCTCACGAATGGCGAGGTGCGCCGGGGGTTCCGGGCGCCGGTCCGGGAAGGACCTGCCACCACGGACTGCGCCGGGGACGCGGCCTGCCAGGCCGAGCGGGTCTCCTGCCAGGTGGACCCGGATCACCGCAACCTGCCAACCTGCGCCCGGTGGCGCGGATTTCGGGTCTCCCTTCCCTGCGACGCCCTGAGCGCCATCGAGAAGCGCGGGGTGCTGGGTCTCAAGGACGGCGACACCCGTCCCGTTCCCGTCTCGTGCCCCCCCGGGTCCTGGACGGTCCCGGTGGACGGCGATGGGAAGCCCACGGGTCCTGCGAACTGCGACACCCCCCCGGCCGGGGCCGCCGCGTCCGACCCGAAGCGATCCCTGCTGTTCGGGGACCAGGTCCGCATCGAGATCTACTCCGGCTGGGTCGAGGACCCGGAGAAGGCCACCCCGAAGGAGGTCGTGGACACCTTCCGGATCCCGGTGACCTTCGATGGGGCGATCTTTCCCGAGGGCGCCCCGCTGGTGGCCATCGGCCAGGGGCTTGGAAGGCCCCGGAACACCCCGGAGTTCCGTCGGCTGATCGGGATTGCCGGGGCCCTGGTGGAACGGGGAGACCCCATCGCCTATGCCCGTACCTTCCCCAGGCGCCTGGACTGCGGCTGCGGGTATGACGAGTTGTCCTGTCCCGACGGTTCCTGTCCGAACCCCCAGGTGAACATGGTGATCTACCACGCGGTGGGGGACCCGAACGTCTCCATCGGGGCCAGCATGGCCCTGGCCCGGGGCGCCCGCATCCTGGAGTACCAGGGCGATTTCCCGACGCCCAATGACCTCCTGCTGGGGGCCCATGTCGAGGAAGCGGTGGAGGCCTATCGCCGGCACCTCAGCACCCGATGGACGCTGGCCGACTGGGCAGCGAACCGACCGTTCCTGAAGGATCCCCGCTGGCCCGACGAGTTCACGAAGGACCTCGCGGTGGACCCCGCGGCGCCGTTGCCCCTCCACGCGGACCCCGACAACGTGGACGAGGGCCTGGATCCCTTCGGGGAGCCAGCGGTGCCGGGCTACGTCCGGGCGACTCGCTGGACCCCCGATGGCTACCAGGGGCTCCGCTTCCCCTACACCTATCCCCTGGGGGCCCACGGCGTGGAGCCCTCGAATCCCTCCCGGCAGTTCAACATCAACAACTACTTCGAGAATCAGGCCGCCGTCTTCCTGGTCACCGGGGGGAGGACCTTGCTGGAGTCCCCGTGTCTGGCCGACTCCTCCTGCCCCCAGTTGCCCGACCCGATCCGCAAGCGCTGACCTGTCGGATCAGCCGAACCGATAGTGCTTGCGCACCGGTGCCAGGACCTTCCAGGTGCACTGGAGCCCCCGGGCAAAGGTCACCAGGTCCCCTTTCCCGAAACGGGCCCGCTCGGTGCCATCGGCCGCGACGACCTCCACGTCGCCGTCCAGAAACCAGCAGGTCTCCTCCTCGTCGTAGAACCACTCGAACTCGCTGACCTCCTTGGTCCAGATCGGCCATCCGCGGACCCCCAGCCGGTCCAGCAGTTCCGGTCCGGGGTCATGGATCACCTGGATGCGGCTCATGGTCCCTCCCTCCTGAAGAACAGAAGGATTCTTCCATGCGGACCGACGGCTGAAAAGGCCCCGGGAGGACGCTGGCAGGATGCCCCCGACGTCGAGGGGCTTCCTGGTTCCGGGGACCTCCGCGAGGTGGACGATCGCCATGGCCCTGCTACACTTGGACAGCCCGGGCGGAGGGATGGGATGATGGGGCGCGGGATTCCCTGGATGCTGGCGATGGTGACGGCGGCGGCGGCAGTGCCGTCCGCAGTCGGATCACCCCCGACGTATCGGCCCTTCCTGGTGCTGGCCCCGGGATCCGAGGCCCTGTTCCTCGACCTCCTGCGCAGCGATCGTCCCGGCCTCCCGAAGGGTTGGACCCTGGAATCGATCGGCATCGAAGGACACCGGGCCCGAGCGACCTGGCAGGGACCCGGAGGCCGAACCGCGACCCTGGACCTCCTTCCCCCGGGGTCCGAGGGGCCCCAAGTGGTGGGCCGGACCCCCTGGGCCACCCTCCGGGTGCCGGACCCCAGGGCGGCTCCCCCCCGGGGCCTGATCCGGGCGGTGCTGGACCGGTTGTCGAGGCAGAGACCCAGGATTCCCTGGGAACGTCGGGTGGACCCCCTGGCGGTCCCGGCGGAGACCATCAACCGCCCGCGCCTCTCTCCGGGTTCGGGACCGGGAGCCGCCGAACTGGAACAGGCGGCCCAGGACCTCCGGAACGGGGGTCGGGAAGAGGCCCTGACCCGGATCGAACGGGTCCTGGGAATGCAGGACCTGGACCGACAGGCGATCCGCTTCGGGGCTCGCCTGCTCCGGGGGGCGGGAGAGGCCGCCCGGGCCCTGCCGTCCTGGGAGCGGACCGTTGGCGCCACCGGCGCCGCCATCTCACCGGAGGAGGCCCTGGAGTTCGTGGCGACCCTGGAGGCGGCGGGCCGCACCGAAACGGCTGCCCAGGTGGCCCGGGAACAGGCCGCCCGGAATCCCGATCGCTTCCCGTCGCCGTCCTGCCTCCGGGCCGAGGCCCTGGCCCTGCTGATCCGGGAAGGGACGTCCGTGGACGCGATGGTGGGGAACGGCCCGTTCCCCCTGGACCCCTCTCGGGGGCCGGCGTCCCGCTGCGCCTGGCTGCTGCAGTTGCACCGGGACACCGCGAGGAAGGACGGCGATGCGGTGATTCGGACCGCCCGGGCGGCCCTGGAGGCCTTCCCGGAGGACCGGGACATCCTGTACCTGTGGGGGCATTTCTTCTTCGTGCAGCACCGACTGGACCAGGCCCTGGACCCCTGGGACCGCCTCGCGGCCCTGGAGCCCACCTATCCCTCTCTCATGAGCCTCTACGGCACCGCCTATCTGGTATCGGGACGATTGCAGAAGGAGGGCATCGAGGCCCTGCTGGACCGCCATCGCAAGCGTCCCGACGACGCAGTGGCCGCCTACCTGGCGGGACTCGGGCTGTTCTACCAGAAGGAGTACCCCCGGGTGATCCCCCTCCTGACCCAGGCGGCGGCGGCGGTCCCCGAGGACCCGAGACCGGCGATGTACCTGGCGATGGCCTACTTCTTCACCGGCGATCGGGACGAGGCGGTCCGGATCCTGGAGGGCCTGGAGCGCTTCACCTGGCAGGAACCGGACATCAACTACTGCCGTTCCCTGGTCTATCGATCCACGGACCTCCCCCGGGCGATCCGGGAGATGGAGACCTTCCTCCGGGTCTTCGAGGGGGAGGACCGGGTCAGTTTCGGGCCCCAGAAGGTCCAGAAGGCCCGCAGCGACCTGGAACGCATGCGTCGGGGGGAGGTGCCGGAGGTCTTTCTGCCCCAGCCCGACGGCTGGGATGCGCCGGTCCTGGAGGTGCAGCAGCGAATCGCCCCGCCCCACCCGGAGGCCGGCCATGACCCGTGAGGAACTGCGGGAGGTTCCCCCGTTCTCGACGCTGGACGACGACCTGGCACGCGCCCTGGTGGCCGAGGCCCGGGAGGTCCCGGCACCGGCGGGCACCGACGTCCTGGGCCAGGACGAGGTCCCCGACGGCCTCATGGTGGTGTTGGAAGGGGCGTTGCAATCCCTCTGGCGGGACCCCGATAGCGGTCTGGTGTTCCTGGGTGCCCGGCGGGTGGAGGGCGAGGCCGTGGGACTCCCGGAGGTGCTCCTGGGCCGGCCGTCCCGCTGGAGCCTCCGGGCGGACCGGGAGACCCTGCTGGCGCAGATCCCCGGGGAATCTCTCCAGGTCCTCTGCGCCGATGACCCCCGGATCGCGGCACTGCTCATGCGCCAGGTCGCCGAGCGCCTCCATGCCGAGGCGGTCCCGGGCCGGTCCCCGGTCGTGGACCTCTCCCGGGTGGTGCTGGACGAGCAGCTCTGGGGCCTGCTGCCCCTGGGGCAATGGCGCAAGTACCGGGCGCTGCCCCTGGCCCAGAACGGCCGGATACTGGTGGTCGGCTTCGTGGACCCTGGGGACCTCCAGGCGATCGACGACCTCTCCCGGCTGCTATCGGCCTACCAGGTCCGACCCGTGGCCCTGGACCGGGGAGAGTTCGACCGCTTCCTCCGGGCCCGGGTCGTCCCGGCCCTGGAACGCATGCGGCCCGAAGAGTCCAACCGGGACCGGTGGTTCCAGTCGGTCTCGGGGAAGACCTTCGAGGTCTCCCTGGTGGAGGCCCTGCCCGGGCAGACCGCCGAGGAGAGAAGCCGGTCCGTGAGCGGCGAGCAGGTGGTGGCGCTGGTGAACCGGCTCATCGGAGAGGCCCTGGACCTGTCGGCCAGCGACATCCACGTGGAACCCTCCGAGCAGGAGATGACGGTCCGCTACCGGGTGGACGGACGCCTGAAGCGACGCCCCGAGTCCCTGGACATGCGCTTTCACGCGCCCCTGGTGTCCCGGCTCAAGGCCCTGGGACGCATGGACATCGCCGAGAAGCGCCGTGCCCAGGATGGACGCCTGACCATCCAGCACGGCCGACGGACCATCGACTTCCGACTGGCCACCGTCTCGACGCGCTTCGGGGAGAAGATCGTGCTGAGGATCCTGGACCCGCAGACGATCCTGATCGACCTGGAGCGCCTGATCCCCTACGACCCGGTGTACCGGGCCATCAGCGGCATGCTGGAACAACCCCAGGGGCTGGTGATTGTCGCGGGGCCCACGGGAAGCGGCAAGACCACCACGGTCTACAGCGCCCTGCTGCGCCTCCGCCAGGACGAGATCAACATCGTCACCATCGAGGACCCCATCGAGTACACGGTCGAGGGGGTCACCCAGGTCCAGGTGAACCACGGGGCCGGGATCACCTTTGCCACCGCGGTCCGCCACTTTCTGCGCCAGGACCCCGACGTGATCGTCGTCGGGGAGACCCGGGACTCGGAGACGGCCGGCACCACCGTCGAGGCCGCTCTGACGGGCCATCTGGTATTCACGACGCTCCACGCCAACGATGCCCTTGGAACCGTGATCCGCCTGCGGGAGATGGGGGTGGACCCGTTCCTGCTGGCCCATACCCTGATCGGGGTCGTCAGCCAGCGCCTGGTCCGGCGGTCCTGTCCGCACTGCCGGCAACCGGTGGTCTATCACCCGGACCTGATCCGCCCCCTGGGCATCTTCCCGCCGGAGGAGGGCCAGGGAGGGTTCACGTTCCTGAAGGGGTCCGGATGCGCCCTGTGCAACTACCAGGGCTACAAGGGCCGCGTGGGCGTCTTCGAGACCTTGCGGGTCGAGGACCGACTGCGCCCGTTGTTGACCGGCGCCTCCGCGATGTCCGCCGTCGAGGAGGCGGCCCGGGCCACCGGCGCCCTCTCCCCCCTTCGGGAACACTGCCGCCACCTGCTGCTCAACGGCATCACGACCCCCGAGGAGATCGCTCGGGTCCTCTTCACGACCCGCTAGGCGGACCCGGCGGGCGCCGCAACCAGAGGAACCACTGGTCGCAGGTGTCGGGGCCCACGGGCCGATGCCAGACCACCTCGAAGGGCCAGCGACGCAGGACCTCCAGGACCTGATGAGACGAGAGATTGCGGCGATGCTGCCAGCCCCCCTGGGCCTCCCGATGGGACCGGCGCGCCTTGGTCCGGGAACGGACCAGCGGCAGGGGAAGCGACTCCACGATCAGCAGGTCCCCTCCCGGAACCAGGGCGTCCCAGAGGACCTGGAGGGCCCGGGGAACGTCCTCGAAGTGGTTCAGGCTTCGAAGGGCCATGGCCGCGTCGAAGGGCGGTTCCCGGCCGGGGTCGAAGGACTCGATGGTCCCGGGATGCACCGGCAGGCCGTCCTCCGAGGCCCGGTCCACCACGGCGGGGTCCGGGTCCAGTCCCAGGTACTGGAGGTCCCCGGTCCGCAGGGCCTCCGCCAGGGCCGATCGGTAGGGGACCGACCCCATGCCGACGTCCAGCAGGCGGCCGCGACGCCCCCGGATCCAGTCCTCCAGCCACCGTTCGTCCTCGTGGAAGAAGGACACGGGGGCCGGGACATGGCAGGCGCAGCAGGTCGGAAGGTAGGGACACGCCCGACAGGCGGCGGCCAGCACCACCTGGCGGAGGTCCGACCCGAAGTCATCGACGGAGGGCTTCTGCGAGATGTCGAGGTAGAGTTGCCCGCAGTGGTGCACCACCTCGCGGATCTCCCGATCGTCGAAGTCGCCCGTATCGGTCCGGCAGAGGACCGATCGTCCCTCCAAACGGACCACCACGACCCGGCTGCTCTGGACCCGGGCCAGGCCCAGGCCCACGGCGGGGCAGTCCCGGGCATCGGGCGCGAAGCCCGGGAGTTCCCGGACCGGCACGTAGTCGAACTGGTTGCTCCGGAGGTCCTCGGCCATCGATCAGTCCTCGAAGGGGTCCACCTCGTCGTCGCCATGACGAGCCAGGTAGTCCCGGCGCACCCCTGGACAGACGTCCCGGGCCAGGCGGCATCGCTCGCATGCCGGGACATGGGCATTGGGACTGATGGCCGATTCCCAGAGGAAGAACCGGGAACCGGGCGTCACCACCAGGACCCGATCCTGGCGGAGGTCCCGGCAGAACTCCTCGTATCCCTTCAGGAAACACCGGGGGATGTGCCGGGAATAGACCGTGACGCCCAGGCGGCGGCCACGCTCGAAGGCCTCGACGATATGGTCCCGCATCTCCCGGACCCGAGGCAGGGCGTCGGGAAAGGCGGCGGTCCGGTCCGACAGGGAGACCAGCCACAGGGCGAAGGTGTCGATGCCCCGGCCGGCCCAGTACTCCACGATGTCCCCCAGGTGCCGGTAGGTGTCGTTCTTGATGATCAGGTCCGCCACGGGGACATGGCCCAGGTCCACGAGATTCCGGACCCCTTCCTCCACGAGCCGGAGGCCGTCGGGCCGTCCCAGGATCGAGGCATAGAGGTCCGGGCAGTGGGCCATCACCGAGACGTGGAACCTGGTCACCCCGGCCTCGACGGTCCGCCGGGCGAACTCCCGGTAGGAGTAGAGCAGGCCGTTCGAAGAGACCTTCAGTTCCTCGAATCCCCGGTCCCGGGCCAGACGCGCCAGGGCCAGGAAATCCTTGCGAATCGTTGGCTCCCCTCCGCCGAAGGCCGCCTTCCGGATCCCGAGCGACCGGGCATGGGCCAGTTCCTGGATCACCTCGGCGGTGCTGAGATTGTGGCGGCGCATCTCCGGGGTGATGCTGCAGTAGTCGCACTGGACGTTGCACTCGTAGCCCAGGATCAGGTCCACCATCACGTCCGACAGGTCCTGCACCTGCCCGAGGCTCTCAGGCATGCTGGTCCTCCTCCTCGAAGACGAAGAACCCGTCACAGGCCGGGGCATGGGGACAGACCCGACAGGGTTCCCGCCGGACCCGCCGGGAGGACAGGTACTCGAAGAGATTCACCGTCTCCTCGGTGACGAAGATCATCGACCGCCCGATCTTGCCCACGTCACCGACCAGGAAGCGCTCGTATCCCGGGAAGAGACAGAAGGGGGCGTTCACGACGAAGAGACGCATCGAGGCCCCGTGACGGTCCAGCACCTCCCGGATGGCCGCCGCAGCGCGCCCCTCCTCGGGCAGCACCTGCGCCCCGGCGGACCCGAAGGGGGTCAGCATCTGGAGGTTCACCTTGTCCACCCCCTCCTCCCGGATGCGTTCCACCAGCGGCAACAAGCGGTCCACGTTGGCCCGGCAGACCGTCACGTTGACCCCCAGGTCCAGGGTGGATCCCCGTCCCCGGACCAGGTTCCGGAGCCCCGCCAGGGTCTCCCGGAAGGACCCGGGGCGGCCGGTGATGCCGTCGTGGACCTCGGGAACGTCCCCGTGGAGCGAGACCAGCACCGAGGTGACGCCGGCGTCCAGCAGGGCCCGGGCCACCGCCGGGTCCGCCAGGCGTCGGCCGTTCGTGGTGACGTTGATCTCCCGGTACCCGAGGTCCCGGGCCAGGCGCAGGGCCTCGAGCAGGTGGGGATGGAGGGTCGGCTCCCCGCCGTCGATGTCCAGGTGCTCGATGCCCGCCTCCCGGTGATGCCGCAGGATCTCCTGGAGTCGGGGCCAGGGGATGGGGCGTCGCACCCGGTTCGCCACCGCGCAGAACTCGCACTCGTTGATGCACTCGTAGGTGACGTTGATGATCACCTTCCGGGTGGTCGATGCCTGGACCTTGCGCCGGAAGGCCTGGACCGCCGTCTCAAGCCATCCCTCGGGGATCGACGGCGGGCGAAACGCGGGCCGATGCTGGAACAGGGCCCCGTCGCCAGGCAGTCCCCCGTCGGCAGGCAGGAGACCCCGACGGAGGCACTCCTCGAAGAGACCCGTGCCCCGAAGCGGCGTGGCGAACTGCACCGCCGGTTCCGCGCCGAGTTCCTCGTAGTAGCGCCAGGCCAGGTCCAGGGTCGCCAGCACCGACTCGGGGGTCTCCCAGGGGAATCCCACCACGAAGTGCACCATCGTCGGCAGCCCCAGCCGGGCGGCCCCCTGGAGCACCCGCTCGACCTCTCGGAGGTCCTGGCGCTTCCCGATCAGGCCCTGGAGGTCCTCCTGGCTGGCCGACTCCGCCGAGACCGAGAGCCGGGAGACCCGTCGGGCCAGGGCGGGGAGCACGTCGTCCGGGAGGCGATCGGCCCGAAGCCCGTTGGGGAACTCCACCCGGAGGTCGGCCTGGCCGAAGACCTCCAGCACCTCCGGAAAGTCGGGCCTCAGGTTGGCCATCTCGTCCAGCACGATCAGGTTCCGGGCTCCCATGGCCCGGGCCAGCATCACCCAGTCCCGCAGGACCGGCAACGGGACCCGCCGCTGGACCTTGCGCCCCGTCTCCCGCCACCCGGGATTGCTGGAGCAGAAGAGGCAGCGATGGGGGCACCCCGAGGAGGTCAGCAGCGCGCGGGACCCGGCATCGATGCGAAAGGGATTCGCCCAGGTCCCATCCTCGAAACATCGCCACAGAAAGGCGCTCCAGTGTCCGCGGTCCAGGGCCTCCCAGAGCGGGAAGGGCGGCGGCACCTCCCAGTCGCCCGCCGGCATCCGGACCTCGGCCCGGGAGCCCTTGAGGTCCCGCAGGCGCCGGGGGTCATCGAAGGCGGCCTCCCCGGCCCACCGAAGAAATCCGTCCAGCACCGGGAGCGCCTCCAGCACGGACCCGTCGGGAGGGTCCACCGCGTGCATGCCCCCCACATCGGCATCGGCCAGCACCAGGGTCGCCCGGGGCCAACTCCGGCGCAGGGCATCGAGCAATCCGACGGTATCCGGATGCGGTGCCCAGGCCCGCAGGAAGGGCGAGTTTCCAACGACCACGACCGAGGGTTCCTCTGGTGGCATCGCCGCCAGGAGGTCCTCCTCCCCGACCCCGAGGCGCCAGCCCTCCCCTTCCCTGGACCGGCCGGCACCCGGCAATGCAAAGGCATCGACGACCTGGGCCCGCCATCCTGCCCGGGAGGCCCGGGCCGCGGCGAAGAGGAGTCCCAGGTCCGCAAACCACGGGTAGTCCACGAAGTCGGACGGCAGGTGCAGCGGAGGCTGGACGAACAGGATGCGATCCGGTGTCACGAGGGCCTCCGGCGGACAGGCGGGCCGCCGAGGCATTCTAGGAGAGCCCGTCCGGGTTTGTCCAACGCAGGCGGCGGGACGCGGGCATCCATGGGTCCAGGGCCCGCTCGCCAGAGAACACCCCTAGGGGGCTTCCAGGTAGGCCCGGGCCTCGGCAGCACCGCCGCCCTGAGGGAACCGTTCGAGATACCGGGTGAACCAGTACCGGGCATCTTCCCGGTTGCCCTTGCGGTGCCTCAGGCGCGCAATCCCGAGCATCGTCGGCCCGTAATCGGCATTCCGCCGCAGGGCCTCCCGGTAATGGCGCTCGGCACCCTCCAGGTCCTGCTGCTGCATTGCCAGGTCCCCCATCCGGCTCAGGGGTTCGACCCGGGTGGGACGCAACTGGGCCGCCCGCCGAAAATGGGCCATCGCCGCATCGGGACGGGTGGTCATGAGCCGATTGCCTGCCTCCATGTGGGCATCGTAGGTATCGGGCTCCTCGGGCGGCGACGGGTCCACCTGCCGTCCCTCCCGCGGTTCCGACCGGGAAGCCGGGCGGGTTCCAGGAGCAACCTCCGGTGCGACCTCACGCGTCGCCTCGCCCCCCGGGGGCGCCGCGTCCCCGGACGAGACGCCGGGATCCTCGGCCGGGGGAATCCCCCGGTCCTGCCCTCCGACCGGGGCGTCCGGTCCTTCGGCAGCCGGTCCCCCGGCCAGGACCGGGTCCGTCGCGCCAGGGTCCCCCGCTCCTCCCACCAGGACCGCGTCGGGACGATCCGGGGAGGCGACGCCCTCCTCGCGTCCCAGCCGCCCGGCCCACCAGAGGGCCAGGGCACCGGCCGTCACCAGCACCGGGATCACCACCAGCAGCACCCGTTGCAACGGGAGGCTCCGGGATCCCCCTGGGTCCGAGGCCCACCACTCTCCCTCCACGGCCTCCGCCGGGGCGGGGGCCGTTTCCCCTTGCGACCGGGTCGGCCCGTCCCCAGGGAATGCCGGACCGGAATCCGGAATCGATGCCGTCTGGACAGCCTGATCCTCCCGGGAGGGAAGCGGGGCCGTGGAGATCCGCTCCGTCGGGGCAGCGACCGGCTCCGGTGCCCGGGGACCCGGATCGAGGACCGGGGGGACCCACTCGCCGGTCCGCCGGAGGTCCTCCGGACCCTCCGGGGGAGCCTCCGCGGGAACCCGGGCCGCCCCCCGGTCAGGGACGCCTCCGGCCGGGAACGACGGCGGCGTCGCGGGACCAGCGCGACCGGCCTGAGAGAAGTCCAGCAGGTCCGTGAGGGGATGCCAGGCCTGATCGGTCCCCAGGAACCGGTCGCTCCACTGGATGCGGCCGCTCTCGATCCAACGCCGGGCGACCGATGCATCCTCGAAGCGCAGGAGCACCCCTTCGGAGGTCCGGATGAAGATGGGATTCCCCATCGGGCCCCCTCACTTCGTGAAGAGCCAGAGGAAATACCCCCCCACGCCTGCCGCCCCGACGAAGAGGGCCCACAGCAGGGGTTTCAGCCACCCCCGGGAAGGGGGCTTCGAGGTATTGGCCACCTTGAAGGTGAAGCCCGTCGTGGGAGTCCGCGGCTGGGGAGAAACAGAGGACTCGGACGACGAGACGTCCGCGGCCCCATCGCCTCCCATGGCCCCCGAAACCGTGGGAATCGCCCCCGAGGAACCCCGCCCGGGCGACGTGGGAGCCCGGAAGGCCTGGGTCGGGCGACCACCGCGCTTGATCTCCTGGAGAAAGGCATCCAGGGGCTTCCAGTCGCCTCCCGCGCGGCACACCTGATAGGGGGCCGGATTGTCCACCACCGCCGACCACGCGACCAGCAGGGCCGGGCTCGAGAACTCCAGCACCAGGCCCGTGGGAGACTTCACCATCCACTCCTGGCCGGAATCCTCGTTCGCGGACACCGCGGCCCCATCAGGGCCCTCGGGGCTGCCGGGGTCCCTCACCGCCGCGGAGGCCGGGGGCGGGGGGACCACTTCCACGGCTCCGGAGACCGACGCCCGGATCGGCGGAATGGAATCGGTGTCCCGTCGGACATGGGGCACCGGGCCGGTCCGGGGGGAGTTCCCCGACTCCCCGGAAGAACCGGGGGTCGCGCCTTTCCGGATTGCCAGCGACTGGGGCTTCCGGAAGGCCCCGCCGGTCCCCTCCGACACGCTCTCCCGGGTTCCCGAGGGGGCGCTCATCCGGGGCAGCGGCCGCCCGCCAGCAGGATGGAAGACCTGTTCCGCGCCGCAGCGCGGACACTTCAGCGGGCCTCCCGAAGCAGGCAGGGTTCCATCGGGTTCGAACTCGCCGAGGCAGTTCAGGCAAATGAGTTCCATCGTCCCATCCGTTGCCCGAGGTAACAGTAGCACCGGGACGGGGCGTTCCGCAAGGGCGAGGCCGGGGTTTTGGCACCAGACGCATTCCGATGCTACGCTGACCCGGGCCCGGGGTCCACCCGAGAGGGGCGTTCCGAGGCCAGAGGAGGAACCGATGTCCGGAACGTCCAGGGTCTCGCCTCCTTCCCGGACCGGCGAAGTCCTTGGCGTCCTGCTGTCGCTGTTCGCGCTGCTCGTGCTGGTGGCGCTGGTCACCTCCGACCGCGCCGACGTGCAGGCGACGGTCGGGACCCGGACGGAAAACTTCCTGGGCCCCGTGGGTGCCCACATGGCGGACCTCTTCCTGTGGGCCCTGGGAATCGTCTCCTTTCCGCTGGTGACGCTGCTGGGATGGATCGGCGTCGGGGCCGTGATCGGGCGGCCTGTCCGCCTGGATGGACGCAATGCCTTCTCGGCCCTGGCCCTGCTCATCTCCCTGGCCACGCTGCTGCACCTGGCGGCGGGCTCGGTGGACCTCCTGGGATACCCGCCCGGAGGAACACTGGGCATCCACGCCGGAGAGGGCCTGTCGGTGCTCCTTTCCGACCGGGGGGCCGTGCTGGTCTCGGTCCTCGTGATCGTGATCTCCGGGACGCTGCTGGTGGATCGACCGGTCGGGGGGCTCTACCGGTTCGTCGGGAGGGCCCTCTGGCACCTGGTGCGCTGGCCGACCCGGACCTTCCTCTCCTGGTGGCGCAGGCCCCGGCCCACCGAACCGCCGATCCCCGTCGAGACGGAACCGGTGGTGGTCGCCGAGGCCTCCGATAGCCAGGAGGCGACCCGCCGGGAGGTACGCCCCCCGATGGACCCGCCGGCCACCTCGTCGACGGGACCGAGGCACTGGCCCGGCGACCCGGTGACGTTGCCTCCGGCGGACCCGCCCACGGAGGACCTGCCGCCGGTGGTGGAGGTCCCCCTGCGGGACATTCCCATTCGCGGCGGTCCGCCGGCTTCCGACCCCGGTCCCGAGGAGGCCCCCCCGAGGACCCGGACCACCCAGGGACCTCGGATCGTGGTGACCCCCCAGAAGGCCCCGGCGGTCCAGGAGACCCTGCACCTGCCCCGGACCACCGCCCAACCCTGGGTGCCCCCTCCCCTCTCGCTGCTGGACAGCCAGGAGAGCCGGGGTCCCGTGGTCGATCCCGATTTCCTGAGGCGCAACGCCGCGGTGCTGGAGCGGAAACTGCTGGACTACAAGGTCGAGGGAAAGGTCGTCGAGATCCACCCGGGCCCCGTGGTGACGATGTACGAGTTCCTGCCGGCACCCGGGGTCAAGATCAGTCAGATCGCTGCGCTGGCGGACGACCTCACGATGGCCCTGGAGGCCGTCAGCATCCGCATCGTCGCCCCGATCCCCGGCAAGGGCGTCGTCGGCATCGAGGTCCCGAACGCCGTCCGGGAGACGGTCTATCTGCGGGAGATCCTCGCCAGCGAGTCCTTCACGAAGACCCGCAGCAAGCTGACCCTGGCCCTCGGCAAGGACATCTTCGGGACTCCCGTCTCGACGGACCTCTCCCGGATGCCGCACCTGCTCATTGCGGGAGCCACGGGGGCCGGCAAGTCCGTGGCCATCAACGCCTTCATCCTGAGCCTCCTCTACAACGCCTCTCCCGAGGAGGTCCGCCTGATCCTGGTGGACCCCAAGGTGGTCGAACTGCAGGTCTACGAAGGCATCCCGCACCTGCTGCTGCCGGTGGTCTATGACCCGAAGCACGCCGCCGCGGCGCTCCGGTGGGCGGTCGAGGAGATGGAACGCCGCTACCAGTTGCTGGCTCGCTTCAACTGCCGCAACCTCCAGTCCTTCAACCAGCGGGTGGACCGCCTCCAGCAGAACCGGCCGGACCTTCCCCTGGGGGTCGATCTCCAGGAAGAGACCCAGGTCACCAGCGTTCCCGGGAACCCCGAGGAGGAGACC
This sequence comes from Deltaproteobacteria bacterium, assembly GCA_029547805.1. Taxonomy (GTDB): domain Bacteria; phylum Myxococcota_A; class UBA9042; order DTJE01; family DTJE01; genus JAGOKF01. The sequence goes on from JAKPOP010000020.1 coordinate 28,652, forward strand.
GACCCGGACCAGATGGAGCGCCTTCCCTACATCGTGATCGTGCTGGACGAGTTCGCGGACCTGATGATGATCGCCTCCAAGGACGTGGAGCACGCGGTGGCGCGCCTGGCCCAGAAGGCCCGGGCCGCGGGCATCCACCTCGTGATGGCCACCCAGCGCCCCTCGAAGGAGGTCATCACCGGGCTGATCAAGGCCAACTTCACCACCCGGATCGCCTTCCGGGTCTCCTCGAAGATCGACAGCCGCATCATCCTGGACCAGGGAGGCGCCGACGCCCTGCTGGGCTTCGGCGACATGCTGTTCCTCCGGCCGGGGTCCTCGGTGCTGGAGCGGGTCCACGGACCCTTCGTGTCCGACGAGGAGGTCGCCCGGGTCACGGCCCACCTGAAGGCCCAGGGGAGCCCCGACTACCGCATGGAGATCCTCCAGGCCGCCGCGGAGGAGGCCGATAAGGAGCAGGACGAGGAGCAGGACGACCTGCTGGTGGAGGCCCAGGCCATCGTGATGGAGAGCCGGCGGGCCAGCATCTCGTTCCTGCAGCGCCGCCTCAAGATCGGGTACAACCGATCGGCCCGGATCATGGAGCAACTGGAGCGACGGGGAGTGGTCGGGCCTCCGGACAGTCGCGGGGAACGACAGGTCCTCGTCTGATCCGGACCGCTGGGGACAGCCCCCTCAGGGAGACGGGACGGGGCAGGTCAGGGAGCCGGCGTCCGTCCGTAGAGGCGATCCCGAAGGGCCTGGATGGTCCGAAGGACCGTGGTCCCGGTGGTGCGCCCGAGGGACATCGTCCGCTCGTACTCGTAGTTCGGGGAGTCCCAGTCCTCCTCCCGGACCATGTAGCCCACCTCGTCGTTGCCCAACGCCACCGTGAAGACCACGGGAGCCTGGGCCGTGGCGTCCATCTCCGCCACCAGCGGCGGCGCCGGCTCCCCGGGCACCGTGTGGAGGTCGAAGAGGGGGGCGCCCTGGTGCCGGGCCTGGACCACCGCCACCTCGGTCGGCAGGAAGATCTGCCGCCCTCGTGTCACCACGCTGCGCTGGATCAGGCCCCGGTTTCCCATGTACTCGAACACCCAGTTCTTCTGCAGCAGTTCCAGGTCCTGGTGGTCCAGATGCAGGGAGATCCCCCCGGGCCCCACCGCCGGATCCGCCCGGTCCAGGGCCTGGGTCACCGCATCGGCGAGTCCATCGGCGACCCGGTGCATGAGGGCCAGGCGCTCCTCGATGCTCATGTGCTTCAGGAAGACGGTCATGATGTCCCGCTTGGGGTCCAGGGCCATCTTCTCCTCCCCGGGGTCGATGGAGACCAGGCCTCCCAGGGCCCCCATGACCAGGATCGGGACCCCCAGGCCCCGTTCCTGCATCCGTCGATAGAAGGCACCGGCCCAGTCGGCGGACAACTGGTCGTCGTTCCAGAGGGCCTCCACGTGGCAGCCCCAGTTGGCCAGCACCGCGATGGGGGTCCCGTCCTCTCCCTGGACCTGGAGCACCCGGACCACGTCGTCCTTCTGGTTGGCGATGGCCGGATGGATGTTTCGGGAGAGGGTCGGGTCCACGAGCCCCTTGGCCACGCGAATGCGGGCCGGGCGCGCGGATCGGACCGCCTGGTCCACTCCCGCCGCGACGATGCGCTGGAGGGCCTCCATGTATTCCGGGACGCGGCCCGAGCAGACGGGGATGTAGCCCAGGCAGGCGGGCCCCCAGTAGCCGATCGTGTCCGGTCCCACGTGGTTGTGGATCGACGCCACCACGACGTTCTGGGCCCATCGATCGGTGATCCTGGCCCGCAGCGACCGGGAGTCATCGTTGCCGTAGCCGATGGTGTCCAGTTCAATGAGCACGAAGGGGGTCTTCCCGTCGTCCAGATAGAGAATGTGGGCGAAGACCGGGTCCCGGACGCCACGGTTCTTGCGTCCCATGTCGAACCCGCCCAGGTAGATCCCCTCCCGGTAGGCCAGGTCCGTGGTGATGTCCACCATCGCCGCCCCGGCGTAGAGGATGCCCCGGCCCTCGGCGGCGATCCGGGCGTGGGCCTCGTCCAGCGCCCGGGTCGGCGTCGGCAGGCCCAACTGGTCCAGCCGCCCCTCCTTCACCTGCATCGACCCGCAGCACCCCGCTCCCACCCACACGACCGCTCCGATGACCAGGATGGCTCGCCGCATCGATCCTCCTGCCCGATGTCGCCCCCGTTGGCGACCGCCGCAACGATATCCCTCCCCGATGCCCCCGTAAATAGGGACCGTCACCGAATGACCCCACCGAACCCCTGGTTCCGCCGGAAGGATTTGCGGCGGCGCGCCGGACGTCGGGGCGCCTCGACGGGAGGCATTGCGGGGCCTCCGGCGTTACAATGCCTCGGCGCATCCCATCCGGACTTCCCGGAGGATGGAGCCATCCAAGGAGGGGACCGTGATTGGACGGCGGGTGTCACGGGTCGCGGCGCTGTGGATCACCCTGGCAACGGCCGCCTGCACCCGACTGGTCGACGACCGGCCCGAGGAAGTCGGCCCCCCGGACCTCCCTGGACAGGACCAGGGAGCGGCGGAACTGCCGGACACCGTCGAGGCAGAGGCGATCGAGGCCTGCCCCGGTGCCCTGCGATGCCCCTGCGAACAGGGCTCCGACTGCGACTCCAGCCTGTGCCTGGACTCCCTGGAGGGAATGGTCTGCTCCACCCTCTGCGGCCTGGGCCAGAGTTGTCTCCCGGGATGGCACTGCCTGGAGGTCTCGACGGGCTTCGACCCGATCCACGGATGCGTACCGGCGGCCCCGAGCCTCTGTCGTCCCTGCATCAGCGACCAGGACTGCGCCCCGAAGGCGGGGGCCCCCGAGGGCCTCTGGGTCTGCATCTCCCACGGCGACGACGGAAGTTTCTGCGGGGCCCCGTGCCAGGAGGACCGGGACTGCCCCGACCAGCCGGTGGCCTTCCGATGCGATGCGATTCCGCTGGCAGCCGGCGGGACCGTGCGCCAGTGCGTCCCGGCATCGGGGCAATGTCCCTGCACGGACAAGTTTCGGACGGCCCTCTTCGAGACCATCTGCCAGATCCGCAACGAACATGGGGTCTGTCCCGGACGGCGAACCTGCGATGAGGCGTGCCAGGGAACGGCCCCCGAGGCCGAGACCTGCAACGGCCTCGACGACGATTGCGATGGCGAGACCGACGAGGACCTCCCGCCCCTGCCGTGCGAGATTCAGAATGCCTACGGGGCCTGCCCTGGCCGCCGCCCCTGCCTGTCGGGCAGCCTGGGTCCCTGCGATGCCCCGACCCCGGCCCTGGAGGCCTGCAACGGCCTGGACGACAACTGCGACGGCCGGACCGACGAGGAGTTTCCGGATCGGGACCGGGACGGGATCGCCGACTGCGTGGACCCGGACATCGACGGGGACGGCATCTTGAACGATGGGGACCGCTGCCCGTACGACCCCGACCCGGACCAGGCGGACAACGACGGAGACGGGCCTGGGGACGCCTGTGACGACGACGACGACAACGACGGGACGCCGGACCCTGCGGACCTCTGTCCCCGGGTCCCCGACCCCCCGGACGGGACCCCTGGGGACGCCGACGGCGACGGCCTGGGAGACCGCTGCGACTGCGATGCCGACGACGACGGCTGGTCCAATCCAGGGCTCACGGACTTCGCCGGGACGCCCTGTTCCCTGACGAGCCCGGCCCGGGACAACTGCCCCCGGGTGTCCAATCCGGACCAGCAGGACACGGATCGCGACGGGACCGGGGACGCCTGCGACTGCGACGTGGACGCCGACGGCATCCCGAACAACAACCCCGGCTGTCCCGAGGTCCAGACACCGGACAACTGCCGGCAGGTGCCCAACCCGGACCAGGCGGACGGGGATGGGGATCGGATCGGGGACGCCTGCGACTGCGACCTGGACAACGACGGCGTTCAGAATCCCAATCCTGGCTGTCCTGAACCCCTTCCGGCGGACGACTGCCCCCTGGTCTCCAACCCCGACCAGCAGGACACCGACGGGGATGGCGATGGGGATGCCTGCGACTGCGATGCCGATGGAGACGGCGTCCCGAACCCGGCTCCTGGATGTCCCGACCCGGGTCCCCTGGGCGACAACTGCCCCCTGGTCTTCAATCCCGACCAGCGGAACACCAGCGGGGGACCGTTCGGGGACGCCTGCAACCCCGACCTCGACGACGACGGGGTCCCGGTGGACCAGGACAACTGCCCGGCGGTCCCGAACCCGGACCAACGGGACGCCGACGGCGATGGCCAGGGCGACGCCTGCGACTGCGACGGGGACGGGGACGGCTTCGGAAACCTGGGCCTGGACCTCGACGGTCGCCCGTGTCCGACCCCGCCGATCCTGGACAACTGCCCTCGGATTGCGAATCGGGACCAGGCCGACCTGGACCGGGACGGCATCGGCGATGCCTGCGACTGCGACGTGGACGGCGACGGGGACCCCCAGCCCAATTTCGAGTGCCCGACCCCGATTCCGGCCGACTGCGACCCCTTCGACCCGGAAGTCGCCCACCTCGCCCCGGAGCGCTGCCGGAACGGCGTCGACGACAACTGCAACGGCGTGGTCGACGAACCCGGTTGCGTGGAATGAGGTCGGGCCGACGGGTACCGGTGCGCGGCAGCCCCCCCTCCCCGCCGGTTTCAGGACCTGGCACTTCCCCTTGACCGGCCCTTTCGCCGAGGCCTAGACTCCCGGCAGCATCTGGCAGGAGGTCCACCGTGTCCGACCCCGTCCGGATCGTCTTCGAACGCCCGCCATCCCTCGGTTCCGGATACCGCCGGGCCTTCCTGGACGCCCTCCTTCGGCGGAAGCGAGGCCCCACCACCGACCAGCCCCAGGAACCCCTGGAAGCGGCCTGCGATCACCTCGCCATCGACCCGGGGCAGGTCCAGGCCTACCGGCGGGTCTGCGGCTTCCCGGAGGGGACGGAGGTCCCGGTCACCTTTCCCCACATCCTGGCGGCCCCGCTGCACCTGGCCCTGTTGACCCACTCCCGGTGCCGGATCCCTGCCGCCGGGATCATCCATGCCCGCAACCTGATCCGCCAGTTCCGTCCGCTGGCCCCGGGGCAGGTCCTGGCCGTCACCGTCCGGCTGGAGGGCCACCGGGAGGTCCGCAATGGCTACGAGGCCGACGTCCTGACGGAGGCCCGTGCGGAGGGCGAGGTCGCCTGGGAGAGCGTCACGACGGTCTTCGTCCGGCGGAAGTCCCCCGGGGCCCAAGGCGATTCCCCGGGGAAGTCCGCCACACCCCCCGGGGAGGGCCCGGCCGTCCGCCAGTCGCTCGAGGTCTCGCTCCCCCCGGACCAGGGGCGTCGATATGCCTCCGTGAGCGGCGACTACAACCCGATTCACCTGTATCCCTGGTCCGCCCGGCTCCTGGGCTTCTCCCGGCCGATCATCCACGGCATGTGGTCCCTGGCGCGCTGCGTCGCGGCGATCCCCGCTCCGCCCCTGCCCCAGGCCCTGGAGGTGGAGTTCCGCCGGCCCATCTCGCTACCGGGCAAGGTACGCCTGGAAGCGGGGGAGAGCGACGGCGGATCCTTCTTCCGAATGGTCCACCCGGAGACGGGCAAGGCCTACCTGACGGGACGTTTCGTGCCGTTTGGGTCCTGAGGTCCCCGGTCCGGTTCCGATCAGGACCCGGCGTGGCGGGTCCGCCGGAGGAGACCCCAGGCGAGGCCCAGGATCCCCAGAATCCATGCAACACCTGCCGGCAGGGTGCCGGCGTGGCAACCGGACTTGCCCCCACTGGAACTCGTGTCCCAGTAGGCCGACAGGTCCTTCGGTTGATACCCGTCCACCGCAGGGGTCGCGTCCTCGGCTGAAACGGCGTCCCGCTCCGAGGCCTCCGGCGTGGTCCCGTCTCCGGTCGAGGCCCCGTCCTCGCCGGCGGCCTCGTCCGCGCCTCCGGTTCCATCGGCCGGAGGCACCACCGTGTCGTCCACCCACCCGATCACCACGAGTCCCTGTCCTCCGGCCCAGCAGGCCCCCGGGTCTGCGCAGGCCAGCGTGATCAGTGCCCCGACGTTCTGGGTCGGCAGGTCCGGCACCTCCTGGAGCGCTCCTCCCTGGATCCGGAAGATCGTGTGCACCGACTGGTCCTGTCCGTAGGGGGCACTGGCGATCAGCCACCCGCTCTGGGCATCGAACATCCACAGGGCGTTGAGCCACTTCAGCGCCGGGGCCGGCTGGCCGTTCACCTGGAACGTCGGGGCCGGGACCGGGACGTCCTCCCAGTGGAGGCCACCATCGCGGGTCCGCCGCAGGAAAAAGCCCTGGAGCGTGTGACCCATCATCCAGCCGTCCTGCTCGCTCGTCATCCAGAGGCGGTCATAGGCCTCGGTCTGGCCCTGGAACAGCAACGTCCAGGTCTCACCCCCATCGGAGGTCTTGAGCAGCGCCCCCTCCGGTGCAATCGTCTCGACGCCCTTGTCGTCGGTTTTCGCATTGGCGTTCAGGGCGTAGCCGATGGTCGCGGTGGGAAAGGACATCTCCACGATGTTCATGAACCGGGTTCCGTCGGCGAGGGTCGGGACCTTCCACCCCATCTTGGCGCCCCCGTCGGTGGTGTGCAGCACCACGGTGGCTCCGTCGCACAGCCACAATTCCCGATCCGAGACCGGCACGATCCGGCTCACGGTGCGGCCCATCAACTGGGTCGCCGGGGGCCAGGTCCAGGTCTTTCCGCCGTCGATGCTGGGGATCAGGTTGGTCCGGATGTCGATGCCCGCCGCCTGGCTCACGCTGTTGGCCATCGCGTAGCAGCGCCCCGAGGGGAAGCAGATCATGTCGCCGACGAAGAGGATGGCATCGGGCTTGTGGCCCTGGGCCGGCTGGATGCTCCATCTGGACCCGTCGGAGGTGATCAGTTTCACGGGCGCCGCATTGTCGCTCCCGGGCTGCTTCTGGAGGCCGAAGGCCACCGCGTGGGTCCGGTCCACCGCACCGATCGACGTCACCGCGCTGTCCGAGTTGCCGTCACCGGCCTGCAGCACCCAGGGGGCGGCGAGCCCGGAAGACCCGGTCATCCACAGGCCCGCCACGACCGCCGCTGTCCAGAAGGTCCTTCCGTTCATCCCGTCCTCCCTCGTTGCCGGGCGGCCTGGGCCGTCCTACTCGTCCTCGAAGCCCAACAGTTCGTCCAGGTTCGGCACCAGCACGATCTCGATCCGCCGGTTCTGGGCCCGGCCCTCGGGGGTGTCGTTGGGGGCCACCGGGGAAAACTTGCCGTATCCCGCCGCCGAGAGGCGCTCCGGGGGCATCCCCATCTCGATCATCTGGAGCACCACCTCCCGGGCCCGGTTCAGGGACAGGGTCCAGTTGTACTCGTCGCCGCCCACGTCGTCCGTGTGGCCGGTGACCTGGAAGGCGCGCCCCTCGATGGACCGCAGCACGGAGGTCAACTGTGCCAGGGCCTCCAGTCCCTCGGGCTTCAACTTGAACTTCCCGGAGTCGAAGAGCACCTTCTCGGCCATCTCCACGACCATCCGTCCCTTGTCCACCCGGACCTTCAGTTTCCCGGCCGCCACCATCTCCTGCAGTTTGCCCCGCAGTTCCCGCAACTTGGCCTTGCGCCGCTCCGCCTGCTGACGCAGTTCCTCCATCCGGGCCAGGGCCTTCTGGAGGTCCGCCGAGAGGGCGCTCCGGTCCCTCCCCAGCGCCGCCAGTTCCTCGGTGAGGCGGTCCCGCTCGCCCCGAAGGCCATCCCTGGCCTGGACGCACTCCGCCTTCTCCCGCTCGGTGGCATTCAACTGGTCCCGCAGGAGCCCGACGTCCTTCTGGTACACGTCCTTCGAGATCCCGCACGCCGCCAGGGGCAGCAGTGCCAGCCCCCACATCCAGGTCCCTGTCCTCCTCATCTGTTCACCTCCCGTCGCCAGTCAGAAACGACCACAGCAACCCCAACAGAAAGAACCAGGCCAGCACCGCCGCGGTCCATCCCGCCCAGGTGGACCAGGTGCCTCCCTGCTCCAACAGCACCACCGACCCGAAGAAGAACGCCGGGAACAGGACCGCCAGGATCACCCGGTTGATCAACGTCCCCAGCAGCGCCCGCCGGGCCGGTTCCGCCGGGGATCGGACCTGGATGGCGAACTCCCCCTTGCGGATCTTCCGCAACACTCGCCGGATCTCGAAGGGGGCATCCTTCAACAGGTTCGCCAGGTCCATCGAGGTCCGGGCCACGGCCTGGGAGTGCTTCCTGGCGTCGAGCATCCGCTGCACGTAGACCTCGGTCAGGTAGGGACGGATGGCCTCCAGGGGGCGAAACTCCGGGTAGACCTGGTGGCCGAGCCCTTCCATCGTCGCCACCGACTTGCCCACCAGCAGCAGGTCCGTGGGCAGCATGACGTGGTGACGCACCGTCACCGTCGAGACCTCCTGGAGGAAACCCGCGACGTCCACATCGCCCAGTTGCACGTCCTGGTAGCGCACCAGGATGGACCGGAGGTCCGTCCGGAGAACCCGGAGGTCCGTCTCGTCGGAGACGAGGTCCGCCTCGACCAGCTGGTCCACCACCATCTCCACGTCGCCGGTCAGGACCGCCACCAGGAACCCCAGGATCTCGTCGATCCGCCGAGGCTCCAGGGTGCCCATCATGCCGAAGTCCAGCAGCACGATGGTCCCGTCGGAACGCACGAAGAAGTTGCCGGGATGGGGGTCTGCGTGGAAGAACCCGAATTCGAAGATGGACCGCATCGTGATCCGCATCCCCAGTTCCACCAGGGCCCTGAGGTCCACCCCCATCGCCTCCAGGGCCTCTCGATCCGAGACCTTGACCCCCTCCACCCGCTCCATCGTCAGCACCCGCCGCCCGCTGGCCTCCAGCAAGGGCTCCGGGACCTTCAGGCCCGGCTCGTCCGCGAAGTTGCGGGCATAGCGCATCATGCTGTGGGCCTCGGTCCGGAAGTCCGTCTCCCGCCGGAGGGACTTCGTGAACTCCTCGACGATGGCCAGGGGACGGAAGATCCGGGACTCGGGAATGCCCTCCTCGAGGCGATGGGCCAGAGTGCGCAGCAGGCGCAGGTCCGCCGAGATCTGCCCCTCCAGGGACGGCCTCTGGACCTTGATCACCACCTCGCGGCCGTCCCGCAGCACCGCCCGGTGCACCTGGGCGATGGAGGCCGCCGCGATGGGGACGGGATCGATGCTCCGGAAGACCTCGTCCCACTCCCGCCCCAGGTCCTCGCGGATGGTCTCGATCACCCCCTCGAAGGGAAACGGCTCGACCTCGTCCTGGAGATGCCGCAGTTCCTCCACCAGGGAGACGGGCACCAGGTCCGGGCGCGTCGCCAGCATCTGTCCCAGTTTCACGAAGGTGGGGCCCAGTTCCTCCAGCACCCGGCGGATGCGCCGCTCGATGGGCAGGTCCTGGGCAGGTCCCCGGCGCAGGACCCCCCGCCAGACCGACCGTACCCAGGCCAGGGGCCCCAGGCGCGCCGCCACGTCCGCCAGGCCGTGACGGGCCAGCACCCCGGCGATGCTCCGCAGGCGCCGGACCTCGCCCCAGTGCCAGGGCATCAGCATCGAGAGGACGCTCATCGGTCCTCCCCGGGGCCCGCGGCATCGTTCGCCGGGGCCTCCGCCCGTGCGGCCTCCCCTGGATCAGCGGGTGGGGGGTCCCCCACCGGCTCTCCGATGGTCCTCCACAGGGTCGCCAGGACCTCCCCGAGGGGACCCGCCGCCGATCGCAGCCCCCGGATCGCCGCCAGGGCCGTCTCCCGATGGGCCCGACCCTCCTCCTCGCTCCGGACCAGGCGGGCCGCCACCTTCTGGCGAAGTCGTTCGCGGGCCTCGGGAGACAGGTTCCGGATCACCTCCGGCCGGGCCAGCACGGCATCCAGCAGGTGCCGTCGCAGGGCCTCCGCCACGAGCGATTCCAGGCCTTTTTGCAGAGGTCCGCTCTCCATCGACCCTTCCGCGCCTCCCGAGGTCAGGAATCCCGCAGATCCCGGCGCAGTGCCAGCATCTCCCGAACCACCCGATGCACGCGCCTCGTCGACAGCACCTTCGAGCGGCCATGGGCCCGAGGCCGGGGAGGATCCAGCGTCACGACGACCGGGCGCACTCCCCTGCGCATCCACCGCAGCGGCAGTTCCACGTTGACCAGGAAGGACTCGGACCGTGGCGTGACTCCCTCCAGGAGCCTGCGCCGGAACAGCATCGTCCCGGTGAACCGGCAGCGGTCGCCCAGCAGGGCCCAGGCCGTCGCCTGGAACCCCAGGGTCACGAGGCGCCGCAGCAGGCCATCGCCCCGATCCCGGTAGACCGACAGGACCAGGTCTCCCTCGCCGCGGCGTGCCAGCAGCCCCTCCAGGGCCTCCGGAGGCACCTGCCCATCCCCCGGGAGCTGGGTCACCCACTCCCCTCGGGCGGCCTCATAGCCGCTCCAGATGGCCCGTCCCATTCCGAGGTTTTGGGGATGATGCACCACCGTGACCCCCGGGTGTTCCGCCGCCAGCCGGTCCGCCAGGTCCCCCGTCCCGTCGGTGGATCCGTCATCCACCACCACCACCTGTCCCCCCTCGGGGCACACCCGGGCCAGCCAGCGGACGGTCGCCATCACCTGTTCCGGGAGGCTTTCCGCCTCGTTGTAGGCCATGATGACCACCGACAGGGACTCCCCACCCATGCACGCCTCCCGGCGGCCTTCGATTCTACTCCAGAAGACCCGTGGGGACAGTGCCCTTTTTATCGCGGACAACCCCTTGTTTCATCGACCGTTTCTCGGACTCTCCAGACGTCGGCGAGGACGGTGATTCCGCCGATCGTGCGCGTCAGGAGCGACGCACCGACCGGGTGAAGAGAAGGCGAGCGTTCGCTCCAAGGATCGCCCGTCGGTCCTGGTCCGACAGGTCCAGGGACTCGATCACCGCCAGGAAGGACCGGGGCTCGTTGAGGTTGTGATCGCTGCCGAAGACCAGTCGCGATGCCCCCAGGCGTTGCACCGCGTGGGCGATCAGCCACGGCTCCCGGATGCTCTCGGTCCCCAGGGAGACCCAGGACAGGTCCCGCTGACGGAGGGTCTCCACCACTCCCGCGACCAGGGCTGGCGAGTCCCCGCCCATGTGGGCCAGCACCATCGGCATGCGCGGCAGGGACGCCGCAACCTCCAGGGCGATGGTCCAACCCGCCACCTCCTGCCATCGACCGCAGTGGACCACGCAGGGAATCCCCTGTTCCGCAGCCCATTCCAGGAAGGGCCGGAACGCCGGATCCCGGAGAGGCCTGCGATGAAAGGAGGGATGGAATTTCAGGGCCGCGATGGACGCCGCCTCCCGCTGCAGGAACCCCGGCAGGTCTTGGTCCTCGGGGTTCACCCAGGCAGCGAATCGCCAGCCCGGATCCCCCTCCTCCCGGATCGCCCGCAGGGTCTCGTCGTTGTCCCCCCGATCGGTCGGCATCACGAGGGCCTCCCGGATGCCTGCCCGGCGCAGGATCGCAGCTGTCTCGCTCACCGTGGACCCGTGGCCCAGGAAGTCCGGGGTCCTCCAGGTCCCCACGTGGACATGGCCGTCGAAGACCTCGATGCCAGGCTGCCGGGTCACCACCATCTCCCCCGCGTGACGGCCCCGATGGTACCCGAGAACGGCCGGCAGGCGAAGGTCCGACGCAGCAGCACCGCAGGCGGCGGGGCCCCGGAACGGCCTTGCCGCCAGGAATCCCGTGTCCCGGCGAGCGCGAGGCTGCGCCGGCGCCCACGCTGGTTCGAGAACGTGGGATCCTGGAACGACCAGCGCCCCCAACGACCCATGAAACCATCGTGGTTCCAGAATGTTGCTTCGGGTGGATCGGTGACTGTCCCTCTTGATTGACAGGAGCGGCAACGAGTCCCATTGTTCGGCCGGCCTGTCGGAGGCGAGGATCGCCATGCCCACCTACGAATATCACTGCAACGCCTGTCATGGGGATTTCGAGGTGGAGAAGCGCATGTCGGACCCGGTGGAACAGACCTGCGCCCTCTGCGGATCCCCCGACACCCAGCGGCTGATCAGCCACTCCTCCTTCGTGTTGAAAGGAAGCGGGTGGTACGTCACCGATTACGCCCGCAAGAATGGGTCCGGGAATGGGTCCGGGGGCACCCATGGCAGAAGGCACTCCTCCAGCACCGATGGGGGTTCCGGCAACGGGGGGAATGGCGATACCTCCTCGACCGCCGGCGGGACCCCCACCGTGAAGACCCCGGACCCGGCGCCCGCCTCGAAGACCGGATCGAGTGCATCCCCGACGGGAGGCGCCGGGTAGCGCCGATCCCGACGGACCTGGCAGCGCGACAGATCCGGGAGGGGAATCGCGCCCGGGAACGCAGAGCGGGGGAAGGCATTTTCCGGTTGACGGCGGAAGGCAGCCAAGGTAACCTTCCGCGCCCTGGGCCGGGATCCCGTTCCGACCCGCGGCAAGACAAGAACCGTTTACAGAGAGTGAAGCCATGGCCATTGCAATCCTCGGAAAGAAGATCGGGATGACCCAGTTCTTCGACGACATGGGAAACAGGATCCCGGTCACCGTGGTCGAGGCGGGTCCCTGCCAGGTGTTGAAGGTGAAGACCGCCGAGGGGGCGGACGGCTACGACGCCGTGGTCCTGGGCCTGGGAAAGGCGCGCCTGAAGTCCCTCACGCGGCCTGAACGGGGCGTCTTCGCGAAATGGAACGTCGAGGCGCCGGAGGTGGTCCGGGAGATCCGGGTCTCCCCCGAGGAGGCGTTGCTCTACAGCCCGGGAAGTGCCGTGGACGTCTCCCTGTTCCAGGTCGGCGAGCGGGTGGATGTCACCGCGAAGTCCCGGGGACGCGGCTTCACCGGCGTGATGAAGCGGCACGGCTTCCACGGCTTCTCCCGGACCCACGGCGTCCACGAGTACCAGCGCCACTCCGGGTCCATCGGATGCCGCACCACCCCCGGCCGCGTCCAGAAGGGCATGCGGATGGCGGGCCGTCACGGCGACCACCAGTTCACGATCCTGAACCAGCGGGTGATCGCCATCTACCCCACCCAGAACCTTCTCCTGATCGAGGGCGGCGTCCCGGGAGCCCCGAACTCCCTGGTGGTCATTCGCAAGGCCGTGAAGGTCCCGATCAAGAAGTCCGCCTGACCCCGCGCCCTGAAGGCCGGTCCCTCCCGGGATGGCCGACCCGTCAAGATGCCGCCCGTGTTGCCATCCGGAGGCTTCTGCTATCCTCCTGCCACCAGGGAGGACGATTGCGCGATGGCGTGTCTGGCAAACCGGCAGGGTCGACGGCCCGTCTCGCCACCCGGAAAGAGGCCAGGCGTCGTTGCCGTGAAGGCATCGTTGCCGGCCCGCAGGAACGGAGCCCGTGCCCTCTGTCCGGCCAGGACTGCCATGTTTCGTGGGGCGGTCTGCGGGATTCTGATCGGGCTGCTGGCCTGCGCCACCCCCGATCCCGGGGTCCCGGTGACGGTGCTCCGGGGAACCGCCTACCAGCGGGGCGTCGAACACGGCCGGGTCCATGGCGACCGCATCCGGTCGTTCTACACCTTGCTGCTCACCAACTCCCTGATGCCCTACCTGAACCGGGAGCGCCCGGACGTCGCCTCGGTGCTCACGCGCTACCTGTCGCGGGAAGAGGGACGGGAGGACACGCCCTTCCAGCAGTGGCGCGACCGGTGCCTGGCCGACTGCACCTACAATTGCTCCGAGACCTGCGGCTTCTCCTATCTGCTCATGAAGGAGAGCGCCGCCCGCCTGAAGGCCTTCATCCCGCAGGAGGCCCTCGACGAGATGCAGGGGATCGCCGATGGCGCGGGACTGCCGTTCGAGAAGGTGCTGATCCTGAACACCTTCTTCGATACCCTGCTGTCCTTCCGGGCGATCACGGCCTACATCCGCCAGTCCCAGGCCCCGATGCTGGTCCGCGTGGAGGTCCCGGCGGCGGCAGGTGACGGGCGGGACAATGACGAGGACGGCCAGACCGACGAGGAGGGGGAAGGTCTGCTGGCCCCCTTCGAGCCCTTTCCCCACGCCACCTGGGTCGAGGTGCCGGGGGACGGTCCCGTCCGCCTGCGCCTCCATGACATCAAGCTGAGCATTGGCGTGGACAAGGGCGACGAACCGGGGGTGGACCCGGCCACCGTGCAGATCCGCTACAACGGGGTGATCTACCGTTCCCCTGAGGACCGGCCCTTCCTGCAGACCTTCCCGGTGGAGGGGGACCGGGAATCCCTGGACGTGGTCTTCGCTCCGCCCGGGGGCTTTCCCCCGGCGTCGATCCAGGTCCTGGAGGTCCAGGCCGGGGACTTCAATCGGATCGTCCGGCCGCCGCCCGTCCATGCCCGGTTCATGCGAGAAGAGCGCATCGCATTCACCACCGCTGGCGCCGGGCTGGCCCGGGCCGCAGTGCCGAATCGGGCACCGCCTGAGGTTCCGGTCATCCCCCCGTCGATCGCCTTCGCCGCCAGGGGCCGGGCGACCTCCGACGGCAGGACGCTGCTGGCCCAGCACTTCGCCCTGCTGGACTCCAATGCCTCCCACCGCCACGCCACGGTCTTCGTTCACCTCCCCGAGGAGGGCATCCCGTATGCGATCCTCGGATACCCGGGACTCGTCTGGGGACTCGCGGGACTCAACGCCGAGGGCCTCGCCTGGACCTTCACCCTCTCGGACTCGCTCAACAACCCGATGGTGGAGGCCTTCCTGAAGGACCTCTTCGAGGCGCGCCTCCTGGAGGAGGGCGTCCCCATCGGCATCCTGGGGAGGCAGGTCCTCTCCCGGCGGGGGAACACCGCAGGGGCCCTGGAGGACCTCGTGCGGGTGAAGGCCTCCTTTGGATGGAACGTGCTCGTGGCGGACCGGGACGGGGACCTGGCCGCCGTGGAGATGGACACCAATCTCCAGGGACGCCCGGAGGGCGGTGCCTTCGTGATCCGCCCGCCGGAATCCGACGCTGCTGCCGCGTCGGATACCGGAAGCCAGGGCCCCAGCGTGGGTCCCGACGACCTGCGAATCGCCAGCCACTTCCAGCGGAACCGGGACGACCTGACCACCCGCGTGCTCGTCTTCGACATCCGCCCCCAGCGGACGTGGAGCACCTTCTGGTATCGCTCGATCCAGGCCCATGGGATCCTGGGGGAGCAGATCGCCGCCCGCTACGGGCGCATCGATCGGGACGAGGCCGTCGCGATCCTCCGGCAACCCGCGCTGGTGGACCCGCGGGACTCGATGATCGCCTCGGTGATGGAACCGGCCCAGGCGCGGATCTGGTACGCGATGGGGCAGGTACCCGCCACGGACGGGGAGTTCTTCCTGCTGGACCTCCGGGACTTCCTCCCGGAAAGGGGTTCCCCATGAGGAGGTTCCAGGAATCGGGCGCCAGGGACTGGCGTGCCACCCCCTTCCTGCCCGGAGTCCTCTGTGCCTGCCTCTGCCTGGCGGCCCCGGGGACCCGGGCCGGGGGTCTCACGGACACCCTGCCCCGAAACGCCTTCCTGCTGGACCTGTCGTATCACTTCGCCTGGCTCGGTGGTGCCTGGGATGACAAGGGTCGGTACGGCTCCCTGCTCCCCCCCCTCGATCGCTACGAGCCCGGCGGCAGCCTCCAGGGAACCCTGACTCCAGACGCCAGGGTTCGCTACCACATCACCCTGTTCCAGTTGCAGTTCGGCCTTGCCGAGGCCCTCTCCCTGGGCATCGGAATCCCGCTCGTGCTCCGGACCGACATCACCCCGGACCTCCGGTGGACCCCCGGGGACGTTCAACCCTTCCTGGGCCGGGCCTACACCGAGGACGACTTCTGGCAATGGGCCGCCAGCATGGGACAGCCTCGGCCCGGGTCCTGGACCGGGAATCGCAATGTCCTGGGAGACGTGGTGCTGGGCCTCCGGCTCCGGTTCACCGATTTCCTCCGCAGGGCCCGGGACCTCGGGATCCAGGGCGCCGTGACGATCCAGGGCGCCCTGCCCACGGGCCGTCAGGCGGACCCCGAGGAGGTCGTCGCCGCCGGGACCACGATGTGGGACCTCCAGGCCCAGGGGGACCTGGGGGTCCATCTGGCGATGGAGAAGACCTTTGGAGGGGTCCTGGAGGGACGGCTGACCCTGGGTCTGGACCTGTTCTACGAGGCCTTTCTTCCCCACCGGTACGCCTCGGCCTTCGGGCGCCGGAATCCCCTGCTCTTGAACTACGGACCCTATGTCGGGAAGGCCTACTGGATCGACGGGGGAGACCTCGCCGGGGCTGCCCTCCAGGTGGAGGGGGTGATCTGGAAGGGACCGGCTCGGGCCTCCTTCGTGAGCGGGGGCAGCCTGGACCGGGCCCGATCCCTCCCGCCTCTCTGGACCGCCTCGGTTCGGCTGGCCAGCGCCTGGATCGGCCAGACCGACTTCACCTCGCGATCGTCCGTCTGGGACGCGATGCAGGAGGAGAAATGGAGACCCGGCTACCGCAATGTACTGGTCGTGTCCACGGTCCTCAGCCTGCTGCGCCTGGGAGCCCCGTTGCAGGTCACCGCGGCCTGGCGTTCCACGAGCCTGATTCCCGGGAAGAACACCCGGGCCTCGGACAGCCTGTCGGTGGGCATCCGGATTCCGGGGACCTTCTGGTAATGTCCCCACGGGCCCGACGAGGCAGATGGACCGGGCTGTCCCTGGTGCTTCTCTGCCTCCTGGGACAGGACGGGTGCGCCACCTCCCGTTACCTCACCTACCGGACCCGTCCCGACTACCCCCGGGCCGGGGACGACTCCCTGGCCATTCCGGGCCTCCGGGAGACGGTCCAGGCCTTCCTGGACCCCTCGGGCATCCCCCACATCCAGGCGAAGAACGAGGAGGACCTGGCCCGGGCCACGGGCTTCTTCCAGGGCCGCTACCGCTTCTTCGCGATGGACATGCTGCGGCGCCTGGCCCGGGGTCGGGTCTCGGAACTGGTCGGGGAGCAGTCCCTCTTCGAAGGGACGACGGTGGAGTTCGACCGGGCCATGCGGGGCTGGGGCATCGACCGGGACGTGGCCCGGGACGTCCAGGAACTCTCCCCAGAGATGCGGATGCTGCTCACGGCCTTCACCGAGGGGGTCAACGAGGCCCTCCGGCGGTATCGGCCCATGGAGTACCGGGTCCTGGGGGTCGTGCCCGATCCCTGGACCCTGGAGGACTGCTTCGCCATCGGCCGCCTCAACGCGTGGTCCGTCACCCACAACTGGCAGCAGGAGATCTCCCGACTGCTGCTGGCCTGGCACGTGGGCCTGGACCGGAGCGAGGCGATCTACGGCAACGCCCCCTGGGCCGGCGGGACCACCCTCCCCCCCTCGTCGCCTCCCCGGGAACTCCCCCCGGCCGTGGCGGCGGAACTCCGGGACCTGTTCCCTGCCCGTCCTCCCAGGGTCGCCCCGCCACGAAGCGAGGAGGCGCCCCTCCTGGACCCGGGCGGGCTCACGGGCGCCAGCAACTCCTGGGTGGTGGCCGCGGACCTGTCGGCATCGGGTCGTCCGATCCAGGCCAACGACCCCCACCTGACCCACATGCTCCCATCCCTCATGTTCCAACAGCACCTCTCGGCACCGGGGATCGACGTCATCGGGGCAGGCATCGCCGGTCTTC
This sequence comes from Deltaproteobacteria bacterium, assembly GCA_029547805.1. Taxonomy (GTDB): domain Bacteria; phylum Myxococcota_A; class UBA9042; order DTJE01; family DTJE01; genus JAGOKF01. The sequence goes on from JAKPOP010000020.1 coordinate 46,204, forward strand.
CCTTCGTACTGGCGGGACACAACGGCCACGTCGCCTGGGGCACCACCTCCCTGGTGGGGGACGTGGTGGACCTCTTCCTGGAGCGCATCGACCCGGCCCACCCGGACCACGTGATCCGGGACGGCGTCCCCGTCCCCCTGGAGGTCCGGGAGGAAGTCGTGCGGGTGCGCCGCGGCAAGGCCCTGGAGGATCGCCGCTTCCGGATCCGGGTGGGCCCCCACGGCCCCCTGCTCAACGACCTCTATCCACACCTGTTCGACCCGGAGATGCCCCTGGTGGCCCTCCAGTGGGATCCCCCGGGCATCGCCGACAGCCTGGAGGCGGTCCGGAAGGCGGCCCGGGCGACCACCGTCGGCGAGTTGCGGGAGGCCCTGCTGGGCATGATGTCCCCGGCCTCGGCATGGACCGCCGCCGACGACTCGGGGACCATCGCCTTCTTCGTCACCGGGGCCATCCCGGTCCGTCCCCGTCACCTGGGGACCTTTCCGGCCCCGGGGTGGGACTCGTCCTATGACTGGGCGGGGATCGTGAACCCCGCGACCCTGCCCCATGCCGAGTCCCGGCAGGGCTTTTTCGCCCACGCCAACAATCTGGTGGCGGACCCGCGCCAGAGCCCGGTGTTCCTCCACGTGGACACGGCCCCTTCGTATCGATACGACCGGATCGCCGAGTTGATCCGCTCCACGGGACCCCACACCCTCCAGAGCCTCGCGGACATCCAGATGGACGTCCGCCTGAACCGGGGCAAGCGCCTGCTGCCTTTCCTGATCCAGGACCTCTCCCGCCGGGAGGTCCGCTGGTCCCCCCTGGAACGCAGGGCCCTGGACCTGCTCCGGTCCTGGGACTTCGAGGCGGGGACCGGATCGGTGGGCACCACCCTCTTCTTCTCCCTCTATCGGGAGGCCGTGATCCTGGCCATCCAGGACGAGTTGCCGCCCGAGGCCTATCGCTTCTTCCTCTCCCAGCGGTACTCGACCAACGTGGCGGACCTCTGGTTCGAGCGTCCCGACCATCCGGTGTGGGACGATCGGCGCACGCCCCGGGTCGAGATGCGTCGGGAGGTGATCCAGGAGGCCTTCCGAAGGACCATCCGGCGTCTCCAGCGAGAACTGGGGCCCAATCCCGAGGAGTGGCGTTGGGGCAAGGTCCACACCCTCCAGATCCGCCATGCCTTCGGGGGCCAGAAGGCCATCTCTCGGTTCATGAACCTGCGCCCCTCTCCGGTGGGCGGAGCCCTGGACTCGGTCTGGAAGTCCCACTTCGACCTGGGCAACGAAGACCACCCCTTCGCGGTGGTCGCCGGGCCCTCCTATCGGCAGATCGTGGACCTGGCGGACCTGGACCACGGCCTGTGGGTGAGCGACACGGGCATCTCGGGCTGGCCCGGCTCCCCCCAGTACGGGGACCAGCACGAGGCCTGGAAGCGCGGCGAGTTCCTCCCGATGATCTTCCGGTGGGACGAGGTGCAATCCCTGGCCCGGGCGACGATCCGCCTGCGGCCCCTGGAACCGGACGAGGAGCCGGAATCCGAGACGTCGCCCGAGGACGAGGGACCAGCCCCGGTTGACCAGGAGGAGACCCGATGACCTCTCGTCTCCTCTGGCTGGTTCCCTGGGTCCTCGTGGCCGGCTGCTCCCTGACCCCCGGGGAATTCCCGGTGGAATCCGGGGAGATCACCTCGACCGGGGGCGCCGACGGCCTTCCCTCGGCCCCCGTGCGGGAACTCCCGGAACCGGATGGCGCCCCGGGGGGAGCCCAGGTCGGATCGGCCTGCGGAACCGGCGAGGAGTGCAAGACCGGCTTCTGCATGACCACCGAGAACATCGGGGGCTTCATCGCCGGCGCCTCGGTTCCCGGGGGCTACTGCTCGGGCCTCTTCTGCGCCGTGGACGGGTCCGACGATGCCTGCACCCCGGAGATGGGCGGCGTCTGCTTCAGCCTGTTCCCGTTCCTCGGGGAGTCCTTCGCCGAACAGGGAATCTGCCTGGCGCCCTGCCGGACCGACGACGACTGCCGCCCCTCCGACGACCAGGTGTGCTTCGACGCCAAGGAACTGGAGCAGGCCGGGCGATTGACCTCAGACCAGATGGCCCTCTACTACGGGGATCATCCGAGGGCCTGCCTCCCCAGGACCGTCCGGAATGCGGCGATGGCCCCGCCCGGGAGCCGCTAGCCCGGGTTCCCCACCCGGGGCCCTCCTTCGAAATCCCTACGGCATCCAGGCCGGATCGAACCGTCCCTGGAAGACGCGGACCGCCGGTCCCTGGAGGAAGACCTCCGAAAGGTCCTCGGCGACGGTCAGCGTCAGCGTCCCCCCTGGAAGGTCCATCTGCAGCGGCTCCCCGGGCCGGGCCCGTCCGGTTCCCACGGCCGCCACCGCAGTGGCGCCAGCCCCGGTCCCACAGGCCAGCGTGACGCCGCATCCCCGCTCCCGGACGACGACCCGGAAGTGCCCGGGGCCCAGGGGCTCCACGAATTCCACGTTGGTCTTCCGGGGAAAGGCCGGATGTTCCGACAGCACGGCCCCGAAGGCCTCGGCCTCGGATACCGTCATCCCCTGGAAGATCACGAGGTGGGGATTTCCCATGCCGACCCCGTGGCCCTCGAAGGTGCGCCCCAGGGCCTCGACCGTCACGACGCGACCCGTCGTGGCCATCGGGATCGCGTCCGGGTCGAGGGTCGGACGCCCCAGGCCGACGCGCACGGTCCGGACCTGGCCTTGATCATCCAGGAAGACCCGGCAGGGCTTCACGCCGGCCAGCGTCTCGATGGCGATCTCGTCCCCGGTGACGCCCAGGCAGTCGTGGAGATGCCGCGCGACGCAACGAATCCCGTTGCCGCACATCTCGGCCTCGGACCCGTCGGCGTTGATCACCCGCATGAACCACGGCGCCCGGGTCCCCCGCTCCACCAGCAGCACCCCGTCGGCACCGACCCCGAAGTGGCGGTCGCAGATCCGGGCGGCCGTTTCGGGAGTCAGCCACGGCGGACGGCCATCCAGGGCCTCCAGGACCACGAAGTCGTTCCCCGTCCCGTGGTATTTCCAGAACGTCGTCCCCTCCATCGCCTTCCTCCCGGTCCTTGGCGGCGATGGTAGGGGCCTTCCGGCGTCTTGGCAATGTGCTCCCCGGGGACTTGCGCTACAATCCCCTCCCGACCCGCTGGAGGCCCCATGGCCCTCTTGGACCCGCAGGTGCTGGATGGAATCCGAACCCTCCTCGAGGCCCTCGGGGACGACCCGAACCGTCCGGACCTCCAGGCGACCCCCTCCCGGGTGCTCGATTCCCTCCGGTACCTGACCCGAGGCCAGCGGGAGTCCCTGGAGGAGGTCCTGGAGGGGGGCCTCTTCGAGGGAGACTACCGGGACCTGGTGCTGGTCCGGGACATCGAGTTCGCGTCCCTCTGCGAACATCACCTCCTGCCGTTCCTGGGCCATGCCCACGTCGCGTACGTGCCCGACCGCCGCATCCTGGGCCTGTCGAAGATCGCCCGGATCGTGGACCACTTCGCGGCCCGGCTCCAGGTCCAGGAGCGCCTGACGACCCAGGTCGCCGAGTGCCTGACAGAGGTCCTCCGGCCCAGGGCCGTGGGGGTCGTGATCTCGGCCACCCATCTCTGCATGCAGATCCGGGGCGTCCGGAAGGCAGACAGCGAGGTGACCACTTCGGTCTGGCGCCTGGGCCCACAGGGCGGCCCGGAGGAACTGGAACGCCTCCGCCAGGAACTGGTCGCCAGCGGGACGCGCCGATGACCCCACGGCCGATGACGCCCCGTCCTCCGCCCTGGCATCCCCCCGATCAGACCGGCCCGACGCTGGACCGGGTCCGGGAGGCCCTGGCGGCCCGGCGGGCCCGGGAGTCCCCAAGGACCCCGGACCTTCGCCCCGCGGCGGTGCTCGTGGCCCTGTGTCCCGGCCCCCATGGACTGGAGGTGCTGCTGACCCGGCGATCCCACGAGGTAGCGGACCACCAGGGCCAGGTCGCCTTTCCCGGCGGGGCCGTGGACCCCGGAGACCGGGACAGCCTCGCCGCAGCCCTCCGGGAGGCCAGGGAGGAGGTCGGTCTTCCTCCGGACCGCGCCCAGGTGCTGGGCCGCCTGGACGACTTCCCCACCATCACCGGCTTCCTCGTGACGCCCTGGGTCGTCCAGGTCCCCTCCTTCGAGGGGGTCCTCCCGGCCACGGGGGAGGTGGACGCCGTCTTCCCCTTCCCCCTGGTCTGGCTGGCCGACGACCGCCACGTCCTCCGGGTCCCCTGGCGGCCGGGCGGCGTCCCCATGGAGGTCTTGTTCATCCCATACGGGGAGTTCCTGATCTGGGGGGCCACCGCCCGGATCCTCTGGCAATTCTGGGAGGTCGTTCGATGACGCAGGACCCACGGAAGGAGGCCCTCTTCGACGGACCGGAGGCCCAGCAACTGGTAGGGGCCCTCAAGGGCGCCCGGACCCTGTTGTTGACCACCCACGAGGGCCCCGACGCCGATGGAATGGGGTCGGAACTGGCCCTCGCCCGGGCCCTGCGGCGCCTTGGAAAGCGGGTCTTCATCCGGAACGCCGACCCCCCGGCCCGCCGCTTCCAGTTCCTCAACGACGCTGGCGACCTGGTCGTCTTCCGCAACGAGGACATCCCCCTGGTACAGGAGGTCGACCTCGTCCTGCTGGTGGACACGGCCGAGCTGCGCCGAGCCGGACGGGTCGGGGAGGCGATCCGACGGCGCCAGGGAGCGACCCTGGCCCTGGACCACCACGCCGCCGGTTCCGAGACCCTGCCGGGACTCCTGGGCCCCGACTTCAGCAGCACCGGAGAGATGGTCGCGGGCCTGATGCCCACCCTGGGCCTGCCCCTGACCCCGGACCTGGCGACTCCCCTCTATGCGGCCATCCTGTTCGACACGGCCCAGTTCCGTTTCTGTCGGAACGACCCCGGGACCTTCCGGGTCGCTGCCGCCCTGGTGGAGGCGGGAGCCGACGCCGAGGCCATCGGCAAGCGCCTCTTCGGAAGCGCCCGGCGGGATGCCCGGGTGCTGGAGGCCCGCATCTTGAATGATGCCCATTTCGAGTGTGACGGGAGACTGGCCTGGGCCGCCGTCGAACCTCGCCACCTCCAGGGCCTGCAGGTGGACCGGGACGAGATCCGGTCCCTGGTGAACCTGATCGGGGACATCGAGGGCGTGGAGGTGGCCTGCCTGTTCAAGTCCGGAGAGTCCACCTTGAAGGTGAGCCTCCGCTCCCGGGGACGACATCCGGTGCTGCCGGTTGCCGAGGCCCTGGGAGGAGGCGGGCACCCCTTCGCCGCGGGGGCCGACGTCCCCTGGGACCTGGCCACGGCCATCGACCGGACCCTGCCTTCGCTGCGGACCATGCTGGAAGATGCCGGGGAGGCCCCTACTCCTCGCCCGTGATGTCCTCGTCGGGGCGGTACTTGTCGGGCTTGATCGTGAGCACCATGCAGTGGGCCCGTCGGACGACCTTCTCGGTCTGACTGCCCAGCAGCATGTGCTTCACGCCGGTGTATCCGTGACTGCCCAGCACGATCAGGTCGATCTTCTCCTGCCAGGCCATCCGGGCGATCTCCAGGTAGGGCTTGCCGGCCCGGACCTCGATCCGCACCTTCCGGCGGTCCACCTCCGCCAGTCCGCCCTCCTCGAACAACTCGTTGACCCGGCGCCGGACCCCCGTCTGGATCCGCTCCATCTCCAGGGCCTGACGCTCGATGTCCTCGCCCTTGTCGAAGGAGGCGATGGGCTCGACCACATGGAGCACCGTCACGTCCGCCGCGTACTGCCGCGCCAGTTTCAAGCCGATGTAGAAGGCCTTCCGCGAGGTATCCGAAAAATCCACCGGGATCAGGATCTTGTCGATCTTCAAGGTCACTTCCATCACCGCCTCCCCTGCTGGAGCACCCCTGACGATTCAGAGGGGGATGTTACCATGCTTCTTCGGGGGATTGGAGTCCCGTTTCTCCCCCAGGGTCTCCAGGGCCAGGGCCAGGCGGCGCCGGGTCTCCCGAGGGGCGATCACCGCGTCCACGAATCCCCACTCGGCGGCCTGATAGGGATTCGCAAACCGCTCCCGGTAGGCCTCGGTCAGGGCCATCCGGGTTCCCTCGGGGTCCTGCGCTGACTGGAGGCTCTTCCGGTGCAGGACCTCGATGGCCGCGTCGGGGCCCATCACCGCGATCTCCGCCGAGGGCCAGGCCAGGTTCAGGTCCCCCCGCATGTGGCGGGAGGACATCACGATGTAGGCGCCGCCGTAGGCCTTCCGCAGGATCACGGTCAGTTTCGGGACCGTGGCCTCGGCATAGGCATAGATCAACTTCGCCCCGTGGCGAATGAGACCGCCGGCCTCCTGGTCCACCCCGGGCAGGAAGCCCGGCGTATCCACCAGGGTCAGCAGGGGGATGTGGAAGGCGTCGCAGAACCGCACGAACCGGGCTCCCTTCACGCTGGCATCGACGTCCAGGCACCCGGCCAGGTGGTCCGGCTGGTTCGCGACCACGCCGATGGTCCGCCCACCCAGGCGGGCAAAGGCGGTGACCAGATTCCGGGCATGGAGGGGCAGCACCTCCAGATAGCGCGCATCGTCCACCACCCGGGCGATCACCTCCCGGACGTCGTAGGGCCGCTGGGACTCGGTGGGGACCACGTCATCCAGCACCGGGTCAACCCGGTCCGGAGGGTCCTCGCTGGCGACCCGTGGCGGGTCCGACTGGTTGTTCTGGGGCAGGTAGGAGAGGAGTTCCCGGATCAACTCCAGGGCCCCCTCCTCGTCGGGGGCGGCGAAGTGCGCCACGCCGCTGCGACACGCATGCATCGCCGCGCCTCCGAGGGCCTCCTTGGTCACCTCCTCGTGGGTGACCGTCCGGATCACGTCGGGGCCGGTGATGAACATGTGACTGCCCCGCTCGGTCATCACGACGAAGTCCGTGATCCCCGGCGAATAGACCGCGCCGCCAGCACAGGGGCCCAGGATGGCCGAGATCTGGGGGATCACGCCCGAGGCCAGCGTGTTCCGGAGGAAGATCTCGGCGTAGCCCGAAAGGGCCACGACCCCCTCCTGGATCCGCGCCCCCCCGGAGTCGTTGAGGGCGATCAGAGGGCAGCCGACCTTCAGGGCCATGTCCTGCACCTTGCAGATCTTTCGGGCGTGGGCCACCCCGAGGGACCCTCCAAGCACCGTGAAATCCTGCGAGTAGACGCAGACCGGCCTTCCGTCGATGCGCCCGAAGCCTGTCACGACCCCGTCTCCCAGGAAGTCCTGGGACTCCATGCCGAAGTCGGTGCAATGGTGACGCACGAAGGCGTCCATCTCCACGAAGGACCCGGGGTCCAGCAGCAGTCCCAGGCGCTCCCGGGCCGTCAGGTGCCCCTCGGCCTGCCGTCGCTGCTGCCGCTCGGGGCCTCCGCCGGCCTGGGCCTGTCGCTCCATCTCGGCCAGGCGGTCCAGTTGCCGCTGTCGGTCCGATCGGCTCATCTCGTCCTTCTCTCCTCGGCGGCCCGGTACAGGTCGTCGTATGCCCGGGCCGATCGATCCCAGGAGAAGTCCTGGGCCATCCCTCGCCTCTGGACCTGGTTCCACTGGTCGGGGTCCTTCCAGAGCCATCCGGCCCGGAGCAGGGCCCGCCCCAGGGCCTCCCGGTCGAACGACCGGAACCGGATGCCGGTGCCCCCTGCCGGGTCCTCGTCCACGTCCACGACGGTGTCCGCGAGGCCCCCCACCGCCCGGACGATCGGCAGCGTTCCGTAGCGAAGCGAGAACATCTGGTTGAGTCCGCAGGGCTCGAACTCCGAAGGCATCAGGAAGACGTCGGCCCCGGCCTCGATGCGGTGCGCCAGGGCCTCGTCCAGGCCGAATCGCACGGCGACCCGATCCGGGGCCTCCCGGCGAGCCGCCTCCCAGCGATCCTGGATCGCCTTGTCGCCGCTTCCCAGCACCACCACCGACCCGCCTGTCAGCAGCAGGTCCCGAAGGGCCTCGATGACCAGGTCGTGGCCCTTCTGGCGGTCCATTCTCCCGACCATGCCGAAGAGGGGCCCCCGGGGGACCGGGAGATCCACCTCCTGGCAGAGCGCCTCCCGGCAGGCGGTCTTGCCCGCCAGGTCCGCCGCCGAGTACCGGGCCGGGATCCAGGGGTCCGTCTCCGGGGACCAGACCTCCTGGTCGATGCCGTTGAGGATGCCCCGGAACCGATCCCCCAGGGCCCGAAGCACCCCGTCCATGCCCGCCCCCCGTTCCGGTGTCAGGACCTCCCGGGCGTAGGTGGGGCTGACGGTGTTCACCTGGTCCGAGAAGACGATGCCCGTCTTCAGGCAGGAGACATTGCCGTAGAACTCCACCCCCTCCGGATGAAAGAGCGGCCCGGGGATGCCCATCTCCGAAAGGCTCTCCGGCGGGAAGTTTCCCTGGTAGGCCAGGTTGTGGATGGTGAAGACCCGCCGCGGATGCCCCTTGCCGGACAGGGCCAGTTGGAGCGGCAGCAGCCCCGCCTGCCAGTCGTGGCCATGGACGACGTCGGGCCGCAGATCCAGTTCATCGAGGGCCCGCAGCGCCGCGGCGGCGAAGAAGGCGAAGCGGACCCCGTTGTCCGGGTAGTCCTGACCCCTTGGCCCGTAGAGCGTCTCCCGGTCGAACCACTCGTCGCACTGCAGCAGCCACACCACGGTTCCCCGGGGCCGATCCGACCGGAAGACCTGGAACCAGGACGTCCGGGCTCCGATGGTGACGGGGAACTCGATGTTCGTCTGGTGCAGGGCGAGTCCGGCATCCCGGACCATGCGATGCAACGGGGTGATCACGTGGGTGCGGTGCCCCAGGCGGGCCTGGGCCTCCGGCAGGGCCCCGACCACGTCTGCCAGGCCTCCGGTCTTGCTATAGGGGAAGACCTCCGAGGCCACGTGAACGATGCACCCCATCGCGCCTCCCGAGGGAGAGGAGAAGTCAGGAGGAGGGACCGCCTCCTGGCGCCGATCCGGCGGATGCCCGGTCGGCGGGACGCAGCAGTTGCCACTCGCCCCAGGTGCCTTCGCCCCACTGCCGATACCGGCTGGCCTGGAAGCCCCGATGGTCCAGTTCCGCCAGGAAGCGCTGGAGCAGCGTCTCGAAGTCCGGGGCATCCCGGACCACGAACTGCAAGAGGAAGTGATAGGGGTCCGAACACTGGGTCTCGGCGAAGAGGCGCGTCCTGCTCCGGTCGGTCCGGGCGAAGACGGTGACCTGGAAGACCACGGTCCTTCCGAGTTTCGAGGCCTCCAACTGGAAACGCCCGTGTTCCTGCATCATGCCGGGATTCTCTGTCCCCGGCGGCATTCCGTCAAGAGAACGGCCCTCCGAGTGCGTCGCGATACGGGAGCGGCCCCCTTCCCAGAGGGTCTTGCCGAACCGGACGGCCGAGGCCGGGGTCGGTCCTGGGAACAGGAAATCCTGTTCGAATCCCCCGGGATGGAAGTCTGGCCATTGACGTGCATCAGGCAATGCGATATTGGAAGAGATGTCCAGACAGGAACCAGGGGCCGCGCTCAAGAATGGGCGCCGCACGTTTCAGGGGGAAGGAGTGGACGTCCGAGGTCGTACCGGCGAGGCGAGACTTCCGTCGACCTTCCGCGCCAGGGTCTCCCTGTCCGACCGGCAGGGGATGGGCGTCGCGGTGAACCTGTCGAGCGAGGGGCTGTGCCTCCACACCGACCTCGTGTTTCGGACGGGGCAGCAGGTCAACCTGGGGCTCGAGGTCCCGGAGGTCCCGGACGCCGTCTTGCTGTCCACGGAGGTCCGATGGGTGCGGGAGGTCTCCCCCCTGCTGGAACCGCTGTGGACCTACGAGGCGGGACTCCTGGTCCGGGATCCGCCCCCCCAGTACCTGGAACTGGTGGAGCAGTACTCCCGGCGCTTCCTGGACCAGCGGGACGACCCCCGCTTCCCACGGGAGATGCGGGTCCAGCTCTCTGGCCCGGGAACCTGGGAGATGACCTACGCCAGGAACATCGGCCGTCGGGGCCTCTTCATCCGGACCCGTCAGCCCGTCCCGCCCGGGGCCCTGGTGGAGATCCAACTCTACCTGCCGGGTCTGGACCGGCCCGTGCCCATGCGGGCCGAGGTGGTGCACCACGTGACCGCCGAGAAGGCGGTGTTGGTCGGAAGCGAGCCGGGTATCGGCGTCCGCCTGGGTTCCGTCCCCGAATGGGCCCGAGAGGCCTACCTGGCCTTCCTCCGGACCCTGGAAGCGGGCCCCTCCCGCTGACCACCGGTGCCAACTCCCGGACCGAAGGCCCGGACTCCAGCCCGAAAACGTGGCACAATCCCCGGCGATGGAAGAGCGTCTCCCACGTCAGGCCTCCCTGCTGGCGGGCCTGGGCATTGGGCTCTACCTGGCGCTGCTGGTGCTGCCGCGCCTGGAACCCTGGACCTTCCTGTTCCGGGACGGGTCCTTCTATGCCCAGACCGCCCGGGCCCTGGAGCAGGAGGGGTCGCTTCGCCAGGAGAACGTGCAGCCCCGGTCCTGGTACGACGGGAGCCTCCCCTGGTACCGCAACGTCGATGACGCCTGGTCCAACGTATCGGTCGGGGCCGACGGGGAATGGTTCCCGAAGCATTCCTACCTCGCGCCGCTGCTGGCCCTGCCCCTCCAGTGGACCTTCGGCCCCTGCGGACTGCTGGCCTTCAACCTGACGGCCCTCTGGATTGCCCTGTTCCTGGGATACCGCCTGGCGGCGTGGACCTCCGGGGAAGTCCCGGCACTGGTGGCCCTGGGGCTCGTCCTGGCCTCCCCGCTGGTCCCCTGGGTCGCCTATGCCTTCAGCCACGACGTGCTCTGCGGGGCCCTGGTGGCCGGGGCCGCCTGGTCGATGGCCACCAGGCGCCTGGCCTGGGCCGGCCTGGCAACGGGTCTGGCGCTCGTGGCAAAGCCCACCAACGCGGTGCTGCTGGTCCCGCTGCTGCTGGCCTGGTGTCCCGGGGGAGGACGCCGAGGACTCCTGCGATTCGCCGCAGGGACCTCCCTGCCCCTGGGGGCCTACGGCATCGCCAACTGGTGGATGTACGGGGCCCCCTGGGTCACCTCCTACCACCGAATCCTGACGGTGCGAAACGGGGTCCCGCAGATCGTCTCCTACGGGCAGGCCTTCGACGTCCCCCTGTCCCAGGGCATCCGGCGGTTCTTCCAGACCTCTGCCGAGGGAGAGGTCTGGTCGATGGCCTTCCCGGCGGTGCTGGCCTGGCTGGGAGTCCCCTGGATGGTCCGCCGGCACTGGCGGATCGCCCTGGGCCTGGCCGGTTCCCTGGCGGGCTTCGTGCTGGTCTTCGGCAAGTACCACTACGGCGGCGCCCGCTTCTTCCTGCCGCTGCTGGTGCTGGCCCCGGTGCCCGGGGCGGCCCTGCTGTCCGGGGTCGCCGGATTCCTGGAGGCGGCCTGGGAGTCGGTTCGGCACCGGACTGCCCCTGTCTCCCGAAGGTGGATGGTGGCCCTGGGACTGGTGCTGCTGGCCGGGCTGGCCGGGGCGACCCGCTGGTACCGAACCCGGGGGCTGCCCCTCGACGGGACCACCCTCGCCTCCTCGGTGGATCACCTGGCGGTCCGCCTGGGAGACGTGCCATGCGACTACTTCAATCTGGCCCATCGCCGGTGGGAGTGCAGTGGGCTCGATCGCAGCGCCGATCGGTTCACCGGGTCCCCGGCAGGAACGGAGTGCGAGGACTGGTGGGGAGGACAGGCGGTCTACCTGCCTCCGGGTCCACCGGGACGGGACCGACGCATCGACTGGCACCCCGCCTCGTCCGGGCGCCTGCTGCGGGTGCGCTGGGGACGCACGGGCCGGGGTCCACCGCTGGAGATCCGGGTGCTGGTCCAGGGACAGGAGGCCTGGCGGCGCACGCTGGAGGAGGGGGCGGCCCGGGGCGAGGAAGAGGTTCCGATCTCCTGGGAGGCCGGGACGACCGTGACCGTGGAGGTGGGACCGGCCGGGGCGACCGGCGCGGTCTGCCTGGACCTCCTGCCGGTCCCCTGACCCGCCCTCAGGTCCCTCCCTGGACCGGCGGGGCCTCCATCCGTTTCAACTGGTCCATGGCCAGCAGCAGTTCGGGGCGGTCCAGGGCCTCCCCCTTCAACAGCCGGACCTCGGCGGTGGCGCCTCCGAACTGGACCATGTCCAGATGCTTCAACCGGGTCCGGGACTCCACCGTGCGCCCCTGGATCCGGACGGGCCCCGGGGCCCCCTCCACCGGGACCGCGAAGGTCCCGCAGGACCCGAAATTCTCCACCAGGAGCCAGGTCCCCTGGAGCCCTGGAACCAGGAGGTCCGCCCCGGGTCCCCCCAGCAGAAACTCGCGGCGCCGGCACAGGTAGGTCTGGGAGAGGTGACCCCCGGCGCCCTCGGGCGGCGTGACCAGCAGATGCACCGCCACGTCGGACACCGGGCCGCCCTCGGCGAGCCAGAGATGCACGTCCCCCAGGCGCATCACGCTGCCGACCTCCAGGTCGTCGGACCAGCGGTCCATCCGCTCCCCATTGACAAAGACCGGGACCTCCTCGACCCGGCGCAGGTGGAACCTCCCCTCCACGAACGACAGCAGCACGTGGTGGGCCGCCACCGAGGGCAACTGGATGCGCACCTGATTGTCCTCGGCGGACCCGACGGCCACGACATTCTGCCGGATGCGGTAGCGATAGATGCGTCGCCCCGTGTCGATCAACAGCCAGTACTCGGCGGACGGATCGGCCATCGGCGACCTCCTTCCGAAACCTCAGGACTTCAGCAGGGCCAGGGCCCCCACGAGCCGTTCCCGGGTCTCCTGGAACTGGGCCTCCTTTTCCCGCTCGGCCTCGACGACCTCCTCCCGGGCCCGGGCCAGGAAGTCCGGGTTGCCCAGTTTCCGCCGCACCGCCTCCAGATCCCGGTCCACCCTGGCCAGTTCCTTCTCCTGGCGGGCGATCTCGGCCTGCAGCCGATCCCGTCCCACCTGGACATAGCAGTCCGCCGTGTCCCCGACCTTCACGGCCGTCCCCTCGGGCCGTGCCACCTCCCGGGAGATGACCAGCGGACCGGTGCCAGCCAGCCGCTCGATGTCGCCCCGGTGGGCCTGGAGGTGGGCCTCGATGCGCTCCGAGAAGGGCCGGATCACCACCTCCGGACGTTCCGAGGGACTCAGGCGCACCTCCGATCGGACCGCCCGGATGTCCCCGATGACCCCGATCACCTCGTCCATCTCCCCGGCCACCTCCGGGTCCCGGGGCAGGTCATCCCCCCGGGGATAGGCGGCGATCATCACGCTGTCCGGCGCGCCCCGGAGCCAGGGTCTCAGGCGCTGCCACAACTCCTCGGTGACGTAGGGCATGAAGGGGTGCAGGGCCCGGAGGATCCGCTCCAGGGAGGCCACCAGCACCGCCTGGGCCGCCCGCCGGCGATCCCCACCCTCGGCCAGGGCCCCCTTGGCCAGTTCCAGGTACCAGTCGCAGAAGCGGTGCCAGGTGAACTGGTAGAGGCCCGAGGCGGCCTCGTTGAACCGGAATCCCTCCAGGGCGTCCCGGGCGCCCTCCAGGGCCTCGGCCAGTCGCGTGAGCACCCAGGTGTCGGCGGCGGTCCGATCCACCTCCCGGGGGTCCGGGAGCGGTGTCGGGGCATCCTCGAGGTTCATCAGCACGAAACGAGAGGCGTTCCAGACCTTGTTGACGAACTCCCGGTAGCCCCGGAGGCGGTCCATCGACAGCTTGATGTCCCGCCCCTGGGCGGTCATCTGCGCCAGCGTGAACCGCAGGGCGTCGGCGCCGACCTCCTCGACGACCTCCAGGGGGTCGATCACGTTGCCCTTGGTCTTGGACATCTTGAGACCCTTCTCGTCCCGGACCATCGCGTGGAGATAGACCACCCGGAAGGGCACGTCCCCCATGAAGTGCAGTCCCATCATCATCATCCGGGCCACCCAGAAGAAGATGATGTCGAAGCCCGTCTCCATCACGCTGGTGGGGTAGAAGGTCTTCAAGGCCGGAGTCTGATCGGGCCAGCCGAGCGTGCTGAATGGCCACAGGGCCGACGAGAACCAGGTGTCCAGCACGTCCTCGTCCTGCCGCAGCGAGGTGCCCCCGCAGGCGGGGCAGCGGGTGTCGGGACCCGGGTCCTCGGTGTCCACCACCATCCCGTCGCAGCCCGGGCGGGTGCAGTACCAGACCGGGATCTGGTGCCCCCACCAGAGCTGGCGGCTGATGCACCAGTCCCGGATGTTCTCCATCCAGTTCATGTAGGTCTTCTCCCAGTGGGCCGGGATGAAGACCGTCCGCCGGTCCCGGACCGCCCGGATGGCCTCCTCCGCCAGGGGCTTCGTCCGGACGTACCACTGGAGGCTCACGGTCGGTTCCACCACGACGCCGGACCGCTGGCAGTGACCGACCCGGTGGGTGTAGTCCTCGACCTTCACCAGCAGGCCCTGGGCCTCGAGGTCCTCCACCACCCGCTTCCGGGCCTCCTCGCGGCTCAGGCCCCGATACCGTTCCGGCACCGCGTCGTTCATCCGGGCATGGGCGTCCAGGACCTGGATCATCGGCAGGCCGTGGCGACGGCCCGTCTCGAAATCGGCGAAGTCGTGGGCCGGGGTGATCTTGAGGGCCCCGGTGCCGAAGGAGAGGTCCACGGCCTCGGCATCGCCGATGACCGGGATCAGCCGGTCCGCCAGGGGCAGCCGGACCTTCCGACCGATCCAGGCGGCGTGGCGGGGGTCCTCGGGATGCACGGCGACCGCCGTGTCCCCGAAGAGGGTCTCGGGACGGGTGGTCGCCACCACGAGCCGGTCGCTGCCGTCCTCCAGTGGATAGGCGATGTACCAGAGGTGCCCCCGGACCTCCCTCTCCTCGACCTCCAGGTCCGACAGCACGGTCTGGATCCCCGGCGACCAGTTCACCATCCGCTGGTCCCGGTAGATCAGGCCCTCCCGGTAGAGTTGCACGAAGACGTGGCGCACGGCCCGGGAGAGCCCCTCGTCCAGCGTGAAGCGTTCCCGGTCCCAGTCCACCGACACGCCCAGCGCGCACATCTGCTCGGTGATCCGGGCATGGGCCGCCTCCTTCCAGCGCCAGACCTCCTCCAGGAAGGCCTCCCGACCCAGGTCATGGCGGGAGACTCCCCGTCTCTGCAGTTCCCGCTCGACCACCATCTGGGTGGCGATGCCGGCGTGGTCCGTGCCGGGCAGCCACAGGGCGTTGAACCCCTCCATGCGCTTCCATCGCGTCAGGATGTCCTGGATCGTGAAGGTCAGGGCATGACCCATGTGGAGATGGCCCGTCACGTTGGGCGGCGGGATGACGATGCAGAAGGGTTCCCGGTCGCTCTGGTCCTGGGCGCGGAAATACCCGGCCTCCCGCCACCGCGGGTACCAGCCGGCCTCGACCTCCCGGTGGGAGTAGCCTTTCGACAACGGGTCCATCATGCCTCCTGTCGCACGGGTTCGAACAGCGCCTCGGCGAACTCCCGGGGATCGAAGGGCCGCAGGTCCTCGACCCCTTCCCCGACCCCGACGAACCGGATCGGCAGCCCCATGTCCCGGGCGATGGAGAGGACCACGCCTCCCTTCGCCGTCCCGTCCAGTTTGGCCAGCACGATGCCGCTCACCTGGACCGCCTGCCGGAAGATGTCGGCCTGCCGGACCGCATTCTGCCCCATCGTGGCGTCGAGGACCAACAGCACCTCGTGGGGGGCTCCCGGGACCGCCTTGCCCAGCACGCGGTGGATCTTCTTCAGCTCGTCCACCAGGTTCACGTTCGTGTGGAGCCGCCCGGCCGTGTCGGCGATCAGGAGGTCATGCCCGTCCTGTCGGGCCTTCTTCGCCGCGTCGAACATCAGCGATCCCGGGTCCTGGCCAGGGTTGCCGACCACCACGGGCACGCCGACCCGCTCGCCCCAGATCGCCAGCTGGTCCATCCCTGCGGCCCGGTAGGTGTCCCCGGCGCAGAGGAGGACCTTCCGTCCCCGATCCCGGTAGAAGCGGGCCATCTTCCCGATGGTCGTGGTCTTGCCGGTCCCGTTGACCCCGACCACCATGATCACCCCGGGGCCCTCGGCGCCGCCGGGGGCCTCGGGGGCGCCGTGGGGCAGCGGTTCCAGCCACTGAAGCGTCTTCTGCTGCAGAAACGCCAGCACCTGGGGCCCCAGGTCCCCGCCGGCGGGGCGGAACTCCCGCCGCAGGGCCTCCACCAGGTCCCCGGCGGTCCGGACGCCCACGTCGGCGGTCAGGAGCACCTCCTCGGCCTGGGCCAGGAAGGCCTCGTCCAGGGTCTCCCGTCCGAAGGAGGACATGAGCCGGGCCACGAACCCCTCCTTGCGGGTCCGCTCCAGACCGGCCCCCAGCGGTCGCGCCGCCGGGACCTCGACCACCAGGGACGGCGGCGGGGGCTTCTGTTCGGCCTTGCGGCCGGTGGCTGCCCGAGGCGGTTCCGGGACCGGCTCCCGGGGCGTTTCCCTGGGGGGTTCGGGACGGACCGGCGGCGCCTCGACCTCCGGCGTCTCCGGTTGCTCGATGCCCCGGCCGAGGCGTTTCTTGCGGCTCATCCGGGACGCCGCCAGGGCCACCAGGACGGCAAATCCCAGGACCAGCACCAGCACGAAGATCGCGGACGGTTCCATCGGCTCCTCCCGGTCTTTCGCGGCGCGAATGGTAAGCGACCACCCCCGGACAATCAAGGCGTGCGCCCGGCCGGGACGTCGGACCGACCCAGGCGGACACCGATCGGCCCGGCAGGCCCTTGGCAGGATCGGCGGCGGCTCCTACACTTCGCCCGGGTCCCGAAGGAACGGCACGCATGATCGGTGGCGGCGCCTCACCAGTCCGGGAGTCCCCCTTTCGGGTCATTCTCGGGGTCGCTCTGGGACTCTCGGTGGCCTTCCTGCTGCGGAACCTCGAGGAGGCCCGCACCCTGGATCCGTCCCTGCTCCACTCCCTGCTGACCCAGGGGGGACCCCTGGCGATGACGCCCTATCGCCTGGAATCCTTCCCGCGGCCCCTGCTGATGGACCCGACCCTCGAGTTCGGCCTGATTGGATATCTGGTGGTCCTGATGATGGCCCCGGCGAAGTGGATGCTCGGGACCGCCTTTTCCCCCCTGGGAATCGCCCTGACCCGGTCCTTCGTGGCGATGATGAACCTCGCGGGCGGCCCGGTTCTCTATCTGCTGGCCCGGCGACGGGCGATCGGACCGGGGACATCCCTGCTCCTGGCAGGCCTGTACCTGGGCAACCCGTTCCTGCTGGACAAGGTCTCCTGGGACATCGTGGGGTGCCAGGGGACCTTCCTGATCGCCGCCGGTCTGGCCCTGGCCTCCTCCCGTCCGCGGCTGGCCATTCCGGCCTGGCTGCTGGCCGCCGGAGGCCACCCGGTCACGACCTTCGGGACCACGCTGTGGGCCCTCTGGGAGGCCCGGCGTCGCTGGCGGAATCGGCCCGGTTCCGATCCCGGTCCCTTCTGCATCGGGGCCGGCCTCCTGGTGGTGCTGTCGATCCTGTTCTTCCTGGACCTGTTTCTGCCGCCGCTGGTGGATCGCTACTCCGGCTTCTCCCTGACCTTCGCGGTCAAGGTGGGAGGCCCGGGACCCCTGGAGGCCCTGCCGGGCAACCTGGCCTCCCTGGTCGGAATCCTGGCCTCCTTCGCGTTCCTGCCCCTGGCGGCGCCCGGATGGCTGCTGCCAGCCATGCCCGACGGGCTGTACTACCTGGTGCTCGGCCCGAACCACGGCAGCCTCCCGGGGACGGCGGGATGGCTGGCCCTGGCCTCGGTGGCGGGCCTGGGGCGGATCCAGCCCTGGATGGCCCGCCGGGAATGGCCGCACTGGACCCGGTGGGTCGTCCCGTCAGGGGACCTCCGGCCCATGGTGGCCGCCGTGGCCGGAATGCTGCTGCTGGTGGCCAATCTCCACGGCGACCCCCGGAACCAGGTCCGACGCCTCTTCCATCCGCCCCAGTGGGACGGAGCCTGGGTCCCGGAGGTCGAGGCCCTCGTCCGATCGATCCCCAATGACCCGGAACTCTGCGTCGTGCAGGTACCCCTGCTCCCTCTCGCCCAGGGGCGGTGCCACCGGGTGGTCCCCTTCGATGCCTGGGCGGACCTGATGCCCTGGGACCGCCGACAGGCCCGCTTCCTGTTCCACGTGGACCTCTTCGACCCGGACCGCTTCAAGTCGCGCTGGACCCGGGACCACGAGGCCCTCCGGGAAGACCTCTGCCGGCTCTACCGAGGGGGGATGCTGGCCGTGCACCGGGCCGCCGGCGGCGCCTTGTTCGCAGGCCCCCCGGACAGCGGCGGAGGTGCCCCGCCCCGCCACCCCCAGATGGAGTGGCTCTGCCGGTTCCAGTGACCTGGGGAGGGGCCCTCAGACGTACCAGCGGGCCTTCTTCCAGAGGTGCACCCAGTTCTCGGGGCGGCGGACGTCCAGCAGCAGCCGCAGGATCCGCCGGGGGTTCAGATAGAACCCCAGATAGGCCTTTCGTTTCAAACCCACCAGGACCTCCCGGGGGATCTCGGGATGGGGCAGCCCGAAGGAGTAGAAGTCCATGTCCTCCAGCCCGAGGGTGCCCAGGGCCTCCAGGCCTCCCAGGCGGTTCCAGTCGGGGGTGCCCGGGATGGGCACGTAGGCCGAGAAGTGGGCCCGGTCCAGGGGCAGTTCCCGGGCCAGGCGGATCGTCTCCTCCATGCCCTCGACCGTGTCCTGAAAGTGTCCCAGGATGAAGTTGCCCGTCAGGCGGATCCCGGTCGTCCGACGAATCATCGCAAGGTTGTGCCGGATGTCGGCCACGGTCATCCGCCGGTTCATGCGCTTGAGCATCCGGTCGCTGCCGAAGTCGATGCCGAAGGTGATCGTGTGGACCCCGGCGGCCTCCATGCGCCGCATCAGGTCCTCGTCCACCTGGTCCAGACGCATCCCGTTCGGGAAGGACAGGGGGACCCTCCAGGGCGCCTCGGCGTAGGCCTTCATCAGGTCCATGGCCTGGTCCCGGTCATGGCCGAAGCAGTCGTCCAGGACCTGGATCTCCCGGGCGCCCCACTTCCGGACCAGTTCCTCCATCTCGGCCAGCACCCCGGCCGGCGACCGGAAGCGCATGCCGCGGCCGTGAATCACCCGGGCGGCACAGTAGGGGCAGGCGAAGGCACACCCCCGGCTGGTGACGATGGGGGCGACCGGGAAGCCCCGGGCCAGGCCGCCCACCGGGGCCATCGGATATGCCGAGGGGGGCATCAGGTCCCAGGCCGGCAGCCCCAGGCGATCCAGGTCGGGAGACCGGGCCGGAGGGCCCTGGCGAATCCCCTCGCCGTCCCGGAACACCAGGCCCGGCACCGAGGCCAGGTCCCCACCCCGCTCCAGCGTCCTCACCAGCGCCACCAGCGAGTCCTCGGCCTCCCCCCGGAGCACGAAGTCCAGGTTCGGATGGCGCGTCAGCAGCCAGTCGGGCAGCCCCGAGGCCAGGGGCCCGCCGGCCAGGGTCCAGGTCCCGGGCCGGAGCCGCTTCAGGAGCGCGAGGTCCTGACGGAAGGACCGGAGACCGTTGTTGAAGACCTGGAACCCCACGAGGTCCCAGGGGTCCGACAGCAGGCGCTGCGCCACCTCCTCGGTGACGCCGACCTGCTCCCGGTCCAGCAGCGCCACGACGTGCCCGGCCCCCCGGAGGGCCGTCGCCAGGTAGCCCAGGCCCAGTTTCGGGATCATCGCCGCCCCGCCGCTCCGGGACGGCGTCGGATAGACCAGCAGCACCCTCACGTCCCGTCCTCCCGGTCCCGCCTGCCTCGCCAGGATGGTCTCTGCCCCTCGGGACACCTGTCGGTCATCGGAGACGCGAACTCCCCGACGCGCGTCACGAGCGACCCGACGTGAGATTCTACTCCTGAGGTGCCTCGGGGGCCCACCCGACCAGCAGCATCATCAGGTCCCTGGACCTCCGGGCCAGATCCAACTTGCTCGGAAAGACCTTGTAGAGCATGGCTGCCCGCCCGACATCCCCATAGAACCGGATCCAGGCGAGCCGATAGAGGCTCTTCATCACCACGTCCGGAACCTCGCTCAGGTTCACGGGGTTCAGGAAGTAGTCCTCCTGCACCTGCTCCAGGGCGATGTGGCGCTGTCCATGGACCTCCTCCCACAGTTCGGTCCCGGGCATCGCGACGACCCGGAAGAAGAGCGCCGAGTGCAACGGGGACCGGCAGGCGAAATCGACGGTCCGCCACATCTGGTCCAGCCGTTCCCCCGGGAACCCCATCATGAAGAAGCCATTGGAGAAGATCCCCCGGCGGACCGCCTCCTCGATGGCCTCCCGGGCGGCGTCGAGGTCCAGGTTCTTTCGGATCCGGCGCTGCATCTCGGGGTCGCCCGACTCGATGGCAAAGGACATGAAGGCGGTCCGAACCCGGGCCATCAGCCCGATCAGGTCCCGGCCGAGCCGGTCGGACCGGACGCCATTCGGAAAGGCGGGGCGCAGATATCCACCCATCCGGAGCAGGGTCTCGAGGACCTGGGAGGCCCAGGCCTGATCCACGTTGAAGTTGTCGTCCAGCACCTCCAGGACCCCTTCCCCCAACTGGTGCTGGATCACCTCCAGTTCGGCCTGGACCGATTCCAGGGGCCGCCGTCGCAGCCGTTTGCCGTGAATCTCGTGGCAGTAGGAGCATCGCCAGGGGCATCCCCGGGTGGTCAGGATCGTCGCGTAACGCCAGGGACTGGGGATGGACATCGACTTCCGTCGCGCATAGTCCTCCAGGTCCACCAGGTCCCAGGCCGGAATCGGCAGGGTGGCCAGGTCGGGCATCGGCGCCCGGCCCGGGTCCCGGTCCTCCCGACCCCGGACCAGGACTCCCGGCAGGTCCGGCGGATCGGCCCGGTCGGCCAGGGCCTCCATGAGGGGCGTCACGACGTCCTCCCCCTCCCCGACGACCACCGCGTCGGCCCCGCTGCGATCCAGGGTCTCCCGGGGCATCGCCGTCGCCTGGGGGCCGCCCACGACCACCGGAACCCCCGGGGCGATGGACCGGATCCGCTGGATCTTCTTCCGGGCCGCCTCCAGTTCGAAGGTCAACAAAGAGATGCCGATGGCCTCGGGCCGGAACTCCCGCAGCATCGAATCGATGGCCGGGCCAGGGTGTTGGTACAGGCGCAGGTCCAGGATACGGACCTGGTGGCCGCTTCGACGAAGCACCGCCGCCAGCGACAGGAGCCCCATGGGCGGCACCAGGCTCGACTGGTAGGCCCGCAGGCGAGAGGGCTTCAGTAGCAGGATCCGCCGACCCATCGCTGTTCCTTTCGGATCGGAGGATACCGGAAATGCGACTCCCTGGGAAGCAACAAGCGGCCTTCCCCTAGTCGATCGGGCGGATCTCACTCCAGAGACAGCAGGACCGCCTTCAGGTACTCCCCCTCCGGGAAGGCCGGGTGGACCGGGTGATCGGGTCCGGCACCCCGGACCTCCAGCAGGCGCACCCTCCGGTGGGCCCGGGCCGCCGCATCCCGGAGGACCTCCAGGAAGAGGTCCCGACGCATCGCCGCGCTGCACGAACAGGTCAACAGGAGGCCCCCGGGGCCCACCCTCTCCATGGCCGCCCGGTTCAGGTGGAGATAACGTTCGGCCGCCGCCGGCAGGTCCCCCCGGCTGGCGGCCAGTTTGGGCGGGTCGCAGACGACCAGATCCCAGCGGTCGTCCCGGGCCAGGACCTCCCGGACGTCGGCCTGGAGAAACTGCACCGGCAGGCCGTTCCGTGCCGCCGCCTCCCGCCCCAGGGCCAGGGCGGGCGCCGAGGTATCCACCGCAAGGACCTCCCGGGCGCCCCCGGCGGCGGCCTGGAGCGCAAAGGCCCCCGAGTGGCAGTAGAGGTCCAGCACCCGACGTCCCGTCGCCAGCCGCCGAACCAGGGCCCGGTTCTCCCGCTGGTCGCAGTAGAAGCCGGTCTTCTGGCCCTTCCAGGGGTCCGCCAGCAGCCGCAGCCCCCCCTCCAGCACCTCCACCGGATCCCGGTCCGGGGCCTCCGGCAGCGCGGCCATCCCCTCCTCCCTCCGGAGGGCCGGCGGCACCCGGTGGACCACCTCCCGGCTCCCCGCCACGTCCCGGAGGATCGCATCGATCTCGGTCCGGTACCGCTCGGTCCAGAAGGCGGTGTCCGAGGCCACCGCAACATCCCCCAGGAGGTCCACCGACAGCCCCGAGATCCCGTCGCCTTCGCTGTGCACCACCCGCCAGGCGGTGCAGTCCGGCGACGGGATCCCCAGGGCCCTGCGGACGGCCACGGCCCGCTCGATGCGCGTCCGGATGACCCCCGCCGGGTCCTCCGGCAGCCCCTCCTCCGAGGCCCAGCGGGCCAGACGGACCCGGTAGAGAGAGGTGGGATGGAACCACCCCCATCCGATCCGGCGATCCTCGGCGTCCACCACCTCGACCCAGTCCCCGGCCGCCGGGTCCCCTTCCACCGACGCCACGGCGCCGGAAAAGACCAGGGGATTTCCATGCCAGAAGGGTCGCGCCCTCCCCTTTGCCAGCCGTACCTTCATCCGCCCTCCTGGACCCGAGTCCCCTCCGGCGACCCGGATCGACCGATCCGTCTTGTTGGCCCTTCGCCCGCGCCGATCCTACGATCATTTACCGGGGACGTCGCCCCGGGGGTTCGCCTCGCCCGTCAACAGGCGGCCTCCCGGGCGGTGATCGATGGGAGGTCCTCGATGGGTGCCGGCAGGAGTCCCGTTCCGGTGATGCTGCTGGCCGGCCTGGTCGGCACCGCGTGCGCCACGACCCAGGCCCCCGCGACCCGGACCACGGCCCCTCGCACGTCCCCGTCCCTGTCGGACCGGGTCGCCGCCGGCCAGAGCCCCTCGGCCTCGGACCGCTGCCGCCAGCTGCTGCCCCTCATCGAGGAGGCGGCCCGGGAGTTCCACCTGGACCCCTCCCTGCTGGTGGGACTGGTCCGGACCGAGTCGAACTTCCGCCACGATGCTCGAAGCCCCGTGGGCGCCCTGGGCCTGACCCAGGTGCTCCCGACCACCGCCCGGGCCAAGCAGTGCGGGAACCTCCTGGACCCCAAAGAAAACCTGCGCTGCGGCGCCAAGGTGCTCCGGGCCTTCCTGGAGTGGTATCGGGGAGACCTCTATCTGGGCCTGTCGGGCTACAACGCCGGCCACGGCCTCCCGAACCGGGCCTCCCGGGACAAGACCCTGCCCGGGAACGTCGACTACGTGGAGTCGGTGCTCTGGGGGGCGGCCCGGTTCCAGCGCAAAGGCTGCGCCTTCTGAGTGCCCCCCAGGCGATGACGGTCGGGATCCGCTCCCCCGGTCCGAGTCACCCGTGCCCCGTCACTCGGCGTAGAGCAGCAGGAAGGCGGCGACCTTGCGCTTCATCGCCTCGCTGTCCGTGTAGCCGTCCACCGTGTAGGCAATGGACCCGTGGCGCCGCACCGTCCCGTTCGGCTCGATCTCCCAGGCGATGGACCCCTGCTTCCGGAGATGGCGACCGTCGATCTCCGCGACGATGCTCCCCCGCTGCCGCAGGTACGGGCCGTCGAACTCCAGCACGATGCTGCCCCGTTCCCGGACGTAGCGCCCGTCGAACTCGGCCACGATGCTCCCCCGCTGCCGCAGGTAGTTGCCATCCAGTTCCGCGACGATGCTCCCCTGCTTGCGGATGTAGGGACCGGCGGAGGCCTCGAGGGCCGGAAGGAGGCATGCCAGCACTGCGAACGCCGTGACGACGCGCTTCATGGTCCCCTCCTGATCCGATCGGGTGCACCGGTCAGTAGACCCCGGTGATGGTGCCTCCGATGGCGTTGAACTTGATCCCGATGGAGGCCGACTCGGGCTGCCCGTCCCCATCCCCGTCGATGTCGGGCTCCACCAGGATCTCGATCAGGCTCAGGATGGTCCCCTTGTCCACCGGGATGTCCGGCGGCCACTGGTCGTCGGGAATCGCGGTGATGGCGTCGATGATCTGCTGCTTCGGAACCGCGCCGCCCAGGATGCCCGCCATCGCAGCGATCTTGCCCCCGGACAGGGTCACCGTCGCCTCGACCTTCGTGGCGTAGAGGTCCACGTGGAGGTTGATCCCCGCCACGAGCGGCAGGTCGAAGGGGAACCGGTACTGTCGCCCGCCGGCAGTCAGCTTGTTGCCGACGATCTTCGCGTTGTCCAGCGTCACCAGGGGGTTGCAGTCCTTGTCGAAGATGTTGTGGTCCACGATGTACTTGCAGGTCTGGGTCTTGAAGTCGCAGGTGGGGTTCGTGGGGTCCAGTTTCCCGGCATAGAAGGCCAATGTGTAGGTCCCGCCGTCGGTCCGGAAGTTCCGGTGCTCGAACAGCAGCACGATCTGGCCTTCGTCCATCGCCTTCTTGATGCCGTCGTTGGCCACCGGCAGGCCCGCCACCGGGCCCAGGGAGTTGTCCACGCCGCAGCAGCAGTTGCTGGAGGGGGCGCAGGTCGAGGCGTTGTCGTCGAGGTTCAGGCCGTTGCCTGCCTGTCCGTTGTCGGCGATGGACATCGCCACGAACTTGTTCACGACCGGGGAGAAGGTCGGCTGGCAGACGCAAGGCGAGGTATCGGCGACGCAGACCCCCGCCTCGCAGTGGTCGTTGATGCTGCACTCCAGGCCGTCGTCGCAGGAGATGCCATCCTGGGCCTCGTGGAAGCACTTGCCCCTGTCACACCAGTCCCGGGTGCAGGAATTGCCGTCGCTGCAGTTCTTCGAGACGCCGGCGCAGAAGCCGTCGCTGCACGTGTCGTTGACCGTGCAGGCGTTGCCGTCGTCGCAGCGGGCCGTGTTGGGCTCGTTGAGGCACCCCTGCCCATCCTCGGTGCAGAAGTCGTTCGTGCAGGGATTGCCGTCGTCGCAGCGACTGACGCCCCCGTCGCAGCAGAAGTTCGTGGCCAGGTCGTGCCAGCAGCCCGTGATGGGGTTGCACCCGTCCTCGGTGCAGATGTTGCCGTCGTCGCAGGTGTCCGGCAGGCCCCCGCAGACCCCGTTGAGGCAATAGTCCTCCAGCGTGCAGGCGTTCCCGTCGTCGCAGGGGGTGTCCGAGAGGGGCGTGTGGACGCACCCGCCCAGTTCGGGCTTGCACTCGTCCAGCGTGCAGGGGTTGCCGTCGTCGCAGGAGGCCGAGGGGAGGATCACGCAGCGCCCCTGGCGGCAGGTGCCCACCTTGCAGGGGTCGTCCAGCACGCAGGCCGGTCCAGTGACGGCCTCGTGGGAGCACCCTGTCGGCTCGCTGCACCGGTCGGTGGTGCAGGGGTTGCCGTCGTCGCAGTCGTTCGCCACGACGTTCTGAGGCACGCAGGCCCCGTCCTGGCAGGTCCCGATGGCTGCCAGTTCGCAGGCCGCCAGGGCCCCGGAGGGGTCGCACTCGGCCTCATTTTGGGCGGGGCTCCACTCCCCGGGCTTCGCCGGGTTGCAGACCTGGCAGGGGACCTCGGGGTTCGGGTCGTCCTTCGGGTGGCAGATGCCGTGAATCAGGCACGCGTCCTTCTTCACGGTGAAGCGGCAGTTGCCCTTGCCGTCGCACTGGTCGTCGGTGCAGGACCGACCGTCATCGCAGGTATAGGCCGTGCCGCCCTCGCAGGTCCCCGTCGCCGAGCACCGCTCACCGTACGTGCAGGGATCCCCGTCATCGCAGGGGTCCCCGGGAAGACAGGCCCCCCCCGGGTCGTGACCCGGATCTCCGACCGGGACCTCCCCGCCGCCCGGGTCCTGGGGCGACAGGTCCGGCTCGACGTCGGAGCCGCCAGGGTCCCCGGACGGGTCCGTGCCCAGGTCGTCCCCGGACGGCAGGTCCCGGGAGACATCCTCCGGGACATCGCCAGGCCCCGACACGTCCAGGACGTCCTCCGTCGTGGTTCCCGGGTCCGTCCCGGACAGGTCCGTTCCAGGGCTCGAGGACCCACTGCAGGCGATCGCCCACCCGAACACCGCCGCCAGGACCACCAGTCTCAGCCGTCGCATCGCGCACCTCCTTGCCGGGGGGTCGCCCCCGCTCCCGTCCCATTCACGGATGGCCCACGTTCCCCGAAACGATGTTGTAGGCATGGCGCCTCAGGACCTCCCGGATCTCGATGGCGATCTTCGTGTCCGGCGGGAGGCCCGGCATCAGGCCCGAGAGGTCAAACTCCGGCAGCGGGAAGGACCCCAGGGTCTGCCCGGTCAGCGAGGCCAGCAACTGGGGCAGCAGCACGTTCCGGATCAGGTTCCCCAGGACATCCTCGGCCCCCACCAGTCCCCCCGACAGGCTCGCGATCTCGACGTCCAGGAAGGAGGGCTGCTGGACCGCGATGGCGATCTCCTTGCCGGTGGGCGTGTCCGCGGTGGTCAGGCTCGCCTCGGCCTCCATCGTGGCGAACAACTGCATGTCGACCGGCGACCCGAACAGTTTCATCTGCACCTGGATCCCCAGGTCGCCCATCTGGAGCATCAGGCGGGCCTCGTCGTTGCACGCCGACAGGATCGGCGGCAGCCAGAAGTCCAGCGAGACCTGGAGGTCCGTGATGCCGTAGGACGACAGGTCCACGCCCGCCAGCAGGTCCGGTGGCAGGGGCATCGTCAGGCTCCCGGCCCAGTAGAGCCCGAAGGGGATCTGGTTGAAGAAGTCGTCGTGGAGGCCCATCTCCAGAGCCGGCGGGGTCGGGTTCGGGGCACCGGCGGGGAAGGTCGGCCTCGGCTCCGGGACCCCGGTCAGGCACGAGGCCCGCCCGATGGACCCAAGCACCGTGTGCTCGACCCCATGAGGGGCCACCACCGTGGCCGCCAGGCCCAGCAGGCCCCCGTCCGGGGTGAACTGGATGGAACTGAAGCGGCTCCGGAGACCCAGCGTGACCGGGCTGCCGCCCGGGAAGAAGGCCGGGACCTCGAAGTCGGTGTTGATGGCCAGGCCCGCCAGGGCCTCCTGGAGGGCGGGGATCAGCGACGCAATCTGGTCCCGGAAGGCCGCCTCGATCTGGTCCGCAAAGGTCCCTTCGAAGAAGTTGATCAGCCAGTTCAACAGGAAGCCCCAGACCCCGCTCAGGTCGATGTTGAGCCCCTGGATCTGGACGTCGGTCCCCTGGGCGGTCACGACCGGCTGCCCGGTGACCGGGTCCAGGGAGATCAGCAGCGTCGTGTCGATCACGATGGCGGTGGCGGAGACCGTGCCGCTGAAGTCCGGGCACCCGAACCCGGAGGTCGGCACGCTGACGTCGGCCCGGAAGTTGGGGATCACGGCGTGCATCTTGAGGCCACCGTCCACCGGGACCAGGTCCACCGTCGGGGTCCCGTAGCGGATGTTCGTGACGTTGACCCGGTAGTCGCACCAGCCGAAGGACCCGGTGGTGACCGGGTTCTGGATCAGGGCGTTGAGGTCCATCGACTGGATGTAGAGGGTCAGGATCGTCGCGATGTCATCGACGTCCGAGGTGTCGTTGTCGTCCCAGACCTCGGGCCCCAGGAACAGCAGGATGCCGTCGGGGACCTGGGACTGCTGGGGGTTCGCCTGGTCCACCGGGTACCACTGGTGGCTCAGGTAGTAGGACTGGACCACGTGGTCCTTCAGGCCCATCACGTCCTCGGCATCGATCACCAGGGGATTCATGCCCTGGCGGGAGGGGATGTCCACCTGGAAGGACCGGTCCACCGGGTTCACGATCAGGGGGATGTCGTTGACGGTCAGGCGGGTGACGAACCAGCCGTCGAGGCCCGTGTCCACGTGCCCCCGAACCGTGATCGTCCGCCCATCGGCCCCGGCAGAGGAGGCATCGAGCGTCGCGCCCCGGGGCGGGAAGTCCACGACCACCTGGGGTCGGCACTCGGGGCGATTGTCCACCGCGTGCTGGCAGCCGTTGACCGGGTGGCAGGTGTCCTTCGTGCACTGGAGCCCATCGTCGCAGAGGTCCACGATGGGGGTCCCGACGCAGTGCCCCTCGCCGTCGCAGGTGTCTCCCCCGGTACAGACTGTACCGCACCCGGTTCCCTGGACACTCCTTTGTACCTGACGACGCCGGGGAGTCAATGATGGCGTCGTCGCCCTTTCCGTTGGGGAGGTCCGCGTGAGGACGGATGCCATCATGCGACCTCCTGGAACGAGTCCCGGC
>JAKPOP010000024.1 GCA_029547805.1 Deltaproteobacteria bacterium
GACCTTGCGCACCGCACCCCAGGCTACGTTGCCGAAGCCCGAGATCGCCACGGTCTTTCCTTCGAAGCTTTGATTGCGGGTCTTGAGCACGGCGTCCGCGAAATAGGTCACGCCAAAACCGGTCGCCTCGGGGCGCATCCGGCTGCCGCCCCATTCCTGGCCCTTGCCGGTCAGGACGCCCGTGAACTCGCGGACGATCTTCTTGTATTGGCCGAACATGTATCCGATCTCGCGACCGCCGACCCCGATGTCACCCGCGGGCACGTCGGTATCCGGGCCGATGTAGCGGAACAGTTCGGTCATGAAGGCCTGACAGAATCGCATGATCTCATTGTCAGACCGGCCACGGGCATCGAAGTCCGCGCCGCCTTTTCCACCGCCCATGGGCAAGGTGGTCAGCGAGTTCTTGAAGATCTGCTCGAAGCCCAGGAACTTCAGGATCGACAGGTTCACGCTGGGATGGAACCGCAGCCCGCCCTTGTAGGGCCCCAGGGCGCTGTTGTACTGGACCCGGTAGCCCCGGTTCACCTCCACCTCTCCCCGGTCATTGACCCAGGCAACCCGGAACATGTGGACCGCCTCGGGCTCCACCAGCCGGGGCAGGATGTTGGCCCTCTGGAACCGGGGGTTCGCCTCGTAGACGTCCCAGATGGTCTCCACCACCTCCTGCACGGCCTGCAAGAACTCCGGCTGCGCCGGATTGCGGGCAGCCACCTGATCCAGGAACTCCTGCCGAGTCATCGCATGCTCCTCCACCAGTTGTCCGGGGGGCAGGGCGGGATGGAGGCTGGCGGGACCTTCCCGCCGCACATCCGAGCCGCCGGCCCGTCTTTCGCCGCCTTCCGTAGTCCACGCCCCTTGGGAAGTCAAGATCAAACGATCTCCGCTACATGCGGGGACCCGGCAGATGTCGGAAACCGTTCCCGGGCCCCGTGCGACCCGGTTTCGTGCTAGAAAAACCGCAGGAGCATGGAGAACCGCCTTGCAGTCCGACGATGACCTCTGGTCCTCCTACAACCGGTTCCGAGCCCGGGAGGACGCCTCCTTCGAGTTGTTCCGGCACCGGGTCGGGGAGATCCTGCTGGTGTCGTCGTTCTATGAGGCCTTTGTCTTCGAGCAGGACGGCGTGCTCTCGGAGATGCTGATCGGCCATTACGGGGAACTGAACCTGTCGTCGCCGCCCCGGGTGACCCATGCCACCCGGGGAGAAGACGCCCTGCAACTGGTTCGCAGCCGGCGGTTCGATCTGGTGATCCTGACGCTGCGCATCCAGGGGACCACGCCCCAGGAACTGTCCCGAGCCCTGAAGGAAGTCCGGCCGAAGATCCCCGTCGTGCTGCTGCTGACGAACCCGGCGGAGGAACGACTGGTGGAGGCCATGGACCTCTCGGCCCTGGACGACGTCTTCCTCTGGAGCGGCGACTCGGCGGTCTTCCTGGCGATGATCAAGGTCATCGAGGACCGCCTGAACCTTCCGGAGGACACCCGGAACGGCCTGGTACGAGTGCTGCTGGTCGTGGAGGACAGCGTCCCCCACTACTCGACCTTTCTGCCCATCCTCTACCAGGTGCTGGTCCGCCAGACCCAGATGCTCCTCTCGGAGGAGATGACCGAGGCGAACCGGCGCCTCCGGATGCGGACCCGGCCCAAGGTGGTCCTGGTCCACGACTTCCAGTCGGCGGAGCAGATCTGGCGCACCTACCGGGACTATGTGGCCTGCGTGATCACCGATATGCAGTTCCAGCGGGTCGGACGGCTTGATGACGAGGCGGGCCTGCGGTTCCTGGAACTGGTCCGGGGGGAGGAGCGGACCCTGCCGGTGCTGGTCCAGTCCATGGACGATGCCAATGCCTCCCGGGCCTGGGCCCTGGGAGCCCGGTTCGTCCACAAGCGGTCGCCGCGCCTGAAGGCGGAACTGCGGGACTTCCTGGTCACCGAACTGGGATATGGGGACTTCGTCTTCCGGATGGCCGACGGGCGGGAAGTGGCCCGGGCATCCACCATGCAGGACCTGCTGCACCTGCTGTCCTGGATCCCCGACGAATCACTGCTGTTCCACGCCCGACACGACCACTTCAGCAACTGGCTCGTCGCCCACGGGGAGATCCGGGCCGCCAGGCGCATCCAGCCGGTCCGGGCCTCGGACTTCCCGGATACGGCGGCGCTGCGAACCTTCCTGATCGAGGCCTTCGAGGCCGTCCGGAGAGAACGCCTGGACGGGAGGGTGGTCGATGCCGGGGCCTGGGACGGCCCCAATCGGGCCCAGGTGCTGCGGCTCCGGGAGGGGTCCCTCGGGGGCAAGGGGCGGGGCCTCGCCTTCCTGAACAGCCTGGTCCACGCGGTGAACCTGCGGAACGAGTTCCCGGGGATCCGGGTCACGTTGCCGGCCACAGCGGTCATCGGGACCGGGGAATTCGAGGAGTTCCTGGAACGCAACCTCCTGGTCCAGGAAGTCGGCAACCTGTCGGAGGCCGAGGCAGAGCAGCGATTCCTCCAGGGCCACCTCTCGGAGACCCTCAAGATGCGCCTGTGGCGATTCGCCGAAATGGTGACCCAGCCCCTGGCGATCCGTTCCTCGAGCCTGCTGGAGGACAGCCAGAACTGCCCGCTGGCCGGGGTGTATCACACCTTCATGATCCCGAACCGTGCCGAGGAGGTCCGGGCCCGCTACGAGGACCTGACCCTCGCGGTGAAACTGGTCATGGCCTCGGTCTTCCAGTCGTCGGCCCGGGAGTTCCTGGAGAGCGCCAACTACCAGATCCTCGACGAAAAGATGGCGGTGGTCGTGCAGGAGGTGGCCGGGCGCAGCCACGGGCGGTGGTTCTATCCCGACATCAGCGGAGTGGCCCAGTCCTACAACTACTACCCGACGGCGCCGGCCCGGCCCGAGGACGGTGTCGCAGCGATCGCGCTGGGCCTGGGCCGTACGGTGGTAGAGGGGCGACGGGTCTTCCGATTCAGCCCCCGGTGGCCCTCCCATGCCTGCGGGACCGAGGACGGGGTGCGGCAAGGCAACCAGCGGGACTTCTGGGCCCTGGACCTGGAGGCCCCGGCAGGGGCCATCCGGGCCGGCGAGGAGGCGACGCTGGCCCGGCTGCCCTTGCAGGAGGCCGAGGCCCACGGCACGCTCCAGGGCCTGGCGGCGGTGTGGGACCTGCAGAACGACCGTCTGTGCGAGACCCTGGACCGGCCCGGCCCTCGGATCCTGACCTTCTGGGATGCCCTCCAGGGGTCGCTGCCGCTACCGGCACTCCTGAACCGCCTGCTGGACATCGGCCAGCGGTCCATGAACCTGCCGGTGGAGGCGGAGTTCGCGGTGACCCGCGGCACCCGCCAGGGAGACCCGACCGTCTTCTTCCCGCTGCAGATTCGTCCGCTGAACATCGACCTGTCGCCAGTCGAGGTCCCAGACCCGGCCCAGGTGCCGCCGGACCTGCTGTTCCTGTACACCGATGAGGCCCTGGGCAACGGCATCCTGGAGGACGTCCGGGACCTCGTGGTGGTGGCCCCGGAGTCCTTCCGATCCACCGAGACGCTGGCCATCCGCGAGGAAGTGGCCATCCTGAACCGTGCCCTGCGGGACGAGGGTCGCGGCTACCTGCTCGTCGGCCCGGGGCGATGGGGGTCCCGGGACCGGTTCCTGGGCATCCCGGTCACCTGGGCCGAGATCAGCGGGGCTCGAGTGATTGTCGAGGTGGACCTGCCGGACTTCCAGGTGGAGTCCTCCCAGGGGAGCCACTTCTTCCACAACCTGATCGCCCGGCAGGTCGGCTACCTGAAGGTCCGCCAGGGCGCCGGGCGGTCCTTCCTGCGGTCCGACCTGATCCGCGCCCTGCCGGTGGTGCGCCGCACCGCCCATTGCCTGCACCTGCGTTGCCCCCATCCCTGGCGGGTCTGGATGGACGGCCGGTCCGGTCGGGCCGCCATTGCCGGCTGTCCAGGGGCGCCCCGCTGACGACCCCGGACCGGGCCCTCGACTCCCGACGGGAGGGTCCACATCGACGCCCTCGGTCCCGAGGACTTCTGGCGTGTACCTCGCCGCTCGGTGGTATCATGTCCCGATCTTGCGCGGGAAAGCCCCCATGAGCAGGTACACGACCGGACTCTGGATCGTCGCCATCTGGGCCTGCGGCGGGGCGAATCCGTCCTCGTCGGGGGACGTCTGGCTGCCCCGCAGCGATTCGGGGAGTGCCCGGGATGCCTCCCAGGGGACGGACCCGGGACGGGACCCGACCCTGGCCGAGGAAACGGTCTTCCCGGATTCCGGAGTTCCGGAAGACACGTCTCTCGGCGAGGAGTCCCCGGGTCAGCCGGACCCGGGACCGAGAGACTCGGGCATCGGGACCGATGGCGGGACCGACCGGGGACCCCTTCCGGACCCGGGCACCACCGACGACCCCTGGGTGCCAACGGACCTCGGCCCCCAGGATGGGGTCGGGGGATGCGATCCCTGCGGCATGGGCACGATTGCCGGTGTCACCTGTGCCCCGAACCTCCGGAACGCCGTGCCATACGTGAAGGTCTGGGTGGACACCACCGACTGCAACGGCATGCCCCACCACTACCAGACCTACTCCGACGCCCAGGGCAACTTCTCCCTGGAGGTCCCCTGCGGGACCCAGACCGTCTGGATGGAGAAGAACTCCTACCGCAACTCCTTCACCCGCTGGGTGGACAAGGGCCTGACGACGACGATCCGCCCCGCCGACGGGTGCTTTCCGTCCACTGCGGCAAAGATCGCCATCGTCACGGGGGACTGGGACGACATCGGGCTGATCGTGGGCACCCACCTGCGCCTCAAGCACACCGACTTCGACGGGATCACCGGCGGCCAGGGGTTCACGACGGCGGGGGCCGAGGAGGCGGTCCGGTTCCTGACGGACCTTGGCCGGATGAGCGAGTTCGACATCATCTTCCTGAACTGCAGCGACTCCTCCTCGGCCATCATGGACCAGTACGGTGTGGAGGTCCGGAAGAACCTGGAGGACTTCGTGCGAGCCGGCGGGTCGATCTATGCCTCGGACTACGCCTTCTCGTACCTGGAGGGGACCTGGGTCTCGGCGATGAACTTCCCCAACGACCCCTATCTGGTCGGCGGTCACCAGACCGTGACGGCCACGGTCACCGACCCGGACCTGGCGGCATTCCTGAAGAAGGGAACCGTCTCGATCAACTTCGACCTCGGGCCCATCGTGGCGGTGGACTCGGCCGGTCCCGGGTCCATCGTCCACATCCAGGCCATGGTGAAGGAACTCGGCAAGGTGGCTCCGCTGATGATCTCCTTCGAACCCTATCCCCCCGACGGGGGCCGGGTGGCCTTCACGAACTTCCACAACGCCCGGCAACTGGATGTGGGTTCCGACATCACCTCGATCCTGGAGTACGTGGTCTTCCTGATGTGACGGCACCGGGGGACGATGGGATCAGGGTCCCGCCGGTGCGCCCTCCAGGTCCAGCAGGCGGCGCTTGAGGGCCAGACCCCCGGGGGCCGAGAAGCCCGTCAGCCGTCCCCGGCGGGAAAGCACCCGGTGACAAGGCACCAGCAAGGGCAAGGGGTTTCGGGCCAGGGCCTGCCCCACCGCCCGGGGCGCCCCGGGACGTCCCAGGGCCGCCGCCACCTCGCCGTAGGATCGGGTCTCTCCAGGAGGGATGCGGCGGACCTCGGCCAGCACCGCCCGGGTGAACGGGGGCAGTCCCGACAGGTCCACCGGGACTCTCGACAGGTCCTCCCGGCCCGACCGCAGGTGCCGCATGAGGGCCTCGACGGCCTCCCGGACCCATGGGGGACCCTCGCCGGTCCACCGGGGCCAGAGGGCCGCCTCCGGGTCCCCGGGCCAACGCACCTCGGCGATCCCGTCAGGGCCGAAGCGAAGGCCCAGCAGGCCAAGGTCCGTGGGGATCCGGACCCGATTCGTCATCCGATCCTCCGGAGCCCGGCGACCGGGTCCACCCGGGTCGCCCGCCAGGACGAAAAGAGGCAGGAGAACAGCACCACGCCCAGGGAGGTCCCGGCAATCAGCAGGGCATCCAACCAGGACAGCGATGCGGGCAGGCGGGAGATCAGGTACACCTTCGGGTCCAGCGAGAAGCGCAGCATGCCGATGCCCTCCACGACCAGCCGACCCAGCAGCAGCCCCAGCAGGACCCCCGCGAGGCCCAGCGTGAATCCGTGGGCCACGAAGACCCGCATCAACTGCCTCCGGGAGGCGCCCAGGGCCACCAGCGTGCTGACCTCCCGCTGGCGTTCCCGAGCGACGATCCACTGGGTCCCGACGATGTTGAAGGCCGCCACCAGCACGATGATCAGGAAGAACAGCGCCAGGACCGCCTTCTGGGTCCGGAGGGCCCCGAAGAGGTTCCGGTTCATCTCCCGCCAGTCGATGATGCGGTAGCGCTGAGGGGGGCCCAGGGGCAGGTCGCTGAACAGCAATGCCTGGGCGACCTCGTGGACCTCGTGGGCCCAGTCCGACAGGCTCCACGCCCCTCCGGCAGCCAGGCGCTCCCCCGTCAGGCGCTGCAGGTCCCCCCGGAGTCGGGCGATGGTCCGCACCAGATCCAGCAGGGACCAGGGCTGGAGGGTCGCCAGGACCTCCTGGCGCATCTCCTCGGTCCGGTCGATGTCCTGAATCCGCAGTTCCACCCACCGGACCGCGTCTCCCCGGCCCAGAAAGGCCTGGGCCCGGGAGAGTTCCATGACCACGAGCCGGGAGTCGTACTCCCAGAACCCCGAGTCCAGGCAGTCGGCCACAAAGAAGGCCCCCTGCTGAGGCGCCATGCCCAGGGGGCCGGTCCCGCCACCCTCCAGGCCCCGGATCGGGGTCGTCAAGGTGACCCGATCCCCGGGCTCCAGATGCAGACGGGCTGCCAGGGCGCACCCCACCAGCAGGGCTGGCGGCCGGCCCTCGACGGGCCGGAGGGGGTCCAGCGTGCCTCCCCGGACCAGGGACCGCAGGGAACTCACCCGTTCCGCCCCCGCCAGGTCCACCCCCTTCAGGATCACCCCGGCGCTGCCCCCGTCGGCCGACAACATCATCTCGTCGTAGGTCGAGGGATTGGTCCCGGCCACGCCCGGGATCTCGCCCAGCCGGCGCGCCACGTCCCGGTACTCGACGAAGGGGTCCCCTCGGGATAGCACGACCATGTGGGGATAGACCCCCAGGATGCGGTCCCGGAACGCCGCCTCGAATCCCCCGGTGACGGCCAGCACCGCCGTGAGGGTCGCCACGCCGACCCCGATGCCCAGCACCGACACGACGGTCGCCGCCGAGACCCTTCCGCCCCCCCGGCCCCGGAACAGGGAGATCCCCAGGGCCCAGGCCAGGGGCAATCTCTGCAAGGCACCGGCCATCTTCCCACCCACTCCGGGCGCGATTCTACGCGGACATGGATCCGTTGTCTCCCGGCCCGGCAGCCTCTATGCTGTGGCCAACGACTCCTCGCGAGGACCCGCATGGACCGACGCCCCCCTGCACGGCCCCCGGGCCCCGTCCCCCAGGACCGTACCAGGGCATCCTGGATTGGCGCCCTGATCCTGGCCCTGGGGCTGATGGCCCACTGCGGAGGCACCGGCCGCCCCGGAGAGACCGGACTCCCGGACGTGCCTCCCGATGGGCATGACGACCCGGCAGACGGCCAGGGGACATCGGACCCGGCCGAGGACCACCCTGCCGATCCGGCAGCGTCGGACCTGGCCGACGTGACCACAGAGGACCTGGCAGCCAACGAGCCGGAACAGGGAGACACGGAGACAGGCGACCCCCGGCCCGATCCGCCCCCACCGCCGGACCCGCCCTTCACCCCGCCCGACGACCACCTCCGGGCCGCCTACGCCACCCGGGACCTCCCGGTGCCCCTGGGCATCTCCACCGGCGGCTACGGCCAGACGCCTCCGCCCGATGCCCCCCGAAGCCCCTTCCAGGACGTCTTCCAGGCGACCACCACGCTGGTCCATCCCCCACGGGTGCAGGTGATGCATCTTCTGAAGGGAGATCGGCGGCTGCTGCTGGCCACGGTGGACCTCGTTGCCG
Source organism: Deltaproteobacteria bacterium (assembly GCA_029547805.1). Taxonomy (GTDB): domain Bacteria; phylum Myxococcota_A; class UBA9042; order DTJE01; family DTJE01; genus JAGOKF01. The sequence goes on from JAKPOP010000024.1 coordinate 8,028, forward strand.
TCTTTCGCACCATCCACACCCGGGTGGTGGACCTGGTCCGACAGCGCACCGGAATCGACTGCGGAGACGTGCTGGTGATCGCGGCGAACCACTCCCACGTCGCCCCGGCTCGGGTCTTCGATACGCCGCTGGGCCCTCTCTTCTCGGACTCCTACGAGGAACAGGTCTTCCAGCGGGTCACCGGGGCCATCGCCGACGCGGTGGTCGAGGCCCTGGCGGCCGAGGCCGTGCCCGTGCGATTCGGTCACGCCGTGAGGGAGAACGGGGCGATGCACGTGGACCGGCGGTGCGAGAACGGGCCGCTCCGGGACGACCGGATGCACCTGTGGCGCCTGGACCGGGCGGACGGCGGCGGGACCATCGGGCTGCTGGTGAACTACGCGCTCCACGGGACGGTCTTCGGCTGGCAGCAAGGGGTGCTGGGTGGCGACGCGCCCCGGGCCGTGGAACAGAAGGTCCAGGAGGTGATCCCCGGCGGAGCGCCGGTGATGTTCTTCCAGTCCTGGACTGGGGACGTGGGGCCTGCCGATCCCCGGGGAGATTTCGGCGACTCCCCGTGGCCCGAGGCCCCCTTTCCGGAACTGGATCGCCTGGAGGCCATCGGGCGGTCGGCCGCGGTCACCGTGATCGAGGCCTGGGAGGCCTTCACCTGGGAGGAGGACCCGGACCTCCGGGTCGTGGCGGCGGTGGCACCGATGACCTGGGAGGCCATCGGCTATGCCCCGGGCGAGTGGGACCACCCGGCCGGGGCGATGCTCTGTGGCGGCGGCGGATCGGCCTGCGGCCCCGTGCCTCCGGCGATGGACAGCTGCCTGGACCTGGACTTCGGCTGGATCCCCGACACGGTGCGTCTGGCGGCCTTTCGCCTCGGCCCCGTGGGGGGAGTGACGCTCCCGGGAGAGCCCCACACCGCCCTGGGCCTGGACCTGTTGCAACGAGTCTCCGCAGCGGTCCCCGGCATCGGGACCTGGGCCCTGTTCGGCTATGCCCAGGACTACGTGGGCTACCTGATGACGCCCGACGACTGGGCCGGCGGGGGATACGAGCCGGGGATGGCCTTCCTGGGCCCCCGCCAGGGGGAACATCTCCGGGATGCGGCGGCCTCGGTGGCCGCCCGACTGGAGGACCCCCTGGCCCCGCTGGCGTTCGATCCCGCCTCCATTCCTCCCTGGACCCCCGGCGCCTCCCGTCCCTACCTCCCGTCCGCCTCCATCGACCCCGGATCCGTGTTGGAGGACCTGCCGCCGATGGCCGCGACCGGGACCCCCTGGACCTTCCGATGGCTCGGAGGCGACCCCTGGGTGGACCGACCGGAGGTCGTGGTGGAGTGGCGATCATCGGACGGCATCTTCCGCCCCCTGGAGGCCGGGGGCCGGGTCGTGGACCAGCGGGACTACCGGGTGCTGCTGCAGGTCGCCCCGGACCCTCCCTGGACCGAGAAGTCGCCCGGCCAGCGGGCATTCCACTGGACGGCACAGGTCCGCACGGCGGTCCGCATCCCGGCGCCAGTCCAGACCCTGGAGGGGGTCTTCCGCCTGTCGGTCGCCGGCCATGCGGTCCTCCCCGACGGCACCGAGGCCCCATACCGCCTCTGGTCGTCCCCCATCACGATGTCGGCCGATCGTCCCTAGCCTTCTCAGGGCTGGGCAAGGACGCGGTACCGGAGACGGGCCGTGGCCCGCACCGCGCCGGACATGCCGTCGGCCGGCCGGACCTGGATGGAGTACAGGATGCCGTTGTCGCCCGGCTCGTTCTTTGCCGCCTCGTCGGCGTAGCCGTACCAGAAGGTGTAGCCCTTCCCGTTCTCCTCCGGATGGAAGATGCTGACCGGCGAGGCGACCAGTTGATGGGGAAAGTAGCCCCAGCCCGTCGTGAATTCCTCGACGACCGGCGGCGGGGTCGATGTCCTCGCGAGGTCCTCGTCGGCGAAGCGCAACTCGACCAGCATCTTCGCGTGGGTCATCTTGTCGGCATTCCACTGCCCCGAGCAGTCGGAGGTGTTCAGTTCGAAGGGAGGACTGCCGGGTGCCACGATGCCCACCTTCTGGATCGTGTTGAAGCCGGGGGTCAGGGGATCGCCGCAGTCGCCCTGCCCCCGCAGGTCCATCCCGAGATTGAACATCGGGACGCTCCCCTTCACGACCCCGAAGGAGGGGTGGTACCAGACCTCCGCATCCACCGGGAAGCCCCGGAGGAACTCCGGCACGCCCTCACCGGAGAGCGTGACGGTTCCGCTGTAGTGCTTCACGCCGGACAGCGTGCCGAACGGCGTATCCACCGTCTCGTCGTCCGACTCCTTCACATATTCCACGGTGGCCGTGCCGGGCATCGGGGTCTGGTCGCCTTCCATCAACACCGTCCCCGCCACCTCGACCGTCTCGACCTGTCCGGTGGGCCCGTCCAGTCTCACGGTGTAGGGCCGATCCCCCTGCACGGTCAGGACGCCCACCTCCCGGAAGCCCCGGAAGGTGACCCGGTTCCTGTCCTCCTTGTCGATCCAGATCTCGATGCCCTGGCGGGGATCGGAGGGCTCGATGCCCACCTGGTAGGTGTCGAAGGAGCGACCGTCCACGGTGACCTCCCCGGTGACCTTGACGGTCCAGGGCCTCACCTCACCGTTGGGCAGGCGGCCCTCCACCTCGTACACCGTCGTGCGGGTCGGGGATCCGTAGGGAGACTTCACGTCGCCATCGTCTCCGCAGGCCGTCACCAGGACCGCCAGGACCGCCAATGCCACCGTGTTCCAGGCGTTGATCGTCGCGTATCTCATGACATCGCCCCGTCATCGAGTCACGGGATGATACACGATTTTCCGGAGGCGGCGTCTGATCCCACCGACCCAGGGTGAGGACGGCGCCTTCCCCCCGGGCCATGGCCGAACCGGGCCGTACCTCGGCTCCCACGCCCCGCAGGCACGGTTGACCTCGCCGCAGGGTCCACGGTATACCAGACCGGCACCAGGAGCAGCGAATGGCGTCGCCGTCGGCCGTGCGCGTGGGGTTCGTGGACCTGCTCTATGCGGTGCTGATTGGCGTCGTGGTGCAGAACATCCGTTTCGTCTGGAACGCCACCACCGCCGCCCAGGTCTTCTCCCTCGCGGTCATCCTGGAGGACTACCTGGCCTACCACCTGTCCACGGTGGTCCGACCCCAGGAGGGATCGGCGAGCGACACCGAGGGCGACCCCGGCCCGACCCGATCCTATCGCGCCGCGGCCTTCGTGGTGGACATCGGGATCCTGCTGTGCTGGTACGGGGCGACCCTGGCCCTGACCGCAGGCGCGACTGCGGGATTCTTCGCGGGCCTCGCGGCCTTCTTCACCTGCAAGACCGGCTGGGAGGCCCTCTCCTATCGGATCGGCTGGCGGGAGGTCTTCACCCGGTCCCACGGCCTGATGGTGGGGATCCACGGAGCCCTGTCCCTGGCGGGCCTGTCCCTGGCCTCGGGCCTCGTCATCGCCGCGGGGGCCTGGGCCCTGTTCACCCCCTGGTGGTGGGTCCGGAGGTCCCGCTAGTCCGCGTCCCCGAGCATTCGCCCGGCCGACGGACCACCCGGCCCCGAATGGCCCATCAGTCGCGGATGGCCTCCCGGATCACCGCAGGGTCCAGGCGGCAGACCCGGGACAGGCGCAAGGTGCCGATGCACACGCATCCATCGCAGGTCACCGGCCTCAACGCCCGGAAGGACTCCTGGAACCCCAGGGTCCGGGCATCCACCCACTGGGGATGCCGGGCCTGCTCGCAGAAGGTCATCCGCCCGTCGGGCATCACGGTGGCCATCACCGGGGCACAGTCCGCCCTCCCCGGGCCGTTGCGGCAACGATTGGCATAGTACTCCAGTTCCCCCAGGGTGTTCTTGAGAGCCCGCCCCCTGGGGCCTCCCGCCTCCTTGATCCGGCGAAGCCATTGAAGGCCCGCCAGCAGGTCTTCCGGAGTCGGGGCAAAGTCCGCCGCCTCGGGTCGATCCGCCACCTGGGACATCGGCTGGAAACTCATGCGGCCCCCCAGGGCCGCGGCCTGGTCCAGCACCTCGTCGAGCCGGCGGATGTTCAACCGGGTCAGGACGCCCACAAAGTGGAACGGAATGCGCTCCCGACGGGCCAGTTCGGCGGCCCGGACCACGGCCCGGAAGGACCCGGGACCCCGGGCCTGGTCCTGGTCCTCCCCGGGGCCGTCCAGGGACAACTGCAGCAGATCGACGGTCCGGAGGTCGCGCACCCGGGCCTCCAGCAGGTGACCGTTCGAGTTGACCTTGCAGACCATGCCCCGCTGGTGGATGCGCCGGACAATCACCCCGAGGTCCGGGCGAATCAAGGGCTCTCCACCGGTGATGGACACGAGCCGGACGCCCCCCTCCGCCATCTGGTCCACCAGGGACAGGGCCTCCGCCGTGTCCATCTCCCCCAGGCCCCGGAGGTACGCGGCGTCGCAATAGCGGCAGTTCCGGTTGCAGCGCCCGGTGATCATCCAGGCCACCGCCAGGGGGACAGGCCGGCCCGTGACCCGGTATTGCAGGACCGCAGCCGCGAGTCGAATCTTCTGCCGAACGTCCACTCTGGCCCCCTGCGGTCGCACCCCGCCGGGGAACGATACCGGATCCGGGGCTCCGCGTCGCCTGCACTCCCGGCGCGGGGATCCGTCGGGCTCGTCCCAACATGCGCCGGCGAACGAGCGCGGACCCCTGTCGGCAGAGGGGATTCCAGGCCAGGACGAGGGAACGGATCCGCCATCCGCCCCCGCCCCCCCGGACGACCATCCTCAGGGATCCTCCTCCAGAGGGGGCGGGGCGGCGAGGACCGCCTGGATGCGTTGCGACAGATCCCGGAGCAGAAACGGCTTCTGCAGCAACTCCACCCCGGGGTCCAGGATCCCTCGGTGGGCGACCCCGTTCGCCGTGTAGCCCGACATGAAGATCCGCCGGATCCCCGGACGGATCCGGGCCACCTCCCGGGCCAGTTGCCTCCCGTTCATCCCGGGCATCACCACGTCGGTCAGCAGCACATGCAACTCGCCTGGATGATTGCGGGCCGTCTCGATGGCCTGGACCGGATCGCCCACGGCCAGGACCCGGTACCCCAGGTGATCGAGCATTCGGGACACGACCGCGCGCACCAGATCGTCGTCCTCCACGAGCAGGATGGTCTGGCCATCCCGCACCGGCGCCCCCTCTCGGGGCCCCGACGCCTCCACAGGGGTCGCCTGCTCCTCCCAGCAGGGCAGGTAGACCCGGAACGTGCTGCCCATCCCGGGCTCGCTGTAGACGTGGATGAAGCCATCGTTCTGTCGAACGATGCCATAGACCGTCGCGAGACCCAGGCCGACCCCGCTGCCCTGGGCCTTGGTCGTGAAGAAGGGTTCGAACAACCGCCGCCGGGTCGCCTCGTCCATGCCCCGCCCGTTGTCCGACACGACCAGCGCGGCGTAGGTCCCCGGGGAATGCTCCGGGTGATCGGCGCAGTAGGGCTCGTCGAAGACGACCCGGGCCGTCTCGATGGTGATCCGACCGGCACCCTCGATGGCGTCCCGGGCGTTGGCGCAGAGGTTCACGAGGACCTGGTCCATCTGGGAGGGGTCGATCCGGACCCTCCCGACGTCTTTCCCCGGGACCCAGTCCAGGGTGATGTTCTCGCCGATCAGGCGGCGGATCATCGCCATGCGACCCGACAGGACCTCGTTGAGGTCCACCACCCGGGGGGCGACGTTCTGTCGCCGGGCGAAGGCCAGCAACTGCCGGGTCAGGTCCGCCGACCGCTCCGCCGCCTCCCGGATCCGATGGAGGTCCTCCCGGATCGGGTCCTCCGGCCCCAGGCGGTTCAGGGCGACCTCGGCCACCCCCAGGATCACCGCCAGCATGTTGTTGAAGTCGTGGGCGACGCCCCCGGCCAGTTGCCCGATGGCCTCCAGTTTCCGGGCCTGGACCAGTTGCTCCGTGAGTCGCTCCCGGTCCTCCTCGGCCTTCCGCCGGGACGTGATGTCCATCGCCACCCCGATGGTGGCCTGGATGGATCCATCGGGGCCACGGACCGGGGTGTAGGCGACATCGAACCAGAGGGGACCCACGGACACCTCGACCTGGAACCGTTCCCCGGCCAGTGCCCGATGCAGCGACTGCACGATCTCGGGAAACTCGGAATAGACCTCGAAGGCGGACCGCCCGACGACCTCCCCGGGCCTCAGGCCGAGGGCCCCCAGTCCCCGGCCCTCCGAAAACTGGAAGACCCCGTCGGGTCCCAGGGCGAAAAAGACCAGGTCCACGTTCTCGATCACCGTCCGCAACTGGTGTTCCCGCTCCCGGAGTTCCCGCTCGATGGCCTTTCGGGAGGTGATGTCGGTGTGGATCCCCACAAGGGCGGTCACGCGGCCCGCCAGATCCAGGTTCGCATGGGCCCGAAGCAGGATGTCCCGAATGCCGCCGTCCTTCGCATGCATCCGCACCTCGCCTTCCCACCGCCCGCCGGCCTTGATGGTCCGGAAGACCTCCTCGGCCTGGGACCGATCCACGAAGAGGGCGGTCTTCGGGTCGTCGCCGCACTCGCCGAACAGGTCCGTGAAGGCCCGGTTCTGGTAGAAATGGCGCCCCTCGGGAGTGGCCATCCCGATGGCGTCGGTGGCGTTGTCCAACGACTCCTGGAACAGGGCCAGCCGGGATCGGGTGTCCCGTCGGTCCGAGACGTCCCGGACGATGGCCCAGTAGCCCTCCAACCGACCCTCGTCATCCCGGTTGGCATAGGTCCGGACCTCCACGGGCACCCGGGTCCCGTCGCGACGGACGTACTCCTTTTCGTAGAGGTCCGAAAACCCCCGGCGATCCACCTGTTCCTCCAGGATCGCCTGCTCCGGGGCCCGCCACTCCGGGGGCGTGAGGTCCTGCCATCGCAGGCGCCGGACCTCCTCCATGGCGTAGCCTCCCAGGAGGTCCAGGAACGCGGGGTTGCACGCGACGAAGAACCCCTCCCGATCCACCGATGCGACCCCGTCCCGGAGGTGATGCAACAGGCCCTGGAACAGGTCCGGCACGAGCCGTACCCCCGGTCCCCCGCCGGTCCTGGGCGACACGTCGTGATCCTCCATCCCCTCCTCCCGGCCGGGACTCCCCAGCCTCCTCCGATGGACGATTCGTTCCGTATCCCAAGGATCCGATGACCCGCCTTCCGGATCAAGAGGCCAGGCGTTCCCCGGTCGGCCCCCAGGAGGGGAAGGGTTCCGCCCCTTCCCGGGCCGCCCAACGGGTCGCGGCGCACGCCCGGACGGACCCGGCCAACCCAGACCATCGGGTTCTTCAACTCACCGGAAGAACTTGCGTTTTCACTTTCCTGTTGACTTTATGCGATAACTGGCCACTCTATGCGCATCTTTTGCGAGACACGGGATGCCTCGGAAGGATACCCGAAGAGAAGAACGCCTCCAGGCCATCCGGGGCCTGGTCCGGCGGCGTCGCATCCCGGACCAGGGAGCCCTCTGCGCCCTGCTCCGGGACCGGGGATTCCAGGTGACCCAGGCCAGCGTCTCCCGGGACCTCCGGTTCCTGGCCATCCGCAAGATCGACGGGTGCTACCGGGAGGCCACGCCCCTCCCTCCGGTGGGCCAGGCCCCCGAGGTCCTGGGCCGGATCCTGGGAGTGGGCGCCGCGGGTCCCCACCTGCTGGTGGTCCGGACCCCTCCGGGGCAGGCCTCGGCGGTGGGCATCGCGCTGGATCAGGCGGCCTGGCCGGGCATGGTGGGGTGCGTGGCCGGGGACGACACGGTGATGGTGGCCGTGGAGGGATCTGAAGCGCAGGCCCGGATCCGGGAACGGCTGGAGCGGTTCCAGGACAGGGAGGAGAGATGAGCGGACCGGTGGTGGTGGCCTTCAGCGGGGGGCTCGACACGTCGTTCCTGGTGCCGTATCTGGCCGAGAGGCTCGGCCGGCCCGTGATCACGGTCACGGTGGACACGGGTGGACTGTCCGAGGAGGCCCGGGAGGACCTGTCCCGACGGTCCCGGGCACTGGGCGCCGTCGCACACCGGACCGTGGAGGCCAGGCCCGCCTTCTTCCAGGAGACCCTGCGGTTCCTGATCTACGGCAATGTGCGCCGGGGTCATGTCTATCCGCTGTGCGTCGGGGCCGAGCGGACCCTCCAGGCCCGCAAGGTGGCGGAGGTGGCCCGGGAGGTCGGGGCCTCGGCCGTCGCCCACGGGAGCACCGCCGCGGGCAACGACCAGGTCCGCTTCGAGGTGGCCCTCCGGGTGCTGGCCCCGGGCGTGGAGGTCCTGGCCCCGATCCGGGACGAGGGGTTCACCCGGGCCCAGGAGACGGCCTTCCTGAGGGAACGGGGACACGAGGTCTCGGAGGAACGGGCGGCCTATTCCATCAACCGGGGCCTCTGGGGCTGCACGATCGGGGGCCGGGAGACGCTGGACACGGTGGACCCCCTCCCGGAGGAGGCCTGGGTCCTGACCCGAGGCGCCTTCGACGACCTGAGGCCCCCACTGGAGGTGCGGATCGGCTTCCGGGAAGGCGTTCCAACCAGCCTCGACAGGAAGGAGATGGACCCGGTGCCCCTGATCGAGGCCCTGGACGCCCTGGCCGCCCCTCGAGGCATCGGTCGGGGCATCCATCTGGGGGACACGATCTTCGGCCTGAAGGGACGGGTGGCCTTCGAGGCCCCGGCCGCCACGGTGATCCTGGAGGCGCACCGGGAACTGGAGAAACTGGTGCTGACGGCCCGACAGCAGCGCCTGAAGGACCAGGTGGCGGCCCTCTATGGGGACTGGGTCCACGAGGCCCTGGCCCTGGAACCGGCCTGCCGGGACGCAGAGGCCCTGCTGCAGTCGTCCCAGGACCGGGTCACCGGGGAGGTCCGGATGCGGATGTGGGCCGGACGGATGGAGGTCCTGGGGGTGTCGTCGCCCTTCTCCCTGAAGGCGGCTTCCTCAGGGACCTACGGGGAGGCGGCCGGGGAGTGGACCGGTGCCGATGCGAGGGGATTCGCCCGGATGCTGGCCATCCCGGCCATGCTCCACGCCCGGGCAGGAACCGCCGCCGGAGCGACCGGCGGGTCGGAACGAGGAGGTGAGGCGCCGTGAAGGTCCTCTCCCTGGACAAGATCGCGTCGGTCACGATGAACTGCCGGCTGCCCCGGGAGGTCCGCCTGATCCCGGAGGTGGTCGCCGAGGAGGGCAGCGTCGTCGCGGTCCGGGTGCTGAGTTCCAAGAGTTCCTACAACACCCTGGAACTCCCCTCGGGGCGCTTCAGCAAGATCCGCCCCGGGGACATCCTGGCAGTGGCCCTGGGGCACCGGAAGGCCCTCTTCGGATTCGCGGGCCGGGTGCCGTCGGAGGTCCGGGTGGGAGACCACCTGCACCTGCTGAACCTCGGGGGCGTCCTGGGACTCTGCGAGAGCGCGAACCCCGACTTCGGACAGCCCTTCGTCTGCGAGGTCCTGGGACAGGTGCTCCACTTCCCCTATCTCGAACAGCGAATCGGAGTGCCCGCCCACATCCGCCAGGGGGCCATCCCGGTCCGGGATCGGCTGGAGGTCCGGGGGATCCCCGTGGTCGCCGTGGTGGGCAGCAGCATGAACGCCGGGAAGACGGCTGCGGCCTGTTCCTTGATCCAGGCCTTTCGTCATCGGGGCCTGGCGGTGGGGGCCGCGAAGACCACGGGGGTCTCCCTGCGGCGGGACATCCTGGGGATGGAGGACGCCGGGGCCCGGGACGTCCGGATCTTCACGGACCTGGGCATCGTCACGACGACGCCCGAGACGGCCCCGGTGGCCGCCCGAACCCTGCTGTCCGAACTGGCCGAGGGTCGCCCGGACGTGCTGGTGCTGGAACTGGGGGACGGCCTGTTGGGCCTCTACGGGGTCGATGCGATCCTCGACGACCCGGACCTTCGGGGGTCCTTCCGGGCCGTCGTGCTGGCCGCCAGCGATCCGGTGGCGGCCTGGGGCGGCGTGCGACTGCTCCGGGACCAGCACGGCATCGAGACGGACGTGGTGACGGGGCCCGCGACGGACAACGATGCGGGGTCGGTGCTCGTGGAGCGCCGGACCGGGGTGCCAGGACACAATGCCCGGACCGACGGGGAGGGGCTCGCGAACCGGGTGCTGCAGCGGATCGGAATCGCCTGACCGGTCCGGACGGGAGAGGCACGATGACGGAACGACCGGTTCGGGACCCAGGACCCACGCTGGTGCTGGGAGGCAGCGGATACGTGGCCGGGGAATGCCTGCGCCTGCTGGCGGGCCATCCGGTCTTCCGGGAGGTGGTGCCGGTGACCACGAGCCGGGCCGGAGACCCGGTCGGCAGGGTCTTCCCGCACCTCGAGGCCACCGACCTGGGGTCCGTGGCCTTCCGGTCCCTGGAGGAGGCGCTGGCCGCGGTGCCCGACGGCGGCCGGGTCTCGGTCCTGACCGCGACGCCTCACGGGGCGACGGCACCGCTGGTCGATCGCCTCATGACCGAGGCGGATCAGCGAGACCTGGACCTCCGAGTCGTGGACCTGTCCGCGGATTTCCGATTCCGGGATGCGGCCCGCTATCGCGCCCTCTACGGCCAGGACCACGGGGCCCCCCATCGCCTGGAGTCCTTCCGCTGCGGCATCCCCGAGTGGACCCCGGGACCCGCCGGGCGGTTCATGGCCCATCCCGGGTGCTTCACGACCGCGGCGGTGCTGGCGGCGGCCCCCTTCTGGAAGGCCGGCGTGGTGGAGCCGGAGGTCTTCGTGTCGGCGGTCACGGGGTCCTCGGGCAGCGGGCGACAGCCGGGACCTGACACCCATCATCCCGAGCGGCGATCGAACCTCCGGGCCTACTCCCCCCTGGGCCATCGCCACGAGGCCGAGATGGCCGCATTGCTCGGGGCCCTGGCGGCAGGAACGGAACCGGAGGTGGCCTTCGTGCCCCACTCGGGGCCCTTCGTCCGGGGCATCCACGCCACGCTGCACCTGCGCCTCACGAAACCCCTGGACACCCGGCAGGCCCGGGACCTGGCCCGGGAGTGCTATGCCGACGCCCCGCTCGTCTCGGTCCGGGACGACCCCCCGCGACTGGTGGAGGTCGTCGGGACCTGCCGGGCCGCCCTGGGAGTCTTCGTGCGAAACCGGACCCTGGTGGTCACCTCGGTGCTGGACAATCTGGCCAAAGGGGCCGCCGGTGGGGGAATCCAGTGGCTCAACCGCCTGCACGGGCTGCCCGACGACCTGGGTCTCCGGCAGCCGGGGATTGGCTGGTGTTGATGGGGGGAACGGGATGAGCACGAATGGGAGCGACGCCCTGCTGGAGGTCTTCTCCCAGGTGCCGCTGCGGTTCTGTCGGGGTCAGGGAAGCCGCCTCTGGACGGAGGACGGCCGGGAGTTCGTGGACTTCTACGGCGGCCACGCCGTGGCCCTGCTGGGCCACGGCCATCCGGCGGTGGTCCAGGCCATTGGGGACCAGGCCTCCCGGTTGATCTTCCAGAGCAACCTGTTCCCCCTGGAGGTCCGGGAGGAGGCCGCCCGGGACCTGCGGGCCTTCGCGGGCCTGTCGTCCCACCGGGTCTTCTTCGTGAACTCCGGGGCCGAGGCCAATGAGAACGCCCTGCGGATCGCCCTCCGGGCCACCGGGCGTTCCACGGTCGTGCGCATGGAGGGTTCCTTTCATGGCCGGACGGCGGCCGCCGCGGCGGTCACCGAAGGGGCCCGGGAGAAGTGGTACGGCTTCCCGAACACCCCCTTCCCCGTGCGCCGGGTGGCCCTGGAGGACCTCGGGGGCCTGGAGCGGGCCATCGACCAGGACACCGCGGCCGTGATCCTGGAGCCGGTCCAGGGGGTCGCCGGGGCCCGGGACCTCTCTGCGACGTTCCTCCGGGCCGCACGGGACCTGACCCGAAGACACGGGGCGCTGCTGATCGCCGACGAGGTGCAGTGCGGCATGGGGCGCTGCGGCGTCCCCTTTGTGAGCGTGGATCTGGGGCTGGATCCGGACCTGCTCACCGTGGGCAAGGGCCTCGCCGGCGGACTTCCCGGCGCCGCGGTGCTGGTATCGGAGGCCCTGGCCCGGGGCCTGCGGCCCGGGGACCTGGGGACCACGTTCGGCGGAGGGCCGGTGGTCTGCGCAGCCATCCGGGCGGTGATCCGGGCCATCGAGCAGGATCACCTGCTGGAACGGGTGCAGCGACTCTCGGCGCGCATCGACGCCGAGTGTCGCCGGGGACCGGTCCTGGGGGTCCAGGGACAGGGATTCCTGAAAGGACTGCGCACCAGGCGGCCAGCCTCTGAGGTCCTGGCGGGGCTCCGGGAGCGGGGCATCCTGGCCGGCGGCAGCGGGGACCCCCAGGTGGTCCGGCTGCTGCCGCCCCTGGTGCTGGACGACGCCGACGTCGATCGCCTGCGGGATGCCCTGGAGGAGATGGAATCATGAGACGCTTCCTGGACCTCGAGGACCTCGATGACCAGCGACTGGAACGGGTGCTGGACCGAGCCCGGGACCTGCGGCTACACCCGGTCGGGCAGGGGCTGGCTGGACGCACGGTGGGTCTGCTCTTCCTGAACCCCTCGGTCCGGACCCTGGCATCGATGCAGGCCGCCGTGACCCAGCAGGGGGGGCAGGTCTTCGTGATCACCCCCGGCGCCGGGTCCTGGGTGATGGAGACCCGGGACGGGGCCGTGATGGACGGGCCCGCGGCGGAACATGTCCGGGAGGCGATCCCGGTCCTGGCAGAATACGCCGACCTGCTGGCGGTGCGCTGCTTTGCCCGGGGGGAGGACCTGGCCGAGGACCTCGCCGACGACCTGATCCGAAAGATGGCGGACCTGTGCCCGAAGCCCTTCATCAACCTGGAGTCGGCGTCGGCCCATCCCTGCCAGGCCCTGGGGGACTGGCGGACCCTGGAGGACCTGGAGGTGCCCCGGAACGGGCGGCTGGTCCTGTCCTGGGCCTGGCACCCGAAGCCGCTGCCCTACGCGGTGCCCGCGTCCACGCTGCGAATGGCGGCCCGGCGGGGCATGGAGGTGACCGTGCTCCATCCGCCGGGCTACGAGCTGCCCCCCTCGGTGATGGAGGAGGCCCGGGCCCTGGCGGCACGGTCCGGCGGCACGGTTCGGGAGACGGTGGACCGCCGGGAGGCGATGGAGGGGGCCCATGTCCTCTACGGAAAGTCCTGGGCCGCACCATCGTGCTACGGCGACCCGGAGGCCGACCAGAGGATGCGGGCGCCACTGCGGCAGGAGTGGTGCATCCGGGAATCCTGGTTCGCGAATTCCCGGCCCGAGGCCCGCTTCCTGCATTGCCTGCCGGTGCGCCGAAACGTGAAGGTGGCCGACGAGGTCCTGGACGGACCCCGGAGCGCGGTGGTGCACCAGGCGGGGAACCGCCTGCACGCCCAGAAGGCCCTGTTGCTGGAGATGCTGGGAGGATGTCGATGAACCGTGCCCTGGAACCGGATGCCGAGATCGCAGGTCTGCGGAGGGCCCTTCCCTACCTCCGTCTCTACCGGGGAAGGACCTTCATCGTGAAGGTCGGCGGGGAGGCCGCCGAGGACCCGGGGGTCGTCCAGGAGGTCGCCGAGCAGATCGGCGTGCTCCGAGAACTGGGGATCAAGGTCGTGCTGGTCCACGGCGCCGGGCCTCAGGCCACGATGGTGGCCCGGCGACTGGGAATCGAGACGTCCTTCGTGGCCGGGCGACGGGTCACCTCCCGGGAGACCCTGGAGGCGGTCACGATGGCCCTGGTCGGGACCGTCGCGACGGCCTGGATGGCCGCGTTCCGAAAGTTGGAGGTGCCGGCCCTGGGCTTCTCGGGGATCTCGTCGGGGGTCCTCCGGGCCCGAAAGCGGCCCCCGGTGGAGGTGGAGGAGGCCGGGGAACGCCAGACCGTGGACTACGGCCAGGTGGGAGACCTGCGGTCCGTGGACCCGGCACCCCTGTTCCGGCTGCTGGAGACGGGCTTCGTCCCCGTGATGTCCCCCCTGGCGGCCGACGACCAGGGCCAGGTACTGAACATCAACGCCGACACCGTCGCCGCGAAGGTGGCCGAGGCCCTGGGTGCCGAGAAGCTGATCTTCCTGACCGGGGCCCCGGGCCTGCTGGAGGACCTGGCGGACCCGTCCTCGGTGGTGTCGGTGGCGGACCTCGAGGGGATCCGACAGCGGGTGGCCGACGGGACGATCCGGGGGGGCATGCTCCCGAAGGTCCAGGCGGCCTCCGAGGCCCTGCAGCGGGGCGTCCGGCGGGTGCACATCGTGGGCCACGGGCAGCCGCTGGGCCTGCTGCGGGAGGTCTTCACGAACGCCGGAGCCGGCACCCTGCTGGTCCGGAGCCTGGCCGAACTGATGCCCGAGGAGGGGGCCGCCGGCCCCGGGGGGGCCCCGTGAACGACAGGGACCTGCTGGAGTTCCACCGGCGGCTGGTGGCCACCCGGTCCGTCTCGGCGGAGGAGACGGCGGCGCTGGAGTATGTCGGGGGCGTGCTGGCCCACGGAGGCCTGGAGACCAGGATGGTCCCCCGGGGGGGCATCCTGGCCCTGCTGGGAACCGACGGCCCGGTCATGGTCTGGAACACCCATCTGGACACGGTCCCTCCGGTCCCGGGATGGACCGGGGACCCCTGGACGCCCCGGGTTGCCGATGGCCGGGTCGTGGGCCTCGGGGCCAACGACGCGAAGGCCTCCGTCGCGGCGATGGTCGGGGCCCTGCTGCGCATCGCCCGGGGACCCGGTTCCCTGCCGGGCATCCGACTCGCCCTGGCCCTGGCCGTCGAGGAGGAGACCACCGGACAGGGCAGCCGGACGCTGCGGCAGGCCCTGGATCAGGCGGGATGGACTCCAGCGGCCGTGCTGATCGGGGAACCCACAGGCATGGAGCCGGCGGTGTCCCAGAAGGGCCTGGCGGTACTCCGGGTCGTCACCACCGGCGATGCCTGCCATGCGGCCCACGCCCGGGCCCTGGGGGCCAGGAACGCCATCCGGGAACTGGCCCGGGTGATCGCAGCGATGCCCGACACGCTGCCCGGTGCCGACGACCCGGACCTCGGCCCCGTCACCGTGGAGCCGACCCAGATCCAGGGTGGGACGGCCCGCAACGTGGTTCCCGGGGAGGCGTCGTGCTATCTGGACGTCCGGACCAACCCCGGCCTCGATGCCCCGGAGGTGGCCCGTCGGTTGTCCCAGGACCTGGGCTGCGAGGTCCAGGTCCACAGCGGACGCTTCGTCCCCTGCCACACGGATCCTGGCGACCCCCTGGTGCAGGCGGTGCTCCAGGCGGTCCCCGGGTCCCGGCCCTTCGCCTCCCGGGGGGTGTCGGACTGGGTGGCCTTCCGGGACGTCCCGGCGGTCAAGATCGGTCCCGGACGCACCGAGCGGTCCCACACCGCCGACGAGTTCGTGCTGGAGGAAGAGGTGCTGCACGGGGCCCGGTCCTACCAGGCGATTGCCGAGGCCTGGGCCCGGGAGGTGTCCCGATGAGCCGGCTCTGGGACGCAGGGGGAGACCTGGACCCGGAGGTCCTGCAGTACACCGCCGGGGACGACCCGGTCCTGGACCGCGAACTGATGCCCTGGGACATCCGGGCGACCCGGGCCCATGCCCGGATGCTCCGGTCCCTGGGCCATCTCTCGGAGGACGAGTGGGTCGCCCTGGACGGGGCGCTGCAGGAAGCCCTCCGGGACTTCCAGGACGGGACCTGGGACATCACCCCCGAGGACGAGGACGGCCATACGGCCCTGGAGAACCGGCTGGTGGCCCGGATCGGCGATCCCGGCAAGGCGGTGCACCTGGGGCGTTCCCGGAACGATCAGGTCCTGGCGGCCCTGCGCCTCTGGCTGATGGACCGCCTGGAGGCCCTGGGACAGGCAGCCGACCAGGTCGCCGAGGCCCTGGAGGAGTGGGGCGCCCGCCAGGGTCCGGTGCCCATGCCCGGCTATACCCACGGCCAGCGGGCGATGCCCCAGGACGTCGCCCTGTGGACCGGCGGCTGGGCCGCCGAGGTCCGGGACGATGCCGAGGCGATCCGGCTCGCCCGGCGGCGGGCCGCCCAAAATCCCCTCGGGAGCGCAGCAGGTTACGGGGTCCCGGGCCTGCCGCTGGACCGGGAGATGACGACCCGGGAACTGGGCTTCGACCGGCCCCAGGAACCGGTGACGGCCGTGCAGATCTCCCGGGGGAAGGCCGAGGCCGAGGCGCTGTTCCAGGCGACGCTGCTGGCCCGGGACCTCGGGCGTCTGGCCGGAGAGGTCTGCCTGTTCGCCACGGCGGAGTACGGCTTCCTCCGGCTCCCGGAGGACCTCACCACCGGGTCCTCGATGATGCCCCAGAAGCGCAACCCCGACGTCTTCGAGCGCGTCCGGGGCCGGGCCGCCGAGGCCCTGGCCGCCCTCCAGGAGGTCCTGATGATTGCCTGGGGCCTCCCCTCGGGCTACCACCGGGACCTCCAGGGGATCAAGGCCCCCCTCTTCCGGGGCCTCCACGGGGTCCTGGCCAGCGCCCGGGTGATGGCCCGCGTGATCCCCCGCCTGTCCTTCGACGAGGACCGTCTCCGGGAGGCCGCCGCCGACCCGGCCCTCCAGGCCACCGCCCGGGTCCTCGACCTGGTCCGCACCCAGGGCCTTCCCTTCCGGGAGGCCTACCGGCGGGTCAAAGGGGGACAGTCACCGATTGATCGGTCGCAACCTCCCGGTGGTCCTGCAGAAACCCCAACAGAACCGACCCCCGGGAAGGACCCGTCGGTCTGAATCGCCACGCAGCACCCGCTGGAGAGGGTCCCGCCCATCCCTTCCTTGAGGGGAGTCCGGATCCGCCCGAAGGTCTTGCATCCGTCCAGGTCGGGGATAGACTGATCCCCATGAACCGGACAGTCCGGCATTGGATGATGGTGGTGGTGCTGATGGCGTCCTGCGGCGCCGCGGGAGGGCACCGCAAGGGAGAGGGGGGACCGAAGATGACCCACGCGACCTGGCAGCAGGAACTCCGGGAGTGGAACGGACATCCCGAATGGGAGGTCCAGATCACCACCGGCACCGAACATTTCCGCAAGGGACTCGTGACGCTCCTGCTGCGCGGCGACGGGACCGCCGTGATCAGGAACCGCCGCGCAGGACAGGACCTGCCGCCCCGGGAAGGGACGGTCCCGGCGGAACAGGTCCGGGAACTGGGATCCCGGCTCGGGGCCCTGGACCCGTCGGCCCTCCCGGGAGGCGACAGGCCCCGGGTGCCCGGCGATACGCCGGTCCGCATCGAGGTCCGGAGGCAGGGCACGGTCCAGGCCGAGGTCCGCTGCTGGCACTCCGACCGCTACGAGGTGGCGACCCTGGACCGGGTGCTGGAACAGGCCGATGACATCGTGCTGGCCCTGACGAACGGGGAACTCCCGTTCTGAGGTCCGGAGGGAGGAAACCATGGAGACGGCGAAGGACCCACGACCGGATTCCCAGGCCGAGGGCCGTGGAGGCACTGGCCTCCGCCCATCCCCGGAGGGCCGAAGGAGTCCCCGGAACGCCCTGCAGCGACAACTGGGCAGCACGGGTTTCCAGCAGGGGACCCGGGTCCTGTCCCCTCGCCAGCCCGGGGAATCGCCGCCGGCCCGCCAGGTCCGCGAGGGTCCGGCCACGCAGACCTCCAGGCCGACCGCCATCTCGGAGTTCATCGAGGACCGCCCCTACGGCTGGACCGCCCGGTTCGACGTCTCCTTCGCCGACCAGGCCTGCCTGGTCACGATCCGCCTGCACCTGGACCCCCAGGAGGGCGTGACCGCCGAGGACGTGGCCGCGGTCCAGCAGCAGACCGCCACCGCCTTCCAGTCCTTCTTCGACAACCGGTTCCAGTTGCGGGACCGGGCCTCCGGGACCTCCTGGCCCCTGCGGGTCCGCCTGGTCTTCACGGACCGGGACCCCCACCTGAAGGTCCGCCTGCGCAAGGGGGCCGGACGGGACGACGTGCTGAACTGGTTCGTGAAGTCCGAGCCCATCGTCCGGGCTCACGAACTGGGGCATCAACTGGGGCTCAAGGACGAGTACATCGACGGCACGGCCGAGAACCGCAAGGACGCCTCGGCCCCCGGGGTTCACCGGGACCACTCCCTGATGGGCAACTTCTGGGAGGAGGGGGTCGAGAAGGCGGAGGTCAAGCAGCGTCACGCCCAGGACATCGCCGACCGGATCGGCCGCGGCACGGGCCAGTCCTTCGAGGCCACGCCGCTCCCCTGACTCATCGGGCGTCGGACTCGCAGGTCCCGAGGGTCTGCCAGGCCAGCACCTGCCCTGCGCCCTCGGTCAGGAAGCCGTAGCGCCGGGCGTTCCAGTACACCTCCGAGAGGTCGGCCCCGGGCATCTGGACGCCGCCCTCCATGCCCACGCCCTTGCGCAACTGGTAGGGGTTGCGCTGCCAGAGCCAGTCGGTGTACTGCCGCAAGGCCACCGGCAGCGCCGCCGAGGCCATCTTGTCCGTGCACTTGCCGTTCGGGACCCGGCACTGCCAGGGGTCCTCGTCGTTGCAGGGGACGTAGTCCATCAGGTTCTGCCCCGGGATCTTGATCCCCATGAAGTCGATCTCGGTCGTGCAGAGTTCGTACTCCCGCTGGGTCGGGCAGTCGGCGGTGACCCCCTCCGGGACCCGGGCCATCACGAAGTCGGGAGTCAGCGTGTAGGACCGCCGGGGGTCGTCCAGGACCGGCTGGCCGTCCACCCAGCCGTTGCCCCCCATCGTCCGGACCTGTTCCAGGGCGTAGGCCAGGGCCTGGGACCGCTCCGGGGCCAGTTCGTCGGGGACCTCCCCGGCCAGCATCACGTAGAAGTCCGCATTGCCCTTCTCCCGGAGCAGTTTCAGGTACATCTCGTCGTAGAAGGCCTTCTGGAGGTCCCGCTTGAGGTCCGAGTCCGGGAGCATCCCCAGCAGCACCCACCAGGACCCGTAGGTCAACTGGTCCCCAAAGAAGTGGCTGCAGAACTTCGGCTGGTCGAAGGCCCCGGTCGTGAACACCACCCGGATGCCCTGGAGATTGCCGATCAGCTCGTCGAACAGAAAGGAGCGGTATTGCTCGTCGCCGGTGAACCAGTAGGCCATCGCCGCCAGGTGCATCAGGTGGATCACGTCCCCACCCCGGATGCTCGGGAAGTAGTAGTGGTCGATCTGGTTCTCGTTGCCGGCGCTCGTGTCCATGTCGTTGACCAGTTCCAGGAAGTCCGCCACGAAGTACTCCCCGGCGGCGTCGATCACTCGCCAGGGCTCCAGCTGGATCGTGTCCGGGCACGAGCGGTCGAAGGTCTCCTCGTTGGCCGTGTTGATCTGCCGCTGGACGTAGGCCACGATGCGGTCCGTCTGGGTCAGGTCGATGTCGTCAGGGTCCAGCATGAGTTCGCCGGCGTTGAAGAACTGCGTCAGGGACGACAGCAGTGCCGGGTTCTGCTGGAGGTGGATGATCTCGATCCGCTGCAGGCGCTTCAGATAGCACGTCAGGTGACGGGCGATCCGCTGCTTCAGGCCCTCGTCCCGCAACAGGGCCCAGGCCATCGGGAGGGCATTCATGGGCCCGGTGTTCTGGTCGATGGACGGCCGGCCCTGCCACATGGGCCGGCCCTTCCAGGTCACGCCCTGGTCGTCGGTGATCCCGTCCCGGTAGATCGCCGGCAGTTCGCCCAACGCCGCCGGGTCGACGTCGCGGTAGTGATGACTCATCCGGCCCATCCGACTCTCGTAGCGGATCAGGTGTTCCCTTGGATTCGGCGCCCCGTCGGGCATCAACAGGAAGAAGTAGCGGATGAAGTAGCCGGGGATGCCGGTGACGTCGTACATGGTCAAGAGCGTGCGGACCCCCTGCTCCATGCGCTGATAGTCCGCCTCGGTGCCGGTCTGGGAATAGCGCAGGATGTCCCCGATCACGGTCCAGCCGGTCCAGATGCCCGAGTCGCCCATGCCCTCGTGGGAGGCGAACCGCTCCGGCGCGGCCCACTCCTCCTCGGGAGTCCCCGGAGGCGTCGGGGTGTTGAAGGCGACCTCGGAGGTCTGGCCGTCGGGACGACCATACTTGTCCCGCCAGCGCTCCATCAGGAGCACCCGCCGCAACAGGGGGTCCGGGTCCTCCACGAAGGAGTCCGTGGCCGGGTCGAAGACCTGGCAGACCTGCCACTGGCCACCCTCGCAGCGGGTGTCCTGGTAGATCGGGCAGGACTCCACGTCCTTCCCGGCCAGGGGGTCCACCGGCGGTGCCAGGGGCGGTTTCAGGACCAGCGGCGGCAGGTCGTGGACGTCCTCCGCATCGCCCGGGAGGTCCCCCGCGGTGCCGTCGCCGGCGATCCCATCCGATGCCGCCCCATCGTCCCCGGGCAGGTCCCCAGGACTTCCGTCGTCAAGGGTCCCCGTGTCGGTCACGGTCTCCCCCGGGACGTCCCGGCCAGGGTCCTCGTCGCCGCCGGGGATGCCGTCCTGGACCACGTCCCGACCGGTATCGGAGGACGAGGAGCCGCCTCCGCAGGCCAGCGCCACCACGCACGCCATCCCGACCCACTGTCCCATGCCCCTGCGCATCTGGACCTCCTCCGCCCCTTCGGGGGCCTTCGCCGAGAAGACTGCATCATATCGGGGACGACGGGATCGAACCAGACCTATGCCACCGGCATCGCCGCCACGATGAGTCCCCCCGCCACGACCCGAACCCCGTCGTAGATCACCGCCGCCTGTCCCGGCGCGACGGCCCGGACCGGAACGTCAAACCGCAGCACGATGCGATCGGCCCCCAGGGGCGTCACCAGGGCCGGGACCTCCCGGGACCGATAGCGGACCTGCACCTGGCACCGGAGGTCCCCGGCAGGCACCGGGCCCCACCACCGCACCGCCTCGACCTCCGCGCCTCCGGCGAGCAGGTCGCCCTCCTCGGTGGTCACCTCGACGGTGGCGGTCTCCGGGTCCAGGAACCGCACGAAGGCCCGCCGCCCCAGGACCACCCCGATCCCCTGCCGCTGTCCGACCGTGAACCGGTGCAGCCCCTGGTGTCTGCCGATCTCCCGGCCCTCCCGGTCCACCAGGATCCCTGGCCGGGCCTCCCCGTCCACCGCCCGCCGCAGGGCCTCGGCGAAGCTCCCCTCGGCCACCAGGCAGGCATCCTGGCTCTCGGGGCGGTCGGCGCTGGCGAGCCCCAGGTCCCGGGCCAGGGCCCGGACCTCGGCCTTGGTCATGGACCCCAGGGGAAACCGCATCCGCCCCCGGACCTCCCGGGGCAGGTCGTAGAGGAAGTAGGACTGGTCCTTGGACCGGTCCCGCCCCCGGAACAGGGCGAAGTCCCCGTCCTCGGCAGGTTCCAGCACCGCGTAATGCCCCGTGGCGACCTGGGAGGCGCCCAGCATCGCCGCGTACTGCCACAGCACCCCGAACTTGATCTCCCGGTTGCAGGCCAGGCAGGGGTTGGGCGTGCGTCCCTGGCGATAGAGGTCCCAGGCCGGCCGGAGCACCCGGTCCCGGAACTCGGTCCCCACCGGCAGCACCTCGTGGGCAATGCCGAGCCGGTCCGCGACGGCCCGGGCGGTCTCGATGGCCCTCGACCCGCAACAGGACCCCGCCTCGACCCCCTCCCCGCAGGGTCGCAACTGCAGCGTCACCGCAATGACGTCCAGGCCCTGGCGAAGCAACAGGGCCGCGGCCACGCTGGAGTCCACGCCCCCGCTCAGGGCCACGACCACCCGCCTGGGCTCCCCGGGCATCCCCCTCATCGTCCTCTGCCTCGCCGGGGTCCGGGCCCCCGGGCGATCGTCCGGCCCAGGGCCAGGACCCGACGGGTCACGGCCTCGGCGGTCCGTTCCGGGGGCTCGTCGGCGGAGGCCTTGGCCGGGTAGATCTCGTAGAGGACCCGGTACCGCTGGGGCGTCAGGTTCGGCATCACGACGTTGGCCCCACACTGGAGGCCGTGCTCCCGCCCCCTCTCCCGGTTGATCGTCGCCAGGGCCGTCGTGCTCGGGATGTTCGCGTCGGGTCGCAGCAGGCGAGCCAGCGCCACGCAGCGCAACACCGTGTCCTCGTTCGCCGGGACCTGATCCGGCCCGGCGTCCGGGACCCCTGGCCGGCCCAGGGGCGTCTCGGGATGGGGGATGAAGGGGCCGATGCCGATCATGTCCAGATCCATCTCCCGGAACCGCCAGAGGTCCCGGGCCAACGTCTCCCAGGTCTGCCCCGGGATCCCCACCATGATGCCCGAGCCCACCTCGTAGTCCAGTTCCCGCAGGCGGGCCAGGATCTGGAACCGGTCCCGGGTCTCCCCCGGCAGCGGCGGGTGGATCTGCCGGTAGAGGTCCTGGTCGGTGGTCTCGAACCGCAGCAGGTAGCGGTCCGCCCCGGCCTCCCGCCAGGCGATCAGGTCCTCGTCGGGGCGCTCCCCCAGCGAGAGGGTGATGGCCAGGGGGGTCTCCTGCCGGATGGCCCGGACCACGCCGGCCACCCACTCCCGGGTCAGGCCGTAGTCCTCGCCGCCCTGGAGCACGACCGTGCCAAATCCCAGCCGGGCCGCCATCCGGGCGCACGCGAGGACCTCCTCCGCCGTCATCCGGTATCGCACCAGGTCCCGGTGGCTCACGGCGATGCCGCAGTAGGCGCAGTCCCGGACGCACCGGTTCGAGACCTCGACCAGCCCCCGGAGATGGACCTCGTCCCCGACCTCCCGGCGTCGCACCGCGTCGGCCTCTTCCAGGAGGGAGCGCACCTTCGCCGGATCGGACTCCCGGAGCCATCGCAGCACGTCCGTCGCCCCTGTCCAGTCCATCTCAGTCCCCCCGGCCCCGGCGCCGATCCTGCCAGACCTCCAGCGCCCCGGGGAAGGGCGACAGGGCCCGGTCGAAGATCCCCAGGGAGAAGGCGATCACGAGCCCGTAGTTGGTCATGGGTACGCCCTGGCGACGGCAGCCGAGGACCCGGTTCAGGACCTCCCGGCGGTTCTGGGTGCAGGCCCCGCAATGGATGACCAGCCGGTAGGGCGACAGGTCCTCGGGGAAGTCGTGCCCCTGGACATGGGTGAACGCCAGATTCCCCCCGACGTACCGTTCCAGCCACCGGGGGATCTTGACCCGACCGATGTCCTCCCCGATGGGGTGGTGAGCGCAGGCCTCGGCCACCAGCACCCGGTCGCCTGGCCGGAGGTCATCGACGGCCATCGCCCCCTCCACGAAGGTGGCCAGGTCCCCCTTCAGGCGGGCGAAGAGGATGCTGAAGGACGTCATCGGCACCTCGGGCGGGGTGTCGGCGGCGACCTTCAGGAAGGCCTGGCTGTCGGTCACGACCAGGCGCGGGGGCCGGCGCAGGCCTTGCAGCATCGCCTGCAACTCCCGCTCCTTGACCACCAGGGCCGCCGCATCGTGGTCCAGCAGGTCCCGGATCGTCTGGACCTGGGGCAGGATCAGGCGTCCCTTCGGGGCCTCCTTGTCGATGGGGACCACCAGGACCGCCAGGTCCCCCGGCGGCACCAGGTCCCCCAGGATCGTCGGAGTCTCGAAGGCCTCCGGCGGCGCCGCCCGGAGCAGGACCTCCCGGAGGTCCGCCATGCCCTCGCCGGTCACCGCCGCGGTCCGCACGGAGGGGATGCCCCGCCGGGCCAGCCCCTCCAGCAATGCCGCCGGGGGATCGACCCGGTCCACCTGGTTGAAGACCGCCACCACCGGGACCTTCCGGGCCACCAGTTCCCCGACGAGCCCCTCCTCGAAGTCCCCCCAGGCGTCCCCGACGGCCACCACGAGGCCCAGGTCCGTCCGGTCCAGCACCTGGCGGGTCCGGGCCACCCGCATCTCCCCCAGGGCCCCCACGTCGTCGATGCCGGCGGTGTCGATGAACACGACCGGCCCGAGGGGCAGCAGTTCCATTGGCTTCTCGACCGGGTCCGTCGTGGTCCCGGCCTGGTCCGACACCAGGCTGACCCGCTGGCGGGTGAAGGCGTTGAGCAAGGACGACTTGCCCACGTTGCGGCGGCCGAAGATCCCGATGTGGAGCCGCATCCCCCGAGGCGTCCCGGTCATGGCGTCCCTCCTCCCCGCCGGCCGGGCACCTCAGGGCTCCCGAGGCGGCAGACCCGCTCCGGGGAGATCCACTGGTCGAACTCCGCGGCGGTCAGCCATCCCTGGTCCACCACCACCTCCCGGATGGTCCTCCCGGTCTCCCGGGCCCGTTGCGCGGCCTCGGCGGCCCGGGCGTGTCCCAGGGCGGGGATCAGCGCCGTCGCGGTCGCCGTCGCGCTCTCCACCAGGGCCCCGCAGCGGTCCCGGTCCGCCTCGATCCCCGCCACGCAGAGGTCCGCCAGGGCTTGACAGGACCGGGCCAGCAGGTCCAGGGATTCCAACAGGCAGTCCGCCATCAGGGGCAGGAAGGGCTGGAGTTCCAGGGACCCCATCATGGCGGCCTGGGCGATGGCCCCGTCCAGGGCCATCACGCGAATCGCCGCCTGGGTCACCGCCTCGGGGATCACCGGGTTCACCTTGCCCGGCATGATCGATGACCCCTCCTGCCGGGCAGGCAGTCGGATCTCCCCGATCCCCGCCTGGGGGCCCGACGACAGCAGACGCAGGTCCGAGGAGACCTTCCCGAGGTTCGTCGCGCAGGCCTTCAGGATCCCCGAGACCTCGACAAAGGCGTCGGCGTTCTGGATGCACTCCAGCAGGTTCTCGGCCTGGGCCAGCGGCAGCCCCGTCTCCTCCCGCAGCACCTCGACGACTCGGAAGATGTAGCGCCTGGGGGCCCCAAGGCCCGTGCCGACGGCGGTCCCGCCCAGGGGCACCACCCGGATCCGCTCGGCACACTTGTAGACGCGCCAGCGGTCCCGTTGGAAGGCCTCCGCATACGCCCCCATCTCCCGTCCCAGGGTCACCAGCACCGCATCCTGCATCTCGGTGCGGCCGATCTTGACCACCCCGGCGAACTCCCGCTCCTTGGCCTGGAAGGCCTCCTGGAGACCCACCAGGGCCTGCTCCAGACGCGACAGCCCCCACAGCGCCGCGATGCGCACCGCCGTGGGAACGGTGTCATTGGTGCTCTGGAAGCGGTTCAGGTCCTCCAGGGGAGAGATCCGGTCGTATCGCCCCGGCGCCTCCCCGAGGATCCTCAGGGCCCGGTTGGCCAGGACCTCGCAGACCGCCAGGTTCAGGCTCGTCCCCGCGCCCCCCTGGAGGGCATCCACTGCGGCATCGGAGGCCAGCCCGCCGGCGGCCATCTCCCGGCAGGCGGCCTCGATGGCCTCCCCGGCCGCCGGGTCGTCGTCGAAGAGGCCCAGCTCCCGGCAGGTGCGCATTGCCGCCAGTTTGACGGCCCCCATGCCCCGGATCAGGTCTGGATGGACCGGGCGACCCGCCAGGAAGAAGTTGCGCCGGGCTCGGGCCGTGTGAATCCCGTGGAGGGCCTCCTCGGGGATCTCCATCGTGCCCAGGGCATCGTGCTCGATGCGCATCGTCGATCAGCCCGCCGGATGCTCGAAGACCATCACCTGGACCTCGATGCCTGGGATCGTCTGCAGGCGCCCCATCAGTTCCCGGGCCTTGGCCTGGCCCCCGACCATCTCCAGCAACAGCAGCCCGTTGCCGGTCCCGCAGAGGCCATCGGGTCCCGGTTCATGGAGCCCGAGCCGCGTCTTTATGTAGACGCCGTACTCCGTCAGCAGCGCCTGGACCGGCACCGCGTTCTGCAGCCGGTCCGTCACATGGATGCCCAGGATCACGTGTTCGGCCTTCATCGCTCCCTCCTGTTCACACGAAGACATCCCGCCGTCCCTCCCGGACCTTCGCCAGCAGGCGTTCCGACACGGCCCGTTCCTTGCCCTCCATCCCCTGGAGCGTCGCCTCGATGGCCGCCTCCCCGGCGGCCCGGGTCTCCGGTGACCCATAGTCCAGGAGGTACTCCAGGAAGGTGCTCAGGGCATTGGGGTCGCAGTGGAGTCGGATCTCGCCCGGCTTCGCCAGGTCCATGAAGTCGGCCCCGGTCCGCCCCAGGCGGTAGCACCCGGTGCAGAAGGACGGGATGTAGCCCAGGGAGGCCACGTCCCGGACCACCTCGTCGAGGCTCCGGTGGTCCCCCAGGCTGAACTGTTCCGTGGAGCCCGGGTCGCACTCCCCCTCGGTGTAGCCCCCGGGGTTGGTCCGGCTCCCGGCGGAGATCTGAGAGACGCCCAGGGCAAAGGCCTCCCGGCGGATGTTGGGCGTCTCCCGGGTGGAGAGGATGATGCCCGTGTAGGGCACCGCCAGGCGCAGAATCGCCACCAGTTTCCGGAACTCCACGTCGGGCACCGCGAAGGGCGGGTGGGCCGAGAGGTCCGACCCCACGGCCGGCTCCAGCCGGGGCACGCTGATCGTGTGGGGCCCGACCCCGAAGCGCTGCTCCAGGTGCCGGACATGCTGCATCAGCGCCAGCACCTCGAAGCGCCAGTCGAAGAGCCCGAACAGGATGCCGACCCCCACGTCGTCGATCCCGGCCTCCATCGCCCGGTCCATCACCGTGACTCGCCAGTCGTAGTCCCGCTTCTTCCCGGCCAGATGCACCTTGCGGTAGGTCTCCCGATGGTAGGTCTCCTGGAACAACTGGTAGGTCCCGATCTTCCGCTCCTTGAGGGCCCGGAACTCCTCCAGGGAGAGGGGCGCCACGTTCACGTTGACCCGCCGGACCTCCCCCGAGGGGGGCTCCTTCACCGAGTAGATCGTGTCGATGCACCGGAGCACGTAGTCGAACCCCTCGTCGGGGTAGGACTCGCCGGCGACCAGCAGCACCCGCTTGTGGCCCTGGCGGACCAGGGCCCGCACCTCCCGATCCACCTCCGCCTGGGTCAGGGCCCGGCGGGGCACGTCCTTGTTCCTCAGCCGGAAGGCGCAGTAGGTGCAGTCGTTCCGGCAGAAGTTGGACACGTAGAGGGGCGCGAAGAGGACCAGCCGGCGCCCATAGATCCGCTCCTTCACCTCCCGGGCCGTCTGGAACAGGTCCTCCAGGAGCCCGGGGTCGCTGACCCCCATCAGGGCCGCCACCTCATCGAAATCGAGTCCCCGGGCCTCCCGGGCCTTCGCCAGCACCTCCCGGACCCGCCCGGCGTCCGCCGACGCGCCCCGCCGGATCGCCTCGAAGACCTCCTCTTCGCGGATGAAATCGGCTGTCGGTTCCATGACCCATCCTCGCGTTCACCCGGCCGCAACCTACAGTCCCGGGGAAGGAAAGGCAAGAACGAGACCGCTGGGGTCGGTTCAAATGAGTCCTTTTCGGAAGAAGGATACCGGAAGACTCAGGGGATGTACTTGCCCCGGGGGGTGTAGTGGGTGTGGAGCAGCTTGTGGCTCAGATGCCCGCAGGGCCCCTCGGTGAAGAACTCCTGGTACAGCCGGAGCACGGCGGGGTTCTCGTGGGACTTCCGGATCGGGTAGGCCGAGTCCTCGTCGTAGATCGCCTTTGCCCGGGCCTTGCGGATCTCGGGGCTCGTGGGAATCGGCTGGCCGCCGCCGCCCAGGCACCCGCCGGGGCAGGCCATGAACTCGATGAAGTGGCACTCGCTCATCTTGCCGCCGGCCTTCAGGTCCTCCAGGACCTTCCGGGCATTGGCCGTGCCATGGGCCACCGCCACCTTCACCGTGACCCCGTTCAGGAAGTCCCAGGACGGGAACAGGGGCTTCAGCAGGTCCGGGACCTCCCCGACCTTCGGAATGGTCAGTTCCATGTACCGGATCCCCTCCATGCCCCGGAGTGGGATGATGTCGCAGTGGTCGAAGAGGTTCTCGACCTTGATCCCGACCACCAGTTCGATCACGGACCGGAGGGCCGCCTCCATCACGCCGCCGGTGGCCCCGAAGATCACGCCGGACCCGGTCGCGGTGCCGAAGGGGTCGTCGAAGTCGCTCCTGGGCATCGCCGGCAGGTCGATCCCCGCCTCCTGGAGCATCTTGGCCAGTTCCCGGGTCGTCAGGCCGTAGTCCACGTCCTTGTAGCCCGAATCGACCATCTCGGGCCGGTTGCACTCGAACTTCTTCGCCGAGCAGGGCATCAGGGCCACCGTGACGATGTCCTTCGGGTCGATGCCGTGGAGCCGGGCGTAGTAGGTCTTGATCACCGCCCCGAACATCTGCTGCGGCGACTTCGCCGACGAGAGGTGCGGGATGTACTCGGGATAGAAGTGCTCCAGGAACTTCACCCACCCCGGGGAGCAGGAGGTGAACTGGGGCAGGAAGACGGGCCCGTCCTTGTCCACCAGGGCCTTCTTGAGCCGCAGCAGCAGCTCGGTCCCCTCCTCGATGATGGTCAGGTCGGCCGTGAAGTTGGTGTCGAACACCCGGTCGAAGCCCGCCAGCCGCAGCGCGGTGTTCATCTCGAAGGTGAGGGCCCGTCCCGGCGGCAGGCCGAAGCACTCGCCGATGGCCGCCCGGGGCGCCGGGGCGGTCTGGATGACCACGTGCTTGGTCGGGTCGTCGATGGCCGCCCACACCTCGTCGGTGGGGTCGTTGGCCCGGAGCGCGCCGGTGGGACACCGGTTGATGCACTGGCCGCAGTTGATGCAGACCACGTCGGCCAGCGGCTTGTCCAGGAAGGTGACGACCTTCGTCTGGTCCCCCCGGCCCGCGACCTCCAGGCACCCGACCTCCTGGAGGTCGATGCAGGTCCGGACGCACCGGCGGCAGAGCACGCACTTGTTCATGTCCCGGAAGACCGAGTGGCTGGAGGTGTCCTTCTCCACCATCGGCTGGTCGGGGTGGCCGAACCGGAACATGTCCACCCCGTACTCCTTGGCCAGCGACTGCAGTTCGCAGTTGTTGTTGCGGGCGCAGGCGTAGCACTCGCCGTAGTGCCGGGCCAGCAGCAGGTCCAGGATGTGCCGCCGGGCCTGGCGCACCTTCCGGGTGTGGGTATGGATCTTCATCGGCTGGTGGACCGGGTAGGCGCAGGACGCCTGGAGCGTCCGCATGCCCTCCACCTCGACCACGCAGATCCGGCACAGGCCGGCGGTGCAGAGGTCCGGGTGATGGCACAGGGTCGGGATGCGGATCCCAGCCTTCTTCGCCGCCTCAAGAATCGTGGTCCCCATCGGGACCTTCACCTCCTGACCGTCGATGGTCAGGGAGACCTTCGCACCGATCATGCCCTCGTCCTCGGGGACCGGGATCACGTGGCCGGTCTGGCTCACGGGGGCCCGCGAGGTGTCGTTGTTCAGGATGTCCGCCATGGAATGTTCCCTCCCTTTCGGGCCTCAATGGGCCTCGGTCCTTCCCATCAGTTCATCCTTGAAGTGCTTCACAATGGACAGGAAGGCATTCGGTGCGGACTGGCCCAGACCGCACTTGGAGGCCACCTGCATCGTCTCCCCGAGGGCGCAGAGCTCGTGCAGGTAGCGCATCGAGCACCGCCCATGCTCCAGCAGTTCCACGCCCTCCAGCAGTTTCGGGTTCCCTTCCCGGCAGGGGACGCACTGGCCGCAGGACTCCTCGGTGAAGAACTCCAGGAAGTTCCGGGCCACGGCCAGCATGTCCCGCTGGGGCCCGAAGACGATGACCGACCCGCCCGTCGCGACGTCCTCGAAGGCGATGGCGCGATGGAACTCCGAGGCGGGGATGCACTGTCCGGAGGCGCCGCCGATCTGGACGGCCTTGGCCCCCTGGCCCCCGCAGGCCTCCAGCAGTTTCTCGATCGTGATCCCCAGGGGGAACTCGTAGATGCCCGGCTGCCGGCAGTCGCCGGAGACCGAGAGGATCTTGAGGCCCGCGGACCGGGGGGTCCCGATGCCCTTGAACCACTCGGCGCCCCGGACGCAGATTGCCGTGACCCAGGCGAAGGTCTCGACGTTGTTGACGATGGTCGGATTGCCCAGGAACCCCGTATCCACCGGGAAGGGAGGCCGGTTCCGGGGCTCGCCCCGGTGCCCCTCGAGGCTCTCGATCAGGGCCGTCTCCTCGCCGCAGACGTAGGCCCCGGACCCCATGCGGATCTCGATGTCGAACTGGAAGCCGGACTTGCCGCCGACGTCCTGGCCCAGCAGGCCCTTCTTCCGGCGATCGGCCAGCACGCCCTCCAGGTGGTCCCGGAGGTAGGTGTACTCCCCCCGCAGGTAGAGGATGCCCCGGGCCGCCCCGATGGCATAGCCCCCGATGGTCATCCCCTCGAAGACCAGGTCCGCATGCTCGCTCAGGATCACCCGGTCCTTGAAGGTTCCCGGCTCCCCCTCGTCGGCATTGCAGACCACGAACTTCTGCTCCCCGGCGGCGGCGGCGGCCAGGTTCCACTTGACCCCGGTGGGGAAGCCCGCGCCTCCCCGACCCTTCAACTGGGACGCGGTCACCTCGGCGATCAGGTCCGCCCGGGTCTTCTGGAGGGCCTTGTGGAGCCCCTCGTCGGCCGGAATGGCGGCAAAGGTCAGAGGCGCCTTGTGATTCGGCGTGATCATGCGTGTCCCTCCTCGTGCTTCGCCTCCAGGGCATAGACCCCGAAGGTCCGCCGGCAGGCCTCGATGATCTCGTGGACCGCGGCGGGGGTGACCCTCGTGTACACCTGGTCGTTGACCAGCAGGGCGGGACCCTGGTCGCACATCCCGAGGCAGTTGGCCCACTCCAGGCTGAACTTCCCGTCGGGGGTGGTCTGGCCGAACTGGATGCCCAGGTCGCTGCGCAACTGGGCGGCCACCCGGGACTTCCCGGCCATGTCGCAGGAGATCGTCCGGCACAGCCGGATCACGAACTTCCCCTTCGGGCGGTGGTCCAGGAACGAGTAGAAGGAGACCACGCTGAAGACCTCGACCGGGTGGATGCCCAGCCGGTCCGCGACGACCTGCATCGCGTGCTCCGAGATGCGGTGGTACTTGCGTTGGATCTCCTGCAGGACCGGGATGAGCCCGCTCCGATCCTTGCCGAAGCGTTCAATCCAGACCCCGATGTCGTGCTCGAGGCGCTCGTTCTCGGTGACCAGCATGGTCAACCTCCCTTCTTCGCAAGCAGTTCCTCCACGAGGGCCATGAGGCGCTTCGGCGCCACCGGCTTCTCCTGGAAGGCGTCCACCGGCACCATCTCGTGGTCCCGACCGTAGGTCATCCCGGTCACCTTGCTGATGCTGGTCAGCATCAGGATGGGCAGCCGGAATCCCTCCCGGCGGACCTCCTGGGCCAGGGCGATGCCGTCGTCCGGGGACTCCATCATCACGTCCAGGATCATCAGGTCGGGCTTCTCCTGGACCAGGGCGGCCTTGCCCTCCCGGGCGTTGTAGGCCGCCACGACCTGGTGCCCCGCCTTCTCCAGGATGAGCCGGCAGTCCTCGACCAGATCCGGGTCGTCATCCACCAACAGAATCTTTGCCACGTGACCACCTCCCTGCTTTCGTCCGAATCGAGTTTCCCGGACCGGAGGCCTGCACATGGCTCCGGCGCCGGGGCCTGATCCGCGGCCGGGCGGGGTTTTGTTCCCCCGGAGGCCCCTGGACAGGCTGGGCTGGCTCATCATAGAGAGGCGTCAGGTCCTGGCAACCGGGAATTTCGGGAAACCTGTCAAAAGACCGTTTTCCTCGATCGGACCCGCCTCCGATGCCAGGGCCTGCCATCGCATCTCGTCGGGGCCGCTGCCCGGCAGGATCCGGACCCAGCCCCGCCGCGGCAGCGGGGCCTGCAGCAGCAGGGCCAGCCGCGACCGGACCACGGCCTCCGGGGGGTTGTCGGGGTGCAGCACCACCAGGTCCCCGATCACGCTGATCGCCACGCAGTCCATCGATGACTCCCGGGTTCCGGATGCCCGGGTATCGACGCGACGGCGGGATCTGTTTCACCGGGGGGCGTCCAGGACCCCGATGGCGTCGTGCCCCTGGTCGTCCCAGGCATACACCTTCAGGTAGAGGTCCCCACCCGGGGCCCCTTCCGGGACCGCCAGGGCGCCGGTGAAGACGCCGTCGGCGACGGGAACCGTGGAGTCCACCAGGACCTTGTTGTTGGCCGCGGCCCAGTTGGCCTGGACCGTCGCCGGGTCCGGGTGATCCGGGTCCACCTTCAGCAGCGGACGCCAGATCTCGTCCCGCTCGGTCTCCAGCGTCAGGTAGGCCTGGCCGGACCCGACTCCCGGAACCTCGCCCCGGACCTCGAGATGGCCGCTCCGGACGCCGCCCGAGACCACGGTCATCGAGGCCACGGCCCGGGGGTACTGGAGCCGGGTGGCCGGGTCCCCCAGCAGGTTGTAGAGGTCCATGTGCTCCAGCAGCAGTCGTTGCTGCCTGGCCGGCGTGTCGCAGGAGGGGTCCACGGTCGCCCCGCCGTCGATGAACTGCCGGAACTCGTCGTCCAGATTGGCCACCAGGGCCTTCTTGATGGCCACCAGCACCTCGCCGATGGTCTCGTATCGCATCGCCAGGACCAGGCGCTGGGTCTCGTAGGCCAGCACCGCGTTGCCGTAGGGATGGGAGACGTCGGTGGCCCCAAAGGCCGCCACCGGTCCGTCCTCCTTGAAGGCAAGCCGTTCCCCGAGACTGTCGGCGGATCCAACGTAGTTCCCCGCATAGCAGGCGAGGAAGAACGAGAAGGGACACCGGGTCCCCGAGCAGTCGATGGCCGAGACCTCCTGGGCCGTGAGCCCCTGGGTCCACTCCTCGGACCCGTGGCCGATGTAGACCGTGGCCAGGGCCCCGTCGCTGAACAGGTCCACGACCTTCTCGGTGAAGGGCAGATACCAGTAGGCCGAGTTGGGATTGTCCCAGGCCCCCAGGATGTCGAAGGCGTGCTCCACTCGCTTCAGGCCCTCCATCATGGCCAGTTCCAGCAGACTGTCGATGGCCTCCCCGAACCCCGCCTCGCCGACGTAGAGCCCCAGACGACGGTTGAACAGCCCGGTCCGATAGGTGCCCTCGAAGGCCTGGACCTTCCGGAGCACCTGCCGGGCCTCCTCGAGGGTCCGGGCAGGCACCCGCCCCACGGCCACCTCGGGCACCCCGTCCCCGTCGAGGTCCCCGTAACGGTTGTCGGTCCAGCACCCGGTGGCCCCCGGCGTGCTGTTCGTGCACCGCTGGGCCGGCCATCGCCCCCCTTCCACCCGGCCCCCGCTCGGTGCGTCCCCGAGGATCAGCAGGAAGAGGCGGTCGTCGGTCCCCCGGCGGTCCCGGACCTCCCGCAGCCGGCGCAACAGGCCGTCCCGCCAGTCCGAGGCCTGGACGGCCCCCGGGGCCAGGTCCTCCACCGTCCCCACCTCGACCTCCATCCCCTGGTCCTGGCGATAGGCCTGCCACTCCAGCGCCGCGGACCTCAGGTCATCCTGGGTGGCGATCAGCAGGTAGGGCCCCGCCTCGGTTCCCGGGTCCCCCGAGTCTTCCTGGTCGCCCCCGAGGTCGGCAGGCCCCGTCGGGTCCGTGTCGGAGTCCTGGGCCAGCCACTCGCACGCCGTCAGCATCGCCACCAGGGGAACCAGCCGGTACCCGGCACGCATCGGACCCTCCCCGCCAGACAACGGCATTGTGTCGGCCCTGGCCGGTCGGGTCAACCGGGACCGGGGAGCGACCCATGCCCCGCCCCTCCCGAGTCGGCAGGTCTTCCACGACTCCCCTGCCCGAATGAATCCGGAAAGGCGAGGCCGGCATTGACGGACCCGTCGAGCCGGGGTACCGTGGGGGCCTCTCCTGGGAGTCGCCCATGAATCGGAACATCTACAGCCTGGACCTGGAAGACCTGCAGAAACTGCTCGAATCCCTGGACCTCCGGAGCCAGATCGAGGAGGACCGCCAGCGCCTGACCCTCTTCCTGGAGGGGGAGTTCACCCAGTTGATGGTCCACCTGATCCCCGGGGGCAATGAGGGAGAGCCCCCCTGGTACCTGCGCTTCCTCAGTTACTCCGTGGAGTTCGAGCCCGGCCGGGCCGGGGTGGACCGGCAGGCCCTGCTGGAGTGGATCAACCAGCGCAACGCCCAGATCCTCTTCGGACGCTACTACTACGAGGCGGAGTCGGACACGGTGGCCTTCGAGCTGTCGATGCCCGCCACCGGTGGGGTGCTCGGGGAGGACCTGACCCGGATGCTCTGGATCGCCACCTCATCGGTGGACAAGACCCACGAGGGCCTCAAGGCCCTGGCCCCCGCCTCCTGACACCCCCGGAGGGGTCCCCTCAGCCGAGCTTCCCGATCAGCGCGAAGGCGATCACGAGGCAGTAGATCACCAGGGACTCGATCAGCGCGAGGCCCAGGATCATCGGCACGAACATCTTGCCCGAGGCCCCGGGATTCCGGGCGATGCCCTCCATCGTCGCCGTCACGGCCTTGCCCTGGGCCATCGCCCCACCGAAGGCGCCGATGGCGATCGTGAGGCCCGCCATCGCGGCCACGTACTTCTTGTAGGTCCACTCGCCGTCACCGGCCGCCGCGACCTGCTGCGCCAGCGCCGAGGAGGCGAAGAGCACCCACGACCCGACCAGGGTTCCCAGGAACGACACGACCTTGCGCACCATCGCCGACCCTCCTTCTGTCAGTGGTCTCGCCTTCGAGCCCGGAGGAGGGAATCCTCCACGGCCGGGCCCGGCGAGTCAATCCCCGCGTCACGCCCCGTGGGCCGAACCCTCCTCCTCCTCGTGCTCGGTGGCCAGCTGGATGTAGACCACCGAGAGGATGCAGAAGACCAGCGTCTGGACCACGCAGACCAGCATCCCGAGGGGGAGGGGGATCACCGGGACCAGGATCCACCCGAAGAGGCCCACCCCCAGGAATGCCGCCAGGGCGCTGTGGTCCCCGAACATGTTCCCGAAGAGACGGATCGAGAGGCTCACGGGCCTCGCGATGTGGCTGATCATCTCGATGCAGAACATCAGCACCATCAGGGGCAGGGCGTACCACTTGATGATGGGGCCCAGGAAGTGCTTCAGGTACGACAGCCCGTGGGCCCGGACCCCGTAGTAGTGGGTCGCCACGAAGACCACCGACCCCAGGGCGAAGGTCGTGTTGAGGTTGCTGGTGGCCGGCAGGAAGCCCGGGATCAGGCCCAGGAGGTTGTTGAAGAGGATGAAGAGCCCCAGGGACCCGATCAGCGGCAGGAAGTGGAGGGCCTTCTCGCGCCCCATCAACTGCTCCATGAGGCCCAGCAGGGCATCGGAGAGGACCTCGAAGAGGGCCAGCGGCGAAAAGCGGGCCCGGGGCAGCAGGTCGTCGGTCCGGGACCGCATCTGCCAGGCGGCGGCGCCCATGAGGGCCAGGATCAGCAGGAAGGCGATGCCTGCAAAGAACAGGTGTTCCACCTGGGTGACAGGCGTGCCCTCGATCCAGGAGTGTCCCAGGGACTCCTGGGCCTGATGCCGAAGGTCCGCCGGGACCACCACCTCGGCCCAGGACCAGTGGTGGCCCTCGGCCGCGGCGGCGTGCTCCGTCGCCGATGCCGCGGGCCCCTCCTCCGCCCAGGCCACCGCGCCCGGAAGGAGGAGCAGCCAGGCAAGCCGAGTCATGACGACCTCCCTCGATCCGATTCGTCGCCCGGAGGCGTCTCGAGGCCCCCGGCCCGGTACCACGTCCACCCGCCGATTCCCACGGCGATCATCGGCCCCAGAAGACCCACCGCCATTCCCAGGGGGTCCACCGGCAAGGCCCAGAGCGCCCAGCCGACCACCCCCAGGAACAGCGCGAACTTCAACGCCAGGAGCAGGGCCCAGACCCACCGCCGCCGATCGTCCCCGGGCCGGATCAGGCGTCCTCCCAGGTGGCCCAGCGCCGCGATGTTCAGGCACCCGAGCCCCGCACCCAGGGCGACTCCCCCCGGGGTTCCCTCGCCGCCGATGGCCAGGGCCCCGGCCACCAGCGCCATGGAGATCCCCCCGGCCCACAAGAGGACCCGCCCCAGGAAGCCGGTCGGCGTCATGGGCCACCATCCCGGGGCCAGTGTCTCTTCGCGGTCCTCCAGAGCCCCCGGAAAGCCGCCCCGGCCCCGATCCCGACCCAGATGACGGTGCCCCAGGGACCGATGCCCGTCGCCTCGTCCAGCGAGGACCCGATCCACCAGCCCACCACCAGGCAGACCGCCATCTCGATCCCCAGCGAGGCCACGGCCATTGCCGATCGCCAGTCCGTTCCCATCGCCGGCACCGGCCCCCGGGATTTCCCGCGTTCGTAGCATCCCGGGGGCAGCGAGTCAACCGGAGTCGCGGCTCCCCATGGGAGAAAGGGGGCCTTCGAGGAACTTCCGCGGGCCTTCCGTCAGGGAAGGTCGACCGTGGCGGTCCCTCCCGCCTCCAGCCGCACCTGGACCTCCCGAGCCGGGCGGTCGTCCCACTCGACCCGCAACCGAATCGGTACCGGGCCCACCTGGCGCATCGGGATGGACACCGGCGCCCCGACCCGGCCCCGCTCGGTGCGTTCCCCCGCCAGGAAGACCCGGCCGCCCGGGTCGCCCCGGATCAGGACCTGGGCATCGCGATAGCGGATGGACAGGCGCAAGGGTCCTGGCGGGGGCCTCCGGGGGTCCAGCACGACGTCCTCTTCCACGTCCAGGCAGACGGTGCAGGCCGGGTGCGAGAGGCGGACCCGGTGCCGCCCGGGGGACAGGGGGAGGCCCTCGACCCGACCCTCCCCGAGGAGGTTGCCGTCCACGAAGATCCGGACCGCCGGCGGAAAGGCCTGGATGCTCAGGGGGACCATCACCGGGGACGGAGACCGCCCGGCGGCACCGCCCCGGGGCCCTCCGTCTCCCCGGCTCCCCTCCCCGGAGACCCGGTGGCCGTTGCGTCCCAGGGCCGTCTCATGGGGCTCTCGTTCCACCTCCTCGACCCCCGGTTCCCCCCCGACCAGGACGTCCCGGGCATCCCCAGGTCCCCCACCGGGGTCCATCCCGGCAGCCGGGTCCTCGAGGGCCCGGACATCCCCGGGACCCCGCAGGCCTCCCGGGTCCCCTGGATCGACAACGTCCCGGGAGTCTCCGGCCCCGAGGCCCGCCGGGGAACGCGACGCCAGCCACCACGCCGCCGCCGCGATCAGCCCCATCGCCGCGACAGCCAGAACCCCGAGGCCCACCCTGCGGGCCCAGGCCCGGCGACCGGCCACCCGGCGGGCCCGGTCCATCGCCTGCCGGGCCCCCTCGTGGTCTGGGACGCAGGCCAGGGCCGCCCCGGCCTCCTGGATCGCCAGGGCCGGGCGCCCGACCCGGAGGGCCGCCTGGGCCCGGGCCGCCCGGGCCTCCGCGACCCGCTGCCGGAACTCCCGCTCCCCGGCGACCGGGTCCGCCAGGTAACGAGGCAGTTCCTCTGCCGGCGGACCGAGGCCCAGGGCCCGGGTCTGCTCCAGCAGCGCGTCCCGGACCTGGCCCGCGTCGGCATGGCGCTGGTCCGGGTCCCGGGCCATCATCCGCAACAGGATCCGGCACAGGTCCTCCGGGAAGCCCGGCCGCCGCTGGCGCGGGTCCGGGAAGCGCCCCTCGGCGATGGCCCGGAACAAGGCCGTCGGGGAATCGGCCTCGAAGGGGTAGTGCCCCGTCGCCATCAGATAGAACAGGGTCCCCAGGCTGAAGACGTCGGTCCGGGCATCGAGCCCCCGGCCGTCCACCTGCTCCGGGGACATGTGGGCCGGCGACCCGACGATGGCCCCGGTCACCGTCAGGTGCTCCATGTCCACGACGTGGGCGATCCCGAAGTCCATCAGTTTCAGCACGCCGTCCCGGCGCACCATGAGGTTCTCGGGCTTCACGTCCCGGTGGATCACCCCCCGCTGGTGGGCATGGGCCAGGGCGTCGGCCACCGAGGCGACGGCCAGGGCCGCCACCTCCGGCAGCAGGGGGTCATGGCGGGACAGAAAGGCCGACAGGGGCTCGCCGTCCACGTACTCGACCACGAGCACCACCTGGTCCGCGTCGGCCTCCGAGAAGTCATGGACCTCCACGATCCCCGGGTGCTTGAGCCGGGCGATGACCCGGGCCTCCCGGGCGAAACGGGCCCGGGCGTCGGCCTGGGTCAACAGGTGGGGGTGCAGCACCTTGATGGCCACCGGCCGCCTCAGGACCCGATCCTGGCCCAGGAAGACCGTGGCCATGCCCCCGCGACCGACCTCCCGGACGACCTCGTATCGTCCCAGGTAGACCGTCATCGCCGCCCTCTCCGCTCCTGGTGCCGCCCCGGGAGGATACCACTCCCGGGGCCCCGGGAGTCCCCGGGGATCGGGACCGGACTCCCGGGAACGACCCGGCGACATCCCACCGGACCGGAACGTCTGGTCCCGATCGGGGATCCTCCCGGCGGGTCGTGCCTCGCCGCCCCGTCAGGCGATGGACTACAATGGCCCCGGCGGAGGCCCCCATGACCCGGAACCGGCAGTTGCTGGAACTGCAGCGCCTCCTCTACGACGCCAACGAGCGGCGCATCCGGGAACTCGTCGCGGCCCCCCGGCGCTTCTCCCGCCAGGACCTGGACCGCTACGAGGCCGACCTCCTCCAGTCCGTGCCGTCCCACTGGGAGCCCTCGACCCCGGCGGCGCTTCGAGCGGCCATCCGCCATGCCCGGGTGGTCCTGGTCGGGGACTACCACACCCTCCGGCAATCCCAGCGGGGCTTCCTGCGCGTGGTCCGGGCCATCCGATCCCGGCGACTGATCCTGGGCCTGGAGTTCGTCTCGGCCCGCTACCAGAAGGCCGTGGACGACTACCTCCAGGGGCGGATCGACGACGAGGCCTTCCTGCGCCGCAGCCGCTACGCCCAGTCCTGGCCCTCCTACCAGGTGTGGCCGAACTTTCGGCCGATCTTCGACCTGGCCCGGCAGCGCCAGGCCCCGGTGGTGGCCCTGGACTGCCTCCCGGCGGAGTGCGGCACGGTGTGGTCCCGGGCGGCCTTCGCCGCCTGGCGGATCGCCGAGACCCTCCGGGAACGCCCCGGGTCCAAGATGGCGGTGTTGATGGGAGAGGCCCACCTGGCCCCGGACCATCTGCCCCAGGAACTGGAGCGGGCGATGACCCGCCTGGGCGTCCGGGGCGATGTGCTGGTGATCCACCAGAACCTGGACGACCTCTGGTTCCGGATGATGGCCCGGGGCCTCCAGGATCAGGTGGACGTGGTGCGCCTGGGGCCCGGGCGCTTCTTCGTCCCGGTCAGCACCCCCATCGCCGCCCAGGCCTCCTTCCTGGCCGCCGTGGCCGGGGAGGAGGTCGGGACCGCCGAGGACGCCTCCGGGGTCCGCCGGGAGTTCGGCCGCTATCTCCGCATCCTGGCTCGATTCCTGGGGGTCCGGCCCCAGCGGGGGCTCACGGGCATCACGGTCTGCGGTCCCGGGAACCTGGAGCCCGTGCTGGCGCTCCAGTCCTCGATGGACCCCGAGACCTTCCAGGTGGTCCACCGTCAGGTGCTGGCCGGGGAGTCCCTCTGCCTCCCGGAGTGGGGGGTCGTCTATCTGGCCCAGACCGGCCCCACGCACCTGGGGGAGGAGGCGGCCCACTTCCTGAAGGTCACCCTGGGCTCCGGGAGCCTCCCGGCGGACCCGGTGGACTTCTTTTACAGCCGCCTGCTGCACGAGGCCCTGGGCTACCTGGGGTCCAAGGTCTTCAATCCCAAGCGAAAGCCCCCGAGCCTGAAACTGCTCCGGCGGCGGCGCCGCCGGGAGAAGGCGGACCCGGACGACGTCGGGGACCTCTCGGCTCCCCTCAGCGTGGCCGTGCACCTGGCCGGATGGCACCGGGCCCGGGACCATCGGAAGGACTTTTGCCGGGAGACCTTCGACCGCTATCTGAAGACCCTCGAGGTCGTGGACGGCGTGGGGGACCTGGGACCCGAGGTCCTGGGGCCCCTCGTGCACCTGCTGGGCTACGAGATGGGCGAGCGGATCTGGGTCGCCTTCCGGAGCGGGTCCCTGCCGGTCCGGCACATCCGGGACCTCTTCCAGGCGGACCTGGAGGCGCCGGGCGTCGCCTTCGATCACTGGCATCGGCTGGCGATGTCCCTTCGGTCCGTGCGGCCCCCGATCCGCTTCTGAGACACCGCCCGGCGTCGTCGATGAGGAAGGACCCCCATGGGGTCAGGAGTCGGCGCCGCCCACCGCCAGGTCCTCCGAGGGCCCGACCTCCCAGATGGACCATCCCCCGGGCCCCTGCCAGCGCTGCCTCACGCCCGGGACCGCCGGGACCTCCCCCAGGGCCTCCCGCTCCCGGGGGCCGTGGAGCAGATAGCGGACCCGGGCCGCCTCCAGCAGGCCTCGTCGCTGGGCCTCCGTCGCGGGCCCCCGGTAGAACCACCGGACCAGCCGGTCCTTCTCGCCAAACCGGGTGCTCAGGAACCACTGGCCCACGAAGACCGGCCGCCCGGTCTGCCCCGGGACCCACAGCGCGGTCCGGGGCAGGCACAGGACGCCCCCCTCGGGCATCGACCGAAGGGCCTCCCAGGCCTCCCGCTCGCCGGGCAGCGGCTTCAGCACCGCCCGGGTCCCGGGGTCCCGGAAGTCCCGGACCATCCCGGCCCAGAAGGACGACGACGACGCCAGGACCAGCACGGTGGCGGCCGCCATGCGCCCCCGATGGCCGAGGCCCAGGCGGCCGGCGACCCGGATCGCCCCCCGGGCCGTCAGCAGGCCCAGAGGCACGATCAGCAGGGGCTGGAACTTGGCCCCGGTGATCCAGGGGTTGGCCGTCGCCAGGACCCCCATCAGGGCCCAGGCCTGCACGAGGCCGAAGCCCCGCTCCCCCTCCCGGTCCCGGCCCAGGCCCGCCAGGGCCAGCAGGACCTGGGGCCCACAGGCCAGGGGCCAGAGATACGGGGGATACGACAGGCGCCAGAGGCCCACCTGATCCGTGGACCACCGATAGACCACATCGCCTCGGGCCCAGAGGAGATAGAGGCCCACCAGCAGGGGACCCAGGATCACCGGGGCCCTCCGGACCAGGGCCGCCGCCCCGGCCCCCCGGACCTCCCGGGGCAGGTCCCTCAGGGCCAGGAAGGCCACCAGCAGGCCCTGGAAGACCGCCGTGTAGGGGTGCATCGCGAAGAGCAGCGCGCAGATCCCCCCACGGCCCAGCCAGGTCCCGGGCCCCGGGTCCCGATCCCGCCGGACCTCCCACCCCAGCCAGGCCAGCAGGACCGCCAGGGGCCAGACCCACACGAGGTTGGCCCCGGCCCAGAACAGACTG
This sequence comes from Deltaproteobacteria bacterium, assembly GCA_029547805.1. GTDB lineage: Bacteria > Myxococcota_A > UBA9042 > DTJE01 > DTJE01 > JAGOKF01. The sequence goes on from JAKPOP010000024.1 coordinate 48,975, forward strand.
AAGTTCCAGGGATTCCGGGCCCACGAGGAGAGGCCCGGGTCCCCCCAGAGGCCCAGGGAGGCGCCGCCCAGGGCCCAGAAGTCGAGCCCCCCGGCGAAGAGCAGCAGCCCAAAGGCGAAGACCCGCGCCCCCCGGGTGGGCCACAGGCCCCGGACCAGGGACCCCAGGGCCCCGACGACCGCCGCCACGCCGATCCACCGGACCAGATGCCAGGCCCAGGGCACCGGGAGGCCCGTGGCCCGCATCAGCCAGCCCACGGCCGTCAGCGTCCCCATCAGGAAGCGGCCATCCTGGGCCTCGGTCGTGAAGAGATTGCGGGACCAGGGACCCCCACCCTCGATTCCCTGGCGAACGAACGACAGATAGGCCGCGTGGTCCGTCGGCAGGTAGGGGTACGGCAGGGCACCGGGATCCTGGAGGATCGGCCCCAGGGCCTGCCAGGCCTCGCCGGCCAGGAAGACCAGGGCCAGCCATGCCGGCAGTCGCCAGTGCCGCCCCATCACCGGGCCTCCCCGGGTCCCGCAGGCCCGATGGCCCCCGATCCCCCGTAGCGCTGCCGGCAATACTCCCAGGCCTGGGGCCGGGGGGTGGCCCGGAACAGCACCACCCGGCGGATCCCGGTGCCGTCCCCGGAGGTCCAGACCCCCGTCTCCCAGCGGGCGACCTCCTGCTGATCGAAGCCGGGGTCCAGGCGGTCCCGCCAGGACTCCGGGATCAGCAGCAGGTCCGGCCTCCGGCCCAGGATGTAGCAGGACCGGGCCTCCGGGTCCCCGGCGGACCAGGCGATCCGATGGTCGTTGAGTCCCAGCAGGTCCAGCACCTGCCGGTCCGGCGGCAGGTGGAACCGGAGGCTCCCGGCGGCCTCGGTGGCCACGGTGGCCCCCGCCGGCAGCATTGCCTTGACGGCCAGCGCCGGGAGGGTGTGGGCCTCCCGCACCTCCCGGCAGTGACCCCGGTAGGACTGCCGCTGATCCCTCCACCCGGTCCAGGAGGCCGCCAGCACGCCCAGGGCCAGGGCCGCCGTGAGGCCCCACCGGGCCCCCGGGGACCGGAGACGCCGGGCCAGGTCCTCGGCGCCCAGGGCCCCGAAGGCCAGCAGGGGCACCAGGAACGGCAGCAGGTAGCGGGTGTGGAAGAACCGCACCGCCGGGGACAGGGGGTGCGTGTCCATCACGACCCCGAGGGAGACCAGCACCGCCAGCATCGGCACGAGGGCCGGCTCCCGCCGGGCCGGCTCCCGGACCACCGACCGGAGACCCCAGAGGGCCGTCAAGGCCACCAGGGCCGTCCGGAAGGGGCCCTCGCCGGCCAGGAAGACCCGCCGGAGGTGGGCGACCGAGTCCCCGATGCCCCCCCCCGAGAAGGCCTTCACGGCGTAGGTGTTCGGGAAGGGATGCCCCGAGACGCCCAGGCACCAGGCGGCCCAGACGAGGCCCGCCGCGACCGGCGGCAGCAGCATCCGCAGGGTCGGACCCCGGGGGTGCCGCCACAGGGCCCAGCCCAGGGCCAGGGCCCCCGGGACCACCGCCTCGGGCCGCGCCCAGAGGGCCAGGGCCCAGAGGACACCGGCCCCCCAACCGGGACATCGGGTCGTCCGATCCAGGGCCAGCAGGATCAGGGTGGCGAAGAGGGTCGCCTCCATGCCCGACAGGGAGGCGAAGGTCCAGGCCGGCGAGGACCAGAGGAGCCACCCGGCGGCCCCCCGGGCCAGGGGGCCTCCTCCGAGGGCGCCGACCCACCGGGCCAGGGCCCAGGCCGCCAGCACCCCGAAGGCCAGGGACAGGGCCTTCACCGGCATCACCGGCGAGACCCCCAGAGCGTCGCAGACCGCCAGCACCGGGGTCTCGGCCAGCACCCAGAGGGGGGACGAGAAGCCCGCCTCCGGTTCCCCGGGGTTGTAGGAAAAGGTCCCCTCCCGGATCAGGCCCCGGGCGTAGTCCAGGTGGATCCAGGCGTCATCCAGCGGGAAGTCCGGGGCCGCGGCCACCGGCAGTCCCAGGAACCCGGCCACCGCCAGGGCCCCCAGGCCCCCCGGTCCCATCGCGGCCCCGATCCTCGACCAGCGCCCCCGGTCCATCCCTCCCCTGCGGCCCGCCCCGGCCCCGATCCTGGCCCGAGCGCCATCGTCCCGCAAGCCGCCAGATGGCCAGGTCCCGACAGCCCGTCACGGGGCCCGGGACGGAGGAGTTCCGGTTCCGGGCCTTTTTTTTGATGGACACTGTGAAACCGGAGGCCTATGCTCCAGATTGGCTGAGTGTGGAAAGGCCACCACCTGACAGCCCGGAGGGGGTCATGCCATGAAGGGGTCTCCAGGCCGGTGGATCGCCCTGGGCGTCATCGCCTGCTCGCTGGCCATCCTGGCCGGGGCCACCGGAGCCATCACGGCCGCCCGGCAGGAGGCCGAGGAAAAGGCCCAAGAGACCCTGGCCGATGTCGCAGAACTGGCCTCCGGTGGCCTCTCCCGCTGGATCAGTCGGCGGATCCGCGACGTGGACCGGGAGGGCCAGAGCGGCCTGACGGACCTCATCGTCCGTGGCGCCCTCTGGGACTTGGAGCCGTGGCGTTCCCTGGTGCGGCATCACCTGGAGGCCTTCCAGCAGACCTCCGACTTCCGGGACATACTGGTCCTCGATGACCAGGGCCGACCGGTCCTTTCGGCCTCCGGGGACAGGCCTGCACCCCCACCCCAGACCGCGGACCTGGTCCGCCGGGCCCGGGAGTCGCCTGCGGTGGTCCGTGGCGACATCTACCGGTGCGACCGATGCGGGCATGTGCACCTGGAGTTCGCGACGGCGATCCGGGATCCGGAGGGTCAGGTCCTGGGGTTCCTGGTGGCTCGGATCCATGCCGAAGAGATCCTCTTCCCCCATCTGCTGCGATGGCCGACCCCCTCGGCGACGGCCGAGATCCTGCTGATCGAGCGCCAGGGGGACCAGGTGACCTTCCTGTCGCCCCTGCGCCACCGGCCGGACATCCCTCCCGCCACGCTCCGGATGCCTGTGACCCGGTTCCCTCGCACCGGGGGCCTCACGGGACCGGGGCCCGAAGGGTCCTGGGAGGGCACGGACTACCGAGGCATCCCGGTGCTGGCTTACGTCCACGCCATCCCGGAGACGCCCTGGGTCCTGATCGCCCAGATGGACCGGACCGAGGCCCTGGAGCCCTGGACGCCGATCCGACGGGCCATCGAGGCCATCGCCCTGCTGGCCGTCGCCTTCGTGGTCGCCTTCGGCCTGTGGATCCACCGGCTGTATCGGACCCGGCGGCTGGCAGCCAACCTGGCCCGGGAGCGGGCCCTGCGCCTGGCCCTGTCGGAGTCCGAGGCGATCCTCCAGGGGATCGGCGACGGCGTGATCGCCACGGACCGGGAGGGCCTGGTCCGGCGCATCAACCCCGTCGCCGCCTCCTTGACCGGCTGGACGGTGGCCGAGGCCCTGGGTCGTCCCCTGAGAGAGGTCTTCCGGATCCGCAACGAGGAGACGGGCCAGCCGGCCGAGGACCCGGTGGCGCGGGTGCTGGCCACCGGCGAGGTGGTGGGCCTCGCGAACCACACCGAACTGGTGGCCCGGGACGGCACCGCCCGACCCATCGCCGACAGCGGCGCCCCGTTCCGGGACGACCAGGGGGCCCTCCTGGGCGTCGTGCTGGTCTTCCGGGACCAGTCGGAGCGCCGGGCCCGGGAACGGGCCGTCCAGGAGGTCTCGGAGCGGTTCGAGCGGTTCTTCCGAGGCCTCCCCCAGGGCGTGGCCATCGGCCGAAAGGCCCCTGGCGGCCCTGGCGATTTCCGGCAGACGCGATGGACCGCCGTGAACCCCGCCCTGGCCCGGCTGGCGGGACGGCCGCCGGAGGCCCTCGAGGGGCGTCTCGCCTCGGAGGTCCTCGGGGAGGCCTGGTCCCGGTGGGTTGGAACCTGTCACGGACAGGACCACGCGGTGCACCTGGAGGACGACTGGCCCCTGGACCAGTCCCGGCGGGTCGCGGTGACCCTGATCCGCACGGCCCCCGACGAGTGCGTGCTGGTCGTCGAGGACGTCACCGACCGCCACCGGGCCGAGCGGGAGCGGCAGCGCATGGAGGCCGTCGCCGCCCAGCAGCAGCGCCTGGAGGCCATCGGCACGCTGGCCGCGGGGGTGGCCCACGAGATCAACAACCCGGTCCAGTCGATCCTGAACTATGCCGAGGTCCTGGAGGGGCGTCCCGAGGACGCCGGGTCGGTCCGGGAGTTCGTGCCCGAGATCGCCCGGGAGGCGCAACGCATCGCCGAGACCGTCCGGAGCCTGCTGGGGATCGCCCGCCCGGGGACCGACGCCATCTCGACCATCCGGCCGGAGCAGGTCTGGGAGCGGGCCCTGGCCCTGGTGCGAACAATGCTCCAGAAGGAGAAGATCTCCGTCCGGGTCGAGGTGATGCCGGACCTGCCCGCGATCCGGTGCCGGACCTCCCAGGTGCTCCAGGTCCTGCTGAACCTGCTGATCAACGCCCGGGATGCCCTGACGGACCCGGGTCGGAATCCCGACACCCCCCGGCACGTCCTCTGCCGGTCCGAGGCGGTCGCGGTCCAGGGCCGCCCCGGGGTCCGGTTCCTGGTCCGGGACAACGGTCCCGGCATCCCCGACGATCTCCGGGAGCACCTGTTCGAGCCCTTCTTCACCTCGAAGGGACGGGACCGGGGCACGGGCCTCGGGTTGTGGATCAGTCGCCGGATTGCCGAGGATCACGGCGGCAGGCTGTGGTTCGAATCGACCCCTGGCGAGGGGACCACGTTCCTGCTGGACCTTCCCCTGGAGGAGGCGACCGATGGCGAAGGTGCTGCTGGTCGATGACGAAGAGGGCATCCGGCGGACGACCCCGATCCTGCTGGGCCAGGACGGCCATCAGGTGCGGACGGCCCGGGATGTCCCCGAGGCCCTGGAGGCCCTCCAGGAGGAGGACTGGGACGTCATCCTGACCGACATCGTGATGCCAGGACCCAGCGGCATCGACCTGCTCGCCGAGGCCCACCGCCTGCGTCCCCATGCCACGGTCGTGCTGCTGACCGGACAGCCGAGCATCGAGACGGCCACCGAGGCCCTGCGGCAGGGGGCCCACGACTACCTGCCCAAGCCGGTCCGGGGGGAGACCCTGCGCCGGGTCGTCCGCCAGGCCGCCGAGCGGGCCGGCCTCCGAAAAGAGAATGCGCGCCTTGAGGAGGCCCAGCGGCGCCATCTGCAAGACCTGGAGGTCCAGATCGCCACTCGGACCCGGGAGATCCGGGACCTGATGGATGCCCTGCAGAAGCGCCTGGACGAGACCCATCGCATCCTCGAGGCCACCGTCGAGGCCTTCTCCCGGGCGATGGAACTGCGGGACCCCTATACGGCGGGCCACCAGCGGCGGGTCACCCGGCTGGCCATGGCCCTCGGCACGGCCCTGGGCTGGCCCCCCGATCGCCTCCGGTTCCTCAAGATCGCCGCCCTGCTCCACGACCTCGGCAAACTGAAGGTCCCTGCGGAGATCCTGGCGAAGCCCTCCCGCCTCTCCGCGGCCGAGTTCGCCCTGATCCGCCAGCACCCGGTGTCGGGCTGGGAGGTCATCGCGCCGTTGGACTTTGCGGGCCCCGTGGGGCTCATCGTCCGGCAGCACCACGAGCGTCTCGACGGCAGCGGCTATCCCGACGGTCTGAAGGGCGACCAGATCCTCCCAGAGTCCCGGGTCCTGGCGGTCGCCGACGTGGTGGAGGCGATGGCCTCCCACCGGCCCTACCGCCCGGCCCTGGGCCTCGACGCGGCGTTGGAGGAGATTCGCCGAGGGTCCGGGGTCCTCTACGACCCCGAAATGGTCCAGGCCGCCGAGACCACCTTCCGAAGTGGACTCCCCTTCGAAGAGGATCCCACCGCCTCCGCTCTCCGGGCCGGGAGTTGATCGGGTCGGACCAACAACGCTCCCCGGTGCAGGCCACTACCGTGTCGGATCGGGATCCGCAGGTTTCAGAGGGGACAGACGTCCAGGGATCCGCTGCGCAGGGCCCGGATGCCCTCCAGGGCCGCCAGGGCCCCCTCCAGCGTCGTGATGCAGGCGACCCCCATGCTCAGGGCCGCCATCCGGATCGCCGCCGCGTCGGACCGCCCCCGCTCCCCGGCGGGGGTGTTGAGGACCAGGCCGACCTTCTCCCGGCGCAGCAATGCGATGGCGTCCTGCCGGGGCGTGCCGTTGGCCTCGCCCAGTTTGGCCACCGGTCGGGCCTCGACGCCGTAGCGGGCCAGGAAGGCCGCCGTTCCAGCGGTGGCGTGGACCACCAGTCCCAGGTCCTTCAGTTGCCGGGCCAGTTCTCCGGCCCCCGCCCGGGCCTTGTCCCGGTCGTTGAGGCTCACGAAGACCGGGGCGTCCTCCGGCAGGTGCTGGCCCGCCGCCCGGAGCCCCTTGGCCAGGGCCAGCCCGAAGGTGGGCCCGGACCCGAGGACCTCGCCCGTGGACCGCATCTCGGGACCCAGGATCGGGTCCACCCCCAGGCGCAGGAACGGGAAGACCGGCACCTTCACGAAGACCCGCCCCCGAGGGTCCGGGGCCGGGGGATCCACCTCCGCCAGGGTCCGGCCAGCCATCAGGCGCGCCGCCAGACGGGCCCACGGGGCCCCCGAGGCCTTGTGGAGGAAGGGCACGGTCCGGCTGGCCCGGGGGTTCACCTCCAGCAGGTAGAGGTCCCCGTCGGCCCGGGCGAACTGGAGGTTCATCAGCCCGACGGCCCGGACCTCCCGGGCCATCTGCCGGGCGATCCCGACCATCCGGTCCGCCTCCTCCGGCGGCAGCCGCTGGGGCGGGAAGACCTGGATCGAGTCCCCGCTGTGGACCCCCGCCGGTTCCACGTGCTCCAGGATCCCGCAGGGGACCGCGTCCCGTCCGTCGCACAGCACGTCCAGGTCCAGTTCCAGGGCATCCTCCAGGAACCGGTCCAGCAGCAGCGGCGAGTCCTCGGTGACCCGCATCGCCTTCTCGAGCCGCTCCCGGAGTTCCTGCTCCTGGAAGACGATGGCCATCCCCTCGCCGCCCAGCACGAAGGACGGGCGCAGGATCAGCGGGTAGCCCAGTTCCCGGGCGGCCTCCAGGGCCTCGGCGGCGCTCCGGGCCGTCCGGCTCTCCGGGATGCGCACCCCCAGACGCCGGCAGAGGTCCGCGAAGAGACGGCGGTCCTCCGTCAGGGCGATCCCCCGGGGGGAGGTCCCCAGGATCGGGACCCCCGACTCCTCGAGACCCGCCGCGACCTTCAGGGGCGTCTGGCCCCCCAGGCCCACGATCACGCCCCGGGGGCGCTCCCGGCGGCAGACCGCCATCACGTCCTCGTGGGTGATGGGCTCGAAGTAGAGCCGGTCGGCCGTGTCGAAGTCCGTGGAGACCGTCTCGGGGTTGCAGTTGTAGAGGATGGGCCGCAGGCCCTCGTCCCGCAGGCCTTCGACCGCCGAGACGCAGCAGGTGTCGAACTCCAGGCCCTGGCCGATGCGGTTCGGGCCGCTCCCCAGGATGATCACCCCCGTCTCCCCGATCCCCTCCCCTTCGGTGGCGACCCCGTAGGTGCTGTAGAAGTAGGGGGTCCGGGCCTCGAACTCCCCGGCGCAGGTGTCCACCCCTCGGAAGGCCGGGTCCGGGCGCATCCGGTCCAGGGCCTCCTCGGCGATCCCCGCCGCCTCGGCCAGTTCCGTGTCCGAGAGGCCCAGGGCCTTCGCCTCCCGGATCAGGGTCGGAGACAGCATCCCTACCCGGCAGGAGGCGACCCCCGTGAGGCCGTCCACCATCTGGGCGATCTGGTCCAGGAACCACGGGTCCCAGGCCGTGGCCCGGTGGATCGCCGTCCGGGGCCACCCCCGCCGGAAGGCCTCCACGATCCGGAACAGCCGGTCCGGCGTGGCCTCCCGGAGTCCCCGGGACAACTGATCGTCGCTCCAGGCGGCGCAGGGGCCCAGCAACCGGGGATTCCGGGTCTCCAGGCTCCGGACCGCCTTGCCCAGGGCCTCGGCGAAGGTCCGCCCCAGGGCCATCACCTCTCCGATGGACTGCATCCGGGTGGTCAGCACCGCCGGGACGCCCGGGAACTTGTCGAAGGCCCACCGCGGCATCTTCACGCAGACGTAGTCCAGGGACGGCTCGAAGGCCGCCACGGTGGTCCGGGTGATCCGGTTCGGCAGTTCGTCCAGCGTGTAGCCCAGGGCCAGCAGGGTCGCCACCCGGGCGATGGGGTAGCCCGTGGCCTTCGAGGCCAGTGCCGAGGACCGGCTGACCCGGGGGTTCATCTCGACCACGATCAGGCGACCCGTCTCCGGGTGCAGGGCGAACTGGACGTTGGACCCCCCGCAGGAGACCCCGATCCGTCGCAGGATCCGCAGCGCCCAGTCCCGCAGCGTCTGCAGTTCCTTGTCGGTCAGGGTCTGGGCCGGGGCCACCGTGATGCTGTCGCCGGTGTGGACGCCCATCGGGTCCACGTTCTCGATGCTGCAGACCATGATCCCGTTGTCGGCCGAGTCCCGGATCACCTCCAGTTCGAACTCCTTCCAGCCGACCAGCGACTCCTCGACCTGGACGCTGCCCACGGGGCTCGCCCGGATCCCCATCTCCAGGATCGCCCGGGCCTCGTCCTCGTCCGCCGCGATGCCGCCCCCCTCGCCCCCCAGCGTGAAGGAGGGGCGCAGGATCACCGGGTAGCCCAGGTCCCGGGCCAGCGCCAGGCCCTCCTCCACCGACCGCACCAGGCCCCCCCGGCTGCACGGGAGTCCGATGGACTCCATCGCCCGGCGGAACTCCTCCCGGTCCTCGGCCATCCGGATCGAGGCCACCTCGGCCCCGAGGAGCCGCACCCCGAACTCCTGCCAGATCCCCCGTTCCTCGCACTCCACGGCCAGATTCAGGGCCGACTGGCCCCCCAGCGTGGTCAGCACCCCATCCACCTGCTCCCGCTCCAGGATGCGCCGGACCACCCAGGGCCGCAGCGGTTCCAGGTAGGTCGCGTCGCACAGCCCCTTCTCGGTCATCACCGTGGCGGGGTTCGGGTTCAGCAGCACGACCCGGAGCCCCTCCTCCTTGAGGGCCCGGACCGCCTGGACGCCCGAGTAGTCGAACTCGCAGGCCTGGCCGATCACGATGGGGCCCGATCCGATCACCAGCACCGTCTTCAAGGAGGGGTCACGGGGCACGGCGGGCCTCCATCGCCTCGACGAACCGGTCGAAGAGCACCAGGGCGTCCCGGGGACCGGGGCTCGCCTCCGGGTGGAACTGCACGCTGAAGACCGGTCGCCCCCGGATCGCCATGCCCTCGAGCGTCCGGTCATGGAGCGAGAGGTGGGTCACCTCCACCTCCGGCGGCAGCGTGTCCGGGTCCACCGCGAACCCGTGGTTCTGGCTCGTGATCCAGACCCGGCCAGACCGGAGGTCCTGGACCGGGTGGTTGGTGCCCCGGTGGCCGAAGGGCAGTTTGAAGGTCCGGGCCCCCATCGCCAGGCCCAGGACCTGGTGTCCCAGGCAGATGCCGAAGAGCGGGAGGTCCCCGTGCTGGAGCAGGCGGCGGACCGTCGCGATGCCCGCCGAGACCTGGGCCGGGTTGCCGGGGCCATTGGACAGGAAGACCCCGTCCGGCTCGTGGTCCAGGACCTCCCGGGCGTCGGTCCAGGCCGGGAAGCAGGTGACCTGGCAGCCGCGCCAGACCAGGTTCCGGACGATGTTCCGCTTCATCCCGAAGTCGATCGCCGCGACCCGGAGTCGGAGCGTGGTCCGCCGGCAGGGGACCGGGCTCACCTCTCCCGGCTCCAGGGGCAGGGCCACCGGCGTCTCCACCGTGACCCGCCGGGTCAGGTCCTCGTGGTCGATGCCCGGCCATTCCCGGAGCCGCTTCTGGAGCGTGGCCAGCGGCGTCCCATCGGTGGCGATGGCCGCCTTCATGGTCCCCTGGTTCCGGAGCCGCCGGACCAGGGCCCGGGTGTCCACCCCTTCCAGGCCCGGGACCCCCTGGGCCCGGAGGTAGTCCTCCAGGCTCCCCTGGGCGCGCCAGTTGCTGTGGAGCCTCGGTCGGGAGGCCACCACGAACCCGGCCAGGTGGATGCGGCGGCTCTCCACATCGTCGGGGTTGACCCCGTAGTTGCCCACGTGGGGGACCGTCAGGGCCAGGATCTGCCCGCAGTAGGACGGGTCCGTGAGGGCCTCCTGATAGCCTGCCATCGCGGTGCTGAAGACCGCCTCCCCGAGGCGGACTCCGCGCCACCCGAAGGGCAGCCCATGAAAGACCGTCCCATCTTCCAGCAGCAGCACCCCATCACCGGTCCAGGGGGGGTCAGGGGGGGCGAGGTCCTTCACCCGATCCTCGTGGCGGAACCCGCGGGAGCCTATGCGAAGGCCCCGTCCCTGTCAACGACCCCGTCACAAGCGGCCCAGGTGTCCGGACCATCCGCGCGTGCAGACGTCCGAAGGAAGGGAAACGGAGGTAGCAGTGGGATCAGATCCCGGAGGACCGGCCCCCGGGCCACCCGCCACCCAACGCCTCGCTCCACCGCCCTCCACCGACCGCATCCCCCGCCAGCGCCCCGCTTCACCACCCCCTGGCACCCACCTCCCTCGGGGGGCCCGGGGGCCGGGCCCGGAGGACGCTCCGCAGGCGCGCGCGACCTTGCGGGGGCCATCCATCCCCTCGCGCGCGCCGAGGTCGCAGACGCGCCCCGGGGGCAGCGCCCCCGGGGCGACGGCGTGTCCGGAGGACCGGCCTCCGGGTCCCCCGCCACCCAACGCCCCGCTCCACCACCCCGCCCAACAACCGCATCCCCCGCCAGCGCCCCATTCCACCACCCCGTGGCGGCCACCTCCATCGGGGGGACCTGGGGGCCGGGCACGGAGGACGCTCCGCAGGCGCGCGCGACCTTGCGGGGGCCATCCATGCCCCCGCGCGCGCCGAGGTCGCAGACGCGCCCCGGGGGCAGCGCCCACGGGGCGACGTCGTGTCCGAAGGACCGGCCCTCGGGCCCCCCGCCACCCAACATCCCGGAATGGCGGGAACAGGTCCGGATCGCCGGAAGGTCAGCGGACCTCGAGGCCGGGACAGGTGGCCGTCGCGGCGCTTGTGGCGTCGTAGTAGAGCGACGCGGTGCTGGAGGGGCACTGGACCTTCAGGGGATAGCGTGCCCGCAACTGATACGAAAGCACCAGTCGCTGCCCCGCCTCGATGGCATCCACGTAGACCAGGATCTGCCGGTCCGTCGTCTCGAACTTCTGGATCGTCCGGTCCCGCACCGCCTGCTCCAGCCCGTCAGGCAGCAGGTCGAACCCCGGAGGCATCCCCAGGTCCACCAGGACCATCGGCGCCACCTTCTCCGAGACGTTGCGCACCGTCGCGGTGACGTTCACCACGTCGCTCACCGCCAGGTCCGTCCGGTCATAGACCACGTCGATCTCCAGCGGTCCGGTCCCCGGGCCTCCAGAAACGCCGGGGACGTAGTGGGACCACACCACCTGATACATGAGCGTCCCTTCCCCGTCGAAGCGCAGGTCCACCACGTTGGGCCCCGCCGGGTCCAGGCGGTCCGACAGGTCGAACTGGAAGAAGACGTCGGCGTTCTCCGGCGTCACCTCCTGGGACTCGGCCGCCTCACCGTTGAGCATCAGCGTCACCAGCCCCCGAGCGTCCTGGGTCAGGGACGACAACGAGGCCGTGAAGGCCTTCAGGGCCAGGATCGTCGCGTGGGTCGATCCCCAGTTGCCGAAGGAGTCCTTCTTCGAGGCCAGGTACCCGATGGCCCCCGAGACCAGGTCCATCGCCCGCCCGGCCTTCATCAAGGCCAGCGATGCCAGCGCCGTCGCCTCCAGGTCCGTGCCCTCCCCGCCGCCATACCAGCACGAGTCCTGGCTCACCCCGGCGCTCCAGTGCACCAGGTCCCCCTCCCGGACCGCCCGCCCCTCCAGGTCCCGGAAGGCCTGGTCCGTCGCGGCCCCATTCGGGTCCAGGACCGCCAGCGCGTTCGCGCAAAGGGCCAGGGCGTACGTCGAGGTCCCGGCCCTCAGATGCCCGGCGATGTAGGAACGGGCATTTCCGGCAGACGCCCCGGCCCCTCCCAGGGCCCATCCAATGAAGCAGGTCGTCATCAGGTCGTCGTACTGCACCGTGGCGAACTCGCTGCCCTGGGTCTCGTGCCAGGACCCGTCGGCGGCCTGTCGACCGGCCAGGAAGGCCGCCGTCCGGGGCACGATGGCCTCGTCGATGTCCATCACCGCGCCGATGTCCGAAAACTCCATCACCCCCATCGCCGACAGGATCAGGTTCGGCGGATTGGGGTCCCCGAACCAGGTGAAGCCGCCGCCGGTGCACTCGAAGGTCAGCAGGCGCTGGTAGCCCAGGCTCACGAACTCCCGGGCCTTCAGTTCGATCTCCGGCGTGATCTTGCCCGACAGGGCCGCATACTGGAGCACCAGCGCATCGGGCCACAGCGTCGCCGTGGTCTGCTCGAAACATCCCGAGGGCATCTGCAGGATGCTGTCCAGGCCCTCGACCACCTGGGCCATCACCCCCGGGAAGACCTTCACCAGGACCTTCGGCGTCCCGGGGATCGCCTCCACCGGGAAGGTCACGGTCCGGGTCACCGGCTGCGTCAGGCGCCCCTGGTCCGACCCCCGAACCTCGATGCCGTCGGGCAGCACCTCCAGCGTGCGCATCACCGCATCGGCGACCCCGCCGTCCCCGTAGGCCCGGACCAGCACGCCATGCCAGCCCACCTCCCGAGCCCGGAGGGTCACCGAGACCCCCTTCACGGCCCCGGGTTCCACCGCGACGCTGGGTGCCGTGTCCCCGGCCAGGTCGGCCCAGGCCCCCGCCTCGATCTCCAGCCGCACCGTCTGGGTCGTGTCCAGGTAGTTGTAGACCGCCACCGGGAACGAGACCTCGTCACCCCGGGTCATCGTCCGGGGCAGGTCCACGTCCACGAAGAAGGGCTGGAAGACCCGGATGCCCCGGTCCACGGACCCGAGGCGCCCGTCGGCGCTGTTGGCCAGCGCCGACAGCCGCCACTCTGTGATGCTGTCCGCGATGGGGAACGAGACCTCGGCCCGCCCGTCGGGTCCCGTGATCACCTGGGGATTCACGTACAGGGTCTCCGGGAACCAGTTCCGCACCCGGGGTTGCCCCTCGCCCTCGGCCACCGGAGGAGTGGCCCCCGCATCCATCCCCATCGCGGCATCGGCGGCCCCGGGGACCGCTCCGCCGCCCCCGTTGAACTCCCCGTCCTCCCAGCCCCGGTCGATGGCCTCCCACAACTCGAACCGACCCTGCCAGTCGTCGGCGGTCCCCTCCCGCTCGTCGGGCCCGCGGCTGGCCATCGTGACCGTGTAGCCGTCGGTCGAGTCGAATCGATAGAGATTGCCGAAGAAGTCATAGAAGTACTTCTGGTCCTTCAGGAACGACAAGGCGTTTTCCCAGGTGATCTGGCCGTTCTGGGCCATCGCCCGGGTCACCGACAGCACCCGGTCCCGCTCCTTCTGGTAGTAGGGGTTCAGGGCCGTCAGCGCCGTCTTCAGGTCCTGGTCCCAGGACGAGGCCGCCCCGAGGGCCTCGGGGGTCTGCATCGCCGCGAAGGCCGCCTGGGCCTGCCGGTCCTGCCGGGCCCGGGCCTCGGGGTCCTCCGGGTCCTCGGTCACCAGATCCACGACCGGGAACGAGGCGCCATGGATCTCGTACTTCGGCTCCCGGATGGCGTCCTCCAGTTCGAACCAGGTCCGGAGCAGCCCCGGCTGGTTCTCCGACAGGGCATAGACCGCCTCGTCCACCACCTGAAGGCCCAGGGCCGCCACCACCGGGTCCCCGCTGGCGCTCCCGGTCACCCGGATGCCAATGCGGGCCTCCTCTGCCGGCGCATAGGTCTCCCGGGAGGGCTCCACGTCCACCTGCAGCCCGTCCGCCCCCTGGACGAAGACCACCTTCTGGTCCCGGATGACCCGGCCCTTTGACGACAGGTAGAACGCCGACACCACCAGGTCCCCGGCCAGCTGCCCGTCCAGGTCCACCTGGGTCGTGGCCCGGCCGTCCTTGAGGTCCAGGGCCTCCTGGCGCACCAGTTGTCCCTGGCGCAGGAGGTCCAGGTAGATCCGGTCCTTCCCGTCGGGGGCCAGGATCGTCACCTCCAGGGTCTCCCCGACCCGGTAGAGGGCCCGGTCCGTCCGGACCAGCACCGCCTCCCCGGAGGCCCCGGGCATCATCATCTGCCGGGTGGTGGCGGTGGCCCCCTGGGCGTCCCGGGCCGTCGCCTCCAGGATCAGGGCCTCCGACTCGGGGGTCAGCAGGAACTCCCCGATCCCGGTCTCGTCGGTCTGCAGCGTGATGGCCGGGGCATCCTCCCCGACCTTCACGGTCACCTGGGCCTTCACGGCCTGCCCCGAGGGGTCTTCCACGAAGACGAAGACCCGGTTCTCGATCCCGGGCACCAGCACTCCCGATTCGGGGATCAGCACCACCTTCAATGGGTCCTGGGCCACCAGCACGGCGGCCTGCTTCGCCACCACCTGTCCGGCCGTGTCCGTCACCTCCACGGCCGCCTTCACCAGGGCCTTCCCCTGCTCCAGAGGCTGCCCGACCAGGTAGGTCGGCAGCCGCGCCTCGAAGGTCCACAGGCCCTCGGCGCTGGTCGTCCCGGTCAGCGTCGCGAAGTCGCTGAACTCCACGTCATAGGCCGACAGGACCAGTTTCACCGTGCCCCCGGCCACCGGCTTGCCGAAGAAGTAGCGCGCCGAGACCTGGCCCTTCACCACGCCCCCGACCAGATACCAGGGGCGGTCCAGCGCCAGGTCCAGCCGGAACTTCGGCAGCGTGTAGCGGTCCACGGTCACCGCCTTCTCCGTCACCGTGTCCCCGACGGTGACCCGGACCTTCCAGGTGCCCAGGTTCACCTCGTTCGCGATGCGCATCCGGGCCGAGGCGATGCCGAACTCGCTGGCCTCGGCCTGGACCTTGAAGACCTTGTTGCCCTTGGCGTCCATCACCTCGATGCGCACCGGGGCCCCCGCATCGGGATGCAGCGCGGGCTTCCGCAGCGCCAGCACCCGCAGGTGCATCTCCTGGCCCGGCTGGTAGAGGGGCTTGTCGGTGGTCACCAGCACCCGCCGCAACCGCACCACCTCCCCCTGGCTCAGGGCCTCGATCCGAGTCCCACCGGAGGCCTCGCCCAGGGCCCGGATCTGCAGCGTTCCCGCATCGGGGAAGGAGAAGGCCACCCGCGCCAGTCCCTCGTCATCGGTGGTCACGGTGGCCGTGCGTCGCACCTCCTGAGGGTTCCCATCGGGGCCCGGAACCGCCAGCACCCCCTCGACATCCAGGGTCTTGCCAGCCAGCGGCGCTCCCGTGATGGGGTTTCGGGCGAAGAGGCGCAGTGCCGTCTCCTCCCCCTGGAGCCAGGTCTTCGGCCCCATCAGCACCACCGACTCCTTCGGCATCGCCACGAAGAGGCTCCGGGTGCCCTGCAGCGTCCCCACGTTGCTTTCGACCCGGTAGCGGAGCAGCACCACCGCCTGCCGGGAGGCCTCCTGGAGGTCCGGCAGGGCCGCCACCCGCACCGGCACCGTCTCGGCCCCGGCATCGAAGGTAAAGGCCGCCTCCCCGGTGGAGGTCTGCGTCTCGTCCTCCAGAGACAGCAGCGTGATCCGGACCTTCCCGTCGATTCGCCCCTGCCCCTCCCGGTGCAGCACGACCGAGACGCGCAGGTCGCTTCCGTCCAGGAAGGCCGCGATGTCGTCCTCCTGGAGACTCAGGGGTCCGGTCGCCGTGACCTCCGGGGACGGCGGCTCCGGCACCGGTCCCACCGACCCTCCCAGGCACCCCCCGAATCCCGCCAGCGTGAGCCAGCAGACCATCCTTCCTGCGGTGCGCATGAGGACCTCCTCCCTCCCTGGATTTCCATTGTCGGGAACGGCACTTCCGATTGCAAGGGACCAGCGGACCAGGAGACCGGTCAGCGGAGGGGCCAGCCGGGTCCGCCGGAGGATCCGTGCCGGGGAAACGGCACGGACATGGTCCCGGATGTTGGTCGGCGGGCCGGGGCCCCGTGGGCGCCAGGACCCATGGCTCCCGGCACCCGAGGTCCCTGGAAGGAGGTCGCGGCGGTCGCCCCTGCCTCCGGGGCCCGGTCAGCGTCCGTCCGGTGCCGGGTCTTCCGTTTGCCCATCCAGGCCATTCTCCGGGTCCCGGGGTTCCAGGTAGAACTCGTCGTGCATGAGTCCCTGGCCCATCTTGGCCTGCAGGATCCAGGTGAAGAGCAGGTGGTGGACTCGGTCCTGAGGCGGCAGGTGGCGGAAGAACGCCCTGTAGAACGCCGTCCTGGCCCACCGCTCCCGGAAGCGGTAGCCCTCCCGGGAGACCCGACGCCACTCGGCCACCAGGGCCTCGTCATCGAGCCCCGGATGGCGCAGGTTCAGGAACCGCCGATCGTCCAGGCGCCCCTCCCGGTCCAGCCGATCATGGAGCCGCGTACCCGGCAGGGCCTTGATGGGGAAGATCACCGGCAGGATGCCGTGGGCGCGGCAGAAGTCCAGTGTCCGCTGCCAGGTTCCCAGGTCATCGCCCTCGTAGCCCACCACGAACCAGCCAGACACGATGAGCCCCTGCTCCTGGAGCCACCGGACGTGTTCCGCCATCCGCTGGACCGGGTCCTGGGCGTCCCGGACCCCCATCTTCCGCACCGCCCCGCTGGCCTGGAGCGTCGCCGGATTGATCGACTCCATGCCGACCATCACGTAGAGCAGGCCTGCCTTCACCGCTGCCTGGATCACCTCCCGGCCCCGGGGGTCCGCCACCGCGTCCAGGTTTCCCTGGCCGATGAAGAACCGGCGCCGGGACAGTTCCCCGATGCGCCGATAGAGGTCCAGGTAGTAGTCATAGGTGGCCGGCTTGCCGAAGACCGTATCGTCGAGAAGGTAGTAGTAACCCCGGAAGGTGTCGATTTCCGCCACCACCTCCTCGACGGGCCTGCGCCGGAAGGTCCTGCCGAACATCGAGGGCACCGCGCAGAAGTCGCAGTCGATGGGGCAACCCCGCACCGCGAAGACCGTGTCGAAGCGGTAGCGCCGTCGCATCCGGTGCCGGTGGGCCCTCGGGATCGTCGCCAGGTCCGGGTATTCGTGAACCTGATGCACCCGGAGTCCATCCGGGGCATCGAAGGTCCCGGGCGAGCAGACGTAGAGGTCCTTCAGGTTCCCGGCCTCCGCGTCGCGGACGATGACGGGCCACAGCGGTTCCCCCTCGCCGACCGCCACCGCACTGGCGTGCCGCAGTGCCCGGAGCGGCACCGCCGAGGCCTGGGGTCCCCCGATCACCACCGGAATGCCCTTTCGCCGATAGCGTTCCGCGATGCGGTAGGCCTCCGTCTCGGCCGTGTAGCGCATGCTGATGCCCACCAGGTCCACGTCCCCGGGCAGGTCCCGGGGGTCGTCCCAGAGCAGGTCCACGAGCCGGTAGTCATGGTCCGGGGCCGTTGCGGCCAGCAGCGGCAGCGCCAGCGGCATGAATGGGTCGTTTCGCCGCAGCGGGTCTGTGGGCGACGATGCCAGCACCAGCAGGATCCGCACCCCTGTTCCTCCCGACCCCTCGGGGCGGCGAACCCTAGCGCAACGGCGCCCGGCTTTCAATCGGTCCGGGTCGTGAGGCCTGCAAATCGCTGGTTCCTGCCCGGAACGGGAGGCGAGCCCGCGCAGGCAGGTTCACCCGCCGTCGGGAGCACCCCCTCAGGGACGATCGATGACCCAGTAGCGGACCTCGGGATCGCCCTGCCCGATCTGACTCGACCGGGGAAACACCACCGCCGCCAGATGCAGGGCTCCCGTGGCGTCCACGGCGGCGGCAACGGCGTCGGACGGGTCCTGGTGCAACTCCAACTCCGGGGCCGCGATGCCCACCCGGTTCAACTGCGCGTCATACAGCGCAACGCGGGGCCCGAATTCCGACTCGCGCCAGGCCACCCAGAAACGACCATCCCCGGCCGGAAGCACGACGGGATACTCGGAATGGTCCGTAAATCCAAAGGTCTCCGAGACGTTGACGAACCCACCCTCCACCGCCGGCACCCCATCGGCCCCGAGCACGTAACGCTGCAGGAAGATGTCATATACCGCCGTGCTCCCCTCCGGGCGACAGTAGGTCAGGACCCCATGATCAGGACCCAGGGAATGGATCTGCATCCACGCCTTGGGCTCGGAGTCGGGCAGGTCCAGATGGCCCCGCATCACGGGCTCCAGCCAGCGCCCGTTGCGCCCCTGGGACCCGGGTACCAGGCGCGCAACCGCCCAGGCGAACCCTGGCAATCGCGTTTCGCCCCCCTCGACGTTCCACTGCGGGAAGGAGGCCACCACGAGGGCCGCGGGCCCAGGACCCCACTCGGCCCGAGACGCCAGGGGCGCGATGGAAGGGCTCTCGCCGTATCCCAGGTAGTAGCCGCCCGGGTAGTCGGCCATCTCCACCGTGGCGTCTGGCCAGGGAAGAGGAGGGTCGGCAGGCCCCGGGATCGGAAAGGCATACACGACGTCCCGTGCCTTCTGGCTGGGCCCCGGGGTGCCGTCGGGGTTCATGACCTGCACGGACGGCTCGATGGAATCGATCACGGCCAGGGGCC
This sequence comes from Deltaproteobacteria bacterium, assembly GCA_029547805.1. GTDB lineage: Bacteria > Myxococcota_A > UBA9042 > DTJE01 > DTJE01 > JAGOKF01. Next base: position 67,562 of record JAKPOP010000024.1, read on the forward strand.
CTGACGACGACCAGGCCACCGAGAGGCTCCGGGCCGGATTCCAGTCCAGCAGGGGAATCCCCCGAAGGTCGATGATGGAGGTGTCGGGGGCCTCCACGGCCCCATCCCGCCACCAGGCCGTCCGGAGGTCGACCTCGCCAAAGGACCACAGGACGACGGCCCGCCGGGCCCCAGGATCGGCGGCGATCCTGGGCGGGGCGTAGCGGGTCACCCCGACGCCGGGCTCGTCGCGCGTGCTCAGCACGACCTCGGAGCCGTCCACGGGTCCGGCCCGCAGGACCAGTTCCTGGTCCGCACGGGTGTAGGCCAGCAGCACCGTTCCGCCCGCGATGGCCAGGGCCGGGGTCGTGGCCCCCGGAACGACCAGGCGGGCCTCGGGCCACTGCAGCCTCGCGGGGTCGCCTCCGCCCTTGTCCTTGCCGGAGTCCCGGGAGTGGTCGTAGGCCGATCCGTCGGGCCCGTCCTCCAGGGCATCGCCGGGGGGGCTCAGGTGTCCCCCTCCGCAGGCGACAGCCAGGAGGACCAGTTCGGTGGCCCATTCCAGCCTCGGAATCCGCCGGGAGATGCGCATCATGGTGGGGTGCCTCCTTCCGGGGCCGCGGGAGGCGGCGTCGCGGCCGGATCCTGTCGCTGGTCGTCCAGGATCTCTTCGGCCGTGTCGCGAGCCGCTTCGGCCGCATCCCGGGCCGACTGGGCCGGGTTCGTGACCGTCTGGATGGCCCGGGCGACCGAACGCACGGCGTGCTCCCCTCCCTGGACCGCGTGGTTCCGGATGCGGTTCCCCTTGTCCGCGGCGATGTCCGTGGCCCGGTCCGCCTCCGGCCGGATGTCTGCGGCACGCACCGTCGCCTCGTTGGCCTCCCGGACCTGCCGGGCATTCTGACCATGGGCCAGTTGTCCGATGCCGTAGAGGACCGCAAGACCTACCGAAACGGCCCCCAGGGCGGCCCATCCCAGAAACCGCCCGTTGGGGTCCGCCCTCAGAACGGGATCCCCGGCGGCATAGGTGTAGGATCCCGCCATCGGCGCGAAGCCCATGGGTTCCGGCTGCAGGAACTCGCCGATGGAGGGGTCATAGAGGCGGGGGCCAACGCCATACAGGCCCGTCTCGCCGTCGAACAGGACTCCGTGGAACCCCGGAAGCGGTCCCGTCATTGCGGGGGCAGCCAGAGGCGACCCGAAGCAGTCCTCCCGGGCGACCTCGAACGTCCCGGACTCGTCGGACCAGCCAAGGACGCGCCCAAAGGGGTCGAAGTGGACGAACCGCTGAGCACCATCGGCAGCCACGGCGGCGCCGAAGCCCAGGTGCCCCTCCACGTCCACCACCATCCAGTCGCGGCCGGAGGGCTCCCTCACACGCACCAGCCGGTCCGTATCCGGGAGGTAGCCGTAGTACCAGGCCCCCTCGCCGGTGATCCGCTCGACCCGGCGGCCCAGGTCGTCGTACCGGTATTGCGCCACGAGGACGCCGTCCAGGCGGGCCTCCGAGGGCAGGCCACCGGGCCCATACCGCAGTTCCAGCACCGGCAGGCCCTCGAGGCGCGGGGTCCGCTTCGTGACCCGGCCCCGGGTGTCGTGCTCCCAGGTGGCGGACCCGCTGTCCAGCAGGCGCCCTCCTTCATCGCGGATCCAGGCCCCGGCGGCCGACGAGGCCCGGGCCGCACCCCGGTCCCAGGTCGCGGTGTCCCCCGTGTCGCCACAGGAGACCAGGCGCCCCGCGCCGTCCCACCCGTAGTCGCGATCCACCGACCCCAGGCGCACCCCCGTGGGTCGAGGCCCCTGGCCGTAGCGCCACTCCACACGATAGGTGCCCCCCGGGGCCTGCTCCTCCTGCCAGGCAGGTCGTCCCAGGTCGTCGTAGGCCCGGACGGTGCGGACGCCGTTGGCCCGGTCGATGGCCACGACCCGGCGCCCCGAGTCACGATGCACCTTCACGAGCGAGGAATATCCGCCGGGAGTGCCCAGGGGCTCGGCCCAGACCTCCTCGACCCTATCGTCGAAGGCCCGGCGGATGCGCAGAGACGCCACCCCCAGCAGGTCCAGGACCTCGTCGCCCACCTCGTCCGATGGGTTCCTGTGGAGGACAAAGGAGACCCCCGCTCCAGTCGTCCCCGAAGGGGAGACCGACAGCGCCACCACCCCCTTTCCCTTCTCCCAGGTGAAGACCTCTCGGACAGCCCCATCCACGCGCTTCTCGACGCGCCCCAGGGCGTCGTGCTCCACGGTGGAGCCTCCCCCCTCGGCTGGCCCGCCAGCGGTCTGCCGCCAGGGACGGCCCGCATCATCCCATTCGATGGCCAGAGTGCTGCCGTCTCCCCAGCGGATCGAGGTCAGTCGTCCCGCGAGGTCGTGGCCGTATTCCTCCGTCCCGGCGGCCGCGTCGAGACTTCGAGCCCGACGCCCGTGCTCGTCCCAGTCCTCGGTCCAGACCCGTCCCTCCCCGTCCTCGGCCCGCAGGACGGCCGACGCGGGGATGGGCTCCCCCACGGACTCCCAGGCCGCCGTGGCCGCCCGAGTGAAGGCCCAGGACTCCAGGACCTCCTGGCCGTCCCCCGACAGGCGGCGATGCCCCACGAGCCCTCCCCGTTCGTCCCAGTCCGACCGGGACACCCCCGTCCGAGGGTCCTCCATCCGGATCACCCGCCCCACGGCATCCCGGGTCACCCGCCAGGACCAGCCGGCGGTGCCGTCCGGTCGCCCCTCGAAGACCTCCGTCGTGTTCCCGGCAGCGTCGTGGGTGACGACATGCTGCACGCCTGCGCCGTCAGTCAGGGTCCGCAGCAGGCCCTGGGCCGCCCCCGTGGTCTCCCAGGTCCACCGGGTGGTCCCGCCGTCGGGGTCAACGCGCAGGGAGAGGCGGCCAGCCTCGTCCCAGTGGAAGAAGGTCGTGCGGTGAAGCGGGTCCTCCCGGGCCAGCAGGCGGTCGTCCAGAACGGGACGGTATCCCGGGAGGTCCTCGGGACGCCCCCAGCGGTACCTCCAGGTCTGGCCGGTGTCCTCGTTCCGTAGTTCGGTCAGGCGACCGGCCGCGTCGTACGTCATCGCCAGCACGCCCCCGTCACCGGCCACGCGCCGCGTCGGGCGCCCCCAGGGGTCCCGGTCCCAGCGGGTCGTCCGCTCCCCCGGTCCGTCCACGCGCAGTCCCCGAGCCGTGACGGCCACCGAGACCTCGCCCCCGCCGGGCAAGGGAATCACCCCCACGGCCTCCCGGGCCCGGACGTCGTTGGCGATGCGAGCCGCACTGAAGGCCGACGGGGCCACCATGACCTGCCCGTCGGCCGCCACGATGAGCCGCCCGCCCCGGATGGGACTCAGGACCGACAAGAGGCGGAAGCCGTCATACTCGTAGGTCCAGGTGCCTTCATGACGCTGCGGCATCTCCAGGCGGCGCTCCACCAGGCGCCCCTCCTCGTCGTGGCGGAACGAGGCGGTCACCTCCCCGGGAAGCGAGACCTGGAAGGCCGTCGCGCCGGGGCCCCCCGAGGTCCAGACCGCCGTCCGCCCCGTCGCGTCGGTGACCTTGGACAGGCGGCCGTCCGGACCGCCGTACTCGAAGGAGAAGAGGGACTCCCCGGCCAGCGTGATGCGATCCAGGCGAGGGGGTGCCAGGGGCGTTCCGCAGGTCTCCTCCTCCCGGGGGAGGTCCCAGTCCCGGGCATACACGAAGACGAGCGGCGGGTGGCCGTCGCGCCCCCGAGACTGGAGGAGGCCTCGGGCGTCGTAGGTCTCCATCGTGCCGTCGTCCAGCACCCGGACCCAGGTCCCGTCTGGCTGACGGGTCAACACGGACCCGTCGCCGGCACCGTAGGTCATCAGGACCGTGGCCGGGGGCTTTAGAAGGTGTGGACATAAACAACTGACCGTCCTACAATCTTTCCCAGGTCGGCAACGACGGGGGAGGCATGTCCGACACATCCAATACCATCGCGGGTAAGCGAAGCGGGCGACGGCCGAAACTGGGCGAGGCGGAGTTGGTGGTGCTGCGCCGGATCGGGCTGGAGCACCCGATGGAGACGCT
>JAKPOP010000012.1 GCA_029547805.1 Deltaproteobacteria bacterium
AGATGTCCACCTGGCCCACGCCGACGGCGACATGGATGGCCCGGACCCGGATGTTGCCGGGTGCGAGGCCGGCGTCGTCGTCCACCAGGGCGCCCACCTTCAGGCTGGCCACGCCATCATAGGCGAAGGCGGTGTAGGACTTGCCACCTTCCAGAAGCAGATCGGGGACGGACTTCACCTTCGCGCCGATGCCTGCGCCGGCCGGGGCGATGTCGAAGTCGTAGGTGCCGGCCTCCAGGTCCAGATAGTCCGTTCCGTTTGGAAAGGCCAGGCCGGTGACAGCCGCCGTCGGGCCGCCATTGGCGAAGATGTCCACGGCCGGGGCGTCGGGGGAGAGGTGAATGGCTCGCAGACGGGCCCGGGCGACCGGTGGGGTCTCGCCGCCCCCGTCGGTGCCCTGGTCCGTACCGACATCGGTCGGGTTGTCTCCGATGATGTCGGATCCGCCAGGGTTGGAACCGGAATCGGCATCGCACGCGGACAGGGACGCCATGGACAGGGCCGCCAGCGTCACCAGCGACAGACGTTGAAACTTCATGGGAGCCTCCTCGGAGCATCCTTGGTGGACAGTGAACGGGACCATCCCGTCCTGAACAAAAGTTCGACATTCTTTGGACAGACGCAAGGGCCATGGTGAAAATCCACGTATTTTCATGGGCATGAGGGTGTCTTGGGCCTGGCGCCCCAGGTCGGGACGACAGGCCCCGCCGTCTGGCGCCGCTCTCATCGGTGATGACGGCCGTGTCAGGATCGGGTCGGGGCGTTCAGGGTCTCGTGATCAGGACGCCCACATAGACGCAGTAGATCGCCATCAGCAGGGCCCCCTGGAGCCGCGAGACCTTGGGACGGAAGGCCAGGACCAGCAGCGACAGGACCGACAGGGCCACCAGCACCGGCAGGTCGAGGGCCAGGGATCCCGGTGTCACCGCCAGGGCCTCGGGGGCGACCGACGCCGACAGACCGAGCACTCCCGCGACATTGAACAGGTTGGACCCCAGCACGTTGCCCAGGGCGATCTCCGGTTGCCGCCGGATCGCCGAGACGACCGACGTGGCGACCTCGGGCAGGGACGTGCCGCCGGCAATCAGGGTCAGGGCGATGACCCGGTCAGGCACCCCGGCCCAGCGGGCCAGGGCCACGGATCCCTCGACCATCCAGTCCGATCCCAGGTAGAGCCCGCCAAGCCCCAGCAGGACCAGCAACCCGTTCCGAAGCAGGGCTCGCCCCTGGCGGTCTCCCGCCGGCCGGGACTGGGAGCCCTTCCGCGGGGGCTCCAGGACGGGCACCGGCAACGGTTCATGGCCGACCATCGCCTCCCGGACCTGCCACAGCAGGTACAGGGTCAGGCCGAGGACCAGCACGATCCCCTCCCATCGCGCGATCCGCCCGTCCCAGGCCACCGCAGCGGCAGCCAGGGCAGACCCGACCATCAACGGCGCCTCGACCCACCGGACCTGCCTCCGGATCGCTGCCGGTATCTCGATGGGGCGGATCAGGGCCGCGGCCCCCAACACCACCGCGATGTTGAAGAGGTTGGACCCGACCACGTTGCCGAAGGTGATGTCCCCGTTGCCTCGGAAGGCGGCGGCGACGCTGACGGCGAGCTCCGGGGAGGAGGTGCCGAAGGCCACCACCGTCAGGCCGATCACCAGGGGCGGGACGCCCAGGGCCGCGGCCAGTTCCGAGGCGCCGCGGACCAGGGCCTCCGCCGCCAGCAGGACCAACCCCAGGCCCAGCAGCAGTTGCATCCATTCCCAGAGGGTCATGGCAGGCCTCTCAGGCAAGACGGTCGAGGCCCATGGGCGTTCACGCCCTGATCCGGACCGGGATCACGGGACATGTCGCACCTCGGACACCTCGGCCGGGACTCGGCCGCCCACGAGCCAGTCCTCCATCGCCGTCTCGCCGGCCAGGTGCCTCCGGAAGAAGGCCACCATCAGCGTGCGCACGGCGTCGATCTGATCCTGGTCTTCTCCAGGGCCGTCGGGACAGACCGAGCAGGTGAATCCGCAGGCCGCCGGGTCGTCCACGAAGTCCTGGTGATCGGCTCCTCCGAGGGCCCAGAGGGCCTTCCAGGGGGAGGACGAGGCCGCGTCGTAGAAGGTCCGGAAGTTCTGGTCCGCCGGGGCGCAGGCGGGGCTCAGGGGGGCGGTGTGGGTGGCGCTCCAGTCCTCCCCGGGAAGGCCCAGGGGGATCTGCAGCGGGGCCACCTGGTCCGGCACGATGTCCGGCAGCGACGCCGTGTAGCCCGTGATGGGGTTGCCCCCGTTGACCGGGTCCATCGCGAAGACCGCCTGGATGCGGGGGTCGCTGAAGGCGGCCATCACCGAGATCTTGCCCCCGAGGCTGTGGCCCATCATGCCGATGCGAGCGGGATCCGCCAGGCCCGCCAGGGGCCCCTGTCCGTCCAGGGCCCAGTCGATCACGGCTCGGGCGTCGTCGCGCATCTCCACGTGGCTGACGTTCAACAGGGATCCCGGAGGCGCGGCCCGGACCACCAGGAAGCCGTGAGAGGCCAGACGGTCCACGGTCCCCTGGTAGAGGTCCGTCGAGGCCTGGAAGCCCGGCAGGAAGACCACCAGGGGCCAGGGGCCGAGGCCGTCGGGGACATGGGCGACGACCGGGATCGTCCGGTTGCCGCGCCGGACATCGGCCTTCCGGGTCGTGGTGGGAAAGGGGCCCGGGCGATCCGGATCGGCCCGATCCGGAGGCGTGACGGCATCCTCCGGCGGCAGGTCTACGGGCCCGGTCTCGGCCAGGTCCGTCCCCACGGGGGAATCCCCCGGCAGGTCGCCCGGGAGTTCTGGCTGGAGGTCTTCGGGGAGGTCGGACGGGGAGGGCAGGTCTCGGGGGGCGTCCAGGTCCTCCCACCGGTCGGGGAGCGGGGCATCCAGGATACCGGTCAGGTCCTCCGGTCCCGGTCCCCGGTCCTCGCCGGGGTCCCCAGGCGTCACGTCGTGGGTCCCGACGGCATCGATCGAGGAGTCCACTCCGGGAAGGTCCCGACTTCCTGGATTCGAAGTCTCACTGCCGCCGCAGGCGGCCATCCAGATCAGGGGCAAGACGAACCGGGACATCCTCAGGTCCATCAGGGACCTCCAGGGCTGGTGCCGACGGAAGATGGTCATCCAGGGGCCGGCCTGTCAATGCTTCCCGTCAGGAGCCTCCGGCCGGGAGGCCTCGCCGGAGTCCCGCTCGGGCCGCCGCCGAGGCGATCCTCCCGGTCCCGGCTCCAGCGGCACTCCCCGGTCCAGGATCTCGTCGGCCATCCGGTCCAGCGTCGGATTCGTGACGTCGCCCCGGGCATAGACGACGTGTTCCCCCATCTCGTAGGGCTGGAAGTCCAGGGGCAGCAGGAGGTCCCGGCCGCTCTCGAAGTACTGGTCCAGGTAGTAGCCGACGAAATCCAGCAGCAGGTCCCGGGCCTCGGCCTGGGAGAGGCGGTTCTCGGCCAGGGCGGCCCGGAACTCCATCCGGTACCGGAAGGTGTCCTGGCGGTTGGCCAGGGTGACGATGACCTCCCCGAAGGTCGGTTCCATGCGCCCCGAGACCTCGAAGAACTCCCCCCGGAGGTGCTGACCGTACCGGGTCTCCAGCACCCGGATCACCTCGGCGTTCTCTTCGGCAGAGAATCGAAACGGCATCGGCGCCTCCTCGTTCCGGTTCCCTCCAGGGGCCCGGTCTCCCGGTGACTCTAGCGAACCGCCCGGATCGGTCAAGGGGCCGGCCCCCGAGTGGCGTCCGCCATTTGGATGGGGATCGGGAGGCTCCCTGACCAGGGGAAACGGTTGTAGAATCCCCCCTTTGTGTGCTGCGGAGGAGCGCCATGGAGCGACCCTTCCTGACGGACTCCCAGTTGCGGGCCCAGGTGGCCCGCTGCGAGTACTGCGAGGAGAAGCCCTGCCGGGAGGCCTGCCCGGCTCATTGTTCTCCGGCGGACTTCATCCGGGCGGCCCGGGACGGTCTGGCCTCCGACATCGCCCGGGCGGCCTGGGAGATCCTGACTGCCAATCCCCTCGGCGGGGTCTGTGGGGCGGTCTGTCCCGATCGGCATTGCATGGCCGCCTGCACGCGGGCCGGACTGGACCGGCCCATCGAGATCCCCGCGGTCCAGGCGACGCTGATCCAGAAGGCCAAGGACCTGGGGGTCCTGCCGGACCTCCCACCGGTCCGGCCGGGGCGTCGGCGGGTTGCGGTGGTCGGCGGTGGGCCGGCGGGGCTTGCGGCGGCGGCGGTGCTGGCCCGGGCCGGTCTTCGGGTGGAGGTCTTCGAGTCTCGCTCTCGGGCCGGAGGGATGTGTCTGGACATCCCCGCGGGACGCCTGGACCCGGCGGTCCTGGAGACCGACATCGCGTGGCTGTTGCGCCAGGGGAGCATCCGGCTGCGTCTGGGGCGGCGGATCCGGGACCTCGCCCGGCTCCGGGCGCGTTACGACGGGGTCGTGGTGGCGACGGGACTCGACCGTCCGATCCGCCTGGGCGTCCCGGGGGATCGGGCGGCCATCGACTGGCGGACCTGGCTCGAGGGGGACCCGCCTCGGGAGGTCCAGGGGCGGGCAGTGGCGGTGATCGGCGGTGGGGCGGTGGCGGTGGATTGCGCCGAGGTGGCTCGCCGTCGGGGCGCGTCGGCGGTGGAACTGTTCTGCCTGGAGACCCTGGGGGAGATGCCCCTGACGGCGAAAGAGCGCCAGGTCCTGGTGGATCGGGCCATCCAGGTCACCGGCCGGACCCGGATCACGCGCATCCGGCGGACCCGGGACGGGCGGGTGGGGGGCCTGGTCACCGAGAAGGTCCGTCTGCCGCCTGGGATGCCGTTCCACCCCCGGCACTGCGAGGGGCTTCCGGGGACCCGTCAGGTCCGCCCGGAGTTCGAGGTGGTCGTGCTGGCCATCGGGGCTCGCCCGGACTGGCAGGTGGCCGAGGGGGACGGGGTGGTGGTGGCCGGGGACCTGGCCCATGGCCCCACGACGGTCGTCGAGGCGGTGGCCTCCGGAAAGAACGCGGCGGCCCGGTTGCTGGCCTGCCTCGACGGCACCGAGGCTCCGGTTCCGCCGCGTCCTACCGCCAGCACGGTGCTGCTTGCCGGCCATGACCGGCTGCCGGTGCCCCTGGACTGCGATTTCTTCGGAATCCCCCTCCGATCGCCGTTCCTGCTGTCTGCCGCCCCTCCCACCGACGGCTACGACGCGGTCGTGAAGGCCTACCGGGCCGGCTGGTCCGGCGTCGTGATGAAGACCGCCTTCGACGGGGTGCCCATTCACATCCCCGGGCGCTACATGGTGGCCTTCGGGGACCGGACCTACGGCAACTGCGACAACGTCTCGGGTCACAGCCTGGACCGGATGTGCCGGGAGATCGAGCGACTGCGCCGGGAGTGGCCGGACCGGGTCACCATCGGCGGCACCGGGGGACCGGTCACCGGCGATGACGATCGGGATGCCAGGGTCTGGCAGCGCAACACCCGGAAACTGGAGGAGGCCGGGGCCTTCGGGATCGAGTACAGCCTGTCCTGTCCCCAGGGGGGCGACGGGACGAAGGGGGACATCGTCTCCCAGGACCCCGAACTGACGGCCCGGATCATCGACTGGGTGCTGCAGGCGGGGGACCCGGCGGTGCCCAAGTTGTTCAAGCTCACGGCCGCGGTGACGTCGATTCACCCGATCCTCCAGGCGGTGAAGGAAGTCTTCGCCCGACATCCCAAGGCCCGGGCCGGCGTGACGCTGGCGAACACCTTCCCGGTGCTGGCATTGCGGCCGGGTCGGAAGCGATCCTGGGAGGAGGGCATCGTCGTCGGGATGAGCGGCGAAGGGGTGGCGCCGATCAGCAACCTGACGCTGGCCAACGCCTCCCGCCATGGCCTGGTGATCTCGGGCAACGGGGGGCCGATGGACCATCTGGCAGCGGCCCACTTCCTGGCCCTGGGGGCCCGGACCGTCCAGTTCTGCTCCGTGGCCCTGAAGGACGGGGTCGGGGTGATCCAGGACCTCCATCGGGGGTTGTCCTGGCTGATGAAGTTCCGGGGCATCCCATCGGTGTCGGCCCTGATCGGCAGGGCGCTGCCCGATGCCATCACGCCCTTTCCGGAACTCCCGGCCGAGAAGCCGGTCAGTGCGGTGCGGGAGGACTTGTGCCTGCACTGCGGCAACTGCACGCGCTGCCCGTACCTGGCCATCACGCTGGACGATCGGAAGGTCCCGGTGACGGACCCGTCCCGGTGCGTCGGCTGCGGGCTCTGTGCCCTGAAGTGCTTCAGCGGGGCCCTGTTCCTGCGACCCCGGACCCCCGAGGAGGCCCTGGCCCTGAAGGAGGCGTGAGATGGCGACGTTGCGCGTGAAAGGTGGGACCGTGGTCACGCTGGGGGAGGCCTCCCGGGTGCTGCCGGAGCACGACGTGATCTGCCGGGACGACCGGGTGGAGGCGATCCGGCCGACCCGGGAGGTCCAGGGGGCCTTCGACCGGACGGTGGAGGCCTCGGGACGTGTCGTGATGCCGGGGTTCATCAATGCCCACATGCACTTCTACAGCACCTTCGCCCGGGGGCTCGGGAAGGCCCAGCCGGCCCGGGACTTCGACCAGGTGCTCCGGCACCTGTGGTGGCGGCTCGACAAGGCCCTGACCCTCGAGGACTGCTACTACAGCGCCCTGGTGCCCCTGATCCAGGCCGTTCGGGCCGGAACCACGACGCTGATCGACCACCACGCGAGCCCCCGGGCGGTCCGGGGCAGCCTGGCCCGGGTGGCGGAGGCGGTGGACCAGACCGGGGTCCGGGCCTGCCTGTGCTACGAGGTCTCGGACCGGGACGGGGGCGGGGTGGCCCGGGAGGGCATCGAGGAGAACGCCGCCTGGATCGAGGAGGTCCAGCGCCGGGGAAACCCCCGGCTGGCGGGGATGTTCGGGCTCCACGCCTCCTTCACGGTCGGGGACGAGACGCTGGACCTGGCGGTGGCGGAGGCCCGTCGCCTGGGGGCAGGGTTCCACCTGCACGTCGCCGAGGGGCCGGTGGATCAGCGCCACGCCCTGGCGTTCCACGAACGGCGGGTGGTGGACCGCCTCGAGAAGGCAGGGGTTCTGGGGCCGAGGACCCTGCTGGCCCACTGCATCGACGTCACGCCCGCCGAGATGGAGACCCTGGCCCGCACCAGGACGGCGGTGGTCCACAACCCCCAGTCCAACCTGAACAACGCCGTGGGGATGGCCGACGTGGCCGGCATGCAGGACCGGGGCGTGCTGGTGGGCCTCGGGACCGACGGCATGACGGTCCGCATGGGCCAGGAGGTTCGCACGGCGCTGTTCGTCCGGCACCTGCGGGAAGGCAATCCCTCGGCAGGGTTCCTGGAGACCGTGGCCCTGCTGCTGCGCCACAACGCCCAGATCGCCAGCCGGTGTTTCGACGTTCCGGTCGGGGTGCTGGCGCCGGGCTTCGCGGCGGATCTGGCGGTGCTGGACTACTGTCCACCGACCCCGCTGGACGACGACTCCTTCCCGGGGCACTTCGTCTTCGGTCTGGCCGAGGCGGAGGTGGTCACGACGATCTGCGGGGGGCGCGTGCTGATGGAGGATCGGAGGCTGCTGCTGGACCTGGACGAGGCGGAGGTCGCCGCGAAGGCCCGGGAGTGCGCAGCGGCCCTCTGGAGGCGATTCTGAACCATCGGGGATCAGGGCGGCCGCCCGGCGGACGCCCGCAGGAGGAGGGAACATGGCGGCCACGAGGATCCTGGAACGGGCCCGGGAACTGGAGCAGGAGACCGCAGAGTTCCTCTGCGAGATGATCCGGATTCCCTCGTACAGTGGCCAGGAGCGCGGGGTGATCGAACGGATCGCAGCCCGGATGCGCGATGCGGGCCTCGACGAGGTGCGCATCGACGGCCTGGGCAACGTGATTGGTCGCCTGGGGAGCGGTCCCCGCATGGTGGCCTTCGACGCCCACATCGACACGGTGGAGACCGGGGACCTCTCGGCCTGGAAGACCCCTCCCTTCGATGCCCGCATCGAGGGGGGGCAGGTGATCGGCCGGGGCAGCGTGGACCAGGAGGGGGGCATGGCCTCGATGGTCACGGCGGCCCGCCTGATCCGGGAGATGGACCTGAACCGGGACTTCACGATCCTGTTTACCGGCACCGTGATGGAGGAGGACTGCGACGGCCTCTGCTGGGACTACCTGATCCGGGAGGAAGGCATCCGGCCCGAACTGGTCGTGATCACCGAGCCGACCAACCTGAACCTCTACCGGGGCCATCGGGGCCGGATGGAGATCAAGGTCCGGACCCGGGGGCTCTCCTGCCACGGATCGGCGCCGGAGCGGGGGATCAACGCCATCTACCGGATGGCCCGGGTGGCCCTGGAGATCGAGAGGCTGCACGGGGAGTTGCGGGATGACCCCTTCCTCGGCAAGGGCAGCGTCACGATCAGCGAGTTCCGGTCGTCGTCGCCGTCCCTGTGCGCGGTGGCCGACGGCGCCGAGATCCACCTGGATCGGCGGCTGACCGCCGGCGAGACCCGGGAATCGGCCATCGGGGAGGTGCTGGAGGCGGCCCGCCGCGCCGGGGTCGAGGTGGAGGTCGAGGTCCCGGTCTATCGCCAGGCCTCCTGGACCGGCCGGGTCCACGAGATGGACAAGTACTTCCCCACCTGGGTCATCCCCGAGGACTCTCCGTGGGTCGGGGACGCTCGGACGGCCTTCGCGGCGGTCTTCGGGCGGCCGCCGGTGGTGGACAAGTGGACCTTCAGCACGAACGGCGTCACGATCATGGGGGTCCACGGCATCCCGTGCATCGGCTTTGGCCCGGGCAACGAGGTGATGGCCCACGCCCCGAACGAGGCCTGCCCGACGGAGCACCTGTCGGCGGCAGCGGCCTTCTACGCGGCGCTGGTGGCCCACTGGAACGGCCGCCTGTGAGGGGGATGCGATGGAGGGGTTTCATTGGCGGTGCAGCGAGTGCGGCGGGGTCCGGTCCCGGGACCAGGGGCAGGCCCCCTGTCCCGACTGCCTGCGCCAGTGGGAACCCGGCAGGCCGATCCGGGGCATCCTGCTGGGGGAGTTCCCCTGGGAGGAGATCCGCTCTCGCCTGGACCCGCGGGCTCCGGACCTGGACCTGATCCGGGCCGATGACCCTGCCTGCCGTCCCCCGTACCCCCTCCCGGAGACGCCGCTCTTTCCGGTGCCACGGCTGGCTTTGGAACTGGACCTCCCTGGGCTGCTGGTCAAGCACGACGGCCTGCTGCCATCGGGGTCTCTGAAGGACCGGGCCTCCTGCGCCGTGGTCAGCGAGGCCCTGCGCATCGGCGAGACGACGGTGGTTGCCGCCTCCACAGGCAACGCCGGCTCCTCCCTGGCGGCGGTCTGCGCCGCGGCGGGCCTGAGGGCGGTGATCTACATCCCGGCCTCGGCCCCGAAGGCCAAACTGGTCCAGGCCCGGCTCCACGGGGCCGATCTGCACCCGGTGGAGGGAACCTACGACGACGCCTTCCGGCTCTCGATCGAACACACCCGGCTCCACGGCGGCCTGAACCGCAACACCGCCTGGCATCCCATGACCATCGAGGGCAAGAAGACCGTGGCCCTGGAGATCTTCCGGCAACTGGGATGGCAGATCCCCGACTGGGTGGTGGTCCCTACGGGGGACGGGGTCATCCTCTCGGGGGTGTACAAGGGCTTTCTGGACATGGTGCGTCTGGGTCTGGCCCGGCGGCTGCCCCGGCTTCTGGCCGTCCAGGCTCAGGCCTCCGACGCGATCCATCGGTTCTTTCGGACGGGGGTCTATGGCGATGCCGAGACGCCGGCGACCGTGGCCGATTCGATTTCGGTGCGGGCTCCGGCGGCGGCACTGCTGGCCGTGAAGGCCCTCCAGGAGTCGGCGGGCGACGCGGTGGTCGTCTCCGACGAGGAGATCCTGGTGGCCCAGCAGACGATGGCCCGGCTGGCGGGGGTCTTCGGGGAGCCGGCAGCGGCGGCCGGGCTGGCGGGGCTCCGGGCCTTTCGGGAACGCCTCCGGGGGGACGAGCGGGTGGTGCTGCTGGTCACGGGCCACGGCCTCAAGGACGTGGACGCCGCCCTCGGTGGGCTGCATCGCGGCGATTGACCAGGGGAGGTCCCATGGCGGTCACAGGACGGGAGAAGGCCTGGCGCAACGACGCGGTGGCCAAGGTGACCGGCCGGGCGCGGTACACCGATGACTGGAAGGTCCCCGGGATGCTCCACGCGGTGCCCGTCTATTCGGAGTACGTCCACGCGACCCTCCGGGCGATCGGGACCGACGAGGCCCGGGCCTGTCCCGGGGTCGTGCGGGTGATCACCGCCCAGGATGTCCCGGGGACCTGCCGGTTCGGCCAGATCCGGAGGGACCTGCGGATCCTGGTGGACGACCGCATCCGCTATTTCGGCGACGTCGTTGCCATCGTGGTGGCCCGGACCCGGGCCGAGGCCATTGCGGCCGCAGGGCGGGTCCAGGTGGAGGCCGACCCCCTGCCGGAGGTGCTGGACCCCGAGACCGCCCTCCGGGAGGATGCGCCGCTGCTGCACCCGGAGTACGGCGACAACTGCGTCGTGCATCACAAGGTCCGCCGAGGCAACCACCAGGACCCCCTGGCCGACGCCGACGAGGTGATCGAGGCAGAGTTCGAGACCCAGTTCATCGAGCACGCCTATCTGGAGCCCGAGTCCGCGCTGGCGATTCCTCGACCCGATGGCGTGATGGAGGTCCTGGGCAGCATGCAGCACCCCTTCAGCACCCGGCGCTTTGTGGCGGCCCTGCTGGGGGTCCCCTTGATGGACGTCGAGGTGCGGTCCGTGCCGATGGGGGGCGGCTTCGGGGGGAAGGACGACACCGCGGCGGTGGTGTGCGCCAGGGCGGCTCTGGCGGCCCGGCTGACGGGGCGCCCGGTCAAGATGACCTACCAGCGGGAGTGGTCCATCCGGGAGTCCTACAAGCGCCATCCGTACCGGCTTCGCTACCGCCTGGGGATGGGCCGGGACGGCCAGATCCGGGGGGCCGAGGTGCGGATCCTCGCCGATGCGGGGGCCTGCTGCAGCGTCACGCCCTGGGTGACCTGGCGGAGCACGGTGCAGTGCTGCGGTCCCTACCGGGTGCCCCACGTCCGGGCCGACGTGCTGGGGGCCTACACGAACCACGTCTTCACCGGGGCGATGCGGGGCTTCGGGTCTCCCCAGGTGAACTTCGCCGTCGAGCAGTTGATCGAGATGGCCGGGGAGCGCCTGGGCCTGGACCCGGTAGAGGTCCGGGAGCGGAACCTGCTGCGCCAGGGGGACGTCACGGTGACCGGGCAGGTGCTGGATGCGCACGTGGTCAGTCTCGGGGAGGTGATGCGCCTGGCCCTCGAGGACTCGGATTACCGGGCGAAACGGGCCCGCTGCTCCTTCGGGGACCCGGGGCGGCGGCCCTGGTATGGCATCGGTTTCGCCATCTCCTATCGGGGCATGAGCCTGGGGGCCGAGGGGACCGACGCCAACAGCGCCATCCTGAACGTCCAGCCCGACGGGTCGGTGCTGGTCGAGGCGGCGGTGCACGAGAACGGCCAGGGATGCGAGTCGGCGATGCTGATCCTGGCCGCCGAGGAACTGGGACTGCCCCTGGACCGGCTTCGCTATCGCCAGCCATCCACCTCGAACATCCCCGACGGGGGGACCACCGTGGCCTCTCGGGCCACGCTGATGGGAGGGGGGGCGGTGGTGCTGGCGGCCCGGGACCTGAAGGCGCGGATGGCCGAGGTGCTGGCCCCGGACCTGGGCTGCGAGGCCGGCGAGGTCCGTTTCCGGGAGGGGAGCCTCTGGGCCCCCGACGGGCGGTCCCTGCCCTTTCAGGAGGCGGCCCGGCGAATGTACCAGCGACAGCAGTTCCCTCATGCCTTCGGGGTCTTTCGGGCGCCCAGGGTCACCTGGGACGAGGAGACGGGCCAGGGGGACGCCTATTTCACCTGGGTCTACGGGTGCCAGGTGGCCGAGGTCGAGGTGGACCCGGACCGGGGCCAGATCCGTTTGCTGGACCTCTGGGCCGTCCATGACTGCGGCCGGGCCGTGAATCCCCAGATGCTGCTGGGGCAGTTCTACGGCGGCATGGCGATGGGCAGCGGCTACGCCCTCTGGGAGCAGGTCATCCACGACAAGGGCAGGATCCAGTCGCTGAATTTCCATCGCTACCGCATCCCTCGGGCCACGGACCTGCCGGACTTTCATGCCCGGGTCGTGGAGCATCCGGACCCCCTGTCGCCCTCGGGGGCCAAGGGGGTCGGGGAGCCCACCAACGAACTGGCAGCGCCGGCCATCGCCAACGCGGTGTACGCCGCCACGGGACGACGGTTCACAAGGCTGCCGATCCGACTGGAGGATGGCCGATGAGGATCCACGTCAACGGGGAGGTCCACGAGGTCCCGGACGAGATGGCTGATCGGAAACTGGTGGACTTCCTCCGGGAGGACCTGGACCTGACGGGAACCAAGGTCGGCTGCGGAATCGGGATGTGCGGGTCCTGCACGGTGCTGGTGGACGGTCAGGTGAAGCGCGCCTGCCTGCTGACGCTGGGGACCATCCATGGCCGGCAGGTGACCACCATCGAGGGACTGGCGCCTCGGGAGGGCCTCCTGCACCCGGTGCAGCAGGCCTTCGTGGATGCCGGGGCGATCCAGTGCGGGTTCTGCACGCCGGGCATGGTGATGGCCGCCTGGGGACTGCTGCTGCGCAATCCAAGGCCCACCCGCGCGCAGGTGCGGGAGGCCCTGAAAGGCAATCTCTGTCGGTGTACCGGATACCGGCAGATCATCGATGCGGTGATGGACGCGGCGCGCCGGCTGGCCGCCGACCGAGGCGAGGCGGACGAGGAGGATGGACACGATGGAACGATTGCTTGACGAACTGGCAGGGTACCGGACCGACCTCCATGGCAAGGACTTCCTGTGGACCTGGGAGAAAACGCTGGATGAGATCCGGGCCGTCGCGGTGGCGGCCGAGGCGCTGCAGCACCTGCACCGATCGGGCCAGAGCCTGCGCCTGTTCGATTCGGGGCTCGCCATCAGCATCTTCCGGGACCAGTCCACCCGGACCCGATTCTCCTTCGCCTCGGCGGCGAACCTGCTGGGCCTGGCGGTGGCGGACCTGGACGAGGAGAAGTCCCAGGTCAGCCACGGCGAGACGGTCCGGGAGACGGCCAACATGATCTCGTTCCTGACCGAGGTGATCGGGATCCGGGACGACAAGTTCATCCGGGAGGGGAACGCCTACATGCGGGAGGTGGCGCAGGCCGTGCAGGAGGGATATGACCAGGGGGTCCTGCCTCAGCGCCCGACGATCGTGAACCTGCAGTGCGACGTGGATCACCCGACCCAGACGATGGCGGACCTGCTGCACCTGAAACGGCACTTTGGTTCCTTTGAGGCCCTCCGGGGCAAGCGTCTGGCGATGACCTGGGCCTACTCGCCCTCCTACGGCAAGCCCCTGTCGGTCCCCCAGGGGATCATCGGCCTGATGACCCGGTTCGGGATGGAGGTGACGCTGGCCTATCCCGAGGGCTACGACCTGCTGCCGGAGGTGGTGGACCTGGCCGGGCGTCAGGCCCAGGAGTCCGGTGGGTCCTTCCGGGTGGTCCACTCGATGGACGAGGCCTTCGACGGGGCCCACGTGGTCTATCCCAAGTCCTGGGCACCCTTCCAGGTGATGGAGCGGCGGACCGAACTGCTGCATCGGGGGGACCGGGAGGGGCTCAAGGACCTGGAGAAGGAGGCCCTGGCCCAGAATGCGCGACACACCGACTGGGAGTGCGACGAGGCCCGGATGGCCCGGACCGCCGGCGGGGAGGCCCTCTACATGCATTGTCTCCCGGCGGACATCTCCGGCGTCTCCTGCCGGCAGGGGGAGGTGTCGGCGTCGGTGTTCGAGAAGGCGCGCCTGGCGACCTACCGGGAGGCGGGCTACAAGCCCTTCGTGATCGCGGCGATGATCCTGGCGGCCCGGTTCCCGGATCTGGCCGGGACGATCGGCGGCATGGTGGCACGCAACCGAGCCCGGGTCGGCCTGTGAAGGAGGGAAGAGCGATGTCGGTGATCCTCCCGGAGGGGAATGCAGAGGTCCGGGCCAGGACGGTGGCCCGTTGCCGCGAACGGGGAATTCGGCTGCCCACGCTGGCGCAACTGCGGGACCCGACTCGGATCCCGGAGGAGGTTCGCCAGTCCCTGCAAGGCCTCGGTCTCTGGGATGTGGATCCCCGCAACCTCTTTCGGATCACCTGGAAGAACGACCCGGTGACCGGGGGATTCGGTCCCGTCAACTTCCTGGAACTGCCTCCGGCCCTGACCGGCGTGCCTTGCCGGGTCGTGGGGCTGGTGGGGAAGTGGTTTCCGACCGGGGCCCACAAGGTCGGGGCGGCCTACGGGTGCCTGGCTCCCCGGCTGGTCACCGGGGCCTTCGACCCCACCCGTCACCGGGCCGTGTGGCCCTCCACGGGCAACTACTGCCGGGGCGGGGCCTTCGACTGCGCCCTGCTGGCCTGCACGGCCGTGGCAATCCTGCCCGAGGGGATGTCCCGGGAGCGGTTTGACTGGCTCCGGAGCATCGGGGCCGAGGTGATCGCGACGCCCGGGACCGAGTCCAACGTGAAGGAGATCTATGACAAGTGCTGGGAGTTGCGCCGGGACCCGGCCAACGTGATCCTGAACCAGTTCGACGAGTTCGGGAACCCGCTGTTTCACTACCAGGTCACGGGGCCCGCGCTGCTGGAGGCCTTCGAGGGCCTCCCGGGGGGGGGATTGCGGCTGGCGGGCTTCGTGTCGGCCACCGGGTCCGCCGGGACCATTGCCGCCGGGGACTTCCTGAAGGCCCGACGCCCCGGGACCTTCGTGGTGGCCTCCGAGGCCCTCCAGTGCCCGACGCTGTTTCTGAACGGCTTCGGGGCGCACCGCATCGAGGGGATCGGGGACAAGCACGTCCCCTGGGTCCACAACGTTCGGAACACCGACGGGGTGGCCGCCATCGATGACGAGGACTGCATGCGCCTGCTGCGGCTGTTCAACGAGGAGGCGGGGCAGGCCTTCCTGCGTCGGGAGGGGGTCCCGGAAGAGGTGGTGTCCCGGCTGCCACTGCTGGGCATCTCGGGGATTGGCAACCTCCTGGCAGCGGTGAAGGCGGCGAAGTGGTGGGACCTGGGGTCCCGGGACGTCGTGATGACCATCTTCACCGACTCGGCAGGCATGTACGGGTCCCGGGTGGCGGAACTCCGGGAGGAGCGGGGGCCCTACAGCGAGGTCCGGGCGGCCCGGGACTTCGAGGGAAGCCTGCTGGGTCAGCGGACCGACTGGTTCCGGGAACTGGACTACCGGGGGCGCCGGGCCCTGCACAACCTCAAGTACTACACCTGGGTCGAGCAGCAGGGGAAGACCTCCGAGGCCCTGGAGGAACTGTGGGACCCGGCCTTCTGGCATCGGACCTTCGAGGAGGAGGTCCCGGCCCTCGAGGCGGCCATCGAGGCCTTCAACCGGGACGTCGAGGCCTCCTGACGGTCCCGGGTCCGGGGCGTCTTGACCTCTCCGACCGCCCCACTCCGCTGTCCCGAGGCATGAGGGCCCGGACGGTCGCGATTGACACCTCCCCCAGCCCGGTTCGATACTCCAATTGGGGGGCGATCTGGTGGACCAGGGCCACTGTCGCCCGCGCGCCCACAACCCGAGGTGTCGCATGCCCACGCTGGTCCTCCACGTCCTGAACAAGCCTGCCCAGAAGACCACCTGTGAGGGACCGGAAATCCGAATCGGTCGCGCAGCGGAGGCGAACCATGTTGTGCTGCCGAGCGAAACCGTGTCCCGGGAACATGTTGTCCTGAGGCAGGGGCGCGATGGCAGGTGGGTCGTCCACTGTGTCTCGGAAACGAACCCCATCGTGGTGGACGGCGTGCTGACCACGTCCAGTGTCGTGATCGGTGAGGGTTCGGAAATCCTCGTCGGGACAGAGCACCTGCTGATCTTCTCGGAAAACGAGGCCACGGCAAAGTCCTATCTGGGCGCCACGAGCCACTTCGTGAACAGCGAGTGCAGCCGCTGCCACTGGAGCGGAATGGTCTCGACTCTTCGACGTCAGCCGGTCTGCCCGAAATGTGGCGGCACGGACCTGCGCGCCGAGGACGTGTACCGGCGCGATCAGGCAGCGGCCCAGGCCCCGCTGGGCTCGACGTCCGCCGTGGACATGCAGGTCGTCAAGTCACAGCTGGCTCGCCTCAAGTCCGCGCGCCGAAGCCGGATCGAGCGCATCGACGGGCGCGAGCCGGCCCGGAGGGACTTGTCGGAGCGCGAGTCGCTGGTGATTGGAAAGGGGCCCGGTGCCCACCTTGCGCTTGTCGGGTTCGCCTGGGGGGCGGGTCTCCGGATCTGGTGGGATGGCGGCCGGTGGGTCGCGACCAGTTCCCTCAGGTTTCCCTCGATGAAGGTGAACGGCTCGCCGTGCAAGATGTCTGCCCTCCATGACGGCGACATCGTCGAGGTCGGGTCGAACCGGTTCCGCTTCGTCACCGAGTGACGCCCGCGGTGGCCTGCGCCCTGATTGCCATCGATCCCGCCTCGTGCTATCCGTCCAAGGATGCAGGATGAACCATCGACCATTGGCCCTTTCCGGATCGTGGGCGTCCTCGGGCGGGGAGGAATGGGCGTTGTCTATCGTGCCGTGAACGACGCCGACGGACAGCAGGTGGCGCTCAAGACGGTGCGTGTCCCCAACGCCTGGATGCTCCAGAGCATTCGCCGGGAGATCCACGCCCTGGCCCGCCTTCGGCACCCGGGGATCGTCCGCATCCTGGACCAGGGGGTCGATCAGGGCCTTCCCTGGTACGCGATGGAACTCTTGTCGGGCCAGCCTCTGGCCGACCTTCTCCTGGCAGGCGTTCCGATCCTCGGAGGCGGCCTGCACGGGATTCTGACCCTGGTCCGCCGCCTCTGCGCGCCACTGGCCTTCCTTCACGGCGAGGGCATCGTCCACCGGGACCTCAAACCGGCCAACGTCTTCGTTCGGCCGGACGGGATGCCGGTGATCCTGGACTTTGGGCTTCTGGCGCGGTTTTCCGGCGCCACCCATCGGGAAGTGCTGGGGACGGGGGGGGCCCTGGGTGGAACGGTCGCATACATGGCCCCGGAGCAGTTCCGTGGGGAACTGGTGGATGCGCGCACCGACCTCTATGCGCTGGGCTGCATGCTGTTCGAACTGGTCGCAGGCACGCCGCCCTTTCCGGCGAATACCTTCGATGAGGCCATCGAGAACCACCTTCTGACCCCGCCGCCGCGTCTCTCGGACGTCGTGCCCGGACTTCCCGAGGAGCTCACGAACCTGGTGGTGCGACTGCTTTCGAAGGACCCGCGGCAGCGGCTGGGCCATGCGAACGACGTGGCCGCCGTGTTGGAGCGTCTTGGTGCCGACGACGGTCTCGCCGCAGTTGGTCCGAAGCCTCGTCCCTATCTCTACCGACCGGCACTCGGGGGACGGGCTCGGCAACTGGCCGATCTGAAGCGGCATCTCGCGATTCTGCGGGAAGGAAGAGGCGTCCTGGTCCTGATGGGCGGAGCAAGCGGCCTCGGCAAGACCCGTCTGGCCCTGGAACTGGGGCGCGTGGCGGCCGGCGACGGCGTTCTTCTCCTGACCGGGGAGTGCCTGCCCACCGGCGGCAGTCCGTTGGAGTCGCTCCGTGGCCCGCTGCAGGCCATTGCAGACCATTGCCGCCAGAACGGGGAGGAGGAAACGACCCGGGTCCTGGGCCCCCGGGGCCCCGTGCTCGCCACCTACGAGCCGGCGCTCGTCGGCCTGCCCGGGCAGTCGCGCTTCCCGGCACCCCCCGAGGTCCCCGCCGAGGCGGCCCGGTTTCGGCTGCTGACGAGTCTCACCGAGGTGATGGCAGCCATGGCGGAACGGGGGAAGACGCTCCTCGTCCTCGACGACCTCCAGTGGGCGGACGAACTGACCCTGGACTGGCTCGCCTTCCTGGCTCAGGACAAGTGCCTGCAGTCCCGCCCGCTGATGGTGCTCGGGATGTACCGTTCGGACGAGGTGACCGGGCGCATCAAGACGCTGCTCGACAGGCCAGACATCGCCACGGTCTCCCTGAACCGCCTGGACGAAGAGGCCGTGGGCGCGATGGTCGCCGACATGCTGGCCCTCCAGGCGCCGAACGTCGCGTTGGGGCGCCACGTCGCCCGACTCTCGGAGGGGAACCCATTCTTCGTGGCCGAATACCTTCGCGCTGCGGTCTCCGAAGGGATCTTGTCTCGCAATGCCGGGGGCCACTGGCAGATCGCGTTTGGGGACGGCGTCCGGGACCTGGATCAGGCGCTCGAAGCGCTCCCCACGCCGGGCTCGCTGCAGGAACTTTCGGGCACCCGGTTCTTGAGACTCTCCCAGGCCGCGCGGCACGCGGCGGCAGCGGCATCGGTGGTCGGCCGGGAAATTCCGGAATCCCTCTTCGCGGCAATCTGCCTCATGGGAGGGGCCGACGTGATGGAAACGGCCAGCGAGCTGTTGCGGGCCCAGGTGCTGGAAGAGGTGGGATCGGGCTCGTTGCGCTTTGTCCATGACAAACTGCGGGAGGCGGCCTGCTGTCTCCTCGACCCCGACGAACGGCGAAACGTCCACCGGGACGTGGCCCGTTGGTACGAGCGCACTCACGCCGATGACCTTTCCCTGCTTCACCCGGCCCTGGCCCACCACTGGCAGGAGGCAGGCGAGGCCGCCCGCGCGGTCGCTCACCTCGGCGAGGCTGGCGGACAGGCCCTGCGACGCGGCGCGTACGAGGAGGCCCTGGCGTACCTCAAGCGGGCAATGGCCCTTTCGGAACGGGCCGGCGATGGGGTGGACCGCGATCCCGTGCGGCGCGCCCGGTGGGAGCGACAGGCCGCCGAAGCCGCTCTCGGTCTGGGCCGCCTCGCCGAGAGCCGGGCGTTCATGAAGCAGGCGGCCACGGGTCTTGGATGGCCGGTACCCTCGTCGCCGGTGGCGCTGGCGCTTGATCTCCTGCGGGAGATCGGCGTCCAGTTCTGGCGCTGGTTTCGCTCGCCAGCGCGAATCGATCCGACGACGACCAGGGCGGCGAGGTTCCTGGAGGGTGCGCGCATCTTCCGCGGCCTGCTGACCCTGTTCTACTTCGACAGCGAGATGATCTCGACGCTCCACGCTGGCCTGCGATCCCTGAACTTTGCCCAGCGGATTGGGGCCTCGGTGGAACTGGTCGATGCCTATGCGAATGTCGCCTTTGCGGCCGCCCTCGCCTCGCTGCCGTCTCTCGCGAAGGCGTACGGGCTGCGGGCGATCCACATCGCACGCGAGGCACAGAGTCCGGCGGGACTGGCCTGGGCGCTGGAAGTGGATGGGGTGTGGCGGGCCGGCGTCGGGGACTGGGAGCGGGCAATCGTCAGCCTGTCCGAGGCGGCGAACCTGTGCGAGGACCTCCGGGACCCGCGCCACTGGATCGAGTCCACTTGCGCGCACTCGACGATCCTGCACTACCAGGGCGAGTGGTCGGTGCGCCTGGAGATGGGACGGCGGGTCCTGGAACGGGCCCGGCTGTCCACCAACGTCCAGGGTGAGGCATGGGGAATGCTTGATCAGGCGGAAAGCCTCCTGCCGATGGGCCGGGTGCCGGAGGCCCTGTCGCTCCTGGAGGGGGCCCGGATCCTGTTGGCGTCGGACATCGGGCGTGCCGAGGAGATCTGGACCTACGGGTTGATCGCCCGGGCCAGGCTGTTGGAAGGACGGATGGACCTCGCCCTGAAGGCGGCCGAAGAGGCCCTCTCCCGGATCGAGAGCATCCCGCCTACCGCCTTCTACACCCTCGACGGATACACGGGTACGGCAGAGGCCTTCCTGGCGGCGTGGGAGGGGGCGACGGATGGCCCGCCGGAGATGATCGAGGAACTGCGGACCCGCGCCCGCAGGGCCTGCCGGGCGTTGCAACAGTTCGCGAAGGTGATGCCCATTGGACGACCCTGGGCCCTGATGTACCAGGGCCTGTTCGACTGGATCGACGGGCGGCAACGCCGGGCACACAGGGAGTGGGGCGCGGCCCGCCAGGAGGCGTCGCGGATGGGCATGCCATTTGCGGAGGCGCTGGTCCACTACGAGATTGGCCGGCATCTGGAGGCTGGCTCCGATCGTCGCCGCGCGCACCTGGAAACCGCCCGCACGGGCTTCGAGCGCATTGGGGCCCCTCGCCACCTCGAGGCCGCCCGGGCGGCGTTGCGCGTGTCCGTGCCGGTGGAAGAGGGGCCTCCGCCTCTGGACTGCTTGCGACCATGACGGTGACCGTTCCATGGGAAGCCCACGGAGCAGATGTTCCGGTGGCAGGAAGGTCGATCGGTCGGGCCATCGATTTCCCATGACGGTCCCGGGTCCGGGGGGCTGATCCAGGGACAGGAGGGGCCATGTCGCGGGTCGCCTGCGCAATCCTGGCCGCCGGCGCCGGTCGCCGGGCCGGCGGGCCCAAGGCCTTTCGCATCCTGCCGATGGTCCCCGACCGTCCGGCAGCCTACCTGACCCGGGTCGCCGAGGTGGCCCTGGCGGGAGGGGCGACGCCTGTCGTCGCCGTGGTCCGGCCCTGGGATCAGGAGCAGGCCGAGACCCTGGTCCCTGCGGACGTGCGGCTGGTCCCCAACCCCGCTCCGGAAAGGGGCATGCTGTCGTCTCTGCGGTGCGCGGTGGATGCCCTGCAAGAGGCGGCCGACGGGCTGCTGGTCTTTCCCGTGGATCACCCCGAGGTCCGGCCCGGGACCGTGGCGGCCCTGATCGAGGCATTCCAGTGCGACCCCGGCAGCCTCTGGCGTCCCTGCCTCGAGGGACGTCCGGGCCATCCCGCGATCCTGCCCCTGGCCGTGGCCCGGGCGGTGCCGTCCGAGGACCTGGCGGGCGGTCTCGCGGCCTGGGTCCGGTCCCGAGGCCTGGGCTGGCGGGACCTGCCGGTACCGGATCCGGGCATTCTGCGCAATCGGAACACCTGACTGCCCTGACAGCCGGACAGGGCTACCCCCCTCGTTCCTGGCTCCGCGCGCCGGTCGCACCCCTTCCCGGCGCGTTCCTTGCGACCATGGGGCGGCGACGTTCCGGAGGCCCGATCGTCGGGGCGGATTTCGTGACGTTTCGCGAGGTCCACTTGTTTCGCACCGGCCAATCCGGTGGGTCGGGTCTCATGGCCGTTTGCGGGGGCGTTCGCTTGCCAGGCCGCCAAAGCGCGCCCGCTCACAGCGGCAGGCAGACGCCGAACCAGCAGTGGCCGGAGGGGCAGGGGGTCCCGTTGTCCAGGCGGACGTACTGGCAACCCGCCTGGGCGCCGGTCCCGGAGCAGCTGTCCCGGGTGCACGGGTTGTGGTCGTCGCAGGTCACGACTGCCCCCTGGCACTGGCCGCCAGCCTGGCACACGTCGGCGGTCGTACAGGCGTTGCCATCGGTGCAGGCGGGGCCTGCGGCGCCGTCGTGGTTGCAGGACCAGCCGGCACACCAGTCGTAGGTGCAGGGGTTCCCGTCGGCGTTGCAGGAGGTGATGCAGAGGGAGGTGCAGACACCGTTGGAACACGTCCCCGTGTAGGGGAAGGACGGCACCCGGCAGGACCCGCCGCTGATGTTGGTCCGCAGGATCCCCCGGACCGGGTCGCAGACCTCGGAGGTGCAGGGGTTGTTGTCGTCAGGGTTGATGGGGGCCCCGGCACAGGTCCCGGAGGCCGTGCACTGGTCCTTCACGGTGCAGGCATTTCCGTCATCGCAGGCCACTCCCACGGCTGCGGAATAGACGCAGCCCACGGCGGGGTCGCAGCCCGGCAGCAGGCAGGGGTTGTTGTTCCAGCAGTTCACGGGCTTGCCCTGGCAGGTGCCTCCGCTGCACTGGTCGTTCTCGGTGCAGGCGTTGCCGTCGTCGCATCGGAGGGTGTTGTTGACGTGCACGCAACCGATCCGGGGGTCGCAGGAGTCGGTCGTGCAGAC
Source organism: Deltaproteobacteria bacterium (assembly GCA_029547805.1). GTDB lineage: Bacteria > Myxococcota_A > UBA9042 > DTJE01 > DTJE01 > JAGOKF01. The sequence continues at coordinate 21,940 of JAKPOP010000012.1, forward strand.
GTTCCCGTCGTCGCAGTCCAGGGCCGGCCCCGGAAGGCAGGTGCCGTTGGAGTCGCAGTAGTCCCTCGTGGAGCACCGGTTGCCGTCGTCGCAGGGCGTCCCGGCGGCCAGGGGCTCGAAGACGCAGCCCCGGGCGGGGTCGCAGGAGTCGGTCGTGCAGACCTTCCCGTCATCACAGTGGGCGACCCCGGTGGGGGTGCAGGCGCCGCCGAGGCAGCGGTCCCCGACCGTGCACTGGTTGCCGTCGTCGCAGGGCAGGCCGTCGATGGGCTGGAAGACGCATCCCACGGTCGGGTCGCAGAGGTCCGCAGTGCAGAGGTTGGAATCGTCACAGGTCACGGGCGTGCCGGGAATGCAGTGCCCTGCGCCGTCGCAGACATCGTCCTTCGTGCAGAGGTTGCCATCCTCGCAGGGCGCCGTGTTGAAACCGTGGACGCACTCCCCCGTGTCGGGCTTGCAGACGTCGGTCGTGCACGGGTTGGCGTCATCGCAGGACACGGAGACCCCGGGCAGGCAGATGCCCATGTTGCAGGTCTCGGACAGCGTGCACTGATTGCCGTCGTCGCAGGGAGTCCCGTCGGGGACGACCTCCAACTGGCAGCCGACGTCCGGGTTCTGGCAGACGTAGCGGGTGCAGGGGATGGGCGACGGGGGACAGGTGACGCCCTGCCCGGTGCAGGTCCCGCCAATGCAGGCATCGTTCACGGTGCAGGCGCTGCCATCGTCGCAGGTCGTCCCGTCGTCCAGAGGGAGGTTCTGGCACCCGGTGGCCGGGTCGCAGGAGTCCCTGGTGCAGGGGTTGCCATCGTCGCAGGAGAGGGTCTGGCCCCCGCCCACGCACTGGCCGTCCACGCATTGGTCCCCGAGCGTGCAGGGGTTGCCGTCGTCGCAGGTCCCCGAGACCGGTACCGAGACGCAGTCACCCGTGCTCGCCGCGCAGACCTCCACGGTGCAGGGGTTGTCGTCGGCGGGGCAGACCTTCGCGATTCCCGGGAGGCAGCGGCCCCTGGAACAAGAATCACTGAGAGTGCAGCGGTTGCCGTCGTCGCAGGGGCTGCCCTCGTCCAGGGGCGCGTGGGTGCAACCACTGGCCGGGTCGCAGGCGTCCTCGGTGCAGGGGTTGCCGTCGTCGCACCCGACGGGGCTCCCGGTGCAGAGGCCCGTGGCGGTGCAACGGTCCTGCTGGGTGCAGCGGTCATCGTCGTCGCAGGCCAGGCCTTCCCGGATGGAAAAGACGCACCCGGCGGTCGGGTCGCAGGAATCGTCGGTGCAGGGATTGCCATCCTCGCAGGTCACCTGGGGGCCCCCGACGCAGACCTCTCCCTGGCAGACATCCCCGCCGGTACAGGCGCTCCCGTCGTCGCAGACCTCGCCGTTCCGCACCCGGTAGATGCAGCCGGTCGTGGGGTCGCAGAGATCCTCGGTGCAGGGGTTGCCGTCGTCGCACTGCAGGGAGTCCGGGCCGGGCTGGCAGGTCCCGTCGCTGCAAAAGTCCCCGATTGTGCAGGCGCTGCCGTCGTTGCAGGGGCCCTCCGCATTCCGGGACTGGCATCCGGAGGCCGGGTCGCAGGAGTCCGTCGTGCAGGGGTTGCCGTCGTTGCAAGTCACGGGGGTGCCGAGGCAGAGCCCCGAGACGCACTGATCGTCGGTCGTGCACGCGTTGCCGTCATCGCAGGTTCCAGGGACCGGGGCAAAGACGCATCCCCGCTCCGGGTCGCAGGAGTCCATCGTGCAAGGATTCTGGTCCTCGCAGATCGCCAGCGTTCCCGGATGACAGGTCCCGTCCTGGCAGGCATCCCCGACCGTGCAGGCATCCCCATCGTCGCAGGCCTCCCCCTCATGGACCGGGACCATCGCACAGAGGCCCGTCCCGGGGTTGCAGGTGTTCGCCTGGCAGCGGGTGTCGTTCGAGGGGTCGCACCGGACGACCGTCCCCGGGTCCACCTGGCACAGGGAGTCGATGCACCGGAGCGTGCCGTTGCAGAGGTCCTGGTCCTCGAAGGGGGCGCAGTCCTCGTCCTGCTGACAGGCGCAGGTGATGGTGGGCGTTCCCTGGCAGGTCCCTTCCTGGCACTGGTCGTTCTCCGTGCAGGCGTTGCCGTCATCGCAGTCCCCGTCCCGAGGGACGTTGAGGCAGCCCTGGGCAGGATCGCAGGAGTCGTCCGTACACTCGTTCTGGTCGTCGCAGTTCCGGGGTTCGCCACGGCACTCCCCCTGGCGACAGGTGCCCTGGACCTCGCAGGCCGACACGGGGTCGCAAGGGGTGCCGTCCAGCACGGCCATCACGCAGAGGTGGGCGTCGAGGTCGCATCGCAGGGCGTGGCACGGCGGGACCGCGGCCGCCTCGCAGTCCTCGTCCCGGTCGCAGGGCTGCTGGGAGACGTCCGGGGAAAGGTCGGTTCCCGGGTCGGTCGGCAGGATGTCCAAGACCTCGGTTCCCGGGTCGGTCGGCAGGATGTCCGGGACCTCGGTCCCCGGGTCTGCCGGGAGGTCTTCGAGGACGTCTCGTCCCTGGTCGGTCCCCGTCGAGTCCTCCAGGGCCTGATCGCCGGCCACGTCCGTCGGAGCCGTGTCCCCCGTCGTGATGTCGATGCCCGGGGACTGTCCGCCTCCGCAGGCCAGCACCAGTGCACAACCGATGGACCACAGCGTGGATCGAGCGTTCATGGGTCTTCCTCCCTGGCTCGTTCGAAGCCCATTTCCGTCAGGTCATTGCCGGGAGCCATTCTACGAGATGACTTCCGGTGCTTCAACCGGGCCCCTGCCCGGAGTCGCTCTCCTGGGGCGGGGCTTGCGGGACTCGGGACAGGCCTCCCGAGATGCCCAGGAAGGCGAAGTCGACGAGGCCCGTGATCACCTGTTCCACCGAGAAGCCCTGGAGCCTCCCGGCCCACCACCGGTGAGCCATGGCGGTTCCCAGGGCCACGATGGCCTGGGAGACCAGTCGGGTGTCGCAGGGCGTCGCGAACCCCTCGGCGATGGCATGGTCCAGGAAGGTCCGGGCGAGGTCCGCGAGTCCCTGGTAGAGGTTCTCCAGTCGATCTGCGGCGTCGGACCCCACCGAGGGGGCCTCCCGCAGCAGGGTGACCGCCAGTTCCCGGTTCCGCTCCAGGTGCGTCGCCAGGCGCATGAGGGCCTGGGCCGAGGCCTGCCGGTACTCGTCCAGGTTCGATGGCGGGCGCTCGGTCATCTCCGTGAAGCCTTCGAAGAGGCTCTGGAGGAAGCGGTCCATCACCGCGACGAAGACGGCCGTCTTGTCGGGAAAGTGCCGGTAGAAGGTCCCCTGGCCCACCTGGGCCTCCCGGGCGATGTCCGACACGAGCGTCCGGTGGAACCCCTGGCGGATGAAGACCCGGGCCGCGGCCTCCAGCAGGGCCTGTCGTCGCCGTTCGGTCCGGGCCCGGTCTCGTTCCTTGCGGAGTTCCGAGGGCATGGGTCCCTTCCCCCTATCCCAGGGTCGGCAGACCGATGGGCAGCAGGTAGAGGGGCTGCTCCTCGGGGCCCAGGGCCAGGACTCCCCGGAGGGCCTCGTCCCGGAAGGCCCCGATGGCCACGGTTCCCAGGCCCAGGGCGGCAACCTGCAGGCACAGGTTCTGGGCCGCATGGCCGGCCTCCAGCAGTGCGTAGGGCACCCCCCGGGCGCCGTAGCGGGCGGTCGTGCGGTCGGGGATCGCGGAGAGGACCACGATGGCCGGTGCCTGGGCCAGATCCGCCTGCCCCACCGTGGCGGCCATCAGGTCCGACCGTCGGTCTCCCTCGGACTCCTGCTCGATGGAATGGTCTTCCGGGAGATAGCGATAGACTCCCGGGGGCAGGCCCGGGACGTCGCCCAGCACCGCCCGGACCTCCAGGGGGTAGGTCCCGCCGGCCGAGGGAGCGGTCCGGCGGCGGGTCCCGGGGATCCGGCCATCGGTCGCCCAGAGGACCTGGCCCAGGTCCTCTCGGGAGAGGGGGGCAGCCAGGAAACGCCGCAGCGAGACCCGGGAGGTCAGGGCCTCCACGAGCGCCGGTCCTCCGGTGGTCCGGGGCGCCGGCAAGGGAAAGCGAAGGCTCCGGGGCGCGTCGGCGGGATGTCGGGCGTGGGATGGGTCCATCGAAAGCCTCCTGCCGGGATGCTAGCACAGGCGCATCCGGAGGGAGTCCCGGGTCCGCCGGTCGGCGCTCCGGCACGGGCGACTTCGATTCTGGAAGGCGAACCAGGGGCGCAGTGGTTGTAGAATGCCGTCGGCGGATCGTCGGGGCGGCTGCATCGCATCGGGCTCCGGGGGACGGCCGTCGGGCCCGGAGGGATGTGGGAGGTTCGGGATGGCGCCGGGAAGGATGGCGTGGAGCATCGGGAGGGCCCGGCGGGCGATTCGAGGGTCTCTTCTGGCCGCTGTCGCGGCGCTCGTGGCGGGAATGCCCGTCGCACGGGCCCGGCCGCCCCTGGGGGAGGGCCCCTGGCTGTCGAGCCCCTGGCGGTCCTTCCCGTCGCAGGAATGGGAGCGACACCGGGACCTGCCGCCCTGGCAGGGGCCGCCGGTGGCCTTCGTCCGGGAGGCCGTCCAGCGACCACCGGTGGAGGTGCTGGGGTTTCTGCCCTACTGGAACGTGGGGACCGCGGTGGTCCCCCTGGACCGGATCACGACGCTGGCCTACTTCGCGGTCTCGGTCAACGGCGACGGCAGCCTGGGGTCGCCCCAGGACTGGGCCTCGACCACTCTGTCGCCGGTGGTCGCCGCGTCCCGAGAGGCCGGGGTCCGGGTGGTGCTGGCGGTGACCTGCTTCGACGCGAACCAGATGGCAGCCCTGCTCCAGAGCGCGGTGAATCGCCGGCGGGCCGTCGAGGGGATCGTGGACCTGGTGATCGCGGGGGGAGGAGAGGGGGTCAACGTGGATTTCGAGGGGCTCCCGGTGGCCCAGAAGGGAGCCTTCGTGACCTTCATCCAGGAACTCAAGGCGGCCATGGACAAGGCCCTGGGGCGCCCCTCCCAGGTCACGGTGGATACCCCGGCGGTGGACTGGAGCGGGGCCTACGACTACGACCAGCTGGCCCTGGCCGGGGACGGGATCGTGATCATGGGCTACGACTATCACTACCGTGGGGGAGATCCGGGCCCCGTCGCCCCGGCAAGGCCCTCGGACTTCTGGGGGAAGTACTCCTTGGAGTGGACCCTGGACGACTACGACCGGTACGGGGGCGTCGAGAACCGGCGCCGGTTCTGGCTCGCGCTGCCCCTCTACGGCTATGACTGGCCCGCGGCCTCGACCAGCCGGGGGGCCACGAAGACCGGCAACGGGACGGCGCGGTTCTATGCCGCGTGCCAACGCCTGGCAGGGGAGGCCGGGGGGTTCCTCTGGGACACCGATTCGGACACCCCCTGGTTCGCAACGACCTCCGGCGGCACCCGGCAGACCTGGTGCGAGGACCTGCGGTCCCTGACGACGAAGGTCGGCCTCGTCGGCCAGAGGGGCCTCGGGGGGGTGGCCTTCTGGGCCCTGGGCTACGAGGAGTCCCTGGCGGACCCCTGGCTGGCCATCGAGGCCGCCTGGCCGACGTCGCCGGACCCGGATGCCGGTGGATCTCACGATGGCGGCGACGATCTTCCGGGAGGAGGGGAGATCCCCGTCGAGGAACCTGATGCGGTCGTGCCCGACGAGGGCGCGACGGACCTGTTCCGTTGGCCCGACGGCCTCCGGCCCTGGCGGGACGCCTCCGGAGAAGGGACGGTGCCCGAGGAGGCCTGGGGATCTGATGAGCCGGGGGACGTCGCCGGAACGGCAGATGCGCCAGGGACCTGGGACGCCGCCGAGCACCCGGAGACCGGCGCCCCGGAGGGAGACGCGACCACGTGCCGTTGCGGTGGATGTCAGGGAACGGGCGCTGGGACCCGACCGGGAGGGATTCCCTGGATGCTCCTGCCGGTGGCCGGGTGGGGAGTGGTCCGAGGGGTCCGTCGTCGCAGACCAGTCCCGGGGGCATCCGGGACTTCCCATGGCTGAGGAGGCCCCGATGGAACTGATCCAGCAGGCGGTCCTGATCCTGGTGCCGATGATCCTGTCCTTGTCGGTCCACGAGTACGCCCACGCCCTCTCGGCCTGGCTGCTGGGGGACGACACGGCGGCGCGGACGGGGCGGTTGACGCTGAATCCCCTGGCCCACATGGACCTCTTCGGCACCGTGGTGATGCCCCTGCTGGCCATCGGGACCGGGGCCCCCTTCTTCGGCTGGGCGAAGCCGGTGCCCGTGAACCCCGTGCGCTTGACCCGGCGCCTGCGGATGAAGACCGGCGTGCTGATCACCGCCGCGGCGGGCCCGGCGTCGAACCTCCTCTTTGCCTTCCTGGTGGCGGCCCTGTATCGTGCCCTGCTGGCCTTTGGGGTCGTTCACCTGCCCTTCGCACTGCAGATGGGGGTTGGCGGCGGGGCGCTGCTGGACGGTCCCACCGGGGCCCTGTCGGCCCTGATGGCGATGACCTTCCTGATCAACATCGGCCTGGCGGTCTTCAACCTGCTGCCGGTGCCGCCCCTGGATGGCAGTCGGGTGCTCGTGGGCCTGCTGCCCGACTCCCTGGGGCGGCAGGTGGAGATGCTGCAACGCAATGCGATCTTCGTGATCCTGGCATTCGCGGTGCTGATCTCCCTGGCGGGCCGGGTGATGGCCGTCCCGGTGCTGGCCCTGGCCCGGGTCCTCCTCTGGGCGACGGGCAATCTCTAGGGTGGCCATTTCCGCAGATTGCCGGTAGCATTCCCGGAGCAATCCGAAACGACGCCCGACCGGAGGTACTCCCGGACCGGGTCAGGGGCCGGCATGAAGGGACGGGGCAACCCCAGAATCTTGATCGGGACTGCAGGGCTGATCATCCTGCTGGGCATCGGGGGCTGGGGCTTCCATCGGTTCGTCGTCGAGGACCTCACGCGGGAGGCCCTGGAGAAACTGGAGGCCGTCGCCCGCCTGAAGGTGGGCCAGGTGACCGAGTGGCGGCAGCACCTGCTGGGGGATGTCCAGGCCAACGCCACGGGCCGCTTGGGCATGCTGGTCCAGCAGGCGGCCCGGAATGGATTCGATGCGGCATCGCTGGCCCTCCTGCGCAAGCGCATGGAGGAGCGCCAGGAGTACATCCGCTACCGGGACCAGATGCTGGTGGGCCCCGAGGGCGACCTGGTGATCCGGCTTCGCAAGGACCTGCCCGGGCTCTCGGAGGCGACCCGATCCCTGGCTCGGCAGGCCTGGATTCAACGCAAGGCCCTGCTGGGGGAACCCCGTACCGCTCGCCTGGAGGACTCGATCCTCGAAGCAGCCTGCCCGGTCCTCGGGGAGGACGGGACTCCCCTCGGGGTGCTGGTCCACCAGGAGGACCTGGACCGCCTGCTCTTTCCGTTGTTGGAGATCTGGCCGCTGCCGTCCCGAACGGCCGAGACCCAGATCGTGATGCGGGAGGGCGACGAGGCTCTGGTGCTGACGCGCCAGCGGAGCCGGTCCGAACCACCCCTGACTCTCCGGATCCCCCTTTCGAATCGGGAGGACCTGCGGGTGCAGGCGGTCCAGGGCGTCCGGGGCGTCCTCGCGGGTCGGGTCGGGACGAACGGCCAGCCGCTGTTCGGGTACGCCAGCACGATCCCCGAATCCCGCTGGGTGCTGGTGGCCTGGATGGACCAGGAGGAGGTGCTGGCCCAGGCCCGCTGGATCGGGGGACTCGTCTGGGGAATCGTGCTCCTGGCGATGGCCCTGACTGCCCTGGTGGCATGGGCCGCCTGGAGGCAGGGCCAGGGACGCCTGGTCCGGCGGCTGCTGGAAGGGGAGCGGTTCCGGAGGCTGGCCCTGGAGGCCCTCCGGAGCACTCCGTATGGCGGGGACGGCGTGCTGGTGGTCGACTCCCGGGGAAAGGTGGTCCAGATGAACCTCTTCGCGGAACACCTGACCGGGTGGTCCGGGGAGGAGGCTCGGGGACGGCCGGTGCAGGAGGTCCTGTCCCTGGTGGTGGAGCAGGAGGATCCTGGGAAGGGCCCGGGGGAACCCGGGGCGCAGGCCAGCCATCCACGGTCTGCGCGCATGGTCTCCCGGAACGGGATCGCCCGTCCCGTCCGGATGGTCACGGTGCCGATGGCGGGGGAGGATGGCCGTCCCCTGGGCTCCGTGGTGGTCTTCCGGGACCGGACCGGGGAAGAGGATGCCGAGTCGCGAACTCGGGAGTGGGAGTCCCGGTATCGGTCCCTGTTCGGGACGTCGTTGGTTGGGATCGCCTGGCTGGACGCCGAGGGGCGGGTCCTGGACGCCAACGGGGCCTTCCGTGAACGGACGGGCCGTTTCCTGGAGGACCTCGAAGGGATGCCCTGGCCGGACCTGGTCGCTGCGGAGGATCGGGAACGCGCCAGGGCCGTCGTGGATCGGGTGTTCTCGGGCCTTCGGGAGCCGCTGCAGGTGGACCTCCGCCATCCCCGCCCGGACGGGAGCGTGGTCACGGTCCGGTACCAGGTCGAGGGCATTCGGGAGGCCGGGGACCGACTCGTGTCGATCCTGCTACTGGCCCAGGAGGTTCCCCGGGACTGAATCGCAGGGGTCCGGGTCCCGGTCGACCCTCCGGAAGACCCCGATGAAGAACCCGTCCATGCCGTCCCGCCAGGGCAGGGGCCTCAGGGTTCCGTCGGGATGCCGGAAGGGGAAATCCGCCACGATGGGTTCCGGTTCCAGTCCACAGGCCAGGGCGTGCTGCCGGTGCCCAGGGCCCTCTTCTTCGGTGAAGGAACAGACCGCGTAGACGACCCGGCCGCCGGGACGGACCATCCGGGCCGCCGTGGCCAGGATCTCCCGCTGGAGGACCGCAGCGGCGGTGACATCCCGGTCCCGGCGGGTCCATCGGACCTCGGGTCGCCGGACCAGCGTTCCCAGGCCGGTGCAGGGGGCATCCAGGATCACCCGGTCGAAGGAGGCGGGCGGGAGGCGACCCGGCAGGTCCCGGGCGTCCATCGCCAGCGTCCGGAACCGGGGGAGCCCCATGCGGGTGGCCAGTTTCCGGGCCTCCGCGAGTTTCGGTTCGTGGAGGTCCACTGCCACCACCCGGGCTCCGGGGGCCTCCTGGAGAACCTGGATCGTCTTGAGGCCATGTCCGGCACAGAGGTCCAGGATCCGTTCCTCGTCCCGCGGTGCCAGGGATTCCACGACCAGTTGGGAGGCCTCGTCCTGGGGAATCATGCGTCGGGGGACCAGGTCGGGGTCCCCCAGGGGAGTCCCCTCCAGCACCCGGAGGCCCCGGCGGGCGAAGCGGGTGGGCTCGGCGGTGATCCCGAGGGCGCGTAGCCGCTCCAGCACCACCGCTTGCGGCTCCGAGGACGGGTAGAGACGCAGGGTCGAGGGGGCAGGCTGGCCGAAGGCCTCCCAGAGGTCGTCGGTCCAGGGCCCCCGGTCGGCCTGGCGGACCCGGGCGGCGATCCAGTCGGGGATCGAGGCCCGGGCCTCCGGTGCGAGCCCCTGGAGGGGGTCCGATTCGGTCAGGCGTTTCTCCAGGGCACGGCCCACGGCGTTCACGAACCGGGCCCCCGCCTCGCCTCCCAGGCGCCGGGCGACCTCCACGGCCGACGAGAGGCGGGCATGGGAGGGCACCCGGTCCAGGAACAGGCCCTGGAAGGCCAGCACCATCAGGGTCTCCCGGAGGGGGGCTGGCGTGGTGTCGAGGGGACGGTGCACCAGGGGCTGAAGGACGGCCTCCAGGGCCCGTCGCCGTCGCAGCACCCCCAGCAGGAGGGCCTGGAAGAGGGCGGCATCCCGGGGTTCCAGGGCTCCTCGGGCCCGGTGGACCTCGTCGGTGCTTCGGGTCCGGCCCGACAGGACCCGTGAAAGCGCCGACACCGCCTCGGCCCGGGGATCCCTGTGTCCCGCCTGCGTCACCAGCCGTCTCCCTCGCCCCGGCCCCGGGACAGGGCCTTCGTGACCCAGGGGAGGCAGCCGATTCCGATGACCGCCCGGACCAGAATCGTCGCCAGGATCGTGGAGGTCGAGAAGGCGTCGATCACCGCGGTCCGGGCCGCCTCGGTGGCCGCCATGGCCGGGGACACGAAGGGGCCGTAGAAGGACCGCATGACGACCTGGGTGGACCCCAGGCCGCTGACCGAGATGGGAAGGAAGGCCACCAGGGTCAGGATGGGCATGAAGACCAGCAGTTTCGGCAGAGGAATGGCGGCCCCGAAGGCCTGGAGAAAGGACTGGTTCATCAGGGCATAGAGCAGCACGAGGCCCATCCGGGCCCCCAGGACCAGGGGCAGTGCCGACGGCTCCAGGCGCCGGAAGGCCTCCAGGAGGCCGTGGCCCGCCAGACGCCCCATCCATCCACGGTCCGGCGAGACCCGGGAGAAGGCCATCAGGAACGGGGGGAGCGCCGTGGCCCCGGCGGCGGTGACCCAGAGGGTGGCCCGGACGGTGGGATCGGAAAAGGGGGACTGGCCCAGGACCAGGGCCCCCAACACGAGCACCCCGAAGACCGACAGGTCCAGGAAGTTCAGCATCAGAAAGGGGCTTCCGGCCGACCCCCAGCCCCGATCCGACCGGGTCTTCACGACGGCCGCCATCAAGACCAGACCCAGGTTGTAGTTCACGATGTTCAGGAGGTAGGAGGCCCCCTTGACCCGCAGGAACTCCCCGAAGGGGACCCGCACCCCGACGCGCCGGAGCAGCGTCGTCACGCCGACGGAATCGACCAGATAGGTGGCGGGGATCGCCCAGAGGAGGGTCCCGAGGAGCCGCGGCAGGTCGGCCCTGCGCAGGGCCTCCCAGGCTGCCGGAAGGTCCGTGGTCGCCCCCAGGTAGCCCAGGAGCAGGGCGGTGCCGGTCCAGGCGGCGATCACCCGGGCTCGACTGCTTCGGGGGGTGCCTGGCTCGGTGGGCGCCGACATGGGGCGTATTCTACACGCAATGCTCTACACTAGAGCCGGGGGCGCCGAGAAGCGGGGCCGGGGCAGGCGGGGCGGAGCGATCGGGATGGGCGACCTGTTGACGATCGAGACGGGGCTGGCCTGCAACAACCGGTGCGGCTTCTGTCCCCAGCCGCCGTTGCGGGCCTGCGGTCCCGGGTGGAAGGACCCGGATACCGGGGAGATGCGCCGGCGAATCCGGGAGGCGTTCGCCCATGGGTTCCGGGAACTGGCGTTCAGTGGCGGGGAACCGACCCTGAGGGCCGACCTCCCGGACCTGATCGCCCTGGCACGGCAGGTCGGGTTCACCCGGGTCAGCATCACGACCAACGGCCGGCGGCTGGTCTATCGGGAATACGCCTGGTCGCTGCTGGATGCGGGTCTCACGGGGGTCAGCATCTCCCTCCACGGGCCGGTTCCCGAGGTCCACGACGCCTTGACGGGGGTTCCCGGGTCGTTCCGGCAGGCCGTTGCAGGGCTGCGGACCATCGCGGGGCTGACCGGGGGGGGCCGGCAGCGGTTCGACCGGAACACCATCACCCTGATCGTTCCCGAGAACGCCGGCCGCCTGCGGGAGACCCTGGTCCTGGCGGGTCACCTGGGTGCCGATCTCCACGTGGTGCAACCCTTCATTCTGAGTCGGGAGACCCTGGCCGTGGCCTCCCGGTACCTGATGGACCAGGAGGCCCTGGTGGGGGCTCTCCGGACGGCCCTCCAGGACCCCCTGCCCCACGGAGGCAGGGTCAAGCCCTACAACCTGCCGCCGTGCCTGTTCCCGGACCTGGGCGACCGCCTGGAACTGCAGCAATACGGCCTGAAGACGTGGCGGATGCACCGGTCCGATCCGGGGTCCGCGGGGCGACGGGAGGTCTCGGGGCAGTTCTGGCGGGACCGGCGGTGCGAGGGCTGTCCCGCCCGCTGTCCCGGGCACCGCCTGGAGCACCTGCCCCAACGGGAGATGGTCCGGCAGATCGGGGACGCCGTGCGGCGGTGGGCCGGATCGCGTCCCGAGCAGCGGGAGTGGGTCCTGTCGGGGCTGGACCTCCTGGGCCCCGAGGCCCTCGGGGAGGTCTTCCGGGAGGCCCGCCGGGAGTGTCGGGGGGGAATCCGGGTCCTGTGGGGAGGGATCGCGCGCACCGAACCCGCCGAGTTCCTGGACCGAGCCGTCCAGGCGGGCATCGACGAGGTCTGTCTGGTGGTCCATCCGTCCCACCGGCGGTTGCCGGACCGTGGTGCCTGGGTGCCGGGCAACCTGGAAGCGGTCCGGGAGGCCCTCTCCCGGATGGAACGTCGTGCCGCTCCCCCCTGGTCCTCCTTGCTGTTTCCCGTGGGGGCCCTGCTGGACGAGGACTGGGCACTGTCGGAAGGCGACCTGTCGGAACTGGCGAAGTCGGTGGCCCGCGCCGGGGGTACGGGATGCTACGTCGCGGCCTCCGAGACTCTCGATCCCCTCGATTCCAGGCAAAGGACCGGACAGGAGGCCCTTGGAGAGCGGCTGCCTCGGGTCCTGGGGTCTCTGGGAGAAGCGGTCCGGCCCCGGCTGGTCCGCAGCCTTCGTTCCTCCTCCCGGTCACCGGGGAAGACGCTCGAAGATCAGGTCTCGGCGCTGATCGGGGAGACCTGCTGGAGGGAGGCCTGGATCGTCCATCCCTTTTCGGGAAACGCGATGGGCTGGGTCTCCTGGTCCGAGCCCCTGTGGCTGTCGGCGGACCCGGAAGAGGGGACTTCCGGCCCGGATCCTCAGCCGCCCCCCTCGACGACCAGATAGACGCGAATCGCCTCGCCGCGGCCCTTTTCCACGGCCTCCAGCCAGTCCTCCCCCTCGTAGCGACCCAGCACGGGCGCCACGACCCGGAAGCCCTTTCCCCGGGCCTCCTCGACCAGGGCCTGGACGGCCTTTCCCAGTTCCGCGCCGGGGACGCCGGAGGTCATCGCCCAGACCCGGAGGTCGGGCATGTGGCGGACCACGAGGGGCGGATCCACCCGGGTGTTCGGGGGCACCGGGATCAGGAACTCCAGGGGCTGCCTCCCCCCCCCTTTTTCGAGCGGATCCAGGCCTCGGGACTGGCCCATCAGGTGGGCCATGGTATGCAGTTTCTGCCGGCGGGCCTCCTCCAGCAGTTGCTGGACCCGCTTGCCATTGTCCTCGGAGGTCTCCCCGACGGGGTTCGTGACGGTGACGTAGTCGAAGCCCGGCAGCATGACCGGATTCTCCCCGGCCTTGGGGACCCCCAGGTGGGGGGTGGTCATCCGCAAACGGGTCCATTCGGTCCGGGAGAGGCCCATCCCCTCGGGGCCCAGTTGCAGGAACCAGTGGCGGGCCTTCTGTTCGCCGTGGGGAAAGATGCCCTGGGTCGGCAAGGGCTCGGCGGTCCGAGCGCCCGGGGGCACCGTTGCCGCTTCCTCCGCCGGTCCCGGAGCCGCTCCCGCACCGCTCCTTGCGGGTGCCGTGCCAGTGGGCGCCCCGGGATCGGAACCGGGGGCCGCTGGCCGGAAGAGGACCCACAGGACGATTGCGGCTCCCACCACCCCCAGGACCGCTGAGCCGATCCACCACTTCTTCATCTGGCTGCTCCGCCTGAAGGCACCGACGCCTCACCGATGCCCATGATACCAGAGAATGGTCCGGCATGCGTTCCGGACCCGACCCATGGCGGCCTTCCGGGCCCGGATTCGGCGGGGGGTGGAGGAGCCCCGTTGCGTCCTCCGCCCCTTTCCGATAGAGGATGGGGCAGGGACGGGACCGGAGGGCCGCGATGAGGCACCCGCTGCTGGAACGCACCGCTCATCGGGCGGTGGTGTTCGATGGGGCCATGGGGACCGAGATCCAGCGGCGGGAACTCACGGCGGCCGACTTCGGGGGGCTCGATGGGCTCAACGAGGTCCTCGTCCGGACCCGTCCCGACGTCATTTCGGACATCCATCGCCAGTACCTGGAGGCAGGGGCCGAGGTCATCGAGACCGACTCCTTCGGCGCCAACGCGATCGTGCTGAAGGAGTACGGGGTGCCTCACCTGGCCCGGGACCTGTCTCGGGAGGCCGCGGTGCTGGCCCGGGAGGTCGTCCGGACCTTCGCCGACGGGGGCGTGCCTCGCTTCGTGTCGGGGTCCATGGGTCCCGGGACCCGCCTGCCCTCCCTGGGCCAGATCGACCCCGAGGAGATGCACGGGGCGTTTCTGGAACAGGCCCTGGGGCTCCTGGAGGGGGGCGTGGACCTCCTGCAGATCGAGACCGCCCAGGACCCGATGCAGGCCCGGATCGCGGTGCAGGCCTGTCGGGATGCGATGGATCGCCTGGGGCGCGAGGTTCCCCTCTTCGTCCAGGTGACCTTCGAGCGCACCGGGCGGATGCTGCTGGGCACGGACCCCCTGGCGGCGGTGACCACGCTGACCACCCTCCCCGGGGTCGACGTCTTCGGGGTCAACTGCGCCACGGGGCCCGAGGAGATGCACGGCGTCCTCCAGATCCTCTCCCGGGCCTGTCCCCTGCCCCTGGCGGCCCTGCCCAACGCCGGCCTTCCGGAGAACGACGGCGGCCGCCTGGTCTATCGCCTGACCCCCGAGGACTTTGCCCGGCACCTGCGGTCCTTCGTGGCGGACCTGGGGGTGGCCTTCGTGGGGGGGTGCTGCGGGACGACGCCGGCCCACATCCGGGAACTGGTCCGGGGGCTTTCGGGAGTCCGGGGACCGGCTCGCAGCCCGTCCCTTCCACCGGGGGTCTCGTCGCTGTTCTCGGCCGTGTCGCTCCAGCAGGAGCCCCGACCCCTGATCATCGGGGAGCGGACCAACGCCAACGGCTCGAAGGCCTTCCGGGAGGCCCTCTCGGCGGGGCGCTGGGACGAGATGGTGGCCATCGCCCGGGACCAGCAGGCCGAGGGGGCCCATCTGCTGGACGTCTGTCTGGCCCTGGTGGGCCGGGACGAGGCCGCCGACGCACGGGAGTTCCTGCCCCGGATCCGGGAGGTCGTGGAGGCCCCGCTCATGTCCGACACCACCGAGTTGCCGGCCCTGGAGGTGGCGCTGCGCTGCTGGCCAGGCCGGATGGTGATCAACTCGGTGAACCTTGAGGACGGGGGCGAGCGCCTCCGACGCGTGGCTCCCCTGGCCCGACGCTACGGGGCGGCCCTCGTGGCCCTGACGATCGACGAGGCCGGCATGGCCATGACCGCCGACCGGAAGGTCCAGGTGGCTCGGCGGCTGGTGGACCTGCTGGTCGGGGAGTTCGGCTTCCGTCCCGAGGACCTCCTGATCGACGTGTTGACCTTCACGCTGGGTTCCGGGGACCCGGCGCTCCGGGATGCGGGGGTCCAGACCCTGCAGGCGATCGGCCGGGTTCGCCGGGAGTGCCCGGGGGTCTGGACCAGCCTGGGCGTCAGCAACGTGTCCTTTGGCCTGAAGCCCAGAGCCCGGCGCGTGTTGAACAGCGTCTTTCTGGACCTGGCCCTCAAGGAAGGCCTGGACGCGGCGATCCTGAATGCCGGTCGGCTGCTGCCCCTGGCGGAGATCCCCGAGGAGGTCCGGGTCCTGGCCCAGGACCTGATCCTGGACCGCCGGGACCGGGGCGATCCCCTCGAGGCCTTCCTGCTGGCCTTCGAGGGGTCGGGGGGCGAGGAGGCCGCGGGCGAGGGGCCGCGGGTCCTCTCTCCGGAGGAGCGGCTTCGCCGAGCGATCCTCCGGGGGGATCGATCGGGGCTTCCCGAGGCCCTGGAGGAGGAGGTGAGGAACCGGGACCCGATGCGGATCATCACCGAGGTGCTGCTGCCGGCGATGCAGGAGGTCGGTGACCGCTTCGGGAGGGGGGAGATCCAGTTGCCCTTCGTGCTCCGGAGCGCCGAGGCGATGAAGGCCGCCGTGGCGTGGCTGGAGCCCCGGATGGAGCGGCTCGACGTGGCCCCCCGGGGGACCCTGGTGCTGGCCACCGTGGCCGGGGACGTCCACGACATCGGCAAGAACCTGGTGGACATCCTGCTGACGAACCACGGCTACAAGGTGGTGAACCTGGGCATCAAGCAGCCCCTCTCGGAGATCCTCGATGCCTTGCGTCGCCACCAGGCCGACGCGGTGGGCATGTCGGGGCTCCTGGTGAAGTCCACGGTGGTGATGCGGGACAACCTGGTGGAGATGCAGCGGATGGGGCTCTCGGTGCCGGTGCTCCTGGGCGGGGCGGCCCTGACCCGGCGCTACGTCGAGGAGGACCTGGTCCCGCGATACGAGGGGCCTGTCTTCTATTGCGAGGACGCCTTTGCGGGCCTGCGGACGATGGAGGACCTCCGGGAAGGCCGCGCGGCACCGCCCCGGGCCCGGACGCCCTCCATCCCTGCGGCGCCTCCCCAGCCGGGCGATCGTCCCGTCCTGCCCTGGGTTCCTCCGCCCCGGGAACCGCTCACCGGGCTGGTCCTCGACACCGAGATCCCCTGGCAGGAGGTGGCCCGCTACGTCAACCGGACCTTCCTGTTCCGGGCCCAGTGGCAGTATCGACGGGGCCGGATGAGCGAGGAGGAGTGGCGACGCATGGCCGAGGGGTTGCTGGAGCCGATGTTCCAGCAGCGCCTCCAGCGCCTCGTCGCAGAGGGGGTGATCCGGCCCGTCGGGATCCGGGGATTCGTCCCGGCCAACGGCGATGGCGACGACATCGTGATCTTCGATCCCTCCGGGAGGGACGAGGTCCTGCGTCTCCCGATGCCCCGACAGGCCGTGGCCCCGTACCGGTGTCTGGCGGACTACCTCCGGCCACTGGCGTCGGGGGTCCGGGACTCCCTCGGCCTCCAGGTCTGCACCGTGGGGCCCGAGGCGAGTCGCCGGGAAGCGTCCCTGTTCGAGGCGGGGGAATACGCCGAGTATCTCTACCTGCACGGGATCTCGGTGGCGATGGCCGAGGCGGCGGCCGAGTGGCTGCACCGGCGGCTTCGGGAAGAATGGGGAATCGCCGGTGAGGACGCCCCGGACATCGACGGGGTCCTCCGGAAGGGGTACCGGGGATGCCGCTACTCCTTCGGGTATCCCGCCTGCCCGGACCTGGAACTGCAGCGACCGCTGCTGGACCTCCTGGGGGCCCAACGCATCGGCGTGACCCTCACAGAGACCTTCCAGATGGTCCCGGAGGCATCGACCTCCGCGCTGGTCTTCCATCACCCGGAGGCCCTGTACTTTGCCGTCTGACCGGTCCCGACCCGGGTGGATGCTTGAGTCTTGAGGGGCTTCCGCTAGGATTGGGGCGGAGACGGTGCGAGGGGATCTTGGCTGCGACGGCAATTCCTTCCTGGGGTCTCTACCGGTTGCTGAAGGGGATCGAATCCCGGAAAGGGACGGGACTGTTGCACCTGGACACGGTCCGGGGACGGGTGACCCTGGGGATTCGGAAGGGACGACTGGTCCAGGTGGAGACCGAGGTTCCGGACCTGGGCTTCGGGGCCTTCCTGGTGAAGGCCCGGATGGTGCAGGACCCGGCCAGCGCCGAGCGGCTGGCCTCCACCCGGCGGCTCGTGGATGCGGGCGTGCTCCGGCCCGAGGATGCGGCGAAACTGCACGGGTCCTACGCCCGAAGCGTGATGGCCCGGATCCTGGACGCCCCGGTGCCCCAGTGGACCTTCGAGGTCCGGGAGGCCCTCGAGGGGATCGTCTCGGACATGCCCGTGGACCCCTTCCCGGAACTGTTGCGGGCCCTGAGCCAGGTCCAGAACCTGGACCCCATGCGGCAGGCCCTGCGGCGCCTGGTCCAGTCGGGACCCAGGTCCCTGGCCCCGGGGGCCGAGTTTCTCCTCTCCCACGTCCGGGCCCACTTCGGCGCCATTCCCTTGGTGGCGGCGCTTCGGGAGGGGCGTGCAGGCGAGGTCGGCGAGACGGCCCTGGAGGACCCGGACGGGGTTCGCATCCTCTTCGCGCTGATGATCGCCGGGCACCTCCAGTCCTCCGGAGCCCGGAACCCGTCGGACCCGACCCCGGCCGCTCCGGCCCCCCGGGGACCCCCGGAAGGGGACCTCGAGGTGGCCCGGGTCGAGATGCGGAAGCCCCCCGAGGGCCCCTCCATCGCCGATGGACGCCGGAAGCGCCCGTCGTGGATCGAGCCGGCGGATCCCGTGCACATGGCCACCGTGAGCAACCCCTTCGAGAAGGAGATCGCCTCGGCCTGGGCGGAGATGCAGCGCCAGACGTTCTACGAGACGCTGGGGGTGAACTCCGATGCCCGTCTCTCCTTCATCCGGGCCGGGTGGTTGAAGGCCCGGGGCCATTTCTCGATGGCCCGCTACGAGGACGTGCTGTCCCCCGATGCCCTGGGACTGTTGCGACGGGTCCATGACCATCTGGACATGGCTCGGGACGTCCTCTGCGACGCCTCCCGGCGCACCGCCTACAACCGTCGCATCGAACTGAGCACCCCCTCCCTCGAGGCCACGGTCCAGAAGATCTTCGAGGCCCGGGAGGCCTTTCGAAAGGGTCAGGAGGACCTGGCGGCCCGGCGCCTCCCGGAGGCCCTGGAGCACTTCCGGGACGCCGAATCCCTGGACCCGGACGAGCCGGAGTACGTGGCGTCCCAGGGACGGGTCTTCCTGGCGATGCCCCCGACCCCGGAGAACCAGCGGCAGGCCCGTGGGCTGCTGGAGCGTGCGCTCTCGGGGAATCCGGACCTCGTGGAGGCCCTGGTGGGTCTTGCGGGCCTCGGTCGGATCGAGGGGAAGACCGAGGAGGCGCGGGACCTGATCCGGCGCGCGATGGCCCTGGACCCGGAACACGAGGAGGGGCTGGCGATCCGGGCGCTCTTGAAGCCTCGGACCGCGGCACCTAAGATGCAGTTCGCGAGGACCGGACCCTCGTGGCTGGAACGACTCAAGGCTCTGTGGCATCGGAAGTGAGGGCCGGGCACGGTCCCCGCTTCCCGGGGGAGGACCAGATGGCGAGCGCGTATGTGCTGATCGAGGCGGCGGCGGGCACCATTCTGAGCATCCTGAAGACCCTGCGCCAGATCCCCGAGGTGAAGGAGGCCCAGGCGGTCACCGGCACCTACGACCTGATCGCCCGGGTCGAGGCCGAGGACATCAACGCCCTGGGACGGGTCTCCTACGCGAAGATTCAGATGATCGACGGGGTGCTGCGGACCATCACCTGCAACGTCATCGAACTGGAGTGACGGGGCGGGGTTCCGGGAGGGATCGGATGTTCCTGGCCAGGGTCGTGGGCACCGTGTGGTCCTCGGTGAAGTGGGACGGTCTCTCGGGACTCCGCCTGCTGCTGGTGCGACCCTATCACCTGGAGGACCTCCGGGATCGGGAGGCCTCCGGGATCGAGGTGCCTCCGGCCCGGGTGGAGGACGGGGTCGTCGTGGCCGACATCCTGGGGGCCGGGCCCGGGGAGGACGTGATCGTGGCATACGGCCATGCGGCCCGGGTGGGGATCGAGCCGGATCTGGCCCCAGGGGAGGCCCCCCACCACCCGGTCGATGCGGCGGTGGTGGCCATCGTGGACCGGATGCACGTGGCCTGGGAGGGGCCGGGAGGAGGCAGGGGATCGTGACAGCAAGGGTGATCACCGAGGCCGAGATCGAGGCGCTGGCCCGGGATGGAGTGGTCGAGGTCCGGCGGGGCATGATCGTGACGCCGCTGGCCCGGGAGCACGCCTCCCGGAAGGGCATCCGGCTGGTCTATGCCGGGGGGTCCGTCCCCTCGGCGGAGGACCTGCCCCGGGACCCCGGGACCGGTCGGAAGGGGGTCCCGGTCGACGAGGCCCTCCGGCAGCGGATTGCCGACGTGGTCGTCCAGGCCATGACCGAGCGGTCCGTGCAGGCGGCCCGGACCATCTCTCCCCACTCGCCGCTCCAGGAGCCCGGCGTCGCGGATCGCCTGGCCGAGGCGTCGGCCCGGGAGCCCCAGCGGGCCGTGATGGTGGCCACCGGGACCAACCGGCCGGGCATCGCCGCGACCCTCTCCCAGGCCATCGGAGAGTGCGGCGTCGACATCCAGGACCTCTCCCAGACCGTGGTGGGGGATTTCTTCAGCATGATCTTCATCCTGAACCTGGACACGATGACCCAGGACCTCTCCTTCAAGGGATTCAAGCAGCGCCTGGAGGAGGCCGGGAAGTCCGTGGGCGCCGAGGTGATGGTGATCCACGAGGCCATCCTGAAGGCGATGCACCGTCCGTGAGGCCTTCGCTGCAACGCGTCGCCGGGATTGGGAGGAACCGTGATCTATCGTCCTGAGGAGGTCAAGGAGACGCTCCGGATGGTCGAGGTGGAGCACCTGGACATCCGGACCGTCACGATGGGGATCAACCTGCTGGGATGCCCCTCCAAGGAACCGGAGGCCGTGGGGGACTACATCCATCGTCGGGTGGTCGGGCAGGCGGCTCGGCTGCGCCAGGCGGCGGCCGAGGTCGAGGAGATGTACGGGATTCCCATCGTGAACAAGCGGGTCAGCGTGACTCCGGTCTCCCTGGTGCTCGAGGGGGCCCCGGAGGCCTCCTATCGCGCCGCGGGGCAGGCCCTCGAGCGGGCGGCCCTGGAACTGGGCATCGACTACATCGCCGGGTACTCGGCGCTCGTGCACAAGGGGGCGACCCCCGGAGACGCCCGGCTCATGCGGAGCATCCCCGAGGTGCTGGCGGAGACGACGCGGGTGTGCTCCAGCGTGAACCTCGCCACCTCCCGGGCGGGGATCAACATGGAGGCGGTGGCGGCGATGGGGGAGGTCATCGTCGAGGCGAGCCGCCGGACCGAGCACGGTGCCGGCTGCGCCCGGCTCGTGGTCTTCGCCAATGCCCCGGAGGACAACCCCTTCATCGCCGGGGCCATGCATGGGGTCGGGGAGCCCGATGTGGTGGTCAACGTCGGCGTCTCGGGGCCCGGGGTGGTGCTGGCGGCCATCGAGCGCCAGCGGCATCTGGAACAGCGGATGGACCTGGGGACTCTGGCCGAGACGGTGAAGCGCATGGCCTTCAAGATCACCCGGGCCGGGGAACTGATCGGCCGGGAGGTCGTGGCGCGCCTGGGGCCGCCGGTCCAGTTCGGGGTGGTGGACCTGTCGCTGGCCCCGACGCCGGCCCAGGGGGACTCGGTGGCCGACATTCTCGTGGCGATGGGCCTGGAGGTCGCAGGGACCCACGGGACCACCGCGGCGCTCTTCCTGCTCACCGAGGCGGTGAAGAAGGGGGGACTGATGGCCTCCTCGTCCGTCGGTGGGCTGTCGGGGGCCTTCATCCCCGTCAGCGAGGATGGCGGCATGGTCAACGCGACCCGGGTGGGAGCCCTGACACTGGACAAGCTGGAGGCGATGACGGCCATCTGCAGCGTGGGCCTCGACATGGTGGCCCTCCCGGGGGACACCTCGCCGGAGACCATCGCGGCGATCATTGCCGACGAGATGGCCATCGGGGTGATGAACCACAAGACGACTGCCTGCCGCCTGATCCCGGTCCCCGGGGCCCGGGCGGGGGACACGGTGGACCTGGGGGGACTCCTGGGGGAGCTGATCGTGATGGAGGTGAAGCCCTTCCAGTCGGCCCCGTTCATCCGTTTGGGGGGCCGGATCCCCCCGGCGGTCTCCTCCTTCCGCAATTGACTTGCCTCTTCAGGCTGCGATAATGCAGCCAGCATGTTTGTCGTCGACTTCATCAAGGGACTCTTTCGGAGCCGCGTGGAAGGCGTCCAGATCGGCGCGAAGGGAAAGGTCTATGCGGCCCGGGCCCGGGCCCAGGGAAAGGTGGCCTCGAAGTTCAACGCAGCGGTAGACGGGGGGGTCGCGAAGGCCAAGGGAGCCGCGACCTCCGGTGGCAAGAAGGCCCCGAAACCGGAGGGAAAGCAGAAGATGGGATTCCCCTGGATCGGCAAGAAGAAGGGCCAGGCGGGGGGGGGATCCCCCGCACCGACGGACGACGAGGAGATGGCCGAGGCGAAGACCCAGGCCATCAACCTGGGGGAGTTCGACGACGCGAACTTCCAGCCCTGCGTGGGATGGGTCGTGGTGATGAACGGGGTCCAGCAGGGCCGTGACTTCCGCCTGGTGGCCGGCCGCAACCGGATCGGAACCGCCGCCGACATGGAGGTGGTCCTGACGGACCCCTACGTCAGCGGACACCACGCGACGATCGTCTACAACGAGGAGGACGGCTACCGGATCAGCGATGCCGGGAGCAAGAACGGGACCCGGGTCAACGGCCGGAAGGTGGACCAGGCCCAGATCGTGGACAACGACACCATCATCGTGGGGCACACCGAGTTGCGCTTCAAGGCCCTGGATTGACGACCCCCTGCACGGGAGGACAAGATGAGCGGCACCGGATCCTGGCGGGCATGGGCCGTCGGGCTCGTACTGACAGCGGGGGTCGCCGCCGCCGAGGCCGCGCCCCTGAAGGTGCGATCCTACGGCCTCCAGGACTATACGGAGGAAGGGAAGATCTCCTTCACGGTGTCCGCCCAGGACGAGAACGGGCCCCTGGAGGACCTCCAGCAGGCCGAGTGGAGGCTCCTGCTGGGCGACCGGGAGGTGGAGGCCCAGGCCACCGTGACGCCGTTCTCGCTCGTGTCGCCACCCCGGACCGCGGTCTTGATCCTGGTCCCGGCGACCCAGGCCTTCGTGAAGCCCGACGACAGCGCCAAGGCCGGGTCCGACCGGGCCCGGACGCCGTTTCAGTACGCCTGGGACGGCCTGGCGGCCCTGAAGACCCTGGTGCGGGATGAAGACACCCTCATGATCGGCTGCTACAACGAGAGCCGGGCGCTGCCCTCGGAGATCTCCGGAAAGGCCGCCGCCGCCTCTGCAACTCGCCTGCCCGAGGACCTCTCCTCGGTGGTGGAGAAGTGCGCCTCCGGGGACGCCTCCGGCGAGGCTCCCCGACTGCCGACCCTGCTGATGGACGGGATCAAGGGATTCATGTCGAAGACCGCCGGTCGCCAGCGCTACGTCGTGGTGATCGTCTCCGACGGCCTCAGCAGCGAGGAGATCCGGGAGGACTGGGCTCGGAGCCTGCTGTCCCAGTCCAACGACCGATGGGTCGAGATCTACGTGGTGGGGTTGGAGGAAAGCCTCCGGGGCGAGGACCTCCAGCGCCTCGGGGCCGCCGGGGTCTATCGGGGAGCCGTGGCCCGGAGGGCCCTGACGGCCCAGATGAAGGAACTGGGGCCCTGGCTGTCGGGGCGCGCGGTGTATCAGGTCCAGTGGCAGGTGCAGGAGCGGGTCTCCCGGAAGAACGCCGAGGTGACCCTGGTGGCCCGGAAGGGCAAGGACGAGTATCGCAGCGACCCGGTGCCGGTGGGAAACCTGGTGCGCAAGACGGGCTGGGTCCGGATGGTGCTGCTGATTGCGGTGGTGGTGGTCGGACTCGTGATTCTGATCCTGGTGGTCCGCCTCCTGGTGCTGGCGGCGGCGGCCCGCCGGAGGCGCCGGCAGGAGGAACAGGACCGGGCCGCGGCCGAGTCCTACGACGGCCCCTCCCGGGGGCGCCTGATCGTCCGGGAGGGACCGGCCCAGAACCGCACCTATCACCTGGTCGAGGACGTCTCCTACATCGGCCGGGCCCCGGACAACCACATCTGCATCCCCGATTCCTCCGTGGGCAAGCGGCACTGCAGCATCACGATCAGCAAGGACCGGTCCTACCTGCTGGAGGACATGCAGTCGGTCAACGGGGTTCGGGTCAACGGGCAGAAGGTCCTCAAGGTGTTCCTGAAGGACGGGGACTCGATCCGCCTGGGGTCCACCGAGATGCAGTTCCGCTTGTGACTGCGCTGGTTTCCGCGTCCTGGTCGTCCGCCTGATTCCCCGGTCAGAAGAGGAAGCCGAGTTTGAGGGCATAGGTTCGCCGCCAGGAGGGAATGCCCAGGGTCATCTCGAAGCCGGCGGTGACGAAGGAGGCGGCGGCCTGCAGACCCACGACCAGGCGGTGGGCGAAGAGGTGACGCGGGTCCACGGAATAGTAGGTGAGCCGGGTCTCGCCGGGTCCCGGGGCCGCCGTGAGGTGGGTGCTTCCCATCGTGTAGAGGAACTGGTAGCCCCCGAAGGGTGCCAGCCGGAAGAGGCCCGCGACGGGGAGGGACTTGGACAGGATCAGGGCCCCCGCGGCGTCCAGCATCAGCAGGTCCTCGGCTCCCAACAGGGTTCCGGCCTGGAGGTGGAGGGCCAGGTCAGGCACCCGGTCCAGGCCTTCCAGAAAGGACCAGGCCAGTTCCAGGCCGAGGCCCCAGAGGCGGCTGTCGAAGACCTGGGTCAACAGGCCACCGATCTGGAAGCCGGCCGGCAGACCCTTGCGGACCTGCAACTGCCCGGTGGTCATCACCGGTCCCGGGTCCCGGAAGACGGGCGGGCGACCCGTGGCGGCATCCCCTTGCCAGACGGCCCGGGACCGATCCAGTTCCACGAGGCCGACGGCGTAGGAGAACTCGAGTCCCCAGGGACCGGTGGTATGGGCAGGTCCGGCGAAACGCCCGATGATGCCGCTCCCGACCTGGGAGATCACGTCGTCGAAGCCCCCTCGATCGACCGGGTCGCAAGGGACCGTCGTGCAGGTCTGGAGAAAGGCCCTGGGGTCCGGCTGAAAGGACCGTCCCGAGGCCAGGACCGGCCAGAGCAACGATGCGGCCAGGGAGATCCACCGGAGCCAGGTGCGGTCCACCATGACGCTACCCTCCGCTCAGGGCGATTGTAGCACCGGGGAAACGGGACAAGGCCGCCGCGTTTCGAGAGACCCGCGGGCGCGGGCCACGGTCACCGCCAGAGGTCGGCGGTGAAGCAGAACTGGCGGTCCTGGTTCCTGCGAGCGGTGATCCGGATCCGGAAGGATCGGCCCTCGTGGCCCGTGAGGGGAATGTCGTGCCGGAACCACCCCGACTCGTGGATGTCCAGGGTCTGGCGGGCCACGACCCGGTCCCCCAGGAGGACCTCGGCCACGACCGGCGACCCGGTGTCCTGCTCGACGGCCCGCTGGGTCAGGCCCCAGTGCACGGTCAGCCGGCGGGCCTCCGGGAGGTCCTGCCAGGCGATCTCCAGGGGTTCTCCCTGGTCCCGGGCGTGGGCCCAGATGACCTCCCGGACCCGTCCATCGATGTCCCGGTCGATCAGTCCCACGTTCTGCCACGGGTGCGGGGCACCGCAGTGCCAGCGACCATTCCGGAAGGTATCGCAGGGGACCTGTTGAGGACCCAGGCCCCGGCTCACCCGGGCCGCCTCCAGGTGGCGTCGGCCATCCCACGCCAGCGTCTCCCCTTCCGGGGGAGCCCAGAGGTGGACCGTGACGCGGTCCAGGGGGATGGTCTCCAGCACCCTCCAGCCCTCGGGGGGCGTCGGGGACCGTTCCGGGGCAGAGGCCACGACGAAGACCCGGGGGTGCTTCGAGGCCTCGTACCAGTCGGTCTTCTCGGCGATGTCCATCGGCAGTCCCGCCAGCCAGGGCGCCCCGGCGTGGGCCCAGGCCGGCGAGAAGAGGACCCAGTCATCGGCCTCCCAGCGCGACCGGACCTCCTGGGCCGCCCGAGACCACTCCTCGGCATCGGGAACCCGGGCCTCCTGCACCCGGGCCAGGACGAAGTACCCCGCCGCGACGATCAGCACCGCGAGACTGCCCACGAATGGCCGGTTCATGGGTGCTCCTGTCCGGTGGGGCGCCTCCAGACATCCAGCAATGGAACCCCTCCCGGGGCCCAGACGAAGGAGGGTCCCGAGGCCCCGAACTCCCGGCGGACGTCCCCCTCCAGGTCCGTGAACTCCTTGTGCCAGTGGAACAGGAAGACATCGGCGTTCCGGAAGTCCCAGACCGGGACGATGTCGCGTCGCAACAGGCCGTCCCGCCAGTACATCCGGACGGCATCCCAGGTCGTGTCGTGGAAGTCCACCCGGGTCTTCGGCGGCAGGGACTCGTTCAGGTAGCCCAGGGCGTCATGGGCCGAGTTGCCCCAGAACTCCCGTTGCATCCCCTCCTGGCCCATGACCGCCCGGCCCCCGACAAAGGCATTGTAGTAGGACGATCCGTCGGCGGTGTGGGTCAGGGTGTCCCAGGCCGCCGGGACCACCAGCAGCACCCAGGCCAGGGCGGTCCAGGCCACTCGGCGCCAGCGTCGGGACCCGGCGAGCCCCGGTGGGGCATCGGTCCCGGCCGAGGGTCCCTCGAGGCCCCGCAGCACCGCATCCATTCCCAGTCCCGCGATCAGGCACAGGAAGGGGACCCCGTGGAGCCAGTGCTTGGTGCCGCCGAAGATCGGGACCTTCGGGTGGGCGATGATTGCGAAGGGGATCAGGAAGTTCAGGAACAGGAAGGAGAGCAGCCCCGGCTCCCGGTCGGGCAGGGAGTCTCGGACCCGCCGGACCACCGGCGCGACCCGGGCCAGTCCCCGGACCAGGCCTTCCCGGGCGATTCGGACCAGGCCGAGGAGGAAGAGCACCACCGTGGGGCCCGGGATCGTCATGGCCGACATCACGAAGGGAAAGGACCAGGGGAAGGGGGGCTTCGTGTAGAGGGTGCCGAAGAAGTAGGCCCAGTAGTAGTCGTGCCTGGCGTGGAAACTGAAGTACCACTTCAGATGTCC
This sequence comes from Deltaproteobacteria bacterium, assembly GCA_029547805.1. GTDB lineage: Bacteria > Myxococcota_A > UBA9042 > DTJE01 > DTJE01 > JAGOKF01. Next base: position 48,328 of record JAKPOP010000012.1, read on the forward strand.
GATGGGGTCGTGCCACAGGCGGGGCCAGAGGGCCCAGTAGAGCAGCGGGGTGATGGTCAGGTAGCCGAGGAAGGCCCAGGGAATCGGGGGGAAGGCGATCCGGGGTCCCCAGGAGGTCGAGACGAGCCGAAAGGCCCTCCGCCGGGTCCAGATCCACCAGATCAGCACCAGGGGAGGGAAGAAGAAGGCGTTGTGCTTGGTGTCGAGGGCCAGGGCCAGGGCGACGGCAGCCGCGATGGCCCAACCGGGCGACGGCCTGCGACGGCCGTCCTGGGAGGGAAGGCTCTTCCACAAGGTCCAGGCCGACAGAAACCACCACGCGGTGACCGGGACGTCGAAGCAGGCGAAGTGGGAGTGCCAGAAGGCATGCGGCTGGAACATCCAGAGGAGCGCCGCGGCCAGGGCTGCCCGGTGCCCCAGGAACTCGGCCCCGAAGAGGTAGATGGCTCCCACGAGCACCGCGGCCAGGAGCAGGGCGGGCAGCCGCATGGCCGTGGACTCCCGGAACCAGCCCAGGATGGGCTTCGGGGGGGTGTTCTCGTGGTACCAGGAACGGGCCCAGGGCTCGGCGGAAGGGTCCCGGGGACTGCCGAAGAGGCGCCAGGAGGCCCCGAAGAGGATCTTCGGGAGGGCCGGGTGCTCGCCGTTGTAGGCGAAGACCCGATCGACGGTCTCCTTCGAGAAGGCCTTTCCCGGCGTCTCCTGCAGGACGTCGAACCAGCGGGAGTACTGCTCGGCGGCGTTGAAATAGAAGGACTCGTCCCGGGAGAAGCCGACGTCCAGGGTGGCGGCCAGCAGTCCCAGGTGGGTCAGGGCCAGGACCAGGGCCACGGCCCAGGCTCGCCGATCCAGGGGACGGCGCATGGTCACTCCGAGATGCGGAACACCTGCTGGAGAAAGGCCTCGAGGGGCATCCGTACCTCGCAGAGCCATTCTTCTCCCGCAGGGTTCCGGTCCGGCGCGCCATGGCGGGCGAAACCGCCCCGGGCCTTCTGGAAGGCCTCCGCGAAGATCCAGTCCAGGTCGGCCGGGGTCGGCTCCCGGAGTCCCAGGGGCTGCTGGATCGCCCGCACCAGGGACTCCAGGTCCTGCCGCAGGGGCAGGCACGCCTCCTGGCGGACCGTGCCCCAGAAGTCGGGAGCCCCGGGATTGAACCGCGGATCCTCCCGGGCGGAGGGGATCCGGAACCGGTGGGCCAGCACGACCTCGTCGGCCTCAGGATCGAAGGTCCTGTCCTTGGAGAGCCGCTCCTGGAGGCCTCCAGCCTGGAAGGCCGCCCTGGCTCTCGCCACGAAGGTGTCCCGAAGCCAACCGGTCCCCTGCTCCGCGAGGGCCTTCTTGGCATCCGCCGGCAGGTAGAGCGCCATGGCCTGCTCCAGGGTCCTCCGGAGATCGGCCTCCCGGCCTTCCTTGGCCAGGGAGGCCATCTCGTTCCGGGCCTCTTCCAGCAGGAACTGGTTGCCCCAGGGCCGCGCCACCTTCATCTCCGACTCCAGGGCCGCCGCCTCCCGGGCCAGGGCCGTCCGGGTCGCCGGGTCGCTGCTGCCCTGGAACAGGGCCTCCAGGACCAGCCACAGCCGTCCGGCCACCGGCTCGGTCCGGGTCTTCGCAGCCGGGGTGGCCATGGCCTTCCGGTAGGCCTCGGCGGCGCCGGCCCAGTCCTTCTGCTGTTCCCGGATTGCACCGAGCCAGGCCAGGCATTCGAAGCAGTCGGGCTGTTGCTGGGTCGCCTGTTCCAGGACCTGGATCGCACGGGAGGGGTCCTTTGCCAGCGCACGTCGGGCGGCCTGGACCGGGTCGCGGTCGCAACCCCAGATCGCCCATCCGATCCACAGGCAGACAACGAACCGCCGCATGGCCTCTCCCTCCGACCAGGCGGGGCGAACGATAGCACAGCCCGTCACCGGGTCCAAGGAGTTCCGCTGCCGGGGAGGGACAATGGGGCGCGAGAGGGCGTCACTGGCCGTTCCCTGGAGGCAGGGTCGCCAGGTGGTCCAGGATCTTCCGATAGAGGCGCAGGGTGTCCGGGTCGTTGCCGAGGGTCCACTGGACCTCGAACTGGTGCTCCTGGGACGGGTCCCGGGAGGGCCGGGAAGTGACCACCGTCGCGGCCAGGGGCAGGAAGGCCGACCTGTCCTTCTGGCGGACCGGAATCCGGACCTGGACCTTGCGGTAGACCGGGGGAGGCGGATGGGGCGACGCGATGCGGACGCCCATCGCGTGCATCTTCACGGCACGTCCCTCGAACTCCCCGTCGTCGGTGACCCACGACAGGGGGATCGAGGTATAGAGGCTGATCGCGCTGCGATCGGCGACGGGCAGGGGGGTCTTGAAGTCGAGGTCCAGGGGCTCCTCGATCCGGATCTCCGGCGAGGAGGGGGGATTGGCCTCCCGGGAGGAGGAAGGAGCCGGGGGGACATGGGCCCCGGCGGCGGGGAAGACATGGACGAAGGACAGCGCCCGGCCGGGCTCCGACGGCGGGATCTTCTCGATGAAGCCCCCGTTCACCGAGAGGGTCTGGCGCAGGAACTCCTGGAGGGGGACGACGTCCCCGGCGCACCAGGCGACGAGCCACTCCGACCCGAAACCGGCCACGGATCCGTCTCCGGAACGCGAGAGGCGGGCCACGCGGACCTGCACGCAGAGGGGGAAGAGGTTCTCCTTCCCACGCAGGTCGGAGCCGACCTCCAGTCGCAGCCAGGGAGTGGCTCCAACCGGGAAGCCCGGATCTCCGATGAAATAGGCCCCCTTGTCCGAGACGTTGTCCGACTCCAGGACCACCTCGCCAGTCCCCTCCAGGGGGAAGGCACGCATCATCTTCAGGATCCGTCTGCCGAGGCGCCTCTCCTCCATCGTCACTCCCCGTGGCGGGGCGCAGTATACCACACCCGGACCGGAGCCGGACGGGACCGTTGACGACGCCGACGGGTTCTGGCAAGGGAAGGGCATGCGATGCCTGCTCGATGAGCGGATCCGGCTCGTGGACCTGGACCTCGACGACCCTCGTCAGGCGGACCTGGTGGAGGGCCTGGAGAAGCGCTTCACCCACGAGAACCCGGTCTACTGGGATGCCCGGCGCAACCGGCGCCCCTGTCGTCACATCCCCAGGGAGATCCGCCTGTTCCGCAGGGACGGGGAGGCGGAGGTCTCCCTGCCGAGGGGAGTCTCTGGACTGGTCCGATCGCTGGTGGCGCCCTTCGGGGCCCCCGTGGAGGACCGCCGGGCGGCGCCACCGGTGGTGCTGCCTCCCTTCCAGGGGGAGCTGCGGGCCTACCAGCAGGAGGCGGTGGATCGCCTGGTGGAGGCCGAGGATGGGGTGCTCCAGGCCCCCACCGGGAGCGGGAAGACGGTGATCACGGCAGCGCTGATCTCCCGGGTCCAGGTCCGGACCCTGATCCTGGTCCACACCGGGGTGCTGCTGGACCAGACCGTGGAACGGATGCGGGCCTTTCTGGGGGTGGACCCTGGGGTGATCGGCGGGGGGCGGGAGGAGATGGGCGACGTCACCGTGGCGATGGTCCAGACCCTCCGGCGCCGGGACCTCGCCCCGCTGCGGGAGGCCTTCGGGATGGTGGTGCTGGACGAGTGCCACCACTGCCCGGCGGACAGTTTCCAGCATCTGGTCCAGGCCTTCGCGTCCCGGTGGCGGATCGGACTCACGGCGACCCCCACCCGGAAGGACCGCCTGCATCCCGTGCTCTACGAGGTCATGGGGCCCCTGGTTCACCGGGTTCCGGCCCGGGACCTGGTGGCCGGGGGCGCCCTCGTGCCGGTCGAGGTCGTCGAGGTGGAGACCTCCTTCGAGGCTCGCTACCGCCGGGACTACGCCCGGCTGGTCGAACGGCTGGTCCGGGATCCGGAACGCAACGCCTGCATCGTCGAACACGTGGAGCGATACCACGGACAGCGGTCGCTCGTGCTGACGGACCGGGTGGATCACTGCCACTGGCTCGCGGAGGCCCTGGGGCGGCGGGGTCTCCGGGTGGCGGCGCTGACCGGAGAGGTCCCCCGGGAGGACCGGCAGCAGGTGCTGGCCCGCATGGCCGGGGGCGGGATCGAGGTGCTGGTCGCGACGACCTCCCTGGTCGGCGAGGGATTCGACCTGCCGGAACTGGACACGGTCTTTCTGACGACCCCCAGTGGCAATGTCGCCCGGACCACCCAGTCGCTGGGCCGGGCTCTTCGTCCCTCTCCCGGCAAGACCCGGGCGGTGGTGGTGGATTTCGTGGACCGCAGGGTGCCCCTGCTCCGGAACCAGGCCGTGCGTCGGGCCCGGGTGTACCGGGGCTTCCGGGGGTGATCGCACGGGGCCTCCCGGGGCCGAACCGGGACGAACCGCGCACCGTCGATCACGGCCTGGCGAGTCCTGGAGACGGATCCTGCGCCAGGAAGGTTCCGGCCACGATGGTCGTTTCCGCCCTGGGAGGGATGGTCTATACTACCGCCCGGAATCGTACCCGACGGGGGACGGTATTCCGGGCAGAAGGGAGGAGCGGAAGATGAAGGTCCGATGTCCGAACTGCAGCGCGTCGTACAAGTTGCCTGCCGAGAAGATCCGTGGGACCGGGACCGTGAAGGTCCGGTGCAAGAAGTGCGGGCAGGTGATCGAGGTGCAGCCGGAGGCGGACTCCGAGTCCTCCCAGGAAGCGGGACTTCCGGAGGCGCGCCTGACCCAGTCCTCCCCCGCGATCCAGGTCGGGACCGACGGCTCCTCCGGTGAGACGTCCGCCGGCACCGTCGCCCAGGACGCCCCGGTCTCCTTCAAGTGGTATCTGGCGTCGGGAGGGGAACGCCTGGGCCCCTTCACGATGGAGGAGGTCAAGGGGCGTCTGGCCTCCAAGGAGGCGACGCTCCAGACGCTCGCCTGGCGGAAGGGGCTGGCCGACTGGACTCCCCTCGGGGAATTCGAGGAGTTCCGGGGGGCTCTCCACTCCTTCGACGAGGACGGGGGAGAGACCCAGTTGATGGATGTCGCCCGCCTGCGTTCGCAGCCCTCGGGTCCCGCGGTGGAACCGCCCCGGGAACAGGACGCCGCAGGGGACGGAGGACTGGTGTGGCAGCGACGGGAGACGTCGGTCCTCTTTTCGGTGGATGACTACAAGATGCGCAAGGGGACTCGGGGGGTGGCCGCGGTGCCCCTGGTGGAGGTTCCGCCTGCATCGCGAGTCGTGGAGCCCTTGGAGACGAAGGCTGCCGTACCCCAGCCCTCGGTGGTCGCCCCTCGGATCACGCTCGACGAGGCGGAGGTCCGGCAGGTGGCCGAGGCATTGGCCCGGAGGCGGCGGCGCCGGCGCAACCTGCTCACGGGCCTGGGCATCGGGGTCGGCGTGGTCGTGATCGCCGGGGCCGTGTGGGCCTGGCGTTCCCTGGCGCCCGTCCCCGAACCGGCCCCGGTGGCCGTCGAGCCGCCCCGTCCGACGCCGCCTCCGGCGCCTGATCCCGTCCCCAAGGCCTCGGAGCCGGCGGCCGCCCCTGCCCCGGCCCCGGCGCCGGCTCCCGAGGAGAGCCCCAGGAAGGAGGCCGCTCCGGCACCCGCCAAGGCCCACGCACCCCGGGAGACCGCCGGCAAGGCCGACGGGAAGGGCACGGCAAGGCCCTCCTCTCCGGCCCCCGCCGCCGAGCAGAAGCCCGCGGCCCCGACGAAGCCGCCGGCCCGCCAGGAGGAGGATGCCAATGCGTTGCTGGCGGCCCTGTCCCAGGGACGGGAGCGACCCGGGACCCAGGGGTCCGGGGGAGGGGCGCCGAAGCCCGCCGCCGCCAGCGAGGACTCCTCGTTGCCGCTCCAGCTGTCGTCGGCCCAGATCTCTTCGGTGCTCCGGAAGAAGCAGACCGCGCTCCAGCAGTGCATCCGGGCCGCAGGGTTGCCCTTGCCGTTCCGGGCGACGGCCCGCATCACCATCTCGAACAGCGGCAGCGTGACCGGGGTCAACGGGAGCGAGACCAAGGGCGCCTCGGGATGCGTCGAGGCGACCCTGCGGTCGGCCGTGTTCCCTCCCTTCCGGGGGGATGTGATGACCGTGCCGGTCACCATCGCGGTCGAGTGAGGGGCGTTCCGTAGACCTCGAAGAGAGAGTCCGTCGGTTCTGTTGACCTTTTCCCGGGGGGGGGATACAGTCGCACCGGATCGCCTCCATCGAACGAGGGCTTCATGAAGACGAGGGGCGCAGGGATTGTTGCCTGTTGTAGCGTGTTGCTGGCATCGGTGGCGGGGCGGGCGGAACCTCCCGGGCCCAGGGCCGGGGGACCGGTCGAGAGCGAGCGCCAGATCCAGGTCTTCCAGAAGAAGCCGTTCGTGAAGGCCATGCGGTTCGAGGTGGAACCGACCTTCCACGTGGCGCTCAACGACACGATGACGCGGCACATCGGGGCGGGTGTCCAGGCCCGGTTCCACATCACCGACGAGTGGGCCATCGCGGCGGAGTACATCAAGTACTGGGGCTGGTCCACGGATCTGGCCCGGGAGGTCGGGGAGGCCTACCAGGTCTATCCCGAAAAGCGACTGATGGACTTTTACGTCGGCGGACACGTGCAGTACTCGCCATTGATGGGGAAGTTCCTGTGGTTCTCCCACCTGGGACGGCCCGTGTTCTGGGACTTCCACCTGATCGCCGGGGGAGGCGCCCAGAAGACCCTCCATGGCCGCTACCACGGTTCCGGGAACTTCGGGGCCGGCGTGCGGTTCCAGTGGGCTCCCTGGTTGGCCACGAACCTGGAGATCCGGGACTACCTCTTCCAGGAGAACTATGCCCACCAGGACAAGGTGGTGAACAACGTGGTCTTCACGGTGGGGCTGGCCATCTTCCTGCCCTTCCAGCACAAGGAATCGCGATAGGAGGGTGACCGCCATGAAACGCTTCGCGATCATCCTGCTCCTGTTGGTGGGTGCAGGGGAGGCCCAGGCGCGGATGACCTCGCTGGCCGACGCGCCGGCGATCCGCCACCAGAACCTGCTCCGGAAGGGGCGTCACGAACTCACCCCTGCCCTGGGGATCACCGTGGGGAAGGCCTACAACCTGGACATGGTGTTCCAGGCCTCCTACCAGTACCACTTCACCGACTGGATCTCGGCGGGGCTGGAGATCGGCTACGGCGGCGTCTCGTTCAAGACGGGCCTGACGAAGGGCATTGAGGAACAGGGGCGTCGGACCGAGGACCCGAACACCTACCGGGTGGCCCGATCGGGCATCGGGCTGCTGGCGCTGGCGAAGGCCTCGGTGGTGCCCCTGGGGGGCAAACTGGTGCTGGGAGGGCGCTATCTGGGCTACGTGGACTTCCACGTCAACGTCGGGGTCGGGATGGCGACCCTCAAGTACATGGACTGGGACAGGCATCCCGGCACGGTCCGGGTGGCCGCGCTGGTCGGGGCCGGATTCCGGTATTTCCCCATCAAGTTGCTGTCGGTGAACCTGGACGTCAACGACTACATGATCCCCCGCCAGGAGACACGGTCCCAGCCGTCCCGGTTCACCCAGAACCCCACGGTGATGGTCGGGGTATCCTTCTTCCTCCCCGAGGTCCGCCAGGGTTTCTGACGGGGCGAGGCCGTCTCCGTGCCCCTCGGGCCCGTCGAGGCGCGAGGGGGACTCGCCGGCGATCCTCCGGGAGGGGTCCGGGAGCCGGGCCGTGATCAGCGGAACCGAAGCGGAACTCGACGGGAGGTTCCATGAAACGCCATGGTTGGAGGGGCGTGATCCTCGGTGCCTTGTGGGGAGCCGTGATCGGGACTTCCCTGGAGGCCCGGGCCGGCCACTATGAACTGGCCTCCATCGAGTGGGCCGATCCGGCGACCCTGGCGACCCTGGCATCGGCAGGGATCGAGACGACAGAGGACCTGTGGAAGGCCACGACAACCGCCAAGGGGATCGAGCGCCTGTCGCGGAAGACCCGGATCGAACAGCCCCGCCTGCGGGAGTGGCATCGCTTCTGTGACCTGCTGTTCATCGACGGGGTGGGGCCTCGGGTGGCTCGGGTCCTCACGGAGTCGGGCGTTCGGGACCGGCGGGAACTGGCCCGGCAGGACCCCGAGGCCCTGACCCGGCTCATCGAGGAGACCAACCGGCGGATCGGGGTGCTGGGCAAGTTGCCGGACGTGGACAGCGTCCGGATCTGGATCGAGCAGGCGCAACGACTGGTCGGCCCTCCCGGAACCAGGCGACCTCGTTGACGGTGCCCGGGGATGTCCGCGGTGGGAAACGGGGCGGGAGGCACGGGATCGGTGGACGCCTGCGTTCGGGACATCGGCACCCTGCTCACGATGGACCGGCCTGGGGATTCCGAGGGGATCCGGGACGCGGCGGTGCTGATCCGGCAGGGACGCATCGCCTGGGCCGGGCCCGCCCGGGACCTGGACCCGGCATCCGTCCGGGGCCTGCCGACGGTCTCGGCCGAGGGGGGCCTCGTGACCCCCGGGCTCGTGGAGTGTCATACCCACCTGGTATTCGCGGGGAACCGGGCCGGGGAGTTCGAGGATCGGCTGTCCGGGCGTTCCTACGAGGAGATCGCCCAGGCAGGGGGAGGCATCCTGGCCACGGTGCGGGCCACGCGGCAGGCCAGCGACGACGAACTGCTGCGCCTGGCCGAGGAACGGGCCCGGGACTTCCTGGAGCAGGGGGTGACGACGCTGGAGGTGAAGTCGGGCTACGGGCTCGACCTGGAACAGGAACTCCGGCTGTTGCGAGTGATCGGGCGGCTGGGCCAGCGGGTCCCGGTGACGGTGGTGCCGACCTTCCTGGGGGCCCATGCCATCCCGCCCGAGGGACGGGGGGATCGGGCGGCCTGGGTCCGGGACCTCCGGGATCGGTGGGTCCCGGCGGTGGCCCGTCAGGGGATCGCCCGCTTCTGCGACGTCTTCTGCGAGTCCATGGCCTTCCTGGTCGGGGAGGCCGAGGAGATCCTCCAGGCGGGCCTCCAACATGGCCTGCGACCGAAGATCCACGCGGATCAGTTGTCCGACTGCGGCGGGAGCGCCCTGGCGGCCCGGGTGGGTGCCGTCTCGGCGGACCACCTGGACCGGGCGCCCGAGTCCTCCTTCCCGGCGCTGGCCCGGGCGGGGACCGTCGCGGTGCTGCTTCCGGGGTGCATGGCGGCCCTGGGGCGCCGGGACTTCCCCGACGCCCGTCCCCTCCGGAGGGCCGGGGTCCGGGTGGCCCTCTCGACGGACTTCAACCCTGGGACCTCCCCGACCCGGAACCTGCCCCTGATGGGCACCTTCGGCATGGCCTGGTGCGGACTGACCCTCTGGGAGACCTGGGCCGCCCTGACGATCTGGGCGGCGGCGGCCCTGGGAATGGAGGGGGAGGTCGGGAGGGTGGCTCCGGGCATGGCCGCGGACCTGGTGGCCTTCCGGGGAGAGGACCCCCGGGGCCCCTTCTACGAGTATGGGACCTCTCGGGTATCCTGGGTGATGCGGGGAGGGCGGCTGGCCTTCCGCCGGGATGCCCGGGAGGGAGCGGGGGCCCCGGAATCACCGGCGGTCGGTCGGGGAGAAGGCGATGGATGAGGACCAGGGGTGCGTGGTGGTGTTCTTCGGGGGGCCCTCCCGGGAGCATGACGTCAGCCTGCGGTCGGGGGCGGCAGTGGTCCGGGGGCTGCAGGAGGCGGGGTTCCCGGCCCTGCCGGTCCGCGTGACGCGCCAGGGCGCCTTCCAGTTTCCACCCCTGGAGGACCTCGGGGCGCAGGCGGAGGTCCTGGCCCTTCCGGAGGCCCTGGCCCGGATCCGGGGGGAGCGGCCGGTCTGCGCCTTTCCGGCCCTCCATGGAGTCTTCGGGGAGGACGGGCGCATCCAGGCCCTCTGCGACTGGATGGGGCTTCCCTGTGTCGGGGCCGACGTGGCGGGGTCCTCGGCGGCCCTGGACAAGGTCTTCGCGAAGGCCCTGTTCCGGACCGCCGGCATCCCGACGCCGGCCTTCCGGGTGCTGGAGACCGCCGGGACGCCCCCGTCCCGGGAATGGGACGCGGTGGTGGCCGACCTGGGCCTGCCGTTCGTGGCCAAGGTCCCCCGGGAGGGGTCGTCCTTCGGGGTGCATCTGGTCCGGGACCGTTCGGCCTGGCAGGCAATCCCCTGGGGGGAGGGGGACGGCCGCTGGCTGCTCGAGCGCTATCACGCAGGGCGGGAGTTCACGGTGCCCGTCCTGGAGGACCCCGAGACGGGGGCCCCGAAACCCCTGCCGGTGATCGAGATCCGAGTGGCCTCTCACGCCTTCTTCGACACCGAGTCCAAGTATGACCCCCGGCTGGCCCAGGAGATCTGTCCGGCGCCGATCCCCGAGGCCCTGTCCCGGATCCTCCAGGACCTGGGCGTCCGCGCCCACCGGGCCCTGGCCCTGGCGGGATTCTCCCGGACCGACTTCCTGGTGGACGAGGACGGCCCCTGGGCGTTGGAGACCAACACCATCCCGGGGCTCACCGAGGTCTCCCTCTTTCCCAAGGCGGCGGCCGTCGCAGGGATTTCCTTCCCGGATCTGATGCGACGACTGGTCCGGGGGGCCATCCGGCGCCACCGGGGCAGTGCAGGCTGCTGACGCAGGCACATGACAGGGTGCCGGAATCCGCCCCGGCATGGGGTCGGCGGGAACGCCGGTCAGAAGGGAAGCCCGCCGCCGCCCAGGTTCACCGGGATGGTCGGGATCAGGAAGATGGCCTGGTCGCTGTCGGCCGGCGACTGGGAGTCCTCGACCTTCGCCATGAAGAAGAAGCCGGTCAACTTGTAGTTCACGAAGGGGATGTTCAACTCGAAGACCAGGGAGGTGTCGGTGACCGACCCGGACAGGGTGCCGTCGTCAGCCAGCGTGAGGCCCTGGGGAATCCCGGCCTTGGGGATGAAGGTCGCCAGCATCGAGGGGAGCTGCTGCTCGGTCCAGTGATAGGGCTTCACGCCGCCCTTGGCCTGCAACTGGGTCCGGTAGGGAATGGGGATTCCCTCCACGATCGTGATCAGCGGCAGGATCACCGCCTTGGTCAGGAAGAGGTTGATCACCTGGTCCCCGATGATCTCCAGCGGGGCGATCTTGACCGTCAGGCGGAAGGGCTTCGCATCGATCCCGATGGGGTCGCCGACGTCCACCACCCGCACCGTGAAGTCGAAGTCCCCGTGGGCCGCCGGGGTGCCCAGGAGCAGGCCCGTCGAGTCCAGGCCAAGTCCGGCCGGAAGGCTCCCGGCCGTCACCATCCAGCCGTAGGGCTTCTGGCCGCCGACGGCGGTGAACTGGTACTGGTAGGCAGTGCCCTCCTCGGCGGCGGGCAGCGGGGACTTGCTGGTGATCGCGAGGTCCGAGGTGGCCCGGATCACGATGTCCAGCGGCTGGACTCGCATCAGGTCCTGGGTGTCGTGGACGGCGACCTGGAAGGCGAAGGTCCCGGCCCTGGTCGGGCGGCCGGTGATCTCCCCGTTGGTGCCGAGGGCCAGGCCGTCTGGCAGGGCGCCCGATTCCAGGGTCCAGGAGTACGGCGGGATGCCTCCCTTGGCCAGCAGGCTCGCCTGGTAGTCGGTCTGGATGGCCCCATCGGGGAGGTCCCGGGTCAGGATCTCCAGCGGCGCGATGGTGCAGGAGCCGTCCTGGCAGACCATCGGAGCCTCGCACTGGTCGTCGCTGAAGCAGTCGATGCACCGGCCCCGGAAGCAGATCTGCTGCTCCCCGCAGGGTTCCTCCTTCCAGGCGGGCGGGTCCCCCTGGCAGGTCAGCAGCGAGGTCTGGGTGCACTCGGTCTGGCCAGGGGTGCAGATCGTGGCGACGCAGCGTCCTCCCTGGCAGGTGTATCCGTCCTCGCAGGCGGTGGCCGGGCCGTAGCCGCTACCGTCCGGGAGGCAGACCTCCACGGCACCCTGATCGTTGCACCGGGCCACGTTCGGGGAACAGGTCGTGGGGGCCTGGCATCCCTCGAGGGTGCAGGCCTTGCCCCCGGTGCAGGGCGTGACCTCGAAATCGGACCCGTCGGCCTTGCACCGCATGAAGTTCGACCCGAGGCACTGGGTCTGGCCGGGGCGGCACAGGGCGCCGTCCGGAAGCGGCACGTCCGGTTCGACCGGGACGTCCGGGCGGGAAACGTCTCCCGGAAGGTCGTCCACCGCCCCGTCGGGAACCACCCCGTCGACCCGTTGCAGGATGTCCAGTTCCCCGAGTCCCGGAACCTCCCCTCCTCCCTGGCAGCCCATCGCACCGATCAGCAGCAGTCCGTACCATCGACTCGTCTTCATTCACCGCTCCCTTCCATCGGAGGCTCGAAAGAAACGCTGCATTCTAGGAAAAGGCCGGTCGTGTTGCACGGAATTTTTCGACTCGAATCGGGTCCTTTCCGGCCCGGGCGCCGGTCCGGCGGGTGGGACCGCGCCCTCGGATCGAATCGCCTCCGGCGGTGTGCGCGCTGGTCCAGGAGGGCGACGGCGGTGATACAATGCCCCGGGGCTTCCAGGAGGCAACGATGAGAAGGCCCTTCCTCGCAGTGATCGGGGTCCTCGGTACCTGGGCCTGCACCGGCGGCCAGGTGGGGGGAGGCGACCCGGGACACGACCTGGCTCCCGATCCGGGATACACGGACACCGAGGACCTTTCGGGGGACCTGCCGCAGGATCCGTCGATTTCCGATGACGGGCCGCAGGACACCGCACCGGGGGAGGTCCCGACGGACGAAGGGACCGATCCGGGACCGAGGCCCCTCTTGTCGGCTCGTCCGGCGACTCGGGCTGCGGACCTGGTCCAGGGCCCCAATGCCTGGGGAGTGGCCGGCCGGGCCTTCGTGATGGAGAACTCGCGGGTGCGGCTCGTGATCCAGGACCGCACCGCGGCCCTGCACCTGGACCCCTACGGGGGTTCCCTGATCGACCTCGACCTGCAACGCGCTCCCGGGGAGGAGGGCCAGGACCATTTCCGGGAGGTCTTTCCCATCGTCGGGCTGCGGGCCGTGGTGCCTGATCGGGTCGAGGTGCTCAAGGACGGTTCCGACGGCCAGAGCGCGGTGATCCGGGTCACGGGCACCGACGGTCCGACGGGCATCCTGCCCGACATCGACCCCCTGGCCTCGCCCCTGGGGGTCACGATCTTCACGGACTACGTGCTGACCCCGGACACGCCGTACGTCTGGATGCGAACCACCGTGGTGAACTCCGATCCGGGGGCCCCGATCCCCGACGTGATGGCCGGGGACTTCCTGGCTCTCGGTGGGGCGTCGTTCGTCTTCAGCATCGAGGGAGGCTTCACCGGCAATCCGTCGCGGATGCGGGCCATGGCAGGCGTCGCCGGGTCCATCGCCTACGCCTACGGAGTTCCCGACGACTCGTTCGACGTTCCGATGGTGGACTCGAATGGGACGCTGACGCTGGTGTCGGCAGCGATGACCATCCCGGCGAACGGCGGGCGGGTGTCCTTCGAACGCTTCCTGGCGGTCGGGGAGGACCTGGCCTCGGTCCTGGAGACCGTCGCCTCCCTGCGCAAGGAGACGATCCGGCACGTCTCCGGCGCGGTCCGCGACGTGGTGACGGGAGAGGAGGTTCCCGGGGCCCGGGTCACGGCCTTCCCGGAAGGGACGGGGACTCCCGAGGCGGGCGGCCATGCCCTGTCCCAGGCCCGCACGGGGTGGCGGGAGACGCCGGGGGGCTACCGGATGGCCTTGCCGCCCGGGCGCCACGACCTGGTCTTCGATGCCCCCGGTCGGCTCCGGGAGCGGAGGACCGTGGACCTCACCGGTGGCGATGTCACCCTGGATGTCGCCCTGGAGCCCCAGGCCATGCTCGGCATCGAGGCCCAGGAGGTGGACCAGGAGGGGACCCTGAAGGGGCACATCCCCGTGAAGGCCTCCCTGCTGTGCCTGGAGGACACCCCGGCTCCGTGGGGGGAGTTGGGGGACCGGGTGGGGCGGGGGCTGTGCGCCGTTCACTACAACCCCGACGGGAAGGCCCTGGCCCAGCCGGTGATGCCGGGCCGGTATCGGGTGATCGTCTCCCGGGGACCCGAGTACGAACGCTTCGAGGAACCGGATCTGGTCATCGACCCGGGCCAGACGAAGTGGCTGGACGTGCGGCTCCTGCGGTCGGTCCAGACGCCGGGCTTCCTGTCAGCGGACCTGCACCAGCACACCATCGGCAGCATCGACGCCGAAATGACCCACGAGCAGAAGGTGATCGAGAACGCTGTGGAGAACGTGGAGATCGCCGGGTGCACCGACCACGACATGATGACCTCCTACCGTCCGGCCATCGATCGCCTGCGCTTGTGGGACTTCGTGACGGCCTACGATGGGGACGAGGTCTCGGTGAGCCTCGTGGCCCACTTCAACATCTTCACGCCCACCGGGAGCGTGCTGCAGACGGACCGGACCCCCGGGGACCTGCTGCCCGTTGTCGGCGCACAGTTCTATGCGAATCGTCCCATCGAGGAGACCCTGGCGGCGGCGCTCCAGATCCCGGGGGTCTCCCTGGTCCAGATGAACCATCCCCGAGACGGCCATGCCTATCTGTCCTGGCTCCGATGGGATCCGGTCCAGGGAAAGAGCCTGGATGACAAGACCCTCTTCACTCCGTGGCACCTGATCGAGGTGAAGGACTCCCTGGGGCAGCCCGAGGACTTCCTGGTCACGGCCGATGCCACGATGTCCCAGATCGCCCGGAACTCTCCCGCCCGGGTCCCGGTGATGCGGGACTGGTTCTCGTTGCTGGCCCGGGGTCCGGTCACCGGGGTGGTCAACTCCGATGCCCACAACCGGAACGACGGCGTGGGCTATGGGCGCAACTGGGTTCGGGTCGGGACCGACCGTCCGGGCGACGTGGCCGTCGAGACGATCACCAGGTCCCTCGCGGCCCAGAAGGTGGTCGCTGGCAATGGCATCTTCGTTCGGGTGCTCCACGAGGACAAGGACGCGATGGGGCTCGAGGAGCCCGTGGTGCCCCCGAACCGGGACGAGGTGGTCCTGCGGGTGGTGATCGAGGCCCCGACCTGGGTGGACGTGAACCAGTTGGAGGTCTATGCCGATGGACGTCCTCTGCCGGTGACCGAGGTGGCCGGGGTGCTGCTCCAGGATGTGCTGGTGCCCCCGGACCAGCACCTGCGGGTCCCGCTGCCCCTCTCGACGGGGATCCACTCCCCGACGACGCGGATGGACGCCCTGGTGCGCCTCTACCCGGACCGGGACACGTGGTACGTCTTCGTGGTCCGGGGGTCCGGCACCCTGTCCCCCGTGGGCCGGGGGACTCCCTTCGCCTTCACGAATCCGGTCTACGTGGATCTGGACGGCAACGGCTTCGGCGAGTGATGGGGTCCTCGGACCCCGGGGGCGGTCTCCCCAGACCCCACCCGGTCCTCCCGTCGGGGCGACCGGCCTTCCCGTTCCTCGACGTTCCCTCGGTTGCGTCTTCCACCACCCGGGAGGAGGAACGGCGTCGCTGCCTTGGCGGAAGAATTCCTCGTCGTTGCGGCCGGTCCTCCCGGGCAGGGAGGCAGTCGGGGTGCCTGGCACGATTCTGGAACAGGCACTCGGGCATCCCAGGCCAGGAGGGTGCCGTGGAAGCCCGATGCACGCCGTGGTCCGAGGTGCAGCGCATCGCCCGGGAGTTCGCGCCCCGCTTTCACCAGGAGGCGGACCGGGAGGACGCGATGCAGGAGGGGGCAATCGGCCTGTTGGAGGCCAGCGCCCGGTATGACCCATCCCGGGGCAGCGCCCTGGAGACCTACGGGGCGCACCGGATCCGGGGGGCCATGTGGGACCACCTCCGGCGGGTCTCCCGTCGATCCCGGGAGGTGGCCTCCTCGGTGGACGAGTCCCGGGAGGAGCCGGCAGAGTTCCGTCGAGAGGAGTCCCATTCCCCGGAGTCCCGGGTGATGCTGCTGCGGTTCCGGAAGTTCCTCTCGGACCTGGCGGACCGGTTGTCGGGAGAGGAGGCCCGGCTGCTGGACCTCCGGTTCCGCCAGGGGCTGTCCCTTCGGGAGGCCTCCCAGGTCCTGGGCCAGAGCCCCCAGTCGGTGATGCGCCGGGAGCAGCGGCTGCTGGCCCGGCTGCGGGAGGAATTCCTGGACTCCCGGCGGGGTCACGGCGCCCCGGGGCGATAGATCACGAGCCGGCAGGCGATGTCCCCGTTGAACAGCGCCAGCCAGCGGTCCGGGCGCCGGCGCAGGCGGAGGTCCGGGGACCCCAGCAGCAGCACGATCGTGTGCCCCGGGAGGCGATCTCCCAGGCGGTCCAGGTCCTCCTGCAACGACGCATCCCCTTGCAGCCGGGCCCCATAGGGGGGATTGGCCACCACGAACCCCGGCGGCGAGAGGGGTCGCAGGTCTGCCAGTTCCGCCACCTGGAAGGTCGCTCGGGACTCGGCCTGCCGGGCATGGGTCCGGGCCCGTTCGATGGCGGCAGGGTCCCGATCGGTGCCCTGGACCATCGGTCCCGTGGGCCGGATCGCCTGGCGGGCCTGGTCCCGAAGCACCGCCATCAGCGCCCGGGCCGATTCCCCGTGGCAGGCCCAGCGCTCGAACCCGAAGCGTGGGCGGAAGAGGCCCGGAGCCACGTTCCGGGCCCAGAGATCCGCCTCGATGGGGATCGTGCCGGACCCGCAGAGGGGGTCCTGGAGGGGGCTCTGCCGGTCCCAGCCCGAGAGGCGCAGGATGGCGGCGGCCAAGGTCTCCTTCAGGGGGGCTTCGCCCCCGTCGGTGCGCCATCCCCGGCGGTGCAGGGACTCGCCGGCGAGGTCCAGATAGAGGGTCGCGACATCCTGGCGCAGGTGCAGGAACAGGGAGACGTCCGGGTCCTTCCGGTCCACGTCGGGTCGGGCCCCCAGGCGCCCCCGCATCTGGTCCACCACGGCGTCCTTGGTCTTCTGGGCCAGGAAGCCCGTGTGCGTCAGGTGGCTGTCCCGGCAGACGGCCGATACCGCCAGGGTCCGATCGGGGGTCAGGAAGGGACGCCAGTCCACCGAGCGGACGCCTCCGTAGAGGGCCCGCTCGTCGGGGGCCGGAAACCGGGAGACCTGGGCGAGGACCCGCAGCGCGACCCGGCTGTGGAGGCAGGCCCGCCAGCCGTCGGTCCAGTCGCCGCCGAAGTGGACCCCGCCCCGGTCGGCCCGGACATCCGGCAGTCCCATCTCCCGCAGTTCGTCCCGGAGGGCCCCCTCGGTGCCCTTGGCGGCGGTGGCGAAGAACGGAAGCGGCGGGGGCATGCCTTCCATCGGGGGCATTGTCGGGGCAAGTCCCACCCGGATCAATCCCCGTCGGGGAGGGGTGTTGCGAGAGGGGGCCGTTGTGCGACGATTGCCTCCTGGCGGAATCGTCGCTCCTCGGAGGGGCGGAGCCCTTCCCCTCGTTCTCGGGAGGAATTCCGATGAAGGGACGTGTCGCGGGGACGCTGGTGCTGCTCTGGATCTGGGGCTGCGGGGGCGGGGGGGCGTCCCAGGACCCCAGGTCCGGTGCCGACATCCCATCCGGCGAGGTCCCGGGGGATCTTGGAGCGGAGGACCCCGACGGGGGTGGCGACGAGGGGCGCACCGACCTGGAGGCGGGCGACCCGGGCAAGGACCCGGAACCGGACGCGATCGTGGACCCGGGGACCGAGGTCCCGGCGGACAGCGGCGGGGATGCCTGCCCCCCGGGACCCGGCCCTGCGGTGGCCCCGATTCGGGGGTTCATCCTGCTGGATCCGGACGAGGATGCCGTCGAGGCCTCGATCCAGGCGGCGGTCCGGTTCGGGGTGAACCACGTCCAGTTGTCCCACGGTCTGATCATGGACCTGGACGAGATCGTCGGCGACGGCCCCGAGGTGTCGCAGCGGGTCGCCCGACTCAACCGGGCCATCGCCCTGGCACACGATCGGGGGATGAAGGCCTACGTCTGGGACCACGAGTTCCCCAAGGGGACCATCGCGGTCTGCTACGGCCCCGACGGGGACCTCTGGCGTCAGCGGGAAGAGGTCTGGAGGACCGCCCTGGGGCGGATTCCCGATGTGGACGGCGTCGTGCTGATGTTCGGGTCGGCGGGGACGCCGCCCTGGTTCACCATCTGCGACTGCGACTGGTGCTGGGACCGGTGGGGACAGGACCTCGACAGCCCGCCCCAGGCCGAGCGTCTGCGGCTTGTGACGGAGCGCATGGGTCAGGTGGTCGTCCGGGAGATGGGCAAGGAACTGGTCGCCCGGGTCTTCGTCCACGAGCCGGAGGAGAACGCGTGGCATCGGCAGGGCTTCGGGGCGGTGACGTGCCTGCCCATGGTCTCGATGCACAAGGACTCGGTGAACGACTGGCAGCCCTACAACCCCTTCGACCCGACGATGCCCGTGTCGGACCAGGTCCCGGGGCTCATGGAGACCGATGTGGCCGGGGAGTACTTCGGGGAGTCGGTGTTGCCCTTCGCGGCGCCGGGGTACTACTGCTGGCGGCTGGCCCAGGCCAGGGCCCGGGGAGCCATCGGGTGGGCGGCCCGGATCGAGCGGGGGACCCGCCATGCCCTCGGGACCCCCAACGAGGTGAATCTCTGGTCCTTGAAGATGTGTTCCGAGGAACCGGCAACGCCGCTGGAGGCCATCTGGGACCGGGCCTTCGAGTCCCTCTACGGGATTGCCCCGGGAACCGAGGCCTCCCGGAATCTGCAGGAGGTGCTTCAGACCTCCTTCGCGATCCGGCTCAAGTCCCACTACGCCCTGGGCATCTGGGCCCTGGAGAAGGGCAGCGACATTCCTTCGGAGCTCGAGTTCGGGGAGTTCTTCACTCGGGGCGACATGCGGAAGTGGGACACCGACTGGACTTCGGTCTGGGAGTCCCTGAACCGACCTCGCCGGGAGACCGTGCTTCGGTTGTGGCAGGAGGGCTCCGAAGCGGTGGTGCTGGCCCAGGAGGCCCTGGAGACCTTCCGGGACCGGTTGCAGGGCCTGGAGGCTGCCGGGATGGGGACTTCGGCCCTGCAGGACCTGGACCGGCGCCTGCGGCATCAGGCCCATGGCGCCATGGCCTGGAGGGCCGTGGACCTGTTCCTGTGGTCGGCCCGGGCCCGGGGGCAGGGGGAAACCGACCCTGACCTCGCGGCCTTTCAGGCGGGTGCGGTCGAGGCCCTGCGGCAGGTCGCCGATGCGATGGAGGCCGATGGTCTCGGGGACGTGCCGCTGGTCTCACCTGCCCGGATCCGGCGATTCGCCGACGCCGCCGCGGCCGGGGTGCCCCCGGGGACCGAGGCCCGGTTGCCACCGGGTCCCTGGATCTCGCCGCTGCGGGTCGAGGTGGTGCGACCCACGGCCGCGACGCTGACCTTCACGGTGGCGACCCCGGGCGAGGCGACCGTGCAATGGGGGACCGAGATGCCGGACTTCGAGGGCCCGCCCGTGGAACTGGGACTGCTGGACCCGGGGCGGGTGCACCGGGTGGAACTCGAGGGGCTGCCGTCGGGGGCCCGGGTCGTCGCGCGGCTGCGGCTGGCCACGGCCGAGGGGGAGGTCCTGGGAGGCGAGACCTGGGTCTTCACCCCGGTTCCATGAGTCGGGAGGAGGGGGCATGGACGAGATCCCGAGACCGGTGCGGGCACCCAGGACCGCGGGAGGAACACTGCGCCTGCTGGCCCGAGTGGTCGAGACGCGGGCCGGGGCGGCGCTGCTGGGCAGGACCCTGCTGCACAGTGCCGGTGTGCCGCTGTTGCGGTCCACCCCTGCCCAGGACGCCCCCTGGCCCCTGGGACACGTGCACTCGGGGGGCCTCGAATCCCCGAGTCGGAGGGAGGCGATTCCGGAGGCCTTGTGGGACCTGCCGCCCGGAGGCCTCGGCCCCCGATTCGAGGTCGGAGAGTTCCTCCAGGCCTATCGTTCAGGGGAGGCTGACCCCGGGACGGTGGCCGAGGCGGTCCTCGCGGCATGCTCGGATCTCGATGGTCGGTCCCCGCCCCTTCGGGCCCTCATCGCCCAGGATCGGGACGATGTCCTGGGCCAGGCCCGGGAGAGCCGGGATCGCTGGGCCTCCGGGCGGCCCCTGGGGCCCCTGGACGGGGTGCCCGTGGCGGTGAAGGACGAACTGGACTGCCGGCCCTATCCGACCACCGTCGGGACCTCCTTTCTCCGGGACGTTCCCGAGGACGACGCCACCGCGGTTGCCCGGATCCGGGCTGCCGGGGCCGTGATCATCGGCAAGGCCAACATGCACGAGATCGGCATCGGGGTCACGGGCGTGAATCCCCACCACGGGGCCGCCCGGAACCCCCATGACCTCGAGCGGGTCACTGGCGGGTCCTCGAGCGGATCGGCGGCGGCGGTGGCTGCGGGGCTGTGCCCTGTGGCCCTGGGGGCCGACGGAGGCGGGTCCATCCGGATCCCGGCGTCCTTCTGCGGCGTGGTGGGGCTCAAGCCGACCTTTGGCCGGGTGAGCGAGCACGGGGCGGCCCCTCTGTGCTGGTCCGTGGCCCACGTGGGACCCATCGGGGCATCGGTGCGCGACGTTGCGCTGGCCTTCGCCCTGATTGCCGGCCCCGACCCCCGGGACCCCGGAAGCCTGTCTCAGCCCCCGCTGGAGTGGAGCCGGTTCGGGGATCCGGACCTTCGGGGAATTCGGGTCGGCGTCCACCGGGCCTGGATCGAGGATGCGGACCCGCCGGTGGTCGATGCCTGTCGGAAGGCCCTGGAGGTCCTGGAGTCGGCCGGGGCCCGGGTCATCGAGGTCCAGGTGCCCGAACTGGCCCTCTTCCGGGTGGTCCATCTGGTCACGATCGTCTCGGAGATGCGGGCCTCCCAGGCGGCTCTGCTTCCGCACCACCGGCGGGACTACGGGGCCGACACCCGCCTGTCCCTGGCCC
Organism: Deltaproteobacteria bacterium; assembly: GCA_029547805.1. Taxonomy (GTDB): domain Bacteria; phylum Myxococcota_A; class UBA9042; order DTJE01; family DTJE01; genus JAGOKF01. Next base: position 69,063 of record JAKPOP010000012.1, read on the forward strand.
TGGCGGGGATGCTCCGGTCCGAGGACTACGTTCATGCCCAGCGGGTCCGGACCCGCCTGGTCCGGCACCTGCACGAACTCGGGTCCCTGGTGGACGTGCTGGCAACCCCGACGACCCCGTGCACGGCCCCGCGAATTCCGCGGGACGCCCTCGCGTCGGGCGAGTCGAACCTGCCGTTGACCACCCGCATCATGCAGTACGTCCAGGCGGCCAACCTGGCGGGCCTGCCGGCCATCAGCGTCCCCTGCGGGAAGGACCCGGAGGGGCTTCCGGTCGGCCTCCAGCTGATGGGGCGGCCCTGGGAGGAGCCACTGCTGCTGCGGATGGCGGCGGTGGTCGAGGCCGGGATCCCGGTCCAGAGCGCCCCGATGCGGGTGGACCTCCTGACCCGGGCCCGTTCCCGGACCTGAGGGCCATCAGAGCAGGTCCCCGCCGATGCGCAGCAGGCCCCGGTCCACGCCCCCCACGAGGTTGCCCAGTTGGAGCGAGGTCCCGGGCGGGAGGCCGGGCACCAGCCCGTCGAGGGGGATCGCCGGGATCGGGAAGGTGAACTGCTGCCCTTCGATGTTCTTCAACAGGCCCGGGATGAGGCCCTGCACCATGCCCAGCAGGTCGCCGAGACCCCCGCCGACGTCGTAGATCTCCATCTCCAGGGTCCGCACCTTGCCGATGCGCAGGCCGACCTGGTCCCCGGTGGCCACCACGTCGGCCTCCATCGACAGCTGCAGGTAGACCTCCAGGTACTGCGTGTTCCCCAGGAGGTCCATCGACAGGTCCAGGAAGACGTCCCCGATCTCCAGTCGCTGTCCGGAGCCGCCGCAGTCGTTGAGGATCGGCGGGTGGTAGAGGATCGGGGAGACGACCAGATTGTCCACGGGCAGGCCCCCGCCGGCCCCCTGGAGGAGGGCCGAGAGGTCGAAGGTCCCCTCGAACATGCCGGACCACCACAGGGCGAACAGCAACTGGTTCAGGGCGTCATGGGAGATCCCCGCCTGGACCGACGGGTCGGCGGGAAAGACGTAGTCTGTCGCCGCGCCCTCGGCCCCGTCGCACTGGGCCCGGAGGATCGACCCCAGGGGCGGTTCCCGGGGCAGCTGCTTCGTCGTTAGAAAGCCCAGGTCCAGGCCCAGGCGGCCCTCGTCCTCGGTGAACTGGACCGACGAAAGCCCCAGTGCCAGGCCCAGGTCCACCGACCGGCCGGTCCCCAGCAGGTCCGGCAGCGGGATCGTCTGGCGGATGTTCAGCATGCCGAGGACCTGCTCCAGCAGGCCGCCGATCTGCCGGGTCACCAGGGGTTCGAGGAGGTCGATCAGGGGCTGGGTGATCAGGTTGATCAGGGGGTTCAGGACATACTGGGAGAGCAGGCCGTTGATCCCTCCCACGAGCCAGTCCAGGTTCACCTGGCCCAGGTCGATGCTGGTTCCCGGGATCTTGCCGAGCGTGATCTCGAGGCTCTCGACGGGGCTCAGGGCCACGTCCTGGAGGGTCAACTGGAAGTCCCGTCCTTCGGCCGACAGGGGACCTCCCGGGGCCTTCTCGATGGCCATCACCAGCGACAGGCCCAGGGTCCCCACCGTCAGGCTGCCGCTGGTAGCCACCGACGGGTCCAGCAGCGGGATGCTCTGGCCGAATCCCTCGGCCCGGGCATGGACGATGAAGGTCAGGCGCAGTCCCACGAACAGCGGGGTGAAGGTGATGCCGGTCCCGATGCCCCCATCCTGCAGGTCCAGGTCCACCCGAGGGGCTCCGAGGGCGAAATCGGTCACCTCGACCTGGATCTCCAGGTCCCCTTTGAGCCCCACGCCGAGCAACGTGGCGTTGATGATCCCCGGGATCGGGAACGAGAAGGGAGGCAGGTCGGCCACCAGCTGGGTGACCGTGTTGCCCAGCAGGATCTCCACCAGCGTGGCCAGGTCGTTGGGATGGGACGGGTCGTGGTCCCCGTCGTCCAGGAAGCGCTGGCCCAGGTGCAGGAGCACCGACTCGGGCAGCACCGCGTCGTCCAGCGTGGTCGAGGGCGTCACCTCCTTCCAACCGGCCGAGTAGTACCACCCCCGGGTCACGAAGGTCTCGTAGTTCCACTCGTCCTTCGCCGTCACGACGACGGGGTTCAGCCCGTGGGTCCCGATGACGGTGGCCTCCCAGGTGCCGTCGGGGGTCTGGGTGGCCGGCTGGCCGTTCACGGTGACCCGAGCGATCATCGATTCCCCCGCGTCGGTGACCCGGGCGCGGACGGTCAGCGCCGGGTCGCCGGTCTGGGTGTGCCCCCGGGGTGGCCACAGCACCTCGATGGAGGGGGCCGAGGTGTCGCACACGAGGACCTTGCTGTTGCCGATCTCCTGCCAGGGCTCCAACAGCGTCACGTTGACCCGGTAGCGCCCCTCCCTGGCGAACCGGTACTTGTGGGTGGAAGCGTCCACCAGGGGCATCCCCGGTGCATCTCCCGTGTCCACGGTCGCCGGGAGGTCCGGGACCTCGTTGTCGAAGGCGTCATAGACCTTCCAGCCGATGTTCACCACCGAGCCGATGCTGTACTTCTTGAGGTCCGGCCGAGCCGTCACGACCAGGCGCACCGGGTCTCCCGGCACGACGGTCAGCGACGATGGGACCCGTTCCACCTCTCGGTCCGGGACGTCGCAGATCACCGGGTAGGTCCCGACCCGCTCCCCGCGCACCGAGAAGCCCTCCACCAGGATCCCCTCCCCCGGTTCCACCTGGGTCGGCGCATCGGGGATCCGGTTCCCGAACCGGTCAAGGACCGTGCAGGTCACCTGGGCCGGTTCTCCCGCCTTCACCGTGCCCGGTGCCACGGTCGTCTCGACCCGGGCCGGGTCGGCGGGCACCACTTCCAGCACCGCCGGCTCGGCATCCACCAGTCCCAGGTCCTCGGCCCGGCAGGTGAAGGTGTAGGTGCCGACCACCGTGGCCGTGGCGTGGTCCTCCTGGAAATCCACGTATCCCGGACCTGCCACGCTCATCACCGTGGGCCACGGGGCCTCCCGTCCTCCATCTCCATAGACCTGGCAACGGACCGAGAAGGGGTCCCCCGCCTTCACGGTCGTCGGGTCGAGCAGGGTGTCCAGGGTGGGCGAGGGGCCGCCGATGATCCCCCCCTCGCAGGCAAGGAACCACGGGAGCAACCAGGCGAGGCGGCGGGTCATCGAGGACTCCTGACCGTTGGCAGGGGCAGTATATTCGAAACTCCGTCGGGAATCCGTGTCCGTCTGGGGGGACGCCCGGGCGAGGTTGCGAAGGGTGGTCGTTCTGCTACCATCCGGCCGGGCATCGGAGGGGACCCATGGCGCGCCGGGCCATCGAAAGACTCATCTGGGCCCTGGCCTGGGCCCTCGGGAGCCTGTCCTTGCCCGCCGCCGCGAACCCGATGGACACGTTTGGCAATACCGCCCGGGCCATCGGCATGGGCGGGGCGATGACCGCCGCCTCCCGGTCCTACGAGGCCACCTTCTACAACCCGGCGGCCCTGGGGATGCTCCAGGGGCTGGACTTCGGCCTCGGGACGACCCTCTGGCGGACCTTCCTGCAGGCCCGGACCCGTGTCCTGAACGAGGAGACGGGTACGCTGGACGAGCGGACGGTGGACCGCAATGCCGCGCTCCGGGGTCTGGCGGAGGTCGGTCTGGCAGCCCCGATTCCCCTGGGTCGGGGCCTCGAACGGCACCTCTTCCTGGGAGTCGGGGTCTCGGTGCCCGGGACCACCCTGTATGGGGTTCGGGCCCGGCCGGCCGAGGAGGCCTGGTTCCCCTTCCTGGAGGACCGGAACCGCCGTCTGGTCCTCAATGCCGCCGCTGCGGGGCGCTGGCGCTGGCTGATGCTCGGGGTCGGGATCTCCTTCCAGCCGGCCGTGCGGGGGACCGTGGACGTGGACCTGACGAACGGCGGCGCCCAGAACCGGACCTTCGTGAACGTCGATGCCAGCATCTCCCCCAACGTGGGATTGCAGGTGGAGCCCCTCGAGGGCCTGACGATCGGGCTGTGCTGGCGAGGGGAGAACCGGACCGACATCGACATCCCGGTCAGCGCGGTGCTGTCGGACAAGATCGCCCCGGTCCGTCTGCGGGTCACTGCGCTGGACTGGTTCACCCCGCACCAGGTGGCGCTCGGGGTCTCCTGGCGGCGGCCCCGGTGGACGGTCGCCGGGGACGTCACCTGGTCGGCCTGGCACCGCTATCGTCACTCCTCCCCCTGGGTGCGACTCTACTCCTCGGTCAACGAGGGCGATGTGGTCCAGGAGCAGGAGGTCCCGTCGGTGGCCTTCCACGACGCCTGGGCGGTCCGGGTCGGCGGCGAGGTCCGGCCCCACCCGGCGGTGGTGATCCAGGCCGGCTTCGGCTTCGTCCAGTCGCCGGTTCCCGACCAGACCGGCGTCACGAACCTGCTGGACGGACATCGATTCACCGGGTCCCTGGGTCTCGGGTTCGACGGCGCCGGTCTTCGTCGTTCGGTCCCGGTCACGGTGGACCTGGCCTTGTTTGGCGGCGGGCTGGTGATGAACGACGTGGCGAAGGAGGAATTCCTGCCGGGGAATCCGGGATATCCCTCGCTCGGAGGGCGGGCCGGCCTGGTCGGCGGGTCCCTCTCGGCCAGGGTCCGGTTCTGAAGGGAACGGGATGAGACGCGGAAGGATGGCTGTCGCCCTGCTGGCAGTGCTGGTCCCGGCCTGCCATCCAGGGCTCGGGGAGGACCGGGACGGGGATGGCCTGACGGACCGCCAGGAGCGGCTCTTCGGCACCGATCCGGCGAACCCCGACTCCGACGGGGACGGAATCGCCGATGGCCAGGACCCCGATCCCCTCGGTGTGGGATACCGGCTGCGGCTCACGGCCAGTCCCGTGTACCGGACCTCCGAGGGAACCCGATGCTCCGTGGTCGTCGCCTTGCTGCAGGACGGCCGGGGCCAGCCCCTGGCGGACCGGACGTTCGCTTCCAGTGGGGCGAGGGGGATCTGGCGCCGGTCGAGAAGGCCCCCGACGGGTCCTACCGGGTCACCGCCTGCACCACCCGACCCATTCAGGCGACGATCGCCGCCACCTACGACGACCCGGAGGACACCTCCAAGGCGGTCCGAGACGAGGTGGTGGTGGGCTTCGGGGAGATCGCCCGGCCCGGCGTGAACACCGGGGAGGCGCGAGGTGCCGGTCCGATCCGAGGGCGGTTCCAGGTCCACGCCCTGACGAACGTCTATGCGGGGACTCCGCGACCCTTCGCCGGGGCCCAGGTGAGCGTCCGGGGGGCCTCGGGGTGGTGGCCGACCCGGGTGACCGACGCCAGCGGAACGGTCGTCTTCGAGGGGCCCGACGTGCAGGGGCCCGTGGATGTGACCGTCGGGGCCGAGGGATACCGCTTCACGACCTACCTGGGCCTTGATGCGGCCTCGCTGTCGGTGCGGATGGCCCCGCTGGACCCCGTGCTGCCTCGGGACCAGGCCCGGGTCGGCGCCATCGTCGGCACCGTGACGGGATTTGCCGGAGAGGGGGGGCTTCCCCGCTTCCCGCCGGGTGGGCTCCTGGACGCCTTCGACCGCAAGAAGGAGGTGCCCCTGGCGCTGGTGCAGTTGTCGATCCGGGACGTGCCCCTGTCATCGATGAGCATGGGCAGCGTGCTGGAGGCACCCTCGGACCAGGGCGGCCTGCCGATCCCCAACAACATGGCCATCTGCGGACTGGCGGACCGACCCGACGCGACCTGCGCCCCGGCCTTCCGGATGGAGAACGTCCCCGAGGGGCAGTACCTGCTGTTTGCCCTGGGGGGCACCGCGACGCGGATCCTGGACGCCATCAGCGACCCCTACAGTCTGGTCTTCCGGCCCCGGGGCATGGCCATCGCCCGGGTCCAGGTCCGGGGCGGCCAGGAGGTCCGGCAGGACCTCGTGATGGACATCGACCTGCGGCCCGAGGAAGGGACCACGGTTTCAGTGCGACTGGGCCCCCCTCCGGTGGACTGGAAGACCGACCGGCGCCTCCCGAACCGGCTGGTCATGCCCGTCGCCGACACCGGAGGAGAGGGCTTCATCTGGGTCACGGTGGACGGGTCCTACCAGGACCCCTCCTTCCCGGGTCCGGTCCAGGTCCGCTTCCCGGAGGACGACCACCCGGCGATCCGGCGCCTGGGCCTGTCGCTGAACCGTCTGGCCGTGGGCCTTGCAGGGCGGAGCACCTACTACGGGGGCGACCCCCCGGGCATCTCGACGCCGGTCCGTCCCGGGGTGGTCGCCCGCGACGAGGTGGACTTCTCGGGCCCAGAGGCGTGGCTCGAGGTCCCGCACATCGTCTTTCCGGAGCCGCCGGCCGACGGAACCCCCCTCGACGCCGTCTCCCGGGATCCCTTCACGGGCCATGTGGAGTGGCTCCCGGTGCGGTCTCCCAGGCCCCCCCACCTCTACGTCCTGCGGGTCAACTACCTGACCGCCGCCCCGGCCAACGGCCTCCTCCAGAATCCCGACACCGGCGGGATCGGCACCCTGGGAGGGCCTCGGTCCCATTGCCTCTGGGAAATCTTCGTTCCTCCGGATCGGGACCAGGTGGACCTGCCGATCCTGCCCGACGACGCCCCGGTCCGGCCTCTGCTGCGCAACCCGAGCCCCACGCCGGCAGATTCCTCCTCGCCCCACCGGTTCGACGAGCGGACGCTGGAATGGGAACTCTCGGCCTACGTGCTGGAAGGCGGCGGCAAGTCCTTCGACTACGGCAACGACTTCGCCTATGCCGACGTGAATCTCCAGTGCGCGGTGGTCTCCCAGGACTCGGTCTCGGCCCGGCTTGCGGAGTGAGCCGTTCCCGTCACCGGCGGAAGGCCCGGAGCCCGATGACCCCGTAGCGCTCGGCATAGCCGGAATAGACGCCTGGGCACTCGGCCCGTCGGGCGCAGGTGTCACAGATGGGCAGATGGACCCGCGGTCCCGCGTCGGTCGGGTAGAGGTCGTCCTCGAACCCCTCGGAGATCCAGAGAATTCCATGGGCCCGGAGCCCCGAGACCGCGTGGGTCGCCGAGGGGATCTGGCAGAGGGGAAAGCCCTCGACCACCACCTGGATCCCCGAGTCCTGCAGGTCTCTCTCGGCCCGGGCCACGGCCTGCTGGGCCACCTGCCCCGCGGCCTCCGGCGGGGGTAGCAGCGTCCAGTCGATGCCCGGCAGGGGCCCCCGGGGCTCCGCCAGGCAGATCTTGTGCGAGAGCGGGCCCAGGGGCACCAGCAGGTCGGTGATGGCGGTCACCTGATCCAGGTTGGGTCGGGTCAGGACCGTGTTCACATGGCGCTCGATGCCGCTGTCCCTGAGGCCCTGGAGGGCCGCCATCACGTCCCGGAAGGAACCCGGGTCGGCCACCAGGCGGTCATGCACCTCGGGGGTGGCGCCGTGGAGGCTTGTGTGGACGTAGGCCAGGCCCAGGTCCAGCAGTCTCCGACGAATCTCCGGGTCGGCCAGGCGCCGAGCGTTCGTGATCAGGCCCCAGGAGAGACCCAGGGCCTCGACGGCCCGGGCCAGCCGAGGAAGGTCCCGGCGCAACAGTGGCTCCCCGCCACTGAAGACCACCATCGTGGCGCCCCGGTTCCGGGCCTCCAGGGCCTTGCGGAGGACCTCCTCGGGCGGGACGTCCGGGACCTCCCCCCGGTAGGCATCGGCCCGACAGAACAGGCAGCGCTGGTTGCAGCGATAGGTGATCTTCAGGATGGCCCGGACGGCTCGATTCGCTGGCGTCGCCCGCGGCATCCCGTCGCCCCTCGGTCAGGGAGCATCGTTGGGCCGGTTGAACAGGTACTCGGACCGCTCCTTCACGGTGACCCACCGCTGGAACATCTGCTCGACCTCCGGGTCCCCGGACATCAGTTCCCGGAACAGTCGGTCCTGGACCCCCATGTAGATCGCGCATCGGGGGTTCGTGGAGTTCTGGGGGAAGATGTTGCCCTGCTCGGTGTAGTTGTACACCGGGCATGTTCCGCAGTAGGGCTTGTAGGCGCAGGTGGCGCATCCCGGCAGCGCGTCCAGGCACGAGGCCACCGCCAGGGACTTCACCGTGTCGGAGTTCACCACGTCCCGGAGGGTCATCGAGTCCACCGACCCGATCCGGAAGACCTCGTCGCCCATCTGGTACACCATGCGCCCCTCGTCGCAGGTGAAGATCGACCCGTCGTAGTTGTAGGCGATCTGGCCGATCCCGGCCCCGCAGGGGTTCCGGATGTCCAGATAGTTCGGGTCGTCGGGGGTCAGGATCTTGGTCAGGAACAGCGCCGCCAGCCGCTCCATGATCTCGACGCCCTGGCGGTTCAGGGCCATCACGTGGTCCAGCGCCTCGTTGTAGAAATCCAGGAACTCCTGGGCGGTGTAGCCCAGGCGGTCCCCGGTCTTCCGGGCGTAGCCGAAGGGGTTCAGGGGCCTCAGGAACAGCGCCCGGCACCCCTGGCGCACGTATTCGTCCACCAGGTCCCTGGCCCGTCCCAGGTGCTCCCGGGTGATGGTCGCCAGGGCCTCCACCCGGTAGAGGCTCGGGTCCAGCCCCGCATCGGCGTAGGCCTGGTTGATGCGCTGCATCCAGTGGACCGTGCGCTCCCAGGCGCTGGACCCCGCCAGCCGCCGGTTCTTGTCGTGGAGGTCCTTCGGGCCGTCCAGCGAGGTCGAGACCTGGATCCGGTGGTCCACCAGCCAGCGAAGTTTCTCCTCGTCCAGCAGCGAGAGATTGCTGACCAGGCTGAACATCACCCGCTTGTTCCGTTGCCGGGCCTGCTCGCGGCCGTACTCCACCACGTGGCGCACCACCTCGAAGTTGGCCAGGGGCTCGCCTCCCTGGAACTCGAAGGTCAGGCTGTCCGAGGGGCTCTTCATGGCCATGTCCACGCAGCGCTCGGCCGTGGCGATGGACATGTCCACCTCGGTCTCGTTCATGTTCTGGCGGCTCGCATGGCAGTAGGAACAGACCTCGTTGCACCGGAGGGTGACCACCAGGATGTGGAGCACGGTCCCCTGGTAGGCGAAGTCGTGGCGCCGATCCCACTGACGCGCCAGGTCATCGAGGTTCTGGTCGTCCACCAGGAAGCCCCGATCCCGGAGGCGGTCGAAGAGGGGGGTGCCGGGCCGGACTCGCCCGTGGACCAGGGCGTCCAGTTCCCCGTCGTCCAGGAACACGAAGGCCCCGTGGTCATTGGTGACCACGAACCGCTCGCCCACCCGCCGCCATCGGGCCAGGTTCGGCCGGGGCTTCGGGGCCTTTCCAGGCCTGGGATCCGTCGTTCGGGTCATGACTCGCCTCGCTGCTCGATGGTGCGACCCAGCGCCCAGTTCATCATCTCGCCGCCGATCTCGTCCGCCTCGGCGGGGTCCGGCACCGGGACCTCCAGCACGTAGTGGTCCCCGTCGGTGGACAGCGTCGCATCGGCCACGCCCCGGAAGGCCTCGATGGTCTCCAACAGGGCCTTGCGGGAGTAGATGCGCTTGTGGAATCTCAGCGTCATGGGCGTCCTCTCCTGCCGGAGCCTACCGGTCCTCCGACCTTCCGGATTCGGGGGCGGGGGCCGTCGGGGCCTTCCCGTCCTTGCCGTACTTCTCCTCCCAGGGCACCGCGATGCCCAGTGGGTCGTCCAGGAAGTCCAGGTTCTCGTCCTCTTCGGCCAGCAACCTGGCCACCTCTGGCGGGAGGTCCGGGACGCCGGGGGCCGGGGCCTGCTCCGGGGCTTCCAGGTCACCGGCCCCGGCCAGGGCGATGGCCCGGGTGATGATCTGGGACCGGACCTTCTCGGTCTGCCGGGAGAAATGGAGTCGAAGGGCCTGATTCACCAGTTCGTTCGCGAACTCCCCGGCGAGGTCCTGGGCCGTCCAGGGGGAGTTGGGCCGGGGCCGCAGCCGGACCTCGATGCGGTCCGGGTCAGCGACGTCCAGGAGCACATAGCATCGGTCCAGGAAGGTGAAGGCCGTGCCGAAGAGGACCTCCTTCGGGTAGAGGTTCTTGTGGACCAGCAGGGATCCCTCGGGACCCCGCTGCACCCCCTGGTCCTTTCCGTTGTCCTTTCCCGCACCCTTGGCCGTTGCCATCTGGTCGCCTCCCGCTGTGGACGGAAATCGTGAACGAGTCTTTCCCGGCAGGCTCCACGCCGCCGTTTCCTGGGACGGGGGAATGCTATCGGGCGGATCGCGGACCGTCAAGGCGCGATGGCCGGAGGGACGCGTCCGTGCTGGAAAAACAGGGGCGGTCAGCGGACGAAGGCCTTCAGGGTGTAGCCCGTCTTCGGGCCCCCCAGGTGGGTGATCCTCAGGAAGCCCTTGCCGATGACCACCTCGGCGGACAGTTTCACCACCGGGCCGTCGTCCTTCCGGTGAACGGTCCGGCCGATGCGCTGGCCGTAGCGGTCGAAGGCCTCGACCATCACCTCGGCCTCCGGGTTGTCCAGCACCACCTCGACGTTCAGGTAGCCGGTGTCCTGGATGTCCAGCAGTTTCCAGTCGGTGGTGTCCCCCTCCTTGCGGTCCAGGGAGTCGGGGACAGGCTGTCCCAGGGGGGTCAGTTTCGCGAGATGGCGCTCGGCATCCCCCCCGGAGTTGCGGTCCGGGGCGCAGGCCAGGACGGGCGCCAGGGCGAGGATCAGGCAGAGACCCGAAGAAATCCTCGGCATGAAGGCACCTTCCGTGCGAGTCGGGGCGACTGGATTTGAACCAGCGACTCCATGGTCCCGAACCATGTGCGCTACCAGGCTGCGCTACGCCCCGATTGTCAAGAACGGACCTCCCGAAGGGCCGCGATGGCCTCCCGGTAGTCCGGGGAACGGAACACCGCCGAGCCGGCGACCACCTCGTCGGCCCCGGCGCCCGCGATCCGGGCGATGTTCCGGGGATCCACGCCTCCGTCCACCATGATGGGGATCCGGCGGCCCAAAGCGTCCATATGCTGCTTCAATGGCGGGATCTTGTCAAGGGCATCGGGAATCAGGGCCTGTCCGTAGAAGCCGGGGTGCACCGTCATCACCAGCAGGAAGTCCACGCGGCCGAGCCAGGGGATCACGTCCTGCCAGGGGGTCGGGGGATTCAGGGCCAGTCCGGCCTGGACCCCCCGTTCCGCGATGCGTCGCAGGACCGGGTCCAGGTCGGGAACCTCGACGTGGATTGCGATCCGGGAGGCACCGGCCTCCACGAAGGCGTCGATGAACCCCCCCGGGTTCGACAGCATCAGGTGCACGTCGAAGGGGAGGGGGGTGTGGGGTCGGAGGTCCTTCAGGACCCCGGGGCCCAGGGTGAGATTGGGGACGAAGTGACCGTCCATCACGTCCAGGTGGACCAGGTCTGCCCCGGCCTCGGTGATGGCCCGGACCTCGGCCCCCAGGCGGGCCTGATCCCCGGCGATGATGGATGGAGCGACCCGCACGGCCCGGCCCTTCGAGCAGGACGGGGCGAGGATGCCAGAAGGGCCTCGTTCCCGCAACCAGGTGCGGTGACCGGGGCCTCGGGACCTCGAATCTCCGGTTTGTGGGGGGCCGAGGCATCCGGTGCCGGGTGGGGGCCCGGTGCCTGGGAGCGGCGCCGGGGGGAGCACCGAGATGCTCGCGGATCCTGCAAGCCTGGAAAAATGTCAAGAAAACTGGATGTTGGGGGTGGTCAATCGGTGACTGTCTCCCATTGACCGCGGGGGTGGGGTGCGGCTACCCTCGGCGGCCATGGTCGAGCTGATCGGCATCGCCAAGTCCTTCGGTTCCCGGGTGCTGTTCCGGGACGTGCACCTCCGGGTCGGGGACCGGGAGCGCGTGGGGCTGGTGGGCCCCAACGGGTCGGGGAAGACGACGCTGTTCCGCATCCTGGCGGGGGAGATCAGCCCCGACGCCGGGCGGATCGAGCGGAAGAAGGGCATCCGGCTGGGCTACCTGCCCCAGGAGGTGAATCCAAGCCGCGCCGAGGAACGGACGCCAGTCGCCTACTGCGCCTGGCACGCCCGCGACGCCGGGAGGATCCAGGAGGAACACCGGGCGCTGCTGGCCCGGATCGAGGCGGGAGACCACGACCCCCGGGTTCTCCACCAGATGGCGGAACTGGAGGAGGAACTGCGGGTCCGGGAGGCCGACGCCTTGCCCAAGCAGGCCGAGTCGGTGCTCCTGGGTCTGGGCCTCTCGCGGGAGTCCCTGGAACGCCCGGTGCGGCACCTCTCGGGGGGGCTGCTGATGCGGGTCGAGCTGGCGCGCCTGCTGCTGGACCGACCGGACCTGCTGCTGCTGGACGAGCCCATCAACCACCTGGACCTCGAGGGCCTGATGTGGTTCGAGGACTTCCTGAAGGGGTTTCCCGGGGCGATGGTGGTCGTGGCCCACGACCGGGAGTTCTTGAACCGGGCCGTGGACCGTGTCGTCGAGGTCTCGCCCCGGGGAGCCACGGACTACGGCGGCAATCCGAACCTGCCGGTCTATGACCGTTACCTCGTGGAGCGACAGAAGGCCGTGGATCTGGCCTGGAAGCGCTACGAGGAACAGCAGGCCTTCCTGGCCCATCAGGAGGAGTTCATCGCCGCCAACAAGGTCCGGAAGGACCGGGCGGGGGTCGTCCAGGCCCGGATCCGGATGCTGGAGAAACTGGAGCGCCTGGAGCCCCCCGAGTCCCAGAAGCGGGTCCGGGTCTCCTTTCCGCAGCCGCCCCGGTTGCCGGAACTGGTGCTGAGTCTTCAGGGCGTGACCCGTCGATACGGCGATCGGGTGGTCTTCCGGGACCTGGACCTGCGGCTCCATCGAGGGGAGCGCCTGGCCCTGGTGGGGGTCAATGGCGCCGGGAAGTCCACGCTGCTGCGCCTGGTCGCTGGTCGCACGACCCCCGATGAGGGCCTGCGGCTGGCGGCGGACTCCCTCCGGGTCGGCTACTTCGCCCAGGACCAGTACGAGGTGCTCCGGCCCGAGGGAACCGTGCACCAGCACATGCTCGAGGTGGCCGACGTCACCACTGGTCCCCACGTCCGGGGCCTCCTGGGGGCCTTCCTGTTCCGGGAGGATGACCTGGACCGGCGGGTCCAGAGCCTCTCGGGGGGCGAGAAGGCCCGACTGATGCTCGCCCGCCTGCTGCTTCAGGCCTTCGGGCTGCTGGTGCTGGACGAGCCCACCAACCACCTGGACATCGCCTCCCGGGAGGTGCTGGAGGAGGCCCTCCGGGACTACCAGGGGACCCTGATCTTCACGAGCCACGACCGGCGGTTCATGGACGCCGTGGCGACGGGGATCCTGGAACTGAAGGAGGGGCGGCTCACGCGGTATGCGGGCAACTGGCACGACTATCGGATCCAGGCGGCCCGTGCCGCGGACCCGGAGCCGGCGACGCCCGCCCGGGACGGACGGGACATCGCCCAGGCATCGTCCCGGGACCTGGAACGGGAGCGGAAGCGGGAGGAGGCGGAGCGGCGCAACCGGCTCTACCGCATCCTGAAGCCGCTCCGGGACCGGGTCCAGTCCATCGAGGCCGAGATCGACTCCCTGGAGAAGACCCTCCGGGAGGTCGAGGACCGCCTGACCCGTCCGGACCTCTACGCAGACCTGGAACAGGCCCGGAAGACGGGTCAGGAGGCCCGCCTGATCCGCCAGCGCCTCGACGGACTCTATGCCGCCTGGGAGGAGGCCACCGAGGCCCTGGGCCAGGCGGAGCGGGAGGCCTGAGGGGACGGTGGACTCCTCGGGGCGGGTTCTGGTTTCCGCGGACGGCGGAAGGCCCGCAGGCCCCCGGTGACGCCGGGCTGGCGACGCCCGGGGCCCTCTGGACTATGGACAGGAGAGGGGGCGGAGGTCAGCGCCGGTCACTTCTTCTTCTCGTCGTCCTTCGGGAGGTCGGCGATGGCGGCCTCGGTGGTCACCATCAGGCCGGCGATGGACGCGGCGTTGGTCAGGGCCAGTCGGGTCACCTTCGTCGGGTCCAGGATGCCCGCCTCGACCATGTCCTCGTAGACGCCGGTCTGGGCGTTGAACCCGAAGTTGCCTGTTCCCTCCAGCACCTTCTGGACCACGACACCGCCGTCCTGGCCGGCGTTCCGGGCGATCCAGTAGAGCGGCTGGGTGATGGCCTGGCGGAGGATCTCCACGCCGTAGCGCCGATCGTCTTCGAACTTGAGTTCCGCCAGGGCCGGCAGGCACCGAAGCAGCGCCACGCCACCTCCCGGCACCACGCCCTCCTCGACGGCCGCCCGGGTGGCATGCAGGGCATCCTCGACCCGGGCCTTCTTCTCCTTCATCTCGGTCTCGGTCTGGGCCCCGACCTTGATCACCGCGACGCCGCCGGCCAGTTTCGCCAGCCGCTCCTGCAGCTTCTCCCGGTCCCAGTCCGAGGTGGTGTCCTCGATCTGGGTCCGGATCTGCTGGATCCGGGCCTTGATGGCCTCGACGCTTCCCAGGCCGTCCACGATCGTGGTGTTGTCCTTGTCAGCGATGACCCGTTTGGCCCGGCCCAGGTCCGCCAGCGTGACGCTCTCCAGCTTGCGGCCCAGTTCCTCGCTGATCATCTTGCCGCCGGTCAGGATCGCGATGTCCTCCAGCATGGCCTTGCGGCGGTCGCCGAAGCCCGGGGCCTTCACCGCCAGGACCTTGAGCACGCCCTTGATCTTGTTCACCACCAGCGCCGCCAGGGCCTCGCCCTCGATGTCCTCGGCGATGATCACCAGGGACCGACCCTCCCGGGCGATGCGCTCCAGCAGCGGGAGCAGGTCGTGGAGGCTGCTGATCTTCTTTTCGTGAATCAGGATCACCGCGTCCTCGAGCACCGCCTCCATCTTCTCGGCGTTGGTGACGAAGTACGGGGAGACGTAGCCCCGGTCGAACTGCATGCCCTCGACCAGTTCCAGCGTGGTCTGGGTGGACTTGGCCTCCTCGACCGTGATCACGCCGTCCTTTCCGACCTTGTCCATCGCGTCGGCGATGATGTTGCCGATCTCGGTGTCATGGTTGGCCGAGATGGTGCCGACCTGGGCAATCTCCTTCCGGCCCCGGGTCGGGATCGAGATCTTCTTGAGCTCCTCGACGACCCGCTCGACACCGGCATCGATGCCCCGCTTCAGGTGCATGGGATTGATCCCGGCGGTGACCAGTTTCAGCCCTTCCTGGTAGATGGCCCGGGCGAGCACCGTGGCGGTGGTGGTCCCGTCGCCGGCCTTGTCGCTGGTCCGGGAGGCGACCTCCTTCACCATCTGGGCGCCCATGTTTTCGAACTTGTCCTCCAGTTCGATCTCCTTGGCGACCGTGACGCCGTCCTTGGTGACGACCGGGCTGCCCCAGGACTTCTCCAGGATCACGTTGCGACCCTTGGGACCCAGGGTCACGGTGACCGCGTCCGCGAGCACATGGACGCCGCTCAGGATGCGCTGCCGGGCCTCTGCCGAGAACATCGTTTGCTTCGGTGCCATCGTCTCTCCTCCATCGGTTGTCATCGGGTCGCCCGCACCCACGCGCTGCGGACGACCTCCCCAGGGGGTGCCCGCATGCCCGGGCGGGAAAAGCCGCGAGGAAGATAATCATGGCCTCCCGGCGATCAAGGGGGGTGCTTGACAAGGGAGGGATCAACGGTAACCTTTGCGCCGCCCGGGTGGAGACGCGGTGCTCCGCCCTCTCTCCAGCAGAGGTGTGTGGGTCATGATCGATCGGGAGAAGTTCGGCGAGCGGCGCGTCTGTCCGGCCTGCGGCTGCAAGTTCTACGACATGCATCGGGTTCCGCCGCTGTGTCCCAAGTGCAAGACCGATGCGTCGGTGGTCTATCGCCCGGTCGAAAAGGAAGAACCGGAGCCCGTGGCCGACCTGGACGAGGAGGATACGGACCTCCCGGAGGAGCTGTCCGAGAAGGGGCTCGAGGTGGACACCGAGGAGGAACTGGGGGACGAGCCCGAGGAGGAGTGAGTTCCGCCGGAGGATCGGATGACCGGGATTCGGGGCCTGGAACTGGTCTGCATCGGTCGTCGGCACTCCTTCGAACTGCGCTACGAGGGGGGGCGGTACCTGGATCCCGCGGGCCGCGAGGTCACGGACCTCCTGGACATGACGTGCTACGTCTGCGGTTCGTCCTACTACACCCTGGAAGGGGAGGCCGGCATCGAGTTCTGCCCCGCCTGCGGGCACTTCGAACGGCGGCGATTCGAGACGCTCCCGGAATTGCTGCAGTGGGCCTCGAGACAGCACTGGGGCTTCTTGAGGCACTCGGGGAATCGCGCCTTTGCGGTGAAGGGAAGGGAGTCCTGGGAACTGCGCTTCGGCCCCGACGAGGAGACCCTGCGCCGCAGGGGGGAGCGGGGCGACCTGCACCCGGTGGCCTGAGGGGCCGCATTCGGCGGAAAGGAGGTGCCCAAGATGGCCGCGCGGGTCGGGATCATCGGCGGGTCGGGGCTCTACCAGATGGACGGGCTCCGGGACCTCCGGGAGGTCACGGTGGAGACCCCCTTCGGGGAGACCTCGGACGCGATCCTCGAGGGGGTGCTGGACGGGGTTCCGGTGGCCTTCCTGTCCCGCCATGGACGGGGACACCGCTGGCTCCCGACCGAGGTTCCCTACCGGGCAAACCTCTGGGCCCTGAAGTCCCGGGGTGTCCAGCGCATCTTCAGCGTGAGCGCCGTGGGGAGCATGAAGGAGGAGGTCCGACTGGGGGTGCCGGTCCTGGTGGACCAGTTCATCGACCGGACCGTGGCCCGGGCCTCGACCTTCTTTGGCCAGGGGGTCGTCGCCCACGTCTCCATGGCGGACCCGGTCTGCCCGGCCCTGCGGGGGCTGTTGCTGGACGCCGCCCGGCGCCTCTCCATCGAGGTGGTTCCCCGGGGGACCTACCTCTGCATCGAGGGCCCCCAGTTCAGCAGCCGCGGGGAGTCCCTGATGTACCGGCAGGCGGGGGTGGACCTGATCGGAATGACCAACGCCACCGAGGCCAGGCTGGCCCGGGAGGCCGAGATCTGCTACACGACGGTGGCCATTCCGACCGATTACGACTGCTGGCACGAGTCCGAGGAGGACGTCTCGGTGGAGGCCGTCATCCGGCGCCTGGAAGAAGGGATCGGGGTCGCGAAGGCCCTGATCCGGGGCGCCCTGGCCCACCTCGACGAGGCGGCTCCCTGTTCCTGTTCCCATGCCCTGGCCGGGGCCGTGATGACCCATCCGGACCGGATCCCCGCAGAGACGCGCCGGCGCCTCTCCCTGCTGCTGGACCCCCACCTGCCGCCGACCCAGGAGGAGCGATGAGCCTGCTTTGCGTCGGGTCCGTGGCCTATGACGTCATCGAGCTGCCGGGTCGGGAGGCGGTGGAGGTCCTCGGGGGGTCGGCCACCTGGTTCTGCACCGCGGCGGGGCTCTGGTCCCGGCCGTGGCTCGTGGCGGCCGTCGGGGAGGACTTTCGGGACGACGACCTGGCCTTCCTGGCCTCCCGGGGGGTGGACGTCTCGGGGGTGGACCGCAAGCCCGGCCAGACCTTCCGCTGGCACGGCCGGTACCACGAGGACCTGATCGGCCGGGACTCCCTCCGGACCGAACCAGGGGTCTTCGCCGAGTTCTCGCCGGTGATCCCCCGGGAGTGGCGCCGTCCCGACGTGCTGTTCCTGGGGAACATCCATCCCGGGCTCCAGGCCCTGGTGCTGGCCCAGTGCCGGGATGCCTCCTTCGTGGCCCTGGACACGATCCGTTGCTGGATCGACGACGCCCGGCCTGAACTCCTTCGCCTGCTCCCCCGGACCGACCTGCTCTTCCTCAACGACGAGGAGGTCCGCCTGTTGACGGGCGAGTTCCATCTGGCCAGGGGCGTCCGGGCGCTGCTGGACCAGGGAGCGCGGGCCGTGGCCCTCAAGCGCGGGGAACATGGTTCGAGCCTCTGGACGGGGGACCGGGTCGCCCTGTTCCCCGCCTGGCCCGAGACGGTGGTCGTGGACCCCACGGGCGCCGGGGACTGCTATGCCGGGGCCGCCCTGGCCTTCCTGGAGCAGGCCCAGGACTTCTCGTTCGCCTCTCTTCGAGGGGCGCTGGCCCTCGGGACGGTCGTGGCGTCCTTCTGCGTCGAGCACTTCGGGCCCCGGGCCCTCGGGGAGGTCCGTCCCGGAAGGATTCGCGAGCGAATGGAACGCTGGATCGAGGCCGTTTCGCTGGACCGGGACCCGGTGCTGCGCCGACTGGAACTGCCGGGGTAGGCGCCATGTGGAGGCCCCATCACTCCGTGATTCGCGCCCTCTACCGGATGGGGTCCCACAATCGGCCCTCCCGGGTCGTGGGACATCTGGCCGACGCCCGGCTTCCGGCGATCGTGCTCCGCCGCATCATCATGGCCTATGTCCGGGCCTGGAAGGTCCGGATGGACGAGGTCGAGATCCCGGCCGGAGGCTTCCGGACGCTGGACGAATTCTTCACGCGCCGCCTCAAGGATGGCGCCCGACCCCTGGCGCCGCTCCCGGTGGTCTCCCCCTGTGACGGGAAGGTGATCGCCGAGGGCCCCGTGGAGGGGGGAACCCTGGTGCAGGCGAAGGGGTTGCGCTACTCCCTGGCCGCCCTGATCGGAGACGACGCCCTGGCCGCGCGCCTCGATGGCGGCCGCTACGTCACGATCTACCTGAGCCCCCGGGACTACCACCGCGTCCATGTCCCCCTGGACGGGGACCTCCTGGCCTGGCGACACATCCCCGGGGTTCTCTACACCGTTGCCCCGGGTGCCACCCGGCGGGTGAAGGACCTGCTGGTCCGAAACGAGCGGTTCCTGCTGTCGATCCGCGGCACCTCCGGCCTGGAGGCCGCGATGGTGCTCGTCGGGGCCGCCAACGTCGGCCGCATCACCTCGGCCTTCTGTCCGGCCACCACGAACAGCGGTCGGGAATTCGGCGAGGGTCGGTGCGAACCGCCGGTGCCGGTCCGTCGAGGCCAGGAGGCGGGGGCCTTCCACCTGGGCTCGACCGTGGTGCTGGTCCTCGGTTCCCAAAGGCCCCTTCGGCCGGTGGTCGAGGTCGGCCGGGCCGTCCGCATGGGCGAGGGCCTCTACGAGGCATGACCGGGTGGCGCCATGGCGCCCACGAAATCCGGCGGCGCGCCTCCGTCATCATGGGCGAGGACCCTGTCGGGAACCGCGGGCATCGACGCGGAGATGGCGGCAACGGCGGCGAGGCCTCGCCCTGGTCAATGGCGAGAACTCTTTTTTGGAACGAGAGGTCGGGTGCGGTCAATCGGTGACTGGCCCCTCAGGGGGCCGGGGCCTCCGGGGGCGGGGCCGGGGGGGGCAGGATCAGCATCCCGTCCATCTGGATCATCCGGCCGTCGGGGGACCACATGGCGACCTTGCCGGTCAGCGTCTGGGTCGAGGAGGGCTTCAGTTCCGACAGGTCCTGGGCGGTGGTGGCGCCGACCACGGTCAGGCGGCGCCGGGGATTCTTGAGGTCGTCCACGAGGGTCACCGAGGGGACCTTCGTGCAGGGGGCATCGGGGGCGCAGAGGTCCGCTGCCAGCACGGTTCCCCGGACGGTCGCCTCGCGG
This sequence comes from Deltaproteobacteria bacterium, assembly GCA_029547805.1. GTDB lineage: Bacteria > Myxococcota_A > UBA9042 > DTJE01 > DTJE01 > JAGOKF01. Next base: position 88,489 of record JAKPOP010000012.1, read on the forward strand.
CCGTTGAGTTCCTGGGCGTGCAGGAAGAACCCCTCCACCGAGAGGGCCCCGTCGGGGTATTTCTCGGCCAGGGGCTTCTGGCTCAGATCGGGCTTCGCCGGCAGGTTCGCCTTGGGTTGCCCGGCGGCACCAGGCCCCTTGCCGGATCGCTGACAGGCGCACAGGGGGATCACGACCAGCATCGTCCAGGCCAGGCGCTTCATCGGCAAGTCTCCTGTCGGGCGCGAGACTCCGTGAACCTAGCAGCCTTCTCTTCCCCGGTCAATCGGCCCCCGCCCGGGGGCTCGGGCGGGATTCTCAAATCCCGGGATACGTGGTAATCATATGCGCTTTTCCCGGGACATGCCGGGCTCGGGAACAGCGACCGGGGGAAAGGAAGATGGTGCTGGACTGGCTCTACGGGCTCTTCAGCAACGACATGGCCATCGACCTTGGTACGGCCACGACCCTGGTCTATGTGAAAGGGAAGGGGATTGTCTCCAACGAGCCGTCGGTGGTCGCGGTCTACAAGGACCACCGGAATGCCCGGCGGGTGCTGGCGGTGGGCCGGGAGGCCAAGGAGATGCTGGGGCGGACGCCCGGAGGCATCGACGCGATCCGGCCCATGAAGGACGGGGTCATCGCCGACTTCGAGGTCACCGAGGCGATGCTCCGGTACTTCATCACCCGGGCCCACAACCGGAGGACCCTGGTCCGGCCCCGGATCGTGATCTGCGTTCCCCATGGGATCACCGAGGTCGAGCGACGAGCCGTCCGGGAGTCGGCCGAGTCGGCCGGGGCCCGGGAGGTCTATCTGATGGAGGAGCCGATGGCCGCGGCGATCGGCGCCGGCCTGCCCATCACCGAGCCCTGCGGGAACATGATCGTGGATATCGGCGGGGGCACCACCGAGGTCGCCGTGATCTCCCTGGCAGGGGTCGTCTACAGCCGATCCGTGAAGGTCGGCGGCGACAAGATGGACGAGGCGGTCCGGGAACACCTGAAGCGGCGCTACAACCTGCTCGTCGGGGAGCGGACCGCCGAGGAGGTCAAGATCCAGATCGGCAACGCCCATCCCCTCTCGGAGGTCCTGACGATGGAGGTGAAGGGGCGGGACGTCGTCGGGGGGATTCCGAAGACCGTCACGGTGAACTCCGACGAGATCCGGGAGGCCCTGTTCGAGCCGGTCGCCGCCATCGTCACGGCGGTCCGGATGGCCCTGGAGGGGACCCCCCCGGAGCTGTCGGCGGACATCGTGGACAAGGGGATCATGCTGGCAGGCGGCGGTGCGCTGCTCAAGAACCTGGACGCCCTGATCCGGGAGGAGACGGGGCTGCCGGTGATGATCGCCGAGGATCCCGTCTCGGCCGTCGTGCTGGGGGCCGGTCGCGCGCTGGACGACATGGAACTGCTCCGGCGGAGCGCGGCCGGCATGTGATCCCATCGGCCCGGAGGGGCCGGCCCATTCGAGGACAGGGGGCGGGGGTTGGATCGGCGACGGTGGGCCGTCACGGTGATCGCGGGCCTGGTGATCCCCGTGATCCTGATGTTCCTCGCAGGACGTGGCAGCGGGTCTTCCCTGCCGGAACAACTGCTGGTGGGACTCGCGGGGCGGATCCAGGGAGTCGCCCGGTGGGTCACCGGGGGCACCTCGGATCTCCTGAACGGCTACGCCCTCCTGGTCGGAGTCCGGGAGGAGAACGAGCGCCTCCTGGCCGAGCGGGATCGCCTGCTGCAGGAGGCCCTGCTGGCAAAACAACTGGCCGTCGAGGTCCAGCGGCTCCGGAAGGTCCTGGACCTGCGGGAGAAGCGGCCGGACCTGCGCCTGGAGGCGGCCCAGGTGGTCGCGATGGACGTCACCCCCTTCCACCGGGTGGGACGGATCCAGGTCCAGACCGCCGGGGTGGCGTTGCAGCCGGACATGGCGGTCCTGACCCCCGAGGGACTCGTCGGGCGGATCACCCGGGCGGCCGGTTCCCTGGGCGACGTCATGATGCTGGGGGACCAGCGGAGCCGCGTCGCCTGCGAGGTCCTGGGTCAGGGGGTGCTGGGCGTGCTGATCGGGTCGGGCCTCCCGGATCGCTACTCGGCCTGGCTCCAGGTGGCCCAGACGGAGGACCCCCTGCCCCGCGGCGCCGTGGTGGTGACCTCGGGCCACGACCGGGTCTTTCCCAGGGGGATCGAGGTGGGATACGTGCTGGACCAGGACGCCCGGCGCCGGGCCGGTCCCTTCGTCGAATACGAGGTGCGGTTGGCGGCGAACCCCGCGGCCTGGGACACGGTCCTGGTGGCCGCTCCGGCCGGCTCCGGTCCCGGCACGGGGCCCTAGGGGCCCGAGGGAGGACGCACCTTGCGATCGGTGTGGTTCCTGCTGCTGCTGGCCCTGGTTCAGCTCCTGGTGGGGCCCCTGCTGCTGTGGATGGGCCTGCGGCCGACCCTGCTGGACGTCCCGCTGGTGGCGACCTGCTATCTCGGCTACGCCTTCCCGACCCGCCGCGGGTTCCTGACGACCCTGGTGGCGGGGCTGATCCTCGACCTCTGGACCCCCGGGACCCTGCTGGGCATGCACATGGAGGTCCTGGGGCTGTTGTTCCTTCTGATCCGCGGTCTTTCTGGCCGATTGCCGCTGGATCGTCCCCTGCCCCTGATCCTGGTGACGCTGGTCGCCGGGGTCCTGAAGACCCTGCTCTTCTACCTGCTGTCGCTGCTCTTCGACTCGGGATTCGAGGGACGGGCCGCGAGCCTCGTCTGGGCCATCCCGACGGTCCTGACCACGGCCCTGCTGGCACCCCTGCTGGTCCTTCCCTTTGCGGGTCTGGATGCCCTCACGGGGGGGCTCCGCAAGGCGGACCGCCGGATCCTGTAGGGAGTGTGATAACCTCGCAGGCTCGCTCTGGGGGCCATCGACGCCCTGGGGGAGACGGTGATCAGGGGCCTGGACGGTTCCGTCGAGTATCGGGCCCATTTCCGGTGGGCCCTGCTGCTGGTCCTCGGGGTGTTCCTGGTCCTGGCGGTCCGTCTGTTCCATCTCCAGGTGCTGGAAGGGACCCGGTATGCCAACCTGGCCTGGATGGGCCATGTCACCCGCGACGTCATCCCGGCTCCCCGGGGGGCCATCGTGGATCGGGAGGGACGACCCCTGGCGGTGGACATGGAGGTGGCCGACCTGATGGTCGTGCCCCACTACCTGAAGGAACCCGCCGAGGCGGCCGACCGTCTGCGGGAACTGGGGGTGCTGGACGAAGAGGGCGCCGCGTCCCTGGTCCAGAGGGTCCAGCAGGCCCGCCAGGACCGCAAGACCCGCTTCTGGAAGATCCCGGTGGTTCGGAATCTCCAGGGGCCCCGGTGTCCGGAGGACCTGACCCCGGGGGTCTATGACCCGAAGCGCCAGGTCCTGGTCTGTCCCGTCTGCGGCCGGTCCTGGCTGGACCAGCGGGCAATCGTCCAGGCGCACCTGCACGAGTTGCGGGGCTTCTCGGTCCAGACTCGGATGGTCCGGTGGCTGCCCGAGGGGGCCTTGACGGCCCATGCGGTGGGCTATGTGAACGAGGTCAACGCCCAGGAGGTCGAGGCCTCCAGGGGCGCCCTCCGGCCCGGAGACGTGCTGGGTCGAACCGGTGTCGAGAAGGCCTGGGACCGGACACTGCGAGGGGCGGACGGAGAGGACGTCTATCTCCGGAGCGCCGATGGCCGACGCATCGATCCCCGGGGCCTGGAGGGACCCTTCGCCGACCTCCACTCGACCCCGCCCGAGCCCGGGTCGGACCTGGTGCTGACCCTGGCCCTGGACCTCCAGCGGGTTGCCCGGGAGGCCATGGCTCCCCTTCGGTCCGGGGCCGTGGTGGCCCTGGATGCGGACACCGGGGAGGTGCTGGTCCTCTACAGCCATCCCTCCCGGGCGATGGGTCGACACCTGCAACTGGACCGACCGCGACGCGGTTCCTCCCCGGAGGCCCTGGCCGAGGAGGGGTTCCTGGCCCCCCAGGTGAACAAGGCCCTTCGGCCCTTTCCTCCGGGATCCACCTTCAAGGTCTTCACGTCCATCGCCGGGCTCATGGAGGGAGTCATCGGTCCCGACTGGAAGACCACCTGCTACGGGTCCTACCTGTTCAAGGGGCGCCGGTTCCGCTGCTTCAAGCGGTCGGGGCACGGGGAGACGGGCCTGATTCGGGCCCTGGCGGAGTCCTGCGACGTCTATTTCTACCAGTTGGGAGAGATGCTGGGCATGGATGCCATCGCTCACTGGGCCCGGGATGTCTTCGGCCTCGGGGAGCCGACGGGATTCGACCTGCGGGAATACCCGGGCCTGGTCCCCACCGAGCGATGGTACCTGCGGCATCGGTTGTCGTATCAGCCCGGACACGCCCTGAACGCCGCCGTGGGCCAGGGAGACGTGAAGGTGACCCCCCTGGCCCTGGCCCGGGCCCTGGCGGCGGTGGTGAACGGGGGACGCCTGCTCCGCCCGCATCTGGTCCGGGCCGTCCGGGACCCCGCCACGGGACAGGAAACACCGATCGAGCCGGAGGTCCAGCGCACCATCCAGATTCCCGACGCCTTCGTGGACCTGGTGAAACGGGGGATGTACGACGCCGTCAATGGAGAGAAGGGGACCGCCGCATCGGCGGCCCTCCAGGAGCTGCCCTTCGCCGGGAAGACCGGGACCGCCCAGGCCCGGGAGCACCGCCCCGATGGCCCGGCGTCGCTGGAGGGATGGCTGACCCAGGACCATGCCTGGTTCATGGCCTACGGGCCCGCCCAGAGGCCGCGGCTCGTGGTGGTCGTCTTCGTGGAACACGGGGGATTTGGGGGGAGCGTGGCGGCCCCCGTGGCCCGGAAGGTTCTCGAGGCGTACTATGCCAGCCGGGCCGACGAGTTCGGGGACCTCTGGGAGGGGGTGGCCGGGGAGGACCTGCTCCCTCTGCAGCCGTAGAGGACTGGATGATTTCGTCGCAGCGACGCCCCTTCAGCCGCGCGGTCTGGACGGCGCTCTTCGCCTTGCTGCTGCTGCTGGTCGTGGGGGTCCTGACCCTCGGAAGCGCCGCCTCCTACACCGGCGAGCGGTTCCACGAGACCCAGCTGGTCTGGATCCTCCTGGGGCTGGGCGTCGCGGGGGTCGTGGCCTTCCTGGACATGCGGTTCTTCGAGCAGTTGAGCCCGGTGTTCTACTGGGCCGCGGTGCTGCTCCTGCTGCTGGTGCTGGGGTTCGGGAAGGAGGTCAACGCCTCCCGGCGCTGGTTCAGCCTGGGGGACGTCTCCCTGCAGCCCTCCGAGTTCGCGAAACCGGCTCTGGTACTGATGCTGGCCCGCTTCTTCCACGGAGAGAGGAACCCCGAGCGCTACACGCTGCGGATGCTCCTGAGGCCCCTGGGGTACGTGGCGCTGCCCGTCGCGCTGGTGATGATGGAGCCCGACCTGGGGACCAGCCTCGTGCTGATCGCCGTGGGGTTCTCGGTCATGTTCTTCGAGGGCATCCGATTGCGGTCCTTCCTGACCCTCCTGGGGGTGATCCTGTTGCTGATTCCCCTGGCCTGGGAACTCAACGTGATCCAGCCCTACCAGAAGGAGCGGGTCCGGACCTGGCTCTCGATGTCCGGCGCCCGACCCGCCACCCGGGAGGAGGCCGACAGCCGCATGCAGCCCGAGCAGGCCCTCTGGGCCGTGGGGAGCGGGGGCTGGACCGGTCGGGGATCGGGGCAGGCGATCCAGTCGCGCCTCCGCTACCTGCCCGAGATGCACAATGACTACATCTTCGCCGCCTTTGCCGAGGAACGGGGATTCTTCGGGGCCCTGGGGCTCCTGGGCCTCTACGGAGCCCTGGTTGTCGCGCTGCTGGTGCTGGCGCTGCGGGCCCGGGAGCGGTTCGCTGCGCTGGTGTGTGTCGGAGCGACGGCCATCCTGTTCTGGCAGGTGGTCTTCAACATCGGCATGGTCACGGGGCTCTTCCCGGTGGTCGGCCTGACCCTGCCGTTCCTGTCCTACGGCGGTTCTTCGATGATCTCGTCGATGCTGGCCGTCGGGATGGCCCTCAACGCCGGCCTGCACCGGGGGCACGTCTGACAGGGGCTACTGCCGCCGGGCCGCCTCGATCAGGCCCACGATGGCGGGGTCCAGCCAGTCCCGGGCATTGATGAATCGTGCCTCCACGACGCCCCGGCGGACCAGCCATGTCTCGGGGATCTTCTCGGTCCCGAAGAGGGCCTTCAGGTCCCGGCCGGCGACCTGGACCGGGTCCCGGAGCAGCACGAAGTTCGGGGGGATCTCGGCGGCGGTGTTCCGGGCGAAGAACTGGTCGATGGTCTCCCAGGAGTCGTCATAGGACACGGCCAGGACGAGGAATTCCGAAGGGCTGCGGGAACGGGCCAGGGCCAGCAGGCTCGGCAGTTCCTCGACGCAGGGAGGGCAGAAGGTCCCCCAGAAGTTCACGAAGACCACCGAGGCGTCGAAATCGGCCAGGGTCGTCCGGACCACCTGTCCCCCCCGGCGGGCCTCCAGGGAATAGGTGGCCTGGGAGGCCGTCAGGGGCCGCCCGATCACCTGTCCGCGACTCCTGCGCAGGAATGTCTCCATGGGCCCGAGCCCCCCGGAGACCATCTGGAGGATCCCGACGGCGATCCCCAGGAACGTGGCGCCGGCGGCCACCCACAGGAACATCCGTCGTGGGAGGGGTCTGGCATGGGAGACGTCCTTCATGGCAATCCTTCTTCCCCGTCGGTCCCGATCAGTCCGCCAGCGACAGGAGGCCTCCCAGCAGTCGGGCCAGGGCCGCGTTCCAGGAGGTCTGATCCGCCGGCACGAAGCCCTCGAGGTCCGCCTGATGGGCCGGAGCCGCCAGGTTCACCAGGTTCAGCCCGTTCCAGGTGGGGTCCCCGAAGGCCATCACCGGGAAGGGGGAGGCGGTGGAGTCCGCCGCGGTCTCCCAGGGGGTTCCGGGGAAATGGGGGCCGTCGGTCAATGTCGCGTCCTTGCCGCAGAGCATCCGGAGAGACCCGCTGGGGAACCCGTCGGACCCCAGGTCCTCGGGACACTCCCACTCTGCCCGGACGACATTGTCCAGCAACGCCCCGTCGTGGGTCACCTCCGGGAGCCAGGCCCGGAGGCCCACCGGATGCTCGAAGAACCGTCCCCAGTCAAAGGCCAGCACGTTGGGCAACAGCCCCTTCAGCAGCCCCGAGACCTCGTCCGCCTCCAGGCCGGCGAGGTCGATCCCCGCCACCTCCTCCAGGCCAAAGGACTCGAGCAGTCCCACCCGCACGAAGCCCACCAGCACCACCGACAGGGTCGGGATCGCGCCCCCGTGGAGCGTCACCGCCTCCCCGGGGACCTGGATGCTGCGGCTGCATGCCCGGAGGGACTCCAGGGTCTCCTCGCTCAGGACCAGGTACCAGGGGTCCTCGGCCGGGGTCCCCGCCTCGTCGAGGCGCACGCGATTCCGCACGTTGATCACGAGTCCCGAGGGCAGCCGCTCCAGGAAGGAGACCTCGTCGTCCTCGGGTCCGGCCTCGCCCATCCGTTCGATGGCCTGGTCCAGCAGGATGGCCACGTCGGCGAAGCGCCGTCGGGCATCCCCGAACAGCCGGACCCCGTCCACCGGGTGCAAGGTCAGGAAGCGGGCGTCCTCGTTGAGCAGGTAGGCCACGAGACGGGAGATCATCGGGAAGTCCACCGAGTCCCCGAACATCTGCTTGGCGCTGCTGGCCACCGTGAGGAGGTCGGTGTCCAGGTCCTGCCCCGCCAGGACGTCCAGGATCCCGGAGGCGAGGCTCGCCACGGCCCGGGTCAGCATCGCGTCCCCGGCATCGAATCGTCCTCGGAAGACCATGGAGGGCCGGATGCCCAGGTAGAGCGGAATGCCCACGGTGGACACCCCCGGGTCCCGGTCCCCCAGGGCCTCCAGGTGGGCCAGGCTCCGGTCGAAGTGGTCCCGCAGCTCCAGGAACGCCCGGTGGAGTTTCGCCGCCAGGATCTCGTTCCAACTGGCCGGATCCGGGTCGGGGGCCTCCCGGAAGAACAGGGCCGGGAGCCGCGGGCCGGTGGTCTGCCCGGTCAATACGGTCATGAGCGACTGGAACTGCTCCGCCCCGTAGATGGACTCCGCCAGACCAGCCAGGAACAGGGCCCGGGGGTCCGAGGGGCATCGGGCCAGGGCCTCCTCCAGGTCGTTCAGGGCAAAGCCCGGCTCGGCCTTCTCCAGCCAGTCGCGTCCCCGGGCCAGGGCCTCCTCGTTGTCGCAGGGGGTCCCGACGTCCTCTTCCGCGTCCGGAAGGAGGTCGGGGTTCGCGTCGGTTCCCGGGTCGGTGGGGACCTCGTCGTGCGGGCCATCGGGCCGACCCGTCTCCTCTCCGGGATCCGTCGCGACCTCCCAGGGGGTCTCGCCGGGGAGGTCCCCGCCGATGGGGTCCCCCGATCCGGCGCCTCCACCACCGCAGGCCCAGGTCACGGCCACCGGAACCCATGCCCATCGACATCGGCGGGTCATTGTGAACCTCCCGGTCATCGGTCGATTCCCTTTGCGTAGGGCGGCGGTTCGATGTCTCCCCGCATGGCCTTCCAGAGGATCCGCCCGAGTCCCGGGCAGGAGTCCACGACTCGGAAGTCGCAGGCATCGGACTCGGCAGCCATCACGGCACCGGCCCCATTGACCTCGTAGGGGACGTCCACCGGGAGTTCCACGAACGGGGTCGTGTCGATCGGTTCGGTGGCCCCGTCCACCCAGATGTCCAGGATGGGCGGTGCATACGCGTCATTCTTGCCCATCGGAGGCAGACCGAGGATCCCCTCGATGGTCCGGAAGACGCTGGGTACATCGTAGTGCAGCGACGACACGTAGTGCCGTCGGACCCACGGTGACACCACCGTCAGCACCGACCGATGGGCCTCCACGTGGTCCCCCGAACCCTGGGGGTCGTCCTCCAGGATGAAGACGACCGTCTCGGGCCAGTAGGGGGAATGGGTGATCCACTCCACCAGGCGCCCGGTGCCCCGGTCGTTGTCGGCCACCATCGTCGCGGGGGTCGGGAAGCCCTTCCGGGTCCCGTAGGTGTGGTCGTTGGGCAGGCCGATGAAGATGAATGCCGGGAAGATGCCCAGGTCCCATTCCCGGATCACCTCGGCAGCCTTGTCCACGTCCCAGACGGACTGGGTCCAGAAGGGGTACTTGTGGTCGTAGGAATCCTTGAACTCGTCGAGCATCCGGAGCCCGAAGGAGGGGAACTCCCCGTAGTTCCGGAAGGGGACGTCATGCTCGTGGAGGAGGTCGAAGAAGGTCGGCCACTCGCCATCGGGGTCGAGTCCCGGGTCGATGCCGGGGATGGGCAACTGGTCGGGGTACTCCTTCTCCATGAGGTCGTTGCACTGGGACTGGGTGACCCACTGGTGCCCGTGGAGGGAGGCCTCGGCGTTGGAATAGAAGTTGTCGAAGGTCGCGAACTCCCGGGACAGTTCATGGAAGTTCGGGGTGTAGCGCTCCCCGAAGACCACCAGGTTCGGGTCTCCGTCCCCGATGAGGTTGCCCTGGTGGTCCGTGAGGTCTCCCAGCAACATGTCGTAGGTCTTGTTCTCCCGGACGATCAAGATCACGTGGCGGATCGGGGATTCGGGAGGCCCCTTCAGCACGGGGATCTGGTCCGGGGTGCAGGAGCCCACCAGGAAGGCCCGGGCGCGGTCGTTGTTCCGGGTGACCTCCTCGGTCCACTGGTCCAGGGTCTCGGCATCGGGCATCGGCACCACGCCCAGGAACCCCGGGATGGTCTTGAGGGCCCGGGGATTCGGGTTGGCCATTCCCTTCGAGGAGGCCACGTAGATCCGGTCCCCCCGGGCCTGGACCTCGGTGGGATACCAGCCCGTGGGAATGGAGCCCAGGACCCGTCCCGACGCGGCATCGACCACGTCGACCCGGTTCATCGCCGCGGCGGTCACGAAGACCCTGCTGCCGTCGGGAGACACGGCGACACCGTTGACGTTGCCGTGGGTGAGGCCCTCGGGGTCCCCGGTCAGGTCCCAGGTCTCCTGCAGCGCTCGGCGGGAGGTGTCGACCACGGCCACGCGGTCGGCGTCGCTCAGGGCGACGTAGAGCCGCGATCCATCCGGCGAGAGGGCCATCGCCTCGGGCCCCTTCCCGACGGGGATCCGGGCCAGCAGGGCCCCGGTACCCGCGTCAACGGCGGTGACGGTGCTGGAACTCTGGTTGCTGGCCCAGAGGACCGTCGCGTCGGCCGAGAGGACGATGGCGTAGGGGGTGGCCCCCTCGGTGCGGACGACCCGCCGCAGGGCGCGGGTGGCCATGTCCAGCACGAACACCTTGCTGTTCGTGTTGGACAGCACGAAGACCTCCGACCCGTCCGGGGAGATCACCAGGTCCGACAGGTAGCCCGAGAGGCTCACGAACTCCCCGGGCATGTCCAGCGTTCCGTCGGGGAGGAGCGGGAAGAACCAGACCCGGGAGGTGTTCCCGCCGGCCACCACCAGGGTCTTCTGGTCGGGGGTCAGGGCGACCCCGCGAAAGGTGGATCCCAGGGGGACGGTCTGCAGCAGGGCCTCGGCAGGTGCGACCGTCGGCTCCCGAACGGCCGGGGCCGCCGTCAGGTCCAGCACCATCAGGGACCGCCCATCGCCATTGTGGACGACATAGGCCCGGGTCTGGTCCCGGTTCACGGTGAAGCCCAGGGGGAAGTCGGCGGTGGGAAATCGCGTGCCCACGGGGGCGATCACCCGCCCGTTGTGGAGCACCGCCCGGTGTCCCGAGGGGTCGGGTCCCGCCTTCTGCCAGGCCTCGGGGTCCATCTCCACGGCACGGCAGGTGATTCCGCCCTCGGTACGCGCCGGCGGAACGGGGTCGCCGACCCGGGAACAGCCGATCACCGCCGTGGCCACCACCATCCATCCCCACCAGGTTTGACACCGGTTCCCGTTCATGGTCCATGTTCCTCGTGACGAGGGCGGGAGTTTTCTTCCCGGAAACGCGAGGAGAACGATATCATAGGTCGACCCCGTCCCAGGCGTGGTGAATGTTCGATGCCCACGGCGGGGACGCCCGATGGCGGGTCGAACCTCTCCGGGGAACGGCCTCCCGGGTCGCGGCCGGGCCCAAGGAACCGGCACGGAAGGAGGCGACGATGGTGACTGGCTCCCGGGAACATCGGCAACATCCGCGCGTTGAGACCCGGTTGCTGGCGGTCTTCCGCAAGGACCTGGACCTGGAGGAGACCGACTCGTTGATGACCAACCTGAGTCTCGGGGGGGCCTTCGTGAAGACCCCGAACCTCGTTCCTCCGGGGACCGTGACCCACCTTCGGTTCTACGTGGACGAGGAGCAGGCCCCCCTCGCCGTCGTGGCGGAGGTCGTCTGGGTCCGCCGGGGCTCCCCCGATGGGGGTGGGCCGCCTCCGGGCATGGGAGTTCGTTTCCAGCAGATGTCCCCGGAGGATCAGGGGCGCCTGACCCGGTATCTGGCCCGACTGGTCGAGGAGGACCTCTTCGGGGCCGGGGACGGTGGTTCGGGATGAGGTGAGGAGCGGTTGCAACACCAGCACGGGCAGATGCGGTGCCAGTGTGGTAATATTGATTCCCAGCGGCCTGATGGGGCGAAAGGAGGGATTTCGTGACGGAGACCGAGAAGCGGGACCAGCGCCAGTCTCCTCGTCTCAAGTACGAGGCGTCGGTCGAACTGGAGTCGGACGACCGGTTCTACACGGGATTCTCCCGGAACATCAGCGGGGGGGGGCTGTTCGTGGCCGTGGCCTCGCCTCCCCCCGTGGGCACCCGGCTCACGGTCCGCTTCCGCCTGCCCACGCATCCGGACCCCGTGGAGGCCGAGGCCGAGGTCCGGTGGGTCCGGGACGGGTCCGGGGACCTGATGCCCGGCATGGGGGTCCGGTTCCTCTCGCTGCCGGACCGGGTGTCCGCGGCAATCGATCAGTACCTGAAGCAGCACGAGTCGCTGTTCTTCGACGAGTGACCGGGCGGTCGGCGGTGACAGGAGGATGAAGATGGAGGAGGAGTCCCGGCAGTCGGGCATCGAGAAGCGGCGATGGCGTCGGGTCTACTTCGCCTTCCTGGTGGAGGCCTCCGACGGCGATCGGGTGTTGCGTGGGCGCTGCCAGCGGGTCTCCGCGTCGGGCATGCACATCTATCACCCCGAACCGTTCCCCGAGGGGCGGCCCATCCGCCTGCGGTTCGTGCTGCCGGGGCAGGATCAGGCCCTGGAGGTCGAGGGGCGGGTGCTCTGGTCCCGACCCGAGGACCCCGGTCAGGGGCTGCTGGGGGGCATGATGGTGCTGTTCCCCCGCCTGGCTCCGGACCAGGAGAAGGCGATCCGGGCCTTCGTGGACTTCTGCCTCGATCGAGGGATGGAATACGAGCACTCGGCCCTTCCCACCGTGGGTCCCGAGGACCCCGGGGACGTGATCCCCGTGCGGTTCTTCGGTGCCGATCGACCCGGACGGGAGTCCTATGTGGTGAACATCTCCGAGGGAGGCATCTTCCTGCGAACGCTTCACCCGGCCGAACCGGGGGCTCCGGTGCTGGTGGACCTCTACCTGCCGGGGGCCGATCGGGTGCACCGGGTGAACGGGAGGGTGGCCTGGAGCCGGGCTCCCGATCCGAGATCGCCCGGGTCCTCGGGCATGGGGGTCGAGTTCCTGGGGGTCTCGGGGGCGGCGGCCGAGGCCCTTCACCGGTTCGTCGAGGACTTCGGACGGGAGTCGGCCTGAGGGGAGGTTCCCGATGAGAGTGGGACGTCTGGCGTGGATGGTCCTGGTGCTGGGCGCCGCGGTGGCCAGAGGGCAGGAACCCCCGCCTCAGGGGCCGGGAACGACCTCCGCAACGCCCGGCACCGAGGGGGCGGCGACCGAGGGGGCCGCCGCGGTCCGCTTGCGCCAGTTGCGGCAGCGGGTCGAGGAACTGAAGGGTCAGGTCTTCGACGCGAAGACCCAGCTGATGCTGTTGCGGGAGCAGATCCTGCAGAACCTCATCACCGATGCCCGGATCGAGGTGGTCCAGGTCAATGAGTTGTCCGCCGCCCTGAGCCTCGAGGAGGTCATCTACTCCCTGGACGGGGAGCGGATCTACTACCAGGCCAATCGGGAGGGGGCCCTGGACCGGAAGGAATTCCGGGTCTTCGAAGGAAGCGCGAGCCCCGGCAACCACGTGCTGGAGGTGGAGATGCTGTTCCGGGGCAACAGCACGGTCTTCACCTACCTGGGGGGCTACGTGTTCCGGGTGAAGGCGTCGGTGCCCTTCGTGACCATCCAGGGCCGCGCGGTTCGGGTCCGGACGGTGGCCTTCGAGAAGGGTGGGGCCGCGACCCGACTGGAGGATCGCCCCTCGATCCGGTTCGAGACCCAGCAGGACCGGGCCGTGGATCCTGCAGCCACCCAGGGTGAAGTTCGGTAGGGAGGCGCCAGGGAATGGGGGCGAGGCGGTTCTGGAATCCGGTGGCCGGCCTGCTGGTGCTGGGGTGGCTGTCTCCGGCCGCCGCCGTGCCGCCAGGTCCCCGCGACGTTCGGGGGACCCCCTCGCTGGATGCAGCCCTGGCGGACATGCAGGCGGCCGAGAACCTGGTCGCGGCGGGTCGCCGGGAACTGGCCACGTTGCGGGCCCGGGTCCGAGACTTCCCGGTGGAGCGCCGGGTGGTCGACGCCGACCTCTTCTTCGAGATGGGGCAGTACGGGAAGGCCGCCGTTCTGTACCGGGATCTGGCCGAAAACCCCGAGTACCGGGGGCATCCGGGCTGGGCCCGATCGCTCTTCCAGTTGGGGGAGTCCCTCTACCGGATGGGGGCCCTGTTCCGGGCCCAGGAGGCCTTCCGGACCGCCGCCCAGGTGACTCCGGAGCCCTACCGGTCCCGGTCCCTGGCCCGGGTGTTCGAGATCGCCGCGTCGGAGGCCGGGCAGGAGGGGGTCGCGGACCTGGAGGATCTGGCCCGAAGCCCCGGGGCCTCCCCGGAACTGCAGTATGCCTACGGCAAGTGGCTCCGGATGACGGGACGACAGACCGAGGCCGCGACGGTGCTGGGGCGGATTCCGCCCGATGCTCCGACGTTCGCCCGGGCCCAGTACCTGCTGGGGGTCATCGCCGCGGCCCGGGGGGACCTGTTGGAGGCCTACGGCCGATTCGCCGCGTCGGCGGCCGCGCCGGTGCACTCCGACGAGGATGCCCTGGTCCGGGGGGCCGCGGTGCTGGCCCAGGGCCGGGTCCTGTGCTCCCAGGACCGGGTGGCCGAGTGCATGTCGGTGCTCCAGGGCCTGGATGCCCGGAGCGCATCCTTCCCCGAGGCGATCTTCGAGTTGGCGTGGGCTCACTACAAGGCCGGGGACCTGCCCGGGGCGGTCCGGTCGCTGGACGTCCTGTTGATGACCTCCCCCGACGGGGAACTGGGGATGAAGGCCCGGGCGCTTCGGGGCCGGGTGCTGGTGCGGATGCGGGACCGTGCCGGGGCCGAGGCGGCCTACCAGGAACTCACCGCCCAGGTCCAGCCGATCCAGGAGGAGATGGACCGCCTGCTGGCGGACCAGGCACGCCTGGAGGCCTGGCTGGACTTTCGCATGGACCGGAGGGACGCCCGCAAGGAAGGGGTGTCTCCGCTGGGCGAACAGGCGGAACGTTGGATCCAGGAGGACCCGGAACTCCAGGACCTGATCGGGATGTTCGAGGACCTGCGGGCGCAACGCCAGGAGATCCAGGAGGGACTGGAAATGGCCCGATCCCTGTCCTGGGCGCTGCGCTCCGGGAGCCGCATGGAGGCGTTCCCGTCGTTGAAGGAGCGCTACCTCCAGGACCGGGAGGCCGAGGGGCGGGTGCTGCGGTCCCTCCGGACGGCCCTGGCCTTCCTGCGAAGCACGGTCCTGCCCGGCCTGCCCGAGGCGGCGCGTGCGACCATCGAGGGCGGGAGTCGCCGGGGCAGGGACCAGGAGGAGGAGGTCGATCGGCTTCCGGTCACCCGGGAGGAATTCCTGGCCCGGGCGCGGACGATGTCTGCGGAACTGTCGGCGCTGGGACAGGAGGTCTTCCTGCTGGAGTCGCTGCTGCGGGTCCAGAGGACCCAACTGCAGGCCATCCTGGAGTGGATCCGGGCCCAGCGCGAAGAGGCAGGGGGCGCCTGGAGCCCCGATCGGGAGGCACGCATCCAGCAGGAGATTTCGCGGCAACGGGCATCCCTGGCCTCCCTGGAGAAGGCCGTTGCGACGCTGAAGGAGACGCTGGTCCAGGAGGGGGTGTCCGTGAATTCCCCCGAGGACCTGGAGGCCGAGAACCGGCTCCGGCGGCAGGCCCTGGATCAGGCCCTCCAGGAGATTCGGCGATGGCGGACCCTGGGGGGCCTGTCGCCGCAGGACGGACAGGCGGTGGCCACGGTCGCCGCGCTGGCGGATCGGGGCCAACAGGCCCTGTCGGCCATCGCCGAGGTGGACGGCGCGGTGGTCGGGGCGGCCTCCCAGGCCTCCCGGGAACTCCAGGGACAGGTGACCCGGGCGACGTCGGTCCTGGAGGCCGCCGCCGGGGCCTTCGAGGCCACCGGCATGGAGATCGCATCGGTCTCCCGGACCGAGGTGGCCCGGGCCCTGCGCATGGTCCGGGATCGGTTGGGGGTCGCCCTGTTGGAGGCGGACCTGGGCCTCGTCGAGATGGCCTGGCAGGCGGCCGCCGAGGTCGAGGATCGCCAGCAGTCGCTCGGGAAGGCCTATTCGGAACGGCTCCGGGCCCTGGATGCCGTCGGAAAGGCGCTGAAACCGCTGATGCCGGTCACGACCCCGGTGGCCGGGGAACCGGCGCGGCCGGCCAGGTGAGGGGGGGAGCGGTGAAGAGAGGGGCGGCATTCTGGGTCCTCCTGGCGGCCTGGGGCGCTCCCGGATGGGCCCAGCCGGGACCCGTGGCCGACTCCGCCCCTCCCGGGGTCCTGGAGATGGAGGACCATGCCCGGGCCTTCGCCGAGGCGGCGGATCGATTCCGCAGCGACGTGGTCTTCCAGTTGCAGTGGGAGGTCATCCGGCAGAAGCAGGGGCTGACGGCCGCCTACCAGCGGGAACGGAGGAGGCTGGACCAGGAGATGGCCGGCCGCCGGAAGGAGGCCATCGCCGTGCTGGAGCGGTTCGTCGAGCACCAGCCGAACCATCCCCTCTACACCCCGGAGGTCCTCTTCCGGCTCGCGAAACTCTATTACGACCAGGCCCAGGACCAGTACATGGAGGCCTACGCCGCCTACGAGGAGCAGCGAGAACTGCACCGGAGAGGGAAGATCGCCGACGCCCCCGAGGAGCCCCGGAAGAACCTGGACCTGGCCATCCGGACCTACGAGCGGATCCTGGAGCGATTTCCGTCCTTTCGGCACAACGACGCGGTGCTCTATGCCCTCGGGTTCACGCTGCGGCAGGTGGATGAACCGGACCGGGCCACCGAGGTGTTTCAGCGGTTGGTCCGGGAGTACCCCCGGAGCAACTGGGTCCCCGACGCCTGGCTCATGGTCGGCGAGGCCCTCTTCGAACAGGGACGTTTCGCCGAGGCTGTCACGGCCTACCGGCAGGCGATGGGGGACCCCGGGGCCCGCTACTACGGCATCGCCCTCTACAAGCTGGCCTGGTCCCACTTCCAGATGTTCGATTACCCGACGGCCATCCGGACGTTCAAGCAATTGATCGAGTACCTGGACGGCCTGCACGACCGCAGCGACCGGGCCACCCAGATCCGCAACGAGGCGGTGGAATATCTGGCCTTGAGCCTCGCCGACGAGGACTGGAACGGAGACGGACTGCCCGACCCCGATGCCACCGTGGCCCGGGCCATCGCCTACCTGTCCGACGGGAAGCCCTTCGAGCGGGAGGTCCTGGAGCGCTACGGCGACGCCCTCTACCAGGAGTTCGAGAAGCGGAAGTATCCGATGGCCCTGGAGGCCTACCGGGCCGTGATCGCCATGGACCCGATGGACCCCCGGAACGCGGCGGTGAAGGAGAAGATCATCCGCGTCTACGAGACGATGCGGGACGAGGACGGGGCCGTGGCCGAGCGCCAGGACCTGGTGCGCACCTATGGTCCAGGGACTCCCTGGTACGAGCGCAATCGGGACCATCCCGAGGTGCTGGCGCGGGTCGATCGGCGCATGGAGATCGCGCTGCATCAGGTGGCGCAGTTCTACAAGGGCAAGGCGAAGGCCCTGCGGGACCAGGCGGTCCGGTCGGGGGACCCGGCCTACCTCTCGGCGGCGGTGCAGCAGTATCGCCTGGCCGCGGAGGCGTTCCAGGACTACCTGAAGCGCTTCCCCGACAGCCGCTATGCCTACGAGAACACCTACGACCTGGCGGACTGTCTCTACTTCAGTTTCGAGTTCGCCCGGGCGGCCGAGGTCTATCGCCGGGTCCGGGACTGGCCCAACCAGCAGCGGTACCGGGAGGCGGCGGCCTTCAACGTCATCGACGCCCTGGAGAAAGAGGGGGCAAAGGCCGTGCAGGACGGTCGCCTGACCAGGGCAGACATCCCCGGCGAGACGGGCGAGGTCCCGGAGGAGCGTCCCCCGGCGGGGGTCTCGGGCCGGGTGGAGGTCCAGCCACTGCCCCTCTCGCCACTGGTCCAGCAGTGGATCCTCGATGTGGACTACTACGTCCAGAACGGCCTGAGTCGGGCCGACGACCCGGAACTCCCGGCGCGCCTGGCCTACCGGGCCGCCGTGGAACTCTACCAGCGCCGGCATCTGGAGGAGGCCCGGAAGCGGTTCATCGCCGTGATGGATCGCTTTCCCGGCAGCCAGGTGGCCGTCTACTCCGCCCAGGCCATCATCAATTCCTACCGGATGGAGAACGACTGGGAGAACATCCAGGTCTGGGCGCAGCGCATCGAGGAGCGGCAACTCGGCAAGGCGGAGGACCGGGCCGCCCTGGCCGCCGAGGTCCGGCTGTTCCAGCTGGGCGCTGCCTTCCAGGAGGCCGAGCGGCTCTTCGAGGCAGGGGAGTACGTCCAGGCGGCCGAGGCCTTCGTGAAGGTGGTGGATCAGGACCCGAAGATCAAACTGGCCGACAAGGCGCTCCAGAACGCGGCCCTGGCCTACGAGAAGGCTCGTCGGCACGAATCGGCGAGTCGCGTCTACGAGCGCCTGATCCGGGACTACCCCGCATCGCCATTCGTGGAAGGAGCCCTGGTCCGGCTGGCGGACAACGCCCGGAAGGTCTTCGACTTCCAGAAGGCCGTGGAGGTCTGGGGCGACCTGATCCGGCGCTTCCCGAAGAGCGAGAACGTGCCCCTGGGACTGATCACCCAGGCGGACATGCTGGAGGCCATGGAGCGCTACCGGGACGCCGCCCGGATCCTGGAACAGTATGCGGACGCAGTCTCCGACCCGATGGAGAGCGCCCGGGCTCTGTTCCGGGCCGGGGCATTGTGGGAGCGCAACGGGAACAACGGCGACGCGCAGCGGGTATGGAAGCGGCTGCTGCAGGTCCACGGAGGGAACCGGGAGGCGGCGTTGCTGGTCCTCGATGCCCTGACCCGGATGGCCCGGATGGTCCGGTCCGACAACAAGGAATTCGAACGGCTGGCCCGGGAGGTGGTCCGGCGGGCCGAGGCCCTCGGAGTCCAGCCCGACACTCCAGAGGCGGCCTTCCCGGCCCAGGCGCTGTTCCAGTTGGCGGAGCCGAGGTTCGAGGAGTACTCGAACATCCGCTTCCGGGGGTCCCTGAAGGTCCAGGGGCAGTTGCTCCAGAGGAAGGCCAGGTTGCTGGCGGACCTGGAGAACGACTACCGGAGGGTGCTGGCCTGGCAGTCGGCCGAGTGGTCGGCGGCGGCATCGTACCGCATGGCCCAGATGCACGAGTTGTTCGCCCAGGCGCTCTTCGAGGCGGAGATCCCCGAGATGTCCCAGGAGGACATGGACACCTACCAGAACATGCTGGAGGACCGGGTCCACGTCTTTCGGGAGACGGCGATGCAGCGCTATGAGACGATGGTGACGGAGACCCGACGACTCCGGGTGTCCAACGACTGGACCCGGAAGGCCGTCGAGGCGCTGCACCGGTATCGTCCCAACGAGGTCCCGGCGATCCGGGAGGAGCGGCGGGTCCTGGACTTCGGCTGGAGGCGCCCGGCACCAGGGTTCGAGGAGGAACTGTGAGGGGGTGGTGGATCATCGTCGGGTTCGCCGGGCTGCTCGCCGCCTGCGGGGGCACCCAGGTGCGCTCGGAGCCGACGCCTGTCGCTCCCGCGGCGCCCGAGGCCCCGACGGTGGCTCCGGAGCCGGCTCCGGGAGAGGCGGCGGCACCCGAGGACGACCCCGATCGGGTCCATGCCGCGGAGCAGGCCGCCCGGGAGGTGGTGGCCGGGGTCCGGGCAGGGGGAGGGGATCCGGCCGAGGCCCGGACCCGGCTCCTGGCGCTGGTCCAGGGGGGAAACGCCTCGGCAGTGGCCTGGTACAACCTGGCCGTGGCCGAGATCCGCCTGGGGGATCTCGCGGCGGCGGCCGATCATGCCTGGAAGGCCGTCGAGATGTCCGGGGGGGCGCCCCGGGCCCTGGCTGTGGCCCGGGAGTCCTTCTCGAAGGCCTCGAGGGGCCCGGAACTGGCCGATCGCCTGGAGGCCCTGTCCCGGAACCTCCCGGAGAACGACGCCCTGCGCCTGGCGCTGGCCGATGCCCTGGTGCTGGCCAATCGCCCGGGGGATGCCCTCCGGGAGGCCACGGAGGTCCTTCGGCGGGACGAGACGAACGTCGAGGCGATGCTGACCATCGCCCGGGCCTACCTGGCCATGAAGCGCCTGGATGCGGCGGAGTACGTGGCGGTCCAGGCCGCGGACATCGGGAAGGACCCCCGGGCCCTGGCCCTGCTGGGCCACATCGCCTGGCACAAGGGGGACGCGAAGCGGGCGATGGCCTACTACCAGGAGTCCCTCAAGGGGGACCCGACCCAGCCCGAGGTCCAGAACAACCTCGCCGCCCTGTACCAGGAAGCCGGAGACGCCGCCGGCGCCGAGCAGGCCGCCAGCGAGGCCCTGCGCCTGGACCCGACCTACCGGGACGCCTGGATCAACCTGGGGAATGCCCGCCGGGCCCGGCAGGACTACGCCGGCGCCATCGCGGCCTACCAGGAGGCCCTGCGCCTGGACCCGGACTGCGCCGAATGCGAGTTCAACCTGGGGGTGGCCGAGATGGACCATCGGCCCCCGGAACAGGACGAGCCGGGGCACTGGAAGCGGGCCATCGAGCACCTCTCTCGCTACCGGGTCATGCGTCGGGGAGCGGTCCGGGTCGATCCGACGCTGGACGCCTATCTGGACGAAGCGCGACGGAATGCCGATTTCCTGGAGAAGGAGCAGGAGCGCCTGCGGCAGGCCCCGGCGCCCCAGCCCAGGGAACCGGAGACGGGGGAGCAAGGCCCCTGAATGGGAGTCGGGGGCGCGTTTCTTGATCGATGGGGTGTCGAAGGGGGATAATGAGGGCGCATCCGAGGGCGGGTGAGATGATTCGGAGATGGGTGCTGCTGTTGCTGCTGATGGTTCCCGCAGGGTCGTGGGCCCAGCAGCCTCCCTCGGGCGAATCCCCGACCGAGGGCGCGCCTGCCGCCGGCAACGTCCGGGTCCGGGAGTGGGTCCAGCGTGGGTCCCAGAAGGTCGTGGAGGTCAATTTCGAGGACAACACGGTCATTCAGGGGAAGGTCCAGAAACCCGGCGTGGAGTACCTGATCTCCCAGGACGAGTTGAAGTATGAAGGGCTCCCGATGGAGCACGATCTGGTCGAGACGCTGGAGCGTTCGGCTCGAAGCCGGCCTTTCTGAAGGGGTTCCGGGGTGACGGCGCGAGACAGGGGTGGAACGTGAGCGAGAAGAAGGGACCGGAACGAATCCTGCGAGTCGGGATTGTCCACCAGGGACGGATCGTCGAGGAGCGGCTGCTCCGGCGCCCCGGGGACGTGACGGTCGGCCTGTCCCCGAAGTGCACCTTCATCCTCCCGATCCAGAAGCCCCCGGAGCTCTATCGGCTGTTCCTCTGGAAGGACGGGGGATACCTGCTCCGGTTCACGGCAGGGATGGTCGGGAAGGTCTCGGTGGGTGACGAGGTTCTGGACCTCTCGGAGGTCCGGGAGCGGGGCCTGGCCCGCCGGGAAGGGGACTACTTCCTGCTGCCCCTGGGGAGCAACGCGGCGGGGAAGGTCCTCTTCGGGGAGGTCCGGGTCCTGTTCCAGATGGTGGCTCCCCCGCCGAAGCCCCGGAAGATTCCCGTCCCGCCGGCGGCCCGGGGGGGGCCCCTGGCGGCGCTGGACGGCCCCTATGCCTGGTCGGTGCTGGTGTCCTTCCTGCTGCACGTGGCCCTCGCGGCCGGGTCCCAGTGGTGGTGGGTCTCGTCGGGACAGATGGAGAAGGCGGCCCAGCGGGAGTCCTTCGTCTATCGGGTGCTGACGGCCGAACTGACCAAGAAGGAGAAGGTGGAGCCCCAGGAACAGGCGGGGCAGGGGGAGGGGGAAGGGACCGGAGGCGGCGCCGGGGAGGACGAGGGGAAGAGCGGCAAGGACGAGAAGCCCACGCCGCGGTTCACCAAGGCCGCCAGCGGCGGGGAACTCTCGGAGGAGGAGCGCTATCGCAGACAGGTGGCCCGGGTGCGGGAGGGGACGATCCTGAAGTACCTGGACGGTCCGGGCGGCGGCATCCGGGGCATCGTCGGGGCCGAGGCGGCCACCGAGGGCGTGGCCGGCGGGTTCGGCAGCGGAAGGGGTGCCACGGTGATCGCCGGGGACTCCTTCGGCTACCGCGGTGGCCGGGGAGGCGGTAGCGGCGGGGGAACGGGAGGCGGGGGAGGCAACACCTACCAGCGCCTGTCGGACGAGGACATCGGAGGCGGAGGACCGAGGCGCCCGGTCCAGGTGGCCTCGGGGCAGCGGGCCCAGGAGGAGGCGGTGCGCATCCGGGTCGGGGACCAGATGGGCGAGTCCAGCGGTCCGGGAAGCCTCAACGTGTCGGCGATCGACGGCGTGTTCCGGCGGCGGCGTGGCGCCATCGAGTCCTGTTACCAGCGGGCCCTGCGGGTCAATGCGGGCATCGAGGGGAAGGTTTCGATACGATTCACCATCGGGACCGCGGGGAACGTCACCGATGTCCAGATCGTCGAGAACAGCACCGGCGACAGCAGCGTCGGGGCCTGCATCGCCGACAAGATCCGGTCCTGGTCGTTCCCGCCCCCGGACGGAGGCATCTTCATTGTCACCCGGCACTTCCTGTTGATGAAGAGCGGGTGACGCCCCGGGAGGGTCCCGGGGGGGAGGCAACATGAGCCGGACCATCGGAAGGGTCCTGGGAGTCGCGGCGACGGTGTGGGCGTTCGGGGCCCTTGCCCAGGGGGGGACGGGGACCGCCGGCACTCCGGCGGTCACGCCGCCGCTGGACCGGACCGCGGAGCTGGCCGGGTCGAACCTGCGGGCCTCGGACCTCCAGGCGATGTCGATGGAGGAGATGACCCGACGGGCCGACCGCCTGGTCGAAGAGATGGACCGGGCCGTGAAGGATGTCCTGGGGCTTCTGAGCCAGGCGGTGGCAGCGAACGACTTCACGAGGATCAACAGCGTCAACCAGACTCTCACGATGATGAAGGGCCTCCTGCGGATCTCGGGCCAGAACGCCATCTCGTTGCGGGAGGCGGTCGCCTCCCGGGATCGGGCGGGGGCCGAGCACGAGTTCGTGAAACTCCACATCGCCAGGAATCGGATCCTGGCGCTCCGGGATCAGGCTCAGGCCTCCGGAGGGACCAGTGGCGAGACGTTGTTCCTGGGCAGCCCATTGGTGGAGCGGCAGTTCGCCGATGACCTTCCCCAGGCCGACGTCGCCGATGGACTGCAGGAAGTGGCCATCGACCTGATGGTGCCGCCGTCGGCGAGCCCATACTACTGAGACGGGCGGGCGAGGGACAGAGAGGGTGAAGCGCTCGATGGCGAAGGCGATTCGGGGAGCGGCAGTGTTGGCGCTGCTGCTGCTCCCGGCCATGGCGGTGGCCCAGGTGGGCCTCTCCCTGCCACCCGTGCAGGACGACGAGGTCCGGGGAGTGCGGTTCGGGCAGTTCGTCTGGGTGCCGTTCCTGGGCATCGAGGGGCGCTACAACAGCAACGTCTTCCGCCAGGACAGCCGGGAGGGCCGCTCCGAGGCGGGCATCCTGACCCTCCGGCCGGGCTTCTCCCTGGGGAACCCGAACTACTCGTGGCTCCACCTGACCTGGGACGCCTCGGTGGACGTGAACTTCTGGTTCAGCGACGACCCCAACGTCCGGAAGCAGGGCCGAGTCGCCGCCGAGACGGGCCTTCGGGCCGAGTTCTTCCCGAAGTCGGTGGTGGGCTTCTACATCGCCGATCGATTCCAGCGGACCTCGACCCCACCCAACGAGAGCTCGACCCAGCGCTATGACCGGAACTTCAACCATGTCGGCGCCGGGATCCAGGTCCGTCCCGGCAGCGCCCTGGATTTCTCCCTGGGGTATGCCTACGCCTTCGACCTGTTCGATCGGTTCTCCGAGGGGGATCGGTCCTTCCACGAGGTCCGGCTGCTGGCCCTGTGGAAATTCTTCCCCAAGACCCTGTTCCTGGGGGACGTGGACTGGCGCTACCAGCAGTGGAGCACCGCCCAGACGGGATTCCGGAGCGGATCGATGCCCCTCCGGGCGGCGCTGGGCGTCCGGGGATTCGTCACCCGCCAACTGGCCCTGGAGGTCCGGGCGGGGTACGGCCAGGGATTCTACCGGGAGGGCTCGGACGTCCAGACCTTCATCGGGAAGGCCGCCCTGGCCTGGATGCCGACTCCCTTCACGCTGGTGGACTTCGGCTACCAGCGGGACTTCGAGGATGCCTCGTTCTATGGACGATGGTTCACGACGGACTCGCTGCGGCTCAAGGTGGCCCAGCAGTTCCTGCGCCGGGTCACGCTGGCGGGGGAATTCGGATGGTCCTACCTGTCCTTTCCTCGGGTGGTCCCGGGGACAGGAGACGTCCCGGGATACTCGTCGGTGACGGTGAGCC
This sequence comes from Deltaproteobacteria bacterium, assembly GCA_029547805.1. GTDB lineage: Bacteria > Myxococcota_A > UBA9042 > DTJE01 > DTJE01 > JAGOKF01. The sequence goes on from JAKPOP010000012.1 coordinate 112,427, forward strand.
AGGAACAGCGGCGGGACCATGCACTGAAGGCGCGCCTGGAGGTCGGGTACTCGGCCTTGCGCTACCTGTCCCTGAAGGTGGGCTACCAGATGGACGGGATCCTGACAGGGTTCCGGATGACGGGCACGACACCCGGGGGAGCGCCGCTGGTGGACTACGGCGGGTGGTGGGTGCACCAGGTCTTCGGCGAGGTCCAGGTCCTCTACTGACGCTCCCGGGGGGTCATGATCCGCTTCTCCCGGTTCCTGTGGATGGTCATTCCCTGGGTCCTGGCCTGCGGGGCCTCGGGGAACTACCGCGAGTGGGAGGCCTCCTCGCCTCGAGTCGCCGAGTCGGGCGGACAACTCGGTCCCGGGGACCTCATCGAGGTGAAGGTCTTCCGGGAGAATGACCTCTCGGGGGTCTTCCAGGTGGGCCCCGACGGGACCATCGACTTCCCCCTGATCGGGACCCTGGCGGTGGCGGGTCAGACCGCGCCGGAAGTCGCTTCCCTGATCCGGCAGCGGCTCGGGGAGGGGTATCTGCAACATCCCCACGTGACCGTGCTGGTCAAGGAGGTCCAGTCGCGGCGGATCTACGTCCTGGGCCAGGTGGAGCGGCCGGGGACCTTCAAATACGAGGAAGGAATGACGGTGGTGCAGGCCATCACGCTGGCCGGTGGATTCACGAAGACCGCCCGTCCCGATGCCACGGTGGTGACCCGGGTCATCGACGGCCGGGAGACCCGCTTCGTGGTTCCCGTCGAGGAGATCAGCCGAGGGACGGCCCGGAACCTGCCCCTGTTGCCGGGGGACATCGTCTTCGTTCCCCAGTCCATCCTCTGACGGGCCGAAGGCCCCGGGTCCCAAGAATTCCCGATTGAAACGCGAGCCTGTGGTGCTATCATCGTTGGCGCCGGGGAGAGAACACGGAGCGGCCTTCCGGAACGGAGAGGAGACGCAGCATGGGCAAAGTCATCGGCATCGACCTCGGCACCACGAACTCCTGCGTGGCGGTGATGGAGGGCGGGAATCCGGTCGTGATCCCCAACCTGGAGGGAAGCCGGACCACCCCGTCGGTCGTGGCCATCGGGGACGACGGCGAGCGGCTGGTGGGTGCCGTGGCGAAGCGACAGGCCATCACCAACGCCCAGAACACGGTCTTCGCGGTGAAGCGGCTCATGGGGAGGAAGTACGACTCCCCGGAGGTCCAGCGGGTGATTTCCTCGTACCCATACAAGATCGTCCGGGCCGCGAACGGCGACGCCGCGGTGGAACTGGCCGGCCGGCAGTTGTCGCCCCCCGAGATCTCGGCGGTGATCCTGTCGAAGATGCGGGAATACGCCGAGGAGTACCTCGGGGAGACGGTGACCGACGCGGTGATCACGGTGCCCGCCTACTTCGACGACACCCAGCGGCAGGCCACCCGCGATGCGGGGCGCATCGCCGGCCTCAACGTCCTTCGGATCATCAACGAGCCCACTGCCGCGGCCCTGGCCCACGGACTGTCCCGGCGGGCGGCCGGGCGCATCGCGGTCTATGACCTGGGGGGAGGGACCTTCGACATCAGCGTGATGGAGGTGGGCGAGGGGGTCTTCCAGGTGAAGACCACCCACGGGGACACGTTCCTGGGGGGCGAGGACATCGATGCCCGGATCGTGGACCTCCTGGCGACCCAGTTCATGAAGATGCACGGGGTGGACCTCCGGGAGGACGTGGTGGCGCTCCAGCGCCTGCGGGACGCCGCGGAGAAGGCGAAGATCGACCTCTCGACGGCCCGGGAGGTGGACATCAACCTCCCGTTCATCCACGCGGACACGAGCGGCCCCAAGCACATCCAGGTGACGTTGACCCGGGCCCAGCTGGAAGCCCTGGTGGACGACATCATCTCCCGGACCATCGACCACTGCCGCCAGGCCCTGGCCGACGCCGGGGTCGAGCCCCGGGAACTGGACGAGGTGCTGCTGGTCGGGGGCATGACCAAGATGCCCCTGGTGCAGCAGAAGGTGGCGTCGTTCTTCGGGATGCAGCCCTCCCGGGGGGTGAACCCGGACGAGGCGGTGGCGGTGGGAGCGGCGATCCAGGCGGGGATCCTCCAGGGCGACATGGGCGACGTGGTGCTCCTGGACGTGGTGCCCCTGTCCCTGGGCATCGAGACCCAGGGTGGGATCTTCACGCCGCTGATCGAACGGAACACCGCGATCCCCTGCTCGGTCACCGAGGTCTTCACCACGGCCGAGGACTACCAGCCCCTCGTGAACATCCACGTCCTCCAGGGCGAGCGGCCCCTGGCGAGGGACAACAAGAGCCTGGCCCGCTTCGAACTGCTGGGCATTCCGCCGGCCCGGCGGGGCATCCCGAAGATCGAGGTGGCCTTCGAGGTGGACGTGAACGGGATCCTGAACGTCTCGGCCCGGGACCTGGGGACCGGCAACGTGCAGACGGTCCGGGTGCGGCCCACCTCGGGTCTCAGCGAGCGGGACATCGAGCGGATCCTGGCCGAGGCGGCCGAGTCGGCCCGGGAGGATGCCTCCCGGCAGGAACTCGCGAACCTGAAGAACCGGGCCGACGGGCTCATGTACACCACCGAGCGGTCCCTGGAGGAGTTCCTGAACTACCTGACCGACGAGGAGATCGCCCGGATCCACGCCGACCTGGAGGCCTGCCGGAAGGCCCGCAACGGCAACGACCCCGCGGCGATCATCGCGGCGATCAAGAACCTGGAGAAGTCCTCCTACCGGATCGCGGAACTCATGTACCGCGACGCCTCCGGTTGATCGAGCCATGACCTCTCGTCTCCTCTGGCTGGTGGTGGCCCTCGGCCTGGGGGGGAGCGTCCCGGTCGCCGCGGGCGCCGGCGGGTCCCTCGGGGGATCGGGGGCCCCGACTCCCAGGTCCCCGCCGGTTTCTGAAGCGGCTCCGCTGGCCTCGTCCCCGGAGGTGCCTCCGGAGGCGCATCCCGGTCCTGTCCCCGATCCTCCGGTCCGCCGTGGGGAGACCTCGAACCTCCCGATTCCTGCAGCACCCTCTTCGGGATCGGGGGGAAAGACCCTGGTCTGCCTGATCCTGCCGTTGAGCGGCCCTCATGGAGGACTGGGGTCCCGGGTGCTGGATCGGATGAAGGCGGCGCTGGCGGCGGCCTCCCTGACCCCCTGGGAGGCTCGGGATGACCGGGGGACCGATGCGGGGGTGGTCGAGGCGGTCTCCTGGGCCCGGGATCGGGGATGCGGGGTCTGGGTGGGGGGGATCGGGGACCGGGAGGCCCGGGACCTGGTCCGGGAGGCCCGGGAGCAGGGGGTGCCACTGGTGGGACTCTGGAGCAGCCCGTTGGTTGCAGACGACGACCGGGTGATCGGGGTGACGCCGGATCGCCGGGCTCCCATGGTGGTCCTGGCCCGGTACCTGGGGGATGCGGGGGTCCGGCGGGTCTTCCTGCTGGCAGGGCCCTCGGCGGGGGACCGGGAGCGGGCCACGGCGCTGCAGCAGGCTGCGTCGGGGTTCGGGACGGTCGTCCGCGTCGAGGCGTCGCTGGACCCCCGGTCCTCGGCGGTGGCGCTGGCCGAGGCGATGGCGGCCCGGCGGTCCGGAGGGGGTTGCGAACCGGAGGCGCTGGTGCTGTCGGCGGAGCCGGATCTGGCGGTCCGGTGGAAGGGCTTCCTGGAGGCGGACGGACTGACCCAGGGGAGGGACCGGTGCCCGGGACCGTTGCTGGCGGGACCGCCCTCCTGGGCGACGCCCGAGGCCTTGCGACGCTACGGGTTGGCCCTGGAGGGGGCCATCACGGCAGCCTGGAGGGACGACGAGGGGCTGCCGGTGACGGACCCGCTGGTCTCGGGGATCCGGCTGGCCCTGGCGGCGTTGCTGCACCGGGTCCGGTCCCCGGAGGGATCGGGTTGGAACGGACTGGAGGTGCGCCTGGGCGATCGGTTGATTCGATACCTCGCCGGGGAATGGCAGGGGGTCGAACCGGCTCCACTGCGGTTGGAAGGGGGCCGGGCCCGGTGGCTCGACGGCACCGGAGACCCTCCTCCGGAGGGGCAATGACCCCGACCACCCGTCAGGCCGCGAGGTGCCGCTCGAGGCGCTCCACCAGTTTCGCCTTGGGCAGGGCCCCGACGATCTGGTCCACCACCTGACCGTTCTTGAAGATCAGCAGGGTGGGAATCGCAGTGATATTGAAGCGGCCCGCATAGCGCTGGTGGTCGTCCACGTTGACCTTGCAGACCTTCAGGCGGCCCGAGTAGGCGGTCGCGAGGTCCCCGACCACCGGGGCGATGGCCTTGCAGGGGCCGCACCACTCGGCCCAGAAATCCACCAGCACCGGGAGGGGGGACTTCAGGACCTCCGTCTCGAAGGTGTCGTCGGTCAGGTGCAGAACCAGGGGATTGTCCGCCATCGTGGTGTCCTCATGCCAGAGAAGTCAGGTCTCGATCACTCGGGCCTGCTGCTTGCAGACCTCGACGTACTTCAGGCGCAGGTCCAGGAGCAGCCGCTCCAGGAAGGCCTTCTCGTCCTCGGTCAGGTTGCCCCGGGTCTTCTGCTGGATCATCGCCAGCAGGTCGATCACGTGGCGGGCGAGGGGGAGGTTCACCATCGGCCTGCCTTCCGTTTCCGGGGCCCCCTGGCCCAGGTGGTACATCGCCGTGGTGCCCATCGACAGCACGAAGGCGGTGAAATCCACCTCCCGCAAGTCCACGCCGGGAGTCCTGCAGCCGCAATCGTCGTCGGTCATCTCATCCCCTCCGGGGCCTCACCGCTTCCGGGATCCCTTGGCCTTGGGTCCGGGATCGCCCACCGGGGCCGCCTCTGGAGAGAGGGCCTGGGGATTGGCCACGTTCTGCGCCGCATCCGGCAGGCTCTTCCAGTAGGCTTCCAGTTCCTCGGGGGTCAGGGCCTTCTTCGCCAGGTGACGCTGCTGTAGCCGGACATCGAACAAGAGGTCTCGATCCATTGCTGGACTCCCGATTCGGGCGCGGGTCAACGGACGCAATCTATGGCCTCGCCGGAACGGTGTCAAGAATCGGGAGGCGCGTCAGGAGCCGGGGGTGGCGAGGGACAGGTCCACTGCGACGAGGGAGCGGGAGGGCCGGGCGGCCGGCAGCAGTTCGGTCCAGTGCAGGAGCCGGAGACCTGCGGCCCGGGCCTCCCGATGGACCTCCGGGAGGCGGGAGAGGGGATAGAGCAGGGTCGCCAGTCCGCCGGGGGCCAGGGTGGTCCGGGTCGTTCGAAGGAGGCCCGGGAGGTCCAGGAAGACCTCGTGGCGGGCGGCCTCCTTCTCCGGGTTCGGGTTCCGGTGTCCGGTTCCCACGGGCCAGAAGGGCGGGTTCGAGACCACTCGGACGAAGGTCGTGGCCGCCGGGAGCCACGTTGACGGGTCGCGGGCATCGGCCCGGATCACCCGGACCTGTTCGTCCCGGTGATTCGCCCGGACGTTTCGATCCGCCCGTTCCGCCAGGGCCTCCTGGAACTCGATGGCCCAGATGGGGTGGTCCCAGCCCCGGTGGGCCAGCACCAGGGAGATCACGCCGCTTCCGGTGCCGATCTCCAGCAGGGGGCCCCTCGGACCGGTGTCGAGGACGTGGCGTGCCAGGGCCACGGCGTCCTCCCCGAAGCGGTAGCCGTCCCGGGCCTGGACCAGCACGATGGCATCCATCAGCACGGTCAGGTCCTCGCCGGGGAGGAGGGGAGGAGGGTCGACCCCCGGGGGAAGGGGGAGTTCGGGGTGGCGTCGCATCATGGCCGCATCCCGGGCCGCGGGCCTAGGGGATCTCCTCCTCCAGGGGATGGATGACGACCCCGGTCAGGATCTTCGGGTAGAAGAAGGTGGACTTCTGGGGCATCCGCTCGCCGGCGGCGGCGACGGCCTCGATCTGGGACACCTGGACGGGGTTCAGCATCACGGCGGCCTGGTACTCGGGGTGGTCCCGGAGGGCCTCCTCGACCTCGGCCGGGGAGTGGCAGTAGTCCAGGTGGGTCTGGGCGGCCTGGGCCTCCCGGGTGATGCCGAGCCTCTCCCGGAAGACCTTTTCGTGCAGCCAGGAGACGTCCAGTTCCGCGACCGGGCGCGGCAGGCCCGAGGTGCGGCAGAAGGCCTGGTGGGCCTCGGGGGTCGGACGGACGATCTGCCAGGAGGCATCCCGGCACTTCCAGGCGAAGGCGGGCCCCTGGCCCTGGACCTTCTGGAGGGCCTTCCAGGCCGCCTGGGCATCGCCCTCGACGGCCTGGATCGTGCATTCCTGCTGGAGGGATGCCCACAGGGAGGGCCAGGAACAATCGGTCAGTCCATGGACCAGCCGATGGATCGGGAGGATCACCAGGCCCTCCTGGGCGGTGTTGGCCATGAACACGCTCGCGAACTGCCAGGGCTCCTGCCCCGTGACCTGGGAGGTCTCGGCCAGCCGGGTCCGGCGGTAGTTCCGGAAGGTCTCGAAGCGGTGGTGTCCGTCGGCGATGTAGTGGACGACGCCCGAGAGGACCTCCGAGATGCGCGCGATGGCCTCGGGACTCGTCACGCGTCCCAGGGTGTGGACCACGCCGTCGGGGGTGGTGAACCGGGCCAGCGGCTCCAGCACCCCAGGGGTCTCCAGCAGGGTCTCGACCTGCCGTTCGGGGTCCGTGTAGAAGGTGAAGACCTGGCTGCACGCGACGTGGGTGGCCCGGAACAGGCGGAAGCGGTCCTCCTTCGGCCCCTCCAGCGTGCGCTCGTGGGCCCGGATGCCGCTGTCGTCGTCCTCGATCCGGCGACGACCGATCACGCCCCGGCGCGTCACGGTGCGTCCGTCGGGGAGCAGGAAGGTCTGGTCATAGACGTAGAAGGCCGGTGCGGCGTCCTGGGCAATGCTCCCCTGGCGCAGCAGGCGCAGGAGTTCCTCCCGGGATCGGGTATAGCGGTTGCGGGTGTCGTCGTCGGTCGGCAATTGCAGGGCCAGGTCCAGGCGGATCACGTTGTCTGGGTGCCGCTCATGGAGTTCCTGCTGCTGCCGTGGCGTGATCACGTCGTAGGGCGGGGCCACGACTCCCGCCAGGTCCCCGACCACCTCGGGCCGGTACCGAAACGCCCGGACTGGTTCGACGGTCTGCATCCCAATGCCTCCAACTCCCGGTCCTGGTTCCGGGATTTCCATCGGTCGGGGCGGAACCTAGCACACAAGGTCAGGGAATAGGAAGATCCCCGAGGGTCAGATGACAAGACCTGGAATCCCGCGACGTTCGCTGCGTCGGGGAAGGGCTTCGGGCGTCAGGGATCCCGGGACCGGAGCAGCGACAACAGGCGGTCGTGGATGCCGTGGAAGTCCCGCCCGCTCATGGCCAGCAGCACGTCCCCGGGGCGGACCCGGGCGACGGCTTCCCGGGCCAGGTCCTCCAGGTCGGGAACCAGGTGGGCCGGGACCCCGGCCGCGGCCAGGTCTCCGCAGAGGCGGCCCATGTCGATCTTCTGGTCCTCCGGGAGGTTGTCGGGCTTGTCGTAGGGTCGGCAGAAGAAGACCTCGTCGGCCTCCCGGAACGCCGTGACGTAGTCCTGCTGGAAGACCCGCCTCCGACTCGTATTGGACTCGACCTCGAAGAGGGCGACGACCCTTCCGTCGGGCCATGCGCCCCGGACGGCCCGGAGGGTCTCCCGGACCGCGGTGGGGTGGTGGGCGAAGTCCTCCATCACGGTGACCCCGCCGGCGACGCCCCGGATCTCCTGACGCTTCTTCACGCCCTGGAAGGAGGCGAGGGCCCGGGGCAGATCCGGTCCCGCCGCGTCGATCTCGTGCAGCAGGGCCAGGGCACCGACGGCATTGTGGAGGTTCTGCCGGCCGATCATGGGGACTTCGAAGACGCCGGCAGGGGTCGTTCCCCGGACCAGGCGGAAGCGGGGCCGTCCCCGGTCCCACCGGAGGTCCTCGCAGTGCCAGGTGCCCGCATCGACGCCGAAGGAGATGGCCGGGCGGCCCGTGCGCCGCAGGACCTCCCGGACCGACTCGTCGGACTCGGGGACCAGCAGGGGATGCCCCGGGGGCACGATCTCCGCGAAGGCGGCGAAGGCCCGGATCACCGCCTCCAGGTCGGCGAAGATGTCGGCGTGGTCGAACTCGATGTTGTTGATCACCGCCGCCTGGGGGGCATAGTGCAGAAACTTCGGGGTCTTGTCGAAAAAGGCCGTGTCGTATTCATCCCCCTCCAGCACAACGTGGGGGCCTCGACCCAGGTGATGGTTCGTGTCGAAGTTCCGGGGCAGGCCCCCGATCAGGAATGACGGGTCCCGTCCCTGGGCCGCCAGCAGGTGGGCGACCAGGGAGGCGGTGGTGGTCTTGCCGTGGGTGCCGGCAATCACGACGGGGATCCGGTCCGCCAGGAAGTATCGCCGGAGGGCCTCGGGGAAGGAGTCATAGGGCAGGCCCGATTCCAGCAGGGCCTGGGCCTCGGGATTGGTCCGGCGGATCACGTTGCCGACCACCACCAGGTCGGGGCCCCAGAGGAGGTTCTTGGGGTCGTAGGGGTGCAGGACCGGGATGCCCAGGCGGTCCAGGAGGTCGCCGACCGGGGGGTAGGGGCGGGCCTGATCGGATCCCCGGACGTCACAACCGGCCTGGCGGAACAGCCCGGCCACGGCCGACATCGCGGTGCCTCCGATGCCCAGGATGTGAACGCGAAGGTTCATCGAGAGTCCTCCCGTGGGCCTGGGACCGATGCTAGGCCAGCAGGCAGGAGACTACCAACCGGATGCAGGATCGATGGTGGAGCCCCGGATTCCCTGCCGGAAGGAACGGCTCCGCCCCTCCCCCCGCGTCGCACCCCCGTGCCCGGGCCTCCCTCGCGGCCCTCTGCCCGCGTTGCTCCAGCGGCCCGCCCGTCGGGGCGGGAGACGATTCCGCAGTGGCAACCTCCCCGGTCATCCTCCCGGGTGGCGAAACACGCCATGGCGGGATCATCGCTGTCGTTCATTTGTCCATTCCGATTCCGGGGACCTATCCTTGGCCCGATGAAACGCCTTTCCAGCCAGGCTCGGAGTTCCGAGAAGACCCACGGACACTGCGTGATCTGCGGGGCCGAGGGGTCGAGCGACCGGGACACGATCTGCGGGGACTGTGGTGACCCCTACGACATCACCCTCTTCTGCCGTTCCTGCGGGCGGCGCTGGAGCGTCCCGGAGGATGCGGCCCGGGACCTGCTGGTCGAACATGGCTATGACCTGGAGGACCTCCGGGGGGTCGTGATGAAACTGGACCGATGCAGCCGGTGCCTCGCCGACGGGGAGACCTCCCACCTCGACGTCTACCGGGTCCGCCTCCCGGTTCCCAGGGAACCCGGGCGGGAATGAACTCGGATCCCGGGTTTCACGCCAGCGCCGCCGCCAGCAGGATGCCCATGCGCTTGCAGAGGGCCGGGTCCGCCCGGCTGGGGAGCAGCACCGGGATGCGCGCGCCGGCAACGATGCCGGCGTTCCAGGCCCCCGGGAGGAAGCGCGGCAGCGTCTTGTAGAAGACGTTGGCGGTATTCAGGTCCGGGAAGAGCAGGGCATCGGCGTTTCCGGCCACGGCATCCTGGACCCCTTTGATCCGGGCCCCTTCCTCCGAGGTGGCGATGTAGAGGTCATGAGGTCCGGCGACCCGGGCGCCCGGGAAGGCCCCCTGGGAGGCCATTCGGGTCAATTCGGCCGCGTGGACCGTCGCCTCGATCTTCGGGTTCACCTTTTCCACCGGGGCGATCAGGGAGACCCGGGGCTCCGGGACGCCCAGGGTCGAGGCCACCTCGACGAGGTTCCGGACCGCCTGGGCCTTCTCCGCCAGCGTCGGCGCGATCAGGATCGCCGCATCACTGAAGAAGAGGGGCTGGGGATGGCCCGGGATCCCGGCCATCGCCACGTGGGTCAGGATCCGGTCCTCGGGGACCAGCCCCAGGGATCGGTCCAGCAGCGCCCGCAGCAGGACCTTCGTGTCCACCTGCCCCTTCAGCACGAACCGGACCTCCCCCGAGGCGGCAAGGCCCAGGGCCTTCCGGCAGGCCGCCGCGTCGTCCTCGCAGGGCACCACCTGGAAGGGTGCCAGTGACAGTCCCGCCTGGGCCGCCATCTCCCCGATGCGAGGCGGGTCCCCGATCAGGACGCCTCCCTGGATCACCTCGTCCTGGATGGCCATGGCCAGGGCCTCCAGGGCCTCCAGATTGTCGGCCCTGGGCACCGCGACCCGGCCCGGTCGGCGCCGGGCCCGCGACCGGAGTTCCGTTCCATGAACCGGCATGTCGTTCCGCTCCATCCTGTTCCCTCGAACCAGCCCTGGCAAGGACTACCACGGCTCCCATCCCCCGAACACGCCAATTGGGGGACAGTCACCGATTTCTCGCAGTCCACCTCCCGTGGTGAGAGGGGATTCCCGCAGGAGAACCCGCCGCGGCCGGGGGTCCGTCCGTCGAGTCCCCTCCCAGGTTGCCAGGAAGGCTCGTTGCTCCTAGGCTACCCCGGAACACGGGGGTGGGATGGGACAGGTCTTCCTGGTCACCGGGGTCATCGCCCTGTTGGCCGCCCACAGCCTGCATCGGGGAGGGCGTCGGGCCGATCGCCCCCTGACGGCGTTTCTGGTCGCCCTGGGGGCCGCCGCGCTGCTGGCCGCCTGGCAGGGATGGGCCGAGGTGGGGACCGTCGCATTGCTCATCGGCCTGGGGATGTTGATGGTCCCCCCCCAGGCGGCCATTGCGGCCCAGATCGCCCGGATCCGGGGCGCTCACCGGGCCTCGACCTTCTGGGAGACCCTGGCCTGTCTCTGCCTCCCCAGCGCCATCCGGCGCCTTCATCGCGGCGCCGCGGCGGCCGTCAGCGCCCGGGTTCGGGGACGCATCGATCACGGCGCCTTCCTGGCTCGCCTGCGGGACCTGGACCGACTGGTCCCGGGGCCCGGAGTGCTGCGGTTGAACGAGGCCCTGGTTCAGGCCGCGGCGGCCCGGGGGGAATGGGATCAGGTGCTCCAGATGCTGCCTCCTCCCTCCCCGGACCCCTTTCCCTTCCAGGGCTGGACGATGGCCGCCCGGGTGGCGTTGCTCCGGGCCCTGCTGGCCCGGGACCGGATCGCCGAGGCGGCGGACCTGGTGCGGCGAATGGACGTCGGCCTCGAGGAAGGGGAGCCGGGTCTCGCCTGCCCCGGGGACCTGGCGGAGGTCCCGGAGGTCTGGCGGGACCGGGCGGGCCTCGAGTGGCTGGTGGCCCTGGGGGAGGACCCGAGGCCCTGGGTGCGGCCGTTTTCACCGTTGCGGGTGCTGGTCCCCGCATCGGAGCGGCGGTCCTGGGCCCGGAAGGCCCGGGCAGTCCGGGAGTCCGGGAGGGCGCCATGGGTCCGGGAGGCGGCCGATGCGGAGCAGCGTCGACTGCGTCGGACTGCGGGGCTGCCCCAGTTCCTGACCAGCGTGCCAGCGATGCCTCCTGCCACCCTGGGTCTCGTCCTCTGGAACCTGACCTGGCTGGTGTTGCTGATGGCCACCGGGAGCAGCCTCGACGGGAGCCATCTGTTCCAGTGGGGCGGAGCGGTGCCATCGCGGGTCTTCGGCCCGGACCCCTGGCGACTCGTCCCCTCGATGAGCCTCCATGCCGGGCCACTGCACTTCCTGGTCAACATGCTCTTCCTGGCCTACGCCGGGGGCATTGCCGAGCGGCTCCTGGGACCGCGAATCCTGCTGTGGACCTACCTGGTCTCAGGCATTGCCGGGGGGCTCCTGGCCATGGCGATCGGTCGGGAGCAGGTGCTGGTCGGGGCCTCGGGGGCCATCGCCGGGGTCTTCGCGGCGGCAGGCATCGGTCTCTGGCGCGGCCGTCGCGAGTTGCCGGGGCGCTGGTTCCGACGCAACCTCCGGTCCTTCGTGCAGACCCTGGTGGCGAACGTGCTCCTGGGGATGGCCCTGCCCATGATCAGCCTCTCGGCTCATGGCGGCGGGTTCCTGGGAGGGCTGGTCGCCGCCGGGACCTCCCGCCGGGCCTCCCGCTTCGGCATCCTCCCGGCGATCGGGGTCTCGGCGGCCTGTCTGGCGGCGGTGGGCGTCGGCGTCTTCGGGCTGTACCGGTCCTGGGAACGTCCCCTGGGGGAGACGCTGCCGATGCGGTCCGTGGTGGTCCGAGGCGAGGAGGGGGGCGTGCGGTGGGAGATTCCCCTGGAGGTCCCGATCACCTGGCTGGACGTCCGGGAGCAGGACCCCCAGAGTCCTCCGGCCTTCGCGGGCGCCGCCGGGCAACTCGCGGCGGTCCAGGTCCAGTGCCGGGAGACCTGGAAACGGATCGGGCCCGAGGGGCCCCGTCCCCTGGCCCCTGGTGATGCCCGGGGGATGGCGGACCTGATCCGGGAGGCGACGGACGAATCGGATGGGATCAGGGTCCGGGAGGGAGAGAACGGCTTTGCACTGGTGGAACAGGCCCACCGGGATGGGAACGAGGCCATCAGCGCCCATCGCCAGGACCCCCAAGGGGTGATCCACCTGCACTTCTTCTTCGATCGGGGCTCCCGGGAGGCGACCCTGCTGCCCCGGATGTTGCGCGGCGTGGGGCCCCTGACCTGTCGAGAAGCCGGCACGGCACCGGGGGAGAGATGGTCGACAGCCCCTTGAATGTCCTGGAATCCAGGGGTTCTGGGAGGCCATCGGACAGCATGCGACGAGGAGGCGACCGGAACCCGCCGGGTTTCCGACGGAGAAGTCGACCGGTTTTCGACAGGGGACCAAGGCGATGCCCCACTGGGACGTGATGGTCTGGCTCCTGGCGGCCTCCGGGCTGGCGGGGTTCGTCGATGCCGTCGCCGGCGGGGGCGGGTTGATCCTGCTCCCGGCCCTGCTGCTGGGTCTGCCCCTGGAGACCCCCCTGCCCACGGTGCTGGGCACCAACAAGATGGCTGCGGTGGTGGGGACCGGTGGGGCGGCGTGGCACTACGGCCGGAGGGGCCTGGTGACCATGGCCGAGGTCCCGGGACCCCTGATCGCGGCCGGGGGCGGGTCGGTGGTCGGTGCCCGACTGACCTGGCTGCTGGCCCCCGGGGTCTTCCGGCCGGTGCTGGTCGGGGTGCTCTTCGGGGTGTGGTGGGTCGTCGTGCTGAGCCCGTCGCTGGGCGTCGCGGCCCGTCCCCGGATGGGAAGGGGGGCGGAGCGCGTCACCGCAACGCTGATCGCCCTGGGGATGGGGTTCTACGACGGCCTGATCGGCCCCGGGACCGGGTCCCTGCTGTTGTTGCTGTTCGTCTGGGCCCTGGGCATGGACTTTCTGAAAGGCAGTGCGTTGGCCAAGGTGGCCAACCTGGGGTCAAACCTGGGGGCCCTGGCGCTGTTCGGCAGCCGAGGGGCCTTGCTGCCGGCCCTGGGACTGTCGCTGGCGGTCACGAATCTGGTCGGCGGACTGCTGGGGGCCCGACTGGCCGTTCGGATGGGGTCTGCCTGGGTCCGGCGTTTCTTCCTGCTGGTCGTGCTGGGGTTGCTCTTGCGGCTGGCCTGGCAGGAGTTTCGAGGGTGATCGGGGGTGCCGGACTCCCGGCCCAGGGCATCCGGTCACTCCCGGACCGTGGCCTTCCGGATCACGGCCGGCTCCGTGGGGCAGTCCCGCTGGTCCCGGGGCAGAGCGGCGATGCGGTCCACCACCTCCATGCCCGCCTTCACCTGGCCAAACCAGTTGTATTTCTTGGGAAGCCTGCCCGAGAGGTCCTGGAGGCAGATGAAGAACTGGCTGCCGTTGGTGTCGGGCCCCGAGTTGGCCATCGCCAGGGCCCCTCGGGTGTACTCCCCCTTCACGGGCTCGTCGGGGAATCGGTAGCCCGGGTCGCCGGTGCCCCACTCGGCTCTCAGGGCCGGGTCCTTTGTCTTGGGGTCTCCCCCCTGGATCACGAACCCCGGGACCACCCGGTGGAACAAGATCCCGTCATAGAAGCCCTGGCGGGCCAGCTTCAGGAAATTCTCAACGGTCTTCGGGGCCTTGTCGGGGTGCAGTTCCAGCACGATCTCGCCCAGGCTGGTGTCCAGGACCACCTCGACGGGGGCTGCCGGGGCGGGAGCCTGGGCCGCCTGTGTCGGTGGTGTCGGTTCGTTGGCGGGTCGCGCCTCGGGGCGGGTCTCGGGGGCCTTCCTGGCACATGCCGCCAGGGCCATCGCCATCACGCCGATCCAGAGGGTCCTCATCGTCCTTCCTCCTGGTTCCTTGGGCTCCGGTCTGATCCGGAGGAAGCGATTCTATCCCGAATCCCGGATTCCCGCCTCCGCTTGACCGATGCCCGGGCTCCGGGGACCATCGGGCCCTGGCGCGCGGGAAGGAATGCCTCGCGCTGGTGGCCTGCGGTGAGGTATTCCCGGCCGGGCACGGGAACACCTGCCGTCTCGATCGGCCAGGCAAGGACCAGGAAGGAACGGTCTCAGGGCAGGCCCCTTCCGGTGGGTCACGGGGTACAGGGAGTCGTTTGGGGGGAGGGCCTTGTGGAGCGGGAAATCGGGCAGGAGGGCCGCCTCGTTCGGCCAGGGGAGGTCGTGGCGGTCCGTTCCGGGGTGCTGGATGCCGTCCGGGCCCGGGAGGAGGTGACGCCGGGGGACCTGCTGGCCCTGGGGGACCGGGTCGTGCTGCAGGTGGTCGGGGACCCGCCGGGGGGCGCGTCGGGGTCCGTGGCCGCTCCAGGGGAACCGGTTCGCGTCCGGGTGCTGGTGGGCGGGGAGGTCCGGGACGGGGACCCGGTCCGCCGCCTGCGGCCCTCCCGGGACCTTGCGGTGGTGGTCCTGGCCGGAGGGCGATCGACCCGCTTTGGAAGCGACAAGCGCCGGGCCCGTGCCGGCGATGGTCGCACCTTGCTGGAGCAGGCGATCTGGAAGGCCCGGCAGGTGACGGGCGAGGTGCTGCTGTCGGTGGGGGCCCACGAGGGGACGATGGCGGCGGCAGGGGCGATCACCGTGGCCGACGAGGTCCCGGATGCGGGACCCCTCGGGGGCCTCGTGGCCAGCCTGGGGGTCTGTCGGGCCCCGGTGGCGGTGGTCTTCGCGGTGGACCAGCCGGGAGTCACGGCGGACCTCTTGCGGGTCCTGGCGATTCGCCGAGAGGGACCCGGGGTGTTCCTGCGACACGGCGAGGACCTGCACCCGCTGCCCTGCGCCCTGGACCGCGCCGTCGTGCTTTCCGGGCTCGCGTCGGCGCTGGCCTCGGGACGACGGGCCTTGCATCGGGCGCTGCTGGCCGTGGGTCTGGATGCGGTGGAGGTGGCCTCCCTGGCCGATCTGGGTCCCTGGGAGGCGCTGCTGACCAACGTGAACGAGCCTCGGGACGCCGAGTCCCTGAAGGACCGGTGTCCTGGGAATGCCTCCGGAGACCCGCACCCGGCGGACCGATGATTCCCCCACGGCGGTCCTTGCCACCCGGGAAGAGGAAGGGCTCCGCGGTCCTGGCGGAATCGACGCCCGCAGGGATGGGTGCATCGCGGGAGCGCAACGTCCCGGTGGCCTCGGGCGAGGCACGGGGACGGTCCCTCCGACCTCTCTGGACCCGGTCCCGGGAAATTCGGACCGGGTCATACCGAAATCGTTGACGGGGGGCCGGGCCTGCCCCTACACTGCACCCCGTCGGCGGCGGGGCAGGGACCCGTGCGGGGACGGATCGGCTTCCGGGTGATGCTGGCGGTGGCCATTGCACTGGCCCTGGGCCTGGGCGCCGGCTCCTACCTTGCGATGCGGCACATGGAACATCAGGTGCTGGAGGAGGTCCACGAGGGGGGGCATCGCCTCTCGGACCTGCTGGTCCGGAGCCTTCGCCACGCGATGCTGCGCAACGACCGGGAGTCCATCGGGGCCGCGGTGCGGGACCTGGCCACCGGCGAGGACCTCTCCAGTTTCCGCATCTTCAACAAGGACGGTGTCGTCGCCTTCAGTTCGGACCCGTCCGAGGCCGGTCGGACCGTGCCCACCACCGACGATGCCTGTCGGGGATGCCACGCCGGAAGGCGCCCCCTGGACACACTGGCCCGGGAGGATCGGGCGACCACCTACCGGGACGCCCAGGGCCACCGGCTCTTCACGCTCGTGGAACCCCTCTACAATGCCCCGGACTGCTCCTCGGCCCCCTGCCATGTCCATCCGCCGTCCCAGAAGGTCTTAGGGGTCGTGGACCTGACCCTGTCGCTGCGGCGCATGGAGACGGCCATGGGCCGGTTCCGGGAGGGCGTCCTGATCGGGGCCCTGGTGCTCATGGCGGGCCTGTCGGCGGTGGTGGTGCTGTTGCTGATGGCCCTGGTGACCCGGCCGGTCCGACGCCTCGTCCGGGGCATCCATCAAGTCACGGCCGGGGACCTGGATGCCCGGGTCGCGGACCTCGGCGACACCGAGCTGGGAGAGGTGGCTCGGGCCTTCAACGAGATGACCGCCCGCCTCAAGGAGACCCGGGGCCGTCTGCTCCAGACCGAGCGCCTGGGCGTCGTGGGGCGTCTGGCGGCCGGCATCGCCCACGAGATCAACAATCCCCTGACCGGGGTGATGCTGATTGCGGGAAACCTGAAGGAGGGGCTGGACCCCAAGGACCCCCGGAGGGGGGACCTGGAGACCCTCTACCGGGAGGCGGCCCGGGCCCGGGAGATCGTGAAGGGGTTGCTGGACTTCGCGCGACAGGTGCGACCCAACTGGTCCCGGGCGACCCTGGACCTCCCCCTGGGCCAGGCGGTGGAGATGGTTCGCCACATCGCCCAGAAGCAAGGGGTGGACCTGACGGTCGAGGGCCCGCCCCTGCCGGAGATGCGGCTCGACGTGCCTCGGATGCAGCAGGTGCTGGTGAACCTGATGGTGAACGCCCTTGATGCGATGCCCGACGGGGGGCGGCTCCAGGTCCACAAGGGGGTCTCGGGAGACGGCCGGAGCGTGTGGGTCGATGTCGCGGACACGGGGTCGGGGATTCGCTCCGAGGACCTGGCCCACCTGTTCGAGCCCTTCTTCACCACCAAGGAGGGCAAGGGAACGGGGCTTGGACTGTCAATCTCCTGGGGCATCGTCCGGGACCACGGGGGCCAGATCGACGTGGAGTCCGAACCGGGGAGAGGGACGACCTTCCGGGTCTTCCTGCCCCTTCAGGCACAAGGGGTCGATGGCGCGATCGACCGGTGACAGAGGAGACGCACATGGCAGGGACCCGCAGACGTCTGCTGGTGATCGATGACGAGGAGGTCATCCGGGAGAGTTTCCGGAAGGTCTTCGAGGGGGAGCCGGACCGGTGGGAGGTGGTGGTCGCCCCCTCGGGGGAGGCGGGGCTCGAGAGGCTCCGGGAGGAGACCTTCGACCTGGTCTTCACGGACCTGAAGATGCCCGGGATGGGCGGCCTCGAGGTGCTGGCCCAGGGCCGGCGGCTCCGACCCGATGCCGACTTCGCGATGATGACCGGCTATGCCTCGGTGGAGTCGGCGGTGGACGCGATGAAACTGGGGGCCCTCGACTACATCGAGAAGCCCTTCGGGCCTGAGGAACTGCGGGCCTTCGTGGAGCGCCTGGCGGGCCTCCGGGAGGAGCGGATCCGGGTCACCGAGGAGCGTCGCGGGTTTCTCCGGTTCACCCGGCCCGTGGTGGTGCAGCACTTCGTGATGGTGGTGACCTTCACGTTGCTGGCCCTGACCGGCGTGCCGCTCTTCTTCCCGGAGACCTTCCGGGGGGTCTTCTTCTTCGAGGACTCCTCCTATCTGCGGGGCCTGATCCACCGCATCGCCGCCGTCGCCCTGATGGGCCTCAGCACCTATCACGTGGGCTACATCCTCTACACCGAGGACGGGAATCGGAACTTCCGGGCCATCCTGCCCAGGGTCCCGGGCGACCTGAAGGAGGCCTGGGGAAACATCCTCTACACCTTCGGTCTTCGGCGGGAGAAGCCCCGGGCCGGCCAGTACACCTTCTTCGAGAAGTTCGAATACTTCGGGGTGGTCTGGGGCACGCTCGTGATGGTCCTCAGCGGTCTGGTGCTGTGGTTCACGGACCAGGTGCTCCGGGTGGCCCCCCTGTGGGTGGTGGATCTGGCGAAGGTGGTGCACCGGTACGAGGCGATCCTGGCCATCCTGACCATCGCGATCTGGCACATGTACAACGTCCACTGGCGCCCCGGGGTGTTCCCGATGAGTCGGGTCTGGCTGACGGGACGGATCACGCGGGAGGAGATGATCGAGGAGCACCCGCTGTGGTACGAGGCCCTGACGGGGCGGCCGGCGGTGGCCGAGGGCCACGAGGAGGTGCGGTCATGAACGGACGGCACCGGGTCGTGATCCAGGGGATCGCAGGGATCATCGTGTCGGTCGGCTTCGCGCCGGGGGTCCGGGCCGAGGCCCCCTGCCTGGACTGCCACTCGGAGGTGGCCTCGGACGAGGGATTCCGCCAGTCGCCCCACCAGCGACTGGGGGGCGGAAGTGGCAACGGCCCCTGCGTGGCGTGCCACGGAGACGTGGAGGTGACCGACGACGAGCATCCGAAGCCGCCCAGGGTGGACTGCGTGCGCTGCCACCAGAAGGCCCCGGAGGCCCTCAAGACCAGCGTCCATGGGGAGGCCGGCGACGATGGACCCTCCTGCGTGGACTGCCACGGGACCCACGATGTCACCTCGAGCCAGGGCAACCACGGCCGCCATCGACACATCGCGAGTCACTGCGGGGCCTGCCATGACCAGGAGTGGAAGGTCTTCCAGAAGTCCTGGCACGGTCAGTCCCCGGCGGAACAGGCGGCCACCTGCTCCGACTGCCACGGGGGCCACGGCATCCGCCGACCGACCGACCCCCAATCGACGGTCCATCGCCTGACCCAGGCCGAGACCTGCGCGAAGTGCCACAGCCGGACGGACCTCGGCCTGCCGCCGGAGTCGGTGCAGGCGGTGAAGGATTATTTCGGCAGCGTCCACGGCCTGGCCATCAGCCGGTCCGGCCTGCTCGTGTCGGCAACGTGCAGCGACTGCCATGGGTTCCACGACATCCAGCACGGCCGGGACTCGGAGCGGAACCGCATCGCTCGGGCCCGGATTCCCGAGACCTGCGGCAAGTGCCACCAGGGCGTGCTGGACCTCTACCGTCAGAGCGTCCACGGCAGGCCCCTGGAGGAGGGGAACCTGGACGTCCCCGTCTGCACCGACTGCCACCGGTCCCACACGATCCAGTCCCACTACCGGGCCGAGTCCTCGACCTATGCCTCCCAGGTCTCGGCGACGTGCCTCAAGTGCCATGCCCAGGCGGTGCTGCTGAATCGCTACGGCATCCCCGAGGCCAGAGGGTCCACCTACCTGGAGTCCTACCACGGGGCGTCGGCGAAACTGGGGGACACCCGGGTCGCCAACTGTGCCTCGTGCCACGAGGCCCACGACATCCGGGCCCACACGGATCCCCAGGCCTCGACCTATCCGGACAATCTCCCGAAGACCTGCGGGAAGTGCCACCGGATCGAGGACGTCACGAGGCCCCTGAAGACGGGCCGCATCCACGCGACGCTGGCCCAGGAGCGCCACTGGCTCCCGGGCCTCGTGGAGCGGATCTACATCGTGGCGCTGGCGGGCATGATGGGCTTCTTCCTGTCCTACATCGTGGCCCACGTG
Source organism: Deltaproteobacteria bacterium (assembly GCA_029547805.1). GTDB lineage: Bacteria > Myxococcota_A > UBA9042 > DTJE01 > DTJE01 > JAGOKF01. The sequence continues at coordinate 131,921 of JAKPOP010000012.1, forward strand.
GTCCGGAGCACCCGGAAGCGGCACGGGGCCTGATCCCGGTCGGCGGAGGGGGCATGCCACCAGGAGTCCGTATCGGCCGGGCGATCGGTGCGATGCTGGGAGGGGCCTTGCTGTGGGCCTGTGCGACGCCCAGGGGCGCGGCGCGGGACCCCGGGGGCGATCCCTTCGTTCCCGCCTTCGTCGAGCGGGTCGTGGACGGGGACACGGTGGTGCTGGCCGGGCGGCAGCGGGTCCGGCTGGCCGGGGTCAACTGTCCCGAGATCGACGAGCCCCTGGGGATCGAGGCCCGGGAGTTTGCCCTGAAGATGGTCGGGCGCAAGGACGTCCGGGTCCGGCAGGATCGGAAGGACCGCTACGGGCGCCTGGTCACGGACATCCGCCTGGGGGACCGGAGCCTGGCCGAGGCCCTGGTCGAGGCGGGGCTGGCCCACGTCTTCCTGATCCCCCCGGTGGACCCGAAGGAGGCCGCTTCGTTGCTTCGGGCCCAGGAGCAGGCTCGGGAACGGCGCGTCGGGATCTGGGGCACCGATCGCTACCAGGGGGACTTTCACATCACCTCGTTCCATGCGAACCCCATCGGCGATGACACGGCGGACCTCAACGCCGAGTACCTGCGCATCGCGAACCTCCGGACCGATCCCCGGTCCCTGGAGGGGTGGATCATCAGCAACGAGCACGGGGATCGTTACGTCTTCGGGCCGGTGGTGGTCCCCGGGGGCCACACCGTCACGCTGGCCACCGGGTCCGGCGAGGACCAGACGTCTCCGGACCAGCCGATCCGGCTCTTCTGGCGCCAGAACCGGCCCATGTGGTCGAACCGGGGGGATGCGGCAACGTTGATGGACCCGAGCGGCCAGGTGGTGGACCGGGTGGAGTACGACCCGAAGCACCGGAAGGTCTATCCCCGCTGACCCCAGGCAGCCGCCATGAACTCCCGGTGATGGTGATATCCCTGGAACAGGCGTACCTGCCGGAAGCCCAGGTCCCGGAGGAAGGCCTCGATGATCGGGATCCGGTCGGCCACCTCCAGGCGATTCGCTTTCACGGTGACCAGCAGGCCCCGGAGGTGTCGTCCCTGGGCCAGGCGTCGAACCTCGGGCAGGACCCGGTCGGGGCCCTCGTTGATGTCCACCACCATCCACTGGAACTCCCGGGGCAGGTCTCCGGGATGGACCGCCTGGACGGGCCGCTGGATCTGGGTGAAGCGTCCGGGACCGTTCCCCAGGACGAGCGAGGGGTCCACCGGTGTCGGGTCCACGCCCCAGACCTCCAGGCCCCGGTGCATGAGGGCCAGGGAGGCGCCTCCGGGAGAGCAGCCCAGGTCCACGGCCTTCTCCCCCGCCCGGGGGTGCAGGCCCGTGCGCAGGAGGGCCTCCTCCAGTTTCCACCAGGCCCGGGACGGGACGGCCGCCGGGGGTTCCAGGGGAGGACAGGCCCCGGGATGGGGCGACTGGTCCCCGTGATGCCGGTGCAGTCCCAGGAGGACCTCCCGGGGGCCCATGACGAGGACGTCGAGGACCAGATCCTCCACCCGGGCCGTCGCGTCCCCGTGGAAGGTCCCTGGCGGGGCGGACTCCCGGAGGCGGTCCCGGAGCGTCCGGGCCAGGTCCTGGAACGGGCGGCGGTCGTCCCGGGGGTCATCGCCGTCGCGGTCGAAGACGTGCAGTCGGACCGGGCCCTTCCCGCGCCAGGGGGCCACCGCCTCGGCCACCGCCGCCGGGAGTCCTGCCAGGTCGTCGATGCGCCGTAGCGTCAGTCCCCGGACCCGGCCGAAGATCACCGGCCAGCGGGAGAGGGTCTCCAGGGTCTCCTCCTCCGGGACCCGGAATGTCACGAGGCCCTTGCGGGAGAAGGCCGGCCGGAACTCGGGCCGCGTCCGGGACACCTCTCGTTTCAGCAGCGCCTCGCATCCCGTCCGGGTCACCACGAAGGCGTATGGCATGGAGTTCCTCTCCCCGGTCGGTCACCGGCAGGGCAGGTCGTCCCGGCAGGCCCCCCAGATCCCAAGGCCGTGGGCCCGGGCCCAGGCCTGGGCCTCCTCAAAGTCGTCGCCGTGGGCCGTGTTGGGTGGAAGCACCAGGGCGCACCCGTATCCCTCGGCGACGAGGTCCAGGCCCACGACCCGCCCGTCCAGGAAGACATGGGCCAGCAGGCGGCCGTAGTCGTCCTCGCATCGGGACTCGTACTGGAGTTCCACCTCCCGGCCCAGCACCCGGGACTCGTTGGCCAGGCGGGCCTCTTCTCCGAAGCATTCCACCTCATGGGTGTCCTCGGGGCAGTCGACGTCGAGGTAGCGGACCCGTCGTCCCCCCTCCAGTTCCACCGTATCCCCGTCGATCACCCGGGCCACCACCGCGGTCCGGGGGCCGCAGGGGGCATCATCGCAGGCGGCTCCCGAGAGGACCCCTGCCAGGAGCAGGACGACGGCGGTCACGGACCTCATGGGCAGTCCTCGTTGGGGAGGCCCGGCGTGCCCATCCCCTCGAAGTACCCCGAGGTCCCGGAGGCGCACCAGTCCTGCTGTTCCGGGTCCGACCGGTCCAGGGACCCCGGGTCCAGGGACTGGGAGACCCCTTCCCGGGACCGGGGCACGCGGGCCATGCCCAGCACCGTGCCCTCCCCCGTCTTCCAGGTCACCGTCACGGCGTCGTTGTAGAGGTCGAAGGCTCCTGGCGACCAGGGGAGGCCCGTGATGCCGCCATTCTCGGTCGGAACGGTGCTTTCGGCCACGACGACGTACTGGCCGGCGGAGGTGGCCAGGCAGACCTCGCCCTGAAGGGTCACGGTCCGGGAATTCGTGGTCACCAGATGGTCCACGACCACTCCATTCAGGTCCAGGTCCCGGCGGGCCAGGAACTCGAACCACTCCCGGCTGCCGTCGGTCCCGGCGGGGTTTGCGAACCACTCCGTCAGCACCAGGTCGCCGGGCTCCGGGGCGCGGATCGGTCGGTACTCGGCCCCGTCCCGACACTCCCCTGGAAGCACGCAGGCCCGGTTCGGGGATCCGGGGGTCCCCTGGTTGCCCTCGTCGTCGTACTTCTCGCCGGGCCCCGAGAGGCACCACTGCTCCGGGACCTCGTTGACCGTGGGGTCCGGCGCCATCCCCGCCTGGAAGACCCGGGAGGAGAGTTGCCAGGACTGCCCGATCCGGGCCTTGCCGGGCCCCGGCACGTCGTCGCCGTAGGTCACCTGGTCCACCACCCGGTCCCCGCACCTCAGCGTGATCGTCGCGCCGTCGTCCGCCAGCACCATCTCGGGCCAGGCGTGGCCCGTGACCCCGTCCCCCAGGAAGCCGTTGCCCACCACCAGGAAGTCCCCCGGTTGCAGCGTCGGTGCCATCGACGCCGGGACCCGCTGGGTCTTCGGCCGCGTCGTCGTTCCGGCCTCGAATACCATTCCGGCCAGGGATCGGGGCTCCAGGGAGGCATTGAAGACCTCGAACCACTCGACCCGAGGGCGACTGGAGCCCTCCGGCGGGACGTTGGGGCGGGCCATGATCTCGACGATCAGCAGGTCCCCCGGGGAGACCTGGCAGGCCCCCGAGGAATCGCCGGTGTCTGGCGTGGCCTCGCAGCGGGGCATCCACGCCAGGCACAGGACCGGGGCGATCAGGCGGGGTCGCCACTGCATGGGGCCTCCTCCGGGCGCCCTGGAACTCTACTGCCAAGGACCCCGGGTCCGCCAGAGGATCTCGTCTTCGAGCGATCCGTGTCGCAAGGGGCATGGCCCGGACAGGCGGGGTGATCGGGGGCAGTCCCGGATGCGGTGGGGCTTCTTTCGGGGCCTCAGAACTCCACGGCCAGGGACCCCTGGAGGCCCAGTTGGTCCCGCTCGGGGTGGTCCTCGCAGGAGGTCCCGGTGGTCCAGCGGGATCGGTGGTCCACGAACCGGGTCCACTGGCCCCGGAGGATGATCCACAGGCGGGTCGTCGGACCCAGGACGATGCGCTGCCGGGCCCAGAGGGTCGTCTCGAAGAAGGACTGGCCCCGACAGGAGGCCGGCAGGGTCGCCGGGTGGTCCTCTCCCCGGGTCTCGTCGTCACAGAGTTGACTCGCAGATCGGTCCGGGTCTGCCACGGCGCTGTCGTCCTGGAACTTGAGCCGGAGCGAGAGGGAGGGCCCGGGGGAGAGGTTCGTGGAGACCCGGAGCCAGGCATACCAGGACTGGTCGAAGGACCGGGTCAAGGCGTACACGTCCTCCAGGAAGTGCCGCACGAAGACCGACACCGTGGTTCGGGGAATGCGGGTCGTGGTGGCCTGGAAGGCCCAGGAGACCTTGCTCCCGCCGCTGAAGTCCCCCTGGCTGTTCTGGTAGGGCTGATAGGACAGGCGCCGGCCCGACCGGGAGAGGTCCTCGTCGGCATAGGAGGCCTGGAGGGAGAGGCGCTCGTGGCGGGAGGGGGTCAGGTCCAGGCGCAGCAGGGCCCAGAGGTCCGTGGTCGGGCGGTCGAGGGTCCGGGTCTGGTCGGTGCAGGCCTCCGGGGAGTCCGGGGATGCCGACGGGTCGCAGGAGAGATTGGACCTCCGGTGATGCCAGACGTCCAGGTCCCCCCGGATCCGGATCACCGGGTGGGCCTTCCACTGCACCCGCAGGCGGCCGCCGAGTTCGTCCCGGCCCCGGTTGCCCAGACGCTCGTCGCCATTGGCCGAGGCGCCGTTCCAGGGGTTGTCGAACTCCGGGGAGAACCACCGGAAGGACGGCTCGACCTCCAGTCCGGGAACGATGCGCCAGCGGGCCAGGGCCACCGCGGCCCCGGCTCCCCGGTCCGTCACCGTGGCCTCCCCCAGGAGGTCGAAGGGGCCTCGCCCCGCCCGGAAGTCCATCCCGGCGGCACCGAAGAGGGGACGGTCCTCGGGGTACTTCGAGGAGGGGGAGAGATGGAGGTCCTTCGCGTCGATCCGCCACTGGAGCCAGGTGACGGTCCCGGTGACGCCGATGGCGATCCGGGGGTCCAGCCACCAGGCCAGGTGACCGCCCGCGACCACCTCTCGGAGCACCTCCGGCAGCGTGGGATATTGGCAGTAGAGGCTCGGGCACCCCGTCTGGCCGGCCTCCGGGTCGGTCGTGCACCGGGTATCCACCACCTGGGGCAGCCGGGCGCCCTCGCTGCAGTCAGGCCGGTCGGCGGGGCACCGGTCATAGACGGCCTCGGTGAAGTAGAGGTCCCGGTGCTGGTGGGAGGCGAAGACCGTCAGGTCCAGCCAGCCCTTCGGGAGGTCGATCTGGCGGGCTCGGGCCGCCAGGCCGAAGAACCCCTTCCAGGGGGTCGCGTCGCCGCCCTGGAGGTCCCAGACGACCTCGTCGGCCTCGGTCCACCCGGTCGGCAGGGCCTGGCGGGTCGTGTCCATCGTGAGGCCCAGCCCGAAGCCCACCCGGTAGTGGCCCAGGATGCCGCTCCACCGAGGCCCGTCCCAGGCCAGCCACAGGGCCCCCGGGTCCAGGCGCAGCCGCTCCCCTTCCGCGGACAGGGACCCCCCCGGCGGGGCGTCGTGGACCGGTCCCAGGCGGGGCCTCACGGTGATCACGGCCCCGGCGGACCCGAATCGGAGGAAGTCCACCCGGTTGTCCAGCACGATCCCGGGGAGGTGGCCCGAGGGGTCGGGCAACTGGTCCCGCCAGATGGCCGCGGCGCCCATGCGGGCGCGCCAGGGCTTCGGCTCCGGGGTCACCTGGGCCTCGACGAAGGGGAGGACCTGCCGGAGGACCTCCGGGGGGACCTCCGGGACCTGGGCCAGGTCCTCGGGGGCCCGGAAGGGACCCTGGGAGGTCCGGAAGGCCAGGATGGCGTCGGCCATCTCGAAGGTGACGCCTGGAAGTCGGTAGAGGTCGTCCCGGCCGGCCCGGTTCAGGTCCACCGGGTGTCGGAACAGTCCCCGGAGCCGGTCCCGCTCCTCCTCCGAGACCTCCCCGTCGTAGTACAACTGGTCCAGTTCCACCTCGTCCTGGACCTCGATGGGCACGGGGTAGGGCTCGGCCCGCAGGGAACCTGGCCACAGGACCGCCCAGGTCCCGACGAGCAGCGGAACCGGCCATCGCATCGAGCGGGTCATGGGCCTCCCGGGACTTCTCCCTGGAGGGCAAGGGTAGGGGCCAACGGTCTCGGAAATCAACCGGGATCGCGGCCCTTCGTCCTGCCGTCCTTCGACCATCCGGACCGCGAACACGAAGCCCCCTCCCAGCGCACCTTCAGTGCGAATCGATTCCTTGACACCCGGCGCCTGGAGGCGTTGAATCTGTCGATTCGGCCCGGGGGCGCCCGGGGGCGCTGGAAGCGGCTTTTTCTGGAAGGAAGGACCGTCGATGAAACACGTGTGGTTGTTCGGGATCCTGGGACTGATTGCCTGCCTCCCCGATGGGGCCTCGGTCGAGCCCCCGGCAGGCCGGAACCCTTCGCCGATTGTCAACGGGACCCCCGAGACGGGATGGCCGGCCGTCGGGGCCCTCACGCTCACGATGCAGGGCTACTATATCGGCCAGTTCTGCACCGGGACCCTCATCGCTCCCCAGTGGGTGCTCACGGCGGCCCACTGCGTGACATCCACCCCCGACTTCCCGGTATCCGAGCGGGCGACCCGCTTCTTCATCGGCAACGACGCCAACCCGACCCAGGACGGGAGCCCGCCGACCACCGGGACCTTCTACGGGGTCGAGAAGTTCCATCCCCACCCTCAGTACCGCTCGACCGACTACGAGGTGGTCAACGACGTGGCGCTGGTGAAACTCTCCACGCCGGTGGCCTCGGTGAACCCCATTGCCCTGAACGTCCAGGCGATGGGATCTTCGTTTCTGAACCAGTCGGCCCTCTACGTGGGCTTCGGCAACAACGACCGCTACGATGGCCAGACCAACGGCATCAAGCGCAGCGGCACCATGCAGATCGTCGACATCGGCACCCAGGACTACACGAGCGTTTATGGGGGCCAGGGGGTCTGCGCCGGGGACAGCGGCAGACCGGGGCTCCTCGAGGACGGTGACCAGTGGGTCGTGATTGGGGTCAACAGCACGGTGGGGAATCCCAGCGGGGGCGAGCCCTGCATGGGCTACGCGAACCACATGCGGGTGGACGTCTTTGCGCCCTGGATCGCGTCGATCATGGACATGCCACCTCCGGACTGCCGGCAGGACCCGGCGGTCTGCGAGTGCGAACCTGCATGCCAGGCCGACGGATCCTGCAACAATGACGTCTGCCAGACCTGGTCCTGCGAGCAGATCTACGACTGCGTGGTGTCGTGCAGCGACCAGGCCTGCTGGGAGACCTGCGTGAACCGGGGCACTCCCGAGGCGCAGCAGGTCTTCCAGGATCTGGTGGGCTGCCTGAGCCAGAACTGCGGCAACGCCGGGTCGGACCAGGAGTTCCAGCAGTGCGCGGGCCAGTACTGCGCATCGCAGATCGACGCCTGCTTCCCGGGGCAGACCGGGGACCTCTCCTGCGAGGAGGCCTACGGCTGCATCGTGCAGTGCGGGGCTGGGGACCGGACCTGCCTCAACGACTGCTGGGGCCGGGGATCGGCTCAGGCCCAGCAGCAACTGGGGGATCTCTTCGGCTGCTTCAACCAGCAGTGCGGGACGATCCAGGACGAGGGTGCCTGGCGGGAGTGCGTGCTGTCGAAGTGCCAGAGCGAGATCCTGACCTGCATGCCCCCCGACGACTGCGACCTCCGGGGCGGCGGGTGCGGACCGGGGCAGGCCTGCGCTCCCTGGCTGTGGGACCACACCGATTGCGGCGACAGCCTTGGGGGAACCGTCGGAACGCCCTGCGACCCCCAGGCGGACCAGGCCCTGCCCTGCGCCGACGGGCTGGCCTGCTGGGCCACGGAGGGCGGGGCCTTCTGCGCGAAGGTCTGCCTGGAGGACGGGGATTGCCCCGATCAGGGGGCCTGTGGTGGGACAGCCTACGAGGGCCGCCGGGAGGGGATCTGCCAGGCGGCGACGCCGTGCATCGACGAGGACCAGGACGGGACCTGCGTGGACCAGGACTGCGACGACCGGGACGCGACGCGTCATCCCGACGCCCAGGAAATCTGCGGCAACGGGATCGACGAGGACTGCGACGGGGAGACCGACGAGGGTTGCGGGGACCCGGGAGGGGCCGGAACGGATTCCGGCGTTCCCGGTGGCGAGGACCTTGGGACACCGCCGGGGAATGACGCGATGCCCGGGGTCGATCGGGGCCTTGCGGAACAGGATGTTCCGGCTGCGGGGGACGTTCCCGGTTCCCCGGGACCCGACGGGGGGACGGAGATCGGTGGGTCTCTGTCCGGCGGCGGCGGATGTGTGATGACCGGCCCTGGATCTGCGGGGGCCCTGCTGCCCTGGCTGCTGCTGGCTGCCCTGTTCCGGCGCCGGCGGGTTTCCTGAAGGGGTCCGATGGGGCGAAGGCACTCCCCCAAGGTCTACGCCTGGAAGGTCGGCGACGAGGCGGGCCTGGCCGGGACCTGGGCCGAGTGTCGGGCCCGGGTCCAGGGGCAATCCGGGGCCCGCTATCGGGGATTTGCCACCGTCGACGAGGCCCGGGCCTGGCTCGATCAGGGCGCCCCCTACGAGCCCCGGCAGCAGCGCCGGGAGGTCCTGCGCCAGGACCTGCCCGAGGATGCCCTCTACTTCGATGCCGGAACGGGTCGGGGAACCGGTACCGAGGCCAACGTGACCGACCGTGCCGGGACCCCCCTGGCCCATCTGGTGGCGCCGGAACGGGTGCTGACGCCCTTCGGGACGATTCGGCTCTCCCCCGGGAGGACCAACAACTACGGCGAGTTGATGGCCTGCTACTATGCCTTGAAGGCGGCCCGGCACCTGGGAGTCAAGCGGGTGATGGGCGACTCCCGCCTGGTGCTGGACTTCTGGTCCCGGGGGCATCTCTCGGCAGCGGCCCGCCAGGCGGACCCGGACCTGGCCCGGCTGGCGGACATGACGGCCCGGGAACGGGCCCTCTTCGAGGCCTCGGGTGGTCGCCTGGACCACGTTCCAGGGGATCGGAATCCGGCGGACCTCGGCTTCCATCGGGACTGATCCGATTCCCGGTCCGACCGTCTCCGCGTTGCGGTATCCTTGTCGGGAGACCATCGAGGGGGAGGACGATGCGACGAACCCGCTGCTGCTCCTGCCTGGGGAGGCATCGGTCCTTCTCACCGGTGGTCCGGGACCGGGAGCGGTCGGACGTCTTCCATGGCGACCCCCGGTTGCGGCGCTTCTCGACCCGGCTCATGCAGGACTCCCGGACGGTTCCCAACGAGGAGATTGCCGGGATGTTGGGACCGGGAACCGTCGAGGCCTTTCGCTTCGCCGAGCACGTGCTTCGGGGTCGCCGGCGGCGAACCACCGACGAGCCGGCCTTCTGCCACTCGGCGGACATCGCGATCCGCGCCGCGGACCTGGGCTACGGGGAGCGGGTGCTCAAGGCCTGCCTGCTCCACGACGTGGTGGAGGACGGGGCGGCGCACCTGGTCGAGATGGACCTGTTCCTGCAGCAGATGAACGAGCGGTTTGGCAGCGAGGTGGGCCGGGATGTCCGGGTCCTGACCAACCGGTATGCCAAGATCCTGGAAGAGCGGCCGATTCGGGATCGCCTGCCTGGAGGGCTGCCCTTTGACGAATCGGGACGACAGGCCCTCGCGGCTGCGGTTCGGGACTACCGGCAGGGCCTTCCGGAATCCCTCCAGCGGAACTTCGGGTACGAGTTCCATCAGGTCCTGGAGTGGCTGATTCCGACGCTGGACCTCCAGCTGGGCCAGGTCCGGGCCCAGGTGGACGATCGACACACGGTGCTGTCGGAACTCCAGCTGCAATCCTACCGGCTCTTCACCGTCGAGATGGCCGACGACGCCCGGGACCGTCCCGGGGGCTTCTGCGAGGTGGCCCTGGTGGTGAAGGCGATGGACCTGGTGGACAACCTGCGGACCGCCGAGGTGGTCACCTGGCGGTCCCTGGACCGGATCCTGCTGAAGGTCGAGATGTTTCTGGACTCGACCTTCTTCCTGAATGCCTGGATCCGGGACCACGGCATCGCGAACCAGACCTTTCCGTTGCTCTATGACTTCCTCAAGCATCAGCTGGTCGAGCAGATGGAGGAACGGGCCCGGGCGCTCGAGTTCCTGGCGGACACGCGATTCGCGCTGCTGGCGGAGTTTCTCCGGGGCCAGATCCGGAGACTGCACCGGAAGTACCACGTGGGACCCCGGCCGGTCCGGGCCCTGGGGCGGCTCCGGCGGGAGATCCGGGAGATCAACGACCGGCAGTGGGGGCGTTTCACCCCGGCCCTGGTGGGCCCGGTCGGAGTGCGGCCTTCCGGTTGAGTCAGGCCCGTGGTCCTTCCGGCGAACGGCCCTGGCGGGGAGTCCGGCGGTCCAGCCAGGCGATCCATTCCTCGGGGACCCGGGCCAGACGCAGCAGGGGTGCGAGGTCCTCGGCCGCCCGCAGCAGTCCAGACGCAAGGCTTCCCCCCAGGAAGGCGGCCAGGAAGGCAGGCCCCCCGACCAGCAGCCGGACCCAGGGACTCCAGTCCGGCGCGGTCCGGATCAGGAGCCCCAGGGTGCCCCAGGCCGAGGCGTGGGCCCAGAGGGCCAGACCGACCAGACGCCCGACCGGCAGCACCTGGCGGATCGGAAAGCGGAGCACGCGGCGGATCAGCAGCACCTGCCAGGCGCCATGGACCGCCTCGGTGAGGGTGTAGCCCAGCGCGGCGCCCAGGAGGCCCAGTCCCAGGGACGACCCCAGCACGAAGACCGACACGGGGGCGACCACTGCCGAGAGGACGGTCCCCGATGCGTACCATCCGGACCTCCCGAAGGCCTGGAGCGCCGGCGAGGACAGCAGCACCCGGAACAGCAGGCCCAGGGACACCAGACGCATCACCGGCGCGCTGTCCAGGTAGCGATCCGAGTAGAGGATGCGGACCACGTCCGGGGCCGCCGCGGCCATCCCGGCCGACAGGGGGAACAGGACCAGCCCCATCTTCATCGTCGCCCGACGCCACAGCCGGGCCAGTTCCTCCCTCCGGCCCCCGTGCGCCAACCCCGAGAAATCCGCGAGCAGGATCCCCTGGGCCTTCAGCACGACGGTATAGGCCAGGGAGATCAGGGAACTGCCGTTGAGGTAGATGCCATAGGCTGCTGCCCCGAACAGGGCCGAGACCAGGGCCTTGTCGCCCATCAGGGCCAGGGGGGAGATCAGCGTCACGACAGCGATGGGTGCGACGAAGCGGACCACCTCCCGGCCCAGACCCGGGCGTCCCTGGGCCCGGACTCCCCGGAGGGGTCGGAAGACCAGTCCCATGGCCAGGACCTGCAGCAGGATCCCCGACAGGACCCAGGTCCCGATTCCAGTGATCAGGTCCGCCCCGGCCCACAGCGGCACCAGCACCGATGCGGCGATGGCGGCCCGGATGGTCACCTGGAGGGCCACCAGCAGGGGCAGGCGCGACTGGCAGATCAGGATGGGCTCCAGCAGCATCTGGGGCAGCAGGAAGGCCGCCAGGGGGCTGAAGGTACGGATCATCGGCGGCAGGTCCGGGCTATCCATCCAGGTCCCGATCCAGTCAGCGCCCACCCAGAGGAGGACCGCGAGGATCGCCCCGGACCCGGCGAGGGCCAGGTGGGTGGCCCGCAGGAAGGCCTTCTGTTCCGGCGGTGGCAGGCGCGGGAGGAAATGGAAGACCGCATTGGGGAGCCCCACCGCCAGGGGGCCGGCCAGAATCGAGTAGACGAGCAGGACCTGCTGGAAGGCCCCATAGAGGCCCCGATCGGTGAGGGTCCAGGAGAGCCCCGAGGAGAGGGCGATGCCCAGCAGCAGGTTCAACAGGTGCCCCAGGGCCAGCAGCAGGGCCTTGGCGGTCCGGGACGACCCCGGTGGGCCGCCGGGCGGCGTCTCCTGCTCGGTCGGGCTGTTCCGCGGGGATGCCGATGTCACCCCGGGACTGTAGCACGAAACGGCCGTCGGAAGCCGTTGACAGGGACCGGAGCGAAGGCGGATTCTTGGCCGGTCGCATCGGAGGGAGGGGATGAGACGATCACCGCCGGGAGTCGTGATGGGCCTCTTGTGGGCACTGGCCTGCGGAGGAGGGGGAGGTTCGGAGGAACCGGGGGCCGTGCCGTCGGACGTGCCTGCCTCGACCGAGGACCTGACGGTCGGCGAGGACCCGGGAACCGCGGCCGATGGCCGTGAGGAGGGGCCCGATGCGGACCTCCCGCCAGGGGATCCCGGGGCGGGGGAGGACCTGGGCCTCGGGGACGACCCCGGGGGCAGGGACAATGGCCCGCCCGTCGCGTGCCGGACCCCGCCCGGCTGGCACCCGGGGCGTCCTGCCTTCACGGACATCACCGAGGCCTCGGGCCTGAGGGCCCTGGGGGTCGTCGGGGTCCGTCTGAACGCCGTGGACTGGGACGGGGACGGCCGTCCGGACCTGGTGGTCCGGGGCTACGACTCCCGGCGGGACGACCTCCAGGGCAACACGGTCCGGAACACCTTCCTGCTGCACAACAACGGCGACGGCACCTTCAGCGACCGGACCGCCGCCAGCGGATTCCTGGCCACCCGAGACGGCGTCGGGGGGCGGGTCGTCCAGGCCGTGGTCTGGGGCGACCTGGACAACGACGGGGACCTGGACGCCGTGACGGCCCTCTCGGAGGACCCGGACCCCTCGAAGCCCGAGTCCCTGGACCAGAACGAGGTGATGTGGAACCAGGGGGACGGGACCTTTGTGCTGGCCGATGGCGGGGACTTCCGGGGGCAGAACGACCGGTGGCCGGTCCTGGGCCTGGCCCTGCTGGACTCCGACCGGGACGGGTTCCTGGACGTCTTCATGGGCCTCTCGGGGGGACCCTACGGCCCCATGGGGGACCGCCTGTTCCGGGGGGATGGCCGCGGGGGCTTCCAGGACCGCACCCAGGGATCGGGCCTGGACAACACCGTGGACTGGTCGTTGTCCTATTTCGTCGAGAACGGCCGGGGGCATCGCTACACGTACGGCGTCACCGCCTGCGACCTCAACGGGGACGGCCGGACGGACCTGATCTCCTCGGCCTACGGGCGCTACTTCAATGCCTACTGGCAGGCGACCGCCGACGGCCGGTTCGAGGACCGGTCCTTCGAATCGGGACTGGCCGACGACGGTCGCCGGGACTGGACCACCAACCTGAATGCCCAGTGCTACTGCCACCTGATGCCCGACGCCGAGGAGTGCCGGGGAGTGCCGCCGCCCCCGTCCTATTTCCGGTGCACCTCGACCAGCGGCCTCCGCTGGGACCATGCCGAGGACCGGAAGCCCTATCGGCTGGGCGGCAACCACTTCACGCACGTCTGCGGCGACATCGACAACGACGGGGACCAGGATCTCCTGGACCTGACCATCGTCCACTGGGACGTGGGGGAGTCCTCGGACCCGACCGAGATTCTTCGGAACGACGGCCAGGCCGCAGTGACCTTTGATCGGCCGGGCAACGTGGCCACCGGGCTGGTGCGCAACCACTCCCGGATCGACTGGAACGACGGGGACATGACCGGGGCCCTCTTCGATTTCGACAACGATGGCCGGCTGGACGTCCTGATCGCCTCCTCCGACTACCCGGGCACCCGGGTCTGGCTCTTCCACCAGAAGGCCGACGGGACCTTCGAGGAGGTCCCGGTCAGCGACGGCCTGGACCATCCCCGGGCCCACGGGGTGGCGGTGGCGGACTTCGACGGGGACGGGGACCTGGACATCGCCCTGGGGCACGGTCGGGCTCGCTGCGGCCAGGACCCCACGGACCGCTGCTACCCGACCCAGGAGGTCCACCTGTTCCGCAACGACGTGGGGCAGGAGGCCAACGCCCTGCGAGTGCTGCTGGTCGGCACCGGGGGGTCCAACCGGGCGGCCATCGGGGCCCGGGTGCGGGTCACCGCCAGGGGGGTCACCCAGACCCGGGAGGTCTCGGGGGGCCATGGGCACGAGGGCATCCAGCACGAACTGGCGATCACCTTCGGCCTGGGGGACCAGTGCGCCGTGGACCGGGTCGAGGTCCGGTGGCCCGACGCCGCCGGGACCACCGAGGTCTGGACGGGCCTGTGGGCCAACACGATCGTGCGCCTGACCCAGGGGCGGCCCGATGCGGAGGTCGTCGGCCTCCTGGAGGGGTCGTCGATCCCCTGACCCTGGGGAACGCCCAGATCGGAGCGCGACCCGGGGGGAGGGGTGGAGTCCTTCCCCGCGGTCAGGGAAGAGTGGCAAGGCCCTCGGGGTTGACGGCCCGGGACTCCTGTCCCCACAATCGGCGGGTACCAGCGGGAGCCGGGGGATGGCGGATCGGCCGCCGACGCTCTGGAATCGGATCTTCGGGGCGAAGGCCCCGGCCGGGCGGTCCTCGACCACGCTCGGGGAGGGGGTGGTCATCGATGGCCGCTTCGCGATCCGCCGCCTGCTGGGCATCGGAGGGTCCTCGGCGGTCTACGTGGCCGAGCAGGTCTCCATGGGCCGGGAGGTCGCCCTGAAGATCCTGCGGTCGGAGCTGCTGGGCCGCGAGGCGATGGTCCAGCGCTTCCTCCGGGAGGTCCGGGCGGTGTCCCGCCTGACCAACCCCCACACCATCGCCGTCTATGACGTCGGCATCACGGGGGACGGCCACGCCTTCATCGCGATGGAACTCCTGAAGGGCCAGTCCCTGTTCCAGGCGATGGTCCGGGAACGGGGACCCCTGGACCCGGTCCGGGCGTCCCTGATCGTCTCCCAGTGCTGTGAGAGCCTCGCCGAGGCCCATGCGGTCGGCGTGCTGCATCGGGACCTGAAGCCCGAGAACCTGTTCCTGGTCTCCTCTCCGACCTCCCAGGAGTTCGTGAAGGTGCTGGACTTCGGCATCGCCCAACTGGGCGACGAGGCCGACACCTCCCAGGAGCCTCGGGGTGTCGTGGTGGGAACGGCCAGTTACATGAGCCCGGAGCAGATGCTCGGGAAGCCCCTGGACCCGCGGTCCGACCTCTACTCGCTGGCCACGATCCTCTACGAACTGGTGGCCGGATGCCTGCCTTTCGATGCCCCGACGCCGCAGGAACTGGGGGTCCTCAAGACCAGCCAGGACGCCCCGTTGGTTCGCCGCAGGAACCCCGCCAGTGCCATTCCCCCGGAACTGGAGATGTTCCTGGCCCGGGCCCTGTCCCGGTCGCCCGAGGATCGGCCGGCCGATGCCCGGGAGTTCCAGAATCTGTTGCGGATGGCCGTGGAGGGCCTCTCCGACGAGGAGGACGCGGGGGCGAGGACCAGCGGCGCCGAGGCTTCTCGGGAACGGTCGCAGCGGGGCACCGGTCCCGGCGGGGACCGGCGGAAGTTCGCCCGGCGTCCCCGGATCGTGAAGGTGCGCTTTGTCTGCCAGGGGACGGAGTTCCGGGCCACCTCGGTGGACACCAGCGGGGGCGGGGCCTTCTTCGCCAGTCGTCACCTGCCCCCCGTGGGAGAGGTCATCGAGGTCATCGTGGATGGCGGCTCGGGGGGCCGGGCAATGGCCCGGGCCCAGGGGGAGGTCGTGCGGGTGGTCGAGGCGCCCTCGGGGCCTTCGGAGGTGCGGGGCTTCGCGGTGCGCTGGAAGGCCCCCGAGTCGGCCGGAGCCCCGGTCTCGGTGGACGATCTGGTTCGCCTGATCCAGCAGTGAACCCCAGGGCGTCGATTCGAGGCACGCGGTGCGGTCGGTGGGCCTGGCAGGCCGCCGACGCCGCCGGAGACGGCAACGAGACCCGACGACTCGGGCCAGGAGCATCTTCCCTGGTTTCCGGTAGAATGTCCGCGGTCACGTCCGAGAGGGTGGGATGGTGCGCGCGAGGATCTGGGTCGTCGCGGGGCTGCTGGCATGGGTCGGCTGCGGTGGGGGCGGCGCCGGCACCGATGGGGGGCGGGACGCGGGGATGGACCTGGCCCGGGACGTCCTCGGGGAGGGGACCGGATCCGATGTCGGCCTTGACCTCTCCCAAGACCGGATCGAGGACCCGGGGACCCCCGATGCCATGGCCGATGTCCTCGATATCCCGCCACCCGACGAGGGGATGCCGGAGGTCCACGAGGACGTCCCGGATCTTCCCCAGGATGTCCCGGACCCGGGGGTCGAGGACCCGGGGGTTGAGGACCTGCCTTTCGATCCCGGCGCAGACCTCTGCGATGGGCCCTGGTGCGTCCCGTGTCCTGACGACGGGCTGGCCTGCACGGACACCTTCCGGGACGAGGATGGCCGCTGCTTCCACCTGATCCTGCCCGGGTGGTGCGTGGTCCGGGACAACTGCTTCGAGGCGGGCCAGGTGGACCCGTCGAACACCTGCCTCACCTGCCAGCCCGAGGTGGACCCGGAGGCCTTCACCCCCGCCGCCGGAAATCCCTGCGAGGATGGCGTGCCGTGCAGTACCGGTGGCATCTGTACCACCGACGGGGCATGCGTCCCGGCGGCGGTTCCCTGCGACGACGGGAACGTCTGCACCGTCGATCGGTGCGAGGATGGGGTCTGCAAGCACCTGATCCCGGGCGTCCCCAGCACCTGCGACGACGGCGACCGATGCACCCTCAACGACCGGTGCAGCGAGGGGGTCTGTGTGGGCACCCCGAAGACCTGTCCCCAGGGGTCGGACCCCTGCACGGCCAACGAGTGCGACCCGGCGGACGGACTCTGCAAGCCCGTCTGGACCCAGGCTCCCTGCGAGGACGGGGACGTCTGCACCACCGACGACGCCTGCGTCGAGGGTCGCTGCGTGGGGAAACCCCGGGACTGCGCCGACGACAACCCCTGCACCCAGGACTACTGCGTGCCTGCGGGGATCGGCCTCTGGACCTGTCAGCACCGGCCCTTCCAGGGGGCCTGCGAGGACGGGGACCTCTGCACGGTCGGGGAGACCTGCGGGGCCGACGGCCTCTGTCGCGGAGGCGAGGCCCGGGTCTGCAACGACTACAATCCCTGTACGTCCGATGCCTGCGACTCCGCGGTGGGGTGCGTCTTGACGCCCCTGTCCATCACCTGCGACGACGGGGACCCCTGCACCGTGGACGACTTCTGCCAGGAGGGGACCTGTCAGGGGACGCCTCGCTCCTGCGACGACGGGAATCCCTGTACCGAGGACTTCTGCCGCTTCGGGTCATGCTGGAACGTCTCCCTGGAAAACGGGACTCCCTGCGATGACGGCGACGTCTGCACGACCGGGGACCAGTGCCAGTATGCCTCCTGCCGGGGCACCGGGGTGCTGTCCTGCGAAGACGGCAATGCCTGCACGGAGGACGCCTGCGTCCCGAGGGTCGGCTGTCGCCATCTCCCGGTGGACTGCAACGACGGGAATCCCTGCACGACCGACCTCTGCGACGTGGCGACGGGGTGCCGGCACCTCTTCAACGCCAATGCCTGCGACGACCAGGATGCCTGCACCGTGAACGACCAGTGCGTGGCGGGAACCTGCACCGGGACGCCCCGGAACTGTTCCGACGGGGACCCGTGCACGATCGACTCCTGCCGGGCGGGCCAGTGCCTGCACGAGCCCAACTACGGCCCCTGCGAGGACGGCGACCTCTGCACCGCCGGGGAGACCTGCCAGCAGGGGCGCTGCGTCGGGGGCCAGTCAATCACCTGCAACGACCTGGAGGCCTGCACCGCCGACTCCTGCAATCCCTCGGTGGGCTGCGTCTTCACCCCCATCTCGGGGTCCTGCAACGACTACTCGGTCTGCACCGTGAACGACCAGTGCCAGGGCGGGCGGTGCGTCGGGACGCCGATCTCCTGCGATGACGGCAACGCCTGTACCGACGACCTCTGCGACCCCCTGACGGGCTGCTACCACCAGAACAACACCCTGCTGTGCAACGACGGCAACCTCTGCACCGTGATGGACCAGTGCAAGGCCGGTGTCTGCGCCGGCACGAACCTGTTCCGGAACCCGGTCTCCAAGACGGCCACGCTGGCCTTCACGACCCAGGCCAGGGCGGGCTTCGGCCTGGACCTGGACGGCAACCCGGCAACCTGCCAGCCCCAGGGGGACTGCCAGGACGGCGTCGAGAACCTCTTCGCCAAGATGGGGATCTTCATCACGGACCAGTTCGCCCCGGACCTGACCACGGCGGTCGCCGATGGGCGGCTCGGGCTGTTGCTGGAGCACGAGAGCCCCGGTCCTGGCTCGGGACCCTACGACCTCAATCTCCTCTTCGGACGCCGGGTGGACCCCACCTCCTGCAACCCCGCGGGACCAAACTGCAACTATCGGGTCTTCGCCGCCGAGGTGTTGAGCCCCTGCAGCCCCCGCTTCACGATCAACAACACCAGCCTCGATGGCAACGTGTTGACCGCCGGGGGCCCGGACTTCAAGGCCCGGGTCTACTTCGTGGTGGGGACCACCCTGGTTCCGGTGGACCTCTGGGCCGTCCGTGTCCGGGCCACCGTGACGGTCCAGAACGGCGTGATCACCGGGGGAACGGGCGTACTCGGGGGAGGCGTGAACGTCCGGGCCCTGATCCAGGCTCTCGAGAACGTCCCGGCGGGACAGTTCTCGCCCTACACGAAGGACCAGGTGATCCAGCAGCTCGACTCGCGCCTGTGCGCGAGCGTCAACGAGTGCGGAGACCTCAACACCGACGGGCGCCCCGGGAACGACGCGGCGTCCATCGGCCTGCCCTTCACGCTCGTCACGGGGAACATCGTCGGCCGGGACTAGGTTCCGGCATCTGGAGACGCGGTTCAGATCGTTCCGGGGCGGGTGGGGGCCAGGTCCGGATACTCCCGCCAGTCGGGCTGGAAGGGGTCCAGCACCTCGACGATCCGGTCCAGCACCGCCACGAGGTCCGGCATCCGGTTGGGGTCCGGCAGGGCGTTCATGATTGCCTCCCGCCAGTCCTTGTACTCGTTGGCCAGGAACAGGTAGCCCGGAAAGGGGGACCGCCAGATGCCGAACTGTCGGGCCATCGGGAAGCCATACTCGTGGTCCCGGAGCAGGAAGATCACCCTGGCGGTCCCGATGCGGGGGTTCAGGGAGACCTCCACGGGCCTCACCTGGTCCGGGAGGAAGCCCGCCAGCCGGGCCACGGTGCAGGAGAATCGGAGCCCCGCGTCGGGTCCCGGGGGCTGGCCGACCAGGGCCAGGGCCTCCGGAGTCACCACCTGGTCCAGGGCCTTGAGGGCTCCCTGGGCCTTCTGGGTATGGGCCTCCAGGAAGGCCTTCTGGTCGCAGGTGGTCACGGCCTGCAGCAGGGCCCGGAATCCCGCCAGCACGTCCTCCTCGGAGGAGGCGGGGGGCGGGGGCTTGTCGGCCTCGGTCCCGGGTCCCTTGCAAGCCATCCCGAGGACCAGGGACCCCACCAGCACCCCGCACAGGGCCGGTCCTGTCCATCCCAGGGAGGGGAAGGCGGCTTTCACGGCCTCACCTCCGCCAGTCGGGCATAGAGGGCCACGCCGCACCGGATGCCCTTCCGGAAATGGTCCAGGGGGAACTTCTCGTCCGGGGAGTGGATGTTGTCGGAGTTGAGGCCGTAGCCGACCAGCAGGGCCGGGGCGTTCAGGGCCTCCTGGAAGACCGCCGTGATGGGGATCGAGGCCCCCTCCCGGACCAGCACCGGCCGCTTGCCGAAGGCGGCCTCCATCGCCTCCAGGGCGGCCTTCAGGAACGGGCTCTCCCGGGGAACCATCACGGGGCTCCCGCCGTGGAGGTAGGTCACCTGGACCTTCAGTCCGGCAGGCGCCACCGTCGGCAACCACTGCTGGACCGCCTGGGCCACCCGTTCCGGGCGCTGGTTCGGGACCAGCCGGAAACTGAACTTGAAGCCCCCCTCTGCCGGGAGCACGGTCTTGCCCCCGGCCCCGGCGAAGCCCCCCCAGACCCCATGGACGTCGAAGGAGGGGCGGCCCCAGTTCCGCTCCCGGGACGTGTAGCCCTCCTCTCCGAAGAGCCCCGACACCCCGATGTCCCCCATCAGGTCCGAGTCGGGATGGGAGACCAGCGCGAACTCCTCCCGCTCCTCGGGGGTCAGGGGCAGCACGTCGTCGTAGAACCCCGGGACCTGGATCTGGCCCCGCTCGTTCTGGATGGCCGCGATCAGGCGACCGATGCCGTTGAGGGGGTTCGAGACCATGCCCCCGTAGACCCCCGAGTGGAGGTCCCGAGAGGGCCCCTGGACGTCCACCTGGAAGTAGGCGATGCCCCGGAGGGCGTAGACCACCGTCGGCTGGTCCGGCCGCTCCCAGGCCGTGTCGGAGATCAGCACCGCATCGCAGGCCAGCAGGTCCCGGTGATTGCGGACGAAGTCGTGGGTGCCGCCCTTGCCACCTTCCTCCTCGCCCTCGATGAAGACCTTGATGTTGCACGGGAGGCGGCCATGGGTGCGGAGCCACGCCCGGATCGCCACCAGGTGCGTCATCACCTGGGCCTTGTCGTCCGAGGTCCCGCGGCCCCAGATGGCCCCGTCCCGGACCACGGGGTCGAAGGGCGCGACGGTCCATTTCTCCCTGGGGTCCTCGGGCTGGACGTCGTAGTGGCCATAGATCAACAGCGTCGGTCTTCCCGGGGCGTGGAGCCAGTCCCCGTACACCGCCGGGTGTCCCCCGGTCTCCATCAAGGCCACGTGGTCCAGGCCCGCCTCCCGGAGGAACCGGGCGGCCCACTCCCCGGCCCGCCGGACCTCGCCCTCCCGGGCCGGGTCCGCCGAGACGCTCTCGATCCGCAGCCACTCGAACAACTCCGCCAGGGCCTGCGACTCCTCCGCCGCGACCCGTTCCAGCACGCGATCGACCATCGGAACCCCTCCAGAGAAGCAATCGCTCCGAAGCCTAGCGCCTTTTGCCCCGGGGGTCACGACCCCCAACGGGGCCCACGACCCCGATTTCCCCGCGGAATCGGTCTTTCCCTTGGTCCCGGACCGCCTGGGCCGATAGAATGGCGCCGTCCTTCGGCGACGGAAGGTTCCTGATGTGCGGACTGGTGGGGTGGTTCCAGCGGCCCGGAAACCCGATCGATCCGGTCCTGCTGGCCCGGATGGCCGCACAGATGCGTCACCGGGGACCCGACGACGAGGGGCAGTGGGTCGAGGGGTCGGCGGGACTGCATCACCTGCGCCTTTCGGTGATCGACCTGGAGACCGGGCACCAGCCCATGGAGGCGGGTCCGGCGGTGCTGGCCTACAACGGCGAGATCTACAACTACCTGGAACTCCGGGAGGAGCTCCGGAGGGAGGGGGCCGTGTTCCGGACCTCCTCCGACACCGAGGTGCTGCTGCAGGGCTACCTGCGCCATGGCGTCGCGATCCTGCCTCGCCTGAACGGGATGTTCGCCTTCGTGCTTGTGGACCGGTCCCGGGGCAAGGTGCTGGCGGCAAGGGACTATTTCGGGGTCAAGCCGCTCTACTTCCACGCGACGCCCGAGCGGGTGATCTTCGCGAGCGAGATCAAGGCCATCCTGCACCATCCGGCCGTCGAGGCCCGGTGCGACCTGGAGGCCCTCCAGGATTACTGGACCTTCCAGTTCGTGCTTCACGAGGAGACCCTCTTCGCGGGGATCCGGAAGGTGCTGCCCGGGCAGTATCTCGAGATGGACCTCCAGGACCTCTCGATCACGACGCACCGCTACTGGGACCCTTGTTTCCAGGTGGACCGGCACCACACCGAGGAGTATTTCCGGGAACGGATCCGGGAGACGCTGCTGGAGAGCGTGCGCCTGCAGATGCGGAGCGACGTTCCGGTGGGGACCTACCTCTCGGGCGGCGTGGACAGTTCCCTGGTGACGGTGCTGGCGGCCCGCCATGCCGGGGAGCCCTTGAAGACCTTCACCGGGGCCTTTTCCGAGGGGGAGGAGTTCGACGAGACCCCCTACGCCGAGGCCGTCGCCCGGGAGGCCGGGGCCCGGTCCTTCGTGGTCCGCCCGACGGAACAGGAGTTCGTCGAGGCGATGCCCCGGCTGACCTGGCACATGGACGAGCCGGCGGCGGGGCCCGGGCTGTTCCCCCAGTGGGCCACGGCGCGGCTGGCCCGGCAGCAGGTCACCGTGGCCCTGGGAGGCCAGGGGGGCGACGAGATCTTCAACGGCTACATCCGCTACGTCGTGGCCTACCTGGAACAGGCCTTGAAGGGGTCGATCCACGAGACCCTGGAGGAGGGCGAGCACATCGTCACGCTGAAGTCGATCCTCCCGAACCTGCCCTTCCTGCGCCAGTACGTCCCGATGTTGCAGGAGTTCTGGTCCCGGGGGCTCTTCGACGACATGGACCGGCGCTATTTCCGGTTGCTGGACCGCAGCGGCGGCACGATGGACCTGCTGGCCGGGGACATCCTGGCGTCCTGGCAGCCCGAGGGGACCTTCGCGCGGTTCCAGAAGGTCTTCCATCATCCCGATACCCGGTCCTACATCAACAAGATGACCCACTTCGACCTGGTGGCGGGCCTGCCAGCGCTGCTGCACGTGGAGGACCGGGTCAGCATGGCCCACTCCCTGGAGTCCCGGGTACCGCTGCTGGACCGGCGCCTGGTGGACCTGGTTGCCGCGATGCCGCCGGCGATGAAGTTCCGGGGCGCCGAGCCCAAGTATGCCCTCCGCATGGCCGTCGGGGACCTGATCCCCGAGGTCGTGCGTCGCCGGAAGGACAAGAAGGGCTTCCCGGTGCCGCTGCACCTCTGGGCCCGCCGGGGGCCGGTCCGGGACTTCTTCCGGGACGTGCTGCTGTCCCGGGCGGCACGACAGCGAGGGATGTGGAATCTCCCGGCCATCGAGGCCCTCCTGGACCGGGAACAGGCCTTCGGGCGACGATTGTGGGGGGCCCTGAACCTGGAACTGTGGTTCCAGACCTTTCTGGACACCCCCGCAAGGGGTGGATGACGGGGGGAACATGCCGCTGCAATGGACGAGCGACGGGACCGTGGCCCGCTGGGAGGTCCGCAAGATCGGCGTGATCGGCCCGGGCATCGTGGGGATGCCGATGGCGGCGATGCTGGCCCATGCCCGGGTGCGGATTGGCCAGGAGGCTCCGGCTCGGGTGGTGGTGATTCAGCGGGACTCGCCGACCTCCGGCTGGAAGGTCGGGGCGATCAACCGGGGAGAGTCCCCCATCGGGGGCGTGGAACCGGACCTGGATCGCATCGTGGCGGAAGGGGCCCGGGAGGGGCTCCTGTCGGCCAGTCATCACGTGGAGGACCTCCGGGATGCCGACGTGGTGCTCGTCTGCGTCCAGACGGACAAGCGGGGGCTGGCGCCGGACTATGGTCCCCTCATGGAGGCCCTCGAGGGCCTGGCGCGGGCGTTCCAGGCGAGGCCCGAGGGGCAGGTCCCCCTGGTGGTCTTCGAGTCCACGCTCGCTCCCTCGACGATGGCCACGGTGATCCGGGATCACTTCCGGCGGTTCGGGCTTGAGGACGGCCGGGATGTGCTGCTCGGCAACAGTCCGAACCGGGTGATGCCGGGACGGCTGGTGGAGCGGGTCCGGACCAGCGACAAGATCGTTGCGGGCCTGCACCCGGAGACGCCCCGCCTGATCCAGCGGCTCTATGGGCACATCGTCACCGAGGGACGCCTGCATCCCACCAGCAGCCTCACGGCCGAGGTGGTGAAGACCCTCGAGAACGCCTACCGCGACGTCCGGATCGCCTACGCCGCCGAGGTGGCCCGGTGGTGCGACGCCCGGGACATCGACTTCTTCGCCCTTCGGGACCGGGTCAACGAGGTGCTGGGACAGGCCGACGAGGCCTCCCGAAACCCCACGGCGGTCCCGGTCGGTGGGCTGCTGGTGCCGACCCTGGGCGTCGGGGGCCACTGCCTGCCGAAGGACGGGATCCTGCTCTGGTGGCGTCGCCTGGAGGCCGGGGACCCCGGGGAGAAGAGCCTGATCCTGGAGGCCCGGCGGGTCAATGATGAGTCCCCGGCAGCGACGCTCTCCCTGGCGGAACGGGCCCTGGGACCCCTGGACGGCCGTCCCGTGGCCCTGCTCGGGGTTGCCTACCGGTTCGACTCCGAGGACACCCGCAACTCTCCGACGCTGGTCCTGGGGAACCTGCTGCGGCGGAAGGGCTGCGCGGTGCGCCTGGCGGACCCCTACGTGCGCCCCGGGGATCAGAACCTGGTCCGCAGCGGACTCGATGCGGCCTTCACGAACGACCGGGGCCGGGCCCTGGAGGGGGCCGAGGTGGCCTTCCTGTGCACTGGCCACGGGGTCTATGCCCGGGACCTGGGGGCCATGCTGGACGAGGGGGCGCCGACCCTGGCGGGGATTGTCGATGCCTGCAATCTGGCCTCCCGGGGGGAGGTGGAGTCCCGAGGGCTGGTGTATGCCGGGATTGGTCGCGGGAGGCGTCCGCCTCCGTCGGGCCTCGTGGACGCGGTGGTCGGGGGCTTTCGGGCGGTCGAGCGGGGTGTCGCCCGGGAGGTCCAGGGCCTCTGCGACTTCCTGAATGCCCGGTACGCCGCGACGCCCTTCGAGGCGGTGCGATTTCCCGACGTGCAGGCCCTCGCCCGGACCTGCTCGACGGGGTGCATGCTGGCGGACCCGGTGCCGCCGGACCCGGTTCCCGGATGGGAGGACCTCCGGTCGCGGCTGGTGGAGCACGCCCTGGCATGACCTCGGGCTTGCGGGAGGGTGCGGCAGGACCGCGTCAGGACGCGCCCCGGGTGGTCAGCACCGCGGTGACGGTTCGGGCCAGCAACTTCACGTCAAACCAGAAGGACCGCCGCCGGGCGTAGCGGGCATCCATGCGCATCCACTCCAGGAAGCCCACCTCGTGCCGGCCGCTGGTCTGCCAGATCCCCGTGATTCCCCCCATCAGCCACAGGCGCTGGCGCTGCCACGGGGCATACTGCTGCACCTCGTCCAGGGTCGGGGGCCTGGGCCCCACGAGGGACATGTCGCCCCGGAGCACGTTCCACAACTGGGGCAGTTCGTCCAGGGACAGGCGCCGGAGCCAGCGTCCCAGGGGGGTGATCCGGGGGTCCCGGGCCATCTTGAAGACCGGACCCTCCACCTCGTTGCGAGGACGCAACTGGTCCTTGAGGGCCTCCGCGTTCACGACCATGGTCCGGAACTTGTAGAAGGTGAAGGGACGGCCCCCGGGTCCCGCCCGTTGCTGCCGGAAAAGCACCGGTCCGGGGCTGGTGGCCTTCACGAGCACCGCCACGACCGCCATCACCGGGGCCAGCAGCACCAGGGCGACTGCCGAGATCCCGATATCCATCGCCCGCTTCCAGCCCGGCAGGGGCTGGAGGAACCACGTCTCCATGTTCTCGGCCCGCCAGGCCCCCAGGTCCCCGGCCGTGTCCCCGGCGGAGGCCGACGCGTCCTCCCGATCGGTCCCGCTTCCTCCGGACCCGCCCGAGGGCGGGGGACGGAGCAGCAGGGCGTCGTCACCGAAGTTCCCCGGGTAGGTGTAGATCCGATGCCCCACGTCGAATCCCAGCCGCACCAGGGCCTCGTGGATCCGCTCTGCGTAGATCCGGGCCCCCTCCGCCGAGGTGTCCGGCAGCACCGTGCCCAGGTCCCGGTGTCGGACCACGCCGACGTCGTCGGTCAGGCGCCGGTGGTCCAGCAGGACCCGCGCCGCCTTCCGGAGGCGATCCGGCGGCAGGTCCGAGGTGGCGAACTGGACCATCGAGAAGGGATGCGAGTTCCGGTCCGCTCGGGACCGCTCCCGGGCCAGCAGCCGGTGGAACTCCGCCTGTGGCAAAAGCCCCGGCATCGACGGCGCCGATCGGCGTTCCTTCCTGGTGCGGACCCTTCGAGCGAGTGCGGCGAAGAGCATCGGCTTCCCCCGTTTCCCAGGAACGCCCCCCTTCCGCCTTCCCCCTGGCGTCTCGGTCGGGTTCCAAGGAGCCCGCGAGTCGGGGAGCCAGGGAGAGGGATCGGACAACGCGTCAGAATTCTTTAGGGGCCTCCCCAGGAAATCCGGTTTCAGGATAGGTTCTTTGCCTCGGGGATGCAATGGGTGGGGTGGTCAGGGCGGGGGAGCGCCGATGGCATGGACCGCCACGGGACCGGCCCGGAAGACCGGGGTGCCGGGCAACGGGGCGTCGGTGATGATGAAGGTGGCCTGGTAGCGGGCGGCCAGGTCCGAGACCCGATCCGGTGTCAGTTGCGACCAGCGGGCCTTCGCCCGACGCCAGACCTCCCCCAGGTCCCGGGTCTCCCGGTCGGGGAGGTCCTCGCCCAACAGGTCGGCGACCCGCCGGTGCCACTCGGAGAGCCGGTCGTAGCGGGGCATCGCGGCATGGACCACCTGGGGTCGGCGCATCACGAGGGCGCTGTCGCCCCGCCAGGGCGGGGCCAGGACCAGGGCATCCTCGGGGGTGTGATCGGCGACCCACCGGAAGGCCTCCTGCCAGGGGTCCGGCCGGGTCGCCCAGGCGGCCCGGAACTCGGTCACCCGGTCCCGGAACTGTCGGGGCAGGGGCGGCAGGCAGAGCAGAACGGCGGCGGTCAGCAGCAGCCCCGGGCGCAGGCGGGTCACCGGGTCGGACGACCGGACCAGAGAGAAGCCGGCCAGGCAGCCGAACAGCAAGGCGAGGGGGGGCAAGGTCCGAAAGGGGGTCAGGGCCATCAGGGACCAGGCCTCCGCCCGGTCCGCCAGGGTGCCCGCCAGGAAGAGGGTGCCTGGGAGGGCCAGCATCCAGGGGATCAGGCGCCAGGCCTTCTGCCGGGGATGGCGCCGGGCCTCCCAGAGGACCCCTGCGGCGGCGAGGATCGTGGCCAGCAGCAGCGTGCGATCGAAGGTCGAGAGGTCGAGGTGGATCCGGAGGAAGGTCCGGGCGAGGAACTCCCAGTCGGCGGCCGTGGACTCTCCGGTGGCGGCCATCATGGCCAGGGCCTGGACCAGTCCGGGCAGGGCGGCGACGATGCCCGCCACGGCAGGCCGCACGAGGGACCGGAGGGGCCGGACCACGGCCAGCATGGCCGTCGCCAGGGCCGCCCCGGCCACCAGGCCCACGGCCGGGTGGAAGACCGCGGCCAGGCCCGCCAGCAGCGCCCCCCGGCCATGCCTCCCCTCCAGCACGTCGGCGGCGCCGTGGATCCACAGGCTCCAGGCCACCGCCTTGGCCTCGAACCACCCCAGCATCCACTCTCCCCCGACCAGGGCCTGTCCCAGCAGCAGGAACAGACCCAGGGCCCCCGTGGTCCCGAGGGGTCCGAGTCCCAGGGACCGGGCGATCCGGATCAGGCCCGCCAGGGAGGCCACCCAGGTGGCGATGCGACCGGCCCAGCCCAGGACATCCAGGGGAATCCACCGGGACAGGGTTCCAAAGAGGGTGTCGAAGACCCACCGGTCCGGGAGCCGGGGCCCGAAGGTCCAGTCGCCGGCCAGGAAGGACGGGTCGGCGACCCGATGCAGCACCGCCAGATAGTGGTCCTCGTTGCCGGTCGGGACCGGGGTGCCCCAGCAGAGGAACTGGATGGCCAGCAGCAGCGCCAGCGAGGCCGCCCAGGGGACCCACCCGGGGAGTCTGGGAAGGGGCCTCATCGGGACTCCCGGAAGGCGGGAAAGTCGGGGTCCCGGACCGGTACGTCCCGGCGCGTTTCCAGGGCGTGGACGTAGGCCCCCATGGGAAGCACGTCGAAGGCCTTCCGGAAGTCCTCCAGATACTGCCTGGTGCGCCGGCGCTTCTCTTCTCCCGGGAGGTTCATGCCCGGGAAGAAGGCCAGTCCCGGGGCCTCGTCGCCGCCCAGGAAGTCCAGGGGGTGCAGCAGCAGGGACGGTTCGACCCGGGAGGCCCGGCAGGCCTGGAGGGCCGCCTGGAAGTAGAGGCGGGCCGCTGCCGTCGAGAAGGTCGAGAGGTAGAGGACGTAGGTCAGGTGGAAGGGGACCCGGACCGCCGGGAGGACCGTCACCGGGACCTCGATCAGGCCGGATCCGTCCGGCAGGCGCCATCGGTAGGGGGCCAGGGGCCGCAGGCCGTCCCGGAGGGTCCCGAAGAGGGCGCCCCGCTCGGTCCGTTCCCGGGACCCGAGGCGGGAGGTCATGAAGTAGTAGGCCCGGGCCGCGGGCCCCAGGAAGGTCGGAAAGGTCGAGGCATCGAACCGGTATCCCCGGCGGGACAGGACCTGGAGCACCGTCTCCGACAGGCTGTATCCCGGGCCCCGGAAGCCCTCGGGGCGCCGGCCGGTGGCCTCCTGGATGGCCTCCTCGGCCCGGGCGATCTCCTCCTCGACCTGATCCGGGCGATAGCGATGCAGCCAGGGCTCGTGGGCGAAGGAGTGGTTGCCGACCTCGTGGGGGGAATCGGCGATCCGGCGCATCGCCGGGGCGTTTTCGGTCCGGGCCGCGTCCTGGCCCACCAGGAAGAAGGTCAGGCGCAGGTCCAGGCCCTCCAGCAGGTCCAGGATCTTCGGGACCGCCTCCGGGAGGTAGGTCGGGAAGGACTCCCAGCCGGGGTCGTTGTGGACCTTCATGTAGGACCAGAGGTTGTCGAGGTCCAGGGAGAGGCTCGCCAGGGGCTTCATGGGGAATCTCCTTGTCCCGCCAGGGGCCGGCGGGGTTCCTGAGGCAGGCCGTCGTCGCCCCAGAGGTCCGGTCGGAACAGGGCCCGGGCGACCCGTTCGGCCAGTCGCACGGTCTCCTCGACATTCAGGGTTCCGTGGACGATGTGGGCGGACCCGGGGGCATGGACCCCCGGGAGGGGGGTGCGGATGGGGGGCAGTCGGGACGAGGCACCCACGACGGGGATCGCCATCACGTGGGTGACCCGGCTGACCCGGAAGGCCTCGATGTCGTCGTCCCGGAGGTCCGGGTGGACCTGCCGGAGGCCTTTGAGGAACTCCTGGCGGACCTCGTCATCGGGCACCCGCAGGAAGGGATCGTCGGACGGAACGTAGCGAGGCAGGTAGATCAGGTGGCGGCCGCCCATCTCGGTCGGGGGCACCAGGGCCGTCATCTCGATGATGCCGGTGAACGGGAAGGGGTCCAGCAGGTTCGTGACGTAGAAGCCCGAGAGGGGGCGCCGCAGGACCAGGGAGGCGCAGAGGATCCCCTGGTAGGGGACCCCGGTCATGCGCTGCGCCGTCTCGGGAGGAAGGTCCGGGAGCAGCCGGGCCGCCAGGGGCGCCGCCAGGGTGACCACCACGGTGTCGAAGACCTCGGTGCGGCCATCGGCAAGATGGACCGTGGGACGGCCCCGGGGAGAGGAGACCCGCCGGACGGGACACTGCAGGCGGACCTCGACGCCTTCCTGAGTCAGCATCTGCCCCAGGCGGCTCAGAATCCGGGCGTATCCGCCGGGGACGTAGCCGAAGCGCTCCCGCTCCAGGCCCGCATCCCGGGCGGCATGGAGACGCCGGATCGTGGCCCAGATGAAGGCCGCCGACGTCTGCCGCCAGTTCTCGCCGAGTTTGCTCCGGAGGAGGGGCAGCCAGAAGCGCTCCCAGGTCCGTCGCCCCGACCAGCGGACCAGCCAGTCCTCCACCGGGATCCGCTCCATCGCGAGGCCGTCGTGGATGCGGTCCGCCGCCAGGATCGTGAGGCCCAGGCGGGCCTTGTCCAGCGGCGACAACAGGGGAAACGCGAGGTATTCCAGCGTGTTGGACATCGAGTGGAGGCGACCGCCCCCGAAGACGCCCGTCCGGGTGGTGCCCCAGCGGATCGCCCCATCCAGGCCCGCCTCGGCCAGCAGCCTCCGGAGGGTCCGGTCCGAGGCCAGGATCACGTGGTAGTGCCGGTCCCAGGTGAGGGTTCCAAGGCTCCAGGGCGCCGCGAGGCCCCCCAGTTCCGGGGCCGCCTCGATCAGGGTCACCCGGGCCCCGGTCCCGGCGAGCCGGTGGGCCATGGCGATGCCCAGCATGCCGCCGCCGATGATCCCGATCCGGGGTCCCGTCTTCATGGCGTCCTTCCCAGGTAGCGAGCCGCGGCGATCTGCTGATAGAGCCGGAGATGCCCCCGGATGGTCCGCAGAATCTTCATCTTGGATCGGCCCAGCATCCGGACCTCCAGCACCGCCGGAGACTCGACGATCCGGGACCCCGCCAGGTCCATCCGGGCCAGCATCTCCACCACGCCCAGAAAGCCGCCCTCCCGGACCTGGACCCGTTCCACGGCCGACCGGCGATAGACCCGGACGCAGGCCGTGTAGGTCGCCAGGCGGTTGTGGAGGACCCGGCGGTAGAGGAACGACAGGCCCTTGGAGAGGGTCAGCCGCCACTTCGGGACGTTCAGGACCTGCCCCTGGGGGTGATAGGGGGAGGCCGTCACCATGTCCACGTCCTCCGAGAGGAGGGGGATCATCTCCAGCAACTGTCGGGGGTCGTAGGTGCAGTCGGCGTCGATGCTGCAGACGACCTCCGTGGGGGCCCGGCGGATGCCTTCCAGGATTGCCCCGGCGACGCCGCGGTTCTCCGGGAGCCGGTGGAACAGGACCCGGGGCCAGTCCCCGAAGGTCTGCCGAAGGACCTCCCACGTCCGGTCCGTGCTGCCGTCGTCCACGAAGACGAAGTGGACCTCATAGCGGTCCTCGAATCGGGGCAATGCCTCCTCGAGGGTGTTCCGCAGGTAGCCGAGGGATTGCTCCTCCTCGAAGAGGGGGACCACGATGGTGATCGGGAGGCGGCGGGCCTCGGAAGGGGCGTTGGGGCGCCGTTCCTTGCGCCGCCGGGACCGGATGGCCGGCGGGTCGGGCGACTCCGGGGCGTCCTGGAGGGGCGCCGCGGAGTCGAGCCCCAGCCACCGGGCAATGGAGGTGAAGGAGTAGCGCCCGAACAGGTCCCGAAGCAGGGGCTCCATCCGGTCCAGGTTCCGGTACTGCCGCAGTCGGGTCAGGCGATCGACGGCCTCGATCCGCGGAAGGTCCGGATCCAGTTCCCAGACGTGGAAGTAGAGCGAGAACGGGTCCGGGCGGAACTGGTGCCAGGACTCCAGCAGACGCCGGGTCAAGAAGGCGGGGGCCTGGCGAAAGTAGTTGCCCCCGGCTGCGGGAAGGCTGAGCCAGGGCGGCCCCACGGTCGAGAGGGGCACCTCCCAGAGGTCCCTTCCCGCGTGGTGGTGCCGGTGGGGCATCCGCCTCCAGGGCTCGGCCTGCACGTCCCAGAGCCTCGGGTAGAAGGAGGAGTCGTAGGCGAACCCCTCCTCGGCCAGCGTGTCCAGGGCCCAGAGGTCCTTCGGGGTGAAGGTCCCCTGGGGGATCCGGAAGCCCAGGCAGCGGAACCCCGAGGCCGCCTCGATGGCCTCCCGGGACCGCCGGACATCCAGCCGGAACTCCCGGTGGGACATCTCCTGCAGGCCCCGGTGATAGAAGCCCTTGCTGGCCACCTCGTGTCCCCTCCGGGCGATCTCCCGGACCAGGTCTGGGGCCTTCTCGGCGATCCAGCCCAGGGTGAAGAAGGTCGCCTTGAGGCCGAACTCGTCCAGCAGGTCCAGCACCCTCCGGGTATTGGTCCCGACCCGGGCCTCGAAGCGCCGCCATCGCTCGGGCTGGATCCAGGGGCTGAAGGCCGCATGGTGGAAGTAGTCCTCCACGACCACCGACAGCAGGAAGGTCCGGGAGGTCGGCGTCGCGGCGTCCTGTTCCAAGGGGTCTCCTGTTCCGCCGGAAGGGCTGTGGTATCGTTGCCCATCCGGTCGCGGCGCGTCAAGGCGCGGGGGGAAAGGCGATGGGCGGGCGCCTGGTGCTGGCGGTCTTCATCGACGGCTATGGGCACCGGATTGCCTCCCGGTACCCGATTCTTCAGGAACGGCTGCGATGGACCGGCCCGTTGCGGACCGAGTTCGGGTATTCCTCGACCTGCGATCCGACGATCCTGACCGGGGTGGCGCCCAGGGACCACGGCCACTTCTCGTTCTTCGTCTTCGACCCGGTCCGGTCGCCGTTCCGTCGTCTCCGGTGGATGCGGTGGCTTCCGAAGGCGGTGGTCGATCGGGGCCGGGTCCGGGGGTGGATCAGCCGGGCCCTGGCGCCCCTGCTGGGCTACACCGGGTATTTCCAGATCTATGCCGTGCCCTGGGAACGGCTGCCATGGCTGGACTACTCCGAAAAGCGGGACCTCTATCAGCCCGGGGGCATCCTGGGGGGCCAGAGGACCCTCTTCGACGACCTCCGGGCCGCGGGAGTGCCCTTCCACCTGTCGGACTGGCGGCGGTCCGAGGAAGACAACCTGCGGGCCCTGGAGGAGGCGGCTCGCGGAGGGACCTGCCGGCTGGCGTGGCTCTTCCTGGGGGGGCTGGACGGGGTACTGCACCGGGTCGGTACCGGGCACCCGGAGGTCCCGCGGCACCTGGCCTGGTACGAGGAGCGCCTCCGGCGGGTGCTGGACCTCGCGGATCGGACCCACTCGGAGGTCCGGCTGCACCTCTTCAGCGACCACGGCATGGCCGACGTGAACCGGACCGTGGATCTCCAGGGGGTCGTCGAGGGCACCGGGCTGGTCTTCGGGCGGGACTACGCCGCGGTCTATGACTCGACGATGGCGCGGTTCTGGTACCTCCGGGAAGGGGCCCGGCAGCGCATCGAGGACGCCATCGCGGCGGTCTCGGGCGGGGCGATCCTGCCCGACGAGACCCTCCAGTCCTGGGGGTGCGATTTTCCGGGAAGGCGCTACGGCCACCGGTTCTGGCTGGCGGATCCGGGAGTCCTGATCGTCCCGTCGGACATGGGTCGGCGGCCCCTGGCGGGCATGCACGGGTATCATCCCGAGGCCGAGGACATGGTGGCCTTCTACGGCACCAGCACCGCCGATGCTCCCCGGCCGGCGTCCCTCCGGGACCTGAAGGGGATCCTGTGGGGGGAAGCGACCCGGTGAAGTACGCCGTCTTCATCGCCTTCGCCCTGGTCATGGTCCCGATCTGGACCGCCCTGGCCTGGTCCTCCGAGCGGTGGCGGTCGTGGATCCTTTCGCTGCTGGTGGCGGCCCCGATGCTGGGCGATCGGGCGAACATCCACTTCCTGAGTGTCGAGCACTACCGGGGGCCGGACCGGGGGTTCGAGGTGACCCTGGCGGACCTGCTGGCCCTGTCCCTGATGGCGGCCATCGCCCTCCGGCGCCCCGGGAGGATCCGCTTCTGGCCCGCCGGGTCCTTCTGGGCCCTGGCCCTGTGGATCCTGGCGGCGGTCTCGCTGCTGGATGCCCCGGCGCCCCTGCTGGGCACCTTCACGCTGTTCAAGTGGGCCAAGGCCTGGTTCCTCTACTGGACCGTGGTCAATGCGGTGCGTTCCGGCGTCCCCCTGCGATCCCTCTGGCGAGGCTGGATGATCGTCGGGGTCTCGATGGCCCTGTACGCCTTCTACCAGAAGTATGGCCAGGGCATCTATCGGGTGCCGACCTTCTTCGACCACAGCAACACCGTGCCCCTGTTCCTGAACCTGGGCATCCCGGTGCTGGTGGCGATGGGGCTCGGGGCCCCGTGGCTCAAGACCCGGGAGGCCCTGGGGACCCTCCTGGTGGCCCTGGCGATGGTCCTGACGGTCGTGATGACCTTCAGCCGGGCGGGGATGACCCTCTCGGTGATCGTCTTGCTGGGGACCGTCTGGATCGCCTACCGGAAGGCCCCTTCGCGGAGGGTCACGGTGGCCACGCTGGTGGTCGCCCTGGGTCTCATCGGGGGCCTGGCGTTGACGGGCAGGAGCATCGTCGATCGCTTCCTGGAGGCCCCCGAGGCCTCGCATCTGGCCCGGGAGGAGTTCAACCGGGCCGCCCGGGCGATGGCGTCGGAGCATCCCCTGGGGGTCGGGGTGAACCAGTTCTCCTACGTGCTGACCAACGACCCCCACTTCAGCCGCCACATCGTCGTGATGGCCGCCGAGAAGCAGAAAGGGGTCTGCCACCATGTCTACTGGCTCACCGCCGCCGAACTGGGGTACCTGGGCCTGGCGATCTTCTGCCTGCTGTTGCTGCGACTGCTGGGCGTCGCCGGGTGGCAGGCCCTCCGGCGGCGAGGGTTCGAGGGGCTGCTCCAGGGGGCCTTGCTGCTGGGCATGATAGCCTTGCACCTGTCGGGCTTCCTGGAGTGGGTGTTTCGGATCACCCCGATCTTCCACCAGTTCCTGATCACGGCCGGGGTCTCGGTGGGGCTGGCCTCGATGGCCCGACGTCCTGCCGGTCGTCCGCCGGAGTCCCCGGTGGTCCCGACGGCGTAGGGGACCTCCTCCGGAGGCCCGGAACGACCCTTGCACCGGATCCCGAGGCGGGGGCGTCTGGCCTCGTGACCTCGTCGTCGTTCCTGGCCGACGGAGCCGGTCAACGGGCGTGGCGCTGGACCTCCTCCAGGTGGGCCGTCATCCGCTGGAAGACCTCGTCGGGTGTTCCCAGCCCATCGACCACGTGGAGACGGCGGCTTCTCTGGAAATAGTTCAGGATGTCCGGGGCGTGCCGCTCGTGGGCCTCGATCCGTCGCACGATGCCCTCGGTGGCCCGGTCGTAGGGCAGGGCCCGCTGGGTGGCCCCCCGGGCAGAGAGGCGCCGAAAGAGTTCCAGCGTCGGGACCCGCAGGTCCAGGATGCAGGACACTCGCTGGCCGATCTTGCGCATCAGACCATCCAGGATGTAGGCCTGGACCAGCGTTCGGGGAAAGCCCTTGAAGATCAGGCCGTTCTTCTCTGGATGGGACCGGATGTAGCCTTCCACGGCCCGGATCACGATCTCGTCGGGGACCAGGGCGTCCTGTTCCATCAACTCTGCCACCATCCGCCCCTGGGCGTCGGGACGGGTGGCGACCTCCCGGAGCAGGTCCGTCGTGTTGATGTAGTGGAGGTTGTACTGGGCCGCGATGCGCTTCGCCTGGGTGCTGCGCCCGGATCCCGGGGCGCCCAGCACCACGACGTTCAACTGGACCTTCCGCAGGGACTCGTCCACCACCCGGGTGATCTGGTCGAAGACCCCATCGACCGATCGGGTGCCGTCGACCGGGACCAGGATGCCCTTCTCCTGGTAGAATCCCAGCACTGGTGCGGTCTTCTCGGCATATTCCCGCAGTCGGACCTCGATCACCTCTCGGGTGTCGTCGGAGCGCCCGGAGACCTGTGCCCGGCCCAGGAGTCGTTCCGTGCAGACCTCCGGCGGGACCTCCAGACTGAAGAGGTTCATCAAGGAGGAGTGCATCTTGAGCAGGAGCCCTTCCAGGATGTAGGCCTGGACGAAGGTCCGGGGGAAGCCGTCGAACAGGAATCCCCGGGCCGGGGTCTGCTCCCGGATCTTTCGGATGGTCTTCTCGAGCAGGCGGACGATCATCTCGTCGGAGACGAGTCCTCCCCGGGCGATGATCTCCTGGACGGCCCGGCCGATGTCGGTGCCTTCCTGAATCTCCTCCCGGAGCAGGTCCCCCGAGGAGACGTAGTGGAGGTGGTAGCGCTCCACCAGTCTCGCGGCCTGGGTCCCCTTGCCGGCCCCGGGGGGGCCGAAGAGCGCGATGTTCAACATCCCGATGCTCCCGCCTGTCGGGTGGCCGATTGTAGCCGGAACGTGGTCGGAGTCCAGACCTACGGCATCTCCAGCGGGACGGTGTCGGGAGCGGAAGGGGAGCAGGAGCGGTCGGCGGGAAGGGACGTGGGTGCGATGTCCGACGCCGGGAGCTCCTCCCGGATCTGCCGGAGGCGTTCCGCGACCTCCCGGGCGGTCTGGGGACGCCGGCGTGGCTTCTTTTCCAGGAGCGAACCCACGAGGTCGCGCAACTCCGTCGGGATGTCCGGATTGGGGGGCAGGGGGGGCACCGGGGAGAGGACGTGGGCGGACATCACGTTGTGGTCCTCCACCCCCGCGAAGGGGGGGCTCCCCGCCAGCATCTCGTAGAGCAGGACGCCCAGCGAGTAGAGGTCGCTGGTCGGGCCTGGTGTTCTTCCCTGGGCCACCTCGGGGGACATGTAGTGAGGTGTCCCGTAGACCATCCCGGGCGCCGACCTCTGGGCAGGCCGGGCGCAGGGGGTCCCCCGGAGCCGGGAGATGCCGAAGTCGAGGACCTTCAGGACGACCTCTCCGTCGGCGGTACGGTGCAGGAACAGGTTGGACGGCTTGATGTCCAGGTGCAGGATGTCCCGCTGGTGTGCGCATTGGAGGGCCTCGCAGACCGGGATCAACCACTCGATCGCCTGCCGGGCGGGCCGACGTCGATGGGCCCCCAGTTCCGTCTCGAGGTCATGGCCGTCCAGCAGTTCCATCACCAGGCAGGGGGGGCCCTCCCGGAGGTTCTCCACGTCGTACATCCGGACGATGTGGCGATGCCGCAGCCGGCCGAGCACGGCCGCCTCGTGCTCCAGATGCTGGCGGGCCTTTTCCGACACCTCGTCATCGGGTCGGTCGCAGAGGAACTTGATGGCCACCATCGTGTCCGCGAAACGGTCGTAGGCACGGTAGAGGCTCCCGAAGCCGCCTTCGCCGATGCGCCGCGTGACCCGGTATCGCCAGTCCACGAAGAGGGCGTGGAAGGGGGAGTCCTCGGTCGGGAGCACGTCCCTGGAGGTCCGGGGCACCGCGAAGTGACAGCCCTCGTTGGGACAGTAGGGGTCCGTCGTGGGTTCGAGGCACCAGGGGCAGAATCGGTCGTCGCTCACGGGGCTCCTCCCGAGGCGCTTTCGCAGGCGACCCAGAAGGGACATCGGCCGTGTCCTCCGAAGTGGGGCGGTCCTGTCCGGCAACGGGACAAGAATAGCCCTTCCGAATGTCGATGGGAAGGCCTGGCGAGCCATTCCCTCGTTCCGGGGCTGTCGGGCGGGCGCCTCATGGGGGACGCCGGGGACCCAGGACGTCCCGCAGATAGGCCGGATGGTCGTGGCAGAAGCGGGTCTCGGGGGCCCCCGGCAGGGCCGCCCGCTCGGTGAAGGGCCGGGCGTTGCCGGCGTCCATCAGGCACCCGGGTTCGTCGGTGGCGTTGTGGTAGGAGGTCGATGGACCGTAGGGGTTCGCGAGCCCCAGGCTGTGGCCGATCTCGTGGGCGGCGGTCTCTCCCACCAGCCGACCCAGCACCCGCACGGCCTCCCGGACCTGGGCGACCCGGTCTCGGTCCCCGGTGCCTTCCCACTCCTCTCGCGTCGCCGCCCGGGACCGGACGGGGTCGAAGACGACGTCGAAGGCCGGTTCGGCCTCGGGGGCCCCGGCCGGGAGGGCCTCGCGCCCCTGGGGGGGGTGGGCGGACCACTGGAGAAAGGAGTCCAGGAAGACGCCCCCAAAGCCGGGAAACCCGTCGGCCTGGACCTCGGCGTTGGCCCCGCCGATCCGGTCGAAGAGCCGCAGGTTGCCAACGTCCTTCCCGGGGGTGTTGTCCAGCCCCAGCAGGCCCCGACCGTTGGGGTCCGGCCCTCCGATCTCCAGGATCGAGACGTGGTTCGGGTCCAGGTCCTCCGGGAAGTCCTCCAGGACCCGGAGGTCGTAGTCCCGGTAGATGGCATCGATGGCCGCCCGGATGGCCTGCCGGACCTCGGGGCCCAGGGAGGCCAGTCCCAGGCGGTCCAGGCTCTCGTCGAAGCCCGGCAGGAACCGCACCACCACCGCCTGTCCGGTCGTGCGGAGGGGCCATGCCCACGGCAGGGGCCGGGATGTCCAGGGGGGGCCGGCCCCTCCTGGCGGGCGCACGACGGCCTGGATCGTTCCCTCGAAGGTGCCGCTCCGGGCCCCGAACCAGTCGCTGACCAGCCGGTCGTCCTGGACCTCGGCCCGGACCCACAGGTGGGCCACGGTTCCCCCCAGGAGGTCCGGAACCAGCCATCGATCCACCGGCACCTGGGGCTCCCCTGCCTCAGGTCGGAAGAGGCCCTGGATTCGGAAGGTCGTCACCCCGGGGGAGTCCCCCTCCAGGCCCTCGGGCCACCCCGTCGTGGCCCCGGGCCAGCCGGCGCCGGTCACCGTGACCCGTTGCCCCAGGACCCCCTCGACGGGTTCCACCGCCAGGACCTCCGGGTCAGCCAGTCGGAGGTCCACCGCCAGGGGGGGCGACTGGCCGATGATGCCTTCGATCGTCCTGGTCTGGAGGATGACCTCCCCCTGGAAGCGCCCTGGGCCGAAGTCCGGGCCCAGGAGCGGGAAACGAACGCCTCCCCGGGTGCGATCCTCTGCCTCCAGGGCCACCAGGGGCACCTCCCGGCTCACCGTCCCGGTCGCCCCCGAGCCCTCCCCGGTCCAGGTCCCCCGGAATCCGAGGCGGTTTTCCCCCTCCCCGGGCAGCAGGACCCCGTCGCCATGCAGGACCCAGAGGTCCTCCAGGTGCACCTGGGAGGCCCCGGCCCGGGCCAGCAGCGGCGGGATCGACTCGTCCAGGTCGAAGTCCACCGACATCGCCTCGGTGCTGGCCTGGGGCCCCCGGAGCCGCACGGTCCCGGCCCAGCGGGGGCCCAGGTCCCGGACCATTTCGGCCTCGATGAGACCTCGGGCCTCCTGACCGCTCCGGGCCTCGCAGGGGATCGTCCACGGGGTGTCGTCCAGTACCAGACGCAGGGGCCCTCCCAGGTCCTCCAGATGGTCCCCGATCAGCGTGATGGGGCTCCCGGGAAGCAACGGAGATGGGTGGCGGACCTCCCGGAGGACGGCCCGGGTCTCCGGGATTCCATCGGGGGCGACGGTCTCCGGTCCTCCTGGTCCCGAGGAGGCGCAGGCAGCCACCGGGAGCAACCAGAGCCAGAGGTGCCGCCGGCGGGTCCTCAGGGGGCGCAGACCGGGCGTCCCGTAGCCTCCCCGTCGGGAATCGTCCGGCACGCATATCCGTCGGCCTGGCGGCACGAGGAGGCCGCCGGGTCGCAGGCCGGCAGGCAGGCAGCGATTCCCAGCACCGTCACGCACCAGGTCCCTCCCTCGCAGTCCCCGTGGCTTCGGCATCCCGCCCGGGCACAGCATCCCCCGGGCCAGGGCAGGCAGGCCCGCTGCCCACCGCAGTCCAGGAACGTCTCGCAGGCATCCCCGTTGGCGCCGCTTCCCTTGATGCCACAGAACCGACCTTCCGGGAAGGCCTTGCAGGCCTCCTGGTCCCGGCAGTCGGCATTCTTCGTGCAGGGCGCCCCGCAGAGGCTGGTCTCGGCCCCCGGTCCAGCCGCCGGGCATGCCGCCGCGCCTGGGCAGTCGGACTCCTGGCGGCAGAAGGCCTCGGCGCAGGCGTGGTCCCAGCAGGAGGTCCCCAGGGGGCAGTCCCGGTCGGACTCGCAGGAGGGCGCCGGCGAGAGGCGCGCCTCGATCAGGTAGGCGTCGGTGTGCCCCTGGTAGCCGAAGACGCGGACCCAGTGACGCCCCGGACGGGCATCCCAGGCGATGGTCTCGTCCCCGACGGCGTCTCCGAAGGCCACCAGGGTTCCGGCGGGGCCGAAGACCTGGATATCCAGGTCCACCCCCTGGTCCTCCGAGACCAGCGTCACCTCGACGGTGGCCACCGAGGGCACGTCGAGCCGGAACCAGTCGCTGTCGTAGGGGCAGATCACGCCTTCCCCGAGGACCGGGTCTTCCCCGAGGCCCGGGAGCTCCAGCAGCCGGGCCTCGTCGGGACCGCTGTCGGGTTCGAAGGCATCATCCTCGCAGCAGGTCCCGGCCTCGAAGGACCCGGCGAGGGTCCAGGTTCCCCGGGCATCGGGGCTCCCGGCGACCTCGACATACCAGTCTCCCGGGGCCTCGATGCAGAACCGGAGGTCCTCCGGGACGCCGGTGGCGGCGGCGACGGCCCGCTGTCGTCCCTGGTCGTCCCGGAGGACCAGGTCCAGGTCTCCGGCCTCCCAGGCCACCGGGCGCAGGGCCAGGGACAGCCATCCGGGGCCGGGGGCCGACCATCGCAGCCAGTCCCGATCTCCCGGGCAGGTCCGGCGATCCCGGGGGCCAAGGTCCCAGGCCCGGGCGTGGGTGAGGCCGTCATCGGGCTCGTCCGGGTCGTCCGTGCACGGGGAGAAGCCGGCCTCCTCCGGGCAGAAGCCCTCGAGGGAGCCGCAGGCCGATGCGGTCCGGCCGTCCAGCGTCGTCACGGCGACGCAGGCCCGACCGTCGGCGCAGTCCGTGGGGCAGCCGGGCACGCATCGTCCCTCCAGGGTGCCTCGGGCGCAGACCCCTGACCGGCAGGCCTCGTTGAGGTCGCAGGGGGAACAGGTCCCGCCGGCATCCCGGGAGGGGTCCCCACCCACCGCCAGGAAGCGCTGCACCCGGGACACCGTCCGGTGGTCGCAGGCGGACCCGGAGGCGTCGTCGTTGTCGGTGGCGACGACCAGGAACGAGACGACCTCCTCGGCTCCCGGCGCCAGTCCCAGGTGCGGGATCCGGGCCCGGAACCGGTCCCCATCGGCCTGGGCCGTCAGGGTCTGGAACTCCTGGAGGTCCGGCTGGTCCAGATCCTCCGGTTCGCCGCGCATCCACAGCACCGTCGGTGGATCCCGCAGACCCTGGTCGTCGGTGACCTGGAAGGCCAGGGGATACCCGGTCACCGAGACGACCCGTTCCCCTTTCCCCGGGGACAGGAAGGTGACCTCGGGGGCCGCACCGGGGCACCCGCCCTTGCCCGAGGTCAGCAGCACCGCCAGGAAGGGCTGTGGGACCGGGGGATGGTCGCCGTCGTCGGCCTCGAAGACCAGGCGCCACTGGAGCGATCGGTCCAGTTCCCCGGGCGTGGGGCACCAGGTCCACTGGCCGGTCTTGGGTCCCGTCTGCACGAACTCCGCCGAGGGGAGGGCATCCCCGGACCATGTCAGCGTCACCTGTCGGCTGTCCTCGTCCCGGACCTCGACGTCCACCTGGAGGCAGGGGTCCCGGGAGAGGTCGAAGATGGCACCGGGCCCCGGGCGCAGGAAGGAGGGGGCCGTCGTCTCGTCGGGGACCACCGTGACCAGGAGGGCCTGCCGGTCCGACCCGGCCCGGGAGGAGACCTGGATCTCGAAGGCCTGTTCCCCGGCATGGCTGGCCAGCGGCGTGTACAGGAATCGTGCCCCGAAGGGGGTCGCCGACAGGTGCGCCGACTCGGCCATTCCCGGCAGGTCCGGCCCGGACCAGGAGAAGGTCACCGGCAGCCCCGAGGGGTTCTCGACCGCCAGGTCCACCTCGAGCGTCCGGCCGACCTCGATCTGCTGGGCCGGGATGGGAAGCAGGCGGGGTGGGACCTCCCGGGAACCCCCGGTGCACCCGGCGACCACGGCCAGGACCGCGATCCATCGCGCCGGTCCGAGACCGGGACGTCGCCGGACCTCTCTGGAGTCCCCTGGTTCCACGGGCACCTCG
Organism: Deltaproteobacteria bacterium; assembly: GCA_029547805.1. Classification (GTDB taxonomy): domain Bacteria; phylum Myxococcota_A; class UBA9042; order DTJE01; family DTJE01; genus JAGOKF01. The sequence goes on from JAKPOP010000012.1 coordinate 172,935, forward strand.
CAGGGTCAGCGGACCGTCGCCTCCCAGGTCCAGGACTTCCATCGGCCCTGGTCGAGGGCGTTGAGGTCCGCGACCTCCAGCATCCATGTCCCCCGAATGGCCCGGCCGTCCCAGAGGGTCGGGTGCCAGGTCTCGACCACGTCGTCCTGGTCGTCCCCCTGGCGGTCCAGCAGCGTGACGATCTCCCCATCGGGTCCCATCAGCCGGACCCGCAGGTCCCCCCGGTAGGGGTGGCGGATCTCGATGCCAATGGCCAGTGCCACGAGGGTGCCGTCCTCGGTGATCTCGAACTCCTGGAGCAGTCCGTCGGCCTGTCCGTCGGGGATCGGCAGGTCCGGGGACCCCTGGCGGGTCACCTTCCGGGTGGACCCGCAGGCCGGGAACGAGGCGCAGGCGGGATCGGCGCAGTCGGCCCCGTGGCGGCCGTCGTTGTCCACCCCGTCATCGCAGACCTCCGGGGCCACGTCGCCCTGGACCTGGATCTCCAGGGCCCAGGACTGGAGGCTCCCGGTGTCGGCACGGGCCTTGTCGGCCAGTTCCAGCCGCCAGGTCCCCCGGGTCGTCTCCCCGGCCATCCCCTCCACGGTCCAGGTCGTCCGCAGGTCGTCGTCCCCACCGCCTTGCCGGTCCTGGAGCACCACCCGTTTCCCGCCTGGGGAGACGAGGGCCACGACCAGGTCCCCGATGTAGGTGTGGCGGATGTCCACGGTCACGAAGGCCTTGATGACCGAGCCATCGATCGGGACGTCGATCTCCGAGGTCACGGCCTTCCCGTCATCGGGAATGGGCAGCACCGTGGTGTTCTCCCACCGGCTGCCGGCGGGGCGGCAGGCCGGGTGGTCCTTGCACGACGGGTCGTCGCAGTCGGTCGCCCCGTCGTAGTCGTCATCGATCCGGTTTGCGCAGTCCTCGACCAGGTCCAGCCTGGGCACGTCGGAGGTATAGACGTTTCCGAACTCCCGGACGTACCGGTAGGAGATCCAGCCGTACCCCGGCCCGAAGCGGTTCCGGAGTCCAAATCCCGAGGTGCCCCAGGAGTTCTTGAACAGGAAGAACCCCTTCTCGGTCTTCGGTTTCCCGTCGGTTCCCAGCACCGGGTTGCCCTGGCCGTCCAGGATCGGGACCTCCAGGTCGTCGTCCCAGCCCACCAGCAGGATGGCATGGCCCGCGGGCTTCTTGCGGCTTGCCTCCTGATCCGCCTCGTTCGGGTACAGGACGTAGCCCTCGCTGAAATATCCCCGGTTCACCGGCAGGTCCGAGGCGCCGTGGTTCCAGGCCTGGTAGAAGAAGTCCAGTCCCGCCACGACGCCGATGCGCTTCTCGGACAGCACGGCCTTGATGGACCGCTCGGACGGGTTCACGTAGCGCCCCCGGGGCAACTTGAACTTCGGGGCATTCCGGGCGCTCTCCGGGGGCTCCCCGTTGGTCCAGCAGACCGTCGGTCGCTTCTCACCGGTGCACCGCGGGTCATTGGTCGCGGTCCAGGGGGACGTCTCGTAGGGCCAGGCCTCCTCGAAGGGGATCCCGTAGCGCGAGATCGCCTCCAGGTTGTTCGAGGCACTGGACCCCTCCTCCTCCCGGAAGGCTCCCACCTCGGTCTTTACCGACCATTGGAGGTACTGTTCCGAGAAGTCCGGGTTCGGGATCGTCCCTTCCCGCAGGTAGAGGTGCTCCATCAAGGCCACGGTGGCAAAGATCGAACAGACCCCGCGGCGGGCCTGGTTGCGCACCGGCGACTGCCACTGGACCAGGTCCAACTGCCTCGGATAGACCGCGTCGGCCTTGCCCTCCTCGGGCAACTGGCTGGCCTCCGGAGCGCCGGCCCACAGGGGATCCCGTTCCGAGAGGGGCGCCAGCATCTCCTCTTCCGGCGCCAGGGGACCCTCGTCGCTGTCGGGGTCGCATCCGGCCAGTCCCGTCGCCAGGACCATCGTCCCGAGGACCACCGTTCGAATCGTCCATGCGCGCCTGGTGACCATGACTCCTCCCAGGAACTCGAAAGGGCAATATCATAGCACCATCGAGCCGCCATGGAGCCGCCCCGGGCCGGAGCCGGCCGCGGTCGTGATCCACCGACCTGGGTGCACTTCGATGCCTTCGGGTGTCCATTGCCGGTGGCACGTACCAGTTCGTCCTGGCGGCCACCGGGTTCCTGTCCCATCAGGCGGACCAGACCCTGCTGCCGGCCTGTCGTCAGGCGGGAGTGCCCTACCTGCGGGTCGGGAAGGGGCGGCCGATGGCGGTGGTCCGGGCCATCGCCCACCACCTCGGCGTGTCGGCGGTGGCTCCGGCGACCGGTTGACCGGCAGTGCCACTCGCCGTCCAGGGCCCCCAGGCTAGACCGGCTCGCCGGCCCAGGAGGTCCGGAAGGCCTCCCGGACATCGGCCAGCGTGCCGCCGGCGCCCAGCAGCAGGCCCATCTTGGCCAGGGCAGCCCACCGGGTGTGCATGCCGCCGGAGATGGCCCCCAGGTCCAGGGCCATGCGCCCCAGTTCGTAGGTCTCCAGTTCGACGCCGCCGGAGGTGCAGATGCTGCTGATCACGACCGGAATCTCCCGGCGGCGGCAATGGTCCATCAGGGACCGCAGGTCCGGGCGCTGCATCGGGAGGTTGCCGGCGCCGTAGGCCTCGATCAGGACGCCCCGGACCTCGTCTGGGGGCAGGCGCCAGAGCATCCCGGGGAAGGGGGCATACACGGCGATGGCCGTCTCGATGGTCCGCCCCAGTCCTCCGGGGACCTGCCGCTCGAAACGCCCCGCATGGGGGTGCATCCGGATGTGCAGCCCCAGTTCGGCCAGGGGCGGGAGGTTGGGCGAGTCGAAGGCCTGGTAGCGATGGACGGACATCTTCTCCGCCGCCACCCCCCGTATCCACAACTCGCCGAAGCAGATGCCCACCTCGGCGACCCCTCGGGTGGCCAGCGTCACCGCCTCGACCAGGTTGCCCCGGGCATCGCTGCGGACGTAGGCCAGGGGGCGCTGGGACCCCGTCAGCACGACCGGCTTTCCCAGGTCCGCCAGCAGGAAGCCCAGCACCGAGGCGGTGTAGGCCATCGTGTCGGTGCCATGGATGATCACGGCCCCGTCGCAATCGGCGGACTCCTCCCGGGTCCTGCGGGCCAGGTCCAGGATGTCCTCGGGTTCCAGCGTGGCCGAGTCCCGGTTGAAGGGAACCAGGAGGCGCAGGTCGGCGATCTCGGCCAGTTCCGGGACCTGCTCCAGGATGCGGGCGACCGAGGGCGCCGGCGACAGCGCCGTGGGGTCGCCCGAGGGGGCCATTCCCAGCGTGCCTCCCGTGTGGACCAGCAGCACCTGTCCCGCCATGGTCGGACTCCCATCCCGCAGGCTGGCGAGTTCTATCACGAACAGCAGCACGGCGCCGACGGGACGCCGGGCGATGGAGGCCGTGGAGGGTGCGGTCCGCGGTCGATGCCCGAGACCGGCGCATCCCGGGACGGACCGTCAGCGCCGGCTGGGGTGGCGCAGCAGGACGACCCGCTGCCCGTGGCGGACGTCCGGGTCTCCCTGGCGGCGGCGCCGGAGGCCATGACGGCTCCCGCGGCCATAGGCCCAGGCATCCACGATCCGTCGGACCGGGGCCTGGACCAGGTCCCCCAGGTCCCCTTCCCGGAGGTCCTCCCGCCAGTCCCGGAGGGTCTCGGCGACCGCCCGGAGGGCCAGCCTCGCTGGGGACGGCACCTGGTCCAGGATGAAGGCATCGGCCTCCCCCTCGATGAACCGCCGTCCGTAGAGTTGGCGCAAGGTGTAGTTGTGGGAGTGCATGACCGGGCAGTCTGGCAGGTAGCGGATCACCCATCCCCGGGCCCTCGCCCGGCATCCCCAGGCTGTATCCTCGGACCCCCAGGCCTCCTGATAGAACGGCTGCTGCTCCCAGGCCGTCCGACGCATCGCCGCGAAGGGCAGCGAGTAGGGCAGCCAGGGCGGCGCGGCGGGGGCCTCCGGGAAGGCCAGACGATATTCCCGTCGGACCCAGGGCCAGGCCTCGGGGCGAGGGACCTGGCGGCAGAAGGCCGCCATCACCGCCGGGTCGTCGAAGGCCGCCACCAGTCGTCCCAGCACCCCGGGGTGCAGGGGGGCGCAATCGGAGTTCTGGAAGACCAGGATCTCCCCCGGGGCCTCGGAGCAGGCCCGGTTCAACACCGGGCCCGGGACATAGTCCTCCGGGGCGATCCGGATCAGGCGATGGGGCCAGCGGGCCACGATCTGGAGCGTCCGGTCCGTGCTGCCGGAGTCCACCACCAGCAGTTCAAAGTCCCGGAAGTCCTGGGAAAACAAGGCCGATAGGGCGACCCCGATCTCGGACTCGCTGTTCTTGCAGCGGAGGATCACGGTGACTCTGGGCGATGGCGGGTTCATGGGGCCTCCTCCCGGGCCGGGGGCAGGGCCTCGGTGATCCAGGCCGTCCGTCGCGTGGCCAGATAGCGGACGATCCGCTTGAGGCTCTCATAGCGGTCGGCCAGATACATCGTGATGGGGTGCAGGATCATGCATGAGATCACGCCCCGGTCCTCGTGGTCCGCCAGTTGTTGCAGCACCCGGTCCGTCCACTCGGGCGGGTCGTAGGAATCGGGGCCGAAGTCGTCGCTCCACCGGTAGCGCCGCTGCCACCGGGTGACCCACTCCCGCGTCCGCTCGGCGTGGTAGAGGTGCTCGTGGTCCGGCATCACGTTGAGCGGGAAGTGCCACAGCCCCGCCGGGTGCCAGCGGGGACCCGTCGCCGTGCGGTCCACTCCGTCGCTGCACAGGACGATCTCCCGGGCCGCCAGCACCCGGTCGGTGTGGGGGCCGTGCATGTACATGTGGTTGCGCCAGACCTGGATCTCGCGGCCGGTCCGGCGGCGGCAGGCCTCCTGGGTCAGGCGGACGTCCAGGTCCTGGTACCAGGCCGGCCCGTTGTAGGACCCCAGGGCCTTGCGGAAGACCCGGTGGAGCCAGGTCGGCGAGAGGCAGTTCCAGTTGTGACCGCCCAGTTCGACCAGGGGGTGGGTGGCAACGGGCTCCAGGCGGTCCCACTCCTCGGCGAAGGCGAGGCCCGATACGAAGAAGGTGACCTTGACCCCGGCCTGCTCGAAGAGGTGGAGGGCGTCCTGGGCGCAGCGGATCTCGGGGCGGTCGCTGTGCCGCTGGTTCTCGGTCCCCAGGGACTGGTGGTGCAGGTCGCCGGTGACACAGATCATGCCGGGTCCTCCTCCAGGGGGATTCCCAGGCGCCGGGCCACCGGGAAGAAGTTGGGGTCCCCCAGGCGTCCGAACGAACGCAGGTAGGCCCGCCGGAGGTCCACCTCCCCGGAGGCCTGGAGGACCTGCCGGACCTGGGATGCGTAGGGTTCCTCCCGGACCTCCCAGGCCACCGCCGGGAACAGCAGGGCCAGGCGCTCCCGCGGGGGACACAGGGCCCACCGGAGTCGATCCCCGGGACGGAGTCCGTCCGGAATGGGATGCAGTTCGCCCCGGCCACCCAGAGTCCGGGCCAGGGCGAGGCCCCGGCGAGCCGCCTCCCGGGGATGCACGAAGGCCGGATCGACCTCCCGGGGCAGGGCCCGGGCGAGGTAGTTCCCGAAGCCCGCAAGGGGATCCCCGATGCGTCGCGACTCGAAGAGGCGGTGGGACTCGGCCAGGACCTCCCGGACCTCCCGTTGGACCTGGGCCAGGTCCTCGGATGGGAAGAGGGCCGGGTCGGCCCGGAATCGGTAGGCCATCGCCCGGTCGTAGAGGTCCCGCAGGGGCTCCGGCACGCCGGGGAGCGTCCGGACCCGGCGGCGCTTCTCCTGGTAGGACCAGTGGTAGGCCCCCAGGGCCCACAGGAGGCCGTCGCCGATCCCGATGACCCCCTTGACGAGGTGCCGCCGGAAGGTCCGCCGGGACTCCTCGGGGAACTCCTGCAGGTCCATCATGGCGTCGTTGATCACCAGCAGGGTGCCTCGGTTCACCATCAGGTCCCGGAGGTCCGGGGGGTGCAGGCGGTCCACCGTGAACCGGGTCAGGCCGGGCACAAAGGTGTCGTCCCCCAGCAGGGTCCGGTGCCCGAAGCGCATCTCGTACCACATCACCCGGCAGACGTCGGTCCGCAGGACCCACTCGGACACCGCCCCGACGTCGATGCCGATCGCGTGCCGGCGGGAGGCGTCCTGGAGCGCCTCCGAGAGTCGTCTGCGGAGGGCCTCGGTCCCGGACCGGCGGACCTGCCGGGTGATCAGCAGCACGTCCAGGTTGTTGTGGGGCCCTTCGACCCCGTCCCGGACCTCGACGCCCCCCTCTCCCCGGCCGTAGCCCCCGATCAGGACCAGGGCCCGAAACGCCCGGGGGTCCAGCACCGATCGGGCCGTCGTCCGGATGGCCTCCACCGCCGCGGCCACCCGGGCCTCGGCCTCGGGGCCCCCGAGCACCGTGTAGCGCCCGACCTCTCTCATCCCGGCGCCCTCCCGGTCCCTGCCACCCGCCGCAGCAGGTCCCACAGCGCCCGGGCGTGATGATCGGGCAGGAAGCGCTGCGACAGCACCTCGCGCCCCGCAAGCCCCATGGCACGGGCCCGTGCCGGGTCCTGGCGCAGTTCCCCGAGGACCTGGGCCAGCGCCCGCCACTCGCCCGGGGGAAAGGCGAGGCCGGTCCTGCCCTCCTGCAGCCACTCGCCCACGCCGCCGGCCCGGCTGGCGATCACCGGAGTCCCGTGGCGGAAGGCCTCGAGCCCCACCAGGCCGAAGGTCTCGGGCTCCCGGGAGGGAACCACCAGGCAGAGGGCCTCCCGGAGGTGCCCCGCGATGGCCGCCCGGGGCAGGGCCCCAGACCACTCGACCCGGGGGGCGACCCCGAGGTGCCCCGCCACCTCCCGGAGCCAGGCCTCCTGGGGGCCGGTTCCCAGGACCCGCAGGCGGACCTCCCTCGGCAGCAGCGTCATGGCCCGCAGCAGCAGGTCGAGTCCCTTGCCCCGGGTCAGGGCCCCCAGGAAGACCAGCAGGTTCGGGTCCGGGGGGGACTCGGGAGGGGCCTCGGGCGCCGGCGCGAAGAGGGGAAGCACCTCCACCGAGGCCGGCGGAAAGCCGTGCATCACCACGTGGTCCTTCATGTACCGGGACCCTACCGCCAGGGCCGTCAGACCGCGATGGGCCCCCAGTTCGGCCCGGGCCTCCGAGAGGCTCCGAAAGCCGACCGGCCACAGGCCGTCCCGGCGTTCCAGGAAGCCCAGGCAGGGGAGGCAGTGGATTCCCAGGGGCCTCGTGCAGGTCCGGTGACCGATGGCCGTGTACTTGTGCCGCCGAAGGCAGAAGGGGGCATGGTCGTGGAGGAAGCGCACCGAGGGACGCCTGGACCGGGCCACCGCCTCCACCTCTGCCGGTCCCACCTGATGCAGGTAGATCACGTCGGGGTCCAGGGTCTCGATCTGCCGGGGCAGGTCGGCCCAGGGAAAGGCGGTGCGGAAGGGGGTCAGGAAGGCCGGGTCCAGTGGAGCCGTGGGGTCGAAGAGGAGGTGCTGGTCCACCCCGTCCGGTTCCTTTCCCCCTGGATCCGGTATCCCCCGGGCCAGCAGCCCGGCGGCATCGTGCACCACCCGCTCCGCCCCCCCGAGCAGCGCCGCCGATCGCTGGACCCAGAGCACCCTCATGACGCCGTCCCCCCGCCTGACATCGAGGCCCCCGTGGCGGCCTCCTCCAGGGCCTTCCGGGTCTGGTCCGCCGTCTCCTCCCAGCGAAAGCCCGCGGCCCGGGTCCTCCCCTGGCGTGCCATTTCCCGCATTCGCGACGGGTCCCCGAGCGTGTCGCCAATCGTCCGGGCGATCGACGGGACGTCCTGGGGGTCGAAGGTCGCCGCCGCCTCTCCGGCCACCTCCGGGAGGCTCGAGACCCGGGAGCATGCCACCGGCGTCCCGCAGGCCATCGCCTCCAGCACCGGGAGGCCAAAGCCCTCGTAGAGGCTCGGGAAGACCATCAGGTCTGCCCCGGCGTAGAGGGCCGGGAGGTCCTCTCCCGGGAAGACCCCCAGCAGGTGGATCCGGTCCCGGCAGGGCGACTCCCGGACCCGCCGGTGGACCTCCTCGGACCGGAACCATGGTGGCCCCGCCAGGACCAGGTGATGGGGCAGCCCCTCCCGGACCAGGGTCTCGAAGGCCTCCACGAGCCGCACGTGGTTCTTTCCCGGATGCTCGATCCGGGAGACGTAGAGCAGGTACGGGGCCTCCAGGCCCAGGCGTCGTCGCAGGGCCGGGACCTGGCGCCGGGCCTCGGGTCGGAAGACCTGATGGTCCACCCCCAGGGGCGTCACGCGGACCCGGCGATCCGGGACCCCGGTGAAGCGAAGCACGTCCTGGCGGGTCGCCTCGCTGGGCGTCAACAGCAGGTCCTGGCGGCGCATCAGCCACGGCAGCACCTGACGGATGTAGATCATCCGCGCGCGGTCATACTTCCCGGGGACGTGGAGGCTCGCGAAGTCGTGCACGGTGGCCACCGAGGGGCAGGGCAGGGCCACCGGAAGGCGCCGATTGCCCGCGGGCAGGAACGCCACGTCGGGGCGAAACGGCGCCAGGAGCCCCCGGAGGACCTGGAACCAGGCGACCTCCAGCAGGGCCCGCCGGGGCCACCAGGAGGGCAGGGGGCGCAAGTCCAGGGCCCCCGGATCCGGGACCAGGCCCGGGAGGTCCTCCCGGTGGACGAAGACGATCCATTGGTGCCCACCGGGGGCCTTCGCCCACTGCTCCACCAGCGATCGGGCATACCGGCCGATGCCGGATCGGCCGCCGTCGCACCCGAAGAGGAGCACCGCGATGCGCATTGCGTCCTCCTCTCGCCGTCAGGGGCGGTCGCCCGGTGACGGCGGCGGCCCGGCCACCTCCACCTCTCGGGAATCATAGGCCCGGCGTCCGTCGAGGCACAGGGACTCGACCTCGACCCGGTAGCGCCCCGGGCGATCCCAACGCAGACGCCTCTCGAGTCCCCCAGAGGGCTCCTGCCCCTCGACCTCCCAGAGGACCTCCGGCGGTTCCGGGCATCCCTCGACCCGGGCTCGGGCGGTCCGCTCCTCCCCGGTCCGCATCGAGCGATCGATTTCCTCGACCCGGACCGTGGGCAGGCCACGGGGGGCGGTCTCCCGGTCCAGGGCCCGGAGCCTGGCCATCCGGGCCGCCGCTGCCGCCAGGGCCCGGCCCTGGGCCACCACCGTCGATTCCGTCTGGACGTTCCAGACGTCCCCGTAGCGGTCGTACCAGGCGTAGGGATCCCGGGTCTCCCGGTCCCCATCGGGGGGGAAGATGAGCCGACCCAGGTCCCGGCCATACTCAGGGGTCCAGGAGAAGCCCGCCGTCACGTCGCCGACCAGGATTCCCGCCATCGGCAGCCGTCGCCAGTCGTTCAGCGTCCACTGGTGCACGATGTTCCGGGGCCGTCGCCATCCCAGGCCGGTCAGGAAGCAGACGTCCACCGGGTTCGCCCCCAGGGTGTAGTGCTGGTTCGCCAGGGCCGCGTCCTGGAGGTCCGGCCGTGTTCGGCCCACCGCGGCCGTTTCGAGGTCGAAGGCCTGCTCGGCCGAAAAGAACCAGGCGGCGGTCCGGTGGCGCTTCGCCTCCAGGGGGAAGGAGGTTCCCCAGGCGGAGGCCAGGGACCACGAGGCCAGTTCGTCCCCCACCGTGTCCAGTTCCCGCCGGCACAGCGTCCACAGCGATGTCGGCAGGGCCGTCCGTCCCGGTCGCCCGGTGACCCGGGCCAGGGCACAGGACCGGGTGGCGTTGCCATGGCCCTCGGTCAAGGGCACCCACTCCCACTTGCGGAAGCGTCGGGCATCGGTCGGGTGGAAGCCCCGATCCTCCAGGAAGCGGGCGAAGCGGTCCTCGCCGGTGGCCAGCAGCAGTTCCATGGCGGCCCAGACCATCTCGTCCTGGTCCCCCGCGAAATCCCCGTAATGGAAGACCCGCTGGTAGGCCCCCCGGGCGCCGTGACGCCGCCTGGCCTCCTCCAGGAAGGTCCAGCCCCGGAGGGCCGCCTGGAGCCAGGCCTCGGCCCGATCGGGCAGGTGCCGCCGGGCGACCGGGGAGGACCCGGCCTGGGCCAGGGCCGCCACGGCCGCGGCGGTGCTGGCGGTGTTCTTCGGCCAGGCCATCTGGGGGTCCCCCGGGTCCGGGGGGACGTCGTCTTCGTATGCCCGCCCCCGGGGTCGAAGCATGGAGAAGAAGCCCCCGTCGTCGTCCTGCATCCGCAGCAGGAACTCCGCCTCCCAGGCGGCCTCCTGCAGCAGGTCTGGCACGCCGTCGCCGCTCTCGGGCAGGCCCAGGTCGTCGAGGTCCGCGACCCCCGGAAAGGCGTCCACCGCCAGCATCAGGCCGTGGACCAGGGCCGCCCCCTGTGGCGTGTAGCGCCCATAATCCCCGGCGTCATGGTGGCCTCCGAAGATGGACCTGGGCCCCCTTCGGGCAGCCGGGAACAACGCCCGCTCGGGCCGATCCAGGACCGGCGCCTCCCCGGGGCCTGGACGCTGGTTCTCCGACAACCCCCGGAGGGAGTCCCGAAAGAAGGGGTCGTCGTCGGGGGGCACCAGCACCGGCGGCGGATGGCAGACGCCGTGAACGAACCGGGTCCAGGGCATCCCGATCGCCGTGCCGCACCGCTGGTGGTAGAGGCCCAGGGCCAGCGTGCGGGTCAGGCGGGCCGCAGCTCCCCGGTGGATCGGGAAGGGGCGGGAGGTCCCCAGGCCAGGGATGGAGAGGCGATAGATCCCCTCGGCGGTCAACGGCGTCAGGTCCGCCTCCCGGACCTCCCGGTAGGAGGGGGCCATGTCCTCGAAGCCTCGTTCCTGGCGAGGCAGCAGTCGTCCCTGGAGCACCACCCTTCCCCGGTCGTCCCGGACCTGGAAGGGGGTTCCCTCCGGGAGGGGCAGTTCCCCGGAGGACCCCAGCCAGAGACCCACGGGGATCCGCTTGGACTCCCGGGGGTGGAATCCCCCGTCGGGGGGGTGGATTGCCGGGCTGATGCGGCCGGGGTCCAGCGATGCCGTCAGGACCCGGTCCCGGTCCCAGGCCTCGCCTCCGGGATTTCGGACCTCGAACGATGCCCCGTCCGGGAGAGGGGTTGTCAGGTGCAGAGTCAGCACCGATTCGATCCGGAGGTCCCGGCGTCCCCGGGGGCCGAAGACCGGCCGACGGCGGAAGCCGACCCGGGAGACGGGGATGGACCGCTGCATGGCGGTGACCTGGAAGGAGGTCGCCGGCGGCAGCCGGGGAGGCCCTTCCCGGGCGAAGTCCCAGACCTCGGGCCAGCGGCCGGGGGCCGTGGTCTGGATCAGCAGGACCTGGACGACCTGGGACGACACGGCCCGGACCTCCCAGGCGCCGACGGGCGGCACCTGCAGCGGCACCGGTCCCTCCATCCGGAGCCGAGGGTCCAGGGGGGCCGGCGATGCGGGTCCCTTGGCCGCCGCGTCTCCCGGCGGCAGGACGCAGGCCCCCAGCAGCGGGAGGACCATCCAGGACCGTCGCAGAAACCCGTTCAATGGGATCGTTCCATCCACTGCCAGAGGTCCAGTCGCCCCTCGAGGATTCCCTGGAAGGTCGCCATCGAGTCGGTGCCCAGGACCTTGCAGCGTCGCAAGGAGAAGCGGGAGTCCCCCGGGCGCAGGGGCCCTGTGATGGCCATCCAAGCCGCCTCGTAGCCCGTCAGGGAGGCCAGGGCCCGGTCCCGTGCCGAAACGGTACCCGGCGTGCCGTAGGGATAGGCCAGCATCGTCACCGGCTCCCCGAGCAGGTCCTCCAGTTCATGGCGGGAATCCACCAGTTCGTGCCGGGCGGCGCGGGCGTCCAGCCGGGCCAGGGGGGCATGGGTCAAGCCGTGGGAACCGATGATCCACCCGGCCCGTCGGACCTCTCGGACCTCCTCGGGGCGCAGCAGGGCATGCTTCACCTGGAACGAGGGATGGGCCGCATTGGCGCCTCCCCTGGCGAGGCCCGAGGTCACGAAGAGGGTGGCGGGGATTCCCAGTTGCTGCAGGATCGGTACCGCCTCCCGGAGGACGCCCTGGAAGCCGTCGTCGAAGGTCACGGCGACCGCCCCGGGCGGCAGGTCCTCCTTGCCCTGGAGCCAGGCGACGATCCGATCCAGCGAGACCGGCGTGCGATGCTCCTGGATCCATTCCATCTGGCTCCGCAACTGGTCCGGCCGGATCGTCCACTCGTCCTCGGAGTGGGGCGAGACCCCGTGATAGCACAGCACCCTGGGTGCCAGGGGATCGCGGCCGAGGGCATACCGGGCCAGCACCTCCCGGGCCTCTCCCTTGAGGCGCGCCCGGAAGACCGGAGCCTCCGACGGCCCGGCGTCGTCGGGATGCCGATGGGTTCCCTTGAGGTCTGCGACGACCACCCGTCCCAGGTATCTGGGGATGCCCACGAAGTATCTGCGGGCCTTGTAGGGCTGCTGCCCCACGACGTAGAGCCACTCCAGGCGGTGTTGTCGCATCCACCGGGGGGCCCGGCGCAGGGCCCCACCCCAGTAGTCCAGCAGGCCTCCGACCGCCATCCAGAGGACCCCCCGAAACCGGGGCTCGTCCAGGTACCTCCCAATGAATCGGACCTGCCGAGGATTTCCCATCCCCACCAGCACGATCCGGGCCCCGCTGGCAGCGATCTGGTCCGTCACGGCCTTCTCGCCGTCCAGGTCGAAGAACCCGTGGTCCCACCCCACGAAGGACAGGTGGGGGTACGCCTCGGCCATGCGGCGGGCGGCCCGCTCGATCCGGTCCGGTCGCGTGCCGACCAGGTAGCATCGCAGACCCTCCGGTGCCCGCCGGAGCAGTTCCGGGGTCAGGTCGGTCCCGTTCAGATTGGCCGGGAAGGGCCTTCGCTGCCGCCAGGCCGCGAAGTCCAGTCCGGCCCCGTCGTTGAGCACCAGCATGCGGGTCTGGAGCAGGTGCTCGAAGTCGGGATGATCCTTGCAGACGTTCAGGGTGGACATGTCGGCGAAGGCGACCCCCGTCGAGAGACCCTGCTGCAATCGCCCCAGCAGGAACTCCAGGGCCTCCTCCTGGTGCCATCGGGGCAGCCGCAGGCCCAGGATGTCCACCGTGGGCGTGTTCTCTGGAAGACGGAACGGGGTCTCCGGGACCCCGGGAGGTTGCCTCGACACCCGTCGTGACATCGCCTACTCCAGGTCCAGGAAGGCCTTGCGGATTCCCGCCAGGATCACTCCCATCGGGGCCCTGCCGGCGTCCGCGAGCCTCCGGGCGGACCGCTGGAGGTCCCGGGCCCGGGTGCCGTGGGCCCGGGCGATCAGGATCACCGGGTCGCAGACCCGGGCCAGCAATTCCGCGTCGACGGCCGGGAGCACGGGAGGGCCCAGCACCAGCGTGACGGTTGCCTGGGCCCGCACCTGTTCCAGCACCCGCTGGAAGACCGGACCTGCCAGAACCTCAGGGCTCGTGACCCGGGCGCCCCGGGGGAGCAGCAGCACTCGGGGGAAGGCCATGGGCCGCACCAGATCTCCGAGGGGCGTGTCGGCCCCGACCAGCAGGTCCCCGAGCCCCCGATTCAGGTCCTCCTGGACCGGGCACAGCACCTCCAGACCCCGGGCGGGACCGGGCGGACGGACCCGGGCGTCGATCACCACGACCCGCTCGTTGCGCTGCCCCAGGGCCTCGGCCAGCAAGGCCGCCACCAGGTCCAGCGTGTCGTCGGGTTCCGGCGTCACCAGCAACAGGACACCTTGGGAAGGGGTCAGGCGGTTCTTCAGGGCCTGGGCCATGCGCCGGGCTGCCTCCCGGGACGCGTCCGTCGGGTTCCAGGGCAGGGCCAGTCCCGACTTGCAGTGCGGAATCGCCGCGATCACGGGCAGGTCCGTCCGCTGGGCCAGTTCGGCTGCGCTTCGGACCCTGGGCTGAAGGACCTCCAGGCCCACCAGCAGCAAGACCCCCAGGCCGAACAGCCCCAGGAAGATGGCCAGGGCCAGGGTCTTCCGGGTGGACTTCACCGGATAGACCGGTTCCTCGGCCTCGGAGATCACCTCGAAGACGCCTCCCTCGCTTCCGTAGGCGGTCAGGACCCGGGTCAACACCTGCTGCAGGGACGTCCGGGTGGGGAAGAGGCCGTCCGGGGACCCCTCCTGGGCCAGGGGCGAGAGGGCCCCCGAGGGGCGTTCCATCGACTGGTTCCGGGCCTTCACCTCCAGCAGGAGGTCCAGGGCCTGGCCGATGTCCTGGACCTTCTGGGCCAGGGGGATTCGTCGCAGGTCCAGTTCCAGGGACCGGGCCAGGGTGCTCTGGAGCAAGGTCTCGGTGGGGGATGCCGTGGTGCCCTGTTCGGCCAGTTGCTGGGACATCTGGTCCAGTTGGGACCGCCAGGCCCGGATCTGGGAGGTGTCCACGGTGACGGCCGCCTGGCTTCGATACGATGCCATCGCCCGCTCGTATTCCGCCTGGGAGATCAGGTCCTGCTCCCGCAACTGGCGCGCCCGCTGGATCTCCGCCTCCCGGCGGGCCAGTTCCGCCATGTTGGCCCGGCGCGACTGGTCCTCCTGGATGGCGGCCTGGAGCCGCTGGAAGCGGAAGGTCGCGTTGCCTCCGACGCCCTGCTTCTCCAGGGCCTCCTGTTCCTCCTGGATCTGCTTCCGGAGGCCCTGGATCACCTCGTCCAGTTTTGCCGCCTGGCTCTCCAGGGTCTTGAGTTCCGCCGCGGCGTGCTCGTAGAGCAGTCTCAGGGACACGGCCTGCTTGGCCAGCCACTCGTCCAGATAGACGTCCCGGAGGGTGTTCGCGATGGCTGCGGCCATGGGGCCATCGGCCCAGGTGGCGCGGATCACCATCAGGTTGCTGTTCGGGGCGGTCTGGACCTGGACCGAGGCCCCGATCTTCTCCAGGGAGGCGGGGATCGACAGCAACATCCGGACCCGGGCCAGGTTCTGGACGATCTTGACCTGGTTCTGCTCGGTCTGGAGGGCCGTGCCGGCGGTGGACAGGCGGTCCCCGACGGGGGTGTAGCGGAGGACCGTCTCGGCCTGATAGGTCCGCTTGCCCAGGAAGTACCCGCCTGCGGTCCCCGCCATCGCCGCGAAGACCATCCACAGCAGCAGCCAGGGCAGCCTGCGGCGGAAGGAGGCCCAGAGGGTCGGCAGGTGGAACGGGAGTTTCAGGTCCTCGGCCGGACCGTCCTCGAAGGCAGCGCTCACGGGGCCTCCTGTCCGGAGGCGTGATCCGAGGCCGCCGGTCTTAATTCCTCGGGGATGCGTCCCAGAGCGCGCCGGAGGTCGGCCCAGGCCAGACCCAGATCAAGGAAGGCCCGGGCCCGGTAGGACTCCACCTCCAGCAGGCCCCGGCGGGCGTCCGTGACCTCCACGGCGTTGCCCTCGCCGGCCCGGTAGCGCTCCTCGGCCATCCGGAGGGCCTCCTGGGCCGCCGTGGCCGCCGCCTCCAGGGGAACCAGCCGGGATCGGGCCTCCATCACCCGGGTCCGGGCCTGCTCCACCTGTTCCCGGAGCGTCAGGTCCAGGGTCCGCAGCCGGGCCCGGGCCGCCTGGAGGGCCGCCTTGGCCGCCCGGTGGCCGTGGTGGTTCGCCAGTCCGTCGAAGATGGGCCAGGTGAGGCCCAGGCCGACGCCGTAGTTCCAGGCCATCCGGTCCAGTCGGGTCCCGGCGTCGGTCACGCTGAAGCCGGCGCCAATCACCGGGAACCACTGGCCCAGGGCCGAGGTGACCCGAGCCTCGGCCACCCGCACCGCGATCTCCGCCTGCGCCCACTCGGGTCGGGCTGCCTGGGCCTCCTGGAGGGCCTCTTCCAGCGGCGGGATCTGCTGGAACTCCTCCCCTTCCGGCACGACGGCCTGGAATGGGAACCGGTCCGTGACACCGGCGGCGGTGAGCAGGCTGGACCGGGCCAGTTCCACGTTCTGGCGCGCCTGTCGGACTCCGGCCTCGGCCGCCTGGGCCTCCGCCTCCGCCCGGACCAGGTCCAGGCGCGGGCGCGCTCCCGCCTCGTAGAGCCCCTTGGACCGCTTCACGTGGAGGTCCGCGCTCTGGCGGACGAACTCCGCCACCTGGAGCAGTTGCTGGGCAGCCAGGACCTGGTAGTAGGCCCGGGTGACGGCAGTGGCCAGGTCCAGGCGGTTCAGCACGACTCCCTGACGGGCGGCCTGGACCCCCTCCCGGGCGCCTCGCCAGGCCCCGAGGGTCCGGCCGAAGTCCCAGATCGGCTGGCTCAGGAAGGCCCCGAAATGGAACCAGTCATAGGTGGAGGCGCTGTTGCGCACCGGTTCGCTCAGGTCGGTCGCCTGGTCCTGGCCTGGACGCGCGGCGTAGTTGGCCGTGGTTCGAGTGTAGGAGGCCTCCAGGTTCAGTTTCGGAAGGAAGCCGGCCAGGGCGATTCCCTGACCCTCCTGGGCCGCCTGCAGGTCCGCCTGGATGGCCTCCAGGGAGGGATGGGAGCGGGCCGCCAGGCGCAGCACCTCCCCGAGGCTCAGCACCCGCTCCGGTGTCGTCGCCTGGGCTCCTGCCACCAGGGGGAAAGCCGCCAGCAGACAAACGATGACGACAGGGGCCCGGCACCGGGGCATCGGGGACTCCTGGGATCCAGGCGTCGCAATGATAGCCGTCTTTCCCCCGGGAAGAAAATCCGGGGGTCCGTCGGCGGCCTGGCGATGCGACGTTTCCGCCACGCAACGAGGCCTTCCATCCTCCCCGACGGCGGAGGTCGGCGGAAACCGCCCTGGTGGAATCCGGGCATTTCGTGCGATCACCGGGTGTTCTGTGTGATAAAGAGGTGACTGTCCCCGGAGGCGACGGGCATGGGCAACAGGGACATCTGGCGATGGGCGGTGCTGATGATCGGGTTGGCGGTGGGGGGATGCGACGGGGGTGGGATGTCGGCGGACCGGGCCGATCCCTGGGATCACGATGTCTCGTCGGGGAACGATGATGGCGGAGATCCTGGTGCCAGGGATCCTGCGGCGACCGACGGGGAGCCCGAATTGCTCCCCGGAGAGGACCTTGCGGGGCTGGACCTCCCCGGGGACGGGAGTGACATCCCGGTCTCCTGCGGTGCGGGGGAGGCCTGCAACGACCTCCTCGACGATGCGGGTCGGTGTCTCGGACGCTGCGTCCCGGTTGCCTCGTTCCTGAGGTGCGACGGCGTGGTTCGCCTGGGGGTCTGTCTGCGGCACTTCCCTCCGGAGACCTGGGACCTCCCTCCAGAGACCGGGGAATCGCTGCGCCTCTCGGTGGTGGAGGCCCCGGCCTGGGTCCGGGTGGGGGATGCGTTCGGCCTGCGCCTGTCAGTCCGCAATCCCGGCGGCGTCCCGGTCCGGGCGTCCCTGTCCTTCAAGCACCAGGAGACCGTGGAGGTCCTGGAGGACCCCCTGGCCGGCAGCGGGGAGTGGCGCCTGGACCCCGGCGAGGTCCGGGAACTGCGCTTCTTGCTGCGGGCCGTCGGGGCGAACGTCTTCCGTCCCGAGTCCCAGGAATACCTGACCTTGCAGGCCGGGGAGGAGTCCCTCCGGGTCCCGGGGGGCATCGTCTTCGGGGAAGAGGCGGACCAGGTCTGCGGTGACTGGCGATTTCCAGGTCGCTGGGCCGCCTGCCAGGACTGCTCGACCTACGACCGCTACGAGATGGCCGCCTGCTGCGACGGGGTCTTCTTTCCCGGGGCCCAGTGCTGCCGCGACCCCGACTGCAACGGGGCCGTCTGCGTGGATGGCCGCTGCGTGCCCTGGGCCCCCTGGTCCGGGAACGCGAACACCCTGCCTCGGGGGCCCCAGCGGGTCCTGGTGGTCATCGCCGATGACCCGGAGACGTTGCCCCCGACCGACCTCTGCGGCGAGCCATGGGCCGAGGGCGAGGACCGGCTCCAGGCCCGGCTTGTCGAGGACTGGTTCAACGACCGTGCCGAGGCCCGGGGGGGGCTGAGGCCCCTGCGACTTCGCTGGTGGTTTGCCCCCGTGCCCGACTCCCGGGACTTCGCCCCCGGTCCCGAGGACCTGATCTGGAGTCGCTGGCTGGAAGGGCTCGACCAGTGGCGCACCGATCACGGATGCCCCCCGTTGGCCGATTACGACAAGGTCATCGCCTGGTCTCCGCGACTGGACCTCCAGGGCTACGGGGGCCAGGCCGGGGACCGGGGTCGGATCGGGGTGGCCTACCTGGGCAGTCCCTACCTGCTGGTCCACGAACTGGCCCACACCTTCGGTGCCAGCGACCTCTACCTGGACAGTGGCGGGACCACCTGGCTACGGGGGGCCCTGATGGCAAACGGATGGGGGATTGCGGACCCCCCGGAGGACCCGGTGACCTGGGGGGAGATGGGCCTGGCGGACCTGGATCGGGACGGCATCCTCGATCTGGCTGCGTACCTGGACCACCCGGATGTACTGGAGGTCGCGGCACTGCGGGCGGCCCTGACCCCCAAGGAGACCCTGGAACTGACCCTGGCCGTCGGGGGCAGGCAGGGGGATCGACCGGGCCGGGTGGTGGTGCCCCTGCTGACCGTCGAGTTGCCGGAACACGAGGCGCGCCGGGAGGTTCGGGACCTGCGATGGGAGAAGACGGTGGCCTTCGACGGCCACGAGGTGGACCTGGATGCGGTTCGGCAGCGGGGGCGGGTGACCGTCCGGATCCAGGTGGACCTTCCCGTGACCACCGACGGGTTCGTTCGGCAGGTGCGGACTCTGGACGTGACCCGGGTGGTGCGGGTCTCGGTGCCGGCCGTGGTCCGGATGTCTCCTTCCAAGCCCTGAGGGCCGAAGGGCTCCGCCTCCCCCGGGGAGCCGCGCCGGGGTCATGGTGCGCCCTCTTCCAGGGGTGCAGAGTGCCCGAGGAACCTGTCACCCGGGCCAAGTCGGGACGACTTCCGTGAGGGGAGCCTGCGACGCGATGCGTTCCAGGAGGGCCTTGGACTGCGGACGTCTCCCGGAGATCTCGTGTGCAGCCGGAGCGAGATCTCCTCCGCTCCAAGGCCAGTTCACAGATGGCGACGACCCCTGCTGTTCCGTCTCGGACCATGGGGAGGCGGGTCGATATCCTCCCAGGACGGGATTCGGCTGCCGCGGACGAATGTGATCCCTGCGCTTCGTGGAGATTTCTCCATGGCGGCACGAGTCGATCGGGAAGGTCATCGAGTGTGATGGGCACTCGATTCTCCGGACGTTTCCTCCGGAAATGCCGCCGACCTGTGGGCCGAAGAGCCCAGGGCCGCCGCCTTCCTTGACAGTCGGGCTTTGGCAGGTGGTAGAGTGTTCAGGGAACAGGGATCGGTTCGTCGGTGGGCATCGCGGGACCCTGCAAGGGGAGGACGGCATGGAGTGCTCGATCGCGGTGCGGACCGGATGGATCCTGTTCCTGGCCACGGTCCTGTCGGCGGCCCTGGCGGGATGCGGCGGGGCCGGTGGGGCCATGCCTGAGGACCTGCTGGACGCGACCGACGTCCCGGCGCCAGACCCCGGCGGCGACGGACCGGTCGGGGACCTGCCGGGGACCGGCCTCACGGTGGGCGGCGCGGTGCTGGACCAGGCCGAGCATCCCCTGGCGGGCTGCTCGGTCGATGCCTCGTCAGCCGGGTTTCCGGTGGCCTCCGCCACCACAACCACGGGTGGCCGCTTCCTGCTGACCCTGGTCGTCTCGGCCTCCCCGCGGGTCCTGCGGGTCCGGTGCCCCGGCCATGTGCCCGCCGAGCGGACCCTGGCAGGGGGACTGGCGGGCCCGCAGGAACTTCCCCCGGTGATCATGACCCCTGTCCTGGCCTCCGGCGAGGTGGGGATGGGAGGCGCGACCGTGGCCACCCCCGACGACGACCTCTCCCTGGAGGTGCCTCCGGAGGCCTTCGGGTCCCCCGTGACGGTGTCCCTGGGACGAATCCCCCTGGGGGACCCCCTGCGGGACGACCTCCGCCTTCCGGCCCCGCTCCCCGAGTCCCCCGGCGTCCCCGTGTCGGGGCTGGCGGCGGTCGTGATCGATGCGGGCGGGACCCAGCCCGCGTGGCCCCTGACGGCCCGTGTGGCCCTGGGCGTGGCCCTGCCCGAGGGGACCGAGGTCCCGGTGGGGCGCTTCGACCCCGAGGCCGGGACCTGGGTCGATGCGGGCATGGGCTGGATCGAGGCCGATGGGCGCCTGGCCTTCGAAACGGACCATCTGTCGATCTTCGCGGCCTCCCTGCCCGCGCAGCCCGATCCTGCGGTTCGCGGCCCGGAGGTCTCGACGCTGGACCGATCCATGAGCCCCTTCCTCCGGGGCGACCCCCGCGTGGAGCCTCGGAGCGGTGCCCTGCAGGTGGGCTTCGACCTGCCGCCGCTGGTCCGCCACGACGGGTCGGTGGGCCTCTCCTTCTTCTTCGATTCCCGCACCCTGGGCGACGGGATCGAGGTCCCCGTGGGCCTGCCGGACGCCCGGACCGGGGAGACCCTTGCGGTACGCGTCACGAGCCCTCTGGGGTCCGCCCGCATGGCGGCCACGGTAGATGCCGCCAAGGTCCAGGACGCGGTGCCGGTCGTCGCAACGACCCTGGAACCGGCCGGCCAGCCCGAGGCCGCCGGGGATGGCGGGGGACTCGCGACAACCGAGGTGGAGGCCCCGACCGCGAAGGCCGTGGACGTCGAGGTCCGGGTCTCGAGGTCCGCCGAGGCCCACCTGCTGGAATCGGCCTCGGGGTCCTTCACGAGCCCGGCCGCCGGGGTCGCCCTGACCGGATCGGACGGCAAGCCCGTCGCTGCACCGGCGCCGGTACCACGGAGCCGGACGGGCTTCACGACCGTGGCCCGGGACGTGCGACGGGACAGTCCCTACGGGCCCGGATGGCACCTCCAGGGTCTCACGCGTCTGGTCCAGCCCTGGTGCCGGACCGATCGGATCCTGCTGGCAGGCGACCGCGACCAGCCGGCTCGGGTCTATGGCCCGGTGGAGGAGCCCTTCCTCGAGGATCATCGGCCCGAACTGGCCACGGCAGGCCTGTCGGAAGAGGACATCCGCGACACGCGGGTGGCACGGTCGGCGGGGGTGTCCTACGTGCTGTTCCGAGGACGTCACGAGGTCTGGCGGCGAAACGCCGACACCGGGGCCCTGGAGCGGGTCGCAGGGCCGGGAGTGGAAGCGGGAGAACAGCCGGACTGGACCACCGCCGAGGCCATCGCAGCCGCCCCGCAGGGGGGCGTCCTGGTCTCCAGCGCCCGGGGCATCCACCGGCTGGCCCCCGACGGTTCCATGGCCCTGGTCGTCGGTGGCGGCGACGAGACGACCTGCACCGGCCCACAGGAAGGAGCCGCTGCGACGGCCACGGCCTTCTGCGGCATTGCGCCGCCCACCCTGGCCCAGGACCCGACCTCCGACCGCCTGGTCTTCTCGATGCCTGGGGGAGACCTCTGGGAGTCCCGGGGCGGCGTTCTGCATCAGTTGCGCGTGAGGGAGGGAACGCCGCACTGGCACTTCGTGGCCTTCGACTCGAAGGGACGGCTCTTCTATTCCCCCGACATGTCGTCCTGCATCTACCGGCACGTGGATGGCCTCGAGGACCCGCTCGTGATGCCCAGGTGTCGAGCGGGAAACGGATCCATTGAGGACGGGCCCGCGGTCCAGGCCACCGTGGGGCTCCCGACGGCCCTTGCGGTGGACGGGCAGGATCGCCTGTGGTTTCACGACCAGGGATCGGGGAGTGACGGCGCGCGGATCCGCCGCGTGACGGCCGACGGCGAGGTCGAGTCGGTGACCCGACCCGCCGCCTCGAAGGAGGTGCCGGTCCAGGGGGTGGGCGGCCCCCTGCAGGAGTCGGCGGTGTCGGGCGTGACGTCCCTGGCTCCGGGCGAAGGGTCGGAGGTGCTGCTGGGAGGCCCCGCCGTGGCCGGATTCGTGGAGGGTCTAAGAAGGTGTGGACATAATCAAGTGGCCACCGCGGCTGGGGCATCAGCGAGTCTGCGGAGCAGGAGCCTGGCCTCTGTGAGCCAGATCCAGGCAGCGGAGACGTCGATCCTGCGGTCGTGATCCTTGTTGAGCCTTCTGGGC
>JAKPOP010000018.1 GCA_029547805.1 Deltaproteobacteria bacterium
AGGACTTCCGACCGCGTGGAAACGTGAGATTGGATCACTTTCAGATTGCGGCTTAACATCCATCACCTCTGGTGTCTTGTGGGTTGCTACAACAGCCCACTGTGGGTGGGCGGGGCGACCCGCCCCCCACACGCCGCACCACAGAAAGCATCAACCGTTCGTGGACTGCCAAGAAGACGACACCGCTCGTGCTCGCGGATGGAGCCCGGTAGTCGGCGCAGCGGACCTTGCGGAGCCAAGCCGACTACCCCGCCCTCGCCCGAATGCGAATATCTGCTACTCCCCCCCCATCCTCGGTGAATTCAGTCCTGGCGCGGCCCGTCCCAGACGGATTCTCTGAAAGACCGGTCAGTCCTGATGGGCTCGTCATAGATCACGATCCGGGGGTCCAGGATCGTCGCCCGGGCCAGTCCGACGCGCTTCTTCATGCCCCCGGACAGCTCGGCGGGGTATTTCTCCTCCACCCCGAACAGGCCCAGCTGGTTCAGGCGCGACACGGCCAGTTCCTCCATCCGGTGCCGAGGCATCCGCCGATGCTCCTGGAGGGGGAAGAGGACATTCTCCAGCACCGTGAGGCTGTCGAAGAGGGCCGAGTGCTGGAAGAGCATGCCGAACTTCTTCCGGACCTCTGTCATCTCCCGCTGGGAGAGGGCGGTGATCTCCTGTCCATCGACGCGGATGGATCCCGAGTCGGGCCGCAACAGCCCGATGACGTGCTTGATCAGCACCGACTTCCCGCAACCGGAGGGCCCGATGACGACGGTGATGGACCCCTCGGGAACGTCCAGGTCCACGCCCCGGAGCACCGGGTTGTCCCCGAAGGATCGGGTGAGTCCACGAATCGAGATCAGGGGTTCCGGCACAGGGGCCTCCTTCCGGGCCCCATTGTATCCTCGCTGGCCGATGGGGGAAGGGGACGAGCCGCGATCCGTGCGTCGCGCAGGGGGGATCAGCGCTTGGAGTACTGGAAGCGCTTGCGGGCGCCGGGTCGGCCGTACTTCTTGCGTTCCTTGGCCCGAGGGTCCCGGGTCAGCAGCCCGGCCTTCTTGATCGGTACCCGCCACTCCTCGGGGTTCATGTCGGCCAGGGCTCGGGCGACGCCGTGTCGAACCGCGCCGGCCTGGCCCGTCTCGCCGCCGCCCCGGACCGTCGCGATCACGTCGAATGCCTCGGCCTTCTCCAGCAGCATCAGGGGCTGGCGGACCATCGCCACGAGGCCCGGCCGGTGGAAGTACTGGTCCACCTCCCGCCCATTGACCGTGATGCGGCCGGTCCCCGGGACCAGATGGACCCGGGCGGCGGCCTCCTTGCGACGACCGGTGTAGAGCGCGTTGCCTTCCGCCATCCCTCTTTCTCCCTCGTCAGACCTTCGTAATGTCCAGCGGCACCGGCTGCTGGGCGGCATGGGGATGCTCGGGTCCGGCATAGACCTTCAGTTTCCGAAGCATCGCCCGCCCCAGGGGGCCCCTGGGAAGCATCCCGCGCACGGCCTTCCAGATCATGAATTCGGGCTTCGTCTCCATCATCTGCTGGACCGTCCGTTCCCGGAGGTGGCCGAACCAGCCGGTGTGCCACCGCCAGAGGGCCTGGGACTTCTTGCCCGTCCACACGGCCTTGGCGGCATTGACGACGATCACGAAGTCCCCCGTGTCGGCATGGGGGGTGTAGGTCGGCTTCGTCTTGCCCCGGAGGATCGAGGCGATCCGGGCCGCGGCGCGACCCACGTGCACGCCGTCCATGTCCACCGTGTACCACCGCTTCGGGACGTCGGTGGTGCGAAAACTGGTCGTTGCCATGGGAACCTCGTTCCAAACAACAGGCGCGCCTATTTACCTGAAAGGTTCGCTGCCGTCAAGTCTGCCGATACCGGCCGGGAGGACCTGCGCGATCGACCGGAGGAGCAGCGGGACCCTCGAACTTCAGAGAACCGAGGTGGTGCCCAGGGGCGGAATTGAACCACCGACACGCGGATTTTCAGTCCGCTGCTCTACCGACTGAGCTACCTGGGCCTGTCGGCAACACCCGCAACGCGGGCCGAGGTTAGGCGAGACCGGGTCGTCCTGTCAAGAGATCTGAATCTGGTGATGCCAGGGACCACGCCGCCTGGAAGGAGGGCCTGGAGGAGCGGTCGAACTCACTCGTGGAGGTCGCTCCAGGAGCGGCCCCGGCCGATCTCCACCGCCAGGGGGACCCGGAGGGGGAAGGCCCGGGTCATCTCTTCCCGGAGCAGGGTCGCCACTGTCTCCCCGGTTCCCTCGGGGGCCTCGACGATCAGCTCGTCGTGGACCGTCAGCACGAGTCGGGCCTCCGGGACCTCGATGCGCAGGCGGTCCCGGACCCGGACCATCGCGATCTTCAAGATGTCCGCCGCGGTCCCCTGGACCGGCATGTTGATGGCCATCCGCTCCGCCTGGGCCCGCAGGTTGTGGTTGCGGTCCGACAGCCCCTCGATGCGGCGCCGCCGCCCCAGGGCGGTGACCACGTAGCCCCGGATCCGGGCCTCCTCCAGGGTGCGGTCCAGGAAGGCTCGGACGGCCGGGAATGCCGCGAAGTAGTCGTCGATGAAGTGCTGGGCCTCTCCGATCGGGATCCGCAGGTCCCGTCCGAGCCGGTAGGCCCCCATGCCGTAGAGGACCCCAAAGTTGATGGCCTTGGCGGCCCGTCGCTGGTCCGGGGTGACCTGATCCTCGGGGCAATGGAAGAACCGGGCCGCGGTGCGCCGGTGGATGTCCGCGGACCCCTGGAATGCCTCCGCGAGGGCCTGATCCCCCGAGAGGTGGGCCAGGATCCGCAACTCGATCTGGCTGTAGTCGGCCGAGATGAACTCCCGGCCCGGGGCGGCCACGAAGGCCGAGCGGATGCGACGTCCCGTGGCGGTCCGGACCGGAATGTTCTGGAGGTTCGGGTCCGACGAGGAGAGGCGCCCCGTGGAGGCCACGGTCTGGTTGTAGGAGGTATGGATGCGGCCCGTCGCGGGGTGGACCAGCCGGGGCAGCACGTCGGCATAGGTGTTCTTGAGGCGCGTCAACGAGCGGAACTCCAGGATCAGGGCCGGCACGGGGTGCAGGGGCGCCAGTTCCTCCAGCACCGCCTGGTCCGTCGAGGGACCCGACCTGGTGCGCTTCTGCACCGGCAGCCCCAGTCGGCCGAAGAGGACGTCTGCCAGTTGCTTCGGGGAGTTGGGATTGAAGGGGAACCCGGCCGCATCGAGGATGGCCTTCTCGAGGCGCTGGACCTCCGTGGACAGGTCCCCGGAGAGGCGGCCCAGGACCTCGGGGTTCACCCCGACGCCGGTGCGCTCCATCTCCCCCAGGAGGCGACTCAGGGGGATCTCGATGTCGGCCAACAAGGACCAGAGCCCCTGTTCGACCAGACGCGGACGCAGAGAGGGGACCATCGCCGCCAGGGCCTCCGCCCGGGCTCCCAGGGCCTCCGGACTCCCGTCCTGGGCCGGCGGGACGGGCCGCTTCAGCACCTGGAGGGCCAGGGCATCCAGCGAGTGGTCCTCCCGTTCGGAGTCCAGCAGGTAGGAGGCCAGGCAGGCATCGAAGGCCGGCAACGGCGCCGCGAGACCCCAAAACTCCATCCACTGGCCGATCTCCTTGAAGCCGGCGGTGTTCCAGGGGCCTCGGGCAAGGGCCTCCGCGAGGGTCGCGGCCAGTTCCGGGGAGTCGGTCTCGGGAGGAAAGGCGAGGGTCGTGCCGTCCTCCAGCACCACCGCCAGTCCCCGGAGGGCGGGTCGCACCGGGTCCCGGGGCCCGAAGAGGGCCACCAGGCTGCCGCTTCCCGCGGCCCGGAGTCGATCGAGGGCCTCCCGGGCCTCCAGGTCGCTGCCGACGACCGGGGGACGGGTTCCCGGGGTCGTGACCTCCGCCGGGCCTGACCCGGGCGCCACCCCCGGGAGAACGGCGGCCGCATGATCGGAAGAGCCCGGGGCGCCTCCCGGGGCGGGCGCCAGGCCCAGGTCCCGGATGAGGGATCGGAATTCCAGTTCGGTCAGCAGGGGCACGGCGACGGCCGGGTCCGGAGGCCCGAGGCGCAGGGCCTCCAGGGGGGCCTCCGGGGAGGGCAGGGGCACGTCGGTGCGCAGGGTCACCAGGTCCCGGCTCAGAAACACGGCGTCCCGGTGCTGGCGCAGGCTCTCCCGGGCCCGGGGAGGCAGTTCCTCCAGGTGCAGGAAGAGGCCCTCCAGGGACCCGTAGCGGTCCAGGAGGTCCGCGGCGCCCTTCTTGCCGATTCCCGGCACCCCGGGGACGTTGTCCGAGGAGTCCCCCAGCAGGGCCAGATAGTCCCGCACCGCCCCGGGAGGCACCCCGAGCCGGGCCTTCACTCCCTCGGCGTCCAACGCCTCCTCCCGGAGGGGGTCCCGGACCGTGACCCCCGGCCGCACCAGTTGCAACAGGTCCTTGTCGCCGGACTCGATCACGACCTCGAGCCCCTCGGCGACGGCCCGTTCGCAGAGAGTGGCAATCACGTCGTCCGCCTCGAAGTCCGGGACCTCCAGCACCGGCAGTCCCAGGGCCTCGCAGAGCCGGCGGGCCAGCGGAAACTGGGGCACGAGGTCCGGGTGGGTCGGGGGGCGATTGGCCTTGTAGGCAGGGTAAAGGCGGTTCCGGAAGGTCTCCCGCCCGGCATCGAAGACCACGGCGATGCGTTCGGGGTGGTGCTCCCGGATCAGGCGCCGGACCATCTGGGCAAGCCCGAAGAGGGCATTGGTCGGGACGCCCCGGCTGGTCCGGAGGGGGCGAATGGCATGGAAGGCCCGGTGCAGCAGTCCGCTGGCATCCACCAGGTACAGGGGTCCGGACATGGGGTCCTCCCGGGGAGGGCGATGGGGGATTATAATCCACCGCTTCGGGCAGGCCCGGGGTGCAGGGGCATGGGGAAGGACCGGCAGCAGGCGGGGCGGAAGGTGGTGGCCGAGAACCGCCGTGCCCGCCATGACTACGAGTTGCTGGAACGGCTGGAGGCGGGCCTGGTGCTGCTCGGGAGCGAGGTGAAGTCCCTGCGCCAGGGGGGCATGCAGCTGGTGGACTCCTATGGGGAGATCGTGGACGGGGAGGTCTTCCTGGTCGGGGCCCGGATCGCCCCCTACGCGGCGGCCTCCTACCAGAACCACGACCCGACGCGCCGACGGAAACTCCTGCTGCATCGGGCCGAGATCCGGAGGCTGGACGGCAAGGTGCGGCAGAAGGGCCTGACGCTGGTGCCCCTCTCGGTCTATTTCCAGTCCGGTCGGGCCAAGGTGGAGATCGCACTGGCCCGGGGGCGGAAGGCCTACGACAAGCGAGAACGGATCCTGCAGCGGGATCGGGACCGGGTCCGGGAGGAATGACGGGATGGCCTCCTCTTCCGGCTGGCGCGAGCCATATCACGACACGATCTACGACTGGAACCGGGTGGACGACGCCCAGCAGGTGCTGCGCCGCCGGGTGCTGCTCCACGACGAGACGCTGCGGGACGGGCTCCAGTCCTCCTACGTGCGCCACCCTGCCACCGAGGAGAAACTGGAACTGGTGCACCTGATGGAGGCCCTGGGGGTGGACTCGGTGGACCTGGGGCTCCCGGGGGCCGGGGACCGGGCCCGGCGGGAGTGCATGACCCTCGCCCGGGCGATTGCCCGGGAAGGGATGCGCATCCGCCCCGTCGTCGCCGCCCGGACCCATCGGGACGACATCCGGGCCAGCCTGGAGGTGGCGGATCACGCGGGGATCCCGGTGGAGGTGATGATCTTCATCGGGTCCAGTCCCATCCGGATGCTGGCCGAGGCCTGGGACCTTCCCTTTCTGCTCGAGCGGACCACCGAGTCGATTCGCCTGTGTCGCCAGGCGGGGCTGCCGGTGACCTTCGTCACCGAGGACACCACCCGCTCCCGCCCCGACGTGATCTACCGTCTCTTCTCCCACGCGGTGGACATGGGGGCGAATCGCCTGTGCGTCTGCGATACCGTGGGGCACGCGATGCCCGACGGCATCCGGGTGCTCATGCGCTACGTGCTGGACCTCCTGAAGGCGATGGGGGTTGACGTGCCCGTGGACTGGCACGGGCACAACGACCGGGGCCTGGCGCTTTCCAATGCCCTCTGGGCGATGGCCCATGGCGCCGACCGGCTCCACGGCTGCGCCCTGGGGGTCGGGGAGCGGGCCGGCAACACCTCGATGGACCGCCTGATCATGAACCTGCGGCTGATGGGCGTCCTGGGAGAGGACCGGGACCTCTCCCGGCTGCTGGAGTACTGCCGGCGCGCATCGGCGGTGCTGGACGTTCCCATCGCACCCAACTATCCCCTGGCGGGCCGGGACGTCTTCCGAACCCAGACGGGCGTCCATGCCTCGGCGATCCTGAAGGCGCGGCGCAAGGGGGACGACTTCCTGGCCGACCGGGTCTATTCGGGGGTTCCGGCGGGGATGTTCGGTCGGCGGCAGGAGATCTGCGTGGGGCCCATGAGCGGCCAGAGCAATGCGGAACAGGCGCTGCTGGACCGGGGTCTCGACCCCACCCCCGAGCGGGTCCAGGCCCTGCTCCGGGTGGCCAAGAGCGAGCAGCGCATCCTGGCTCCCGAGGACATCGACGGGATCGTTGCAGGGCAGTTGCTGCGGGAGTCCGGGGCGTCCCCGGGGTCCCCCTGACGGACCGGAGAGGAATGGACGGGCCTCGGCCATCGGTGGTCCGCGTGCGCTGGGTCACCACCGGCTGCAAGGTGAATCAGGCCGACGGGGAGGAGGTCCTCGCGGCCCTGGGGGACCTGCCGGTCCGGTGGGTGGGGCCTCGGGATCCGGCGGACCTGGTGGTGGTGAACGGCTGCGCGGTGACCGCGGCGGCCGAGCGAGACGGGCGCGCCCTGGCCCACCGGGGCCTCCGGGAGGGTGCCCGGGTGCTGCTGACGGGGTGCCTGGCCCAGCGCCTCGGTCCCGGGGCCTCGGAATCGCTTCCCGATGCGGTGGAAGTGGTCCCGGGGACCTCCCGTCGGGAGGAGGTGGCCCGGCGTCTCCGGGAGGCCGTCCAGGCCCTCCTGGGCCCTTCCGGAGAATCGTCGGCCCTTCCCGGGTCTTCGACGGCCCGGGCGGGTCGGAGCCGCCCGCTGATCAAGGTACAGGACGGCTGCGATCACCGGTGTGCCTATTGCATCGTTCCCCTGCTCCGGGGGCCCTCCCGGTCGTTGCCCCTGGCCGAGGTCCTGCGGAAGGTCCGGGAGGCGGCCTCCCGGGTCGGCGTCGGGGAGGTGGTGCTGACGGGGGTGGACCTGGCCTCCTGGGGCCGGGACCAGGGCCAGGACCTCGCGGACCTGCTGGAAGGTTGCCTCTCCCTGGGCCTGGGGGTCCGCTTCCGGCTGTCCTCCCTGGAGCCCCATGGACTGACCCCGGGCCTGCAGCGTCTCCTGGCGGGGTCCCGGGACCTCTGTCCCCACCTCCACGTCCCGGTGCAGTCCGGCAGTCCCCGGGTCCTGCAGGCGATGGGGCGGAGCGCCGACGTGGCGGGATTGCGAGGCCGCCTGGAGGACCTCGCCGGGGCCGTGCCGGACCTCCATCTGGGCATGGACCTGCTGGTGGGATTCCCCGGGGAGACGGCCGAGGACTTCCAGCACACGCTGGACCTGGTCGAGGGGCTTCCGGTGACCCGCCTGCACGTCTTTCCCTTCTCTCCCCGGCCCGGGACCCGGGCGGCGCTGCGGACCGACCGGGTGGACCCGGAGGAGGTCTCGACACGGTCGGCGATGCTCCGGGACCTGTCCCGCAGGCGGCTCGACGCGCGGGCGCGGTCCTGGGTGGGCCGGGAGGTCGAGGTGGTGGACATCCGGTCCCGGGGGGACATTGTCGAGTCCCTCGCGGCGGACTACACTCGGGTCTACCGGAGGGATTCCGCGGGGCTGCGACCCGGACGCTTCCCGATCCGGGTCACCCGCGCCGAGGGGGAGGACGCCTGGTCGGAGGAGGGGCCGTGAAGGACCTGGACGACCCCGAAGGCCTCGAGACTCTTCAGCATCGCCTCGGGGTCCGGTTCCAGGACCCCGACCTGCTCCGGACGGCCCTGACCCATTCGTCCTACATCCACGAGGTTCCGGGGACCGGGACCGACAACGAACGACTGGAGTTCCTGGGGGATGCGGTCCTGGGAGCGGTCGTCTCGGCCCTGGCCTACGAGGCCCATCCCGGTCTGGCCGAGGGGGACCTGACCCGCCTGCGATCGGCCGTGGTGCGGAGGAGCTCCCTGGCCGACCTCGCCCGGGCCCTCGGGATCGGGGATCACCTCCGCCTGGGCCGGGGGGCGTCCCAGGTGGACGGCATTGCCCGGTCCGATTCGGCCCTCTGCGACGCCTTCGAGGCGCTGGTCGGGGCCATCTTTCTGGACCGGGGATTCGAGGAGGTCCGGCGGTTCCTCCAGGACGTGCTGGGGTCCCGGGTGGCCTCGGGGCGGTCCCTGGCCAGTGCCCGAGATCCCAAGTCGCGCCTGCAGGAACGGAGCCTCAAGGCTGTCGGGGAGGTGCCGCGGTACGAGGTCCTGGACGCCTCGGGACCTCCCCATGACCGGCGGTACCGGGTCCAGGTCACGCTGTTCGATGGCCGACGATTCGAGGGGGCTGGACGTTCCCGGCGGGAGGCCGAGCAGGCGGCGGCGGCCCGGGCCCTGGTCACCGAGGGGGGGCCGGGTGGACCTGCAGAGGGGGGCGCGGATGAGTGACAGACCCGCGGTGGTGATGATCGATGACGAGCCGGAGCAACTGGTGGTGATGGAGGCGCTGCTGTCGGACGACTTCGACACCCACGGCTTCACCTCGGGCCGACAGGCCATCGCGGCGATGGAGCAGTGGCCCGACTCGGTGGTGCTCTGCGACCAGCGGATGCCCGACCTCTCGGGGGACGAGGTCCTGACCCGGATCCGAGTCCTCTATCCCCGGACCGTGCGGGTGATGGTGACGGGCCATGCGGACCTCCCGGCGCTGGTCCGGGCCCTCAACGAGGGCAGCCTCTTCGGCTACCTCCAGAAGCCTTACGAGCCGGACCAGCTGGTGACGCTGGTCCATCGGGCCGTCCGGTCCCAGGAGGTGGTCCGGGAGAATCTCCGGCTCCAGCAGGAACTGCAGGCGCTTCAGGCGCGCATGGAAGCCCTGGTGGAGCAACGGACGGCCAGCCTGATCGAGGAGAACGTGGTGCTGCGGGAGATGGCGGAGCGGGACGCCCTGACAGGCCTCTTCAATGCCCGGGCCCTGCACAAGCGGCTCCAGGAGGAGCAGGAGCGGGTGCATCGCTATGGGGAGGTCGTCTCCCTTGTGATGATCGACCTGGACCGGTTCAAGGAGGTCAACGATACCTGGGGACACCTGGTGGGGGACACGGTGCTCCGGGAGGTGGGAACGACCCTTCGTCGGACCGTGCGACAGGGGGATTTCGTGGGACGCTACGGGGGCGAGGAGTTCCTGGTCATTGCCCCCGGGACCCCCGAGGAGGGGGCCATCCGACTGGCGGAGCGGCTGCGGCTGGCCGTCGAGGCCCTCTCGATCCCCATCGGCCCCGAGACGAGCCTCCGGCGAACCATCAGCCTGGGGGTCGCGACCGGCCGCCGGGGCGAGGAGACCTCGCTCCAGGAGGTGCTTCGCCGGGCCGACGAGTGCCTCTACCGGGCCAAGCGGGATGGTCGGAATCGCGTCCTCTGCTGGAGCCAGTTGAAGTTCCTGCTGGCGAGCCGTCCCCAGTCGGTCTTCGTGACCCGCTCCCCCCACGATTGCGACGACCCGCGGAACTGACGCGGGACTGCGAGCGCGCCCTGGGAGGACTGAAGGCGTGGTGATCCCGCCGGACGTCAGGGGGCGGTGGCCGGGACCTCCACCTGCTGGAGGAGATTCCCGTCCAGGTCCAGGATGCGCACCACGAGGCGATCGCAGAGGGTCTCGACGATGGCGAAGTTCGCGATGCCGTAGATGCCGTGCCATGGCTGGGGGAAGTCCTCGGGGACGGGACAGACGTCCGGGTCCATGTGCCCATTGAGTCCCCCGATGATGAACGAGGCGACTCCGTTCACGTCCCCCCACTCGATCCCGTGCATGTGGCCGTGGAATGCCGCCTGGACCCCCGTCTGGGCCAGCAGGGGATAGAGGGTGGTCCGGACGCTCCACTCGCCGGTGTAGTTGCACTCTTCGTTCCACTGGGCGGTATAGGGAGGCTCATGGATGAAGAAGAGGCGCCAGCGGGCGGTCTGGAACGGCCGCTGGCTGGCCTCACGTCGGATCCAGGCCACCTCTCCCCAGTCGCTCTCCGGGGTCGCGAAATAGAGGTCTCGGACCCAGCCGCCTCCGATCCAGGCGTTGCCCAGCCGGGCGGACCAGAAGGCCTCGCCCAGCCCGTCGGCCACCTCGTCCCAGTTTCCCTGGGGCAGCGCGAAGGACTGGAAGTACTCGTCGAGGTTCTTGGAGTCGTGGTTGCCCGGGACGGCCCAGATGGCCACCCGGCTTCCCAGGGGTCGGATCCCCTCGAAGAAGGCGTCGTACTCCTCCCGCAATCCCGAGATCGTCAGGTCCCCGGAGACGATGGCGAAGTCCACGTCCTCCGCCAGGGCGATGGCGCTCATCCGCGCCAGGTTTGCGATGCTCGCATGGGCGTCGGCGAAGACCGCGAACCGCACCGGCACGGCCCGGTCCGGGAGGGTCCGGAAGGAGAGCACCCCGGTCTTCAGGTCTCCGACCGAGACCCGGTAGGGGATCTCGGTCCCCGGGGCCAGTCCCGTCAGCGTCACCTCATACTGTCCGTTGCCGTCAGGGGATCCGCAGTGGGTCTGCTCATCGTCATCATCGGGCCACAGGACCACGCATCCCGGCTCGCTCCGAGGTGGCTCCAGTCGCCACAGCACCGTGGCCTCGGTGTCCGTCACCCGCTGGAGCAGCGGTCCCCGAAGGAAGGTGGCGTCTTCGGCCGGTGTCCAGGGAAGCGTGTCCGGCCGTTCCTCGCAGCCCTCCGGCACCTGCCGCGGGGCGGCCGGTTCGTGTCCTCCAATGGTCGGCGGGTCGCAGGGCGTCGCGTCGGCCTGTCCCAGCAATTCCTCCAGCGAGAAGCACCGATAGGCCATCTCGTGGATCGGGGGCCTCCCGGCAGCCAGCCAGAACAGGCGCCGTTCCGGGTCGAAGATCACGAAGTGCATTGGCCCGTTGGACCCCAGGCCGACGTTGTTGTCCCAGTTCTTCTCCTCAAGGGCCGAACGGGAGGGGACCTCCCCCGACCAGGCATCGACGATGTCCTGCATGACCCGGGCCAGGCCATCGGGATCCAGGCGCCCGTGGAAAGAACCGTAAAAGCCGGGGGTCAGCAGCTGCCGGAGCCGGTCAAAGCGCTTGAGACTCCCGTCCCCCGGGTTCGGGTCGTCCAGTTCGGCCATCGTCGGTGACACAAAGTGATTCGTGGCGAACACGATGCCCCGCTCGCCCGGACGGAGGACCTCGATGGCCTTAGGCGCCTTCTCGAAGATCGCCCCGGTCCGGCCGTCCCCGTCTCCCACCACCAGCGTTCCGGTCATCATCGGCGTCTCGGCCCGCACGAAGTCCTCGACCTCCTGGAGGGACCGGAAGCGCGAGAGGATCTGCCGGGTCATCTGGACGTTGCTTCGCCCCTGGGCCGTGGTCACTGAGGAGTCCGCCGGGTCGATGGCGTTGGTGCCCAGCGAGATGCCCGCCTCGTTGATCCCCGTATAGGGGGACAGGTTCATCGGGAACCCGATCACCGCGTGGGGAATGCCATCGGCCGGTTGTCGGACCTGGATTGTCGGGTTCTGATGCACGATCGAGATGTCCATGCTGCCCCAGTCCAGGTTGCGGGCATGGAGCAGGCGCCCGTCGGTCGTGGCCGGGCCCGTGGCCAGGACCCCGGAGCAGGACTCCCGGGGAGGGACCCAGTCGGGGGGCAGTCCATGGAGCACGAACTGGAGCATCACGTCCCCGCCGTTCAGCACCAGGCAGCGGGTCATGTCCATGCCCACGTCCCCGGTTTCCTCCAC
The DNA here is from genome assembly GCA_029547805.1 of Deltaproteobacteria bacterium. Classification (GTDB taxonomy): domain Bacteria; phylum Myxococcota_A; class UBA9042; order DTJE01; family DTJE01; genus JAGOKF01. The sequence continues at coordinate 11,980 of JAKPOP010000018.1, forward strand.
GAGCCCCTCGCACTCCTCGATCACGTCGGGGTAGGCCGTGGCCCAGAGGATGTCCAGGACCCCGGTCTGCTCCGCCAGTTCCGGCAGCATCGACATGAGGGGGTCCTGGTCGATGAAGTCCATCGCCTGGGCGATCAGGTCGTGAAGCAGTCTTCCCTGCTGACGTCCCATCTGCCGGGGGGTGCCGGCCAGCCAGAGGACCCGGATGCCCTCGCGCATCTCCACGTGGGGCTCCACCGCATCCTCGGGAAGGGGGGGCTCCCCGGGGTCCTCAGGGCCCAGGTCCAGTCCCCCGTCGGACCCGGGGTCGGCACCCGGATCCAACATCCCCTCGTCGGGGAGCGGGACCTCGGACCCGTCCCGTCCCGTGTCGGCCGGTTGCCACGCGTCGGGACTCCCGAGGTCCCCGGGGGAGGACGTTCCACCGCAGCCTCCCAGGATCAGGACCGAGGCCACCGAGAACATCCACGTCCATCGTCGAGGGCGGGTCATGGTGTGCAAGGGGGATCTCCGAACGAGTCACGCAGATTCTAGGGGAAGCGTGGCGCTTGTCGAGGTCAGAGGACGGTCCAGGATCGCCCCAGGGAGGAATGGCGCGCCGAGGTCAGCACGGTGTCCCCGTCGGGGCCGGCCTCGATCAGGATCGTGTAGATGGCATCGGCCCTGGGCCCCGGGTGCTGCTGGACCCGCACGATCATCCCCGTGAGTCCCAGGTGGGGTCCCGAGAGCATGCGGATGCGTGTCCTCTCCTTCAGCACCGGCGAGGAGGGGGTGTACCGGGTGACCGGTCCGGCCTGTCCCTGGTCCGATTCCTCGCCTGCAGCAGGGGTCTGGTCTTCTGGACGGTCGCCACCGGCCATGGGTTCGGCGACCTGGGCCTCCAGAGCCGTCGGATCGGCCTCCCCGGCTTGCGAGACCTCGGCCGTATTCGGGTCCCCGCCGGCCTCGGGGGCTTCCGCCCGGGCCGGGCGTCTGCGAAGCACCTTCGGCGGGGTCGCCGGTTCGTTCTGCGTCCCGGCGGGGGTGTCCAGCAGCACCCAGGAGAGGCCCAGAGAACCGTGGTTCACCTGGGTTCGTCCCTCCTCGCCCCCGGGGCCACTCAGGGTCAGCGCGTAGGTGATGGCGGTCTTCTTGTCCCGGATCCCCGAGATGAACCCCTCCCAACCGGCGTACTTGCCCTTGAGCACCTTCACCCGGGTGTTGCGTTGTAGCAACACCTCGGGCCGGGTCGCCCGCCGGGGACCTGTCGATTTCCGGGCGAGGGCCTTGCGGGTCCCGCCGTCCGCACGGGTCTTCGTGCCGGCGCGGGACCGCGAGGGAGCCTTCCGAGGGGAGGCCTCCTGCGTTCCGGGAGAGGCCTTTCCAGGCACCTCCAGCAACTCCCACTTCCGGCCCAGGCTGCTCTCGCTCACCTGGGTGCGCACGACCCGTCCCGTGGGGCTGCGGAGCGACAGTGTGCAGATCATGCCCCGGGGGCTCGTCTTGCACCACCGGATGACTCCCTCCAGGCCCGCATAGGCCCCTTCGCGCATCCGTGCCGGAAGACCCACGCGGAGATTCGGTTGCGCGGCGTCGAGCCCGGACGCCGGTCGAGGCGGGCGGATCTTCGCCTCCGGGGGTGTCGGTGTGACCAGTGTTCGTGGCTCCTGCCGGCGGGTCGGGGCCTCCCGGTGCTGCTCCAGGACGGAGATCAGCATCCGGAGCCGGTTCCGCTGGGCCGTGAGGTCGTCGATCTGCCTGTCGAGGGAATTCGCCTCCTCGAGGAGGCGCCGAATCTCCTGCCCGACGATATCCATGATCTGGGGTTGCTTCATCGCTCTTCCTCGCGCCATGAAAAACCGTACCGGGTGGCGGCCACCGGACTGGCACATCCAGGATAGGATGCAGGCGTTGTGTTGTCAATGAGTGGCATCGGGAAGTGGGGGCCGGTCCAGGGAGAGGGAGGGATGTGTTCCGGGGGGAGCGATATGCATGGCCATGGAAGCGGGATATCCTCCACGACGAGACGGGGCATCCTGCCGGCAAGGGATGCCCGCGGAATCAGGACCCGGGCGTGCCCCGGGTCCTGGAAGGGACCCGGGGGAGAAGGGCGTCGAGGGACGTCACGGAGACCGACATGGATGGCTGGGTGATGGGGGTGTTCCTGGTGGTGTACGGGGGCATGATCCTCGGGGGCATCCCCGGGCTGTCCCTGGACCGGACCGGCATCGCCCTGCTGGGGGCCATCGCGCTCACCGTCTCGGGACGCCTCTCGGTGCAGGAGGCCCTGGGCAGCGTCGATATTCCCACCATGGTGCTGCTGTTCGGGCTCATGGTGGTGTCGGCGCAGCTGCGCCTGGGAGGGTTCTATACGTGGGTCGTGCGGCGACTCGGCACGGCGGGCATCGGGCCGAAGGCGATGCTGGGGGGCCTCGTGGTCATCGCGGGGGGATTGTCGGCGCTGCTGGCCAACGACGTGGTGTGCCTGGCGATGACGCCCGTGCTGGTCGAGGTCTGTGCCCGGCGAGGATGGCGCCCCGCGCCCTTCCTGCTGGCCCTGGCCGCCTCGGCCAACGTGGGGTCCGCAGCGACCCTGATCGGCAATCCCCAGAACATGCTCATCGGGCAGGCCCTCCACCTGTCCTTCGGGGGATACCTGGTGGACGGAGGGGTGCCGGCCCTGCTGGGCCTCGGGGTGGTCTGGGTCGTCGTGGTGGCCACCTACCGGGGCCGGTTCGACGGAACGTGCGCCCCGGTCGCCCTGGACCTGCCCCCCTTCCGGCAGTGGCAGAGCCTCAAGGGCCTGCTGGTCCTCGCGGGCCTGCTGGTGCTGTTCCTCCTGGAGTGGGTCCCACGGGAACTGGTGGCGCTGTCGGCCGCGGCGATCCTGATGACCAGCCGGAAGATGGCCTCCCGGCAGGTCCTCGGGCTGGTGGACTGGCAGTTGCTGGTCCTGTTCCTGGGGCTCTTCGTGGTGAACCACGCAGTGCAGGAGTCGGGCCTGGCGGGGCGGCTGGTCCTGGCCGTCTCCGGCCGCGGGGCGGACCTCTCCCATCCCGGCTGGCTCTTCGGGACCAGCGTGGTGCTGTCCAACCTGGTCTCCAATGTCCCAGCGGTGATGCTGCTGCTGCCCATGGCCCATCATCCCCTGGCGGGACCGGTGCTGGCACTGTCCAGCACGCTGGCCGGAAACCTGCTGCTGGTGGGGAGCATTGCCAACCTGATCGTCGTGGACCAGGCCGGGCGGCTCGGCGTCTCCATCGGCTGGAGGGAGCACGCCCGGGTGGGGATTCCCGTCACGATCGGGACGCTGGCCATCGCGGCCCTGTGGCTGTGGGGGATCTCCCTGGGCGGAGGGGGGTGAGGGGGCGGCAAGGAGGCCTCGATGATGCGTCCTGGCATCGAATGGCTGGTCTGGGGATGGGTCGGGATCGGGGCCCTGGCAGCGTTCGTGGGGTGCCGGGACCCGGAACCCCGGTGGGTCGTGGATCGGGCCCCCTACCGGCCCTGGAGGGAGGCCGAGGAAGGCCACCGACCGGTCCGGGCCCGGGTCTCCCTGGAGTCGGGCTTCGTGGACCTGGCCGAGGAATTGAAGCCGGCAGTGGTGAATCTCTATGCCGAGGTGCCCCTGGACCCGGACAGGACTGGGTCTGCGAGCCCTGAGGACTCCCCCACGGCCGATCCTCCGGCGCCGGGCTCCGGGGGTCGCATGCGGACGCTGGGTTCGGGGGCCATTGTCAGCCTCTCGGGGCACATCCTGACCAGCCGCCATGTGGTCGCCGGCGCCCGGTCCATCCAGGTGCGCCTGCTGGACGGGCGGGAATTCGCCGCACGGCTGGTCGGCGAGGATGAACGCTATGACCTGGCGCTGCTGCAGGTGGACGGCGGGGAGCCTCTCCCGTCGGTCGTCCTCGGGGACTCGGAGTCCCTGCGGGTCGGCCAGTGGCTGCTGGTGGTGGGGAATCCCTTCGGCCTGGAACACACCGTCTCGGTGGGCATCCTCTCCGCCCGGGACCGGAGCATCGGCAACGGACCCTTCGACGACTTCCTGCAACTGGACGCGTCGATCAATCCGGGCAACTCCGGGGGGCCCGTCTTCGACACCGACGGGAAGATGGTGGCGGTGGCGCGCCTGAGCCGCCGGGGGGCCCAGGGAATCGGGTTCGCGGTGCCCGTGAACGTCGCCAAGGAGTTCATCGAGGAGGTGTTGAGCGGCGGGACGGTGATTCGCGGCTGGATGGGCGTGGCGGTCCAGGAGGTGCGCCCCGGGGACTGGGAACGCCTGGGCATCGCTCCAGGGCCGGGGGTGCGGGTCGTCCGGGTCGTGGAGGGCAGCCCGGCGGCCCGGGCTGGCCTCCAGGAGGACGACGTGGTGCGGGCGGTCGCCGGTCGCCCCGTCACCGGACGGTCCGACTTCCGGAAGGTGATGGCGATGACCCGGGCGGGAGAGACCGTCGAGGTGCTGGTCTCCCGCCGGGACCGGGAGGGTGGCGTCCCGGTGACCCTCGGGGCGCGTCCCCGCCTGCCCCTGCCCGAGGCCGAACCGCCCGGTGGGGGTCCCTGACGCCGGGCGCCGGTTCCGTTCGGTTGCAGCGGGCCCTGGAAAACCCTTTGCGTCCATTCCGGGGCTGGCGTAGGCTCACCGTGTTCCGGGGTCAAAGGAGGGAGGCGACCATGAAGAGGTTCGCGTGGCTCTTCTGTGGGGTGATCTGGGCCTGCGGCGGGGGTTCCGGGAGCGGGGATCCGGGTGGCGGACCCGACATCCCCGTGGACGGTTCCGCGGTGGACCTGCCCGAGGACGTGTCGACTGACCAGGGCCGGGACGTCGGAATCGATGCGGCCGGGGACCCGGGCGCTGATTCCGGCGGCGACGCCGTCGCAGACCCGGGCGCCTGCCTCTGCGAGGCGGTGGGCCCCTGCTGCGACGGCTGCCAGCCGATTCATGACGGCGATCCCTGCGGCGGCGAGGCCCCTTGCATGGAGGCCGGCGTGTGCCGGTCCGGGGCCTGTGAGGACGAGGCGCCCGTGGTCTGTCCCCCTCCCGATGCGTGCCACCGGGGGGAGGGGCAGTGCAATCCCGCATCGGGCCTCTGCGAGTACGAGGCCGCCGAGGATGGCCAGGCCTGCCCGGCCCTGCCCGAGACTCCTGGTAGCGGCTGGTGCTTCCAGGGGGCCTGCCTGGGGTTCGGGCAATGCGACCACCGGACCTACGGCCAGCCCTTCGGGTCGGCCTGCAACTTCCCGGGGGAGTGCGCCTCGGGGATCTGCCGCGAGTGGGGCGACGGGTGGACCGCCACCTGCGCGACCCCCTGCGGTCGGGACCTGCCGGACTGCCCGGAAGGGGCGGTCTGCATCCGGTTCCCCGAGGGGTCCTTCTGTCGCCCGGGAACCGCCGACGCGACCCTTCCGGGGGATGCCTCGGGGCGGCGGTTCCAGGTCTGCAACCATGATGCCGACTGCGCCGGGGACCTCTGCCTGGGGATCGACGGCAAGCGGTTCTGTGCGGACCCCTGCGACGACGGGGCGGGAGCGGCCGCCCCGGAACGGTGCGGCCCCTGCGGGGTCTGCCGGGACAACGGCGACGAACTGGGATTCAAGCACAAGTTCTACTGCGTGCCGCTGGGGGTGATGGAATTCGGCCAGCCCTGCGGCTTCTCCGGGGAGTGCGCGACCCGCTTCTGCCAGGACGGGTTCTGCAGCGGCCAGTGCCTCTCTCTGGGCGAGGGCCTCTCGACCTGTCCCGACCACATGGAGTGCGTGGCGGGACCCATCGCGGCGGACCCCACGATCCAGATCTGCGTCCCGAAGGGCGAGGCCGGGAAGGGGTTCTTCGAGCCCTGCGTGGCCGACTGGTCCTGCACCGGGGACCGGAAGTGCCTGTCGGTGGCCGGGGAGACGCGCTGTTCGGTGGCCTGCTCCGAGGAGGCGCCCTGCCCCGAGGGGACCTGCGTGCAGGACGATGCCGGGGGCCTCTCCCTCTGCGTCCCGGCGGACCTGGTGGGGGTGCGGGGGCAGGGGGAGGCCTGCCAGGGGACCTGGCAGTGCGCCGAGGGGCGCTTCTGCTACGGCGGGGCCTGCCTGTCGCCCTGTCCCGATGACGGCGACTGCGGGGCGCCTGCGACCTGCATCTCCGACGCCTTGTTCCAGGTCCAGTACTGCACGGTGCCCTGTGGTCCCGAAGAGACCTGTCCCTCGGGCCTGATCTGCGTCCAGGGGTTCTGCATGCTGTCCGCCCAGGGCGGGGGCTATCTCCTCGGCACCTGCCGCAACGACCAGGATTGCGAGACGGGGGTCTGCCGGAAGGGGGTCTGTACCGAGGCCTGCTCGCCGGATCTGCCCTGCGAGGGCGCCCAGCCGATTCCTGAGCAGCCCGATGGCCTCTGCCGGCCTTGCGACCCGGCCTTCTACGACACCGACTGCAACGACGGCGGGTGGGGCATGAACACCTGCATCCAGGGCAGCGACGGGAGCCATTTCTGCGCCACCGACTGCACCTTCCAGGATCTCTGTCCCCTGGGGACCCGATGCTACTCCACGGGGTTCCAGAGCGTCTGTGCCCCCATTGCCTTCAACTGCAACGACTCGATTGCCTGCCTGCCCGACGGGACCTGCGCCCGGCGTCTTCCGGGCGGGGCCTTGTGCCGATCGAACGAGGCCTGCCGCTCGGGGGTCTGCGACGACGGTGTCTGCGGGCCGGCGCCGGCCTGCACGGTGGATGCCGATTGCGGCTGTGCCCAGAAATTCTGCTCGGAGGGGGCTTGCCGCCTGGTCCCGGGCCTGGTCCGGGAGACCGAGCCCAACGACGTGATGCCCGAGATGCTCTCCGGGAATGGCGGGAGTCTGGCGGCGGCGCTGTATCCCGAGGGGGACCTCCCGGACGTGGACCGCTTCCAGGTGAGCCTGCGGGCGGGGCAGGCGCTGGACGTCTTCACGTCGGCCCTCTGCGGCGCAGAAGGGGACACCCTGGTCCGCCTGCTGCAGGCCGACGGGACGCCCATCGCCGGATGGGAGAATGACGACAACAGTTTCTTCGACTGGTTCTCGAGCCTGTGGGGATACCGCGCCGAGGCGGACCAGGACGTCGTGGTCGAGGTGGTCCAGTCCCCCTTCGTCACGGGCTACGCCCGGTTCCCCTACCTCCTGACCTGGCGGGTCTATTCCGTGGCGGGGAACGACTCCTGCGAGGGGGCCTTCCCCCTGGCCCCCGGAACCCAGGAGGGGGACCTCGGGGCGGCAACGAACCAGGTCTCGGCGCCGGCCTGCACCGGCACCCCGGGCCTGGGCCGGGACCTCTCCTACGAGGTGACGGTGCCGCCGGGGCAGGTGCTCCGGGCCCAGGTCGACTCGGGCATCGACGCGATGATTGCCCTGCTGGGGGATTGCGGGGCCCCGGAGGCCTCGTGCCTGGCCGGCTCGGACCAGGTCCACGGGGCCGGGCAGGAGTCCCTGGCCTGGTGGAACCAGGGAGCCGAACCGGCCCGGGTGATCCTGGTGGTGGACACCCCGGCGATGGACGTCTTCGGCCCCTTCACGATCGAGATCTCCCTCACGACGCCCCCGGTCCCGGCCAACGATCGCCCCGAGGGGGCCATCGACGTCGTGTCGGGGGTTCCGGTCTCGGGGACGCTGATCGGCGCCGCGAATGACGCCGATCCGGGGGACCCGGGGTGCGCCGGTCGCGCCTTGCCGGGCCCCGACGTCTTCTACCGCCTGGAGGTTCCCGCCGGGGACTTCCTGACCGTCGAGGTCCTGTCCTCCCTGGGCGGAGTCCCCTTCCTGTGGCTGTCGGAAGACCCCGGGGTGCCGGGGACCTGCGTGGCGGCGGGACAGGGCTTCGTGTCCTGGCTCGCCTCGGAGACCACGGTGCTGTTGCTGGCCGTTGATGCTCCGGCGGCCTCGGTGACGCCCGACTTCACGTTGCTGGCGGTGATGGGGCCCGCCGATGCCTGCTTCGGACCCTGCGACCCGGCGGCGGCCCCTGCCTGTCATCCGTCGGACCCCCGGTTCCTGTGCACCTGCGACCCCGACCGCCGGGTCTGGACCCGGACCGACTGCGAGACCCGGTGCCAGGAGGGTCAGGCCCTCGGCGGGGCCTGCCATGCCTTCACCACCCCCGGATTCCAGAGGGACGGATGCCTCTGCGACTGGGCCTGCGACGCCGCGACCACCGCGGACCAGTGCAACCAGATGGCCTACACCAACTGCACGTGCGCCGCCTCGGACCCCTGTGGCTGGGTGGGCGACCAGACCTGCGACCAGTTCTGCGCCACCGAGTATCCCGGGGGCTTCGAGGACCCGGTGGACTGTGCCCAACCCTGACCCTGGCCCACTCCGGACTGCTGCTGGATCCCTCCTGGGGAACGGATTCGACCTGCCGGCCCCGGACTTGATTCCGTCGGTCCCGATGCCCATGCTGGGGGGCCGGAGGTGGGACGATGGATCCGTCGTGGCTGCTGGAAGTGACCGATCGGACGTTTGAACGGGAGGTCGTGGAGCGTTCCCGCGAGGTCCCGGTGGTGGTGGACTTCTGGGCCCCCTGGTGCGCCCCGTGTCGGGCCCTGGGCCCGGTGCTGGAGAAACTGCTCCAGGAGGGCCGGGGCCAGTGGGTCCTGGCCAAGATGGACACGGACCGAAATCCGGTGACCCCGCAGCGATATGGCGTCCAGGGCATCCCGGCGGTGAAGGCCTTCGTGGACGGACGTCTGGTGGACGAGTTCACCGGGGCCCTGCCCGAGGGCGAGGTGCGGCGCTGGCTGCGGCGCTTTCTTCCTGGTGAGGCCGAGCGCCTGTGGAAGGAGGGCCGCCGGGAGGAGGATCAGGGCCACCTGGACCAGGCCGAGGCCCTCTATCGACAGGCCCAGGGACAGGACCCTCGACACCCCGGGGCACGGCTGGGCCTGGCCCGGGCCGCCCTGCGCCGGGGGCGACTCGATGAGGCCCGGGCGATGCTGGAGGACCTGGATCCCCAGGGGCGCCAGGAGTGGGCCTCGGAACTGGCGGACCTCCGCCTCTCCCTGTCGGAGGACGGGGGTGAGGACTGGGAGGCCCTGGAGGCCGAGGTCCGGTCCCATCCCGACAACCCCGAACCCCGCTATCGGCTCGCAATGGCCCTGGCGGCCCGCAAGCGCTTCGAGGAGGCCCTGGAGCACCTGCTGCACCTGGTCGTGCACCACCGTTCGTTCCGGGACGACGGGGCCCGGAAGGCCATGCTGGAGGTCTTCGAGGCGGTGGGTCCCCGGAGCGACCTGGCCGAGCGGTGGCGGGAACGGCTGGCCCGGGCCCTCTACCGGTAGGTGCCCACCCCGTTCATCGGCACTCGAGGGCTGCGTCCGCCCAGGCGGCCAGGTCGCCCCGGGGGGAGTCTCCGGCCACGGTGACCCGCAGGGTCAGGGTCCAGGCGCCGGCCAGGTCGATGTCGATGTCCATCGGTGCGGAGCCCTGGCGGAGGACCAGGGAGGTCCAGGCCTGGGCCCGGTCCCTCAGGACCTGGAAGACCACCGAGGCCTCGGCCGGGGCCTGGTCGTCCACCCCGACCCGGGCCGTGAAACGGTCACAGCGGCCTCCCAGGTGGACCTGGATCACCGAAGGGGCCTGGACCCCGATGCCATGGGGATAGGCCTGCCCGGCCATCCGAAGGGGAGGGGCCATCAGGGAGTCGGTCCCTGCCGCGGAGCGGTTGCGACGAGCCGCCCGGGTCTCGAAGGCCTCGTGGCGCCAGGGCAGGTCTGCCAACGAGGTGACCCCGGGGGGAGGTTCGGGCTCTCGCCCCTGGACCAGCAGCAGGCGAGAGGCCTCGGGGTCCACGGCCAGCCGGATGGACCCGTCGAACCACCCCAGGGACCGTCCCTGCCAGACGTCCCGGACCTCGACCAGGCCCGGGGCCAGGCCCAGGTCCTGGAGCGACACGCGGCCCTCGTAGGAGTCCTCTCCGTAGGGATTCAGCAGGAGCACCGCCCGGAGGCCGTCCTGGGCCAGGGGGCGCACCAGCACCTGGGGAGGTCCCATGGTCAGGCGCATGGCCGGCAGGCCGTCAGGGTCCTGGTCGATGGCGATGACCTCCGGCTGGGTCAGGACGGCCCGGGTGTCCTCGTCCATGGTCCGCAGGTCGTGCCCGGCAATGAGCGGCGCCGCCAGCATGGCCCAGAGGCTCATGTGGGCCCGGGCCATCTCCGGGGTCAGGGCCCCGTTGCCCACCTCGAGCATGTCCGGGTCGTTCCAGTGTCCCGGACCGGCATAGGCCGCCAGCGAAATGGCCCGCTCGGCATTGACCAGCACGCTGAACCAGGAGTTCGCGATGTCCCCGGAGGTGCGCCACAACTGACCGACCCCCTGATCCGGCGCCCAGACCCACGGCTCGGACTTGCCCCACTCGCAGATCGACAGCACCATGGGCCTCCGGGGGACCAGGGCATCGATGGCCCGCTGGAAGACCGGATAGCGGTCCCGGGCCGAGAGACCCTCGGTGAAGCACCAGTCCACCTTCACATAGTCCACGCCCCAGGCGGCATAGGTCTGGATGTCCCGGGCCTCGAAGCCGTAGGACCCGGGTCGCTGCTGGCAGGTCATCGTTCCGGCGCAGGTATAGACGCCGAACCGCAGTCCCTTCTCGTGGACCTTCCGGGCCAGGGCCTCCATGCCCGAGGGGAACCGGGGGTCCTCCAGGATGGTCCCATCCGGTCGCCTTCCGGCCTGCCAGCAGTCGTCGAGGTTCAGGTAGCGGTATCCCGCATCCCGAAGCCCGCTCTGGACCATCGCCTCGGCCGTCTCCAGGACCAGGTCCTCGTCGATGTCGCAGGCGAAGCGGTTCCAGGAGTTCCAGCCCATCGGGGGCGTCGCCGCCAGGGGGTCGTCGGGGCAGTCCTCGGGGCAGAGGGCCGGGAACTCCCCGAAGGTGCACAGGCCGTCGCCGCAGCGGCAAGGGCAGTCTCCGGGACAGGACCGGCAGGACTCGCCCGATTCGCAGGTCCCATTGCCGCAGGCCGCAGGCAGTTCCGTCTCGGGCGAGGGGTCACCGACCTCCAGGACGTCTCCCGGGGCATCGGTCGGGAGGTCCGATCCCGGGTTGCCGGAGCACCCCATCGTCAGACCTGCCAGGGTCCACCAGAGGTCGAGTCGGAGCCGTCGCATGAGTCCTCCGCCAGGCACGGCGCGGCCAATGCTGCCACAAGTGCCAAAAAGGGGACAGTCACCGATGGATCGTCTGCAACCTTCTGGATTCCCTGGGGAACCTCCAACCTTCAGGGCCGCGCGTTCTGGCAGGACCTGGGACCTGGCGGCGCCTCCTGCCTCTCGGGAGGCCCCGCGGGTCTGCGCCGTTGACGTCCGCAGGGACGCGGAGTAATAGCAGGGGAGTCATCCATGCAGGAGGGGACATGGGCCCACGTCGCTGGACCTTCGTGGCATTGTTGCCGTGCGTGCTGTGGCTGGCCTGCTCCGAGGCCACCCTGGAGCCGCCGGCCCAGTACGGCTATGACTCCCAGCCCCATCCGGTGCTGATCGTGAACCCCGATTGGGGCGTGCTGCCACTGCCGAACGACCTGTTGAACCCCGTCCGGCAGGCGACGGTCGTTCAGCCCTTCCCGGGCCTGCCCCTTCCGGATCAGCCCCCGCTCGGCATGGCCCTGCCCATCCGGGACGCCCAGGCAGCGGCCCGAGTCCAGGCCCTGGGGTATCCCGCCCAGGAGGACTCGCCGCTCACGAAGGCCCTGGTGAAGGGGCAGAACCGCCTGGACGGCTTCCTGCCCTCCTTCACCCCGGCCATCCCCTTCAGCCGCCCCCTGGACCCGGGGAGCCTCGTCCCCTATGACGGCACCAACGGGGCCACGGCGAACTTCTGGTTCCTGGACATCACTGATGAGCAGCACCCGGTGGTACTGAAGCCCGACGAGTATCTCCGGGTGTTCGACTGGGCCGGGGCTCCGCGGATGCCCTACATGCTGAACCTCCGCTTCCCCTCGCCGGGCCCATTGCAGCCCCCGGCGGACTTCACGCCGGGGCACACCTACCTGGTGGTCGCCACGGGCTGGACTGAAGAGGGGATCCGGGGCGTCCCCGAGCCGCCCGCCACGAAGGGCCTGCCGGTGGTCGCCGATGCGCCCTTTTTGCTCATGGCGGCGCCGACGCTGTTCCCGGACGTCGGGACCACCTACATCGGTGCCGACGGCGGGGTGCGCAGCGGGATCGTGTCGGACCTGGCGGCGGCCCAGGCCCTGGAGGTGGCCCGGCAGGTCACGGACCAGGGTCTGAGGGTGTGGGAGTCCCTGCCGGACGTGGCGGGACAATGGGACCGTTCTCAGGTGGTCGCCGCCTTCTCGTTCACCATCGCCACGAACCCCGTCGTTCTCTTCTTTGACCCGATCATGGCCTTCCTGGGGGCTCAGGCGATCCTGCCCACGCCGGCCGATGCCCTGGACCCCTCGACCGGGGAGATGTCCCCGGCGGCGGCCTCGTGCCAGGATGTCCTCGAGTTCCAGGTGGACCGGCCGATCCTCCCGGAATCGGCCCGGCAGGCGGTGCTGCTCTTCGAGGTCTCGGGGGGCCAGTACCGGGAGGTACCCCTGGAGGTGGCGGTGACCGGGGAGCAGTCCCCGGTGGTCCGCGGCACCCCCAAGGAGGCCCTGAAGCCCTCCACCCTGTATCTGGCAGTGGTGACCTCGGCACTGCGAAACCCCGCCGGGACCCGATCGGCGGTGGACCAGTCCTATTTCGGAGCGGTCCGGGCCGCCTGGCTGGACGTCCCGGCCGCCGGGGGCCGGGCGACCTTCCTGGACACCCCCCTCGTCACCTTCGGCGATGACGGGACCCCCGTCGCCTGGAACTCGCCCTACCTGGACAGCCGCCTGGACACCCTGATCCTCAACGGGGCCGTGGACCCGGTCACCCCGGAGGGGCTCGCGGCCGCCGAGGAGACGCTGCTCCAGATCCTCGCCTACCTGGAGGGGTTGCGACGGAACCTGAAACCCCACCTGGACTGGCTGGTCCTCGGGAATGACGGCCTGCCGGGCCGCCCTGGGGAGCCTGGCGTCGATCACCGGGTCGCCGAGCGAGAGGACATCGTGCTGGCCTGGACCTTCACCACCGGGACCTGCGGAGGTGGCCGATGAAGACGAATCGCATCGCGGGACTCACGGGGTTCCTGCTGGTGCTGGCGCCTTCCCTTGCCAGCGCGAACGGCTTCTACATCCAGGAGATGTCCGCCGCCGGGACCGGCCAGGCCGGCGCCCTGGCCGCCGCCGGGGGCCGGCCCGCGACCCAGTTCCAGAACGCCGCGAACCTCTCCTTCTCTCGGGGACTCCAGCTGGAGTTCACCGGGACGACCTACTTCATCAGCGGGACCTACGAGAATCCCCAGGGACAGAAGACAAAGAACGCCACCCCGCCCATCTTCGTGCCCTACTTCTTCGCCTCCTACAAGGTGAACGACTGGCTCGCGGTGGGGATCGGGGAGTTCACGGCCTTCGGCCTGAAGAGCGTCTGGCCCTCGGACTGGGAAGGGCGGACGATCGCCATCGAGTCGGGGCTTGAGACCTTCACGATTAACCCCAACCTCTCCTTCGGGCCCATTCACGGCTTCGCCATCGCGGTGGGATTCAACGCGGTGCACGGGTCCTTCCGGGTGCTCCAGGGGCTGAACCTCGGCCAGCCGGCCCCCGGCGACACGGCGGCCAACACGGTGGACCTCCGGGGGGCCGCCTGGGGTTACGGGGTCAACATGGGTGTTTCCTACCAGCCGGCCCCCTGGGTCCGACTGGGCCTCGCCTGGCGGTCCGGCGTCCGGATCTCGACCTCCAACGGGACGGTGGACTTCGACGTGGGCAAGGCCTTCCAGGGGCAGTTCCCGGACCAGCATTTCCGGGGGAAGCTGGACCTCCCGAACCTCGTGATGGGGGGCGTGCGCTTCTGGCCCCGGAAGGACCTGTCCCTGGAACTGGACGCCCAATGGGTCCAGTGGTCTTCCTACGACCGGCTGGACTTCCAGTTGTCGGAGGGGATCATCGTGGGGCCCGGGCAGCGGCAGATGTCCCTGACGACCGAGAAGAGGTGGAAGGACACCGTGCAGTTGCGCCTGGGCATGGAGTGGGTGGGCCTGGACGAGCACCTGGCCGTCCGGGCGGGCTTCCTCTGGGACCAGAACCCCGTTCCCGACAGCACCGTGGACCCCTCGTTGCCGGACAACCATCGCCTGATGCCCTGCATCAGCCTGGGCACGAAGTGGTCGGGGTTCTACCTGGACCTCGCCTACATGCCGGTCTTCAACCTGCCCCGGAAGGCAAAGGTCTCCGATGGCGCCCCGATGGGGGGCACCTTCCGGAACACGACCCACGACATCATCTTCACCCTCGGCTATCACTGGGATCCCCAGGCCCGGTCCCGCTGACCGGCCCTCCGGTTCTGGCGCCGATCGAGATCTCCAACAAATGGGTCACCTGACGCGGACCAAAATCGCCGGAAGGCACTAGAATGCCTCCGGGGATTCGAGGAGGTGCTCCATGAGACGGGTCGCCTGGGCGATGCTGGGCCTGTGGTTGGCCTGCGGGTCGGGAGGCGGGGGGAGTGACCCGGGAGGTGACCCGGGGACCGACCTCGCCGACGGGGGGAGGGACGTCGTCGCCGACGTCCTCGACGTGGCGGATGTCCCGGGGGACCCCGGGATGGAGGACCCAGACACGGTGGAGCCGCCGGACCCGGCTACGACCGATGCGTTGTCGGACCCGGCGGTCGGCGACGCGCCGGACGGCGGCCAGGACGGGGCCACGGACGTGAACTTCGAGTGGGACCCGAGCCCCACCCCCGGATGCGTGGACGGCTTCTGCGCCGCCGGACCCGACCATGCCCCGGACCCTCGGGTTCCCGGGCCCTTCCCGGTCGGGGTGCGGAGGGTCGTCTTCACGGACCCGAGCCAGGTGAACTACGACGGCACGCCCCGGACCCTGGTCACCGAGATCTGGTACCCGACCACCCGGGAGTACTACGACTCCCACCCGAAGTTCGCCTACGACATCCGGGAGGACATCCGGAAACTGCCGCAGTTCGCCCACCTGCTGGACGAGATCGAGGTGGACATCGGCACCTTCCCGGTCGATGCGGTGCTGGACGCCCCGGTGCGCCACGGCGACGGGCGGTTCCCCCTGGTGCTCTTCTCCCACGGGGCCTTCGGCATCCGGTACCAGAGCATCTTCTACACCGTGCCCCTGGCCTCCCACGGCTACATCGTGGTGGCCCCGGACCACGAGAAGAACACCCTCTACGACCTGCTGGCGGAGGGATATTCGGGGACCCACCTGGCCGACTCGGCGGTGGCCCGCCCGCTGGACATCCGGTTCCTGATGGACCAGATGGCACGGTGGGATGCGGACCCCACGAGCGACTTCTACAAGACGATCCAGACCGACAACGTGGGCATCACCGGGCACTCCTTCGGGGGCTACACCTGCTTTGCCGCTGCCTATCCCTCGGACGAGAACGGCTGGGCGGAACTGGACCCCCGGGTGAAGGTGATCGTGCCCCAGGCCCCGGCGGGGTACCTCCTGGGGGCCCTGGGGATCTACGGCCCCGACTGGCACCTCCCGACGCTGATCGAGGGTGGCGAACTGGACCGGACGCTGGAGTTCCAGCAGGCCTTCAAGGACCCCTGGGATACGCTGGGGGCGCCGAAGTGGTTCCTGGATCTCAAGCGGGGAGGGCACTTCACCTTCTCGGACCTCTGCCGGCTGAACCTGCTGCAGGTGGCCGAGGAACTGGGCTACGAGGATGCGAAGAACGCCCTGACCGACGGGTGCGGCGAGATGAACTGGGACTGGCGGGAGGCCCACGTCGCCATTCGCCAGTACTCCATCGGCCTCCTCAACCGCATCCTGCGCCACAGTCTCGGGTCCGATGTCTGGCTCACGGCCGAGGCCGGGTCAGAGTACGGTGACGAGATCGAGTTCCTGAGCGTCACCGAGTGAGGAGTGGGGTGGTGGAGCTAGGGGGATTCGAACCCCCGACCTCACGGATGCGAACCGTGCGCTCTCCCAACTGAGCTACAGCCCCGAAGGTCCCGGCGGAATGACCGCCATGCAAAGCGGGTGAAGTCTAGCGGCAGCCCACCCTTCCGTCAAGAGCCCGAATGCCCCCGACTCTCCAGCATGGGCGGGACTCTCCTGGCCATTCATGGGCCTCGCGTCGGCTCCAGGTGGCAGGTGCCGGGAGCGGCCTGCACCAATTCATTGTTCCTCGAACCGCCCGTTCTGGTCCGCCCCTGGCGGTGCATGTCGGCCCCGTGGTGTGGAACGGGCCGCGCTGTGGGATACTGTGCCCCGGGAGGTGGCGCGATGGGATGGGAACGTCTGCTGGAGGTGGCCCGGGACCCGGTCGCGAACATCCGGGCTCGGGTGGAACGGGAGGGCCGGCCGCTGGCCATCGCGATGTCGTCCTATGTGCCGCTGGAGGTCCTGGACGCTTTTGGATGCTCGGCGGTGCGGTGGGGTCCTGTCTGCGAGGACTTCCCCCGGGCCGACGGGGTGATGCAGGCCTACGCCTGCTCCTTCATCCGGTCGGCCCTGGAGATGCTCCTTTCCCGGAACCTGCCGGCGAGGCTGGTGGCGACCGCCAGCGGCTGCGACGTGATCACGGCCGTGCCTGGCATGCTGTCGGTGGCCCGACCGGACCTCGCGACGGCGCACCTGCGATTGCCCATTCGGGTGGATGGGGCCCCGGCACGACAGCAGGCGGTCCGGGCCCTGGTGGCCTTCTGTGAGGAGGTCCGGGAGCGCCTCGGGGCACCGCTGGACCTGAACCGGCTCGACCAGGCGGCCCGGATCCGGCAGGAGGTCCGGAGCCGGATCGCGGCCTGCTTCGCAGGGCTGGCCTCGGGGACGTTCTCGGCAGTGCCGGCGTACGGGGCGGCCCTGGCGGCCCAGAGCATGGCCCCCGAGGAGTGGCTCGCGGCCTTCCCGGGGGCGTCGGCCCTGCCGTCCGGCGACGGGGTGCCGGTACTGCTGTCCGGGGAGACGGTGCCTTCCCTGGAGGTGATCGAGGAACTTCAGTCCCTGGGCCTTCGGATCGTGGCGGACGATACCAACACGGCGGCCCGAGAGGCCAGTCGCAGGGTCCACCTGGAGGCCTCGGACCTGGTGGAGGCCATTGCCGTGAGCCTGGCGGATCGGCCCTGGCACAGCCCCGAGCGGCTGGTGCCCGATCGGCCGGCCGCCGTGGCCGCCCGGGCCCGGGAGGCAGGAGCGCGGGCCGCGATCTTGCTCCACCAGAAGTTCTGCGACCCCTGCGCCTTCGAGGCCCCGGGGCTCGCGGCGGCCCTCCGGGAGGTGGGCATCCCGTCGCTGGTGCTGGAACTGGACCGCCAGAGGGGGCTCACCGGCGGCCAGCGGACCCGGGTCCAGACCCTGCTGGAGTCTCTGCCATGAGAAAACTGCAACACAACGCGGTGCTGGCCCGGACCATCCGCAACCAGGTCCTCTGGACCCGCCTCGGGTCGAGGCTGGGCCTCCCGGTGGCCTGGGTCACCTCGGGGTCGCCGGTCGAACTGGTGCTGGCGGCGGGCTTCATCCCGTTCTACCCCGAGAACCACGCGGCCATCTGCGCCGCCCGGGAGATGTCCCAGGGACTGGCGGAGCACACCGAGGGGCGCGGGTACTCCCGGGACCTCTGCTCCTATGCCCGGGTGGACCTGGGCGCCCAGTGGACCGGCCGGACCCCCCTGGGCCGGCTCGTGCCGCCGGACCTCGTGCTGGTCAGCAACAATATCTGCGGGACGGTCCAGAACTGGTTCCGGCTCACCGCCGAGCACTTCCGGGTCCCGATGTTCTTCCTGGACACCCCCTTCCACGACGGCCCCCCCACCGACGGGGACGTGGCCTACGTCCGGGAGCAGCTGGTGGCGATGGCCCCCGAGATCTCCCGGGTGGGCTGGCGGCGGATCACCGAGGACCGTCTTCGGAAGGTCACGGAGCGCTCCCGGGAGGCCCTGGAACTCTGGGCCCGGGTGCTGGAGACCGCCTCCCGCCGCCCGGCTCCCTTCACCTCCTTCGACGCCTTCGTCCACATGGCCCCCATCGTCTCGATGCGGGGGACGCGACGGTGCGTGGCCTACTACCGGGGACTCCTGGAGGAACTGCGCCGTCGGGCCGACCGGGGGGACTCGGCGATCCCCGAGGAACGGGCCCGGGTGGTCTGGGACAACATCGCCATCTGGCCCGCCCACAAGCAGTTGAAGAAACTCTTCGAGCGGCACCGGGTGGCCCTGGTGTCGGACACCTACACGAGTGCCTGGACCGTGGAGCACCTGGACCCGAAGGACCCCTTCACGGGCCTGGCGAAGGCCTACACGGACATCCTGCTGATCCACGGCGTCGCCCACCGGGTCGAGGTCCTGACCCGGATGATCCAGCGCTTCGGGGCCCAGGGCTTCGTGCTGCACTCGAACCGGTCCTGCAAGCGCTACTCCCTGGGCCAGTACGGCGTGCGCCAGGTCGTCACGGCCCGCACCGGGGTCCCGGGGGTGGTGATCGAGGCGGACATGGCCGACCCCCGGGCGGTCTCCATGGAGCACCTGGAACAGCGTCTGGTCCCCTTCTTCGAGAGCCTGGGGGCCGGGACATGAGTCGACGCGTCGCCGGGCTCGACATCGGTTCCACCGCCACCAAGTGCGCCGTGGTGGAGGGGGGGCGCCTGGTGCAGGCGGTCATGCTCCCCTCGATGCCCGACATGGTCGCGGCGGCCCGGGAGGCCCTCCGGCAGGCGGGGGCCGAAGCCCTGCCGGTGGTCACCACGGGTTACGGCCGGGCCCTCCACGAGCCCCGGCTGGCCCAGGTCAGCGAGATCACGGCCCTGGCAGCCGGGGTGGGGGCGCTGCGACCCGAGGCGGCCACGGTGGTGGACATCGGGGGCCAGGACAGCAAGGTGGTCCGGGTCCAGGGCGGCAAGGTGCTGGACTTCGCGATGAATGACCGCTGCGCCGCCGGGACCGGGCGCTTCCTGGAGGTGATGAGCCGGGTGCTGAACATCCCCCAGGACCGCTTCGATGAGGTCTCCCGCCCGGAGGTGGACCCGCTGCCCATTAGCAGCACCTGCACGGTCTTCGCCGAGTCCGAGGTGGTCGGGCTTCTCTCCCGGAGGGAGCCGCCGGACCGCATCCTGAAGGGGGTCCTGACGGCGGTCTGCAGCCGGGTCGCCGCCCTCGGGCGGCAGGTGGGCGTCGCTGCCCCTGTCGTCGCGACCGGTGGGCCCGCGCGGTCCATGGCGGTGATCCGGGCCCTCTCGGAGGCCCTGGGGATGGAGGTCCTTCCGATCCTGCCGGACCCACAGGGCGTGACCGCCTTCGGGGCGGCCCTGATCTGCGCCCAGCGCGCCGGGGCTTGACGCATTCCCGGAGCCGAATCCTCGCCAATCCAGCCCGCCAGAAATCCCTGGACGCGTCGTGTCAAGATTCAAAAATGGGGGGATGTTGACATTTGACAGGGTTCTGTTGGAATCAACGTGTTGCCTGGTCAACGGGGGCATTTCCTGACAACAGGGGAGGACGGCATGAACCGGGTGCATGCATTGGTGCTGGTGGCGATCGCTTCCTGGACCTGGGCCTGCGAGTCCAGCGATTCCGGGCAGGACACGTCGACGGGACGGGACGTGGTGGCGGACACGGGAGGCGGGCAGGACCTCCCGGCGACGGACACTCCGGCGACGGACCCGGGGACGACCGACACGCCGCCCGTGATGGGGACCTTCCGGGCCACCCTGATTGACTTCCAGTCGAAGGACCCGGTGGAGGGGGCCCTGGTGAAGGTGCTGGACAACGCCACGGGGCTTCCCACGGGCCAGGAGGTCCGATCCAAGGCCGGGGGCCTGGTGGAACTCGAACTGCCCAAGGGGATCGAGGTGGGGTTCCTGGCCACCGGGGCCGATGCCAAGCCGACCTACCAGTTCAACATCGACTCCGAGGCCCAGGATGAGACGCTGTGGCTGGTCAGCGAACTGACCTACAACGTCGCCCCGGCCCTGGCGGGCCTCACGGTGGACCCGACCAAGGGCATCGTGGCCGGGGGCCTTTACTTCTTCAACGACCAGAACTCGAACGGACGGATCGACGAGGGGGAGGAGGAGAAGGTCGGCTGCGCCACCATCGAGACGAGCCCCGCCGGTGAGTACCGCTACTTCAATCCGACCACCGGCCTGCCGGCCTCCCTGGAGG
The DNA here is from genome assembly GCA_029547805.1 of Deltaproteobacteria bacterium. Classification (GTDB taxonomy): domain Bacteria; phylum Myxococcota_A; class UBA9042; order DTJE01; family DTJE01; genus JAGOKF01. Next base: position 32,141 of record JAKPOP010000018.1, read on the forward strand.
CGGCCCCGACGACCAGCAAGAACCTGTCCTACTTCCTGGCGGGCAACGTGGCCATTGACGCCAGTGGCAAGGTGACCGTCACCGCGAAGGTCGGCGACACGGTGGTCGGCACGGTGGACATCTTCGTGCAGCCTGACAGCATCTGCATCAGCAACATCTACGTGGACACGCCGGCCAATCCGACCCCTGGGGACTGCACCCGGTGATCCGGGGTGCGTGACCCGGGTTCGAACCACAGGAGGACCCGATGAACCTCTCTTTCGGGATGCACCGGACCTTCTGGTCAGGGGTCCTCGGGATCGCGTGCCTGCTGGGCCTGCCGGGGGAGGCCCGATCGGCGTCCGAGGAGGGGGACGATCCTCCCTCGGGGGGAGCCGTCGAAGGCGTCCCAGAGGCACCCGTGACCTCGTCGGAGCCCGAATCCCTGACCTACAGCGAACCCTTCCCTGGGGACGAGGCCCCGGCGGCGGAGGTCCAGGAGAACCCCTATGGGACTCGGGCCTCGGGAGACCCCTTCGGGGAGGAGACGGGACGGTTCCAGGTCAACGGCTATCTCCAGACCCAGTTCGGCATCTTCTTCGGCTGGGAGAAGGACCGGTTCGAGGAGGACGTGAAGGCCAACAAGGTCTATCCCACGGACCACGGCGGGAAACTGGGCGAGTTGTCGATGTTCCGGAACACGCTCCAGATCGAGGCCGACTGGCAGCCCACCCGGGCCATCTCGCTCCATGCGATCCTCCGGGGCGTCCTCTCCAGCAAACTGCCGTCGGATCGGGACGCCCAGGTCCCCGACGCGGGCTACGTCGGACAGGCCGAGAAACGCCGGCAGTGGGTGCTGGACCGCTACTACAACGAACTGGACGTCCGGGAACTCTACGTGGACATCGAGGCCCACCCCCTGCTGACCTTCCGGGTGGGGCGGCAGCAGGTGTCCTGGGGCGAGACAGGGCAGTACCGCCTGCTGGACGTGATCAACCCGACCGATTCCACATGGCACTTCGGCCCCCTGGAGTCCTTCGAGGACCAGCGGATCCCGAACTGGATGCTGAAGGCCCAGTTGGAGATCCCACCGCTGCGGGGCTGGCTCGAGGGAGTCTGGGTCCCGGCCCTGGACCGCCCCGAGGACATGGTGACGGTGCCCCTGACCTTCGTCGGGGCCTGGGGCCTGCCGCCCCCGCCGAAGCAGGGCGATGCCTCCCTCCATCCCAACGCGATCCACTCGAAGGTCTTCCTGTGGCCCCAGCGGGACGTCCGGAACAGCCGCGCCGGGGCCCGGTGGCGGGGCGAGGCCGGCCCCGTGACCTACACGCTGGCCTACTTCTGGACCCACGTCCAGAGTCCGCCGATTCCCCTCTACTTCGTTGCCCCCTTCACCTCCGGGGCCAGTGGCTACGACGTCTATCTGGGCTTCCCGAGGCAACACGTGGTCGGGGCCTCGATGGAGGTGGCGGTGCCCCATCCCGTCGCCCTGAACATCAAGCTGGAGGCGGCCTTCGAGCCCGACCGGACCTACCCGGTGCACTCCCTGAAGAAGCGGATCCGGATGGACCCCGCCGTCGCGGCCGAGATCGGTGGGGACCGGGCCGTGGGCTACTACTTCGACAACCCGAAGAAGAAGGTGTTCTCCTGGGCCCTGACCCTCCAGCGGCCCTCGACGATCCGGTGGCTGAACCCCCAGCAGTCCACCATGTTCGTGCTCCAGTTCATGCACACCTGGATCGCCGACTTCAAGCCCCTCAAGCGCGATGCCGACGGGCTTGTGGTGGACCAGGGGGACTACATCCTGGAGATCCCGGGGTATGACTCCACGCTGGCCGAGGAGCACTCCTTCCGGCTCGTGGGGGCGGTCTTCACGTCGTACCTCAACGGGATGCTGACACCGCGGATCATCGGGGCCTGGCTGCCCAAGAACGGGGGGTTCCTGAGCGTGCAGATGGACGTGGCCCTGGGCAACCACTGGCGGATCCTGGCCGCGGTGAACCAGTTCTTCGGGGCCAATCCCTACAAGGGGATCGGGCTGTTCCGGGACCGGGACGAGGTGAACGTCCGGGTGCGGTACCAGTTCTGAACGGGACATGCCGCCCCTGGGGGCGGGGGAGGGGAACATGCGACAACGGATGCTCCTGTCGGGAATCGGCGTGCTGCTGGCGCTGGTGCCTCTGGCGGCCTCGGCCCAATGGAAGCCGGGGGTGACGCTGACGGCGGACAACTGGGGCGCGATGGTGGGCTTCAAGCCCGACACGACGGGCTTCAAGCCGGGGGTCGTGCTGGACGCCTCCAACTGGAAGAGCCACGCCTCCTTCATCCCGGAGGCCCTGGGCCTGCTGTTCGAGCGCTACGGGTTGAAGGCCTGGACGGTCCCCTACAAGCCGATCCACCCCTCGAAGGGGTACATCGAGGCCACGAACCAGTATGCCGGCCAGGCGCGGCTGCTGGACACGGGCGACAACCCCCGGAAGAAGGGCATCGAGAACTACACCGCGGGGCTGCCCTTCCCGAACCCCCAGGACGGCCTCCAGGTGGCCTGGAACTACCAGTACTCCTACAACGGCGATGACGGGGGGTTCCACTACGGGGTGTACTGGATCAACGGCAAGAAGGGCGTGGAGCGGAGCGAGGAGTGGCGCTGGCTCTACATCATCCGGGCCATGTTTCGGACCGACGTGCCCCCCAAGCCCCACATCCCGGAGATGGCGGCCCGGGGGGTCCAGTACACCTCGATGACCTGGGCCATCGAGCCCTACGACAAGGCCGGGTTCGGCGCCCTGTACAGCCGCTACACCGACCCCAAGGACCAGGAGGGCTGGGTGTACATCCCCACGATGCGCCGGACCATGAAGGCCTCCTTTGGAACCCGGGGGGATGCCTGGAACAACACGGACATGCTCTACGAGGACGTCCGGGGCTTCATGGGCTACCCCGAGTGGATGCACTGGCGGCTGGTCCGAAAGACCACGATCCTGGCGCCGATGCATGCCGGGATCCGGGCCGGCAAGGAGTACCGGGACCAGACCTTCGACTTCAAGACCCCGCCCTACTGGAACTTCCGGGGCAAGTGGGAGCCGAGGCCGGTCTATGTCGTCGAGGCGACGCCGAAGTTCAAGGACTATCCCTATAGCCGGATGGTGTTCTACTTCGACGCCGAGACCTTCTACATCCCCTTCAAGGAGGCCTATGACAAGAAGGGCCGCCTGTGGAAGGTCCTGATCAACGCCTACAACGACAGCCCGGACATGGACCGGTATCCCCCGGACATCGGCACCTCGCTGGTGATCGACCTCCAGGCCGAGCACGCCACGGCCTTCCCGTCCTACAACTCGTTCGCCAACAAGGGGCTCGACCCGTCCCAGTTCACGCTGTCGAACCTCCAGAAGATGGGCAAGTAGCCCCGGGGTCTTCCGCCTGGGCCGCGCGAGAGCAGGGAGGGGACATGGGACGGTACGTGGCTGCCTGGCTGGGGACCTTGCTGGCCGTGCCGGCGCTGGCGCGGACGTCGGCGGTTCCCCCTGGGAGGGACCCGCTGTTCGACGTGGTGATGGAGGGGGACCGGGCCGTGGTCGTCGGCTTCCCGGGGCTGGTCTGGGAGAGCGACGACGCGGGTCAGGCCTTCCGATCCATTGGCCCCGGGGGTCCCTTCGGCCTGCTGGCCGTCGACCTGATCCAGGGGCGCCTGACGGCCTGCGGTCGCGACGGCCGCGTGCTGAGGCCCGATGGGTCCGGGGGCTGGACCGCGCTGCCCTCTGGCACCAGGGAGCACCTGCTGGCGCTGGACTTCGCGGACCTCCGCCGGGGCATGGCGGTGGGCAACTTCGCCACGGCGATCCGCACCGACGACGGCGGGGAGACCTGGGAACCGGTCCGGATCGCCCCCGAGGGAGAGGACCCCACCTGGAACGGGGTGGCCTTCCTGGACCGGGAGACGGTGGTCGTTGTCGGGGAGTTCGGCTGGATCGCCCGGTCCGAGGACGGGGGCCGGTCCTTTCGCCGGGAGGACTCGGCCGGCGTCGGGGTGTCGCTGTTCGGGGTCGCGGCGGCGGAGGGGGGCATCGTGGCGGTCGGGCAGGATGGCACGGTGATCTGGGGCCCCGGTGGCCGGGACTTCCAGGTCGTCGAGGTGCCTACCCGGGAACACCTGGTCCGGGTGGCCGCCGCGGGGTCGAAGGTCCTGGCGGTAGGACTGGGCGGTACGGTGCTCCGGGCGGACCACCCCCAGGGCCCCTGGGAGCGGGTGCCGGTCCCCGTCTTCGGCTGGCTGGCCGGCGTGGCCTTGTCCCCGTCCGGCGCCGGGCTGGCGGTGGGGGCCGAGGGGGTCCTGCTGCGGACCCGGGATTTCGGGCGGACCTGGGTCCGGGAAGGGGGTGAGCGATGAACGCCCCCGGGACCGACATCCGCGTCCGCATTGCCCGCTTCGTCCTGAGGCACCGGTGGCCCTTCTCGCTGGCCATTGCCCTGGTGACGGTCTTCTTCGCGCTGCAGATCCCCAAGGTCACTGTCGAGAGCCGGCTGATCGACCTCTTTCCCGAGACCCACGAGTTCGTGGAGACCTACCAGGAGTTCCAGGACGTCTTCGGCGGCGCCAACGTCGTGGTCCTCTCGGTGGAGGTGACCGAAGGGGACATCTACACTGTCGAGACCCTGGAGAAGGTCCGCCAGTTGACGAAGGCGCTGGAGGTCTTCGACGGGATCAACAACTATCAGGTCTTGTCCCTGGCCCAGCGGAAGGTCAAGGACATCACGGTGGACCCGGTGGCGGGATTCCAGGCCGTGCCGGTCATGTGGCCCGAGGTGCCACAGACCCCCGAGGAGATCGAGGCGCTTCGGAGCCTCGTGCGGCGGATTCCCCGGCTGCACGGGGTCCTCGTCTCCCGGGACGAGACTGCGGCCCTGGTCGTGGCGGGCTTCTTCGAGGGGCAGTTCGACCCCCGGGAGACCTACCGGAGGCTCCAGGAGGTCGCCCGGTCCCTGGAGGACGACCACACCCGGGTCCGGATGATCGGGAGGCCCGTGCTGCTGGGCCACATCCTGGAGCGCTATCCCTCCCTGGTCTGGTGGCTGGGCCTGACCCTGTTCTCGATGCTCCTGCTCCTCGCCCTCTATTTTCGGGACTTCCGGGGGGTGTGGATTCCCTTCGCCACCGCGATCCTGTCGGCGATCTGGGGGCTCGGCCTGCTGGGCCTGCTGGGGCACAACTTCGACCCGCTGATCCTGGTGATCCCCTTCGTGATCAGTGCCCGGGCGCTGTCCCACTCGGTGCAGTTGATCGAACGGTTCCTGGAGGAGTACGGACGGGACGGGGACCGGCGGGAGGCCGCGACCCGGACCTGCGCGGCCCTGATGGAACCGGGGGTGATCTCCATCGTCACCGATGCCCTCGGGGTCGGGGCCGTCTGGCTGACGCCGATTCCCCTGATGCAGAAGATGGCGGTGATGGGGTCCTTCTGGGTGATGAGCCTGATCGTCACCGACGTGCTGCTGAACCCGGTCCTGCTGTCCTGGCTGCCGGCTCCCCGGAGGCGCGCGGTTCGACAGGAGGGGTGGCTGTCCCGGGCCCTGGTCCGGGTCGGATCGGCCTGCCTGGACCGTCCCTGGCGGGTGATTGGCATCACCGGACTGCTGCTGGTGCTGGGTGTGGTCGGGGCCCGTCGCCTCGTGATTGGCGACGTCCATCCCGGCACCCCGATGCTGTGGCCCGACTCCTCCTACAACCGGGACACCGAGGCCATCGGGGCGAAGTTCCAGAACACCGAGGTCCTCAGCGTGATCGTGGAAGGGGACGCCTGGAACGCCATCAAGTCCCCCGACGTGCTGACCAAGATGGCCATGCTGCAGCGGGAGATGGCCTCGATGCCCGAGGTGGGGGGCACCTCGTCGATCGCGGACCTGGTGCCCCCGCTGATCCGGGCCATGCACGGCGGCGACCCCCGGTGGGAGCTGATTCCCACCGACGGCCGGGAGAGCGGCTTCTTCCTGGAGATGATCTACGGCGCCAGCGAGCCCGGGGACCTCCAGCGCTTCATCACCCCCGACAGCCGCCACGCCAACATCGCCATCTACCTGAAGGACCACCGGGGCGAGACGCTCCGGGCCGTCGAGGACCGCCTCCGGACCTTCGTGGATCAGAACCCGATGGACCATGCCCGCTTCCGGCTGGCCGGTGGCTTCGGGGGTCTGCTGGCGGCGGTGAACGATGTGATCCTCCAGACCGAGGGGCTGGTGACGTTGATGGCCTTCGGGACGGTCTTCCTGTTCTGCTGGCTGGCCTACCGGTCGCTGCTGGCGGGGGTGCTGTTCCTGGTCCCCCTGGTCCTCTCGAACTACCTGACACTCTCCCTGATGGGCCTCCGGAAGATCGGGCTCGACGTGAACGTGCTGCCGGTGATCTCCCTCGGGGTGGGCCTCGGGGTGGACTACGGGCTCTACGTGGTGAGTCGGATCCAGGAGGAGTTCCAGGTGCTGGGGGACCTCCGACCTGCGATCCTGCGGGCCATCGCCACCTCGGGCAAGGCGGTCTTCTTCACTGCGGCGACGATGACCGTCAGCACGGCCTTCTGGGGCTTCTCCTTCCTGCGGTTTCAGGCGGACATGGGGGTATTGCTGGTCTTCTGGCTGGCGATCTCGATGCTGGGGGGCCTCGTGCTGCTCCCGGCGATGATCTACGTGATCCGGCCGGCCTTCATCGTGGGCCGGCGCTAGCGGACTCGGGCCGTCACCGGGTCCCCTTGCAGGTCCGTTTGAGGCGCTGGATCTGGGAGCGGGCCCGGTCGACCTCGGGGCCCTTCCTGGCCAGGTCCACGAGGTACTGGTACACCCCCAGGGCCTTCTGGCAGTCCCCCTGCTTCAACAGGCTCTCGGCGATGCGTTCCAGGGCCCGGGCCACCGGGGCGCCCCTGACGTCCTTGTAGCGGTCGTGGACCCGCTGGTATTCCTTCACGGCCTGTCCCCACTTGCCCTCCTGGAAGAAGGTCTCCCCGACCAGGAACTGGGCCTCGGGGGCCCGGGGCTCGTCGGGGAAGGTCTCCAGGAATCGCCGCAGCAGGCCTCGGGCCAGGGGGCCGTCCTTCTTCTGGATGGCTTCCTGGGCCGCCCGGAACAGGCTGTCCCGGTCCTCGGTGACCCCGTCGGGGAGTTTCACGACCGGGACTCCCAGGGCATCGAGGGCCTTCCGCACCTCCTGGAGGTCCTCCTGCTGGCGGGAGACGGCCCAGGCGACCTCCTCCTGGGATCCCTTGAGGCGCGCGACCTCGGTCTTGAGGCCATCCACGTCGGCGCCCAGGTTCGCGCCTCCCGCCCGGAGGGCCTCGGTGGCCTCGACCATCTCCTGGCGCACCTGTCCCATCTGTTGCTGGGCCTCGGCCTGGGTGGCCTCCAGCGCCTTCTGCTTCTCCTCCAGGGCCTGGAGCCGCCCCCGGAGGTCGTCCACGGTCTCATTGAAGGTCCACAGGGTCACGCAGCCCGGGTGGATGACCAGCAGCAGACTGACCCACGTTCTTCGCATCGTGGCGGCCTCGTTGAGAACCAGCAGGGTGGAGCCGGGAGGCGGTCGGAATCCGGGGGCATCGGGCCCTACTGGGCGACGAAGTCCACCCGGCGGTTCCGCTGCCAGCAGTCCTCGGTCTGGCTGGTGCAGACGGGGTTGGCCTCTCCGTAGGAGACGGTCTGGATGTTCTGTCCCTTCATGCCCAGCCGGACCAGGTAGGCCTTCGCGGCATTGGCCCGCCGGGAGCCCAGGGCCATGTTGTACTGGTCCCCGCCCCGCTCGTCGGCGTTCCCCTCCAGTTTCACGCGGGCGATGCCACGCTTCTTGATGCAGTCATGGTTCGCGGTGACGACGGGCCGCTGGTCGACCCGGATCTCGGCCTGATCGAAATCGAAGAGGACCGGCGTGAACTGGCAGAGGTCCTCGACGCACTTGCCATAGTCGCACCGCTTGCCCGCCGGGCAGGGGTTGTTGGCGTCACACTCGGCCTTCGTGACGCAGGAGTTGTTCGCGCAGGCCTGACCCGGGCCGCAGTCGGCGTCGGACAGGCACTTCACGCAGGTGCCTCGATCCATGCCGGGGGCCTTGTTGCATTTCCCGCCGTTGCAGTTCAGGTCCGAGGCGCAGCAGTCGCCCAGGTTGCCGGCGGGCTTCTGGCAGGTGTAGCCGGACCCACAGTAGGCGCAGGGCCCCATGCTCGCACAGTGGGCATCCACCGCGCACTGGCGGCACAGGCCGTCCACGCAGTACTCGCCCTTGTCCTTGCAGTGCTTGTCTTCCTTGCAGTTGGGGTACTTCGGGCCGCAGGCCGCGAAGGACAGCACCGACACCGCCCCGACCAGCATCCACAGCACCCGGAATGTCTTCAACATCGTTTCCTCCTCTGGCCCACTCGCGGGCAACACTTCCTTCGACCAGGGCCTTGTTATAGAAGGGGGGGAGGGGGATGTCAAGGCCGTCCACGTGCGAAATGGTCCTGGTGCTGTCGCCGAGGAGCCGCTTCGGCGCGATTCTGCCATGGCGGACACCGCCACCGGGAAGGATGACGGACCCTGCTCCCATGACGGAACCGTCGTCCGCTCGGAAGGGCGGATCCCTTGCCCTCCAGCAGGGATTCCGGGAGGCTGTGGGTTCTTCGGCTTGTCCCCCGGGCGCGGTCGGCCCTAGAATCGGGGGGCGTGTCGTCGGTTCGGAGAGGACATGGGACGGTGGGTGATCCTGGTGGCGCCGGTCCTGGCAGGCTGCGCCGGGTCCCAGGCGGCCCTGGAAGGGCGCCTGAAGGGCCTGGAGACCCAGATTCGGGACCTGGAGCGGTCGGCGGCCGCGCAGCGCCAGCAGGTGACCAGCCTGGAGAACCGCCTGATGCTGCTGCAGGACCAGGTCGAGACCCGGCAGATGGCCGCAGGGCGGGCGGCAGCCGCAGCCATCGGGGCGTCGCCTGCCGGGTCCTCCGGGGTCGGCGCCGGGGTGCCGGGGCCCTCCCTGGAGGTCCCCAGGGCCCTGCCCAGCGTTCGCCTGGTCCCTCGGGAAGAGGAGGCGGTGGAGGAGGGCGACGAGGAATCCGGGGACTGGGAATCGGGGTCCTCCTCCGGGTCCCGGGGCGGACGGGAGGCGGCGGTGCGCCGGCCCGACGAGATGGACGACGCCTACGCCACCCTCACCGATGACGGCAGGGTCGTGTCCTCCAGGACCCGGGCTCGTCCGGCCCCGTCTCGGGGGCCCCGGACCGAGGCGCCCCGGGGGGGCGATCCGGCGCCGGAGGTCGGGGAGGACCGGGTCCTGACGGCCTACCGGGAGGCCTACGAGGCCTATCAACAGGGGCGGCTCGACGAGGCGATGGCGGCCTTCCGGGACTTTCTGCGACGCCACCCGAAGCATCCCTATGCGGACAACGCCCAGTACTGGATCGGAGAGTGTCACTACGACCGGAAGGAGTGGGCCCAGGCCCGTCAGGAATTCCTGCGGGTGGTCACCGATCACCCCGACGGAAACAAGGTTCCCGACGCGATGGTGAAGGTCGGGCTCTGTGACCAGCGACTGGAGCAGTGGGACGAGGCCCGGCGGATGTACGACGCGGTGATGCTGACCTACCCGGAGAGTCCGGCGGCGGCGGTGGCCGTGCGCCTGCTCGGGGAACTGCCCTGAGACCGGAGGAGACGATGAAGACGAGGTCGGGGGGAACCGGTGCGGTGCGATGGGCATTGGCCCTGGGGGTCCTCGTCTGGGTCGGCGCAGGGGCGGCTCGGGCCCAGCAGGTCCAGGTCAGCGGCGCCAGTTCCGGGGAGGTGAACGTCTACATCGCCGAGGAGGGGGATACCCTCTGGGACATCGCCGACCGATTCTTCAACGACCCGGACTACTGGCCCACGCTCTGGTCCTTCAACCCGCACATCACCAATCCCAACTGGATCTTCCCGGGAGACCAGGTCTTCCTGGTTCCGCCTCAGCCCCAGGTCCAGGCGCCCCAGGGCTACCGGGTCACCGAGTCTCGCTACTCGGGCGGGCCCCAGGTCGAGATGGTGCTGGGCCGCCGGGTGGGCTTCCTCTCCGAGGACCAGTTCAAGGGGTCGGGCGTCCTCTCGAACAGCCGGGAGGAGCGGGTCTACCTGGGGGAGACCGACGAGGCCTACATCCGGTTCGAGACCCAGCGTCGGGTCAAGCCCGGGGACCTCTTCCTCGTGTACCGGATCGAGCAGCGGGTGAAGCATCCCAAGACCGGCAAGAAGATCGGCTACATCGTCCGCTACCTGGGCGTCACGAAGGTCACCTCGACCGAGACGGCCCTCAACAAGGCGGTCGTGCTCATGGCCTTCCAGGAGATCGAGCGGGGAGATCGGGTGGTCCCCTTCGCGCCGATGCAACGGGTGGTGCCGGCGGTCCGCAACGCCTCGGAGTTGACAGGAACGGTGGTCTACAACTTCGAGGGACTGGAGTCCCTGGGGGAGTACCACTACGTGATCATCGACAAGGGCACCCGGGATGGGGTCCAGGCGGGCAATCGGTTCGTGGTGCGCCAGAAGGGGGACGGGGTGGACGCCTTCAACCCCAAGCCCAAGAAACGGAAGGACTTCCCCGAGGAACTGAACGGGGAGATCCTCGTCATCGAGGCCCAGGAGGAGAGCTGCCTGGGGATCATCACCTATGCGAACCGGGAGTTCGGAGTCGGCAGTTCGGTGGACATGATTGCCGGCTACTGACCGGCGGTCCCTGGATCCGTGTCGGCGGTGGCCTGCAACGGGCCGGCGGGAGGATTTCCGGAACGGATCCTAGGTCGCCTCGACATCCCGCTCGATGCGATCTCCTCCGGCGGTCTTGCACTGGGCCACGGCCTGACGCGCGCGGGCCAGGAGGTCGTCGATCTGGCCCTCGGTCGCGGGCACGCCCCGGGCGATCCCGATGCTCACGGTGACGGGAACGGGGGTGCCCTGCCAGGCGAAGGGGTGTTCCCGGATCAGGGTCCGCATCTTCTCGGCCACGGCCAGGGACCCTTCCAGGTTCCGGTCCACCGTGAGAATGATGAAGTCGTCCCGGTCCCAGCGACCAACCACGTCGATCGACCGGGTGTTGCGCCGCAACAGGGACCCGATCTCACCGAGCACGTAATCCCCGGCCTCCGTTCCGAGCGTGTTGTTGATCCGGGCCAGGCCGTCCACATTGATCAGCAGCACCGAGAGGTGGGCCTCGAACCGCCTGGCCCGCTGGGCCTCCTGGGGAAGTCCGCGGCGCACCGAACTGGAGTCATGGAGGGTCATCGCGTCCTGCTCCCGCACAGGGGACTCCAGGATACCCGGGGACTTCATTTCGGGCAAGAGTTGCGATTCGGAGATGGATGCCCAGAGTAACGGCCAGCCGATGCGGGACCGGGTGCCCCGCGACCTTTCACAGGAGAGACGGAGATGCGACAGGTGATCATCGTCGGTTCGGGGCCTGCGGGGTTGACCGCGGCCATCTACACCGCCCGGGCCAACCTCAAGCCCCTGGTCCTCGAGGGCGTCCAGCCGGGAGGCCAGTTGACCCAGACGACCGAGGTGGAGAACTTCCCGGGCTTTCCCGAGGGCATCCAGGGGCCCGAACTGATGGATCGCCTGCGGGAGCAGGCGACCCGGTTCGGGGCGGAGTGCGTCTTCGCCACGGCAACGCGGGTGGACCTCTCCCGGCGACCCTTCCGGGTCGAGGTGGACGGGGATCACTGGGAGGAGGCGGCGGCGGTCATCATCGCGACCGGGGCCACGGCCCAGTACCTGGGACTCCCGAGCGAGCAGGCCCTGATCGGCCACGGGGTGTCGGCCTGCGCGACCTGTGACGGGTTCTTCTTCAAGGGGAAGGAGATCGCCGTGGTCGGCGGCGGGGACAGTGCCCTGGAGGAGGCCACGTTCCTGACGCGGTTCGCGTCGAAGGTCACCGTGATCCATCGCCGGGACCGGCTGCGGGCCTCGAAGGCCATGCAGGACCGGGCCTTCGCGAACCCGAAGATCGCCTTCGCCTGGAACCAGGTCGTCGAGGAGGTCCTCACGGAGACCGGAAAGGAGGTCACGGGGCTGAGGCTTCGGGACACCCGGACCGGCGAGGAGTCGGTCCTGCCGGTCCAGGGCCTCTTCCTGGCCATCGGGCACCGGCCCAACACCGAGGTCTTCCAGGGACAGATCGAACTGGACGAAAAGGGCTACGTGGTCCAGAAGCACTTCACGGAGACCAGCGTCCCGGGCGTCTTCGCCTGCGGCGACGTCGCCGACACCCGGTACCGGCAGGCCATCACCGCCGCCGGGAGCGGATGTCAGGCGGCGATGGACGTCGAGAAGTTCCTGGAGGAGCATCCCCTGTGACGGATCGCCGGCAGGTTCGGCGGTGGGAGGGGCCTTGAAGGCAGGGACACGGGCATCCGACGTCTCGGCAGGGGACTGGGACCGGCTGGTCGCGGACCTGCGGCAATGGCTCGAGGGACTCGATCCCCCCTCGGTGACCCGGATCGCCGGGGAGACCGAGGACCCGTTCCGGGTGCTGGTCGCCACCCTCTTGAGCCTGCGGACCCGGGACCCCGTGACGGACCTGGCGGCCTCTCGGCTGTTCGAGGTGGCCCCGACGCCCGAGGCCCTGGCGGCCCTGCCCCTGGAGGTCCTGATGGACCGCATCCGGCCCGTGAACTTCTACCGGACCAAGGCGATCCGCCTCAAGGGCCTGGCCGAGCGGCTCGTGCGGGAGTTCGGGGGCCGGGTCCCGGCGGACCTGGACGTGCTGCTGTCCTTCCCGGGAGTGGGGCGCAAGACCGCCAACCTGGTCCTGGCCGAGGGGTTCGCGGGGCCGGGGCTCTGCGTGGACACCCACGTCCACCGGATCACGAACCGCCTGGGGTGGATCCGGACACGCACCCCGGACCAGACGGAACAGGCACTGCGGGAGCGATTGCCGGCGGGACTCTGGCGGCCCATCAACCCCTTGCTGGTCCGGTTCGGCCAGGAGGTCTGCCGGCCCCAGTCGCCCTGGTGCAGCCGGTGTCCCCTGGCGGACCGCTGTCGCCGCGTCGGGGTGACGCGATCCCGCTAGGGCTCCCGTCGTTCCCGGTGCCTTCCAAAGCGCCTTGACATCCCGGGGCCGGTCGATAGCATTGCCGCGGCCGGACCATGGGGATTCTTCCAGGAGGCGGGCACAGATGAATTCGACCAGGAAGGTGATCATCGTCGGCGCGGCAGGAAGGGACTTCCACAACTTCCACTGCCTCTACCGGGACAACGAGGCGGTCCGGGTCATCGCGTTCACCGCGGCCCAGATCCCCGACATCGCGGGCCGCACCTATCCGGCGTCGCTGGCGGGTCGGCTCTACCCCGACGGCATCCCGATCGTCGAGGAAGCGGAACTGGAGGGCCTGATCCGGAAGCACCAGGTGGACGAGGTCGTGTTCTCCTACTCCGACGTCTCGCACCAGCACGTGATGGAGATCGGGTCCCGGGCCATCGCCGCCGGGGCCAGCTACGTCCTGGCGGGGTCCCGTCCCACGATGATTCCCTCTCGGAAGCCCGTGGTGGCCGTCTGCGCCGTGCGCACCGGTTGCGGCAAGAGCCAGACCTCCCGCTACGTCTCGGCGGCGCTCCGGGAGCAGGGATGGAAGGTCGCGGTGGTCCGCCACCCGATGCCCTACGGGGACCTGGCGGCCCAGGCGGTGCAGCGCTTCGCCGAGGCCCGGGACCTGGACCTGCACCGCTGCACGATCGAGGAGCGAGAAGAGTACGAGCCGCATCTGGAGAACGGCAGCCTGGTCTTCGCCGGCGTGGACTACCACCGCATCCTGGAGGCCGCGGAGGCGGAAGCGGACGTGATCCTCTGGGACGGCGGCAACAATGACCTGCCCTTCTATCGCCCCGACCTCCACATCGTGGTGACCGACCCGCTGCGTCCGGGCCACGAGACCACCTACTACCCGGGCATGGCGAACCTGCTGATGGCCGACGTCGTGGTGATCAACAAGGTGGATTCCGCGTCCCAGGAGGCCCTCCAGACCGTCCGGGGGTCCATTGCCCGGTGGAATCCCCGGGCCGACGTGGTGGAAGCCGAATCGACGATCCGGCTGGACCGCCCGGTGGACCTGAAGGGCAAGCGGGTGCTCGTGGTCGAGGATGGGCCGACCCTGACCCACGGCCAGATGCCCATCGGGGCGGGATTCGTCCTGGCCCGCCGGGAAGGGGCCATCCTCGTGGACCCGACGGTCCACGCCGTGGGGTCGATCCAGGCCACCTACGAGAAGTATCCCCACTGCCGCCAGGTGCTGCCGGCCATGGGCTACGGCGAGCGCCAGATCGCCGAACTGGCCCAGACCATCGCGAGCACCGATGCGGAACTGGTGCTGATCGGGACCCCCATCGATCTGGGTCGCCTGATCCAGGTGGACAAGCCGATGGTGCGGGTCCGGTACGACCTGAAACCCATCGCCGGGGCCGACCTGGCGGCCCGGGTGCGGCAGGCCGTGAAGGCCCGACAGGGGGCGTGAGGAGCGCGAGGAGCAAGCCATGAACGCCGTGGAGGCCTTCGGGCCGCTGGAGCAGGACTTCGACCGGATCATCCGGGGGCTCGACCTGGGCCTGATCATCGAGCACATCCGGCGCCTGGACCGGATGGCCTTCGCCCGTCACTTCCAGGGATACCGGCCCCAGACCCTCGGGCGACGCCGGGTCACGGAGTCCCTGCGGTTCGAGTTGTACGAGCGGCACAACGATACGGTCGCCGAGGTGCTCGTGCTGCTCTGGAACCAGTTCCACCGGGACCTCTATCAGGCGATGCTGGCCCTGGTCCGGACGATCCACCCCAAGGTGGAGGAGATCGAGCGCATCCCCGACGACAAGGCCAACGACTTCATCGACGAGTTGCTGCTGTCCTTCGACCGCCGGGACATCCATGCCTGCGTGCGGCTCAACGACGTGCGGTTCTCCCCCGAGGTCATCCAGGCCCGGCTGGCCGGTCCCTCCGGGGCGGCCCCGGTTCCGGCGGAGCCTCCCGCCGAGGCGGTCCTGGAAGCGGGGGATCCGGTACCCGCGCCCGGAGGCGAGTCCCTGCCGGAGGGGGAGGGGCGGAATTCCGGGAATCCTGGTCCGGCCTGACCGCCCCCCGGGTTCGCGAGCCCACGTCGGCGGTTTCGCCCCGTCCCTGCGCGCTCGACAGAAAAAAAGATTGACATCGGTGGTCGAGGTTCCCGATAATCGCTCTTGCGGATTGCTGGAGGGGTTTCCATGGCCACCCGTCTTCCGGTCTTCAAGAAGCGTCTACAGGATTTTCTGTCCAGTGAGGAGGGGAAGATCACTCGGGGCCAGGCGGCCGCGGTGGGGTCCTTCCTGCTCATGGCCGGGGCCAGTGGTCATGCGCTGGCCTCCGGGGCCCACGGGGAGGGCGGCCCGGCTGCGGATCTGGCGGCCGAGCAGCACTGCTCCCACGGGTCGCACGGGTCCCACGGCTCGCACGGCTCCCACGGGTCCCACGGATCCTGGTAGTTCCCGAGCCGGGGCGTCCCGTCGTCATCCCAGCAGACCGCATCCTCCCTGATTGTTGATGTGTCAATCTCCGGGGTCGCCTGGTTGGAGGGGAGGGGCAGGTCCAGGCCCGATGCCGGTTTGATGGGGACGCCTTTACAGGAAGGGACGGGATGTGTAGCGTGAACGCCCGGCCGTCCCGGGGGGATGGGAAGGAGGCCCGATGGCGAAGCGATGGATCCCGCTCCTGGTGGCCGGCCTGGTGCTGGCCGGGGGCCTGGTGGTGGTCGGGTCCTCGATGTCCGGTGGCGTCTACAGCCTGACCCTCGAGGAGGCCCTGACGGCGACGGACCGTCTCGGGGACCGGGAGTTCAAGGTCTCGGGCATCGTGAAGGAGGGCAGCGTCCGGAAGGGGCAGAACGCCTTCGAGACGCGCTTCGAGATCGGGGACGGGACGGGCCGCACCCTGGCCTGTGTCTACCAGGGGGCTCTTCCGGACCCCTTCGCCGAGGGACGGGAGGTCATCCTCCAGGGGCGGATGGAGGGTCCCGGGGCGATGCGAGTGGGGAAGATGATCGTGAAGTGCCCCTCGAAGTACCAGGAGGCCGGGGTGTCGGAGGAGCAGGCCGAGGAGTACTACCGGGAGAAGTATCGGGGCGGGCACCGGAAGGAGCCCTGAGGAATCGGCATGAGCGTCGCGGCGTTGGGACAGGTCCTGGTCATCGTTCTCCTGGGGACGGCGGCCCTGGCGACGGTGCTGGCGGTGGCGGGGGCCGTCCGGAAGCGGGAGGACCTGGTCCGGGCCGCCGGGTGGGGGGTCCGGGGGGCGGGTTGGCTCGCGGTGGCGATGGCCCTGCTGCTGTTCCGGGCCATCCTGACCCATGATTTTCGGATCCAGTACGTGGCCCAGTACACCGACACCAGCCTGCCGGTCTTCTACCTCCTGACGGCCTTCTGGGGTGGAGAGAAGGGGGCCCTGGCCTTCTGGGTCACCGCCCTGGGGCTGCTGGCCGCCGTCTGGGCCCGGTCCCGACAGGGGGACGGGTCCCCGGAGACGGGATGGGCATTGGGGGTTCTGTCGGCCACGATGTCCTTCTTCCTGGTCCTGATGGTCTTCGCCTCGAGCCCCTTCGAGACCTTTGCCGCCTCCGGGGGTCCCCCCGACGGCAACGGCCTGAACCCCCTGCTGCAGAATCCCCTGATGGCGGTGCATCCCCCGCCGCAGTTGCTGGGCTTCATTGCCTACGCCGTGCCCTTTGCGATGGCCTTCGGGGCCCTGGCCACCGGGCGGGCCGATGGGACCTGGTCTCGTCGGGCCCGTCCCTGGAGCCTCTTCGCCTGGGGCATGCTGACGGCGGGCCTCGTGGTCGGGGAACTGTGGTCCTACCTGGAACTGGGCTGGGGAGGCTACTGGGGCTGGGACCCGGTGGAGAACGCGGCCCTGCTCCCCTGGCTCACGGGCACGGCGATGATCCACACCACCTCGGCAGAGTATCGAGGAGGACAACTGCGGCGCTGGAACCTGGCCCTGGCGGGGATCACCTTCTGGCTGACCCTCTTCGCGACCTTCCTGACCCGGTCCCAGTTGATCCAGTCCCTGCACTCCTTCACCGGGTCCGCCCTCACCCCCTTCTTCCTCTGGTCCCTGGTGGTCACCGCGGTGGTCCACGGGGGCCTCATGGCCTGGCGCTGGAAGGCCTTCGCGCCCAGGGAGGCGGTGGCCGCATGGACCTCCCGGGAAGCCGCCGTGCTGGCCCAGATCGCCCTGTTCCTGCTGATGGTCTTCGTGGTGATGTGGGGCACCCTTCTTCCAAAACTCAGCGAGTCTCCGGCGGTGCTGGCGGCGATGAACCGGGTGCTGGGGGCCGTGGCGTCCCTCACCGGTCGGGAGTTCATCCCCCTGTCGGGGGCGATCCAGGTAGGCCCCGAGTGGTTCAACCGGGTGGTGGGTCCCCTGGGGATCGCGCTGCTGGCCTTGACTGCCGTGGGGCCCCTGCTGCCGAACCGGGCGCCGGTCGGGGCCGAGGGACGGCGACTGGCGTGGAAGACGGCCCTGGTGGGAGCGGTGGCTGCCCTGGTGCTTCTGGTGCTCCTGATCGGGATTCGGGGGCGGGCCCTGGGGATCGCCTCGGGACTGCCCTGGGGCCGGGCCTCGTGGATCTATCTCCGGGGGCTGTCGTGGCCGGGCATCTATGGCCTCGCGGCGGTGGTGTTCGCTGGCATGACCCTGGCCGTGGCCTCCCAGGACTGGGTCTCGGCCCTTCGGGCTCGGCGCCGCACCGCCGGGGAGTCCTGGCGCCGGGCTGCCGGGGTGCTCTTCCGGACGAATCCCGGGCGATTCGGCGGTCACCTGGTCCACGTCGGCGTCGCCTTGTCGTTCCTGGGGTATGCAGGAGCCGCCGGGAAACTGGTCCAGAAGGACGTGGTGCTGGATCGCCTCGAGTCCATCACGCTGGGGGGGCGGGAGATCCGGCTGCTGGGCACCGCCGAGACCTGGAATCCCGAGGAGAACTTCGGGTCCCTCCAGGCCCGGTTCCTGGTCACGGGGCTCCGGGAGCGTCCGTCCCGGGAGGCCCAGGAACGGCTCCGGGGGAGCCTGCCTCCCGGCGTCGTCTTGGAACCGGGAGAGGGGGCCTTCGTGCAGGTGGCCTTCCCCGATGCAACCAGCGCCCGGTCCTGGTGGGTCCAGGCTCGGGCCCAGGCGGAACTGGCCCCGTCCCTGGTGGTGATGGCCACGGACCGGGATCGGCGGGTGGTGCGTCTGGCGCCCCGGACACCGGGGATCCTCCGGGTGGTTCCCGAGTCCTTCCAGCGCATGGGGGAGGCGATCCGGTCCATTGGCCAGGACCTGGGCGAGGGGGCGCTGACGCTGGCGTCGGGCCGCCGGGACCCGGTCTGGACGGTGACGGTGCGGGACCCGGAGGTCTTCGAGGCGCTCGTCGCGGGCCTGTCCGGAAAGGGGGACCCGGCCTGGATGGCGGTTCGCCGGGTGGACGGGGATCCGGTCCGGGTCGAGGTGATCCCGGCGGGGGTCGGAAAGGTGATGACCCCAGAGGTTCGCTTCTACCTGCGGTCCGAGAATCCGACGACCGAGGTGGACATCGAGGCCGGTTTCTGGTCGGACCTCTATCTGGCGGCCACTCCGGCTCGGGGCGTGGGGTCGGTGAACCTCACGGCGATGGATCACCCGATGATGTCGGTCCTGTGGTTGGGGGCTCTCGTGATCCTGGTGGTCACGACGATGCTGGCGTGGCCAGCCGCCGCTCCGGTTCCCGGGACCGCCCCGGTGCGTGAGGCCGAGGGGGTACCGTCATGACGGGGATGGACGTCGTCTTTGCCTTGTCGATGGCCGCCGTGTTGACGCTGGCCCTCCGGGACCTCCTCGGGGCCTTCGGGGAGGTCCTCCCGGAGGACCAGGACCGGAGGGGTGGAGCCCTTCCCCCGTCCGATGACCAGGGGGGAGCATGAGCGGGCGGGTACTGGCGCTTCTGGCCCTGGCGGCCGTGGCCGTCCCAGGGGGACCCCGGTCGGGATGGGCCTTTCCGGGGGCCGGAGAGTCGCCGCCCGGAGGCGTGCTGCTGGTGGAGATCACCCCGGCCGAAGGGGTTCTCCAGGTGGCCCAGGCCTGGTTTCCGGGGCCGGCGGCCGGGTCCCGGGTCTTTCCGCTGCTTCTCCCTGAGGACGGCCCGGGACCGGAGATCCGCCCGGCCGTCGGGGAGGACTCGGGGGGGCTCCAGGTCCGGGGTCGCGGGGGTGCCCGGGCCGAGTTCCGGGACGGGACCCTGCGGCTCGCGGGCCAGCCCGATGGGTCTGGGGAGTTCGCCCTCGAGGTGACCTACCGGGTCCCCGTGACAACCTCCCGGCTGATGTTCCGGGTCCTCGTGAACGACCCCCTCGATCGGGTCCAGGTGATCCACCAGGGCGGGGCCCATGCCCTCCATGTCCGACCCCTGCGTCCGTACGCCTTTCGCGAGGAGGATGAGGGGGACGGGGCCTGGCGCTATCAGGACGTTCCGGGCCCCCTGCGCTCCGGGGAGACGCTGCGGGTCGCGGTGGGGAGGCTTCCCGAGGCCCGGCGGCCGTACCGGTGGGCCGGGGCCGCCCTGCTGGGGACCGTGGGGATCTTCGGTCTCCTCGTCGCCCTGCGCCGGAGGGACGGACGTGGCCGATGACGAGGAAGACCGCCGCGAGGCCCCGGTGGAACTCCGGTGCGAGGCCCTGGTCCGGGTCATCGGGCGGCGCCATGTCCTGCGAGAGGTGGGATTCCAGGCCCGGGGCGGCGAGGTCGTCGCCCTGGTGGGGCGCAATGGCGCCGGCAAGAGCACGCTGCTGGCGATGCTGGCCGGACGGCGGGCGCCGGATCGGGGCCGTCTCTCGCTGACGGCCGCCGGGGTGGAGGCCCGGGGTGGGGCCCTCCGGGGCCTCGTGGGATTCCTGCCCCACGAACTGCTGGTCTATCCGGACCTGACGGCCCGGGAGAACCTGCACTTCACCGCGGTCCTGCACGGGGTTCCCGACCCGGCTGCACGGGTGGCCGCCGTGCTCCGGGACGTGGGGCTGGAGGCCGACGGGGACCGGCTGGTCCGGGCCTTCAGCCGGGGGATGCAACAGCGGGCGGCCATCGGCCGGCTGCTGGTCTCCGGGGCCCGGGTCTGGTTGCTGGACGAGCCGACCACGGGCCTCGACGAGGGGGGGCGGCGCTGGCTTCTGTCCCTGCTGGCCGACCAGGGACGCCGGGGGCGACTGGTGATCTTCAGCACCCATCACCCCTCGGAGGTGCAGGAGGCTGCCACCCGGGTCCTGGTCCTGGAGGGCGGCCGCGTGGTGGCGGACCTGCCTGCGGGGGCCGAGGGGGCCGCGAGGGCCTTCGCCCGGATGGAAGGGGGCGGGGCATGAGGGAGGCCTGGCGCAGTTTCCGGGCGCTCGTGGGCAAGGACCTCCGGGTCGAGTTCCGGACCCGGGACGTCCTCTACACCACCGGCCTCTTCGCGTTGATGCTGGTGGTCATCTTTTCCTTCGCCTTCCTCTCCGACCCCTCCAAGGCCCGGGACTACGGCCCCGGGATCATCTGGGTGACGGTGCTGCTGGCCACGACCGTGGGACAGAACCGGCTCTTCGACCGGGAGCGGGAAAACGACTGCCTCTGGGCGCTGCTCCTCTCCCCGGTCTCCCCCGAGGTCCTCTTCCTGGCCAAGGTGACGGCCCAGTTGGCCTTTGCGCTGTTGATGCAGGTCCCGACCCTGGGCCTCATCGTGCTGTTCTTCGACCTGCGGGTCGTGGACCCCGCCTCCTTCTTCGGCGCCCTGCTGCTGGGCAACCTGGCCCTGGGGCTCGTGGGCACGCTCTTCTCGGCGATGCTGATGAACTCCCGCATGAAGGAGGTCCTGCTGCCCCTGGTGACCTATCCCCTGCTGGTCCCGGTGCTGATCGCCGGGGTCAAGGTCACGGCCCTGGCCCTGGGGGCCCCGGTCGCCGAGGACCCGGGAGGGTGGTTGAGGTTCCTCGTGGGCTTCGACATGATCTTCGGCGTCGTCACGGTGCTGCTGTTCGGACGCATGATCCGGGCCTGAGCCCCGGCGAGGGAGGAGGGATGGAACGGGCGGGATACGGGTTGACGCTGGCGGCGATGGGGGCCGTGATGGCGGCCCTGTACCTGGTCTTTTTCGTGGCCCCGCTGGAGGCGACGCTGGGGATTTCCCAGAAGATCTTCTACTTCCACGTCGGATCCGCGATCCACATGATGGTCGCCTTCGGGGTCTGCGCCCTGGCCGGGGTGACCTATCTGGTCTCGATCCGAGGGGCCCCGGGGGTGGCCGACTGGGCCGATGCGGTCGGGGTGGCCACGGCCGAGGTCGGGGTCATGCTGGGGGCCGTGGTGCTGGTCACCGGTCCCCTCTGGGCCCGGAAGGCCTGGGGGACCTGGTGGACCTGGGAGCCCCGCCTCACCCTGTCCCTGATGGTCTTCCTGCTCTTTCTGGCGTATCTTGCCCTCCGGTCCTTCGCCGGGGAGGACCGGTTCGCCCGAGCGGTGGGGTCGGGACTGGCGATCCTGGGCCTCCCGGCCATCTACCTGATCCACTATGCGGTGGAGCGGTGGGGCGGGGCCCATCCCCAGGTGATCTACAAGGGAGGGCTCCAGCAGCCGGAGATGCGCCTGGCCTTCGGGGTCAGCGTGCTGGCGGTCGGGTTGACGGCCTGGGCGCTGGTGGTTCTCCGGATGTCCCTGGAGCGGCAGCGGCGGGACCTGGACCGGCTGTTCCTGGAAGCGGACCGGCGGATGGGATGAGGAGGCCGAGGATGGGACGGAAGGGATGGGTCATGGCGGCGCTGGTCCTCCTGGGCCTGGCCCGGGGGAGCGTCGCTCAGGAGGCGGTGCCGGATGGGAAGGCCCCCCAGGCCGCCTGGACCGGTGACTGGAAGGCAGGCATCGAGGCCGGCGAGGCCCGGGAGACCCTGCCCGGGGAGACCTTCGTGGTGGCGGCCTACGGGGTCCTGTGGCTGATCCTGTTCCTGTTCGTGTTGCGGCTGCTGGGCCTGAACGCCGCGAACCGCCGGGAGATGGCCCAGTTGCGCGAGATGCTGGACCGGCACCTCCAGGACCGACCGCGGTCCGGGACGTGAGGGCGGCGGATGGACGACCCGGTGGGACCGAGAAGGGGGATTCCGTGGGAAAGCCGTTGATCGTGGTGGAGTCGCCGGCCAAGGCGGCCACCATCAAGAAGTACCTGCAAGGGGAGTACGATGTGGAGGCCTCGGCGGGCCACGTGAAGGACCTCCCGGAAGGGAGCCTCGGCGTGGACGTCCAGAAGGACTTCGAGCCCCAGTTCGTTGTGATGAAGGGCAAGAAGCGGATCCTGGACCACCTGCGGAAGATGGCCTCCCAGGCCCCGGCGGTCTACCTGGCTCCCGACCCGGACCGGGAAGGGGAGGCCATCGCGGCGCACATCGCCGAGGAGGTCCGGAAGGTCAGCCCACAGGTCCAGCGGGTGCTCTTCCACGAGATCACCCGGGAGGCGGTTCGAAAGGCCCTGGAGTCCCCGCGGGAGGTGGACGAGCGGATGGTCCACTCCCAGTTGGCCCGACGGATCCTGGATCGGCTGGTCGGCTACCAGATCTCACCGATCCTCTGGAAGAAGGTCCAGGGGGGGCTCTCGGCGGGCCGGGTCCAGTCGGTCGCGGTGCGCCTGGTGGTGGACCGGGAGCGGGAGATCGAGGCCTTCGTGCCCCGGGAGTACTGGGTGCTGACGGCGGACCTGGGACGCCTGCCTCCCCGGGAGGCCCAGGGATTCTCGGCGGTGCTCCGACGGATCGGCGGGAAGAAGGCCGAGGTCGCCGACCAGGGCGCTGCCGAGGACCTGATGGGGCGTCTTCGGCAGGCCCGCTGGGTCATTTCCCACATCGAACGCAAGGACCGGAAACGGGCCGCCCCGCCTCCCTACATCACCAGCACGCTCCAGCAGGATGCCTCCCGACTGCTCCGGTTCTCCCCGGCGCACACGATGGCGGTGGCCCAGCGGCTCTACGAGGGGGTGGACCTCGGGGACGAGGGACGGGTCGGCCTGATCACCTACATGCGGACCGACTCCGTGCGTCTTTCCCAGGAGGCCCTGCGGGAGACCCGGGACTTTCTCCGGGAGACCTTTGGCGATGCCTTCGTGCCTGCCCGGGCCAATCTCTTCCGGAACCGCCGCAGCGCCCAGGATGCCCACGAGGCGATCCGGCCGACCTCGGTCCTCCGGAGGCCCTCGGAGGTCCGGCGGTTCCTGGATCGGGACGAGGCCCGCCTCTACGGCCTGATCTGGGCCCGGGCGGTGGCTTGCCAGATGACCCCGGCGATCTACGACCAGACGGTCGTGGACGTGGAGGCAGGGCCCGCCGAGTTCCGGGCGACGGGGTCCGTGCTTCGGTTCGAGGGGTATCTGGCGGCCTGGCGGTTCGAGAAGGAGCCGGATCGGCCGGAGGAAGGCGCCGAGGAACCGGAGCCCGCCGAGGAGGACGAGGGGCCCGTCGGGGCGCTGCCGGCGGACCTCCAGGAGGGGGAGGACCTGCGGCTCGTGGACCTCCGGGGAGAGCAACGGTTCACGGAACCGCCCCCCCGGTTCAGCGAGGCCGCCCTGGTCCGGGAACTGGAGGAGCGGGGCATCGGGCGGCCGTCCACCTACGCGGCCATCGTCTCGACGATTCAGACCAAGGAATACGTGGTCAAGCACGAAGGCCGACTGCGTCCCACCGAACTGGGGCGGGTGGTGACCGACCTGCTGGTGCAGCACTTCCCGGGGATCGTGGACTATCAGTTCACGGCCCGGATGGAGGAGTCCCTGGACCGGATCGAGGAGGGGGACCTGGACCACCTGGTCCTTCTCCGGGAGTTCTGGTCGGACTTCGAGTCGCTGCTGAAGCGGGCCGTCCGGGAGATGCGCAGCGTGAAGGCCGACGCGATCCCGGCGGGGGTCGACTGCGACCGCTGCGGCAAGCCGATGCTGATCCGCTTTGGAAAGAACGGGACCTTCCTCGGATGCAGCGGCTATCCCGCCTGTCGGAACACCCGGGAGTTCATCCGGGACGGCAACGGGAAGGTCGCCCCGAAGGAGGTCGAGAGCCCCGGCCAGTGCCCGAAGTGCGGGAGGGACCTCCAGGTGCGGTCGGGGCGGTTCGGGCGCTTCGTGGCGTGCACCGGCTATCCCGAGTGCGACTACAAGCGGGCCTACACGATGGTCGAGCAGTGCCCTGTCGCGGGGTGCTCTGGACATCTGGTCGAGAAGCGGAGCCGCAAGGGGAAGGTCTTCTTCGGGTGTGACCGGTATCCCGAGTGCCGGTTCGTGACCTCCTACCGGCCCCTGGGAGAGGCCTGTCCCCAGTGCGGGGCACCGACCCTGTTCCTGCGGTCGTTCCGGGGAGGACGAACGGTCCTGTGCCTGAGGGAGAACTGCGGCTGGTCCCGGCGGGAGCGGGCCCAGGGGGCCGCCGCGGAGGAGGCCCGGTGAAGATCTACACCCGGGGTGGGGACGGGGGCGAGACCTCGCTGCTGGCCGGGGGGCGGGTGCCGAAGGACGACCCCCGGGTGGAGGCCTATGGGACCGTCGATGAGGCCAATGCCTGCATCGGAGTGGCCCGGGCCGCGGTGCTGGACATCGGGAGACCGGGCGAGGACCGCGACCTGCTGCTGCACGCCCTGGACCGGGTGCAGGACGGACTCATGCGCCTCTGCTCGGACCTTGCCTCGGGGGGGATGCACCCGGTCCAGGTATCCGACACGGAGGTCGAGGCCCTCGAGGGATTGATCGACCAGGCATCCCATCGCCTTCCGGGGCTGGGGCATTTCCTGGTGCCTGGGGCGAGCCGGGCCGAGGCGGCGCTGCACGTGGCCCGGACGGTGGTTCGCCGGGCCGAGCGGCGGGTCGTGCACCTGGGGGAGCGGTTCGGACCCTCCCCGGTGCGCATCCGGTTCCTGAATCGGGTGTCGGACCTCCTGTTCGTGCTGGCGCGTCTGGCGCTGGCCGTCGAGGGGATCCCGGAGCGTCCCTGGCGCCCCTGACTCAGCACCCGCCGCCCTTCCGAACCACCGGCTGGGTCGCCGGGACGGCCCGAGGGACCGCCACGGGCGTCGGCGCGGCCTGGGATCCGGTGAAGTGGCCGTGAAGCGCCGCCCGGACCCGGTACAGCCGGATCTCCTCCGGTCCTGGACTGTCGGACAGCCGGGGTTCCTCCAGGATTTCCCGGGCGAAGGCCCCGTATCCCCCCTGGAGCACCAGCACCGGTCCCGGCCTTCCAGCCAGGGAGTCCGGGAGGGCCTGGGGGGTCTCGTCACCGTAGAGAACCAGCGTCCGGTTGCTCGGCAGATTCTGCAGGGCGTTCCATGTCGGATCGTCGTCGGCGGCACAGAGGGCCCCGGGAATCCGGGCCCCCCGGCAGGTCCCGGGGTCCCGAAGGTCCACGACGGTCATGGAGGCCGGGTCTTCCACCAGCCGGGTCGCCAGATCCAGCGGGGAGATGGCCTCCGCGACGGGCATCGCCGGGACCGGGGTCCGGGCAGGCGGTACCGCCATGAGGCCCAGGCCCGCCACCGCGGCGACTCCCAGTCCCAGGAAGACCCGGTTCCGGACTCGGGGGTCGGCCGGCGGGGGGGAGTCGTTGCCACGACGGGCCATCGCCTTCTCCACCCACTCGCCGAACAGGAAGGCGCCGAAGGCCATCGCCAGCACCGCTGCGGTCACCACCGCCTGGGGAAGTCCCAGCAGGTCCGGAAGCCGGACCACGCCCATGGACCCGGCGACATAGAGCCCTTCGATCCAGGGGTAGATCATTCCAAAGACCAGAGACCCGGCCAGCACGCCCAGGATCGTGAAGAGGCCGTCGAGGTGTCCCGAGACCGTGGAGACCCAGGCGGTTCCCGGGCAGTAGCCACTGATGATGAACCCGATGCCCAGCAGCAGTCCTCCCACCGCCTGGGCCCAGAGGAAGGTCGGAGGCACCTCGACCCGGGAGAGGTCCAGCCACCCGATGCCCGAGAGCACGGTCATGCCGACCATCGCCGTGACGATGGCCCCGAACATCACCTTCAGGACCCGGAAGTCGGTGCCGTAGAACTGGGCCGCCAGGTTCTCGGCCCGGCCAAAGCCGGCTCCCTCCAGCGAGAGGCCGAACCCGATCCCCAGGAGGGTTCCCAGGACCATCCAGGACGACTCGCCCAGTACGTCGGGGTAGAGGGGGAAGATCATCGCCATGCCCTCCGCAGCAGGGGTGCGAGGAGGTAGCCGCCACCGAAGACCGCCATCATGAAGACCCAGGACCCCAGCGACAGCAGGGACCCGCCGGTGAGGGCCTGACCGGAGGTGCATCCCCGGGCCAGGCGCGCCGCAAAGCCCATGATCAGGCCCCCCAGGAATGCCAGGGCCAGGCGCTTCGCCCGGGAGGTCATCCGGGGCCCCATCCGCGTCGTGAACCGGGCCCGTCCGCCCAGCCAGGCCCCCAGCCCGCCGCCGATCAGGACCCCCAGCACCTCGAAGACCAGCCAGTCCTTCCAGGGGTTCTTGCCGGGACCGACGTACTCTCCGAAGTAGGGATTGGCTTCCGTGGCCTTCGGGGCGATGGCGTGGGCGACGGCGATGGCCGTTCGATTCGCGGCCCCCGAGGCCCCGAGGCCATTGCCGGCCAGGACGAAGGCCGCCAGGAGCACGAGGCCCAGCACGACCCCGGCCAGATAGGGATTCCAGAAAGGTCGTTCGTTCATCGTCGCCTCCTGCTCACAGGGCCCGGAAACCCGTCGCCTGTCCTGCCGAGACCAGGATCACCCGCAACGCGATGCCTCCGAAGAGGACCAGGATCGGGGCCAGCGGCGTGTGGGGCAGGCCCCGGAACCGCTCCAGCAGCACCACCGCCAGGGGCACCAGGAGGCCCCCAATCACCACCAGGGACCAGAAGGACGCCCCGTGGGCCCCGACGGTCAGTTCCCGGAGGGCCAGCAGGCCCGACTGGCCGCTCGTGGCGAACTGCAGGAGCAGGAGGGCCAGCAGGGTCACCTCCACCCCCATGGCCACCCCGTCCCATCCTGCCAGTTGGTGCCGCTCCCTCGGGGTCGGGTGGAGCAGGAGCAGCAGGGCCGCCCCCGTGGAGAGCCCCGAGACCAGGAACAGGGGACCCAACAGCCCGCTGTTCCAGGCGGGCCGGGAGGCCATCGATCCCAGCAGGATCCCGGTATAGACCCCGAGGGCGATGCCGACGGCCATGGAGGCCCCCAGCCAGGGGCGCCGCCCCGAATCGGCCCATCCGACCAGTCGACCGAAGACTCCGTCCAGGTGGACCCTCTGGAGCGCGGTCCCGACGAGGGCCCGTTCCTCCGGCGAGGTCCCCCCAAGGCCCGCCATTCCTGCGATGGGGTACACCAGCACCAGGATCCAGGACCCCCAGGACATCGGCGAGGAGGGCTTGAAGGCCAGGTAGAAGCGCCAGACGTGGACCTTGTAGGCCAGGTCCAGGAAGAGGGCCCCCATGCCCAGCGTCAAGGCCACGATGGCCAGCCATGGGCCCCAGCGGAGGGCCTGGGACTCGGGGCGACGTCCACTCGCGATCTCGATCCAGGCAGACCAGATCAGCAGGCCGGCGGCCAGTCCTCCCAGGAAGAGGTAGACCGGCACCTCCCAGCCCCAGACGTGCAGCCCCGGGTCGATACCCGCATTGTGCCGCCCCGAAACGACCTCCAGCATCCCCCCGTTCATCGTCCTTCCTCCCGTGAGGCGGAAGCCCCGCAACCCCTCATTTCAGGAAATAGACATTCGGTTCGCATCCCGTCTCTGGATGGAGCACCTTCCAGGTCCGGGTGGCCAACAGGCGGCTCACCTCGCTGTCCGGGTCCGACAGGTCGCCGAAGTGCAGGCACTCCGTCGGGCAGACCTCCACGCAGGCCGGCTGGCGCCCCTCCTGGACCCGGTGCAGGCAGAAGGTGCACTTGTCCACGTGGCCCTCGGGGTGCACGTACCGGCTGTCGTAGGGGCAGGCGGCGATGCAGGCCTTGCAGCCGGTGCACTTGTGGTGGGTGACCAGCACCACGCCCCCCTCGGCGACGTGGCTGGCCCCCGTGGGGCAGGCCGAGACGCAGGGAGGGTGGCCGCAGTGGTTGCACCGCTCGCTTCGGTTCTCGGCCGAGAGGTTCGGGAAGCGCCCCCGGACCTCCTCGACGAGCCAGTCCCGGCAGAATCCGTCGGGGACCTGGTTCTCGGCCTTGCAGGCCAGGACGCAGGCCTTGCAGGCAACGCAGCGCCTCGTGTCCACGACCATGGCATATCGTGGTGTCATGCCGCCCTCTCCACGCGTACGAAGTTGACGTTCATGCCAGTGCCGCCCATTGCCGGGTCCACCCGGACCCGGGTGACCAGCCGGCTGTCGCTGGCGCCGCGTCCCCGGGCGAAGGACAGGCCCTTCGCGTCATGGCCGTAGCCGTGGACCAGGTAGACGCAGTCGGGGCGGATGCGCTCCGTCGCCTTGAGCGGCAGCGGTTCCGACCGGACCCCGTCCTGGTTCACACAGACCACCATCTCGCCCGATCGCAGCCCCAGTTCGGTCGCGATTCGGGCGTTGAGCCACAACTCGTTGCCTCGTTCCACCGAGGCCAGGAACCGGTTGTTGGAGGTCCGGCCGAAGGTGTGCATCGGGGCACGGCCGAACAGCAGCCGGAACATCCCCGGCGGCGGCTCCTCCGGGGGCGTGTAGTCGGGCAGGCCCCCGATCCCGGCCTCTTCCATCCGCTGGGACCAGATCTCGATCTTTCCGGAGGGGGTGGCGAAACTCGGCTCCAGGCCGTCCTCGAAGTAGACCGGGACCCTTGGCCCCCGGATCACGCCGGTCCGGCGCATCTCGTCGCAGGAGAGTCCGGCCCCGTGGACCCGGTGCATCGCGTACTCGACGCTGTCCTTCCAGGGGAAGTAGTCCTTGAGGCCCAGGCGCAGGGCCAGTTCCCGGGCGATCCACCATCCCGGCTTCGAGTCGTACATGGGCTCCACCACGGGCTGGCGCACGGCGGCGAAGGGCTCCCGCCAGGGGGGGGCGTCGATCTCGTCGCACCGTTCCAGGTAGGTCGCCTCCGGGAGGACCACGTCGGCCCAGCCCACGATCTCCATGGGCAGCACGTCCACCACCGCGATGAAGTCCAGGGCCTGGATCGCCTTCTGGACGACGTCGGGTTGGGGCAGGGCCTGGATCAGGTTGGTTCCGTAGACGAGCCACCCCTTCACGTCGTAGGCCGCGGTCCCGGGGATGCTGGCCATGCAGAGGCCGCTGGCCAGCACCTCGTCGGCCAGGGGATAGACGCTGTTCTTCGGGGCGTCCGGCGGGGCCTTCGGATGGTAGGCATACTTCGTGTACGGGTAGGACGGCAGGCTCAGGGCCTGGGGGATGAAGAAGCCCCCCTTGCGGCCCCAGGACCCCAGCAGGGCGTTCAGGATCGCGATGGCCCGGGATCGCTGGGTATCATCCCCGTACCAGACCACGTGACGGCCCGGGTGGACCAGCGCCGCCGGCCGGGCTCCTCCCAGGGCCCGGGCCGTCTCGACGATGACCTCCGGCCGGATCGTGGTCCGGGTGAAGGCCCACTCGGGGGTCTTGTCGGCCACGTGGGCCTTCAGCCGATCGAACCCGACGGTGTACTTCTCCACGTAGTCCCGGTCGTAGAGGCCCTCCTCGATCAGGACGTGCATCCAGGCCAGCAGCAGCGCCAGGTCGGTTCCCGGCTTGATCGGCAGCCACCACCGGGCCTTTCCCGCCGCGGTGCTGTACCGGGGGTCCACCACGATCAGGGACGCCCCACGGTCGATGGCCCGGGAGAAGTCCTGGACCTGGGTGTTGTGCATGTTTTCGCCCAGGTGGGACCCGATCAGGGCGATGGCCCGACTGTGATCCAGGTCGAGGTTCTCCGGCGAACCGACCGTCGAGCCGAAGGTGAGCTGGAAGGCCACCTCCCGGGGTCCCCGGCACTGGGCGTAGGACGGCGCGGCGATGTTGGCCGACCCGTAGGCCTTCAGCAGGTGCTTGAACCACGACCCGCCATAGCCGTGGCTGTAGAGGGCCATCGCCTCGGGGCCATGCTTCTCCCGAATCCGGAGCATCGCCTCGGCCGTGTAGTCCAGCGCCGCCTCCCAGGAGACCTCCTGGAACTCCTGCTGGCCTCGCTTCTCCCGGCGGATCATCGGCTTCTTGAGGCGATCCGGGTCGTAGAGCAGTCCGATGCCGCCGGTTCCCCTGGGACACAGGCGGCCCCGGCTCAGGGGATGGGCCGGGTTCCCGGTGATCTTGGTCACCCGGCCGTCCTTCACGTGGGCCAGGATTCCGCACTTCCAGAAGCACAACTCGCAGAAACTGGGCACGACCCGGTCCCCGTCGGTCCCCGGGTCGTCGACGGGGTCGCCGTCCAGGCCGAACCACCGGGTCGTCAGGCCACCGCCCAGGGCTGCCGCCCCGGCCGCCGCGCCACCGATCTTCAGGAACTGTCGCCTCGTGAAGCCGCCCATGGTCCCTCCCCCGTCGTCAACCCTGCCGCAGCAGGTGGCATCGGGACATGCACTGCAACAGCGTCACCACCTCGTTCACCGCCAGTCCGTAGTACCGGTATCCGCCACTGGTCCGGACCCGGACCAGCCCCTGGAGCCTCAGAATCGCCAGTTGCTGGGAGACGATCGCCTGGGCCAGTCCCAGGTCCCGGGCCAGGTCCCCCACGGTTCGCTCCCCAACATGGGCCAGGATCGCCACCAGCCGCAACCGGATCGGGTGCCCCAGGGCCTTCAGGACCTCGGCCATCCGCTCGGCCCGGCCCTCGTCCCGGAGTACCTGATCCATCGTCGCACCGTCCAGGACCGCCCCCATGCGGCCTCTCCGCAACTTCGGAAATAGTGATATTGCAATCTCCGAAAACATGCAAGAGAAATGTTTGAGCAGAACGCCGCCCGGGGGCGTCGGTTCCCCGGGCGGATCCGGGGAGGGGGCCGATGCGGGACGGCCCGGGCGCGGAGCGTCCCGCCCGGTTCCGGGATATCCTCTGGGGCAGGGGAGAACGATGGAACGTCCTTCGAAGAACGACGACCGAACCGGTGTCGGGTCCTCCGGTCGTCGGGCCTTCCTGGGCGGCGCGGTGGTCTGGGCCGCCTCGGCAGTGGCGGCCGGGGCCATCGGCGCCATGGTCACGGCCTTCCGGGCCCTGGGGCGCCGGGGGACATCCGCCTGGGAGACCGACGGAGCAGGGCTCGACGGGGTGATCGGGGCCGAGCGCCTGGGACCGGGAGTCCTGCTGCGCAGCACCGCCGAGGGACCCAGGGCCTGGTCCCTTCGCTGTCCCCACCTGGGATGCACGGTGATTCGGACCGCCGACGGATTCCGGTGTCCCTGTCATGGGAGTCGCTTCGACGACCAGGGGAACCGCCTGGAGGGACCGGCCCCGGAAGGGCTGGCGCCCCTGCCCGTTCAGCGGGTGGGGACCCGATGGCGGGTCCGGACCCGGGAGGGAGGGGCATGAGCGGTTCCCGCCTGGGAGGCGTCGGGGCGTGGATCCAGGGGGCCTGGGGCCGGGGAGCCCTGGCCTTTCTATGGATGGCGGTCCTGTCGGGCGTGGCCCTGGCCCCCTTCTGGCGCGGGGGGCAGGCCCGGGAGAGCCTGGAACTGCTCGACGGAGGACTTCCCTGGGGATGGTGGATCCGAGGGCTCCACGTCTGGTCCGCGGAGGGGGCCCTGGTCTGCACCCTGCTGCACTCCCTGGACATCGTCGCCCGACGGGGGGAGGGACGGATCCCGCCAGGGGCCTGGACCCGATCGGTGTTGTTGCTTCCGGCGATGGTCGCGGCAATGGCCAGCGGCTTCCTCATGCGAGGTGACGCATCGGCACGGGCGGCCCGGGAGGTCCTTCGGGGGGTGCTGGCGACGATCCCGGCCCTCGGGGAGTTCCTCGCCACGATGCTGCTGGGCACGGACGGGGACCTGACCGTGGTGGGACTGCAACACGCCGGTCTCTGGACCCTGGTCCTCGTGGTGGTCACCCCCGAACACGCCCGCCGGACCTGGTCCGACGGGTCTGCACTGGCCTTCGCCCTGTGCCTCTCGGCGGCGCTGGCGGGGCTGTCTTCCCGCCCCCTGGATGGGCTCCCGGTCGATGGCGAGGTCCTCCGGGGCCCCTGGGTCCTCTGGGGGCTCCAGGGCCTCCTGGGCCGCCTTCCTGCCTGGACGGGCTGGGCCTTGCCGATCCTGGGGGTCGGGGGGCTGGCCCTGCTGCCCCGAGTGCGCCGTCCCTGGGCGCGGAGGGGCCTGCTGCTGGCCCTGGGGCTGCTGGTGCTGGCCTGGATCGCCGGGAGTCTGGAGGTCGTCGGGGACGGCACGCCATGAGGCATCCTGCCTGGAAGGTCCTGGCCCTGTCGGGCCTCCTGGCGGCCCTGGTCGTGGCGGGGGTCCGGGAGTCCCGGCGGAGGTCCCTGGTGGACCCTGGAGCCCTGGTCCGGGAGTCCTGCCTGGCCTGTCATCGTCAACCGGAGGAGTCGCCGGGAGGTGCCCATTCTCCCGAGGTGGCGGGCTGCGCCTCCTGCCATCTGGGGGATCCCGGGGCCTTCGACGCGGGGCGGGCCCATCGGGGGATGGAGCGGGAACCGGGGGCCCTGGAGACCGTGGACCGGACCTGCGGTCGGCCCGGTTGCCACCCGGATCCGGTGCGGCGCGTCCGGACGGGTCTCATGGCCTCGGCCCGGGGCATCGTGGCCGTGGATCGCTTCGCCCTGGGGCTCCAGGACTCGCCGGACGGGAGTGTCTCGATGGCGGAGGTCCTCGTCCGGGAGCCGGGGGACGCGGCGGATCGGCACCTGCGGCGCCTGTGCGGTGGCTGCCACCTGGGCACCCGCAAGGCGAATCGGGACGACGCGGTGACGGGCGTCGGGAGCGGCTGCGGGGCCTGCCACGCCGACTCCCGGCCGCCCGGGTGGCGGGGCCCCCACGGACCGGTCGATGCAACGGTTCCGGATCGGCGGTGCCTGGGGTGCCATTCCCGGAGCGCCCGCATCAGCCTTTCCTACGCCGGGGTTGCCGAGGTGCGCCCCGGGGACCCCGCGGCGGACGGGACGACCTTCGATGGGCGGCCGTCCCGTCGGATGCCCCCGGACCGGCATCACGAGGCGGGCATGGGCTGCACCGACTGCCACACCCACCGGGACCTCATGGGGGATGGAGTGCCCTGGCTGCACCAGGAGGAGGCCGTCGAGGTCGCCTGTACCGACTGCCACCCGGCCCCGGGAGAGGATCCCCGGGAGACGATCTGGGCCCTGGTCCAGGACCCGGAGGTGTCCGGAATCCTGCGGCGCCGCGACCAGGAACGGCCGCCCGGGGAGCCCGTGCGGCTGGCCCGGGGCGGCACGCCGCTGTGGAACCTCCGGCCGTCCTGGGCCCTGCCGTCGGGCCGACGGGCCTCCACGGCCTGGACCCTGCTGCGGAAGGCCGACGGGGCACCCCTTCCCCTGCGGCCCACGCCCGAGGACCCGACCCATCGCCGTCATCGGTCCGTGGCGTGCCAGGCCTGCCACGCCGCGTGGGTCCCCTGGTGCGCCGATTGCCACACGGTGGCCCAGGGGGAGGGGTCGCAGTGGGACTTCGGGACGGGGGCCGTCCGTTCGGGGCGCATCGCCGAATCGGCCCGTCGATTCGACGCCCGACCGTTGGCCCTGGCGGTCCGATGGGGCCGCGTCGTCCCTGCGGCCCCGGGCATGGAGATGGAGGTCGATCTCTCCGCCTTCGGGGGACCCGTGGCCCGTCCTCGTCTGCTGGCCTCCTTCGACCCCCACACCACGGGCCGCCGGGCCCGCCCCTGCGGGGACTGTCACCCGTCGCACCCCTCCCTGGGCAATGGGCTCGTTCTGGATGAATCCTTCCGGGGCACCCGTCTGGGCCTGGGGCCCCTGGATTCCCGGACCCGAGCGCGCCTCGCCGCCGTGGGGCGCTGTCTTCCCTGTCACCCGGCCGGGGGCGTCGTGGCTGGGGGAGGGCTTGACACCAGGAGCGGGACAGAGTAAAGTCCTTCCTGCCTTGGGCGCGCGAAAGTGGCGGAATTGGCAGACGCGCTAGATTCAGGTTCTAGTAGGCGCAAGCCTGTGGGGGTTCAAGTCCCCCCTTTCGCACTGCTCCTCTTCTCCCTCCTGTGGTACGGCTGCCAGTTCGAGGTGGAGAAACTCCAGGGGGAGAGCCTCTATCACCTGGGCCAGGCCATCGAGATCCTGCAACAGAACGCCGGGAACACCGATGCCGCGGTGGCCGCCCTGGACCGGTACCTGGTGGACCACCGGGAGCGGATGCTCGAGGTGAAGGCCCTGGGGGTCCGGGTCCTGCAGCGGATGTCCCCGGCGGAGCGGGAGGCCTTTCAGACCCGGGCCCTGGAGCAGACCCGGCCACTTCGGGAGAAGGCCGAGACGCTGGCCCGGACCTTCAGCGACCCTCCGAAGGTACTCCGCCTCCTCCAGGAATTTCTCTGATCACCGTCTTCGATTCGCTGCATTCGTGCCGTCTTCCAGGACACCGACCGGCCGCGTTCGCGGATCGGGAGGCGGCGGCCTGGGGCGCCGGTCCGGCGTTCCTCCCGGCGTGGACCCGCAGCCCGGCGCGCCCGATGGGCCTCTTGCAACCAGTTCGGGACCGATTCGTTGCCATGGTGTAATATCCGCACCCATCTGACGCCGGGGACCGGGGCGTGTTCGGCGGATGGTTCCGAAAGGCCTTGCGGATCCTGCTCCTGCTGGGCTTCCTCGCTCCGGCCCGCCAGTCGCTGGCCTGGACCCTGGAACTGGGTCCTGACGTCCGCCTGGGAATCACGGCCTATCTCCAGGCCCGGGCCCGCTTCGCCGAAGGGGAGGCCCCCGACGGCCGTTCCTGGAGCAAGGACTTCTACCTGCGGCGCGTCCGGCTGATCCTGACCGGGGACCTGTCCCGCCATCTCTCCTTCGTGGTGCATACGGAGCAGGCGGACTTTGGCAAAGGGGGGCGATGGGATGTCGCCTTCTTTCTCAGCGATGCCTTTGGAACGCTTCGGGTTCGAGAGGAGTTCCAGATCGATGTGGGGAGGATGCTCACGCCACCCGGGCGCCAGCACTTCGGCAGTTCCTCCCGGCTCCACGGGATGGACTTTCAGAGCCCCGTGATTCGCTGGGCGCCAGGGTCCCAGCACAACGGTCGGGCGACCGGGGTCCAGGTCCGAGGGGACGTGCTGGGCGGGCGACTGGGCTATCGGGTCGGTGTCTTCCGGGGGGCCTCCTCGAGGCCCCTCCAGCAGGACGCGACCGGGCAGGCGGTGTCGGATCGAGACGGCAGGCCGGTGCTGGTGGCGAATCCCTCCTCCTGGCCCCGGGTGGCGGGCTACCTCCGGTATTCCCCGGTAGGGGTCGAGAAGGGGTTCTATTCCGTGGGACTGCACTTTGCGGACCAGCCCATCGTGAGTCTGGGTGCCGGGTTCGATGTCCAGCCTCGGGGCGCGATGAATCGTCCCGCGGTGCTGGGCCCTGACGGACAGGTCGCCGTGCCCGGGAGCCTCGGAACTGCCTGGGCCGTTGCGGCGGACCTCTTCGCGGACATCCCCGTGGGTGCGGCACGGGACCAGGAGTTCGTGGGGCTCCTGCTGGTCTCCTGGTACGACCACGGAAGGGAACTGGCCTGGGATGCCGGCGGGGCGGCCCGGACCGTCCCGGCGCGGACCTCGGGCCTGGGCATTGCCGGGGAGTTCGGCTGGCGGTGGCGCTTCCTGGAGCCGGTCGTTTCCCTGGACTGGGTTCGGGGGCGGCAGCGGGGGACGGACACGCTGGCCCTGCGGCCAGGGTTCAACTTCTGGATCCGCAAGCACGCGGCCAACGTGAAGGTGGAGGTCGAGGTCCGCCGGGACGGGGACCTGCGAAGGGCGCCGTGGCGAAAGCGGGTGGAGTTGCAGGTCCAGCTGATCTTCTAGGGGGCGCCGCCGGAGGCCGGGGTCCGACGACGGCCGATCCGGGTCTCCCGGGTGCCTTCCGACCCAGGCAGCCAGGAGCACGGGACCCGACCCCACGGTCATCAACTCGGTCTTGACAGGAATGGACGCTCGCCTATAATGCAAACCGCTTCGGGCCTCCGGGCCCGCTGCTCTTTCGATTCGGGGATCGTCTAACGGTAGGACCGCAGACTCTGGATCTGCTTGTCGGGGTTCGAATCCCTGTCCCCGAGCTGTTTGAAATCGGTCGGGCGCGGCCAGACGCGCCCCCGCCGGGGATGAGATCCCGGCGGGCACGACCCATGGCCCTTTAGTCTATC
Organism: Deltaproteobacteria bacterium; assembly: GCA_029547805.1. GTDB lineage: Bacteria > Myxococcota_A > UBA9042 > DTJE01 > DTJE01 > JAGOKF01. The sequence continues at coordinate 68,348 of JAKPOP010000018.1, forward strand.
GGTCAGGACACAAGACTCTCAATCTTGGGAGACGGGTTCGATTCCCGTAAGGGCCACCAGATCATAGCCCCCGGCGCCGGGTCGGTGGACGCCGATCTCGGTGATGATCGCCGTGATCAGGGATCCGGGCGTCACGTCGAAGGCCGGGTTCCGGACCCGGACTCCGGCCGGTGCGATGGGGGTTCCCAACACCTGCGTCACCTCGTCGGACCTGCGCTCTTCGATGGGAATCCCGCTGCCGTCGGGCAGCGCCGGGTCCAGCGTCGAGGTCGGGGCCGCCACGTAGAAGGGGACCCCGTGGCGGGCCGCCACGACCGCGTGGACGTAGGTGCCGACCTTGTTCGCGGTGTCGCCGTTCCGGGCGATCCGATCCGCTCCGACCACCACGCAGGTGATCTCGCCTCGACTCATGAGGTACCCGGCGGCATTGTCCGTGATCAGGGTCACGTCGAAGCCGTCCTCCAGGAGTTCCCAGGCCGTGAGGCGGGCCCCCTGGAGATAGGGCCGGGTCTCGCAGGCCACCACCCGCAGGTGCTTGCCGGACTCCCGGGCCGCCCGGATCACCCCGAGGGCGGTCCCGTATCCGCCCGTGGCCAGGGCACCGGCATTGCAGTGGGTCAGCACCGTCGCCTCGTCGGGGATCAAGGCGGCGCCGTGGATGCCGATGGCCCGGTTCCGGTCGATGTCCTCCTGGTGGATGGCGAGGGCCTCTCGAACCAGGACCTCCCGCAGGGCCTCCGGCGTCGCGCCCCGAACCGCTCCGGCGACCTGGGACATCCGCCGGACCGCCCAGGCGAGGTTCACGGCGGTCGGACGGGCCTGGACGAGCACCCTGGCGGCCCGATCGAGGACCTCGGAGGAGGCATCGGACCCGGGGAAGAGGGCCAGGGCCATGCCGTAGGCGGCCGCGATCCCGATCGCGGGGGCGCCCCGGACCACCATCTGGCGGATCGCCTCGGCGACCTCGTCGGGGGTCCGACACGTCACGAACCGGCGATCGAAGGGGAGGAGGCGCTGGTCCAGCAGCACCACGGCGCCGGCGGGGTCCCACCGGACGGCCTGGAACATCGGTTCAGACATCGTCACGCTCCTTGCGACGTCGTCGCGTTTCCGCAGGGTGGGCGGCCACGAGGCAGGTCGGCGTCGGGCACCCCTCGGGGTCCAGTTGCCGGGCCAGGTCCCGGAGGTCCTCGGGGAGGTCGCTGAAGGTCACGCTGCCGTCGGGGTCCAGGAAGAGGTGGACCTCCCGGGGAGGCAGCAGGGCCTCAGTCGAACCGGGTGATCTTGCGGGTGAGGAGGTTGAGTTCCTCCGGGGAGTATGGGATCTTGCCATCGAAGTAGTCCTTGTCGTACCCGTAGACGTCCGAGTAGAACTGCACCCGCCCCTGGTCGTCGACTCCGACGCTGTTGTACTCGATGAAGATCGGCACGGGGGTCTTCAGGGGGACCTCCCGCATCTCGCCCTTGGCCAGGATGGCCCGGCCCTTGTCCGGGGGGATCCCCGCCCCCTGCTGGAGCAGCAGGTCCATCACCTCGAAGGGGTCCTGGAGGCGGATGCAGCCGTGGCTGAAGGCCCGAATCTCCCTTCGGAAGAAGGACTTCAGGTTCGTGTCATGCATGAAGATCCCGTAGGGGTTCGGGAAGACGAACTTCACGCGGCCCAGGGCGTTCTGGTCGCCGGAGTCCTGGTAGACCTCCTCCGTGCCGTCGGGATTCGTCTTCACGACGAAGTTCCGGCGACGGTAGTAGTCCGGTTCCCGGAGCAACTCGTAGTCCAGTTCCAGTTTGCGGATGCGGCCCGGGACGTACCACCGGGGATTGATGATGATGCGTTCGATGGCCGCCGAGAAGATCTTGGTGCGGTTGATCCGGCCCTCCATCCGGCTGTCCGGGTCCACGTCCCAGTTGTTGTTGCCGCAGACGATCCGGTGGTGCATCACGCGTCGACCGTCCTGGTACACGGCCATCATGAATTCGGGGAGATTGACCCGGACGTAGAGGGGCTCCGCCGGGCGCACCTCGCTCTCCCGCCACCGCTGGAGCCCCAGTTCGATCTGGCGAATCCGCTGGTCCAGGGGGACGTTCAGGGAGCGGACATGGCGATCCTCCAGGACCCCCGTGGGATCGAAGCCGTGGGATGCCTGATAGGCCTTCACGGCCTCCTCCACCTCCCCGTCGAAGGACGGTCCCCCGGACCCCTGCGGGAGGTAGCCCTCCCGGGCCAGACGTCCCCGGAGGGTCTCCACCAGCGGCCCGCGGCTTCCCCGCTTCAGGCTGCCGCCGGCAGGCAGGGAGACGGTCGGGAAGGGACCCTCCCGCGCCATCTCCCGGTAGCGGCGCAGGGCGGCCTGGAGGAGCCCATAGTCCGGATGGGCCGGGACCAGGCCCTGGAGGGCCTCCCGAGGGTCCCGGGCGAACTGCTCCCAGAAGGCCTGGATGGCCTCTTCGTTCTTCTTCACCGCCTCCTGGTCGTTCCGGTGGGCCCGGAAGGGGGAGGCCCGGACCCGGAAGCGCATGTCCAGGGCCCAGCGCCAGAGGGCCTGCTGGGCCTCGATCTCGAGGGCGTTGGCCAGTCGTCCCCGTTCCGCCTCCTGGTCGATCCATCGGCGCTGGGCCTCCAGGGCCTCCCGTCGATGAGGCTCTCCGAGTCCCTTGAGCCGTCCGGCCCGCTCGAGGCCTTCGACCTCCTCGGCGGTGGGGGGCGCATCGGCCAGCACCAGCCCCTTCAACGCCTGGAAGAATGGCGCCGCCTCCAGTGCCGCCCGGAGGGGTTCGGCGGTCCGGGACGCCTGACCCAGGCGATCGATCAGGGCCTCCAGGGCCTCGGGGGAGTGGCGATCCGGGAGGGCGTGGTCCGAGGCCCCCCGGAGGGCCTCCAGGAGGGCATCGAGGTGCCGGGTGGGTCCATCGGCCGACCAGAACATCCCCTGGAACCCCCGGGCCTCCAGGGCCTGGCGGTTCAGGGAACCCAGGTCCGGGTCCTTTCCGGCGCGTTCGGCCAGGTCCTCCCGGAGGCGCTGCTGGAGGTCGTGACGATGTTGCCACAGGCGAATGGCGGTCTGGAGGGAGGACTTCGCCGCCTCGTCCTCCGGGAGGGCCCGGGTCGGTTCCGGGGATTCCTGGGGGACCTCCAATCCCGGTCCGGTGGCCCGGCCCAGGTACTCGGGCCTCGGGCCCTGGCCTCTGGACCCGCAGGCGATCAGGGCCATCGCCGGGACGATCAGGGCGATTGTTCTCACCGGTTCCCTCCCTCGGAACCCCGGGGCGAGGATACGGGAGGCGGGCCCCCGGGTCAATTTCCGGGGCAGCCTGGGACTCGTGGCATCGGTAGGGGCACGGGCCTCGGAGGGAGGGCGACTTCCGGGGCGATCTAGCCGGAGGCCGCCGCGGCCCGGCGGGCCACCCGGACAGTCCAGAAGAGGGTGAAGGCGACCCCGGCAACGAGGGTCGCGGCGAAGATGGCCAGCATGCCCCACTGGGGGAAGACCGGAATCGCCTGCAGGGAGAAGTGGTCCTGGAGATAGGCCATCCGGATCTGGTCCCGGACCAGGATCAGGCAGGCCAGTCCCAGGGCCAGGAAGGTTCCCGAGAGGACCGGGGCGGCGACCCCGCCTCCCCGGGAGGCCAGCAGCGCCGGGAGGGCCGCCGCGATCCCCAGGACGACCACCGCCCCGGCCAGCACGATCCCGCTCCCGGACAGGACGGATCGCGGGGCCTCGGGAAGCGTCGCGACCCAGGAGGCCAGGCCGACGATCCAGGTCAGCACCCCGACCCCGATGCCCTTCCGCCCCCAGGACTCCATCACCGTGGCCGATGCCTCCTGTCCCGGGGTCCGGTGCAGCCGGCGGCCACGCCACCAGACCACGACTCCCGCCATGGCCGGCGAGAGGCCCAGGAAGGTCAGCAGGCGCGGCAGCAGCGTCGGCTCCCCGAGGTTCAGCGTCGCGCCGCCGGGGTGGGCGGCGTAGATCTCGAGCCAGCGTCCCGGCGTCATCGCGAGGGTCAGGTTGTTCACGTAGATGAACCCGATGGTCAACATCCCCAGCAGGGCCACGGTCACGATCAGGCCCTGGGCCCCCGGACGACGGTCCCGGGTCAGTCGGTGGGCATAGAGGGCACCGTAGGCCAGGATGAGCAAGGGGATGACCGAGATCCAGAAAACGCCGACCAGCACCGAGGAGGCGTAGAAGAACTGGCCGTAGAGCAACTGCACGAACAGCAGGGGCGGGATCCCGAAGGTGACCAGATAGGAGAATCCCAGGGGGGCGACCGTGCCCAGGAACCGGGCGATCTCCTGCCGGGCCGGGTCAGGTTGCCGCCGGGCGAGGGCCATCAGCAGCACGCTGCCCAGCGTGAAGTGGACGGCCAGCAGGTGCAGCGTGAAGGTCAGGTAGGCCAGGGCCAGGATCACCACCGCCGGGGCCGGAAGGCCCACCGGATCAAAGGGGGGCAGGGGGATGCCGGCGTTCGGGGTCCACTGGTTCATGGCTGGGCCTCCCGGGGCTGGTCGGTATCGGCAGCGGCCTGGGGCGGGTTCGCTGGGGGGGGCGCAGGGGGCGGGGCCTTCGCCGCCTCGGCCTTGCGGGCCGCCTCCAGGACGTCCCGGCCGTCCAGCGTCTTCCCATGGAGGTCCAGCAGGTAGGCCGCCAGGGCGGCCCGGTCCTCGGCGGACCCCTGGAACGGGGGCATCACCCCCTGTTCATGCATGGTCTGGAACCAGCGGAAGGCAAACTCGGGGGTCCAGGAGGCGGTTCGGGAGAGGATGCCCCGATACCCCTCCCGGGTATGGCAGGAGGCGCACTGGAGCCGGAAGACCCACTCGCCGTGTTCCCGGCTCAGGGGCTCGACGCCGGGATGCCACCGGGCCCGACCCAGGAAGGGGGCCTGCAGGACCGGTGCCCCGGCATCAACGTCCTTGCGCCACAGGGAGTTCGAGTAGAGGGTGCCGTGGAGGACGTAGGGCTTCCGGGCCATCTCCCGGAAGAACTCGGCGCCCATGAGGCCCATCTGGACGATCACCATCAGGGCCACGGCCACCCCGGTGGTGACGACCCGGGGGCGGAAGACCGCGATGAGGACCCCGGCCATCACCGCCGCTCCCGCCACACCGGCCAGGATCAGGTGGCGCGTGATGGCCGTCAACCGGCCGCCGCCGAGCCCGGCGACCCCGTCCTGGACCATCTTCACGGTGTTCTCGGGCAGCGTGGACCAGTACCAGGCGAACAGCAGGGGGACCAGGATGGCGGCCGGGATCACGAAGGAGGCGCTGAAGCGCACCACCCGGGGCTTCAAGGGGTCCTCGGACTCCAGACGACCGGCGATCAACAGGCCCCCGAGCCCACCGATCAGGAACATCGTGACCGTGCGCAGGATGAGGGACGGCCAGAAGGAGGGGTTGAAGAACCCCGCGGTCAGGTCCCGGTTCTCGAGGGTCCAGCCTCCCGGGGTCAGCATGAAGGACAGGATCCCGTTGATGATGAAGAGCGAGAACCAGGACACCCCGAAGTAGGCCCCCGCCAGTAACACCTGATCCTTCTGGGGGTTGTGCTTCCAGCCGTAGTAGTACAGGTACAGCAGCGAGAGTTCCGCCAGGAAGACCACCCACTCGGTGGCCCAGGCGAAGACGAACTGGTGGATCAGGAGGCTCGTTCCCTCGGGGCTGGCCAGGGCGATGGCGAACCAGATGCCGACGCCGGTCATCGCCCCGAAGACCGTCGTGAAGACCAGGAAGAAGGTCGCGTAGCGGTGCAGGAAGTCCCGCACCCGCTCCCCGTCCTCCAGGCGACCGGATTGATGAAGGCGACGGGCCCACCACTCGGCCAGGAAGAGGAAGGCGCCTCCTCCGATGGCGAAGTGGGACACCAGGACGTGGAAGACGGCGATGATCGCCACCACCAGGCCGGCGCCGAGCACCGGGAGGTCCCAGACGGGATAGTTCATCGGTGTCCTCGCTTCATGACAGGAAGCCCCAGAGGGTCATCGCCACGAGCCCGGCGAGCCCCGCGATTCCCATGCGCGTGGCCAGGCGACCCCGGGCGTCGGCGGGGATGCTGCGGTCCCAGAAGGGAACCAGCACCATCGCCAGGGGGACCAGAGCGAGCAGGGCCTGTCCCAGGAGTTCCAGGGAACCGGGAAAGAGTTTCAGGGCCTGGTACTGGGACAGGAAATACCACTCGGGCTTGATGCCCTCCGGGGCCGAGGCGGCGGGGTTCGCCTCGGGGTCCAGGGCCCGGGGCGCCAGGGCGGCCAGGGCCACCAGCAGGACCCCCAGGGCCAGCCAGACCGGGACCTCGGCCACCAGGAACTCACCGAAGAACTTGTGATATTTCCGCTTCTCGGGGGGCATGGCCCGGAAGGAATCCGGTTCGCTGACCCCCTGAATCTGCACGAAGGTCAGGTGCAGGGTGATCAGACCCAGCACCACGAGGGGCAGGACCACGACGTGCAACGGGAAGAAGCGGTTGATCGTCGCCACGGTGACGTCGGGTCCCCCCCGGATCAGGTCCGCCAGGAGTCCCCCGATCAGAGGGGCCTTCTCGATCTCCGAGATCCCGACGCGGGTGGCGAAGAAGGACAGGTCGTCCCACGGGAGCAGGTAGCCCGAGAACCCGAAGGCCATCGACAGTCCCGCCAGCATGAGGCCCGTGACCCAGGTCATCTCCCGGGGAGGACGGTAGGCCTTCAGGAAGAAGGTGCTGAAGAGGTGCAGGAAGATGGCCAGGATCATCAGGTTCGCGGCCCAGTGGTGGATGCTGCGGATCAGGGCACCGTAGGGGACCTCCATCACGATGCGCTGGACCGACTGCCAGGGCTGCCCGGGGTCGTAATAGACCATCAGCAGGATGCCGGTGATCACCTGGACCGTGAAGAAGAACAGCACGATCCCTCCCATCGCGTACCAGACCGAGTGGCGATGCCGGGGGACCCGCTTCTCGGCCAGATGCTCGACGATGGGCCAGACGGGATAGCGGGCCAGGAGCCATCTCGTGGCCCGGCCGGCCCGGGTATCCGGGGGGGGGAGGCGGCGATCCGCTTCCGGGGGGATCGGGGAGAGGTCGGATGACATGGGCCCTCCGATGCGGTCTTCCGGGTCAAGAGGACATGGGCGACACGAAGAGGGAGTCTCCCTCGGCGGTCACCCGCAGCGGCGTCAGGGGTCGAGGGGGCGGGCCCGCGATGTTGCGGCCCTCCAGGTCATAGGTCCCACCGTGGCAGTTGCAGTAGATGCGATCCCCCTGGAACTGGACGTTGCATCCGGCATGGGTGCACTTGGAGTCGAAGGCCCGCAACTGTCCGTCCGGACCTCGGAACACCACGAGCCCCCGGCCGCCGTAGGACCCGTTGGATCCCTGCCCTGGCCGGGCGACGTCACCGGGGGCGACTCCCTTCACCAGGGCCTTTCCTTCGCCGCCGAAGGGGTCCGGCGGGGGACGGGGGCTCAGGTATCGGAACACGGGCCAGGCCACTGCCGCGAGCCAGGCCACCGTCAGGCCGCCCAGCACCGCCAGGAAGCCCCGGCGTCCCGTGGCTCCCTCCTCCACGACTTCCCCGCGGTCGGACATCGCCTCTCTCCTCGGGACGATGGAACTTCGCCACCTCCCGAGAACCGGGAGGGGGCCATTCGGAGGCCGGTCCTTCCTGGACCTCCTGGGCCGGAGTATCCCGAGGGGCTCGGGCGGGTGTCAAGGATTTCGGTATTCAAGGGCCTGGGACCTTGGCTTGCGAGCGGTCCTGCGGGGTCAGAGGGGTGGCCCGGGGTGGGGCATCGACCGGACAAGAGGGCGATCCGGGAGGCCCCAGGATGTCCGGTGTCGCAACAACAGGACAGGCGACGGTTGGTTGGGTGGGGTCCGTTGATGACTGTCCCCGGGGGGTCAGAAGGACCCCTTGAGGCCCAGCACCGGCAGGATGGTCAGACCGTTCAGGTTGGCCCGCTGGGAGTAGTCGTAGTTGTAGAGGATGGCCTCGGCGTTCTTGGCGTTGTAGGCGTTCTGCAGTTCCAGGTAGAGGCCCAGGCGCCAGGTGTCATAGACCCACTCCTTGTCCACCCGGAGGTCCAGCTGGTGGAAAAGGGGCAGGCGGGCGCTGTTGATCCGGGCGGCCGGGACCGCCACGTAGCGGTCCAGGTCCGAGTCGTACCGGGAGCCCTCGATGGGGGTGTAGGGGAAGCCCGAGGTCAGGCGGAATCGCCCGCCGATGGTCCAGTGCCGGGGCAGTTCGTAGGACGCCAGGATGTTGAGCAGGTGGGTCTGGTCGTAGTCCGACAGGCGCCAGGCCCGGGCCAGGGGGTCCCAGATCTCGGACCGGACGAAGGTGTAGGCCACCCACCCGAAGAGCCGTCCCCCCGGGTTCAGGCGCACCAGGACGTCGAAGCCGTAGGCCCGGCCCTTGCCGTCGTTGGTGTAGCGCACGGTCCGGTCGTCGCTGGCCTCGGCCCGGCGGAAGAGCCACTTGAAGAAGCCGTCGGCCTGCACCGAGAGGCGGTCGGTCGGAAGGTACTCGATGCCCAGGAGGGCATGGGCGGCGGCCTCGGGCTTCAGGCCCGGGTTGCCCAGGTCCCGGACGTAGGCGAAGACCGGCGGCGGCTGCTGGTAGAGGCCCCCGGCGGCCCGGAGGAACAGCCGGTCCTTGAGGACCTCGACCCGGGTCGAGAGGCGGGGGTCCACCGACCAGGCCTTCCAGTCGCCGAAGTAGCCGTCCAGGCGCACCGACGGGACGATGGTCCACGCATCGAAGGGCCGCCACTCCACCGAGAGATAGGGGGCCACCGATCCCAAAGCCTGGGTCCCGTCCAGACGGACCTTCTCCCGGGCCCCGATGGGAATGCCCACCGCACCCTGGCGGTCCGGGGCGGTCGTCAGGGCCTCGTACCACGACGGCTGGTACCACCCGTCCAGGCCCAGGTGGAGGCGCACCCGGGCATGGGGATTGAAGGTGAACTCCTCCCGGAGGCGGATCGGCAGGGACGAGATGTGGTAGTCGAGGCTGTTGAACAGGTTGAAGTCCATCCGGTTCAGGGCCACCTGGGCCGAGAGGACGTTGGACATGCCCCCGGTCCCCTCCCAGGACCACCGGGCCTGGAGGTTGTGCCCCGCCATCGACAGCGAGGCGGTCCCGACGAAGGCCGGTTCCTGGGTGTTGGCCTTCTTGTTCACCACGACCAGGGCGTCGTCGGTGCCGAAGAGGAACAGGGAGAACCGGTGCCGCCCCCACCGGTGCTGGACCCGGGCCTGATAGTCGTAGTACCGGGGCGCGGTCTGGAGCGCCGCGTCCTGGCCGAAGGAGACCGCCGACAGGATCGCGTCCAGGTACGACCGCCGGAACGCGAACTGGAAGTCCCCGTTCTCGCTGTAGGGCAGCCCGACGTAGAGGCCGGCGTGGATCAGGTTCATGTCCACCGACCCCCGGAGCCGGTCCAATGGGGCCTCCTTCACCTTCACATCCACGATGCCTCCCGAGGCGCGGCCCTGGGAGGCATCGAAGCCCGCCGGCACGAAGTCGATCTTCTCGATGAACTCGGGCTGGATGGTCGAGTACACCCCCCCGAAGTGGTAGAGCATCACGAAGGGCAGGCCGTCGATCAGGACCTGGGTGTCGAAGGGGGGGCTGCCGAAGACCACCAGCTGGCCGGTGCCGAAGGCCGACCGGGCGATGCCCGGCAGGTTCTCGACCATCTTCAGGGGGTCGCCACCGGACCCGGGCAGCCGACGGAGTTCCTCGGCCTGCAGGGTCTGGCGGGCCACGAACCGGACCTCCCGGGGAGCCCGGATCACGGTCTGGTTCGTCGAGTCGAAGCGCCGATCCAGCCGGAGGGTCTGCTCCCCGACCTCCCCGTCCTTCACGGTGAAGGGCTGGCGGACCTCGGCGAAGGGGTCCGGCGGCAGGTAGAGGGTGTAGGTCCCCGGGGGCAGGTCGCTGACCTCCAGGATGCCGTTTTCGGAGGTGAAGGGGCGACCGGTCTCCTCCACAAGGGCCGTGACCCCATCCAGGGGCCGGGCGTCCCGGTACCCCTTCTCCAGCAGTCGGAAGCGGAAGACCACCTGCCGTTCCTTGGGCTGGATGTCGAAGGCGTACCGATAGGTGACCTGCACGGGCACCGGTTGTCCCTGGTAGCGGGCCGGCTGGAACCGGAAGCCCCGGGCCGCCTCCAGGGCCGGCCCGGCGAGGCGTTCGTCGTCGGCCTGGGCCACCTCGGCCTCCCCGACCTGGCCGTTCTCATCGATGGTCAGGGTCAGCGTGACCGTGTAGGTCCCGGGGACGACGTCCAGGTCTGGGGGAAGCGTCGCCTCCCGGAACTCCTGCAGCACCGGGGGTTCCAGTGCCTCGGCAGGGCCAGCGGCCTCGGCCGCCGGGGCCTCCGCCGGGGGTGGGGTCTCCTGGGCCAGGGCCGGGGCAGCGATGCCGATCATCCACCAGAGGTTGCGGGCTTTCATGGCGCACCTCCGGTCGTCTCGGCCAGCGCCGGCGGCAGGACCTCGGGCGCCGGCGGTTGCCAGTCCTTCGGGGCCCCATCCGGGGGCAGGCACCGGTCGTCATCCCCCCGCTGGACCTGGAAGGTCACGAAGTCCATGCCCAGGCGGTCATCCCGGGCCACGACCCAGACCGGGAACGACTCCGGAAAGTCCTCGGCCTCCGGGAGGGCCAGCACGTTGCCCAGTTGCAGGGGGTCCGTGGGATTCACGGTGGCCGTGGAGGACTTGATCCGGTCGAACTCTCCCCAGGTGGCCAGCCAGGAGAAGAACCAGTATTCGTCCTCCATCTGGCCGGTCTCCGAGGGATGGGCCTCCCGGGCTCCCGGCAGGAACCGGGGCTCCAGTCGCAGGTCCTGTCCCGGGCAGGCCAGCACCCGGGCATCCGACGGGCCACCGGTGGCAGTGATGCGCCGGAGGTCGGCCCCTTCCGTGGGCTCCAGCCAGAGGGAGAAGGCCGGGTTCCGGTTCGCGGGGTTGTCGGCGGTGACCCGGCGGAAGAAGACCCGCTTGTAGGCATCCTGGGTCCGGGTGTCCCGGCCGTTCTCCCAGGTGACCTGGAGGTGGAAGGTCACGTCCTGTCCCGCCTCCACCAGACAGGTCCGGAGGCCCTCGAAGGCCGGGTCCACGCAGGGGGCCGTCTCCTGGTCGTTTGTCTGGAGGCACTGGTCCCAGGTCTTCAGCAGGTCCAGCAGGCAGGTGTCCGACTGCGTCACGGTCTGTTTCAGGAACTCCAGGACGTCGGGCGTCAGAGGCCGGAGGAGTTCCAGGGCCGCCCAGAGCAGGGCCCCTTCGAAGAAGACGCTTCGGGTCGAGAGGTCTCCCTCCAGGGGTGTCTCGTCGATGGCGCAACGGTAGGCCGCCTGGGCGCCCAGGTTCAGGGGACAGACGGTCCAGCGCATCTCCTGGACCTCCCAGGGGCCCGGGGCTCCGTCCGGAGGCTCCTCGGGGGCGGCCAGCAGGGCCGTCAGGGTCACGTCCCCCTGGGTCTCGGGCTGGAAGTCCACCTCCGGCGGGTCGGCCCGGATGCCGATCACCCGAGGTTCCAGTATCAGAGACTGAGGGTCGAAATCCGGCGTGCAGGCGGCCGTCGGGAGCAGCAGCCACGCCAGGCCGGGGGTCCACGCAGGCAGTGTTCTCATCGGCCACCTCAAGGTTCCGGGAGAAAGACCACGGTCCAGGCCACCTGGTAGGGGATCGGCACCCCGTCCCGGGTGGCGGGCTCGAAGCGCAGGCGCAACACGGTGCGGCGGGCCTCCTCGTCGAAGGCCGGGAGGTCCCCCTTGCGCACCTCCGCCTTCGTCACCTCGCCTTCGGCACTCACGGTCAGCAGCAGTTCGACCCGGACCACCCGGCCCAGGTCCCGGTGGGCCTCGGGGTAGGTCCCCTGGACCCGGTTCAGGGCCTTCGGGGGCTTCACCACGGGCTTCCGAGCCTCCGGCTGGGCCTCCTCCTGGCCCGTGCCCGTCCCGGAGGGGCGGTCCGCCTCCTTCCGGAAACCCGTGGCGTCCCGGGTCGGGTCTCCGAAGAGGTTGCTCTCGGCGCCGGTCTGCACCGCCACGGTGCCCTGGAGGGCCACGTTGGACAGCACGAATGGGGCGGGCTTCTTCGGGGGGGCCGTCGTCGCCTCCGGGGCCGGGTTGGCCGGTGGCGGTGGGGCCTCCCGAGGCGCCGGGGGGGCCTTCCGGGGGCGATCCGGGGCCGGCGGCGGCACGGCGGGAGGGACCGGTCGGGGGGCTGGCGGGGGTGGCAGGGGCTCCTCGGCGGCCCGCTGGACCTCCCGGATCACCGCGACCGCAACGGGTCTGGGTGTCGGTCGCCGGGGTGGCGGCTCAACGGTCCGGGGCGGCTGACGGGGGACCACCAGGGGCACCAGGGCATGGAGGGCGAGCGAGAGGATCACCGCGATCGCGAGGCGCCTTCCGTACATGCAGTCCTCACGGCCTCGCCGGTTCGTTCACGGCCGGGACGGCCCCCTGGTCGGTGATCTGCAACTCCTCGACGTTGATGGCCAGGTCGGCGATTCCCTGCAGTTTCAGAAAGTCGATGACCCGGGCGACCCGGCCGTAGGGCAGGTCCCGGTCCGCCGACAGCACCGCCTGGGGCGGCCGCCCGGTCGCCTCCCGGCGCCTTCCGATGGCCTCCTGGATGGCCTCCAGGGATGCGGGGGATCCGTCCAGATAGGTCCGCCCCTCCCGGTCCAGGATCACGGTCAGGGGGGCCGCCTCGGGGGCCGGTGGCGCTCCGGAGGCGGCGGTGGGCAGCGACAGGGCGATCTCCCGGAGTCGGCGCTCCTGCTCCAGGAACAGGTTCGCCGTGACCATGAAGATGATCAGGAGCACCAGGAAGATGTCCACCAGCGGCGTGATGTTGATCGACGAGATCAACTCCTCGTCGGAGTCACTGGTCGTGCCCGCCATGGTTCCCCCCGAAGAAACAGCGCATGTAGTGGGTCCCCACCTCCCGGGCCTGCTCCATCGATGTGCCCACCCGCTTGCGGAAGGCGTTGTAGAAGAGCACGGCCGGGATGGCCACCAGGAGGCCCACGGCGGTGGCGATCAGGGCCTCGGAGATGCTTCGCATCAACATGAGGTTCTTTTCCGCCGCGTCGGCGACCTCCGAGAGGCTGTAGAAGGCCGCCATGATCCCCAGGACGGTCCCCAGCAGCCCGATGAAGGGGGCGTTGTTGCCCAGTGTGGCCAGGAAGGTCAGCCCCCGCTCGTATCGCTGGCGTTCCTTCCGCAGCATCGTCTCCAGCAGGGCCTCGGCGTCGTTGCGGCTCGTCGTCTCCTTGCCCAGGACCCCGAGGTAGTCGGCGATGCGACGCTCCACGCTGTCCCGGGGGACCTGATCCAGGTTCCCCTTCAGGAGGTCATGGACCTGATCCGGAGACACCCGCCGGCGCCAGTAGAAGACCCACCGCTCCAGGGCGACGGCCAGTGAGGCCACCGAGAGCCCGAGCAGGATCAGAAGCACCCAGTCCACCCCGATCCCGATGAAGAATTCCTGCAGGAAGTCCGCGATCTTCATCGTCTTCCCTCCCGTGGTGTCCTGCCCCGGCCCCAGCCGTTCGGGCCAGGAAATCCCGCCAGCGACTCCTCCCGCCGCCTCGTCCCGTGGTCCATGTCGCCTTCCCGGATTCTACGCGTGCTGCGAGGAATCGGGTCAGGAATCGGACCGACAATGTAAGGCCTGGGCCGCGGCCGTCAACCGAGAAGACTCGGGAAGAGAATCGCTGGTGCCGGGCACGCGGGCTCCTCGTGGCTGCGGGACGGCGAGGCTCGGGACCTGGAGGCCCGGAGGGCGGGCAGGACCGCGGCTACTGGCAGAAGGCCTCGTAGGTGACCTCGATGTCCTGGGAGTACTGGGGCATGCAGGGCCCCGACGGGTCGAAGACGATGGAGTTCCCGACGTTGTCGTAGGACCATCCCGTCGCGCAGGACCGACCGTTCACCGTCACCTGGATCGTCTCGGGTCGGGGCAGGCCCGCCAGGAAGAACTGCCGCTTGAGGGCCCCCTGGGTCGAGGCGATCTGGTTCAACATGGGGGCGAAGGAGTCACAGATGATCTCCTGCTTGCCGCCGAACTCCCTGGACATCGCGATGTAGCGGTCCCCGGGGCCATGGCCCGCGTGGCCCTCGCAGCGGTCGATCCAGGTCACCGAGTGCAGCCGGATCAGGTCCCGGTTCAGGGGGCCCTTGATGTCCTGATAGTAGTCTCGGTACTCGTTCAGGGTGCCCGGAGACCCGTCGTCGGCCTTGCTGATGAAGACGATGTCCAGGTAGGCATCGTCCCGGTAGAAGCCCCAGTTGTATCCGCCGCAGAAGCCCTCGATGCACTCCAGTTCGCAGGTCGCCGGGTCCGGGCAGAGGTTCGGGTCACCCTGACATTCTCCGGTGGTGGTGCAGGGGATCTGGGTGTTGGTGGTCAGGGGCTCCGTGACCGCCAGGTAGCCCGCCAGCAGGCCGCCCTTTGTGAGGGTGTCGGAGGAGGCCTTCTCCATCACCTGGTCATAGGCGTTGTAGAACTTGCCGCTGGGGTCCTGGAGGCCCGGGTGGACGTAGCGGGGGAGGATGGCCGGGTTCCCTTCGCAGAGGCGCCCCCGCATCTTGATGTCGTCGATCAGGGCGATCACGACGCCCACGTGGAAGTTCCGGTTCCAGATCGCCCCGGACTGGCTGAAGTTCCGGACCTGCTCCAGGATGTTGGCGCCGTAGTCCATCACCGTGCAGGCGCAGTCGTCCTGCACGAAGAGGACGTCGAAGTCCTGGCCGCTGACCTGCCGGAACCGCTCTCGGATGTTCCGGTCGGCGGTCCCCTCGCCGTGGAGCTTCACGTAGACCACCGGCTCGTCCAGGTCGTTGCTCTCGATCTTGAGGTAGCAGGTCTCCTCGCCGGCCTGCTGCGGTACGAAGTTGAGTTCGACGTCCAGGCTCATCCGGGGGTTGATCAGCGTGTCGGCGGCCGGCAGACCCGTGACGGCCCGCATCTGGGGGGAGCAGCCCGAGAAGGAGACCTTCTTGAGCGTGAGGGGGGCATTGCCGGTGTTCAGGATGTGGACCTTCCGGGGCAGCGTGCCGCATCCCAGGTACTGGAGGCCGAAGTCGATCACCTTCGGGGTGACGATGATGTTCACGTAGCCGAGGGTGGCCACCAGGTTCACCGGGTAGCCGTCCCCGAAGCCGCCGGTCATCCTGGTGGGGACCTCGACGGTCTTGCTCTGGTAGCCGTCATGGACCTCGCACCGGAGCAGGCCGTAGAGGTTCGTGGCCCAGAACTCCCCCTTCGGCGAGTCGAACTGGATCTGGATCGGGTGCTTGAACCCCGGTCCCATGCCGTCCTTTACCGCCGGCGGCAGGGGGGACGTGAACCGGAAGTTCCGGCTGGTCTGCAGGCTCTTCTGGCAGACGTTGATGAAGGAGGCGAGGGTCGGGCAGTCGTTGAGCGTGCAGTTCTGGAACGAGCAGTAGCCGGTGCCGTTGTTGATCAGGTAGACGGTCCGGGTGGCCGACTCGCCCTGGATCACGGTGCCGAAGTTCAGGTTGCCGGGATTCAGGAGCGGCACGCAGGTGGGGGCGCTGGCCCTCGTCGCCAGCAGGTCCACCTCGGTCACGGGCTTCTGGAAGGCATTGGAGGCGATCTGGAGCTTCGCCTGGGCCATTGTGTTCGGGGTTCCTCCGAGGTTCTTGAAGCGCAGCAGCACGGTGCGGGTCTCCCCGGGGCCGATGGCGCAGGCGGGGGGCATGTCGGGGCCCTCGGGGCAGTCGGTGTCGGCGTCGTAGTCCGGGCGCGTGGCCGCCAGCGACGCGTCGGGGGTGATCGAGAACTCACCGTTGGCGTCGTCGGTGATCTGCATCGGGGCGGTGAACCGCAGGGGGCCGTTGCCGCTGTTGCGGATCGTGAGGGCCTGCCGGGCCTCGATGCCCTGGGCCACGTAGCCGAAGTCCATCGGCGAGGGGAAGACGTCCAGCATCGGCACGGCGACCCGGCCAAAGATGTTCAGGATCAGCAGGCCGGTCCCCTTGTCGTTGCTGGTGACCAGCAGGTTCCCGATGGGGAGCCCGTCATCGGCCTTCGGGTTGTCGGCGACCCACTGGATCCGGAAGGAGCGGGACTCGGGGACGTCCTGATAGTCGGGGTATCCGGGATAGGCCTCGGCCTTGAGCGACCAGGGCTGGGCGGGGATGGCCCGGGCGGGGCTCATCCCCTCCTCCACCAGGGACAGCGTGGTGTCGCTGGAATCGGAGAGGGCGATCCCGCCGCTCGGGATCGTGAGCAGGGAGTCCGCCGGGGCCTCGGAGGACCCGTCGTTGTCCACGGTCACCAGCAGGGTCCGGGTCTCGCCCAGGGGAACGACGCCGAAGTCCAGTTCCCCGGGCATGAGCACCAGGCGGGGCCCGACCTCCCGACCCCGGATCGGGAAGCGCATCACCTCGAAACTGCCCTGGAACAGCGTGTCCACCAGCAGCAGTCCCTCGTCGGCGCCCCCGCCGGTGGGTTCGTAGCGGAGCGTCAGCGTCACGGACTCCTTGGGCTTGATGTCGAAGGGGAAGGCCTGGTCCCCGGGGGTCGTGACGGCTCCCTCGATTGTGAAGTCCTCGCTGCCCTGGAGGTAGGGCTCCTTCCGGATGGTGATCGCGGCGCTGCCGTCGTTGAGGATCTGGACCTGGAGGTCCTTGTGCTCCCCTCGTTGGACCTCCCCGAAGTCGATATCCCCGGGGATGGTCCGCAGCGTCGAGGACTGCCCCAGGGCGACCACGAGGACCTCCGAGCGGTAGTCCGGGGCCACGTTGTGCGTGATCACCAGTCGGACGTCCTTGGGATTCGGGTCCTGTGGCGTGTAGTGGATCGCCAGGGAGGTCTGCTGGCCCGGGGCCAGTTCGGTCACCGGGGGCGGGTCATGGCGGAACTCCCCCAGCGTGTCGCCGGTCCACTGGAAGGACTCCAGGCGGATGGTCCCCTCGGTCCCGATGTGGCGCAACTGGATGACCCGGTCCACAGTGTCGCCGATGGCGACGGCCGGAAGGGTCACCGTAGAGGGGTCCACCTCCAGGGCCATGTCCAGCGTCGTGGAACCACCGCCGCAGGCCGCCAGCAAGGGCAGCACCCACAACGACTTCCAGAGATGCCAGGAACGCATGGGAACCTCCTCACAACGGGGAGAAGAACGACCGGACAATCTTCCAGGAATCGGGATCAAGGTGTCAATCTCCTGCGGATCGCGATGCTCGGTCACGGGTCCGGGGTGGAGGTCGCGTCGGGCTCCGGGGGATTGCCGATGGCACAGCCGCCGGCCACCGGCGCGAAGCACCAGCGGAAGCACTTGCGGCCGTGGCTGTTCCCCTCGGTGTCCTTGATCTCCTCGCAGGTCCAGCCGTTGGGGCACGGATTGGCCGGGTCGGGCCCGCAGGGAGGCAGGCAGTAGGACCCCCGGTCCTTGCCGTCCTCGTCCTGGAGGCCGATGCAGAGGACGTCCTTGCTGCCGCAGGCGGTCTCGCCCTGCTGCTGGTCGCAGGGGTCGCAGTAGCGCCCCTGGGCCACCTCGCAGGTGCCGGCCTGGCACACCTGGCCGCAGGAGCACTCGAAGTTGCCGGTGCAGGGCCGGTCGATGCACCGGCCCGTCACCGTGTCGCAGATCTTGGACCCGGCCTTGCAGTCGAAGTCCATCAGGCACCCGGGCCGGCACTCCCGGCTCTCGGCGTCGCAGTGGGTCTCGGCCTCGGGGCAGTCCTTCGGTCCGAAGCACATGCCCGGGATGAAGCAGTGGCCCTTCGCGTCGCAGTCCCAGGTCTTGCCCTCGACCGGGGGCGGGTCGTCGCACCCCAGCAACTGGTCGTCCACGGTCCAGCGGCAGGCCTCCCGGCAGAGCCCTGCGGAGCAGACCTTGCCCTGGCCGCACTGGGCGTCCTCGGAGCACCCGCTGGTGCACTGGTGGGTGACCGGGTGGCAGATCTGGCCGAAGGGGCACGAGAAGGCATCCCGGCAGCCGCAGACCCGCCGGTCGGGCCAGCACTTGGGCCGGGTCGGGTCCGGGCAGTCATCGTCCTTCGTGCAGGCGGGCGTCACCTGGGTGCAGTCCATCGTCGAGGGGATGCAGCCGCCGGCCTCGGCCCCCGGAATCCGGGCGCAGACGAAGGCCCCCTGGGCGGCGTCCTCCACGGCGCAGATGCCGGTGGCCAGGGGGCACCAGGGGGCGCAGACCCGGGTGGGAAAGCGGACCGGTGCGCCTTGCCACTCGAAGTCCTGGGCGCACCGGGCGCCGTCGCCCCGGCACTCGGCGTCCCGCTCGCAGGCCTCGCAGGGGCGCTTGCGGGGTTCGCAGGTCCGGCTGCAGCCGTCGCAGTAGCGGTCCGACGAGCACTGGTCATCGTCACGGCAGGATGCCGGCACGCACGTCCCCTGGCAGTTGCAGCCCCAGCGGTCCATGCAGTAGCCCTGGACGCACTCCCGGCCCGACCCGCACCATGCCGAGGACTGGCAGGGATTCTCGCACTGATGCGTGACCGGATGGCACCCCTTGGGTGCCGGGCAGTCCAGGTCGTCCCGGCAGCCGCAGGTGCTGGAATCCGGCAGGCAGGAGGGGCGGTCCGGGGAGGTGCAGTCGCCGTCGGTCCGGCAGGTCCCCGGGTCCACCCGGCCCAGGCGGATCAGCGTCGGGAAGTCGCAGTCCTCGTCGGTGGCGCACTCCGCCGGGGGTGGCGTCTCACCGGCGACCTCCGCCGGCGGGGCATCCCGGTCTCCTGGCAGGTCCCCGGGGCTGCCGGTCCCCGGGTCGGTCGGGGATCCGCCTCCGCCTCCGCAGGCGACCCAGACCAGCAGCCATGTCCCGACTGTCCACCGGCCCCCCATGGTCCTCCTCCTGCCGGGTGCTCCCGGTTCCTGGCCGGAGGCAGTATAGCGGTCGGGCCCCGGTCCCCTCAAGGATCGCCCCGAGGGCCGATCCCCGGCGTCTGCTGCCAGACCGGTCCGGCCTCTTGCGAGTATTTCGTTCGGATCTACCATACGATGTCGCCAGGCGGAGGGAGTCATGGCGAGCCGCAGGGAGGAGGTCATTCGACGCATCCTGGAGATCGAGGAGGCGGTCCACCGGACGCTCGGATGGACGGAGGAATCGGCCTGGAACGGCCTGGAACTGGGCCACGGGCAGTTGAAGGTCCTGCTGCTGCTCCGGGCCCAGGGCCCCATGACCGTGGGGGGCATCGCCAAGGCGTTGCTGCTGTCGAAGGCCACCGTGAGCGAGACCCTGGACCGGATGGAGACCGGCGGGTGGGTGGTCCGGTCGGCCGACCCCCAGGACCGCCGGCGGGTTCTGGTCTCGCTGTCGCCGAAGGGGTCCGAGTGGGCCCAGAACCTCGTGTCGGCGGGCCACCGGCGGACCGAGCGCCTGCTGTCTCGGATGGACGACCTGGAACTGGACCAGGTGCGCCTGGGCCTCGAGGCCATGGAGCGGGCGGCCCGGCGACTGCTGCTGGAGATCGCGGACGAAGAGGGAGGCACTGGTGAAGGGAGGGACCCACGATGAGCCGCAGGGCCTGGTTCGGGATGGTGGGAGCACTGGTCCTGGGGATCGCCCTGGTCGGGTTCCTGGCCCTGCGGGGGCGACCGGTTTCGGGAGTCCGGGTGGTCCAGGGGGACCTGGCCCACACGGTGGTGGCCAGCGGCCGGGTGGCGGCGGCGGCCCGGACCACGCTGGGTGCGACGGTCGTCGGTCGGGTGGCCGAGGTCCGGGTCCGGGAGGGAGACCGGGTCCGGGCCGGGGACCTGCTGGTGCGGCTGGAGGACCGGGAGGCCCTGGCGGCGGTGTCCCAGGCCCGGGCGGCGGTGTCCCAGGCCCAGGCGCGCCGGGATGCCCTGCGGACCATCACCGGGCGGGTCGCCGAGGAGGACCTGCGGCAGGCCCAGGCGGCGGTGGACCTGGCCGACCAGCGACTCCGGCGCATCGAGGCCCTGGCGGCCTCCGGGGCGGCCACCGAGGATGACCTGGACCAGGCCCGGACCCATGCGGAGCAGGCCCGGGCGAGGCTCAGGGCCAGCCAGTCCCAGGCCGCGGGGTCCCGGGCCCAGGGGGCGGACCTCCGGGCGGCCGAGGCGGCACTGGAGCAGGCCCGGGCCTCCCTGGAGGTCGCCGAGGCCCGGCTGGACCAGACCCGGATCCGGGCCCCGGCAGACGGCACGGTGCTGGTCCGGGCCGTGGAGCCGGGCGACGTGGTGAGCCCGGGGCAGGCCCTGCTGACCGTTGCCTGGGAGGGGAAGCCCTACCTGGTCATGGAGCCCGACGAGAAGACCCTCCGACTGATCCGGGCCGGCCAGGAGGCGGTGGCCTCGGCGGACGCCTGGCCGGGACGGACCTTCCCGGCCCGGGTGACCCAGGTGCTGCCGGCGGTGGACCCCCGGAAGGGCACCGTCGAGGTCCGGCTGGAGGTCCCGGACCCGCCGGAATTCCTTCGGCCGGACCTGACGGTCTCCATCGAGGTGACGGTGGCCCGGAAGAGCGGGGTACCGGTGGTGTCGCGGGAGGTGTTGCGGGACGTCCGGGGCGAGAGGGCCCGGGTCTGGGTCGTGGAGGGCGACCGGGCAGTGCCCCGGGAGGTCCGCCTGGGCATCGTCGGGGACGATCGGGTCGAGGTGGTGGAGGGCCTGGCGGCGGGGGACCTGGTCCTGCTGGACCCGAAGGCCGACTGGACTCCGGGCATGCGGGTGCGGGTCCGGGAACGGGGGCGCTGATGCCGGTGGAACTGCTGCTGGCCGTCCGCTTCCTGCGGGAGGGTCGGTTCCAGTCCCTGCTGATCCTGGCCGGGGTCTCGGTCGGGGTTGGGGTGATCATCTTCCTGTCGGCCCTGATCTCGGGCCTCCAGGCCACGCTGATCAACCGGACCCTCGGGAGCCAGCCCCATCTGGTGGTCCAGGCGCCCAAGGAGGGGGCCCGGCGGTTGCGGACCGAGGAGGGGGAGTTCGTGGCGGCCCAGGTCCAGAGGAGCGCGACGCGCCGCCAGAGCATTCCGGAGTGGCAGCCCCTGGTGCAGGCCCTCGAGATGACGGACGGGGTCGTGGCCGTGTCCCCGGTGGCTGCCGGGGCGGCCTTCGTGGCTCGAGGAGAGGTCAACAAGGCCGTCGCCCTCCGGGGGGTGGACCCGGACCGCTTCGACCGGATCGTCCGGGTCCGGGACCGCCTCCGGGCCGGGCAGTTTCGGCTCCAGGGGGACGAGGCGGCCATCGGGGTGGAACTGGCCGAGGACCTCGGCGTGGGGGTCGGGGATCGGGTCCGGATGACCACCGAGGGAGGGGTCACCGAGGTCTTCACGGTGTCGGGGATCTTCGACCTGGGGGCCAAGGACGTGAACCAGCGATGGGCCCTGGTCTCCCTCCGGAGGGCCCAGTCCCTGCTGGACCTGGGCACCGACGTGACCAGCCTGGAGGTCCGGGTCCGGGAGATCTTCCAGGCGGAGGACCTGGCCCGGCGCATCGCCAGTCGCACGGGGATGCAGGTGGACCCCTGGACCCGGATCAACGCCGAACTGCTCATCGGACTGCGGTCCCAGAACGCCTCCTCCTACATGATCCAGTTCTTCGTCGTGCTGGCGGTGGCCCTGGGCATCGCCTCGGTGCTGGTGGTGTCGGTGGTGCAGAAGTCCCGGGAGATCGGCATCCTGAAGACGATCGGGGTCTCGACCCGGCAGGCCCAGGCGGTCTTTCTGATCCAGGGAGGGCTGGTGGGCCTGGTGGGGTCCCTGATCGGCAGCGGACTGGGGGTGACGTTGAGCGTGCTGTTTCAGGGGATGGCCCGGAATCCCGACGGGTCGCCGACCTTCCCGGTGGACCTCTCCTGGCAGCGGTTCGCGGTGGCGACTCTGATGGCGACCGTGGTGGGGCTGGTCTCGGCGGTGGCCCCGGCCCGCCGGGCGGCGCTGCTGGACCCGGCGGAGGTGATCCGCAATGGCTGAGGGACCGATCCTGCGGACCGAGGGGGTGCGCAAGTCCTACGGGACCCGGGTGGTGACCGAGGTGCTCCACGGGATCGACCTGGAGGTGCGACCCGGGGAGTTCGTGGCCCTGACCGGACCCTCGGGGGCAGGCAAGACGACGCTGTTGAACCTGATCGGGCTGCTGGATCGGCCGACGTCCGGGCGGATCCTGCTGGACGGCACCGACACCTCGACGCTGGACGACCGGGGCCTGACGGCCTTCCGGGGGCACAAGATCGGGTTTGTCTTCCAGTTCCACCACCTGCTGCCGGCCTTCACGGCCCTGGAGAACGTGATGATGCCGCTGCTGGTGTCCCGGCGGTACCGGGACGCCGAGATGGAGCGGCGGGCCCGGGACCTGCTGGAACGGGTGGGCCTGGGGAACCGGCTGAAGGCGAAGCCGTCGGAGCTGTCGGGGGGCCAGCAGCAGCGGGTGGCGGTGGCCCGGGCGCTGGTGACGCGGCCGCCGCTGGTGCTGACCGACGAGCCCACGGGGAACCTGGACACCCACTCGGCGGGGGAGGTCTTCGCGCTGCTGCGGGAGTGCAACCGGGAGTTTCGGAGCGCCTTCGTGGTGGTCACCCACGACCCCCGGCTGGCGGCCCGGTGCGACCGGGTCGTGGAGATCGTGGACGGCCGCATCCGGACGGAGCCCGGCGCCGGTGGTGACTCCCGGTCCGGTCCCTGGCAGTGGCCGCCGTTGGCCGGTCCACGGCCGACGTGAGGGGAGCCGGGACGGCCTCCGCGGAGGCCGACGGAGGTCAGGTCGCGGCCCGGATGGCGTTCCAGACCTCTCTGCGCTTGTCCGGGCTGGCCAGGACCTCCGGGGTCAGCCGGTCGTACTGCCGGTCCCAGCGGCCGGGCATGATGTCCGAGGCCCCCCGGAACCTGGCAATCAGCCCGGGGAGCACGTCCGGGGCCACGTCCTGGTGGGCGTCGAGGAAGTCCGCCATCCGGCGCAGGTGCGCCGCGAACATGCTGGTCCCGTGATCCACGCAGAGGTTGAGGACCGCCAGGGCCAGCACGGTCGTCTTGAGCACGCGCGCCTCGATGGTCTGGCCGGGCAGGCCGCCGTCGGCCTGCAAAGTGCCCAGTTCCGCGATGGCGAGGTCCGTCGTGAACGCCGTTCCTTGACGGGTCGTCTTCGGGGACCTGTGGCTGACCGCCCGGTCGAGCAGGAACGCGGGTGCCGCACAGGCAACAAAATGGGCCGTCATGGGGGCTGATGTCGGGCACAGTGACCGACCTGCGGGGCCGAACACGCCTGCGCCATCCCGCATGTCCCATGGCATCCCGACCGGGACGACCTTCTGATCGGGGGTCACGCCCGGCAGGTCTCCCGCCCGCTTCACAACCGCGCAGAGGGACATGACCCGGCTGGCCAGCCCGTAGGCAAGGGACACGGCCTCCAGGCTGTCCTCGACCACCCTCCGCGCGGCCGGGTCCCTGGACATGTCGAGGGCCGCCTCCAGGTCCTCGACCTGGCGACCGGCCCACAGGAGGGCCGAAAGCCCATCGGGGGTCTCCCGGTACAGGTCCTTCACGGCAACCCGGGTCTGGCCGCCCCCGTGGTCCAGCACCACCGC
Source organism: Deltaproteobacteria bacterium (assembly GCA_029547805.1). Lineage (GTDB taxonomy): Bacteria > Myxococcota_A > UBA9042 > DTJE01 > DTJE01 > JAGOKF01. The sequence continues at coordinate 91,865 of JAKPOP010000018.1, forward strand.
GACGGGCAGGCTCTTTCCGGTCTGGCCGTTGTCCGTGATGACGATGGAACGGTTTTCGTACACCGTGCCGATCTGGTGGATCTGGGTCATCCCGCCCGCCATCACGGTCGCCCTCACCGCGGCCTGGATGGGCTGCCGGATGGCGTTGAACAGTTCCAGCCCGGCGACCCCGACGTTCTCGCTGGAGCCGACCATCCGGGACACGCCCTGGGTGCGCCGCGCCAGCGACGACAGGAAGCGGTCCTCCGACGCCTCCCCGACGCCCAGCACGTGGACCCGGGCGCCCGAGGCGGTCATCGCCTCGATGATCGGCCCGGTCTCCGATACCTCGCCGTCGGTGATCAGGAAGATGTCATGGCCGGGGTCGCCCAGCAGGTGGACCGCCGCCTCGAGGGCCAGGGCCAGTTCCGTCCCGCCCGTCGCATCCACGCGCGCCAGCCATTGGAGGGCCATCTGCCGATTGGCATCCGTTGCCTGCACCATGCCCGGCCGGAACAGGTGCGGCTGTGACTCGAAGGACAGCAGGCCAAACCAGTCCTCGGGGCCGAGGGCCGCCAGGCAGGCCGCGAGGGCCGCCTTGGCCTGGGACAGTCGGGTCCCGTCCATCGAGCCGGACTGGTCCACCACGAAGGCGACCTTCCGCCGCAGGTCCGGGGCCTGGGGCAGCACGGAGGACGGGATGATGGCCGTCCAGCGGGGGGCGTCTTCCGGCAGGGCCTGGTCGCCCGCCTCCTTGCCCAGCAGGGACCTGTCCGCAAACACCAGGGCGGAGGCATCCCGGACCTTCACGTCGATCACGAGGTCGCGGTTCGGGGCCGTATCGCCACTCGCCAGCGCCACGTCGGCGGATCCGTCCGGGTTCACCTGGAACGAGACCCGGTGCGACGGGGACGCCAGGGACTCCAGCATGCCGCCAGGCTCCACATGCATGTCGAAGGAGATCGCATGCAGGTTCTCGGTGTCCGTTCGCCATTCGGGCAGGATGAGGTCACCGAACACGTCCTCTGGCAGGTCGATCCGGCCGCCGGTTGGCGTTGCGGTCATCAGGGCCTTGCGGTGGTAGCGCGGCGGCAGCGTGAAGGGGAACCGGAACCGGAAGCCCCGGTCCTGCACCTCGACTCCCACGAGGGCCTCGAGGACCACCGCGACCTCCTCGTCGGGCCTGATCTGCCCGACCGAGAGAGTGACCACGCCGTCGAGGCTGGTCTCGCCCAGGACCGACAGGTGCCCGTCGGCCAGGCCCTGCTCGTACTCCTGGCGGGCCTCGGTGCGGGGCGACAACTTCGATGCCACCTCGAAGTCCTTGCCCTTCACGACGAATCGTCGCAGGACCCCGTTCCTCGGCAGACCGAAGGTATAGAGGGCCTCGATGGGCTGCTTGCCTTGGGCCTTGAAGCGGTGCGTGATCCGGAGCAGGGCCCCGACAGGGGAGGCCCACCCGGACAGGTGGAGGTGCTGCATCGCCAGGGGCACCGGCTCGTTCGTTGTGGCGTCAAGAATGCTTCCGAGGGGCTGGGTGGCTTCACGCATGGGGTTCCTCCGTTGTCTGGTCCATCCCTTGTCCGACAGCGACCCGGCCGACCTCGGCCAGTGCGCGGGCGAGCCTTTGCCTGGGGCTGGGGGCGGTGGCCCGGACGGCGACGTACAGGGTGTCGTCCACGGGGAACACGACCCAGCCCTCTTCGGGCACGGGGACAGGTTGCGGGATGGGATCAGGCGGGCTGAACCTCGCCTTGATCTGGGCCAGGGACCAACCCTCTCCCTGGAGACGCCGAATCTCCTGCAGCCTGTCGGCGTGGGCCCCGGTGTAGTGGGCCTTGCACCCCTGCGTGACCGGGCCAGGCAGGAGTCCCTGGGCGATGTAGTACCGGATGGTCCTGGCGGAGGCCCCGGTCGCCTCGGCCAGTTCCAGGAGGGTGTACGTCCGGTCCATCGCCTCCACCGCACCTGAGCCGAACTAGACAGTACACAACTGTCAATATAACTGTCAAGATTATTTTTCGAGCCGGGCCTGGCGGAGATGAGGGCCGAGGGAGGGGGGAAGCAGGGGATGGCTGCAGAACGGGCCCCGGCCTCCATCTCTGCGAGGAACGGGAGGACTGCTTCGAGGGTCCAGACGGGGTCGATTCGTGACCGTGGGCGATCGCCTCCACGTGCTCCACCTCGTCGGAATGGCCAACCAGGAGGTCTTCGGTGCGGTCTGCCGCGGCGTCGCCCGTAGCGTCGCGGAGCGATTCAACCGGAACCTCAAGGCGCAGGCCATCCATGGACGCGTCTTTCAGAACTTCCAGGACGTGGGCCAGACGGTGCGTGCCTTCGTGAAGGTCCACAAGGAGCACGGGCGCGTCAACACGCACGGCATCACGAGTTCTGACCGAATGCGTCGGGTCTGGTTCCGAGAGGCTGCATGAACGTGGATGTCGACACTCCCTATGACCAGCGGGGTCGTCAGACGCAAATTCGGGTTCATGGAACCGGGTGTGGTTCCGGTTGACACCCCCAAGAGGGCGGCAGAAGATTGGACTGATGTGGATGCCCGCCGTCCGACGTGGGGTGGGCCGCTCTCCAAGAGGGCACGGATGAAGCGGATCGTCCTGGCCGACAACCTGGCCTATCTGCCAACCATCCCGAGTGGCTCGGTGGACTTGATCTACATCGACCCGCCTTTCAATACTGGCAGGGAGCAGCGCCGAACTCGTCTGGAGACGATCCGGGACGACGAACACGGTGACCGGACGGGGTTTCAGGGCAAGCGGTACCGTACCGTTCAGAAGGGAAGTCTCGCGTTTGATGACAATTTCGATGACTTCTTGGAGTTCCTGAATCCTCGATTGCAGGAGGCCCGTCGAGTTCTCGCCCCTACTGGATCGTTCTTCTTTCACATTGACTACCGGGAAGTTCACTACTGCAAGGTGCTGCTCGACAAGGTCTTCGGGCGGGAGCGATTCATCAACGAGATCATCTGGGCCTACGACTATGGTGCGCGGCCGAGGAACCGATGGCCTGCCAAGCACGACAACATCCTCTGGTACGCGAACGATCCGGAGAACTACACATTCAACTTCGACGAGATGGATCGGATCCCGTACATGGCCCCTGGCCTCGTGGGGCCCGAGAAGGCCGAAAGGGGAAAGACCCCGACGGACGTGTGGTGGCACACGATTGTCCCCACCAACAGCCGGGAGAAGACTGGCTACCCGACCCAGAAGCCCCTCGGGATCATCGAACGAATCGTGAAAGTCCATTCCAGGCCGGGCGACCTGCTCCTGGACTTTTTCGCGGGAAGCGGGACGCTCGGGGAGGCCGCCGCACGATTGGGCCGCAGGTTCATACTGGTCGATCACAACCTCGAGGCAGTCCGGATTGCCGCTCGTCGGCTCGCATGGGCGGGGCCCGAGTGCGTCAATTTCGATCCGGAAGGTGCAAACCCCGTCCAAGCCACTCTTCTGTGAGGTGCGGATGAGCAGGGCGATGACTGATCCAGAGGTGCAAGCGTTGGCCGCGCTGGCCACCACCCTGCAGGCCGACTACGTAGTAGAGGATCTGGCGTGGCAGGGCAGTCCGTTCGCCTGGATCAGGTCCCGGCCCTCCAGGCAGCGGGGCAAGATCGGAGAGCAACTGGTTGCCGGTTGGTGTGCTTCCCGCGGTCTGGACGTCATGGGGCCGCCGGATGGTGAATGCGACCGGGTGATTGGAGGGCTTCGGGCGGAGATCAAGTTTTCGACCTGGTGGGCACAGGGGGGTTACACGTTTCAGCAGTTTAGAGACCAGAAGTACGACATTGCCATCTGTCTCGGGATCAGTCCTTTCGACGCACACTGCTGGGTAATCCCGAAGCAAATCCTCCAGCAGCATGTGATTGGTCACCTTCCCCAGCACACGGGTACCGGGGGCACAGAGACATTCTGGCTCCAGTCGCTGACTCCGGATGATGTGCCGGATTGGCTCGCGCCGTGGGGTGGGCGACTCGGTGACGCACTGAAGGTGCTGCAAAGGTTGTCGAAGCGCTGACCATTCGGTCTGGGATTCTTTTGGGGCACGCCGTGGAAGCCACTCTTTTCGTTTCAGGACGCACATGAGCGATCCTGGTCGTGTGCCACCGGGAACATGGGTGAGTCCACAGGCCGGGCACATCCGTGACATCCGTCCCAACCGGACGTCGTCGAGACGGGAGTCGTAGGGCGCCATCGGCCCATGCGGACGCCGGTCTGCCGGGCGTGGGATGGCCGCACCCGATCGGTGCCGTGATCAGGCCGATCGCCGCAACTGCTGCGCCGGGACCGTCGTCCGGCCTGGCGGCAGGGTCAGGGGACCACCACCGTCTCGACGAAGAGGGTCTTCTGCAACTGGTCGTTCCAGAGGGTCAGTTCCCAGGTCCCCGAGGGCACCCCCGGCAACGTGGCCTGGAGGTCGAAGAGGCACTGGCAGAAGCACGGGGCCCCGGTCGAGTGCTCCACGAACCGCAGGTGGCCCCGCTCGGGGGTGGCGCAGAGGGTGACCTCCAGGCAGCAGTTCAACAGGGCCTGGAGATGCCGCACGGTCACGTCGTGTCCCTGGACCTGCACCTCCAGGGTTCCGGCGGGGTCCTGGCCCCCGTAGGGGTCCCCCTGACAGGGGCTCCGGGAGGTGGCCAGGCACTTCTCGGGGACCGGGCAGTCCTTCGGGCAGTTGCAGAAGTGCTCGTAGGGGCCGCAGATGCCGTCGCCGCAGGGGATGCAGAGGTAGCAGGCACACTTGGGACAGGAGCAGGCGGGGCCCTCGACCAGGTCGCAGTCCGGTGCCGCCAGGAGTCCTTCGCAACACTGGTCGCCGGCTCCCGTGTCCAGGAATCGCGATCCCAGACCCAGGCAGGGCCTGGGACAGTCCTCGGGGCAGTTGCAGGGATTCTCGCCGGGGCCGCAGTCCCCGTCGCCGCACCGGGCGCAGAGGGCGGCCCCGACGCACGGCTGGCAGGTCCCGTCCTCGCCGGGCCGGTCGCAGGCAATGGAGGAGAGGCCCGGGCAGCAGGAGGGGGCATCGGGCGCCACCGGGATGCTGCCGCCCTCGGGGACGCAGTCCGGGGGGGCGCAGACCCAGGTGCAGCGGCCGTCACGGCACTCCCAGGCACCCAGGCAGGCGTCGTGGGGCAATCCCTCGCAGTCGCCGGGGGCCTGGCACTGGTCGCACCATCGCGCCAGCAGTTCGGCCCCGCTCGAGGGCCAGTCCTCGATGGGGCCCTCGGCGCAGCCGTGGGGACAGGAGGAGCGGCACGCGAACTCGGTGATCTGCTCCTCCCCGTTGCAGAACCAGTGGTGGTGCCACTGGGCCTCAATGGCGCCGTCCTGGCAGGCTGCCTGGAACCCGCACTGGAAGGTCGAGACCTGGCCGCAGTCCTCGGGGAACTCCGGCGGGGTGCAGGGACCCGGGGCGCAGCACGAGCAGTCGGCGATCTCCGGGGGCACGGGGTCGCAGTCGTTGAAGCACCCCCCGCAGGCGGGACCCCACTCGCAGAAGCAGTCGTGGCACACCAGCGGTCCGCAGTCCTGGGGCGGCGGGAGGTCGGCCCCGTCCAGTCCCGGGTCGGGCAAGGGGCTCCCGGGATCGGGGAGGTCCGGTGACAGGTCTTCGGTCTGGAGGTCCGAGGGCGTCCCGGGGTCCTGGAGAGGCGGTCCCGGGTCGGCCCGGGGCGACAGGTCCGGATCGAGGCAGGCCAGCAGGGGCCCCAGGGCCAGGACGAGACCGGCGAGATGTCGTGCCATGGTGCCTCCTCCCAGGAACGGTGCAAGACCATGGTAGCGATTTCCGGTGACCTTGGCACCGCCATCTGGGGGGTGCGCGGTGGGGTAGAATGGAGGCCGGAGGTTCGCCGTGGACGCCCCTTCTCCCCGTCGCCACCGGGCCCTGCTGGTCCGGGTCCTCGCGGGCCTGCTGCTCGTGATGGTCCTGGCGGGGGCCGGGCTGGTCCTCTGCCTGGGGCACCTGGAGTGGGGCCCCTGCAAGCACCTGGTGCAATCCCTGATGACCCGGGCCACGGGTCTGACGGTGGACTATCAACAGATCTCCCTGGGGGTGTCGGGGGCCCTCGAGGTCCAGGGCCTGGCCGTCGGCAACCCGGCTCCCTGGGATGGCCAGGCGCCGGACCTGCTGCGGGTCGGCCGGTTGGAGGCCCGCGTCCGGATGGCCTCCCTGATCCGGGGTCGGCCAGAGATCGAAGCGGTCCGGGTCGAGGGCCTCGCCCTGGCGCTGGTCCAGGATGCCGAGGGGCATGGGTCCCTCGATGCCTTCCGAGGGGCCGGTCAGGCATCCGCACCGGCCTCCGGGTCCGGGCCCTCCCGGTCGCTGGAGTCCCTGGACCTGGGGGTCACGGTGGGGTCCCTGCACGTGTCGGGGGTCTCGTGGTCACGGGTGCAGGCGACCCCGGCGGGGGCCGTCATCGACCGGGTCGAGGGGCTTGTGGTCGAGGGGTCCTGGGGTGGGCCCGACGGGGAGCCCGGGGGCTTCCTGCGACTGGCCTCCGACCCCGGGACGGGCCTGTCGTTCCGCCGGACCGGTCCCGACGGCACCGGTCGGGGGGTCACCCTGAGGGGAGTCGTCGAGGTGGCCGTGGATCGACGGCAGGTGGCCATCCGCCGGGCCGAGTGGGACCTGGCGGGCCAGGACCTCGACCCCAGGCTGCCCCAGGAGGGCCCGATCCTGCGGGCGACCGCCCGGGCGGACCTGGACCCCGAGGCCGGGACCACCACGGCGACGTTCCAGGCCGAGGTGCTGGGGGCACTGTCCCTGGAGGGGGCCCTGGAGGTCCGGGACCCGGCGGCCGGGGACCACGTGGCCTGGGTGATCCGGGACCTGCGGGTCTCCGGGGACTCGGGTCGGCTCCCGGAGTGGCTGTGGGGGCTGACGCCGGGCCTGGAGGTCCGGGACGCCCTCTTCTCGGCGGAGGTCGCCGGGTTCGGGAGGACCGGCGACGGGGCCTGGCGCCTGCCGGATCGGTTGACCCTGGCGGGGAAGGCGGCCCGGGTGGCCTGGGCCCCCAAGGACGGGGTGCCCCTGGAGGTCGAGGGGATGTCCTGGATCGGGACCGGCCTGCCGGGAGATGCCGGCACCGGGGCCCCGGGCCTTCGGGTCGAGGTGGCCGGACGGCGGATCGGGGCCCGATCCCCGGGCCTCGAGGTCGAGATGGCCGGCTGGACCGTGAGCGGGCGGCTGGAGGACGTCCTGGGCCTCGCCGAGGCCCGGGAGGTCGCCGGGGACCTGCGCCTGGAGGCCGAGGGGGTGCGGGCCGTCCTGCCGGAGGGGGTCCTGGCCGGACAGGGGGTCACCATCGCCGTGGAGGGCCGGGGAGGAGACGGGGGCCTCGCCCGGGGGCGGGGGGACCTGGCCGCCCGGGCGATCCGCTGGACGCCTCGCCGGGGATCCGCGCTGGAACCGGGTCCGGTGCGTCTCACCCTCGATGCCGACGAGGTCCGCCCGGCAGACCCGCCATGGTCCTCCGCGGGGCGGGTCCGGGCGGTCCTGGAATCTGCCTGGGTCCGGGGCCGGCTGGAGGCCGACTCCGGCGGGGGTTCGGCCCGGGTGGGGCTGGACCTCGCGGCCCGGTCGCTGGGCTTCGCGGCACCCTGGTTGCCCCGGGGCATCCCGCTCGCCCCGATGTCCGCCACGGTCCGTCTCGCGGCGGACCTGTCGGACCTGGCGGGGCCCGACCCGGCGGGTCAGGGTGCCCTGTCGGTGACGCTGGACCGTCCCTCGGCCCCCGGCGGGGCCTTCTCGGCGGCCCGGGCGGTCCTGGATGCGCGGTTTGCGGGCCGTGGGTCGGCCCCGGAGGTGGACGGCTCGCTGACCCTGGCGTCTCCGAGGGTCCAGGGCCGGCTGCTGGCCGACATGGCGACGGTCTCGGTCCGGGGCGCGGCCCGGCCGGGAGACCTCCGGGGGGACCTGGAGGTCCGGGCCGTTGGCCAGGGGCGGGCACGGGCCGACGGAAGGACCCGGGTCGCAGTGGTCGGCTCCCGGATCGACATCGAGGGCCAGGTCCACGTGGCCGACGGACAGGAGTGGATCGGACTGCTGTCCCCGGAGGTGGCCGGGCGGATCAGTGGGGAGGCCCTGGGGGCCCAGGGGACCTGGAAGGCCCGGTTCACCGGGGCGACCCGATTTCGTCCCGGCGGGGTGATGCCCCTGCTGGCACCGGATGTTCTGCGGACGGCCCGGGGCGAGGCGGACCTGGACCTGCGGCTGCAGGGCCTGGCCCTCCAGGGCCCCGTGGCGGGCCCCCTGGAGGGGGTCGAGGTGACGGGCCACGCCGAGGCCCGGGACGACGGCTGGCGGGGCCGACTGGGCCTCGATGTCGCCGAGGCCCGCCTGCGGACGGAGGCCGACGGCCTCCAGGTCCGGGGGCTGGGGGTGGAGGTGCGCCTGTCCCGGGGGACCGACGATGGGCTGGTCGCGGTGGACCTGGAGGGCCGTGTCCAGGAGGCGGCCCGGGAGGGCGGTCCTGGCTATCCCATCGGGGACCTCCGGCTGACGGCCCGGGGGCGGCTGGTGCCCTTCCAGGTCGTGCGGCTGGACAGCCTCTCCCTGGACAACCCCGCCGGCGGCACCTCCCTGCGGGTCCAGGCGGCCCTGGAGGATGCCCGGGGCGGGGAGGGCCCCCAGTCCCGGATCCCCATCGTGGTGGGTCGCCGGTCCTTGAGCCTCGAGGGCACCCTGACCCAGGACCTGTCGCGGACGGGCCTGCCTCCCGAGACCTTCCGGGGACGGGGGACGGTCGAGGTCCCCTTCCGTGTCGAGTCGGGGGACTGGACCCTGTTCCGGGTCGCCGGGGCCGTCGAGGCCCGGGGGGTCGATGCGGACCTTCCGGGGGCGTCCCTGGGCATCGAGGGGCTCGACGGGACCGTGTCGGTCTTCGAGGAGGTGGCCCTGGGGGCCGGCGGCGGGGTCCTCCTGGTCGGGGACGGCGAGACCAACGCGATGTCCCGGATGCGCTTTCCCGACATCCAGCCCTTCCTGGCCCGGGGGGCCTACGTGACCTTCCGGCGGCTGCAGGCGGGGCCGGTGACCCTGGGGCCCGGCGCCGGCAACCTCCGGATCGCCGGTCGAACCGTGGCCCTGGACCAGATGGAGGCGGACTGGCTCGGGGGGAAGGTGACCGGGCAACTGGTCCTGGACTACCGGCCCGGCGACACCACGATGCGCTTCCGGGGCGGCGTGACCGGCGTCCGGGCCGGCGGCGATGCGGAGACCCGGCTCGATGCCAATGCGGCGCTGGCGGTGTCTCTGGACCGGATGGAGGCCGAGGGGCGCGCCCAGGTGCTGCGGATCGACCGGGCCCACCTGCGGAGGGCCCTCGACGCCCTGGACCCGGCCTGGGAGAACGTGGCCCTGAACCGGGTCCGGAAGTATCTGGCCTACGGGTATCCCCGGTACGTCCGGGTCCAGATGGAGCGGGGTTTCCTGTCGGCCCGGATCGACCTCGGGGGCATCGCCTCGGTGGTGCGGATCGACGAGGTCCGGGGGATCCCCACCGGGCCGTTGCTGCGGCGCCTGCTGGGGCCCCTGGTCCCGCGGCAAGGAGGGGTGCGGGAATGAGGGCGACGAAGGGCGGGAAGGGGGCAGTCCTGGGGGCCCTGTGGGCGGTCCTGCTGCCGGGCTGTGTGACGGTCTCGGGGGTGCAGGTGGTGGACCGGAAGACCGCCCTGGAGGAGCAGGCCTCCGGCGACCTGCGGCCCCTGGAGGCAGCCCTGGCGGTGGAGGTCTTGACCCCAGGGCCGGTGCCGCTGACCCGGGCCGAACTGGTCGCGGCGGGGGCCGACGACGACAGCGCCTTCCGGCGCCTGACGCGCCTCCACCAGGGGATCCTGTCCCGGGCGGCCCAAGTGGACGAGTGGCTGGTCCGGCGGTGCGTCGGGGAGGCCCTGGACGGCCGCCTGGTGGAGACCCCCGAGACCTGTATCGGGACCTGGGACCCCGGGCAGGTCTCCCCGGTGATCCAGCGGGTGAACCGGGACCGGGAGCAGTTGTGGCAGGAACTGGCGGCAGGACGGGCCTCCGGGGAGGAGGTCCGGAAGGCCTGGAGGCGACGGCACCTGGAGGGCCTGGTCTGCGGGGGCCAGGTCCAGGGGGATGACGGCCGATGGGACGTGAAGGCATGTCCGTGAGGCGATGGCCCCCCGGGCCGATTCCGGTGGTCGGCGATCCGGGACCCTGGGGACCCGGGATTCCAGGGCGCGGGGCCAGAAACCCGTCGGGGGGTCGGTGGTCTGGTCGGTGGGCCTCGGTCCCGGTCGTCTGGCTGGCCCTGCTGGTTGCCCCGGCGGCGGTGGCAGGCCCCGACGACGGGATCCGGGAGCCGGTGCGCCTGACGGCGGGGCCCGCCAACCACCTGATGGGCGTCCTGTCCCCCGACGGAAACACCCTCTACTTCGTGACTGACCGGCATGCCACGACGGCCATCATGGCCCAGGACGTCCGACGGGGCGGGCCGTCGCCGGTGGTGGACCCCGATGGGGACGTCACCTGGCCGAGGCCCTCTCCCGACGGGCGGATGCTGCTCTACATCTCCCACGAGCGGGACGCCACCGGGGACCTCTGCGTGATGGACCTGGCCACCGGGGGACACCGATGCCTCACCGGTGCCGACACGGCCGAGGTCCAGGCCTTCTGGTATCCCGACGGCCGGTTCATCGGCGTGGTCCAGCGGGAGGGGATCCACGGGGACTTTCGCCTGCGACGGGTCCCTCTGGACGGCGGGTCGCCAGAGGAGGTGCTGCCCCGCAACTTGACGGCTCCGGCACTGGTGGCTGGCGGTCGGCGGGTGGTCTTCGTGCCCATCGGCCGGGAGCGTCGGGAGGTGGGCCCGGCCTTTGCCCTGGTCCCGGCGTCGGGCCTGGCCTTCCAGGAGCCGGGAGGTCGGGTCGTGACGCCCTGGCAGCCGGGGCTCCCGGGGGCCACCGGCTTCCCCTCGCCGTCGCTGGACGGGCGATGGCTCTACTTCACCCAGTACCTGAACGACACGAACCGCGACGGTCGGCTGGACGGCGACGACCACGGGGTGGTCTTCCGGGTGGCCCTGGACCCCGACACGGGCCTGCCGGTATCCGGGGCGGTCCCGGAGCAACTGACCAGTGCCCGCTGGAACTGCCTCTACCCGATGCCGGCCCGGGATCGGCTGCTGGTCACCTGTGCCCGGGGCGGGTCCCTGGACGTGTACGGGCTGCCGCTGGAGGGGATGGTCCCGCCGGAGTGGGACATGGACCGGCTGGATCGGGAGGCCGAGGCCGCCCGGGACGACGCCGACGCCCTGCTGCTGCTGGCCCGGGCCCTGGCCCTGGACCCGGACCCCCGACGACGGCTGGCCCGCCAGCGCCACCTGGCCCGCTGGCACCTGGAACGGGGGGAGTTCGTGGCGGCCACCCACTACCTCCAGGCTCTGCGCCGGGGCTTGCCGGAGGACGACCCTGTCGCCGAATGGGCGGCCGTGATGGCCCAGGTGGCGTCCCACCGGGAGGCGGAGCAGCGGCTGGTCCAGGGGCAGGTGGGGGAGCAGTTCCTGGCCTCCGAGCAGGCCCGCCTGGCCGTGCTCCAGGGCCTGCGACCCCGGTCTCCGGCCGCCCAGGCGCTGCTGCGCCTGGCCCGGGCGGAGGTGCTGGACGTGCTGGGCCGGAAGCGAGAGGCCCTGGACCTCTTCCGGTCGGTCCGGGTCGAGGACCTGGAGGACCCGGAGGTCGTGCAGCAGGCCGCCGGGCTGGGGACCCACCTGCTGTCGCTGTTCCAGCAGCGGGAGGGCCTGCTGGCCTTCCTGTCGGTCCTGGCGGACCATCGGGCCCTGTCGATGCGGGACCGGGTGGGCCATGCCGAGGCCTTCGTCGAGGCCCTGGTCCGGGGCCTGGGGCCGACCGATCGGCGAGCGGCCCTGGCCGCCGCGCTGGGACAGGCCCAGCCCGGCAGCCTCGTGGCCTTCCACCTGCGCCTGGAGGCCATCCTGCAGGACCTGGGGACCCGGGACTCCGAGGCGATCCGTCAGGACCTCTTCCGGCTCTACGGGGAGTCCGACGAGGAGCGGCGCCGGGTCCTGGTGTTGAAGACGGCCCGGAGGGCCGCTGCCGCCGGGGATCCCTTCCTGCTCTACCAGTTCGCGAACTCCTGGGTCAGCGGCCTGCGGCGCAGCGACGTTGAGCGGCAGTACGCCGAGGCCCTGTTCCGGCAGGTCGCCCTGGAACGGGGCTACGACCTGTGGCGGGCCGGCCAGGTCGGGGATGCCCGGGGGGTCTTCTTCGGGGCCTCGCTGATCCTCGATGCCCTGCATCCCCATGCGGCCTTCATCATGGCCCGGCGCGCCGAGGGCCGGGACGACATCGCCGCGATCTACGACCAGCGGGACCTGGCCCCTGGGGACCCGGTGCGTCTCTTCGCCGAGGTTTTTCGGGAGGCCCTGGACCTGCAGGCCGCCGGCGGGATCGCCGATGCCCGGGCCATCGCCGGGGCCCTGGACCGGGCCCGGAAGGTCGGGGTTGCGCGGCCCCGGGATGCCCAGGCGCACCTGCTCTGGGCCCACCTGGCCCACCGGGCCTGGGCTCGCACCGGGGAGGCGGCCCTGGCCGCCGAGGCCGACGACCACTACCGTCTGGCGGAGGACCTGGCGGGGATGGAGGACCCCCGGGTCCGGGCGGCGGCCCTCCAGGGCCTGGCGGGGCTCCACGAGGCGCTGGGGAACCACCAGATCGCCCTGTCCTGTGCCCGGGATCGCCTGCGCCTGCCCTTTGACCGAGCCGAGTCGGAACTGGCGATGCGGCTGGTGCTGGCCCGGGGCCTCTTCCTGACGGACCGCGATCGGGATGCGGCAGACCAGGCCGACCGGGCCCTGGCCCTGGTCCGGCAGAGGCCCGACCTGGCCCGCTTCCTGCCCCTGGTGCTGTCCCGGGCGGCGAACTATCACCAGGGGGCCGGCGACGCCCAGGGGGCCGTGGCCCTCTACACGGAGTGGCTGGCCCAGCCGGACATTCCAGGGACCGACGGTTCCTGGAACCGTTTCGTGGCGCTGCGGAATCGGGGGGGTGCCTGGATCGCCGCCGGGAGGCCCGCCGAGGCCCTGGCGGATCTGGAGCAGGCCGCATCCCTGCTGGACCGGATCGGGGACCTCCCGTCCCTGGCCCCCGGTCCCGGGGGGCGGCCCGTGGCGCGGGTCTTTGGGAAGGAGGACCATCGGCTGCTGCTGCTGGGGCTTCAGGCCGAGGCCCTCGGGCGCCTGACGCGGTGGGACGAGGCGACCCGGGTGCTGGAGGCCCGGAGGCAGGGGATCGAGGCCCGCCTGAGGGATCGGGACCTGGATGAGGACCTGCTGGAACTGGCCCGGACGGCCCACCGGCTGGCTGAGGCGGCCTGGCGTCGTGGCGACGCCCGGGCCGCGGCCCGGTGGGTCCGGGAGGGGCTGGACCGGGAGGCCGCGTTCCGGCAGCGGACCGGCACGCCGGTGACCGCCGAGGGCACGGCCCTGATGCGGGCCGCGGCGGTGCTGCACCTCCAGGGGCAGGTTCCCCTGGGGCAGGTCGCCCCGGACCTGCCGGACCGGATGGCCCAGGCCCTGGCCTTTCTGGGGGCTCATCCTACCGATCGCAACGCCGAGGACCGGTTCTGGCTGGAGGTCCTCCTGACGCGCCTGGACCTGGTGCGCTAGAATCGGCCGGGTCCTCTGGAGGCAAGACGATGACGTTTCGGACGCTGACGGTCCTGGCGACGGTCCTGCTGATGGCGTCGCTGGGGGTGGGCTGCTTCGACTTCGGGGACTCCGGGACCGACGCACAAGGCGGTCTTGACGTTCCCCAGGACGGGTCCGCCGTGACCGTCCTGGCGGCCCTCCACGGCGCCTACCTGCGACACTGTGCCAGGTGCCATGCCCCCGGGGCACCCGGGGCGACCTCCGAGACCGAGAAGTCGTTGGACTTCTCGACAGTCGAGACGACCCGTCGGACCCTGAGGGGGAAGGCGACGGGGCTCGTGGGCAACCAGCAGGCCTGCAACGGGGCGTCGTTCCTGGGGGCGACCTGGCGCGAGAGCCTGCTGGTCGCGGTGCTGGACGAGGACCTGCGGCGGACCTTCATGGCCCCGGGGTATCCCGAGTGCAACGGGGCCACCGGGGCCGTCAGCGCGATGGAGACCCGCGTTGGCGTATCGATGCCCGCCACCTTCCTGCCGGACCTCCGGGCCTGGATCGACGCCGGCGCCCCCTGAGGCCTGCCCCGTCTCTCTTGCTTCGCCGGGCCCCCGGGAAGCGGGGCCTTCCTCACGGATGACACGCCTGGTGACGTTTCTTCCGCGGGAGTCGTTCCGCGGGGGCCCGTGTCCAGGGAGCCGGGTGCGGGGCAGCGTGACAACCGATCTGCACTGAAGGCTTCAGGATCTACTCGTCATCGTCGGCAGCAGGGAGCACGTAGATTCCAGGCATTGCATCCGGTCCGGGCAGCGCCGCGCGGCTGCTCGGGAGGCTCCGCACCTCGCACTCACGGGCGAAGGCTCCGATCGTCTCGAGGCGGCTGCTCATCTCACTCAGGCCATCGAGATACTCGGCAATGGCGAGCTGGCGGTGGGTCCAGCCGTCGTTGAGCGCGGTGTTGTGGGACATCTCGAGCTCGAGAGCTGCCTCCTTGCTCGCGCGAAACCTGCGCTCATCGGTCAGTCCGCGGTCGGGGCGGTGAATGCGGACTATCCGCTCGACACGCTCGGGCAGGATGAACGGACGGAACCTGGGCGCGTCGAAACGCAGGGCGGTCCGCAGCTGCGGCCGTTCGTCGGCGAGCAACGCATCCGCCCAGTGCTCGGCGATCTCGGCAAACCGGGGGTGCTCGTTCTCGATGATCTGTCGCGCGTCACGGTGCTGTCCCATGCTCATCAGCAGGTTCGCCTCCGTCGCCGTCGCGACGACCCAGCCACGGATCGAGATGTCGGCAACCAACATCACCCGCGGATCGAACTGGGGCGTGGCGCGGGCAGCCTGGTCCGACAGCGTACGCCGAACCTTGCTGGCAGAACGAATCGCGTCCTTCGGAGAGTCGTCGGGGAAGCGGGAGAGCTGGTCGAGCCACGACTGAAGCTCGGCAAGCTCAGCGACGAGGACGGCGCGATGTAGCTCCGCCAGGGAGTCACTGATTCGACGCTGCTCGCTGGCGTTCGCCTCGGCGAGCAGGAGGAGGTAGTTGAGCTGTCCGGCGATGGCGTCCAGCTTCGCGTCGACGCGGTCGAATCCCGCGTCCATGCGCTCCTGCATTGCCGACATGGACTTCTGGAGCTGGTTGAGCTTGTAGCCCATGTAGGCGAACCCAGCGACACTCACGCCCAGGTTGAGCACGCTCGCGGCCGCGGCCACTTGCGAGACCTTAAGGACCGACGAAAGCGTCTGTTGGACCGCGTTGAGCTTGTGGATCGTCACCCCGTGTCCGACGGCGTCCACCAGGCTGCCGACGCCTCCGAGGAGGTTGGGCACGGGCGCCTTCATGAGCACCTCGGAGGTCCCCGGCGCTTCCAACAGGTGCTTCACGATTCGCCCGTTCGAGGCATCTCGGATGACGCCGCCGAAGCGCTTGAGGCCTCCGGTTACCAAACCCTCGGTGAGGGGCCCGTTCTCCGCGAGGAGGGTCGTACCGATCAGCATGGTCGTCCTCTATCGGCTGTAGACATCGGTGGTTCCATAGGCGTCGCTTGGCAGCCGCGGCGAGACGGTGGCCTTGAAGCCCATGGACTGGAAGCGGCGAAACGCGTCGAGCCGGTCCATCTGGTTCGCGTTGCGATGGAGGCCGGGGTCATCTGACGAGAGCTCGACGCGGACCAAGTGCACGTCGTACTCGGAGGGCTCGGCCACGGCGCGGGCCTCGCTGAACCACTCCGACAGGTTGGAACGTTGGAAATCGGCTTCAGTTCCTAGCCAAAGTGCCTGCGTGGCCTGGTAGAGTTGGTCGCCCTCCAGGGCCGCCACGCCTCCCGAACGGAGCGCGTCGATGACACCATGCCGACCAGCGTTGATGACAAGCACGAGCACCCATCGAGTGGGCACTGCGGCCGGACGCGTGGGCGGTGCGCCACGACACTCCAAAGGCTGCGGAGCCAGTCGATAGATATAGATGACGTAGCCTGCAGCCGCGACTGCAAGCGCAATGAGCAGATAGTCCTTGGCTTCCATCTTCGACATCGCCTCGTCACGCGCCCTGATGTAGTCGCCAGGATGCACTTGCTGGCTCGGTCCAAAGACTGGGAGTCTCTTCACTTTCTTGTATAAATTTTCAGCCCCTTGACCCAATTTTCCCTTCGGTTTCTTGACTACTGCGTCGAAAGCGAAGGCGAGACGCCAGAGATGCGCTGCTTGGTCCCGGTCGAGTTCTAGCCCGAGACTAGCGGCCTCTAGAGGCCAGCCGAGTTTCTCACACCAGACCTCCACAGCGTCTCGGAACAAGCGGGGGCTGTATGTGCGCCGTTCCAGATGCAACCGACGCGAGATGTCGTCCAGCACTTGGCTCAGTTCGCTGCTGGTGTGCATGGGTCACTCGTGCTCCGACTTCGCGGCTCGGAACAGCCGGTCACGGGAGCCGACGAGCCGATCAACCTCCCTGTCGATCCGCTTCCAGAGCTCGACGACGGCATCGTGCTCGTCAGCCGCGAGCCGCTGCTGTTGCTCGAGGGCTCGATCCGCCAGACGGAGGACGGACTCGGTTGCCGCCGAGAAGCTGACCGACGACTCGAGCAGCGCTTCGACCATCCAATCGCGCAGGGTCTCCCACAGAGAGTCCTCGCCGCCCTTCACGCCGTCGGACCACTGGCGGGCCATGCCGTCCTCGTCGGGGAGGGTGAGGTCTTGGTAGGCGACCCTGCCAGTCACGTCGCGCGTGACGGTGCGGGTCTTCTTGTCCTTGAAGCAAGTACCGGTCGTGTAGTGCTCGACCTCTTTCCGCTTGCCCACCACCTCCAGCTGCTCGTGCCGCCGATGGGAGACCGCGGTCGGCAACGCGAAGAACTGTTCGGGGAGGTTGAGCAGCTCGCTTCGGCTCCTCGCTCTGCGCGCCGACTCGATCGCTTGATCTAGCGAGAGGTCCGGGAGCTCCGTCAGGCACGCGGTCGTGATGGCATCGGCCTGCTGCTTCAGAAGATCCGTGAGGGCACCTCGAATCGACTCCGCTTGGCCCTGCAGCGTGAACTCGGCGCGAGCGGCAAGGCACTCACGCATTCTCTGGTAGAGCCTACGGGCGTCTCGCTCGGTCTCGCGAAGTCGTTCGACGCCTCCGCCGTCGTCCTCGCGAACGCGAAGTCCGAGCGTCCCCTTGCCACGCGACAGCGTCGGGATTCGTCTGCTGAAAAGGTCGTAAGCGCGCGAGAGATCCTTCGCCGGTGCGGGGTCGAGGACCCGACACATCTCCTCCTCAAGGTCGTAGACCCCGCGGCTCGCCTTGAGCGCGTCACGCACCGGGGCTATGAGCGACTTCGTGAGGTCGCCAGTGACTTCGTTGATCGCGCCAAGGAGGCTCTCGAAGCCGGATCCTAGATCCTTTGCCAGCCGATGACGGACTGCCTGGTCACCGGTCTTAAGGCCTTCCGCGGCGGCGGTCAGCCGATTGCGAAATCGCTCCCGCGTCGCGTTCACCTCCTCATGCAGTCGGATCTGCAACTGCTCCAGTCGCTCGCGCTCGCGCTCTAGCTGCTCCTGTGAGTCGATCGTTCGGATCTTCGAGACGGCCCGCAGCGCATCCGTGAAGCTGCGGTGTGTGTCGAGGACTTCGATGAGCGCCGGAAGGATGACCAACTCGGCGAAGGACTCCTCGATGCGTGTGCGAAGGCGCTGCCACAGCTCCTTGCCGCCGCTCCACTCCCGCGAGCGCTTCAGCAAGGTGCGGAGGTCGTCATCGGTGGGGACGCGGCCTTCCTCGACCCGTTCCTCGATCTCGCGAAGCCACGACCTAAGCTCTGGATGTTCACGACCGCGCCTCTTGAGCGTCGAGGCGGATTCCTCGAACAACGCGCGAAGGTGCTCGAGTCGCTGCTCAGGTGTGGTGTCGGGGTGCGTCGCGTCAGCGGCACCCCACGCGCATTGTGCTCTGTAGAGCAGGCGCGCCTCGAACGGGAGGACGTCGGGCTCACTCTGAAGCTCCAGGACCTCTTTGACCTCCCTTCGCAGGGCGGCCAAGCGCGTCTCAACGGGTTCGTCGTCCATGCCACGCTGGTCGACCCGGTTCAGCACGAAGATCATCGAGTCGGTGCGTCCCTGCAGGTACTTCACCACGCGGCTTAGCTCTTCGAGCAGCTTTTTCCGGTGCGCTTCATCCGTCTGCAGATAGTCGAGCGCGACGAGGCTGAATGCCTTGTGGACGCGGGTCTGGATGACGGCGAGGTTGGCGCGGTCATGGACCGACTTCAGGCCGGGCAGGTCGATGAATTCCACGTCGAGGTCCGACGGGAGCCCCAGCAGGCTGGAGTCGATCGATGGGAGCAGCGGGCCTTCCCAGAGTACCTGCGGAGCGAGGCATGCGCGGGACTTCCGGGCCTCATGGTACGGGCGCATGATGCCGTCACGGATTCGGCTGTAGGCCTCTGCGTCGGAGAGCCCGGTCCACGTGCCTGCCTCCCATGGAGCACCATCGGCCGCCTCCACCTTCAACCGCGGCTCGCTGCCGCTGCGTAGGGTGAGGACTCCACCGCTCATTTCCCCAGCCTCGATCGGCGCGATGCGCCGCCCCACGAGCGCGTTGACGATGGTCGACTTCCCGGAGGAGGTCGTACCGATCGTCGCGATGCTCAGCGTCGGCTTGGCGAGACGCGCTTGAGCCTCGTTGTATGCGCGCCTGAACGTATCGAGGTAGGTCCGAAGCTCAGGCTCTTCGAAGACCTCGGCGTGCGACATGGCCAGGTCGCTGGTCAACCGGCCAATTTCCTCGAGACGTACGCGGGCCGCCTCCAACTTCGTCGCAACGCTACTGCTCATGGGCGCCCCTCTTTCTCAAGCTCGTCATCGGTTTCCCGGACAGAGTTCATCGTGTCGCCCTCGGGCGTGGGGGTACCGCACCCGATGCCCCGAACGCTATACCTGACGACGCCTGTGTGTCAAGATGGTGTCGTCCTGACCCATCCCCTCAAAATGGGAGTTTCCCACCGAGGTGGTTTCGGGTGGCTCAATGAGCATTAACACCTGGAAATTTCTACAAAAATGCTTGACAAGGCGCGCGCCATATAGGGTCATTCCATTGTCATTTCATGGAGTTGACAGCGATGTCATCGCGGCGGATCGCGGCCTTCATCGAGCAGGTCTTCACGGGGTTGCACAAGAAGCGACAACAGACGCTGGCGGTGCTGGTTGGCGCGCTGGTCACGGTGGGAAAGGTCGGAGGGGCGTCGTTGGGATGGGCGATCCGGTCCAGGGTCGCACCGAAGCTCCGCATCAAGCAGGTGGACCGGTTTCTGGCCAACGACCAGATCCAGGTGGTGGAGTGGTGCGCGGCCCTGCTGGCGATGGTCGTCGGGGAGCGACGATCCATCCGCATCGCCATCGATTGGACCAAGGTCGGGCCGTGGCCCGTGCTGGTGGCTTCGGTGGTCATCCAGCGCCGGGGCA
>JAKPOP010000023.1 GCA_029547805.1 Deltaproteobacteria bacterium
ACAGGCGAACCGGGACCGACGGCGAGTAGTGCCGCGGCAGCCGTCCGGGAGCCAGGGGCATGACATCTTCCGGGGCTCCCAGGATCGGTTCGACGCCCAGGACCGACTGCAGGTCCTCGGCCGTCACCGCCCCTGGCCGCAGCACGACAGGTCGATCCCCTTCGAAGGCCACGATGGTGGACTCGATCCCGATGGCACAGGGACCGCCGTCCAGCACGCAGTCCACCTCTCCCCCCAGTTGCTCCACCACGTGTTCCGGGCGGGTCGGACTGACATAGCCGAAGGGATTGGCCGACGGGGCGCAGATGGGAACGCCGGAGGCGCGAATCAGGGCCCGAGCCATCGGGTGGGCCGGCATCCGAAGGCCCACGGTGTCCAGCCCGGCCGTCACCAGGTCCGGCACCAGGGGCGTCCGGGGCAGCACCAGCGTCAGGGGCCCCGGCCAGAAGCGATCCATCAGCCGCCGGGCCCCGGACGGCACCTGCCGGGCCAGTCGATCCACCCAGGCCCGGTCCTCCAGGTGCACGATCAGGGGGTCGAAGAAGGGACGCCGTTTCACCTGGAAGATCCGCGCAACCGCCCGGGGATGGAGGGCATTGGCCCCCAGGCCATAGACCGTCTCGGTGGGGAAGGCCACGATCCCCCCGTGGCGGATGCGCCGGGCCGCCCGAGCCAACGCGGTGTCCTCGGCGTCCGGCTTCCCCTCCCGGAGGGTCGGGAGGGCGTCGGCCAGACCCGGCAATACCACGACGCCCTCCCCCACCTCGCCCCGAGGGTCTGGCCCCTCCCCCTCCCAGACCAGGATTCCGGTGCCCCCGGTCGTCCCGAGGACCTCCAGGACCTCCGGACGATCCGTCACCAGGAAGGACCGATCCAGGTCGAGGGACCGCTCGCGCGCGATCTCCCGCATCGAGGCGGCGACCGCCGCAGGTGCCTCGGCCGTTTCCGACCGGAGGGGCGCCCGGTGCACGGCCACCCCCCATGCCTCCAGCGCCCCGCAGACCGTCGGGGCCTCCCCGAGAGCCCAGACCTCGAGGGACTGGCCCACCGCCTGCCAGACCCCCTCGGAACCGGCCGCCGAGGGGTCGCCCACCAGGAAGAGGCCCCGGCGCCCCGGGGTCCCATCGGATGCATCATGCATCACCGACCTCCGCCCCGGATGCTACGCCAAATCTCCCGGATTGGGGGCCCTTGCGGGGGCGAGGGGCATGGCATAGATTACGCGCGCCCGCGGACGAGGAACCCCGTCGATGAAGGACGCACCTGCCTGGAAGGAACACCGGATCCTGATGGACGGGGAGGCCCTGAGGGCCGCCCTGGTGCAACTGGCGGACGCCATCTCGCCAACCCTGGACCTTCCGGGGGCCTGTCTCGTGGGCATCCAGACCGGGGGAGCCCACCTGGCCCGGCGTCTGGCGGACCTGCGCCAGGCCCGTGGCCTGGCCCGGCCGCCCCTGGGCGTGCTGGACATCACCCTCTATCGGGACGACACCTTCCTGGGCCTCCAGCAGCCGGTCGTCCGGGAGACCTCCCTGCCCTTCGACGTGAACGGTTGCACGGTCGTGCTGGTGGACGACGTGCTCTACACGGGGCGCACCATCCGGGCCGCCCTGGACGCCCTGGTGGACTTCGGGCGCCCCCGGGCCATCCGTCTGGCCGTGCTGGTGGACCGGGGCCTCCGGGAGTACCCCATCCAGGCCGACCACCTCGCCCTGAAGACCGACACCTCGCCCGACGAGACCGTCCAGGTGGAACTCACCGAGATGGGGCATCCCGTGGACCGAGTGGTCGTCTATCGCCGGGAGGGGAGCCGATGACTGCACGCATGAACCACCTGCTGGGCCTTGAAGGAGTGCCGCGGGAGCAGATCCAGACCATCCTGGACCTGGGACGGGAGTTCAAGGCCGTCGGCCAGCGGCGCATCAAGAAGGTCCCGACCCTCCGGGGCGTCACGGTGGTGCTGATGTTCATCGAGCCCTCGACCCGGACCCGGATGTCCTTCGAGGTCGCCGCCAAGCGCCTCTCGGCCGACACCCTCTCCTTCACGGCCTCCTCGTCGTCCCTGACCAAGGGCGAGACCCTGCTGGACACGGCGAAGAACATCCTGGCGATGCGCCCGGACGTCCTGGTGCTGCGCCACCCCTACAGCGGCGCCCCCCACTTCCTGGCCCGGGAGATCCCGGCGGCCGTGGTCAACGCCGGGGACGGCCGCCATGAGCACCCGACCCAGGCCCTGCTGGACCTCTACACGATGTGGGAGAAGAAGGGCCGCATCGAGGGCCTGGAGGTGGCCATCGTCGGGGACATCCGCCACAGCCGAGTGGCCATGTCCAACGTCTGGGGGCTCACCACGATGGGCGCCCGGGTGCGCCTGGCGGGCCCCCGGACCTTGATGCCCCCCTTGGTGGACCGCCTCGGGGTCCAGGTCTTTGACCGGATCGAGCCGGCCATCGAGGGGGCCGACGTGGTGATGATGCTCCGGATCCAGAAGGAGCGGATGGGCCGGGACCTCTTCCCATCGGACCGGGAATACGCCCGCCGGTACGGCCTCGATGCTCGGCGCCTGGGCCTCGCCCGGCCCGACGCCCTGGTCATGCATCCCGGTCCCATGAACCGCGGCGTGGAGATCACCCCCGAGGTGGCCGACGGCCCCCAGTCGGTGATCCTGGAACAGGTCGAGAACGGCGTCGCGGTGCGCATGGCGGTGCTCTATCACCTCTGCGCCCACCTGGTGGAGGGGGCCTGATGAAGACGAGACTGGTCAACTGCGAGGTCCTGGATCCGGCGTCCGGCAAGCGCTTCTTCGGCATGGTGGAGTGGGAGGACGGCATCATCCGACAGGTCCGGAAGGCCGGCCCCGGCACCCTGTCCGAGGCGCCGGAGGGCGTCGCTCAGATCGACGGCCACGGCCATCTCCTCACGGCCTCCTTCGTGGACCTTTACGGGGATTTCTGCGAGCCGGGCCACGAGGAACGGGAGGACATCACCAGTGGATCGCGGGCCGCCGTTGCCGGGGGGTTCACCGCCCTGGCCCTGCGCCCCGACACGGTCCCTCCCGTGGACGGGCCCGATGCGGTGCGCCTGATCCTGGAGCGGGTCCGAGCGGTCGGGCTGGTCGATGCCCGTCCCCTCGGGTCCCTCTCGGTGGGACTCCGGGGGGAGTCGATGGCCCCTCTGGGGGAGATGGCCGACGAGGGGGTCGCAGGCTTCAGCGAGGCGGACCGCTATCTGGCCCATGGAGGCTTCCTGCGCCACTGCCTGGAATACGCCTCGTCCCTCGGACGCCCGATCCTCCTGACCTCCGAGGACCCGACCCTCTCCGAGGGGGCCGCTCACGAGGGATTCGTCGCCACGATCCGGGGCCTGAAAGGCAGTCCGATGGCCGCCGAGGAGTCGGCCGTCGCCCGCCACGTCGCCCTGGCGGCCCTGACCGGTGTCCCGGTGCACCTGCTGAAGGTCAGCAGCGCCGCCGCGGTGCGGATCATCCGGGACGCGAAGGCCCGGGGACTGCCCATCACCGCCTCCACGACCGCCCACCACCTGGTCCTCAACGAGGACTCCCTCCTGGACTGGGACCCCCACCGGAAGGTCTGGCCTCCCTGTCGCACCGAGGAGGACCGCCAGGCGCTGGTCCAGGCCCTGAAGGACGGTACCCTGGACGCCATCGTGTCGGACCATGCCCCCAGGGCCATCGAGGACAAGGAACTGGAGTTCGACCTCGCGACCTGCGGCGCTGCGACCCTGGAACTGGTCTGGCCCCTGGTCCACGGACGGGTGCTGGCCGGAGAACTGGACCTGGTCACCGCCGTGCGGGCCCTCGCGTGGGCGCCCCGACGCATCCTGGGCCTCCCAGGGGGGGCCGTCGCCCCAGGACAGCCCGCGGACCTGGTGCTGCTGGACCGGAAGACCGCCTGGACTGCCCGCTCGGGGGCCTTCCAGAGCCGCGCGGCCGGATGCCTCCTGGAGGGCCAGGAGGTCGTCGGGCGACCGGTCCTCACGATCCGCGGCGGACGGGTCGTCTTCGACGCCCGGGGACAGCCGTCCTTCCCAGGTTGAGAAGACCCGATGGAGATTCGCGACCCCATCCACGGCCCTATCGCCATCGACTCCGGGGAGCGTCCCGTGCTGGATCATCCCCTCGTCCGGCGCCTGCGACGGGTCCGGCAACTCGGGTTTGCGGAAGCGACCTTCCCGGGGGCGGTCCACACCCGCTTCCTCCACTCGGTCGGGGCGATGCACCTGGCAGGACGGGCCTTCGAGATGGCCAGCCGGGACCTCCCGGACCTGCCGGACCGGGAGCGTCGGCGTCTGAGAACCTCCGTGCGCCTGGCGGCACTGCTCCACGACCTGGGGCATGGTCCCCTGTCCCACACCGGCGAAGGACTGCTGCCGCTCCTGGGCGCCCTGCCCCGGATTCCCCCGGGGTCGGACCCGGCCGCCCAGGCGACCCACGAGGACATGACTCGCGCCCTGGTCCTCGGATCGGACCTCCGAGACCTCCTGGACCACACCTTCCGGGACCTCGGCGTCGGGGCGATCGAGGTCGCGGCCCTGCTGGGATGGCCTGGCGAGGACCCCTTTCCCCTCCCCTCCGGAAGTGCACTGCCCCTGCTCCGGCAGTTGATCGCCGGGGAGATGGACGCGGACCGGATGGACTACCTGCGCCGGGATTCCCTGTTCACCGGCGCGTCCTACGGCCACTTCGACCTGGACTGGCTGCTGTCCCACCTGGGGGCCCACCGGGTGGACGGCCAGTGGCACCTGGCCCTGGAGTCCCCGGCCCTCTTCGCCTTCGAGGACTTCCTGCTGGCCCGCCACCACATGTTCCTGATGGTCTATGCCCACCGGCGGACACTCTGCTACCAACGACTGCTGGATCGCTTCATCGCCCAGCAGGGCTCCGACCTCCAGGTGCCCGCCGACCCGGATGCCTTCATCGGCTGCGACGACGACTGGCTGTGGTCCCGGCTGGCGGCCTCGACTTCCCCGTACGCCCGACGCATCATCGAGTATCGGCCCCTTCCCCTGGCGGTGGAGGTCTGGGACGACGAGGCCGATGCCCTGGAGGAGCGCAAGGAGGCCCTGTGCCGGGCCCTGCCGCCAGGAACGGAGTGGATCCGGGTGGAGTTCGAGTTCAGCCGGGAACACCCGGGGGGACGGCGGGGACCGGCGGCCGACCCCCTCTGGGTTCGGCTGACCCACCCCGGTGCCGGGCGATCGACGATGCGGATGGACGACTACAGCGACCTCTATCTCCGGCAGGCCCGCCGCCGGAGGGTGGTCCGGATCCACTGCGAGGACCCCCACGACCCCAGGGTGGCCGAGGTGCTGGCCCGGCCCCCGACAACGGAGTGAACCACGATGGCTGACCTCTCGAACGATGTCCAGGCGATGATCGATGCTGCCAACGAGATGCTCGAGGCGGGGGAGTACGAGCAGGCCTGGATGCTCCTGTCCCGAATGGACCAGCAGGACCCGGAGAACCCCGAGATCCTGATCCTGATGGGCGACGCATCGATGCAGATGGGCGACCCCAACCAGGCCCTGGAACTGTTCGACCGTTGCGTTGACCTGGACCCCGAGTGGTCCGACGCCTGGTCCGCCCGGGCGGGCGCCCTGCTGGAACTGGCCCTGCTGGACGAGGCCGCCGAAAACCTCCGCAAGGCCCTCTCCCTGGACCGGACCAACCCCGAGGCTCTCTACCTGCGGGCCATGGTGCTGGAACTCCAGGGGCGCTTCCGGGAGGCCGACGCGGCCTACCGTCGGGCCCATCGAGCGGCCCCTGACCGGAACCGGATCCCCTTCCGGATGTCCTGGAAGGAGTTCTCCCAGACGGTTCAGGAGGCCCTGTGGCAGCTCCCGGCCCAGTTCCGGGAACGGATGGATGCCGCCGGGGTCGAGATCCGGATCCTGGACGTGCCGGATCCCCAGGCGATGCTGGAAAGCGGCCTCTCACCCCAGGTCCTCGGTGCCTTCCAGGGGGCCTCGGTGCTCGAGGAGTCCGTGACGAATCCCCAGTCGGCCCTGCCACCGATGATCCACCTCTACCAGCGGAACATCGAACGCGTCTGCGCCAACCGGGACGAGGTGCGGATGGAGATCCAGGTGACCCTCTTCCACGAGGTGGGGCACTACTTCGGCCTGGGAGAAGACGACCTGGCCCACCTGAACCTGGACTGATCGCGCCCCCTCGATGGCCCCGGCGTCCGAGGATCCGCGACCAGATGCCGGATGGCGGACCGCGCGGCCTCCAGTCCCAGGTGGGACCAGTGCCACTCCCGCTCGGCCTCCCGGGGCGAGGTGACCCGCAGGCGGGCCCGGCCCCCGACCTTCCGGGCCAGCAGGGACAGGCGACGGCGCAGGACCGGGACACCGGCGAAGGGGGCTCCCTCCAGCGGCGTGAACCGCTTCGGCACGAAGGGGGACACCGAGAGGGAGACCGAGACCCGCTCCGCCAGGGCCTCCACGAGCCGAGCCAGTTCCTCCACGTCCTGATCCTCTTCCCCCGGCAGGCCCACCATCGCGTAGATCTTGAGCCGGT
The DNA here is from genome assembly GCA_029547805.1 of Deltaproteobacteria bacterium. Taxonomy (GTDB): domain Bacteria; phylum Myxococcota_A; class UBA9042; order DTJE01; family DTJE01; genus JAGOKF01. The sequence goes on from JAKPOP010000023.1 coordinate 6,542, forward strand.
TGAGGCGGTGGATGGCCGCCAGGTCCGCGCAGGCCCGAAGGTGGTCCTCGGTCACGCCCTTCCGGATGGCCCGGCGCATGCGTTCCGAGGGCCCGTCCGCCGCCACGGTCAGGGTCCGCAGCCCCGCGGCCGCCAGGGCCGAGACCAGGTCGGGGGTCGCCCGGTCGGCCCGGATCGACCCGAGGGTCACCTCGGCCCCGCGGGACTTCAGGGCATGCACCAGGTCCAGCAGTTCCGGATGGTCCGACACCGCGGCGCCCAGCAGGCCCACCCGGGTCGCATCTCGAGGCACGGCCTCCAGAATGCGGGTCGCCGGGACGAACCGGGCCCGGCCCCCGCCTCCCCGGGCCACGCAGAAGGTGCATGCCCTCGGGCATCCCCGCCCGACCTCCACGAGGAAGGCCCCACCGAACTCGTTGGGTTCCCCCGCGAGCCGGGACCGGACCGGGGGATCGGACGGCCCCGAGTGGACCGGCGACGGCACGGTCATCCCGATCGACGGGACCCAGACTCCCGGGATCCCCGCCAGGCGCTCCAGGGCATCCTGCCGATCTCGGGCCTCGTCCACCGCCTGCCGCAGCATCGGGAAGGCCTGGTCCGCCTCTCCCACGAAGACGGCGTCGGCCACCGCTCCCGCCAGGTCCGGGTTCGAGAGGGTCAGGGGACCGCCGGCGATGACCAGGGGGTCCGACCCGGGGCGATCGGCGGCAACCGCCGCGATCCCCGAGTCCCAGAGCGCCCGGACCCAGTCCTTCACCTCCAGTTCCCAGGCCACTGAGGTCCAGATCACCTGGAACTCCCCCAGGGACCGCCCGCTCTCGAGGCTGCGCACTGGACCAGCGCGCCCGGTCTCGGAGAGGCAGGCCCGCTCGACGGGCCCCAGGCCCGCGAAGGCAGCATGGAATCCCAGGGACGAATGGGCCAGGGACCTGGCGACGGGGGAGAAGAGGACCTGGTCCGAGGTCATGGAGCCCAGGCCGCCATCAGCGGTCGGTTCGACGAGGGTCCGGCCGATGGGACTCCCGGCAGGGCCTCCAGCGCATACCGCAGGCGGGACTCGGTCTCGGCCAGCACCTCCTGTGGCGACCCGCCCTCCCCTGGCCGGCCCTCCTGTCGCAGGCGTCGAAGGGCCCGAGCCGCGGCCAGGGCCTCGATGCCTCGGGGATCGATGGCCACGATGGGGGCCTCCCGCAGGTGCCACAGCACCTGTCGCTGGGCAGCCAGGGCGAGGTCCCGCACCCGGAGGACCTGGGCGTCTTCCAGGGGGAGGCGGGACCGACGGTCCAGCCACATCGACCATCGTCCGAATCCCTCGTGGCCCTGGGCCCGCATCACCAGACCGGTCAGGTGTACCTGGAAGTGTCGTCCCGGGAGGCTGTTCCGGACCGTCCGCCGCAGCAACCGACGGTGCTCCAGGGGCTCTGCCCGCCTCAGGCGATCCACGGCCTCCCCGGCCCGGTCCCGAAGGCGGGCATCGAGTCGGGACTCCCAGTAGAGGTGCCCGGCAGTGGGATGGCCCGCCGAGGCAATCACCCGCTCCGGCACATAGAGATTGTGGGCAACGGTGTCCGCCGCCAGGTGGCACAGGTAGCCCAGGAAGACCGCCCGTTCGGCCTCGATCCGCGTCGTCTCGAACTGCCGGAAGGCATGGACCCAGTTGTGGCTGTGGCGACGATAGGGGGCCAGATTCTTCGCCAGCGAGCGGTCCGGGTCCAGCATCCCCCGGAGAAAGGCGTCCGGGTAGCGACGAATCACCCGACGCACCCCGGCCCCGAAGAGGGCCGCCGAGGCCACCAGGTCCAGGCCCATGTCCAGGTGGGCAACCGGCCCGAACGCAAAGGCACTCGCCGGGAACAGCAGCAAGGCGAGCAGGATCCAGAACATTGGCCTCCCTCCGGCCGGCGGCCAAACGATGGCGATTCCGATCCAAAAAGGCAAGCGAAGCGAGAGCAACATCGACAAGAAAGCCCCCTTTCTTTAGGCTTGGGGGGATCTTGTCGGGAGGCCTTCGATGACGGGTCAGTCGCCCAGGGTGGGAGGACGGTCGCCAGCGGCGTTGCTGGCGGTTCTGGGAACGGTGGGCTGGGTCGTGGCCTGTGGTGGAGGAGAATCGGTGCAGGACCTGCACCCGGGCACCGATCTGGTGACGCAGGACCGTTTCGACGACGCCTCGCCGGACGTCCCCGGGGATACCGGCAACGACGTCCGGGAGGAGGCCGTCCCAGAGGACGCGGGGGACGGCCTGCAACCGGACGCCCCCGAGGAAGACCTCGCCCAGGACCTCGCCCAGGAAGATGGCCCCTCCGGGGACCTCGGGGACGCCGAACCCCTCGATCCCGGGGAGGACGCGCCGGTATCGACCGATGCGACTCCGGACGATGATGGCGGAACGACCCTGCCGCGCTGCCCCCTCCCGGTCGAGACGGTTCCCCCGGGGACCTGCCGGTTCGAGGCAGGACAGAGCGGGTGGACCTGGGTCCAGGGGAACCTGCTCGTGCCGCGAGGGACCCCGGGCGTCCCTGGCGGCATCCTGGAGAACGAGCCTCTGCTGGTGGACCCGGAGGGGCTGATCCGGGGCGTTGGATGCGCCGAGGTCGTGGCCATTGCCGAGGCGGAGACCGCCCGCAGGGTGGTCTGCCGGGATGTCCTGGTGACGCCGGGCCTGATCAACGGGCACGACCACATCACCTACACCGGCAACACCCCCAAGGGCCACGGCACCGAGCGCTTCGAGCACCGGCACCAGTGGCGACGGGGGCTGGACGGGCATACCCGGATCTCCGTGCCCTCCACCGCCGGTGGGGAACAGGCCGGGGAGTTGCGCCAGGTGCTGGCCGGAACGACGTCCCTCTTCGGGTCGGGCAAGGGGACGGGCCTGCTCCGGAACCTGGACCAGGATGGCATGGAGGGATTCCCGGCGGGACGGCTGGCGGACTACCAGACCTTCCCCCTGGGGGACTCGGACGGCACGATGCTCGCGTCCGGGTGCGGCTACCCCTCGATTCCCAATCCCGCCACCGTGGACCAGAAGCCCTGCTGGATCCCCCACGTGGCCGAGGGCATCGACGCCCGAGCCCGCAATGAACTGCTCTGCATGGTCACTGAGGCGATCCCCGGTGCGAAGAAGGTCTTCCGGCGAGCCGGCCAGGGCCTGATCCACGGCGTCGGGTTGCTGGCTTCCGATATTGCCGTGCTGGCGGCACGCCAGATCGCCCTGATCTGGTCGCCTCGCAGCAACATCGACCTCTACGGCCGGACCGCCGCTGTGACCGTCTATGCCCGATTCGGGGCATTGATTGGCCTGGGGAGCGACTGGACCGCGTCGGGCAGCGTCCACATGCTCCGGGAACTGGCCTGCGTGGACCGCTACAACCGCGACAACCTCGGTGGTTTCTTCAGCGATCGGGACCTGCTGGACATGGCCACCGAGAACAACGCCCGGGCCTTCGCCCTCGATGACTTCATCGGCGTGCTGGCCACCGGCCGCCAGGCGGACCTGGCCCTCTGGGACGCCTCGGTTCACCGTCGGGAACGGGCGGTCCTCGATGCCTCGCCGGCCGACGTGGTGCTCGTGGTCCGGGCCGGCAAGGCCCTCCACGGCGACGCGGCGCTGGTCGCCGCCTGGACCGGCGACGACAGCGGCTGCGAGCCGATCGACGTCTGCGGCCGGGCCAAGCGGGTCTGCGCGAAGCGGGAGACTGGCAAGACCTTTGCCGAGCTCCAGGCCACCGTGTCCTATCCCCTGCTCTTCTGCGGGGTCCCCGACCAGGAACCCTCCTGCGTCCCGGCCCGGGACGTGGACGGCTATGACGGCCTGCCCGAGGCAGGAGACAGGGATGGGGACGGGGTCCCCGACGACCTGGACCTCTGCCCGACCGTCTTCGATCCCCCGAGCCCTCTCCAGGACGGGCGACAACCGGACTGGGACGGGGACGGCCTCGGCGATGCCTGCGACCCCTGTCCCCTGGACGCCCTCCTGGAGGACTGCCGGGTCCCGAACTCCGACGACCTGGACCAGGACGGCATCCGGGACGAGGCGGACCTCTGTCCGATGGTGCCGGACAACGGGGCGGACCGGGATGGCGACGGCAAGGGCGATGCCTGCGACCTCTGTCCCGACGCCCCCAACCCCGGAACCGCATCCTGCCCCGCCACGATCCCCCAGATCAAGACCGGCGTGATCCCGACCGGGGCCACAGCGCGGATCTCCGACGTGCTGGTGACCGGCGTCGGGCCCGCCGGCGGGTCCCCGGTGGGGTTCTTCGTGCAACAGGTCCCGGGGCCCGCCGAGTCAGCGGGGCTCTACTGCTACACCGGGGCCTCCTTCTCTCCGTTCCCCCGTGTCGGGGACCGGGTGGACGTGGACGGAACCGTCACCGTCTACTACGGCCAGATCGAGTTGTACCGGATCACCTCGGTGACCATCCGGAGCCGGGACAACCCTCCCCCGGACCCCGTGGTTGCGGCCCCGGCGGAGGTCTCCACCGGGGGTCCCCGGGCCGCCGTCCTGGAGGGCATGGTGGTCGAGGTCCAGGACGTGGAGGTCACCAACGCCTCCCCGACGCCCGGTTCCGGGGATACGACACCGACCTACGAGTTCGAGGTCACCGGGGGGTTGCGGGTCGATGACTTCCTCTACCGGACGCCGGACTTCCCGGTCCTGGGGGACGGCTTCTCCCGCATCCGCGGGGTGCTTCGCTACGCAAACGGCCATTCCAAGCTGGAGCCCCGGTCCGAGGACGACCTGCAGCGAATCGCCACCAGCCCGACACTGGTCTCCCTGGCACCGTCCCTCGCCTTCGCTCTGGCCGGCGACCCGGCGGGCCCCACGGTGCCCCCGTTGCAGGTCGCCCTGCGGCGCCCGGCGGCGGTCGACACGCCGGTGGCCGTCACCTCCTCGGACCCCTCGCTGGTGTCCGTCCCCGGAGACCAGGTGGTGATCCCTGCCGGGCAGGCCTCGGCGGAGGTCCCGGTGTTGGCCTTCGACGGGAGCGCGGTTCCGGTCGTCCTCACAGCGTCCCTCGGGGATGTCGCTCTGCAGGCCCAGGTCCGGGCCGTGGCCCCCGACGAGACCCCGGTGCCCGTCTCGGCCACGCCGAACCCCCTCGTGACCACCACCCAGGGAAGTCTGACGGTCGAGGTCACCCTGGACATCCCCCACTTCGGGGTCGAGGCATTGCAGGTCCCCCTGACCATCGACCCGCCGGAGATCGCGACGGCTCCCGGATTCCTGGAGGTCCCGCCCCGGAGCCGGTCCGGGACCTTCCGGTTGACCGGGGCCCAGACCGGAACCGGCACCTTGACCATCGGCACGGGCCCAACGGCGCTGGCCGTGCCTCTGACGGTCACCGACGCCCCGGGCCGGGTGCTGCTGGCGGAGGTCTTCTACAACCCCGCGAGCACCGACGACCAGCTGGAGTGGGTCCGGCTCTACAACGACGGGTCCTCCCCGGTGGACCTGGCCGGGTGGTCCCTGGCCTGGGCAGGTTCGGACTGGACCTACGGCCGCATGGACCTCTCGGGCACCATCCCGCCCCGGTCCTGCCTCCTGGTCGGCGGGCCCCAGTCCACGGCCGGCAACTTCTCCCCGGTCTTCGATCTCGCGCAGGACTTCAACCCCGACATCCAGAACTCGGGCACCACCGCCGATGGAGTCGCCCTGTTCCAGGTGCCTGCGTCCCAGGTCCAGGGGACCAGCGTCCCGAAGGATGCGGTGATCTATGGCGGCGCGAACAGCAGCAACCTGATCGACGAGACGGGGCAGGTCAACCCGCCCGACGTGGCCGACGCCGGGAGCGGCAAGTCCATCCGGCGCAAGGCGGACGGATCCTGGGAGGTCGCCGCCACCCCGACCCCGAACGACTGTCCCGCCATCGTGATCCCCTGACGTCCATTCCCGATCCTCGCCTTGCTCTCGGCCCGGATTTCACCGCCATCGTTTGCCACAATCGCCAGGGTCCGTAGAATAGCCCTGCGGGTTGCGGGAAGTCCCATGAAGCCGACGGTTCCCGAGCGATCGGAGATGCCTCTCCCCGGGACCTCCCGGGTCGGGGACCGCCTCCACGTCTGCGTCGGCTACGTCTGCAACAACAACTGCGTCTTCTGCATGGAGGACGACCGGGCGGCCCGACGACGCCGGCTGGAGGCCCAGACCCCCGAGGACGTCCGGCGCATGATGACGATGGACCCCGATGCCCGGGAGGTGATGTTCACGTCCGGCGAGCCGACCACCCATCCCCTGCTCCCGGCCTACATCCGCATGGCCCGGGATCTGGGTTTCCCGGTCGTCGGGCTGATCACCAACGGGCGGCGGCTGGCCTACCGTCCCTACGCCCGGGAACTGCTCGAGGCGGGTCTGAACCACGTGCTGGTGAGCATCCACGGTCCCAACGCGAAGATCCACGACATGCTGACCCGCAGCAAGGGCGCCTTCGTCCAGGCCTGCACGGGCCTCGCAAACCTCGCCGTGCTCCGGGAGGAGTTCCCGGACCTGAAGGTCCACACGTCCTACGTCGTCAATTCATACAACTACAAATACTTCCTGGATTTCTATCAGGCCATGGCCCCGCTGCGGGTGGACCAGCACGTCTTCAACGTGATGATGCCCGATGGCCGAGGCGGGAGGCACATGGAGTCCCTGATGGCCCGTTATGCCGACATCGCCGCCGAGTTCCGCCGGTTCGTCGAGGCCCTGCCGCCCGAGGGCGTCGCCAAGGTCTTCCTGCTGGACATCCCCTACTGCACCACCACGGCGCTGCCGGACCCGGTCCGGGGCTACGTGGAACGATATTTCCACTACGAGCCCGACGGGGAGGTGGGGTTCCCGACGGTGCCTCCTGGAGAGACGGGGGACCTGCTCCAGGAGGGCGCCCTGGACGGGGAACAGACGCGCTACACCCGGGTCGCCAAGAGCGCCCATGACGCGGCGATGCGGGTGAAGCGCCCCGAGTGCGCCTCCTGCGGATTCGACGCCGTCTGTCGAGGGGTCTTTCGAAGTTACGTCGATCGGTTCGGCTGGGACGAGTTCGTCCCGGTGACCGGGAAAGGGGTGTGACGGCATGGCAACCGAGGACCGGCGCACGGAACGGGTGGACATCAAGACCGGCTGGAACTGCAACAACCGGTGCGTCTTCTGTGTCCAGGGCAACAAGCGGGCGAAGTTCGGCAACAAGCCCACCGAGGAGGTCAAGCGCCTGCTGGAGGAGGCCCGCCGGGACAGCGACAGCATCGTCTTCACCGGCGGCGAGGTCACGATCCGCCCGGACCTGGTGGAACTGGTGCGATACGCCCGGGACCTGGGCTACACCAGCATCCAGATCCAGACCAACGGTCGCATGCTGGCCTACCGGAAGGTCTGCGAGGACCTGATCGCCGCCGGTGCCAACGAGTTCAGCCCGGCCCTCCACGGTCACACGCCGGAACTGCACGACTACCTCACGTGCAGCCAGGGGGCCTTCCGGCAGACCGTCAAGGCCATCCGCAACCTGAAGGAACTGGGCCAGTACGTGCTGACCAACTCGGTGGTCACCCGGTCGAACTACCGCACGCTGCCGGAACTGGCCTCCCTGCTGGTGGCCCTCGGAGTGGACCAGTTCCAGCTGGCCTTCGTGCATCCCCTGGGCACCGCTGGCGAGAACTTCTACGCGGTGGTTCCCCGCCTCTCCCTCTGCGAGCCCTACGTCCACAAGGCCCTCGACATCGGCATCGCCGCCGGACGACGGGTGATGACCGAGGCGATTCCCTACTGCTTCATGGTCGGCTACGAGCCCTGGATCGCCGAGCGGATCATGCCCCGGACCAAGATCTTCGAGGGGCACCTGACCATCGCGGACTACACCGAGCACCGCCTGACCGAGGGGAAGGCCAAGGGGCCCCCCTGCGAGGCATGCGCCTTCAAGGGTCTCTGCGAGGGCCCATGGCGGGAGTACCCTGAGCACTACGGCTGGGACGAGTTCGTGACCCGGAAGGACCTCTCGGGAGCCCACCCCGCGACCTTCCAGGTTCGGGGGAGCCCGGCATGACCTCGCTGGATTCCCTCCGGGCCCGGCAGGAGGCCGTCGGCGAGCAGCGCCTGTGGGTCCGCCTGACCCGGGCCTGCAACAACCGCTGCCTCTTCTGTCACGACGTCGGGGCCCAGAACGGGACGATCGTCCCCGAGGAGGAGGTGCTGGCGCGGCTCCGGGAGGGTCGTGCCCGGGGCTGCACCCGGGCCATCCTCAGCGGCGGGGAGCCCACGATCCACCCGCGGTTCCTGGACCTGGTGGCCGCGGCCACCGGGATGGGCTACAGCTGGGTCCAGTGCGTCTCGAACGGGCGCATGTTCGCCTACCCGAAGTTCGCGGCCCGGGCCGTCGCCGCGGGGCTCCGGGAGGCCACCCTCTCGATGCACGACCATACGCCCCAGGTCTTCGAGGAACTGGTGGGCGTCTCGGGGGCCCATGCCCAGTCCCTCCAGGGCCTCCGGAACCTGCTGCGCCTGGGGGTGGTGGTGTCGGTGGACGTCGTGCTGAACCGCCGAAACCTGCCCCACCTCAAGGAACTGCTGGAGTTCTACGTGAACGAGGGCGTGCTGGAGTTCGACCTCCTGCACCTGATCCCCTTCGGCCGAGGCTTCGACGACCACCGGGAGGCCCTGTTCCCCGAGCCGGAAATGGTTGCCCGGGAACTCCACCGGGCCCTCGACTGGGCCCGGACCGTGCCCGGGATCTTCCTGTGGACCAACCGCCTCCCCATCGAGTTGCTCGAGGGCCACGAGGACCTCTTCCAGGACCCCCATAAGATCTACGACGAGGTCCTGGGCGAGCGGGAGTCCTTCCGGGCCCTCTTCCGGGACGGCACGCCGCCCGAGTGCGAAGGCCCCCGGTGTCCCCACTGCTTCCTCCGGCCCTTCTGCGAGGAGGCCCGGGCCACCGCGACCCGCCTTCGGGACCCGCGGCGAGCCCGGGCGAAGGCCGTGGACGATGGCCCCGGTCCGAGGCCCCTGGAGGTGACGGCGGCCTTCTGCCGGGAGGCCGCAGGGATGTCCGACGAGGCCCTGCACGGCCGGGTTCCCGACCGATGGGCCCTCCCGGCCCCCGAGTCCCTGACGGAGGCCCTGGAGGTCCTGCCGCCCCTGGCGGAGGTCCAGGCCCTGTCCCGCCGCCTGGGGCGACCGGTCCAGGGCCTCCCGGCGTGCCTGGGGGGTCCTCGGCCCCTTCCTGGAGGCGAGGATGACGCCCTCGCCTTCCAACCGCCCGATGGCGAACCCCTCTCGGAACGTCATCTCCCGGACTTCATCGCCCACTTCATCCGGCACCGCTACCGGGTCAAGAGCCTGCGGTGTCGCACCTGTCGCCTCGATGCCCTGTGCCGGGGCCTCCCGGTCCATGCAGCCCGCATCTGGGGCCTCGGCGTCCTTCAACCGGAGCAGTGACCGTGGCGAACCTGGGCTACATCCAAGTGACGCGCCTGTGCAACCAGAAGTGCCGGATCTGCAGCAACCCCGAGCGGGAGGCCACCCTGAGCCTGGAAGAGGCCTTCCGGATGATCGACGACTTCCAGGCCCGGGGATATGACGGGGTGATCCTGACCGGCGGGGAACCGACCCTCCACGAGGGCATCCCCGAGATGCTGACCCACGCCCGGGAACGGGGGCTCCATGCCCGGATGATCACGAACGGCCAGCGGCTGGCGGACCGGGACCTGATGCAGCGCTACGTCGCGGCGGGGCTGAACCACCTCCACGTGTCGATCCTGTCCCCGGACCCGGAGGTGCAGGCCTTTCTGACCTGCAACGAGGCGAGCCTCGATCGGGCCTTCCGGACCATCGAGAATGCCGGGGCCCTGGGCGTGAACGTGGACGTGAACACCCCCATCAACCACTACAACGCGAAGGACCTGGACCGGCTGGTCCGCCTGATCGTGGACCGCTTTCCCTTCGTGCGGCACTTCGTCTGGAACAATCTGGACCCCAGCATGAACCGGGCCGCCCAGAACCCCGACGTGATCCACCACCTCTGGGAGTTCGAGGTCTCCCTGTTCCGGGCCATGACCTTCCTGCAGTCCACCGGCAGGACCTTCCGGGCCGAGAAGGTCCCCCTGTGCTACATGGCCGAGTTCGCCTGGGCCTCCACCGAGACCCGAAAGATCGTCAAGGGCGAGGAGCGGATCGTCCGTTTCCTGGACGAGAAGGGGATGGTCCGGGAGACGGCCTTCCGCCACGGCAAGGCCGAGGCCTGCTCCCGGTGCACCTTCGACCCCATCTGCGCCGGCCTCTTCGACATGGACGTACACTACTCCTCCAGCGAGTTGTTCCCGGTCTTCCTGGACCCGGAACCGGTCCGGCAGCGCATCCTGTCGGAGGACTGACGGGCCGGCCGCGGCATCGGGGACGGCGGGAGGCGGCATGGACCTGGAGACCATCCCCCGGGTGGCGGCGGTGCTGCTGGCGGGGGTCTGCGCCCTGACCGACTGGGCCCGGCACAAGATCTACCACAAGGTGCTGCTGGCGGGGCTGGCGGTCTGGGCGATCTGGATGCCGGCCTTCGCCCTCTGGCACCACCTCGGCGCCGAAGATTCCATCCGGGCCTTCCCCGAACTGGGCACCTGGTGGTGGGAGGACCCGGCGCCTCCCCCGCGCCCCCCCGACCAGGCCCCCTCCCCCTTCGATCGTGGCCGCCAGGAGTCCCTCTGGGACCGACAGGACGACGGGAGCCGTCCCGGGGACACGCCCGAGGCCCGGACGGAACAGGCCTCACCGCGCCTGCTTCCGTGGCTGGCCCGGGTCCTGGCCAACGGCGCCCTGGCCTTCCTGGTGGGGTTCGGGCTCTGGTGGGGCGGCCTCTGGGCGGCCGGCGACGCGAAGTTGTTTGCCGTGCTGGTGCTGCTGATTCCCCTCTCGACCTACCGGAACGCCTTCTGGCCCTTCTTTCCCGGCTACGTGCTGCTGTTCAATACCTTCTTCTCGGTGATGGCCCTGCTGGCCGTCGAACTGGTCGCCCGGGGCATCCGGCAGGCCGTCCGGCCGACCCCCGACGAGGCCGACGCCTGGCGCGACGCCTGGCGATGGCTCCGGGGACACGTCCAGGAACTGGCCATCGGGTTCGTGGGCATTCTGTTCCTGTTCCTGGCCATCAAGACCCTCCGGGGGCTGACCCGGGACCTGCTGACCGAAATCACCCCCCTCCGGAGCGGCACCCTGATCTACTTCCTGCTCTTCCTGATCTTCACGCCCCTGACCCGCTGGATGCGCCGGTGGTATGTCGGCATCCCCGTCGGGGTGGCCGTGACGGCCTACATCGTCCATGCCGCGATCTGGCCCACCGATCAACACAACCTCAGGTCCATCCTGACCATGAGCGGCTGGGCGGTGGGGGTGATCCTCTTCCTGGTCATCTACCGACTCTATCTGGCGGTCTTCGATTTCCGATCCATTGGCGTCTGGCAACTGGAGGCCCGGATGATCCCGGCCCGGCGGACGCTGGAGGTCCTCAAGGAGGACATGGACCTGGTCCGGGAGAAGATGGGCCCCGTTGGCCCCGACGGCCTGACTGCGGTGCAGGCCGAGGTCCTGCGCCGCTGGTGGATCGACAAGGGCAAGGGCGGACGCATCCACGTCGCCAAGACCTTCCCCTTCGCCCCGGCCCTCTTCGTCGGCACGGTCCTGACCGTCTGGTTCGGCGGCTACCTGGTCCGGGTCTAGAATCCCTCGATGCGGCCTGTGGACGGGGGGTCGATGCGGCCCAGGCGGCGGAGCACCCGGATCGCGGCCTCCCGAAATGGCTCCCCTTCGCCAAGCACTCGAAAGCGATCCGGCGGCAATTTCCCGAAGAAACCATCCATCCGGTCCCCGCCACGGACCAGATAGGCGCTGGTGACCACCCGGTACCACCGTGACGGGTCCAGAGGGCGACCGGAAGGGTCCCGGAGGACCACCCGGCCGCCCGGATAGACGCTCACCCGAAGACCCGACACGGCGGGCAACTTCCGCACCTCCCGGACCCACTTCTCAGCCAGTTGCTGGATCTCCTCGCCCGTCATCCGGATCTCGACGATGGGGTCCTCGAAGGGCCACACCCGGAAGATGTCGCACCGGGTCAAGGGCCCCTGACGCAGGCTGTCCCGGGTGCCCCCGGCATTCACGAAGGCGAAGTCTGCCGGGCCGCTCCCCTCATCAGAAGTACCGGCCGCGGCCTCCCGCATCAGGTCGGCCGCCAGGTTCGCCATCGGGGACTCGGTGCCCCTCCGCTGCAGGAGGTCTGCCGTCGCCACGGCGATGACGTCCCGGCACTCCTCGGCGACGGTCTCATTCCATCGGGCCACCAGCGCCGACACCTCCGGGTCCGCTGGCGCCGGCCCGACATATCCGGCCCAGCCAGGCTGGCAGACCCGGGAATCAGGACGCTCCGCAGGACAGACCGGGACCAGCGGCAGGGCCTCGACGCCCCCGGGAAGGACCTTCCCCCGGGCATCCACCCGGATCCGGGCCCGGGCCACGAAGGACCCCTGGCCGGGGGTCTCCAGCACGGGGATGGGACCCTTCTCCCCGGTCAACCAGGCGTGGGCATGCCCGGCCAGGATCAGGTCCACCTGCCCCTGAAGGCCCTCCTGCAGGGCCCGCAGTTCGCCGTTGAGCCGGCAGCCCCGGTCCCCGGGGCCCGGCATCGCGGACCCGCGACCGCACTGGCCATTCACGTGGGCCAGCAGCACCACCACGGAGGCCCCCTGCCGGCGCAGGTCCGCCACCACCTCCCGGGCCTCCTGGACCGGGTCCGTGAACACCAGCCCCCGGCTCCCCTCCCGATTGGACACGTAGGGCGTGGAACGGGTCACGACACCGGCCACCCCGACCCGGATGCCGTCAATGTCCAGCACCACCCCGGGACGGGTCCCGGGCCACTCCACCCGCTGCCCATCCCCTTCCCGACGCACATTGGCCACCACGATCGGCTGTCGGGACCGGGCCAGGACGGCCCGCAAGGCACAGGTCGGGTCCGCCACGGGCTCCCCCGCCTTCTCGGGACCGCACCCGGCATAGTCGAACTCGTGGTTGCCGATGGTGCGGACGTCGTACCCGGCGGCATTGAAGAACTCCGCGCAGGGCATTCCCTCCATCCGGTTCATGGCCAGGTCGCCCTGGAAGCAGTCCCCCACGTCAGCCACCAGCACCGGGCCCCCGGCATCCGCCCGCAGCCGTTCCAGCAGCCCGGCCACCCGATCGAAGCCCCCGAGGGTCCCGTCCCGCCCCCCGGCCACCTCCGACATCAGCACCCCGTCCAGGGCCCCATGAAGGTCGTTGGTGGCCAGGATGGTCAGGACCCGTTCCTCCGCGGGGACCGGCCCGGTCCCCGTTGGGACCATCGCCGGTCCCCCGGCACAGGCCAGCGCTACAAGCAGTCCCCCGACCCCCGGCAAGGCGTTTCCCCGCATCGTTCACCTCCCGGGCTTCCGGTCCCGGTCCGGGGACGCGAGGGCCTTCTGGAACTCCCGCCAGGCCTGCTTCTGGATGTCGGAGTAGGAATATCCCGCCGCCTCGGCCGCCTCCACGCCTCCCTGGAAGAGGGGATGTCCCTTCAGGTGGCTGGTCCAGATCTCCCGGGCCTCCTCCAGGCGCCCGAGCCGGAACAGGGTCAGGGCCAGACCCAGCAGGTTGTCCGGCTCCTGGTCATCGATGGCCAGCGCCGCCCGGAAGGACGGCTCGGCCTCGTCGTAGTGCCCCTGGTCGAACTGGGCGTAGGCCAGGGCCCCCAGGACCATCGGGTTGCCCGGGGATTCCCGAAGGCAGGTCCGGAGGTCCACCTCGGCCTCCTCGGCCCGCCCGGCGAGCATCCGGGCCAGGGCCCGCTGATACCGGAGGTCCGTGTTCCCAGGGTCCTGGTCCAACAGGAGTCCCAGGATCCCCAGGGCCTTCCGGTAGTCCTTCTCGGCCATGGCCTGCCGGGCCCGGAGGAGGTCCGAGGCCTCCGCCCCCGTTCCTGCCGTCCCGCCACCTGCGATGACCCTCCGGGCCTCCTCGGGACGATTCAACAGCAGCCAGGTGTCCGCCAGCGTCTCCCGATTTCCGCCAGTGCGGAGGGTCTGATCCGTCGCATGGCGCATCACTGTGATGGCCAGGTCCCGCATGCCCCGGCGAGCCAGTTCCACCGCCGCCGCCGAAGTCATCATGGGATCGCTGGGGGGCACCGCCATCAGTCGGGCCCTGCCCTCCCGGACCCAGCCGTCGTGCCGCTCCCGAAGCAACTGGATCGTGACGACCCACAGGGCCGAGACGGTCTCCTCCATCGACGGCCGAACCCGAGCCAGGGCGCTCCGGTAGGCCCCTCGGGCCTGGGTCTCCCGGCCGGCCTCCAGGAAGTGTCGCGTCGCGATGAGGTCCAGCATCACCTCCTCGCCAGGGTTCTCGGCCCACCCTCGGGCCTTTCGTGCCCAGGCAAGGGCGGCCCCGGCCAGAGAGGTCCCCGGGGCCTTGTCCACCAGTTTCACCAGTGCCCGGATCACGGCCTTGCGCTGGGCGACGGGAGTCCCCGGACGAACCACGTGGCGCCCCAGGCGGTCGATCAGGTATCGCTGAACCTCCTCGGGAGTGGCCTCCTGCAGCAGACGCAGCACCTCCTCCGGCTCCGGCGGCGGCTGCAGCCACTCCTGGATCGCCGAGGTCCCCCGATCGTCCCCCTTCCCTGCCGCCTTCTCGACGGTTCCCCAGGCCCAGACCCGCAGGGAGCGGCCACACTCCGCCCCAAAGCCGCCCGCCTCCAGCACCTCCAGGGCCTCCCGGGCCATTCCCCCCTCGATCAGCGTCCTGGCCCATTCGCATCGTCTCTGGGACTGCCCCGGGAACTCCGGACCCCGGGCCAGGGCCTCCAGCAGGACCAGGCGATCCGCCGCAGTGCCGATCACGGGCACCGTGTCATCCACCCGACGCCAGAGACCCGCCAGGCGTGGCGTCTCCCCTCTGCGGACCAGGACCGCAACCTGTTCCGGCGAAAGGGATTGGAGGGCCAGCAGCGCCAGGGCCCCGGGCGTGGGGCAGTCCTTCCCCGGGAAGCGCCTTGCAAGGTCCTCGACCAGCGACGCGATGGGGCCCGTCACCGCCGGACTCAGCAGCCGGTTCTGGGCCAGCCGGAGCGCCGGGGTCTGGAAGGGAAGCATCCGCTGAATCAGCGTCATCCCCTCGAGCAGCGGCGACTTGCAGAGGGCCTGGTCGCCGCCCAGGGCCCGGGCCAGGTCCTCGGAACGCCCCGTCGCCAACGCCGCAGCCGTCGCCAGCACCCGGGCCGTCATGAGCGGATTCTGGATCCCCGACGTCCCCGGGAATTCCTCCTCGTCGTCCCGGTCCGCCTCGGCAGGCTCCTCGGTCGCGGGGGCCTCCCCACCCGCCTCACCGGAGGACTCCCCCTCCTCTCCCTCCTCGCCGGAGGGGGCGGCTCCGAGGTCCTGGACCAAGAGATCCTCCTCGGTCGTCGTCCCGCCATCTTCGGCCCCGACCATCTCCTTCCACAGGCCGGTCTGACGGAGGGCCTCGATCCGGGCCATCGCCCTGGACAAGACCTCGGCGGGGTCCCCCACCATCGCCGACAGCAACAGGTGGCGACGCACACGCTCCGCCCACCGACGAACCGCCTTCTCGTCGGCCCCCTCGGGGGGACGATCCGGCGGTTCCGGGCAGATCTGCAGCCCCCGCCGGGCCATCCCGTCGTCCACCTGGTGCTGCTGCTCGAACAGAACCAGGGGCAGGAAGCAGTGGACCTCCCGGATCAAGGCCGGGGTGTCCGCCGGGTCGAAGTCCTGGGTCCGGGGCTGGCGACGGCGACAGGACTCCAGGGCCTCGGCCGCTGCCAGGACATCCCGGACCTCTCCCCGGCGCATGGCCCAGGACAGGGCGCCCAGGATCTTCCGCTCCAGGGCCTGGTAGGCCGCAGGGTCCGGCTGCCGAGGACACCCCTCGATCACCTGGGCGACGAGGTCCCCGTTCCCGAACTCCTCTGCCTGCAAGGCCCCCAAGGGCCACGTCAGGCCCAGGAACATCACCAGCCACCAGCCTCCCACCCGTGCGCCCCGGAATGCCATCACCGCAGACCTCCCTCGGCAGGCCCGCCCAGTGTATCATTCTGGCCGCCTCGGGGATGTCGCCGCAGGGCCCCCCGGAGGAATCCCCTGGAGGAAGGGCACGTTTCAGATGGTTCTGGGCGCGGTGATCGGCTACCTGCTGCTGACGCTGGTGATCGGGTTCGCCGCGTCCCGACTGGTCCGTTCCTCCAAGGACTTCATCGTCGCCGGTCGAAGTCTGCCCCTGTCGATGACCTCGATGGCCCTCTTCGCCACCTGGTTCGGCGCCGAGACGATGCTGGGGGCCTCGACCCGGGTCCAGCACGAAGGCCTCATGGGGGCTATCGAGGACCCCTTCGGGGCCTCCCTCTGCCTGGTCCTGATCGGGGCCTTCTTCGCCAGGCCCCTCTACCGGTCCGGCCTCTACACCTTCGGGGACTTCTTCCGGGTGCGCTACGGACGCACGGCCGAGATGATCGGCAGCCTCTTCATCGTCATCTCCTACTTCGGGTGGGTCGCCGCGCAGATCGTGGCCCTGGGCATCCTGTTCCACAGCCTCACGGGCTTCTCGGTGCAGGTCTCGATGGGGATCGGCTTCTCCCTGGTCGTCTTCTACACCTTCCTGGGGGGGATGTGGGCCGTCTCGATCACCGACTTCGTCCAGACCCTGATCATCCTGGCGAGCCTGGTGGTGCTCTGCTGGGTGATCCTGGGCAAGGCCGGGGGGCTCGACGCCGTGCTTGCGGACCGTCCCGAGGGATTCTTCTCCCTCTGGCCCGAGCCGGGATTCCGCCCGATGGTGGAGTACCTGTCGGCCTGGGCGGCCATCGGCCTGGGGTCGATTCCCCAGCAGGACCTCTTCCAGCGGGTCAACTCGGCGAAATCCGAAAAGATCGCGGTCCGTGGGGCCTGGATCGCCGCAGGTCTCTACCTGACCGTCGCCGCCATGCCGCTGCTGCTGGCCCTCGCGGTCCGGAACATCGACCCGTCTCTCTACGACCTCCCGGATCGGCAGTTCGTGCTGCCGGCCCTGGTCCGGACCCACGCCTCCCCGTTCCTCCAGATCCTGTTCTACGGAGCCCTGCTCTCGGCCATCCTGAGCACCTCCAGTGCCGCGGTGCTGGCCCCGGCGGTGATCCTGTCGGAGAACTTCCTGAAGCCCTGGTTTCCCCGCCTGACCGATCGGGGATTCCTGTGGATGAATCGCCTGTGCGTGGTGATCATCGGCGCCATCGCCTTCTCGCTGGCCTTGCCCGCCTCTCACGAGGCGATCGGCGAGGGGGCCCGGGAGGCCGGGGGTCTCCCGAGCATCTTCGAACTGGTGGCCGATTCCTACGTGGCGACGCTGGTGGGACTGCTGGCGCCCTTGACCGCCGGGATCTGGTGGCGGCGGGCCACCCACCTCGGTGCGGTGGCCTCGATGATCACGGGCATCCTGGTCTGGGCGGTGATGAACTACCTGCTGGACCTTGGCTGGGCAGCCCGACTCTCGGGGCTCCTGGCGAGCATCGTGGCCCTCGTCGGCGTGAGCCTGCTGGACCCGACCCCGCCCAGGGCCCAGGTCTCCCAGACCGCACCCACGGGCCCCTGATGGACGTTCTCCATGCCCCGGGCGGAGGGCGCGCCCCGCGAGCGGTGCGAGGCCCCCGGCGATGGACGGAGCCCGCTCTCCCATTCAGGGAATCCAGGGCAACGGTGCTACACTCGTCCCGGCACCGGAAGGGAAGAGGGCCTTGGGTCTCCGGATCCCCAGAGGTTGCCTGGAGCCGCTGCTGGTCCTGGCGGTCGTCCTGCCGGCCATGCGCCCGGCCTTCGCCGAGACCCCGGAGGAGTCCTTCCGGGAGGCCGAGAACGCCTTCCGCTTCCAGGACTGCCCCGGGGCCATCGCCCGCCTGCGCCCTCTCCTCTATCCCGAGGTCACCCTGACCTCCCTGGACCTGATCCTGAAGGCCCGGGAGTACCTGGGTGCCTGCGAGTTCTGGACCGGCAACGAGCGGGCGATGGAGGACGAGTTCATGGCCCTGCTGATGCTGTCGCCAGGACATCGCCTGGACGCCTTCTACTACCCCCCGACGCTGATCGAGAAGTTCGAGGCGATTCGCCGGCGGCTGATCGACCTCCACATGATCCCCTCGGACGCCCCCGAGAAGCCCGAGCCTCCCCCGACCCCCTGCGAGCGCCAGGAGGTCCAGGTGACCCGGCGCCACTGGGCCCCGATGCTGGTCCCCTTCGGGGTCGGACAGTTCCTGAACGGCCAGTCCACGAAGGGAGCCCTGTTCCTCACGGGGGAGGCCCTGACCCTGGGACTGAACGTCGGCTCCTACGTCGCCATCGAGTCCCTGCGGGGGTCCGACGGGCGGTTCACGGCGGCCAACGCCAGGACCGCCCGGGACCTCCGCATCTCGCAGTACGTGGGCCTCGGGGCCTTCGTGGCCCTGGCGGTGTGGGGCATCGTGGACGCCTTCCATCACTTTGAGCCCGAGGAATCCTCGGTCAGAATGGTGCCCTGCCCCGGGCCGGCGTCACCGGGGTCGTCGCTGGCCCCGGGGATCTCCCTCTGCGCGAAGTTCTAGGAGGTGGTTCGTGGCGAGCCTGCTGATCCTCTCCCCCAAGGAGCCCCCCCGGTCGGTCCCACTGTTCCGGGCCACCACGACCCTGGGACGGGACCCGGCATGCGACGTCCCCCTGACCGGCGCGGGCCTCTGCGACCTCCATGCCGAGATCGTCCAGGAAGGGAGCCTGTTCCAGGTCCGACGCCTGGACAGTGACGGCGAGGTGCTGGTCAACGGGCGCAAGGTGAAGTCGGCCTATCTGGATCCCTGGGACGTGCTTCGGTTGGGGGATCGGACCCTCCTGTTCGCCCCGGGGGACCAGGCGCCCGGTGCAGCCGGGGCCGGGGAGTCGGCCCACACGCACCTGGAGAGCCTGGCCGACTTCAGCCGCCGCCTGATGGAGGCCCGGGACCTCGACAAGGCCCTCAACACGCTGCTGGACGAGGCCCTCCACCTGACCCGGGCCGAGAAGGGCTTCATCCTGCTCGTCGAGGGCGACCGCCCCTCGGTCCGCGCGGCCCGGAACATCGACCGGAAGACCCTGCCCGACGACGAGGTCCTCTTCAGCGAGAGCGTGCTCCAGAAGGCCCTCAAGGACGGGGAGCCGCAACTGGTCGTCGATGCCCTGAACCGTCCCGAGTTCTCCACCTGCACGTCGATCATCAACCTGCGCCTGTCCTCGGTGGCCTGCATCCCTCTCAAGATCGCCGGAGAGACCCGGGGCGTCCTCTACCTGGGGACCGACCGCCTGGTGAACCTGCTGGACCCGGCCCATCTCCGGACCCTGCAGATCTTCGCAGCCCAGGCGGCGATGATCCTCCAGAACCTGGCCCTGATTGCGGCGCTGGAGCAGGACAACCGGCAGTTGAAGCAGGAGGTTCAGGCGAGCCGGTTCGGGTCCCTGGTGGGGTCCTGCCCGGGCATGATGGAGGTCTTCGAGCGCATCCATCGCCTGGCCCCATCCGACGTCCCGGTGCTGATCCTGGGGGAGACGGGGACGGGCAAGGAACTGGTGGCCCGGGAACTCCACGGGCGGAGCCCCCGGGCCGGGGGTCCCTTCGTCGCGGTGAACTGCGGGGCGATCCCCGAAAACCTGATCGAGAGCGAACTGTTCGGCCACGTCCGGGGGGCCTTCACCGGCGCCGTGGCGGCCACCATCGGGAAGTTCCAGGCCGCCCATCGAGGCACCCTCTTCCTGGACGAGATCGGGGAACTGCCCCCGGCCCTGCAGGTGAAACTGCTCCGGGTGCTCCAGGACGGCCTGGTGACCCGGGTCGGAGGCACCCGCCCCGAACGGGTGGATGTCCGGGTCCTGGCGGCCACCAACCGCGATCTCCGCGAGGACGTGCGCCGTGGGCGCTTCCGGGAGGACCTCTACTACCGGGTCGCGGTGGTGTCCCTGACCCTGCCTCCACTCCGGGAGCGGGGCGGGGACATCGACGTGCTGGCACGGTTCTTCCTGCATCGCTTCGCGACCGAGAGCAGCGCCGTCGCCCGATCCTTCAGTACCGAGGCCCTCAAAGCGATGCGGGGCTACGCCTGGCCCGGGAACATCCGGGAGCTGGAAAACCGGATCCGCAAGGCGGTGCTGTTCGCCACCGGACCCGTGGTGACGCTGGAGGACCTGGACCTCCCGAAGGCGGACGACCGCCCGGTGGTCCCGCTGGCCGAGGCCCGGGAACGTTTCGAGCGCGACTACGTGCAGGAGGTCCTGCGACGGAACCAGGGCAACCGGACCAAGACGGCCCGGGACCTCGGCGTCGAGCCCCGGACCATCTTCCGCTACCTGGAGCGGGAGCGGGCCTCGGGGAAGGACGTGTAGGGCTGATCCAGATGTCCCGCCTGGGAGGCGGGAACGGGGCCGCCACGGTCCCTGGACGCCCACATGTTCTTGGTTTTATTGGAGGTTCCTAGGTTGGCATCCCTGGCACGAAGCCTGCACTGCTGGGCCACGAGGATCGGGGTCATCGGGGCCCTGGTCCTGCTGGTCCCGGCAGGGGGATGCCTGTGGTGGCCCGACATCGACGAACGCACGACGGTCTCCCAGCCACCGGTCATCGACCGGGGGAAGATCCCCGATCCCTCGCCGGACCGGCTGGTGCAGTTGCAGACCGTGGTCGCGGTCTTCTCCCTGGCAGGGGCCATCTCGGACCCGGACACCCCGCTGGAGGCCCTCCAGGTGCACTGGTACCTGGGCTATCCCGAGTATCTGGCGGCCCGGAAGGTGCCCAAGGGACCGGACTTCATCGCCCAGACGAGCATCCGGCTGAACGTCTGCGCCTTCCAGGAAGAGTTCGACCTGGGGGGAGGCCGGGCATTGCTGGAGGCCTTCGTCTCCGACGGGCCGATCGGCTACGACCCGGACTCGGGACGGGTGTTGACGAGCGGCTATGCCTACGTGGCCTGGGAACTGGATGCGTCGGGGGTGGTCTGCCCATGAACGGACACGCTGGACGGACACGCCCGGTCCTGGCGGGTCTCCTCGGGCTGCTGCTGGCGGCAACGGCCTGCGGAACGGACGCCACGGGACTGTCGGGGGATGCGGGAAGCGGCCCGGCGACCCCGGCCTTCTCCGAGGCAACCGCCTGTTCCCGGGACTCGGATTGCCCCGCGGGAAGCGCGTGTAGCCGGACGGCTGGGGTCTGCGCCTCCCTGGCCCCCCTGGATCAGGCCTTCTCGGTCGAGGTGCTCCCGGAGGCCTCGAGCGGCCTCCCGGGGGACCAGTTTCCTCGGGTCATGGTCTCGGCCGGTGGGACGCTCCACCTCTCCGTGGCGCCCCCGGCGGTCGTCACGGGCCGGGTGCGACGTGCGGTGGCCGGGGCAAGGGCCTGGACCGGCAATGGGCAGGAGGCGGGCGAGGCCAGCGGCGCCCCGGTGATGGGGCGACTGGTCGCCGTGGCCGATGGCCGGATCCCCGGAACCCAGGTCTGGAGCGAGGCCACCGTCGCCGGGGGGGCATCGGAAGAGGCCTCCGAGGGGACCTATCGCCTGGCCCTGGTCTCGGGCCTGACCTATCGGGTCACCTTCGTGTCGGAGAAGGCCGGGCCCGACTCCCTTCCGTCCCATTCCTTCGACCTGACCGCCACCGGAGACATGTCGCTGGACATCGTGCTTCCGCCCGAGGATGCATACGTTCCCATCTCGGGACTGGTCCGGGCGGGAACGGGGACGCCGGTTCCGGTGCGAAACGCGACCGTCTCCTGCGTCGTCGGCGGCAATCCGGTGGGAACCACCGCCACCTCGGGCATCGACGGGATGTTCTCCCTCTTCGTGCCGCCAGGGATCGGGCCCGTGGAACTCCGGGTGGCCCCGGGATCAGGCCGGGACCCCTTTCCCGAACGAGTCTTCCAGTGGCAGGAAGGACTTTCGAGCCTCGAGCAGGACTTCGCCTCCGGCGGCGGCCTGCTGATCCTGGACCTGGGCGACCTGCCCCCGATCCGGACCGTGACGATTCAGGTGCTGGGAGGAGGTACCGACGGCCAACCAGTCTCGGGCGCTCGGGTCCGGGCGGCTGGATTCGCTGGCAACGGCACCGTCACCCGGTCCTCGGTGACCGGCAGCGACGGGCTGGTCACGCTGACCCTGCCCGAGGGACGCTACCGGGTCGGCATCTTCCCGCCCCAGGGGACCCCATACGCAACGGCATACCGGGACCTGGACCTGGCGATGGAGGACGGCGTGGCCTTCCTGGTGGTGCTGGACCCGCGTCCGGTGCTCCGGGGTCAGGTCCTTCGTGCCGCCGACGGGTCCCCGCTGCCGGGGGCCGTTCTGACCCTCTGGACCCGGGAGGACCCCTCCGTGGCCGGTACGGCCTCTCCCCGGGAGAGCACCGTCACGATCACGGCTGACGCTCAGGGTGGATTCGAGACGCCTCTGGACCCGGGGCGATGGGCCGCATCGCTGGTTCCTCCGCCCCGGAGCGGCCTGCCCAGAATCGCCTGGCCCACCCTGGACATCACGGAATCGAAGGACCTCCGGGTGCAGGTCCCGGAAGGCATGCTGATCCGGGGATCGGTCCGGCGGTCCGGGTCGCAGGAACCCCTGGTTGGAGCCACGGTCCGCGTGATGGTGCCACTGACGCAGACCCAGTCCGACGCCACCTGGTCCCTGGCCCAGACCTCCTTCGCGGTGACCCTGACCACCCTGGCCGAGGTCCAGACCCGGGAGGACGGGACCTGGGATGCCATCGTGCCCTTCCAGGATCCGGGCCAGCGGGAGGGCGATGCGACGCCGCCCGAGATGGGCTCCGGCGGCAACGGTACGGACGGCGTGGAGTCCTTCGGCACGCCGCTTCCCGAATCCCTCTGATCCCGCTCGGAACGCCGGAAAATCCCTGGGAATGCTGCGGGGAATCCCGGGAGGGACCCGCGCAGGACCCGGGTCAGGGGGCCCTACCAGGCCCCGCATGCCTCCACGGCCTCCTCGGGGCCCATCGTCTGGAGGGCCTGGCAGGAGGCATTGGGCAGGGCGCAGAGGCACTCACGCATCGCGGCGGCGGCCGAGGACGTCAGGTCCCCCTGGGCCTGTGCGCAGTCACCATACCGTGCGACGAACCACCGATGGCACCCATCCAGATCCGGGTACGCCTCGCACCCCGCCACCAGCCGGTCACAGAGGACCGTCTGGAAGCGCTCGCAGGCGGCCTGCTTTCCGGTGACTTCCTGTTCGGCGCAGGCGGGGGCATCGGGACCCAGATCGGTGACCCCGGGGGAGGCATCGTCGCAGGCGAAGGCCCAACAGGAACCCAGCAACATCAACAGCCCGAACGCGCGACGCATCGGCAGCCCCCTCCCAGTTGCCCCAGCATTACCACCAATGGGGCCTCCGGATCAATCCCTTTCGGGCCTTGCCGGACCCCAGGAGCCGCCGTCTGCTCTGCCTTGGAAACCATTCGAACAGGTCGGCCTTCTCCTTGACGGGTGAGAGGATGCCCAGGGAGAATGCGGTCATGAGCGATGCCCCCTCTCTGGAGTTCCGCTGGGGCCCGACGCTGGACCGGGAGTCGGTGCCCGACCGCTTCCGGGAGGTCCAGCAGGCGCTCCGAGGACGGACCGCCCCGCAGGTCCGACTGGACCTCGGGGGGGTCGAACGCATGGACAGCAGCGGGGCCGCGCTGTGCCACCTGCTGCGCCAGCAGGTCCTCCGCCAGAAGGGCACCCTCCGGCTGGCAGGCGAGAGCGAGGCGGCCCGAGAGGCCCTGTCCCTGTTCCGGGTCTCCTCCCAGCAACCGGTTCCTCCCGCTGCTCCTCCAGGCTTCTTCCAGGCCGTGGGGGACGCCATCGTCCGGGCAGGATCGGCCTTGGTGGACCTCCTGGTGCTGCTCACCGACACGCTGCACTTCACCGGCAAGGGCCTCGTCTCCCGCCGGGAGCGGATCCGGGGTGAGGCGGTGCTGGAGCAGATGGTCCGGATCGGCCTGGAGTCCACGGGCATCGTGGCGCTCGTGAGCCTGCTGGTCGGCCTCACCGTCGCGCTGCAATCGGCCTACCAGTTGCGCCAGTTCGGGGCCAACATCTACCTGGCGGACCTGATCGGCATCTCCATCACCCGGGAGATGGGCCCCCTGATCACCGCGATCCTCATTGCCGGGCGCAGCGGGTCGTCGATTGCCGCCGAGATCAGCACGATGGTGATCACCGAGGAGGTGGACGCCCTGCGGGTGATGGGGCTCAACCCCTCTCGTTTCCTGCTGGTGCCTCGGTTCCTGGGCATCTCCCTGACCCAGCCGCTGCTGACGGTGGTGGCCGACGTGCTGGGGATCTTCGGGGGATTCGTCATCGCCACCACCTACCTGGACATCAGCGCCCGGGCCTTCGTGGACGAGTTGATCTCGGCCCTGATGGTGAAGGACCTGATGACGGGGCTGGTCAAGAGCGTGGCCTTTGCCTGGATCATCGTGTTCGTGGGAGCCCAGCGGGGCTTCCGGGTCACCGGCGGGGCCGAGGGAGTGGGCAAGGCGACGACCTCCTCGGTGGTGATCTCCCTCTTCGGGGTCATCGCGGCCGATGCCTTCTTCAGCCTGCTGTTCTACTTCGGAGACTGACCGGATGAGCGATTCCGACCCCATCGTCGTGATCGATCACCTGACGGCGGGGTACGGCAGCCGCCCGATCCTCCAGGACCTCTCGCTGCAGATCCGCCAGGCACGCATCACCGCGGTGGTAGGCCCCTCGGGATGCGGCAAGAGCACGCTGTTCAAGTGCATCGTCGGGCTGCTGCGCCCCTGGTCCGGCACGGTCCGGGTCGCAGGACAGGACCTCACGGCCATGGACGAGGACCGGCTGCCCCAGGCCCTGGCCCGGGTGGGACTGCTGTTCCAGCAAGGGGCCCTGCTCAACAGCGTGCCGGTGCGGGAAAACGTGGCACTGCCACTCCGGGAGCACACGCGACTGGAAGAGCCGGTGATCCAGGAGATCGTCCGGTTGAAGCTCCAGGCGGTCGGCCTCTCCCATGCCATCGACCTGCTTCCTGCCGAACTCTCGGGGGGCATGAGGAAGCGGGCGGCCCTGGCCCGCGCCATGGCCCTGGACCCGGACCTGCTGCTGTGCGACGAGCCCTCGGCAGGCCTGGACCCGCCGACCGCTGCGGACCTCGATGCCCTGATCCTGCGCCTCAAGGAGACCTTCCACATGACCGTGGTGGTGGTCACCCACGAGTTGCCAAGCATCGACCTGATCGCCGACGACGTGGTGTTCCTGGGGCGGGGCGGCACGCTTCACTTCGCCGGGCCCCTGGCCGAGGCGAAGACGTGCCGGGTGCCCGAGGTGCTGGACTTCTTCGCCCGCCGTCCCGGCACCCGGGAGGAAGGGACGTGCAGTCTGCTGGACCTGATGCGCCAGGAGTGCGAACCTTGACGGGAACGTCACGGGAGCCGACAGGCGGCCCGGGGGCCGCCGGGGGAATCGGGCCATGATCACCGCAGCCCAGAAGGTGCGACTGGGGGTCTTCGTGGTGACCACCACGGTCATCTTCGCAGGGACCCTCATCGTCCTGACGGGCCTGCGCCTGTCGGAACAGCGCGACTCCTACGTCATCCGCTACCG
This sequence comes from Deltaproteobacteria bacterium, assembly GCA_029547805.1. Taxonomy (GTDB): domain Bacteria; phylum Myxococcota_A; class UBA9042; order DTJE01; family DTJE01; genus JAGOKF01. The sequence continues at coordinate 32,160 of JAKPOP010000023.1, forward strand.
CATGAGCCTCAGCGGCCTGGAGCCCTCGGCGTCGGTGAAACTGAACGGCGTCCGGGTGGGCCGGGTGGAGTCCATCCAGATCGACCGGGAGGACCCGAACGTGGTGGTCGTGGAGGTGAGCCTGGAGCACGGAACCCCGGTCAAGAAGGACGCGAAGGCGGTGGTCACCCTGACGGGCATCACGGGGCTGAAGTACATCGAGATCACCGGGGGGTCCCGGGAGGCGCCCTTTGTGGAGCCGGGCGGGGAGATCCCGGCGGGGGAATCGGTGCTGGATCGCCTCACGGGACGCGCCGAGGACATCGCCGAGCGCATCCAGTTGCTGGTGGAGCAGTTGAACCGCTTCACCGACGACGAGGTCCGGGGCAAGGTCCTGGCCACCGTGCAGCACATCGATGAACTGGCCGTGTCGGCCGGGGCCACCATCGAGGAGAACCGCCCGGCCATCCGGGACCTGGCCGAGTCCCTCCGGGACGCCGGCGCGCGGGTGCAGGCGGCGGTGCGGGTCCTCGAGACCGACCTGACGGCGGCCTCCCGGAACGTCCGCCTGCTGTCGGAACGGCTCGAAAAGGAGGTCGAGCCGGGACGGGTGAAGGCCATCGCCGGCAACCTGGACCGGGTCGTGGCCCAGGTCCGGGCGGCAGTCGATCGGGCCAACCTGCCGGAGGTCGGGTCCCGAGTGGAAGACTTCAGCACGACTGCGGTGCGACTGGCCCAGAATCTCAACGTGACGGTCCTCCGGGCCCGAGAGGACCTCTACGCGGCGCTCCAGTACCTGCTGGAGACGCTGGAGAACCTGTCGGAGTTCTCCCGGCAGATTCGAGAGAACCCCGGGTCCCTGCTGGGCAGCGGCGAGGAGAAGGAGAGGAAGATCCGATGATGGGCCGAACCCGTCTCTCAGAGGGCCCCAGGCGGTCCGCCGCGCTGATCCTCGGGGCCCTGACCTGCGTCGGGACCTGGGCCTGCGGCTCCAGCCCCCAGAAGGCCTACTACACCCTCTCCTACCCTCTGGCCGAGGACCGGGTCACCGAGGCCCGGCCCCCACTGCACCCCGTCCGGCTTCGCCTGCGTCCCTTCGAGGTGGCCCTGCCCTACGACCGCCCCCAGATGGTCTATCGCCAGACCCCCTACGAGTTCCAGTATGACCCCTACCGCCTCTGGGCCGCCAAGCCCCAGCACATGCTCCGGGAACTGGTGGAGGACCACCTGCAGGCGGCGCACCTGGTGGCCGAGGTGACCCGGACCTACGGCGAGGAACCGCCCCCCTACGAGTTGAAAGGCGAGGTCCTGGCCATCGAGGAACTGGACGCCGGCGACACCTGGTTCGGCCATCTGGCCATGCGCTTCGAACTGGTCCGCACCCGGGACCAGGTGACCCTCTGGCACTACCAGTTCGACCGGAAACGGCAGGTGGGGAGGCTCGCGCCGGCCCTGATCGTCCGGGCCATTTCCGAGATCCTCCAGGAAGAGATGCAGCGGGTCACGGTGGCACTGGACCAGACGCTGGCCCGGGATCGGGGCGTCATGCCGACGTTGTCCGCTGCCACGGCCCCGGGTCCTGCCGACGCGAAGACTGGTGCGCCCGTTCCCTCTTCCCAGGGCGGGGCCTCCGGGCCGGCGACCTCCCCCGATTCTGAGGACAGGCTGCCCCTGATCGTGCCGGACGACGAGGTGCGCTGATGCGTCGCCTGGTGCCCATCGCCTGGGTCTCCTGGTGCCTGGGCATGGGCCTTGCCCAGGACGGGTGGGCCCAGGAGGAACGGGGGTCCTCGGAGGCGGCCTCGGAAGAGGCGGCGCCGATCACCGCTCCGGCAGAGTCCATCGCAGCGCCTGGGGCCGAGGCCCCCATGGGGACCCAGGACCCCGCAGGCAGGCGGGTGCCCTCCTCCCGGCTGGCGGCGCTGGAACGCCCCGAGACCTGGGACCAGCCCGCCACCGCCGAGCAACTGAGCCTGGACCCCACCCTGATCCCGCCCGGGAAGGGGGCCATCTTCGTCCCGGCGATGACCGACCCTCGCCTGGAGCCGCCCTGGCTGGTGCTGGGGGAGAAGAAGAAGGTCCTGGAGAGTCTTCCTCCCGGCCGCCGGGCCATCGTCCCACCGGGCATCTACGAGGTCCGCCTGGGAAGCGGGTCCCTGGACGAGCGCATCCGGAAGCGGGTGCTGGTCCGGGAGGGACAGACCACCGTGATCCCGGCCACCTGGTCCACGCTGGTCGTTCAGGTGGTGGACGAATATTCCCAGCCCTTCCGGGGGTCCTATGAACTGCTGCGGCTCCCGGAACGGCGGAACCTGGGCCTGGGCCTGGGCGCCGACGTGGAGATCGGCGAGGAGGCCCGGTCCTGGGTGCTGGAACCCGGGGACTACATGCTTCTGAAGACCGGGGAAAACCCCACGGCACGACGGGACTTCTACACCTTCCGACTCCGTCCCGGAGAGCGGTCGGTGGTGACGCTGGTGATGGACCGGAACACCGGCAACTTCCTGGGAGCGGGGGAGGTTCCGGTCCAGGGGCTCCGGGCGCGGCTGCCCAAGGACTGGACCGTCCGGCTGGCCGTGGGGGCCGATGCGGAGTTCAACCGCCGGTCGGACCTCGCGGGGTTCACGTCGGGCTACGGGTTCACGCTGGGAGGCTACCTGGACCTGATGGGCCTCTACCGGCCCCGACAGCACTACCTCTACCTGCGGCTGAAACTGGAGGAGAAGCAGGTCAAGATTCCGAACCAGCCCTTCCAGAAGGACCTGGACGAGTTGAAGGCCGACGCCCTCTACGTCTATCGGGTGCTGCCCTGGCTCGGGCCCTACGTCCGGGTCGGGGGCACCACGGCCCTGTTCCCGGGCTATGCCTGGCTGGGAAGCCCCACCGAGGTGGTGGAGGTGGACGCCGCCGGCCAGCCGGTGCGAAGCCTCGGGGTCTTCGAGGGCAAGTACCGCCTGTCTGATTCCCTGGCCCCGACGGAGGTGAAGGGCGGAGCGGGACTCGGCTTCCTGGTGACGGGGATCTACTGGTTCGACGCCAACGTGCGCATCGGGGTCGGCACCAGGTACCTCTGGACCCGGGGCCTCATGGCCCCCGCGGGGTCCTCCACGAGTCCCCGGGCCCTCTACCTGCGGCGCAAGGACAACGCCTGGCAGACCGGGATCGAGGGTACGGTGATCGCGAGCCTCCGGTGGACCCGCTGGCTGCTGGCGACGTTGGAGTTCGAGGCCCTGGAGCCCTTCACGGACTTCCGGCACCCGATCCTGACCTGGGACAGCAACGTTGGCATCCGCCTGGCCTCCTTCGTGTCGGTGAACTACCTCTACCGGATGATCCTGGACCAGGACCGGTCGGAGCATCTCCAGACAGAGCATCGGGTCCTGCTGCGCTTCACCTGGCAGATCCTGTGACGGGAACGTCCAGGGGCGGGGGACGCGAGGTGGAGACGCGGGGCCCCGACCCCCAGGCCGGGTCAGGGGGCCGTCGCCGCCAGCAGGTCCGCCACCTCCTGGAGGTCCCGGAAGACCAGGTCCGGCCCCTCGGTGACGCTCTCCAGGTCCGCCAGGGAGGTCTCGCCGGAGAGGACCAGCACCGCCAGCATGCCGCTCCGCCGGGCCATCGCCACATCGGTGTAGAGGCGGTCTCCGATGTAGGCCAGCCGGGCGAGGGGTCGCCCCAGGCGCTCGGAGACGGCCTGGGCCATGCGGGTCTCGGGCTTTCCGATGACCAGGTCGGCGCCCCGGCCGGTGCTCCGCTCCACCAGGGCCAGGAATGCCCCCACGTCGGGCCAGTATCCCCCCTCCACGGGGCAGTTCACGTCGGGGTGGGTGGCCACCAGGGGCAGGCCCGCTCGGACCGCATCGCACAACCGGACCAGTCGGGCAAAGTCCATCGTGGTGTCGTAGGCCAGCAGCACGAGGTCCGCCTCGTCGATCCGGTCGGCCAGGGGCACCCCCGCCTGAACCACTTCCTGTCGGAAGGACGGCGTTGCGAACAGCAGGACCCGCTGGCCGGGGCGCTCCCGGTGGAGGTAGGCAATCGCCGCCTCGCCGCTCGTCATCACGTGATCGGCCCCCACGGGCAGGCCCATCCCCCGGATCTTCTGGCCGTACTCCTCGCGGCTCCTGGAGGAGTTGTTGGTCAGAAAGACGAAGGGCAGCCCCCGGGCCAGGCAGAGGTCCACGAAGTCCCGGGCCCCCGGCAGCAGACGCCCCCCGAGGTAGGTGGTCCCGTCCATGTCCAGTGCGAACCCGTCGGTGTGCCGCAGCCGTTCCAGGGCCCCTGCCGTCCGTTCGATCATCGTCGCAACTCCCCTGTCGCCATTGACAGCCCTTGCCGGGCCGTGATTCCATCCATCGCCCTGTCCTGGAGGCCCCCATGGCCCCTGCACTGCCCTTTCTGGCACCTTTTTCCCCGGCGGTCCAGACCGTGGTCGAGTCGGTGCTGGCAGAAGTCCAGCATCCATCGCGGGTCGTGGCGGCGGTGGACGCCGACGGCACCCTCTGGCGCCACGACATTGGGGAGCACTTCCTCCAGTGGATCTCCGGGCGGCTCCCCGACTCGCCGGAGACGCCGCTGCTCCCCCCGGAGACCTGGGACCGCTATCTGGCCCTGCTATCGGAGGACCGCTGTCGGGCATACGCCTTCGCCGTGGAGGCGATGGAGGGGCTTCCGCTGTTGGAACTGCTCTATGCGGTGGACTACGTCGCGGCCCAATGGCGCCACTACCGCCCCCGGATGGCCCAGTTGCTCGAGGGACTGCGCGGTGCCGGCGTCGAGGTGGTGGTCGTCACGGCCACCTGGGAGACCCTGGTCCGCCACGCCCTGCTCCGGATGGAGGTCGATGCGCCGGTGCTGGGGATCGAGAGCGGGCACCGCTACCACGGGGGCGTGGGGGTCGTGCTGAACGGACAGGTGGAGCGGCCGGTGACCTGCATGGAGGGCAAGGTGGAGGCCCTTCAGAAGTACCTGGACTGCCGCCCGACGCTGGCCATCGGGGACAGCCTCGGGGACCTGCAGATGCTGGAGGCGGCGAGGCATCGGATCGTGGTGCGCCATCGCCGGGACCCGGTCAACGACCTGGCGCGCATCGCCCGGGAGCGGGGCTGGCCCGTCGAGGTGTTCTAGTTGGTCACGATGAAGCGTTGCGCCAGGCGTTCTCCCCATCCCTGCGCAGGGTCGAAGACATCCCGACTGTCTGGGGATCCATGTGAAGCCGTCGGTCGTGACGACTTCCCCGCCGCAAGTCGCACAGGCGAATGCCCTGAACGAGGCAACCCGACAACCTCTCGATGCCAGGACGCCTGGTTCGTGGACGGACGTTCCCGGTGGCGATCCGCGCGTGACTGACCGTCCATCCGACGGCCCATTCGCAGGTGACCAATCAGTGCGTCCGCCCGCTTGACAGTCACCGGGATTGGAGCGAATGACGCAGCGCACAAGGCGGCGTCAGAGAACGCACCTTGGGCCGCGACATGGGCGGAGGTGACGCATGGGCTGGCGGAGAACGGAGACGACGGTTGCCTGGGGAGCAGTCCTGGCCATGACGGTCGCACTGGCCTCCTGCGGCGGCCCCCGGGAGACGGCCTCCCTCGTTGTGATGGGCCTGATCGACGCCACGGAGATTGACGTGGCCTCAAAAGTCCCGGGTCGGGTGAAGGAACTGAAGGTCCGCGAGGGCGACCATGTCCAGGCGGGTGACACCCTGGCCGTGATCGAGAGTCTGGAGATCGACGCGAAGGTCCGCCAGGTCAGCGCGGCCATCGAGGCGGCCCAGGCCAGGCTGAAGATGGCGCGCAAGGGTGCCCGCGACGAGGAGCGAGAGCAGGCGAAGAAGGCCCTGGACGCGGCACAGCATCAGGTCGATCTGGCCAAGAAGATGTACGACCGTATGAAGGCCCTTCTGGACCAGGGTTCGGTGCCCCAGGCGACCTACGACGACGTGGCCTTCAAATACGACGTGGCCAGGGACCAGTTGCAGATCGCGCAGGCGCGCTACGACATGGTCAAGAAAGGGGCGCGCGACGAGGAGATCGAAGCCCTGGAGGCGCTGGTGCGGCAGGCGGAGGGCACGCTGGACGAGGTCAGGGCCTACGAGGCCGAGACCGATCAGAAGGCCCCCATCACTGGCGAGGTCACGAAGGTCATGGTGCATGCTGGCGAGCTGGCTGCGACGGGCTATCCGATCGTGACGCTGGTCGACCTGACTGATATCTGGGCGACGTTTGCGGTGCGCGAGGACCTGTTGAAAAGGCTGCCGATGGGTGCCAGACTGACCGCCGAGGTACCCGCTCTGGGAAAGACGGTCGAATTCCAGGTCTTCAACATCTCGGCACTGGGTGACTTTGCGACGTGGCGGGCCACCTCCGAGAAGAACTCATTCGACCTGAAGAGCTTCGAGGTAAAGGCCCGGCCCGTGACACCGGTGGAGGGGCTGCGGCCCGGCATGACGGTCCGCTGGCGCGTGACTGACTGATCCCGCAGGACGCCGACCGGACGGCGACCCGTTCCCCGGGAGAGACCGATGCCCGAACTCGCACCTGATGACGGCCCGGCCAAGCGCCACTGCCTGATGCGGGACTTCGCGCGCGGGTTCGGCGACCAGGCCCTCCGTTTCGTCCGGATTCCGCGGATGGCGATCCTCCTCGTGATGCTCCTGGCCCTGTCGTGGCTGGGGATGGACATCTACCGCAGCCTGGTCCTGACGGACATCCCGGTGGCCGTCCTGGACCTGGACAACTCGCACATCAGCCGCACCCTCCGCGAGTACCTGTCGTCCGCCCGGGAGTTGCGGGTGACCGCGAAGCCCCCGCAGTCGGTGGAAGAGGCGCAGGGGATGCTGACGCGGGGCGACGTGGCGGCCATCCTCGTGATCCCCGACGACCTCTCGACGGACCTCAAGCATGGGCGGCGGCCCCGGGTCCTGCTGGCGGTCGACGGCAGCAACATCGTCATCGGGAAGAACGTCTACAAGGCGATGGCGAAGGCCGTGGGGACGGTCGCGGCCGGTGTGCAGATCACCTACGTGACCAGACTGGGCGAGCCCAAGGACCTCGCGATGGGCCGGGTGGTGCCGGTGGTGATCGAGGAGCAGTTCGCCTTCAATCCCGGCACCAACTATGCCATCTACGTCGGGGCGCCTCTGTTGTTCTTCCTGCTGCACGTCTTCATCCTGCTGTGCACCCTGACGGTTCTGATCCCGGAGGCTTCCGGTGTTCCGGCGCCCCCAGGAGGCGAGCCGAAGGCCTCCATCGCGGGCCGCCTGCTGATGATCGCCCTGTTGTGCCTGGGCCTGGGGCTGATGCAGATCTACGCCTATCTGCCCCACATCGAGGTCGTCGCGCAAAGTGCCTTCCCCCTCGTTCTGGCCATGCTGGCGGCCATGGTGGTCCTGGACATGCTGATGGCGGGTGCGTGCCTGATGGTGCTGCCCACATCGGTCAGTTCGATGCAGGCCGCGATCGTGCTGGGGATGTTGTCGCTGATGTTCAGCGGGGCAACCTGGCCGACCGACATGTTCCCGCACGCCCTGCAAACGGTGGGTTCCGTGATGCCGCTGACGCCGTTCCTGAAGGCATCGCAGGTGTTCCTCAACTACCCGGTCGCCTGGGACGACATGTCGGGATACGTCGCGGACTTCGGTCGGCAGGCTGCGGTCCTGGGAGGTGTCATCATGGTGGCTGCTCCCGTGCGCCATCTGACGCGCGGCTTGCGCGATCGCCTGTTCCGGCGAGGGAGGCCCACATGATCGGGCGCCCGCTGCTGCGCGCCATCGTGGATGAGTGGCGCTTCCTGGCGGGGCGCGGGCGATCGACCCTCATCGTCCTGCTGGGGATCCCGTTCTTCTACCCGGTCGTCATCGCGTGGCTGTACGCGGAGAACCAGCCCGTGGAGCGTCCGATCCTGGTCGTGGACGACGACAACTCCGCCCTGTCGAGACGGCTCGTGACGGATCTGGAGGCCACGCACGAACTGCGGATTGTCGGCCGACCCGCCACGGCGGAGGAGGGATTCCACCGGATCCTGCAAGGCGACGCCGAGGCGGTGGTGTGGATCCCGCCGGACCTCGCCACGGACGTAAAGCAGGGGCGACAGGGCCATGTCAAGGTATGGGTCAACGCAGGGAACATGCTGACCTACTCGGTGGCCTACGCTGCGATCAGCAATGTCATGCAGCACCTCACCGAGGACCTCGACGTACGCTACTTCGTCGAGAAGGGCATCCCCAGGGACGCTGCAACGAACCGGGTCATGCCGATCCTGCGGGACGATCGCATCCTGTTTCGCCCGGACCTCTCCTACGGAAGTTATCTGGTCCCCGGGGTCATGATGGTGGTCTTGCAGCAGCTCATCCTGGTCGCGCTGGCCTTCTCGTGCGGCATGGCCCGTGAGTTCCATCTGACGTGGCCTGGAACGGAGGCAGCGACGGCCTGGGGCAAGGTCTTCGGCCAGTTCCCGGTCTATATGCTTGGCGCGGCGTTCCTGGCGCTGTTCCTGTTCCCCCTCTGCGGCTGGCCCGATGCCCGACCTGGCGCGCTGCTGGTGGTCATGACGGCCTTCCTGGTTGCGATGGTCCCGGTAGCGGTCCTGGTGGCTGGTCCGGCGCGCGACCGCTACTACGCATTCCTGATGCTGATGCTGCTGTCGTCGCCGATCTTCATGGCCAGTGGCTACGCGTGGCCCATGAACCATTTGCCGACGTACATCCAGGTACTGACCCTGGCCATCCCGCTGCGTCCGGCGTTGTCGGCGATGCAACTGGTCTCGGTGAAGGGTTGCAGCCTGGGCGAGGTCGCGCCGCAATTGCTGCACCTGGGGGCTCTGGCGGTCGGCTGGACGCTGGTCACCCTGGTCTTCCAGTGGCTGGCCGCGCGCTTCCGGGGGGGGCGGGCGAGCCTCGGCTGACGTCCCGCCAACGCGTCGCTGGAGGCCTTGCCTCCACGCCATCGCCAACTCCTGCCTCCAGTCGATGCCCAATGCGTCTGCCATCCACCCGGTCTTTCCCGTCGCGGATCGAGACCAGACACCATGGTTGGAGATCCTTGAGGGGAGGCTGGGACGACGGTCAGTGGGTTGGAGGCAACGACTGGTGATGGGTTCAGCGGCCCTTGGGACGGGCGTTCCAGAGGCCGGCCATCAGGGTGGCGGGGACCAGGGAGAGGGCAGCCAGCAGGGCGAAGATCACGGTCCACTGGGTCATCGGCAGGAAGGAGGGCCAGGACCCGGCGGAATCGGCGATCCACCGAGGGGCCTGGTCCCGGAGCCACCCGACCCCGGCGCCGGAGAAGATCGACCCGGCGGCCCCCAGGGCCATTGTGAAGCCTGTTGCGGCGGCGGTGGCCGCAGGGTCCACGTCGGCGGTGGCGGCCCCGCTCATGAGCATGTCGGGTCCGTAGATCAGGAAGCCGGCGAGGCCCAGCATGGCGGTGGCCTCGACCCACTGTCCCTTCGGCACGAAGAGGAAGCCGCCGCAGACGAGGGCCAGGGCATAGAGGCTGATCGCGCACACCGGCGCCCGGCGCCCGCCGAAGAGGCGGTCCGAGAACCACCCGGCAGAAACGGCACCGACGGCCCCGATCAGGGGCAGGGCCACGGCGGTGAAGGCGCTGCCCTTGATGCTGCGGCCGTGGAAATCGTTCATGTAGGTGACGGCCCAGTTCATGAAGGCGTAGCGGACGCCGTTGGCGCAGAAGAAGGCGACCCCGAGCACCCAGAGCATCCGGTTGGTCAGGGTCAGTCGGAGGATCTCCCAGGAGGAACGGGCGACGACCGGAGCGACGTGGGTCCCGGACGGTGCGGAGGTGGTCGCCGGGAGGTCGTCCCGGATCGTGCCGAGCCCCACCTCCTCGGGACCATCCCGGAGGCCGAACCAGAAGGCCACGGCCACCGGGGCGAGGATCATCGCCGGGACCGAGAAGGCGGCCCGCCATCCCATCGACTCGCAGAGGACGCCGGCCAGCAGCCAGGCCAGCACGTTGCCGACCTGGTAGCAGGTGCTGATGAGGCCGACCACGAGTCCCCGTCGCTCGGTGCGGGTCCAGTTGGTGATGGTCTTGACGACGAGGGACCACCCGGCAGACTGGGCCAGGCCGTTGAGGCCCCAGAGGGCAAGCATCATCGGGTAGGAGGTGGCGAGGGAGAAACCGAGATTGGCGGAGACGATCAGGATCATCGCGATGGTCATCAGCCGACGTCCGCCCAGGCGTTCCCCGACCTGGCCGTTCAGGAACTGGCCGATGGCGTAGATGGCGGCATAGACCGAGGGGATCATGCCGACCTGGGCCGCGGTCCAGTCGGGGAACTCCTTCAGGATCAGGGGCTGTGCCACGGCGAAGTTGAGGCGGCAGAGGTAGTAGGAGGCGTAGGCGCCCCAGAGGAGGGCGAAGGTCTGATACTGCCAGCGGCGCAGCGTCGAGGCATCCGGTTGGGCCATCGGGGGTTGCTCCGTCAGGGTCCCGGCAGGGGCCGGGCCTGGACTTCCTAGCATTGCCGTCGTTTCCCGGCAAGGCGGATTTCTGCAGACCGATCGTCCGCGGCCGCCAGGAGGATGCGGGGCGACGGGGGCGGGGGAGCGGGACGGGCCCTCCGGACTCGACGTCGCCCCGGGGGCGCTGCCCCCGGGACGCGTCTGCACCTCGGCGCGCGCGAGGGCATCGATGGCCCCCGCAAGGGCGCGCGCGCCTCCGGAGCGTCCTCCGGGGCCCGCCCCGCTCCCCCGGCGGGGCGTTGGATGCTTTGGTCAGCACGTCCTTTGGTCCCGGCGCCAGGAAACCCAGCCAAAACTGGGATGGCCGACGGATGGGCTTCCGGTGCTGCACCGACCGGGTCCCTTGAGAAAAAACGGCCTGAGCGGGATGCGGACCAGAGACCCCCGGTGTATGCTCCGAGGGACGACCCGGCGGAGGAGCGGGGATGGGCGACCTGGTGCTGGCCATCGACGTGGGGACCCAGAGCAGCCGGGCCCTGGCCTTCGACGCCCGGGGAGACCTCGTGGACAAGGCCCGGGTGCCCTACCAGCCTCCCTATCTCTCTCCACGCCCGGGATGGGCCGAACGGGACCCGGAGGCCTTCTGGGAGGACCTGGGGACGGCCTGCCGGACCCTCTTCGCCCAGGGCCGGGTCACGCCGGATCGGGTGGCCGCCGTGTGCCTGACCTTCCAGCGGAACACGGTGATCCACCTGGGTGACGACGATCGGCCCTTGCGACCGGCCATCGTCTGGCTCGACCAGCGACGATGCTCTCGCCCCCCTGCCCTGCCCCTCCACTGGCGGCTGGCCTTCCGGATGGCCGGCGCCACGACGACCGTCCAGGCCTTCCAGGCCGAGTCGGAGGCCAACTGGGTCGCGGAGCACGAGCCGGAGGTCCACCGGCGCACCCGGCGCCTGGTGTTCCTGTCGGGCTACCTGACCCTCCGGATGACGGGAGAGTTCGCCGACTCTCTGGCCTGCCAGGTTGGCTACCTCCCCTTCGACTTCAAGAGGCAGGCCTGGGCCGATGCCCTGGACTGGAAATGGGCGGCCCTGGCCATCCGCCGGGACCAGTTGCCGTCCCTGGTCCCCCCGGGCCGGCCCCTGGGGAGCGTCACGGCATCGGCGTCGGCCCACACGGGCATTCCGGCAGGGATTCCCGTGATCTCGGGAGGATCGGACAAGGCGTGCGAGGTGCTGGGGTGCGGCTGTCTGGCCCCGCACCAGGGCTGCATCGGCTATGGGACGACCGCCACGCTGAACATCGACTCGCCACGCTACGTGGAGCCGGTCCGGCTGGTCCCGCCCTACCCGAGCGCCCAGCCGGGGCACTACAACCTGGAATACCAGATATTCCGGGGGTTCTGGATGGTGACCTGGTTCAAGGAGCAGTTCGCCCAGATCGAGGGACAGCGCGCCGCGGAGCGGGGCATCGCCGCCGAGGCGCTGCTGGAGGAGGAGGCCCGGGAGGTCCCCGCCGGCTCCCTGGGCCTGGTCCTGCAGCCGTTCTGGACGCCGGGCGTGCGCCATCCGGGACCCGAGGGCAAGGGGGCGATCATCGGCTTCGGCGCCGCCCACCGGAAGCCCCACATGTACCGGGCGTTGCTGGAGGGCCTGGCCTACGAACTGCGAAGCGGCCGGGAACGCATCGAGGCCCGCACCGGCGTGCCGATCACGGAGGTGACCGTCTGCGGCGGGGGGTCCCGGAGCGACCTGGCCCTGCAGATCGTGGCGGACGTCTTCCGCCTGCCAGCCCGGAGGCCCGCCCACGACGAGGCCTCGGGCCTGGGCGCGGCGGTGCTGGGTGCCTGGGGCGTCGGCCTGCACCCCGACCTGGCGGCGGCGGTGGCGGCAATGACCCGGCCCGGCGCCCGGTTCGAGCCCGTCCCGGATCACGCGGCCCGGTACGACGACCTCTACCGGGAGGTCTATGCCCCGCTCTACGGACGGCTCCGCCCGCTCTACCGGGCCATCCGGCGCATCACGGGCTACCCTTGACCTGCTTCTGGTAGGTCCCGATCAGCACGGCCTCGGCAATCACGGCCCCCCGCATCGCCTCCTCCACCTGGGCCCGAGTGGGGTTCCGGAGGTCCGGCAGCACGCGATCCAACGCGAAGAGGCGGAAGTGGTACCGGTGCCGTCCGATCGGCGGGCAAGGACCGCCCCAGCCGACCCGGTTCCAGTCGTTGACCCCCTGGGCCGTGCCCGGTGGCAGGTCCGATGCGGATCGGACCGCCTCGGGAAGGCCCGTGGCATCGGGCGGCAGGTTGTACAGCACCCAGTGGACCCAGGTCCGGGTCGGCGCCGCCGGGTCCGGGGCATCGGGGTCATCGACGATCAGCACCAGGGACCTGGCCCGGGACGGGACCCCGGTCCAGGCCAGGGCCGGCGAGACGTCCTCGCCCTCGCAGGTGTAGCGGGCGGGGATGGGGCCGTTGGCCTCGAAGGACGGCGAGGTCACTCGCATCGTCGATACCGGCCCCGCCTCGCCGCTACCGGAAGCGCAGGCCAGCCCGATCAGGGCCGGCCCCAGGACCCACCGATGGCATCCCATCAACGACCTCCCGGACTGTCGATCCGTGTTCCCCGTACCCCGTCAGCGCCTCAGGAAGCCCTTGCCGCAGCCGGGGCAGCGCTTGCCCTCGTGCCCGTGGGAACTGCACCACCAGCGGCGGCAATGGTCGCACTGGAAGAAGATCTTGCCGCTCCGGTCGGTGTTCTTGCAGCCGCTCGCCTCGCACTGGATCGTGGCCATGGGCCCTCCTGTGGTGATGAAGAACGAGGTCATTTTCTTCCAGGGTCTTCTCCGTGTCAAGGGGTCCCGGCGGACCGAAACCGGCCCCGTCGATGGACCTCCCGGCCCGAGGTGTCGCCGCGCCTTCTGCCCTCGGGCCCATCGGACAGGAGGAGTGTTCGTGGGATGGAAGGTATGATGTCGTTGTCCCGGGGGTCGCGGTGCCACGGGACCTGGCGTCGCAGGTCGGGAGCACGGTGCGGTCCTGCAGGGCTCCGGGCAGCAGACTGTGGGGTGGAGGCCGGGATGGATCGAGGGGCGAGGAGACCGACCTTGAAAGGACGGGCGTGGCTGGTGCTCCCGGCCTGCCTCTGGGGCGCGTGCGCCGGAAACTCGTCGGACCCGGGGCAGGATCCCGGCACCGAGACCGATCTGTCGGTCCGGATCCCCGAAGACCTGACTCCAGGGGATGGCCCGGAGCCCGGCGTTGGGGATGCCCGGGACCCTGGGGCCGCGCCAGACCAGGGGATCGACGACGGCCCACGGGCCGACCCTGGTGATGCCGGCGGGGACCTGGCCGTACCGGCCGATCCGGGCGAACCCGACCTGGGGTCCTGGGACCCGGGCCTGGGATTGGACCCCGGATCACCCGACCTGGACGGGCCGGACCTTGGCCCCTGGGACCCCGGCCTCTTCGACCCGGGTCGTCCCGACCCCGGCGGGAGCGACCCGGGACTCACGGACCCCGGCGAGAACGACCCGGGGCCGACCGATCCCGGACCTCTGGACCCCGGCGCCATTGACCCCGGAATCACCGACCCCGGGCCGCTGGATCCCGGCATCCTGGACCCGGGGACTCCCGACCTCGGTGCCTCGGATGCTGGCGCTTGTCCCCAGGTTCCGGAACCCGATCCCGTGGCCGCCGAGCCCCTGGCCCCCATGGACCCCGCCGGCCGGGTCGAGACGGTCAGGTCCTCGGGCTTCACCGACGAGTTCCTCTACGACGGCACCGGCCTGCTGAAGATCGGCACCCGGCGCGAGTGGGGCGCCAGCATCGTGTTCTTCGGCATGACCTCCGGGGGCCCCGGCATGAACGCCACGAACGTCATCGACGCCAACGACACCGGTCGCGAGGTGCAGATCGCCCTGTACGACCCGGACCGCCAGATGCAGGGGTGCGCGGCGGCCGCAGCCTGCCGCACCGCGCCCGAGACGGCATGCCCCACCTCGATCACCTACCTGGGATGGAACCCGGTGCAGGGTGGCAACGAGTGCAACCGGGGCAGCCCGGCGACCACCACCCAGGCTCCGGGCGTGCTGGAGGCGGTCGTCCAGCCCCTGTTCTGGAACCCCGACTGGCAGTCGGCCACCTGCGTCAACACGGGCTGCCAGGACCCGACTCTCCGGACCCTCGTGTCCGACGTGCGCTACACCCAGCGCCTGCGATTCGTCCGCACCCACATCGTCGAGATGCAGATGGCCGTCGAGAACCTCTCGGACGTGGAACACGCCCCGACGGTCCAGGAGTTCCCGACGCTCTACGCCTCCTGGGGCCAGGGCGGCCCGGACCTCGACGTGATCCTGGACTCCACCGGGACCCAGGTGGCCGTGGACATCCCGGCCAACGACGGCTTCTTCTATCGGGACTTCGACAGCCCCGGCGGCTTCGTGTCGCTCCAGGGACCCACGCAGGAATACGGCGTCGGGCTCTACTACGAGAACCGGCTCACGCAGTTCCAGGCCTGGCAGAAGCAGGGGGTCTTCAACAACGTGCGGGCGCGCTTCCGGTTCGGGCTGCCGGCCCGGGGGGTCGTGATGGCACGGGCCTACCTGATCCTGGGGTCCTTCTCCACGGTGGCATCGGAGGCGGCCTGGCTGGACAGGCACCTGGCGCCGTTCGGGGTCATCGACGAGCCGATCGCCGACGCGCCGGTCCGGGGTGCCACGCTGGTTCGGGGGTGGGCCCTGGACAATCGGGGGGTCGTGGGGGTCGAGGCGCTGATCGACGGCACCGTCCGGGGGACGCTGACCTACGGCACCTCGCGCCCGGACGTGTGTCGCGTCTGGCCCGGCTACCCCCAGTGCGACGCAGTGGGGTGGCAAGGGACCCTGGACCTGTCCGGGGTCACGCCGTGCGCCCACCTGCTGGAGGTCCGTGCCCGGGACGCCGACGGGAACGCCCGGGTGATCGGGCGCCGTCGCATCCAGGTCGTTCCCTGACCCGGATTTCAGTCCTGGGGAGACCCCGACGGCGACAGCCGGCGGACCACCCGTACCTCGAAGCGGCGACGCCAGGACAGACGGCGGCCCAGGGCCCGGTCCAGCAGCGCCACGCCCCCCAGGCCGATCCCGGCGCCCAGCACCGCGGCGCCGGCGGCCCATAGGTCCCGGGCCGGCGAGGTCAGCCCCGACAGCCAGGCCCAGGCCGCGGCCCCGAGGCCCGCCATCCCCACGAGCGGAATGCCATAGGCCAGGCCCGCCGCCAGCGCCGCCGAGGGGCGCCGGGTTCCCACCAGGACCCGATCCCCGACCGAGACCCGGACGTCGGCCTCCAGGATCATCGCCCGGACGTCCTGTTCCCCGGGCACGCAGACATGCCTCGCGTGGCAGCCGGCACAGGCCGAGGCCCGCTGCACGATGACCTCGACCCGCCCGTCGGGAAGCACCCGGGCGACCTGCGCCTCGACCCCGTCGCCGCAGTCCCCCGGCGGGATCGCGACCGGGGCCCTGTCCTGGGAGGAACCGTCCTGGACCGGCGGAAGGGCCGTCACGAGGCATCCCCGGCTGGCGCAGGCGACGCCGCCGCCTTCCGAGCGGCCTCCTCGGCCTTTCGCTCCGCCTGCCGGGCCAGGGCCTGTTCCCGGACCGCCGGGTCCGGGGTCACGCGGGCCGCCATCGTGCCGGGCTTGCAGGCATCGATGCACAACCCACAGGACACGCAGCGGGAGTGGTCGAAGACCGGCAGGTTGCCCTTCATGGCCAGGGCCTCGTAGGGGCAGACCTTCACGCACTGGCGGCACGAGATGCACCCTGCCGAGCAGACCTTCCGGACCTCCCGGGCCGCAAGGCGCGTGTGGCAGGCCACCGTGACCCGGGCGGTGCAGGGCTCCAGCACCATCACGCCCTTGGGACACGCCTTCACGCACTGGCCGCAGGCCGTGCACCGCTCCCGGTCCACGATGGGCAGGCCGTCGGGTCCCATGTGGATCGCGTCGAAGAGGCACGCCTCCACGCAGTCCCCGAGCCCCTCGCAGGCGTCGGGGCAGCCCTTGCTGCCGCCCTCGGTGAGCAGCGTCACGGCCTTGCAGTTCCGCACGCCTGCGTAGTGGAACCGGGTCGGGCAGGCCTGGTGGCCGCCGCCGCAGCGGACCACCGCGACCATCCGGACCTTTTCCTCGATGGCGATCCCCAGGATCGCCCCGATGCGCCGCACCGCCCCGGCCCCGCCAGGGGCACAGAGGTCCGGCGCCGCCTTCCCGGCGACCACCGCCGCCGCGTAGCCCGAGCACCCCGGGTAGCCGCAGCCGCCGCAGTTCGCCCCCGGGAGGGCCTCGGTCACCTGCCCGATCCGGGGGTCCTCGTCCACCCGGAAGGCCCGGGACGCCGCCGCGAGGACCGATGCGGCCACGGCCCCCACCGCCCCCAGCGTCCCGCCTGCCACCAGGATGCCCTGGACGTCCATCTCCATCGCCTCCCGGTCCCCTTCCCGGCATCATCCCGGAAGCGGGACCTCGATTCCCCTCGTTGCCTCCGCCGACCGCATCACACCTTGACGATCCCCGAAAATCCCAGGAAGGCCAGCGACAGGATCCCGGCGGTCAGCAGCGCGATGGGCATGCCCCGGAAGGCCCGGGGCGTGTCCCTCAGCAGTGCCAGGCGCTCCCGGATCGCCGCAAAGAGCACCAGCACCATCCCGAACCCGAGGGCCGACCCCAGCGAGAAGACCAGGGCCTCCATGAAGTCGAACTCCTTCTTGATGGCCAGCAGCGAGGCCCCCAGCACGGCACAGTTGGTCGTGATCAGCGGCAGGTAGATCCCCAGCGCCTGGAACAGGGACGGCGAGAACTTCCGGATCGCCATCTCGACGAACTGCACCAGGGCGGCGATGACCAGGATGAACAGGATGGTCTGGAGGTACTGGAGGCTCAGGGGGACCAGCACCGCGCCGTAGAGCAGGAAGGTGATCACCGAGGCCAGGACCATCACGAAGATCACCGCCGCGGCCATGCCCAGGGCCGAGTCCACCTTCCGGCTGACGCCCAGGAAGGGGCAGATCCCGAGGAACTGGGCCAGCACGAAGTTGTTCACGAACATGGCCCAGAAGACCAGTTGCAGATAGGCGACCGCGTCCATGATCACCTCCCCTTCCGGGCCTGCATCGCGGCCATCAGCAGCCCCAGGGTCAAGAATCCCCCCGGCGGCAGGATCATCACGAGGGCGGCGTGGGCCTGGAACCCCCGGCCGAGGACCGGCATCCCCAGCAATGTGCCGTTGCCCAGCAGTTCCCGGATTCCCCCGAGGACCGTGATCGCCAGCGTGAACCCGACCCCCATGCCGATCCCGTCGAGGGCCGATTTCCAGACAGAGTTCTTCGACGCGAAGGCCTCGGCCCGGGCCAGGATGATGCAGTTCACGACGATCAAGGGGATGAAGACCCCCAGGGACCGGTGGAGGTCCGGCAGGAAGCCCTCCATGACCAGGTCCACCATCGTCACGAAGGAGGCGATGACGACGATGAAGGCCGGGATCCGCACCGCCGACGGGATGACCCGGCGCAGCATCGAGATCACCACGTTCGAGCAGGTGAGGACGAAGATCACCGCCGCGCCCATGCCCAGGCCGTTGGCCAGCGTCGTGGTCACCGCCAGGGACGGGCACATCCCGAGCACCATCACCAGCAACGGGTTCTCGGCCCAGACCCCCTTGCCCAGTTCCTGCAGCGCCGTCCGTTCACTCATGGCCGCCTCCCGGAACGGGATCCTGCTGGCCCGGGTCCGCCTGGCCCGCCGGGGCGGTCCCCGGGGTCCCTGCCCCTGGCGTTCCCCGTCCCCCGTGCTCCCGGAACAGCCGCGCCGCCTCGCTGATCGACTCGGCCACCACCCGGGAGGTGATCGTCGCGCCGGTAATGGCGTCCACGGTGCCCCCGTCCTTCTTGACCTTCAGGGGCTCCCTGGGGACCTCGAACCCCTCGAACTGCCGCGCGAACGGCGGTTCCAGGGCCTTGGTCCCGAGCCCCGGCGTCTCCTTGTGCTCCAGGAACCGATAGCCCCGGACCCTGACCGTCCCCGCCGGGTCCCCCTCCAGCCCCACCAGCACCTTGACCGGACCGCCGTAGCCCCGAGGGTGGATGACCTGCACGGCGCCTCCGGTCACCTGCCCGCCCTTCCGGGCCATGAAGACCACCGGCAGGCGATTCGCCTCCGAGTCCGTCGGAGCCGACGGGTCCGCCGCACCCACCACCACCCGCTCGTCGGTCGGAACGTTGTCGAACTCCGGCAGCACCGCCTGGAGGGCCTGGAGCGTCCGGGCCTTCCGGGAGGCCGCAATGGGCTCCCGGGTCGCGTCGTGGACCAGCGCCAGCAGGCCCGCCGATCCCCCGGCGATCAGCGTCAGCACCACCACATAGCGCAATTCCTTCGGCATCAGGCCGCCTCCTTGGCCTTCGGCACGCCGCGCCCGAACGGCGTCGGCACCATGCGGTCGATCAGCGGCGTGACCGCGTTCATCAGCAGGATGGCGAAGGACACGCCCTCGGGATATCCGCCCCACAGGCGGATCACCGCCGTGAGCAGCCCGCAGCCGACCCCGAAGATCAGCCGTCCCCGGAAGGTCATCGGCGAGGTGACCATGTCGGTGGCCATGAAGAAGGCCCCGAGCATCAGCCCGCCGCTGACGAGGTGGAACCACGGGGTCCCATGCTGGGGTCCGCCGAAGACCCAGACCGCCCCGGTCACCGCGACGACCGTCCCCAGGAAGGTCGCCGGGATCTCCCAGGTGATGACCCGCCGGGCCAGCAGCACCAGGCCTCCCAGCAGCAGGGCCGCCGCCGAGACCTCCCCCAGGGATCCGCCCACCTGGCCCACGAAGAGGTCCATGCTGCTGGCGGCGATCTCCGACAGCCGCCCCTCCTTCAGCAGTCCCAGGGGCGTCGCGCCGGTCATCGTGTCCAGCGTCGCCGCATCCACGAGACCCCGGACCCCCGGTCGCAGCCAGGTCGTCATCTGGGCCGGCCAGGCCACCAGCAGGAAGACCCGAGCCGTC
Organism: Deltaproteobacteria bacterium; assembly: GCA_029547805.1. Lineage (GTDB taxonomy): Bacteria > Myxococcota_A > UBA9042 > DTJE01 > DTJE01 > JAGOKF01. Next base: position 51,601 of record JAKPOP010000023.1, read on the forward strand.
AGGGCGGGGTTGAACAGGTTGGACCCGAGCCCCCCAAAGACGTGCTTCGCCAGGAAGATCGCCACCACCGACCCGACCAGAATCATCCACCAGGGAGTCGTGGGGGGCAGGTTCATCGCCAGCAGGAGGCCCGTCACCAGGGCCGACCCGTCCCGGATCGACCCGGGCGTCCTGAGCCATCGCAGGCACGCCCACTCGACGGCCAGGCAGCCGGCCACGGCGATGACATGGACCCGGGCCGCCTCCAGGCCGAAGAACCACAGGGACACGGCCACGGCCGGCAGCAGTGCCAGGACCACCCATCGCATCACCGACGGGATGGAGTCCCGATCCCTCAGATGGGGCGAGGGACCGACAAACAGCCGTCGATCTTCACCGGTGCTGGTTGTTTCGCTCATGCAACCTCGCCTTCGCGATGCGGAACCACTGGACCAGATAGCGGTCCGCCGGACAGACCCAGGCACAGGAACCGCACTCCATGCAGTCCCGAACGTGGAGCCGTTCCGCCCCATCCAGGTCCCCCGCCTCCAGATGCCACGCGATGATGGCCGGGGCCAGGCCCAGGGGGCAGATGTCCACGCAGCGGCCGCAGCGCAGACACGGCCCAGGCCAGAGTTCCTCCTCCGACGGTGCCGGCAGGAACAGGAATCCCGAGGACCCCTTCACGACCGGCACCTCCAGGTCCACCTGGGCGACCCCCATCATCGGCCCGCCCATCACGACCCGCCCCGGAGGCGACGTCAGGCCGCCGCAAGACGCCACCAGGTCCGCCAGGGGCGTCCCGATGCGCACCCGCAGGTTCTTCGGTTCGGCGATGCTCGGACCGGAGACCGTCACCACCCGTTCGATCAGCGGAATGCCCTGCCGGACCGCACGGCTGACCGCCGCCGCCGTGGCGACGTTCTGGACCACGACGCCCACGTCCATCGGCAGTCCCGGCGGCGCCGGCACCACCCGTCCGGTCAGGGCCCGGATCAACTGCTTCTCGGCCCCTTGCGGATACTTGACCCGACAGGCCTGGACCGAGACGGCCGGGTCCCCGGCGAAGGCCGCGGACAGGCGATCGATGGCATCGGGCTTGTTGTCCTCGATGCCCACCAGCACGCGGTCCACGCCCAGGATGCGCCGGAGGATCCGGATGCCGTCCACGACCAGGTCCGTCTCCTCCAGCATCACCCGGTGATCGCAGGTCAGGTAGGGCTCGCACTCGGCACCGTTGATCACCAGCGTGTCCACCGGCTTCTCCGGCGGCGGGGCCAGTTTCACGTGGGTCGGAAAGGTCGCCCCGCCCAGGCCGACGATGCCCGCGTCGCGAACCCGATTCCGGAGGTCCTCCGGGGAGGCCCGATCGGGGTCCAGGGGGGGCATCCGGACCGGCTCCGGGGGCCAGGAGGCCCCCTCGGGGGCATCGGCGGGCGGCGCCTCTCGCGCCTCGATCACCACCGCGTCGGTGGTGAAGCCCCCGGGGTGACGATGGCGGGCGATGGCCGTGACCTCCCCGGCGATGGGGGCATGGATCGGGGCCGACACGTAGCCTCCGGCCTCAGCAACGACCTCTCCCTCGGCCACCCGCTGGCCGACCTTCACCACCGCCTTTGCCGGCGCCCCCAGGTGCTGTCGCAGCGGCAGCACCACCCGGCCGGGAAGCGGCATCGTCTCCACGGACCTTCCCGCGGTCCGATCCTTGTGCTCCTCCGGGTGAACGCCCCCTCGAAAGGTCCTCCGCGCCATGCCAGACCTCCGCTGCGGCCACCCGAACCGGGCCGCGGGCGAAGGGTATCGCAGCAGCATGGGCCGGCCAACCCGGATCGAGGGAAAAGTCGCGTTTTGATCGCGGACTGTCGCTGGACCCGTTTGGGGGCGATTTCGACCGGACCCGGGATCCCGTCCGGACCGATCGTTCCGCCTTGCGGCCAACTCTCGGCCCGTGGCATAAGGCGCCCGGTGAGGAGGTGCCACATGGCGAATCTGGCGACCACCTGGATGGGTCTTCCGTTGCGGTCTCCCCTGATCGTGGCCTCTTCCGGCCTGACCCGGGGTCTCGAGGACATCCGGGCCTGCGAGAAGGCGGGGGCCGGAGCGGTGGTGCTGAAGTCCGTCTTCGAGGAGCAGATCCTCGCGGAACTGCGCAGCATGGGCGTCGGCTCCATCGAGGGTCCCGAGCACCCCGAGGGGGATGACTACGTCGCGCGCTACGGTCGGCGCCATGCCATCGACGAGGCCCTGGAGACCCTGAGCCAGTGCCGTCGCGAGGTGGGGATCCCCGTCATCGCCAGCATCCACTGCGCCACTGCCGAGGGGTGGCAGGAGTTCGCGGTCCGGGCCGCCGAGGCCGGAGCCGCCGGCATCGAACTGAACGTCTTCATTCCCCCCATGTCCCCGGAACGCGACGGGGCCTCCATCGAACAGGTCTATTTCGACGTGGCCCGGAGCGTGCGGCAGGTCGTGGGCATCCCGGTCTCGCTCAAGATCGCCCCCTACTTCTCGGGCCTGGCCCGCACGGCGGTGCTGCTGTCCCGGGAGGTCCAGGGCCTGGTGCTGTTCAACCGGTTCGTGCATCTGGACATCGACCTCGATCGCCTGGAGGTGGTCACGACCCGGGCCTTCAGCGACCCCCGGGACCTGGAGGCGCCCCTTCGGTGGACCGCATTGCTGGCAGGACGGGTGCACTGTGACCTGGCGGTCACGACGGGCGTCCACGATGGCGAGGGCGCGGCAAAGGCCCTGCTGGCCGGCGCCTCCGCGGTGCAGGTCTGCTCGGCCCTCTACCGCCACGGCATCGAACACCTGCGGACGATGGCCGACGGGCTTGTGGCCTTCATGGAGCGGCACCGGTTCGCCCGGGTGTCCGACTTCCGGGGCCGTCTGGCCCAGTCGCACCTCGAGTCCCCGGCAGTCTGGGAGCGAGCCCAGTTCATGAAGGTCCAGGCCGGCATCGAGTAGCGGGAGACAGGACTCGAACCCGCGACGTCCACCTTGGCAACCGGAACTCCCCCCGAAAAGTCGGTGAGGATGGAACCCGATCCGGAGCTAGTTCCTTGCGGAAGCGACCTGCCTTCCTGAGCCTTGCGCCGCACGTTGTTAGTTGCTAACATCACGTCCGGTGGCACCGGGGCGAAGCCCTTGAAGACACCGAAACTGGCCCGGCAGGAGCTGCTCATCCGGGTATCACGGGCCATCGAATCCGGCGAGTACCGGATCCTGCCGCACGCTCGGCAGCGGTGCGACGAACGTCAGGTCTCGCCCCCGGACATCGAGACGGCGCTCCAGGCCGGGCGGTACGTGCCCTAGCCGGGATCGCTACGACGACCAGTACCGGGACTGGTCGTACTGCTTCGAGGGCGCCTCGGTCGATGGCGACCCGTTACGGGTGGTCGTCGCCTTCGAGGACTGGATGCTCGTGGTCACCGTGGTCGCGCTGGGCCAGGGTGCCAAGGAGGGATAAGCCATGGCCGACATCCTTACCATGGAACTGGGCTTCCCCATCCTGCTCGTGAACCCCCCGATGATCGAGGTCAGGGGCGAGCGCGTGCCCGACATCAACCTGAGGGCGCTCCAGGAGGCCGCCTTCCGCTTGCTGGTCGTCAAGCCCGGCCGCCTGACCGGGGCCGAGGTGCGCTTCATCCGCAAGCACCTGCGGATGCGACAGGCCGACCTCGCGCGTGTCCTGAACATGGCGAACCATTCGGTCGTGTCGCAGTGGGAAGGCCGCGAAGACGACCCAGCGGGGATGGATTACAACACGGAGGTGCTGCTCCGGATCTGGATGGCCGCGAAGGTCGGACAGGCGGATCGCCTCCTCGAACTGCTGGAGCAGTTGAAGAACCTGTCCCCCGAGGCATCTCGGGAGCCCTTGCACGTCTCGCTGGAGGACGCGGCCTGACGATGACCTTCACGGCGAAACGGAGCCTGCACCTCGCATTCATGTCCTCGTTCACGTAACCGCATGGCCGCGCCTCGGCCAGGGCCGGAATCCAGCCCTGTTTCATGGCCACGCGGCTGTCCGTCCAACAAGTGATCCCGACGTTCGAACGAAAGGGTCTGATCCCGCGGGAACCCGGCGTGGCACGGTCGATCCGGGTCCACAACTCGTCGGGAAGGAGGGGCTTTGCCATGCCCCTCATGTCGCCTCCCTTGGCCACGAACGCCAGACTCACGACATGGTTTGATTGGACGCTCCTGGTGGGGGGATGAACGCTCGGGGTGACCAATCACAGGGACTCGCACTGGCGCCAGGGTGCGTGCCCCGCGCCAGCACGTGGGCGTCACGAAAGATGGGCGGTCCTCGCCAAGAGGCCCTGCGGCCCCCAACCCCGGATTCCAACCCGCCCGAACCCCATTGCTTCGACCCGCCCTGCGACTCGGGCGAGTGCTGCGACCGACACGGGAAAATCGATGCTGTCAGACACGAAAAAGCCCCGGGGTCACCGGGGCTTCATCGCGGAGCGGGAGACGGGATTCGAACCCGCGACGTCAACCTTGGCAAGGTTGCACTCTACCACTGAGTTACTCCCGCCTGGTTTTCAACAGAGCCGAGGCGGATTCTAGCCAGCAGCGCCCCCCTGTCAAGGAAAAAGTGGAGTCGCGCCTTGCGGCCGGCGCCGATTTCCGGTAAGGTCCCGCCCGATGATGGATCCGGAAGCACCAGGATCACCCGTCACCACCTTCGAGGCCCTGGGCCTGGATCCCCTGGTGCTCCAGGGGGTCCGGGATGCGGGGTACCAGAACCCCCTCCCGGTCCAGACCGAGTCCTTCGCCCCCGCCCGGGAGGGACGGCACGTCGTCGTGCAGTCCCGCACCGGCAGCGGCAAGACGGCGGCCTTCGTGCTGCCGCTCCTGCACCGGATCGACTTCTCCTCCCGGAAGCCCCAGGTGCTGGTCCTGGCCCCGACGCGGGAACTGGCCCTCCAGGTCCACGAGGAGTTCCAGCGCCTGGGCCGATACTGCGGACTGCTGTCGGTCTGCATCTACGGCGGCACCCGCTACCAGGAACAACTGGATGCCCTGGCGTCCGGCGTACAGGTCGTCGTGGGCACCCCCGGCCGGGTGCTGGACCACCAGCGCCGAGGCACGTTCCGCACGGCGGACATTCGGGCCCTGGTTCTGGACGAGGCCGACGAGATGCTGTCGGCGGGCTTCTACGAGGACATCCGGAAGGTGCTGGCAGCCCTCCCGGGACTCCGGCAGGTGCTGCTGTTCAGCGCCACGCTGCCGGAGCACCTGATGCAGTTGATCGGGCGTTTCATGCCCAACGCGGTGCGGCTGGACCTCTCCCAGGACCGGGTGGACGTGGACCGGATCGAGAACGTCGGCTACCCGGTGGACCCGACCGGGAGCAAGTTGCGGACCCTGCTGGCGGTGCTGGAGGCCGAGGACCCCCGGGCCGCGATCGTCTTCTGCAACACCCGGGCCGAGACGGAGCGGGTGACGGCCTACCTGCGTCGCCGGGGCTTCGATGCGGCCCTGCTGAACAGCGACCTGAGCCAGACCGACCGGGAGCGGGTGATGGCCCGCATGAGGTCGGGACGGCAGCGCCTGCTCGTGGCCACCGACATCGCGGCCCGGGGCATCGACATCTCGTTCCTGCCCTGCGTGATCCACTTCGACCTGCCCCAGGACGTCCAGCAGTACATCCACCGGACCGGCAGGACGGGGCGGGTGGACCGCATGGGGCGGGCCATCTCGCTGCTGACCATCACCGACACCCAGTCCCTGCGCCGACTGGAGTGGACCTACGGGATTCGCCTGAAGATGCTCGAGACCCCCAGCCGGGAGGAGACGCTGAAGATGCTGGCCGAACGCCGTGTCCGGGAACTGAAGGAGATGATCGAGGCCGGCCGGGTCATCCCGGAGGAGTTCCTGGCCATCGCCCGGGAGATCCTGGAGGACCCCGATGCGCCGCGGCTGGTCGCCTCCCTGGTCGATGCCTGGCTCACGCAGGCCTCCGAGGAACCCCGCCGGCCAGAACCCTCGGAGGCTCCCCGACGCGATCCTCCTCCGAGTTCCCGACCCGCCGGCGGCAACGGCCCGCGAGAGGGGGGACGGCGTCGCCGCCGCTGATCGGGAAGCGTCCTCGCTCCGTCTCCTTCCACATAGCCCCCGATGGCGCTTTTCAGGAGCCGGCGACCGGAATAGACTCCGGGGCTCGGGAGGGCTCCCATGCGACTCCTCGATGCCCGCACCACCCGGGAACTGGACCGCGAGGCGATCCAGGACCGGGGCATTCCCGGGCCGGTCCTCATGGAGCGGGCAGGAACCGCCGTGGCCCAGGCCGTCCGGGAGGTGGCCCGGCCGGGACGACCGGTGCTGATCCTCTGCGGCCCGGGCAACAATGGGGGGGACGGGCTCGTGGCGGCACGAATGCTGGCCACCTGGGGCATCCCGGTCCGAGTGGCCCTGCTGGCCCGCAAGGACGACCTCCGGGGCGATGCGCGGCTCCAGGTGCCCCCCCTGGAGGGGCTGCCGGTGGACCTCGAGGAGTGCCCGGACGGCATCCCCGAGTCCTTCTGGGACCACGAGGCGGGAGCAGTGGTCGATGCCCTCTTTGGCACCGGCCTGACCCGTCCGCTGGAGGGTCCCTTCCGGGACGCGGTGGAACGGGCGTCGGCCCTCCCCTGCCCCAGGATCGCCGTGGACATCCCCTCGGGCGTGGACTCGGACCACGGTCGCGTCCCGGGCCCGGCCTTCCAGGCGGACCTGACCATCACCTTCGAGACGCTCAAGGTGGGGCACTTCGCCTGGCCCGGCCGCGCCCGCTGCGGAACCGTGCGCATCGTCCCCATCGGCCTCCCCGAGGACCTGGTCGCCCGGGCCCCCGGAGTGCTGCTGGTCTGCGCGGCGGATGCAAGCCGGGCCTTTCCCCCCCGGGACCCGGGGGCCTTCAAGAATCAATACGGCCACCTGCTCGTCGTGGGGGGCCTGCGGGGAAAGGTGGGCGCGGTCCTGCTGGCGGGGCAGGCAGCGCTCCGGGCCGGGGCGGGTCTGGCGACCCTCGCGGTGGAGACCCGGGCCGCCGACGTCCTGGAGGGCCGGGTCCCGGACCTCATGGTCGAGGTGGCCTGGAAGGAGGCCGGGGACTGGATCGAACCGGCGATGCCCGACCTCCAGGGCTTCGTCCAGCGCTACTCTGCGGCGGTCGTGGGCCCGGGCCTGGGTACCCGTCCGGGAACGGCCTCCCTGCTCCGGGACCTCCTGGCCACACGCCTTCCACTGGTCCTGGATGCCGATGCCCTCAACGTGCTGGCGACGGACCCGGACCTGCGCCCGGCCATGCATTGCGTTGCGACCCCCCATCCGGGTGAGGCAGGCCGCCTGCTGGGCCTCCCGACCGCCGCAGTGCAGGAGGACCGCATGTCCGCGGCCGACGCCCTGACCCGCCGCCTGGAATGCGTGGTCGTGCTCAAGGGGGCCTCGACGGTCGTCGCCTCCCGCGACGGACGCCGGGCCATCGTCCCCACGGGGGGCCCGGGCCTCGCGGTGGCCGGTACCGGGGATGTCCTCTCGGGGGTCCTGGGAGCCTTGCTGGCCCGGGGAATGGACCCCTTCGACGCGGCCTGCGCCGGGGCGTGGATCCATGGCCGCGCGGGGGACCTGGCCACGGAGATGCGGACCGAGTGGGGGGTCCTGGCATCGGACGTCCTCGATCGCATCCCCGCCGCCATCGCCGCCGCCCGCGCCGAATCCCCGAGGGAGAAAGCGCCATGACCCGCCCTCGGGCCCTGCTGGTGACGATGCGCCCGGCCCAGTGGGTCAAGAACGTCTTCGTGATGGCCCCGGCCGTCTTCGCCCGGGCCCACAGCCTGGGACACCCGGAGGTCTTCGCCCGGGCCTTGCTGGCCACGGCGGTCTTCATCCTGCTGTCGGGAGCCGTCTACGTGATGAACGACGTCCTGGACGTCGAAAAGGACCGCCTCCACCCCGTGAAGCGCCTGCGGCCCATCGCCTCCGGAGCCTTGCCGGTGGACCGGGCCGTCGCCGGCGGACTGCTCTGCCTGGCGGCCTCCTGGGCCCTCGGATACCTCCTGGGCCCGGGCTTTCTTCTGACCTCCCTGGCCTACCTGGTCCTCAACGTCGCCTACAGCATGTCCTGGAAGCACATCGCCTACCTGGACGTCCTGTCCATCGCCCTGGGCTTCCTGCTCCGGGTCCTGGCCGGGTCCTTCGCCATCGGCCTGGCCCTGGACGAGGTCTCGGTCTTCCTGTTGCTGTGCACGTTCCTGGTGGCCCTCTACCTGGCCCTGGGCAAGCGTCGCCACGAACTCGCCTCCATGGGAAACGGCGTGGACCAGTCCGCCCGGCCGGCCCTCCGCCAGTACCGGCTCCATCATCTGGACCTGGCCCTCCGGGTCCTTGCGGGGGTCACCCTGGCGGTCTATGCCGTGTACACCGTGGCGCCCCAGACCCGGCAGTACTTCGGTCATGCCCGGCTGGCCTGGACCATCCCCTTCGTGGCCGTCGGGCTCCTGCGCTTCCTGGTGCTGCTGAAGCGGTCCGGCGAGTCCCGGAGTCCCACGGACGTGATGATCCGGGACCCCTGGTTCCTGGCAAACGGGATCGCCTATGGCGTCACCGCTGCACTGGTCATCTACCTGTGAAGGAGGCATCGGGAACCATGCCAGCCGCCCATCGCGTTCCCCTGGGCAGGCCTTCCTGGAGACGCATGCTGGTCCTGACCGTGCTGGCAACCGGCTGTGCCTCGGCCCCGAAGACCCAGGCGGACCGGCTCCGGGAGATGCTGGAGGTGCTGGCGGAGTCTCACCAGCGGGACTCCGCCTTCCTGGTCCGCCTGAATCCCGTGCCCTGCGGATGCCCCGAGTGGGAGGTCCACCTGGAGGGACGATGGCATCGGGCCTTCCTGGAACCCTCCGGCGATCCGGTCGAGGCGATCCGAAAGGAACTCCAGGACCCCGACGGAAGGGCCCTGCCCCGGACCATCCGGGTCCTCGGGAAACTCTCCACCGGCGTCCGGATGTCCGACAACCGGACCCAGTGCCTGGTCCTGAAGGTCTTCGGCCCCTGCCAGGACGAGGAGTGCGAACCCGTACCGTGAACAGGCGTCCCCGCGAGGGGGCCGCCAGGAGGCGACCATGGACCGACTGATCGAGTGCGTCCCGAACTTCAGCGAGGGACGAGACCGGACCACCATCGACGCCATCACCGCTGCCATGGAACGGGCGGGGGCCAAGGTGCTGGACGTGGAGATGGGCGCCGCGGCGAATCGCACCGTGGTGACCCTTGCCGGGCCCCCGGAAACGGTCCTGGAGGCCGCCTTCGAGGGGATCCGGACCGCCGCCGATCGGATCGACATGACCCGCCATCACGGCGAGCACCCCCGCCTTGGCGCCACCGACGTCTGCCCCCTGGTGCCCCTCCGTGGCGTCACGCTGGAGGAGTGCGCGGCCCTGGCCCGGTCCCTGGGGGAACGGGTGGGGCGCGAACTGGGCATCCCGGTCTTCCTCTACGAGGCGGCCGCCACCCGCCCGGAGCGGACGAGCCTCGCGACCATTCGCCAGGGGGAATACGAGGGGTTGGAGGCCCGCCTCCAGGACCCTGACTGGCAGCCCGACTTCGGCCCGGCCCGGTTCCTGCCCCGGACCGGCGCGGTGGTCATCGGCGCCCGGCCCATCCTGATCGCCTACAACGTGAACCTGAACACCCGGGACCGGACCCTGGCCAGCCGCATCGCCGTCCGGGTCCGGGAGGCCGGCGGCATCGCCCGAGGAACCGACGGGGAGCGGCTGCTGGACCCCGAGGGGCGCCCCGTGAAGGTCCCTGGAACCCTCCGGGCGGTTCGGGCCGTCGGCTGGGTGATCGACGAGTACGGCATTGCCCAGGTCAGCGTGAACCTGCTCGATCACCGGGTGACGCCGCTCCACGAGGTCTTCGAGGAGGTCCGGCGCCAGGCCGACTCCCTGGGGGTGCGGGTGACGGGCAGCGAGGTGGTGGGCCTCCTGCCGCTGGAGGCGCTGCTCCAGGCAGGACGCCATTACCTGGAACGGCAGGGGGCCTGTCCCGAAGCCCCGGAACCCGATCTGGTCCACCTCGCGGTCCGATCCCTGGGTCTCCACGACGCCAGGCCCTTCGACCCCCGGCGAAAGGTCATCGAGTACCGACTCGAGGAGGGGGAGTCCCGGCTCACGGACCTCCCGGTCACGGACTTCGTGCACCGGGTCTCCGGCGATGCCCCCACCCCGGGCGGCGGGTCGGTGGCGGCCCTTGCCGGTGCCCTGGGATCGGCCCTGGTGGCGATGGTCGGCAACCTGACCTGGCGACGGCCCGAGCGGAAGGACGACCGGGAGGAACTGGCCAGACTGGCCCGGGAGGCCCAGAACCTCAAGGAGCGACTGCTCCGGGGGGTCCACGAGGACAGCGCGGCCTTCGACGCCATTCTGGCGGCCCGGAGGCTCCCCCAGGGCACCGACTCCGAGAAGGCGGCCCGGGCCGAGGCCATCCGCCGGGCGGAGCAGCGGGCCGTGGAGGTCCCCTGGGAGACCCTGGAGGCTGCCGCCCGGGTGGCGGAACTGGCTGCCCAGGCCGTCGCCGTCGGCTACGAGCAGTGCCGTTCCGACGCCGGGGCGGCCGCAGCAATGGCCGTGGCTGCCGCCGAGGGGGCCGCCCTGAACGTCCGAATCAACCTGGTGGGTCGCACCGACCCCGAGGCAGAGTCCCTTCGACGCCAGGCCCTGGAGGTCCTCTCCCGGGCACGGGGGGCCGGGCACGCGGCCCTGTCGGCCCTCGACGCCACACTCTGATGGCCGCACTGGAGGAAGGCGTTCAGATTCCGCGGGTCCGGCCGTCCTCTTCCCGGAGGGCCTCCTCCGCCTCCGGGCTTCCCCGGCCGCCTTCGGTCGTCACGGACCAGGGGCGGGACAGGAATGCCCCGCCGGCTTCGGGGGACTCCAGCACCACCCGCCCGCGGAAGGTCAGTTCCAGCCGCATGGACTCCGTGTCGAACCCCAGGGTGTCGAGCGCCACCGGGACCTCCCGGGCCTCCGTCCCCTCGCCGACCACCACCTGGGGACGCACCCCCGGCAGGTTGAAGACGAGGTAGCCGTCAGGAGTCAGGTTCCGCAGCAGGAAGACCTCGTCCCCCTGCAACCTGGGAAAGACCAGGCCCGGGGCCCCGCACTGGAAGAACTCCGGGGCCAGCAATGGCGGCTCGTATTCCCGCAGCATCGCGATGGCCGCCGCATCCGCCTCGGGGTCCAGGGAGTCGGCCTGGGCCCGGACCAGGTCCCGGACACGGGGTGCATCGTAGGGTGGCACTCCCGCAAAGGCCGCCCGGGGATACCAGGCCCGGCCATAGGGGCCCAGGAGGGCCGGCCAGGGGACCGTCTCGGGGGTCCCGATCTCCTGCACCAGGGTCTCGGGAGTCAACAGCCGCTCCGGGTCCTCGACCTGGGGCAACCACAGCCCATCGAGGCCCTCCGGGGAGTTCTGGATGCAATAGCCCCGTCCGAAGGGGTTGGTCGGGCAGGGAACCTCCACCACCGTGTCGGTTCCCGGCACCCGGAAGCGGGCAGTGCCCCCATAGGCCGCCCACGGGGTCACGGGGACCTTGCGCACCGGCTCGGGGTCCGTGAAGCGCGGCAGGTCCTCCACAGGCTTCTTCAGCGACGGATTGGCGGGGCCGCGATAGACCGCCTGTCGAGCCCCGAAGACCCGCAGGACCCGACGATGCCGCCCGATGCCCACCTCGACGTCGAACTGCGGTACGGCCGTCCCGCCCGGGGCGTGGGCGGTGGCCAGCACCACCACGTCCGCCTGGTCCTTCCGGAAGGCCAGGTCCGACTCGGCCCGCAGCGGCACCGCCGCGGGGTCGTCCCCCTCCCAGGGCACGTCCGCCTCCCGGATCACCGCCGGCTCCGGGTGCGGCCTGGGGATGCGGTCCTCCCCGACCAGGAACGCCGCCTTGGCGATCACCACGCCCAGGGGGGAACCGTCCAGGTCCACCGCGCAAAACCGGAAGGTCGTCCAGTCCAAAGCCTCCTCCGTTCCCGGGACCCCGGCCTTCCTAGTTGATGTTCACCACCGATCCCTTGATGGTCATGGCCGACGAGGACTTGATGTCCGCGGTGGCCGACGACTCCACCTTCATGGCGCTTCCGGACTTGATCGTGGTGGTGCTGGACGACTGGGTGACCAGCGTCTTGCAGTCGATCTTGACCTCGCCGTTCGGAGCCGAGATCAGGATGTTGCCCTTGGCGCTCTTCACCTCGATCCGCTGGTTCGTCGAGTCGATCAGGACGTAGTTCTCCTGCTTCCGGTCGTAGATCTCGATCTTCTCGGCCCCACCGGTGTGGTCCAGCACGATGAAGTGACCGTCCCGGGACTTGTGCCCCTTCGCCGCGTTTCCCTTCCCGATCTTGGTCTGGAGGACGATGCGCTCCTTGCCCTCCTCGTCCACGAACTGGAGCACGTGGCCCGACCGGCTGAAGAAGGTGCGGAAGTTGTTCTTGCCGCCCTGGCTCTTGTTGTCGTGGATGGCCTTGTCCACGGGGCTCCAGAGGGCCCCCAGCACGAAGGGTCGCCGCAGGTCCCCGTGCTCGAAGGCGATCAGGACCTCGTCGTCCACCTCGGGAAGGCAGAAGAAGCCCCGGTCCGGACCGGCCATCGGGGTGGCGATGCGGCACCAGGCTGACAGGAAGTCCTCCTTGTCCGGGGCATTGGTGTAGGAACCCGACTCCCGGACCCAGGGGAACTTCACCTTGACCCGATAGAGCCCCTCCGGGTCCTTGTTGTCCACCACGATGCCGATGACGACCCCATAGATTCGATTGACCGGCGGCGCAGAAGAGACCGGGTCCATGGATGACCTCCTGCATGGGCAGCAACAAGCGGCATGATATCGTCACCTGGGGACTCTTGTCCATCGGCCGCCTGTTCGGCCCGCCGGTTCCACGTTAGAGTTCCGTGGCCTTCGGCAGCCTCCTGGAGGAAATGGTCCATGCATCGACGACCCCTCGGCTCTCTCGGTCGGGCACTGGTGGCGCTGGCGTGCGCATGGGGATGCGCCGCAAGCACCCCGGATCAGGTCTGCACACCGGACTCCACGGTCCCCTGCACGGGCCCGGACGGGTGTACCGGCCTGCAGCGTTGCCGCCAGGATGGGAAGGGCTTCTATGGCGAATGCCAGTGCGGCGGCAGTGACGTCCCCCTGGTCTGCTCGCCAGGGGAATGGACCCCCTGCCGGGGCGAGGACCAGTGCCCGGCCCGACAGCAGTGCAACGACCTCGGGACCGGCTTCGGCCCCTGCATCTGCCTGGACGACCTGGACGACGGCCCCACCGACGCCGCGGACCCCGACGTGCAGGAACCCCCGGACGCCCCGCAGGAGACCTCGGGGAACGACCCGGCCCCCGGTGACGGGTCCCCCGACGTGGCCCCGCCGCGCCAGGAACCCCGGGCCCGGATCCTCTACGACCACCGGGCGACCCCCATCGACGGCTTCTTCCCCTGGGACCTCCATCTGGATCCCGACGGGGCCATCCTCGTGGACGGGGCCGACCGATCCAACGCGAACCTGCCCCTGATGGCCGACGGCCCCTACGTCCCCCGCCTGGCCGCGGTCCACGGCTTTGCCACCTACGCTCCCATCGCCTTCCAGGCCAGCGTCCCCCTGGACCCCGCCAGCCTTCCTGCAACCCTGCAGGATTCCCTGGCCCCGGATGCCTCGGTGCGCCTCCAGGTCCTCGACGACGCCGGGCGTCCCGCCGACCGGGTGCCCTTCCTGACCGCCTGGCTTCCCTACCCCGACGACGAGGCCTGGGTGGTGCGCCTGCTGCCGGCCAGTCCCCTGCCCGGCAAGCGCTACCTGGTGACCGTCACGACGGCCCTGAAGGCCGCCGACGGGACCCCCTTGCAGCCCAGCAACGGCTTCCTGCGCGTCCTGGGCACCGAGCCGATCCCTCCCGACACCCCGGACTCCCGGAGGGCCCTGATCGAGGCGGAGCACGCCCGCATCGTGCCGATCCTCGACGCCCTCCCGGACCGGGACGCCATCGTGGCTGCCGCGACCTTCACCACCGCCCATGCCTTCCGGGACGGAGAGGAACTCCCGGCCCTCTTCGCGCGGTTCCTCCAGGAGACGGACCTCCCTCCGGTGACCTGGGACGTGGACCTGGACGACGACGGGCAGCCGGACTGGGTCCGGGACGGGCGCCTCGATGATTGCTCCATGCCAGCGGACCAGATGCCGCTGGCCCTGAAGGGAGTCTTCCACCCCTGGAACCTGACCGGGGAGGACGGCCTCTGGCATCGCCGCCAGGACGGGTCCTTCGAGGAGTTCCCGCCGGACCGGGTGGACTTCCGGCTCATGATCCCCGTCGGGGCCGGCCCCTTCCCGGTGGTCCTGGCCCAGCACGGCATCGCCTCCAGCCAGCGCGCGATGTGCATCATCGCCCGGGAACTGGTTCGCCAGGGGATCGCGGTGTTGCGCTTCGACTGGCCCCGGCACGGCAGCCGCGGCCATGGCACCGAGCCCCTCTCCTGGGGCTACGCCTTCCTGCCGGTGGACGACCCCCTGAAGATCCGGGAGAACTTCCGCCAGGCGGCCCTGGATGTCGCCTCGGCGGTCCAGATGCTCGACGGCCTGGCCGCCGACCCGGCCCTCTTCCCCCCGGATGGGCCCCGGCTTGATGTCCGGGAGATCGGCTACGTCGGCCACAGCCTGGGGAGCATCATCGGCCTGCTGGCCCTCCCCTTCGTCCCCCGGATCTCGGCCTTCGTCTGCAACGTCGGCGGCATCGGCCTGTTTCACCTGGTGGACCTCTACGTCCAGCGGGCCTTCGGGGACGTCTTCCTGGCCCACGGCTACCTGAACGCCGCCGAGCACGGCATCTGGTCGGGAGACGCCATCGCCTACGCCGACGCCCTCTGGGACGGCTACTTCCGACCCGAGGGGGACCGCGTGCGGATGCTGGTCCAGGAGGTCATCGACGACGACACGGTCGCCAACGCCTCCACCGAGACCCTGGCCCGGGCCATGGACCTGCCCCTGGTGGGGCCGGAGTATCGCCCCATCCCCGGCATCCTCCCGGCCGCCGGTCCGACGCCCGAATCGGCCATCTGCCAGTTCCACCCGGCGGTCCACGGGGACCTCCTGGACTCCCAGGGAACCGACGGCGGACAGATGCGGAGCCAGGCCATACACTGGATCTCCACCTGGTTTCACGAGGGCCGGGCCCAGGTCCAGGTTCCCTGAAAAATCTGTTGTCGTTCCGGTTCTTCGGAAAATCCGTTGACATCCCGAAAATGGCGGACCTAGACTGCCCCCATCCCACCGGGCGGATGCCGAGAGCGTTCCGCCGGCGGGTCCATCTCCTCTACGAGGGTTCGATCATGTCGGCACTGGGTTCCTGGTGGTCCTCGAGTCCGGGGAAGAAGATGGTGATGGCCGTCACGGGCCTGATCCTCTTCGCCTACGTATTCGTCCACATGCTCGGCAACCTGCAGATCTTCGCCCCGAACGGACGGGAGATGATCAACCAGTACGCGGCCTTCCTGCACTCCGATCGGGCCATGCCGCTGCTCTGGGGCACGCGCCTGGTGCTGCTTGCCTCGGTGGTCCTGCACCTCTGGTGCGCGCTGGTTCTGACGATCCGTTCCTGGAAGGCCCGGCCCAAGGGCTACCGGGTGCGGCGCTACCGAGAGGCGTCGTACGAGGCCCGGACGATGATCTGGACCGGTCCCATCATCGCGGCCTTCGTGGTCTTCCACCTGCTGCACCTGACCGTGGGCAACACCGGGCTCCCCTTCGTGCACCTGGACGCCCATGCCAACGTGGTCAAGGGCTTCCAGATCCCCTGGGTCTCCGTGGCCTACATGGTGGCCGTGGTGATGCTTCTGCTGCACTTCCGGCATGGCCTGTGGTCCTGGTTCCAGACCGTGGGCTGGTCCCATCCGGCCCATGACGGGCTGCGGCGGACGCTGGCGAACGTGCTGACCGGCATCGTCGTGGTCGGCGACCTCTCCATCCCCATCGCGGTGCTGGCCGGGTGGGTCCGATAGCGCAGGAGGCGACGATGAAACTGGACCCCCGCATTCCCTCCGGTCCCATCGAGAGCAAGTGGACCCGCCGCAAGAACGAGGCGGCCCTGGTCAGCCCCGCCAACAAGAAGAAGTCCACGATCCTGGTCGTGGGCACCGGCCTGGCCGGGGCCTCGGCGGCCTCCACGCTGGGGGACCTGGGATACCAGGTCAAGGTCTTCACCTACCATGACAGCGCCCGCCGGGCCCACTCCATCGCGGCCCAGGGCGGCATCAATGCCGCCAAGAACTACCAGTACGACGGCGACAGCATCTACCGGCTCTTCTACGAGACCCTGAAGGGAGGCGACTTCCGGGCCCGGGAGGCCAACGTCTACCGTCTGGCCGAGGTCAGCGGCGCCATCATCGACCAGTGCGTGGCCCAGGGGGTCCCCTTCGCCCGAGAGTACGGCGGCTACCTGGCCAACCGGTCCTTCGGTGGCGCCCAGGTCTCCCGGACCTTCTACGCCCGGGGCCAGACGGGACAGCAGTTGCTGCTGGGGGCCTACAGCGCCCTGGCCCGCACGGTGGGAGCCGGCGCCGTCCAGTTGTTCACCCGGAAGGAGATGGTGGACCTGGTCGTGGTGGACGGCCGCGCCCGGGGCATCATCACCCGGGATCTGGTGACCGGGGAGTTCGAGGCCCATGCCGGCGAGGCGGTCCTGCTGTGCACCGGCGGCTACAGCAACCTCTACTACCTCTCCACCAACGCGAAGAACTGCAACGTCAGCGCCGCCTGGAGGGCCTACAAGCGCGGGGCCGCCTTCGCGAACCCCTGCTACACCCAGATCCACCCCACCTGCATCCCGGTGGCCGGCGACTACCAGTCGAAACTGACCCTGATGTCCGAGTCCCTGCGCAACGACGGCCGGATCTGGGTGCCCAAGAAGGCCGGGGACCACCGGGAGCCGGACCAGATCCCGGACGAGGACCGGGACTACTACCTGGAGCGCATGTACCCCTCCTACGGCAACCTGGCCCCCCGGGACATCAGCAGCCGCGCCGCCAAGCGCATGTGCGACGAGGGGCGCGGCGTGGGTCCCGGCGGCCGGGGCGTGTACCTGGACTTCCGGGACAGCCTCAAGCGCCTGGGTCGGGCGGTGATCGAGGAGCGTTACGGCAACCTCTTCGAGATGTACGAGCGAATCACGGGCGAGGACCCCTACACCCGGCCCATGCGGATCTACCCGGCGCTGCACTACACGATGGGCGGCCTCTGGGTGGACTACGACCTCATGAGCACCGTCCCGGGGCTCTTCGTGCTGGGGGAGGCCAACTTCAGCGACCATGGCGCAAACCGCCTGGGGGCCTCGGCGCTCATGCAGGGCCTCGCCGACGGCTACTTCGTGATTCCCGTGACCGTCGGGGACTATCTGGCCAACAGCCGACTCCCGAAGGTCAGCGCGGACCGCCCGGAGTTCCAGGAGGCCAAGGCCACGGCCCAGGACCTGGTCCGGCGACTGATGGCGGTCCGGGGCAGCCGCAGCGTGGACTCCCTGCACCGGGAACTGGGCCTGACCCTGTGGGAGCATGTGGGGATGGCCCGGACCCGGGAGTCCCTGACGACGGCCATCGAGAAGATTCGACGCATCCGGGAGGCCTTCTGGAACGACGTCCGGGTGCCCGGCGACGCGGCGGACCTGAACCAGGAACTGGAGAAGGCGGCCCGGGTGGCCGACTACATGGAGTTCGCCGAACTGCTGGCCCGCGACGCCCTGGAGCGGGAGGAGTCCTGCGGAGGGCACTTCCGGGAGGAGCACCAGACGGAGGATGGCGAGGCGAAGCGGGACGACGAGCGCTTCTGCCACGTGGCGGCCTGGGAATACGCCGGGCCCGGGAAGGACCCCGTGCGCCATGTCGAGCCGCTCTCCTTCGAGGTCGTCCACCTCGCCCAGAGGAGTTACAAATGAATCTGACCCTTCACATCTGGCGGCAGAAGTCCAAGGGGGACGAGGGACGTTTCCAGCGATACGAACTGAAGAACATCTCCGAGCACATGTCCTTCCTGGAGATGCTGGACGTCCTGAACGAGGAGCTCATCGGCAAGGGCGAGGAGCCGGTCCACTTCGAGCACGACTGTCGGGAGGGCATCTGCGGCTGTTGCGGGGCCGTCGTGAACGGCACGCCCCACGGCCCAAGGCCCGGCACGACGCTCTGCCAGTTGCACATGCGCTTCTTCCATGACGGCGACCAGATCGTGATCGAGCCCTTCCGGTCGGCGGCCTTCCCGGTCATGAAGGACCTGATCGTGGACCGGTCCGCCTTCGACCGGATCATCCAGGCGGGAGGGTTCATCACGGTCCGGACCGGCAACGCCCCGGACGCCAGTGCGGTGCCTGTCCCGAAGCCCCAGGCCGAGATGGCGATGGACGCCGCCGAGTGCATCGGCTGCGGGGCCTGCGTGGCCGCCTGCCCCAACGGGTCGGCCTCCCTCTTCGTATCGGCCAAGCTCTCCCACCTGGGCCTCTTGCCCCAGGGGCAGCCCGAGCGGCTCCAGCGGGCCCTGTCGATGATCCGGACCGCCGAGGCCGAGGGCTTCGGCCACTGCACGAACTACGGCGAGTGCGAGGCGGTCTGCCCGAAGCGCATCAGCATCCGGCACATCGCCAGGGCCAACAAGGACTTCCACAAGGCCTCCTTCGCCCTCTGGTCCGGCTCCGGCGGAAAGGCCTCCTCCGTGCCCTGACCCCTCCCCTCCGATATGTCGTTCCCCTTGACGGACGGGCCGACCGGCGGCATTCTTGCGCCGCCTCTCGCGGGAGATCCGCCCATGCATCCGTGGCACGACGTATCCATCGGAGACGAGGCCCCGGCGGAGTTCCAGGCCGTCATCGAGATCCCCAAGGGCAGCAAGGTCAAGTACGAACTGGACAAGGAGAGCGGCATCATCCGGGTGGACCGGGTGCTCTACTCCTCGGTGATCTACCCGGCCAACTACGGCTTCATCCCCCAGACCATCGGCGACGACCACGACCCCCTGGACGTGCTGGTGCTGATGCAGGAGCAGGTCGTGCCCCTGTCGATCCTCCGGGTCCGGCCCATCGGCATGATGACGATGCTGGACCAGGGGGAGAACGACGAGAAGATCATCGGCGTCCACATGGACGATCCCGAGTACAAGCACTTCACCCACATCCAGGAGTTGCCGCCCCACCGGCTGGACGAGCTGCGGCGCTTCTTCGAGGACTACAAGAAACTGGAGAACAAGGAGGTCCTGGTGCAGGACTTCCTGGGGCCGGAAGAGGCCATCGAGGCCGTCCGCCACTGCATGAAACTCTACACGAAGCTCTTCTCGGCCCTCACGACGGGCCGATCCACCCGCCACTGACCGCCCGACGATCCCCAACGGGACTTCAGGCCCGACGTCGGAAGGTCCACCAGTTGTTGATCACGAAGTTGATGGTCATCCCGGCCAGGATGCCGACCATCGGCGCGAAGGCGTGATAGACCCGGAAGTCCCCCTCGATCACCTGATTGAAGAAGGCGTTCCCCCGGACCAGGGCCGAGACCCCCGACGAGGTCACCAGTTGCACCGCCGCCGCCAGCGACGACACCAGATAGAACGTCACCAGGCGACGGAAGAACCGCCCCCGGCTGTCCCCGACCACCCGGTCCCCCCAGGTCCAGAAGTTGTTGAGCAGGAAGTTGGTCAGGATCGACACCAGGATCCCGAGGCCGTAGGCCACGATGTCCCGCAACCCCATGGCCGTGAGAGTCGGGACCCCCAGGGCCTCCGCAAGCCATTGCCGCGGGCCGACGAGCATTTCCGGCGTCAGCAGGTGGGTCGTGACCCAGACGACTCCCACGTTCACCGGCACCCCGGAGGTCCCCACCACCAGGAACTTGATCACCCGCCGCTGTTCCGGGGACAGGACCCTCCGAAGGAACCGGCGAACTCCAATGACTTCCACGCCCCCTCCTCTTGGGAATGGCCCCGCGGCCCGTGGTCCCTAGATGCGGTCCTCCGGCAACGGCTCGATGAGATGGGTCCGGTCCAGCCACTCCGGCGGCAGCACCTGGGGCAACCGCCTGCGGACCTCCTCGGCCGTGTGCACCTGGCTCAGGTGGTAGATCACCAGGGCCCGGGCCTCGACCCCCCGAAGCACCTCGGGCAACTGACTGCAATGGAGGTGCTGGCCCAACGCTGCCGCCTGGAGGCCTCGTTCCTGGTCATCTCCCCAGAAGGTTGTCTCGATCAGCAGCACCCGGGCCCGGAGCGTCGCCGGATCCCGGGACAGGTCCACCTCCGCCGAGGTGTCGCCGGTGACCGCCACCAGGGGCACCTCGACGGTCTCCAGCAGCGTCTCCTCCTCCCCGGCGGCCCGTAACCGCGCAATCTCGGCCCCGGGAAGGTCCCGGAAGGCCTCCCGCAGGCGTCGGGTCCGGCGAAGCACCAGCCATCCCGTCCCCGGTGATCGATGGACCACCGGGAAGGATCGCAGCCACAGGCCCCGACCCACGGGAACCTCTCCCCCGACCTCCACCGGGACCACCTGCCGATCGTAGGGCCGAGTCTGGAGCCTCCCAAGGTCGTCGATGACGGCCTCGATGCCCTCCTCCATTCCCTTGGGAACCACCAGCGTCGGGGCCGCCATCCCGTAGAGCCGGCGGACCGACAGGTAGGTCCACAGGCCCGCCACGTGATCGGCGTGGGCATGGGTCAGCGCCACCGTGGAGCAGCGAAGGGCCGCCGGGGTGCAGACCCCCAGGTCCACGCAGAGCGACCACTCGGGGAAGGCCAGCGTCGTGGCGATGCCCCCCAGCGAGCGGCCCTCGATGCGAATGCCCTCGACGTCCAGCGCCCTGCCTCCCGGAAGGCCGCGGAAGTATAATGCCCGCCCATGAGAACGGCAATCGCGGCCTCCCGGGTCCGATCCCTGGCGGAAACCGCCGGACTGGACGATGCCGCGGCGGCCACGGCGGCCCCGGTGCCCGCGGACCCGGACCACCTCTCCGGGGTGCTTCCGGCCTATCCCCCGGAACTCGCCTACCTGCACCGCCGACTGGCCGACCGCCTGGACCCCGGCCGACTGCTCCCCGGGGTCCGCACCGTGGTCGTGGCCTGCCGGTCCTACCTGGGCCCCCAGCCGGGCATCGAGGCCCTTCCCCCGGGCACCGCATTCGTGTCCCGCTTCGCCTGGAGCCCCGACTACCATGGCCCGATGATCCGGTCGATGGAGGCCCTGGCCCGGTCCATCGAGGCGGAGACCGGCTGCCGCAGCCGGGCCTACGTGGACACCGGCCCCATCCTGGAGAAGGCCTGGGCGGCCCGGGCGGGACTGGGATTCCTGGGGCGCAACGGCCTGCTGATCCACCCCCGCCTCGGGTCCTTCGTCTTCCTGGGGGTCGTGCTGACCGAGGCGGAGGTCCTCCCGGACGACCCCCGCCCGCCCCTGCCCGGATGCGGGTTCTGCACCGCATGCCTCCGGGCCTGTCCCACCGGGGCCCTGCCGTCGCCGGGGCGGCTCGATGTCCTCCGATGCCTGGCCCACTGGACCGTGACCGCCCGGACCCCGATTCCGGAAGGCATCCCCCTGGCGGGCCATCTCTATGGCTGCGACCGGTGCCAGGATGTCTGCCCCTTCAATCAACGGGCCCTGCGACCGGACCACCCCTGTTTTCGGCCCCTCCCGGGACTCCCGTTCCTGCCCCTGCGGGAGGTGCTGGACTGGGACGAGGCGGACTTCGAGACACGGGTTGGCGCCACCCCCATCCGGCGACGGGGACTGGCAGCCCTCCAGCAGACCGCCCGAAGGTTGTGGCAGGCTTGAGGCGCAACTCGCAGGGTGTCAGTCGAGGCCTGCCTCGGCCGGGACCACGCAGAGCCCCTGCTGGCAGACCTGATTGGCCTGGGGACAGGAGACCTGGTCCGAGCACCGGGGGACGCACTTGAGGTCCAGGCAGCCCAGTTCCGGGGCCACGCAGTCCTCGTCCCGGCGGCACTCGACACTGGAGAGGGCGACGCAGCGCCCCGTGGAGACCTGGCAGAGGTCCGTCCCGTCGCAGTCGTAGTCGTCCTTGCAGGACCAGGCGTCCGATCCGCACCCGCCCAGCACCAGGCAGAGGACCAGCCATCTCCGGAACACCGAGAGACCTCCCGAGCCAGGATGTCGATGAGAAATCGTTCGCTGAATACCAAAACGGCGAGCCGAGGCTCGCCGCATGGTTGGACCTGGAAACAGGGGGGACGACCGGAGTGCCTCCCCAGAGCCTGTCGGTGATATCGGGTTCGCCTCGCGCGTCACCGCGTCCGGCGCAACTCTCCTGTGGTTGGCTGTGCCCTCGAAGACTTCCCGTCGGGCTATCGCCCTACTGGTTCGGCGACCCCACCTCGTGGTTCATCCACCCCGTGGTCTTCGCCCGCCGGGCGCCGGAAGCGTGAACTTCCAGGCGTGCCTTCCTCGGCCTTCCGCTCCACTCCAGAGTCATCCCCGCATCCCCAGGGTGCCGTCCTCCGGCACCACCGGCTCTCACGAGGTTTCTGCCCCCACGGCGCAACCCAACCGCGACGAGCCACCGCTCCCGGAGCATCCAACTCCGGGTCCTGTTGCGTCCCTGCCGTTCCTGCCGGCTCCGACGCCTTCCTCCCGTCGCCATCTCCCCGGTGTGTTTCAACCGGGCGCGCCCTCGGGGTTCCTCTCTCTCAGAGCCTTCCCGAACAGCGATCGCCGGGCCTCTCGACCCGCGCCTCCCTTCCTGCGACTTGGGCGACCGCGATCGGCATCGGGACCCGGAGGTCCCGCGGCGTCCTCCCGGGAATCGACCTTTCGCCTCGCGGCGTCCGGCCGAACAGAGGGCCGCGCACAAGGCGCTGCCGCCTGCCTGTTCCCAGGGGGCTGCAAATCCGACCGCCCCTCGGAATGGGGTTCCGAGGTGCCCTCGCTTCAAGGGGTTCATCCCGCTGCCGGTGGGAAGTCCGCCGCCATGTCTCCATGGCCCCCGGCGTCTTCCTGCTCTCCCAGGCGTTCACTCCTCCCTGGGGCATTCCCCTTCCCGGCCTCAGCCTTCTCGGGTGCCGCCACCGCCCTTCGCCCTTCGGCGCGGGCCCTTGCGTCACCCCCGGGATCCTCGCCCCGAACACCCCCGCTTTCGCCGGGATGCCGCGGCTCCCCCGCATCGGCCTCCTCTCCGGTACTTCAGGGACAAGCCCTTCCGGGTTCGTTCCCCTGTACTACAGAGTTTCAAAGAACCGGGAAATCGGCTGGCCTCTTTCGAGGCTGCCGGCCCCTCCGAGGTTTCCCTCCTCGTCCCGTCGATTCCCCGGTCGCCCGGTTCCTCGGCGGGTGTCGGAGCGGCCGTCCGACCCCATTTCCAAGTCCAGTTGCGAGTCTGACATGGGCCGGATGAAGTGTCAATCCCCCCCGGATCGACCTTTTGGATTCCCATGAACTTTCCAGGGGTTGCGCAGGGACGGGAAAACGAGCCGATTTCCTCGACAGGTTTTCGACAGCCTGTCGGGCGGCACCGGAACAGGCCGAAGGCATCGGGACAGGCCGCGGACAGGCACCGATTCTGTCATCGCTGGTCTCAACAAGGGGCGCGACAGCATGGGGACTGGCGGTCCGGGCGTTCCAGGTCCCGGATCGGTCGCCCGGCGACACCAGATGATGGGATCCGGTGGCGTCTTCATGCGGGTCGGAGGCCTCTCTCGGGGGGCTTTCGCCGCCCACCGGCGACCAGAGACCGGTCAAGGGGCCAGGAAGGTGTTGTAGACGCTGGTCTCGCAGGCGTGGCGGTAGTCCTCGGTGGACATGCCCCCGTAGAGCCAGCGGGTGACCGCACGGCCTTCCTCCTTCGCGGTGCGGCAGCCGCCGATGACGCCCTCCCGGCGGCAGGGACAGGAGGTGCTCCAGATGCCCTTCGCCGTCTTCTCGCACCCATCGCGGTCCCGGAACTCCTCTTCCCCGACGAAGCAGACCCCGTTCTGGTTCAGGGCCTTGCACCAGAGGTCCCAGCAGGACCCGTCCGGGAGATGGCACGAGGCCGTCACCTCGGGGTTCGCAGGGCCGCACTGGCTCGGGTCCAGGGCCGGCTTCGACGAGCAGGCGAGGCCTGCAAGCAGCGCCAGGATCGGGGCGAATCGCATCACGATGGCCTCCCGTTCCGCCGGAGAGTCGCCGCAAGGATAGACGCCCTCCCCTGCCGGATCAACGGCAAAGAGGACCCTCGGCGCCGGCAGGTCCTGGGTTCCCTGAAGACGGGAGATTCCCGGGGGGCCCTGGTCTCAGAACACCACCGGAAGGCAGGTCGAACGGTCCACGCAGACCCAGCAGCCGTTCTGGATGACGGCGACGGCCCCCTGGCCGCAGTCGGGTCGGACCATCGCGCAATCGGCGACGGGATCGGTGGGGCAGCCGTGGGCCACGCAGGCCGGGAGGCAGTTGTCGCAGAGAGGACAGGAGGAGGTCCCGCAGGGGGAGCACCACTGGTCGGCCCGACAGTCCGCATCGCCGGCGCATCCTGGCTCGCCCCAGGGGCGGCAGGTCGCCGGGTTCACGCAGACGTAGCAGGAGTTCTGGTAGGCCAGGATCTCCCACTCATTGCAGCGAGGGGGGATCATCTCGCAGAGGGGCTCCGTCCCGTCGTCGCAGTGGACGTCCCGCGGGGGGCAGTCCTGGGAGCAGGAGGAGGGGTCCTCGCCCTGTTCCCGGTCGCAGAAACCGTCGCCGCAGGGATTCCCGCAGATGGGCTCGCAGGCGCCCTCGATGCAGTCCCAGTGACCGCCCTGAGTCGCGCAACGGACCGGCCAGACCTGACCCAGGCAGTCCCGGTCGGCGGCACAGGACCCGTACTTGGGGCCGCACCCACAGGCCCCGTCCTGCCCTGTGCCACATCGACCTGGCAGGCCGCCGGAACGGGTGCAGTCCCAGGGCAGGCAGAAGGGCCCCGCCTGCAACGCGCAGATGTCCGGCCGGCAGTCCTTCGGACAACTCCCCGAGTCCTCCCCCAGGCGCGGGTCGCATCGCCCGTCCCCGCAGCCATCGAAATCGCAGACCTCGCTGCAGGCCCCCAGTCGGGTGCACGCCCAGTGCCCGACGCAGTCCACCAGCCAGGGCCGCCCAAGGCAGTCCGCCACCTCCGCGCACTGCTGGGCCGGGCAGGTCCCTCCCGTCCGGACGGCCACCCCCGCCGCGCTGGCCTGGCAGGCGTTCTGGTAGTCCTGTCCGTCGCAGCCGCAGACCGGCTGGTAGATCCGGGAGCAGATGGTCGGGCGGGGCTGGCAGGTTCCGGGATCGGTGCACTGGCCGGCATCCCGAGCGCACCAGGCGCTGGGGTCGCAGTCCTCGTTGCCCATGCAGGGCACCACCAGGGGGCAGTCATTGCTGCAGGACAACGGGCTCTCCCCGGCCAGGGAATCGCAGACCTGATCCCCGCATGGCACGCCGCAGGCCTCCCGACAGAGGCCCTGGATGCAATCCCAGTGGCCCTGGCAGTTGACCAGCCAGTAGCGGTTCACGCAGTCTCCGTCCCCCAGGCACTCCGGGACGACGGTCTCTTCCACGCACCGGCAGGTCCCGGCGGGGTCCTGGCGGCAGACTCCCGGCATGCCACCTGGCGTCATGCAGCCATCCGGCAGGCACTGGGGATTGGCCACGGTCCCGCAGGGGTCCCCCGGCATCCCCGAGTCCGTGCCCGTGTCCCCGGGCACGTCCGCCGGTGGGACCACGTCGTCCCCACCCAGGTCCGCCTGGGCATCGATCGGGCCCCCGTCTGGCGGCGATCCAGGGTCACCTCCCAGGTCCGCCACCACATCCTGGTGTCCGCTCCCCGGGTCCACTGGAGACACTTCCGCCCCCGGGTCCCCGGTTCCCTGGTCCGTACCGGAGACGTCGGGGACCGTCACGTCGGGAAACGGCGCGATGCTGGTGGGACAGCCCCATGCCCAGAATGCCAGCGCCAGCCATGTCGGGATGCGTTTCATTGCTTCCTCCTTTCCAGCACCTGTGTTCTCCCCTTGACCAATCGCCCCATTCTAAAAAAAAGAAACCGCTGTCCGCAAATGGTTCTCCTTTGGCCTCGGTGCGGGGCCCGGCAGGACCACGAGGCGGGGGCACGATGCCCCAGGTCTGGACCGCTCGTCGGACTTCCGGGCATCCGAGACCGGCGACCCTCTGTCCTCGGCCCAACGGACCGGCACGGCAAGGGCGCATCCCGCGGGTCTCCGGGGTCGCCACCCATTGCAGAACCGGAACTCCATGATAGGCTGCGACCGACCCCTGCCTGCCCGGAGGGAACCGGATGAGCGAACTGCTGGAACAGTCGGATCGGCGCAAGAACCTGCTCAAGCACATGATTCGCCAGTTGCACGAGGGCGTCGCCCCCGAGGCCGTCCGGACGCAACTGACCCGGCTGCTGGGCCAGGTGCCCTACCACGAGGTGGTCGAGGTCGAGCAGCAACTGATCCAGGAGGGCCTGCCGGTCGAGGAGGTCCTGCGGCTGTGCGACATCCACGCGGCGGTGCTCCAGGGGGCCATCTCCCAGCAGGGGGCCAAGGAACCGCCGCCCGGGCACCCGGCGGCGACCTTCAGCCGGGAGAACGAGGCCCTCCGCTGGGAGGTCGGCAACCTCCGACGCCTGGATGCCCGGCTCCAGGAGATGGGGGAGGACGACGACGCCACCGAGGTCCTGCTGGAGATGACCGCCGGGATCCACCGGCTGCTGGACGTCGAGAAGCACTACCAGCGCAAGGAGCACCTGCTGTTCCCCATCCTGGAGCGCCACGGGGTCACCGGGCCGCCGACGGTCATGTGGGGCAAGCACGACGAGACCCGGGCCCTGCTCCGGGACGCCCGGGAGGCCCTGGGGGCCTTTCAGGGCACCGCCACGGCCGGGGAACTCCGGAGCGTCGCGGCCCTGGTCCTGCGACCGGCCTGGGACTCGGTGCTGGCGATGACCGATCGGGAGGAGGAGATCCTGCTGCCGATGACGATGGACCTCCTCTCGGAGGCCGAGTGGTGGGAGGTTCACAAGGGCAGCGACGAGATCGGCTACTGCCTCTACGACCCTCCGGCGACCTGGAGACCGGCGGACGTCCCGGAGGCCGACGCCGTCGGGACGGCCGGGGACGACCGCATCCGGCTCCACAGCGGGTCCTTCACCCGGGAGGAACTGGACGCCATCCTGAACACGATCCCCTTCGACCTGACCTTCGTGGACCGGGACGACACGGTCCGCTACTTCACCCAGGGCCGGGAGCGCATCTTCACCCGGACCCGGGCCATCCTGGGCCGGAAGGTCACACTGTGCCATCCCCCGTCGTCGGTCCACGTGGTGGAGCGCATCCTGGAGGCACTGCGGTCCGGGAAGCAGGACGTGGCCCGCTTCTGGATTGAGATGCGGGGGCGCTTCATCGTGATCGAGTATCACGCCCTTCGGAACCGCCAGGGCGACTATCTCGGCTGTCTGGAGGTCAGCCAGGACCTGACGGCCAAGCGGGCCCTTCAGGGCGAGCGGCGCATCCTCCAATGGGATGAGGACCCGACGGCCGCCGCGAACGCCGGCGCACAGGAGGCTCCCGATGAGGCCTGACATCACCCCGGACCTGAAGGTCGGCGACCTGCTGCAGCACTACCCGGAACTGGAGCAGACCCTTGTGGGCCTCTCGCCGGAGTTCCGGCGGCTCTCCAATCCCGTGCTCCGGCGGACCGTGGCGAAGATCGCGACCCTGCGCCAGGTGGCGAAGGTTGGAGGCCTCGAGGTGGGCACGCTGGTGGGCACCTTGCGGGCGGCGGCGGGGCTCAGCCCCTGCGACACCGGGTCCCTCGATGGCGGCGGGGAGTCCTCGGGGCCGCCGTCCTGGTGGAAGGACCCGGTCCGGACGCTGGATGCCCGCCCGATCATCGAGGGCGGCGGCCATCCCCTGCCCGAGGTCCTGAAGGCACTGGAGGCCCTGGCCCCTGGCGAGGTCTTCTGCCTGGTGACTCCTTTCGTCCCCGAACCCCTGCTGGACGTCGTCCGGGGCCGGGGCTACCTGGTCTGGACCTCCCCCCGGTCCCCCGACGGCGCCTTCCGGTCGTACTTCACGCACTCTGCGAAAGCCCAGGGTCACTGAACGGCGGAACCCGAAAAAGGGGCGTCGCATCGTCCGAACCGCGATCGGGACAGCAACGAGGAGGACCTGCGATGGACGAGCACATCATCCTGGAATCGATCCTTCGGGAGGATGTCATCCCGCGGTATCGGCGGTTGCTGGACGCCACCAGGGATGTCGTCGGTCGGCCGGTCGGAGGTCGGGTCGCGTTCGGGAGGCTCTGGTCCACCTGCCACGGCCTGGCGCACTGGACCCGGGTCGGATGCCTGGCGTTGCGGATCGTGCGGGCGCTGCCAACCGACGGCAGGCCGGTGGAACGGGACGAGGAAGCGGTCCTGGTCGCTTCCTTCTTCCACGATGCCGGCCGTCTGACCGAGTGGCATGAACCCGGACACGGCGAGGCGGGGGCCCGGATCCTGGAAGCCCTTGCGGGCGACCTCGGCCTGGATCCCTCGGTCGTCTTGATCGCCGCGCAGGCGATCCGGCTCCACGACTCGGATGACTGCCCGTTGCCACCTGCCGATCGCGTCGGAATCGCCCTTGCGAACGCCGACCGGCTGGACCGGGTCCGGTTGGGTGAGTCCCCGAGATCCGACCTCATGTACGACGACGGCGTCTGGCCTTCCCTGGTCAAACCCTCGGAGTGGCTTCTGCGATTCGTCGAGGGGCATCGATTCTGGCAGGGACTGCGAACGGAAAGACAGGACGCGTCAACCGACGCATGAACAGGCCCCGGTTTCGGGTCGACCTGCACTAGGTTTCCTTGGATACGAACCTGGGGTCATGACCGCGAGGGAAGTGGTCCAAGGAAACCGGGCGCAGGTCCGCCTTCGTTGCGGGTTTGAAGATATCTGTGCGGACACGGGGACCTTGACAAGTGCCGTTATTCATGAAATAAACGCATATCTTCGGCTGGGTGTGGTGGGGAAAATGGTTGTCTCACGCTTGGCTGGATCATGGGAACTCGCTCACAGGAGGGCCCCATGCTGAGGGTCATCACGGAACAGAAGAGGATCGAAAAAGCCGAAGATCAGCTCCGGGCCAACTTGAACAAAAGGTGCAAACCAAGCAAGGATGGGTTCTGGTTGGAGCAGGACCGGATCTCGTTTCGATTCGTGGACCCGGAGGTCTGGGGGGGCAACACGCGGAGATTCGCACATCAGATCATCATCTCCGATGGATCGGCCAACGTCTCCTGGACGATTGAAATCAACGTGCCCGTGAAAGGGGTAAATCGCAATGTCGCTGGCGTGTTCCTGGAGGGCGACGATGGGACGATCTACCTCGGCCATCGGGCCAACAAGTTCAACAACCTCCGTCTGAACCGGGTCACCTTCTGGCACCACTACCAGCCAGGGACCTTCAGTCGGTGGGTGAAGGTGAAGGAGACCGAGGACGAAAAACCGATCGTGGTCCTGGCGATCCATCCTATCAACGGCGAGAATCTGGTCGATGCGCTGATCGCCTTCGCCAAGGAAGCCTCCCGGATTCGCGGCCTGACGCAGTCTGGGGTGTCCAATTCCATCAGCAGGATCGACAACTGGTACCATGAAAGCGAGGAGCCGTCGAAGTATGGAGACTCGACGGCTGGAAACTCATCGAGTCATCCATCGCACAAGATCCATGCCCGTGTCCACAATGCCCTTGGCGATCAAATCTTGGAAATGCTCGAAGATCGCAATCTCCAGTTGCCTCTTCAGAAAGACGATTTTGACATGGCCATTATGGACTCATCCGGTGAGAAATGCCTGGCGCTGTTCGAGGTGAAGAGCGGTGCGGAGCCAGGAGACGTCCAGAAGGGCATCGGTCAGCTCTTCTACTACGCTCTTGATTTCAAGGGAGAGCCAAAGCGTATCCTGGTTCTTCCGAACACCGTTACGCCTGAAATCAAACGCCGGATCCGTCGACTGCAATTGCAAATCATCACGTTCGAGGAGTCGACTGAAGGATACACATTCAATGGCTTGAAGGCTCTCATCAAGGACCTTGCGGCAAATGCCGCGGCTATTTGCTGATTGTCAATTGCCACGAGGAAGGGACCACCTGATTGCCACGAATTAGGGACCACCTGCCGAGGGGGACATGCCCCAGGCCCAGGTGATGCCGTGCCCCGGAGGGCGTAGCCCGGAGGGGCACGGCACGGTTGGTCGTCATCGCTGCACCTGGGGTTTCTCGCGCTTGCGGTAGGACTCGCCCTCGATGACCAGTTCGTAGGCGGCATTGACCAGACGGTCGATGGCGGACTGTGCGCGGATGGGGTCGGCCATCATGGCGAGCCACTCCTGGGGCTCGCGATTGGAGGTGACGATGATGGAGCCGCGGCGATGGCGCTCGACGAGGATGTCGTAGACGTCGCGGCTCTCGACGGTG
>JAKPOP010000004.1 GCA_029547805.1 Deltaproteobacteria bacterium
ACCTCTGGTGTCTGTGGGTTGCCAGAACAGCCCACTGTGGGTGGGCGGGGCGACCCGCCCCCCACACGCCGCACCAGAGAAAGCATCAACCGTTCGTGGACTGCCAAGAAGACGACACCGCTCGTGCTCGCGGATGGAGCCCGGTAGTCGGAGCAGCGGACCTTTCGGAGCCAAGCCGACTACCCCGCCCTCGCCCGAATGCGAATATCTGCTACTCCCCCCCATCCTCGGTGAATTCAGTCCTGGCGCGGCCCATCCCGGAGGATTCTCTGAAAGACCGGTCAGTCCTGGAGGGTCGGCCGTGGAACCGGGTGAGCGGGGCGGGGGGCAGCGGATCGGATTGACGGACTCAGGGAAGGCGATCCATGCTGCGGCCGGGCCTCCCGGGAGGCGCGACTTGTCACGATTTGCGATCACGGACCGTCTGGAGGTGCGGACACTGGGACTGGTGCCGTACCGGGAGGGAATCCATGTCCAGCGGGCGGTTCGAGAGGAGGTGGCCTCGGGAGCCTGGGACGGGGTGCTGCTGGCCCTGCGCCATCCCCCCGTGATCACGCTGGGGCGGCGGACGGACCCCCGGGAGGTCCACCGGTCCCCCGAGGACCTGGCCTCCCTGGGGATCGACCTGGTGGCGGTGGACCGGGGCGGCGGGGCCACCTGGCACTACCCGGAACAGGCGGTGGTCTACCCGGTGCTGGACCTCCAGGTGCTGCGGCTCTCGGTCCCGGTGCTGCTGCAATGCATCGGGGAGGTCGTGATCGACTGCCTGGCGCGGTTCGGGGTCGAGGCCCTCTGGGACGCGGACCGGCCCGGGGCGTATGTGGCGGGAGCCAAGATTGCCTCGGTGGGGCTTCACCTGCACCGGGGCATCACCACCCACGGCGTTGCGGTGAACCTGGGTCGGGACCTCCGGGGGTTCGGGTGGGTGGACCCCTGCAAGATGGCCGGCCTGGCGGTCACCAGCGTCGAGGACCGGACGGGCCTCTGTCCCGATCCGGACGAGGTCGCCCGGGACCTGGCCATCGACCTTGCCAGGCGAATCCGGGACGCGGGCCGTCTTGACCGCCGACCCGTCCCCCGCGAAGATCGGCGGGCCCTGGGAAGGGAACCGCCGTGACCATCCGAGCGGAAGAGGCCCTGGAACGGTATCTCTACCGGAGGAACGGGATGGACTACGGCCCGTTCACGATCCGGGAGATGGAGCACTTCATCGAGTCGGGGGAACTCGCCGCTGATTCGGAGGTCCGGAGGCGGCGGGAGCGGGAGTGGCATCGCCTCGGGGACATCCCCCATTTCCGGGCCTACCTGGAGGAGAAGACCCGCCGGGAGATGGAGGCGGCCCGGGAGCGGGAGTTGCTGGCGGACCAGAGCCTGCTCCGGCGCCGGAGTCGCCGGGCCTCGACCCTGCCCTGGTGGATCGCCGGCGGTGTGGCCCTGGCGGGCGTGGTCACGGGCATCCTGCTCATCCGGGAGCCTCCTCAGGCCCTGGCGGGGTATCCCCTGCGCTTCTACCGGGAGTTCTCCCTGGCACCGATCGTCCCTCTCCGGGCGATGGAGGTGGCCCCGGTGAAGGTTGCGAGGGTGGAGCCCCCACCGAAGGCGTCGGGGAACGGCCGGCGGCGATCGCGGCCGGCCGCCGGAGTGGCCACCGGTCCCGGCGGGGCCCAGTTGCTGGGCGTGGAACTGGAGTTCTCCTACGAGAACGCCGACGGTTCCGCGGTGACCCGGACCCTGAGCCCCGACGACCTCCAGGCGGTCCAGCGTCAGGTGTCGAGTCGCCTGGTCCGATGCTTCAAGGCGGAGGCGATCCGGAACTCCGAGTTCGAGGGCGGATCGGTCTTCGTGTACATCGCCCCCAGCGGGCGGACCCAGGTCTCCAAGGTGGAGACCCGACCTCCGGCCTCCGGGGACCTGATCACCTGCGTCCGGGGCGCGACGGCCGGGGTCTCGGTGGCCCCCTTTGCCGGTGGGGCCCAGGTGATGGAGATTCCGCTGCGGGTCGCCGGGGCAGACTGATCGGCTCGGCGGATTTCGGAAGCCCACCAGGGGACAGGGACGGCGGTCAGGCGGGGGTGGGATCCTCGGGGGTCGGGGTGTCCTGGACGGCCTCGGGAGCGGCTTCCGGAGCGGTCTCGGCCGCCTGGGCCTCCTCGGGCGCCTCGGCGGGCTTCGCCACGGCAGGCTTGCGACCCGTGTCGGCGGGTCCCGAGGGCAGCTGGCTCACGTCGATCTTCTCCCGGATCAGGTCCCCGAGGGTCGTCGGCGCGGCCCGCTGCTGGGCCTTCAGGTACTCCTGGTAGTCCCCGCTCTCCTTGGCCTCCAGGAATCGCCGGATCGACAGGCCCAGTTTCCGCTCCTCGGCGATCAGGTTGATCACCATCGCGGTGACCTCGTCGCCCACCTTGAGCACCTTGGCGACGCTCTCGACCTTCTCGGGCCGGATCTCGGAGATGTGCACGAGGCCCTCGACCTCGTCCTCCAGCTCCACGATGGCTCCGAAGTCCATGATCTTGCTGACCTTGCCCGTCACGATGGACCCGATGGGATACCGCTCGTGGACGTGCTCCCAGGGGTCGGTGCCGAGCTGCTTGAGGCCCAGGGCGAAGCGCTCCTTTTCCGGGTCGATGTGCAGCACGACCGCCTCGACCTCGTCGCCCTTCTTGAACATCTCGGCGGGGTTCTTGGCCTTCCGGGACCAGGAGATGTCCTGGAGGTGGATCAGGCCGTCGATCCCGTCCTCGATCCCCACAAAGATCCCGAAGGAGGTGATGCTCCGGACCTTGCCCCGGACGGTGGACCCCACCGGGTACTTCTCCCGGAGCAGCTGCCAGGGGTTGATCTCGGTCTGCTTGAGCCCCAGGGCGATGCGCTTGTTCCGGGCATCGACCTGCAGCACGACTGCCTCGACCTCGTCCCCGACGTTCAGCACCTTGGACGGGTGCTTGACCTTCTTGGTCCAGGACATCTCCGAGACATGGATCAGACCCTCGACGCCGGGCTCCAGTTCCACGAAGGCGCCGTAGTCGGCCAGGGACACCACCTTGCCCCGGACCCGGTCGTCCACGTGGTAGCGATCCCCGGCCCGCAGCCACGGGTCCTCGGTGATCTGCTTCATCCCCAGGGAGACCCGCTCGGTGGCCGGGTCGAACTTCAGCACCTTGACCTGGACCCGATCACCCACCTGGACCATCTCCGAGGGGTGGTTGATCCGGCCCCAGGACATGTCGGTGATGTGGAGCAGGCCGTCGATGCCCCCCAGGTCCACGAAGCAGCCGTACTCCGTGATGTTCATCACGGTCCCCTCGACGACCTGGCCCACGGCCAGCGTCGCCAGGGTCTTCGCCTTCTGCTCCTCCCGCTCCTTCTCCAGCAGCGCCCGCCGGGACAGCACGATGTTCCCACGGCGCCGGTTGAACTTGATCACCTTGAAGCGCAGGCGCTGGCCGATATAGCGGTCCAGTCCCCGCATCGGGCGCAGGTCGATCTGGGACCCGGGCAGGAAGGCCTTCACGCCGATGTCCACCGTCAGGCCGCCCTTGACCCGGCCCAGCACGACGCCCTCCACGACCCCGTCCCGCTCGGCTGCGGCGGAGATCTCGTCCCAGATCTTCAGTTTCTCCGCCTTCTCGTGGGAGAGTTCCACCAGACCGCGCTCGTTTTCGAGCGCCTCGATGTAGACCTGGGTCTGGTCACCGGGCTTGATCGTCAACTGGCCCTCGGCATCCAGGAACTCGCTCAGAGGAACGAGTCCCTCGGACTTGTGGCCGATGTCGATCAGCACCCAGTCCTTCTCGATCTTGACCACGGTGCCCGTGACGACCTCGCCCTCCCGAATCCGGCTCTGGTCGTACTGGGCCACCAGGGAGGCGAAATCCTCCTCCTCTCCCGTTCCTGCACCCGGCGCCTGTCTCTCGAGATCCGTCATGTTCCTCCTGATCGCGCCCGCCCCCCTGCAGACTCCCAACCGACCCCTGCGGGCTCTATCCCTCCGCCCCATGCGAAAGGGTGGCGGATTCTACGGGCAATTCCCTGGCGATGTCAACGGCTCCGATGCGTCAGGGCGGGGCCGTCCTCGAGGGTTTCAGCAGCCGCCGGGCGGCGTCGATCCCCGAGTCCAGGCACTGGTCCATGTTCAGGTAGTCGAAGCGGCCCTGGCGCCCGGCCACGACCAGGCCCTCCAGGGCGTCCAGGTAGTCCAGCACGATGCGCCGGTCCTCCTGAAATCCCCGGTGCCAGCCGGGATAGGCCCGGGGGATTCCGGTGACCCAGGCGCCCCGCAGCAGTGGACGCAGCGGGACCCCCCGGACTCGCTCCAGGCCGTTCATCACCTCCCAAACCAGCCGGGCGGCCGTCCCGGGGCCATCGGGGTCCACGGTGGCCTCTCCGGCCTCTTCGGTGGCCTTCCAGGCCGCCTCCCCGGGGTCGGCGGTCACCTCGGCGCAGACCACGGTCCGGCCGGGTCCATAGAGGCCCGGCAGCAGGGCCCCGTACTCCGAGACCCGGTTGAAGGGCAGGTCCCCGTCCTGGAAGTAGGTCCAGTGGGAGGGGAGCAGGGGCGACCGATCCAGGGCCAGGTGGACCAGCACCAGGCCTCGGTGCCGCAGGCGGGATGCCGACTCCCGGACCGGGGCCGGCGGGGGGGCATCGAGCAGCGTGCAGAGGTCCTGGAGGGGCAGGGTGGCGATGACCCGCGGGTCCCGGACCTCCTCCGAGGAACCGTCCCGGTGCACCAGCAGGGCCCGGCAGGCCCGCCGGCCCCGGACCTCCAGGCGGGCCAGCCGAGATCCACCCTCGTAGCGGGCCCGGTCGCCGCAGGCCTCCATCAGGGCCCGGAACAGCCCATCGATCCCGTCGGGGCCCGTGACCTGGAGGCGGTGGAAGGGGGAGTGGGGATGGTCGATGGTCTCGGGGCGATACCAGGGCATCAGGTTGCGAACCAGGTGGCGACCCTGGGGCAGGGGCACCCGGCGGCGGGCCCACTCCCCGTCCAGGGCCGCCGGGTCGATGCCGGTGACCTTGCGGGTGTAGTCCCGGAAGAACAACCGGTAGAGCACGTCGCCCACGGCGTCCCGGACCACCGTCTCGAAGGTGTCCGGGGCCTGCTGGCCCAGGGCCTCCCGGGCCCGGGCCTGCAGCCGCCAGCGGACCGCCGAGGCGGCGATCAGGGCCGCCCGCCGGGGACCCAGGGCCCGGATGACCTCGCCCTTCCGGAGGGGGTACTGGAGGAATCGCCCCAGGAAGTGGACGTGGGAGACCGGGTGGACCCGGACGGCCCGATCCCCCATCAGGGCCGTCACCTCGTCCACCAGGGGCCGGAGGCGGTCCTCGGAGGCGTGGAGCAGGTGGACCCCCGGGCGCAGGGGCCAGCCGTCCCGGACGAAGCCGGCGGCCATGCCCCCGGGGGCCGGGGCCGGGTCGATCATCCGGCTTCCGACCCCCTGCCGGGCCAGGGCCCAGGCGGCCCCGAGGCCCGTGAGGCCCCCGCCGATCACCAGCACGGGGTCATCGGTCACCGAGGACCTCCTGGAGGGCCTCCACGACCCGGTCCTGCTGGGCATGGGTCAGTCGGGGATAGAGGGGCAGGGTCACCGTCGAGGCGCCCAGGCGCTCGGCCCTCGGGAAGGCCCCTTCCGGGAGGCCCAGGCGGTCACGCCACCAGGACAGTCGGTGGACCGGCCGGAAGTTCACGGCCACGCCGATGCCCCGGGCCTGGAGGCCCGCCAGCACATCGTCCCGGCGGTCCGGCGGGACCTGCACGGTGTAGAGATGGCGTGCGTGGACGACGCCGGGGTGGACCGGGGGGATCCGCACGCCAGGAATCCCCTGGAGCAGACGGTCGTATCGCCGGGCCAGGCGTTCCCGGCGACGCCACAGGTCCGGGAGGCGCTGCAACTGGGGCCGGAGCAGGGCGGCCTGGAGGTCGTTGAGGTTCGCCTTGTAGCCCAGTTCCAGCATGTCCCAGTGGCGGTAGGCCTGGCCGTGGCGGGTGGCGGCGTCCCGGTCGATTCCGTGGAGGCGCAGGCGCCGGAGCCGGTCCGCCAGGGCCGGGTCCCGGCAGGCGATGGCGCCCCCCTCGCCGCAGGTGAGGTTCTTGGTGGCATAGAACGAGAAGCAGGCCGTGTCTCCGAGGGTTCCGGGGCGGGCGTCGTCCCGGGACCCCTCGACGCAGTGCGCCGCATCCTCGACGACCCAAAGGCCGCGGCGGTCCGCCAGGGCCCGGAAGGCCCGCATGTCGGCCATCTGGCCGTAGAGGTGCACCGGCAGCACGGCCCGGGTGCGCGGCGTCAGGGCGGCCTCGACGGCGGCGGGGTCCAGGAGCCCCGTTCCATCCTCCACGTCGGCGAAGACGCAGGTGGCCCCGGTGCGCACGATGGCGTTGGCCGTCGAGACGAAGGTGATCGGGGAGGTGATGACCTCGTCGCCAGGGCCGATCCCGAGGGCCACCAGGGAGAGGAAGAGGGCCTCGGTGCAGGAGGAGACGCCCACCGTGGCCGGGACGCCCAGAAACGCGGCGAACTCCCGCTCGAAGGCGGCGGTCTCGGGTCCGGTGGTCAGGAAGAGACTCCGGAGCACCCGGGTGATCGCCTGCCGCTCCTGGGGGCCCAGGGAGTGCAGGTAGAAGGGGACGGGCACGGGGGCCTCTGGAGGGGTCTTTGGATCCGGGATCGGTCTGCTGGTCATCACCGCCTCAGCGCTTCACCGCGTAGTTGCGCACCATGTCGATCACGGTCCGGACCCGTCCCTCGAGCATGGCCGGGTCCCGCAGTCGCAGCATCTCCCGGAGGACCCGCCGGGGGTTCGTGTAGAACGAGAGATAGGCCCGGTGCACGACCCGGTTCACCTGTTCCCGGGTCACCCCCGGCGCCAGGAACCGGCTGCTGACGCCCTGGAAGAAGTCGCTCCAGCGGACCTCCCCGGACCGGACCGCCTCGGCGATGCGCCACTCCTCGAAGAGGCGGCTGCCCGGCAGCGGGGTCGGGGTGTAGAAGTGGGCGTAGTCGGGATGCACCTCGTCAATGAAGCGCAGCGTCTCCTCCATCGTCCCGGGGGTCTCCCCGGGCAGGCCGAAGACCCAGTAGGTCAGGGACGGGATGCGTGCCTCCCGGCACCAGGCCAGCGTCTGGTGGGCCCGGGCCGCGGTCGTGCCCTTCCGGGAGGCCCGCAGCACCGCGTCGGACCCCGATTCGACCCCGAAGGCCAGGAGCCGACAGCCGGAGGCCTTCATGGCCTGGAGGACCTCCCGGTCCACCGTGTCCACCCGGCTGTTCGAGAACCAGGTGATTCCCGGGGCCTGGCGTTGCAGGGCCTCCATCAGCGCCAGGGTCCAGTTTCGGTCCCGGGAGAAGACGTCGGACTGCAGGAAGAAGTCCCGGATCCCCCGGGATCGGCGCAGAAAGACCACCTCGTCCACGATGGCCTCCGGCGACCGGGGCCGCCAGACGGCGCCGTGGAAGGCATGGGTGGTGCAGAAGACGCACTGGAAGGGGCATCCCCGGGAGGTCTTCACCAGCGCGAAGGGCCTCCGGGTATCGGCCGCCCGGTGGGTCCCGGTGCCCATGGCCTCGTGATCCGGCAGGGGCAGGGCGTCCAGGTCCGGGGCGAAGGGACGGTCCGGGGCGTGGTGCACCTGGCCCTGGTCGGTCCAGGAGACCCCCGGGACGTCGTCGAAGGTCGTCGCGCCCGACCGCACGGCCATGGCCCAGTGGAGGCCTGTGACCTCCGGTTCCCGACGGATCGCCACGGTCCGATCCGGTCCCAGGTAGTCCTCGGGCCGGACCGTCGCATGGGTGCCCCACAAGGCCACCCAGGTCGCCGGGCGGGCCGCCTGGATGAGTCGGGCCGCCTCCCGGTCGTCCTCCAGGGAAGCGGTGATGCTCAGCAGGAAGACCAGATCGGGAGCCTCCCGGACCACCCGGGCGATCATCTCGCCGAAGGACAGCCGGTCGTGATTCGCGTCCAGCAGCCGGACGTCGAAGCCCTCCCGGGTCAGGGCGGTGGCCAGGATGCCGTGCTCGACGTTGGGCCAGAGCCCGACCAGGACCCGTCCCTGGCAACGGCCGATCCGGAGGGAGGGGGTCCCGTCCCGGAGGACCGGGTTCAACAGCAGGACCTTCATCGCGGCCCCCGGAAGTCGGCCTTGCGGACCCGAACCGGCCCCAGCACGAGGCTCTCGAGGCCGCACTCGAGGAAGCAGCCCGCCGCGTCGTCGGGGCTGCAGACGATGGGCATCCCGGCGACGTTGAAGGAGGTGTTCAGGAGCAGGGGCACGCCGGTCCGGGCCTCGAAGGCCCGGAGGACCGAGACGGTCCAGGGGTCCGTCCGGTCGTCCACCGTGTGGACCCGGACCGTGCCGTCGGCGTGGAGCAATCCGGAGATCCGGCCGGCCCAGGCCGGCCGCACGGGCCGCACCTTCTCCATCACGTCGGACCGGAAGCCCTCGGGGGCCTCGAAGACCTCATGGACCCGGTCCGCCAGCACCGAGGCGGCATAGGGACGGAACCACTCCCGACGCTTCACCTGCCGGTTCACCCGGTCCCGGACATCGGGGATGCGCGGGTCCGCGAAGATGCTCCGGTGGCCCAGGGCCCGCTGTCCGAACTCCATCCGGCCCTGGGCGGCCCCGACGATCTCCCCGAGGGCGCAGAGGTCCGCGACCTCCTGGGCGGGGTCCGAGACCTCCTGGAAGGGAAGGCCCCGATGCTCGATGGCCTCCCGGGCCGCTTGCGGGTCGATGGTCGGCCCCAGGAACGCGTGACGCAGGGCCTCCCGGGGATGGTCCGTGCCCTGGAGGGCCACGTAGAGGGCCGCGCCGATGGAGGTTCCCGAGTCGTCGGGCCAGGCCGGGA
This sequence comes from Deltaproteobacteria bacterium, assembly GCA_029547805.1. GTDB lineage: Bacteria > Myxococcota_A > UBA9042 > DTJE01 > DTJE01 > JAGOKF01. Next base: position 8,847 of record JAKPOP010000004.1, read on the forward strand.
TGTGGATGGCCTCGAAGGGGGCGTCGGGGTGCTCCAGGCGCCCGTTCGCGAGGCTGTTCATGAAGCAGCCGCCGGCCAGGGCGACCTGCGTCTCCCCGGTGACCCGGCGGGCGTATCGGAGGACCTCCCCCACGATCTCTTCGAAGGCCCGTTGCATCGCCCAGGCCAGTGCAAAGTGGTCCGGCTGCAGGTCGTCCTGGCGTCGCCGGGGCGACATCCCGATCACCTCGGCCACGGGCGAGAAGTTCCGGGTCCGGTGGAACAGGTAGTGGTCGAACCGGGACAGGTCCATCCGGAAGTCCAGGCGGTCCCGGCTCCCGTCCACCCGGTAGAGGGTCCGGACCCGGTCCAGCAGGGCTCGTCCCCGGTCCGGGTCGGCGTAGGCCCCCAGGGCCATCACCTTGTACTCCTCCGAGTCCTGGGTGAAGCCGAGGAACTCGGTGAAGTAGGAATAGAAGGCCCCCAGGGAGTGGGGGAACTGCACCCGGTCCAGCATCTCGATCCGGTTGCCGAGGAAGCGGCCGACGGCCAGGGAGTCCTCCTCCCCAAAGGCGTCGATGGTCACCACGGCGGCGTGATCGAAGGGGCTCGTGAAGGCCGCGGAGGCGGCGTGGGCCAGATGGTGGTCCACGTAGATCACCCGGCGCCCGAAGACCCGCTGCTCCGAGGTCTCCTCGGGGGTCCAGCCGAAGGTCCCGGCCAGGGAGTTCGGAACATAGGCATAGTAGAGGCCCCGGAGCCGGTTGGACTCCCGCAGGAGCCCCATGTCCCGGGTGAGGTTCCGGGAGGGATTCCAGCCGACGGCCACCGCGTCCAGGTCCGAGGCGTCCCAACGGGCCTCCGCCAGGGCCCACCGGGCCGCTCGGGCCGGGAAGTTGCGGTCCCGCTTGACCCGAGAGAACCGTTCCTCCGGCGCCGCGGCGACGACCCGTCCGTCCTCGACGAGGGCCGCCGAGGAGATGTACCCGCTGATGTTCAGCCCCAGCACCCGCACTGGCGTCCTCCGGGCCTCAGGCCGGTCAAGTCTAGCGGGGAGCGGCCCCAGGAACAAGGATGGCGGCCCCGGGGCCTTGTCCCGGGTGGTCCTCAGGGACCCGGCCGTGGCCGGGCCCGACGGGCCCCGAGAGTCGCCGGGAGCAGCCACAGGATCAGGAACCAGGGGCGGGGTCCGGGGCCTCCCTGGCATCCGCCTCCCGTTCGTGGAGGCGGGGGATTCCCGGTGTCCTGGGGGAGGGTCCCATCGATCCGGGAGGACGGGAGGTCATCGGCCGGAGCCCACCGGTCCGCCGTCATGCCGGGGTCCCCTGGCAGCCCGGAATCGGCTCCGGCAGGTCCGGGGTCGGTAATGGAAGGGCCCGGGTCCGGGGGGGCCTCGGTGCCCGTGTCCTCCCCCGGGGATCCGGCATCGGGGACCGGTTCCGGGGACTCGGGTGGGGGGTCCGGCGGTGGCGGGGCGGCGCAGGGGTCCTGGCCCTGCGGCCAGGCCTTCCGGTAGGAGAAGACCTCGATGTCGAAGGAGTTGGAGGAGTCCTGGCCGAGGAGTTGCTGGGCCGTCGATCGGGCCCGGAAGGTCAGCTGGTTCCCGGCGATCTCGATCGACAGGAAGTGGTGGTTCCCGGAGCACTTCTGGCTGCCCCGGGCGGACCCGCAGAACAACGACACCGCGATGTTGTAGGCCAGGGCCCCGGCGCCCCCGGTGACGACGTAGAAGGTCCCCCGTTCCGGGTCGCCCACGGGCAGGCCCTCGAGGCCGCCGGTGCTGGCCAGGGGCTCGAAGCGCTCGTAGAAGTGGTTGTGGCCCGAGAAGACGAAGTCCACGTGGTGCCGGTCCAGCACCGGGGTCAGGTAGGGGTTCTGCCCCTGCTCCCCCGGGGGATGGGAGATGTCCAGCAGGCCCAGCAGGCTGTGGGAGGTGTAGATCGGGTGGTGGAAGAAGACGAACTTCCACATCCGGGGGTGGTCCGCCAGGACCCGATCCAGCCAGGCCGCCTGGGTCGCGAAGTCCCGGTAGGTCTGGGTGGAGAGGGACACGACGATCGCGTTGCCGGTCGTGAAGAAGTAGTAGTCCTCGGTGCCGGTCGCGTCGTTGCGGGGCAGGTGGAACAGTCGGTTGTAGTGGGCGCCGTCGCCATCCTCGGGGCCGTCGTCGTGGTTGCCGAGGGTCGGCATGTGGGGCGCCACCGCCAGGGTCTGGTCCGAGGCCTCCAGCCAGTTCGCCCACTGCTTCGGGTACTTGCCGTCCCTGACGATGTCCCCGGTGTTCAGCAGGAACCGCGGATTCGTGGTCAACGCCTCGGAGACGATGGGGAACCAGCGGGGGGACGGCCCCGAGTCGTCGTCGCTCCGGTTGTCTCCCAGCACCGCAAAGGAGTAGGGGGTGCAGGCGTCCGCCGGCGGGGTCCGGAAGCGGAACTCCTGGCTGTATTCCCCGGGGCCCCCGACCCGGTACCGGTACTCGGTGTCCGGTTCCAGGTCCCGCAGCGTGGCCTCGTGGAGGACTCCCAGCGGCGAGGGGAGCACGGTGACCGATCCCTGGACCTCTTCCTCCCAGACCTGTTCCCGGCCGAACTGCACCACCGAGGGGTCTGCGGCGGAGTCCGTGTGCCAGGCCACGCCGACCGTGCGACTGGCGTCGGCCTCGGGGAACGAGAGACGGACCCACCGGGGCGGCGAGGCCCGGCTCTCCGGGGCCAGGAAGGCGGACAGCAGCACCATCCAGACAGCGATCCGGGCCAGCAGGCGCATCGGGAGTCCTCGTTCAATCCGGATCGACGATACGGAAATATCCTGGATTTGCAACCGGATCGCCTGCGTGACATCCCAGGTCCTCCCGGCGGCGCCGCCCCTCCATCGCAGGACCGGACCCACGTCCTCGACGCCAGGGCCCGGGGGCCGGCAGGGGTCCCTTCCCGGTTCCCAAACGCGACGGTGGTAGCATTGGCCGCAGGGAGGTGGGATGGCTCAGCGATCAATCGGGATCGGGCCGGGACGGGGCATCCGCCGGGGATGGCTGGTCGGCGTGCTGCTGGCATGGCCCGTCGCGGCCCTTGGGGCCTCCCCCACCGACCCCTGCGACCTGCCGGGGCTGGTCCAGGACCTCCGGTTCCTGGGGATTCCGGCGTTGGCGGCGGTCCCCCTCGGCCCGGGGCAGGGGACCGGGGTCATCCTCGGTCACCGGGAGGGCCCGGCGTTGCTGATGGGGGTCGGCCTCCGGGCAACGGATGGGGCGCTGGTGACCCAGTCCCGCTTGCTCGAGGGCGATGCGAACCTCCGGTCCCTCTGGATGACGGTGCAGGACCAGACGGTGGATGCCCTGGTGGCGTCGCCGTTTCGGGGCTGTGCGTCACTGGGGCTCCAGGAACCGGTGGATCGGACCCTGGGAGCCCTGATGGACCTCCTGGTCCGGGACCTGTCGCCACGGCCCAGCGCCCAGGCCGAACGGGCCCCCCCGGGAATCGTCACGTCGCCGCTCCAGGCGGCGGTCGTGTGGCTGGCCCTGGCCGCCGTGATCGCCTATCTGGCCCTCTGCGCCTGGAGGATCTTCCGGGGCGCCCGGGGCCTGTCCTGGCAGGAACTCCTGGTCTCCCTGGCCCTGTTGGCCCTGGCGGTGATGGTCCGGGGCGGGATGGGGCCCCGGCTGCCGGTCGGGACCGCCAACTCGGACCTCTCGCACCTGCTGGACATCCATCTCTGGGACCTCTGGGGATTCGGGGTCCACCAGGGCGTGACCTATCCCCCGGTCTGGCGACTGGCCGTCTGGCTGGCCTTTCGCCTGTGGGGGCCCTCCTGGGATCTGGCCGCCTGGATGACGACCATCGCCGGCGCCCTGCTTGTGCTGCCGGTGACGGCCTGGGTCCGGCGGGCCACCGGGTCTCGGATGGCCGGGGCCCTGGCGGGCCTGGCGGCGGCGGTGATGCCCGTCGGGGTCCGGTTCAGCAACGGGGTGCTGCTGGAGACCCCGGCGGGCCTGTTGCTGGCGGCCTGCTGCTGGCACTTCTGGTGCTGGCTGCATGGCCGCCGGGCCCTGGACGGGATCCTGTGGGCTCTGTCGCAGGTCCTGCTGGTCCAGACCCGCCTGGAGACCCTGGGGATCCTGCCTCTGCTGCTGCTGATGCAGGGAACGGTGGCGACCTGGCGCCACGGGGCGGCGGTCCTGTGGCGCCTGAGGCCCTGGGTGGGGATCGGCCTTGTCCTGGGGCTGCCCTTCCTGGCGCAGGTGGCCCTGTTGCTGCTGACCTCCGAGAGCCACCAGGGAGACAAGGCCTCGGGGATGCTGGCGCCGGTGCTGGTCTTCGGGGCGATCGGCCTGGGCCTCGCCTGGGGGCTGCGGCCGGACCGGCGGCAGCCCTTGCTTCGGGGCGGCTGGGCCTCTTTCGCCCGGGTGATGCTGGGCGTCCTGGTGCTGCTGTTCGTGGTCGAGGCAGCGGTGCAGTGGCCCGGAAACCCCTGGGCACCCGAGGCCATCACCCATCCGGACTACCCGTTCCATCGCTTCTACATCACCTGGCCCCACGGGACCTGGCCCGACGACCGGGTCTATCCCGGCTGGCTGGTCAACGCCGGGACCTTCCCGATCCCCTGGTTGGGCCTGTGGCTGCTGTCCCTGTGGCCCTGGCGGGGCGCGTCGTCGGAGGTCCGGGGCCTCTCGTGGCTGTTGGCGCTGCTGCCCTGGTTCGGGCACTTCCTGACCCGCCACGTGGGGACCGGCATCGCCCCCTTCGAGGGGCTGCGGCACCACGTGGTCTTCCTGGGGCCCGTGGCCGCCTCGGTGGGCATCGGCGCCTGGCAGGTGCTGGAGGCCCTGGGCGGTCGTCCCCGGCTTCGAGGGGTCCTGGTCGTCGGGCTGGTCGGGGTGCTGGCATCCCCCCTCTGGACCCACCGGGGGGCCCTCTGGGACCAGGACTTCAACCCTCAGCAGGAGTTCCGGTTCGCCCGGGAAGCGGTCACGGTCCTGCCGGACCGGGCTCGGGTGATCGTGGTGGACGACGTGGTGGATTTCGGGCCCGAGGCGATGATGCCACCCACCTCGATCCTCCCGGTCTTCCGGGGCAATCACCTGTGGCTGGCCCTGGCCTGGATGTCCGGCCGGGTGCTGGACGTCCGGGGCGCCCGGGAGGATGCCCGTGGCGGCGACACGCCGGAGGGCCCCGCCTGGTTCTACCAGGGGCTCGACTGCCACCGATCGCCGGTGCCGGGGCGGATGCTGCCGTCCTGCGAGGCCGCCGCCGAGGTTGCCGGGGCTGAACCGGCCCTCTCCCGGCGGATTCCGAACCGGCCCTACACGACCCAGTCCGCCCGGGTGATCGGCATTCGCCAGCCTGACCTGGAGTTGTCTTTTCGGCCCCTGGACCCAGAGAGCCTGCTGCGGTTTCGACGACAGGTCCTTCCCTGATCAGGAGGGCTAGTGGCACTGCGAGCAGGCGGGACCCAGTCCCCCGGTGTTGTTGGGGCCGTGGCAGGTCGTGCAGGTGCCGGAGGTCCCGGAACGGTGCATGTGCCCACCCCGGTTCCGGGTGTGATCGGCATTGTTGTGGCAGTCGTAGCAGGAGGGCCCCGTGCCCCCCGTCAAATCGGTTCCATGACAGGCCGTGCAGTTCCGCAGGGGGTCCTCCTTGCCGGGATGGTGCATCACACCCCCATTGTCCTCGGTGTGCCCGGGAGGTCCCTGAGGGCCCGGGTCGACCGTTCCAGGGTCCGAGACACCGGGGTCGATCGCGCCTGGATCGACGGCCCCGGGATCTGCGACTCCCAGGTCCACTGGCCCCAGGTCCGTGGGAATCGAGTCCTCGCCACCCTGGTCCGGCAGGCCCAGGTCGGCCGACCCGGGGTCCGTGAGGTCCCGGTTCTCCGTTCCAAGGTCCGTCGCCCCGAGTTCCTGGCCCCCGAGGTCGGTCCCGCCGAGGTCCGCCAGGGTCCCCGGGTCGCTCGTCGTGTTCCCGCCACCACCGCAGGCCCAGACCGCCATCGACGCCGCAACAGCCAGCACTTGCCCTGTTCGCATTCCGCCCTCCCGGCAAAGAGACTGCCACGCCCGGACGGTCCCCCGTCCGACCGACATTCGGAGAAATCCTATCCGAAAAGACCTGGGGTCTCAATCCCTTTCCCGGAACCCCCGGAAACCGAACGGAATCCTGGCGGGCACGGTTCTGATTCCTGCGGGCAGGACAGTGGGTTGAAAGCGATCAATGGCTGACTGTTCCCCTATTCGCCGGTCTCCTCGGGCGGGGGCTCCTGGGCGCCGGGGTTCTCGAGGCTCAACATGCCGGAGTGGTCGTCGTAGGCGAAGATCTCGGCGTAGCGGCCCCACTCGATCACGGCGTCGAGGACCCGGCGGGCCTCGTCCTCGCTGAGGAACTTCTCGAGTTCCGCCAGGAAGCGGTCCTCGTGGGCCCGGTTGCCCGGACGGCCGTCCAGGACCTTGCGGATGTGGGCCGCCATCGGGATGGCCCGGACCAGGGCCTCGGCGAACAGGGGCTTGCGCTCCAGGATGTCGGCGTCCAGCCAGGCCCGCCCCTGGGCGGTGATCTCCGCGTCGCCCTTTTCGACCTTCAAGAATCCCAGCAGTTCCAGGGCCTCGAGGATCGGGAACAGGTCGTCCACCTCGAGTCCCATCTCCTCGGCCAGCACCGGGAGGTCCACCCGGCCCGTGGCCTCTTGCCCCACCGCGTCCAGCAGTCCCAGCATCTGGTTGATCGGGGCCGTGGGCAGCCGCATCGCCAGCGGGGACTTCTGGGCCGAGGTGTCCCGCACCCGCCGGGTCAGGACCTGATAGATCTCCTCCACCAGGGCCTTGAAGGCCGGAGACTCCCAGTCCCGGGGGTGCTTCAGGGGGATGGGGACCTCGGCACCGATCCGGGCCGGCTCCCCGGACAGGACCAGCACCCGGTCCGCCATCCACACCACCTCTTCGATGTTGTTCGACACCATCAGGATCCCCCGGGTCGGCATCCGCCGCTCGACCCAGAGGTCCAGCAGGTCCGTCTTGAGCGTCTCGGCGGTCAGCACGTCGAGGCCCGAAAAGGCCTCGTCCATCAGCAGCAGGTCCGGTTCCACCACCAGGGCCCGTGCGATGCCGACCCGCTGCCGCATGCCTCCTGACAGTTCCTTGGGGTAGGCCGACTCGAAGCCGTCGAGCCCGATCAGGTCGATCGTGGCCAGTGCCCTGCGCCGACGCTCCTCGTCGGGGATGCCCCGGGCCTCCAGGCCCAGTTCGACGTTCCCAAGGACCGTGAGCCAGGGATACAGCGCGAAGGACTGGAAGATCATCGCCATTCGGGTGACGGGACCGGTCACCGCCTGCCCCCGGTAGAGCACCTCGCCGCCATCGGGCGTCACGAGTCCGCAGCAGATCCGTAGCAAGGTGGACTTCCCGGACCCGGACCGCCCCAGGATCGCGACGATCTCTCCCTCACGGAGGCAGAAGGACACGTCCTTCAGCACGTGCTGCACGCCGCCAGACGGGGGCCGGAAGGACTTCTCGACCGCCTTCAGCCGCAGCAGTTCGTGTTCGCCCAGGCCAGCCATCGTCGTCTCCTCAGTCGAGCCGGAATCGGGCCTCCGCCAGTCCGTACAGACGCCTCCAGACCAACCGCTCGACGGTCACGACGTAGAGGCTCATCACGACCACTCCCAGGACGACCCGCGGGATGTCGCCACCCTCGGTGGCGATGGCGATGTAGGAACCCAGGCCGGTGGCCACCAGGGTATCGTCCCCCCACGACACCACCTCGGCCACGATGCTGGCATTCCAGGTGCCTCCCGAGGCGTTGATCAGACCCGTGGTCAGGTAGGGCAGCAGGGCCGGCAGCAGCAGTCGTTTCCAGCGCAGGATGCCTCGCACACCCAGGCTCCGGGCGGTCTCCTTGAGGTCTGCAGGGATCGCGCTGGCGCCAGCGATCACGTTGAACAGGATGTACCACTGGGTTCCCAGCACCATCAAGGGTGCCGTGAAGACCTCCGGACTCAGGTCGAACCGACGGATCGCCAGCACGGCCACCGGAAAGAAGAGGTTGGCTGGAAAGGCCGCCAGGAACTGCGCCAGGGGCTGGAAACGGACCGCGAGCCGGGGCCTCAGGCCGATGAAGACACCGATGGGCACCCAGACCAGGCAGGCCAGGCCGATCAGCACCACCACCCGCAACAGCGTCAAGACGCCTTGTCCCAGGGCCACCAGGACCTCGGACCAGCCCAGAGGTGCCAGGGAGAAGGTGTAGAACCGGTGGGCCCCCAGGACCCCGAGTCCGAGCACCAGTGGCCAGAAGGCGTGGCGCAGCAGGGTGCGAGACCAGGAGGGTCCTGGTGACGACGGGACCCGGGGAGATGCCGGCGGTCTCAGAAGGACCCTTCGTGCCAGCCGTCCCGCCACCGCCATCCCCTTCCGGGCGAGGCGCGTTCGTCGGATCCAGTCCAGCATCCAGGATTCAGGCTCCTCCTCCTCCTCGATCAACTCGAACTTGAACTTGCGGGACCAGGCGACCAGGGGCCGGAAGAAGACCTGGTCATAGGCCAGGATCACGACCAGCATCGTCACGAGGGCCAGGCCCACCGCTCCCAGGTCCTGCTGTCGGATGGCCTCGGCCACGTAGGACCCGATGCCCGGCAACTGGACCTGGGTGGTCCCGACCGCGATGGCCTCCGAGGCGACCACGAAAAACCAGCCGCCCGAGACCGACATCATCGTGTTCCAGACGAGTCCCGGCATTGCGAAGGGCACCTCCAGGCGCCAGAAGCGCTGCCAGGCCGAGAGGCCGAAGAGGTGAGCCGCCTGGGTCAGGTCCCGGGGAACCGTCTTCAGGGACTGGTAGAAACTGAAGGCCATGTTCCAGGCCTGGGAGGTGAAGATGGCGAACATCGAGGCCAGTTCCACCCCCAGCAGGTTGCCCGGGAACAGGGCCATGAAGCCCGTCACCGTGATGGCCATGAAGCCCAGGATCGGGACCGACTGGAGCACGTCCAGCATGGGGACCAGGATCCGCTCGGCCCGGGGACTCTTGGCCGCCAGGGACCCGTAGGTGAAGGTGAACAGGAAGGACATCACCAGGGCGCCGGCCATCCGGAGCACGGTCCGGAAGGCGTACTCCGGCAGGTGCCACGGGTCGAGGGACAGACGCATCACCCCGCTCGGCTCGAATGGGACCGTCATCTGGCGCAGTCCCCAGGCCAGCAGGCCGAAGAGGCCCAGCACGAGCGGGATCGTCAGCAGGTCCCATCGATTGGGGCGAACCAGCAGCGGCGCGGCCATTCCCGCCTCCCGGTCCGACAGGCCTCTCCGACAGGGGCCGCGCCGCCCGTGCAGACACGGGCAGGGGCCATCCTGCGGGGGCCACCAGAGGGGACGTGCGGTCCGTGACCAGGATTCAGCGGGGTGACCGGAGGCCGACCCGCTGGACCCGTGACGGACTGGCGTCCTCGTCCACGTTCGGCTCCTTGCGAGACCCGGTTCACGCCCGCATCGGCGGGCAGGCGGAGTCTAGTCCCTGCGGCGCCGCCGTCAAGGGCTTGCATCCCGCGGAGGGCTCGTCTATGCTTTCCCCTGCCGGGACGGGGCGGCGCAAGGGTGCCCAACCCCGCCAGGTCCGGAAGGAAGCAACGGTCAGCATCGTTGTGGGTGTCCCGTCCCGGCTTCCCCACTCCTCCAGGTCGGGCAGTCCATGGCCTACCAGGTGATCGCCCGCAAGTGGAGACCCCAGACCTTCGAGGAACTGGTCGGCCAGGAACACGTCGTCACCACGCTCCGAAATGCCATCGCGCAGGGGCGCATTGCCCATGCCTATCTCTTCACCGGGATCCGGGGGGTCGGCAAGACCAGCGCCGCCCGGATCCTCGCCAAGGCCCTGAACTGCCAGGAGGGTCCGACCCCGACCCCCTGCAACCGCTGCGCCTCGTGCCGTGCGGTGACCGAGGGGTCCTCGATGGACGTCATCGAGATCGACGGGGCCTCGAACCGGGGCGTGGACAACATCCGGGAACTGCGGGAGCAGGTCGCCTTCGCCGCCTCGTCGGGGCGCTACAAGGTCTACATCATCGACGAAGTGCACATGCTCACCAACGAGGCCTTCAACGCCCTGTTGAAGACCCTCGAGGAGCCCCCGGCGTACGTGGTCTTCGTGCTGGCCACCACGGAACTGCACAAGGTCCCGGCGACGATCCTGTCCCGGTGCCAGGTCTTCGAGTTTCGGCGCATCGGGCTTCCGGACCTGGTCGCCCACCTCCGGCACATCCTCGAGGCGGAGCACCTGGAGGCCCAGGAGGAGGCCCTGCGGATGGTGGCCCGGGAGGCCGACGGGAGCCTTCGGGACGCGTGCAGCCTGCTGGACCAGGTCATCGGGTTCGCCGGGGGCCAGATGACCGTCGAGGCGGTCTCGACGGTGCTCCGGACCGGGCACCAGGGACTCGTGGAGGACCTCCTGTCGGCGGTCCTCGGCGAGGACCCCGCCGGGGTGCTTCGGGGGCTCACGCGGGCGTTCCAGCAGGGGCTTCCCGCCCGGCAACTGCTCCAGGACATGGCTCGTCACCTCTCCCAGTGTCTCCGCCTGCAGGTCCTGGGTCCCGATGCCTCCCGGGAGACCGGCCTCACGGAGGGGGAGATCTCGGGGATGCAGCAGCGGGTGGGCGATCGGCCCGTGGAGTCCCTGGCCACCTTGCTGCACATGCTGGTTCAGGCGGCCGATCGGGCTGCCGACTCCCGGAGTCCGGACCTGGTGGCCGAGGCGGCCCTGGTCCGGGCTGCGCGCCTCTCCCAGATGTCCCGGGTGGAGGAACTGGTGACCCGGCTGGAGGACCTCGCCCGGGGAATCCCCGGGGGAACCGGAGCGGGAGCCGTTCCGCCGCTGCCTCCGGTCGCGGCGCTCCCCCGGGCCGCCCCCTCCGTTCCCAGGCCGTCGCCAGCCTCCCCCCAGCCCCGGGTGGCGCCGCCGGCCTCGTCGCCGTCTTCCGGGGGTGCCGTCGACATGGCCCGGCGGCTCCAGGAGATGGCGGTGCCCACCCAGTCGATCGTCGGGGCGACCCCCGGGCCCGGTCCCGGACCGGCGGATCCCCTGCCCGCAGCCCCGGCAGATTCCGAGGCCACCGCCCAAGCGGCGGTCCAGGCCACGACGATCCGCAGCGAGCAGGAGACCCTGGACCTCTTTCTGCGCCACCCGGCGATGGACGCCCTGGTGGGGGCCTTCAGCGGCCGGCCCCTCTCGGTGATTCCCGAAGGGGCACCGGCCCCAGGGTCCGACTCCGGGGACCGGAGGGAGTGATCGATGTCCCTGGCCCTGCCTCCGGCCGTTGCGGCCCTCGTGGCCGAGTTCCGGCGCCTGCCGGGGGTCGGCGAGAAGACGGCCCTTCGCTACGTGCTGCATCTCCTGGGTCGGGGCCCAGAAGGCCTGTCGGGACTTCGGGGGGCACTGGAGGGCGTCCAGGAGCGGGTCCGGGCCTGCACCCGGTGCGGCTTCTTCGCCGAGGGGGACCTTTGCGCGCTGTGCCAGGACCCGTCTCGGGACGCCTCGGTGATCTGCGTCGTCGAGGGGGTCGGGGACCTGCTGGCGCTGGAGCGGGTCGGGGAGTACCGGGGGCTCTACCACGTCCTCGGCGGGGCCCTCAGCGTCCTGCGGGGAGTCCCGCCCGAGCGGTTGCGCATCGGGCCCCTCGTGGATCGGGTCCGGGCCGGCGGCGTCCATGAGGTGATCGTGGCGACCTCGGCCGACGCCGAGGGGGAGACCACCGCCCTCTACCTCCGGAAGGTGCTGGAGGGCCTGGAGGTCCAGGTCACCCGACCGGCCACCGGCATCCCGATGGGCAGCAGTCTGGAGTATCTCGACGGCGTGACCCTGCTCCGGGCCCTCCGGGGGCGCCGGGAACTGTGAGGGCCTCCGGGGAGTCCCGGGGCCTCAGTCCCGACCGGCCCGGCGGCCGTCGGGTCCGCGCAACTCCACGAAGTCGCAGAGTTCATAGAGACGGCTGTGAATGCGGTCCCCGATCCGGTCCTTGAGCCGGGGCAGGGCGTCGGGTCCCTCGGGGGCCGGGTCCCGGGGGTCGAAGTTGGTGGTGGCGATCAGGGTCCGGTGGGCGTTGTAGCGGCGGCTCACCAGCTGGTCCAGCACCGAGACCTCCCATTCGGTGGCCCGGCCCTTCCCCAGTTCGTCGATGGCCAGCACCTCGACCTCCACCAGGGGCCGGAGGAGGGTCTCCTCCCCCTGGTCGGCCTGATAGGCGGCCTTGAGGTCCGAGAGGAGGTGAAAGAAGTCCACGAAGCGCACCGTGTAGCCCCGCTCCAGGGCGAAGTGGGACAGAAGCGCGCTGCAGAGGTGGGTCTTGCCGACCCCCGGAGCCCCGAACAGGAGCATCCCCCGGGCCCCGGGCCGGTAGTTCTCGCGCCAGCGCTTCAACTGCTTCTGCACGATTCCCTGGTTGCCTCCCCGGGCCTCGAACTTCTCCAGCGTGCATCGGGCCATCCGGGCGGGAATGCCGGCCTCGTTGTAGCGGGCGACGTGGCGATGCAGATGACGACAGTCGCAGGGGCGGGTCGTGGGGGGGACCGCCGACTGGTCGAAGACCCAGCCGCTGCCCCCGCAGAGGGGGCAGGGGAGCCGACAGGAACAGACCCGGGCCATCGCCACCTCGTCCAGGGATTCCAGCAGGTAGCCCCGATCCCCGCATCGCAGGCAGTTCATCGCGCCCCCGTCATCCTGCCCCTTCCGAGGCCTTGCGCACCGCGTCCAGCAGTCCCCGGAACCCCGCCCGTTCCTCGGCCGCGGTCCGGACCCCGGCCCGCTGGAGGTCCGCCAGGGCTTCGGGGCCCGCTCCCCGCTGCCGGGCCTCGGACAGCATCCGTGCCAGCCGTTCCCCCGTTTCCCGCCAGACCTCCTGGCCCGCGCATCGGACCAGCCCCGTCGCCAGCCGATCGTCCAGGGCATCCAGCAGGTCCAGCAGCGACTGGCTCGGGTGGCGGTTCGTGAGGGCCTCCAGGGCCTCCCGCCAGAGGGCCCGGGCCTCGTCGTTCGGGGCCTGATCCAGGCAGGCCCGGGCATGGGCCATGGCCACCTCGTGGAGGTCCAGTGCCACCTGGGCCCCGGTCGTTCCGGTCCCGATTCGCCGGCCTTGCTCCCGGGCCCTCTGCCAGACGGCGATCTCCGCCTCCACGGCGTTCCGATAGTACCGGAGGTTCGACGGGAGCGGCGCGCCGGGATCCGCCGAGGCCAGGAAGCGCCGGACCCCCTCCTGGAGTCCTCTTCGCACCAGGTCCTCGGGGACCTCCCGCTGCTGCCACTCGCGGATCAGGGCCACGTCGGCGGCCCTCAGGGCCATCCCCTTGCGGACCAGGGACAGGAAGAAGGACTCCAGGCGCTCCAGGTAGGAACGGGAGTCCTGGTCCGGGTCCATGATTCCCCCATGCGGGCCGCCGCTAGATGTCCAGGTTCCGGACCGTCAGGGCGTTCTGCATGATGAACTCCCGGCGGGGGTCCACCTGGTCGCCCATCAGCAACGTGAAGACCGAGTCCGCCTCCACCGCGTCCACCACGTTGACCTTGAGCAGGCTCCGGGTCTCGGGGTTCATCGTGGTCTCCCACAACTGCTCGGGGTTCATTTCGCCCAGTCCCTTGTAGCGCTGGATCGAGACCCCCTTCTGCCCCCGGGCCAGCACCTCTTCCAGCAACCGTTCGGGGCTCTCGAAGGTCCGGGTCTCGGCGTCCACCTGGGCCTCCATGGGCCAGGGGGCCTGCCGCCGCAACTCGGCGTAGATTCCCCGCAACTGGCGGAACTCCGGCCGGTTCAGGAGGGCGATGTCCACCTGGGTGACCCGTTCGCCGCCGCCGGATCGGGTTCGGACCATGACCCGGCGGGCGTCGAATTCCTCGTCGAACTCCTCCTGGATGCCCTCTCCGTTGCAGAGCGCCCCCGTGGCCTCCCGGTCCAGCCAGGTCTGGAGGTGCTGTCGGAGGGCCGCCAGCCGATCCGGGTCCCGGAGGTCGTCGGCCTTCAGGTCCGGAAGGTCCATCAGGGCCCGGAAGACCCGGGAGTCCCACCGGACGTCCAGGGCCCCCAACAGGCGCCGGGCCTGGGAGACCCGCCGCAGGTAGAGCCTCGCCGCGGGCCCCTCCAGCGGGAACAGCTCGGGCGGCGGCCGGCGGACCGCGATGCCGTCGGTCCCGCTCTCCAGGAGCCACTCCTCCAGGGCCGCGTCATCCCGCAGGTAGAGTTCGACCTTGCCTCGCTTCGCCTTGTAGAGGGGCGGCTGGGCGATGAAGAGGTGCCCCCGGGTGATCACATCGGGCATGTGCCGGAAGAAGAAGGTCAGCAGCAGCGTGCGGATGTGCAGGCCGTCCACGTCCGCATCGGTCATGATGATCACCCGGTGATAGCGCAGCCGGTTGATGTCGTAGGACTCCTCCCCGATGCCGGTCCCCAGGGCGGTGATCAGGGTGACGATGGCCTCGCTGGAAAGGACCTTGTCGAACCGCGCCTTTTCCACGTTGAGGATCTTGCCTCGGAGGGGCAGCACGGCCTGGAAGGCCCGGTTGCGCCCCTGCTTCGCCGACCCGCCGGCCGAGTCTCCCTCGACGATGAAGAGTTCGGCCTTCGACGGGTCCCGCTCCTGGCAGTCGGCCAGTTTGCCAGGCAGGGAGGCGCCATCCAGGACCCCCTTGCGGCGCACCATGTCCCGGGCCTTTCGGGCGGCCTCCCGGGCCCTCGCCGCATCCACCACCTTGCCCACGATGGCCTTGGCCACCGCCGGATTTCGTTCGAAGAAGTCCGCCAGGCCGTCGGCCACCAGGCCCTCGACGACCCCCTTCACCTCCGAGGAGACCAGTTTGTCCTTGGTCTGGCTGCTGAACTTGGGGTCGTGGATCTTGACGCTGAGCACGACCGTGAGCCCTTCCCGGACGTCCTCTCCCGAGAGGCCCCCCTTGTACTGCTTGAGGAGGTTCTCCTGCTCGGCGTAGGTGTTGATGGTCCGGGTCAGCGCGCTCCGGAGGCCCGCAACGTGGGTCCCGCCGTCCCGGTTCAGGATCGTGTTCGTGAAGGCGAAGAGCGTCTCCTGGTATCCATCGTTCCACTGGAGGGCCACTTCCACGGCGATGTCGTCCCGGACGCCCGAGAGGAAGATGGGCCGGTCGTGGACCACTGTCTTGTGACGGTTCAGGTGCTCCACAAAGGAGACGATCCCCCCGTCGAACCGGAACTCGTGGGCCCGTCCCTCGGCCCGCTCGTCCAGGAGATGGATGGTCAGGCCGGGGTTCAGGTAGGAGAGCTCCCGGAGGCGCTGGGAGAGCGTGTCGAAGGAGAAGTCGGTGTGGGTGAAGACCTCCGGGTCCGGCTTGAAGGTGATCTTCGTGCCGGTCCGGGAGGTGTTGCCGGTCCGGGCCAGGGGGGCCCTGGGGGTTCCCCGGTCGTATTCCTGCACGAAGACCCCGCCTTCCCGGCGAACCTCGAGGCGCAGCCACTCCGAGAGGGCATTGACCACCGACACGCCGACGCCGTGGAGGCCGCCGGAGACCTTGTAGGAGTCGTGGTCGAACTTGCCGCCGGCATGGAGTTCCGTGAGGGCCAGTTCGGCGGCGGAACGGCCGGTCTCCGAGTGGATGCCCACCGGGATGCCCCGTCCGTTGTCCTCGACGGTGACCGATCCCTCCTGGTGCAGGATCACGTCGATGCGGGTGCAGTAGCCCGCCAGGGCCTCGTCCACCGAGTTGTCCACCACCTCGTAGACCATGTGGTGCAGGCCCGACCCGTCGTCGGTGTCGCCGATATACATGCCGGGCCGCGTCCGGACGGCCTCCAGGCCCTTGAGGACCCGGATGCTGTCCGCGTCGTACCCGCCGTTGTCCGCCCCCGGTTGGGGAGTCGGGGTCAAGAGGTCCAGATCGTCTGTCATCTTCAAGACTTCCTGTTCAAAGGGGCCTGGCGCGGAGGCCGCTGCATGATACCCGGGATCCCGCGCATTGTAAAGGGTGGCCCCGCGGTCGGTCCGAGGTCGGCTCCCAGCCCAGAGAGTCCGAGGATGGCCCACGATCGGCTGGTCTGCAGATTGGAACGAACGCCACTTGTGCTATCATCATTGCGACACTTTCTCAGAGGGCGGACGATGAGGCGTCTCCTGCAGCGGAGTGCTCGGATCCTGGCCTGCCTGGCGGTCGCCTGCGGTGGGGGGCAGGTGCCACCGGGGCCTCCGGGGGACCTTCCGAGTCCCGACGGGGCGGGTGAAGTGCCTGCGCTGGACCTGATCACGCCCGACGAGGGGGAGGTGCCTCCGGAGGACGGACGGGTGCGTCCCTGCGAAGCGGAGGACGCTGACGCCGCGTGCAACGAGTGGGCCCAGGGGCTCCATGGCCCCTGCGTCCGGGGCTGGTGTGACCGGGGAACGAACTTCTGCCGCTACTCGACCGAGTCGGCGGACGGCCAGTCCTGTGACGACGGGGACCCCTGCACGGAGGGGGAGACCTGCCAGACGGGGGCCTGCGGCAACGGCCGGGTCCGGGACTGCAGCGATGGCCTGGAATGCACGCTGGACTCCTGTGATGCCCAGGCGGGATGCGTCCATCAGCCCCGATCGGACTTCTGCGACGATGCCATCGCCTGCACGGTGGACCGGTGCGACCTCCAGCGGGGCTGCGTCCATGACCCCGACGACAGGGCCTGCGACGACGGGATTCCCTGCAACGGGGTCGAGGTCTGTGACCCGGCCCAGGGCTGTGTCGTGACGCCGGTGCCGGAGGTCGATGCCTCCTGCAATGGAGTCGATGACGATTGCAACGGGGAGACCGACGAGGACTACGTGCCGGTGACGGCCTGCGGGGTGGGGGCCTGCGCGGCCACGGCGACACCCTCCACCTGTATCGGAGGCGTCGAGACACCCTGCCGGCCCGGGGAGCCGGCGGCGAACGACGCGACCTGCAATGGGATCGATGACGACTGCAACGGGGAGACCGACGAGGACTACGTGCCGGTGACGACCTGCGGGGAGGGGGCCTGCGTGGCCACGGCGACACCCTCCACCTGTCTCGGAGGCGTCGAGACGCCCTGCCAGCCGGGGGTGCCAGCGGCGAACGACGCGACCTGCAATGGGGTCGATGACGACTGCAACGGGGAGACCGATGAGGACTATGTGCCGGTGACGACCTGCGGGGAGGGGGCCTGCGTGGCCACGGCGGCACCCTCCACCTGTATCGGAGGCGTCGAGACGCCCTGCCAGCCCGGGGAGCCGGCGGCGAACGATGCGACCTGCAATGGGGTCGACGATGACTGCAACGGGGAGACCGACGAGGACTACGTGCCGGTGACGACCTGCGGGGAGGGGGCCTGCGGGGTCGGGTCGGTGCCGTCCCGGTGCGAGGGAGGCATCGAGACGCCCTGCCAGCCGGGGGTTCCGGCGGCGAACGACGCGTCTTGTGACGGGGTGGACGACGACTGCAACGGGGAGACCGACGAGGACTACGTGCCGGTGACGGTCTGCGGGGAGGGGGCCTGCGGGGTCGGGTCGGTGCCGTCCCGGTGCGAGGGAGGCATCGAGACGCCTTGCCAGCCGGGGGTTCCGGCGGCGAACGACGCGTCCTGCGACGGGGTGGACGACGACTGCAACGGGGAGACCGACGAGGACTACGTGCCGGTGACGACCTGCGGGGAGGGGGCCTGCGGGGTCGGGTCGGTGCCGTCCCGGTGCGAGGGAGGCGTCGAGACGCCCTGCCAGCCGGGGGTTCCGGCGGCGAACGACGCGTCCTGCGACGGGGTGGACGACGACTGCAACGGGGAGACCGACGAGGACTACGTGCCGGTGACGGTCTGCGGGCTGGGGGCCTGTGCCCAGGCGGCGGAGCCTTCCCGGTGCGAGGGAGGCATCGAGACGCCTTGCCAGCCCGGGACCCCGGCGGCCGATGATGCCACGTGCGACGGGATCGACGATGACTGTGACGGGCAGACGGACGAGGACCGGGACCCGCCCTGTGGCGTGCCGGAGGACGCGGTGGTGGGCGCGGAGGTCCGGTTCGACACGACCCTGGGCCTGATGACTGGCCTCGTGCGGGACCTCGGCGATGGGACCTACGAGGACGACCTGGCTGAGACCACGAATCCGAATCTGGCGGGGGCCGTCCAGGCCGCTGCCCAGGGCAATCCGTCGCCGCAGGCCCCCTTCCAGGTGGTGCCCACCCAGACGGCCACCGTCCGACTGGTCACCAGTCGTGACGTGGTCTTCCAGGACGACTCCCGGGTCCGGGTGACGGCCCAGGTCACCGACCTGATCGGGTCGCCGGTGGGCGCCGATCGCACGGTCACCTTCGCCCTGGCGGGCCTGGGAGGTGCAAGCGCGGTGGGCACGCCAGTGGGTCCTGGGATCTACGCGGCCTGGATCACCGTTCCCAATGGGGCCTTCGGACTCGGGGGTGTCGGGACCATCACGGCGACCTGCGACGGGGTGACCTCGGCAGGGGTCCCGGTCGAGGCCCGGGCGGCCCCGTCGTCACTGGTCCTGGACCCCGGCGAGACGGGGATCGAACTGCCCCTGGGGCCTCGCTTCGACGGGTCCCAGTTCGACGTGCCGGTCTACGTGAACAGCGGCCCCAATACGATCGGATCCTATGACATGGCCATCACCTTTGACCCGGCGGTCGTGCAGGTAGTGCGGGTGGACCAGGGATCGGCGACGGACCTGGCCCCGCCAGTGAGCAATGCCGGGACGACGGCCAACCTCCTGGGGCGCCTCTCCTTCAACTCGATCAACGCGAATCCTTCGGGCAACAACGCCCGGGGGGCTCGGGTCCAGGTGGCGATCGTGCGTTTCCAGGTCGTCTCGGGGGCTTCGGAGGGGGCCGCCTCGTCCCTGTCGGGAGAGGTCCTGGGGCTCTACAACACCGTGGGGGCGGGTGTCAGCATCCTGACCAATCCGGTGATGTGGGTCCGGAGCGGGACCGGCATCGGGACCTCGGGGGTGGTCACGGCGAAGAACAATCGCCTTCGGGGCGCCTTTGCCCGGGTGCTGGACAACACGCTGCTGCATCGGTCCGCCCTCGGGGGACCGGTGGGGACCACGACGGTGCAGGTCCACGGTGCCTGGGCCGACGGGGGCCTGTCGGATGTCGGCGGATTGCCGGGGCTGACCTGTACGGTGCGAAATGGGGCCGTGGCAATGACCGCGGGGTGCCAGGTCCGGTCCATCAGTCCCGGGTTCACCGAGTTGGAGGCCTCGGTGGCGGGGGTCACCGCCACGACCCACCTCTGGGTGCTGGCGCCTCGACTGCCCCTGGACGTCCGCCTGGGGGACGCGGTGCTGGGCTTCCTCCCGGCCCTGGGGCGCCTCCAGGACACCCGGGTCCAGGTCCGGGCGACCTTCGACGACGGGTCCGATCCGGCCTTCCTGTGGGATGTCACCGATCAGGTTCACTTCGCGTCGGAGGATTCCTTGGTCGTGGCCGTCGATCCCGTGACCGGAGCCGTGACCGCTGTCGGGCCCGGGACGACCCGGGTCCTCGTCCTGGGGGCCGAGGATGCGGTGCTGGGGACGGCCGAGGTCGCCGTGGACCCTGGCACCCAGGTGGAGGTCTCCAGGGTGCACGTGGTCGTCCCGGCGCGGGTGCAGGTCACAACCATCGACCCGTCGCCAATCCCCGATGGCACCGGGGGCGCCCGGGTGCAGGCCCGGGTCTCGAACCGCTTCACCGCCGAGGGCCAGACGGCCCAGGCGGGGGCCTGGCTGGTCCTCTCGGACGACCAGGAGACCGCCGGGGGCAGCCGCATTCCGATCACGGGAGATCCGGCAACCACCTGGGCCTCCCAGGACCCCCTCGTGGGCACGACCGACGGTGGGGGCGTCGTGACGGCCGTGGGAGGCGGCGCGACCATGCTGGAGGCGACCTATGCCCTGCCCGGGGGTGACACCGTCTCCGGGACGGGACCCTTCTCGGTGGAACTCCCGCTGCCCGAGCGGGTCGAGGCGACGGTCACGGACCCGCGACTGGCCCTGTCGGAGGCCGACGTCTCGGCCACCCTGCTGGGGCTGCCGGTCACCCGCCAGATCCAGGTGCGGGTCTTCTTCGTGGATGGGACCTCCCGGGATTTCACCGCAGACCCCCGGACGGTCTATGACGCCATCACGGACGACCCCCAGGACCTCGTCACGGTGGACGATGTGCCGACCTGTGCCGGGGGCGATCCCGGTTGCGTGCCCGGTCTGGCCCGGTCCACCGGGAACGGCCACGGGCGCATGACGGTGCGCATCTCGTTCCCGGGGACCTATCTGGAGTCCGTCAGCACCTCCCTGGACCTCGAGGTGGTGACGCACCAGTCGATCGTCGTCGAGTCCTGGGAGTTGTTCACGCCAGCCGCAACCGCCCGGGTGGCCGAGCGGGTGCTGTCCTTCATCGAGGGAACGGGTGTGCGCCAGCGGTCCCGCCTGGAGGTCCTGAACACCTTCACCGACGGGTCGGTGCTGGACGTGACCCTGCACCCTGCAACCACCTTCATGGTCTATGACCGCGGCACCACGAATCCCAGACCGGGGGTGCTGTCCATTGGTGCCGGGGCACTGGTCACGGCCATCGCCGAAGGGGCCGTGGACGTGGTGGCCACCAACAGCGGTCATGACACCGCGCCACTGCCGATGGCGGTGGACTCGGCCCTGGAGGACGTCGAGTACCTGAACCTCTCCTATCCGCCCGGGGCCACCTTCCAGGGGGTCCGGGACCTCGGAACCGGCGCCATGTCCGTCTGGGGACGCTTCGCCGACGGCACCCGAAACCGCTTCACCGGGGCCGATCTGGTTCCGGGGCTGCTCTCGTTCGCCACGGCGGCCGTGGCCCCCTTCCCGGAACCCTACCTGACCATCGATGGGACGGGACTGGCCACGATCCGGGGCAACGGCCCGACGGACGTGCTGGTGGACGTGGACCCGGCCCGGGACACCGGAAATCCGTTCGACCCGTCGACGGTCCTCCGCCTGGCCGCGAACCTGCTGCCCGCCGTGGGCGACGTGGACCTGGGCCAGCCGACCGGCCTTCCCTTCCCGGACCGATCGGCCAACGAGTACTTCGACATGCCGGTCCGGGCCAACACCGGCTCGTCGGCCCTCGGAGGCATCGACCTGGAGGTCACCTACGACCCGGCGGTCCTGGAGGCCACGGGAGTCCGTGTCGGCAGCGGGATCCCCGGTGCGCTCTTTGCCGGCAACGTCTCCCAGCCGGGGACGGTCTTCCTGAACGCCACCCCGTCGGTCACCGGGGCTCCGGTCATCGGGAGCGGGGTCGAGGTGGCGGTGGTGACCTTCCGGGCCCTCAAGGGTGGGCCGCCTCCGGTCTTCAGCGCGATGGGAGGCACGATCCGGGGCTTCGTGGACCGGAATGGCCTGCCCATCGGCGGGGCGGTGCCGCGGCCGTTCGTGGCAGGGGCCGGGCTGCTGGACCCTGACAGTGACGGCCTCTTCGGCGATGCCAACGACGACGGTGAGTTCAGCATCGCCGACGTGCTGTTCATCCAGCAGATCACGGTCGTGCCGCCCCTGGTGGTCCCGAATCCCACCCAGGCGGCGCAGAGCGACATCTTCCCGGACGGGACGGTCGCAGTGACCGACGCCTTCTTCGGGTCCCAGTGCCTGGCCCGCCTGTCCCATTTCGTCGAGGCCACGGTGACTCCGGACCCGCTGCAGCCGGGACGGATGCGGATTCAGAACACCGTGGTGGATCGGGACCAGCAGCCTGTCTCGTCGGGCGTCCGGGTCCGCTACGAGGTCTCCCTGGTCCAGAACCGACCCACGGTGACCTTCACGAATCCCCATGTCGCGACGGCGAACGGGGTCCTCACCGAGGCCGTGCCGGTGGGCGCCGGGGTCTTCGAGACCTGGATGGGAGGACTCCTGATCCCTGAGTCGGGCATGGGGCTCGTGGTCATCCTGGACGTGCTGGACGTCAACGGGAACGTGGTCAACTCGACGGCCTTCCTGGAGACCCCGGTGCTGGACCCCCAGGCCCGGTTCGTGCCTCTGGTGACGTTTGATTTCGATGGGTGCCTGGCCGTGGACACCACCTGCGACGGGATCGACGACGACTGCGACGGCCAGACCGACGACGACTACGTGCCGGTGGCCCTCTGCGGCGTGGGGGTCTGTGCGACCAACGTCACGCCGTCCTCCTGCACGAACGGGGTCGAGACGCCCTGTGAGCCCGGTCCGCCCCTGGGATCCACCGACGAAACCTGCGATGGAGTGGACGACGACTGCGACGGGCAGGCGGACGACGACTACGTGCCCGTGACGGTCTGTGGCGTGGGGGTCTGCGCGGCCACCGCGACGCCGTCCTCCTGCGACGGGGGGACCGAGACACCGTGCCAGCCCGGGACTCCGGCGGCTACGGACGGGGACTGCGACGGGCAGGACGACGACTGCGATGGCGTGGTCGATCAGCAGGCCTGCCGGGATGGGCTGGCCTGCACTCCCGACGGAGACCCCTGTGACGATGGAAACCCGCTGACCGAGTCCGATCGCTGCCAGGCGGGGACCTGCCAGGGGCGCATCGCCGACTGCTCGCCCTTCATCCCGATGGATCAGGCGGTGGCGGTCAGCGACGTCGCCCTTGGTCAGAGCGGTTTCCCGGGGCAGGGGCTCGACATCGACGGGGACCCGGCCACCTGTGCCCCCCTCGAGAGCGGCCTGGGGGTCTCCCCCTGGTGTTCCGACGGAATCGACAACGGCCTGTCGGTCGTGGAGGCCCTGGTGAATCCCTTCGCCGAGGACTTCCTGGCCGGGTTCACTCAGGGAAGCGTGCTGGCATCCTTCCACTTCGCCCGGTTCGATGGCGAGCCGTTCCTGCTGCCCCTGGCCCTGGGCGAGGTGACGCCTCCCGGGGCCTGCGACCCCAAGGAGGGCGGATGCGACTACACGCTGGCCCGGTGGAACTTCGACGACCTCTGCCAGCCCCGCTATGCCTTCGACAATGCCCGCATTCTTGGGGATCACCTGACCGCTGGCGGGCCCGGGCATGACTTCCGGATGGAGACCCGCTACGGGGTGCCGATCACGGTCTTCGGCGCCCAGGTCGATGCCCGACTGGTGTTCCGAGGCGGGCGCATCACGGCCGTCGCCTCGGCCAGCCTGGCCGGTGCGGCGGTACGCCCCGACGAGGCCTGGGCCTTGCTGGACGCCGCGAGACCCGGCCCCGACGACCAGGTGCTGCTGCCGCCCTATCCCTACACGAAGGGCTTCGTCCGGGACCTCCTGTGGAACGTCCTGGTCCCGGATGTCGATACGGACGGGGACGGGGCCGCTGATGCGGTCTCCTTTGGCCTGCTGTTCCAGGCCCTGGGGGCCGGGGTCAACGGCGTCGGGACTCCCTGCACCCGCGACGAGGAGTGCGATGACGGCAATCCCTGCACGGCGGACCTCTGCCTGCCGGAGGCCGGCTGCTCCCATCCCTTCCAGCAGGTGGCCTGCGACGACGGGGACCCCACGACGATCGGGGACCTCTGCATCGACGGCGTCTGCCAGGGACGGTTCCGGGACTGCTCGGCCGAGATCACGGTCGGGCCGATGGTGGCTCTGGCGAATCCCACCATCGGCCGCAGCGGCTTCCCGGGCCAGGGGCTCGACATCGACGGGGATCCGACCACGTGCGCCCCGGAGGAGAGCGGTCTTGGGGAGAGCCCCTGGTGCTCCGACGGGATCGACAATGCCCTGGCCGTGGTGGAAGGCATCGCGAATCCCATGGTTGCCCAGTGGTGGGCCATGCCCTGGGGCACCTTCCTGGCGGACTTCCGGGAGGCCCGATTCGACGGGGAGCCCTTCCCGGTCTTCCTCTACCTGGGCAACGTGAAGGGTGGGTCCTCGTGCGACTTCCACACGGATACCTGCGTCTTCGACCTGCCATACTGGAACTTCGATGCGGAGTGTCGGCCCATGTTCCAGGTCACGGCCCGGATCGAGGGGGATCGGATCCGGGTCGGTGGCCCGGGCACCGACTGGCATGTCCGGACGGACTTCGGGGCCAGCAGCCAGGAGTACGTCCTGTATGACATCCAGGCTGATGGTCGGGTCGTGGTCCAGCAGGGGAGGGTCGTGGGGGTCCGACAGGGCACCATTCTGGGAGGCGCGATCCGGGTCGCCGATGCCCTGAAGACCCTCGACGAGGCCTTCCCGGGCGGGGATGACGTCGAGGTGCTGCCCGGCTACACGAAGGGGTTCGTGCGCAACGTGTTCACGAACGTCCTGCAGCCGGACATCGACACGAACGGCGACGGGCGGCCCGACGCCGTGTCGCTGGGGGTCCTGATCGGGGCCACGACGGCTCAGGGGGGCGACTATCGGGTCGCATGCGCATCGGCGGCGGACTGTGACGATGGCAATCCCTGCACCGCCGACGGGTGCACGATCGGAACCGGGTGCTATCACAACTGGGTCACGACGGTCTGCGACGACGGGGACCCCCTCACCGAGGGGGACCGTTGCATGGAGGGGCGCTGCATCGGGACCATCGCCGACTGCAACCCGTTCCTGCACGTCGGGGACCTCGTGGCGGTGAACGGCTTCTCGGTGGGCCAGAGCGGGTTCCCGGGGGACGGGCTCGACCTGGATGGAGACCCGACGACCTGCGCCCCGGCCGAGAGCGGCCTCGGGGTGTCCCCCTGGTGCTCCGACGGCATCGACAACGAGGTGGCGGTGGTCGAGGCCCTGGCGAACGACCTGGCATCTCGACTGCTCCAGGACTTCCACTGGGGGACCTTCCTGCTGGACTTCGGCCGCCATGACGGCACCGAGAATCCCTTCGACCTGCCGGTCTATGCCGGGTCCGTGCGGTGGCAGGATGGGGATTGCGACTTCCAGTCGGAGTCCTGCACCTTCGACCTGCCCTACTGGAACTTCACGCCCTCCTGCGACCCCGACGCGGTGCTGCCCCGGGCCCGGATCGTCGGGGATCGGCTGACCGCCGGCGGACCCGGGACGACCTACCGGATCCGGACCTGGATCAACGGTCCCGTCTCATTCCTGATCCATGACCTGCAACTGGACGGGCGCGTCGTCCGGCGCGGCGGGCGCATCGCCGGGCTGACCGGGGACAGCCTCTTCGGCGGGGCCATCCGGCTGTCGGATGCCCTCCTGCTGCTGGACATGGGGGCCCCCGGCCCCGACAGCGTCGAGGTGTACCAGGGGCTGACCAAGGGCTTCATCCGGGACGTGCTGACCACGGTGCTGCAGCCGGACGTGGACGTCAACGGCGACGGGGTGCCGGAGGCCGTGTCCTTCGGCGCCCGGTTCTCGGCCCTCAGCGCCTCGGTGGGGGAGGTCCGGGCCCGCTGCGTGGCCGACGCCGATTGCGATGACGGGAATCCCTGCACCTACGACGGGTGCTACCGGGATACGGGGTGCTTCCACACCTACCTCCAGGGCTTCTGCGACGATGGGGATCCCCTGACGCTGCTGGACGTCTGCGAACAGGGGGTCTGTCGGGGACGGATCCCCGACTGTTCGTCCCGGGTGACCTTCGGGGACCTCGTTGCCGCCAATGACGTGTCGGTGGGGATCAGTGGCTTCCCGGGCCAGGGCCTGGACCTGGACGGCCGGCCCGAGACCTGCGCCCCCGATCAGAGCGGCCTGGGCCAGACCCCCTGGTGCTCGGATGGGATCGACAACGCGGTGGCGGTGGTCGAGGGGATCGTGAACCCCGTCCTGGCCGACGTGCTGGCCGGGGTCCGGGACTCGACGATCCTGGCGGACTTCCGATACCTGCGGACCGACGGCGAGCCCTTCCTGCTCCCCCTCTACATCGGGATTCGCGACCGGAACACCGACTGCGATTTCCACCGGGACAACTGCACCTTCGGCATTCCCTGGTGGAACTTCGATGGCCAGTGCAGCCCGGAGTGGGGATTCGCCAATGCCCGGGTGGTGGGGGATCGCCTGACCGCCGGCGGTCCTGGCTACGACATGCCCCTGGCGACGATCTTCCAGGGGGAACCCATCCGGGCCGTGCTCCACGATGTCCAGATGGACGCCAGGCTGTCCTTCCGGGAAGGCCGGGTGGTCGGCATCCGGGTGGGGTCCCTGGTCGGCGGGGCCTTGCGGCAGGCCGATGGGCTGATGCTGCTGGACCGGGTGTTCCCGGGGCCGGAGACCGTCGAGGTCCAGCCGGGGATCACGAAGGGATTCGTCCGGAACCTGATGACCCACGTGGTCCTGCCGGACATGGACACCGATGGCGACGGGATTCCCGAGTCCTGGTCCCTGGGCCTGAGGGTGTCGGCCCTGGAGGCCTTCCCGGGCGGCGTGATGGCCCGCTGCGGGACCGGGCTGCCCTCCTGCGACGACGGCAACCCCTGCACCGAGGACCTCTGCGACTTCGAGGAGGGGTGCCGCCACCGGTTGTGGCACATCGCCTGCGATGACGGCCTGCCCTGGACCGTCGGGGATCACTGCGAGGCGGGGGTCTGCTCGGGAGTCGTGCCGGACTGCATGGGGCTGCCAGTCATCGCGGACGCGGCGCGGCTCGACACGCTGGTGCCAGGCATCGCGGGCATCCCCGGGGAGGGGCTCGACGTGGACGGGGACCCGGCCACCTGTGCCCCGACGGTGCTCCAGGGGGCGTCCATCCCCTGCTCGGATGGCATCGACAACGCCCTGTCCCTGGTCGAGCCGCTGATCTCCCCGCTGCTGACCGAGTCCTTCCTGGGCTTCGACAACCTGACCGTGCTGGGGGACTACTCGGCCATGGTGGAAGGCGGCCTGCGGTTTTCGCTGCCGATGTACCACGGGGTCCGGGTGGACCCCGCCTGCGACCCCGACGTGCAGACCTGTTCATGGCGGGTTCCGCGGTACTCGCTGGATGCCCAGTGCGGGCCCCTCTACGTCCTGGAGGACGCAAGGCTGCAGGATGGCGTGTTGACGGCAGGGTCCGTCAGCGGGCGGATTCGGGTCTTCGGGGAGCGAGATGGCCAGACCTGGTCGCTGGTCGTCCATGCCCCGAGATTCCGGGCCGTGATGCCTCCGGGGCCTGCAGGGGCCTTCGAGGGGATCTTCGCCGGAGCCGTCCGCCTGTCGGACCTGGAGTCCGTGCTGGACGTGCTGTACCCGGGACCCGACTCGGTTCCGGTCGAGGGCGGCTACACGAAGGGATACGTCAAGGACGTCCTGCGGCACGTCCTGGTGGCCGACATCGACACCGACGGCGACGGCATGCCCGACGCCCTCTCCTTCGGCACCCGCTTCGGGACCACCGACGCGATCGTGCCCTGATGCCCGGGTCCTGAGTCTCCCCTGGATGGATGACCGGAGGAATCGCGACATGCACGCAGATCTCATGGGTCGGGGACGCCGCCTTGCACTGGGGCTGGTCCTCGGGATGGCCTGCGGGTCCATGACGGCCGGCTGCGGTGGATCGGCGGCCCCGGGAGGGGGCCCTGACCTGTCGGGGGCGGCGGACCTGGGGCCCTCGGTGGACCTCCTGGCCGCCGACCTCCCGGGGGACCTCCTGGCCGACCTTCCCAGGACCGACCCGGGCCTTCCGGACCTGTCGGGGGGCGCCGACCTCCCCGGCGGCACGAGCGAGGATGTCCTGGAACCGGGCGATTCGGATTCCGAGGAACCGGACGGGTCAGGGGCGGACCCGGGACCCCCCTGCACGAACTATCACGCCGACCGGGACGGGGACGGTCATGGGGACGATCAGGACGTGCGGTGCCTGGTTCGCCCCGAAGGGGTGTATCAGGCCCTCGGGGGCGGAGACTGCGATGATGACAACCCGGACGTGCATCCCGGCATGACCGAGGACTGCTTCACTCCGGAGGACGACGACTGCGACGGGGACACGAACGGTCGGGACGCCCTGGGATGCCGGCCATTCTTCATCGACGCCGACGGCGATGGATGGCATCTCCCCGGCGAGGTACCGGAGTGCTGGTGCCGGGCGCCCGAGGGGATGGGTCAGACTCGGGAGGGCGATTGCGATGACCACGACCCCCTGGTGCATCCCGGGGCCCCGGACCCCTGTGACGGCATCGACCAGGACTGTGATGGGAGGACGGACCAGGATGCGTGCCCCCTCCGGGTGTACTACTGCGACGAGGACGGGGACGGCGTCCGGTCGGTCATCGCCTCGGGGTTCTGCGCGACCTGGCAGTGCGTGCCCGGGGGCTGCCTCGAGGAGGCCGGGACCGATTGCGACGACCAGCGGCCCGAGGTGCGGCCGGGGGCCGACGAGGTCTGTAACGGGATCGATGACGACTGCTCAGGCGGAGCCGACGGCCCGGGGGTCTGCCCGGAGCGGGTCTTCCATTGCGACCGCGACGAGGACGGAGACTTCTCGCTGGCCGCATCCGGGTCCTGCGAGTCCTTCCAGTGCATCCCGGCAGGGTGCCGGGAGGACCCGGGGACCGACTGCAATGACCGGGACCCTGCCATTCATGTCGGCGTGACGGAGACCTGCAACGGGGTGGACGACGACTGCTCGGGCGGGGCCGACGGCCCGGGGGTCTGTCCGGATCGGGTCTTCCATTGCGACCGGGACGGCGACGGGGTGGCATCGGTCGCCGCGTCGGGCACCTGTCATGCCTATCGGTGCGTCCCCGAGGGGTGCCAGGAGATGCCCGGGGCCGACTGCGACGACGGACGGTCCGACATCCACCCCGGAGCCATCGAGGTCTGCAACGGGGTGGACGACGACTGCTCCGGCGAGACCGACGAGGGAGAGGCATGCCCGTTGACGGTCTTCTACTGCGACCGGGACCAGGACGGCTTCCGGGCCCTGGCCCCCTCGGGGACCTGTCGCGGGGAGGCGTGCGTGCCCTGGGGGTGCATGGAAGATCCCGGCGATGACTGCGATGACCGGGACCCGGCCGTGCACCCCGGCGCGGTGGAGACCTGCAACGGTCGGGACGACGACTGCGACGGCCAGCCAGACCCGCCGGGAGTCTGTCCGGATCGGGTCTTCTATTGCGACCGGGACGGCGATGGGGTCGTCTCCCTCGAGGAGTCAGGTCACTGCGGCTCCCATGGGTGTGTCCCCGCCGGTTGCCAGGAGACTCCCGGGCAGGATTGCGACGACCATGACCCCCAGGTTCTGCCTGGGGCCGGGGAGGACTGCGGCACGCCCTGGGACGACGACTGCGATGGGGCGACCGATTTCGAAGGGGCCCGGGGCTGCCGGGTCTTCGGTGTTGATGGCGATGGCGACGGCTTCTTCGCGGACCACGCCGAGATGGCCTGCCGGTGCGTTCCGGTGGCTCCATTCACGGGCACCGCCGGCGGTGACTGCAACGACGATCGGTCCGAGGTCCATCCCGGGGCCGTGGAGGTCTGCAACGGGGTGGACGACGACTGCGACGGGGACGTGGACAACCAGGGGCAGTGCCTTGTGGTGTACTACTGCGACCTGGATGGGGACTTCTATCTGTCGGCAAGCCCATCGGGGGCCTGTCCCGAGTTCGGCTGCATGCCCGAGGGGTGCCGGGCGGTGCCCGGGCGGGATTGCGATGATGCGAACCCGGCGGTTCATCCCGGGGTCCCGGAGGACTGCGACACTCCCTGGGATGACGACTGCAACGGGAGCGCCGACGCAGTGGGAGCGCCCCACTGCCAGGCCTTTCATCGGGACCTGGATCGAGATGGCCACGGACATCCAGGACTGTGGGAGTGTCGGTGTCTTCCCAGGGTTCCCTTCCTGGTCCCGGCGGATCAGGCCGACGACTGCAACGACAATGATTCGGCGGTGTACCCGGGTGCGGTGGAGGTCTGCAATGGTCTGGATGACGACTGCGACTCGGTGGCCGACGGGCCGGGCGTCTGTCCGGTGACTTCCTTCTGGTGCGACCAGGATCGGGACGGTACCAGATCCTCGACCGTCTCGGGGACCTGTAACACCTGGCAGTGCCTTCCTGCCGACTGTGGAATCCTGCCGGGATCCGACTGCGACGACCATGACCCGGCGGTGCATCCCGGGGCCGTCGAGGTGTGCAATGGCCTCGACGATGACTGCGACGGGGTGGCCGACGGTTCGGGCATCTGTCCGGTCCAGGTGTACTGGTGCGACCGGGATGGCGACGGGTACCGGTCCTCGACCGTCTCGGGGACCTGTGAGACCTGGCGCTGCGTGCCGGCCGGCTGTGGGACGGAGCCGGGGGACGACTGCGCCGACGGCCATCCGGCCATTCATCCTGGGGCCGTGGAGGCCTGCGACGGCATCGACAACGACTGCAATGGGGTCGCGGACCCGCCGGGGACCTGTCCCCGTCAGACCTGGTTCTGCGACGGCGACCAGGATGGGTTCCCATCCGACCGGCCCAGCGGCTCCTGCGACTGGTTCGGATGCGTGCCGCCCGACTGTGCCACCGCCCCGGGTTCCGACTGCGATGACGGCGATTCCCTGGTCCATCCGGGGGCGCCGGAGACCTGCAATGGCCTGGACGACGACTGTGACGGGCAGCGGGACGGCCCGGGGGTCTGTCCCACCTGGGCCTTCCACTGCGACCAGGACCGGGACGGCTTCCTGGCGCTGGCCCCGACCGGGACGTGCCAGTTCCATGGCTGCGTGCCTGTCGGATGCTCCCTGGAACCGGGGCCAGACTGCGATGATGGGCGGCCGACGATCCGTCCTGGGGCCCCGGAGGTCTGCAACGGCACCGATGACGACTGCAACGGGGTGACCGACGAGGGCACCTGCTGGATTGACGGGGGATGCGTGGACGCCGGCCGGGTCCATCCCCAGGACCCCTGCCGATGGTGCGACCCCGCGGTGGATCCGGGGGTCTGGTCGCCGGCCGACGGGAGGCCCTGCGACGACGGCCGGTCCTGGACCGTGAACGACGTCTGTGCCTCGGGAACCTGCAGCGGCGTCCTGCCGGATTGCTTCGGGAGCCTGACCTTCGGCGATGCCCTCCGGACCCAGACCCTGCTGGTCGGCGACGATGGGAACCCGGGCGAGGGCCTCGACGTGGACGGCAACCCCGCGACCTGCCAGCCCCAGGGGTCCTATCCCGACGGACGGCCACAGTGCAGCGCCGGGATCGACAACAAGGCCGCCCTGGTGGACGAGGTGGTCAACCAGGAACTGCCGGGGGCCCTGACCAGTGGGTCCGTCCACCTGATCCTCGAGTTCCGGGGGTTCCGGTCCGGAGGCACGCCGGAGGTCTTCTTCTACCAGGGCGAGAAGGAAGACCCGGCCTGCAACCATCGCCTGCCCGGGTGTGCCTATCGGGTCCCGGCCTCGGCCTTCGATGGGGCGTGTCGGCCTCGGATGACGCTGGCCCCGGTGACCCGACAGGGAGACCGGGTGCGGGCGGGAGGTCCAGGGTCCCTCCTGCCGCTGTCGATGCCTCTGGTGGGGTCCACCGTGCTGTCGGTCACCCTGTACCACGCGGCAATGGATGGCACGTTGAGCACCGACGGCGCGGGCCGGATCGTGTCCTTCCAGGGGATCCTGGCCGGCGCCATGCGCAAGGCGGATCTGTTCGCGGCCCTGGAACAGGTCCCCGACGACCAGTTGCCGGTGCCCCGGGACCAGATCCTGATCCTGCTGAACCTGTTGCTGCGACCCGACATCGACACCGATGGGGACGGGAATGCCGACGCGATCTCGCTGGGGCTCAAGGCGACCGCCGATGCGGCCATCCTCTCGGGGGTGACGATTCCCTGATCAGGTGTCTCGGGGCCTGATCGGGCCTTCCGGGCCCTGCAGCCCCGGATCGGAATCCGGCCGCCCGCAGGCCTCTCGAGTCGCCGTCGGATCCGGACAGAACGTCGATCGGTCCTCGCTGCCCGGTCACAGGCGTGCGGCACAGGGCGCCCGGGGACCTGTCTCCGAGGTTCCCGGCCTCATGGTCAGGGGAAGGGGTCCCCAAGGCACCGCGAGGCGGGGGACCTACTCCCGCTCCAGGATGAGGAACTCGACCCGTCGGTTGCGCTGCCGATTCTCCTCGGAGGTGTTCGGGACGAGGGGCCGGGAGGGGCCGTAGCCCGCTGTGTCGAGGCGGGAGGGGGCGACTCCCCGACGGACCAGGGCCTGACGCACCGCCTCGGCCCGGCGCTGGCTCAATCCCTGGTTGTACCGTTCGGTGCCGCTGTCGTCGGTATGCCCCTCGATCCGGACCTTCCGGATCTCGGGATGGGCTGCCAGGGCCGCGGCGACCTGATCGACCACGGGCTGCGATTCGGGCCGGAAGGCGACACTGTCGAACTCGAAGAAGATGGGCTCCCGCAGCTCGATCCGTTCCTGCTGGACGACCACCTTCGGGGGACAGCCGTCGGGGGTGCCGGGCGCCGGCTGGTCCGGGCAGGCGTCCCGGGGGTCCGGGATCCCGTCTCCATCGGTATCCGGGCATCCCTGGTACCGGGCCTCGCCCTGGAGGTCCGGGCATGCATCGTCAGGGTCGGCCACGCCGTCGCCGTCCCGGTCGGGGCATCCCTTCAAGGCCTCCGAACCTGGCTGGTCCGGGCACCGGTCCCGGAGGTCGGGGATGCCGTCGCCGTCCCGATCCGGGCAGCCGTTCGTCGTCGCGGGGCCCGGGTCGTCAGGGCACCGGTCCTCCCCGTCGGGGACGCCGTCGCCGTCCCGGTCGGGCGGGGGCGGCGGCGTGCAACCGCACTCCGGGGATTTCCCTTCGTAGCCGACCTGGACGACGCCCCGGAAGACCGGGCTCCCGAATCCCTTCAAGGGCCCGCCGCCGGCCGCCGCGGTGAGGATCACTCCCCCGGCCCGGCCCCGCAGGCCTCCCATCAGGTCCAGCTGGTTGTCGTAGTCCGACCGGAATGGCCGGGTCAGCGAGGTTCGGAACTCCAGCGTTCCGATGCCCTCCAGTCGCCCGCAGAGCAGCGGCGCGACCAGGGCGGCCCCGAGAAGGGCCTGGTGCCCGGCCTCGTGGACGGGTGCACCATTCTGGATGAAATCCACGGGCTTCTTGAGTCGCACCCCCAGGTTCAGGGCCACCGTCCAGCCGTTTCCCTGCCAGTCCAGGATCACCTGGGGCGTCCCCGTCACCAGTTCGTCCCCGGCGTAGATGGCCTTCGTCGCCGTGGGAAAGGTCAGGTCCGCCGCCAGGGCCAGACCGAAGCCTCGCCCGTTTCCGCCGAGGATCCGCCCCTTGATGCCCAGGCGCAGGTCCGACAGGGCCACGTCGGTGCTCCCGGGGGAGTCCACCAGGGCCAGGGGGATGCCGACGCCGACACTGAGCCAGTCCGTGAAGGCCACGTTGCCGTACACGGTTGTCAGGAAGAGGTGCCGGACCAGGTCCGGGCCGCCCTCCACCGCCAGGGGCCGGAAGGCGTAGTCGAGCCAGGCGCCGGCGCCCCATCCCCACTGGCGGTAGGTGCTGGCGGTTCCGACGGCCAGCACGTCGCCCCCATGGAGGGACAACCGCGACAGCCCGATGTGAATGGCTTCTCGGGCCCGGCCGGTGAAGGGCAGGACCAGGACCGCCAGGAGGATCTGGGTCCAAATGCACCATCGAGGCAGGAGCATCCGCCAGGCTCGCATCCAAGACTCCGCCTTGAGATGTTTCAAGGGTATTTCGATTCCGATCTCCTGGCAAGGAAATGGGAGTCCGGACCATTCCGCGGAGGCCGATGGTTCACGCGGATTGGGGCGGGTGAAATGCCTGGGGTTCCGGGACTGGATGAAGGTTCCTCCAGACTCAGGACAGCCGCACGCCAGCATCCGTCGGCCCCCAGGACTCCTCGGGCCTTCTACCGTCCGTCAAACAGGTTCCCGGGGCCTTCGGACGGGGATGGCATCGTCCTTGCTAGGCAACCCGGCGCTTCGGAATGGCCCGGAGCGATTGGCGACTTGAGGAACGGCAACGGAAGGAGAAATCGGCATGGAAGGCAAGCGACAGGTCGCCCCCGCCGAGGGGAAACTGGGCGTGATGGTGGTGGGCATGGGCGCCGTGGGAACCACCCTGATGGCCGGGGTGTACCTGGTCCGGAAGGGGCTCGCGAAGCCCATCGGCTCGGTGACCCAGATGGGGACCATCCGGCTGGGCAAGCGGACCGAGAACCGGACCCCGAGGATCAAGGACTTCGTGCCGCTGGCGGACCTGGACGACATCGTGTTCGGCGGCTGGGACATCTTCGACGAGTCGGCCTTCGAGTCGGCCAGCCATGCGGCGGTGCTCTCCCGGGAACACCTGGAGATGGTGAAGGAGGAACTGTCGGCGGTGCGGCCGATGAAGGCCGTCTTCGACCAGAACTACGTCCGTCGGCTCCACGGGACCCACGTGAAGTCGGGCGCCAGCAAGTACGACCTGGCGACCCAGTTGATGGACGACATCGCCCGGTTCCGGACCGAGAACGGCCTCAGCCGGGTCGTGATGATCTGGTGCGCCTCCACCGAGGTCTTCATCCCGGTGTCGGACGTCCACCGGGACCTGGAGGCCTTCGAGGCGGCCCTGAAGAGCAACCATCCGGACATCGCCCCCTCGATGATCTACGCCTACGCGGCCCTGAAGGCCGGCGTGCCCTTCATCAACGGCGCCCCGAACCTCTCGGTGGACTGCCCGGCCCTCTACCACTACGCCGAAAAGCGGCGGATCCCCGTCTGCGGCAAGGACTTCAAGACCGGCCAGACCCTCATGAAGACCATCCTGGCCCCGGGGCTCAAGGCCCGGATGCTGGGTCTCGCCGGGTGGTACTCGACGAACATCCTGGGCAACCGGGACGGGGAGGTGCTGGACGACCCCGGGTCCTTCAAGACCAAGGAGGAGTCCAAGCTCTCGGTGCTGGACACGATCCTGCGGCCGGACCAGTTCCCGGACCTCTACGGCAACTACACCCATCTGGTCCGGATCAACTACTACCCGCCCCGGGGGGACAACAAGGAGGGCTGGGACAACATCGACATCTTCGGGTGGCTGGGCTACCCGATGCAGATCAAGGTGAACTTCCTGTGCCGGGACAGCATCCTGGCGGCGCCGGTGGCCCTGGACCTGGTCCTGCTGACGGATTTGGCCCAGCGGGCGGGCATGGGGGGCATCCAGGAGTGGCTGTCCTTCTTCTTCAAGAGCCCGATGCACCAGGAGGGCCTCTATCCCGAGCACGACCTCTTCATCCAGCAGATGAAGATGAAGAACACGCTGCGGTGGATGATGGGCGAGGACCTGATCACCCACCTGGGCGTCGAGTACTACCACTTCTACGAGGACCGGTGACCTTCCGGTCCGGTCGGGGCCTCCGGGCCCCCGGCCGGTGACCGCCGTGGCATCCCGCCGAGGGGAGGACCGATGCAGTTCCTGGTCATGCCGGCCCAGGGGGCCTTCCGAGGAACGTTGCTGGGCCTGACTCTGGAGGAGCGATCCCGGCGGATGCTCCGGGCCGCAGGGCTGGAGGAGGCCCCGGAGTGGGCCGGTCCGGGTCCCCTGGTGGTCCATCCCGCTGAGGTCGTCGGTCCCGGGGCCCTGGGAAAGGCCGTCGCGGCGGTTCCTGTGGCTGCCGATGCGGTGGTGGCGCTGGTCCCCGGGGGGGACTCGGATGGGCGCCCGATCCTGCTCCTGGGGGAGGAGGTCCGGCGGCGGCTGTCTGACCGGGCCGGGGTCCTGGACGGAGCGTTTGGGATGGCCCTGGCGGCGGTAGGGGAACGGCGGGTCCTGGAGGTCCCGGCGGCCGTGGTGCGGGATGCCCGGGAGGCGGCCCGGGCCCGGCGCCTGCTGCTCCAGGCCCTCCGGAAGCCCATTGACGGGCTGGTCTCCCGGACCCTGAATCGCCCGGTGAGCATCCGGGTCTCTGCCCTCCTGTCCGGGACGCCCCTCACGCCCAACCACCTGTCGGTGATCTCCTTCGGGATCGCCCTGCTGGGCGCCCTGGGCATGGCGACGGGTCATTTCGTGATCGGGGCGCTGGTGATGCACGTGGCGTCGGTCCTCGACGGGTGCGACGGGGAGATCGCCCGGCTGAAATACCTGTCATCCCGGATCGGCGGGTGGCTGGACACGATCTTCGACGACGTGTCGAACAACGTCTTTGCCCTGGCGACGGGCATCGGCCTGTGGCGGTTCCGGGACGGCGATGCCACGGGACGGGTGCTGCTGGGGCTGGCGGTGGCGGGGTTTCTGCTGGCGGTGCCCACCGTGGCGACCACCTACCGACGCCTGGTCCGCCGGGGGACCTCCGATTCCGGCGCCCTGGACTACAGCGGCGGCGAGTCGGCCTCGGCGCTCCGGCGGGCCGTGACGCGCTGGCTGGCCCCCCTGGTCAAGCGGGACACCTACCTGCTGATCTTCCTGGGCATGGCCATCGCCGGGATCCCCTGGGCCATCGTGGTCTTCTACTTCCTGGGGGCCCTGGGGGCGGCGGCGACCCTGCTGTCGGACCGGGAGGCCCTCCGGGAGGCCTGGGGGCCTCGCTGACCGGACGTGCTACACTCGGACCCCGTGACTCCCGGTCGGAGGGGCGCCGGTGCACTCGCTGCCGATGGGATTGGCCCTGGCCCTGTATGGGGTCGCCTCGGTCTTCCACCTCCTGAGTCTCTCCCGGGTCTGGGAGCGGGCCATCCGGTTCGCCAGGCCGATCCTGGCCGTGGCGGTCCTGGCCCACCTGCTGGCCATCGGACACCAGCACCTGGGCCACTTCCCGCCGCCCATCACCGCGGTGTCGTCGATCCTGAATCTGGCGCTCTTCGTGGGGATGCTGGCCTTCGTGATGGCCGACCTCTTCCGGGAGCGGCGACTGCTCGGGGCGATGCTCGCTCCCCTGGCGACACTGGTCCTGGCGACCCTCTTCCACCATGCCGCGGGCCAGCCTCCGGCGCGGCTCGCCTTCATGCGCTTCGTGACCCCGGTTCACATCGTCACCTCGGCCATTGGATTCGCCTGCTTCGCCGTGGCCGCCGCAGCGTCGGTGATGGCCATCGTGGCCGACTTCCGGTTGCGCAACCGCCGGGGCCACGGCTGGCCCCCGCTGCCGCCCCTGGCCCGCCTGGAGACCTGGGCCGCCACGGCCCTCCGGATCGGCTATCCCTTCTACACGGTGGGGATCCTCCTCGGGGGCGTCTGGGCATGGTTCTCCGGGG
Source organism: Deltaproteobacteria bacterium (assembly GCA_029547805.1). Classification (GTDB taxonomy): domain Bacteria; phylum Myxococcota_A; class UBA9042; order DTJE01; family DTJE01; genus JAGOKF01. The sequence continues at coordinate 45,788 of JAKPOP010000004.1, forward strand.
ACCACGGGGCCCTGCTGCTGCCCGAGTACCTCCTGGGAGTCGCGGTCTGGGTTCTCTTCGGGGGAAGCGTGCTGCTGTCGGCGACCTGGGGATTCCGGGGGCGCAGATTCGCGGTGCTGACCACATTGGGGTTCGCGGCGACGCTTCCCATCGTCTTGATGTATGCCCTCCGGAGGCTCGGCTGATGGCGGCTCCCGTCTTCGGGCTGATCGGGCTCTCCCACCGGACCGCCGATGTCGCCGTCCGGGAGCGGATGGCCCTGGACGAGGAGGCCCGCGTGCGCCTTCACGAGGGCCTCGAGGAGGCGGGGATTGCCGAGTCGGTCGTCCTGAGCACCTGCAACCGGACGGAGATCTACGGCGTCGGGCGGCCGGGGATGGACGTGGAGCGGACCGAGAGGGCCCTCGTGGAGGTCCTGTGCAGGAACCGGGGGGTTCCTGTGGCGGCCGTCCAGGCCCACCTCTACCGGATGCGGGGGATCGACGGGGTGCGGCACCTGTTTCGGGTCGCGGCGGCCCTGGACAGTCTCGTGATCGGGGAGCCCCAGATCCTGGGGCAGGTGAAGGACGCCTATCGGGCCGCGCTGGAGCAGGGGAGGGTCGGGCCGCTGCTGGCGCGCTTCTTCGAGAAGGCCTTCAAGGTCGCCAAGGAGGTCCGGACCGACACCGAGGTGGGCAGCGGCCAGGTGTCGGTGGGGTCCATCGCCGTGGATCTGGCCCGCCAGGTCTTCGGGAACCTGGGGGAGTCCACGGTGCTGCTGCTGGGGGCCGGCGAGATGGCCGAGGCGGTGGCGAGGGCCCTGTCGGCGGCCGGAGCCCGCCAGGTGGTGGTGGCGAACCGGACGCTGGAGCGGGCCATGGTGGTCGCCGAGCGCCACGGCTGGACGGGGCGCTCCCTGGAGGACCTCTCGGGACTCCTGGTGGAGGCGGACGTCGTGATCGCCTCCCTCGGGGCGCCCCAGTGGGTCGTGGACCAGGCCCGGATGCGGGAGGCCCTCCGAAGTCGTCGGAATCGGCCGGTCTTCCTGGTGGATATCGCGGTGCCCCGGGTCGTGGAGCCGTCCATCGCCCGGATGGAGGGGGCCTATCTCTACAACCTGGACGACTTCCAGGAGGTGGTGCAGGGGCACCTCCGGCGCCGGGCTGCGGACCTCTCGAAGGCCGAGGGGATCATCGCCCGGGAAGTCGAGGGGATGCAGCGCTACCTCCGGGTGCTGGAGGTGCAGCCGGTGCTGGCGGCCCTGGGGCAGCGGGCCGCGGAGATCCGGGAGCGGGAGGTCGCCCGGGCGATCCGGGAACTGCCGCAGGACTCGCCGGAGGTCCGGAAGGTGATCGAGGGACTGGGGCATTCCCTGGCGTCCAAATTGATGCACGACCCCCTCTGCGTGCTGCGGGAGTCGGCCTGGAGCGGCGAGGGAGGGGACGTTGCCGAGGCGGCCCGGAGGCTCTTCCGGCTGCCGGAGGACGGGGCGGAATCGGGGCAGGAGGCCCGGGCTCCGGCCGTTGGAGAGGAGAAGACATGCGGCCATTGACCATCGGGACCCGGGGGAGCGCCCTGGCCCTGCGACAGACCGCAATGGTGGCCGAGGCCCTGGGCCGCGCGGGATGGGAGGTCAGGGTGGAGGTCATCCACACCCGGGGCGACCGGATCCTGGATGTGCCGCTGGCCAAGGTGGGCGGCAAGGGGCTCTTTGTGAAGGAGATCGAGGAGGCCCTGCTGGATCGGCGGTGCGACCTGGCGGTCCACAGCCTCAAGGACGTCCCGGCGGACCTCCCCGATGGATTGATGCTGGGGGCCTGCCTGGCCCGGGAGGTCCCCTTCGATGCCCTGATCTCTCGGTGGGGGCCCACGCTGGAGGGGCTTCCGGACGGGGCCCGGGTCGGGACGTCGAGCCTGCGGCGACAGGCGCAGTTGCTGGCGGCACGGCCGGACCTGCAGGTGGGCAGCCTCCGGGGAAACGTCGAGACGCGGCTGCGGCGGTTCGACGAGGGCCTCGACGCGGTGATCCTCGCCGCCGCAGGGCTCCGGAGGCTCGGGATGGAGGACCGCATCTCGGGCCTGCTGGAGCCGCCGGGCTTCATCCCTGCGGCAGGGCAGGGGATCGTGGTGGTCGAGTGCCGGGAGTCGGACCGGGAGGTCCGGGAGGTCCTGGGGGCGAGCCTGGAGGACCCGGCCACCCGGGTGGTGATGCGGGCCGAGCGGGCCTTCCTCGCAGCGATGGAGGGCGGCTGCCAGGTGCCCCTGGGGGCCTGGGCCCGAGTGCGGGACGGGGGGCTTCGGATGGTGGGATTCCTGGCGCGGCCCGACGGGACGGACCTCCGCCGGGTCGAACGGAGCGGCGACCCGGGGGCCCCGGAGGACCTGGGACGGGAGGTGGCCTCGGCGCTGCTGGCACGGGGTGGGCGGGAGATCCTGGCATCCTTGCTGGAGCCCACGTGATGTCCGGCCTGGCGGGGAGGCGGGTCCTGATCACCCGGGACGCCGAGGAGGCGGCTCGGACCGCCGAGGCGGTCGCGGGACGCGGCGGCATCCCCGTGGTCTTTCCCTGCATCGCCTTCGAGGCGCCTGCGGACCCGGAGGCCCTCCGGCGAGCCGTGGCCCGTTGGCGAGAGTACGACCGGGTGGTGGTCACGTCGCCCCGGGGGGCCCGGGTGCTGTTGGAGCGGCTGGATCGTCTGGGAGAGTGGCCCGAGGCGGCGGAACGGGGGCGGTTCTTCGCAGTGGGCGAGGCCACGGCCCGGGTGCTCCGGAGGGGCGGTCTGCGGGACGTGCGGGTTCCCGGGCAGTGGCAGGGTGAAGGACTGCTGGAGGCCTTGCTGGCCGACGGGGCGGCCCGGGGACGCACGCTGCTGGTCCGTGCCGAGGAGGGCCGGGACGTGGTCCCCGATGGCATCCGGGCCGCGGGAGGCGCCGTGGACGTGGTGGCCGCGTACCGGACGGTCCGGGTCACCCACTCCGAGACCGCCGTCGAGGGACTGCTGGCCGGGACGCCTCCGGACCTGGCGCTGTTCTTCAGCCCCTCGGCCTTCGACGCCTTCATGGCCATCGGTGGCGCCTCCCGGGTCCTGGAATGGCTTGGGACCGTGCGAGTCGTCGCCGTGGGGGCCGTGACTGCCGGAGCCATGGAACGCGCGGGGGTCGTGCCGTCGGCGGTGGCCGTCCGTCCGGTCCTGGAACAGGTCCTCGATGCCGCCGAGGAGGCGCTGTCCCGGGGGCCTTCCGCTACAATGTCGGCGGACTCCGGGGGGAACCCATGAGGCGGACCGCTTGGGGAATCCTGTGGCTCGCAGGGCTCTGCGCCTGCACGCGACTGGGGAGCCCCGCCACCGATGCGGGCATGGACCTGGGGCCCGGGGAAGACCCGGGGGGCCTGGACCCGGGTTCCGGGCAAGACTCCGGGGGGGACCAGGAACCGGACGTCTGGACGGACCCGGGTGGGGATGTCTCCGAAGAGGTGGCTCCTTGGGACCCGGGGCGGCCCGATCCCGGAAGCGACCCCGGAGACGACCTGACCCAGGACCCGGGCTGGCCCCTCACGGGAACGGTCGAGGTGGCCCCGTTCACGATCGAGTTTTCCTACGTCCCGGCAGGGGGCGAGGCCCGGCGGCCGCTGCTGGTGAGGAACCGGGGGCCCGGGGCGCTGGAGGTGAGCCGCCTGCGCTTCTCCGGGTCGGGGGACTTTGCCCCGGATATCGCCGTGGCCTCCCGTCCGGGACCGTCCGGGGCGGTGGACTATGACCTCTCTCCGGCCCGGGTGCTGGCCCCGAACGAGACCTGGAACGTGCCGATCGTCTTCCGGCCGACGGTGGAGGGCGATGCGAACGGCGAGGTGCGAGTCTTCACCAGCGACCCGGACCGGACCGAGCCGGCGATGGCGTTCCTGAGGGGGAACCTCGCGCGGCCCTGCCTCCGGTTGAGGCCGGAGTCGGTGGATTTCGGGGCGGTGACCCCCGATGTCCCCGGGAGGGCCGAGGTGCGGGTCGAGTCCTGTGGGCAGATGGACCTGCGGATCACGGGGGTGGCCCTGGGACCCGAGGCCCTGAAGGCGGGGGTGACCGTCTCCTTCGCCCGCTTCGGGGACGGGACGGAGCCGACGGACCAGACGCCGGTGGTGCTGCCCCCCGGGACCTCGGGGGTCCTGGACCTGGCCTTCGACCCCGTGGACCCCCCGGCCGAGGGGGCGGCCCTGAGGAGCCAGTTGTCGCTGCTGGGGAACCAGTTCTTCGGGGTGACGACGGTGCCGCTGTCAGGAACCGAGTACGCGGCCTTCTGCGCCCAGCCGGTGATCCGGCCCCTGAGCGAGTCGCCGGTCCCCATCGGAAGCGTGATCCATGCCGCGGGGGCCGACTCCCACTCGCCCTTCGGGAGCGTGAATGCCTGGTCCTGGGCCGTGGACCAGCCCGAGGGCAACGGCGGGGTGCTGGTGCCGAGCGATCGGGTGCCGGAGGTGGCCCTGTTCGCCGGGGCGGTGGGAACCTATCGCCTTCGGCTGCAGGTGGGCGACGACCAGGGCAATGCCTCCTGTGGGGAGGCCCGATGGGAGGTGGAGGTGACCCGGGACCAGGTGGCCACCGTGTCCGCGACCTGGAGACGGGCCGATGGCGGGAACCCCATTCCGGGCCAGGGACCGGACGTGGACCTGCACTTCCTGTACCCGGCCGCCGGGACCGACGACTGCGCCTGGTATTCCCGGTTCTACGACTGCAACCCCTACAACAATCCGGACCCGGACCCGGCCACCTGGGGCGGCCAGTCGGTGCGGATGGTGTCCCAGTCGCCGGACGGCCGGTTGCCCGAGGCCGTGCGGATGGACCTGCCCTCCTGTCCCCAGGGACGACGGTTCCGGTTCGGGGTGCACTACTTCGCGTCGGCGGGGGCAGGGCGAGTGGACGTGACCCTCGCGGTGCATCTCTACGGGCAGCCGGCCTGGACTCGGACGGTCCGGTTGCGAGAGAAGGACCTCTGGGACGCGGCGGTGCTGACCTGCGGATCAGGGACCGAGATGCCCGTCGTCACCGAGACCCCCGGTCCCCGCATCCTCGCCAACTTCGCCCCGTGTCCCTGACCGTTGGACCGGCTGGCGGGGCGTTCCAGGGCGGAATCGTCAAGCGATCCGGGATCTTCGGTGGGAAAACGGGGTGACTGTCCCTCCGATTCGTGGTAGGCTCTGGGGAGCGAGGGATCAGGAGATGGCCATGAAGGTCTGCCCGCGGTGCGGTCGAACCTGGCCCGATACGGGACGGTTCTGCCCGATGGATGGAACGGGCCTGGTGGCCCAGGCCGAGGTGGCCCCGCAGCCGGCGCCGCAGGAGGAGCCGGCGGTGGCCCCGCCTGCCCCTCCGGTCCCGCCCCGAAAGGCCACGCGGGGCACCCGGGCGGTCCGGGCCGCGGCCTCGGAGAAGCCGACCCAGGCGGCGCCGCCGGCGGGGCAGGCGGCCGAGGGAGCGGCGTCCCGAAAGGGCCGGTCCCGGGGCGGCTTCTCGGAGACGAAGTGGTTCATGGCCGGGGAACTGGAGGTCCCGAAGGACGAGATCGGGCCCGAGATCCTGGCACCGACGGACCTGGAGCCTCGCTACAAGAAGACCCGGGAACTGCCTCCCGAGGTCCGGCGCCGGTTCTCCCTGGAACGGGATGGGGACGCCTCGAAGGACTCGAAATGAGTCCGGTGGCCGCCCGGAAGGTCCGGTTGTACGGCGTCTCGGTCCAGGAAGTCGCCTCCTTCTGCAAGGGGATCTCCCGCCCCGAGAACCCGGCCATCGCCTGGGAGGCCTTTCCGGAGGTTCACGTGAAGTGCCCGGATCGGGCGGCCCTGGAGGCGGTGCTGGAGCGCTTCCCGGAGGCGGTCTATGGCCTCGACGACCTGACCTTCGAAGAGGCGGTGGTTCGGGGGCTGCTGGCCGGGGGCTGGACCCTGGCCACCGCCGAGTCCTGCACCGGCGGCCTGATCGCCGCGATGGTCACGGCGGTGCCCGGGAGCAGCGGGACCTACCTGGGCGGGGTGGTGGCCTACTCGAACGCCGTGAAGGCCCGGTGGCTCGAGGTGCCGGAGGACCTGCTGCGGGATCACGGCGCCGTGTCGGGACCGGTGGTCGAGGCGATGGCCTCGGGGGTCCGACGACGCATGGCGGCGGACCTGGCCGTGGCCGTCTCCGGCGTGGCCGGTCCCGGTGGCGGGACGCCGGAGAAGCCCGTGGGAACGGTCTGGGTGGCCTGGGAGGGGCCGGGAGAGGTCCGGGAGTCCCGGCGACTGGCCCTGGCAGGGGATCGGGACCATGTTCGGCGGGCGGCGGCCTACGAGGCCCTCGAGGGGATTCGCCGGCGTTTCCTGGTTCCGGGAGCCGACAGGGTCTTGTGAGGGGAAGACATGGCGGAATCGTCGCGCGTCGAGTGGTCGGGGCGGCAAGGGCCCCCATGCTGGGTGGGGATCGAGTTGCCGCCGGGGGCGGCCCAGCGGATGCTCGGGGCGGTCCGGCGGCTCGTGGCGGCGATGGGTCCCGACGCGGCGCGCTGGTGCTGGGTGGACCCGAAGGACTGGTGGATTCCCCTCTGGGTGATGCCTCCCGGAACCCCGCCCGACCGGGCCGCCGACGCCGTGCGGTGCGTGGCACAGGACCTGTCCGCCTTCTCCCTGTCCCTGGGTCCCTGGTCCCGGTGGCCGGGGGACCGGCTGGTGGTCCCGGCGGGACCACCGGAGGGGATCCGGCCGTTCCAGGAGGCCCTGGGGACCGCCCTGGACCGCCAGGGCTTCGACGGAGACGTCGTGGAGCAGCCCGGGCTGGTCGTCGCCTGGGCGTCCGGGGCCCGGGAGGCGACCTGGGAACCTCCGGCCGAGCGGGAGGAGTCGGGGCCTCCCCGGGGCTTCACCGTGCGGACGATGGGCGTCCTGTCGGGGGACCTTCCGCCGGCCTCCTTCCGCCCTGTCCGAACCGTGGAACTGCGCCGGAACAGTCCGGGGACGGGGACAGTCACCGAATCATCCTGGTCAACCTCTCGTAACAACGAGTAATCCTGCGCGGTCAGTGCCGACTGCCGGAGCCTGCGCGATCGGGACTCCCGCTCCCTGGACGGCGAGGGGATCGGTCGGAAGCCGAGGTCCTGGAGTGCGGGACCCCGGGGGTCGTTGCGGGTGTCCCGACCCTTTGCTAGAGTCGCCCCGTCTGGTAGGAGACGACGATGCCGAAGGACCCCAAGACCCAGCCGGTCACCGACGACCGGGAACGCAACATCGCGGTGGCGGTGCAGACCATCGAGCGGCAGTTCGGCAAGGGCAGCATCATGCGCCTCAAGGAGGGCGAGGTCGCCGTGGGAACCGTCCCGGTGATCCCCACCGGGTCCCTGGGCCTGGATCTCGCCCTGGGTACCGGTGGCTACCCCAAGGGTCGCGTGGTGGAGATCTACGGCCAGGAGTCGTCGGGCAAGACCACGCTGGCCCTGCTGGCCATCGCCGAGGCCCAGAAGAAGGGCGGACTCGCGGTGTTCATCGACGCGGAGCACGCCCTGGACGTCCAGTATGCGAGGCGCCTGGGGGTCAAGGTGGACGACCTGCTGCTGGCTCAGCCGGATACCGGCGAACAGGCCCTCGAGATCGCCGAGACCCTGGTCCGGACCAACGCCGTGGACGTCGTGGTGGTGGACTCGGTGGCCGCGCTGGTCCCGAAGGCGGAACTCGAGGGCGAGATGGGCGACTCCCACGTCGGCCTCCAGGCCCGGCTCATGAGCCAGGCCCTGCGGAAACTGGCCGGGGTGCTGTCGAAGTCCAACACCTGCATGATCTTCATCAACCAGATCCGCATGAAGATCGGCGTGATGTACGGCAATCCCGAAACGACCACCGGCGGCAATGCCCTCAAGTTCTATGCCAGCGTGCGCCTGGAGGTTCGACGAGGACAGACGATCAAGGACGGCGACGGCGGGCAGGGGACGGGCAGCCGGGTCCGGGTCAAGGTGGTGAAGAACAAGCTGGCTCCGCCGTTCCGGGAGGCCGAGTTCGACCTGATCTACGGCGAGGGGGTCAACCGCCTGGGAGAGGTGGTGGACCTGGCGGCCGCCTGTGGTGTGTTGGAGAAGAGCGGGTCCTGGTACTCCTTCGGTGGCGAGCGCCTGGGACAGGGCCGGGAGCAGGCGATGGCCTTCCTCCAGGAACACCCCGACGTCCAGGAACAGGTCTCCAACGCGGTGCTGGCCCACTTCGGGCTGGCCGAGCGGAAACCGTCTGGCGTGGAGGCGGCCGGTGCCTGAAGTCTCCCTGTCCCTGGAACTGGAGAGCCTGCTCCGGTTCTCCATCACCCAGGGCATCTCGGACATCCACCTGAAGCCAGGGCGCCCCCCGGTCTTTCGACTCGCCGCGATGAACGACCTGGTCTCTCCGAAGGGGATGGGGCCCCTGGAGGAGGGAGACATCCATCGGCTGGTGGACCCGCTCCTCCAGGAACATCATCGCCTGATCCTCCGAGAACGGGGTGGGGTGGACCTCGGGTGGGGCATCCAGGGGGTCGGGCGCTTTCGGATTCATGTCTATCGGAGCCGCGTGGGGACCCAGGCGGCCCTTCGGGTGGTCCCGGCCCGGATCCCCGGGATCCAGGACCTCGGCCTGCCGGCGCCGGTATCCCAGTTGACCGGCGAGCGCCGGGGCTTCATCCTGGTCACCGGGGCCGCAGGCAACGGCAAGAGCACCACGCTGGCCTCGATGCTGGACCAGATCAACCGGACCCGCCCCTGCCACATCGTGACCATCGAGGACCCCATCGAGTTCGTGATCGAGGATCGCCGCGGGATCGTGACCCAGCGGGAGGTGGGCAGCGACACCTCCTCCTTCACCGAGGGACTCCGGGCGGCTCTTCGGCAGGATCCCGACGTGATCCTGGTCGGGGAGGTCCGGGACCGGGAGACGGTCGAGACGGCGCTCCGGGCCGCCGAGACGGGCCACCTGGTGCTGTCCACGATGCACACGCTGGACGCCAAGGAGACGGTCCAGCGGGTGATCGGCTTCTTCGAGCCCCACGAGCACGAGACGATCCGCCGGATGCTGGCGTCGGTGCTCAAGGCCGTCATCTGTCAGCGGCTGGTCCAGCGTCAGGACGGTCGAGGTCGGGTCCCGGCGGTGGAACTGATGCTGGCCACCGCCCGGATCCGGGACCTCCTTCAGGACCCCGATGGCCTGCCCCTGATCACCGAGGCGATCGCCCAGGGCCAGTCCCAGTACGGGATGCAGACCTTTGACCAGTCCCTGATGCTGCTCTACCGGGAGGGCCGCATCCGCTACGAGGAGGCCCTCGCCCACGCCACCAACCCGGCGGATTTCGCCCTGCGGGTCCAGGGGATCGCCGCCGGGGAGGATGCGGCGGCGCTGGTCTCGGGCCCCGGGAACGACCCCTATCGCTTCTGAGAAAGGGAATGCCGTGACATCGCAGCAGATTCGATCCGAGTTCCTCCGGTTCTTCGAGGCCCGGGGTCACCGGGTGGTCCCGAGCCATGGCCTGATCCCCCCGGCGGACCCGACGCTCCTGTTCGTGAACGCGGGCATGGTCCAGTTCAAGGACGTCTTTACGGGCCGGCGGGACCCGGGCTACCGGCGGGCCACCACCACCCAGAAGTGCCTCCGGGTCAGCGGCAAGCACAACGACCTGGAACAGGTGGGCCGCACACCCCGGCACCACACCTTTTTTGAGATGCTGGGGAACTTCTCCTTCGGGGACTACTTCAAGGCCGAGGCCTGCCGGTTCGCCTGGGACCTGCTGACCGGCGTCTATGGCCTGGACCCGAAGGACCTCTGGGTCACCGTGCACCCGGACGATGACGAGGCCCGGACGATCTGGACCCGGGACGTCGGGGTGGCCCCGGACCGGGTTCTCGCGGACCCCTCGAATTTCTGGTCGATGGGCGACACCGGGCCCTGTGGCCCGTGCAGCGAAATCCACATCGACCGGGGCCCCTCCTATCCCGGGGTCTCGATGGCGGACCCGGGCCACCGCTTCATGGAACTCTGGAACCTGGTCTTCATGCAGTACGACCGGGATGGCGAGGGGCGGCTGACCCCGCTGCCGGCCCCGTCGATCGACACGGGCATGGGACTCGAGCGCATCTGCAGCGTGATCCAGGGGGTTCGGTCCAACTACGAGACGGACCTCTTCCGGCCTCTCATGGACCGCGCGGCGGCGCTGGCCGGGACCGCCTACGGCCGCGACGAGGAGGGGGACACGGCCCTGCGGGTCATCGCGGATCATGCCCGGGCCACCGCCTTCCTGATCGCGGACGGGATCTACCCGGAGAACGAGGGCCGGGGCTACGTGCTGCGCCGCCTCATGCGCCGGGCGCTGCGGTTCGGGCACAAGATGGGCCTGCGGCAGCCCTTCTTCACCGAGGTGGTGCTGGCGGTCGAGGCGGTGATGGGGGAGGCCTGGCCCGAACTGGCCGCCCACCGGGAGGTGATCCGGAAGGTCGCGGCCCAGGAGGAGGACCGTTTCCTGAGGACCCTGGCCTCGGGCATGGAGATGCTGGAGCAGGCCATCGGGCGCGTTCGGGAGTCCGGGAGCCAGCGTCTGGACGGGGAGACCGTCTTCACCCTCTACGACACCCACGGGTTCCCGGCGGACCTCACGGCCCTGGTGGCCGAGGAGCATGGCCTGGGGATCGACGAGGAGGGGTTCGCGGCCCGGATGGAGCAGCAGCGCGAGCGGGGCCGGGCCTCCTGGAAGGGGGCCGCGGAGGACCTGGCCCCGGTGGTGGAGGAGTGCCGGGCCCGGGGATGGACCAGCGCCTTCGTGGGGCATGACTGGGACGAGGGGACAGGCCAGGAGGTCCCCTCGACGATCCGAGGGATCTTCGCTGATGGGGTCCCCGTCGAGGAGGCCCGGGAGGGTCAGTCGGTGATCCTCGTGGTTTCGGAGACCCCCTTCTACGGCGAGTCGGGAGGCCAGGTCGGAGATCGGGGGCGGATCCGCGGCGAGGGCGTGCGGGTCCAGGTGCAGGACACCCGTCGGCCCCAGGAGGACCTGATTCTCCACCTGGGCCACGTGGAGGCGGGTTCCCTGCGGATCGGGGACCGGGTCCTGCTGGCTCCGGACCCAGCCCGGCGGCGGACCCGCCGGAACCACAGCGCGACCCACCTGCTGCACCGGGCCCTCCGGGAGGTCCTGGGGGGGCATGTCCGCCAGCGGGGGTCCCTGGTGACCCCCGACCGGCTCCGGTTCGACTTCAGCCATCCCGGACCGATGACCCCGGAGGAACTGCGGGCGGTGGAGGACCACGTCCAGCGGGCGATCTTCGACGACCTCCCGGTGACGACCGAGGTGCTGCCACTCCAGGAGGCGGTGGACCGCGGGGCCCTGCATTTCTTCGGCGACAAGTATGGCGACGTGGTCCGGATGGTCCGGATGGGGGAGTCCCGGGAACTCTGTGGGGGCACCCACGTGCGGCGCACCGGGGAGATCGGGGTCTTCGTGATCCTCTCGGAAGGGGGCATCTCGGCGGGGGTCCGGCGCATCGAGGCCCTGACCGGCGAGGCGGCGGTGGAGTGGCTGCGCCAGCGGGCAGACTGGATCGGGCGCCTCTCGGAGGCCCTCAAGGTGGATGGCCCGGGGATCCTGGACCGGGTGCAGCGCCTCCTGGCAGAGGAGAAGGCCCTCCGAAAGGAGGTCTCGGAACTGAAGGTGAAGGCCGCGGCCGGGGCCTCGGGCACCGGCGGGAGCGGCGGGGTCCGGGAGGTCGGGGGCATCCGGGTCCAGGTGGCCTCGGCCGACGGCGTGGACCCGAAGGCGGCCCGGGACCTGGCCGACACGCTGCGGGAGCGGCTCGGGTCCGGCATCGTGTTGTTGACCCGGGTGGATGGGGACCGGCTCGCAGTGATGCTGGCGGTGACGAAGAACCTGTCGGATCGATATCCTGCCGGCCGGGTCCTCCAGGCGGTGCTGTCGCCCCTGGAGGGCCGGGGCGGTGGCAATCCCTTGTTGGCCCAGGGGAGCGTGCCGGACCGGGAGGGTGCCGCCCGGGTCCTTGACGCCCTGCTCCGCCATCTGTCATCCTAGAAGCGCCTTCCGTGGCTGGAGTCAACGATGAGCGACCTGCTGTCCGAGTCCCCGTCCCTGCCCTTGCTGGAACGACACCGGACCCCTCCCTCGGGGGAGGAGATCCTGGATCGCTTTGTCGAGCGGTATGCCTCCCGGCCTCTGGGGGCCAGGGTTGGCGCCGTTGCGGCGGCTCCGGTGCCGGAGCCGGCTTCGGAGGAGCCGACGGTGCTGTTCACGATGCCAGCGGTTCCCGAAGTCTCCCCGGAGCCGATCTCGGGCACCGACCACGTCGAGGAAGAGGCGACCCGGATGTTGGAGGTGCCGCCCGAGGCCCCGGAGGAGGGGAGCGGGACTCCCACCATGGCCTTCGAGGCGATGCCCGGGGAGGCGCCGGAGGAGGCGACCCGGATGCTGGAGGTGCCGCCCGAGGCCGAGGAGGATGGAGGACCCGGGAGCGATTCGTCCGGGACCCCGACCATGGCCATGGTGCCCGGTGACGCCTCGAAGAAGCGCAAGAAGCGTCGCCATCGGTAAGGCCACCCGGTTTCGGGGCGGGTTCCTGGGGCCTCAGCGCAGCGCCCGCACCGCCTGCACCACCCATCCCTGCCAGGGAAGCGACGAGAGGCTCGCCTCGTCCCACTGGTCCAACTGGAAGCCCCGGAGGGCGATGCCCAACAGTCGGACCACCACGGTTCCCGAGGGAAGGTCCGGCAGGGCCGGCAGGGAGGGGGAGAGAACGGGAGAGGCGGCCTGGAGGTCCGGCAGGTCGATCCGCCGGACGAAGGGGGCGGCGGAGATGGCCCACTGGGGTCCTCCCTTGAGGCCGTAGATCCGGAACGACTGGAACGAGGGCCAAGGGGGCCCCTCGAGGGTCCAGATGATTCGCCGCGTCGCCCAGGGAAGCCCCGGAAGGGGGTCCTGGAACCGGGGGATCTGGAGAAAGGGACCCAGGGTCAGGCGGTCCGCCAGCACCGCCGTCACGGCCCCCCCGGATCCGGGCAGCAGGGCGACGACCTCGCCCTCCTGGGACGGGAGCGACAGGGGCGAGGCCGAGGTCCCGTCCACCCGGACCAGTGCGCCGCCGGTGCCTCCCAGCACGATGCTGCCGTCGGGGAGCAGGGCGACGCTGTGGAGGTCCTGCTGGACCCCCGTGTCCAGGGGGAGGAAGGTCCCCTGGGAGTCCCCCAGCAGGGCCGTGCCCCAGCTTCCCACCACCAGCGGCAGCCCCAGGACCGTCCCGACCCCCAGCAGGTCCCGGTCCGTGGGCGCCGGCTGGACGGTCCTGGCGGAATCTCCGACCATCCGGACCACGAGGCCCCGGTCCCCGACCCCGATCACGGTGCCGTCACCCAGGGTCGCCAGGGCCCGGAGGGACCCGGCGTCGCCGTAGGGAACCGCCGTCCATCGACCGGCGCCGTCCCGGACCAGCAGGCGACCGCTTCCGGTGGTCCAGGCCCTTCCGTCGGGGGTCAAGACCACCGCCTCCAGGTCCATGGCTCCCGGCAGGGCCTCCTGGGTGACCTCTCCCCCAGTTCCCAGGCGCCAGAGGGACCCGGCGTCGCCCGCCGCCAGCAACACTCCGTCCTGGAAGGCGCAGGCCCGCAGTGACTGGGTCCCCAGGGAGGCCACGGGGGTCACGTCTCCTTCCGGGGACAGGGACCAGACCCGCCCCCGGGCCCCGACCAGGAACCCCCCTCCCTCGGGACGAGCACAGGCGCCCAGGGGTTCGGGCAGCACCTCCGGCGCCAGGGGCCGGACGCCGTCCCGGGAGACCTGGACCAGGGCCTGGGAACGCCCCGGTCGCCAGTCCGGAATCTCGACCGCCGAGTAGGGCATGGAGTCGGAGGTCCCCGAGGCCGCCTCCCCGTAGACGTAGTACACCGCATCGGCCAGGGACCCCACGAGGTCCCGGGGCAGGCCCTTGAGGCGCATCCGTTCGCCGTCCACCGACTCGATGGGGTCCCAGAGGCGGATCACCCCGTCGGACCCCAGGTCGAGGGCCACCAGCACCTGGTGCCGGTTGGGGCCATTGGGCCCGCCGGGGGCGTTCACGAGTCGGATGTCGATCTCCCGGTCCAGGGGGATGTCCAGGGGGACGTCGATTCCCTCGGTGACCCGGGCCGACGAGACCGGGACATGCCGGACGACGCCCATCGCCACAGGGTCGAAGGCCCCGGTGTCGAAGCGCCGCACCCCGCCGACGCAGTAGACCGCCAGGTCTCCCAGGCGCGTCGAGAGGGCGTAGGTCCCCTCGGGGCCCACCACGGACCCGGGTCCCAGGTTCCGCAGGGCACTGAAGGGCCCCCGGACCGACGTCCCGCAGGTGACCTCCGGGCGACCCACCGCCGGAAGGCAGCCGTTCCGACCCCCGGTCCCCTGCTGGCACGCATAGCCCTCGGGACAGTCCTGCTGCCGCACGCACTCGGTGGCGCAGTGGAAGCCCCCGCCGCCCGTGGAGACACAGAAGGCCCCGGGGCCGCACGTGGCATCGTCGCTGCACGGCGTGCAGAGGACCGGGTGCACCAGGGGCCGGTCGGCGCAGGAGGCCGGCGGCGCCAGCAGGTACTTGTCCACTCCCCGCACGGTGCCAGTGACGATGGCCGGGCCCAGGGTCGTCCCCGGGGACCCGCCGCCGCCCTCGCTCGGGATCGTCGTGTCGATCAGGAGGGTCAGGTTCTCGGCATCGACGCCGGCCAGCATCGCCACCGAGTAGTCCTCCCGGGTCGCCGTGACCTGCAGGGGCCCCGACAGGTCCTCGTCCGAGAAGGTGACCTGCCCCCGGTCGTCGGTGCGACCTCGGAAGGGGGTGTCCGGCGACGCGCCGAGCATCACGAAGGCCTGGGGCACCGGGCGGCCCGTCTGGGAGTCCGCGACGGTGACGTGCACCGACCCCGCGATGGGCTCCCCCCAGACTCCTCCCAGGTAGCCTGCCGGGTCGAAATACCGGAAGGCCGAGAAGAGGACCCGCCGGGTGCCGTCGGGCCAGCGTGCCTCGACGTCCACGAGCCCCGTGTTCTCGGCCCTGGGAGTCTGGACCACCAGGCGGGCCGGGTCCGTGGCATCCAGCACCAGGGCTGGCTTCCCGCCAAAGAGCACCAGGACGTCGGGGCCCAGACCCGATCCCACCAGAGAGACGCGGTTCCCCCCGGCCCAGGACCCCTCGGAGGGACTCACCGCCACCAGATCCGGTTCCCCGTCCCCGTAGACGAAGGCACCCGGAAGCACGACCTCCCGTCCCCAGGCCGTGACCACCCGGATGTCCCGTCGACCCGGGCTCGAGGGTCCGATCCGGACCCGGATCGCCGTCGGGGAGGGACCGGCGACGATGGGAGCCGGCCGGGGCCCCACGAAGACCTCCTGGACTTGATCCAGTCCCTGGCCTCCAAGGGTCACTTCGATCCCGCCGGCCAGGGGACCGTGGTCCGGGTCCACCGACTCGAGCGTCACGTCGGGCAGGTAGCGCCATGCCTCCCGCAGCCGGCCGCTGCCCAGGGGCCCCGCCACCTCCACGTCCACGACCCCCGGCGACCCGGGTGGCGTCCGGACCCGCAGGGTCCGTCCCCCTCCCTCGACCGCCTCCAGGATCGCCTCCCGGCCGCCGAAACGAACCGTGAGCAGTTCCGGGACATATCCCTCGAGCCCGATCACCGTCAGGACCGCCTCGTCCCCGCCCCCCGCGAGGCCCTCCCGGGGCTCGATGGCCAGCACCTCGGGGGTCTCGGGGATCGACGACCCTTCGGGCAGCGCCACCACGCAGGCGGGCCGTGTGTCCGTGCCCCCGGGGCTGTCGGCCGTGACGTCCACCGTCCCCGGGTCCCGCAGGGACAACCCGAACACCCGCAGGGTGTCCTCGGCCTCCGTCGTCTCCTGCGGATTCCCGGCCGTGAATCGGATCCGGGCCCCCTGCAGTCCCGAACCCAGGAGGCGCACCTCCCCGTGGAAGGGAACCTCGACCACCGGCGGGTCGCAGGCGCCGACCACCGGGCGGTCGTGGTAGCGGAAGCCCCGGCGCAGACCTGCCGTTCCCGAGTCGTTGACCACCCGGACCTCCCGGAGGCCCGCCCGGCCCGGGGGCGTGAGCCCGATGATCCGGTCCTGGTCCAGGACCTCGACGTCCTGTGCCTGGCGGCCGCCGATGAGCAGGCGCGTCTCGGGCGTGAAGCCGTGCCCGCGGACCGAAACGGGGGTGCCGCCGGTGGAGGGGCCCTCGGCCGGCAACACCTCCAGCACCTCCACGGTGGCCTCGTAGAAGAAGGCCCTCTCCAGGCGGACCAGACGCCGATCCGGCCAGACGACCGTGATCGGCACGAACCCTGCGGGATGGGGCGGGGTCCGGGCCCGGATGGTCGTATCGTTCGTGACCAGGACCTCCGAGGCCTCGGTTGACCCCACCAGCACCGTGCAGCCCTGCTGGAAGCCCGTCCCGGTCACCTCGATCCGGGTGCCCCCGGCGACCGGGCCTCTGGCGGGCACCACCGAGGCGATGGACAGACCCGGGGGCCCCAGGTCGCGGCCGCCGGGCGCGTCGGACGGATCGCCGGGGTCCTGCCCCTCGACGGCATCCAGCGTGCCGCCCCCGTGGGGGAGGTCGTTCCAGGAGCATCCCGCCGCGACCAGCAGCAGGACCGACACCACGCGGACGACCGGGCTCATGGAACCCTCCAGAGCAGTCATTATGGAGTTTCCCCCCATTGTGGGCAAAGGTCCCGGGGACAGTCACCGAATGATCGTATCCAACCTGCCGGAACTATGGAACATCTGCCCTCTTGGGGCCCGGCACCGGGGCCCGGTCGAGGGGCCCCGTTCCGCCTGCGCCGGTCGACGGCACCCCGAACCGGGGCCCGACCGCGTGAGCCTTCGGGACTGTCAACCTGGACGCTTCCAGGGAAGGGCCGGTGCCAAAATGTCATTCTTGCGTCTCCAGGAGGGACCGCCGGTGCCCAGGACTCGCCTCCGGGAACCGCCTGTCGTCCGGGCTGTCGGCCGGTCCTCGTCCCGGGACCGTGATGGTATGAGGCTTGCAGGAATGGCCCCGGGCCCTTTCGGGACGAGGGAGGGGAGGCCGGATGCAGGACTTCCTGAGGCGTCATTTCTGGGTCGTTCATCTGCTGGCCCTGGGCATCGCCTCGGCCCTGGCAGCCGGTCTGGTGGGGGAGGTCGCGGCCGTGGTGCTCCTGAAGCCCGCCCCGGTGACGGTTCCCAAGGCCGAGGCCGGGGTCGCCTCTCGTCCCGTGAAGCCCGACCCTGCGCCCTCCCTCGTCTCCCTCCTCGGCGATCGGAATCTCTTCAACGGAGAGCCCCCGGAGCCGGTGGCCGAGGAGACGGGGGAGGAACAGCCCGGGGCCGGACAGGGACTGGAGGGGCTCAACGTGGACCTGCTGGCGACGCTGGTCGCGGTTCCCCGGGAGTGGTCCCTGGCGACGATCCGGGTGGACGGGACCTCCCGGCTGGTCCGGCTCGGGGTGCTGGTGGCGGACCGGGCCGAGGTGGTGGAGATCGCGCCTCGTTACATCGTGCTCCAGGAAGGGGAGAACCGGAAGGTCGTCCGCCTCTGGGACCCGAAGGGTGCCGACAAGCCGTCTCCCAAGCCTGTGGCCTCCGCGGGACCCGGCTCCCCCGCGCCCTCGACCCCTCCTCCGGGCAGCGACTTCTCGAAGGGCGTCAAGAAGACGGGCGCCAACGAGTACCAGGTGGACCGGGGGATGCTCGAGGAGAATCTCCAGGACCTCTCGAAACTGGGCATGCAGGCCCGGATCGTGCCGAACTACGAGGGGGGGCGCTACGCGGGGTTCCGGCTCGTGGGGGTTCGCCCGGACAGTCTCTACCGGGCCATCGGCCTGGAGTCGGGGGACCTGATCCGGCGGGTCAACGGATCGGAGATCGACACCCCCAACAAGGCCATCGAGCTGTTCGAGCAGTTGCGGAGCAGCAGCAACATCGCCCTGGACATCGAGCGCCGGGGCCAGAAGGTGACGCTGACCTACCAGATCAAGTAGGGGGATGCGGGGTCGTCGCGAGGCTCCCGGAGCGGAGGGATTCATGAAGCGGATCGGGATGGTGTGGTTGGGCGGCGGAATGGCGGCATTGCTGGTCCTCGCCTGGGGTGAGGGCTCTCCGACGGCTCAGGAGAAGAAGCCCAGGTCCGGGACGGGAACCGGGGTGCTGCCCCGGACGCGGACCCTGCCGCCACCGACGATCCCCGGACAGGCGACACCTCCCCAGGTGGCGCCTGCCCAGACGCCGGGAGGGGCGTCGGGAGGTCCGACGGCGGCACCAGGGGCCGCTCCGGGGACCGCAGTGGGCGCCGGTGCCCGGGGAGGGCGACCCTCCTCGGCCCCGGCCGCGGTTCCCGCCGAAGAGACCCAGGAGACGGTGACCTTCAAGACCAACTTCCAGGGGGACGAGCGCTGCGTTGCGATGCCCCTGAATGCCAAGGTCACCCTGGACTTCGAGGAGGCCCCCCTCTGGGACGTCGTGAAGTTCATCGCCTGCATCACCCAGCGGAACTACATCGTTGCCGCCAACATGAAGGCCGGCAAGAGCATCACGATCCTCTCGACCACCAAGGTCACCGTCTACGAGGCCTACCGGGCCTTCCTGTCGGCCCTGGACGTCAACGGACTCACGGTGGTTCCCGCGGGGCCCTTCTACAAGATCGTCGAGACGGCCAAGGCGAAGTCCGAGCCGGTTCCCCTCTACGGCAGCCGGGACGCGGTGCCCGACGAGGATCGGCTGGTGACCCGCATCGTTCCGCTGCGCTACATCGACGTGAAGACCCTGGAGCCCGTGGTGTCCAAGTTCAAGACCGGTGCCGGGGACATCACCTCCTACCCGCCGGGCAACAGCCTGATCATCACGGACCTGGGGCGCAACGTGAACCGCATCCTCCAGTTCATCGCCGAGCTGGACGTCCCCACCGGCAAGGAGAAGATCTGGGTGCGCCCGATCCAGTATGCCAGCGCGGCGGAGATGGCCAACCTCGTCACGACGCTGTTCGGGGACAAGGCCGGGGGCAAGGGCACCGCGACGACCCGGGCGCCGGCCGCCGGGCAGCCCGCCGGCAACCAGCCCCAGGTGGCTCCGACCGAGGGAGCGCAGATCGAGGGCCCCATCTCGGTCTCCAAGGTCATCGCCGACGAGCGGACCAACTCCCTGATCATCGTGGCGACACCTGCGGCCTACCTCCGCATCGATCAGTTGCTCCGGAGGATGGACGCCCCCATCGAGGGAGAGGGTCAGATTCACATCTACTACCTGGAGAACGCCGCCGCCGAGGACATCGCCTCGACGCTCCAGGCCCTTGCCTCGGGGACCGCGGCCCGGAAGGGCGGTGGCAAGGGCGGCGGAACGGCACCGGCCAGCCCGGCCCCGGCGGCGGGAGGCGGCGCCGCGTCCCTCTTCAGCGGGGAGGTGCGGATCACCGCCCACAAGCCCACCAACAGCCTCGTGATCGAGGCGAGCCTGAAGGACTACCTGTCGATCAAGCGGGTCATCCAGCAACTCGACGTGCGCCGGAAGCAGGTCTACGTCGAGGCGGTGATCATGGAGATCTCTTCCAACAAGGATCGGAAGGTCGGGATCTCGGGCAGCGGAGGGACCTCCTTCAACATCGGGGGCAACAGCGTGCCCCTGCTGCTGGGCATGGGTGGCCTGGGCATCTCGGGCCTGGACATGAACCAGTTGAACAAGGGCGGCCTGGCGATCGGCCTCACCGGCCCCCTGGTGGACGTGGCGACGGGCACCACCGGGTCCAGCACCACGGCGGGGGCACTGGCCCTGCCGTCCTACGGCTTCCTGATTCAGGCCTTCCAGTCCAACTCCGACGTCAACATCCTGTCCACGCCCCACATCTTGACCATGGACAACGAGGAGGCCGAGATCGTCGTCGGCAAGCAGATCCCCTACCAGGCCAGCAGCCTCGGGGGCAATCTCACCGGCCTGCTGTCCAATACGGGACTGCTGGGAGGCGCCCTGGGCGGCACCACCGGCACGACCACCGGCACCTCGGCCCTGGGGGGGCTCGCCACCAGCCTTCTCGGCGGCTACGGCGGCTATGGCGTGGGGGCCTACGTCCAGCGCATCGACGTGGACCTGACCCTCAAGATCACCCCCCAGATCAGCGAGTCGAACTTCGTCCGACTCCAGATCCAGCAACAGATCGACGACGTGGAGGCCCTGGACGCGAGCCTGGGTCCCACCACCTCGAAGCGGAAGGTCAGCAACACGGTGGTCGTGCGGGATCAGCAGCCCGTCGTGATCGGCGGCCTGATCCGGGACATCGAGGTGACCGGCGTGGACAAGGTGCCCTTCCTGGGGGACATCCCGGTCCTGGGCGTGCTCTTCCGCAAGACCGCGAAGCGCACCGAGAAGCGCAATCTGCTCATGATCATCACGCCCTACATCATCGAGGACCCCTCGGACCTCCGGCGCATTCACGAGCAGAAGATGGAGGAGATGCGCCAGTTCGCGGAGTACATGGCCACCCGGAAGAAGGAGATGGAGGGGGCGGTGGACTACCGCAAGAAGACCGGAGTGCTCGAGGACATCCGGCGGACGATGGACCGGGTCCGGAAGGACCGGGAACTCCTGGAGCAGTCCCGGTTCGAGGAGGTGGACCGGGTCGGGCCCGCCGAGACCCACGACCTGGATTACGACCCCTTCCAGCAGGGTTCGGACGCTCAGGGCGCGGCCTCCGGCGCCGAGACCTCCGGGACCGCGACTCCAGGGGGTGCGACGCCGCCGGTGCCCGAGACCGGTGGAGACAGCGGTGCACCCCCGCCGCCGGCCCCGGTGCCAGATGCCGGAGCCCCGGTGGACCCCGGGACGCCAGGCGGGGAGTGAGGGGAGGACCATGAGCGCCGAAGGCAGCATTCCCACGATGGGAAACGACTTCCTGACCCGGCTGCTGCTGGAGCACCATCTGGTGGACCCGGCGGGCATCGCCCGGGCCGAGGAGGTGCGTCAGCAGAGGCCCGAACTGGGGCTCGTCGATGCCCTGCTGAACCTCGGGCTGATGGAGGAGCGGCGTTTCCTGGCGGTCTTCGGGGCCCTCCTGGGTCTGGAGGTGCTGGAGACCCTGCCGGTGGACGACGTGGATCTGGCCCTCATCGCGGACCTGCCCATCACCTGGGCGAAGCAGGCCCTGGCCCTGCCCCTGCGCCGGGAGGGAGATCGGGTCGTGGTGGCCATCGCGAATCCGCTGCGCCAGGAGGTGCTGGACGACCTCCGGGTGATCCTGGGCGTCCGCCTGTCGCCGTGCCTCGCTCCTCGCGACGTCATCTTCGAGGGGATCAATCGCGTCTATGACCGCAAGAGCGGCCTCGAGGGGACCGCCGGGGAGGTCTTCCAGGACGAGGACCTGGGGAGCATCGCCCACGAGATCGAGGAGTCCACGAAGGACCTCCTGGACGTCACCGACGAGGCCCCGATCATCCGCCTCGTGAACAGCATCCTCTCCCAGGCGGTGAAGGAGCGCGTGAGCGACATCCACATCGAGCCCTTCGAGAAGCACCTCTCGGTCCGGTTCCGAAGGGACGGCATCCTCCGGGAGGTGCTTCAGCCGCCGAAGCGGTTCCAGGCCTCCATCACGAGCCGCATCAAGATCATGGGGAACCTGAACATCGCGGAGAAACGCCTGCCCCAGGACGGGCGCATCCGGCGGGTCGTGGCGGGCAAGGAGATCGACATCCGCCTCTCGACCGTGCCGACGACCTTCGGGGAGCGGGTCGTGATGCGGATCCTGGACCGGACCTCGACGATCCTGGAACTCTCGGACCTCGGCCTCGACAGCGACCTCCGGGACCGGCTGGAGGAGTTGATCACGAGGCCCCACGGGATCATCCTGGTCACGGGTCCCACCGGGTCGGGAAAGACCACCACGCTCTACGCCTGCCTCGTGCGGATCAACACCCCCGACAAGAACATCCTGACCATCGAGGACCCGGTCGAGTACCAGATCAACGGCATCGGCCAGATGCAGGTGAACCCCAAGATCGACTTCACCTTCGCCAACGGCCTCCGGGCGATCCTGCGCCAGGACCCGGACGTCGTGCTGATCGGGGAGATCCGGGACCGGGAGACGGCCGAGATCGCCGTCCAGGCCTCCCTGACCGGCCACCTGGTCTTCAGCACCCTGCACACCAACGACGCCGCCTCGGCCTTCACGCGACTGGTGGACATGGGGGTGGAGCCGTTCCTGATCGCCTCCTCGGTCCTGGCCATGGTCGCCCAGCGGCTGGTCCGGGTCCTCTGCCGCCAGTGCCGGGAGCCCTTCACTCCCTCGCGGGGGGAACTGGAGGTGCTGGGGCTCTCGGGGGTCGCCCCGGGGGACACCTTCTACCGGGCCGTGGGCTGCCCGGCCTGCCAGAACACGGGCTACGCGGGACGGCAGGCCATCTACGAACTGCTGGTGGTGGACGATGCGGTCCGGGAACTGGTGATGAAGAACACCGACGCCTCCCAGATCAAGAAGGTCGCGATGACCCGGGGCATGCGGACCCTGCGCCAGGACGGGGTGCTGAAGGTCCGCCGGGGGATCACCACGGCCGAGGAGGTGATGCGGGTCACCCAGGGGGACATGGACTGAGGCCCCGGCATGACGGGGTCCGACGAGGGAATCGGGGAAGATGCCGCTGTACCAGTACAAGGCCCTGAATGCCCGCGGAAAGCCGGCGGCCGGGCTCCAGGAGGCCGACGGCCCGGCGGACCTGCGGCAGCGCCTGTCCCAGAAGGGCCTCTATCTGACGGGGTTCAGCGAGGCCGGGGGCAAGGCCTCGCCCAGGGCCGTCCGGGGAGGCGGCAAGGCGACCCAAGGGCCCCGCGGCGCCGCGAAGGAGGGCGGTGGCCTCCTCTCCCGGGAGGTGGACCTGAAGCGGTTCTTCGAGCGGGTGCGGCCGGCGGACGTCGCGGTGATGACCCGCCAGTTCGGCACGCTGCTGAAGGCCGGGATCCCGATGACCGATGCCCTCACGGCCCTGGTGGAGCAGCAGGAACGCCCGCGCCTGAAGGAGGTCCTGGGACAGATCCGGGAGAAGGTCCGGGAGGGTGGCAGCCTGGCCGATGCCCTGGGGGAACACAAGGGCGTCTTCCCGGACCTCTACGTAAACATGGTCCGGGTCGGAGAGGCCTCGGGGACCCTGGACCTGGTGCTGGCCCGGCTGGCGGACTTCCTGGAGGCCCAGGTGCGCCTCCGGTCCAAGATCACCGCGGCCATGGTCTATCCGGTGCTCATGGCCGGCGTCGCCTTCCTGCTGGTCGCGATGATGATGACCTTCGTGATCCCCCGGATGGTGGACCTCTTCGCGGACATGGGCGGCGAACTGCCGCTGGTGACCCGCATCCTGATCACGATCAGCAATCTCTTCACGAAGACCTGGTTCATCACCTTCCCGGCCATCATTGCAGGGATCTGGGCCTTCCGGAGGTGGATCCGCACGGAGCGGGGGCGGGTCCGATGGGACCGGTTCAAGTTGCGGGTGCCCATCTTCGGGGCGGTGGTTCGTCTGGTGGCCGTCTCCCGCTTCGGTCGGACCCTGGCCACGCTGCTGAACTCCGGAGTGCCGGTGCTGACCTCCCTGGACATCGTCCGCACCATCGTGGGGAACGTGCTGCTGGCGAAGGCCATCGACGACGCCAAGGTGGCTGTCCGGGAGGGCGAGAGCCTCGCGGGACCCCTGCAGCGGAGCGGGCTCTTCCCGCCGATGATGACCCACATGATCGCCATCGGGGAGAAGACGGGGCAACTGGAGGAGATGCTGGGCAACGTGGCGGACGCCTACGACGCCGAGGTGGACGCCCGCGTATCGACGCTCACGGCGGTGCTGGAGCCCGTGATGATCGTGGGCATGGGGATCATGGTGGCCTTCCTGGTCTTCGCGATCCTGATGCCGATGCTGCGCATGAACGAGGTGATCGCCGGGGGGGGATGACGGGGCCTCCCCCGAGGAGCCATTCGAGTGCAGGGAGGTGGATCGATGGAACGAATCAGGACCTGGAGCAAGGGGGCCCGGTGGGCAGCGGCCCGAGCGGCCCGGGGCATGACGCTGCTGGAGATCATGGTGGTCATCGCGATCATCGGCATCGTGATGACCGCCATCGGCGTGGGCGTGGTGGGCTATCTGAACAAGGCGAAGGTGAGCGCCTGTCGGACCCAGCTGAACAACATCGCCAATGCCATCCAGATGTACGCCCTGGACGGGGAGTACCCGAACAGTCTCCAGGTGCTCACCGAGGGGGCCGGGGCCCCGCTGAAGCCGAAGCAGTTGAAGGACCCGTGGGGGCAGGAGTTCCAGTACTCGTATCCGTCGTCGGATCGCTCCCGGGAGTTCGACCTCTGCTCGGGGGGGCCGGACCGGCGCATGGGAGGGGATGACGACATCTGCTACGAGTAGGCCGAGGCATGGAACGGCGGCCCGACAGGCAGGAGGGGACCCGGTGGCCGGGGAGCCGGCGGGGGTGCCGCGCCTCGGGTTCGGCCGGGTACACCCTGATCGAGTTGTCGGCGGTGCTGGCCATCGCCCTGGCGCTCATGCTGGCCGGCGTCGCGACCATCCAGTCGGTGCGGAAGGCGGGCATCAGCGCGGCGGCGCAGCGTCTCTCGGCCTCCGTGCGCTACCTCTCGGACCTGGCGGTGGTGACCAACCGGCCCTACCGGCTCGTGCTGGACCTCTCGGCCGGGGCCTGGTGGGGGGAGCCGGCGGACCCCGCGCAGGGGTGTGGCACGGCGCTGCTTCCCTCCCGGGAGGAGATGAAGGAGGAACGGGAGCCCAACGCCCAGGAGGCCTCCCGGGAGCCCCTGGCGGTCCCCACGTCCTCGGTGCTGGCCCAGGCCCTCGCCTCGCCCCAGGGGCTTACGAACCTGCTCCAGGGGGCGCAGCCCGCGTCGTTGGCCCCCGAGCCCGCCCCGGGGGACGACGGAGGCGGTGCCAGTCGGGAGGGGCCCAGGCTCCTGAAGCGGGCGGAACTGGCGAAAGGGATCGCGATCTCCCGGGTGATGACGAGCCACCAGTTGGACCCCACGGAAGAAGGGAAGGCCGAGGTCTACTTCTTCCCGAGCGGCTACGTGGAGGCCGCCTACCTCTATCTGCGCCGCGACGACGAGGTCTACACGGTGGAGACGATTCCCCTGATGGGGACTGCCCGGGTGCACCACGAGGAACTGGATCCCGGGGACCTGCTGGACCGTTGACCCACGGGCCGGGGGAGGGGCGATGACCCGAGGGCGGGGATTCACGTTGCTGGAGGTGATGCTGGCGCTCGCCATCCTGGCCCTGGCGCTGGGAGCCATCACCTATGCCAACAACGCCGCCACCTCCCAGGTGGCCCGGATCACCCGCATGACCACCGCCTCGTTCCTCATGGAGGGGATCGTCAACGACATCCACTCCTACTACGTCCGTCAGGGCTTTCCCACGAACTCCCTTGAGGACCGCCCCTGCGAGGTGCCCCGGGACTTCGAGCGGGACTTCACCTGCCGCTTCGACCTGAAGGTGGTGGAGATGACCCCCGACCAGGTGCAGGAGATCGCCCAGGCGGCGCTGCAGCAGTGGATGGGCGGGGGCGGCACCGGGGCCGGGGAGAACCTCCTGGCGGGCATGGACCCCTCGAAACTGGCGATGCTGGCTCCCCTCTTCGGGCCCCAGGGCGAGGAGGTGATGGCCCTCTGCAACATCAACCTGAGCCAGGTGATCATGGGGGCCACGGCGCTGGTGGGCTTCCTGCCCCGAATCCTCCAGGAGGTCACCCGGCGCACCCGCCAGCTGGTCGTGCGGCTGGAGTGGAAGGACGGCCCCCGGGGACACCGCCAGTTGCAGGTGGAGACCTTCGTGGTGTCCCTGCCCGAGGAGGAGGTCGCCCAGATGCGGGAGGCCGAGCGGGCCCGGGAGGTCATCGACGCGGCACAGTCCCAGGTCCCTCCCAACTCGGCGCCTCCGCCCACGGGGGGCAATCGGGCACCGGGAGGTGTTCGATGAGGCCCGCGGCCCAGAGGCAGTGGCGCGTTGGACGGCCTGGCACCGGGGGCTTCACGCTCATGGAGGTCCTGGTCGCGGTGGGGCTGCTGGCGATGCTCTCGGCCCTGATGTACCAGGGGCTGGTGCTGTCGTTCCGGGCCCGGGAGCGCATCGCCCGGGTGGAGGAGATCAACCACGGGGCCCGGATGGCCTTGCGGCGCATCGTCGGGGACCTCTCCATGGCCTTCGTGTCGAACCACATGAACCGGGAGGAGCCGGCCACGACGACGCTCTTCGTCGGGCAGTCCGACAGCCTGACCTTCTCCTACCTGGGCCACGAGCGGCGTCGCCGGGGGGCCCGGGAGGGGGACCAGGGGGTCGTGGAGTATCGCCTGGGCCGGGATGGGGGCGGGCTCACAATCGAGCGCCGGGAGAAGCCGCTGCTGGACACCGACCCCGAGAAGGGCGGCACAGTGGAGACGCTGGTGACCGGGGTCCAGGAGTTCCGGGTGCGGTACTGGGACGCGAAGGCCGAGGACTGGAAGGACGAGTGGAAGGTCCGGATGGAGGACGCCCTGAAGGCGGGCAAGGCCGGCGATGCGGGAAAGTACGCCCCGGTGCTGACGCCGACCGGATCGGCACTGCAGAAGGCCAGCCAGCAAAAGATGCTGGAGGAGTACCGGCTGCCGGAGCGGGTCTACCTGCGGCTCGTGCTGGTGGACGACGAGGGGAACCGGTTTCCCTTCGAGACCGAGGCCCGGGTGCATCTGGTGTTCCCCCTGGCCTACTAGGAGAGCGAGGATGGGGATCGGGTGGCGGCAACGGTGGCGGGAGGCCCGGGGCGTGGCCCTGGTCCTGGTCCTTGCCGGGATCGCCATCCTGGCGGCCTTCTCGGCCGAGTTCACCCACCGATCGAGCATCGCGGTCCAGTCGGCCCACAACCTGGAGCGGCAGGTCCAGGCCTACTTCCACGCCCGGAGCGGCATGGAGATCGCGCGCCTCGTGGTCACCAGCCAGAAGATGGTGGACCAGGCCGTGGCGGCCTTCGGCGGCGGCCGGCGGGTGGTGGACCTGTGGCAGTACGCCGGCAAGTTCGCCGAGATCTTCAGCCGGGGGACCGTCCAGGTCCTGGGCGTGGACTTCATCGACCTGAAGGGCCAGCCGGGGCTCGGGGTCCAGGAGGGGTCCTTCGAGGTCAGCGTGGAGCCCGAGGACGCCCGGATCAGCGTCAATGCCGGGGCATCGATCCAGGATCGGAAGGCCTTGTTCACACGCCTGTATCCCTTGCTGGCCTGGCGGGTGGACCCCGAGAGCCGCCCCACCGCGATGGGGATGGACCGGAAGGCCGCGGAGGTGATCCTGAACCTGATCGACTGGACGGACCCCGACGACGAGCGGTCGGACATCGACAGCGCCGGCAACTTCGTCTCTGCCGGGGGCGCCGGGGAGAACGTGGACTACTCCCGCCACGGCTACCGGGCCAAGAACGCCCCGATGGACAGCCTCGAGGAGATGCGGCTGGTGG
The DNA here is from genome assembly GCA_029547805.1 of Deltaproteobacteria bacterium. GTDB lineage: Bacteria > Myxococcota_A > UBA9042 > DTJE01 > DTJE01 > JAGOKF01. The sequence goes on from JAKPOP010000004.1 coordinate 73,267, forward strand.
AGGGGGTGACCGACGACCTCTTCTGCCGCCTCCGGGACCTGGTGACGCCGTACCAGACCGGCAAGGTCAACGTCAACGAGGCGGACCTTCAGGTCCTCAAGGCCCTGCTCTGCGACAACCTCCTGGGGGACCGGCAGGTGGCCTGCGGTCCCACCCTGGACAGCGGCAACACCCTCATGGACCGGGTGCTGCTGCTGCTGGACTCCTGCCGGCGCATCAAGCGGGAACTCTTCCTGCCGCCCTTCGCCAACGAGAACGACTTCCTGGGATTCTTCCAGCGACTCCCCGAGCCCTTCAACCAGTTGCTGGCCCTGAACCAGGGGACCCTGCGGGCACTCATCGGAACCCGGGCCAAGACCCTGCGGGTCACGTCCCGGGGCTGGGCGGGGGCCTCGGGGTGGCAAATCACCGCGGTGATCGACCAGGGATCGACGAACTGGCTGTACTGGCGCGAGACCGGGTTCGACGCCTCGTCGCTGTCTCGCTCGACCAGGGTTCCTTCCGAGGCGTCCCGGCAGTGAGGTGACCATGGGCCACCGGGTACTGGGTATCACGTGGGGGCGGGAGACGGTCCGGGTGGCCGTGGTGGAGACCCGCCTGCGACGATTCGAACTGAAGGGGGTCCAGGAATGGCCCCGGAGACCGGCCTCCATGGACGAGGAGGCGATCCCCGAGGTCCCGGGGGTCGGGTCGGAGGGCGTGGGGTCCCTGTTGGCCGCGCGGCTGAATCCGCCTCCCGGGCCCCTGGACACGGTGGTGGTGGCCTACCCGGGGGAACGGGCCTTCGTGCGGCGCTTCCAGTTTCCGTTTCGCAAGGCGATGCAGATCGATGCGGCGCTGCCCTTCCAGTGGATGTCCCTGCTGCCGGTCCCGATGGAGGAGATGCACACGGCCTGGGAGCCCGTCAGCCCCCAGGGGGGGGGCCTGGAGGTCCTGGGGGTGGCCACCCCGGCGGCCTCGTTGACCGAGTTCCTGGAGCGCAATCGGGAGATGGGGCTGGCCCCGGTGCGGGTCTCGATGGACGGGGTCTGCCTGCTGAGCCTGCTGCCCTGGTGCGAGGAGCCCCCCGGGGAGGAGGCCGGCGCCCTGGGGCAGATGCTGGTCTGGGCCGAAGAGGACCGGGTGGAACTGGTGGTGACCCGCGGTCGGGCCGCCGTGATGGTCCGGTCCTCGACGCTGGGAGAGGAGGTGATGTCGGACGGGGAGGTCTCGTCGGCGTTTCTCCGGGAAGTGGTGATCAGCGTGGCGGCGGCGGCGGCCCAGGGGGCCGAGGTGACCCGGATCCGGGTGGCCGGTCCCTCGGCGGATCGGTTGCTGGGGCCGCTCCAGGAGGCGGTGGCGATTCCCTGCGAGGTGCTGGACCCGGCGCGGTGTCCGATCCCCGGGGCCGCCCTGTGTCCCGGGCTGGACCCTCGGTTCGCAAAGGTGGTCGCCCTGGCGCTCGGGGCGGCCTCCGGGACCGGTCCAGGAAGCCTCAACCTGCGCACCGGGCCCTTCGCGGTCGAGGGGGGGCGAGGGTTGATCCGGGACCGGGCGGGGTTCTTCACCTGGATCCTGGCCCTGTTCCTGGTGTTGGGGGCGGCCCGGGCCGGGGTCCGGTGGCATGGCCTGCGGGCCGAGAAGGCGGCCTTGAACCAGGAACTGGCCCTCTTCACGAAGGCGGTGCTGGGAGAGGAGAAGAGCTCCTTCGAGGCGGCGCTGAAGCAGATGAAGAGCCTGAACGAGGATGACCTCAAGGTCTTCCCTCCCTGGACGGCCGTCGGGACCCTGGGCCGGATCGCCAGGGCGATGGAAGTTCCCGTCGCAGCCGGGGAGGGGGACGAGGCCCCGGCTGGCCATCCCCTGGAACTGGAGTCGGTCCGCATCGACCCGAAGCAGGTGAGTCTTCGAGGGGAGGCGAAGACCATCGAGGTGCTGGACGCCTTCGTGGCCCGGCTCCAGGCGGACCCCTGCTTCCAGGATGTGGTCACCGAGAGCACCGAGCGGGTGATGTTCCAGCGGCACCAGGGATGGCAGCGCTACAGCCTCCGGTGGACCGTGGATTGCGCGAAGGCCGAGGCGCCCCGCAAGGGGAAGGACCCGTCCGGAAAAGAAACTGGCGCGGCGAAGCCGCCCGCCCGCTGAGGGGGAATCATGACCTGGAGCGACACCATCGAGGGAATGCTGGGACGGATGACCTCCCGGGAACGGCGGCTCTTCGCCATCCTGGGCGTCGCCGTCGGCGTGGTCGTGATCGGGGGCATCGGGTTCGGAATCACCGCCTTCTTCTCCTCCCTCCAGGAGGAACTGGATCGGGACCGGGCGGCCCTGGCAGAGATGCGGGCGCTGGCCCCGACCTACCGGGACCTCAGCGAGCGGAAGCGGCAGCAGGAAGAGGCCATCCGGAACAACCGGTCCACGGCCCGGTCGATGGTCAACGAACTGCTCAAGAAGCAGGAACTCACCGGAGAGGTCCCCGGTGCGACAGGGGGGACCCTGGCGGACATCGTGACCTTCGAGGGGAAGACCAGCGAGACGCCCATCGAACCGGGCCGTGGTGCCCGGAAGAAGACTCCCCCGAAGGGAAAGGGCAAGGACTCGGGCGGCCTCGTCGAGATCGAGCAGTCCTTCGATTTCAAGGAGGTGCCGGTGGCGGACCTGCTGGTCTTCCTGGACCAGGTGGAGCGGTCGAAGGAACTGATCTTCCTGACGAAACTGGAGATGACGCGGAAGTTCAACGACCTGTCCCACGTCCGGGCCCAGTGCAGCGTGGCGACCTACCAGTACCAGGGGGCCGAGACCCCGGCGGGGCCCTGACGGCCGAGGAGGGATCATGGTCTGGGAGTGGCTCAGGCGACCTGCAGTGGCCAGGGGGCTCCGGATCGGTGGCTTCGTGGCCTTCGCCCTCGCGGTGTTCCTGGCCGTGCTGACGGTCAGTTTCCCGGCGGCGCGGTTGAAGCGGTGGCTGGAGGGACAGGCCTCGGCCCGGGGGTTCCCGACGCGGATCGAGGAGGTGTCCCTGCGACCCCTCGGGGGCGTCGTGCTCCAGGGGGTGCGCGTGGACCTGCCGCCCCAGCGGGATTCGTTGCCCGATGGGACCGTGGTCGAGACACCCCGATCCCTGGCCCTGGACCGGGTGGACGTCTCCTTCGGGATCTTCCGGGCGCTGTTCGGGAGCCTGAAGGTCCAGGTGGTGATCCGAAGCGGCGAGGGCCGCCTGGGTCCGATCCAGGTGGTGAGGACCTCGGACCAGATCCGGGTGGCCCTGGAGGGTGCCCAGGACTTCCCCTTGCCGTCGACGCTGCCGATCTTCGGGATCCGGATGGCGGGGGTGCTGAAGGCCCTCAAGGGGACCCTGACCTATGACCAGAAGGGCGGATGGGCCGAGAGCCGGGGGCGCCTCGAGGTCCGGGCCGAGGGGCTCCGGGCCCTTCGGCCCGTGCTCCGGAGCGCGACCCAGGGCAGCGTGACCCTCAGTGACGCCTCCCTGGGGACCCTGGACGTGGTGATCAACCTGGACCGTCGCCAGGACATCCCGGCCTTCAAGGGCGACAAGAAGGGGGCGCCCGGGAACGACGGGACCGTGCTGCACGTGGAGAAGGCCGAACTGGACGGAGAGGACGTGAAGGCCCTCTTCGAAGGGCACTCCCTGGTGCGCCTGGCGCCGGGGAAGCCGATTCGGGACGGGCAGTTGCAGGCGGAGATCGCCTTCAGCCTGTCCGACGCCTTCTTTGACCGGACGGTCCGGGAGGGGACCGGTGATCCCTCGACGCCAAACCGGTTCCTGCGGACCTTGCTGAACATGGACCCGAAATGGCGGGCCGCCCAGTCGGGGAACTACTGGGGTGTCCTCTGCACCGGCACACTGGGGCGTCCAGCCTGCATTCCGAAGCGGCCCATCGTCCGGGGCGGCGACTTCAAACCCCCCGAAAAGGCCCAGGAGAAGCCTGCCGAGTCTCCCTCGCCCACGACCGGCCGGCCTTCGACGCCGGTCCGGGAGGCGCCCCCGGCCAGCCCGACGCCTCCCCCGTCGCCGGTCCCTGCGACGGCCTCGCCGGCCCCGGTCGCCCCGCCGCCACGGGTCGAGCCCACCATCGCTCCACCCCCAGCCCCGGAGGCGGCCCGGGTGCCGGCGATCGAGGCCCCGGCGGGTCCGGTCGCCTCACCGTCGGCCGAGGCCGCCGCGGCGTCGGCGGTCCGGGAGTCTGGCGCCCTGAAGCCCGTGATCCTGGGTCGCGCCCGCATCCGGGGGATGGTCCCCCCGGGCGACGAGGAGGAAGTGCCCGGACCGGCCGGAGAAGCCCCTCCGCCGCCCCAGCCTCCGCCCGTCGAGGGACAGGAGTGAGGGGTTCGGGTCGCCGTGGTCCTGGGGGCGGGTCAGGCCTCTTCCGGCGGCAGGTCCAGTTCGTCGCGGCGGCGCAGCACCGGGCCCGCGTCCAGCGTCCGGATCCAGTAGAGGTCCGCCGGCAGCACGTCGTATCGAGGCAGGTCCGGCAGGGACTCCTCGAAGGCCAGGCGGAGGATCCACCAGGGGAAGTGGGCTCCCGCCGCCGTGTAGAAGTGGTGCGTGGTCCCGAGTCGTCCCGCGTTGACCTCCGTCGGTCGCAGGCTGCCGTCCCCGGCGGCCTTGACGTCCACGAAGGCGGCGCCGTGGAACGCCGGGTCCAGGGCCAGCACGCACCGGTGGCCCAGGTCATTCAAGTCCGCCCGGTGCACCGTGTGGCTGATCGACGGGGCCCCGGTGATCCCCGAGGGACTCACGTGGGGGATCACGTAGGCATCCCGCTGGCGTCCCTGGCTGGTGATCAACTCCCCATGGCGGAAGATCCCGAGCCAGGTCAGGTTCTCCCCCGGGAGGAACTCCGAGGCGATGAAATGGCCCATTCCCTGGTAGAAGGAGATCCAGCCCCGGGCCTCGATGGGGTGACGGCACGGCAGCGCGGCGCCGCCGATGCCCCGTCCGGGGATTCCGGAGCCTCGGAACCAGACAGGCCGCGTCGGGATCTCGTCGAAGGCCCGGTCGATGTCCGCGTCGGTCTCGATGGCGATGGTCTTTGGGACCGGGATTCCGGCCGCGGACCAGCGCTTCCAGGTCTCCCACTTGCTGGCGGCCCGCTGCTGGGTTTCCAGGGACGGGACATACAGACGGGCCCCGGTCTCCTCGATGCGGCTCCGATGGCGGGTCAGGACCTCCATCTCCAGAGAGGAGTTCGGGAAGACGAAGTTCAGGGAGTGGCTCCGGATCAGGCCACAGACCGCCTCCAGATAGGCCTCCTCGTCCCGGCACCGGGGCACCCGGGCCCGCTCGTGGGTCAGGGCCAGATGCACGAAGAAGGGGCTGGCGTCGCAGCCCACCGTGAAGATCGGTTCCGGGGCCTCCCGCAATCCCCGGGTCAGATTGACAGCCCCCGGGCCCCCTGCGGCTGGGATCAGCACGCGTTTTGGCACGGATGACACGGACACCTCCCGGCCTCAGGCCAGTTCGAAATACTTGCAGAACAGGTAATGGCCCTGGGGGTCCAGGTAGCCCTCGGGTTGGGTCAGCTGGTCGTTGGGATACTCCATGCTGCATCGTCCCGTCGATGGCACCACATGGGCACAGTCCCGGCAGGTCCAGCGCAGGTCGAAACGTGAAGATTCCTCCCGGAACCTCCGAAGGTCCTCGGGGGTGGCCGTGGTCGGTGTCACGAATGCCTTCATCGACCGGGTTCTCCCGACAGGGCCCTGGCGGCCTCCGGGAAGCCTGCCGCCTCAAGCCAGGAGCGGGTGACCGCCCGCAGGGTCATGTCCGTAGGGTCCCCATGCTCCAGCAGCCAGAGGGCGGCCCCCGGGAGGTCGCCAGCACGGCAGCGCAACGTCCCAATGGCTCGTGTGATCAGCGGCGGCGGCCGAAAGCGGTCTTCGCCGGGAATCGCCAGGGGCGGGGTCGTGAACACCACCTGTCGGAGGGCCTCCCGGAGAGCCTGATCCCGGCAGGTCCGATCGGTGAAGGGCTGGAGCCACCGTCGCACCTGCTGCCAGGCGGCCTCCAGGGACCGCAGGGCCTCAGCCTCGCGCCCCTGGACCAGGTCCGTCAGGCCGGACCGGTAGGGCCTGGTCTCCAGGTACTCCCGGACCTCTGAAGAGGCCGGCAAGGGCAGGGCCTCGCACTCCCGGGGCGGCGCCGGGCGTGATAAAGTCGGTGCGGGCAGGAGGCAGAGGGCGACGAGGAGGCAGGTCCCGCGCATGAAGGGCATTCTAGCACGGCATGGCCTCGCCTTCAGGGGGGCCTGGGCCGAGATGCAGGGACTTCTGGCCGCCTGGTTGGCGACCCTGATGGTCTGGGGAACGGTGGCGACCGCCGGGGCGGCCGAACCGGTCGCGCTTCCGCCCGACGGTTCCTTCCTGCGGGTGACCGTCGATGGGGGGATCTCCCCGTTCACCAGCGTGGTCTGGGACGTGACGGTCCGGGGCGAGGCGGTGGTGGTCTCCCTGGTCAAGGAATCCCTTTGCCGTACCGGGCAGCGGGAGCGGGTGCGCCTGCTGCAAGGGGACCCGGCCCGGACCCTGCTGGAGTCCCTCGTGGGGGCCGGTGTCTGGACCGTTGGGGAAGTGCCCCGGGGGGCGACGGCCGGTCGCGCGAGGGATGCCTCCGGGCGGCCGGGAGAGGTGCGATACGAGGTCTGGATGGCCTGGGGAAGACAGATGAGCCGCTGGACGGTCACCCAGGGTCAACTGCACCGGGTGCCGCAGGCCCTCCGGGTCGTGACGGTGCTCCCGGACCTGGTGCGGACCCTCGTCGATCCCTTGCCGATGCGGGACCTCTACGTCCCGGCCGGGCGGATCGGGTATCTCACGGTCACCGCGTCAGAGGAGGGGGAGATGGTGATTGATGGCTGGGATCGGGTGCCCCTTCCCGTCGAATCTCTGGAGGTCGTGGAGGGGGATCACCAGGTGGTGGCCACGAGCCGGTCCGGGAAGGTCCAGAGGTTCCGGGTCCAGGTCCTGGGGGGCGGGATGCACCGGGTGCATGTGCTGTTCCAGGCCCCTGAGGGGGAACCGGCTCCATGAGGTGAGACTCGGGCATGGGAAGGGGAATGCTGCTGGCAGGCCTGCTGGCCCTGCTGGTTCCGGCGACGGCCATCGCCCAGCGGTGTCCCTCCGGGACCAGTCTCCGGCAGACCCACGTGCGGAAGGGGGAGGGCCTCCAGGAGGTCGCCCGGCGCGTCCAGGTCAAGGTGGAGGACCTCCGGCGGTGGAACCGACTGCGGTCGGACCAGGTGCGGCCAGGGCAGAACCTTCGTTACTGCATGCCGGTCCTCCGGGGGGCGTCCATCGGGTCTCCAAACCGGGGGAAACTGCAGAAGGGCAAGAGCATCGACCCCGACGGGGATCGGCAGGGGACCGGGTTCGTGCTGAGTCCCCACCGCAGCGCCACCTGGGGAACGCCGGCCACCGTGGCGGCCGTCCGAAGAGCGATGGCCTGCTACCGGAGCCGCTGTCCGGCCGGCCGGAAGGGCGAGTGTCCCCCGGTGAACCTCGGCGACCTCTCGGCAAAGGACGGGGGGCATCTGGGCAACCACCTCTCGCACCAGAGCGGGCGTGACGTGGACCTCGGCTACCTGGTGCGCCCGCCCCAGAGCCGGGGGGTCTTCGACCGACAGGCCACGGCCGCGAACCTGAACCTCAAGGCACAGTGGGCGGTGTTGGGCTGCCTGTTGGACAATCCCCTGGTGAAGTTCGTCTTCCTGTCGGGCACGGTGGCCGAGGCCCTCAGGGCCCATGCCCGGAAGGTCCCGGCCCTTCGGAAATACCTGCGATTCTTCCAGAACGGGGTCATCCAGCCCGACACCGAGCACCTGACCCATCTCCACGTGCGCTATCGCTGCCCGAAGACCGATCCCCACTGTCAGGACTGAGACCTGATGGCCGGGGCGTTGAGGAGGACCGACAGACGGTCCTTCCAGGGTCAGAAGGTGGGGTGGGACGCCCGGTGGGGCACCTCGCAGGTGGGGCAGGGGGGCTCGCGCAGCACCCCGGCCCGGACCAGTCCCCCGTGAATCCGGCATCCCAGGCAGAAGCCGAAGACGGCCTCGAGGGACGCCAGCCCGACCACCACCGCGGCGAGGGCCTGGCCGATGGCCACCGTGGCCGGGAACAGGTGCAGGACCCAGGCGGCGCTGAAGAACACCAGCCCCACGGTTGCCGCGAATCGTTTCGGGGCATATGCGATGGGAGTGCCCGGTCCGCCCGGGAGCCGGTTCGCGATGACCCGGGCCACGGTGGCCAGGGGACTCATGCGCGGGGCGATCAGGGCCCGGAGGGCGAAGTCCAGGACCAGGAGACCCAGGGGCCAGGAGTGGTCCACCAGGGGAGCCAGTGAGCCCAGGATGACCACCTGGGCCGCCACCAGTCGGGGGATGCGGTTCGGCACCTGTCGGGGAAACTGGAATGGCGACATGGTTTCCTCCCGCGAGTGGGATGCGGGGCACCGGGCCCCGATGGGGGCATTATATGAGTAAATAAATCATAAAGTCAATAATAGTCCTGAAACGTCCCCCGACGGGGGCTTTCCGAAATGACCGGGTGCCCGTATCATGGGCCGTTCCGCGACCGGGGTCGGCCGGACGTTTCTGGGAGGACGGGATGCGTAGAGGCTGGTGGCTGGCGGTGCTGTGGGTGTTCGTGGCCTGCCGGGGCGGCGGGGGGACCGGGGAGCGACAGAAGGCCGCTCTGGAGGCCCAGAAGAAGGCCATCCAGGGCGAGGTGGATCAGGTCCTCCAGGGCTGGCTGGACCAGATGGCCCGGACCCTGCCGGAGGACGTCCGGAAGTTCGAGAAGTCCAGGAGCCCCCTCGTGCGATGGCGGCTCGACTCCTTCCAGTACGACTGGAAGCGGCCCCTCGAGGCGGCGGTGGTGAAGGTCCGAGGGACCGTGCTGGAGGACGCCTTCCGGGCGCCCCTGGAGTTCTTCCAGGCGATGGATGCCTTCTGGAAGAAGGAGATCGACTTCAAGGACTACCTGGCGGCCTACCGGAAGGTGAAGGAGGCCTCCGACGACCCCCTGGTGCTGCTGCTGGCGGACTTCGACCATGCCTTTCTGCATCTGGAGGCCTTCTACGGGGCCCAGGACATGGAGGGAGACGATCGGGCCATCTACTTCTTCCGTCACTGGCAGGTGGCCTTCTCCTTCCCTCGGGAGAAGGGCGAGGCGGTCAGCGAGTACCTGGCACGCCTGTGCATGGAGCGGCCGCTGGATGTCTGCCGGGAGGTCCCCTTCGAGTCGCTTCACTTCGCGCTGGAGAGACCCTACCTGCTCGAGGTGAAGCGGATCGTCGGGGAGTACCTGAAGGCCCACCCGGACCAGCCCATCAACCGGGTCTTCCAGACGCTTCTCCAGGACATCGAGGCCCGGTTGCCACGGATCCCCGCATTCCCCGAGGATCCGGTCATGCCGACGGTGGTCTCGAAGGCCCCCTTCGTCGGGGACGTCGTGGTGACGGTCCGGCCGAGCGGCCTGACGTGGGAGGAGCGTGAGTACCTGTCCTTCCAGAAGGGATGGCTGATCCCGGCGAAGGAGTGGGGCGTCTTCCAGAAGGCCGTGAAGGACCGGATGCCGGGCTTCGAGAAGGATCGGGGCCCCGAGAACCTGGAGATCCTGCTGCTGGCGATGGACCAGCAGGCCGCGATGGGGGTCGCCGCCCGGGTCGTGGACGCGATGAAGGCGGAGCCGCCCCGCTACGTGACCTTCGGTGGCCGGAGGCGGATCGACGGCATGAACCGCCGGACCACCTTCGGCAAGTTGCAGTTCCGGGAGGTCCCGGTGGCACCACGGAAGGCGGAGGTCGAGGGGCAGGGGTCCTGGAAGTGCCTGCCCCTGGGGCAGACCCCCGACTCGGACGACCTGCCGGGTCAGGTGGGGCCGACGGTCCTGGTGACGACCTCGGGGATCCGGACCGGGACGTTCCAGCAGGGCAAGGTCGGTGGCCTGGCCGATGGGGACCTGCCGGGAGCGCTGGCGCACCTGCGGAGCGGCACGGGCCTGCTGCTCATTGGCGAGGACGTGCCGCTGCAGGCCGTGGCGCCTCTGATCCAGTCCCTCTTCGAGGAGTGCGGGGACGAGCGCTGCACCTTCCTGCAGAAGCACGAACCGCGCCTGGAGGTCCAGGTCTGCGGCCGTTGAGATGGCGCGACATCAGGCCCCGCGGGGATCGGGGGGCCTGGGGGAGGGCCGGCCGCTGGTCGATGAACGGGAGGGGACGATGGGGCGACGAGCAGGACTGGTGCTGCTGCTGTTCGTGACAGGGATCGGGTGTCCCGGGCGCAGGGAGGCGGACCGGAAGGAGGCCCCGCCGGCCTCCCCGGCGCCGCAGGTCGCCCCCTCGGCCCCTGAGGCCCCGAAGCCGCCCCCGAGTCCCTTCGCGGGGCTCCGGAAGAAGGTCGAGGACTTCACGGTGCTGGCATCGGCCTGCTCCCGGGCCTGGTTCACGAAGGTGGACCCGGATCGGATCGACCGGTGGGAACTGGCGGTGGACGTCCCGGGGATGGAGCAGCAGTGCGACCCCCTGCTCCAGAAGTACCAGGACCTGCTGGAGGAGGCGGCCTTCCGGCACCCGGTCCTGGACCAGTGGCTCCGGACCGCTGCCAGCGTGACGGACCGCTACTTCTTCCTGGCCTTCCGGTGCAAGAAGGTGGGCGTCAAGGACAAGAAGCCCTACAAGAAGATGCTGGCCCAGCTGCGGGACGACCTGGTCGGGGACGTCCAGGCCCTGGAGAAGGCCCTGGAGCCCGCCCTGGCCCTGACGGACCGGGATCTCGAGACCGGAGGGGACCTCGGCAACGAGCCCCGACTGATCTGGATTCACGGGGCCATCCACCGCCTGCCTGAGGACTTCCAGCGGTGGATCGAGGGCCCTCGGAAGGATCAGGCCCCCATCTGGCGCTTCGGGCTGATGACCTCGAATCTCGTGGCCCAGAAGGCCCTGCCGGCGCTGTCGGTGCCGAAGTGGCAGGTCCCGGAGGCCACCGTGGCGGCGGCGAAGGGACTGGTGGAGGCCTTCTCGGCGGCCTGGCAGTTCTACAAGGGGGACTACTTCGAGGCCGAGGAACAGCAGGCCCCGGGTCTCTACAAGGCCTTCCACAAGGCCGAGGCGGCCTGGAAGAAGGCCTCCCAGAAGACCTGGCCCGCCTTCGGGAAGCCGGTGATGGAACAGCGGACGGCCGACTGACGACAGGCACCATGGAGGAGACGCGATGGAACGGCAGGAACGAGTCCAGGTGGGGATCCTGATCGGGAGCCCCAGCGACCGGGAACTGGCGGAGAAGGCCCTGGCGACGCTCCGGGAACTGGGCATCGCCGGGGAGATCAAGGTGCTGTCGGCCCACCGGACCCCCGAACGGGTGATCGCCTATGTCCAGACCGCCGAGGCACGGGGCATCTCGGTGCTGCTGGCCTGTGCGGGACTGGCGGCGCATCTGGCGGGGGTCGTGGCAGCCCACACGCTGCTCCCGGTGATCGGCGTGCCGGTGGCCGGTGGAACGCTGGGGGGGCTCGACGCCCTGCTCTCCACCGTGCAGATGCCGCCGGGGATCCCGGTGGCCACCGTGGCCATCGACGGGGCCCGGAACGCGGCGATCCTGGCGGCCCGGATCCTGGCCCTGGGGGACCCGGCCGTCCGGGATGCCCTGGCGGCCATGCGGGAGAGGGAACGGCAGCGGTACGACACGGTCTGACGGCGGCTGCTGCAGGCCCAGGAGTGGCAACCTTGTCGGCGATGACGGGCACACCGGCACTCTGGACCGCCTTCGGGGTCGGCGTCCTGGGGATGCTGGCCCTGGACCTCTGGGTCTTCAACCGCCATCCCCATCGCATCCGGATGCGGGAGGCGGTGGGGTGGTCGCTGGTCTGGGTCGCCCTGGCCCTGGTCTTCGCCGTGGGGGTGTATCTTGGCGAGGGATCGGGCAAGGCCGTCGAGTTCCTGACCGGGTGGGTGATCGAGAAGGCCCTCTCGGTGGACAACCTCTTCGTCTTCCTGGCGATCTTTTCCTACTTCCGGGTGCCCCTGGATCTGCAGCACCGGGTGCTCTACTACGGGGTGCTGGGGGCCCTGGTCTTCCGGGGCATCTTCATCTTCGTCGGCGGGGCCTTGCTGGCGGCCTTCGAATGGATGGTGTACGGCTTCGGGGCGCTGCTGATGGTCACGGCCTTCCGGATGCTGCGTCCCCAGGGGGCTGCGGTGGACCCCGAGCGCAACCGGGTCCTCCGGGCGTGCCGACGGCTGTTCCGGACCACCCCCGACTACCAGGGTGCCGCCTTCTTCGTCCGGGAACCCGGGAAGTCCTGGTTCCGGGCGACGCCCCTCTTCCTGGTCCTGGTCTTCATTGAGGTCTCGGACGTGATGTTCGCCGTGGACTCGGTCCCGGCGGTCTTCGCCGTGACCCGGGACACCTTCATCGTGTACACCTCGAACGTCTTCGCGATTCTCGGCCTGCGGGCGCTGTACTTCGTGCTGGCGGGCATGATGAACCGGTTCTCGCTGCTGCACTATGGGCTGGCCCTGGTGCTCTTCTTCGTCGGGGGGAAGATGATCCTGGAGCCGCTGCTTCACTGGGAGATGCCTCCGGAGGTCTCCCTCTCGGTTGTGGGAAGCCTGATCGCCCTGTCGGTGGCGGCATCCTGGGTCCTGGCCCGCTGGCGGGAGCGCCGGGGCGTTGGCTGAGGCCTGCGGCACCGATCGGCGCCAGGGGTTGCCAGGACAGCAGGGAGGCAGAAGCCCGGGGAGGTCCGTCAGGCGTGGGTGTCGTCAGGGGCGTCATGCAGGCGACGCAGGGTTGCCAGCGCGGATCGCATCTCTTCGATCCCATGAAAGATTCGCACGCCGGGCATGCGGTCCTTCAGGGGGTGCCCCTCGGGCATGCCCACCCACAGGCGCACGTGGCGGGACAGGCCCCGCAGGTCGGCAGCCAGTCTCTGCAGTTCGGCAGGCGGGGGCTCCCGGATCACGCTCAGCACGACCAACTCGGCCTGCAGGGTCTCGGCGGCCTGCAACAGGTCCGATGACGGCAGGTCCGGGCCGGCCCAGGTCACGTCCCACCCGTCCACTGCGGCCAGCCAGGCGGCCAGCAGGACGCCGAACTCGTGGAGATGGCCCGACGGCGTGGCGGCCAGCAGGCGCGGGGCCCCGGGAGGTGGGGCCGGGGCCAGGCGCAGCAGGTCCGTCAGGAAGCCCTTCATCTGGCCGCTGACGACGTGTTCGTGGGCGACGCCCAGTTCATTCCGGGCCCAGCGATCTCCCACCTCCCGGAGCACCGGGATGGCGACCCTCAACACAAAGACCTCCGGGGGCAGCAGCGTGGCGGCTCGGGCCAGAATCTGCTGGGCCTGACGCACGTCCAGCCGGGCGATGGCCTGGAGGTAGTCTCGCACGACCCCCTCCAGCAGGCGGTCCTGGTCCAGCGGCGGGGACTGGACGGGAGTCTCCAGCAGGCTCTTCCCTTGGAGGAGCGACTGCAGGCGATCGTCCGGCAGCCGGGCCAGGTCGCCGATCGCGTGACCCCGTTGCGTCAGTTCGCGCAACATGGCGAGGCGGCGGACCTCGGCAGCGCTGTACCGTCTGGCATGGCCGGCGGTACGGGCCGGTTCTACGACCCCGTAGCGCCGTTGCCAGATGCGGATCAGATCGGGCGACAGGCCCGACAGCCGACTGGCTGCCCGGATGGGGTAGAGTCCCTCGGGGATGGGGGCGGTGGCGTCCTGGGGAGGCGCGTCCGACATGGTGGTCACCTTACATCAACAGGCTTGCGACTTCAGCCCCCGGAGTCTGGCTTCCAGTCGTCGTCCCTTGGGGTTCCGGAACCGATCCGACAGGGGACGGCCTGTCGGGGCCCGGGGATCGAACGGGTGGATCCAGGCAAGGGACCGGACAGAATGGCCGTTCAAGGGAGCATGCTGACCGGGTCGATGCGGGCGGTGGAACCGTCGTTGAGCTGGGCGATGAGGAAGACATCGGTGCCCTGGGCGATGGCGAAGAGGTTGATGACGGCCCCGGCGGGCAGCGTCGGGGTCTCGAAGACGAGGTCGGGGGTGGCGTCGTTGTCGATGTCGAAGCCCAGCGTGTAGGCACCGGCGGGGAGGTCCAGGTAGTCGCCCACGGCGCCGAAGTCGAAGTCAGGGTAGAGGGGGGCGGGGCTGCCGCTGGCGGGGATGTTCCAGATGTCCACCTGGCCCACGCCGACGGCGACATGGATGGCCCGGACCCGGATGTTG
>JAKPOP010000011.1 GCA_029547805.1 Deltaproteobacteria bacterium
GGTTTCAAAGGCATCTGACTCGGCGACCCGCCCCCCACACGCCAGACATGGTCTGGTCGCCGAGTCGGGGACTTCAAACCCTCAGCCCCCTGGACGGAGTCTGCCCAAATCCCTGCGGATCTGGGCCGGAACGCGCCGGGAACATGCCCGAGTCAGGCCTGGCCGCCTTACCGGTCAGTCCTGTCCGGCCTCCCGGACGTCTTGATTTCCATGCCGGTCGGGGGCCACAATCGCGGCCGTTTCGGGAGGAGCCCATGAGCCACGTCTCCTGCATCCTCGACCACATCGGCAACACCCCCCTGGTGGCCATCCGGCATCTCTCGCCCGGTCCCGTGCTGGCCAAGGCAGAGTTCCTGAACCCCGGAGGCAGCATCAAGGACCGCATCGCCCTCCACATCCTCCGCCGGGCGCGGGAGCGGGGCGACCTGCGGGAGGGGGACGTCATCGCCGAGGCCACCTCGGGCAACACCGGCATCGGCATCGCCCTGGTGGGGCGCCAGATGGGCTTTCGGGTCATCATCGTGATGCCCGAGAACATGAGCGAGGAGCGCAAGAAGATCATCCGGGCCCTCGGGGCGGACCTCGAGTTGACCCCCGCCGAGAAGAGCCTGTCGGGATGCCTGGAACGGCTGGAGGAGATCCGGGGCGAGCATCCCCGGGTCTTCGTGCCGGGGCAGTTCACGAACCCCGACAATCCCGAGGCCCACTACCTGACCACCGGCCCCGAGATCTGGCAGCAGACCGGGGGGCAGGTGGACGTCTTCGTGGCCGGCATCGGCAGCGGGGGGACGCTGATGGGCGTGGGGCGCTATCTCCGAGAACGGAACCCGCGGGTGCAGATCGTCGCCGTGGAGCCGCGGAACGCCTCGGCCCTGCTGGGCCGGGAGCCGGGGCTCCACGTGATCCAGGGCATCGGCGACGGCTTCGTGCCCCCGGTGGTGGACCGGCACCTGATCGACATGGTGATGACCATCAGCGACGACGACGCGGTGGAGACCACCCGGCGTCTGGCCCGGGACTGCGGGCTGCTGGTCGGAACCTCCTCCGGGGCCAACGCCTGGTGCGCGGCCCACTTTGCCGATGGGCGCCGCCATGTCGTGACGGTGCTCCCGGATCGGGCCGAGCGCTACTTCAGCACCGCCCTGCTGTGATCCTCACGGCCCGGCCGGCGGCGACTCCCCGGGGTTCGGGGACCCCCGTTGCCGGGCCCGAATCAACCAGGTGGTCGGGTCCGAGACGACCCAGGGGAGGGCGAATCGCGGCTCCTCCGGGAGGCTCGTCTCGACGACCAGGAAGCCCTCGGTGGTCCTGGGGGCCTCGACGGCCACGACCCGGATCAGCCAGGCGTTCCCCTCGGGGGCCACGGCCCCCCGCAGTGCCCCCGACGGGTCTCGCACCCGGACCAGGCGAAACGGCCGGCCCGTGGGAGACGTGACCCGGAGCGTGATCTCCGGGGGTGGCTGTCCGGGTTCGAAGGGAGACAGGACCGCGGCCCCGGGAACGACCCGGAGCAGTCTCGGCGGCGGTGGCGTCGCCTCCTGGCCCGGATCGGAGGAGGGGGCAGGCGGCGGCCGGTCCTTTCCGGGGCATCCCCAACAGGCCAGGACCAGGGCGACCCACCGGAATCGCCGTGCCGTTGTGGATCGCCCCGGAAGACCCGGCGCGTTCTGGGAGACCCCTTTGCCGCCAGCGCGCATCAGTTCCCTTTCCCGGCGTCCTGGAACGATCGAAGCAGCCGCCCGCAGGCCTCGAACTCCGCCTGGGTCCTCGCCTCCTTGGCGGACCTCCGGGCGGCCTGGCAGTCCTGCGGGCTCGTTCCCTCGGTCTTGCAGGTCAGTTCCGCGAGGCGCTGACAGTCGTTCTTCGGGCCGCAGGCCCCGAAGACCAGCATCGCCAGCACTCCCCCACCGACCACCCATCGTTGCCACGATCTTCCTTGCACGGGTCTTCCCCCTTTCCTGCCGCCCGGATGGTATCGCGGCGGCATCGTCCCTGCACGCCCCCTGGAGAATTGCAGGCCCTCAGGCGACTCGCAAGTTGACCTTCCTCCGTTTCGGGATAGCATCGCCTCACTTGCTTCCTACCTCGGGGAGGAGAGATGCACGTTCATCGTTTCTCTGGGATCCTGGCGATGCTGTGCTGCGTTCCGGTGCTGGCCCGGGCAGAAGAGACCGCGGAGGCGATTGGCCCGCGCACCTTTGCCGACAAGGCCCTCCCCGTCCTGCAGCGGGGGGCCGCCCGTTTCGAGGCGGGACCCTTCGAGGCGAGCCTCCATGGCCGCCTGAACGTCTGGACCGGCTGGGTGGGGTCCGATGCCCTGCTGTCGGAGGGGGACCCGATGCAGGAGTACGGGTTCCGGATGCGGCGGGTCCGGTTCGGCGTGGACGGGAGCCTGTTCAAGACCGTGACCTTTGGCATCGAGATGGACCTCTTCGACTCGGAGAAGCAGGGCGGTCCCCTCTACGACGCCTGGGTGGACTGGACCCCGACCCACTGGTTCGGCTTCCAGGTGGGCTTCCAGAAGTTCCCCTTCGCGAAGACCGAGATGAACTCCTCCGCCGGGACCGCCCACCTGGATCGGGCGCTGGGGGTCAAGGCCATGGCGCCCTCGAACACCCTCGGTCTCGTGATCCACTCGGACCTCTGGAAGGACCACCTGCGCCTCACCCTGGGCGTCTTCAATGGCCTTCAGCGCAATGCCTCCTTCTGGGAGGGCTACGAGGGGGTCGGCGTGAGCCTGGGCAGCCGCTTCCAGCGTCTGGCCTACGTGGGACGCCTGGACATCGAGCCCCTGGCGCGCCTCGGATCGGGTGAGCCCGACCTCCAGGGCGGGCCCGTCCGCCTGGGCCTCGGCGGTGGCGGCTTCTACAGCGACGGCAAGACCGACGAGATCTTCGGGGCCTCGGGCTACCTGCACCTGAAGGCCTACGGGTTCCATTTCCTGGGGGAGGCCATCTGGGACCGTGCCCGGCCCCAGAAGCAGCCCACCACGGTCACCACCACCCCGGCCGAGGTGGACCGGGTGACGGCCCAGGGGACGATCGGCTACTTCATCCGGCCCATCACGACGGGGCTGGCGGTCCGGACCGAGTACATCGACAACCACATGGACCAGAAGGACGAGGGGGACCAGGTCGTCGTCGCGGCGACGCTGACCCACTACCTGGTGCAGCACTACCTGAAGGCCTCCTTCGAGTACCAGACCCGGATTGAACTGCATGGACGGAAACTGAAGAACGACTCGGCCATCCTGGGCATCCAGCTGGCCTTCTAGTCTCCCCGGGAGGGCACGATGAACGGTCGGATTCTCTGGCGAGGGGCCCTTCTGGGGCTTGCGTCGCTGCTCTGGTGGACGGCCTGCACGGACGGCCGGGGGTTGCGGGCCAAACGGGTCGAGTCCCAGGCCGAACTGATCGGGGGGCCCACGGCCAAGGGCAAGGTCGGCGACTACCTGCTGGAAAACGACCGCATCCGGGTCGTGATCAGCGGTCCCGGCCCGACCTTCACCGCCGGTCTCTTCGGGGGCACGGTGCTGGACGTGGACCTCCAGCGGACCCGGTCCCAGGACGTTCAGGGCCGGGGATTCGATGCCTTTGCCGAGGCCTTCCCGCTGGCGAACCTCCTGATCGTGAACCCGATGAACCCCACTCGGGCCATCCGCCTCTCCGATGCGGGAGTCCGGGCCGAGGACGTCCAGGGGTCCGTCTCGGTCTTCAAGGACGGCAGCGACGGCCAGGAGGCCGTGATCCGGGTCACCGGCCACTCGGCCTACATCTTCGATGTCCTGAAGATGCTGAACCGGGACTTCCTGGAGGGGATGCTGAACCCCCTGACGGTGGCGGGCCTGGAACTGGACATGTACCAGTTGGCGGACCTGCTGCCGGCCCTGGTGGGGGAGCCGGACCTGAACCTCTTCGGGCTGCTGAACCGCCTCCAGATCTCCTTCGACTTCCAGACGGACTACATCTTGCGCCCCGGGGAGCCCTTCCTGCGACAGGTGACCACTGTCACCCTGGCGCCCCAGTCGGACCGCCTCCTCCAGGGGTGTCCCCCGACCCCATGCGACAAGACCTGCGAGTTCGGTTACGCCGTGGCGGAGTTCTCGGAGACGGTGTCCGGCGCCTCGACGCCCTACAAGCGGATGTGCCCGGTCTGCCAGTGCGCCGAGGCCCCGGCGGAGATGGCCACCTTCAACGAGAGCCGGGACTTCTTCCAGGTGCTCCTGGGCACCCTGGACGGCTGGGTGGACCCCCTCTGGAAGGGCGGGGTCGTGACCGGGGACTTCCTCTTCTTCGGGTCCGACGCGCCGCCCTTCGCCCCGGGCTTTGGCTTCGACATCGACCGGAAGGTCTACGAGGACCTCTGGCAGGGCGTGGGGACGATGGGCAGCCCCATCGCCGCCGAGTGGGTCGCCGGCGTCGGAGAGAACGTCTCCTATGCCTGGGCCACCGTGAATCCGAGGGAGCGCCGGGGGTTCGATTGCCCCGGGCACCGCCTGGCCATCGTCCGGATCACTCCCGACCGGGAGGATGCCGTGGCCCAGGCCCTGACCGGGCAGAACGACCTGGACCTGGCGAAGAACCTGGCGGCCCGGGACGCCGCGGCCCGGGTGCGACAGGCGATCGTCGATCGGCGGCCGATTCCCCTGGTCTCGGTCCCCACGGACCGGACCTCGGACCCCGGGAACCAGGCGGACCCGGCCCTGCGGGACCAGGCCTACCGCCAGTGGGTGGCCGGGGTGCTCTCGGGCCCCGGGCAGGCCCTGGCGGCCCGGTTCGGCGAGGGGGTCGACCTCGACCTCCTGCCGGCCCACGACTGCCTGCCCTCCCGGGTCCTGGTGCCCCTCTTCACGACCAGCGCCACAGCGGTGCTGACCCACTTCGCCGAGGGGGACACCCTCAAGGCTGCCGGGGAGGACGCGCCCCTGGTGGATGATCGCCGTGCCTACACCTTCACCCGGTATCTGAGCGTCGGCGAAGGGGACGTGGCCACCGCCGTGGCGCCCCTCTACGGGCTCCGTGGCACCCCCACGGGCACGCTGGAGGGCGTGGTCTTCGAGGACCCGTCCCGGAAACCCCTGTCCCACATCGACGTCTTCCTGCTCCAGGACCCCCGGGAGAAGCCCGAGGACCCCATTCCGACCTCGTTTGCCGCCTACCGGCGGCTGGCCGTCGATCGCTTCGGGAACTCGGGCATCGTGTCCCATTTCCAGAGCGACGTGGGACTCCGGGCCCAGACGGAGCCCTCGGGGTCCTTCGAGGGGCCCGTGCCGCCCGGGCGATACCTCGCCATGGCCCACGACCCCGAGCGGGGGTCCTCGGCCCTGGAACCGGTGGAGGTCCGGGTCAGCGAGCGGTCCCGGGTGCTGTTGTTCCTCCAGGCCCCTGGAGAGGTGGCCTACCGGGTCACGGACCAGGCCGGGAACCGGATCCCGGCGCGCCTCTCCTTCCAGGCCCTTGACGAAACCGGCAAGCCCCTGGACTGGGACGGGACCAACGAGCCCGAGCTGGGGGACCACCGGTACGACCACGGTGTCCGGAAGGCGGAGCACTCGGGACATGGCGAAGGGACCGTTCGCCTGGCTCCCGGCCGGTACCGGGTGCTGGTGTCCCGGGGCATGGAGTACGCCGTGGCCGAGGTCCCGGACCTGGAGGTGGCCCCGGCCCAGACCGTGCCCCTGCAGGTGACGCTGATCCGGGAGGTGGACACGACTGGCTGGCTGGCCGGGGACTTCCACGTCCATGCGGTGGCCTCGGTGGACTCCTCGCTGCCCATGGAGACCCGGATCCGGGCGGCGGTGGCCGAGGGCCTCGAGGTCGTGGCCGCCACGGACCACGACCACATCGTGGACTACGGCCCCTGGATCCGCCAGGAGGGACTCGAGAACTTCCTGAAATACGAGGTGGCGGCGGAGGTCTCTCCGCTGGAATACGGGCACTTCAACGCGTTCCCCATGCGCTATGACGACACCGCCGGGTTCGTCCACGGGGCCCCGGGATGGCATGGCCTCACGATGCGCCAGATCTTCGACCGGATGCGGGAGATGCGTGACGGCCCGCCGGAGAGTTTCGTGATGGAGGCGAACCATCCCCGGGACGGCTTCATGGGCTACCTGGCCCAGCTGGGCGTGAAGGGCTACGACATGACCCGCAAGCGCCCGGGCATGGAGTTGTGCAATCAGGTGATGA
Organism: Deltaproteobacteria bacterium; assembly: GCA_029547805.1. Classification (GTDB taxonomy): domain Bacteria; phylum Myxococcota_A; class UBA9042; order DTJE01; family DTJE01; genus JAGOKF01. The sequence goes on from JAKPOP010000011.1 coordinate 6,189, forward strand.
GCGAGGCGCCTTGCGACTTCGACTCCTTCGAGGTTCAGAACGGCAAGAATCTCCAGTACCTCCACACCCCCACGGTCGGCGAGGCCGAACGGCACAACCGCTGCTACCGGGAGATCCTGGACCTCCGGGACGCGAAGCGTCTGGCCTTCGAGCCGGGGGCCTCCGTCTGCGCCTGGCTCCTGGTTGACCCGGTGGCCGACTGCGACCGGGCGGAGGCCGCGGCCAGGGACCCGGCCCTCGGGGAGGCGGAGCGCCTGGCCTGGGCCGTGACCCGGGACCACTGCGCCTGGCACCGGGAGGCCCGGGAGGCCTTCCAGGCGGCGTCAAAGGCCGACGGGCTGCTGTCGGCCAAGCGCCAGGCCCTGGAGGCCCTCAAGGCCCTGAGCCTGCGCTACCAGCTGGAGCGGACGGACCTGGAGAACGACGCCTTCTTCAACACCACCTCCGAGGAGCAGGCGGCCAGCGACCCGACGAAGTTCGCCGATGTGGGCTGCTCCCAGCAGAAGGCCTGCGAGGCCTGCGTCGGGAAGCGCCACCCCGAGTGCGCGAAGAAGGTCTCCGACGGGGGGACCGGCTGGACCACCGCCTGCGTGATCTGGTGCCGGGACGAGTGCCCCGAACACGACGCCCGGCCCTGCACGGACCGCTTCGAGGTCCTGGAGGACTGGTTCCACTTCCTGGACATCGGCTTCGACAAGGTCGGCGTGGCCAACTCCGACAGCCACGGCACCGCCAAGGAGATCGGACATCCCCGGACCTATGTCCAGGCCGGGACCGACTCTCCGGCGGCGGCCGATGTCCGGGACGTGAACCGGGCCATGAAGGCCGGCCGGGTGACCCTCTCATCGGGGGCCTTCATCGAGTTCTCCCTGCGCCAGGAGGGGACCCCGGGCCAGGCATCCATCGGCGATGTGCTGACGGCCACCGGCGACGGGGACCTGCTGGCTCATATCCGCGTCCAGACCCCCTCCTGGTACCGGGTCGAGCGCATCGAGGTCTGGAGCAACAGCCGGCGGGTGAAGCAGATCTTCGTGGACCCCCCGAAGGAGGTCATCGAGGACTTCAACGCGGAGGTGCGCCTGCCCCGACCCGAGATCGACTCCTGGTATCTGGTCATCGCCTATGGCACCTCCGGGGAGGCCTCGATGTCCCCGGTGTACAAGCGGGAGCCCTACGGCAACATCCTGATCTCGACCGTGATTGCCCTGGCGGCGGACCAGCTGCTGGCGAACTTCTCGTCGTTGCTCGACAAGGTCTCCTCCCTGGGGCTGGACGTGTCCTCGCTCCTCGGGTCCCTGGAACTGCCCGACTCCTATCCCTCCCTTGCCTGGGGCGCCACGAACCCCATCCGGGTGGACGTCGATGGCGGCGGCTTCCGGCCTCCTCGGGCGGTGGACACGAACGGCGATGGCGTCTGGGACCCGCCGCCGTTCTGCTCGGTCCCCTGCGACCCCTCGAAGGGCGAGGCGGCGTGTCCTGCGGGTCAGGCCTGCCTGCCGCGCATCGGCACCTCCGGCGCCGATGCGGTCCATGTCTGCCAGTCCCCGACCCCTGAGTACTGCGTGGGACTTCAGCGGGTCAGCCCCTGACCGTCCCGGAGAGGAGTCCCCGGTGAGTCGGACGCACCCTTCCTGCCAGGCAGGCGCCGGATCCCTTCTCCCTGGGGTCCTGGTCCTTGCCGGGGTGCTGGGCCTCCCGGGGGAGGGGGCCTCTCGGGTGCTGCCGCCCCGGGCCTCCGAGGTCGTGTCCCGGACCTTCCAGGCCTTGGACCCGGCGTGGCGCCTGGACCGGGCCAGCATCGATCGCTCCCAGGTCCGGGTCACCCTCTGCCCGGTCCCCCAGGGGGCGTGTCTCGAGGCCCTCCTGACCGACCCAGACGAGGGGTGCCCCGACGGGGATCAGGCGGGCCTCTGGTGCCTGCGACTGCCTCCGGGCGACGACTCCCGGCGGCTGCGGGAGGTCCTGGTTCCCCTGCTCTCGGCCCAGCCCGCAGACCCCCTCTGGGAGGTCCCGGGAGGCCAGGAGGCCGGCCAGGAGACCTCGGGAGGGGCCGTCGGGACGACCGCCCCCGGCGCGAGCGGCGAGGCGCCGATGTCCCGCTGGTGGGCGACCATCGGGTTCCTGGCCCTGTGGACTCTCGGGTTCTGGCCGGGGGTCGGGGTGGCGTGGCTGATTCGGGCGCGCGTTCCGGCGGTCGAACGCCATCGAGGACCCATGGCCCTGCTGGCGGTGGCGGTCCTGCTGGGACTGGTGCTGGCGGGCCTGTTGGTGGTCCCCTGGCGGGCCTGGGGGATCCTCCTGGGAGGAGGGGGCCTGTTCGGGGTCGGATTCCTGTCGGGCCTGGCCGGGGCTGGACCCCGGGCCAGGGCCCTCCGGCGTCTCGGGTGGGTCTGGGTCATCCTGGCGCTCCACGGGATCGGGGCCGAGGCCCTGATGGGAGCCGGGGCCCCAGAGGACTCCGGGACCGGGTCCAGCGGCCGTCCCCCGGCGCCCGATCGGTCCGCGATGATCGGGCCCACCTGTTCCGCCCTGTTTCCTGAGGATCCCCCCTCCCTGGAGCCCTACCGGGCGATGCGCCGGGCGTTGCGGCAGCAGCCCCCTCCTCGCCTCTGGCTGCACCTGGGCGGCGACACGGTCCTCGAGGAACCTGCCGGCCAGAGCCTTCCAGCGCTGATCGGGGCCCTGCGGCCCCAGGAATTGCACTGGAACGGGGGCCTGTCCGGGACGGCGACGGACGTGCACCTGCGCCAGGCCCTCGCCTGGACACGCCGGGATCCGCCACCGGCCGGCGTCGTGCTCTACCTGCGGCCCGCGACGGACCTCCCGCCCCTGGGGGAGCGGAACGCCTGCTGCGGCGCCGAGCCCCTCTTCCGCTTCCCCGACGGGGAACCGCGCCTCGCCTGCGATCACCCGGACCTCCGGGGCCGCTGGCGGGTGCTGTTGGGCCAGACCCCGTTGCCCCTGGGGGTGGATGCTTTTCAGGAATCCCACCTGGCCCGGCGATTCGGGGAGGTCTGGGGTGGTGCCTTCGGCCGGCTGCTGGCGGGCCGTGACGATCGGGCGGCGGTGATCAGCCGCCTCCGGATGCTGTTGCCCTGGGTCCGGGACCGCCTGGGGGAACGGGGCGTCCGGTTGCTGATCGTGCTCATCCCATCGCCCCGGGACCTGGGACCGGGGGCCGACGCCGGCCTGGAATCCCGGGAATGGGTGCAGACGATGGAGATCTGCCGGGTGCTGGACCTTCCCTGCCGAAATGCCCGGGAGGCCTGGAACGACCCGGAGGTCGCCCCGTTCCTCCCGGGGACCTGGCACCTGTCGCCCGCAGGAGAGCGACACCTGGCCCGGTGGGTTGCCGGGCACCTGGCCTCGTTGGAAGATTCACCGCAGTAGGTCCCAGCAGAGGAGGCGACATGGCACATCCCCTGGCAGGACGACCGGCCCCGAGGGAGGCCTTGGTGGACATCGAGACCCTGGTGACGGCCTATCACCAGCGACGACCGGACCTGTCGGACCCCGCCCAGCGGGTCGCCTTCGGGACCTCGGGTCACCGGGGCAGTTCCCTCCGGGGGTCCTTCCAGGAGGACCACATCCTCGCCATTGCCCAGGCCCTGGTGGAGTATCGACGGGAACACGGGATCACCGGTCCCCTCTACCTGGCCCCCGACACCCATGCGCTCTCCCGTCCGGCCCTGGAGACGGCCCTCCAGGTCCTGGCTGCGAACGGCGTCCGGGTGGTGCTGCCCCCGGACCTCGCCCCGATGCCGACCCCCGTGGTCTCCCGGGCGATCGTGGTCCACAACCGGCCGCCTCGGCCCGACCTGGCCGACGGGGTGGTGGTCACGCCGTCCCACAACCCCCCGGAGGACGGCGGATTCAAGTACAACCCTCCCCACGGGGGGCCCGCCGAGTCGGCCATCACCGACGCGATCCAGAAGCGGGCCAACCAGATCCTCGAAGGCGGGCTTCGAGAGGTCCGGACGGTCCCCCTGGCCCAGGCCCTCTCGGCGGACACGACGGCCTTTCAGGACCTGGCCGCGCCGTATGTCCGGGACCTTCCCGAGATCCTGCGGCTGGAGGCCATCCGGGAGGCTGGGGTGCGGATCGGCGTGGACCCCCTCGGGGGCACTTCCCTCTCCCTCTGGGACCGGATTGCCGACCAGCATGGCCTTTCCCTGGAGGTGGTGCAGCGGACCCTGGACCCCTCCTTCGGATTCATGCCCCTGGATCATGACGGCCGCATTCGCATGGACTGCTCGTCCCCCTGGGCGATGGCGGGCCTGATCGCCTGGAAGGACCGCTTCGACGTCGCCTTCGGTTGCGACCCCGATGCCGATCGCCACGGCATCGTCACGCCCCGGGGCGGCCTCATGAACCCCAACGCCTTTCTGGCCGTCGCGGTGGACCACCTGCTGCAACACCGGCCCCGGTGGTCCCAGGCAATCGGGATCGGCAAGACCGTGGTGACCTCCTCGATGCTGGACCGGGTCGCCCGGGGTCGAGGCCGGGAGGTGGTGGAGGTCCCGGTGGGGTTCAAGTGGTTCGTGCCGGGCCTCTCGGCCGGGACTCTGGGCTTCGCCGGGGAGGAGAGCGCCGGGGCGGTCTTCCTCTGTCAGGACGGTTCCCCCTGGACCACCGACAAGGACGGCCTGGTCATGGGACTGCTGGCCGCCGAGATCCGATCCCTGTCGGGACAGGACCCTGGGGCGCGCTACGAGGACCTGGTGGCGGTCCATGGTCGCCCCTGGTATGCCCGGGTCGATGCCCAGGCCGATGCAGCGGAGCGGCAGCGCCTGGCCCGCCTGTCCCCATCGGACCTGAAGGCCACGATGCTCGCCGGGGAGTCCATTCGGGAGACCCTGACCCGGGCTCCCGGCAACGGCGCGGCGATCGGGGGCCTCAAGGTGATCACCGACAACGGATGGTTCGCGGCCCGGCCCTCGGGCACCGAGGACATCTACAAGATCTACGCCGAGTCCTTCCTGGGGCCCGATCACCTCTCCCGGCTCCTGGAGGAGGCCCGGGACCTCGTGACCAGCGTCCTCCAGGGCGGATAGGGAGGCGAGGGGGGAGCGGTCTCAAGCCTGCAGGGACAGGAATCCCCGGCGCAACAGCGCCAGCAGCTCCTCGACAGCCGTGTCCAGGTCCAGTTCCAGGTCCTCGTCGGCCCAGGCCCGGAAGGTCCCTTCGACCATGCCGACCAGGGCCCGGGCCATCAGCGCCGCGTTTCCCCGGTGGACGATTCCGGCGGCCATGCCGTCCTCCAGGGACTCGGCCACCCATGCCCCCAGGAGCCGGTGGAAGGTCGCCACCCGTTCCCGGGCCGGCGAGTCGAGGCCTCCGGCCTCCCGGAGCAGCAGGCGGACCAGGTCCCGCTCCTCCAGCAGCAACGACACCAGTTGCCGGGCGTTCCGGCGGATCTGGTCCATCACCGCCGGGTCGTCCCGACCCTGTTCCGGGAGTCGGACCGGGGCCAGGCGATCCCGCAACCGCTCCAGGAACTCGTCCAGGAGTGCCTCGAAGATCTCCCGCTTGCCCGGGAAATAGAGATAGAAGGTCCCCCGGGCGACGCCCGTCGCCTCGATGATGTCGGTGACCGAGGCCTCGTGAAACCCCTTCGTGGCGAAGACCCTCATCGCGGCTTGGAGGAACTGGCGGCGGCGGCTCTCCGATCCCATGGCGTCCCCTGTTCCAGGTCCGGATCCCCGAGTTCGGGGGCAGTCTCCCGCCGGAATGGGGATGCCGTCAACGGGGCCGTGGTCGTCCGACCCGGCAGATCCCCTGCGGACGGCGGGTGCAGATCCGAGGGGGATCCGGAGGTTGGCACCCGGCGGGCCACCTCCCGGAGCCCCCGGGCCAGCACCCGCTGGCCCAGGTCCCGAACCACCTCTCCCAGTGTCGGGGCCGGGGCCCGGAGGGCCTTGCGTCTGCCCCGGGCCTCCCGGACCTGGAACACGAAGTCCTCCAGCACTCGGGGGTCGATGGGGTCGCCATGGACTGCAAGGGCCAGGGAGGGCATTCCCACCTCCCGCTCGATCCGGATCAGGTGGGACTCGGCGATCTTGTTGGGCATGCACTCGAGGGGGCCCACGGCGATGGCCCCATCCACCTCTCCCGACAGGTATTCGTGCAGCGGGGTGCCCACCGTCAGGATCGCCTCGCCCAGGAGGTCCTGCGTCACGGCACGCCCCCCGGTGCGGACCACCGCCGAGATCGGCGGCCGGGGATGCCAGTCCAGGGCCGCCGCCATCTCTCCCCAGAGGGCCCTGGAGATGGCGTCCTGGATCAGCGTCGAGACCCGGGTGGTCACCGGGTGGTCCCCCGGTGCGGGTCGCCCCTCGGCCAGGCGCTTCCAGGCCGTCCAGTCGGTGTAGTCGATCCACTCCCCGAAGGGCGCCAGTCGGGCCCTGGCCCCGGCCGCCTCGAGGCGTTCCACGAGCCAGTCATTGGCGAAGGGATCCAGCCGAACGTAGATCTCTCCCACCACCGCGATCACCGGTCGGTCGGTCGGTGTGCCCCGGGCCTCCCGGAAGCGTCGGGCCGCCTCCCGGATCACGGGTCGGATCCCGAAGAGGTCGCCGCCGACCTCCACCACGGCCCGGGCCAGGGAGAGGCGTCCCGGGCGTTCCAGGACCCGGTGCAGCGCCTCCGTGGCCTCCTTCCAGATCGCCCGGGCCTGGCCCGGGACCGCCTCGTCGGGCCGGACGTCGTGCAGGGCGGCGAGGAGGACGTCGGTGGCCACCATGCCGGCCCAGACCCGAAGCCGAAAGTCCGGTGAGAGCCCCGCGAAGTAGTCCTCGTCCGAGGGGGAGACCGTCCGGATCCGTTCCCGGTGACCGGCCCGTTCGTAGACGATCCGGTGCAGGATGTGGTAGGCCCCGAACCGACAGGGGCCATTGGCGGTGGGCATCAACAGCGCGAAGGTCTGTTCTGGGTCGGTCTCCTGGTCCAGGCGCTTCAGCACGCTGCCCAGCGTGATCGTCATGGGCACGCACTCCTTGCCGCTGGTCCACCGCCGGCCCCGATCAAGGGCGTCCCGGTCTGGGGTGGGCAGCACCTCGGCCCGGAAGCCCTCCGATCGGAGCGCTGCCGCGGTGGCCGCCGCCGCCGGTCCCATGGGGTTGATCAGGAGGATGTCCCCCCGTCGTCGAACGTCCTCGAGTCCATGGCGATCCCGCAGGATGTGCAGCAACTGCTGCCTCGGGCGGCCCTCCCGATCCCGAGGAGTCCGCCGCTGGTCCGCCTCCACGCAGTGCAGGAAGGCCTCGATGCGCGTCCGGGTCCCAGCGTCCCCCGCATGCCCGTCCGTCTCGATCACCGCGTAGGGCTTGTGCTCCATCTCGTACTGGAAGAAGTCCAGCGTGAAACTGTCGGGGCCACAGGAGTAGTTCGAGCAGAAGACGGCATGGAGGTCGTCCCGGTCCCGGACCCGGTCGGCAGCCCGGAGATTCCGCTGGCTGTGGGCCCAGTAGATGTCCGGAAGGACCGGCGTCTCCTCCCCGAGGGGCAGGCAGTCCACCGGAAGGGCCATCGCCCCCTGGGCCCGCAGCAGGTTCGGAACGTTCGAGTTCAGGACGTCGTTGTAGATCGTGTAGGTCCGTCCCAGGACCACCACCGCCGGCACCGCCGCTTCCCGGGCCGCCTGCAGGGCTCGCTCTCCGATGCGGAGACACTCCCGCTGGAAGGCCTCCTGGGCCGCCAGGGCCGCCTCGAGGGCCGGTCCGACCCGACGATCGGGGATGTCCAGGCGCCGGGCCAGTTCCCGGGCGGACTGCCGGAGCGACGGGTCGTCGGCCATCCCGCGGCCGAAGTCCCAGGTCGGGTCAACCAGTCGGGGGGTCTCGGCGCCTCGAAAGAAGAGGTCCCGGAGGATCCCGGAGGCCCCCTGGACCATCGGGCAGGTCACCGAGTGGGACTCCCCGGAGTGCCTGGGGAATTCCCGGAGGATCGGGACCAGCACGAAGTCCGGGCGGTCCCTGACCATCCGGGCGACCATGCCGTGGAACATCTGCAAGGGCGCACAGAAGGGCACGCTGGCCCGGGCAATCCCCTCCCGGAGGGTCTCGGCATTGCCCCGGCGGGCCACCCGCACCTGGAGGCCCAGGTTCGCCAGGAAGGTGGCGAAGAAGGGGGCGTGATCCTTGAGCAGGAACTCGTCGGCCATCGCCACGACGGGCGCTCCGGCCGGCGCCGGGAGGTGAGTCAGCAGGCGGTCCAGCAGGGCCTCCCGTTCCCGGAAGGGGTCCGGCAGCCCGTCCGGGAGCCGTCGCGTCCCCACGCCGCCGTCGTAGAGGGAACAGCCGCCACCCCAGGTGAAGCGCCGGTGCTTCCCGGCCACGGTGACCTCCAGGCGATCGACGCGGCAGAGGTTCCCTGGCTCTCCGCAGCCCTTCGTGGACCGGCACCGGAAGGAGGTCCGGGAGGTCACCTGGGCCTCCAGCAGCGCCGGGAGGTCCAACCCGGCCCCCTCCTGGCCCAGGCCCCCGGCCCGGGCCAGCAAGGCGATGCCGATGGCCCCCATCAGCCCGGGCCTCGGTGGTACCACCACCTCCGACCCGGTCCGGGAGGCCACCGCCGCTGCCAGGGCCGGTGACGCGAAGGGCATCCCCTGGCAGAAGACCCGGCGACCCACGCTCCGGGGGCCCTTCACCCGGTTCAGGTAGTTCTGGATCACCGAGTCATGGAGGCCCGCCACCACGGTCTCCAGTGGCTCTCCGGCCCCCAGGGCACGCTCGATCACCTCCGCCATGAAGACGCTGCAGTGCTGTCCCAGGTCCAGGGCCGCATCGGCCGCCAGGGCCTTCCGCGACAGGTCCTGGACCCCCGGACACCCCGGGAGGGCCTTTCCCTGCTCCTCGATGAAGGACCCTGTCCCGGCGCTGCATGCCTCGTTCATCGCCGCGTCCACCACCTGTCCGTCCTCCAGGCGGATGTACTTGGCGTCCTGGCCGCCGATCTCGAAGATCGTGTCCACCTCCGGGTCCAGGAAGGAGGCCGCCGCAGCATGGGCCGCGATCTCGTTCTTCACGAAGACCCGATCGGGCCCGTAGCACACCGTGGCCAGGGACCCGGCGATCTCCCGTCCCGACCCCGTCACCGCCAGGCCCAGGACCCGGATGGAGGCCCCCTTCTCCCGCCAGAGGGCCTCCACGAGGGCCTTTGCCGCCCCGACGGGGTCCCCCAGGGTCTGCCGGTAGTGGGTCCACAGCACCTCGCCGTTCTCCGGGTCCACCGCGGCGGCCTTGGATCCGGTGCTGCCGATGTCCAGGCCCAGCAGGGCGTCCCGGGTGCCGTCCCAGGTGGGCAACGGCGTCTCCGGGATCCGGCGCACCTGGGCCAGGGCCAGTCGAGGAGCCGCACGGCGTGGGAACGACTCCGGCGGTTCCTCCAGGAACAGCGTCTCCAGGTCCAGGGGCGCCGCGCCCATGCGCCAGGCATGGAATGCCGCCCCGAAGGCCTCCAGGCAGGGGTCCCGCTCCTCGTCCGGTGGGACCACCTGGATGCCCAGGTCTGTTGCCAGCCGGGCGAAGTACCTCCGGATGCGGGGGCTTCGGGACACGCCCCCGACCAGCAGCAGGGCCCCGGGGGGATCGGCCCGTGGAAACAGGGACGCGACGTTTTCGCAGACCGCATCCTCGAGCCCCGCCAGGATTCGGGCTCGATCCTCCCCCCGATTGGCCAGGTGGGTCATGTCCGTCTTCAGGATCACCGGGCAGCGACCCGAGAGGGGCGCCGGGTCCATGACGGGGTCTGCCAGGAGGTCCGCCTCGGCGGGGGTGAGGCCGAAGCGTCCCACCAGTTGCCGCAGGAAGTTGCCGGTCCCCTGGCTGCAGCGGGAGTTCTCCCGGATGCGACACCGGTCCTCGCCTCGCCAGTCGATCACGGCGAAGCCATGGGCCCCGATGGAGACCACCCCCACCGACTCCAGGCCCGGGTGGAGGACCTGCAGTCCCGCCGTCACCGCGGCCTTCTGGGGAATCCGCGACAGGGCCAGGCCCGTGGCCAGCCGCCCCGTTGCCGCCGCGCCCGTGTGGCCCTGGGCCACCCATGGCTCGAGGACCTCGCGCAATACCGGTTCCGGTCGGCCGCCATGCTCCCGGACCACGCCGGCACCGGGCCGTGCCCGGCCGTCGGCGTCCACCTCCAGCCGGGCCACCTTGAGGCGCTCGGCCCCGACATCGATTCCCAGGAAGACCAGACTCGACCCCATCGACGGGACTCCCTTCCAGGAGGCCGCGAGGATAGAGAAAACTGACATGTCAGTCTAGTTGCTGCCACGAAACTGAGGGAAGTGCCAAACGGTTCCACTGTGCGATGGTGTGCTACGAGGCCCGGGGGGGCGGCCGAGGGATCCTAGCCCTGGCAGTCCTGGGCGCTGTCATCGAGGTTCTGCTGGTCTGGATAGAGGGAGTTGCAGGCCGCGGAGTCGCAGTAGCCGTCCCCGATCCAGCCGCAGGGGTCCGCCGCACCGCAGGTGCAGGGCGTGCGGACCCCCGCATCGCACTGGTTGGCCACCTTGGCCGGGTCCTCGCAGGTCCAGTCCTGGCAGTTGCAGAAGGCCATGCCATAGAAGACCGTGCATCGCTCCTGCACGTTCGGGACCCCTGCCTGGTCACTGCAATAGGCATCGCAGTTCAGCGTGACCTGGGTTCCCTCGGTGCCGCACTGGCAGGGGTTCCGGTCCAGGTCGCAGTATTCCGAGAACTGCTGCGGGTCGCAGGCGCCTCCGCAGGTGCAGTCCGCCGTATCCACGAGGTGATCATCGGGGAAGGTCACCGCGCAGTCCGCGTCGCAGAAGCCGTCCCCGATCCAGTTGCAGGGGTCCGCCGCACCGCAGGTGCAGGGCGTGTAGTAGAGTTGATCGCACTGGGTCGCCACCAGGTCCGACCGCGAGCAATCAAAGGTGCAGTCGCAGGTGGGGTCCCCGTTCTCGCCAAGGATGCAGGCCGTGCCCACCATGCCGTTGGCCGTGCAGACGTCGCCGCAACCGTAGGGCTCCCAGTTGCCGCTGTCGGGATTGCAGTAGCAGATCGTGAGGCCATCGGGCATGCACTGCGTCGTCTGGGTGGACGGGTCGCAGGTCCCGGTGCACTCGAAGGGAGGCACGTCGGCCGGCGGAAGGTCCGTTGGGGCCGGGACATCCTCGGGGCCCACGTCGGTCGTTCCCGTGTCCTGCGACCCGAGGTCAGCCGGTTCCGAGTCGGTCGCTCCCGGATCCTGCGACCCGACATCGGTCGGTCCCACGTCAATGGTTCCAGTGTCCTGCGTTCCCGGGTCGGTGGTTCCCGGATCAACGATTCCCGGATCAGTGGTTCCCGGATCCGCGGGGGGCAGGTCCCGCGGGGGAGGGGTGTCCCGGGACACGTCGTCGGTAGAACCTGGATCGCTCGGCACGATCACATCCACCCTGGAAAGGGTGTCATCGCTGGAGTTGCCTCCCTCGCAGGCCGTGACGGCCAGCAACAGCACCGTGACCGCTCCTACAAAACGCTTCATGTCATTTCCTCGATGACGGGCGAACCATTATAACCGAATCCGGAGCGGACGCACGACGGGTTGCAAGAAGCTCCAATGTTCCCCTGCACTTGTCGGCACCCGGACCGTTCCCCGGGACGACAGGAGGGACTCGGCCCCTGGTCTCGTCCAGCAAGCCTGGGTCTGGCTTCCGGCTGGACATGTCCCAGGAACATCGTATAGAATGGTCGCGTTCACAGGAGATGACGGCATGGCGACACAGGACGAGTGGAGTGCCCCTGTCTTCCGGGGGATGACCCCCGAGGACCTGGTACACCTGGGGCAGGTGGGCCGAACGTTGCCCTTCGTCGCAGGGGAGACCCTCTGCGCCGGCCGGGCCCGGACGGGCATCTTGTTCGTGCTGGCCCGGGGCAGCGCCTCGGTGATGCTCCCGGATCCCGAGACCGGGGAGGAGAAGCCCCTCGTCCTGCTCAAGGCGGGGGACTCCTTCGGGGAGACGTCGCTGCTGGACGGGCTGCCCCGGCAGGCCCGCATCGTCGCGAAGGGGTCGGGCACCTGCTGGACCCTGGACCGGGCAGGGCTGGACCGGCTCAAACGGGAGGCCCCCGGGACGGCCGCGGTGTTGCTGGCCAATCTGGCCGAGGCGATGGCCAACCGCCTCTGCCGCGCTGCGGACCAGATCACCCGGATTCAGGACCGGAAACGGGAGGTGTCGGAGGACCAGCAGCGGCGGGTCGGGGAACAGGTCACCCGATCCCTCTGGTCGCGCTGGTTTGGAGGGAAGCGCGATGCCTGACGACCGGACGAACCAGGTCATCGCCTGGTTGCGAACCCTGCCGTTTTTTCAGGACATGCCCCAGGAATACCTGGTCGCCCTGTTGCCTCGCCTGCGCAGAAGGCGTCTGCAGGACAGGGAGGTCCTCTGTCGCACCGGCGATCCCCCCGGCTGCAGCTGGCTCGTGGTCCGGGGTTCCCTCGAGGTCCGGTCCCCGAAGGGGCGCGTGGTCACCCGGGTCGAGACGGGCGGGGCCTTCGGGATCGGCACGCTGCTGGGCCATCGGCGGCGGATCCTCTGGGCCGTCGCCGTCGGGGAGACCTGGGTCCTGGAACTGGATCGGGCCTCCTGGGAGGACCTCATCGCCCGCCGGGACGGCCTCTCGCTGTTCCTGGCGCAGACGCTGGCGGGGCTGCTGGCATCCCAGATGCGCCACGCCGACGAGATCCTGCGGGCACTCGTCCTGTCTTCCTCGAAGGGCGCCGCGGCGGCCCCTTCCAAGACGGCGACTCCTCCAGGGCCTCCAAGGGCCCCGGAGGCCTCCCCTCCCGTGACCTCATCGGCAGAAGGGCTGGGACGGATGTTCGAGCCTCCGGTTCCGGCGTCGGCAGCCCGCAGGGCCGTGACCCGGATCTCGGAGCAGGACCTGGAGACCTTCCTGGCCGAGATGGAGTCGAAGGTCGGGCTGGCGGACCAGTCGAACATCCGGGTGGTCCACTCGGCCGAGAAGCCCGTGCGTCCCAAGAATCCCGGTCTCTGACCCCCCGAATCCCCCCCTAAAGTTTTCCGGCCTGCCGGTCGAACTTCTTCCCGTGGAGTGCCCCGTCTGGGGGGGGAGGTTCCCGATGAAGACTCGCAGCTGGATGTTGGGAGTGGCGATGCTGGCGACGGCCTGCATTCCCGATACGGGGGACAGCGGTTCCTCGGTTCCTCAGGGGTCCTACGTGTCGCCGGTCTGCGAGGCCGTCTCTCCCGAGGTGCTTCTGCTCGTGGACACGTCGGACCGGATGGCCGATCCCTCGGGCTACAAGCAGGGCAACAACTATTACTCCCGGATCGACCTGGTGGTCCGGGCCCTCAAGCGCAACCTGCCCCACCTCAAGAAGGAGGTCCTCTTCGGCCTGCTGACCTTCCCCTTCGTGGATCATCGCGACGCCAATGGCAACGACCGGATCTGCCCCGGGTCCTGCGAGGTGGGAGAGGTCGAGGTGAACCCCGGGGATCCCTATGGATGGATTGTCTCCCGGCTCGAGCACATCCAGACCGGCGGCAAGGCCGCGGTGGCCAAGGCGCTCTGGAAGGCCCGGGACTACTACCGAGATCGTCCCTCTTCCAATCGCATCCGATCGGTGGTGCTGTTCACGGCCGGGGGCGACCAGTGTGACGGGGAGGTGCTCCAGGCCATCGCGGCCCTCCAGGAGATCGGGGTCGCGACCTACGTGATCTCCTTCGAGAACGGGACCGATCGGGACCTGCTGATCGTGGCGGCCGCTGCCGGGAGCCCGGCCGGGCGCCAGGCCGGGGTGCTCCGGATGCTCACCCCCGATTCGGGGATCGAACTGATCGAGGACGCCCTGAGCCTGCCCGGGAAGGTGGAGGTCTGCAACGGCATCGATGACGACTGCGACGGGCTGACCGACGAGGACTTCGACCAGGACGGGGACGGGTGGGCCACCTGCGCTGGCGACTGCAATGACTCGGACGCCGAGGTGAATCCGGGGATCGTGGAGGGCGGCCGGCTGGCGCCCTACGAGGCGGCCCGGGTCGTGACCTGGTTCCAGGGAACCACCGCGAACGGGGGGGAGGTCCAGGCGGTGAACTCGAATCCTGCCCGGGCCCTGACGCTGCAGGCCGGGGAGGCCGCCGGGGCGGCCTTCGCGCTGGGCTTCGACGGCTTCATCGAGGTGGAGTTCGACTGCCCGATTCGCAACGGCACGGGCATGGACCTGCGGGTCTTCGAGTGGACCCCCACCGGCGACACGGGGGCCGCCGAGACCGCGGCGGTGTATGCCTGGAACGCCGCGGCGCAGGCCTGGGTGCTGCTGGGCACCGCCACCAACCAGGATGGGCAGCGGCCCAATGCCCGCAATGACTTCGACCTGGGGGACCTCCCGGCCACTTCCCGGATCCGGCTGGTCAACACCAGCGTTCGGAGCGGGGCCGGCGACGGCTTCGACGTGAACGGGATCTACGCGCTGCACGACTGCGGCACCTGCGACGGGAAGGACAACAGTTGCGACGGCCAGGTGGACGAGGGCTACGCCATCGGCACCGAGTGCTCGATGCTGCAGGGCGGCTGCCAGACGGGCGGTCACCTGGTCTGCTCCGACGACCACCTGTCGGCCTGGTGCGACGCCCCGCCAGCCATCGTCGGGTCCGAGACCTGCAACGGCATCGATGACGACTGCGACGGACAGGTGGACGAGGGGCTCCGGGAGGCCTGCCAGACCTCCTGCGGCAGCGGTCACCGGGCCTGCCAGGGAGGCGCCTGGACCCAGTGCATCATCGACCGCCCGAATCCCGAGGTCTGCAACGGCGTGGACGACAACTGCGACGGCCGGGTGGACGAGGGCTTCGACGTCGGGGCCTCCTGCCAGGTCGGCAAGATGGGCTGCGGCGTGACCGGTGTGAAGGTCTGCTCCGAGGACGGCCTGGAGACGATCTGCATCCAGAGCGAGGGGCAGGGATCGGGCATCGAGGTCTGCAACGGTCTGGACGACGACTGCGACGGCGTGATCGACAACGGCAAGGGCCTCTGCCCGGCGGGCCAGGTCTGCTTCAAGGGGCAGTGCGTGTACGACTGACCGGCCCCGGGCCTCACGAACTCCTTCTTTCCAACCTCCCTCTTCCCCCTGTTGGAACCCCCGTCCCCCCACGGGGGTTCCCTTTTCCTGGCCTGCCGGTCGGGGTCGGGGGATCCGGTCCCGTGCCGGGCAGCGCCAGCAGTGTGGAGATGCTGGGAGTTCCAAGGGGAAGGGGGCGGTCCGGGAGAGCGGCTTCTCGGGGGACCGATGATCCGGGCCGGGGTGACATGGGACTTCCGCGTCGTGCAGTGCGGGCACCGACGCCGGGCGGGTGCCCTCAAGGGCCCAGGACCAGCAGCGTGGAGGCTTGGGGACGATCAGGCGACAGGAACCACGGTGCCTGGACCAGGGCTCGGGTCCCCTGGACGCAGAAGGGCCATCGATCCACGACCGTGCCCTGGTTGTCCATGACCAGGACCTCGCTGCCCTCGATGCGCACCGTCCAGGTGGTCCGGTCCGGGCGGACCATCGGGCGGCGACCCTCGCAGGCGCAGGCATCCCCCTGGTCCCGACACTCCGCCTGCCACCCGTCCAGCACCGTGACCTCCCCGCAGGAGGTCCCCTCCTCCAGGCAGGACTCCGGGAGGGAGAAGGTCGAGGCCTCCAGGGCGTCCTGCAGGAAGACCTCCAGCGTTCCCGCTTCGATGGAGAGGACGCCGGTCTGGATGGGAGTGACGGTGCCGGTCCGGTCGGGGCAGTAGCCCACCGGGTCCATCGGGAAGGGGGCCCCGTCGGGACAGATGCCCTCGATTCTCCAGGTGGTGCCATCCAGGGCGCCGCCGCATGGCTGGAAGGAGGCCTTCAGCGAGGCGCAGTCCGGGACCTCGGGCAGGTCGGTCAGGGAGGACGAAGCGTCGTCGGCGCAGCCGGCCCCCTGCCACAGGAATCCCGACAGGCCAAGCCAGAACCAGGCGCGGAGGGACATGGTGGCCTCTCCTCTCGTCGGATGGAGGGCATTGTGTCCCAGGACCCCCTCGGGTCACAAGTCGGCGACGCGGGGGCTCTCCAGAGGGACCGCCGAGCCCGGCCCGGGGAGCGTGGGGGCTGCGGGTCTCGGGAGGGCAGAACGGAGGTGGCGGAGGACGGGGACGTGTCGAGTGAAGGGCCGGGAGGTCAGGGGGCGGTCCAGACCGCGTCGGGGTCGGGATGGAGGTACCAGTCGGCGGAGCGGGCACCGGCGGAGTTCACCCAGTCCAGGAACGAGGGGTAGGCCGAGGAGACCTCGGTGCCCTCCAGGGGCCAGGACCAGGGAACCGGCAGGTCAAGACCCCAGGGCAGGTTGCAGATCGACCGGTACCAGCGACCCTGGGCCGCCACCGAGTCGTCCTCCCCGGTCCGGAAGAGGCTCATGTCCACTCGGGCCGTGGGGGCATGGTCCACCAGGTGGATCTCGTGGCCCCGGCGGTCGGACCGGAACAGGAAGGGGTCGTAGGGCGGCACGCCCAGGACCTCGTTGGACTGGGGAGTCTGGAAGGTCAGGTCCAGCTCGAAGACCGTCCCGGGGCCCTCGGAACAGCCAGGCTCGGTGTTCAGGTAGAGGCACGTGGCCTTGGGAGCCCGGTCGGCGAAGAGGTCCTGGGAGAGGGGGAAGACCAGGTCCGGCTGGCCGGCCTCGGGGGTGACAGGAACCGGCGCCCCGCCGCCCGTCGAGAGGGTCGCGGTCTTCAAGGCCGTTGTCGGGATGCCCGGCAGGTGGAAGGCGAGGCCGTTCCGGAATTCCGACCCCCCGGCGAGAACCTGGAAGCGGGCGACCAGGTCCACCACCTTCCCGTCCTTGTTCAACACCCGGTGGAAGCGGTAGGACAGGACCAGGTCGTTGAAGTCGTAGTCCCCGTGCCAGGGCCAGGCGTCCTCGAACACCAGGGTCCCGTCGGCGGTCGGGGAGGGGGTCCACTGGTCGAAGGTCCGGTCGGGGTCATCGGGGTAGTCGTCCACGCCGTCCTTGACCCCGTCGTTGTCCCGGTCCTCCGGGTCCGGGAGGACCACGATGTCCTCGGTGTCGAAGGCGTCGCCGGGGACCGACGAGATCGTGAAGAGGATGTCGTTGAAGTCGTGGTCGCACCCGGAGGTGCTCCGCAGCAGGTCCTCCATGCCCAGGACGATGGTCCCGGTCTCGGTGTCGTGGAGCAGCACCGTGTGGCGCCGGAGGTCGGCGGCGGGCTCCGGGTTCAGGCCCTGGAGCGTGTAGAAGGTCCAGTCCCCGCCGGGTGGGCCCCCGGTGGCGTTGGTCGCCACGCCGGTCTTGCTGTCGAAGCCGTTGGCCACGACCACGAACCCGATGGCGGTGCCCTTCGTGAACCGCCCGATCCGCACGGTGTCGCCCGACCGCAGACCTGCGGAGGACCCCCCGCTGTTGTAGAAGGAGGCGTTCGGGAACAGGATGACCTCCCGGACATCCTGCTTGCGGGTCGGCGGGGCGCTCGGGTCGAAGGTGAAGAACCCGAAGGCGTTCTGGTAGCCGGCCCCCTCGTGGAGGAAGGTGACATAGACGTCGGCGTCCTTCTTGAGGATCAGGTTCGCCCCGGCATCGTCGGTAATCAGTCCCGGGTTCGTCTTGCGGACGTCCTTCATCTCCGGCAGGGTCGTCGCCAGGCGGGTCAGGAAGGCCACCGGGAAGGTCTTCTTCTCGTCGATCGTCTTCGGGATCCCCGAGGCGTCGTAGTTCGAGGCGTAGGGCATCTTCAAGAAGGTCCAGACCACCTTCCCCTTGTTGTCCAGCGTGATGGCTCGGGCCGAGAGGCCGAGGCCCAGCAGCACCGGCAGGATCAGGATGCGCGTCTTCATGGTCATTCCCTCCCGAACTCGACGAAGATGCGGTCCTGCTGGACCGGGACCAGGGCCCAGTTGCTGGCGCCGACGATGCCGGCCACCACGTTCACCTCCTGCACGGTCAGGGGGACCCACAGGATATCCAGCCACGTCCCCTGGTCGTCGGTGAGGCCCTGGCCAAGCAGGTGCATGTCCCCCGGGAGGTCCGACGCATTGTCCAGGACCTGGATCAGGACGCCTGGCCAGGGCTGGCCGTCGGGCTGGTAGACCCGGACCTCGGCCGCCACGCCGTCGCTGGTCCGCCAGTCGAAGGCCGGTTCCGCCCAGACGTTCTGGGACATGCAGGTGCCTGCCGGCGTGTCGCCCCGGACCTCCCACCAGCCCGGGGGATAGGCATCGGACTCGTAGGACGGGACGTCGGGGGTCAGGGACCCGCCTCCGGTCCCGCCGCAGGAGACCCACAGCAGGATCCCGATGAAGCAATGGCGCTTCAGAAGCATCATGAGAACCTCCCTCGTGCGATCCGGCCCCCGTCTCTCGAAGGCCGCCGGCCCGAACATCAGGGAACAGCCAACCGGATATCGGCACTTCTCCCGGAAAAGCATAGAGGGGGGGCGGAAGAATGGGAAAGGAGACGACGGAGGGGGCCCGGGGCCCGCAAAAACGCGTCGGTTTTCCGCAAGGGTCCTCGGTCGCGAAGGCGTTTCCCCCCACTCGGCGCGCCGGGAAGTCTCCCATGGTTGACAGGGGGAATGCATCGGCCTACGATGAAATCCTCTCTTGTGGAGCGC
Organism: Deltaproteobacteria bacterium; assembly: GCA_029547805.1. Taxonomy (GTDB): domain Bacteria; phylum Myxococcota_A; class UBA9042; order DTJE01; family DTJE01; genus JAGOKF01. The sequence continues at coordinate 24,800 of JAKPOP010000011.1, forward strand.
AGGATCATGCGTGTCCTCCTGGCGTCGGTCCTCGTGTGCCTGGTCGCGGCCCCGGTCCTTGCCCAGGAAGGCAAGAACACCTCCGGCTCGGAGGGATCGGGCGTCATCACGATGCTGTCCCCGAAGCAGGCCGAGCAGATCCTGAGGGGCATGGGCTTCGAGGTGGAGCAGCCCAAGGAAGGCGTCTTCGTCTTCCCCCTGGCGGGCTACAAGGCCCTGCTCTTCCTGTCGAAGAACCGGACCTCCCTCCAGCTCTATTCGGGGTTCAAGAAGAAGGCCACGGTGGCCAAGGTCAACGAGTGGAACAAGTCCAAGCGGTTCAGCCGGGCCTACATCGATGACGAGGGAGATCCCGTCATCGAGTCGGATCTGGACCTCGAGGGTGGCACCACGGTCGGGGCGATCCAGGAGTTCATCCGGACCTTCCGGCTGTCGGTGGACGCCTACGTGTCCTTCCTGTCCGACTAGCCCTCTGCCCGAATCAGGGGTTGCCGATCGGGTCCAGGAGACCCGCCTGGAGGCGATCCTCCAGCACCTCCGCCTGCACCAGGGCGTCGGCCGCGTGGACCGGGTGCCCCCGATCCCGAAGCAGTGATGCCGCCTCCCGGAGCGCCCGTGCGCCCTCCCGCATGGCCTCGGGGTCCGTGAGGATGCTCTGGTCGTTCCGGTTGCGCTGGGGAAGCAGGAAGCGCACGGGGACCCCCTCCTCCAGTCCCATCCGGGCAAAGGCAACGACCTCGGCGAGGTTCGCCTTCAGCACGACGAAACTGTAGGTGAGCCCACCGGTGAAGCGTCCCTCCCGGCGGGCCGCCATCAGGGCGTCCAGGTTGCGCCGGATGGCCTCGAAGGGAAGGCCCCGGTTGACCTTGCGGTACGTCTCCGGTGTGGCCGCGTTCAGGCTGACCGTGATCGCCCGGAAGGGGAGCCGGGGCAGGGAGGCGATCCACCGGGGGGTCAGCAGGGAGCCGTTGGTCACGATGGCCACCGATGGGGGGCCGGGCTTCCGCGCCAGGTCCTCCAGGAAGGCCCGGAAGACCGGGGAGGACAGGGGCTCGCCGCCGTTGACGTCCATCTCGCACCCCCCCGACAGCCATGGGTCCAGTCCCTCCCAGAACTCCCGGGGCCGCTGGTCGTCGAGGGTCCCCGTTTCCCCGCACTCGCACATGAGGCAGTCGTAGTTGCAGAACGAGGTGACGGGCACGCAGAAGGAGAGGGGGGTGTGGGACAGGTCCACACGTCGGTCCAGCAGCGCCTCGACGCAGCGGATCTGGTTTTCCACCGCCTCGGGAGGGCCTCCCCGGAGGAGCATCCGATCGGGGGTCTCCTGGCCTCCCCGGAGGACCGGGCAGGTGGTCCGGCAACCCTCCGGGTGTCCCGGCGCGAGCATTGCGACCCGGTAGCGCCGCAGGAGGTCCGACTGCCAGAGGTCCTCGGGAGTCGCGCTCGGGGGCACGAAGTGGCGTCCGTCCATGTAGTCGGCACAGCAGGGGCCGTAGGTGCCCCCGTCGTGGAGCTCCAGGCGGGTCCAGGGCCGGGTGCAGGGAATCGGGGGAAGGGCCTCGGCCGGGACCAGGCGGTGCAGCGGGAAGCGAACCTCGGGACGGTTCGCCAGGAGGACCCGGGCGATGTCCTGCCAGCGGGGCTCGCGAGGGATCGCGGGGAAGGGACGCAGTTCCCGGGCGCCGAAGGTCTCGAGGTAGGAGGCCGAGAGGCCCGGACAGCGGTCCCGCAGACCACATTCGTGGCAGCCGGGACCGAAGGTGGCCCCTTCGGGGGTCCGGGGTGGGGTCGCGCCCTGGACGAGGGCCTCCAACACCGACTCCGGGAACAGGCAGAGGGGGCGAAAGCGGCTCCGGATGCGCACCGAGTCCCCCAGCCGGGCCTTCCACTCCGGCAAGAGGGCCTCCTCCAGTTCCTGGAAGGAGACCGGGCGGTCCGGGGGCAGAACCTGGGAGGGGTCCTGCAGATCCAGCACCAGCAGGGTGCCCGGGTCCGAGGGGTGATCGGGGAACCGGGTCCGGAGTTCCTTGAGGGTTTTCTGGGTGATCGGGATCACCTGCTCCCGGCGGCCGGGCGGGGGCCCGAAAGGACGCAGGCCCTTCAGGCCGAATCGCCGGGCATAGGGGGCCGGGACGCCCAGGCAGTGGGGATCGGCGGGGCATTCCCGGCAGGTCCGGGCCTTGACCCAGGGACGCTCCAGGTCCTCGTAGCCGGTCTCCTCGGGATGAATCAGCGGCCGCTGCTTCATGCGCTGCCGCTCGCCGGGAGACACGAAGCAGGGGGGGATCGATGCGTGGGTGCTGCTGACCAGTGGCGAGAAGGGGACCCCGATCTCCCGGGCCAGGTAGGCGGCCTCCTCCAGTCGCGGCAGGAGGTCCTCGTAGGGCATCAACCACTCGGGGCTCCGTGGGCGGTGGGGAGGGCACATCAGGATCGAGAGGTGCACCTCCGGGAGGGGAAGCCCGTCGAGCCATCGCGGGAGGGTCCGGATCACCTCCGGCAGGTGGGCCGCATTGGGAGACCCCACGACGACGTTGACAATCACCCGGTGCCCTGCCCGGACCAGGGCCTGGAGCCCCTTCCTCGCCTTCGGCAGTTGCCCCCGGGTGGCCGTCATCTGATCGTAGAGGGCCGGATCGACCGCGTGGAGGGAGAAGAACCAGGTCAACCGTCGATGGGTCGGCAGGGCCGCGACGCGGGCCGGATCCGCCAGGGAGACCCCGTTGGTCTGGACCTGGACCCCCTCGATGCCCGGCTGGGCGAGGGCCAGTGCCAGCAATTCCTGGAAGTCCGGTCGCAGGGTCGGTTCGCCGCCGGTCAGCGTCAGCAAGCAGCCTGGGAACTCCCTGGCGGCCTCGACCAGGGATCGCCGGAGGTCCTCCAGGGAGGGATCCCGAATGAGGGGGGCGCTGCAGAAGGGGCACGCCTGGTTGCAGCGATCGGTGAGCCGGATCAGCACCTGACGGCGCACCGTGCCGTCCTCCGAGACCCCCTCGTCGACCGAGACGAAGGGCAGGTGTCGGATCGACGCATGCCCCGAGGGAGGAAGGGCCGACTCCGAGAAGTCGGGAAGTCGATCCTCGAGATGGGCCAGCACCGCGATGGTCCGGTCCACGAGGGCCTGCTGCCGGGCATCGTTCTCCCGGGAGAGGCGGTAGGAGAAGTCGTGGGTCGCCGTGGATCGGTAGGCCGGGACGTTCGAGGCCCGCCGGGACATCCGGACAGTGGCCGACCCTTCCGGGGAATCGAGAACCACCACCAGGGAGTCCCCTTCGACCCGGACGTCCTCCACCGGGACCTCGACCTTCCGAAGCACGGTCAGCAGGCGCCGAGTCCAGGGGATCCGGGCATCCCCGGGGGCCTTGGAACTCCCGGCGGCTGCCGGCTGGGCCTTCCGGTCCTCCATGGGCGGTCCCTCCGGGACCATGCTACTTCCCCCAGAGGCGTTCCGTCCATTGGGCCACCTCGGCCATCCGAAGGGCATTGGCCATCGCGTCGATGAAGAAGAGGACTCCGCCGAAGCCCAGGAAGGGACGGTCTGCGAGGCAGTGGGTGTGGAAGGAGGGGAAGCCGAACTCCAGGGAGGCCAGACCGTGGCCGGTCACCAGGCCGACGGCGCCGCTGTGGGCCACCAGCAGGTGGATGCCCCGGGAGGCGACCCGGTCCCGGAGGAAGGCGATCATCTCCTTGAACCGGGGCCATTCCAGTCGCTCCGTGGCGGGTCCCAGGGCTTCGGGCAGGCCGGCCAGGTGGTGTCGGGGGTGGGTGATCACCGCGAAGGAGAGTTCTGCCCCAAGCAGGTCCAGGGTCTCCCGGAGGCCACGGACCAGGACGGGATCCCCGACATAGCCCACTCGCCGATGCTGGAAGACGAAGGGGATCACGAACTCCAGGGACGGGATGATCCGGGAGAGTTCGGCCTGGATCAGGGTCTGGGCCTCCTGTTCCCGGCCCAGTTCCTTTCCGAGGACCTGGACGAGGCGCTCGGTGGCCGGCAGGCCGAAGGGCAGGTCGCACTCGATGACCCGGGCCCCGGTCCTCCGGGCGATCCAGCGGGCGGCCTTGCGGCCATAGGGAAAGGCCAGCAGGGTTCCGGCCTCCCGGACCCGGGTCAGGTCCTGGAACCGCTGGCCTTCGAGCCAGATCGAGACGGGGTCCAGGCCCAAGGCGGTCAGCAGGCGCCGGATCTCCCGGAGATTGGCTCGATGGTCGCCCTCGTGGCGGTCCATCAGGTAACCGATCACCGCCACCCGCTCCGGCACCGGCGTGCTCCCCGAGAGGTCCAGTTGTCGGGCCAGGGAGACGAGGGTCTCCTGGTAGCCGTCCAGCCAGTCCCCGCTCAGGGACCTCCCGGGGACGTGGATCACCGTTCGGCCCGTGTCCGCCTGGACGTCCCGGCAGATTCGCTCGTAGTCGGCGCCGGTGATCGCGGCCATGGGCATCGAGGTCAACAGGACACCCCCGGTCGTGGGGTGGGAGGCGATGCGGGCCAGGGTGCCCCGGAGGGCATCCTCCCGGGATCGGGTCATCTGGACCGGATGGAGGGCCGTGTTGGCGATGCGGTGGTGCCCGGACACGCTGGTCAACGTCGAGAGCCAGTCGTGGTTGCCCTGGACGTACTGGGTCTTCATGTGGACGCAGTCCGGTCCCTCGACCAGGGTCACCGTGTCCTTCAGGGCATTGGTGGCCAGATACACCCCCACCAGGAAGGTGTAGGTGACCCGCTGGCTCAGGTCTTCCGGGTGGCCGCCCGGTGGGCTCCGGTCAACCTCGACCATCGAGACCTCCTGGACCCAGCGGGACGCCTTCGGGGCTCCGGGCGAGGTAGTCCCGGTATCGGCGGTAGAACGGGGTCCGGCAGATGTTCAGCAGCCGCCGCACGCTCCGAATGGCCCCCGGGAGGCCCATCTCGAAGACCTGGAGGGAGAAGCGGTTCTTCCCCGCCTCCGAGAGGCGCCAGTCGAAGTAGTGGTAGGAGAGGGCCGCCTGGGCCTCGGACTCCCGCAGTCGCTGCCGCAGCGTCTCGAAGTCGTGAAACCCCTTCACCACGTGGCGATCCGGGTGTTCCATCCGCCGGACGATGGCCTGGGCGCTCTCCCGGGCCTGCTTGCGCTGGCGCACCTTGATCAGGATGTCCAGGCCGAAGCCCGCCTCCTCCAGGAAGGCCAGCAGCGGGACGCCCCAGGTGGTCGAGGGATCGGTCAGGTGTTCGGTCTCCTCGGCCCGGACCACCAGGGCGATCCGGTACTGGCGGGCCTCCGACACCAGGCGCTCCCACTCGGGAAGGAGGGGCCTCGCGATGCCTTCATGGGCGGCATCGGCCTGCTCCGGTGGCAGGTCCAGGGCCTGGCAGACCTCCCGCAGCCAGCGGTGACTGCCCCGGAAGCCGTAGGGGGCATCGGGAGTCACACAGCGGATCCGGGTGTTTCCGGTCAGGTGGGTGTAGTGGTTCCGCCAGACTCGGTTGGGATAGAAGACGCTGACCGGGGCCAGGGGCAGTCGCTCGATCCGGGCAATGGCGAAGTCGGGAATCAGGTGGGTGTTCACGGTGATCCCGGCTCCCTGGAGCAGGTCCCGGACCCCCTGGGTCGTCGCGTCCTCGGCATAGCCCACCAGGTTCACGACGGGGCCCGTGGGAGGGGGGACCCGGGCCTCGACCGCCAGGCGGCGGGTCTCCAGGAGGTCCCGGAAGACGTTGAACATGCTGATGGGGGTCACGGTGAGGTAGACCAGGGGGGTCGGGCTCCGGGCGGCATAGCGCCGGACCACCGACTCCACGTCCTCGCCGGTGACCATCGGCACGCAGGTGTTGCTGAAAAAGGTGATCTTGTCCGGCAGGGGATGGGCCACCACGTAGTCGAGCACCCGGCGCACCTTGTCGGGATTGCCCATGATGACGTCCGACTCGCTGAGGTCCGTGGTGACCATGCCCTCGACGCTCGGGTCCACCCGGCTGGCCTGGCCCGGGAGGTCCAGGGACCGCTGGCGGTTCTCCCAGGGATACTCGACCGCCGAGAGGAGCGGCGCAACGCCATGCGGCGAGACGGTCATGCACTCGTTGTCGCAGTGCTGGACGAACCGGAAGGACCCCGAGAGGTCGATGCTGTCCAGCTGGCTCCGGGCGATCTCCCCCACTGCGAAGAACTCCGCAAAGGCGTCGTCCCCGGCCCAGGTGGTCAGCAGGTTCGTGACCTGGTCGTCCGATCCGGTGGAGATGACGGGCAGGGGTCGGGTTCCCGGGTCGCTGCGAGCGATGGTCAGGAGGTCCTCCTCGGAGGACTCCCCCATCCGGGCCGGGGCGTGGGACCGCACCCGCTGGTCGATCTCCTCGGGAATCCGGGTCTCGCCCCGGTAGGAGATGGCCAGCCGGGGCGTCCTGACCCAGGCCTTCTCCCGGCGCTGGCCGTCCTCCAGCACCAGGACCATCCGGACCGACCCGGCCGGTCCCAGCAGCACCTCGAAATGGTCGTCGTAGTAGACCACCCACCGGACGCGCCAGTCCTCCGGCGCCGTCTCCAGTCCGAGGCGCCAGGCCACCAGGTCCCGGGTCGAGTCCCCTACCCGGATCCGGCTGCCCAGTTCCTCCGGGGCCTGCGTGGCCTCCAGGTTGCCGTGCATCGGGGCTATCTCCCGTCGCTTCGAAGGAACTCGAAGAACTCCTCCTCGCTCATGGGGCTCGGCAGGGCGACCTGGTCCGGGTCGATCTCCAGCAGGGTCTGCCCCAGGCGCGCGATCGACCGGGAGGCCGGGGCATCGGGGGCGTATTCCAGGATGGTCTGCTGCTCCGTTTCCGCCTCCTGGATCCGGGGGTCCCGCTCGATCACCTCCAGGATGCGGGTGCCCAGGCGTCGGGCGAAGCGATCCAGCATCTCCGTGCTGGCGGTGTTGGACCGCCGGTTCACGACGAGGCCCGCCAGGCATACCCCGTTGTTGCGATAGATGTGGATGGCCCGGGCGATGTTGTTGGCCGCGAAGATGGCCATGGGCTCCTCCGAGAGGACGATCAGGACCTTCCGGGCGAACCCGTCCCGGAGGGGAGCCGCAAAACCGCCGCAGACCACGTCCCCCAGCACGTCGAAGACCGCAATGTCGAAACGGCCGGACTGGAGCAGTTGCATCTCGTCGAGGGTCTCGATCATCCGGGCGACTCCCCGGCCGGCGCACCCGACCCCTGGCTCCGGCCCCCCGGCCTCGCAGCACGCGATCCCGTGGCGTCCCGTGGTCAGGATCTCGTCGGTTCCCGCCGCCTCGGGGTCGTCCCGGAGGACCTCCAGCACCGTCCGGATCCGGGTCCGCTGATCCAGCAGCCGCAGGGCCGAGTCGTGCTTCGGGTCGCAGCCCACGTGGAGCACCCGCTGTCCGTTCATGGCATACCAGGCGCTGAGGCTCGTGGCGACGACCGACTTCCCGATGCCACCCTTCCCGTAGACCGCGATGGTCTCCATGGCGCTCCTTGTCCGGCCCGGAACGTCGGGGCGGCTCAAGATAACGGGTTCCCGCGCACGGGTCAAACCAGGCACTGCCACGGCCACGATGTTCTTGACAAACCCCGCAAAGAGGCCCTGGACTCTGCCGGGGCTGCGGCAGCCGGCCCCGTGGTGCCATCACCTCGGTCGCCGCAGGACTTGCCTTCCGGGAGGCCCTGGAGGACGATGAACGGGTCTTCTGGAGGGTGGGGTCAGAATGAAGGGCTTGCGGCGGGCCTGGTTGTGTGCGGCGGCTGGCCTGGTGGCCTGCCAGGTCCAGGTGGAGGCCCCGGACCTGTCGGGGCTCCTGGGAGACTCGGGTGCCAGGTCGGACCTCGGGGTCGATGTCCCGGGGACCCTGGATCTGCCAATCGGGGATCCGGACGCGAACCGGGATCCGGGAGCGGAGGCGGTGCCCGAGGACCGGCTGGAGGACCTGGCGCGGGATGCCGTCGAGGACATCGGGACAGACCCGGCGGCCGATCTCCCGGAGGAGCCCCAGATCGGAAATGCCCCCTGCCGGACCGAGGCAGGCTGCATCTCCGGCATCTGCAAGGAGGGCTGGTGTCGGTGCACCGAGACCTGGCACTGCGAGGCCGGGACGTGGTGCGACGGGGGATCCACCTTGGTCCGGGGCACGGGACAGTGCCTTCCGACCCGGGGACTGGCGGCCGGGTGCCAGTTCCACGACCAGTGCCAGACCGGGGCCTGCGACCCGACCGGGTACTGCGCCTGGTGCGCCTCGGGGGGCACCGGCTGCGATCCGAACAAGGTCTGCTGCTTTGGCGAGTGTCGGGAGGGCTGCCTCGGGTGCGCGGTGGCGCCGCCGCCGGCCCCCGTCTATACCCCCTGTGCCACGGGGTGCTACGACGCCGAGAAGGAGTTCTGCGGTCCCAACGGGGCCGAACCGAAGCGGCCGAACGGGAGCGATTGCCAGTTCAACGATGCCTGGTGCCAGAGCGGGGTCTGCTTCACCGAGGACCTGCGAGTGAGCGCCTGTGCCGATTGCCGGACCGACGACGACTGCAAGGCCCTTCATGGCGGAGGCGTCTGCATCGGGGGGTACTGCGCCATCCCTTGATGGTCCGGGGTCGTTCGGCCCTCGATGGGATTCTCCTCCAGGCGGTATCATCGAGCCGGGCCACGGGAAGGCAGGAGCGCCAGTGGAGGGCTGTGACGTCCTGGTGGTCGGGGCCGGTCTCTCGGGCGCCGTGGCCGCTCGGGCGATTGCGGAACGGGGTCTCCGGGTGATGGTCGTCGAGCGGAGACCCTTCGTGGGCGGCCTGTGCCACGATGCTCCGGGTCCCGAGGGGGTTCCCTTGCCCGATTTTGGCCCCCACTATTTCCGGGCCCATCGGCCGGAACCGGTGGCGTTCCTGGGGCGGTTCACCGAGTGGCGACCGGTGGTCTTTCGGGTGCGGGTGCAGCGGGAAGGGGTCCTCTGGCCCTTTCCGATCCAGCTGGCCACCTTCGAGCAGTGGATCGGGAGGCCCTCGACCTCGGAGGAGATGGAGCGGACGCTGGCCATCTGGCGAGTTCCCTGCGAGGACCCTCAGGACTCGGAGTCCTTCGTGCTGTCCCGCGTGGGATGGCCCTTCTTTCGGTTCTTCTACGAGGGATACACTCGCAAGCAGTGGGGCATGGAGGCCCGGGACCTGCTGCCTTCGGCTTGCGGACGGGTCCCCATCCGGACCACCCGGGAGGACCGCTATCTCGATGCCCCCTTCCAGGCGATGCCGGTGGAGGGCTACACGGCCATGGTGGAACGGATGCTTCGCCATCCGGGGATCGAGGTGCGCCGGGACTCGGAGGGCCAGGAGGCACGGCGGGAGGTCCCTCATCGTCATCTGGTCTGGACCGGCACCCCCGAGGAGTTCTTCGGGGAGCGGCCGGACCGATTGCCCCGGAGGTCCCTGCGCTGGGAACGGGAGGTCTTCCAGGGGCGGCGGGTGCTGGAGGCGCCGCAGATCAACTTTCCCGGTCCGGAGCCCTGGACCCGGTGGATCGAGACCTCCCAGCATCATGGGTCCCCGGGGCCAGTCACGACGGTGATCCGGGAGTATCCACAGGCCTTCCTGCCCGGGAGGGAGCCCCTCTACGCCATTCCCTCCCGACCGGCGGAGCAGGCCTTCGAGGCCTGGCGTCGCCGCATGGAGGCGGCGCCCGGGGTCACCTTCCTGGGACGGCAGGCCCTCTACCGCAATCTGGACATGGACCAGGCGGTGGAAATGGCCCTGGAGGCCGTTCCCGCCATCGAGGTGGCCGTCTTGACCGAGGCCGGGAGGCTTGCCCCATGACGGCTCCCTGGCGGCGGCGGCAGGACCCCCTGGAGCCTCCCCCGGCAGTCCAGGTGGAACTGGTGGTGGCCCGGTACCGGGAGTCGGTGCGGTGGGTGCGCAACGTCCCGTCCTCGGTCCAGGTGACGATCTACGACAAGGGCGGGGACCTGGACCCGGCCCTGCTGCCCTGGGCCCGGGTGGAGCCGCTGCCCAACGTGGGTCACGAGGGGCACACCTACCTGCATCACCTGGCGACCCGCCACGACACCCTGGCCCCGGTGACGGTCTTCTGCCAGGGCCATCCCTTCGACCACGCCTGGGACCTGCATCCCTGGCTCCGGGACCTGGTCGCGGGCCGTCGAGAGGTCCGGGACTTCCAGTGGATCGGGTTCATCATCGACACCGACGACTCCCGTGGCCGCCGCCTGTTCGTACCCTGGGATCGGAACTCCGACGGCCGGGAACTGGCCGTGGACGAGTTCCACGAGGCCCTCCTCGGGACGTCGTGTCCCTCGGTCATGCACTTCTACCTGGGAGCCCAGTTCGCCGTGGCGGCGGAGTGCGTCCGGCGGCGCCCGCGGGAGTTCTATCGACGAGCCTGTGCCCTCGCGGCATCGTTTCCCGACGCGGCTCACTGCCTCGAGCGGATCTGGGACCGGGTCTTCGGCGTGGTCGGGGTGGATCCGGCCTTCATGGAGGCCCGGCAGACCCGACACCTCCGGTCCACCCGGCGCCTGCGGGAGGGGATGGCGGGAACGGATCGTCCGGCATAGGATCGGGTGCCGCTCGGAGGGGACGCAATGGACACGAACGACATGGCGATCGTGGACCTTCGGGACCCGACGGTCCTGGAGCGGGTGCTGGAGGAGTACTTGCGGTTCGGGGCCTGCCCCGTCGATGGGTCTCCGTTCCCGGGACTCATGAAGATGGTGACGGTGGTGCTGCGCCTGCCCGACGGGGCGGACCTGCCGGTCGAGGCCCAGGTGGTCCTCCCGATGCATGCGGACCGGTATGTCGTGCAGTTCCAGGAACCGGTGGACGTTGCCCGTCTGCGGGCCCTGGTCCAGTTGGCTCGTCGGGCGGCCCGGGCCGGGCGGACGGTCTCGGGGGCCCAGGATCGGCCCTTCGAGGGGGCACCGACGCCCCGAAGGCGGGACCGGCACCTGCCCAGGCCCGATCGGAGCGGGGTGGCCCCCTTGAAGGCCCCCGTGTTGCCGCAGAACCCGCCGCCCCGGGTCGTGCGGACACCGAAGCGGTGACTCGCGGTCGGGCTGCGATCGGCACCGGCGGCCCTTGTCCACCCCTGGTGGACTCCAGCCCCAGGGACACCGTCACGCCACCCGGGGGATGAACGCCCGGGTCTCGCCGTGGGGTTGAAGGGCCCCGGGACCCTGGGCCCTGCGGGAGCCTGGGGTCCCCGGAACTGTCCTCCGATGGGACCCATTTCCGCCAGGAGTGGATGGAACTCCCTCCCGTCGGGGGCCACCCGTGGGTCCCAACAGGCGTCAACTGCTGGAGATGACAGGACTTGATTGCTGGCACGGGCCTTGCGGGAAATCCCCGTGGCCCATGAGGAGGGGGAACCATGCGTTTGGGGATGCACGGTCCGATCGGGGCGTGGATGTGCCTGGTGGCGGTGGGAATTCCTGCGACCGGGAAGGCGGACGATGGGACGTCTCCGGGGGCCGAGCAGGAATCGGCCGAGGATCAGAGGGGCGCGACCTCCGGCTCTGGGCCCATGACGACCTGGTGGATTGGAACGGCGGTCGGGGTGGCCACCGGGTCTGGAATGCCCCGGGCCTTCCTGGCCGGGGGAGCCGGGGTCGAGTGGGGCGTCTGGTGGAGGTTCGCCCCCTGGTATCGCCTGGGCCTCCGGAACGACTTCTTCGTGATGCAGTTGCCATGGTCCGATCGGTCGGATCCAGCCCTGGTGGGGGCCTCCGACGACCCGGATGACCCGGCCGGGGTCCATCCCGAGATCTCCCTCTCGTCGGGGCTCCTGATGACCCATGGGTTCCGGCTCGGGGGCCCCGTGTGGTTCGAACTGGCCCTGGGTCCGGCATTCCTGGCCGCCGGCCCCATGGGATGGTCTTCGATCCTGCCCCTGCCGGCCGGTGGCGCCGGGCTGCAGTTCGAGGCGGGGCGGGTCGGACCCTCGACGGTCCATGTGGGGATACGGTGCGACTTCCAGGTGCTGCCTCACCGGGACACCGAGGGCGACCGGGTGCTCTGGATGCCCAAGGCCTCGGTGCTGTTCGCCTTTTGATGGAACGAATCGGTGCCCCGAATGCGGGCCGGGATGGCCGAAGGCGGTCTTGTCTCGGGAACGGAACCTTGCCAGAATGGGCTGGAATCGACAGGGGGAGGGGAACATGGGTCGCCTCGGAGTGCCATGGGCCTGTCTGATCATCTCGGGGCTGCTGGTGGCGATGACCCTTCCCGCGGTTGCGCAGAGCGCCAAGGAACGACGGGCAAAGGCCGACTACGAGACGGGCTTGCGACTGTACCTCGACCAGGACTGGAGCGGGTCGGCCTACTATTTCGAACGGGCGCTCGACAACTCGGATCGTGCCTCGGTCCGGGTGATGCTGGCATCCTCCCTGGCCCACAAGGGCACGTGCGACCGGGTGAAGGCGCTGCTGGATGGGATCGTCTGGACCCAGATCCCCAAGGGGGCGGCACGGGACGAGGCCCGGCGGCTGGCCGGGGAGGCCCGGGACCTGTGCGGTGGACGGAAGAAACCCTCCCGGTGAATCCCCTGAGCGAGGGGGAGGGCTCTGCCCCGCCCTCCCGCGTCAACCACGGGTCGCGTCGCTCCTCCTTCTCCGACCTTCGCTCGCTGTCCTCCGGCCGCAACGCTCCAGCGGCCCACCCATCGTTGCCAACGGGGATCCTCCGGATCACCCGATCGAGGGTTCCCCTGCCGGCGTTCCCGCCTCGTGCAGGTTTCTTGAGCGCGACACGATTGGACGGAAAGGGGGTCTTGTCGGGCAGGGGGCGCTTCGGGACCACCCGGTCAGAAGGGGATGGGGATGATCCTCCGGGGAACCGACTTGCCTCGTTCCGGGGCCTTTAGCGCTGGCCGTGCTGCGGGGACGGTTCCGGGGGAGGGTTTCGGGGCGGGGGGCGGCGGGGCCACCTGGGCCGGGCCCGGATCCGGAGCCGTCCTTTCAACCGACTGGACATCCGGCGCCGGTTCCCGGGCCGCTGGAATGTCCCCCTGGCTCTCCGCCGGGGCTTCGGCGGGGAGGGGCGGTTCTTCCGGGGTCAGGTCCCGTTGGACAACGGCATCCGGCAGCGGATCGGGCTGGCCGGTTCCCGCCGGGATGTCGGTGATGGCGAGGCCACCCGGCGGGGAACGCTGTCCCTGTTGCCACCAGGCAATCCCGGCTCCGACCAGCAGGATCCCTGCCAGGAACGCGACTCCCTTCCCCAGGAGGGAGGCCCGGGAGCCTCGCCTTCGGGACTCCTGGCCGAGGTCCGTCTGGGATTCTTCCGGCCTTCCGGTGCGTCCTGTGGGTTCCTTGTCCACGGGGGCCGGAACCGCGGTCTTCCCGTTGGCGAGGGGGCCCGGAGATGCTGGAAGCGTTTCCGCAATCGTCGCGGCGACCTCCTCAAACCGCCTTGCCGGCAGGGCCGCCTCCTGGAGCCGACGGGCCTCCAGTTGCCTCTTCTCCTCCTCGATCCGCGCCCGGTCCTGCTCCAGCCGGATTCTCTCTTCCTCCAGGCGCCTCTTTTCCTCCTGGAGGCGGGCCAGGTCCGACGAGTCCAGCAGCGAACTCAGGTCCACGGAGCCCCGGCTCTGGAGATGGGCGTCCCGCAGTTTCTCGAAGACCTGGGTCAGGGCCTTTCGGAACTGCGGGACCGAGGAGATCCGGTCCTCGACGTTCCGGGCCATCGCCATGTGAAAGAAGTGCTGCAGGAAGGGCGGGACGTCCAGGTCCGACAGGCGGCTGTTGACGTCGTAGGACGGATCCAGTTTCTTGCCCAGGACCTCCTGGGTGGTTCGTCCGGCGAAGGGTCGTCGTCCCGTGATGAGTTCGAAGGCCAGCACGCCGACGGCGTACAGGTCGGTCCAGGGGCCGATGTTCTTCCGGGCGATCTGTTCCGGCGCCATGTACTGGGGCGTGCCGATCATCATCGTCGTGTCACGGCTGCCCTCCAGGAACTTGGCCAGGCCGAAGTCGAGGACCTTGACGTGCCAGGGGTCCCCGGGAATCTGCTGGACCATCAGGTTCTCGGGCTTGATGTCCCGGTGCACGAGCCCGATGGAGTGGGCGGCCTCCAGGGCGTTCAACAGTTGTTCCAGGATATGGAAGACCACGTCGTCCCCGATCTCCTCCCCGATCAGGATCAAGTCGTTGATGATCGCCTTGAGGCTCTTGCCTGGCACGTATTCCATCACGAGGTAGGGCAGTTCCCCCTGGTGCCCGTACTTGAGCAGCCGCACGATGTTCGGGTGGCTCAGGGAGGCGAGGGCCTGGGCCTCCATCAGGAACTTGTTTCGCAGGGATCCGATGGCCGTGGCCTGGAGGTTGTCCCGGTGCATGATCTTGAGGGCGGCCTTCATCTGGATCGGCTGCTGGAGCACGAGGTAGACCCGGCCGAATCCACCGCTGCCGATTCCCGACACGACCAGGTAGTCGCCGATCATCCGGCCGATCAGCGGGTCCCGATCCGCCGGGGAGACGGCCAGAAGCCGGTCGAACCATTCCCGGGGAATCCGGTGGTACTCCCGGAGGGAACAGGCCTTCTCGGGACAGGGGGTGCCGACGGCTCCCGCGGTCTCGCAGGAGGGACAGAATCCCTCGGTCGTGTTCATGGGTGGCCTCCCAACCGCCCGATTCTGAATCAACTGGCGGGAAGTGCAAGGCCGGATCGGTCTCTCAGATCCCCTGGTCCGACGGGAAGGGCGCCGCCTTCCCCCGCGCCGCGCACAGGTCGCGGCGCGTCCCCTTCCCCGCGCTTCCCTCGCGGCCATCAGGCCGCTCCGCTCCAGCGGCCCGCCCATGCGGGCGGGCGACGATTCCGCCATGGCAACGACGCCGGTCCTCGTTTCGGGTGACAGGGAATCCCATGGCACAACCATCGAGACATCGGCGCGGAGGGCCCGGCCCAGGGCAGGGGGTCAGTGGGCCGCCGGGGCGATATCCAGCAGGACGCCCGAGGAGAAGGCCTGGAATTCCGGGGCGTACATGGACTGGAGGGTCGCCGGGCCCACCCGGAAGGACCCGGCCATGGCCGCCCGCAGCCGGTACTTGAGCCGGTATTCACCGGCGGGCATCCACTCCAGGAAGAAGTTCTGGCCGCTGTCCCGGACCTCCTCGTAGTAGCCGAGTCCGCTCTGCCACCGGTAGCGGGAGGTCTGTTCCACGGGCTCGAGGCCTGCGCCCCGGGGATCCCGGAGGTGCACGTACTCCATCGCGTGCTTGGCCCGGATCGAGAGGTGCACCTCCACCTCGTCGCCGACGGCCAGGGTGGCCCCGGGCCCCAGGGGGCGGAGGACGACCTCGCCGCCGGAGGACTCCCGCTTGAAGTAGGACCGCTCCACCGACAGGAAGTCGCCGCGGCCCTCCTCGGGCAGCCGATCGGTGGCGTAGTGCCAGGTGGCCGATGCGAACTTGAACCCGGGGGTGGTCGAGGAGACCCGGATCACCGCGTCCCGCTTCGGGACCACCTGGTCCCCGGGGAGCACCACCTGCTGCCTTCGGCCGGTATAGCGATCCGGGTCGAACCGGAAGGTGGTGACCCGGCCGCCCAGGTCGATCGAGAGGTCCTCCGGGACCCCCAGGCGCCCGGTGGTCCGCAGGTAGTGGGCCAGGGCGTAGAGGACCTCGGCGGTGGCCCGGGTGGACTTCCAGTGATTGAGTTTCCGGTTCAGGAAGAGCCACTGGACCATGCCCTCGATCCGGGGGTCCGTCGGGGCCAGTTCCATCGTGGTCCGGAGCGCGAAGGCGTGGGTCTCGATGGTGTCGTTGTACCAGAGCCAGGCCCGGTCCTCCGGGGCCCACCAGGTCCCGAGGTCCTCGTCGGTCCGGGCGCTGTCCAGCACGCTGTCCCAGACCTTCCGGGCGTCGGCGGCCTGGCCGCTCCGGTGCAGGGCCAGGGCCAGATAGCCCTTCAGGTAAGGAGAGTGATCCTTCCAGTGCCGGAGTCCGAAGGCCAGCATCGCCTGTCGTTCCTCGGGGCTGAAGACCCCGCCGGTCCAGGTCTCGTCAGGGAAGGCGGTCAGCACGAACCGCAGGAAGGTGACGAATTCCCACCCGATGTCGTGGGCCTGCATCTCCCGGACCGCCTCGTCCAGGTAGTGGCGGTGGAGGTAGGCGAAGGCCCGCTGGACCAGGTCCCGGGGCACCTCGACGCCGAACTCGATGGCCCGGGAGAGGCCGTGGACGATGTAGAGGGTCAGGTAGGGGGACGGGGGGCCTCCCGGGAACCAGGGAAATCCGCCGGAGGCGGTCTGGATCTTCCGGAGGCGCGCCAGGGCGGCCTCCCGCTGGGCCCGGGCCACCTCGGGGTCCAGCACCGGCAAGAGGTCGTCGGGGGCCTGGTCCCCGCCCCGGGACTCCCGGAGCCAGGGCGTCTCCTCCAGGGCCATCCGCCGGTTGGGGTCCGGGTCGTCGAAGGGCTCGAGGCGGGTCTTGCGGGTCGCCATGCCCGCCGCCAGCCGGGCCACTTCGGGGTAGCGGTCGAACAGGGAGGCGAGGATCCCCGTCGAGACGAAGCGGTTCAGGGTCTGCTCGCTGCACTCGTAGGGGTACTGGACCAGGTAGGGGAGGGCCGACAGGACCGCGTAGAAGAGTTGCGCATCTGCGGTGACGACCACCTGTTCGGTGACCCGGGTGGGGTCGTCGTCCCGCAGGAGGTCCTGGAAGGTCATGGTCCGGGAGGTCGCGTCCTTCAGCGTGACGAACCGGGACTGGGCCAGGTGCAGGCGTCCTGGCAGCACCGGGAGGGGACGGATCTCGCCGTCGGAGACATCCCCGGCCGAGGCGGTCACCCGGACCGCGACCTCCCCCGGTCGGGCGGGCACGGCCAGGGGGAAGGACAGGTCCGCATCCTTCCCCGGGGCCACCTGGAAGGGCCGGTGGGTCTGGTCGGGACCCAGGCCGAAGTCCGCCGCCCGGGAGGACCCGGTCTCGGGGTCCAGGATCTCGAGGACCAGCGTCCCGGAGAGGGGGCGGTCCGAGGCGTTGTTGACCAGCACCTTCAGGACCGCCCGGTCCCCCTCCCGGAAGAAGCGGGGCAGGTAGGGGCGGACCATGAGGTCCTTCAGGGACCGGGTCTCGGCGGTGGTCGACCCGGCCTTCAGGTCCCGGGTCAGGGCATGGACGAAGACCTTCCAGGAGGTCACCGAGTCGGGGACCTGGAAGGACAGGGACACGGTCCCGTCCCGGCCGGTCAGCAGGTGAGGCTGGAAGAAGGCCGTCTCCCGGAAGTCGCTCCGGATGGCGGGGGCCTCGGTGGCGGGGGTCACCTCCCTCGTGGCAACCTCCTCCTGCGCCTCGAACGACATCACGGCCTCCTCACCGGCGTCCAGGGCCGCCTGGCGCTTCGCTCCCGGGGCCGGAGGTGCCGCGTAGGCCCGTTCCGCCGTGACCAGGCCACTGCCCCCCCCCAGGATCCGGAAGCGACGCACCCCGGGACCGCCGATGCCCCAGTCCTCCAGGAAACGAAGCCGGTCCTCCTGGAAGTCCACCAGACCGGTCCCGTCGGGGAGGCGGTTCCACGGAAGCCCGATGGTCCAGGCCTCCCGGAGGCACCAGGCCGTGGAGGGCACCCCGGTCCGGCGAGGATAGAGGGCCAGGGGGTCCGGCGGTTGATGGGGGGCGAAGAGGTCCAGGCTTCGGTCATACATGTAGGCCAGCACCTCGGCGGCGGCCACCGCCGCATCCCGCGGCCCCGCCGAGACCCGGATCGTGAAGGTCTCCTGGCTCCCGGGCCGCAGCCGATCGCGGAAGGTGGCCAGGCGCACCTGGAGCCGGCGGTCGTCCCAGGGCACGAAGACGTCCCGGGAGACCTGGACCCGCTGGAAATCCCGGACCAGGGTCAGGGTGACCGAGAAGCCACCCCGGTCCTCCTGCCGGACAGGAAACGCCACCACCCGGGGAGCCGCACCGGCGGTCCACTCCTGGCGGTCCACCCGCTGTCCCGCCCGCCATCGCTCCAGCACCAGGCGCTGGCCCGGAATGCCGCTGTGGACCAGGATCCGGGCCTCCTGTCCCACGGCCACGGATCCCGCTTCCGGGAGCAGGGCCGCGGCGACCGGGAGGGGACTGCCTCCCGGTCCGGCCACGATCAGGTCCACCGAGGTCTCGACCGGGGACCCGTAGGGGTCCTGCGACTGGTAGAACAGGCGCCAGGCCCCGGCCTCCAGGGGTGGCAGCCCCAGCCGGGCCTGGCCCCGCTGGTCATGCTGGATCGTTCCCCGGGCCAGTTCCTGGCCTGCTTCCCACCGGGCGATCTCCCGGCTGGGGTCGTAGGCGGTGTCCCACCGGGGCCTGGTCCGGTCCCCCTCGGTCACGACCGGCGGCGGCGGGTTCGGCAGGTCCTGGGGCAGGTCGGCGGGGAGCCTCGCCGTGGCCGGAGGCAGCAGCCGGACCAGGCGCCAGGTCCCGGTCCCCGGCGCCGGGGCCCCGTCGAGGTCCTGCCGGTGAATCTGGACCTCTGCGGGAGTCCCCGCCCGCATGAACCCCGAGGGGACTTCGATCCGGGCCTCCACGGCGCAGAATCCCAGCCGGAAGACCCGGCTGGCCGACCGGGTCTCGCCGCCGTCGTCGGTGACGTCCACCTGGAGGCGGTAGCGCCAGGTGGGTGCCCCCGGTCCCTGGCCCAGGCGCTCGTCGGCCCTGGGGGTGAAGGACACCCGGAAGGTCCCCTCGTCGTCCAGCGCGGTGGTCCCGGAGGCCATCGTCTGGGGCCGGTCCGGAGTCGGCGGGCGCCACCACCACCAGCCCCAGTCAGGCCACTGGGGTTCCCGGGTAACCCGCCAGGTGACCCGGCCGCTGGTCACCGGGAGTCCGAAGTAGTAGCGGACCTCCCCCTGGACCTCGGCCGGCTCATTGATCCGGAGGGGAGAGGCGGGGTCCCGGACCTGGACCTCGAAGGTCGGCCGCTTGTACTCCTCGACCTGGATCGGGGACTGGCCTCCCAGGCTGGTCACCAGGGCCCATGACCCCAGCATCCGTCCCGGGGGGATCCGGAATCGGCCCGATGCGCTCCCGTGGGTGTTGGTCTTCAGGGTCTGCGTCTCGACGACCTGGTGATTGGCGTCCCGCAGGGACACCGAGAGGGACCGGCCCGGAAGCGTCCGGAACGTCCCGTCGCGCCCCTGCCAGGCGACGACCTGGAAGAGGACCTCCTGGCCGGGACGGTAGGCGCTCCGGTCGGTGTAGATCAACGCCGAGGTCCTGACCGGGTTCTCGGCCCGGCCGGGGGTCCAGCCCCCCATGGTCTCCAGGACCCGGTCCGGACCCAGGCGGACCGACAGGAACCGCTGCCCATAAAAGCCATCAGAGGTGGTCAACGGCAGGGTGGCCATGCCTTCGCTTCCGGTGACGCCCGCCTGGTCCAGCCGGGGAGGGGATCGCCAGTCCATCCGGTAGAGGCGCACCTCGGCGTCGGGCACGGCGGTCCCGTCGGCGCCCGCCAGGACCTCCACCTCCACGGCCTCCGGCAGAGGCCGATACCGGACCACCAGACGGCTGATCGTGAAGACCACCGCCGCCCGGAGGTCCGAGGAAGAACAGTCCGGACCTGACGAGGCGACCACGACCCAGGTGCCCGGTCGGTCCATCGGGGGCGTCACGTCGGTCTGGTGATCCCGGAGGTCCGGCGTCGGGGGGAGGTCCACCGACCACTGGTGGCTGGGTGGCCTGGAGGCGATCCAGGTCTCGACCTGTCGCGCATCCGGCAACCAGGAGCGGTCGTCCATCGCGTCCAGGGACCGTTCCAGGTCCAGGGGCCAGGCCCGGAAATGGACCTGGGGCAGGTTGCGATGGGTGACCCGGAGGGACCGCCGGCCGGGGCCGTCCACGGCCATGGAGGCCAGGGACAGGGAGGGCTGCTCCAGGTCCCGTACCCACCAGGCGCAATGCTGTCCCCCGGGGGTGTCGGGCCACCGCTCCGCACAGGATCGGGCCAGATCTCGGGCCCTGGCCCGGGCCAGGGGGTCTTCCTGGATCCACTGGACCTGGAGGGCCACGGCCGTCGCCTGCCAGGGGATCGGCCCGGCTGCATCGATGCGCCGCTCCAGGGCCTGGGCGATCAGGGCCCGGTCCTGGGCCTGGTCGAAGTGGTCCCGGAGCAACCGGAGACGTTCCAGGGCCGCCTCCAGGGCCGCCTGGGCCCGGCCCTCCTCCAGGTGCCAGCGCTCCAGGTCCGCCAGCACAAAGGCCATCCATGCCAGCGGGTGGGCATCGCGGTCCGGGACGGGGACCCGACTGGCCTCCCCGGCCAGGGCTGCCAGGTCCAGCAGGAAGACCTCGTTGGACTGCCGGGGCGTCCAGGTCGAGGAGTCGGCCAGGGCCGCGGCGTGGAGGTACGAGACGGCGTCGCGCAGGGTGGGTCGGATGTCCGCCGGGTAGGTGTTGACCTCCAGGAACTCCGACCAGGTCCGGGTCGGCAGTCTGCCGAGCGTGTCCCGCTGCTGCCAGGCCTCCCGGTACCCGTCCATGATCGCCGCGTGGACCTGGTCGATGGACCAGGTCTTCAGGTCCAGGGGGTCCGGAGAATCGATGCGTTCCCGCTGCCGGATCTCCCATCCATAGGCATCGACCCACCGGTCAAGGACCCAGGCCTTGTAGAGGCCCAGCACCGCCCTTCCCACCGGGTCCTCGGGCCACGGACTCTCCAGCAGGAAGCGGACGGCGGTCTCGGCCTGATGCAGGGACACCCGGACCGCGGTGGCCCGGACCAGTGCCCGGGTCCACTCGGGGACCTTCCGGGCCTTCCGGGCATCGGCCAGGATCGCGTCGGCGACCTGCCGGGCCTCCTCGTATTGCTCCTCCTCGATCCGGGCGTCGTAGTCCTTCCACCGGGGGTCCTTCGGGCCCGTCCACATCCTGGCCATCTCTGCTCCTCCCGGCGCCTGGGGCGCCACCGGGGCCGGTGGACGACTCCGCCCATCGGCACAACTGGGGAGTCCGATCCCGACGATCCACCAGGACAGTAGCAGCAGGGCAGGACATCGCCGGGAGGAGGCGGGGCGGCAGGTGGCATGCATGGAGGGACCTCCAGAAGTCAGGTCGTCCGCCGACGATACCATGAAGCCGGGGATTCCATTTCGCCGGCGGCCCTGGGCGGTCCCTTGCGGGGGGTGCGGCCGGACGATCGGCGGGGGGAAGACCGGCATCTCGGATCAGCGCCGGGACTCCCGTTGCCAGCGCTCCTGCATCCGGTACAGGGTCCGACGGTTGATGCCCAGCACGCGGGCAGCCTTCTCCTTGTTGCCGTGGACCTGCTCCATCACGTGCTGCACGTAGGCCTTTTCCAGTTCACGCAGTTCCGGCAGGTGATCGCCGGACCATCCCGGGAACAGGGTGCGATCCGAGGAGGCGGTGGGCAGGTCCCCGACGTCGATCACCTCGCCGGGGGTCAGCACCACCAGCCGCTCGATGATGTTCTCCAGTTCCCGGACGTTGCCCTCCCAGGGGCGCTGCTGGAGCGCGTCCAGGGCCCGGGGAGTCAGGCGCTTGACCGGCGCCCCGGACCGGGCGGCGAAGGCGTGGAGGAAGTGATCGACCAGCAGGGGGATGTCCTCCACCCGCTCGGCCAGGGATGGCAGGCGAATCGGGATCACGCTGAGCCGGTAGTAGAGGTCCTCCCGAAAGGTCCCCTCGCGGATCGCGGTCCGGAGGTCCCGGTGGGTGGCGGTGATGACCCGGCAGTCCACCGTGATGGGCTTCGACGAGCCCACCGGGCGGACCTCCCGGTCCTGGAGCACCCGGAGCAACTTGGCCTGCAGGGCCAGCCCCATGTCCCCGATCTCGTCCAGGAACAGGGTGCCCCCGGAGGCCTCGACGAAGAGGCCCCGGTGGGAGGTGTAGGCCCCCGTGAAGGCCCCCCGGGCGTGGCCGAAGAGCTCGCTCTCCAGCAGCCCTTCGGGGATGGCGCTGCAGTTGACCGGGACGAAGGGGCCGCTGGATCGCTGTCCGCTGAAGTGGATGGCCCGGGCGACCAGTTCCTTGCCGGTCCCCGAGTCGCCGAGGATGAGGACGTTCGCGGTGCTGTCGGCGACCCGCTCCACCAGGCGGAAGACCTCCTTCATCGCCTTGGATCGGCCGATCAGTTGCTGCAGGCCGTATCGGTCCCCGACCTCCCGCCGAAGGCGCCGGTTTTCCGCCACCAGGCGGCGCTGCTCGACGGCCTTCGCAATGAGGGCCTCCATCTCGCGCATCTTGAAGGGCTTGGTGACGAAATAGAAGGCGCCGGCCTTCATCGCCTCGATCGCCCGGTCAATGGATCCGAAGGCCGTCACGATGATCACCGGGACGTCGGGCCGTTCCCGCCGGACCGTGGCCAGCACGTCCATGCCGTCCACGTCCCGCATGCGCAGGTCCGTGACCACCACGTCGAAGTCCCCGGACCGGACCTTGTCCAGGGCCTCGATTCCGCCCCGGGCGCACTCTGCCTGGTACCCGGCACGACCCAGGTAGTCCGTCAGCAGGTCGCCCATCTCGGGCTCGTCATCCACCACCAGCACCGAGGCCATCGGTTCCACGGGACCTCCCGTCATGCGCGACAAATTACCACATCCTGTGTCGCCATGACACGCCTCCCCGGGGAGGGGTCCCGTGGTAGAGTGGAAGGCACGGACGAGGGCCCTGGAGGCGGGATTGGGACCGAGCGAGACGGACCTGCTGGAGGCGCTGGTGGAGGTCGAGACGCCGGAGGCGGCGGCGGGCACGATGGTCGCCTGGCTGCGGCAGGTGGGGTGTCCCCGGGCGGCGGTGCTGCTGTGCCAGCGGAGCGACGGCCCCGCCCTGCTGCCGGAGGGCCCCTGTCGCGCCTCGGTGCTGGCATCCGGGGGCGAATGGTCCGAAGGGGTGCTGGACCGGTTGGCGGAGTCCTTTCCCTGCCTGGCCGACGGTCCAGGGCCCGGGGAGGCGCCGGTGACCGGGGATCGCGTCCTGCTCGGGGATCCGGGACACCACCTCGGATGGCTGGTGGCCGATCCACCGCCCGGAGATCCGGAAGGTCGCCACCAGGAGCGCCTGATCACGGGCGCCCGCCGACTTGCCAGTGCCCTGCGTCGTGCCCTGGCCGTTCGGCGGCTCCAGCGGTCCATCGAGGATGCCCACCAGGTCCAGGGCCGACTGATCCAGGCGGAGAAGCACGCCGCCATCGGAAGGCTCGCCGCGGGCCTGGCCCACGAGATCGGCACGCCGCTCAACATCATCTCGGGACGGGCGGAACTCATGCTGGAGGAGGTGGGCAGCGACCATCCCGGGGTTCGCCAGGCCGTGAAGACCATCACGGGGCAGATCGAACGCATCAGCGGCCTGGTCCGGCAACTGCTGGACTTCGCGCGAGAGCACGCGCCGGTCCAGGAGGTCGTGGACCTGGAGGCGGTGGTCCGGGACGTGGCGGACCTGATGCAGCCGACCCTGCTGAAGCATGGCATCGCCCTGGTCCTGGCGTGGGAGGCCGGTCTTCCTCGGGTCCGGGCCAACGGGCACCAGTTGCAGCAGGTGCTTCTGAACCTGTTGCTGAACAGCCAGGATGCCATCCAGGGGGACCCCGGCCGGGACCGGAAGGGTCGAGGGGAAATCCGCATCACCGGGGAGCGGGAGCAACGGGGCTGGGTCCGGGTCCGCGTCTGGGACAACGGCCAGGGAATCCTGCCGTCCCACCTCCACAAGGTCTGCGACCCCTTCTTCACCACGAAGCCCGTCGGGACCGGCACGGGACTCGGCCTGGCGGTGGTCTATGGCATCGTGACCGAGCACGGGGGCACCCTGGACATCCAGAGTCGTTGGGGGGAGGAGACGACGGTCTCCTTCACCCTCCGGGCGGTGCCGGACGACGAGGTCAGAGGCTTGGGGTTCCCACGGTGAAGAGCAGGCCCCGGATGTCGTCGTCCCGGAACCGGAATCCGGCACCCAGGAAGTAGTCCCGTCCCCGGCGGTTGAAGACGTCGTCGAACCCGGCCGTGACGTAGAAGACGTCCCAGAAGGTGTAGAGCAGGGAGCCCTTCAGCCGGGGCCATCGATCCGCCGAGAAGTCGAAGAGGTCCATCCCGATCTTCAGGCGGTCCTGGAAGAACTCGAAGTCCATCCCCACGCCGCCGGTGCTCTCGATCAGGCCGAACCGGCCCGTCCAGAAGCCGAAGCGCCTCGCGAACTCCAGGCTGAACTTGACGCCGCCCTGGCTCGTCTCGGTGATGCGCTCCGAGACGGCCCCGGGGACCCGGGGGTCGTTCGTGACGGTCAGGCGCTCCATGGTGGAGGTCTTGCCTCGGGGGTCGAAGACCAGTTCGACCAGGTAGTACTTGGTCCGATCGGGCTGCAGGCGCAGCGTGAAGTAGTTCTTCAGGGCCCGCTGGTAGAAGTTGAACTCGCTCCGAAACCCGATGTCAGTCCGGAGACGGGTGACGGACCGGACGACGCCGCCGATGTCGTCCACGACCCCCTCGACCTTCTGCATCAACTGGTCGTCGGTGACCAGCTTCCCGAGCGTTCCCTGGCCCGTGTTCACCTTCTGGGCGATCTCCGCCACCGACCGGGTCGCGGCCTCCAGGTTCCGCAGCGAGGCATCGAGTCGGTCCACCATCCCTTCGAGGCGCTCGGGCTCGCCGGCGCCCTGGCGGACCAGGGCCTCCCGGAGGGCCTGGGTGATGGCCTCGACATTCCGGACGCTGGCCTCCAGGGAGGCCGCGCTGGCCAGGGACACCCGGGCCGCCTCCCGGGACACGACCTCGATGTTGCGGACGATGTGGTCCAGGCGTCCGCCCTGGGTTCCGCCGACCTGGGCGTCCACGAATCGGCGGATCTCGGCCGCGGTCCGGGCGATGTCCTCGGCGGACCGGAGCAGGCTCTCGGCGATCTGCTCCACCCGCGGCTGCCCGTGGGGGCCCCCGACCACCGACGAGAGGGACCCGGTGATCACCTTGATGTCGTCCGCGATCTCCTGGATCCGGGGCAGGATGTCGGAGGACCGCTCCATGCGATTGGCGATGGCCATCAGGCCCGCCTCGCCGATCACGATCGGGATGGCGTCGCCGTCCTTCAGGGGCTCTCCCGCGGCCCCGGGGGTGAGTTCCAGGTAGTAGTCCCCCAGCATCGTCGCGGCCCGCCGGGTGATGGTGGCGGCGTGGAGCGGCCTCCCGTCCGGTCCTGGAATCCCGTGGTAGAGGACGATGTCGGGACGAAGGCGCAGGTGGACCCGGGCCCTGGTCAGCCCGGCCTCGCCCTGGACCAGTTCGATCCGGTCGATCGCCCCCACAGGGATGCCCGAGACGGTGACCCGGCTATAGGACGCCAGGCCCGAGACGTCGTCGAAGTCCGCGTGGACGACCATGCCCTCGCCCTTTCGGACCACCGGTCGCTGGACGGCGCCGAAGAGCAGCACGAACGACACCACGGCCCCGATTCCCACCAGTCCCACCAGCAGCGGGGGACGGATGCTCTTCCACCTCATGATGCCCCCGCCAGTTCCTTGGGCCCGGTGCCCGACAGCCAGATGAAGCGTCGGACCACGTCGTTGCGGCTCCGGCGCACCTCCTCGGGAGAACCCTCCACGGCGATCCGACCGTCGAAGAGCATCGCGATGCGGTCGGCCATCCGGAAGGTGCTCGCCATGTCGTGGCTGATCACCAGGGAGGTGATCCCCAGGTTCTCCCGGGCGGTCCGGATCATGTCCTCGACATTCTCGCACATGATGGGGTCCAGGCCGGTCATGGGCTCGTCAGGACTGACCGGTCAGGGGGCCAGGCCTGACTCGGGCATTCGCCCGGCGCGTCGCGGCCCAGATCCGCAGGGATTTGGGCAGACTCCGTCCAGGGGGCTGAGGGTTTGAAGTCCCCGACTCGGCGACCAGACCATGTCTGGCGTGTGGGGGGCGGGTCGCCGAGTCAGATGCCTTTGAAACCACGCTTCGTGGCCATGGAGGCCACGTAGATGTAGGTGAGCAGAAGTCCCGCGAGACATTGCCAGGTCTTCTGGCGCCATTGCTCGGCCTTGGCGTGGACCTCCCGGAGGGTGACGACCAGGTTGTAGGCGATCATCCGCAGGAGGGAGCAGATGAGGAGCCCGTTTCCCTTGCGGACCCACAGCCCGGCGTCTTCCTTCCACTGGGTGTCGAG
>JAKPOP010000015.1 GCA_029547805.1 Deltaproteobacteria bacterium
GGCCACGAAGCGTGGTTTCAAGGGCATCTGACTCGGCGACCCGCCCCCCACACGCCAGACATGGTCTGGTCGCCGAGTCAGGGACTTCAAACCCTCAGCCCCCTGGACGGAGTCTGCCCAAATCCCTGCGGATCTGGGCCGGGACGCGCCGGGAACATGCCCGAGTCAGGCCTGGCCCCTTTACCGGTCAGTCCTGGACTCCGGGACGTGGTGCTTGCATGATTGGCCAAAAAAGGATAAGGTCTGCGGCCGGAGGTGGCCATGAAGACCCGCGACACGTACAAGCAGCAGGCCCGGGTGCTCAAGGCGATGGCCAACGAGTCCCGCCTGCTCATCATCGATCGACTGAGCGAGGGAGAGTGCACCGCGGGGGAACTGGTCACCCTGGTCGGGACCGACGCCTCGACCGTGTCGAAGCACCTGTCGATCCTGCGGGCCCACGGGATCGTGGAGGACCGGCGCGTGGGCACGTCGGTCTACTACCGGCTGCTCACGCCATGCGTGCTCAACTTCTTCGCATGCGCGACCCAGGTGCTGCGGGAACGAGCGTAGCGGCGCTTTGTTGGGGAGTTCGCCGGTTCGAGGGGCGCCCTGTCATGGACGGAGGTCGGTGGTGAACGGCAAGAAGGTTCTCTCTGGTGTCCTGCTGGCGTTCGTGGCGGTCGCCATCGGCTTCCTGGTCCTGAAGGAGACGCGTTCGATGGCCGCTGCCGACAAGTCAGCGGCGCCCGCAGCGACCGCTGCGGCCGGGACGGCGGAAGGTGCCCTCCCCGGCGCCCCCGAGGTCCAACCCGTCCCACGGAGGCTGGTCGCCTACTACTTCCATCTGAACAAGCGCTGCAACACCTGCCGCGCGATCGAGCGCCAGGCGAAGGAGGCCATCGAGACAGGCTTCCCGGAGGCCCTGCTGGCGGGGCGCCTGGAGTGGCAGGCCGTGAACCTGGACGAACCCGGAAACGACCATTACTACCAGGATTTCCAGCTGACGGGCAGCGCCCTCGTGCTGGTCGAACTCGTCGATGGGAAGCCGGCCCGGTTCAAGCACCTTCCGAAGACCTGGGATCTGGTCGCCGACAGGCCCGCCTTCGCCGCCTACGTGCAGGGCGAGACGAAGGCCTGGCTCGGGGTGCCGCAATGACCGCGATGATCCTCGCGGCGGCCTCTGCGTTCTGGCTCGGCGTGCTGACGTCCATCAGTCCGTGCCCGCTCGCGACGAACATCGCCGCGATCTCGTTCGTGGGCCGGCGCCTGGAGACCCCCCGGATCGTGCTGGTCGGCGGGGTCCTCTACACGCTCGGCCGTGCCCTGGCCTACGGGATCCTGGGCATCCTGCTGGTGACGAGCCTCCTGAGCGCCCCCGTCCTGGCCCACATCCTTCAGAAGTACCTGAATCAGGTCCTCGGGCCCCTGCTCATCGTGATCGGCATGTTCCTGCTGGAGCTCATCTCGTTCGGCAATCGCGGGGGAGGCATGTTCCCCGGGCTCCAGGAACGGGCCGCCCGGCACGGGGTCTGGGGCGCGCTGCTGCTCGGCTTCCTGTTCGCCCTGTCCTTCTGTCCGATCTCGGCGGCGCTCTTCTTCGGGAGCCTGATCCCGCTGGCCGTCGCGAACGAGTCGGGCGTGCTCCTGCCGGTCGTCTACGGGGTCGGGACCGGGCTCCCGGTGCTCGGGGTCGCGCTCGTCGTGGCCCTGGGGGCCAGGTCGATCGGGATTGCGTTCCAGAAGATGTCCGCCTTCGAGAAGTGGGCCCGGCCCATCACGGGGGGCGTGTTCATCCTCGTCGGGATCTACCTGACGCTGGTGTACGTGTTCGGGGTGCTGTAGAGCAGACGCAGGCCGTCAAGAACAGTGGAGAAACCTGATCGACGGCACTTGCCCGGGTCGGGCGAGTCCGCCGAGGAGGTGCAGCAGCCTCCCGCAGGGGCCCGCGAGACCTCGTCCGGTGCGGCGGTGCGCTTCGCGTTCCCTCGTCTCGCGCCCGAAGCGTTCCGCGAGGTCCATTCTCCTGTCCGGCACCTCCTTCACGGCCCGAACAGTCCTTACGGCTGTCTCGATGGCGTCGGGAGACACCC
Source organism: Deltaproteobacteria bacterium (assembly GCA_029547805.1). GTDB lineage: Bacteria > Myxococcota_A > UBA9042 > DTJE01 > DTJE01 > JAGOKF01. The sequence goes on from JAKPOP010000015.1 coordinate 2,073, forward strand.
CCAGTTGCCGGACGCGATCGAAGTGCGCCTGGACGCACGGCTCGCAGTTCGCGGCGATGGCCGAGCAGACGTCCTGGTCCCACACGCCGGGGTTCCGGAATCCGTCCTGATCGCGTGGCGACAGGATGGGGATGGCGATGCCCGCCACGCCCGGGGCCAGGACAAGCCATGGCCACGCACGGCGCCTCTCCCGGCGCGCTGGCGGGGTCCGCATCATTCCGCCTCGTTCATCCGCATCGGGGCCCTCCATCGGGCGGATGCCCGGCCCGGGCATCTTTATAACCGCCTGTGCGGTTGGAGACGACAAACGGAGGCGAGTCAGCAGCAGGAGGAGGCGTCGCTGCCAGAACAGTCGCACGTCGGTCCGGTACCGGCCAGCAGTCCGGCCAGGACGCCCGCCGCGCAGCCGACCCCGGAACGGACCTGGATGGCCCCGGGCTCGCAGTTGCGGGCGCAGGCACCGCACTCGATGCATGCGCCGCGGTCGACCAGGATCGCCCTCTTGTTCTCGAATCCGAAGACCCCGTGGGGGCAGACCTGGGTGCATCGGGTGCAGCCGTTGCACTTCTCCGGGTCGAACTGGAGGGTCACGACGCCCTCGATGTACCTCATCCGACGCGTCCTTTCCCAAGGAACAGGCCACAGATCCATAGCACCGTCCCGATTCCGACCGCCGCTACCTGGACCGGAACGGCGAGGCGCATCTCCTGCAGCACGCCGCTCAGGGACGTGAAGGTCGTGGCCCCGGTGAAGTTCATGACCACGAAGCTCGAGATCGCCGGCAGCGCGATCGCCCAGGCCGCGAGGTGGAACCACGAGGCCGGGTACGCGCCGATCCATGCCAGAGCGGTCACGCCCGTGACCGGCAAAAGGCCCAGGAACGCGCCCTTGACCGCGAAGGCCCGGCCCGGCAGCCACGGCAGCAGGACCGGACCCAGGATGGCCGCTGCCAGGAACGTGACCAGCACGATGCCCGCGCCCGGCAGTCCGACGGTTCTGACCCCCACCGTGGAGTAGCCGTCGGGCCCCATGCCGCCGATCAGCACCAGGGCCGCGGCCACGATCGCCATCGTCTTGAGCCCCAGGACCAGCTCGACCGGGACAAGCACGATCCGGTCCCTCAGGTCGAAGCGAACTCGCCGCATCTCCGGGGTTGCCTTCATGCCGGCGTCGATGAACGCCGGCAGGTCCTCCGCCCGGACGGGCCCGTAGACCACGCGAAAGCCGGTGCGGGCGCGGATCTCATGAGCGGCGACCCCGGGCGCCCCGAGCTGCGGGAGGACCAGCGTGCGGTGGCGGACGACGCGGTCAAGCCCCACGGCCTGCACCCGCCTGACGACTTCGTCGGTCCCGAAGGTTCCCTTGCCCGCGGCGCACCAGACGTTGATGCCCTTCGTGTCGAGGACGAGGATCCAGGCGGCCCGGCCGACCAGTACCGACCGCAACCGGTCAACGCTCATCTTGTAGTTCGCGGACACGAACACGGGCGCATCGCCCGTCGGGTCCCCGACCGCGTACAGGCCTGGAGCCACCCGGTAGTCGTGGCGACCGACGGCCCACCGGGCCTTCCAGGTCCCCAGCCGGTCCGCGAAGTCCAGCCGGGTCCGTACGCGGGGCACCTCACCGGCGGCCGTTGTCACGGCGCCGTCGATCCAGGGGACGTCGTCCCTCGCCATCGCCTCCTCGATCAGGCCGGTGCCCGCAGAAGGAACGCGTAGATCGTGACCCCGATGGCCCCGAGGATGATCAGGACCTCGAGGATCGTCCTCAGGGACGCCCCCTTCCCCGGCGGCGTGCCACAGCAGCAGGTCGGGGCGACCGAGTTGCTGCCGCAGCAGGATTCCGGCGCCCCAGCGGGACCTTCACGGTTCTCGGGTTCCATCGCATCCTCCCTCCTGAGGGCATGTATGCTGGCCTTCCCGGCGGCACGCGGCAGCCCGGGCCTCGACGAAGAAGTCGGCAAGGAGGCGCAGCGCATCTTCGCGGATCCAGCACTCGATCCGCTGACCGCACCGCTGCATGTTCATCACGCCGGCCAGCCGAAGTTCCCGCAGGTGGTGGGAGACCGTCGAGGGCGCAAGGTCCATGTCCTTCGCCAGGTCACCAACGCACCGGCGGATCCCTTCCGCCGTGAGTTCCCCGCAGCCCTCCTGCCCACAGCATTGGGTGAGCCTCATGAAGATCCGCAGGCGCTGGGGGCTCGCCAGGGCCTTCAAGAGGGTTGCCATCCGGTCGGCGTCGTTCATTCGAAAGTTCGACATCCTTCGAAGTCTATCGGACGAAGAGCGGGCTGTCAACGGGAATCCAGGCCCAGAGTCCGGCGATCCTGGAAGACCCTCTCCGAGGGCGCGCCATTGGGGGGGGGAGCCAGGCCCGTGCCGGATGCCGGTTCCCGGCGAGTCCACAGGCATCGCGATCCGGTCACGCTGGGCAGGTGGCAGGCCCTCTGGCCATGGGGGATCTGCCGGTGCCTGGCAGAACATCGCGGGTCACGTGAGCAGTCCCGGACGGCTCAGCGCAACGCCTCGACTTCCTCCTCCAGGGCATCGACCAGCGTGTCCAGATCGAGGTCCCCAAGCCATCGCCGGCCGTTGATGAAGATCGTGGGGGTGGACTCGACGCCGTTGCGGAGCCCCTCCTTCTTGGATGCGACCACCGCCTCCCGGGTCGCGGGGGAATCCTGCGCCGCCTGGAACGCGCCCCGATCGAGGCCCACGTCGGCGGCCCAGTCCGAAAGGACCGATGTCGAGAAGGCATCGATGCCCCGATAGGCCCGGAGCAGGTACTCCCACCCCTTGCCCAGAGACATGGCGGCCGCGACGGCGACGTTGGCCTCGGTGGAGTGCTCGTGGGACTTGATCGGGAAGAGGCGGAAGCGAAGGGCCACGCGCCCGGCCAGGCGCCCGGAGGTGACCTCCCGGTGCAGGGCCGGGACCAGTCTCGCGCAGTAGGGACAGCGGGCGCACAGGTAGGCGGTCACGGTGACCCGGGCCTCCGTGCAGCCCGCCACCGGGGCCGCCGAGAGGTCCATCGTCACGGTCTTGCCCGGCCGTAACATGGAGAGGGCCCGCTTCTCCAGCGACCGGGTGATGGCCGCGGCATCCTGGCCGGCCGCCGCCTTGCGGCAGACCCAGTCGGCCAGGCGCCGGACCAGTGGCGCGACCGGCCGGGCCTTCAGGCACTCCACGAAGGTGCCGTCGCAGGCGTCGTAGGGATGCTGGGAGGCCAGGACCTGGTCCGCGACGGCCCTTTGCGATGCCGACAGACCCTCGCAGGGCCCATCGGCCCTCGCCAGAAGGGGCACGAACCCGGTTGCCAGCACGGACAGGACCAGCACGATGCGCCTCATGACCGCCTCCTTCCCGCAATCCAGGAGTCCAGACCCAGGGGTTGCCGATCCAGCAGCAGCACGTACACCGCCAGGGCCAGCCACCCCAGGTCCCGGAGGACCGTCCGGTAGGAGATGGGGTCCTCGGCGGCCCCCTGGGACGCAAAGCAGCCGCAGGACATGTCCAGCCCCCTGGCCAGCGCGACGATCAGCGCCGCGAGGAACACCAGCATCATCCCCGTGACCATCAGGGCCCCGGCCCTGGCCCGGAATCCGACGAGGAGCATGACCCCCGCGCCCAGTTCCACCCAGGGCAGCGTGATGGCCACCAGGTTCACCAGGGCCAGGGGCAGGATCTGGTAGGTCGCCACGTCCACCGCAAAGGCGTCGGGGTGCCGGATCTTGTGCCAGCACGCCACCAGAAACACGAGGGCCAGATAGACCCGGGCCAGGAGGCCGATCCAGCGATGACCCTTCCACTCCAGAATGGCCGTCATCGTGGTTCCTCCGCACCGCCAGTCGGGACTTCCCGCCCCGACGACCGCAGGGCCGGCGCGCCTCCCTGCACAAAGAAGACATGGCGGACCCCTCGGCCGGCCAGCTCCCGGGCCAGTTCCCTCCCGGAATCGGGGTTTCCGCCATCGCCATAGACCACGACCCGGACCGCCCCCGAGGCGGCGACCTGTCGCACCACCTCGTCGGGAACCCCCTCCAGGTAGTCGAAGGGCACGTTCCGCGCACCGGACAGGTGCCAGGCAGCGAACTCCTCGGGGCTTCGGGCGTCGATCCGCAGTGACCGGTCATCCTGGACCCAGGGGTCGGTCACCGCCAGCCCTTCCACCTCACCGAGGGGCTCCGGGCACGGTACGAACAGGTCGTATGCCTCGCTGGCGACCAGTGGAATCCCGTCGGACCGGATCGCGTTGAACGCCAGTCCGATCACCGAGCAGGCCACGGTGGCGATCAGCGCGTCCCTCCCCACCCGCCAGGCGTTCGTCGATGTCCGTCCCACGGGTCTCTGCCTCACTGCACGCAACTGGAGGATCGCTGCACCTGCTCGTCCTGCCTCAGCAGGTCCTGGACCCGGTCCAGGCCGCTCCCGTCGCCCCCGGTCCCCCAGGGAAGGTCCGCCACCGACCGCCCGCCGTCCGCCCGGGGTCCCGTCACCTCCCGGTCCCCGGACCAGGCCAGGCGCACGGTCACCCGATGGTCCGAGAAGTCGTAGGCCCGGAGCGTGCTGTCCCGCCACGAGAAGTCATATTGAACGCCCACCCGGACCCCGGACCACGACGGCGACCAGGCCGAGATGCCCGGCTTCACCAGGACATCGATCCGGGCCTTGTCCGGAGCGCCCCACGGGTCATAGCCCCGGGAATCGGGGTAGTCGTCCACGGCGACCGACAGGCCGGCCTTGGCCAGGAATCCCCGGGGGAGCCGGCCCTGGACCGCCAGGAGGGCGCTGCCGCCCCAGAGGTTCCACGCCGCCTGGCGGGCGCGGTAGGTGCGACCGGTGGCCGCCCAGATCAGCATCACCGGCCGTGCGAGGGCCGTGCGGCCTCCGAGACCGAGGTCCGCCTCCCACCGGGTCCGGGCCGCCTCCCGGAAGGTCCGACGCCCCCCGCCCGCGAAGACGACGAGCCAGGGAGCCACCTCGACCTCGACCTCGCCCCGATGCGCCGTGAAATAGAGCACCGGTCCCGAGTCGTACCGGTCCCCCTGGGCCAGCAGCAGCCAGTCGGGCCTCCAGGCCAGGAGGGCCCGGGGCAGGACCTTCCCGATCGAGATCCCCAGACGCCCCGAGGCATCCAGCCACGACAGGCCCCGAACCTCGTCCGCCAGGAAACCGGTCCCCTTTGCCTGGACCTCCAGCAGGGGGCGCACCCAGGCGTGGACCCAGGGAGCGAACCGCAGCCAGAGGTCCGCCTGGCCGATGGCGGACCGCCCGTCCAGGGCCGCTCCAGAGGCCGGGTCCGTGGGGGATCCCAGCAGGGCGTTGCTCGTGCATCCCCCGGCCACCTCCAGCCGCCAGGACAACTCCGGCAGCCCGTCCGGCAAGGCCTGACGCGTCACCGCGGTCAAGGCGACACGGTCACGGGGCCACAGCGTCCCGGCGGATCGTGCCTCCCGCAGGGCATCGGCGGCGGTGTTCCGGTCGCCCCGGGTCCCGGCGATGACCGCCCGCACGAGGGCCAGCCGACCGGCGTCCGGTCCGGCACAGCCGGGATCGGCAGCGGCGTCCCAGGCCTGGTCCAGGCCCGCCTGGCCCAGGTAGGCCCATGCCAGCCAGGCCCGTGCGGCACAGTCACCGGGTGCCGTCGCCAGGCGCTGCGAGAGGGTCCGGATCGCCCAGAAGGCATTTCCGGCGGCCAGGTACGCGGCCCCCAGCGCGACCTGGAGGTCCCCGTCCCCCGGCAGTGCCGCGACGCCGGCCTTCAGGACGTCCACGGCCCTGTCCGCCTGGCCCCGGGACAGCCACGACCGTCCTTCCTCAAGGAAGCACGAGGATTCCCTGCACTCCGAGACGGACCCCGGGACCCCCGGCGGCTCGGCGATGGCAGAAGCCGCCTCCGCGAGGACCACCAGGGTGATCGCCAGTCTTCCCGTGGTTCCGCCCAGGTTCATGGCAGGTCCTTGCAACATCGGAACCCGGCGTACAACTGGTCCCAGGTGGCATTGAAGTCGCACCGCAGCCGGACTGACGGGCTGCCGCAGTTGAAGGCCCCGCCCCGGACCTCGTAGCCCCTGGGCGTGTCCGACGGCACGACCTCCCACACGTTCCCGTTGACGTCGAAGAGACCATACGCGTTCGTGCAGTTCGGGAACGACCCCGTCGGCATCACATGAAAGCAGTAGTACTCGTAGCCGCAGTTCTCGCTCGTGTTGCACGGCGAGATCCCCTTCTCGGCGCACCAGTCGTCGCAGAACGTGTCCACGCAGTTGCACGTCTCGCGATTCCACGTGTTGCCGAAGAAGTAGGTCGCATCGTCGGGGCCGTTGCAGGCCTCGAACCACTCGTCCCGGGTGCACATCCGCTTGCCGGCGGCCTGGCACCCCGCCGTGAACTCCGCGAGGGCCTGGAGGCTCATCGTCGAGACATGCCACGGCATCACCCCGGGGCGGCTCGTCGCCACCCCCGAGGTGCCCGGAGAGTCCGCCGTCGCGTCAGCCCGGCTCGCCTCGTATCGGTCCATGCACGTGACCTTCCGGTCGCCCCAGGGGACCGGGACCATGTCCGGGGGACAGGCCGGCGGCGTCCCGGGGTCCGGGCCCAGGTCATCGCCGGCGTCGCGCCCGGAGTCTGAAGCACCAGGATCCGGGCCCAGGTCCAGTCCGGGGTCTGGGGCCGCATCCCCTGGTTCCGAATCAGGGGCCATGTCCGGACTCTCGGAGTCCTCGGCACCGCTGTCCCCCTCGTCCGTCGGCAGGCACCCTCCCTCCGCCGGGAGGTCTCCCGATGCCAGGTCTTCCCTCGTGTCCGCGGGCAGGTCTCCTGAGGCGTCGGCCGGGACATCCTCCCCGACGTGTTCTGGCCCCGGGTCTGGCGGCCCACCCTCCGGCGCCCAGCAGCAGCGAAATCCCAGGGCCGCCGGGGTCCAGGTCCGAGGCACGTAGTCGCAGCGATGGAAGGTCCGGGAGTCCGAACAGTTGTAGGCCCCTCCCCGGACGGTCCGGCCGTCGCCCCCCAGCACGTGCTCCCACACGTTGCCGTTCATGTCGAAGACGCCCCAGCCGTTCGTGCACTCCGGGAAAACGCCCGTCGGCTCCAGGTGGAACTTCCCGGGCCCGAAGGTGTCGATCCCGTTGCAGGTCTCCGGGTCGTAGTCATCGCCGTAGCCGTAGACCGTGCCGGCCGGGCCCCGGCAGGCGGTCTCCCACTCGGCAGGCGTGCACAGGCGCTTGCCGGCGGCCTCGCAGGCCACCTGGGCCTCCTCGTTGTCCTTCACCAGCCACGGTCTGACGCCCGCCCGGCTGGTGGCCCTCGTGCCGTCGGTCCCCGGCGTGTCGGCGGTGGCATCGGGCCGAGAGGCCTCGTAGCGATCGACGCAGAAGGCGTCTGCCACGACGACCATGTCCGGTGGGCAGGTCACAGGCGTCACCGGTGGCCTGGGCACGCAGCGGTGGTCCTGGCACTGAAAGCCCTGGCCGCACTCGTCGTCCCTCGTGCAGGCGTACACGCACTCCCCCGAAGGGCCGCAGACCTTGCCGTCCCGGCAGTCCGTGTCCTGGTAGCACCGCTCCCGGACGCAACCACCCAGCCCCAGGACCATCAGGCCAAGGATCGTCCGGGTCGCCATCCTCGCGTTCATCTGCCCTCCCCTGCCCAACCCGACGTCCCTCCGACACGACGGACCCGCTCTATGCCAGGGCCCCGTATCCCCAACCGGCCACGGTGGACAGCAGGATGACCAGCGCCACGTAGGCCACGGTCTTCTTCGTGCCCAGCACGCCCCGAATGACCAGCATGGAGGGCAGCGACAGGGCCGGTCCGGCCAGCAGCAGCGTCAGGGCCGGGCCGTTGCCCATGCCGGACCCCAGCAGGCCCTGGAGGATCGGCACCTCGGTCAGCGTCGCGAAGTACATGAAGGCCCCCGACACGGCCGAGAAGAAGTTTGCCAGCAATGAGTTGCCGCCCACCAGCGACGCGACCCACTCCGAAGGGATCAGCCCCTCGTGACCGGGCCGGCCCAACAGGAAGCCGGCGACCAGCACTCCCCCGAAGAGCAGCGGCAGGATCTGCAGCGCGAAGGTCTTCGTCGATCCGACCCACTCGACCAGTTCGTCCCGATCGAACCAGCGCCACAGCGCCAGGGCCAGGACCCCCAGGCTCACCCCGGTCAGGACCCACTTCACCCCGTGGACCGCCGCAAAGAAACCCGCCTCTCCTTCCGGTGGCCTTCCCCAGTTGGCGAAGACCAGGACTCCGACCATCGAGGCGAAGAACACCCCATCCTGCCACAGGGCCCGGCGGGGCGCCTCCGGGGCCGCCCCCTTCGCTGCGGCCCTCGCCCGGGCCGTCTCGTCCTTCCGGAACAAGGCGTGCATCAGCAGCCCGATGACCACCGCGAACACGATCGCCCCCAGGGCCCGAGCCACACCCAGCTCCATCCCGAGCACCCGGGCCGTCAGGATGATGGCCAGGACGTTGATGGCCGGCCCCGAGTACAGAAACGCCGTGGCAGGCCCCAGGCCCGCTCCCCGCATGTGGATCCCCGCGAACAGGGGCAGCACCGTGCAGGAACAGACCGCCAGGATCGTCCCCGAGACCGCGGCGACCGGGTATGCCACCCATTTCGAGGCCGTGGGCCCCAGGTATCGCATCACCGAGGCCTGCCGCACGAAGACGCTGATGCCCCCGGCAATGAAGAAGGCCGGCACCAGGCACAGCAGCACGTGATCCCGGGCGTACTCGTGGAGCATCGCCAGGGCCTCGACCAGCGCCCCCAGCAGCCGCGAGTCGCCCCCGGACAGCCGATCCGCCGGAAGGAACCAAGCCGCCACGAAGACCCCGACGACCAGCACCCACTTCCACCGATCACGCATCATCCACCTCAGCCGGCCAGTCAGTCGGCCTTCCAACCCCGGAACCCCGCCCCGATCACCGCGACTCCTCGGACGCCCCTCAGCCCTCGGCCGCCGCTGCGTTCATGATCCACGTCACCATCTCGGGCACGCCCGGCACCCGGCCCGACGCCTTGACCTCCCCGTTGATCACCAGGGCCGGCGTCATCATCACGTCGTACTCCACGATCCGGCCGATGTCCTCGACCTTCTCGACGGTGGCCGGCACCCCGGCCGATGCCAGCGCCTTCTGGACCTCCTCGTAGAGTTTCTTGCACTTGGGGCACCCCGTTCCCAGCACCTTGATGTCCATGGAATCCTCCCTTCAAACGACAGCCGCCAGACCGGCCCCTCGCCGGTCCGACGACGGACCTTCCCTTCCGCAGGGCGTCAGCAGACGGTCGTACGCCGTCGCCCCGTCCCGTCGATCCGCCACGATCCCGTTGGCCCGCAGAAAAGTCAGGTGCCAGGAATCCGTCGAGGCGTCGGTGCCCACCAGCGCCACCCGTTCCCCGGCGCTCGCCTCCCCTTCCTGGGGCCGATCGATGACCAGCAGACGCGACTCGTTCGCCAGCGCCTTCAGCACCCGGGCCTCTTGGCTGCATGTCTCGCGGGTCTTCATGCCCACCTCTGGCGCGGAGGATATTCTTTTTTGGCCAATCTAGCAACCGTGACTCTGGACCTGCCTTTCTGTGACGAAGGATGGCCCCGACACCATGGGGTCCGGGAGCCGCTGATCCGTCCGCAAGAAGGCCCGGCATGGGTCTCGACGGAAACGATCGCGGTCCTTCTTGCGGCGCTACGATCAGAGCGGTCTGGCCGGATGACGCCCATGCTCCTTCCACGAATCTGGTCCTCCGTTCCCGGCTGGAGCAAAGATGTCCGGGGAAGCGGAGAAACTGGAAACGCGGCGGACGGTGCCTCGACGGAACCGGCGGATACCGCGGCCGCACCGGAGAAGGGGGACGACGCCTGGAGGGACACCGGTGGGAACCCGATGGACGAGGCCCCGAAGCCGCCGGACCAGGGCGTGGCCGTGGACCTGCCGGAAGCCGGCGGACCGGAGGACTCCCTGGGGGCCTCCGACTCTCCGGGACCCGACGAGGCCTTGGATGGTACCGACCTGCCGTCCTGCCACGGCTCGGTGCCCCTGCGGTGCGGTGACCGCCTCGACGGCAACACCTCCTCCCCCGGAGCGAGGGACGAGTGGTTCGGCTACTCCTGCTCCCAGCGTCTGGAAAATGGGCCGGAGGTGGTGTTCGCCTTCCGCACCGATGGGACCTGCCAGGTGGCTCTGCGACTGACCCATCTGGCCGTGGACCTGAACCTCTACGTGCTGGATGCCTGCGACATCTACCCCTGCGTCGCGAACTCCACCTGGCCCCTGGACATCCAGGACATCGAATCCGTTGCGTTCCAGCAAGAGGCCGGGCAGACCCGGTTCGTGTCCGTGGACGGGTACGATGACGCCTCCGGGACCTTCGCGCTGGAGGCGGACTGTCTGTGCGGCACCGGCGCCGCGCCCTTCGGCGACGGCCCGTGGCGGTTGCAGGTAGACCGCCGCAGGAACCACGCCGCATCTGGCGGGCAGTTCCCGGACGACCCCCTGGACGAGAAGGACTACGAGCCGGTCCAGGATGGTCCCACCTATGCGGTCACGGTGTCGCAGGACTGGCGGTCGGTGACGATCGGGTCGGAGCCCCTCCTGGGAACCTCGATCCCGGACCCCACCGGTGCCTTGCGGTACGACCTGTCCACGGGCACCTTCGCGGGGGGCCGATTCCGGGTCTGGGTGGGGGAGACGGGCCTCCAGGCCGAGCGGACCCTCTACGGATCCGGCGTGCCCATCGTGATCAGCGAACGGGGCCCGCTGTTGCCTGCCTCGCCTTCCCGATGAGGCGCATACCCGGAACGCGGAATCGTCCCCATCGCCCTCCGGGGTCGTCGGGCACCCACCGATGGCCTCCGTGTCATGGCATCCCACGCCCGGCACCCCTGTCAGCGATGTCACGGGGCCTCCCGGCACAGGGCCCCCGGCATGCCGCAACTCTCTGGGTTTCCTGTTTTTTCCAGGTGGCACGAGCCCTGCATGAAGGTGGTCCCGGCAACGGCGCTCCTGGACACAGGAACCGGGAGCCCGGGGCCTGGACCGGAACCCCAGCGTGGCGGACAATGGGGCGCCAGGGGATCCCGGTGGGCAGGCTCCCGGAAACCCGGAGGCGGAGCGCCGCAGCGATACTCTGGAGAAGGGGGAGGACACCATGAACAGGACCCGATGGTTGACGATCCTGTGGCTTGTTGCGGCAGGAGTGGGAGGGTGCACCCAGAGCAGCCCGGGGGCGGACCCGACGGAGGTCCTGAGCCTCGACTGGTCCCGGTCGGCGGCCCTCACCGCCGCATCGGACTGCGACGAGGCGGAGAACTGGATCGAGGAGGCCGTCATCACCCAGATGAGACTGGGCGTGGAGGCCAACCGCCGCTGCGTGCTGACGCCCGACGACTGCGGCTGGTACCGCGGCGGCGTCGCCGAGGACGGTGCCACTGGGGGAGCGCCACCACCGGAGGCAAACGGTCCCAAGGACGACCAGACCCCCGACGAGTACAGTGAGACCAACACGCAGGTCGAGGGGGTGGACGAGGCCGACCGGGTGAAGACCGACGGCGAGTACCTCTACGTCCTGAGCGATCGGGACCTGGTGGTGGTCCGGTCCTGGCCCGCGGCCCAGACCCAGGAGGTGGCCCGGGTCCGGCTGGCGGTCTGGCCCACGAACTTCTTCCTGGATGGCGACCGGGCCATCGTGATCGGAAGCGCCAACCTCCACGAGGTGGTCCGGGACGTGCCCCGGCGAAGCACCGGAGGTGACCGCCCGAAGCCGGAACCCGCCACGGACGGCGCCGCCAGCGACGGCGGGTCGGCGGCCACCGACGAGGACACGGGCATGGAGGAGCCGGAGGGCTGGTACGAGTACCGCCCGGTCACGACGGTGACGGTGATCGACCTTGCGAACCGGACAACCCCCCGCATCGTCCGGGAGTACTACTTCGAGGGCTATGCGATGGACAGTCGCCGGATCGCCGACAAGGTCTATCTGGCCCAGAACATCTACCAGGGCATCTATGACCTGGAGTACTGGCCCCAGGACCTGACCTGGTACGGCCCCGACGGCCAGGCGACCAACCCCTCGCCGGAGGAGGTCAACGCCGCCTTCGACGCCCTGATCGAACGAAACATCGAGAAGATCCGGGCGCGGACCCTGGAGGAGTGGCTGCCGCGTTACTGGACCGCCACGGGTCCCGGCGTGGCGACCTACGCCGAGGGGAGGACCATCGGCGAGTGCACGGACGTCCACGCGCCGAGCGTCTTCTCGGGCCAGGCCCTGTTGAGCCTCGTGTCCCTGGACGTGGGGTCCGGGGCGATCGCCGGGTCCACCATCGAGGGGTCCTGGGGCACGGTCTACGCGAGCCTCGACGCGGTCTATGTGGGTTCCACCAACTGGGACTTCTACTGGTGGTGGCGGGGCAGTGACGAGGAGATCCCCCCGATCCAGACCCACATCCACAAGTTCGCCTTCGACGCATCGGGCAACGCGAGGTACCGCGCCTCCGGGAAGGTGCTGGGATACGCGATCAACCAGTTCGCCTTCGACGAGTACGAGGGGGCCTTGCGGGTCGCCACCACCGACGGCTTCGGCTGGTGGAACAACGACCAGACCGAGAGCCGGGTCACGGTGTTGCGCGAGGACGGGGATCGCCTGGAAGAGGCCGGCGTCGTGGCCGGGCTCGGCAAGGGGGAGCGGATCTTCGCCGTGCGGTTCATCGGGGACCAGGGCTACGTGGTGACCTTCCGGCAGGTGGACCCCCTCTACGTGCTGGACCTCCGGGACCCGGCGGCCCCGAAGGTCGCCGGGGAACTCAAGGTCCCCGGTTTCTCCAGTTACATCCACCCCCTGGAGCCCGGCTTCCTGCTCACGGCCGGGCGCGATGCCGACGAGGAGGGTCGCGTGGGCGGCATCAAGGTCGAGATCTTCGACGTGACCGACCCGACCAGCCCCAAGAGCGTCCAGTCGGCGGTCATCGGGGACGGCTGGAACACCTGGAGCGACGTCCTCTGGGACCACAAGGCCTTCTCGTTCTTCCGGGCCCGGAACCTCCTGGCCATCCCGGTGTCCGGCTGGGTCGAGACCCAGACCGGCCATGGAGAGTGGTGGGGCGAGTACAGGTCGGAACTGGCCCTGTTCCGGGTGACCCGGGAGGCCATCGAGGCTCTGCCGAGCATCAGCCACATGGGCTTCTTCGACGACTTCGGGGGCAACGACCATTGCCGGTCCTACAGCGGTTACTGGCAGGCCCAGATCTACCGCGGCGTCTTCATCGAGGACTACGTGTACAGCCTGAGCCAGTTGGGACTGCAGGTCCACGACACCCGGGACCTTTCGGCCGGTCCCGTGGCCGAGTTGACCCTGCTGGACCCTGCCGCCTTCCCGCCCTATGACTGGGGCTGGTGCGAGGAGCAGAAGCCCGAGGAACCGACGGACCCCGAGGAACCCCAGGACCCGCCGCCCGAGGAAGGCGACGGATCCACGCCGTCCTCCAGGTAGATCCCCTCAACCCTCTGGCCAGAAGGCATCCACCAGCCCCGAATCGCGCCGGGTGCGCCGTGCCAGGGCATCGGCAACGACGTTCCGGGGCCCGGCGATCCAGGCCCGGTGTCGGGCCCGAGTGATGGCGGTGTAGATCAACTCCCGGGTCAGGAAGGAGTCCTCCTCCCGGGGCGTCACGACCAGCACCTCGCCGAACTCGCTCCCCTGGGCCTTGTGGACGGTCACCGCGAAGGCCGTGGCCGACTCGACGATCCGGCTCGGTGGAACGATGCGGAATCCCGGCGCCTCGACCTGGCCGAAACAGGCCACCAGGTCCTCCGGGTCGTCCCCGAAGGCCGGAAGGACGATCCCCGTATCGCCATTGAAGAGGTTCAGGAAGTAGTCGTTCGCCAGCACCATGAGTGGCTGGCCCACGAAGAACCGCCTCCCCTCCCCTGCGCCGCTCCCTCCCCAGAGGCGCCGAATGGCCTCTGTGCACGCCTCGGCCCCCCGGGGACCCTGGCGATGGGTGCACAGCACGGCGAATCCCTTCAGTGCCTCCAGGGCCGCCCGGACGGCCTGCTGGTATTCCTCCCGCGTGCGACTCCTCTTCACCTGCTGCACGGCGGGATCGAGGGTCGCCTTCCAGCGCTGCACCATCCAGTCCAGGGTCTCCGGTCGGAACGCCGGAAGGCCCGCGTGGGGTCTGCTCCCGTCCCGATCCGGGAGCGGGACATCCTCCCCTGCCAGGACTCGGATGCCCGGGGCCGGGCCGGAGACCGCCTCCCCGGGACGCTCCGAGGGCCACCCCTCGACGATCCGACGGCACCGGGCCAACAGATCGGTGGCGCCGGGGAAATCGTCCAGTTCCTGGATGGCCCGGATCTGGGCCGCCAGCGAGGAGTCCTCCGCCGTGCGAAAGGAGTGGAGCAGCACGGCCACCGCATCCGTCAAGGGACCCGGAACCGGCAGCCCCGAATCGGCCCGCGGCACGCCGGGACCGAGCACCTCCTGGACCAGGGATGCCATGGCCGGTGAGAAGCCCATCCGCAGCGACCGGCCCGCCCGGCACAGGCCCCCCAGGACCGCTCCCGCCTGGACCGAGGCCAACTGGTCCCGATCGCCGACCCAGAACACCCGACAGTGGTCCGGCAAGGCCTGCAGCAGCCGCAGGGCCAGCATCCCGTCCAGCATCGACGTCTCGTCCACCACGGCCAGGTCCGCCGGCAGGGGGTGGTCCGGTCCATGGCGATAGGATCCGCTGTCGGGATGGTAGCCCAGGGCCCGGTGCACGGTCGCCGCCTCTCGGGGGACCCAGTCGATCACCCGACCCCAGTCCGCCTCACTGGATTGCCCAGCGTCGATCCGGCGACGCATGCGATCGATGCCCTCCTGGATCGACGCGACGATCCGGGCGGCGGCCTTCCCCGTGGGAGCCAGCAGGGCGACCCGGAGGGGAGGGTCCCCCGACAGGCCCCGTCGTTGGGCCTGCCGGAGCCACAGGGCGATCCAGGCGGCGATGGAGGTCGTCTTGCCGGTCCCCGGTCCCCCGGTGAGGACCAGGAACGGGTGCCGGAGGGACTGGACCAGGGCCAGACGCTGGTCCCGGACACCGGCCTCGTGTCGTGGGTCGTCCAGGGGCACCAGCCACTCGATGTCCCGACGAAGGTCGGGAAGTTCGCTGGCCGTCGGCCGCAAGTCAGGACGCGAAACGGCACCCTCGGAACCGTCCTCCAGGGAGAGCCGCTGCCGGACCTGGGCCACCAGGCGCTGCTCGGCGTCCCAGTAGCGTTCCAGGTAGAGGCGTGGACTGCGGAATCGCCGATCCAGAACCAGGAGGCGGCGATCCGACGGCCCGTCACCGGGCACGACCCGGACCAGGGGGCATCGGGCCAGGGTATCGGGCCACGTCGCGGGATCGGGCCAGCCGGGCAGGGGCTCCCCGTCGGGGGAGGCATCCCGGTCCGCAACCAAGGCATCGGGAGTCCGGGGGAAGTCCGGCCCGATCTCGAGGCAGGAATGCCCATCGCGGATCGCCGCCATCACCAGGGCGATCCCGATGGCCCAGACGGGCTTCTGGTCCGGAACGACGTCGCAGCGCCCCAGGGCCCGAATCGCCAGTTGCCGGTCCAGGGGGTCCAGGACCCCCATCGCCTCCAGGCGTCGCAGGAGATCATCGGTCATGGTCAACCTCCGGGCCCTCCAGGGTATCCATCAGCCGGGAAATCGCCTCGATGCGTTTCCGGGGCGGGCGGTCCACGAACACCCCGGTGCCATGCGGGTCCCGTGCCCCGGCCATGCCCCGGACGAAGAGGTAGCAGGCGCCCCCGACATGACGGTCGTAGTCGTAGCCCGGAAGCCGCCAGGTCAGGAACCGGTGCAGGGCCACCAGGTAGAGGTGGTACTGGAGCACGTATCGCGCCTCGACCATCTCCCGCAACAATGCCTCCGGCAGGTAGTCCCGGAAGCGCTCGGGCGCGCCCCGGGGGGACAGGCGGTTCGTCTTGTAGTCCACGACCCACCACCGCGGCTCCGGATCCCCGGGCCCCCGATGCCGGAACACGAGGTCGATGCTTCCCTTGAGGAAACCGTGGAAGGAGGTGAAGTCCAGGGAGTCCAGGACCGGTCTCCAGGCAGCCATCACCGGGTCCTCCGGGTCCCCTCCAGCGGCGAAGGCCCGACGCAACATCGCAGGACCGAGCAGACTGCCGACCCCGATCCCGGCCCGGGTCCCGCCACGAACGGGGATCTGGAAGTCCAGTTCCCGGAGGGTGTCCTCCCAGGGCAGGTCCTGGAGGGAGACTGCGGGACCGAAGCATCGAGGATCCCGGCCCACCAGCGGGGTCCTCAGGAGGTCCGGAAGGACTGCGGCATACCGTTCAGCCGTGTTGCAGGAGACCCCATGAAGTCCCCGGGCCTCCTCCACGACCTCCCGGCGGTAGTCGGGGTCGTCCCGCCGGAAGTCCAGACGCTCCGTCACCCGGTGCAGGAAATCCCCGATGTGGCGCCCGGACGGGACCTCCGAGAGGGGCACCTCCTGGTCGAGCCACTCCGCGTCATCGGAGGCGATGGTCGGAAAGGCTGTTCCCCCGAGCAACGGTTCCGCCCCCGGGTCCCCGACCTCGTCCCCCGCCCCGAGGTCCGCGCCTTGCTGGTCCGCCTCCTCGACCGACACCGGATCCCCGTGGCCCCTGGCCATCGTGGAGTAACTGCTGCGGAACCAGAACCGGTCCAGCGTGCCGGCCGACCGGGTGAACTGCCGTGGCGCGAGGTCCTCCCCGGACGTCCTGGGCGGCTCCCAGGGCGCCACGGGCGACAAGTCCTGGACCCTGATCATCTCGGCGACCTCGACGCCGCCGTTGGGCGGGTTCCATCGTTTCACCAGCCCGGCCAGATCCTCTTCAACCTGATCGAGGGCATACCAGTCCTTGAGTCGCGCCTGCAGTGCCTGGAAGGCTTGCAGCGGAACCGACGGAAGGTCCTCCTGGACCTGGTGTCCATGGAGCACGGTCGCGAGAGGCGACGACCAGTATGGATTGACCTGGCCAGTCACCACGGTCATCTCGTGCTGCGGGCGCGTCATCGCCACGTAGGACAGCCGCAGGAGTTCCTGGAAACTCTCCAGTTTCTCGACCTGGAAGGCCGGGAACTCCTGGTCCTCCCCATCTGGAATCCAGGGGGACGGAAGCAGCAGCGGCCGGTCCGGCGAGGCGCCGGAGAAGTCCAGTCCCGGGAGGTCTCCCGCCTCCTCCGCCTTCCGGATCC
Source organism: Deltaproteobacteria bacterium (assembly GCA_029547805.1). Classification (GTDB taxonomy): domain Bacteria; phylum Myxococcota_A; class UBA9042; order DTJE01; family DTJE01; genus JAGOKF01. The sequence goes on from JAKPOP010000015.1 coordinate 19,305, forward strand.
AGACCCCCGTGGATTTCCCCGCACGCTGGGCCGAGGCCCACAGGAAGGGGACCCAGACGAAGGGATACTGGAGCCCCTTGGCAGCATGGATCGTGACGATCTGGACCGCGTCCAGGTCACTCTCCAGCCGCAGCAACCGTGAGTCCGGGTCCTCGGCCCGAACGTCGGCCCCCTCGATCAGTCGGGCCAGCAACTGGATCGTCTCCCAGGTGCCCAATCGGCGCCGGGTGGCCTCGCCCTGGAGCCACTCCACCAGGTGGAACCAGTTGGTGATGCTCCGCTCGCCGCCCCAGGTTCCGATCAGCGACAGGGGCTGCAGTTCCGGGTCCGACAGGACCTCGAACCACAGTCGCCAGATGCCGCCCTGCTGCCACGCATCTCGCCACTCCACGATGCGCCGGGTCCATCGGTTCCAGTTCTCGGAGTCCTCCGGGGCGCCTCCCCAGAGGGTCTCCAGGTCCCGAGCGCCTCGTTGGAACAGGGCCAGGGCGGCCACGGTCACGGCGGAACGGGGATCCTGGGGTCGCTGCAGGGACCGGAGCAACCGGAGCAGGTCGATTGCCTCGGGGGTACTGAACACGCTCTCCTGTCCCCCCGTCACCGAAGGAATGCCCAGGCTCCGCAGCGCCCGCTGCACCAGACGCCCCTCCCGATGGGTGCGGACCAGCACGGCGACATGTCTCGGCTGCACGGGGGTCTCCGGTTCCTGGCGAACCGTTTCCTGAAGGATCCGGATGCCGGCATCCAGGGTCGCCCGGATGTCCTGGGCGGTCCAGCGGGCCACCAGACGCCGCATCTCCGGAACACTGACCGTCTGTCCCCTGACCCGATCTGGTGCTGCTCCCCTGTCCCCCGGGCCCGAGGCGGCATCGGTCCTCTTCCCGGTGACCAGAACCAGGCGCAACGGAGCCCGGGACCTGCTCCTTCCCGGAAGGACGACCCGTCGATGCGAATGGTGGGCCTGGACCCGCGGTGCAGGGATCTCCGGCTGCAGGAACGGCAGCATCGCGCCCTCCCCGGAATCGGTGGGCTGCGATGTCCCGGAGTCGCCCTCTCGTCGTCCCGGATAGGACCAGAGTCGGTTGATCCCCTCGAGCAGCGGCGCATCGGTACGCCAGTTGGTGGAAAGGTCCAGGCGATCCGCAATCCTCTCCTGGGCCTCCAGGAAGGCCCCGATGTCTGCACCCCGGAACCGGTAGATCGACTGCTTGGCGTCCCCGACCAGCCACAGGCGCAGGGGATCGCCCTGCCCTTCGAGGAACAGGCGTCGGAAGATGGCCCACTGGTTCCGATCCGTGTCCTGGAACTCGTCGATCAGGGCCACCCGAAACTGCTGCCGGATCTCCCGCGCAAGGACCTCGCCGGCCTCTCCTTCCAGGGCCTGTCGCAACCGGTGGACCAGGTCGTCATAGGTCCAGACCGACTCGTCCCGCTTGCGCCTCGGGAGTTCCCAGGCCAGGCGATGCTCCAGCGCCCGAAGACCGGCGGCCAGAGTCCCCTTCAGGCACTGGTGTCCCAGAAGTTCCTCCCAGGTGACCAGGTGGCCCTCCATGGCTTCCACCATGGGTCTGATCGAAGAAGGAAGGCCGTGCTTCTGTTTCAAGGCGATCCCTCGGGCCAGGACCTTCAGCAGCACCAGGACCGTGTCGAGGTCCAGCGCCTCGGGTCCCTGGTCGGCCTGGAACTGCAGGTCCGCCCGTGCGGTTCCCAGAATCCGCAGGAGGTTTTCCGGATTCCTGACCCTGCCGCGATCGATTTGACCTGAGGCCACCAGTCGATTCACCTCGTCCACCAGGTTGTCCGGAATGACCTGGAGGTCCCTCCGCCACCCCTCGACCCACCGGGTGAAGCGACCCACCCAGTCCTGGACCTGGTCCTCCGTGGCGACGGGAAGGTCCACCAGTCGGCCCTCGGGCCTCCGCACCAGGCCCGAGGCGGTGTCGATCCAGAGTTTCCTCAGGTTCGCCCCCCCCTCCACGATGGCCTTCGACAGCAGCAGCGGGGTCTCCTCCAGGAAGCGCCGAAGGGAATCCAGGGCGATCTCCTCCACCCAGGAGTCGGCCTCGTCGCAGACATCGGCCTCCATGGGCACGCCGCTGTCGATGGCGTGCCGCAGCAGCATCCGCTGGCAGAAGCCATGGATCGTCGCGATCATGATCTCGTCGAACCGGGCCAGGGTCTCGTCGAGCCGGCGCCGTCCCTCCGCCAGGCCCTCCCGCCGGTTCCCGTCCGATGGAAGGGTGCCCAGGAACCCCAGGAGCACCGGGTCCTCCGGCGTCGGGACCTCCTGCCCTCGATCCAGGGCCTCCAGGGCGGCCTGGAACCAGCGCCGGGCCTGCCGACATCGGTTTCGAATGCCGCTGCGCATCTCGGCGGTCGCAGCCCGGGTGAAGGTCACCAGCAGGATCTCCCACGGCTGGACCCCCTCCGGTCGGTCGGGCCCCCGAGTCTGGCCCGGGTCGATGACCATCCGGAGGAAGATCGAGGCGATGCTGTAGGTCTTCCCCGTCCCGGCGCTGGCCGCCAGGAGGGCATGGGACTGGTGAACGGGCCCAGAGACGTCAAACGACGTGCGTCGTGCATTCATCGCGTCTTCCCCTCCGGATCGTCCTCGGTCTCCGATTCCTCCGTCAGAGGTTTCCGGGCGCGGAGGATGGGCCCATAGACCTGGTGGGCGAGCCAGTCGGGGGCCCAGTCGTCGCGCATCCACTCGGGACGCTCGGGGCCCCAGGGATCGACCTCGCCGAAGACCCGTGCCACGTAGGGGTCCTCCAGGTCCCCCCTGGCCCCGTCACGGGCCGAATCGTGGTCCTGCGGAGCCCACTTCTTCGCGGCCTCCGTTCTGCCCTTCGCATCGTCTCCGCCTGCGGATTGACGGGCATACTCGTAGGACGAGCGAGGAAACAGCGGCAGCGGCCCCATGGAGGCCTTCCGCCAGAGCACCAGGAGGGACCCGAGGGTGGCTCTCGCCTCTTCACAGGGCCGACCGTCGAAGCGGTAGCCTGCGACCGACTCCTGCGTCTCCGCGTCCTTCCACTTCATGGACTCCAGTTGGAACAACCACGTCGGAGGCCCCTTGGGACGGCCCTCCATCGCCGAAACCGCCAGGTGCTGCAACCACAGCCGCAGCAGGATCCCGCCCCCCGCCTCCCTGGGAGAGAGCACCAGGAGGCCCCGGTCGTGGAGTCCGGGAATCGCCCCGATGAGGCGGCACCGGGGCTGCTCGAAGACCAGGTCCACCTGGCAGCGCCTGGGCCGGGTCCTGCGGACCTCCCGCGCGGCCTCGTGGAGCAGCATCGCCCTGCGCCAGATCGCCGATGCGACCCGTCGCCCCGTGGTCCCCGAAGGAATGTCCGCCTCGGCCTGCATTCGGGACAGGGCCCGTTCGAAATCGATCTCCTCGTCCTGAATCCAGCGAAGCAAACGCTCCAGCAGGTTCCAGTCGTCCACATCCCCTTCGTCGATGGGGTCCATCTCGTCCCGGACCACCGAATCCAGGCTCAGTCCCGCCCGCAATCGGCGCTCCAGCAGATGGCGCGCCGGGTTGCGCAAGGCGATTTCAAGGTCCTTGATCGAGATCACCGGGATGTCCCCCGAAGCAGGTTCGCCCAGGGGTTCCGCGATGGAGGCGAAGGGCCTGGGGTCGCTCCGGGGGCCGACCAGGGCCCTGGCACCGGGAAGCATGCGTTGATCGAAGGATCGCCGGGAAGCATGCTCCAGCGCGGGGGAGAACTGATCAGGATGGAAGGGCTGCATCCGGTGATCGACGATCCATCGTCGTCGCTCCTCGTCCTGGTTTCCGTGAAACGTCTGGACCACCACGTCCAGCATCTCCTCGAGAGGCACGGGCAGCGGGCGAGGCTGGTTGTCCCGGACTCCCCGTCCGTTCCAGAAGACCCAGAATCGGTCCCGAGCGGACAGCAATGCCTCCAGCAGCAGGTGGCGGTCCTCGTCCCGAGGATTCCGGTCCCCGGGGGCCGGATGGCGCCCCAGGAGGTCGAAGGACGATCGATGGCCCTTTCGGGGGAAGGTCTCCTCGTCGAGCCCCAGCAGGGCCACCACCCGGAAGGGAATGGCCCGCATCGGGACCAGTCCCGAGAAGTTGATCCCCCCCTGGAGCAGTCCCTGGATCTGGACCCCTGATTCCAGCGAGGCCTCCAGGGCCGTCTGAAGGGCCCAGAGGTCGATGGGTCGGGCCGCCGCGGCGTTCGCCGTGCTGCCGGGCCCGAGTCCCGCCAGGGCCTCGAGCACCCGATGCCACAGGAAGGCCCGGGTCTCGGAGATCCGGACCACCCGGGGCACCTCTCGGGACAGGTCCTCAAACCACCGGTCAGGGGAACGGGCGGTCCGTTCCGGGGTACAGGAGAGGTGGAACGGCGCCCCCCGGATCACCGCACAGACCTCCCGCAGGGTCCCGAAGAACCGGGCGAACCGCCCCACGCGTCGGAGGTCCTCGGGGTCTTCCAGCAGGTGAGGCGCCACGCCATGCATCGGGTCGGGAGCCGCGAAGGGCGATGCCGCGGCCCCGAACACCAGGCGATCGATCCCGAACTCCCAGGTATGGCGCCGGCTCGCCGGGAGGTCCTCGGCGGCCCGGTGGCCCTCGTCCACCCCATGCCGGACCCCGGCCTCTTCCAGCAGCGCCGCCAGTCGATCGATGTCTTCCTGGCTCAAGTCGGCCTGCTCCCGGACCGGGTCCAGCGCCAGGAAGTCCAGCACCTCGCCCGCCCGGAAGCGTCCTCGGGCCAGTTCCAGCAACCGCATCAACGCATGGGCCACCGGGTTGGCGTCCCGAGGCCGACGGTCGGCGATCCCGACCGGGAGGGCCGGCAGCCCGGGCCCCGGGTTCCGGGCCCGGAGGCGTCCCCGGTCGTCCCGCACCAGACCGAAGACCGCCTGGATCAGCGGCGCCGTGGCCTCCACGTCGGCGCACATCACCAGGAAGTCCCGAGGTTGCAGCGTCGGGTCTTCCTCGAGGGCCGCCAGGACCTGATCCCTCAGGGCCTGGACCTGGCGGGCCAGGGTGTGGGTCGAGTGGAAGACGATGGATCCGTCGGGCTCCACCGGGGCATCGGGAGGCGACTCCAGGACCCCGTTCAGCATCTGTTGCTGGAGGATCCGCAACTGGGAGGTCTTGCCGTCCGGGGACGGGACCGGGTCCTCGCAGAGGTCCTCCGGGACGTCGCCCAGACGCTCCGCCAGCAACCGATTGAAGTCGATCCACATCCCGCCGAAGGACTGGACCAGGGGATGGCCCGCATGGAGGTCCTCGTCCGACGCCGAGGGGTCCTCCCGGCGCAGGCGATGAACCTGGCGGGCCTTCGGGATGTCCCCCAGAAAGCCCCGGGTGCAGGTCAGAAGGTCCAGGCGCACCGTGATGTCGTCACGGCATCCCAGGGCAAAGAAGACGTCCAGGAAGGCCGGCGGCAAGGCCGAGATCCCGAACAGGGACAGGCGGTTCGGCAGGCCGACGATGGGTCGCGGGTCTTCGAGGCGCCGGCACCCCTCCGGCAGCCTGGCCAGCGGATGGGGGCCCAGGCGCCTCTCCATCGCCTGCCAGAGGACCCGTTGCCACCGGGCACGGGCCCCCGCCTCGTCCACGGGATCCGGGCTTCCGGGCACCCGGAGCGGCTCGTCCCGGGACCAGGATCGCGCCCACTGGGGACGATAGGCCGCCACCTCGTCCAGCAGATTGGCCGCCATCCGGGCCAGGCGGTATTCCTCCCGCCGGACCTCGGTCCCCAGGGCCTCCATGCCCTCGAGGTACCGGGCCAGGTCCTGGAACTCGGGCACGCGGCGCAGGGCGGGGAACTCCTCCAGGATGGTCCAGGTCAGGGAGTCCGGGTCCCAGGGGTCGGCCACGTCCAGGTCGGGGTCGAAGGCCGAGTCCTCCAGGGCGCTTCGAAGCAGGGCCCGGACGATGCGCGCCGGAAAGGCATGGCGCACCTGGGCCGAGATGCCCGCGACCATCGCCAGATGATCCGCCAGGAACCGCTCCATGCCGCGGCTGGGGACCACGACCCACAGAGGCGCCATGGGGTCCTTCGGGGGATCCCGGGCCAGGGTCCGGGCCAGATCCTCCGCCAGCCGCTCCATCCGGTTGCTCGAATGCACCTCGATCATCGTGCCCCCTCGATCCGCAGAAGCGTTGCCTCGACGTCCTTGGGAACGGCCTCCTGCCATCCGTGTGACCCGCGTGCAGGCAAGCCTACCATCCGGGTGGGACAGGGGTCATCATCGCCGACGGACCCGGATGCGCTCCCTGGTGCAGGGAGATTCCCGCCTGGACCTCGATGGAGGCATGTTCCCCGTCCAGAGCCGTCCATCGGCCTTCCCCATGGAAGGCCCGCCGGAAGGAGACCGATGGAACGGTGGTCGCGAACCGGCGTGGGATGGACAACGCCCCACGGAATCCTGCGCTAGGATCAGGTCCGGGCACGGAGGTTGCTAATGGGCGAAGGGGCCCAGAAGGGAGAAACGGACATGGGATCGCCAGGGACATGGCCGGAGCGATTCCCGCTGCCCTGTCTCTCGGTCCGGTGGCAGGACCTGCGCAACGGCGTGCCGCCGGTTCCCTTTCCCATCCTGGTGGAGTGCCGCCTGGAGGGATTCCGTGGAAGCCCGGAGGACCTGGCGACGCTGCTGCGATCGCTGCCTCCGACCATCGCCACCTGCCACCACCCCGCCGGGGGAAAGGACCCGGCGACGCTGCTCCAGTGGGCCCTGGAGGCCGGCGCCGGGGCGGTGGACCTGGACCTCCAGGCGCCGGACGAGACGGTCCGGAAGGTCCTGCCCCTGGCCCGGGCGATCGGGGCCCGGGTGATCCGATCGGTCCATCGCTTCGAGGACACTCCGCCCATCGAGGTGCTTCGGAGGCTCGCACGGGCATGCTTCGACGCCGGAGCGGAGATCGCCAAGGTCGTGACGATGGCCCAGAGCCCCGAAGACGGGTTGCGCATCCTGGACCTGTACCAGGACGCGCCCCGTCCCCTGGTGGCCTTCTGCATGGGCGAGGCCGGGCGGGAGAGCCGGTTCGGATCGGTGCGGCGGGGAGCCCCCTGGCTCTACTGCACGCTGCGCCCCGATGCGCCCACGGCCCCGGGGCAGCCGACCCTGGAAGAGGCGGCCCGGGCTCTGGGCATGGGGGACTAGGATGGGTCTTCACATCGTCGGGGTCGTTGGCAATCCCGTTGGACACAGCATCAGCCCAACCCTGCATCGCCACTGGATCCGGCTCCTGGGCCTCCCGGCGACCTACCTCGCGGTCCACGGCCGGGACCTCGCCTCCATCAGCCGCCTGTGGACCGGGGTCCCCTTCCGGGGCCTCAACGTCACGCGCCCCTTCAAGGAGGCCCTGGTTGCCCTGGCCGACGACCTGGAGCCGACGGCCCGTCGCATCGGGGCGGTGAACACCCTCTGGCGTCTGGAAGCCGGGGCCACCCATTGCATCGGGGCCAATACCGACCCGGATGGCGTCCAGGGAGCCCTTGCATCCACCGGGGTTCCCTGGGAGGGACGACCGGCCCTGGTGCTGGGCGCCGGGGGAGCCGCCCGGGGAGCCGTGGCGGCCCTGACCGATGCCCGGTGCCCGGTTCATGTGCTCAATCGCACGGTCGATCGGGCGAAGGATCTGGCCCGGGACCTCGGGGTGGGCTTCGGCCCCCTGGAGGACCTCCCCCGATGGCTTCCCCACGTGGGCGTCGTGGTATCGACGCTGCCCCGGGATGCCGTTGACGCCCTCGGAGATCCCGGTCCGATGGCCCCGGGGACGGTGGTGCTGGAGGCCGACTATGCCGGGGAAGCCCCCTCTCCCCTCGCCTCCCGGGGAGGAACGGTGATGGCCTCGCCCCGAGAGTGGCTGCTTCACCAGGGTGCCTCGGCCTTCCAGCGGTTCTTCGACCTTCCTCCGGCGCTGGAAGACGGTCGAACGGCCCTCTGGGCCGCCGCGCCGAGACCCCGACGGATCGCCCTGGTGGGGTTCATGGGTGCTGGCAAGACGACCCTGGCCCCTCAGGTCGCCCGACTCCTGGGGTGGTCCTCGGTGGACCTGGACCAGGAGGTCGCGGACCGCCTGGGCATGTCGATCCCCGAGGTCTTGCGGCATCACGGCGAGGAGGTCTTCCGACAGGCCGAGGAGGACATGCTCCGGTCCCTGGCCCACCGGGATCGGATCGTGGTGGCCTGTGGGGGCGGTACACCGCTGCGCCCCGGTTCCCGGGCCGTCTTGAGAGGGGCCTTCTGGACGGTCTGGGTCTTCGTGACGCTGCCGGGTGCCCGGGAGCGCCTGGTCCGGGACGGCGGGGAGCGGCCCCTCTGGAAGGACGAGTCCCCGGCGGTCCAGGAGGCCCTCTGGACCGCTCGACGCGATGCCTGTGCCCAGGTGTCGGACCTGCTGGTGGACGGGGAAGGGGTGTCCCCGGAGATGCTGGCCCAGGAGATCGCCGATGAAGCGCGTGTGGCCCTCTGAGGTCCGGGGCACGCTCCGGGCCCCGGCATCGAAGAGCATGGTGCAACGATGCATCGCCCTGGGGACCCTGTCGGAGGGGGTCACCACGGTGGCGGGGGCGACGGAGTGCGACGACGTCCTGGCGGCCATCGCAGCCGCCCGGGGCCTCGGGGCACAGGTGTCCTGGGCCAGGGACGAGTTCCGGATCCGGGGCCCCGAGGTCCTCCGGGCCGGGGACCTCCCGTGCGGAGAGTCGGGCCTCTGCCTGCGATCCTTCGCCCCCATCGCGGCCCTCGCCGATGGATGGTCCACGCTTCGGGCCTCCGGGTCCCTGGCCCGCCGACCGGTGGGGATGATCGTGGAGCCTCTCGAAGCCCTCGGTGCCGCGTGCCGCACCGGCGGAGGCCTCCCGCCGGTGGAGGTTCGGGGTCCCCTGGCCGGCGGGAGGGCCGTTCTGGACGCGACCGTCACCTCCCAGGTCCTGACGGGGCTCCTGCTGGCCCTGCCCCGGGCGCCCGGGGACAGCGAGGTCGTCGTTCAGGGCCTCACGAGCCGCCCCTACGTCGAGATGACCCTGGACCTGCTCCGGCAGGCCGGGGCCCGAATCGAGGCAGCACTGGACCGGACCTGGTTCCGCATCCCCGGCCACCAGCGACTGGTCGGCCGACATTGGACCGCCGAGGGAGATTTCAGCGGCGCCGCCTTCCTGCTGGTTGCGGGGGCCCTGGGCGGGGAGGTGACCGTGGAGGGCCTATCGGCGGCGTCCCGACAGGCGGACCGCCGGATCCTGGAGGCCCTGGAGGCAGCCGGCGCTTCCGTTGAGACGGGCCCCGACCGCGTCGTCTGCCGATCCAGGGTGCTGCATCCCTTCGAGTTCGACTGCACCGACTGCCCGGACCTGGTGCCGCCACTGGCGGCCCTGGCCGCGGCGATTCCCGGCCCAAGCCGCCTCCGGGGGTCCTTCCGGCTCCGGCACAAGGAGAGCGACCGATCCGCGACCCTCCGGGCAGCCTTCACGGCGATGGGCATCACCGCCGAGGACGACGGCGAGTCCCTCCGGGTCTTCGGCGGCCGTCCCCGGACCGGGGTCCTGGAGGCGGCCTCGGACCATCGAATCGCCATGGCTGGAGCCGTCGCGGCCCTCAGGGCCACGGGTCCCGTGACGATCCGGGGCGCCGAGTGCGTGTCGAAGTCCTATCCCGCTTTCTTCCAGGACCTCGCCCACCTGGGCGTGCGGGTCGAGGAGGCCCCATGAACACCTTCGGCCGGGTCTTTCGGGTCACGATCTTCGGCGAGTCCCACGGCCCGGGCATCGGCGTCGTCGTCCAGGGATGCCCGCCAGGGATGCCCCTGTCGCCTGAGGACTTCGAGCCGGACCTGGCCCGGCGACGACCCGGCGCCCCCGGCACCACCGGGAGACGGGAACGGGACGCCGTGGACATCCTCTCGGGGGTCTTCCAGGGACGGACCACCGGGGCCCCGATCACCCTCTACGTCCCGAACCAGGACGTCCGGTCGGGCGATTATCCGCCCGATGCCCCGCCCCGTCCCGGCCATGGGGATCGGTCCCTCCAGGTGAAGTGGAGCGGTTTCCAGGACCCCCGGGGCGGGGGAACCGCCTCGGGACGCCTCACGGTGGGACTGGTCCTGGCGGGAACCCTGGCCCGGCGCCTGTTGCCTGGGGTCACCTTCGCGTCCCGGGTGATTGAGGTGGGGGGGCGGACCGACATCGATGCAGCGGTGGCCGAGGCCCAGGCAGAAGGGGACTCGATCGGGGGCGTCGTGGAGTGCTCGGTGGCCGGTCTCCCGGCAGGACTGGGGGAGCCATGGTTCGATGCAGCGGAGTCCCTGATCGCCCACGTGGCCTTCGCGATCCCCGCCATCAAGGCCATCGAGTTCGGCAGCGGATTTCGGGCTGCGAGGATGCGGGGAAGCCAGCACAACGACCCCTTTGTGGGCCCCGACGGCCACCTGGCCACCCAACACGCCGGCGGCGTGCTCGGCGGCATCACGACCGGGGACCCGCTGACCTTCCGGGTCGCCGTGAAGCCCGCCGCCAGCATTGCGAGACCCCAGCGCACCTGGGACTTCCAGCGCGGCCAGATGGTGACTCTGCGCATCGAGGGCCGGCATGACGCCTGCATCGCCCTGCGGGTTCCGGTGGTGCTGGAGGCTGCCGCGGCGATCGTGCTGGCGGACCTCCAGGCCATCCGCCAGACGGAAGCCCCGTTCAAGCCCGCTCGCCCGGCCGTGCGAAATGACACGCCGCCCCCGGAGGCGCCCCCGGAACCTGCGACGCCGAATCCCCCGATGGTGCCGCCTCCTCCGAGGGCCGACGACTCTGGCACGACCGTTGCTGAGATGCGTACCGGGCCCGCAGGGGAACCGCACATGACCATTCCTCGGGAGATCGACGACAACATCGAGTCCCTCCTTGGGCGCATCGACCAGGTGAACCTGCGATTGCTGGAGGACCTGTCGGAACGGGGACGCCTGGTCCAGGAGATGCAGCGCCTGAAGGCCGCCTGGGACATCCCGATGCACAGCCCCGGTCGGGAGATGGCCATCCTGGAGGACCTGGTGGCCCAGAACCAGGGACCGTTCAGCGAAGCCACGATTCGCCACCTGTTCCGGGAGATCCTCCGGGCCTCCCTGGCCCTGATGGAGGAGCACGATCAGGACTCTCTCCGGGTCACCCGGCGCCCCGGGCAGCCCGACCGGGTGATTCCCGTCGGGTCCTGCACGATCGGCGAGGCCCCGGTCGTGATCGCCGGTCCCTGTTCGGTGGAAGGTGCAGAGCAGATGGACCTGGTGGCCTTCCACCTGAAACGCCTAGGGGTTCGATTCCTCCGGGGCGGGGCCTTCAAGCCCCGGACCTCTCCCTACGATTTCCAGGGTCTGGGCGAGGAGGGGTTGCGGCTGCTCCAGGAGGCCGGATGGCGCCACGGCCTGGCGACGGTCTCCGAGGTGGTGGACACGCGTCACGTGGAACTGGCGGCCCGATATGTCGACGTGCTGCAGATCGGCAGCCGGAACATGTCCAACTACGAGCTGCTGAAGGTTGCGGCCGGCACCGGGCGACCCGTGCTGCTGAAACGGGGCTTTGCGGCGACCCTGGATGAATTCCTCCATGCGGCGGAGTACCTGGCCCAGGCCGGCAACCAGGACATCCTGCTCTGCGAGCGGGGAATCCGGTCCTTCGAGCGGGAGACCCGCTTCACGCTGGACATCTCGGCGGTGCCCCTGCTGCGACAGAGGACGCCGCTGCCGGTGCTGGTGGACGTGAGCCATGCCGCGGGGCGCCGGGACATCCTGATTCCGTTGGCCCGGGCGGCCCTGGCCGCCGGCGCCCAGGGCGTCATGGTCGAGGTGCACCCGGTGCCCCACCTGGCCCGGTCCGACGCCCAGCAACAACTGGATCTCCAGGAGTTCGATGCGTTCCTGAAGGCCCTGGCGGACCTCCTTCCCTCAGGGGCAACCCTGCCCGAGGTGCCTGCCAAGGACCTTCCATTGCCCGATCCCCAGGAATCGCCATGACCCGAGCGATCTCCCTGGTTCTTCTGGCCGGTCCCCGGGCCCGAGGGGACGACGGCGACCCGAACACCGACGGAACCGGGCGCTCCCTCGAAAGGTCCCCCGATGCCGGCATCGACCGTCGGGGATTGTCAACGGAGAGGTCACCGGCCATGCTTCCCGGCAGCCTGGTACGGCGGTCGCCGAGGGTGCCCGCCCCGGGGCCTGGGGGTGGATGGAGGAGACCGTGGAGGCCTGCGGCAAGGCCATTCTGAACGGCGAGCATTTCGTCCTCCATGGATCGTCGGCCCTGGCGGTCCCCCTCCGGCGGGTCCGGCTCCGCCTGCGTACCGGGGGCGTCACCGGCGACCCCCGAATCGTGGCGGCCTGGTGCGCGGCCTGGGACCTCTTCGGACTCGCGGCCCACCCGTCCGGCCCGGCTCCCTTCACCATCGACAGCGACATCCCCCTCGGGGCTGGGATCGGGTCCAGCGCTGCCCTCTCGGTGGCCCTGGTCCGCTGGGCGGCGACCCAGGTCCAGCAGGCGCCCGGGCCCGCCGAGGTGGCCCGGTGGGCCCGGCTCGTCGAGGACCTGTTCCATCGGCCGTCCAGTGGCCTGGACCCGGCGGTCGTGGCCTACGAGACCCCCCTGTACTGGCATCCCCCTGCAGCGCCGGTCGCCCTGCCCTGGCCCTTCCCGGACCTGGACGTGCTGGTGGCCATGGCCCCTGGCACCCGATCGACCGCCGAGGCCGTGGCCCGGGTGCGGGAGTTCGCCAGGACCCATCCCGAGGACTTCGATTCCTTGAAGGCCCGTTCCGAGGACCTGACCCTCCGTCTGGTCGATTCCCTGACCCGAGGCACCCCGCCCCAGAGAACCTGGCTTCGACAGGCCCACGGGATGCTCCGGGTCCTGGGTCTGTCCTCCCCGGCCATCGAGGACCTGGTTCGGGCCATGGAGTCCGCCGGGGCCCTGGGCGCGAAGATCTCCGGGGCCGGAATGGCCGGGGCCGTCCTGGCGCTGGTCCCGGTCCGGGATCGGGACCGGGTGGCTCGGGCGGCCATGTCCGCCGGGGCCCTGGCCACCTTCCCCGGAGACCTTCCGCTGCGATAGGCGGACCCGAGCACTGGACGAGGTCTTCGACCAGGTCCCCGACGAGATCCCCGAGTCCCCATCGGCGTCTTCGATTTCACAGCAACCTCCCGTTGATTGAGAAGACACCCCGGCCGTGCGGCGATCGCGAGAGCGGCGACAGGGCCCGAACGCCGCACGCCGTCAGGCGGTCCTCTCCACGAAGAGTGCCGCGATGGCCCGCAGGGATTCCGCCTGGGGTCCGAAGGGCTGGAGGTCCGCCAGGGCATCCCGGACCAGGGCCTCGCCCAGGTGCCTCGCTCCCTCGATTCCCAGGAGGGTGACCATCGTGGTCTTGCCCTGGGCCTGGTCCTTCCCGGGGGTCTTCCCGAGGATCTCGGCGGTGGAGGTGACATCGAGGAGGTCATCCACGACCTGGAAGGCCAGTCCCAGGCGATCGGCACAGCGGGTCAGGATCGCCAGGTCGCGCGGGTCCGCACGGCCCAGCAGGGCGCCACAGCGCACGGCCGCACGGATCAGGGCCCCGGTCTTGCAGCGATGGAGGGTCTCCAGGTCGGCCCTCGAGATGGCCCGGCCCGTCGCCAGGAGGTCCAGGACCTGGCCCCCGACCATCCCGGCGGGACCGGCGGCCTCGGCGATCTCGCGCACCACCGCAATGCCCGTGGCATCGTCCGTTCCCCCGTAGGCCCGGGCCAGCACGGCGAAGGCCTCCGTGAGCAGGGCGTCCCCCGCCAGGATGGCCATCGCCTCCCCGAAGCGTCGATGACAGGTCGGGCGGCCCCGCCGGAGGTCGTCGTCGTCCATCGCCGGCAGGTCATCGTGGATCAGCGAGTAGGTATGAATCATCTCCAGTGCGCAGGCCGCAGGCATCGGGTCCAATCCGTCCGGGAAGAGGCGTCGGGTCGCCAGGACGAGCAGGGGTCGCAGGCGCTTGCCCCCGTCCAGCAGAGACCAGGCCATCGCCTCCCGAAGGTCCGGCGGCGCGCCACTCTGGTCCAGCACCTCCCGGAGCGCCGCCTCGACCGGTTCCCGCATCGCCCGCAGGATTGCCGGCATTTCCATCGTCTCCTCCTGCCCCGAGGGCTCCTGTCCTCCCGATGCCCGCCAGCAGGAACCCTGCCCCTCTCGGGGGTCTCCGGGTCCCCCATCTCCGCGCTTGCCTCCGGGCGGTTCGGTGGGATGATAGCACCCGCTGGCATGGCTTCTGCTGGCGGTCCCGACGGAGGTCACGCCCATGGACGTCCGGCCCATCGAACAACGCAAACGAGACCACCTGGAGCCGTTTCGCGGTCCTGGAGTCCCTGCCCGGGAGGCCTCGACCTGGCTCTCCTGCGTGCACCTGATCCATCAGGCCCTGCCGGAGTTGGACCTCCGGGACGTGGATCTCACGGTGGACTTCCTGGGCCATCGCCTCCGGGCCCCCCTCTGGGTGACCGGGATGACCGGGGGCACCCCCGAGGCCCGCCGGATCAACCAGGAGATCGCCCGGGTCTGCGACGACCTGGGAATCGCCTTCGGCCTGGGAAGCCAGCGGGCGATGGTCGTGGACCCCTCGACCCAGGAGACCTATCAGGTCCGGGAGGTGGCCCCGACGGTGCTGCTGGCGGGCAACCTCGGAGGCGTCCAACTGGCCCGGATGCCCCTCGAAGCGGTGCGGCGCCTGATCGACGACGTGGGGGCCGACGCCCTCTGCGTCCACCTGAACCCCGCCCAGGAACTGGCCCAGCCCGAGGGAGACCGGGACTTTCGGGGGATCGCCGAGGCCATCGCCCGGGCCTGTCGGGAACTGCCGGTGCCCGTGATCGTCAAGGAGGTCGGCTGCGGGATCTCCCGAGAGGCGGCCCGGCGGCTGGTCGAGGCGGGCGTCTCGGCCCTGGACGTCGCCGGGACCGGCGGGACCTCCTGGGTGGGGCTGGAGATCGGTCGGGGTCCGGACTCCGGGGAGCCGGACCCCGAGGCCTTCTGGGACTGGGGCATCCCCACCGCCGCGGCAATCGTGGAGGCGGAGGGGATGGGAGTGCCCCTCATCGCCTCCGGCGGCATCCGGACCGCCCTGGACGCCCTGCGGGCACTGGCCCTGGGAGCCACCATGGTGGGCCTGGCGGCCCCGGTGATCCAGGCCTGGTTCCAGGGCGGTCAGGACGCCGTCCGACGGCGACTGGCGAGCCTCATCGACTGGATCGCCCGGGGAATGCTGCTCACCGGAGCCAGGAACCTGGCGGAATTGCGGAATGTTCCCCGTGTCCTGCTGCCCCCCCTGGCCGATTTCGTCCGGGAACGGCGCACCGGCCTGATCGGAGGAGAGGTCCGATGACCCGAAGCGCCCTGGCCGTGGCCCGGCCCAACATCGCCCTGATCAAGTACTGGGGGAAGCGAGACCGAGACCGCAACCTCCCGGCCACCGGGAGTCTCTCCCTGACCCTCTCGGGGATGTCCACCCGCACCCGGGTGACCTTCCGGGACGACCTCCCCCAGGACCACCTCGTGCTGGACGGGCAACTGGCGTCGCCCGAGGCCCATGCGCGGGTCATCCGGGTGCTGGACCAGGTCCGGAGGCTGTCGGGAATCACAACCCCCGCCGAGGTCTTCTCGGACAACGACTTCCCCACGGCGGCGGGCCTCGCCTCCTCGGCCTCGGGGATGGCGGCCCTGGCCGTTGCCGCCTCCCGGGCCGCAGGCCTGGACCTGGACCTGGGGACCCTGGCGGGCCTCGCCCGGATGGGATCCGGTTCGGCGCCCCGCAGCCTCCTGGGGGGTCTCGTGTGGCTGCCCCGAGGCGAGGATCCCGAGGGCCTCGACTGCGTGCCCCAATGCCTGCATCCCCCGGAGGAGGTCCCCTGGGGTCTGGTGATGGCCTGGACCGGCCGGGGTCCCAAGGCCGTCGGGTCCACCGACGGGATGGAGCACACCCGCCTCTCGTCTCCCTACTACGATGCCTGGCTGGACCAGTCACGGCGGGACCTGGAACAGGCGCTGGTCCATGCGAGGGCCCTGGACCTGTCGGCCCTGGGACCCCTGGTGGAGGCCAATGCCTTTGCAATGCACGCCTGTGCCCTGGCCGCCCGCCCGCCCCTGCGCTACTGGAATGGCACGACCCTCGCGGTGATGGACCAGGTCCTCGTGCTTCGGCGGTCGGGCCTGCGAGGCTGGATGACCATCGATGCAGGACCCCACGTCAAGGTCCTGTGTCCCCGGGAGGACGCCGAGACCTGGGCCGAGGCCCTGGCCCGGGTGCCGGGGGTCCTGGAGGTGCGCCAGGAGGTCCCGGGCCCGGGAGTGGAGGCTGCTCCATGACCATCCGGGTGCCCGGCAAGGCCTTCCTGTTCGGGGAATATGCGGTGCTCTTCGGGGCTCCCGCGGCGGTGATGGCCATTCGACGCCATGTTCGGGTGACCCCCGCCCCCGCCGGAACCCGGATGGCGCCACTGGTCCTGGCCGGGCGACGGCAGGCCCTGGCCTTCCTGGGGCGGTCCGAGGACCTGGCCCCCTGGGTGGCCGATTCCTCGGGGTTCGAGGATGCCCGGGGCAAACTGGGACTGGGGAGTTCGTCGGCGGTGGCCGTGGGAGCCGTGGCCTCGGTCTTCGTGGAGGCCGGACTGGACCTCCGGGACCCGGCGATTCGACGACAGATTCGGACGCTGGCCCGGGCAGTCCATGACCGACACCAGGGGCAGCCGGGCAGCGGGGCCGACGTGTCGGCGGCCGTCCATGGAGGGCGGCTGATCCATCGTCGGGACGCTCCGGAACCCCTTCCCTGGACCCCTCCCCAGGGCCTGGAGGTTCGATTTGCCCGGTGCGACCGCCCGGCCTCGACCGCGGACCGGATCGAGGTCCTGCACCGAGTCCGCGCCCAGGCCCCGGACCGCGTGAACGGCCCACTGGACCGAGCCCGGGACCTCGCGGAGGCCCTGGCTCGGGAGTCCCGGGACCTGGGGGCCTTTCTCCGTTCGGCGGAGGACTTCACCGGGGCCCTGATGGACCTGGGAACGGCCCTGGACCAACCCATGCTGGGATTGCCGGACGCCCGTCTCCGGGAGGCGGTTCAACGCCGCGGGGGCGTCCTGAAGCCGTCCGGGGCCGGTGGGGGGGACCTGCTGGTGGCCTTCCTCCCCGCGCCGGTGGCACCCCTGGAGTGGCGCCGTCTGGTGTGGGAATCCGGACTCCAACCCCTGGACCTGTCATTGGACGAGACGGGTGTCTTCCTGGAAGGAGCGTGACCGATGACGCAGCCCATCGACAGCCGCAGACCCGGCTGGCATCGTCTGTCGCCGGCCCAGCGCCGGGAGGCCCTGGCCCTGGACCTAGACATCCCCCCGTCGGCCCTCGACGAGGCCCTGACCCACGGTGGCCTGTCCCTGGAGGCCGCCGACCGGATGGTCGAAGACGTGGTCGGGACCCTCAGCCTTCCCTTTGCCGTGGCCCCGAACTTTCGCATCGACGGGCGAGACGTCCTGGTCCCGATGGTGGTCGAGGAGGCCTCGGTCGTTGCCGCGGCGGCCCATGCGGCCCGGATGGTCCGGAAGGGCGGGGGCTTCCGGACCCTTGCCGATCCCCCCATCACCATCGGCCAGATCCAGATCTTCTGCCCGGACCCCGAGGAGGCAGCCCTCCGGGTGCTGGCCCTCCGGGAGGAGGCGCTGGACCTGGCCCGGGGTCTGGACCCGACGCTCGTGAGCCTGGGGGGAGGACCGCGGGACCTGGAGGTCCGGCCCTTCCCGGCAGCCCCCCCCGAGGAGTCCTTCCTGGTGGTGCATCTGCTGGTGGACACCCGGGACGCCATGGGGGCCAACGCCGTGAACACGATGAACGAGGCCCTGGCGCCTTTCCTGGCAGACCGGGTCGGCGGCCGCATCGGTCTCCGGATCCTCTCGAACCTGGCGGATCGGCGGAAGGTTCGGGTCGAGGCCCGGGTTCCCCTGGAGGCCCTGCAGGCCCCGGGATTCACCCCCGAGGAGGTCCGGGACGGCATCGTGGCGGCCTCCCGCTTTGCCGAGCGGGACCCCTACCGGGCCGCCACGCACAACAAGGGGATCCTCAACGGCACCGACGCCGTGGTGCTGGCCACGGGCAACGACTGGCGCGCCGTCGAGGCCGGAGCCCATGCCTATGCGGCCCGAACCGGACGCTATGGCCCCCTCTGCACCTGGCATCGGGACGGGGACGACCTCCAGGGAGTCCTGGAGATGCCGGTCCAGGTGGGGCTGGTGGGGGGCGCCACCCGGGTGCATCCCGGGGCCCGCCTCGCCCTGCGGATCCTCGGCGTGACCACGGCGATGGAACTGGCGGCGGTGGCCGCTGCGACCGGGATGGCGAACAACCTCACGGCCCTCCGCGCCCTGGCCACCGAGGGCATTCAGGCGGGACACATGCGGCTGCACCGCCGAAGCCGGGACCTGGAGGTCCCATGACCCCCGCCGCCCCCTGGCCCTTCGATGTCCTCCCCTGGGATCTCCGGACCTTCCCCGAGGACGGATCCATCTGCCGGACTCCGATTTCCAGAACCTGAGGCTGGACCGGGGGAGGTGCTTTCGGGAACCGCCCAACGGCCGTCCTGCGCATGCGACGACCTGATGGACAAGACACCGGATCCCGATCGGGCCCGCCGGGAGATTCGGGCGCGAGATCGGGTCCACCGGCTCCCCGGCGAAACACGCCTCATCGCGGGCAATGTCCGAGGCCTCTACCACCGCCTGTCATTCCGGACTCCGGGAGACCCGGGCCGTCGTTTCACCGGGCATCTCATTCGCCCCGGAGGTCGGTGGAGACCTCCTGGACCTCCATCTCGATATAGGCGTAGTCCCCTGCCGGCGCGGCGTAGCGGGCCTCGCCGACGGCGGCCAGCCGGAACGGTCCCATCGTCCGGTACTCCTGGATGGGCGTGGACCAGCGCTGGGGGAGCAATGTCCTTCCGTCCTCGGCCAGGGCCGGGCGGTCGTCGGACTGAAAGTCCACCAGGGCGCCGGAGTCGTCGAAGACCAGGAGCGCCCGAACCAGATGGGGGCCCTTCTGCCAGGTGGCCTCCGCCCGGTGGTCGTCCACCGACCGCCACTGGATCGGCAGGTCCACCAGGACGCCCGGGGCGAAGAGGCAGGCGTCGTTGAGCAGGGTGACCGTCTCGCCACGGGTCATCTGGGGCCCCGACAGGGTCACCACGGGAAGCAGCGAGAGCAGGCGGATGCGCATCGAGGCGCCGTCCTCGCCGTAGGCGTGCAGCCCGCCCACGGGCAGGCCGCCCCGGGTGGCCTCGATCCAGAAATAGCGCCGGGGCGGGTCGTAGAAGTTGTATTGCTCGGCGGTGAATGGCATCCAGGACGCCGTGGCCGCCCCCCGGATGCGGCCCGACATGCGGGCCCGAAACCCCTGGACCCTGGGTGTTCCGACGACGCCCGCAAATCGCAGGTAACGCTGGACCGGGGCCGGCAGCGGCGACAGGTCCTCGTCGGTGATGACCGGCGGTCGAGGCCGGGTGGACATCTCCTTCAGGCCGCTTTGGACCAGCCGGTCGTATTCGTCCCGGAGCCCGAAGGGACCCCAGGCGAAGGCGCCATGGATCACCGCCAGGGCCAGCACGGCGTTCGCGATCGTGCCGAAGCGGGCGTCGTTCCAGGCGGAGACGATGACGGCCTGGGAGACGATCAGCCCCGCCAGGCCCATCAGCCAGAACCAGCGGGGGGCCAGGAACATCCCGGCCACGGCCCCCAGCAGCGTCAACCCGGCGACCAGCCAGACCACCCCCATCGGCCGGCTGATGGGCATCTTCAGTTCCTCCAGGGCCGCCAGGTCGAAGGCCTTCGCGAAACCCAGGAAGTGGATCAGGGCATGAACGGCGATCCACGCTGCGATGGCGATCCGCATGGGCACCTCCGTCGGGTCTGCCGGTACCCCTGGCATCCTCCTGGAACCAAGGACCTTCTTCCATGTGGAAAGGAGGCCCCGGACGTCAGAAGTGGGGTCCTGCCCTCAGGGAGACCGTCGGTGGCCAATGCCTCCCCAGGATCCTCGATACCGGGACTCCAGACGTTGCAGGATCGCGACGGCCTCTTCGGCCGAGTCGAACCCGTACACGCGATCCTCCGGGATTTCCGGGTACCGGATGCGCCCATCGACCGGTCGATCGGCCAGCCGGCCGCTCCATCCGCCACCGCGCCAGGCGATGACCAGGCGCTGCATCTGCCAGGCCAGGGCCATCTCCGACAAGGTCCCTGCCCCACCCCCGATGGCGATCAGCGCGTCGGCATGGGCCACCAGGACGTTCCGGGCGATGTCGAGGCCCGTGGGCAGCGCGATGTCCACGAAGGGATTTGCCGCGTCGGGAGCATGTCCCGGCAGAATCCCCAGGACCAGACCCTCGCGCCAGGCCGCCGAGGACCGGGCTCCCCGGCAGGCGGCCTCCATCACCCCGCCGAGCCCACCGGTGAGCAGCCGATGGCCCGCATCGACCAGTCGTCGACCGACCTCGAAGGCAAGACGGCCCTCGGGGGACTCCGGCTCCGCTCCGGCATCGCCGGCCACTGCGATCAGCCTGAGACGCGGGGGCCCCTTCGGCAACTCGTCCATCGTCCCACCTCCCTGCCCCGGACCGGCGAATCCCTGAAGGCCCGGTTCTCGCGGCCGCAGTCTAGGCCGTCCCCGAGAACCGGTCGAGACCCCGAGCATCGATCGATCCCCCCGACGGGGAAGCCCCATCCCTGGGCCGGGACGGGGCCATCCCAACCTCACGGGGGGCCCCCGACGGCCCGGCGTCGCATTGACATGCGTTATGCACACTGCTACATAACGTCCCGGTGGCCGGCGGGTGCCCTGGAGGACCGATGATCGTCCATCGCAGTGAATCCCGGGGGTCCCCGGCGGCGGCCTGCGGTCCTGGATTCTGGCCCTGCGTGACGGCCTTCGGTGCCCTCTGGGGGTTGTCGGAGACGACCGTGGGCGCCTTCCTGCACGCGCTGCGCCTCCCGTTCACCGGCGTGCTGATGGCGTCCCTGGGCGCCGGGCTGCTCGTCGCCCAGCGGCAGGCCATGCCCCGCCGAGGCGCCTCCCTGGCCACCGGAGTGGTGGCGGCCATCTGCAAGTCCATGTCGCCGGGGGGGGTGATCCTGGGACCGATGGTGGGCATCCTGGCCGAATCGGCCCTGGTGGAGGCGGCGTTGCTGCCGGCACCCCGCTGGTGGGCCACCGCGATGCTTGCTGGCATGTGGTCGGCCACCTGGGCGGCCTTCCAGAAGATCCTCACGCACTTCTTGCTCTACGGTGGGACCGTGCTGGACCTCTACCTCTCCCTGTTGCGCCAGGCGGCACGCATGATCGGCCTCCCGGAAGGCGCCGGCTGGCCCCTGCTGGGAGGTCTGCTGCTGGTCATCGGGGCGGTGGGGGCGGCCGGGGGCCTCCTGGGCTGGCACATCGGCCGGGAGGGAATGGCCCGGATCACCACCGGAGACAGGGAGGTGGCGCCGTGAACCCGGACCCCGTCGCCTCCCGCCGGAACCGGGTCCTCGCGGTGCTGGCCCTGGGCTGCATCGCGCTCCAGTTTCCGGGCCGCCTGCTGCCGTCGGCCCTGGCCCTGGCGGCCTGGCTCCTCGGACTGGCCTGGCTGGACCGGAACGCCCTGAGCCGCATGGGCCGTCCTCGTTTCTGGGCGATCACGATCCTGCTGGCCCTGGCCACCGGCGTGGCCCTGGGGCGCAAGGACCTGGAGGTGCTGGGGGTCCCGATCTCCAGCGAGGGGCTCCTGGCCGGGGCCCTGATGGTTGTCCGGGGCGCGCTGATCTTCGGCATCGCCGCCTGGGCTGGTCCAGCCCTGGCCGGACGTCGGATGCCCCGGGGACTGGCCCGGCTGGGCCTCGCCCCCCTGGGAGGGGCGGCAACGGTGGCCCTCGGCCTCCTGCCGGCCCTGAAAGACCGGCTGGCCCTGGCCGGGGCCCCTGAGGGCGAACCGCCTCGAGGTCTTCGGGCACGGTTCGGCCGGGCCCAGGAACTGGCCGTCCAGGCCTTCTGCGAGACGGTCCGCCTGGCCCAGGAACTGGCAGAGGTCACCGGGCGTGCGCCGGGCCATCGCCTCGTCGCGGTCGTGGGGGACCCGGGCCAGGGCAAGACCTCCTGCGTCTCGGAGGTCGCCAGGAGGCTCCGGGAGGCGGGCCTGCAGGTGGGGGGCATCGTGCAACCGGCCATCGTCCAGGGGGGCCGGCGGGTCGGCTACGACCTGCAGGACCTGGCCACCGGAGAACGGCACCCCATCGCCCGGCTCCGGGAGGACGGGAGACCGGGAACCCCCCGGTTCGTCTTCGAAGAATCGGGCTGGGCCTGGGCCGCCGACCGCATCCGCCGGGCCCGGCGGGACACGGACGTGCTGGTGGTGGACGAACTGGGCCGACTGGAGGCGATCGGTGCGGGACACCTTCCGGCGATCCGGGAGGCCCTGCCGGGCGACCGGGCGCGATGGTGGGTCCTGGCCATCCGGCGGGACGCCCTGCCGGCGGTGACCCAGTGGGTGGGACGGGAATGGGACCGGGTCGACCTCTCGACCGGTCCTGGCGATCGGGACCGGGCCGTGGACCGGATCACGGACCGGATCCTGCAGGCTGAGGCTTCATCCGGACAGGAGGGTTCCCCATGAAGACGCGACAGATGGCTCTGCGGACATGGTGTCGGGGCGTGGCGGTCATCGCGATGGCCCTGGCGTGGGCCGGATGCGAGGCGGCATCGGGCGGGACGAACGACACGACCACGGGCATCGACGCCGCCACCGACATTCCGGCAGAGGCCGCTCCTGCCGGGAAGACCGTGCGGGTGGTCCATGGCGACCAGACGAAGACGGCCGATCTGTCCCTGGAGCCCGTCGTGACCGTGAAGGACCTGCCCTTCGTGCGCCTGTCGGACGTCGTGGCCCAGGTCTTCCCGTCGCTGGACCTGTCCACCGTCACCGCCGACTTCACGGCGGGCGACGGCTTCCAGCCGGCCTCCTCCCCCAACTGCGCGACCCTGATCCCGGTGGACGGGAGTCTGCTGTCCCGGGGCTACATCAGCCCGGAGACCCGGAATCTCGCCTGGGACGACGACTTGCAGTACCCCGGGTGCATGCGGGTCCGGGACACCGCCGAGATCCGGCTGGTGGACCGCGAGTAGTGCCGGCAGGCGGGGATCATGGGCCGTTTGGATCGACAGCCCCTGGGGTGGACCTGGGGTCTTGCGGCCGTGCTGGGCCTGGCGGCTCCGGGGCTGGCCCAGGAGTCCCCGCCGGGACCGGCACCCGAACCGGCCCATGAGACAGTGATCGTCGCGGACCCGGCGGCTCCGAGGGACCCCAACGTGACCCGGATCTCCCGGGACCGGATCGAGAACCAGGGGGCCCGGACCGCCGCCGAGGTGCTGGAGGGAGACCCGGGCATCTCGGCCACCACCGGGTCCCGGGGGGAACGGATCTTCCTGATCCGGGGCTTCGACCAGCGACAGGCCGCGGTCCTGTTGGACGGGATGCCGGCCTACATCCCCTACGACGGCCAGATGGACCTGGGCATGGTGCCGGTGGAACTGGTGGACCACGTCACGATCGTGAAAGGCCCCGCCTCGGTGGTCTATGGCCCCAACGGCCTCGGCGGTGCCGTCAACGTGGTCACCCGCCTGCCGGGCGAGGGACCGCTGCTGGAGGTGCTGGAGGAGTTCCGGGATGCCTCGACCTATCGCCTGGCGGGCTATCACGCCCTGGGGGCGGGGCCGGTGGCATGGCAGGTCTTCGGGGGCCTGGACCAGATCGGGTCCTGGCCCCTGTCGGCGTCCTTCCGCCCCACGGCCAACCAGGGTCCCGGCAACCGCCTGTTGAGCGACTCGAGGAAAGTGCACGGCGGCGCGGGCCTCCGGGTCCGGGTCGCCCCGGGCCATGACCTCCGGCTGAGCCTGCTGGTCCTGGACGGCGAACGGGGCGTGCCTCCCTCCACCACTGAGATCCAGCCCCGCTACTGGCGCTTCACCGAGTGGCGCGCCTTCGGTGCCTCCCTGGTCCACGAGGGCGTCGCCGGTCCCCTGGGCATGGACGAGACGGCCTGGGTCCGCCTCTACGACAACCTGCTGGACGGCTATGACGATGCCACCTGCACGACCCAGGACAGCCCCCGGGCCCTGCACTCCCGGTACCGGGACCGGCAGTTCGGGGGACGGGTCCGCCTGCGATATCGGCGAGACCTGCCGAGGAACGTCTCCTGGACGTTCCGGACGTGGATCGGAGCCCAGCACGAGCAGCATGACGGCGATTCCGGCGGGTCCTCTCCGACCTGGTCCCGGACGCTGGTGACGCTGGCCCCCGAGAGCGAGTTTGGCCTGGGCCCCCGATGGGGCCTCCTGGCGGCCCTCCAGGTGGACGTCGAGGTGCCCGGGTCCCTGCCCCTCCAGGACCCCAGGACGACCGCCGGATGGGGCCCTCTGCTCTCGGTCCGCTGGTCCCCCATCGAGATGGTCCGGGTGCAGGTCACCGGGGCCCGGCGGACCCGCTTCCCGTCCCTGAAGGAGCGCTTCTCGGACGCCCGGGGATACCGGCTCCCCAACCCCACCCTGGGCCCCGAGTCGGCCTGGCACGTCGGCCTGGACGTGTCCGCCCGCCCGGCCCGCTGGGTGAACGTCTCCGTCGCGGCCTGGGATGCCGAGGTGGACGACCTCATTGACCGGGTGGCCCTGGGAGGAGGCATCGACCAGTTGCAGAACCTGGGACGAGGACGTCTGCTGGGGGTCGAGGCAGCGGTGGAACTGCACCCCTGGCGCTACCTGGACGCCCGACTGGGCTACGCCTTCCTGGACGCCCGGCGGCTGGACGCCAGCGCCACCCATGCCACCCTGCCCTACCGGCCCGCCCATCAGGCCGTCATGGCCATCGCCTCGGCTCCTCTGTCATGGCTGGAGGTCTCGACCCAGGTTCGGGTGGTGGGTCCCCGGGACTACCAGGACCCCGAGACCCGCCAGTGGGACCGCCTGCCGACCTCGGTGACCTGGGATGCCCGCCTGGAGGTTCGCCCCGCCCGGTGGCTGGACCTCTGGGTCCAGGCCCGGAACCTGCTCGACGCCGACATCCAGTCGGAATACGGCTTCCCGGAGCCGGGACGGCAGGTCTTCCTGGGGGCGCGCTTCCGGTCCTCCATCGATCGCCACTGATCCACCGGATTCCCCGAACAAGGCACACCGCTCCGCCCTCCCCCAGGCGCCGCGCACCGTCGTGATCCATCGGGCCGCCACGTCCCCGCGGCCCGCATGTCCGCGCAAGCGACGACGTTGCCTTGGCATCCCATCCTCCCCCTTGACGTCCCGGAGGCCCGGTAATATATTCCTTTCCGTTCATATTTCCGGTTCGGCAACCGGGGAGGACGGAGCATGGGAGATCAGGCACGAACGGCCCAGGTGACCGCGATGGCCGCGCTGCTGTCGGCACCGATCCGATGCGCCATCCTGCAGGCCCTCCGGTCGGGCCCCCGGATCGTGGGAGACCTGGTCGAGGCCCTGGGGGAAAGTCAGGCCACGGTCTCGAAGCAGATCGCCATCCTCCGGGAGGCCGGCGTGCTGGTGTGCCGTCCCGACGGCCGCTGCCGGGAGTACTCCCTGGTGGACCCGGACCTGGTGGGGGCGATCCTGGACGGACTGGAGGCCCTGGGGGAATCGGCCGCACGACAGGCTGCGGAATGCCGGGCGCGTCGGGCGTCCCGGATCGGCATGTGAAGAACCGGGCGGCCTGGAGGCTGCCCCAAGGAGAAGACGATGAAGAAGGACCGACCGGCGTACCTGGCGAACCGACCGACGAGCAACCAGCCGAAGAGCCTGGTCCGGACCGTGACCGACGCCTCCTTCGAGCGGGAGGTCGTGCAGTCGGAGATCCCGGTCTTCGTGGACTTCTGGGCCCCCTGGTGCGGCCCGTGCCGGATGGTCGCCCCCATCGTGGAGGCCCTGGCCCAGGAATACCAGGGCCGGATCAAGTTCGTGAAACTGGACACCGAGGCCAACCCGGGCGTCCCCGGCCAGATGGGCATCCGGTCGATCCCGACCTTGCTGGTCTTCCGGGGCCGGGACGTGGTCGCGTCCCGGATCGGCGCCGGGTCCGCCGACGACCTGCGGCGGATGCTGGACGAGGTGCTCGGGGTCAAGAAGCCGGGCCTGCTGTCGAAACTGTTCGGTTGAGGGAGGCATCGATGATGCGCACCGTGGCGAACTACGAGGAACTGGCCGGGGCCATCTCCGGCCGGAAGGGCCCGGTCATCGTCGGGTTTTTCGGGGACTTCTCGGACAAGTCTCGGGCGGCCTGGCCGAACTTCCAGGCCTTCTGCGAACGGCACCCGGACCTGCCGGTGTTCGTGGTGGACGTGGGGCGGGTCAAGGACATCCACCGGCGCCTGGGCGTGACGCTGGTTCCCACCGTGGTGACCCTGCAGGGCGATGCGGTGATCCAGCAGGTCGTCGGGGTTCGATCCGTGGCGGAGTACGAGGCGACCCTGCTGGGACAGGCTCGGACGGCCTCGAACGCCAGCGGGGGATCCCGCCCCTCCCATCGGGTCGTGGTGTACACCGGGGCCCACTGCCCGTGGTGCACGCGGGTCAAGGCCTACCTGCGCCAGCGCAACGTCCCCTTCACCGAGATCGACGTCTCCCGGGACCCGGCGGCGGCACAGGCCCTGGTCCGCAAGACCGGACAGACCGGCGTGCCCCAACTGGATATCGACGGCCGATACGTGATCGGCTTCGACAAGGCGCGGATCGACGCCCTGCTGGGACTGGCCCCGCAGGCCGGCGGTCCGGAACTCTATCGATAGGAAGGAGGACCTCCACCATGACGATCCAGCCCCTCAACGACCATGTCCTGCTGCGACCTGTGGACCCGGAGGAGAAGACCGCCGGGGGGCTCTACCTGCCGGACACGGCCAGGGAGAAGCCCAGCGAGGGCATCGTGCTGGCCGTGCCCGCCGGCGGAGCCGAGGGCATCGCCATCGGGGACCGGGTGATCTACAAGGCCCACGCCGGGGAGGAGATCCGGACCGACCGGGAGACCCTGCGGCTGGTCCCGATGGGCGACCTGCTGGCCAAGTACGTCGAGGCCGACGAGATCGCGGCCTGATTCCCCACAAGGATGACACCGGGTCCCCAAGAGACCCGAGAAAGGAGCGCCCCATGTTGCAGACCAACCTGAAGCACGTCGAGACCGTCCAGGACTACCGGGACCTGACCCAGCAGGGAAAGACCGTGATCGTCTGCGGGCGGATGGGCCCCATGTGCATCCCGGTGTACGGGGTGATGGAGTCGCTGGAATCGAAGTACCCGGACATCCGCTTCCGGGACATGGAGTTCGACAGCCCGGTGGCGATGCAGACGATCCGGGCCCTGCCGGAGGTGCGGAACTTCCACGGCCTGCCCTTCACGGTCTATTTCCGGGACGGCAAGGTGGTGGCCGCCACCAGCAGCATCCAGACGAAAGCGCAGGTCAAGGAGATCCTGGACTCCCGGATGGCCGACGGAACCGAGGCCCAGGCAGGATGACCCGGCCCGGTGCCCCTGGGGCTGCCTGGCATTGACCGGACTGTGGACCGGGGAGGAGTGCGATGGAGGATTCCCGGTACGACGTGATCGTGATCGGGGCAGGTGCCGCGGGACTCACGGCGGCCATCTACCTGGCACGGGCTCGGATGAAGACCCTGGTGGTGGACCGGGGCACTCCCGGCGGCCAGATGATCCTGACCTACGCGGTGGCCAACTACCCGGGAATCCCGGAGGCCTCCGGCGCCCAGATCGCCATGACCATGCGCCGCCAGGCCGAGGCCTTCGGGGCTCGGATCCTCGGCCAGGCCGAGGTGACGCGGATGGACCTCGGGGGTCCCTGGAAGACCATCGAGGTGGAGGATGAGGGGACCTTCACCGCTCGTTCGGTGATCCTGGCCACCGGGGGCGTGCCCCGGTCCCTGGGCCTGCCCTCGGAGGCGGTCTTCCGGGGACGGGGGATCTCGTACTGCGCGACCTGCGACGGGGATTTCTTCGCCGGACAGGACATCGCCGTGATCGGCGGCGGCAACTCGGCCCTGGAGGAGTCCGTGAGCCTGGCCAGGCAGGTCCGCTCCGTGACCATCATCCACGAGTTCGACCACTTCCAGGCCCAGGCCTGGGTGGTGGACCAGGCCCGCAGGGAGCCGAGGATCCGATTCCTGATGGAACAGGACGTGCGGGAGTTCGTCGGCGATGAGTCGCTCCGGGAGGTCGTCACGGTCCACAAGCGGACCGGCGAGGTGACCCGGGTCCCGGCGACCGGCGCCTTCATCTTCATCGGCTACGTCCCCGACACGGCCCGGTTCAAGGGCATCGTGGACCTGGACGAACGGGGCCAGATCGTGACCGACGACCTGCTCCGGACCAGCGTCCCGGGGGTCTTCGCGGCGGGGGATGCCCGGCAGAAGCGTTACCGCCAGATCACCACCGCCGTGGCCGACGGGACCATCGCGGCCCTGTCGGCCATCGAGTACCTGGGCACCTCCGGGGTCACCCTTCCTCCGCCTCCACCGTGAACTCCGGCGGGTTGGCAAGGGCCCGCTTCACCGCACAGAGTTCCGCCGACCGCACCAGGGCCTTGCGGTGCTTCTCGGGAAAACCGGACGGGACGATGATCCGCAGGTCGATGCGGGCCATGCGGTGGTTC
Source organism: Deltaproteobacteria bacterium (assembly GCA_029547805.1). GTDB lineage: Bacteria > Myxococcota_A > UBA9042 > DTJE01 > DTJE01 > JAGOKF01. The sequence continues at coordinate 48,000 of JAKPOP010000015.1, forward strand.
GCCGGGTCGTAGGTCATGCGCTGGACCAGCCGCACCCCCTCGGTCGGCAGTCCATGATTCCGCAGGAACGACAGGACATAGACCCCCGCACAGGTCCCGATGGACGCCAGGAACAGGGTGTAGGGTTCCGGGGCGGTCCCCAGGCCGCCGGCGTGGACCGGCTGGTCCGTGGCAATCACCCGCCCCTGGTACTCGGCATTCACCTGCAGGCCCTCTCCGAACGTGATCGTCATCTCCATCGCCGTCTCCTTGTCCAGACATCCCGCACCCATCGCCGGACCAACGCCCGGTCGTGCTGCCGACAGCATGGATCATTCCCACTGACCCGCCAAGCCATCGCCCCGAAGAGTCACAAGGACGGCCGAGAAGCCCGGTTGTGGAGGCGTTGGTCTGACTCGCCGGCTTGGCACTCGCCGGGAGATGGTCACACAATGGGCCTGACGTCTTCCAGGAACTCCCGATGGCATCGCTCCGGTGGCTCGCGGTTGCGGCGCTGATCCTGCTGCTCCCGGTCCTGGCCTGCCGCCGGCAGGAGAAGGACGAACCTGCCCCGCTGCGGGGACAGACGTGCACGGTGGATGCACCGGACCAGGGGTCGTCGGCCTCCCTGGCCCCCCAGCCGACGTCCCCCGGCGAGGGCTCGGCCCCTCCGGGCCTGCAGGACGAACCCGCCGCCGCCTCGGCACCCGAAGCCCCCCCTCCTGCGAGTCCGGACCCCTGTGCCAGGCCACGCCAGGCCCTTGGCACAGGCACGACGGCGGAACCGAAGGCCCCCCTGGATTTCTGCAACGGCCCCATCCCGTTTCCGTCCACCATCGGCCTCCCGCTCGACGGCCCCGAGGAAGGGATTCGTATGCTGAACCTGAAAGACGGCATTTGGGAGTGCGAGGATCAGGACGAGGACGGCAGATACTCCTGCGGCCGCGTCGATCTGGACCACCTGCTGTCTTTGGACCTCGATCGGGACGGTCGGCCCGAGTGGGTGGCGACCTTCTTCGTCCACTGGGGAGGCAACACCGGCGACTGGATGACGTTCGTCTATGACGAACGACGAGGCCGCCCGCGGTTCAGGACCACGCTGGAGGCCATCGGCGAGTTCAGGGACGACGTCGTCCGGCTGGAGCCCTACGGCCAGCACTGCGTCCAGATCGTCGGAGAGTGCGACAAGCCATGCCACGCCTGTGAGGGCCAGAAGTGCCACCGCATCTACGCCTGGAACGGCCGCCGGTTTGAGATTGCGGAGACCTCCGTGAACCTCGAGACGGAACCGGGGGAGCCGCCCGAGGCCGAAATCCATCGCGACGAGCGCCTGCTGGCGCGGTGCCAGGCCCGTTCCTCCAGGCCTCGGAAATGACGGCTCCCCGCCTCCGTCTCAGGCCTCTGGAACACCGCCGAAGACGCGCTTCAGTCGCTGCAGCAACTCGTCCCGGACCTCCCGGAAGGCCTGCAGGCGTGCCTCACTGTCCCCCGGGACCGCCGCCGGATCCGGCAGGCCCCAGTGAGCCCGGTGGGCCCTCCCGAGCCAGGCCGGGCAGACCTCCTCGGCGCAGAGCGTGATCACCGCCTCGACGCGGTCTGCCGGGATATCCCCGATCCCCTTGCTCCAGTGATGGGCGATGTCGATGCCGATCTCGGCCAGGGCCTGGACCGCCAGCGGGTTCAGTCGCCCCGGGTTGGACCCTGCCGAGAAGACCTCGACGCCCGCCGGCGCCAGGGAACGGGCAATGCCCTCGGCCATCTGACTCCGGGCGGAGTTCGCCACGCACAGGAAGAGGATGCCCCGGGGCCCGATGGCCCGCAGAAGGGCGGCCTCGACCATCCAGCGGGGCGGCACCCCGGCCCCGCCAGGATAGACCCGACAGGACAGGCCCTTGACCGGCCCGGCCCGGCCCTCCACGTCCTGGCCGTTGACCCGGATCGACGGGGACCCCAGGAATCCGGCGGCCCGGGCCTCCTGGTCATCGGCCAGCAGGGTCGTCCGGACATCCGCCGTCACCCCCAGGCCCGCCACCGCTTCCCGGACCAGCGCCTCCGCCTCCGGCAGGTGCGGGCATCCCTCGAACCCGAGGACCTCGACCGCGATGCTCATGGTGTGTCTCCGATGGCGACCCCATCCGCCCTTCGGGCCGTCATCCCCCGGTTCTGCCAAGGCCAGGGGCATCGGCCGCCTCTTCCCCGAACCACCGTCCCCGGATCCACAGCGCCACGTGGACCAGCCCGATCAGCACGGGCACCTCGACGAGGGGCCCGATCACGGCCGCCAGGGCCGCCCCGTGGTGGATGCCGAACGTCGCCACCGCGACGGCGATCGCCAGTTCGAAGTTGTTGGACGCGGCGGTGAAGGACAGCGTGGCCGCCTGCCCGTAGTTGGCCCCGACCTTCTTCGAGACCCAGAACGACACCAGGAACATCAGCACAAAATAGACCAGCAGCGGGATCGCGATGCGCACCACGTCCAGAGGCAGTTCGATGATCTTCTCGCCCTTCAGGCTGAACATCACGACGATCGTGAACAGCAGTGCAACGAGCGTGATCGGGCTGATCTTCGGGATGAACTTCTCCTGGTACCACGCCTTGCCCTTCAAGGCGATCAGGCTGAAGCGCGTCACGACCCCCGCAATGAAGGGGACCCCCAGGTAGATGAACACGCTCCGGGCAATCTCCCCGATCGTGATGTGGACCTCCATGCCCGGGAGCCCCAGCCAGGTGGGAACGACCGTGATGAAGATCCAGGCGTAGGCCGAGTAGAACAGCACCTGGAACAGGGAGTTGAGGGCCACCAGGCCGGCACAGTACTCGGTGTCCCCCTTGGCCAGGTCGTTCCAGACGATGACCATCGCGATGCATCGGGCCAGACCGATCAGGATCAGGCCGACCATGTAGTCCGGCTGGTCCCGGAGGAAGATCACCGCCAGGGCGAACATCAGCACCGGCCCGATGACCCAGTTCTGGAAGAGCGAGAGCAGCAGCACCCGCCAGTTGCGGAAGACGGGTCCCATCTCCTCGTAGCGGACCTTGGCCAGGGGCGGGTACATCATCAGGATCAGGCCGATGGCGATGGGAATGGAGGTGGTGCCGACGCTGAATCGATTCAGGAACGGCACGATGTCCGGAAACACGTAGAAGGACCCGATCCCGGCCGCCATGGCCAGGAAGATCCACAGGGTCAGATACCGATCCAGGAACGAGAGTTGTCCGGCCACGCCGCGGGGCGTCTTGCCATTCATGTCATCCTCCTCTTCCTGACATGCCGGTAGCCTGTCCCTGGCAGGTCCGATGGGGCAGGTGCCCCTCCCTCCAGGTGTCCAGACGGCGCTCCTCCTCCGACAGGTCCCGGGTCTCCAGCAACACCTGGAGAAACTGCAGCACGGCGGTGACGTCTGGAGACAGGCGATCGGGAAGGCGGTAGAAGACCCACACGGCGTCCCGGCGATCGGCCACCAGCCCCGCATGGGCCAGGTATCTCAGGTGCCTCGAGGCCTTCGACTGGGAGATGCCCAGGGCCTCGACGAAGTCGCAGACGCAGAGTTCGCCCCGCCGGAACAGCAACCCCATCATCCGAAGCCGCGTCTCGTCCGAGAGGGCCTTGAAGATGCTGGCCAGGTCTCTCATGGGGACCTCTCCTCCACCGTCCTGTTCCGGTCCCCGAAGGTCCCGGTCGCCCCCGTTCACCGGGATTCTTTATAACCGCTTACTCGGAAGTCCACAACAGCTGGGGGATAAGCTGCAGCCCGCGGTGACCGCCCCGGCGCGATGAAGGCGCAAGTCGGGGCGGACATCCGGCGCGACGGCTGTCGACGCCGTCACGATACGCATTCAACTACCCTGCACAGACCGCGCCTGGGCGGCGAAGCCGCCTGCCAGCCGGCGTAACGGAAGCGGGCTGTCACCTGCATCCCCGAGTTCGCCCCCCTTCCTCCTGGGGCTGCTCACTTGGCCTGGACGAACTCGCGCAGGCGGGTGTGCTGAAGGAGCGACGGCAGGGTGGCGAGGGTGAAGACCTTTCCTTGCGTGGCGAGAAGCATGCTTCGCATGTCCTCTGCGCGGACGCCGAAGCCGCGCCCGTCGATGCAGGCGACGACCTCAAATGCGGGGCGGTTGGCCCTGATGCGCTCGTCTCGCATCCCTGCGAGAACCTTGAGGCGTGCGACCTTGTCTCTGGCGGTGCCATCGTCGTTGGTGATCTTGGCCTCGATGATGACCGCCGGGGCGAATTCAGTCGGCACGAAGAAGTCGGGAGCCTGCTCGAAGCCGGGAACGCGTTCGGCCCGGCGCGTTCGACGGAAGGTAATGCCATGGCCGATGAGAAGGTCGTCAATCGCTGACTCCATCACGTCCCCCACGAGTTCGGACACGGAGTCGCGGTGACTCGCGAAAGGGCGACCGAGGTAGCGCTCGTAGAGGAGGACCGCGTACGGAACGTGCTGGCTCGCAACATGGCGGAGGGATACCAGACCTTCGTCCGTGTCGGCCTTCTTCAGGCGATGCACCGTGTTTTCGGCCCCGGCCGGCGCGCCCCGCGCAACGCATTGCGCAGCAATGGAGAGGAGGGCGCGGACACGAACGGCAGTCTTGCCTTGAGGGGTCTCTCGGAGGAGGTTCGCGAATAGGTCACGCTGATGACGGGCCTTGACGTCGAGCGACCTGGCGACGCCTTGCGCGACGTCGCTTCCCAGCTCGGAGCGGGCGAGTTCCGCCCACTCGGGCGGAGAGAAGCCGAGGATCGTGCGGAGCACGACGAAGCAAAGCGCGTCTGCCCTGACCGCTTCAGCCAGCGTAGCCTCGGTCACGTCGCCAAAACCTGACGTCACGCGCTTGAGCGTTTCGTAGGCATTCTGGAAGTCGTGGAACTCAATGAAGTGCCTACCTTTCGGCAACACCAAAAACTGCGACTGCAAGTCTGCGAAGGTCGCACGGACCATTTCGTCCAGCCGCGTCTTCAACTGGTCGAGTGACAGATGAAAGGGGCGGTCAGAAGTCGACGGCATCCACGTCCTCCGGTTCCCCATAGGCGGTCGAGTCTTCCCGCAGACCAGTCGCGTCGCAGCGGTGCGTGAGAACGTCGGGTGGAAGAAGCTTCTCGATCTCAGGCCAGCCCCCTCCGATGCAAACGGCTTCTTGAACCCGTTCGAGCTTCTGTTCCCACGGAGCCGTCTTGTCCCATGTTGTCCGCATGCGCCAAATTGCCAAGCGGACCAAGTGTCCATACGCAACGCAGCGCGCGTCACCACGCGTGACGCTCACACCACCCCGAGCAAGGCGAGCAAGATCGGCCAGGACCAACGTAGCTACGCCCGCAGGCGTTTCCACCAGAGTCGCGCGGGGCACCCGGCCGGTCGTCCGGCAAACGAACACGGTATCGATGATGGACGACTCGGTCCCGTGGATATGGATGGAGCCCCCCATCTCGCCCGGAGCTGGAAGCGAGGCGGTACAGGTCAAGCCCGCGTCAAGCAGACCCACGGCAATCGGGGCGTACGCATCGATGCTGTTGTGGTGGTAAGTAAAGGCGAGTGGAGCCCCTTCCTTCAGGGCTTGCGCCATGCGACAGAAGACACTGGACAAACCGGCGGCGAAGTTGGCCAAGCCCCTCGATAGAGTCGCGTTGCCTGTCAACTCGCCGGCGTTTCGCGTGGAGGTCGCGCGGAACGCCGGCTCTCTGTCGCCGATGAGGCGACGCAGCCACGCGTAGCAGAAGTCCATCAGTTCCGCGTACTGGACGTTCGCGAAGTACGGGGGATCCGTGAACACGGCGTCCAGACTCGCAGGCGAGAGAGACGATTCCGCCGAACTCCCGCAGTGCAATTGAACACTGCGCTTCTGGCGGGTCCCGGGCGCAAACTCACCGATCCACTCGCCCAAGATGGGAAAAACAACCTTCCGGCCGCGCTCGATCCTAACCTCAAACGGCCGCTCGCAGTACTCCTTCGCGCGCCGGAACTTTTCAACGATGTTCGTCCATCCGCCGCTGCCGACGTTCGTTCGAGTCACCGCGTGCCGGATCCCGAGGAGGTTCGACTCGCACTGCACCAAGCCAACCGGAAAGCCATGGACGGAGAAGATGTCGAGCGACTTCAACGCCCTGGTATCGTAGCGACAGAGCATGTTCTGGTAGCGCAGCATGTCCGAGACGTTAGTCGCCAAAGCACCTCGGACTCGATCATCTGGCACCATCGCGACCTGTCGGCAAAGCAGTTCAAGACCCAGAATCTGTCGGGCGTTGAACAGATCCCGCCACTTCCTGTATCCCCATCTGAGGAGACGATTCGTCTCGTCCCCGGGTGGGATCGGATCGTCAGGGGCAAAGCGCAGACTGAGCCCGATCGCTCGTTCCTCCGCCTCTGCGTATCGAGCCAAGTCCTCCGCGTCGGGACGCTTAAAGAACCGGCCCTTGTGCGTCCCGCGACAGTGGTCGCAGTGGTACTCGATCGCGAACATGCGGTGCCGCGGGACACCCCCCGACGTCGCAGGGACTTGGTTTACCGTGGCGCAACGTGGGCAGAGGCATTTCCCGCGCCTTGCGGTTCCCTCCAGGCAAAGGTGGGTATTGCAGTAGGGACACTCACCGAGCGCCTCCAACGAACGAGCCTCGACGAGCGCGCCGCACCGCGCGCAGCAAACAACGTTCGCCGTGTGACGCGTGTCCTCCGCGACAAGGTACCCGGGGAATGCATCGAAGTCGCTTCCGCACTCAGTGCATCTCTGGACCTTGACCCACAGGAAGTACTTGACCCTAGCATCCGGGCGACCGCAGACTTCGCACCGTGTGCGGTAGAGTGCGCCGACCGCTGAATCGAGGGCCGTGAGCACCTGTTCCGCAGCCTCCATGTAAGCGTGGAGATCGATCGATTCGATCTCCTGGCGGACGATCCACCAGGCCATCGGATTGATATCGAAACCAACCACATCACACCCGAGGCGGTTTGCCTCGATCAGGGGCGTCCCCCCGCCCATGAACGGATCGGCTACTCGAAGCCCGGTCAGCGAGTGCGGGCGGTAGAAGTCGTCAGTGAGTGCACCTTCCCCGAATTCGGACAGGAGCAACGCACGAAAGAGGGTTCCGGGGCGTCGTGCGAACCACTTGTGGACTGCGATCACCGGCCGGTAGTTCTGCTGGACCTGCTTCTCGCGGAGGGCCAGATCGGCCACGAAGGCGACATCGAACCGCGACTCGATCCCGCTCATCCGCTTCACAGACGCCCCGAGACGCGGACCTTCGAACAGGTCCAACGCGGAACTGCCATTCTGCGGACCTCGTCGCGCGGTCATCGGTCGCCTCGGTCTTTCCCGTTTCCACTATCGAGCCAAACAGCCAACCGTTCCATCCCGGCAAGGATGACTCAACCGAGGTCATGCTACAACGAAGGTTCGACATCTGTCGAGGCGTCCATTCGCGCCCGCGGACTCCAGTGTCTCGCCTCGCTGGTCGGCACGAAGCGGCGCGAAAGCAGCGCGTGGAAGCTGGTGGGGCTGGGGTGGGTCGAACCCTTCTCCGAGGGACCCCGGCCGCCATGGGCCCCTTCTCCCGCAGTCGTGCTGGTCCGGCAGGGAGGTTCGTGCTAGCGTCCCGGGCCACGACACGTTCGAGGAGGTGACATGAACCCCCTGTCCGAAGAGGCATGGAATCAGGTCCTGAAGGAGGCCCGGACCCACCGGGCCTGGCAGCCGATCCCGGTGGAGGACGCCCTGCTGCGGCGTCTCTACGAACTGGTGCGCATGGGACCTACCGCAATGAACTGCCAGCCCCTGCGACTGGTCTTTGTCCGGAGCCCCGAGGCCAAGGAGCGGCTGCGACCGGTCCTGATGCCAGGCAACGTGGAGAAGACGATGGCGGCACCGGTGACGGCGATCGTGGCCTGGGACACGGCGTTTCACGAGCGGATCGGGGACCTGAACCCCACGATGCCCCAGGCCCGACGCATGCTGGAGGAGATGGCCCCCGAGGACCGGGAACGGATGGGGCGATTCAGCGCCACCCTGCAGGCCGGGTACCTGATTCTGGCAGCCCGGGGACTGGGCCTGGACTGCGGGCCCATGGCCGGGTTCGATGCCGAGGCGCTGGACCGGGAGTTCTTCCCTGACGGCCGATGGAAGTCCCTGCTGCTGGTGAACCTGGGCGTCGGGGACCCGTCCCGGCTGCATCCCCGGGCCCCCAGGCCCTCCTTCGAGGAGGCCTGCCTGGTCCTGTGAAGGGGTCAGGGCCGCCAGGCCCGGGCAATGGCCTCCAGCAGCCGCGTGTCCGCCAGGGCATCCTGAAGGTCGGTCTCGGGCCGACGGCCCGTCCGCACGCACTCGTGGAAGTGATGCAGTTCCAGGCGGAACGCCTCGTCGAGGGAGACGATCACCTCCCGGCCCTCGAACCGTCCATCGACCATCGACTCGACCCTGACGGGGGTCGGGAAATGGCGGTAGTAGGGCGACGGGAAGGTCAGGGTCACCCGGGACTCGGGACTCGCGAAGAAGAGTTCCTCCCGGTAGTGCCTCAGTCCCGGGAGATAGACCCAGGACAGGGTCCCCCGGACGTCTCCAGGCCAGCGAAGCACGACATGCATGCCACGCCCGCCACGCCAGAACTCGCTGAACAGGACCTCCTCCGGCTCTCCCAGGATGCCGCGCAGCGCATTCACGTCGTGGATCAGGCTGTTGAACAGCAGGAAGGTGGAGACCTTCTGGCAGGCCGGGGCCTCCGGTCCGACGATGGCCTCGACGTTCTCCCGGGCCGCCCCACGAAGCACCATGTCAGTCAGGCCATCGGTCTCCTCCCGGTCCTCCCGGGCCTTCGTGTCAGGGTCCTTCGGCGGTTCCAGGACGTAGTGGTCCCGGGCCCGGGCATCCACCGGGTGCAGTACCTCGCAGCGGACCCACCGGAGGTCCCGGAGTCGTCTCACCTCCTCCCGGGCATGCCGGTAGCCAGGGTCATAGCGCTTGTGGTAGCCGACCATCAGGACCCGGTCGGTCGCCTCCGCCACCCGGGCGATGGCCTCGACCTCCTGCAGGTTCTCCCCGAGGGGCTTCTCCGTGAAGACGTGCTTCCCGGCGGCCAGCGCATCGATGACCGGGTCCCGGTGGGACCCCCCGCTGGCAATCAGCACCGCCTCGACCGGCTCCTCCAGCAGTCGCCGGTAGTCCCCATGGAGGCGATCGACGTGATGGCGACGGCCCATCGCCTCCAGCACCTGGGGGTTCGTGTCGGCCAGCGCCACCACCCGGAACAGGTCCGGCCGCTCCCACAGGAACGGCAGGTGCATCATCTGCGAGATCCCGCCACACCCGATGACACCGATCGAAATGGGGTCCGACATGTCCTGTCCCTCCTCCGGGCCCGTGACCGTCACAGGCCCATCCACCGCAGGGCCTCCCGACTCTGGCGGGCGCACAGGAACGGGTCTGGATCGAGCCGTCCCGTGTCATCCGCGACCGTGTCCTGCTCGACGATGACCCACCCCTCGTAGCCCCGGTCCCGCAGGAGGCCCGTCAACGCGGGAAAGTCCACGCATCCCTGGCCGATGGGGACGAAGACGCCCCGCCTCCAGGCCGCCTGCATGTCGAGTCCCTCCCGGTGCACCTCCGCCAGGCGGCCGGCATCCAGGTCCTTGTAGTGGACATAGCGCACCCGGTCCCCCCGGCGACGGACCAGGTCCACCGGGTCCCCGCCGCCATAGACGTAGTGCCCCGTGTCCAGCAGCAGGTCCACCCGTCCCGGGACGGTGCGGTCCAGCAGTTGCTCCACCTCCTCCGGTGTCTCCAGGTAGGTGCCCACGTGGTGGTGGACCACGACGCGCATGCCCCATCGCTGTCGCAGCGCCTCTTCGACGGCCTCGATGGTGCCGATGGCCGACTCCCACTGCGCGTCGGTCCAGCCCTGAGGATGGCGGCCGGCCTGGGCCTTCCGGGTCGCGTCGCCGGCGTCGGCCAGGATCACCTCGGGCACCCCCATTGCGGCCAGCAGACCACCCACCTGCAGGACCTCCGCCACCGCCGCCTCCCGGGCATCCCGGTCCCCCAGGGCCACCGGCACGAAGGAGGAGCCCAGCGCGAGCCCCCGCCGGTCCAGTTCGGCGGCCAGCACGACCGGGTCCGTGGGCAGGTAGCCGTAGGGCCCCAGTTCGGTCCCCTCGTAGCCGGCCTCGGCGATGGCGTCCAGGACCCGGGGCCAGGGCAACTGCCGGGTCTCCCCGAACCCCGGTTCGAAGATGCCGAAACTGACCGGTGCGTTGCCGACGCGAATCCGTTCCATGCCCTCCTCCTGTAGGTCCGCCTGTCCTCGCCGCCCGGAGCCGCCCTGCGTCGGGCCCTCGCGGACCCGGTGGACGCAAACGTTTGCGGTCCGGTCCGGCTGGATACTTCCTTTGCCAGGGGTTGTCAATGGCATCGCTGGTCCGCCCTGCGGTTCCCCTCCGCCCGAGGGACTCCTGTTTCACGAGAGGGAGTGACGGTTCCATCGCGGAACCCGCCCCGTGCAATTTCCATTGGAGGGCCTCGCGGGGAGTGGTAGGGTTTCCCGTCGGGCATCTCGGCGCCGGAGGACCCTGACATGCCGAACCCCCTGGTGGCCTTCTTCCGGACCGGACCGGATCGAGTGCCCCCGATCGCCGATCGGGCCGTCGTGGACCAGACCTTCCGGCGGTACCGGACCCGAGTCTTCTGGGCGGTGACGCTGGGCTACGCCTGGTTCTACGTGGCCCGGGTGAACTTCTCGGTCGTGAAGAAGCCCCTGTTGGACGAGGGCATCCTGACCGGCACCGAGATGGGCCTGATCGGGTCGGCCATGCTGGGCGTCTATGCCTTCGGCAAGCTTTTCAACGGCTTTCTGGCAGACCACGCGAACATCCGTCGCTTCATGTCGGCCGCCCTGGCCGCCTCGGCGATCATCAACCTGGTCCTGGGCTTCACGACCTGGTTCTGGGCCTTCCTCGTCCTCTGGGCCCTGAACGGGTGGTTCCAGTCGGTGGGGTCGGCCCCCAGCGTCGTCTCCCTCTCCCAGTGGTTCTCCCCGGGGGAACTGGGGACCCGCTACGGCCTCTGGTCCGTGAGCCACAGCCTCGGGGAGGGCCTGTCGTTCCTGCTCACGGCGGCCCTGGTCTCGGCGCTGGGCTGGCGGTGGGGATTCTGGTGGCCCGGCCTGGCCTGCCTGGCCGTGGCCTGGGTGCTGTCCCGCACGCTCGCGGACCGTCCCGGGACCCTGGGCCTGCCGCCGGTGGCCGAGTGGCGCAACGACCATCCGTCCCCCAGGCCCGATCCCGGTCCCGAAGACCCGGGGCACCGTTCCGCCCAGTCCATCTGGGCCTCCCAGCGGGAGGTTCTGGGACACCCGGCCATCTGGGTGCTGGGCCTGGCGGGGGCCACCATGTCGGCCACCCGGTACGGGGTGATGAACTGGGGCATGCTCTTCCTGCAGGAGTCCAGGGGCTACTCGATGAACGAGGCCGGTTCCATCCTGTCGGTCTATCCCGTCGCCGCCCTGGCCGGCGCCGGCCTGTCGGGGGTCCTCTCGGACCGCCTGTTCCACTCCCGGCGCAACGTGCCCGCATTGCTGATGGGCCTCGTCGTCACGGCCTCCCTGGTCGCCCTGGCGGTCCTTCCGGCCCGCAATCCCTGGCTGGACTCGGCCATCATGGTCTGCTTCGGGTTCCACATGGGGGGACTGCTGACCTACCTCGGGGGCCTGATGGCCGTGGACCTGTCCCCGAAGCGGGCCGCCGGCGCGGCCATGGGGGTGATCGGGATCTTCTGCTACCTCGGCGCGGCGGTGCAGGACACCGTCTCGGGCTGGCTGGTGGACCGGGGACGGACGGTGGTCGACGACGTGCCTGTTTACGACTTCGGGCCGCTGCTGGCCTTCTGGATTGGTTGCTCGGTGGTCTCCATCCTGATGACCCTGCTGGTCTGGAACGCCCGGCCCCGGGAGTGACCCCGCCAGATCAGACGGCCCCAATGAGGCCGCCGGGTCCCCGCAACCGTCCCGTTGGCCCTGCGACAGGCCCGCACGGCTCCCAGGGTCCCGCCAGCCACTCCCGGATGTCTTCCACCCAGCGCCATCGAGGGACCGCGACCCGAGGTCGGCAGCCTCCTTGACAGGACCGCGGACCCGGGGTACGTAATCGTTTGCGTGGACGTCGCCTCCTGCGGCCCGTCCCGCCCCCGGTCCTCCGAGGACGTTGCGATGACCGCGCGCCTGATCGAGATCGCCCGGATCGCCAGGGTGTCCGTCGCCACGGTCTCCCGGGCCCTCAACGGCCGCCCCGGCGTCGGTGAGCACACCCGGCGTCGCATCCAGGCCCTGGCGACCCAGATGAGATACCACCCCCACGCGAATGCCCGGGCGCTGGTGACCGGCCAGATCCCCTTCCTGGGCCTCGTCGTGCCCGACATCACGAACCCCTTCTTCCCCTCCCTGGCCCGGGGGGCCGAGGAGGAGGCCTTTCGCCGGGGCTACAGCCTGCTGCTGCTGAACACGAACTGGGCCCCGGAGCGGCTGCGGCAGGCCTTCGACCTCCTGACCTCCCGGCGTGTCGGCGGCCTGCTGCTGGCCCATTCCATCCGCCTGTCGGACCTCCCTGGCCAGGACCCGGAGGTCCTGCGCCAGACGATGGTGATGGCCGGGGTCGAGGCCCCGTCGGGAACGGGAATCCGGGCCGTGACGGTGGACGACCGGGCGGGCGGCGCGATGGTGGCCCGCCACCTGCTGGAACAGGGCTACCGGCGCCTGGGGTTCATCGGCGGTCCGCGACAGGACCCCTCGTGCCGACTGCGCCACGAGGGATTCCGGGAGGTCCTTTCCAGGGCGGGTCGGTCCCGGATGGGCCAGGTCTCCTTCGGAGAGTGGTCGGTCGAGAGCGGCTACCGCCAGGTGAAGGCCCTCCTGGCTCGTCGGGAGTGGCCCGATGCCCTCTTCGCCGCCAACGACCTGCTGGCCCTCGGCGCCGCCGAGGCGATGCGGGAGATGGGTCTCTCCCCAGGTCCGGCCATGGGACTGGTGGGGTACGACGACATCGAGAGCGTCCGGTGGACCGCAGTGCCCATCTCCTCGGTGGCCCAGCCGGAGTCGGACGTGGGCCGGGAAGCGGTCCGACGGCTGATCGCGATGATCGCCGGGGAGACGCCGGAACCGGACGTCCGCCTGTTGCCGCGCCTCTCGGTGCGGGCCAGCAGTCGCCGGTTTCCCGACCCCTGCCCTGCCCCACAGGAGGATCCGCAATGACCCCCACCGTGCTGTCGAACTACTGGAATGGCGCCTTCACCCCGTCGGCGGCCGACCGGACCCTGGACGTCGAGAACCCCTCCACCGGGGAGGTCATCAGCCGGGTCCCCCTGTCGCCTCCCGAAGAGGTGGACCGGGCCGTGAGGGCCGCCGCGGCCGCCTTCCCGGCATGGCGGGCCACCCCGGTCGCCCGACGCGTGCAGCCGCTCTTCCGGCTGGCGGAACGCCTCCGGCAGGAGGAAGAGGCCCTCTGCCGCATCCTGGTGGCCGAGATGGGCAAGTCGCTGCCCGACGCCCGGGCCGAGATGAAGCGGGCCATTGAGAACGTCGAGGCGGCGACCGCGATGCCCCTGATCCAGGTCGGGGAGGTGCTGACCGGAGCCTCCTTCGAGATGGATGGCGAGGTGCTGCCGATGCCCCTGGGGGTCTTCGGCATGATCGCCCCGTACAACTTCCCCGCGATGGTGCCGTTCTGGTTCCTGCCCTACGCCGTCGCCACCGGGAACACCTTCGTGTTGAAGCCCAGCGAGCGGGTCCCCAACACGATGCAGCGCATCTTCGAGATTCTCGACGAGGTGGGACTGCCGCCGGGGGTCGTCTCGATGGTCCATGGGGACCGGACCACCGCCGAGGCCCTGATCGACCACCCGGACGTCCGGGGGATCTCCTTCGTGGGGTCCACCGCGGTCGCCCGGCAGGTGGCGATTCGCTGCGCCACGCTGGGCAAGCGATGCCAGGCCTTCGGGTCGGCCAAGAACCACCTGGTCGTGATGCCCGACGCGCCGATGGACGAGGCGATTCGCAACATGGTCACCTCCTGCTATGGCTGCGCCGGGCAGCGGTGCATGGCGGCCTCGGTGATCGTGGCGGTGGGCTCCCGGACCTGCCGGGAGGTGCTGGACCGCTTCCTGGACGCCTCCCGGAAGGTCTCTGTGGGCAACCCCCTCGACCCCCGGTTCGCCGACGAGGCCATGCTGATGGGACCGGTCATCTCGGCCCGACACCGGCAGTCGATCCTGGACCGGATCGCCGAGGGAGTCCGGGAGGGAGCCACGCTGGCCCTGGACGGTCGGGGGCTGGTGGTCCCGGACTGCCCCGGCGGTCACTTCCTGGGCCCCACGGTGCTGGCCGACGTGCGGCCTGGAATGGCCTGCCACCGGCAGGAGATCTTCGGCCCGGTCGTGGCGGTCATGGAGGTGGCATCGTTTGACGAGGCCATCCGGGTCATCAACGACCACCCCTACGGGAACGGGGCGTCCCTCTATACCCGGAGCGGCTACTGGGAACGGCGCTTCAAGATGGAGGCCCAGGCCGGGATGCTGGGGATCAACGTCGGGATCCCGGCCCCGGTGGCCTTCCTGCCCTTTGGCGGCACCCGGGCGTCGATGCTCTCGGACATCAAGGCCCAGGGCCGGGAGGTGGTGCGCTTCTTCACCGAGTCGCGGATCGTGACCAGGCGCTTCTGGCCGGAGGACTGACCATGCCCCGAGGACCCGAGGACAGCCCCCTGTCGCGGTCGGTCCGGCAGACCCCGACCGTCTTCTGGAACGACTCCTGTGCCGAGGACGAACTGCGGGATGCCATCGCCCACGGCGCCGTCGGCGGCACGACGAACCCGACCATCGTGCTGGAGGTGCTCCGGAAGGAGTACCGGAAGTGGCAGCCCCGCATCCTGGCCCTGGCGAAGGAGATGCCCACGGCGTCGGAGGTGGAGATCACCTGGCGCCTGGTGGAGGAGATGGCCCTGGCAGGGGCGGCGCTGCTGCGGCCGGTCTTCGATGACCTCGGAGGACGCGGAGGACGGATCTCGATCCAGACCAACCCCCAGTTCTACCGGGACGCCCGGGCCCTGGTGGACCAGGCGGTGCACTTCGCGGGGCTGGCCCCGAACCTCCAGGTGAAGATCCCCGCCACCCGGGCCGGCATCATGGCGATCGAGGAGGCCACCTTCCGGGGCGTGAACATCAATGCCACGGTCAGTTTCACGGTCCCCCAGGCCCTGGCGGTGGCCGAGGCCGTGGAGCGGGGGCTGGATCGGCGACGGGCGGCAGGTCTGGACACCGAGTCGATGACCCCGGTCTGCACGATCATGGTGGGACGCCTGGACGACTGGCTGAAGGTCGTCGCGAAACGGGACGGCATCGTCTGCACCCCCGGGGACCTGGACTGGGCCGGCATCGCCGTGATCAAGAGGGCGTACGGGATCTACCGGGAACGGGGCTACCGGACGCGGCTCCTGGCGGCGGCCTACCGCCATCACCTCCACTGGTCCGAGCTGATCGGCGGCGACCTGATCCTGACGATCCCCCATGCGTGGCAGCGACTGTTCCACGACTCGGACATCGAGGTGCGGCCCCGGTTCGACGACCCGGTGGACCCGGGGATCCTGCAGGGACTGCTGCGGCGATTCCCGGACTTCCGGATGGCCTGTGAACCGGATGGCCTGTCGGTGGAACAGTTCGACCGTTACGGGGCCACGGTGCGAACGCTGCGGACCTTCCTGGGGTCCTACGGGGACCTGCTGGCCACGGTGCGGGACGTGCTGCTGCCCGATCCCGACGTCCGACAGGCCGACGGAGTCGCGCGATGACGGACCACCCCTGGCACCTGCGGCATCCCGCTCCATTTTCCCAGGGCACGACGGCCATCACCGGGATCGAAAGCGCACCGGGCACGGGCATGGCCTTCGAGGTCGTCGCACTGGCCCCGGGGGAGGTCCGGCAGGAGGTCTTCCAGGAGGAGTCGGCCTGGCTGCTCATGGAGGGACACGCCGGGCTGACCTGGCCCGGGGGATCGGCCGAGGTCTCGCGCGACTCCCTCTTCGAGGAACTGCCCACGGTGCTGCACCTGCCTCCGGAGGCCCCCCTGCGCATCGAGGCCCGGTCCCCCGTGGAGTTCGCCCGCATTCGCGTCCCCAATGAACGGACCTTTGATCCGCGGCTGTTCGATCCCGCCTCGGCGCCGCCGGAGGAGCACCGAGACCTGGGCCGCTGGGACGACATGGCCCACCGCATCGTCCGGACGGTCATCGACCTCGCCAGTCGGCCGGAATCCAATCTGGTGCTGGGGGAGGTCATCACGCTGCCGGGACGCTGGTCCAGTTATCCGCCCCACCACCATCCCCATCCCGAGATCTACCACTACCGCTTCACCCGTCCCCAGGGATACGGCCACGGGGAACTGGGCGACGAGGTCCGGAAGGTCCGCCATCGGGACACGCTGCTGATCCTGGACGGGGTGGACCATGGCCAGGTCGCCGCCCCGGGATACGGCATGTACTACCTCTGGGTCATCCGGCACCTGCCGGGCCATCCCTACCGGGCGCCGGAGTTCACGAAGGACCACCAGTGGCTGCAACAGCCGGGGGTCGAGATGCCCCGTTGCGGCAGCAGGAGGAATCCATGACGGTGCGCCTGACGGTCGCCCAGGCCCTGATCCGCTATCTGTGGAACCAGCACGTCCGCCGGGACGGCTCGGAGCGACGGTTCTTCGGCGGGGTCTTCGGCATCTTCGGTCATGGCAACGTCGCCGGCATCGGCCAGGCCCTCCAGGAGCACCCGGAGGTGCCCTTCGTGCCGTTCCGCAACGAGCAGGCCCAGGTCCACGCCGCCGTGGCCTATGCCCGGACCTGCCGCCGAATGGGGGCGATGGCCTGCACCTCGTCCATCGGCCCGGGGGCCACCAACATGGTCACCGGCGCGGCGATGGCGACGGTCAACCGGCTGCCGGTGCTGCTGCTCCCCGGGGACCTCTTCGCCCGGCGCAACGTGGCCCCGGTGCTGCAACAACTGGAGTCGGAGGCGACCCAGGACGTGTCGGTGAACGACTGCTTCCGGCCGGTCTCTCGGTACTTCGACCGGATCCAGCGCCCGGAGCAGTTGATCACGTCGCTGCCCGAGGCGATGCGGGTGCTGACGTCCCCGGCCCAGACCGGGGCCGTGACGCTGGCCCTCCCCCAGGACGTCCAGGCCGAGGCCTTCGACTGGCCCGAGGAGATGTTCCGACGGCGGGTCTGGGTCGTGCCCCGCACGCCGCCGGACCCGGCCCTGCTGGACCTGGCGGCGGCGTGGGTCCGGACCTCCCGGCGGCCCCTGGTCGTGGCCGGGGGCGGCGTCCACCACAGCGAGGCCCACGAGGCCCTGGCGCAGTTCTGCGAGGCCACCGGGATCCCCGTCGGGGAGACCCAGGCCGGCAAGGGAGCCCTGCCCTGGGACCACCCCTGCGCGCTGGGCGGCATCGGGGTCACTGGGGGCCTGGCGGCGAATCGACTGGCCCGGGAGGCCGACCTGGTGATCGGCATCGGGACCCGCTACTCGGACTTCACCACGGCGTCGAAGACCCTCTTCCAGCACCCCTCGGTGCGGTTCGTGAACCTGAACGTCGCGGAGTTCGACGCCTTCAAGCACGCGGCCCTGCCGGTCGTCGGGGATGCCCGGACGGCCCTTCAGGGACTGACGGCACGCCTTCCGGACTGGCAGGTGGACCCGGCCTTCCGGCAGGAGGTCGAGTCCCTGAAGCGCCAATGGGAGGCCGAGGTCGAACGCCTGCAGGCGCCCTCCGGTCGGCGCCCCATGACCCAGGCGGAGGTCATCGGCATCCTGAACCGGACGATCCGCCCCGACGGCGTGGTGATCAACGCCGCCGGCAGCGCTCCCGGAGACCTGCACAAGATCTGGCGCGCCTCCCATCCGGGCCAGTATCACGTCGAGTACGGCTACTCGACGATGGGCTACGAGATCCCGGCAGGTCTCGGGGTCCGGATGGCGGCGCCGGACCGGGAGGTCATCGTGCTGGTGGGCGACGGCACCTTCCTGATGATGCCCACCGAACTGGTCACGGCGGTCCAGGAGGGGATCCGGATGACGGTGGTGCTGGTGGACAACCACGGTTTCGCCAGCATCGGCGGCCTGTCGGAGTCCCTGGGGAGCGGGGGCTTCGGGACCGAGTTCCGCCGCCGTGCCCCGAACGGGACCCTGTCGGGGGACCGGTTGCCCATCGACTACGTGGCCATTGCCCGGGGACTGGGCGTCCACGGGGTCCGGGCCGAGGATGGAGAGGCCCTGGCCCGGGAGATCGAGGCGGCCCGGGAACGGCCGGGCACCACGGTGATCGTGGTCGAATGCGACCGGGAGGCCCGCGTCCCAGGATACGAGGCCTGGTGGGACGTCCAGGTCGCCGAGGTCTCGACGATGGAACCGGTCGTCCAGGCAAGAAGGACGTGGGTCGAGAACGCCCGCCAGGAACGGCACTTCCACGGCCCCGAGGGGGAGTCGGCATGACGATCACTTTCCTGGGAGACCTCTGCCGGGATGTCAACATCATCCACGGGGAGGCCCACGCGATGATCGGCGGCGGGGTCCTGCACAACGGGATGACCGCCCGGGGCATCGGTGCCCACGCGGTGGTGGTCACCCGGTGTTCCCCGGAGGACGAACCGGAGATGACCCGCATGCTGCGGGAGGCCGGGGTGGAGGTGCATGCCGGAAACGGCCCCACGACCTCCATCGAGAACCTCTACCCCGATCACCACCCGGACCACCGGGTCTCCCGGTTGCTGTCCCGGTGCGCCCCCTTCACCGAGTCCGACCTCGCCCACGTCCGGGGGGAGGTGGCCCATGTCAATCCCCTCTGGGCCGGGGCCTTCCCGGAGGCGCTGCTCCCGGTCCTGCGGGCCAGGGTCCGGGTGCTGGGGGCCGATGCCCAGGGGTTCCTGCGACAGGCCGACGAGTCGGGCCGACTGGTCCTGCGGCCATGGGCCGGCCAGGAGCGCTGGCTCCCGCTGTTCGACGTCTTCAAGGCCGACCTCACCGAGGCGGCGGTGATGACCGGGACCGAGGACCCCCGGGAGGCGGCCCGGTCCCTGACGGCGATGGGGGTCCGGGAGGTCCTGCTGACCCACCGGGATGGGGTCTGCGTTTCCGACGGCCAGTCCTTCCACGAGGCGGCCTTCGGGCCCTACCCCCTCTCGGGGCGCACCGGCCGCGGCGACACGTGTTCCGCGGCCTACCTGGTCGCCCGCCAGCGCCTGGCCCCCGGCCCTGCCACCCACTACGCGGCCCGGGTCACCGCCCTGAAACTCCAGCACCCCGGCCCCTTCGGGGGACAGGGAGCGCCCTACCCATCCCAACTCGCGGAGATCCTGAACGTTTCGCAATAGGTCCCGGAACAAGGTCCCTCGCCGCCTGCTTCCGCGATAGGATCGGACGGATTCCTTCGAGGAAAGACCGATGGGTGCGGTGGTTCGCTTCAGTGCGTCGATCGAGGAGGACCTGTTCCGGCAGTTCGAGGAGGCAACCCGCCGCCGGGGCTATTCCAATCGATCCGAGGCCCTGCGGGACCTGATCCGGGACTCCCTGGTCCGGGAGGAGTGGGAAGGCGACCAGGAGATCGTCGGGACGGTCACGCTGGTCTATGACCACCACATCCGGGAACTCTCGGACCGCCTCACGGCCCTGCAGCACGACCATCACCGCGTGATCCTGTCGGCCATGCACGTCCACCTGGACCATGACAACTGCCTGGAGGTCATCGCGGTGAAGGGCCGGGCCTCGAAGGTCCAGAAGATCGCCGACGCCCTGATCGGTACCCGGGGAGTCAAGCACGGCCGCCTGACGGCCACCACCACCGGCAAGCGCCTCAGATAGGCCCCCGGTGATCGGCAGGCATGCGTTCGGCCCACCACCGGGCCACCCGTCCAGGGTCCTCCGTGTCCAGGCAGACCCGGCCCCCATCGAGGACCAGGAAGCGGGAGCAGACCGTCCTGGCGAACTCCAGGTCATGGGTGGCCAGGAGGATCGCGGTGTCCAGCCGGCCCAGGAGCAGGGCCAGGCTCCGGCGTCCCACGGGGTCCAGGGAGGCCGAGGGCTCGTCCAGCAGCAAGAGTTCGGGCCCCGTGACCAGGACCCCGGCCAGGGCCACCCGTTGCTTCTCGCCGTGGGAGAGGTGGTGAACCGGGGCCTCGGCCAGGGACGCGACGCCAAGGTCCGCCAGGACCTCCCGGGCCCGGATCAGGGCCTCGGAGGCCGGCATCCCCCTCCGCAACAGACTGAAGGCGACGTCCTCCTCCACGGTCGGGAACAGCAACTGGTCCTCGGGAACGTTGAACAGGAACCCGACCTGCCGACGAATCTCCCCCAGCGAGTGCCGGTCGAGCCGCCGGCCGCCAACGTGGATCAGGCCCCGGTGCGGAACCAGACCCACCGCGGCCTTCAACAGCGTCGTCTTGCCACTCCCGTTCCGTCCCACCAGGGCGACCCGCTCTCGGTGCCCCACCACCAGGGAGACCCCCTCGAGGACCCCGGGCCCTGGGGACTCGTAACAGACCGCGACGTCCTCGAATGCGATGGCCGGGGGAGTCATCGCGCCCCCCAGATCCACAGGGAGACGACCAGAGACAGGACCGCCAGTCCCAGGGCCACCCGGTCCCGTCCCCCGGGACGACAGGATCGAAGAGGCGCCGGGTCCGCCTCGGCATATCCCCGGATGGCCATCGCCTCCCCCACCCGCTCGGCCCGGGAGGCCACCCGGGGAAGCCAGACCCGAGGCAGCGCCCGGGCCAGTGCCACCGCCCCCCTGCCCCGCCCGGTCGCGCCCCGAAGGTTCCAGGCCGCGGCGACGGCCCCGGTCTCCGACGCCAATGTCGCGGTCTGGTGGACAATCTGCAACAGGATGGCAGTGACGATGGCCGGAATCGGCAGCCTGACCAGGGCCTCCCGGAGGTCGCTCGCCGTCAGGGACGCAAGGGTCGCTCCGCAGATCAGGATCCCGCCGATGCCTCGAATGATCACGGCGGCAGGAACGGCCAGGGCCTCCCGGACCCCTCCCCCCTCGGGGACCGAGACCCATGGAACCAGCAGGAAGTACGGCAGGAACAGGGCCAGGCCCAGCAGGAGGCCGGCACCGACCAGTCGGAGCGGGGGACGGATCGCCACCACCCAGGCCCCCAGAACCACCAGGGCCCAGAGGGTCCCAGGGACCGACGGGACCGGCGACGACAGGTACGCCGCCAGCACCAGCAGACCGGCCCCCAGGCGGGTTGGGGGACACAGGGACCGCACCGGACCGGTCGCCGATCCCCACAGCCGGTGCCAGGAGGTCCGCATCCCGCCTACTCCCGTGGCTTCTCCCCGGTCACCAGGTAGCGCCGTTCCGTGTCTTCCATCGTCCGGACCTGGAACCCGACGGTCTCCAGCAGCGCCGCGGTCTGGTCCCCTGGCGCCAGCAGGTCCGATCCCACGGGGCCTCCCTTGCCCTGGTGGATCTCATTGACCCGCTGCCGGGAGATCAGGTGCCAGACGTGCAACAGGCCGCCGGGCCGGAGCACCCGGAAGACCTCCCTGGCCACCCCGTCCGGATCTCGGAAGTGGGGCCATACGCCGAGGCAAAAGACCCGGTCGCACCGGCCATCCCCGATGGGCAGCCGGCAGGCGTCGGCGACATTCCAGGACACGCGCCCATCGTGGATCTTCTCCCGAGCGACGGCGATCATCGCCGGGGAAAAGTCCACCGCCACCACCCGGCCCTCCGGCGAGAGGCAGTCCAGGATCGCCCGGGTCAGGTTGCCGGTGCCGCACCCGATATCCACCACCGTCTCCCGAGGCCCCACGCCGAGTTCCGACAGGCCCTCCTGGAGCAGCAGGCGCAACCGATCCAGGTCCTCCCATCCGTCCCAGTCCCGGGCGATGGCATCGAAGAAGGCCACTCTGGGGTCATCAGGCATCGGTTTCCTCCAGGGAATGGGGCTCGCCGGTCCGCCCCAGGGATCGCCGGGACGCCCGAACCACCGGCGGAATCACCGCCATCATGAGCAGGATCCCAGGCCACCCGCTCAGGAAGGAGACCCCGGCCAGGAAGGACGCTGGCAGGTCGATCCACCACGAGAAGGCATAGACCAGGCCCACCTGCAGCAGGCGCCCTCCCGCGAGCACCGGGGCCAGCACGAGCCACTCCGGGACCCGGGGCCACCGGTGGGACACCACCGAGATCACCAGCGCCATGGCCCCCAGTTCCAGGGCCATGAAGACCGCCACCGGAGGATAGAACGGCGGCATCCCGGTGGCCGCCCCGGACAGCAGGGGCGTCACCAGGGCCGTGACCGCCGCAGCCGCAGGCCCCACGAAGAACGGCAGCGTGCACAGGGGCAGGTACATGGGCATGAAGACGGACCCGAGGTGCAGCAGGTGGAACAGCACCGGCAGCAGCAACGCCGCAGCCCCGAAAAGGCCGCACCAGGCCAGTTCCCGGGGCGTCAACCGACCGCTCATCCGCCCAACCCCACCTTCAGGCCCGCCAGGACGTGGAACCCGGGCATCTCGTAGCCCCGGATGTATTCGTACTTCCGATTCATCAGGTTGCGAAGGACCAGCCAGGGCTCCAGGGTCCAGTCCTTGCCAGGGGGCTCCAGGCGGTAACGCACCGCCAGGTCCAGGAAGAAGGGGTCCGGGATCGGTTCCCGGCGGTAGTTGGCCATGTAGAGGCCATGCACCCACTCGCCGCTGACCTCCCCTTCCAGGCGATGGGAACCCCACCGGTGTCCCAGCGTAGCGGCGAAGTCCAGCATCGCCTCGGGATTCTGGCGGGTGTAGCGGCCGACCCGCTGCCAGGACCCGGCCACCGTCGCCCCGAAGGGTCCCAGGTCCCGGACTCGGACCCGCCCCTCGAGGCCCCAGACCGTGTAGGCATCGATGTTGACCACCTCAGCGGCCGGCCAGGACCCGAAGTACCGGATCAGGTTCCGGGCCTGCGATCGATAGGCGGTCAGGGAGACCTCCAGGTGCCGGAAGTCCTCGTAGCCCAGCGTGGCGTCCCAGTTCAGGGAGGTCTCGGGCCGCAGGTCCGGGTTCGCGACGGGATAGGGCAGATAGAGTTCCCGGATCGTCGGCTGGCGGTAGTTCCGGGTGACCCGGGTGCGCACGGACCATCCCCGCCAGAAGTTCCAGCGGACCCCGGCCTTCCCGAGCCAGAGGAACCCCCATCTCAGGCTGTAGAGTTCCCGGGACCCGACCACCAGGGACAGCCCCTGGACGGGCCGCCAGAGGACCTGTTGCCAGGCCGCCAGGTCCACCATCGCCCGGACATCCGTCGCGGTCCCCTGGATGCGGTTGCGGACCTCCCCGTCCATGTCCTGGGCCTCAACCCCCCCCAGGACCTCCCAGTTCCGATGTGGCCGCCAGCAGACCTCGCCCCGGCCACCCAGGGTCCAGTCCAACGACTGGAATCCATCATGGAGCCGGTGGCGACCCAGGGTCGCGTAGGGCAGCAGGGTCACCCGGAGCCCCGGGCGCTGGTACTCGAGGGCCCCCGAGAGGTTGTCCCTCCAGACATCGAAGGTGTGGTCCGTGAAGGGATGCTGGACCGTGCCGGGGTCACCGCCGGTGACGTGGACCGCCTTGTTGCGCAGCACCAGGGACCACCCCGGGGCGAGCCGAAGGCGCCCGGCGCTCTGGATCACCAGCACGCTGCCGCCGGCCCCGTCCCGGTGGCCATCGGTTCGCATCCCATGGAGGGCGAAGGCCCCCTCCCATCCATCCTTCCGTCCCAGGGCCGTCACGGTGCCCTGGAGGGTCGCAAAACTGCCGTAGGCGGCGTCCGAGCGTACCTCCCATCCATCCTCGGGCAACCAGCGGCTCCGGAGCACGATGGCGGCCCCCATCGCGTTGCTGCCGTAGAGCACCGAGTCGCCGCCCTCCACCACGACGGCCTGGTCGATCAGGTCCGGGACATAGGCATCCGGAAGGGGATGTCCGAAGATGCCCTGGACGTCGGGCACGCCGTCCTCGACCACCAGGACCTGGGTGTTGGGGCTTCCTCCGAGCCCCCGGACCGTCAGGCCCCCGGCGGCGCCGCTGGCAACCCCCGCGGGCCCGACACCGCGCCGAGTGACGTGGATGGACGCCGATTCCTGGGCCAGGGCCTCGAGCAGGGTCGGTCTGGGGCTCTCCCGCAACCGCTCGCCGGGAACGGCCACCTGGTCCTGGGTCTGGTCCGGCGACACGGGCCGCGAAGCCTGGATCACGGTCTGGTGGTCCGGCGCCGCACCGGGCGTCGGCACGGCAGCATCCCCCGGCTCCTCCCCCTCCTCGGGCGGCGGGGACGGGGCCTCCTCGGGGGATCCGGCCCTGGCCGGCGGACCCAGCACCAGCAACAGGAACACCAGCCACGGAGCGCCGCGCATCCGGGCCTCCTCAGTGCCCGTAAGGGCCCGGAATGGAAAAATCCTGCTCCAGCGCGTCGCCCCCCTGGACCTCGATGACCCGGAAGTCCCCGGCGTCGACGGTCCACTGGGCCACGGTCTGGTAGTTGAACCACAGGGGCCCGGTGGTTGCCTCCTCGGGGTCCATCCGTTGCTCCGCGAACTGGTCCAGGTCCAGTTTCTGGAAGTGCACCTGGTCCCGACCCGGAAGGCAACGCCTGGGGACCGTCGCATCCCCGTAGTTGAGGGTCGCCTCCCAGCGGCACCCGTTGAAGGAGGGATTGCGGATCACCACCGCGGTGTCGATGCGGTTCACGACGACGACCTCCGGGTAGCGGAGGTCGCAGCCCAACAGGCCCCCGATGGCCAGCAGCCAGAGGCGAGACCGGGGAACCTGGCGGCGGCGTTTCACCCGCGCCTCGCTACTCTGGCAGGCACTGGGTGTTCTCCGTGCGCTGGGCATAGGGCTTGAATCCGTACTCGGGGTACAGTTCCAGGATGCGGTTATAGACCGTCTCCGGAATGGGCGGAACCCCCTCCGGCGGGCAGGGGCCCTGGTGGCTGGGCTTCCCGATGGCAATCGTCCGGGTCTGGCCGTCCACCACCTCCTCCTCATTTTTCGATGCGATGGGCAGGCAGTTCTCCGGGTGGCACTCCGGGTCGTCCCAGGCGGCGACCATGAGCACGTAGTCCAGCCCCGGCTCGACCTTCTGGGGCGCCGAGGTCTCTCCGATGCCGATCCGGCCGAACTCCACCCCCAGGTAGGTGGCCCGGCAGATCGTCCACGGGGGCTTGAACCCCTCCACTGCAGGGTTGTTGAAGTCATTCTGGATCTGCACCGTCGCCGACTCGGTACCCGTCTCGCACCCTGCGACGGCCACGGTCCACAGCCCCAACGCCACGAGCATCCGCCTGTCCATGCCTCCTCCGGTTCCGGGTTCCCCCGGATATTACGACTGTCCCGGAAGTAATATCACCGGCACTGCGGCCTTGCAATCCGGAGGGACAGTCACCGGCTGACCCACTTCAACCTACCGTATCCACTGCTGTTTCCAAGAACCTCGCGACCCACGGGGTCGAGTCCGACGCCGAGTGGGGCAGGACCCGCTCCCGGACGCCTCGACCATCCGGTCGGCCGTGGAAGCACCGATGGGCCTCAGGAAGGCGGGATCGCCGGTCAACGTCCCGGCGGGCGGAACGACGGGGATCGCGTGAGGCCGTCCCACCGGTGATCCAGCAGGGCCAGCAACAGCCCCAGCAGACGACGGTCCCCGGGTTCGCCGGCGGGAGTCTCCCGGAGCAGGCACAGGCGAAAATGTCGGGACGCCAGGAAGGCCTCGGTCCGACTCTCGCCCCCGAACAGGTCCCCCTGCAAGACCCGATCCCCCACCCGGATCCCCAGGCGCAGGGCCCCCTCCTCCGATCCCTCCACCGGGCGCAGAGAGGCGATGCGGAGACTGCCGAGGTCCCCGGGAAGCCCCCGGGCCAGCACCCGAGCCACGTCCCGGACCACCCGGGCCTCCCGTGGCAGGGTCTCCTCGCCCACCAGGGGGTCGAGCCAGTCGGCCACCGGGGTCGCCCCCCTTTCCTGGGAGGCCCTCAGCACCACCCTGGGGTCCTCCCGGAGCCGCCGATGCCGGGGCCGGGGGTCCTCGTCCAGGGGGCATCGCCGGGCCGCCTCGGCCAGAGCACCGGACAGCAGCGCCCGGGGGTCCTGCTCCACGCCGTCCCGTTCCACCCGGTCCAGCAGCACCAGTCCCAGGTCCAGCGGCAGGAACCGGGCCCCCTGGACCAGATCCCGGATCCACGGGAAGTCCGGGTCGTCGCGGAAGTACCAGCACTCCGCTCCGTCGTTCCAGGCCGCGAAGGCCCGGACGAACCATCGGAAGAAGCAGGCAGTGCGCGGGTCCAGGAAGTGCCAGGGAAGGGCCCCGTGGATGTCCTCGAACAGGGTCACCGGCACATAGAGGATTCCCCGGTCCTCGTAGTGGTCCCGGAGGATGCCTCCCTGGGCCCGTGCCAGGGCGGTGATGGGCGTCGTGCGGACCAGGAGCAGGGTCGACACCATCCAGAAGCCCGTCGGGTCCAGGCCCAGCCGCCGCCCCTCCTCCAGGTTGATCCGGATGTCCTCCGGGAGGGTCCAGGGGGTGAAGAAAATGAAGGACCAGGCCGATCGTCCGCCGTCGCCGTGGAAGAACTCGAACCCCTCGGGGAAGCGCTGCTGCCACTCCTGCTGCAACGCGATGACCCCCTCGATGTGGTCCATGGTCAGGCGCTTGTTGAACCGGGCCATCTCCGCCGGAGAGAAGGTCTCGATGCCCATGATCAGGGTCTTCAGCACGTGCCCCGCGGCCAGCATCCCGGGAATCGCCGCCTCGATGGCCTCCCGCTCGCGCAGCACATCATCCAGCCGAGGAGCGAAATAGAACGTCGAGGGGGGCATCTCCAGGTCCAGCACCATCCGACAGAAGCGCTGCACCTCCGAGAGCATGTCGTAGTCAAAGACCATGTAGGCATTCTTGTTCCGCAGCGACCGTCCCGGCGGCGCGGCCAGGATGCGCCGCAACTGGCTCTCGATCAGGGCCAGGCGATCGACGCGGGGCGAGTGCAGGGGCGGTGTCGGGGAGCCGCCGCAATAGGAGCAGCCCGTGATGACTCGACACTCCTTGAGGTCCACCCCGTCGAAGATCGGGTTGTCGGCCACCGACGGCTTGCCCCCGCAGGAGACCCCGCTGACCAGCACCAGGTTGCTCCCGGCGGCGGCACTCTCCTGGTCCAGGGGCTCCGCGTCGTAGTGCGGCGTCACGTGTTCCACCAGGTACCGGGTCGCCTCCTCGGGGGCCTCGATGCCCAGGAATCGCAGGAACCAGTAGGGACGGGCGTAGTACCAGGGATTGTCCCGCGGATGAAGGGTCCGGGCCACCTGGGCCAGCACCGGGTCCGGACCCTGGAGATACTCCTCGCGACGGAAGTGGAATTCCTTGCCGGCGGGCATCGACAGGATGACCAGCCCCGGCGGGGTTGCGCCCCGGATGGCCTCCTCGGTCTCCCGGGAGAGGTCCTCCGTGACCACCAGATGGGTCGGGGCGAAGTCCCGAAGACGGCGGGCCAGCGTCTCCAACTGTCCCGGTTCCAGGTCGGCGTGGAGCAGCCGCCCCTCCTGCCGATCCTCATGGCGACGGATCCGGGAGAGGGCGAACCACCACTGGGCCTCCACCCCGTGCTCTCGGGCCGTCCCCAGCAGGAACGGGAAGAACATGCTCCGCTCGTTGACCCGGTCGTACTGGACCAGGAATTCCAGCAGGACCAGCCTCGGGGGCGCTCCCGCCTCGGGTCGTTCCATCTTCCCCTCGCAGTTCTCTCGGATGCCAGGCCGGGAGTCCCGGGGCCTGCTTGTGCCCCTCAGACGTCCAGGTCCCGCAACAAGCCCATCAGTTCCCGCCGCTCCAGGGGGACCGGCAGCGGCAGGTCCGGGGGCAGCGGGGCCCGGACTGCCTCGGCCAGGGCACGGAACCGCTCCGCCGCCTCGCTGGTCGGGGCATCGTCAATCACGGTCCGGTTGCGCCGCTCTGCCTCCCGGACCTCGCGACTCCAGGGAATGAAGCCGAGCACCCGGGCCTTCAGGCGCCCGGCAAAACCCCTCAAGGCCTCCTCGATGGCCGGGTCCAGGGCCTTCACGTTGAAGACGATCCCTGCGAGTTGCACCCCGTCGTCCACATGGTTCAGCAGGGCCTTGCAGACGTTGTTCGCGGCGTAGAGGGCCATCGGTTCCGCCGAGGCCACGATCACGACCCGGTTGCCCAGGCCGTAGCGCAGGGGAGCCACGAAGCCTCCACAGACCAGGTCCCCCAGGACGTCGAACAACGCCACGTCGTACGGCCACGAGAGGAGATCCCGGGCCTCCAGCCAGTCGAAGAGGTTCGCGACGCCGCGACCCGCGCACCCGACCCCCGGGTCCGGGCCCCCGATCTCGATGGTGTCCACCCCCGTGGGCCCGGGCACGATCACCTCGTCGGGACGGCGCCTGTTCAGGGACCGGTCCGCGATGAAATCCAGCACTGCCGGGCCCTCCCGGTCCCCCCGCAGACGAAGGGACGAGTCCATCTTGGGGTCGCACCCCACGTGGAGCACCCGGAGCCCGGCCTCGCGCCACGCGGCGCTCAGGTGCACCGCCACCGTGGACTTGCCGATTCCCCCCTTGCCGTAGAGCACCACCCGCAACATCCGCCCGTCCCTCCCGGTCTCAGAGCGGGGTTCGAAACCCGCGCACCAGGGCCGCATCCCTCCACTGGGACGCCTCGACCAGCCGATCCGTGAGCCACAGCGCCCCCTCGAATCCCAGCCAGGGCTCCGGCCGCGTGGGATGGCGCAGGAAGTTCGGGTACCCCAGGGGAAGCAGCCCCGGAACCGGCAGCGGATCCGGGAAGGCCGTCGATGCGATGCGCAGGTCGGCCTCCGGCTCCGGAACCTCGTCATGCGGCGCCTCGAAGACCCAGGAGCCGTCCACCACCGGGTCCCCGTCCAGGTGCTCCCGTCTCCCCAGGACGTCCACGAGCACCGTCTCCACCCCCAGGTCATCCAGGAAGTCCCGAAGTCCCCGGACCAGGAAGGGGTCCCCCTGGATCACCGCCTGCCGCCCGTGCAGGAATCGAAAGGCCCGGTCCCGGACCAGTGGCACGACCCGGGTCAGTTCGCGGTCCAGGAAGGTCTCGCCCGTCTCCCGCAGCCCCAGGGCCTCGGCGACGGCCCGGACAAAGGCGCCGGTCCCCCGCAATCCCACCGGGAGCGGGGCCTGCACGCAGGGAACTCCCAGGCGTCCCGCGAGGATCCGCCCCGCCGCCCGCCCGTATGGAAGGGTCACCACCGCCGAGGCCCGCCCCGCCCGGGCCAGATCGGTGACCAGGCGGCCGTCGAGCCACAGAGAGGCGATGTCCGCCCCGACACCACGAACGAGCCGGTAAATCTCGTCGACGTTGCCCAGGCAGTCCCCCTCCCGCCGATCCATCAGGTGCCCCACCACGGCCACCTGCCCCGGCAGCGGTCCCCCAGGGTCCAGGTCCAGGTCCGCCGCCAGCCGCTCCAGCACCCGGGAGTGACCGTCGATCCAGTCCGCCTCGAGGGACTCGGAAGGGACCCGGACCACCCGGGCATGCCCCTTCGCCTGGGCCCGCCGGCGATGCTGCTCCAGCGGCTCGTTGAGCAGGTGGTTGAAGTCCATGCTGGACACGACGACCAGACGAAAGCGGGGGTCCTGGGCAGCGCCCTCCAGCACCTCGCCGATGTCGCGGCTGCGGTTCAAGGCCATGCTGGGAACGACGCTGGTGTTGAACCGGATGTCGGTGTGGAGCAGGCGACCGGGCCCGTCGGCCCGCACCAGGTCCGAGGCGGGGTCGTGGGCCATGTGCAACTCGGCCTTCTGGACCAGACAGTAGGGACCGTCGACCACGAGGGCCGCGTCCCGGATGGCGCTGACGGCGAGGTAGAGTCCATTCAGAAACGGGAGGTTGTGGGGGATCGGGGGCCGGGAGGCGCGAGTCACCGGGCACCTCCGGCCAGGTAGGTCGCAAAGGCCCGCAGAGGCAGGTGTTCCGCTGCCCGAAGCCACCGTTCCAGGGACCTCCGGGCCCCCTGGAGGCCCATCTCCAGGTCGTGTTCCGAAAAGACCCCCTTGCCGGCCCGGGTGACCCGGGGGTCGGCGGTGAAGTGGGAATAGACCAGGGAGACATCCTGCGCGGCCATCTTGCGAGTCAGGTCGTCGGGGTCTTCGAAGAACTGCATCGACAGGCGTCGGGCCAGGGGGTGACGTGCCAGTCGCTCCTGCAGGAAGGCCGGGTCATTGCCCTCGGGCCAGACCAGGAAGCGAACCAGGAAGCCCATCTCCAACAGCACGTCCAGCATCGAGAAGGCATTCACCGGGGTGGTGTCCAGCAGGAGGTCCAGTTCCTCCAGGTCCGTCACGAAGGCCAGCACATGGCCCGAGGCCCGTCCTCGCAGGGTCTCCCAGGCATCGCGGCTTCGCTGATCCAGGGTGTCCACTGCCTGGAGCGCGGCCTCCGGATCCGGGAGATGACGAGCGACCTCCCTCAGCCAGGCCAGCGTTCCCTCCCGTCCGAACGGGGCCCGGGGGCGCACGAGCCGCACCGGAAGCCCGTCGAAGGCCAGTTCGGAGATGTCCGACAGGGCCGTCTGGCGGGCCCAGACCAGCACCGAGGCCTCGGCGATTCGTTGAAACTCCTCCCGGCCCACCCGGGGGAGCACGACCCCCAGGGGTCTGGCACCGATGGTTCCTGTGAGTTCCAACAGTTCCCTGTCCTCTTCTGAAGAACCACCGCCCAGCACCGCGACTCCCCGGGGGTCCCGCGGGGCCTGGGCGGGAGCCGCGGCCTCCAGGCGATCCCGGAGGAGGCGAGAGGTGTAGCCCCCGAAGTCGTTGGCCGCCCCCAACCAGTAGAACCGGGCCCGCGTCCTGGCTGCGGCCTTCCGGAACAGTGGCACAGGATTGTCCCCGATGACGTCCGGCAGGCACCCCGTCATCAGCACCACGGCGTCGCGGTCCGGATCCGCAACGGCTCCCTCGATGGCCTGCTCCAGTCGCCGCATCGTGTGGCCAGCCAGCACCACGGGTCCATGGAGGTCCGTCATGCGGACGTCGCACTCCCGGTGCCAGCCGCCGACCTGGACGTCCCGGCCATAGCGGAAGAAGGTCCCGTCCGGAGGAACCCAGGGGGACTCTGAGAAGACGCACTCCCGGGACTCGTGGATCACCAGCGAGTCCTTGGGCCCCGGCTGGAACAGGTTCACGATGCAGCGGCTCAAGGGATAGTGGAAGCGCCGCCAGCGATCCGTGGCGTCCCAGCGCCGGATGAACGCCTCGTGGCGAACCCGCGGGTAGAAGCGCTGGAGGTAGGAGTCCGGGGCCAGCGGAGGCGCGGCGGAATCCTGCACCGGCGGGTCCTCGACGCCCCCCGGGGGCACCCGGAGGCGGGCTCCCCGGACCAGCAGGCGGGCGACGGCGAAGCCGGCCAGGCGCTCCGGCTGTTCCGCGAGGCGGCCCCGTTCGCCTGGAGGCCGAGGATCCTGGACCACGCGAAACGACAGTTCCCGGAGGCCGCAGAGGCGAACTCCCGGCGGGTCCCCGGGAACCCGGATCGGCGCCAGGCGGAAGACCAGGGGAGGTTGGTCCGGCTGCTGGAACCGGAACTCCAACCCGTCCGGCACCGGACGAAAGAGGTCCACCAGCCGGTAGGTCCCCCAGGTGGTCACGCCGGGGATCAACCACGGGGACAGGACCGCGGCCCATGTCTGCTCCGTGAACGGCAGAACGGCCTCCTCCCCAGGGCCCCATCCCAGGAGGGGCTCCGTGGAGGCCAGTGCCGCCAGGCGGTCCGGGAAGTCCCCCAGGTCCTCGGGGGCGAGGTCATGGAGCCAGAGGAGGCCCGGCAGTCCCGGATGGGACAGCGACGGGTCCACCGGAACTCCAGGGGGAACCCATCGCACCGCGGCCCGTCGCCCGGCTCCCAGGAACCGGAAGGTCACGGAACCGTCCCGCTCCAGCAGGACCTGGCGACAGGCCATGCCCGGAAGCCCCAGGCGATCCGCCCAGAGGGGCAGGCAGTCCCAGAGTCCCGGCGTCCCTTCCGTTCCGCGAGGCGGTTCCTGCATTGTGCTGCACCCCGAGCCCGAAGGCAGTCTATGCCCAGGGCCCGCGCCTATCAAGGCGACCCCGCGATGTCGGGCCCCGGACCGACGCGCGACAGGAACCTCCGGGTGTTGGAGGAGAATCCCATCCACGACACCGCCATCGTTCGAGGCGGCGGGTCCCCCTCGCGGTTCGATGGCCCCCAGGGCCACGGCCGAGGATTCCGGGTCTCGTTTCGCCGCGTCCGCGAGTAGAATCCTTCCGCACCGGGGAGGCTCCGATGCGAGAGATCGTGATCGCCGGCAAGGGGGGCATCGGCAAGTCCACGCTGGTGACCAACCTGGCCGTGCTGGCGGCCCGGCGGGGCCTCAAGGTCCTCCAGGTGGGCTGCGACCCGAAGCACGACTCCTGCACCCGGCACTTCGACCGACGGTTGCCCACGGTGATGGACCTCTTCAAGGAGAAGGGCCGGGTGGACCGGCAGGACATCGAGGGCATCCTGGCCCAGGGCCGCACCGGGGTCTTCGGGGTCGAGGCGGGGGGACCCTCCCCCGGGGAGGGCTGCGCCGGGAGGGCCATCTCCCTGCTGCTGGAGTTCATGCGCAGCGCAGGGGACCTCTTCGACCGCTTCGACCTGGTCCTTTACGACCTCCTGGGGGACGTGGTCTGCGGGGGCTTTGCCGCCCCGATCCGCCGAGGCCCCGACACCGCCATCTATCTGGTCACGTCGGGAGAGATCCTGCCCACCTACGCCGCGAACAACATCGCCCAGGGCATCCGGAACCTGTCCCGGCGCGGGGGCGGACGCCTGGGGGGCATCCTGGCCAATCTCCGGGGGACTCCCGGCGAGCGGCAGATCCTGGAACGCTTCGCCGCGGGTCTTGGCACCCAGGTGACGGGCTGGATCCCCCGGGATCCGGCGGTCTTCGCCGCCGAGCAGGCCCGGCGCACGCTGATGGAACACGCCCCGGACTCCCCGGCCGCCCGGGCCATCGAGGCCCTGGCCCGGAGGATCCTCGACGAGCCGCCGGACCTGGTCGTGCCGACCCCCCTGGAGGAGGAGGCCTTCGAGGCCCTGTTCTCGCCCTGGCGGGAAGGGGAGGTTCGATGATGCCCCTGGACCAGGTCCTCCGACGGCTCGTGCAGGCCCTCCGGGATCAGGGGATCCCGGCGACCTGGGCCGCGCCGACACTGGCCGGACATCTGGTGGTGGCCATCGAGGCCCCCGGGGGGGGCTGGAGGGCCGTGGTGTCCATCCGCCCGCCCCGACCCTCGGAGGGCGTGGTGGCCCGGGTCGGGGATCTGTTCCTCCGGGGCATCGGACCCAAGGAAGGCCCGTCGCCGGCCGACTTCCAGGGCTTCGTGGCCGCCTGGCGCCGGGTTGTCGCGGGGGACCTGGCCCCCTTCCTGGACCTCCACAACCGGGAGGTCCGGGAGGTGGAGGCGACCCCTGCAGGACTGTCGCGGCTGCTGGCCTGGATGGTCCACCCGGGTGCCCCGTTGCTGACGGGCTGGGTCCTGCGGGAGGTCCGGCGGGCCCCGGGACCTCGACCGCGCCTGCTGCTGGAGATGGCCCGGGAGGGGCAGGAGACCCCGGAGGTCCTCCTGGCCCTGGACCCCGAGGGGCCCGAGGGACCGGAGGAGGAGGTCCTGGCGACACTGCCCCTCGGGCTGCTGGTCCGCCGGGTCGCGGGGGCGACCGCCGCTGCAGACCGGGATCGGGTCCTGGCCGAGTCGGCCCTGGTCCTTGTCCTGAGGATGTCGATGCCCGCGTCCCTGCGATGGGGTCCCTGGCCCGCCCCGGAGAACCCGGCCCCCCGTCCGCCCGCAAGGCGCCAGGACGACACGCTGATCGTCCACAGCTACCGCACCGACCACGAGTGGCACGTCCCCCGGAGTCGCTTTTTCGGCACCTGGGGCGACAAGGACTGGTTCATCCTGCTGGCACTGCTCGACCGCCCGACCATGAACGTCTTCCACGGAAACCGGGAGTGCCAGCAGGTCCGGCAGCCCCTCAGCGACCGCTTCGCCCACGGTGCCAACCCCTTCCACCCCTCCCGTCGCCACTGGGCCTGGATGGTGACCCACACCCGATTCACCGACACCGACGACCGGGCGGCGATCTTCGGCGGCGAGGACCGGCTCCAGGGCCTGCTGGACCGGATCGAGTCCGAGGGCCCCGGCCAGGAGGTCCGGGTGCTGGTGGGCTGCGATGCCGAGGTGGTCGGGGACGACGTTCCCGGGGTCTGCCGGATGGTCCGATCCGAGGGACGCAACGTCGCCTGCTTCAACCCTCCCCTGCCCCGCTTCACCGATGCCTCCGACCGGAACTGGTGGCTGCAGTTCCTGCAGGACCGGGACCGGGGCGTGGCGCCGGAGCCAGGAACCGTGAATCTGGGGGGATTCCAGTGGCCTGATCACCCGGCCATGGCAGAAACGGAGGCCCTCCTGGCCCGGGTTGGAGTGCGGGTCGCCTGCCGGATGCTCCCGGGCCACTCGCCCGACCTGCGGACCGCCGTGGGCGCCGGCCAGGTGACCGTGCTGTCGCCGTGGTTCCCGGTCCAGGAGGTGCTGGGGTCCGCCCTGGCCCAGGAGGGACTGCCGTTTCAGACGCTGCCGCTGCCCTACGGGGAAGGGCCGACCCGGGCCTGGCTGGCGGCGACGGCCCGGGCGGCGGGACGGGATCCCCCGACAGAGGCCTCCTGGGAGGACATGACGCGCCCCTGGCGGTCGGCCCTCGACGAGATGCGGATCCGGGCTGGGAAGGTCCGGGTCGCCCTGGTGGCCGACTGGGGCACCGCGACGGAGATGTGCGACCCGGCCTTCTTCTTCGGGCTGGACCCGCTGGCGTTGCTGCAGGACCTGGGCTTCCCGGTGGTCGTGTTGGGCCGGGAGGCCCACGACGTCGTGGAGCGGACCCGAAGACAATGGCCGGAGGCGCGCCTGGAAGCGGTGGAGATGGACCCGGTCCACGGGGATGTCGTCGCCCGGGTCCGGGAGGTCCGGCCGGACCTGGTCTATTGCGACCGGGAGGATGCCACCGCCGTGAAGGCCGTGGGCGCGGTGCCCTTCGGCATCGGGGACCTGGAGCCGGGGCTGGCCGGGGCGACCCGGACCCTGCGTCGGCTCCTGGCGAGGTCGGGGCTCCAGATCTACCGGCGCTACCCGGTCTGGAAGTGAGGTACCGATGCCGCCGCCCTTCGATGCGACCCTGAGGCTCTCCCCGACCTTCATGGACGGGGTCTTCCTGTCGGTGGCGGCCATCCCGGACGCGGCGCTCCTCTATGTCGGATCCACCTGCATCAACGAGCACTTCCGCCACAGTCTGCAACTGGCCGACTGGGGCCAGGACCTCCTGCGGGATGGCCAGCAGAGCCGACTGCTGCTGACCTTCAGCGACAAGACCGTGGCCCCGATGGGCGTGGGTCACCAGGTCGATCTGGTGGTCCGGCGGATGTTGCCGACGATGCGCCCCGCATTGCTGGTCCTGGCCGAACTCACCCGCGTGACGCTGGCCGGCGAGGACCTGGAGACGCTGGCGGAGTCGGTCACGGGGGAGACGGGGCTCCCGACGATCGCTGCGACGAGCCGACTCCTGGTCCGGGACTGGCAGACGGCCTTCCGGCGCATCCTGGTCGGGCTCGCGGAGGGGATCCCAGATGCGGCCTTCGAGGGAGGCCCGGTTCCGGGAACCGTGGCGGTGATCGGCCACCTCTTCCAACGAAACGAGGCGGATCAGCACGCCGATGTCCGGGAGTGGAAAACCCTCCTGCGCATGGCCGGGCTGGAGCCCCTGTCCATCTGGCTGTCCCGGGAGACGGTCCCCGAGCTGCACCGTGCGGCCCGGGCCTCGTGGCTGGTGGCATTGCCCCAGGGGCGGGAGGCGGCGCGTCGCATCGCCCGGCGGTCCGGAGCGCAGGTGATTGACCTGGACCTGCCGATCGGGCTCCAGGGCACCGAGGAGGTCGTATTGCGGCTGGCCGATGCCAGTGGGAATGAGGGCCCGGCCCGGACCCGCCTGGACGAGGCATTGCGCGCGGTGCTGCCCCTGGTGGATCAGGCTGCGGGTCACCGGCTGGCGGGACGGAGGGTGGCCCTGGCGGCACTGCCGGACTGGTCGGATGGCACTGCGCGGATGTTCCGGGAGGACTTCGGGCTCGACGTCGCCGCGACGACGCGACGTTGTCGGCTGATCACCCCCGAAGAGGAGGCGGCGGGGGTCTCCCAGGACCTCCTCCGGGACCACGACCCCAGCGTGGCGTCCTGGAATGAGGTCCTGCGACGGGCGATGGACGAGGGTCCCCTGGACCTGATCGTGGGCAGTTCCTGGGAGCGAAACGCCCTTCAGGGTCTCGTGACGAAGGTTCCCTTCGTGGAGTTCGGGTATCCCTGTCTATCCTGGCACGACCTGGTGGGCCTCCCGGGAATGGGACTGGGGGGCGTGGTGGCCTGGGCCCATCGCCTGTGCGCCGCACTGGAGGACCGTTTCTGACCGGTCTTCGCCGCTGAGAGGACCCTTGCGCCCGGTGCCGCTTTGGGACACCATGACCGGGAACGTCTTTCTTGAGGAGGTTCGACCATGCGACATGGCGGTTGGCTGGTGTTGGCCTTGCTGTGGGCCGCCTGCGGGTCCAGTTCGGGCGGAGACGACCTCGGTGCGCGGGATGTCCCTTCCGACACGGAGGTGCCCAGCCTCACCGATCTGCCCGCCGGGGCCGAGGAATCGATGGACGCCCAGGACCTGGGCGAGGCACCGGACCATCAGGAGATCGGCCCCGATTTCACCGTGGTGACCTACAACACGGGCCTGGCGGTGGGCTACGTGGACTGGGCCCCCCAGCGCGTGCCCTTCATCGGAGAGGCGATCCGGTCCCTGGAGGCCGACGTGGTCTGCCTGCAAGAGGTCTGGGCCGATATGGACGGGGACGCCATCATCCAGGCGACCTCCACGGTCTTCCCCCACTCCTTCCGCATGCTGACCTCCGACGAAAGTGGCGGAGAAGCGGCCGCCTGCACGTCCCAGGAACTGGATCCCCTGGCGGCCTGCACCCGAGACCACTGCAGCGACGTCCCGCCCGAGAACCTGGCGAACTGCGTGCTCGGGAACTGCGGCGACCAGTTCAACGCCATCAGCAGCACCTGCCAGACCTGCCTTGTGAGCCAGTTGGGCAACACCCTGGACGACATGGTTGCTGCGTGCAGCGGGGGGGCCGGGGGACAGTATGCCTACGGTGGGCG
This sequence comes from Deltaproteobacteria bacterium, assembly GCA_029547805.1. Lineage (GTDB taxonomy): Bacteria > Myxococcota_A > UBA9042 > DTJE01 > DTJE01 > JAGOKF01. Next base: position 85,269 of record JAKPOP010000015.1, read on the forward strand.
CAACGGCCTCCTGCTGCTCTCGCGACACCCACTGACGAACCAGGAGACGCTGGTCTTCGAGTCCTACCTGAACCGCCGGGTGGCGCTGCATGTCGTGGTGCAGGACCCCAGCCTGGGGGCCGTGGACGTCTACTGCACCCACCTCACGGCGGACCTCTCGGACGTCCCCTACGGCGGCACGAAGGGGTCCTGGGGCGCGGAGCAGGGCCTCCAGGTCGATGCGTTGACCCAATGGGTGGAACAGACCCGCTCCGCGGTGGTCGTGGTGGTGGCCGGGGACATGAACTGCGGTCCCGAGGGCACCAACGGGGTCACCGCGGAACACGGCGAGAACTACCAGAAGTTCCTGGCGGCCGGGTTCAGCGACCCCTACTTTACCCAGCACGGGGATACCTGCTCCTGGTGCGCCGACAATCCCCTGGTCGGCGGCGGTTCCAGCAGCAACATCGACCACGTCTTCGTCAGGGGCTCCTGGCCCTTCTCCACCTCCAGCCGGGTGCTGGACCAGCCGGTGACGCTCCCAGGGCCCCCCGAGGTCGAGACCCGCTTGTCGGACCATTACGGCGTGTCGGTCACCGTGGTGGTCCCGCTGATCTGACCGCCTGGCAGCAGGAAGGGCCGGGCATGCCCTGCGACGGGAGTCCCACCCCATGAACCGCACCTACCGGTCGCTGATCGTCGGTATGGTGGCGTTGGTGCTGATGCTGCTGGGGATCCGGGTCTTTCTCTCGCCACCCTGGTCCCGGGCGGTGAGCGGAGACGGCTGGCAGGCCAGGATGCCGATGCCGGCCCTGAGTCCCAGGACCGTCGTCGAGGGGCCCTGGAGGATGGTGGAGACGGTCGGCGCCGCCCGTTTCCGGATCGGGGCGATGCCCTCCCCGGGCGACATGCCACTGGACCAGGTGGCCCAGGAACTGCATTGCTCTCCGGTGGAGCGGATCCCGATCAGGCCTCTTCGGGGCTGGTTCCTGCTGTCCGGCGCCCAGAAGTCCTGGCGCGCCACGCTGATCTTTCCCCTGAGGGATCGAGTCTTCCGGGTGGAGGCCTGGGAGGACCGGGGAAACGCCGCGGAGCCTCTGTGGGCTGTCGCCTCGATGGCGGCCTCCCTGGAGGCGGGTCCCGAGGGGTCCCTCACCGTCCCACTGGACCAGGAGGACCTGGAGGCCATCGTTCGCCCGGTCATCTCCCGCCATCTGGTGGGGATGGATGCCATCTTCCCCTGGATGATCCCGCTGGTCCTCCTCATCTTCGCAGTGGTCCTGGTGGCCGTGCGGG
>JAKPOP010000027.1 GCA_029547805.1 Deltaproteobacteria bacterium
TTGCGCTGGCAGATCTTCTGAGCGGAACGAGCGGATTCCAGAAGCTCTGGAGACAGGATCGTCACCTGCGGGGCAAAGGATTTACCAGGCTTGGACATCGGCTTCGCAAGCAAGCCCGGGCGCTGGCCAAGGCCGCCGCACCGCAGCATATCCGTTCCCGGGCGGAGAAACGCGTTCTGATTGCACTGGTGGACGAGGGTGTGGAAAATCTACTTGAGCAGGTGCAGGCCGAACAGTGGAATGCGGCTCTGGCAACATTGAACCAGCTGAGCATAGAATTCCTGCGACTTCAATACCGCTATCGCGGCGACGAGGAACGCGCTTTGGAATTCATCTCTGCCATCGCCCCGATACCGGCCCAGAGGTATTGGCTGCTGCGATATCTACGTCACACATGTGAAACGAATGCTGTTCCTGAGGCCCCGTGGGACGGGCTTACGCTGCTGGCAATGCATACATTGGTATGGGGACTGGAACCGTCATAAACCGTCACGAACGCGACTGTTCAGGTATGCATACTGCCGAAGGAATTGCGCCTCTTTCTTGAGAATCTCCTTGCGCTGCTCCACGGATTCCTTTTTGAAGGATTCATTCTCGATGCAGAGGTCACCCGTGTAGCCGGCCTTGCGGAGGATGTCGGTGAGTTTTCTGAAATCAATATCGCCCTTGTCGACCGGGCATGTATACTTTTCGTATTCCCACCCCATTGGCCGTTTCTTTTCGCGCTCGGCTTCCGGATAGGCGATACTCTTGCAGTGTGTGTGGCAGACATACGGAGCGTACTCCCGAAAAATATCGTAGAGCTGCGACAACGGGTAGCCGTACCAGTAGAAGTTGGCCGTATCGAGCGTAAGGCCGAACCGTTTCGTTCCAATCCCGTCGAACAGCTTGCGAAGGAATTCGATGTTGTTGGTGGTGTTGGAATGATTCTCCAGGCCGAAGCGAACGGACAATCCTTCGGTCAGTTTGACGATGCGCCGGCCCGCGTCGATCGCCAGCTTCAGGTATGCGTCCCCCTGGTGCTTATGGGGAACCATGTCCAGACGGACGGCGGGAATTTTCATATCCGCCGCGATCTCGGCCACCTTCGAGGTAAACGCGATTTCCTCGTTCGGACGTGCATCAAACTCGTTGACCAGGCAGAACGCACTGATGCTTTTCCCGGCCTCACGGGCATCGTCCTGAAGCTGCTTTACGCCCTCCGGCGTTTCAATCGTGTACTGGCGATCAGCTTTTCGAACTTGGGGGCATCTGCCATTGAAATCTACACGAATCTCGATCGCGTCATATCCCAGTTCGTCGAGCAAGGTCCAGGTATTGTCCGCTCTCAGGGGACGCAACGTCGAGTCACGGCAGGCGATTTTCCAGGATGTTTTGGGAGCTTCCTTGCCGGCCTCCGCACGTGCAATCTGATTCATCCATCCGGAAGCCGCAACGGCCGCGACCGAATGCTTCAAAAAATCCCGACGGTTCTGTAATCCGTTTCGTGACAAGCCAATATCTCCATGCCGCCTTCAACATTCTCAAGAGTAAACGACCGATTCCGTCGCAGAGGAAACAGGCCGTTATCTTGACCATCCCCGGCGAATCGGCTACAAACAGTATTGTTGGGCAGGCATAGGTCATTCTAGCGGATCTGGCCGGCCCGTCGAATATAAGTAAACCGAAACACGCGCCCGTAGCTCAATTGGATAGAGTGGCAGGCTTCGAACCTGTAGGTTGGGGGTTCGAGTCCCTCCGGGCGCGCCAACAAAATCCCATGATGCCTGCCAGGGTCGCTTGTCACCGGCAGGGGCCTGGACTATCCTCGCGCCGGTCTTCGGGGGGCCTGGAGGGTCACCCGGCGAGGTCCTTTTCCATGCAGGAGAGAATGCAATGACGACCATTCTGGAGGTGCTGGCTCGGGAGGTGCTGGATTCCCGCGGATTCCCGACCGTGGAGGTGGAGATCGCGCTGGAGGGAGGCGCGGTCGGACGGGCCATCGTGCCCTCGGGGGCCTCGACGGGGACCCATGAGGCCCTGGAGTTGCGGGATGGGGACGAGCGGCGGTTCCTGGGCAAGGGGGTCACCCAGGCGGTGCAGAACGTCAACGACGTGATCGCCCCCGAGGTGGTGGGGATGGACGCCCTGGACCAGCGGGCCCTGGACCAGCGGCTGCTGGAACTGGACGGCACGCCGAACAAGTCCCGGCTGGGGGCCAATGCGATCCTGGGGGTCTCCCTGGCGACGGCCCACGCGGCCGCCGAGGCCCTGGAACTCTCCCTCTACCGCTACCTGGGCGGCGTGACGGCCCACGTGCTGCCGGTGCCGATGATGAACTTCCTGAACGGCGGCAAGCACGCCGACAACAACCTGGACATCCAGGAGTTCATGATCGTGCCCCAGGGCGCCCCGACCTTCCGGGAGGCCCTGCGCTACGCCGCCGAGACGTTCCATCACCTGAAGAAGATCCTCAAGAAGAAGGGACTGTCGACCTCCGTGGGCGACGAGGGCGGCTACGCGCCGAACCTGAAGTCCAACGAGGAGGCCCTGGCCCTGCTGGTCGAGGCCATCGGCGCTGCGGGCTACGAGCCCGGCAAGGACATCGCCCTGGCCCTGGACCCGGCGGCCTCGGAGTTCTTCGAGGACGGCCACTACGTGCTGAAGGCCGACCGCAGCCGCCTGACCTCGCCCCAGATGGTGGACTACTGGGCGGGCCTGGTGGACCGGTTCCCCATCGTCAGCATCGAGGACGGGATGGCCGAGGACGACTGGGAGGGCTTCCAGGCGATGACCGCCCGGCTGGGCGACCGGATCATGATCGTCGGGGACGACCTCTACGTGACCAACCCGACCCGGCTGGCCCGGGGCATCCGGGAGAAGTCCTCCAACGCCATCCTGATCAAGCTGAACCAGATCGGCTCCCTGACCGAGACGCTGGACACGATCCGGCTGGCGACGGCCCACCGGATGAACTGCGTGGTGAGCCACCGGTCCGGCGAGACCGAGGACGTCTCCATCGCCCACCTGGCGGTGGCGATGAACACCGGCTTCATCAAGACCGGGTCCCTGAGCCGGTCCGAGCGGATCGCGAAGTACAACGAACTGCTGCGCATCGAGGAGACCCTCGAGGGGACGGCCCAGTACGGGATCCGCTGCCCTCGGGCCTGACCTCTCGCCCGAGGCCCTACCGGCAGGCACCGTTGGAACAGGTGTAGCCGGGATTGCACGTGTAGGCGACCCAGACCGGACAGCCGGTGTACGAATCGGACTGGCACTTCCACAGGTTCGTCTGGGACTCGCAGTAGGACTGGTTCACGGTGCATGCGTTGCTGCATGCGCAGTCTCCCCCGCTGCAGACCTCCCCGGCACCGCAGTAGGTGGCGGACCAGTACCAGCAGCCCGAGGAGGTGCTCTGGGTGCATGACTCGGCGATGCCGGAATCCCCGGGACGGCACCGCTTCTGGCCGCTGGAGCACTCGTTGCTGCAGACGCAGCGGCCGCTGCCGTCGGGCTGGGTCCGGCAGGTGGATGCGATCCCACAGCTCGAGGCGTTGCCGTACTCGAGGCAGGGGTCGTCGTCGGTGTCCCCGCAGGACAGGATGCTGATGGGCTCGGTGGTGTCGTCGGGGTTGCAGACCTTCTGGCCCGAGGTGCACTCGTTGACACAGGGGGCGATGCAGGTCTTCGACTTGCCGCAGACGGGCTTGCCAGGAGTCTTGCAGTCCCGGTCCGACAGACAGTCCACGCAGCGCCGGCTCCCGGCGGCATCGCAGACCTGGGGCCAGGAGCAGTGGCTGTTGTCCAGGCAGGCGTAGCAGGCGCCGTCCTGGGCGCAGTGCCAGCCGGGGACCGCGCAGTCCGAGTCGCCTCGACAGGCCCGGCAGAACCGGTCGAAGGGGTCGCAACGCACCCCGGCACAGTCGGAGTCGGTGCCGCACCCGTAGCATCGACCGTCCACGCAGACGGTCCGGCCGGTGCCCAGCAGGTCGAAGCACCCGACCCCCATGAGACACGGGGGGATGCACTGGCGGGTCAGGGGGTCGCAGACCTGGTCGAGGAGGCCCGGAATGATGGACAGGCAGTCCGTGTCGATGGAACAGGCATTGGAGGGCAGCGGTTCGCAGGAGGCCAGCAGGGGATGGCAGTACTCCTGGCGGGCGCAGTCGGTGTCCCGGGTGCACTCGGCGCTGGAGCACTGGTAGGAGCGGCACTTCTCGTCCTGGGGGCAGTGGGCGTCCTCGGTGCAGGGAACGCAGGACCCGTTGCCGCAGTGCAGGGAGGACCCGCAGTCCAGGTCCGTCTCGCAGCCCGGCAGGCAGACCTGCTGGATGCAGAGGTGGCCCCGAGGGCAGTCGGCCTTCACGAGGCACTGGACGCAGGCGCCGGTGGTCGGCTCGCAGATCGGGCGCTCGGCGGGGCAGCGGATCAGGCTGCAATCGACCGTGCACTGGTGGTCCCGGCAGACCTTCTCGCCGCAGTCGGCATCCTGGACGCAGGGGAAGCAGCCGCCATGGGAGCCGAAGGATCGATCGCACTTCTGGGGCGCCGGGCAGTCCCGGTCCGATCGGCATCCCGTCTGGCACCTTCCGTCCACGCAGAGGGTCCCCAGGGGGCAGTCCGTTTCGGCAAGGCACGCCACGCAGAGCCCGGTGGCCGTGTCACAGAGGGGGGTCTCGGGGGTTCCCCGGCAGTCGGCGTTGGATTGGCAGATGCTGCGGCAGTTCCCCAGGAGGCAGGTCTGGCCTTCCTGGCAGTGGTCCGAGGTCAGGCAGGCCAGGCAGCGCCCGTGGGGCGGCTCGTCGTCCTTGCAGTGGAGGTCTCGGGGGCAATCCCGGTCGCTCAGGCACCCCTCCTGGCAGTCCCCGTCGAGGCAGAGGAAGCCCAGGGGGCACTCGGAGGTGCTGGTGCACCGTGGGCCGGCGTCAGCACCGGGATCGGAGGCCGGGGTGTCCCGGGGAGTCCCGGGGTCGTTCCCGCCGCCTCCCGGGTCCGCCGGGGCCTCGTCCGGAATCGGGGAACGGTCCGTCCCCGGGAGGTCTGCCGGAGGCGTCGCCTCGCCCGGGAGGTCGGCCCCTTCGTCCGAGACCTCTCCGGCAACCGGCAGGTCCATGGGTTCGGTCCGGGGCGATGAGGGACAGCCTGCCAGTCCCAGGGCCAGACAACATCCGAACGTCGTCGCCAGTTTCTGCATGGGGACCTCCGATCCGGAGACCGGTCCATGGTAGCATGGCCGAACGGCCCCGGAGAGGGAGGGTCCCGTGTGGCTGGCGGGGGTCCTGGGGACCCTGGGACTGGTGCTGGTGCTCTTTGGAGAGGTCCAGGGAATCCTCCGGGCCCAGTGGTTGGGCAAGTCCATGGCCTCCCTGGCCTTCCTGGCCGCGGGCACGGTCCGGTGGTGGTCCGGGTGCGGCGACGGCTTCGGGGCCCTGATCTGGGCCGGCCTCGCCTGGTCGGTGGTCGGGGACCTCTGCCTCCTCTCCCGGGGGACCGGCCGGGTCTTCCTGGCGGGGATGGTCGCCTTCCTGCTGGCGCACCTGTGCTACATCGGGGCCTTCGGGGTCCGGGGTCTCCGGTGGGACCTCGCCCTCTGGGTCCTCCCGCCCCTGGTCGGGGTTGGCGCCGTCATTCTGCGCTGGCTGGCATCGAGGCTCCAGGGGGTCATGCGTCTGGCCGTCCCGGCCTACCTGCTGGCTGTCACGGGGATGCTGGCGGCGGCCCTGCTGGCGGTGCTGCCCTCCTGGGAGCCCTGGACCCTGGGGACCGGCGCCGTGTTGTTCTTCGTCTCGGATGCCCTGGTGGCCCGACAGCGCTTCGTGCACCCCTCGCCCTGGAACCGGGTGGTCGGCCTGCCCCTCTACTACGGGGCCCAGTGGCTGCTGGTCTTCACGATTTCCTGATCCCCTGGTGACTTGCCGGTGACGCCCCGTCCGGGACGGTGCATACTTCCCCGGGGAGTCCGAGGGAGCAGGGAGGATGGCCACGAGGGTCCCGGTGGGGGTGCATGGAATCGCACTGAACCTGCCCCGGGATCGGGTGGACCTGGCCTCCTGGTGCCGGTGGACCGGGTCGGACCCCGGGAAGGTCCTGGGGACCGTCGGGACCTCGTTCCGGGTGCCCCGTTCCCACCACGACGTCTATCGAATGGCCCGGGAGGCCGTGTGGTCCCTCGCGGAAACGGGACTGCTGCAGCCGGACCGGGTGGGCCTGCTGGTGCTGGCCACCGAGTCGTCCCTGGACAACGCCGCCGGACCGACGCTGCTGCTGGAGTCCCTGAATCGGGGCCTCCGGGAACGGGGGCTTGCGCCGCTCTCGGATCGCTGCGAGGCCAGCGAGGTGAAGCAGGCGTGCCTGGCGGGAATGCTGGGGCTGGCGGCGGCCGTGCGGTTCCTGGCCCTGGAGGCACCGGGCCGTCAGGCCCTGGTGGTGACCTCGGACATCGCGATCTACGCCCGGGGAAGCACCGGGGAGCCCACCCAGGGCGCCGGAGCCGTGGCGATCGTGCTCCAGGCCGACCCCGGCCTGCTGGAGATCGACCCCGGGGACTGGGCCGCGACGACTCGATTCCGGCCCGGGGACTTCCGGAAGCCCCTGGTACCGGGACATCCGTTCGGGGTGCCGACCTTCGACGGCCCCTGGTCCACGGCCTGCTATCTCGACGAGACCCTTCGGGCCGTCTCGGCCCTCGGGGATCGCCTGGGGACCTCCCTCGGGGGCCTGCTGGAGGCATCGAGTCTGGTACTGGCCCACCGGCCCTATCGCAAGATGCCCCGGGATGCCGGGGCCCTGTGGTGCCTTGCGGCCTTTTCCGAGGACCGACGGGGCGTTGCAGGGCGGATGGGGATCGGGGCGGAGGAACTGCGCGAACTGCTGTTCCGGGGGCCCCCGGCCGAGGGGGACCCCTGGGACGAGGTCCGGCGGGTGATCCGGGTGGCCCGGGAGGACCCCGGGGTGCGGAGCCGGCTGGCCTGCTGGATGGACCCCGGCGAAGAGATGATGTCCCATTGCGGCAATCTCTACGCCGCGGCCCTGCCGGCCTGGGTCGGGGCGTCCCTGGAGGCGGCCGCCGTCGAGGGGCGGGACCTGGCGGGGAAGCCCTTGCTGCTGGTGGGCTACGGCAGCGGCAACGGGGCCCTGGCCCTCCGGGCCCGGGGGGCCTCCCGGTGGCGGGAGACCCTCTCCCGATGCGTCGTGTCGTCGTCCCTGGCCGGGGCGACGGACCTGTCCCACGACGACTACCGGGAGCGGCACCGGCGGCTCTGCGCGGGGGAGTGATCGATGTCCCGGTGGAGGCTGGTCGTGGGCCTGCTGGTCGTCATCGGGGTGCCGGTCTCCACCGGGGAGGCCTCGGACCTGGACTGCTTCCGGGTGGCCCAGGTCGCCGTGGGAGGCCGGGCCCCGGCGCGCCCCAACGCCCCCATGGTGCTGGCTCAGGAGGTGCGCTATCGCACCGCCGTGGAGGTCCGGCTGGATCGGGTCGTGGTGCCGATGGCCAGCGACGCCATCTACCAGTATCCCTTCCTGCTCTGGGTGGGGGAGGGGGCCTTCCCTCCCCTCGCCGACGAGGAGCGGAACCACCTGAGGACCTACCTGCAGCTGGGCGGCTTCCTCCTGGTGGACAATGCCGGTGAGGGACCTGCCCGGGAGGCCTTCGAGAAGTCCTTCCGGGAGGAATTCCGGAGGCTGCTGCCGGGAGCGGACCTGCAGCCGATCCCCCCCACGCACGTGATCTTCCGCAGTTTCTATCGCCTCTCATCCGTGGCGGGCCGCTGGCGCCTGCGGCCCTACCTGGAAGGGGCCCTCCTGGGGGACCGGGTCGCCCTGGTCTACTCCCACAACGACCTGTCCGGGGCCTGGGCCCGGGACGGATTCGGCCGATGGGAGTTCGAGACGGTTCCCGGCGGTGCGGTGCAACGGGAGGAGGCGATCCGCCTGGGGGTCAACCTGGCCCTCTATGGCCTGCTGCTGGACTACAAGGACGAGCAGGCCCACGTGGAGGGGCTGCTCAATCGTCGACGGCTGCCGGCGCCGCCGCCGCAGGGACCCTGAGCCGATGGACCGCCTCTTCTTCCCCTACCACAGCCCCCTCTCTCTGGCGGTGGTCGGTGTCCTGAGCCTCGTGGGGCTGGTGCTGTACGCCTGGCGGGTCCGGTCGGTGGCCGGGGTCCGGGATCGCCTGGGGCTGCTGGGCCTGCGCCTGCTGGCCATCGGGGGAATCCTGGGGGCCTACCTCCAGTTCGGGACCCAGGATCGCCAGGAGGTGCGCCGGAAGGGAACGGTCGCCGTGCTGATCGATGTCTCGGCCAGCATGGACGACGGGCGGACCCTGGAGGGGACCCCGAGGGCCCAGGTCCAGGGCCTCACCCGGGACCTTCCCGACTGGTGGAAGGGTCTTTCGGCCCGCTGGGACCTGCGGTTCTACGAGTTCGCCCGGGGCCTCCGGGAGGTCCCGGCGGAGGAGGCCGGCGCCGGGCCTGCCCGGGGGGGCGCCAGCGACCTCTTCGGGGCCCTGGGGGACCTGGCCGGGAGCCCCGAGGGCCTGGCGGGGGTCTTGCTGCTGTCCGACGGCGCGGTGACCGATGCCGAGGGGGAGGCCCTCACGCCGGAGGCATGGGCCCTGCGGACCCGGGACCCGCCCCCGGTTCCAGTGGCCTGGCTGCGGCCCAGTGGTTCTGCGGAGGGCGGGGAGGGAGCCTTCCTGTCGTCGGTGGAGGGCCTGTCGTATCTGGTGGTGCGGGACGCCTCTCCGGTCCGGGTCCGGGTGGGGGGGCTCCGGGAGTCGGGGCCGCCGCTGTGCCTGTCGATCCGGGAGGGGTCCCGGGTCCTGGCCACGGCGGAGGTCCCCGGGAGGACCGGGGCCGGGGAGGCGATGGTCGAGGTCCCGCTGTTTCCCCGAAAGGAGGGGGACCACGTCTACGAGGTCCGGCTGGAGGGGCCCCCCGAGGCCCTCTCCCCGGGTCGGTCCCGGCGATGGGTGACGGGAACCGTGGTGCGGGACTCGCTGCAGGTGCTCCTGCTGGCCGGGCAGCCCTCCTGGGACGTCCGCTTCCTCCGGGGCTGGCTCCGGTCCCGGCCGGGGATGGACCTGGTGTCCTTCGTGACCCTCCGGTCTCCCGACTCCCTGGTGGAGGACGACGAGGAGACGACTCTGGTGCCCCTGCCGGCCCGGGACCTCCTGGTCCGGAAGATCGAGGGCTTCGACCTGGTGATCCTCCAGAACGAGGAGCTTCGCCGTCCGGACGCCCCGGAACTGGTCCGGTCCCTGGAGCAGCACGTTCGGGCCGGAGGAGCCCTGTGGGTCATCGGGGGCGATCTGGCCCTGGGAGCGGGGTTCCCCTGGCCCGAGCATCTGGAGTCCCTGCTGCCGGTCCGTCGCCCGGCCTCGGGAAGAGGAGGCCTGCTGGAGGGGGAGTTCCAGGTGGAGATGGCCCCGGGCGGACGTCGGCACCCGGCGTTGCGGGGTCTCGGGCGCCTGCTGGCGTCGGCGCCGCCCCTGGCTGCGGTGCATTCCCTGGGGGGCCCGACCCCCGAGGCCTCGGTGCTTCTCCGGACCCAGGCCCCGGGGACCGAGGCCCGACCCGTGCTGGTGACCGCAGCCCGAGGACAGGGCCGGGTGGCGCTTCTGGCCACGGACACCCTCTGGCGCTGGGCGGCCCATCCCGCCGGACACGAAGCGTACGAGGTCCTGCTCCGGGGGCTCGTGGCCTGGCTCACCCAGGACCCCCAGGCATCGGATCTCCGGGTGCGCCTGACTCCCCGGGAGGGGCTCCCGGGGACGACGTGGATCGCGGAGGTCGAGGCGGTCGAGGGCGTGCGGGACGTCCGCGTGGCCTGGGAGCGCCAGGGAGAGGACGGGGGCGAGGAGGCCCTGGACCCGGAGGTTCCCCTGGACCTGGACCCCCGGCAACGGGCCCAGGTCGCCCGGGTCGTCACGGAGGAGGGACCTGTCCGGGTCCGGGTGACCGGGGTGCTGGGGGACCATGTGCTGGAATCGGAGGCCCTGGGACTGGTACGGCCCGGTTCCGGGGAACGGGATGCCGGGGGGCCCTCGGGGGACCGGCTGGCGTCCTGGGTTCGGGCCTCCGGCGGCCTGGTGGCGCCGATGGCATCGCCCCCCGACCCGGATCGCCTGCCCTTCCCGGTCGAGGAGCCCCAGCACATCGGGGTCTCCCGGGTGGATCCCCTCTGGAACCACCCGCTGCTGTGGTTGCTGCTGGTGGCCATCCTGATGGCCGAGTGGTACCTGGAACGGAAGATTGGATATACCTGAGCGATGAAGACCTTCAAACTGCTGGTGCAGTACGACGGCACGGGGTTCCACGGGTGGCAGTGGCAGGACGGGGTGCGGACCGTCCAGGGGGTCCTGGCCGAGGGGCTGCGGCGCCTGTCGGGACAGACCGTGACCTTGCATGCCTCCTCTCGGACCGATGCGGGGGTGCATGCCGAGGCGCTCCCGGTGTCGTTCCGGATGGACACCGACCTGCCTCCCCGGGCCTTCGTGCTGGGGCTCAATCACTTCCTGCCCCCGGACCTGCAGGTCCTCGAGTGCCGGGTGGTCCGGGAGGAGTTCCATGCCCGGTTCAGCGCCCGGGGAAAGACCTACCGGTACCGGGTCCAGACCGGACCGGCGGCGCTGCCCCTGTGGCGTCACCAGGCCTGGCACGTGCCCCTGCCCCTGGACGGCCCGGCGATGCGGGAGGCCGCGGGACTGCTGGTGGGGGTGCACGACTTCTCGGCCTTCCGGTCTGCCCATTGCGACGCGAAGTCGCCGGTCCGGGACCTCCGGCGGCTGGAGGTCCTGCACCCCGATCCCCGCCTCTGGTGCTTCGAGGCCGAGGCCGGGGGCTTTCTACGGAACATGGTCCGGGTGCTGGCCGGCACCCTGGTGGAGGTGGGGCTGGGGCGCCATCCGCCGGAGTGGGTGGAGGGGCTGCTCCGGGACGGGGACCGGACCCGGGGAGGGATCACCGCGCCGGCCCACGGCCTGACGCTGATCCGGGTCGCGTATCCCCCGGGCCTGGACGATCCCCTGGAACAGTGGCCTCCCACCGGCGATGCCAGCGATCCCGCGCTCGGGGTCGGTTGACGGAGGAACCCCTCCCCGTCTAGGATCGGGTCTGGTCGGCTCGTCAATGGAAGGAGTTGGGGATGGAGTTCACCGCCGCGAAGAAGGACTTCCTGTCTGCACTGCAGAAGGTTGGGGGCATTCCGGAGCAGAAGAACCTGAGCAGCGTGATGGCGCACCTGCTGCTGGAGGACGACGGGCCCGACGCGGTGCGCCTGCTGGCCCAGTCCTACGAGGCGACGATGGAGGTCCGCTTCCCGGCCCGAATCGCCGAGTCCGGGCGCATGGCCCTGTCGGGCCGGAGCCTGCTGGACGCCGGGAGGATGCTCCCCGACGCCCCGGTGCACCTGAAGTCCGCCGCGAACTCCTGGGCGGACCTCGTGGCGGGGCGCACCGAGTACCGGATCCCCGGCATCCTGCCGGAAAACATTCCCACGCCGATGCCTCAGCCCGCCACCCTGGAGGTGTCCCTGCCCCGGGACCTGCTGCTGGAGATGGTGGAACGGGTGGGCTTCGCGATGTCCCAGGACGAGGGGCGCCCGAACCTCAACGGCATCTGCCTGAAGGCCCAGCCGTCGGACTCGGGGGTTCGCATCGAGGCGGTGGCCACCGACGGGCACCGCCTGGCTCGCATGATCCGGGTCGTGGAGGGCGCCGGCCTGGCGGAGCCGATCGTGGGCATCCTGCACCGCAAGGGCATCGGGGAACTGCGACGCTTCCTGGAGGGGGAGAAGGGGCCCGTGCAGGTGGGGTTCCACCGCAGCGCCGTCTTCTTCCGCCTGGAGACCGGCCACCTGATGGTACGCCAGATCGAACTGGAGTACCCCGACTATCCCCGGGTGATCCCCACCGAGCACCAGTGGCGATTCGAGGCCGATCGTGCCGAACTGATCGACGCGGTGAACCGGACGGTCGTGGTGCTCGGCAGTGACCGGACGCCCCTGGTGCGCCTTCGGATCGAGTCGGGCCGGATGATCGTGTCGGCCCAGGACCCCGACAAGGGGGATGCCCGGAGCGAGATGGACATCGCCTACGAGGGGGACACCTTCGAGATCTGCTACAACAACCGCTACATGCTCGAGGCCCTGAAGGCCCTTCCGGGGCAGACGGTGGCCTTCTTCCTGAAGGACCTCCAGAACGCGACCCTGATCCGGAGTCTCCAGGACGAGGGCCTGCTGCAACTGATCATGCCCCTGCGCATCTGACCCCGCGGATCCGGGTCCCTCTCCGCGGGAGTCCCATGCACCTCGTCTCGCTGGACATCCAGGACTTCCGGAACATTCAGGAGGCGACGCTGGCCTTCTCCCCCGGCCTGAATCTGCTGGTCGGGGACAACGGCCAGGGGAAGACCAACCTGGTGGAGGCCATCACCTTCCTGTCCTGGCTGCGATCCTTTCGGACCAGCCGGAGCCAGGACCTCCCCAGGGCGGGATGCCCTGGGGCCCGGTTGTCCTGCCAGGTGATGGGGCCGTCGGGACCCCGGGAGATCGAGGTCCGGATCGAGCAGGGGCACCGGCGGGCCTGGCGGGATGGGAAGGGGGTCCGGTCTCGGAAGGAGGTCCGGGAGGCCCTCTCGGTGGTCTGCCTCTCCCCCGACGACCCGGCGGTCCTGGAGGGCGGCGGGGAGGGGCGACGGCTGCTGCTGGACCGCCTGGCCTGGCTGCTGGACCCCGAGGCCGAGGGGCCCCTGAACCAGTATGCCCGGCTCTTGAAGGAGCGCAACCGGCGCCTCAAGGATCCTGGGGAGAACGGGGACTCCCGGTGGGGAGAGGCCCTGGACGAGGCCCTGGCAACGGCCGGGGCCGAGGTGACGGCCCGGCGGCTGGCCCTGGTCCGGGAGATGGGGCACCGGCTTCCCGATGCGTTGCGGGAGTACGCCGGCGAGGACCTCCGGCTGTCGATGCGCTACGATTGCCGCTGGTTTGCCGGGGAGGGGACCCCCTCCCGGGAGGACCTGCTCCGGGGGCTTCGGCAGCGGGCCGAGGTGGACCGGGCCGCCGGTCACACGACGGCGGGGCCGCACACGGACGACCTGGAGGTCGTGCTCCAGGGGCTGCGGGCCCGGGGCAATGCCAGCCGGGGTCAGCGCAAGGTCCTGCTGGTGGCGTGGAAGGCCGTCGAGGCGGCGCTCTACCGGGACCGATACGGGGAGGAGGCCGTGATGGTGCTCGACGACGCCCTGGCGGACCTGGACCCGGACCGCCAGCGGCGGGTGCTGGGGATGCTGGCTCGACGGCAGGGCCAGACCTTCGTCACCAGTGCCGCGGCCCGCCTGGATCAGGAGTGGGGCGCCCGGGTCTTCCGGGCCCGGGGAGGGACGTTCCGGCTGGAACAGGAGGAACAGGGATGAGCCGCTTCCTGATCGAGGGGGGCTACCGGGTCTCGGGGGACATGACCCCCTCGGGGAACAAGAACGAGGCCCTTCCGGCGCTGGCCGCGTGCCTGCTGACCGAGGAGGAGGTGCTGCTGGAGAACGTCCCGCGCATTCAGGACGTGGAGGTGATGGTCCGGGTCCTGGATGCCCTGGGGGTCGAGACCGAGTGGCAGGAACGCCACGTGTTGCGCCTCCGGGCCAGGGACGTCCGGGGGATGGCCCTGGACCGGGACCTCTGCCGCCAGGTCCGGGCCTCGGTGCTCTTCGCGGGGCCCATGCTGGCCCGGTGCGGCGGGGTGGTGCTGCCTCCGCCCGGCGGGGACGTGATCGGCCGGCGTCGGCTGGACACCCACTTCGATGCCCTG
Organism: Deltaproteobacteria bacterium; assembly: GCA_029547805.1. Lineage (GTDB taxonomy): Bacteria > Myxococcota_A > UBA9042 > DTJE01 > DTJE01 > JAGOKF01. The sequence continues at coordinate 13,784 of JAKPOP010000027.1, forward strand.
ACGGCCCTGGGAGCCCGGCTCGAGGTGGCCGACGTCTATCGCCTGACGGGCCAGTGCCTCCAGGGGACCGCGATGTTCCTGGACGAGGCCTCGGTGACGGGGACCGAGAACGCGGTGATGGCAGCGGTGCTCGCCCGAGGCACCACCACGATCGAGAACGCGGCCTGCGAGCCCCACGTCCAGGGCCTCTGCCGGATGCTGAACCGCATGGGGGCCCGGATCTCCGGCATCGGCACCAACACCCTGACCGTGGAGGGCGTCGACCGACTCCACGGCACCCGCCACGGGATCGGTCCCGACTACCTGGAGGTGGGGTCCTTCATTGGACTGGGGGCCGTGATGGGCGACGGCCTCACGATTCACGGCGTCCGGCCCGAGGAACTCCGCAAGATCCGCAAGGTCTTCGAGAAACTGGGCGTCCAGATGTGGTTCCAGGACGACCGGGTCCATGTGCCTGGGCGCCAGCAGTTGCGGGTGGTCCCGGACCTCCACGGGGCCATTCCCCAGCTGGACGACGCCCCCTGGCCCCAGTTCCCGACCGACCTGATGTCCATCGCCATCGTGGTCGCGACCCAGTCCGCCGGCACGACCCTCTTCTTCGAGAAGATGTTCGAGGGGCGGATGTTCTTCGTGGACGGGCTGATCGGCATGGGGGCGTCGATCATCCTGTGCGACCCCCATCGGGTCGTCGTGGTGGGCCCGTCCCGGCTCTATGGGACCACGCTGGTCAGCCCCGACGTCCGGGCGGGCATGGCGATGCTGATCGCGGCCCTGGCGGCCTCGGGGCGGTCCGAGATCCGCAACATCCGCCAGATCGACCGGGGCTACGAGGCGGTGGACGAGAAGCTGCGCCAGCTGGGGGCCCACATCCAGCGCCTGGACGACTAGCGCCGGCGGCGGGCCCGGGACACCCGACTGCCTGTCCGGGCCGCGGCGACAGAAGGCCGTGATGGCGGGTTGCCAGGCCTGTTGGGAAACCTTATCATCAGCACGGTCGGGTCGAGAGGGGAAGGCGGGATGACGCTGTCGGAGGCCCCGGTCGGAAGCCGCGTGCGGGTGGTGGGCCATGAACGGCCCGGCGCCTGCCAGTGCGCGTCGGCCATCGCCGCGATGGGGATCCACCCCGGGGACGAGATCCGGGTGATCCGGGCCGCTCCGTTCCACGGGCCGGTGCTGGTGGAGGTGCCTTCCTCGGGGGTGCGTCTGGCTCTGGGTCGGGGCATGGCCCGGTCCCTGATTGTGGAACCCCTGCCTGCGTGATCTCCCTCCGGAATGTGGTCTGGCGTTCGGCCGGAAGTCCCGGGGGTTCCGAGACTCTCTGAGGTTCATCTCGCGGAAGAAACAGGATATTTCGGTCTCGACTTGACTTGAAATGAGAATGTTTCTCATTATAGGCCCCGACCGATTCGGGGGAATGGCATGACCCGCCCAATCCGGCTCCTGGGAGTGGCGTTCTGGGCCATGGCGTGGCTTCCTGGCGCCGCCGGTGGCCAGGAGGTTCCGGCGGGGGCCGGTGGGGGCCAGGACCACGGGGCGCCGGCGACGCCCCGGATCCGGGACAACCTCCTGGTGCTGGAAGAGGCCTACAACCAGGAACCCGGCGTCGTGCAGCACATCCTGGTCCTCGGGGTGGACCCCCGGAGCCGGGGATGGTCCCTGTCCTTCACCGACGAGTGGCCGGTCCCGACGGACCGGAACCAGGTCTCGATCACCCTGAACTTCTCCCGGGATCCGGGAGCCGACGGGGTGGCCCTCTCGGAGGTGCTCGTGAACTGGCGACACCAGGCCGTCGGGATGGGGGGCGTCGGTCCGGTGGCGCTGGCTCCCCGGCTGAGTCTCGTGATCCCGACGGGGTCCCTGGCCCGGGGCACCTCCCGGGGAGTCTTCGGGGTCCAGGGCAACCTGCCCCTGAGCATCGAGGCGGGCCGCTGGGTCGTGGTCCACCTGAATGGGGGCCTCACGGTGACGCCGGGGGCGGCTGCCGGGGGATCGCGCCGGACCCTCTGGGAGCCCTCCGCCGGCGTGGCCCTGGTGGGGCAGCCGTTGCCGTGGTTCAATCTGCTGCTGGAAGGCCTCTTCGAGTCGCAGGAGGAGGCGGACCAGGGCCGGTGGCGGCGGGTCCAGCGGGTCACGGTCGCTCCCGGGGTGCGGTTCGCCATCGACCATGGGCCATCGGGCCTCCAGGTGGTCCCGGGGCTGGCGGCATCGCTGGACTTCCAGGTCCGGCGGGACTTCCGGGCCGGGAGGGACCTGGCCGTGGGGGTCATCGCCTACCTCTCGTTCGAGCACCCGGCCTTCGAGGTCGACTGAGGCGGGACAGGAGGATTCCTTGAGGAACGACAGGTCCGATCGTCTGGGGGTTCGGTCCGTGGCGCTGGTGGGTCAGCCCAACTGCGGCAAGAGCACCCTCTTCAATGCCCTGGCGGGGTTCAAGGCCAACACGGGCAATTTCCCCGGGACCTCGATCCGCTACACCCGGAGTCTGGTCTCGGTGGGCGGGCAGTCCCTGGAGGTGGTGGACCTGCCTGGAACCTACTCCCTGACCCCCCGGGACGCGGCCGAGGAGGTGACCCGTCGGTTCCTGGAGCAGGGGCGGGCCGACGCGGTGATCGCCGTGCTGGACGCCTCGGTGCTCTCCCGGAGCCTGGAGTTGCTGCTGGAGGTGCTGGAGATGGGGCTGCCGACCGTGGTGGCCCTGAACATGATGGACGAGGCCGCCCGGAAGGGCGTCGAGGTGGACCCGGCAGCCCTGGAGGCCCTCCTGGGGGTGCCGGTGGTGCCGACGGTGGCGACCCGGGGCAAGGGGGTCGTGGCGGTGATCTTGAAGGCCCTGGGGCAGACGATGCGGCCGGGGTCCGGGCGGCCGCCGACCTACGACCGGGACGTGGAGGAGTCCCTGGGCCGCCTGGCGGCGGAGGTGCCCCCGGGCCTGGCCGAGTCGGTTGGGAGGACCCCCCGGTCCCTGGCGATCCGGCTGCTGGAGGGAGACTTCTGGGAGGTGCAGCGTCTCGGGGGGCATCCCGAGTCGGCGGGGCTGCTGGAGGCGGCGGCCCGGGAGCGGCGGTTGCTGGCCGAGATGCACGGCTGGCCCGAGGACACGGTCTTCGGGAGCCACCGCCATGCCATGGCGGTGGACCTCTTCGAGAAGGTGGCCACCGTGCGTCCCCGGCGGCGCCGTTCCCGACGGGAGCGCCTGGACGACTGGATCATGCACCCGGTGCTGGGTCTCCTGCTGGCCGTCGGGGTCTTTGCGGGGCTCTTCGGGGTGTCCTTCTATTTCGGGAACTTCCTGTCGGAGGTCGTGGCGGGGCCCTTCGACCGGATCGTGGAGGCGGCGGTGCCGGGGGCGGACAGGGGGCTGTCGGCCTCCCTGATCCGGGGGTTCCTGCAAGGGGTCTCGGGAGGGGTGGGCATCGTGTTGCCCTACCTGCTGCCGCTGCTGCTGATCCTGTCCCTGCTGGAAGACGTGGGGTATCTGCCCCGGGCGGCCTTCCTGGTGGACGGGCTGCTGCACCGGGTCGGGCTGCACGGAAAGAGCGTGATTCCGCTGATCCTCGGGTATGGATGCAACGTGCCAGGGATCTACGGGACGCGGATCCTGGAGAGTCACCGGGACCGGGTGCTGACGGCCCTGCTGGTTCCCCTGACGGCCTGCTCGGCCCGGACCGTCGTGATCCTGGCCCTGGTCGGGGCCACGATGGGGCCCTGGTGGGCCCTCGGGGTGTACGGGATCAACATCCTGGTGACGGCCCTGGCGGCCCGGGGGATGTCGGCCCTGGCCCCGGGACAGGTCACGGGGCTGCTGATGGACATTCCCCCCTATCGGCTGCCGCCTCTCGGGGCCGTTGCGAAAAAGGTATGGTTCCGGGTGCGGGAGTTCCTGGTCCAGGCCTGGCCGATCCTGGTGGCGGCCTCGATGGTCCTGGGGCTGCTGGAGTGGATGGGGGTGGAGCAGGGGGTCAATCGGGTCCTGGCGCCCGTGACGACGGGCCTGCTGGGACTCCCGGAGGCCGTGGGGGTGACCCTCTTCTTCGGAATTCTTCGGAAGGAACTGGCGCTGGTGATGACGTTCCAGGCCCTGGGGACGCAGCACCCGGCGGAGGTGATGACCCCGGTGCAGTTGCTCACGTTCACCTTGTTCCTGACCTTCTATGTTCCCTGCGTCTCGACGCTGGCGGCCCAGGTGCGGGAGGTGGGGCCCCGGTGGACCACGGTGGGAGTGCTGCTGAGCACGGGCATCGCCCTGGCGGTGGCGGCGGCGACCCGCCTGGTCGGCCTCTGGGTGGCCTGAGGCGTCGCCTCGCCGGATGCTGCGAGGTCCGGAACCCGCAGCGCGTGCGCGAACACCCCCGGAAGCCGGGGATGGAGGCGGCGCGACGCCCCCGAACGACGGGTTCTTCGACACCGCCGCGACCTGGGTCGGCGCCATGGGGGACGAGGACTGGACCGCCGGCTGGACCGCCTTCCCCGCCGACTGACGCGCGGCCATCGCGACGCCCCGCCATCACTTCCTGAAACGACCGCCCCCGGGAGTTGAAACCAGTGGGGTGATCGAGTAGAAACGGCCCCCGTTTCGATGGAGGAGAGGCGCGATGGATCGCCTGGATCGGTGGGGCCTTCGGCGGGGATTTCGGGGCCTGGTCCTGGGGGTCGTGGCGGCCATGGTCTGGTCCTGCGAAGGGGCGGACCCCGCCGAGGGGGAGGCGGACCCCGAGGAGGAACTGGGGATCGGGGAGATCGACGACCTGAAGGAGGACGGGTCCTGGGGCGCCGCGCTGACCTGCAAGGCGCTGCCGGACCTGCCGGTGCTGCCGAATCCCGAGATCGTCGTGTCGCTGGACGGGCTGACGCTGCGCCTCTTCGACGCCACCACCGGCTTCGAGAAGGTCTTTCCCATCGGTCCCGGGGCGATCCGGAACGGCGTTTCGCTGACCCCGACCTCCCTGAGCCGGCCCGACCTCCGGTTCTGGCTGCGCCTGGACAAGCCCCTGGTGCAGGAGGTCCCCGATTCCCGGAAGGCCCAGCCCTGGGGATATGCCTACCGCTGCAAGTACTGGTGGAAGGACCCGGACACCGGCAAGCAGGTCCCGGTCTTCGCGGGCCTCCCCTTCCTGCGCCTGGAGGGGGCGCCCTCCCTGGCCTACGCGATCCACGGGCCCATCGATGCCTACACCGAGCCCTCGGGGGGACGCCTCAAGCGGGGCTTCGTCTCCCACGGCTGCATCCGGATGGAGGCGGCCGACGTGCTGGAACTGACGGCCCGGTGCCGGGGCAAGAAGGTGCCGGTCCGGGTGCAACGGTCGGTGGAGCGGCGCCCTGACGGGAGCGCCGTGGACCTGCCGGACCGGTGGCTGCTCTCGGAGTGCCGCCAGGACGGCGACTGCAACTTCCCCGGGGGGCGTTGCGCCCGGAATCCCTGGTCCGGTGCGGGGTTCTGCACGGCTGCCTGTACCCGCCTCTGCCCCCTGGACCGCTGGGGGTATCCCGAGTCCTTCTGCGTGGCCGACCCCGAGGACTCCGGGCGGGGGATCTGCACGCTCAAGTCGGGCCCGCTGAACGCCTCCTGTGCCCGCTATCCGGCGTTCGCGCTGGACCCCCAGGAGCCCCGGTTCTCGCAGCCGACCGTGAGGGCCGACGTGTGCCTGCCCGGGTCGAGGGGATACCTGGGCGGGCCTTGCCTGTCGGACGTCGATTGCCGCGTGGCGGGCAGCGTCTGCGACCTGGACGAGGCGGGCCCGGACCGACCAGGACGGTGCACGCTGGCCTGCACGAGGACCTGTCCGGACCAGACGGGGGCCCCCGGGACCTTCTGTGTCAGCGATGGGGGTGAGGGGCGCTGCGTCGCGAAGTGCGTGCTGGATGACGACTGCCTGCCCGGGGAGACCTGCCAGGCCGGGACCCCCCGTTTCGGCCAGCCCTCTGTCACGGCCTCCACCTGCCTCTGACAGGTCCAGAATCGCCTCGCGTGCTCATGGGTTTTCCATCTGCTCCAGCACGAACCGGTTGTCCCACAGGGGCCATCCGGCGTCCTCCTGGAGCGGTTGGCCGTCCCAGAGGACCGGCTGTCCACAGAGCAGCACGTGGCTCGGGACCCGGCCGATCGGGATCATGGACCATGGGTCCATGACCTCGGGCCAGTAGGCGCCGCAGGCGACGGTCTGCCGTTCCTCCCAGACCACGAGGTCCGCGTCGGACCCCGGCAGGATTCCTCCTTTCCGGGGCCACAGGCCCAGCAGGCGCGCCGGGGCCTCCGAGAGCATCCGCTGGAGCCCCTGGGGTGACAGGAGGGCCCACTTCCGTTCCAGCAGTTCCATCGCCACGGGGGCGGTGGCTCCCACACCCGGGATTCCCATCGGGGTGCGCCGGGGGTCTCCGTCTCCCGCCAGTTTGTCGTCCAGTTCGAAGGGACAGTGGTCGGAGGCCAGCAGGTCCACCTGTCCTCGGGCGACCCGTTCCCGAAGTCCCTCCACGGCCCGCTCGTGGCGAAATGGCGGCGTGCACAGCAGCACTTCCGAGCCCTCGGAACGGAGCACGTTCTCCGGGAAGCACAGGTAGTGCATGCCGGTCTCCCAGGTCAGGGGGGCGCCCATCTCCCGGAAGTGCAACAGGACGTCCACCGACTCCGGCAGCGTCACATGGACCACGTGCACCGCGCACCCGGTCGCCAGGGACAGCGCCGCGACGTTCTGGATCGCCGTGGTCTCTGCCTCAGGAGGCCGGAGCCGGGCATGGTCGAAGGGCCGGGCATCGGGCGGCACCGTCCCATCGGCCCGGGCCAGCACCTCCGGGTCCTCGCAGTGGACCAGGGCGGTGATGCCCAGTCCCGCCAGCCGCGGCAGGATCTTCCGGAGCCGATCGTAGGACACCTGGAGCCCCTGGCGCCGGTAGGTGGTGTAGATCTTCACCCGGGTCAGTCCCAGACCCGCCAGTTCCTCCAGGTCCTTCCAGGTCCCGGGGCCCCAGGCCCGGGGCGTCAGGTGCCAGGTCCAGTGGGTCGGATGCCAGGTGAAGTTCAGCACGTCCCTCTCGCGATCCACCAGGGCCTCCCGGATCGACTGGCCTCGGCGGGCCGTCGCAAACATGGCCATGGTGGTCACGCCGCCTCTCCGGGCGACGCTGGCGGCGTCCAGGTACTCCTCCCGGCTGACGAATCGTCCCTGGATCTCATCCACGTGGACGTGGACGTCGATGGCCCCCGGGCGGACCTCCCGCCCGTCGGCGTCCAGGACCAGGTCCTCCGGCAGGCCCTCGCAGGCCCCGGGGTCCACGGCCACGATGGTCCCCTCCTCGTCGATCCGGATGTCCGCCTCGACGAATCCCGATGGAGTCAGGACCCGTCCCCTGCGGACCCCCAGCACCTGTTCCGGGGTCGATGTCCCCATCATCATGCCCTCCGTGCGCTGCGCAAACCCGGCGTTGTGTCCCTCACAGGGCCCTCTGGAGGATCTCGGCGGCGACTTCCGGGGTGATGTCCCGATGCTCCCCCAGGGCGACCATGCCGTGGGCCTGCAACTGGTCCAGGACTTCGGGGATCCGGTCGGCCCCGATCCCGTAGGCCGACAGGCGGGTCGGCACGTCCAGGGACTCGAAGAAGGCCCGGGTGGAGGCGATGGCGGCGTCGGCCTTCTCGAGGTCCGTTCCTTCCCGGATGCCCCAGACGCGATCGGCGTACTGGACGAGTTTCGCGATCTTCTGCTGGCGTCGCACCGACAACAGGCTCGGGAGCACGATCGCGAGCGACTGCCCGTGGTCGATGCCGAACAGGGCCGTCAGTTCGTGGGCGATCATGTGGGTCGCCCAGTCCTGGGGCACCCCGACCCCGATGATGCCGTTGAGGGCCATCGTGGCCGTCCAGACGTGCTGGGCACGGATGTCGTAGTCGTCCGGTCGGTCGATGGACTTTCGCCCGATCTCGATCAGGGTGGCCAGGATCGCCTCGGCCATCCGGTCCTGGAGGATCGCCCCGACGGGGTAGGTCAGGTACTGCTCGGTGGTGTGCACGAAGGCGTCCACGATGCCGTTGGCCACCTGTCGGGCCGGCAGCGAGAAGGTCAGGGACGGGTCCAGGATCGAGAAGCGGGGAAAGGTCAGGGAGCTCAGGACCGGCAGCTTGTCGCGGCCGCGGCTGATCACGGCGCCGCTGTTCATCTCGGACCCGGCGGCAGGCAGGGTCAGCACGGTACCGAGAGGGAGGACGCGCGGCACCATCGCGGAGGTGACGTTCCGCTGGCCCAGGAGCGTCGCCGGGTCACCCTCGAAGTGGGCCGCCAGGGCCACGAACTTGGTGCCGTCGATCACGGACCCGCCACCGACGGCCAGCAGGAAGTCGATGGCGTGGGCCCGCACCTCCGCGACGGCCTTCATCAGGGTGTCGAACTGGGGATTGGGCTCGATCCCGCCGAACTCCCGGACGAACCGCCGGCCCAGGGCCTCCTTCACCCGGCTGATCAGGCCACTGCGCACCGCGCTGCCGCCGCCGCAGGTCACCAGCACCCGGGCATCGGCGGGCACCAGGCGGTCGATGCGTCCCAGGCGGTCCCGGCCGAACACGATGTGGGTCGGATTGTGGAACTCGAAGTCAAACATGGTCGATCCTCCTGGCTGGTCATCCGGGGCGGCCCGGCGAGGGGGCCCCGGGAGCCCCCAGTGTACGGGAAGTCCGTCCCCGGTGGCACTGCCGGATGGCCGGGACCCTGGCGCCAGGTGGTCCGTCATGCACGGGTTCTCTGGCGATCGGCCGTCCAGGGACGACCTCGGGAAGCCCCGGGAACCCGGCCCCCCATCGCCCGGGCGACGGCCGGTCAGGGCCGGCGGTCCTCCGAGGGGTCGTTGGGCTCCTCGTCGCCGAGGGGAGGGGTCTCCCGGGAGGGAATGGCGCCTGCGACGGCCTCCAGGGAGAGGACCACCCGGCGGGGACGTTCCCGCTGCACCTGGACCCGGAGGCCGATGGCCCCGGCGGCCCGGGCCAGGGCCGGGAGGCGGTCGGGAACGGTGACCAGCAGTCCTCCCTTGGCGGCCACCTCCCGGAGGACCCGGGGAGTGGCCGGGACCACGACTCCCTGGAGCATCGGGATGCCCCGGGTGGCCTGATGGAATCTCGGGTCCAGGGCCAGGAACCGGATGGGGCGCTGGCAATACCAGACCAGGGCCGGGTCATGGAGGTCCACCGTGGCGACCAGCCTCCGGTCCCCCGGAGGCGGGGCCTCGCAGAGGTCCCGGCTGTCGGGGGCGTAGTCCGGGTCCTGGAGGTCCCGGGCGTTGGTCCACAGGAATACCGACAGCCCCAGGGTCGCCACGGCCGCCCAGGGGATCCACCGGCCGGGAGTCCCTCCCGGGGCTCCAACCTTCCCGGACCCGGACCCTCGGAGTTCCATCGCGACGGCGGTGGCCGCGAGGCCGATGCCCGGGAGCAGGGCCACCAGGTAGTGGGGCAGCGCGGTGCGGGCCACCAGCAGCGGCAGGGCCCCTCCTGCCGTCAGGGCCAACGCGAGCCGGGCCAGGCCCTGTCCCCGGAACGCCAGGACCGCCATGGCGGCCAGGACCAGTCCCGCCAGCAGCCCTGCCGGGCCTTCCCGATCGACGACCCAGCCGGCATAGACCTCCGGCCCGGGCCCCACCACCGCCTCGGCGGCCCGGTGCAGCAGGTGGTATCCCACGTAGGTGGACAGGAAGGCGTCGCCGTGGCGGGCCATCATGGCCAGGTGCCAGGGCAGCGCGACCGCCAGCATGATGCCCAGCGTCGCCGCCAGCCGCCCCGGACCCCGGAACCTCCGGTCGGCCTGCAACAGCAACAGCGCCACCACGACCGGGAAGGGGGCAATCACCTTGGTCAGCAGCGACAGTCCCAGCAGGATGCCGGCTCCCACGACTCCCCGCCGGGACCCCTCCAGGAACCACGCGAGCCCCCACAGGGCCAGCATGGCCCCCGGGACATCGGTCATGGGCCGGCGGGCGTTCAGGTAGAACAGGTTGGTGGCCAGCACCAGCCCCGCCCCGACCCACGCCTCCCGCTCCCGGGCCCCCAGGCGGGTCCCGATGCGGTGCACGGCCATCAGCAGCAGCAGCCCCGCCAGCACCCCCGGGACCCGGGCCGCGAGGTCCGAGGGCCCCAGGAGGGCCATCGCCCCCTCCAGGGCCCAGAACAGCACCGGGCCCTTCTCGAAGAGGGGACGCCTCTGCCAGGTCACGTCGAGCCACCGTCCGGCCTCGAGGGCCTCCCGGGCCGCCTGGGCATAGATGGCATCGTCGCTGGACAGCAGCGATCCGTTCGAGAGGTTCCAGCACAGGGCCACAGAGACCAGCAGCCACGGCAGCCCCCGGAGCCACCGGGAGCGGGTCATCGGGTGGGCCCCGGCTGCCAGGTCAGCACCGGCTGGCGGGCGGCGGTCACCTCGTCGGGGCGCTGGATCGCGGTCAGCGCCGGGGCGTGGTGCAGGGAATCGGGGTCCTGGCGGATCTCCTCGGCGATCTCCGTCATCGCCTTCACGAACTCATCCAGCGTGCCCAGGTCCTCGGTCTCGGTGGGCTCGATCATGAGGGCCCCGTGGACGTTCAGCGGGAAATAGACCGTCGGGGGATGGAAGCCCTTGTCGATCAGGCGCTTTGCGACGTCCATCGTCTCGACGCCCTGTTTCTTGTGGCCCCGGTCGCTGAAGACGACCTCGTGCATGCAGGTTCGGGGGAACGGCAGGTGATAGTGGTCCTGCAGGCGGACCCGGAGGTAGTTCGCGTTGAGCACGGCCCGCTCGGCGACCCGCTTGAGCCCGTCCCCTCCCAGGGCCAGGATGTAGGTCAGGGCCCGGACCATGACCAGGAACTGTCCCTGGAAGGACCGCACCCGTCCGATGCTCTGGGGGAAGTCCTCCGAGAGGGCCAGCGTGCCATCCTCCCGGCGCACCACCCGGGGAATCGGCAGGAAGGGCGCCAGGGCCTCCACGACGCCCACCGGGCCGCTGCCGGGACCGCCGCCGCCGTGGGGGGTGCTGAAGGTCTTGTGGAGGTTGAACTGGATCACGTCGATGCCCAGGCAGGCGGGCCGGACCTTCCCCATCAGGGCATTCAGGTTGGCCCCGTCGCCATAGACGAAGCCGCCCCGCTGGTGGACGATCCGGGCCACCTCCGGGAGGTGCCGCTCGAACAGGCCGAGGGTGTTGGGGTTGGTGATCATGATCGCGGCGGTCTCGTCGTCCATGGCTGCCGCGACGGTCTCGGGGTCGAGGACCCCCTCCTCGCTGCTCTTCAGGGGCACGACCTGGTAGCCGTGGAGGGCCGACGAGGCGGGGTTGGTCCCGTGGGCCGTGTCGGGGATCAGGACCTTCTTCCGGGGATTTCCCCGGGCCTCCAGGGCCGCCCGGATCACCTTGATGCCGGTCCATTCGCCATGGGCGCCAGCCGCCGGCAGCAGCGAGACGGCGCTCATGCCCGAGACCTCCGCGAGGGCGGCCTCCAGTTGCACGAAGACCTCCAGGGCGCCCTGGACCAGGGCGTCGGGGGCCAGGGGGTGGATCCCCGTGAAGCCTGGCAAGGAGGCCATCTCCTCGCAGACCTTGGGGTTGTACTTCATCGTGCAGGACCCCAGGGGGTACATCCCCAGGTCCACCGCGTAGTTCATCCGGGAGAGGCGCGTGAAGTGGCGCACGGCCTCCAGTTCCGAGACCTCCGGGATCGACAGTGGGGAGGTCCGCCGCAGGGGCTCCGGGAGGTCCTCGGCCTCCGGCACCTCTCCCCCGGGAAACTCCACGCCCCGTCGTCCCGGCGCCCCCCGCTCGAACACCAGGGGCTCTTGCAGTTCCAGACCGCTTCGTGCCGCCATCATGCCCTCCTGCGAATGCCTTGGAACGGTCCTGCCGGACAGGGCCTACTGGGCCGACGGCGGAGGTGCCGGTGGGGTCGCGGGAGCCGGGGATGCCGGGGCCGCCGCCGGGGCGGCCGTCGGGGCCGGCTGGTCCAGTCCGGGGATCAGGATCTCGACCTTCCCGTCCCTTCGAAGCTGCTCCACCAGTTCACGCCGGGCCTTGAAGGTGTTGCGGTTGCGCAGGCTCTCCCGGATCTGGTCCTGGACCTCCTCGAAGGGCTTCACCCGTTCGGCCTTCCGGTCGGTCACCTGGATGATGTGGAATCCGAAGGGTGTCCGCACCGGCTCCTTCGTGATCTCGCCGGGCTGCAGCGCGAAGGCCGCCTCCTCGAACTTCGGGACCATCACGCCCTTGCGGAAGAAGCCCAGGTCCCCTCCCTTCTCCTTCGACATCGCGTCATCGGACATCGCCCGGGCCACGTTCCCGAAGTCCTCTCCGCCCCGGACCTTCTTGAGGGCCTCCATCGCCTTCTTCCGGGCCGCGTCCACCTGGTCCGCAGGGGCATTCTCGGCGACCTTGATCAGGATGTGCCGGGCCTGCACCTGCTCCGGCTCGGTGTACATCTTGATTCCCGTCTGGTAGGCCTGCCGGACCTCCTCGTCAGGGACGTCCAGTTTGCCCAGTTTCTGCAGCAGTTTCGTGAGGGCCAGGGAGGATCGGAGCCGGGCTCGGATCTCCTCGATGGAGGTCTTCCCATGGGTCAGGTAGGAGTTGAACTGTTCCTCGCTCTTGAACCTTCCTCGGTACTTCTCGAACTCGGCGTCGATCTCCGCCTCGGTGACCTGGATGCCCTGTCGGGCAATCTCCTGGGCCAGCAGTTCCTCCTCGATCAGGCGGTTGACGACGTTCTCCTGGATCTTCCGGAGGCGGTCCTCGGGGATCTGCCGGGTCCCGCCCTGGGTGATCTTGTTCATCTCGGCGTCGAATGCCGCCCGGGGGATCTCCTTGCCGTTGACTCGGGCCACGGGTCCGCCCTCGGCCGCCGCGGCCTTCTCCGTCGTCTTCGGGGCCTCTTTCCTGCAGGCCACCGGCACCAGCAGCACCACCGCGAGCATGAAGCCGAACCGACGCGCCATGGGACACCTCCTGCCAGGCCCGAAAGCCAGCGGATTCTAGACCGACCGGGGGACCCTGGCAACCGTGCTGCCCCCGTCATCCCTCGCCGGCCTGGGGACTTGTTGTTCTGACCTCAGGACCGCATCCGGCGAGGGACCGGGCACGATCCTTCGGTCCCTAGCGGGCTCCGCCGGTCATCGGGACGAACCGGACTCCCATCAGGACCTCCCGTTCGAGACCCTGGTCGGTCCGGCGGATGCGCACCAGGTCCTGGACGCCCTCGCCGATGGGGGCCACCAGCACCCCGCCGACGGCCAGTTGATCCAGCAGCGCCGGCGGCACCTCCCGCGGGGCCGCGGTGACCAGGATGCCCTGGAAGGGAGCGGCCTCGGGCCAGCCGAACCAGCCGTCCCCGACGCGGAGGTGCACCTGGGCGTACCCGAGGTCCCGGAGGACCTGGGAGGCCTGGCGGGACAGGGGCTCCAGGATCTCGATGGAGAAGACCTGTCCCTCGGGACCGACCACCTCTGCCAGCACCGCCGCCTGGTAGCCGGACCCGGTGCCGACCTCCAGCACACGGGCCCCGGAACCCACGCCCAGGGCCTCGGTCATCGCGGCGACGATGTAGGGCTGGCTGATGGTCTGCCCCTGGCCGATGGGCAGGGGGTGGTCGTCATGGGCCTCGTGCTGGATCCCCGGCGGGACGAACCGGTGTCGGGGCACCCGCTCCATCGCTGCGATCACCCGGGGGTCTCGGACTCCTCGGGTCACGATCTGGGTCTCCACCATCCGGCGACGGGCGTCCATCTGCTCCTCCCAGGCGCTGCCTCCGGCGGGGGGCCGAACCGGCAAGGGCCGTTCCTCCGGCCGGCACCCGGCGAGGGCCGGCCACCCGATCACGACCACCAGGAGGATCGGCCTCCGGGCCATGGCGCCTCCGCTCAGGGCCCCGGCGTGGCCCGGACCCCCCGGAGTCGGGCCATCGCAGGGAGGGGGCCCCCGACCAGGGGCCGCAGGTATTGAAGGAACGCCTCAGTGACGAAGGACCGATCGCGGTCCAGGAAGGCCTCCGGCATCCGCTGCTTGCCCTCGTTGACCCGGGTCAGGGGCACGTCCACGTACCGGACCCGGTAGGCGGGCCCGGGTTCCCGCTCCATGGCCACCATGCGTCCGGTCCGTCCCGCCACGGCCAGCCGGACCGCCTCCCGCCCCACCTCGAAGGCCTCCTCCCGGTCCACCTCCGAGACCCGGTCCTGGGCCGCCATCTGCAGCGACTCGACCACCTGGAACTCGCCCCGAATCCCGAGTTCGTTGCAGAGGATCGTCTTGATCACCATCGCGGCGCTGCTCCCCCCGGTGGCCCCGAACTCGGGATTGCCGAAGCGGTCCCGGACCGTCGTGCCGGACACGGGGTCGCCGCCCTCCCAGGCGGCGCCCTCCCCGACCGAGATGGCGACGAAGCCGTGGCGCGACAGGCAGTCCTCGGCGTCCCGGAGCAGCCGCTCCCGGGAGAGAGGCACTTCGGGAACGTAGATCAGGTGGGGCGGGTCCCCCTCCTCCTCCCGGGCCAGGGCCGCTGCCGCCGCGAGCCATCCGGCGTCCCGTCCCACGGCCTGGTAGACCAGCACCGGGTCCACCTTCTGCATGTCCCGGGCCAGCCGTCCGCCCTGCTGCATCGAGAGGGCCACATAGCGCGCCGCCGACCCGTACCCCGGGGTGTGGTCCGTACCGAAGAGGTCGTTGTCCACCGTCTTGGGGATCCCGATGCCGAAGACCTCGTGGCCCTGGTCCAGGCAGTAGCGAACCACCCGGTGGGTGGTGTTCTGGGAGTCGTCCCCCCCGATGTAGAAGAAGTAGCGAACGTCGTAGCGGCGAAACACCTCCAGGATCCGGGGCAGATGTTCGTCCTGGACCTTCAGGCGGCAGGACCCCAGGGCCGACGATGGCGTCGCCCGGAGCAGGGCCAGGGTCCGGGCGTCTTCCGCTCCAAGGTCGACGAGGTCCTCCTCCAGGAGGCCCTGGATGCCCCACCGCATGCCCAGCAGTCGCCTGATCTGCGGGTGTCGCCGGGCCTCGTCGAGGACCCCCGCCAGGGATGCATTGATGACGGCCGTCGGTCCTCCCGACTGCCCGATCAACAGATTGCCGGCCATCCTGTCCTCCATCGGCTGTCGCCGTCCAACAACTATCGCACCGGCGCCCCTGGGGCAATGGTCCCTGGAAGGCTGGAGCGTGGCGTCCGGAGGGCCGCGCGCGAAGCGCGGGGAAGGGGACGCGGCGCGACCGGTGCGTGGCGCGTGGGGAGGGGCGGAGCCTTCCCCCGCTTCGGGCAATCTCCCGTGCGCAATTCGGAATCCGCTCGTCCGGTTTCCCTTGACCTTTTCCCCCGGAATCGGTAGAAGAGCCCCGGCTCGCGCCCGGAGGGTCCCCGTGCGGTTCGACGCCGCCGTCGTGGCCGTGTTCCTCCTGACGGCCCTCGGCATCGTGGGCGCCGCGATGGCACTCGGCCGGCTCGTGCGCCCGAACCGCCCGGACCCGATCAAGAACCAGACCTACGAGTGCGGCGAGCGGCCCATCGGGAGCGGCTGGTTTTCCTTCAATCCCAGGTTCTACCAGCTGGCGCTGCTGTTCCTGATCTTCGACGTGGAGATCGCCCTGACCTGGCCCGTGGCGGCGGTGGTGCGGTCCTGGGTCGCCGGGGGTCGAGGGGTCGTCGCGGTGGTGGAGATCCTGCTGTTCCTGGCGGTGCTGGTCGCCGCGCTGGCCTGGCTCTGGGGCCGCGGCGACCTGGACTGGATCCGGGAACTGGGCACCCTTCCTCCTCCGGGGAAGGACGGCGAGAGGGGCGACGATGCCTGATGCACCCGACCGAATCGAGGCGCCGGGGGCCCCGGTCTGTGCTCCGGGGAGCGCAATGCCCGGCACCGTGATCCCGACCACCGTGGACCAGTTCCTGAACTGGTTTCGGGAGGGGTCCATCTGGTACCTGCTCTTCGCGACGGCCTGCTGCGGCATCGAACTGATGCAGGCCGGCGGGCCCCGGACGGACATGGATCGATTCGGGGCGGTCTTTCGGACCTCCCCTCGGCAGTCGGACCTGCTGATCGTGGCCGGGACCATCACCTACAAGATGGCCGACCGGGTCCGGCTGATCTACGCCCAGATGGCCGAGCCCCGCTATGTGATCGCAATGGGGTCCTGCGCCAGTTGCGGAGGGCTCTTCCAGCGGGGCTACTCGGTGGTGCCGGGGGTGGACTCCATCGTCCCGGTGGACCTCTATCTCCCGGGGTGCCCGCCGCGGCCCGAGGCCCTCAACGATGCGATCCTGAAACTGCAGCAGTTGATCCGGAAGGAGCCGTGGCTGCGGCAGGTCCGGGGGAAGGCATGACCGGTGCCGATCTCGCCGCCCGGATCACGGCGGCCATTCCCGATGCCGTGGTGGCCGTCGAGGAGTCCCCGACGGACCCGGTCGTGCAGGTGCGTCCCGAGGTCCTCCACGCGGTGGCGGCGTTCGCGCGCCAGGACCTCGGGATGGAGACGCTGCGACTGATCACGGCCATCGACCGGCCACCGGAGACCATCGACGTCGTCTGGCACTGCCTGTCGATGCCCCAGCACCGCACCCTGACCCTGAAGACCCGCCTGCCCCGGGAGAACCCGGTCGTGGCCACCGTGTCGGACCTCTGGGACGCGGCGAACTGGTTCGAGCGGGAGCAGTTCGACCTGGTGGGCGTGCACTTCGTCGGCCACCCGAACCTGAAGCGGCTGCTGATGCCCGAGGACTGGGTCGGCCATCCCCTCCGGAAGGACTACCAGCGGCCCGAGGAGTACCACGGCATCCCCACGGCCCGGGACCGGGTGGTGCCGGTCCGGGAGGTGGCCCCGCCGATGCACGGGCCCAAGGCCGCCGAGCAGGACGGCTGGATGCTGCTGAACATGGGGCCCCATCACCCGGCGACCCACGGCGTGCTGAACTTCCTGCTCCAGACCGACGGGGAGATCGTCCGGAAGGCCACGCCCGACGTCGGCTACCTGCACCGAGGCATCGAGAAGATCGCCGAGATGAACACCTACGCCGGGACGATGCCCTACACGGACCGGGTGGACTACCTGGGGGGCATGGCGACCAACCAGGCCTGGGCGATGGCCTGCGAACGCCTGCTGGGAGTCGAGGTCCCTCGCCGGGGGGAGTTCCTGCGGGTGATCGCGGTGGAACTGAACCGCATCGCCAGCCACCTGATCGGGACCGGGTCCCTGGCGATGGACCTGGGAGCCTTCACGCCCTTCGTGCACTGGCTCCGGGAGCGGGAGTACATCAACGACCTCATGGAGCGCATCTGCGGCGCCCGGCTCACATACACCTACATGCGCATCGGCGGGGTGGCCCGGGACATCGACCGGGAGACGCTGGATCGGACCCTCCAGTGGCTCGACCACTTCGAGCCGATGCTGGGGGAGTTCGACCGCCTGATCGGCAGCAACGAGATCTTCGTGAACCGGCTCGCGAACATCGCGGTGATGCCCGCCGAGGCGGCGATGTCCTTCTCGCTGGTGGGCCCCAACCTCCGGGGGTCCGGGGTGCGGTGGGACCTCCGGCGGGACGAGCCCTACTCGGTCTATCCGGAACTGGAGTTCGACGTCCCGGTGGGCCGGGGCTTCCGGGGGACCGTCGGCGACGCCTATGACCGGTTCATGGTGCGGATGCTGGAGATGCAGGAGTCGGCTCGGATCCTCCGGCAGGCCATCGCCCGGATCCCGGATGGGGAGTTCCGGGCGAAGGTGCCCCGGGTGCTGAAGCCCCCGGCCAGGGAGGCCTACGGGCGGGTGGAGGCCCCCCGGGGCGAGGCGGGCTTCTACGTGGTGTCCAACGGGACGGAGCGCCCCGAGCGCGTGCGCATCCGGACCGGGTGCTTCACGGCGATGCCGGCCATCGAATCCCTTTCTCCGGGGCTCATGGTCGCCGACATCATCGCCCTGATCGGGTCCCTGGACGTGATTGCCCCGGAGGTGGACCGCTGATGCTCCGCCTGATTGCCCAGCGGCTCCAGTCCTGGCTGAACCTCCCGGGGGAGACGGGGGCCGTCCTGCCGGCCCTGGCGGTGATGCTGGGGGCGGCCCTGCTGGCCTTCGTCTTCATTGCCTTCTTCGCCGGACCGGTCACCTGGTGGGAGCGCCGGGTGGCGGGCCGGGTGATGTCCCGGATCGGGCCCAACCGCGTGGGTCCCCAGGGGGTCCTCCAGTGGCTCGCCGACGGCCTGAAGTCCTTCCTGAAGGAGGACATCGTCCCGGCGGCGGCCGACCGGCCCCTGTTCCTGTTCGCCCCGTACCTGTTCTTCGGGGGCTACATGGCCACCTTCGTGGTGCTGCCCTTTGGGGCCCACCTGGTGGCGACGGACCTGTCGGTGGGACTGCTCTACCTCATCGCCATCTCGGGGCTGGTGGTGGTGGGGATCCTGATGGCCGGATGGGGGTCCAACAACAAGTGGGCCCTCTTCGGGGGCATCCGGAGCGCCGCCCAGCTGGTCTCCTACGAGATCCCCTCGGCCTTCTCCCTCCTGGCCGTGGTGCTGGCCACCGGCACGCTCTCGATGCAGGGGATCGTCCGGGCCCAGGGAGGCTGGCCCTGGGAGTGGCTGCTGTTCCGGAATCCCCTCCTGTTCGGGATGTTCTTCGTCTCCTTTGCGGCGTCCCTCGCAGAGAACAACCGCACCCCCTTCGACCTCCCGGAGGGGGAGAGCGAACTGGTGGCGGGCTACCACGTCGAGTACTCGGGCATGCGCTTTCTGTGGTTCATGTTCGCCGAGTGGGGCAACCTCTGGGTCATCGCATCGCTGGCCACCGTGGGATTCCTGGGGGGCTGGCAGATTCCGGGGGTCCGGCCCGAGGTGATCGACCAGTCCACGGGGTGGGCCTTCGCCGGGTGGCAGGCCCTGTCCTTCCTGGTCTTCGCCGGGAAGGCCTCGATGCTGGTCCTCTTCGCCATCCAGATCCGGTGGACGCTGCCCCGGCTCCGGGTGGACCAGATGATGATCGTCTGCTGGAAATACCTGGTGCCGCTGGCCCTGCTGGGGTCCGCCGGGGTGCTGGTGCTGGTGGCCCTGGTTCCCGAGGGGTCCCCGGTGGACTGGTTCCTTCGGGCCGTCTCCCTGGGGCTGGGCCTCTGGCTGATCATCGCCTATGTCCGGAAGGCTCGGGCCGCCTACCTGGCCGACCGGGAGCCTTATCGCCGCCTGGAGGGGAAGGACCCATGGTATCCGCCCTACCGCCTGCCGTGACCCCCGGGAACCCCGGCGGGGTCCGGGGCTGGGTCGGCCATATCGTCCGCACGGCCTCCTCGATCCTCGAGGGACTCGCCGTGACGCTGTCCTGGGCCTTCCGGAGGCCCTACACGATCCAGTACCCCGACAAGGTGGAGGTCCCGGTGCCCGAGACGCTCCCCGAGGCCTACCGGGGCATCCTGGAGGTGGACCTGCGCCTGTGCACCGGGTGCCTCCAGTGTGAGAAGACCTGCCCGATCCAGTGCATCTCCATCTCCATCGAGAAGGGAGAGGACGCCGTCCGGCGCCTGACCCGATTCGACATCGACATCTCGCGGTGCATGTACTGCGGCCTGTGCTCCGAGTCCTGCGCCTTCGACGCCCTGGCCCACTCGAACCAGTTCGAGGCGGCTCGCCAGGACATCTCGGAACTGACCCTGCACTTCGTCCGGGAGCCGGTTCCGGTGGCCCGCCACAAGGCGGGAGAGGCCCCGCCCCGGCGCCCCCGGGGGGAGATCCTCCGGGAGGTCCTCCCGGGCCTGGGCCCGGTGATGTCCCCTCCGGCGAGGGACCGCCGCGCTGGCCAGGGCGACCCGTCGTCCGGGGAGGGGAAGCCATGACCGGCACGGTGCCCACGTTGGCCTTCTGGGGCCTGGCGTTGCTGACCATCGCCGGGGCGGCGGGGGTGGCCCTCTCGGGGCACATGGTCCGGAGCGCCTTCTCGCTCTTCGCGGCCCTCTTCGGCATGGCGGGGATCTACGCCCTGCTCCAGGCGGACCTCATGGCCGTCGTGCAACTGCTGGTCTATGTGGGCGGCATCTCGGTGCTCGTGCTCTTCGCGGTGATGCTCACCTCGGGCATCGGTCGCGTCGGGACCGACAACCCGAGCCATCGCCCGATCGGGGGACTGCTGGTGCTGCTGGCGGTGCTGATTCCGGCCCTGGGCCTGGCCTTCCGGATGCCCCTCGGCATCGAGTCGCCAGCGGATCCCACCGTGGCCCCCATCGGGGACGCCCTGCTGGGGCGCTTCGTGCTGCCCTTCGAGGTCGTCTCGGTGCTGCTGCTGGCGGCCCTGGTCGGAGCGGTGAACCTGGCCCGCGGGTGGCGCCGGGATCCCGAGGAACGGCCTTCCGAGGAGGGACGATGAGCGTCGGCCTGCCCCACCTGATGTTCCTGTCGGCGGTGCTGCTGGCCCTGGGCCTCTACACGATGGTGACCCGCCGCAACGCCGTGGCGATCCTGATGGGCGTGGAGCTGGTCCTGAATGCCGGATTGCTGAACCTCGTGGCCTTCAGCCGCTTCGGTCGGGGGATCGACGGCCAGGTCTTCGGGGTCTTCGGGGTCGTGCTGGCGGCGGCGGAGGCCGTCGTGGCCCTCGCCATCGTGTTGCAGGTCTTCCGGGCCATGCGGTCCGTGGATGCCTCCCGGGCCGACCGGATGAAGGAGTAGGGACGCCGTGCACCACCCGATCCTGAAGGACTTCCCGCTGTTCTGGATCCCGCTCCTGCCGCTGCTGGGGGCCTTCTGGAACGGGACCCAGGGCTGGTGGACCCAGCGGCGCTTCGGTCGGGCCGCGGTGCACCTGCCGGCGGTGATCCTCCCGGCCGCGAGCACCGTCGTGGCGATCTGGGGCTTCCTGGTCCTGTGGTTCGGGGATCCCGGCACCGTGCTCCACGACTCCCTCTGGGCCTGGCTGGACATCCCTCCCCTGCGGGCGGAGGTCGCCTTCCAGATGGACCGCCTCTCGGCAGTGATGGCCCTGGTGGTGACCTTCGTCGGGACCCTGATCCACGTCTATTCCACCGGCTACATGAAGGACGACCCGGCCTACTGGCGCTTCTTCGCCTACCTGAACCTCTTCCTCTTCGCGATGCTGGTGCTGGTCCTCGGGGACAACCTGCTGCTCATGTTCGTGGGGTGGGAGGGGGTCGGCCTCTGCTCCTACCTGCTGATCTCGTTCTGGTGGCGGGACCGGGAGAAGGCGAAGGCGGGCATGAAGGCCTTCGTGGTGAACCGGATCGGGGACTTCGGCTTCACGCTGGGCGTCTTCCTGCTGTTCTTCGGCCTCATGACCACGCCGGCGCGGCCGGTGCCCCCGGCCGATCGCCCGGGCTCCCCGGACGTGGCGGGGCACCTGGAGCCCCTGCCGCCCACCTCGGTGACCTTCCGGGAGATCGAGCAGCTGCTCCAGGACCCCTCGAGGCGGGACCTGCTGGTGCAGCGCAAGGTCCTGGGCCTCTCCCTGGTGACCCTGGTGTGCCTGCTGCTCTTCGTCGGGGCCACGGGAAAGTCCGCCCAGATCCCGCTCTATGTCTGGCTTCCGGACGCGATGGCGGGTCCGACGCCGGTCTCGGCGCTGATCCACGCCGCCACGATGGTCACGGCCGGGGTCTACCTGGTGGCCCGGATGCACTTCCTCTTCAGCCTCTCCCCGGGGGCGATGACCGTGGTGGCCAGCATCGGGGCCCTGACGGCCCTCTTCGCGGCCTCCATCGGCCTGTTCCAGCACGACATCAAGAAGGTCCTGGCCTACTCCACCGTGAGCCAGCTGGGCTTCATGTTCCTGGCGGTGGGGGTGGGGGCCTGGTGGGTCGGGATCTTTCACCTGATGACCCACGCCTTCTTCAAGGCCTGCCTCTTCCTGGGGTCCGGCAGCGTGATCCTGGGCTGCCACCACGAGCAGGACATGCGGCGCATGGGCGGCCTGCGGCGCCTCATGCCCATCACCGCGACCACCTATCTGCTGGCCACCGCGGCCATTGCCGGCTTCCCGTTCTTCAGCGGGTTCTTCAGCAAGGACGAGATCCTCTGGAAGGCCTTCGACTCGGGCAACCTGCTGCTCCCTGGCGGCGGGGTCCTCCTCTGGGGGATGGCGGCGGTGGCGGCCTTCGGGACCTCCTACTACATGTTCCGGTCCTACTACCTGACCTTCAGCGGGTCCTACCGGGGCGCGGGGGATCACGGGGCCGACGTGGCCTCGGGCCATGATGCCGACCACCATGCCCCGGACCCCCATGGGACGCCTGCGGAGGGACACCACGGGTCCCTCCCCCACGAGTCTCCGGTGTCGATGACCGCGGTGCTGGCGGTGCTGGCAGCCCTGGCGGTGATCGGGGGCCTCGTGGGCCTGCCCCACCTCTGGCACCTCCCGAACTTCTTCGAGGCCTGGCTTGAACCGGTCTTCGAGTCCTCGGCGCCCCGGATCGTCTCGGCGGGCCACGGGCATGGCTGGGAGTGGGCCCTGATGGCGATCTCGGTGGCGCTGGCCTTCGGGGGCTTCGGCCTGGCCCGATGGCTCTACCGGGATGCCCGCAACCCCCTGCCGGAACGCCTGGCCCGGAGCCCCAACCGCTGGGTCCGGGGCCTCCATCGCGTGGTCTATCACAAGTACTACGTGGACGAGGCCTATGACCTCACGGCGGTCCGGGGGGCCCTGTGGACCTCCCGGGCCTTCGCCTGGTGGGACGTCCAGGTCGTGGACCGGCTGGTGATCTGGGTCGGGGCCATCGGGCGCCTCCTGGGGTGGATCGGGGGGGCGATGGACCGGGCCTTCGTGGACGGCGCCGTGGAGGCCGTGGGGGAGATGATCTCCGGGGCGGGGAACCGGGTGCGACGGTGGCACTCCGGTCGCATCCAGGCCTACGTGCAGGGGATCGCCCTGGGCGCGGTGGCCCTGGTGGTGGTGGCCTATCTGCTGGCGTGGTGAGGGGAATGGACCTGACGACCAACAGCCTGCTCCTGACGTGGACGGTGTTCACCCCGGCGATCGGCCTTGCAGCCATCCTGCTGCTGCTGGCCCTGCGGCCCCTGGCCCGGTGGCCCCAGGTCTTCCTGGACCAGGCGGCCCGCGGGATCGGGGTCGTCACCACGGTCGTCGCCACGGCGTTGGGGATCGCCCTGTGGGCGGGCTTCGACGGGAGCACCGCGGCGCTCCAGTTCATCCACCGCACGGTCTGGATGCGGTCCTGGAACATCGAGTACTTCGTCGCGGTGGACGGCCTCTCCCTGTCGATGGTGGTCCTCACGGTGGTGGTCTTCCTGGCCGGCGCCGTCGCCTCACTGCCCTGGTGGGGGGCCCTGGACGACCATCACCCCCACTTCTCGAAGCGCCACGTGCCGGGCTACTGGGTGCTGTTCCTGCTGCTGGAGACCGGCGTGCTGGGGACCTTCGCCGCCCAGGACTTCTTCCTGTTCTACGTGTTCTGGGAGGTGATGCTGCTGCCGATGTACTTCCTGATCGGCATCTGGGGCGCGCCTCCCCGCCGGGACCCCGACGGGCGCGTCCGGGGAGGCCCCTACGCGGCGATCAAGTTCTTCCTCTACACGCTGGCGGGGTCGGTGCTGATGCTGCTGGCGATGATCGCCATCTACTATGCCTCGGGCCCCGGCACGCTGGCCGACGGCACCGCCACCCAGCACACCTTCAACCTGCCGCTGCTGGCCCGGCAGGCCCGGGAGGGGACCTTCCTGCGGGCGGCGCCGATCCTGGGCCTGGACTTCGCCCGGGTGGTCTTCGTCGGGCTCTTCATCGGGTTCGCCATCAAGGTCCCGATGTTCCCGTTCCACACCTGGCTCCCGGACGCCCACGTCGATGCCCCGACCCCCATCAGCGTGATCCTGGCGGGCATCCTGCTCAAGACCGGCGTCTATGGCCTGTTCCGGTTCAATCTCCAGCTGTTCCCCGGGGCCCTCGACTGGGCCTCCTACGCCGTCGGGGTCCTCGGGGTCGTCAACATCGTCTACGGGGCCTTCGTCTGCATGGCCCAGAAGGACCTCAAGAAACTGATCGCCTACTCGTCGGTCTCCCACATGGGCTTCTGCCTGCTGGGACTGGCCGCCGGGACGCCCCAGGCGGTGAACGGGGCGATCTTCCAGATGGTGGGCCACGGCATCGTGAGCCCGATGCTGTTCCTGGTCGCCGGGGTGATCTACGACCGGGCCCACACCCGGCAGATCGAGGCCTTCGGCGGCCTGGCCCACCGGATGCCCGAGTACGCCGCGGTGACCGGGCTGGCCTTCATGGCCTCCCTGGGCCTGCCGGGCCTGGCGGGATTCGTCGGGGAGGTGCTGGTCTTCCTGGGGTCCTTCGCGGCCACGGACCCCCTCTTCCGGGTGCTCGTGTCCATCGGCGCCCTGTCGGTGATCATCACGGCGGCCTACTACCTGTGGACCATGCAGCGGATGTTCCTGGGGCCGTTCAACGAGGCCTGGGCCCACCTCATGGACATGAACTGGCGGGAACGGATCACCCTCTATCCCCTGGCGGTGGTCACGGTCGTGCTGGGGGTCTGGCCGGTCCCGGTCTTCCGGATGCTCGAGGGGACCGTCGGGACCCTGATCGGGGGCCTGGGACACTGAGCCGCCGGGTCTTTCGGGCGGCAAGGCGGGGCGCATGGGAACGAACCTCTGGTCGATCCTCCCGGAACTGGTGCTGGCCGGCACGCTGGTGCTGGTGCTGGCGGCGGACCTGCTGCTCCGGGGCCGCCCGGATCGCCCCGGGGCCCTGACCCTGATGGCGACCCTCGGACTGTTGGGGGCCGGCATCTCCCTGGCCACCCTGCCCGGGACCGGGGCCTTCTTCGACGGCCTGGTGGTCGGGGACCCCCTGGGACGGTTCTTCCGGGGCCTCTTCCTGGTCGCCGGGGCCATGGGGATCTGGTTCGGCCTCCTGTCGGAGGAGGTCCCCCGGACGCGCTTCGGGGAGTTCGTGGTGTTGATCCTGGCCGCCACGATGGGGACCTGCCTGCTGGTCCAGTCCCGGAACCTGCTGATGATCGCCGTCTCGCTCGAACTGATCTCGCTGCCGTCCTATGCCCTGGCGGGCTTCCGCCGGGGGGACCGGCTCTCCAGCGAGGCGGCCCTGAAGTACGTCCTCTACGGTGCCGCCTCCACGGGCCTGATGCTCTACGGCATGAGCCTGCTCTACGGCCTCGCCGGGACCCTGGACCTGCCGTCGCTGGCCCCGGCCCTGGGGCGGGAACTGGCCTCCGGGGCCCCGCCGGTGCGCCTGGGCCTGGCGATGGGGGGGCTGTTCACGCTGGCGGGGCTGGCCTACAAGGTCTCGGCGGTGCCCTTTCACGCCTGGGCGCCGGACGTCTACCAGGGCGCCCCGACCCCCGTCACCGCCTTCCTCTCGGTGGGGCCCAAGGCCGCCGGCGTCGCGGCGATGATCCGGTTCCTCTCCGAGGGGTTCGGGTCCTCGGCCACCGGGCAGCCCTTCTTCCCCTGGCCCGTGGTCATCGGCCTGATCGCGATGGCGACGATGACCGTGGGGAACCTGGCGGCCCTGGCCCAGGACAACGTGAAGCGGCTGCTGGCCTGGTCCTCCATCGCCCATGCGGGCTACCTGCTGGTGGGCGTCTCGGTGGGGACCCCCGAGGCCATCCGGGCCGTGGCCCTCTACGCGCCGGTCTACCTGCTCATGAACCTGGGGGCCTTCCTGGCGGTCCTGGCCGTCCGGCACCGCACCGGGGCCGAGACGATGGCGGCCTACCGGGGCCTGGGCACCCGGAGCCCGTGGATCGCCGTGAGCCTGACGGTCTTCCTGTTCAGCCTCACGGGCCTGCCGCCCCTGGCGGGCTTCATCGGCAAGTTCTATCTCTTTGCCGCCGCCCTGGAGGTCGGCCGGCCCTTCTTCCTGGTGCTGGCCCTCGTCGGCGTGCTCAACTCGGTCATTTCGCTCTACTACTATGCCCGGCTGGTCCGGGCGATGTTCCTGGACCGGGGGGCGGGCCTGCCGTCGGTGGCCGCGCCCCGGCCCGTCGCCTGGCTGCTGCTGGTGCTGGCCGTGCCGACGCTGGTCCTGGGCCTCTTCTGGTCCCCGCTGGCGGCGCTGGCCTCCTGGGCCGCGGGGCTCTCCTGAACGACCGCGGATCGGACCCGAGGGAACGACACGGACGCATGGGGCCCTGGTCGGGGAGCGGGGATCCGCCTCAGTGGGCCAGGCAGTCGTTGTAGGCCGTCTTGCAGGTTCCCGAGAGGGCCTCGATCTCGCAGGGGGTCAGCGGCATCGTGGGGCTGTCAGGATTCCCCGACGGGCAGGCGGTCACCAGGCACTGTCCCAGGGGGTCCAGCCACAGGTGGGCCTCCGGCGAGGCCCGCTCCACGCAGGCGATGCAGGCCGTCAGGTCGGGGCACCCGCCGATGCACGACACCACCTGGGCGCAGGTCCACTCCCCGAAGTCGTAGCACCGCAGCGCCGGGTCCCGGCAATCCCCCGCCTGGGCCGTCCGCTCGCAGGAGTCGCATTCCGGCGGCCGGGGATTCTGCCCACAGGATGGGCACTGCTGCTGGATGCAGGCCAGGTAGGCGTTCCAGTCGTTTCTGGCCTCGGGAGCGGCGGCGTTCCAGCAGAGGTCTGCGCATTCTGCGGGACAGGGGTCCTGACCCCCGCAGCAGTCCTGGAAGCACTGCAGGAGTCCCCGGCAGTCCTGGTACAGATAGGAGACATCCTCGGAACCATCGGCCGGGAGGTCCCCAGGTACCAGGTCGATCGGGAGCAGGTCCGTCGGCGGGGTGTCGGTCGGGGGCTCCGGATCGGCCGCCGGGTCCGGAGTCGGATCGGGGAGTTGGCCGTCCGGCAGGTCCATCGGGGGCGCATCCTCTTCCGGCCCATCGGGCATCGGGTCGGCGGACGGGTCCGTTCCCGGGAGGACGTCCTCGGACGGTTCCGAGAGGTCCGTGACCGTCTCCCCGGTGTCGACGCCCGGCAGGTCGGTGGACCCGCCGGGGTCCGGGAGCGCGGTGCCACTTCCTCCACATCCCAGGGCCATGGCCGCCAGGACCACCCAGGGTACTCGTCTCATCGTGACTCCCTCCATGAAAACCGGGGCCCCTCTGGGCTCCCGTTCCTCCAGTGATCGTCCTTTTATAGTCCTTTCGTCTCGGCAACGAGAAACGGACGACGATGGCCCGCCGTTGCCTGCGGCCGTCGGACCAGGTCTCCGGTCCAGGCGGTTTCCCGATCAGGGCGGGACGTTCTGCGGGACGGGAACAGGCCCTCGGTCCCCGGTGCCCTCATGGAGACGGCGGGTCCGGCCGCAGGCCCCGGGACCGGAGGAATGCCACGAGACCACCGGGGTCGTCGGTGATGACCCCATCGACCCCCATCTCGATCAGGCGGTCCCAGTCGGCGGGGTCATTGGCGGTCCAGGGGATCACCCGGATCCCGGCCTGATGCAGGGCCCGGACGTCCGGGGCGGTGATCCATCGATGGTGGGGCGACAGGATCGAGGCCCGGGCGTCTCGGGCAACGGCCACCAGGTCCACCGGCCGGTCCTGGTCCAGCAGCGCCGCCAGGGGCACCTGGGGCATCCGCTCGTGGAAGGCCCGGAGCACCCGGTGGTCGAAGCACTGGACCGTGACCTGGTCCCGGACCGGCGAGGCCCGCAGGACCTCGGCCAGCAATGCTGCGAGGCGCTCGGGGGGTGGTCCCAGGTCCGGTCGGCCCGGCACGGTCTTCAGTTCCAGATTGAGCCGGACGGGCCGGTCCCGGAAGACCCCGGCGATCCGTGCCAGGGACAGGACCTCCTCGAAGGTCGGGATCCGCTGCCCGCAGACGGCCTGCTGTCCGGGGAAGCGGGGATTGGGCCGGCACCCGCAGTCGAAGGACCGGACCTCCTCCAGCGAGAGGGACCGGATGGCCAGCCCCTCCGGGGCAGGGCGGCCATCGGGGCCCTGGCAGAGGTCCGGGGGGACCGTCAGGTCGTGGATCACCACGAACCGGTCGTCCCGGGTCACCGCCAGGTCCATCTCCAGCACGTCGGCGCCGGCCTTCAGGGCGAAGTCGAACCCCACCAGCGTGTTCTCGGGCCGCAGGGCCCGGGCCCCCCGATGCCCCTGGACCTCGATGGATCGTGGGTGATCCCGGGGATCCGGGTCCCTCCGGGCGACCTGCCGCTGGGCGGCGCACTGGACCAGCAGCCCCACCAGCAGCACTGCCGACCAGCGTCCCATCCCCGATCCTCCGACGTCCCCGGGGTCTTCCCGGGGGCCCGAACCCCTTTCTGGACCAGCGAATGATTCTAGCATCCCGTGCCCCCCGACTTCCCGATGTCCCTTGCGGCCGGGAGGCCCCAAAACCCGCCCCCGGCCCCGCGGCCGGTGGCGGACTCCTCTGGCCCGCGCCCTGGGTTGATCCCCGGAACAACGACCCAGGTCCGGGGCCTCGTCGCCCGGCCCATCTCCGCGGTTCCCGGAGTGATCCCGGAGCCTTGCTCACGCCCAGGACGCCGGATGCCCCGGGAACCGCTATGTTGAGAAGGATTCTCTGGAAGCCCGGGAGGACCCTCGATGACCCCGGCTCGGATGCTGATCGCCTCGCTGACCTGTCTGGCCTCTGGCGCCTGCGAACCGGCCCTGGAGGTCGGCCCGGGCTTCACCGACGTCTCTCCTCGGCAACTGGTCCGGACCCAGCAGGGCATTCTCTACGCGGTGGTGCCCACCTGCGATGCCTACCCGGACTGTCCGGGCAGCGAGTTGCGGGCCTGGCGTGCCGACCGTGCCCTGGAACCCCAGTCCTTCCGGCTGGTGGACCCCGATGCCATGCCCCGGGGCGGCATTGGCAGCGCGGCTGCGGCCCTGGACGACCAGGGCCGGATCCAGGTGGCCTGGGTCACCCGGGACGGTCACGCCCGGGCGGCCTTCATCGACCCGGCCACGGACCGCTGGTCCGCCCCGGTGACCCTGGAGGCCACCGACTGGACCGACTTCGGCCAGGGGGATCAGGGCGTCGCGCTGGCGGTGGACGCCACAGGGCGACCCCACGCCTGCTGGAACCGCCGGGAGGAGGGCAGCCTGCGGATCCGGTGCGCCTTCCGGGACGGGGAGGCCTGGACCCCGGCCCGGACCGTGGACCTGCCGGCACCGGGACCGCGTCGGAACGCCTGGCATCCCACCCTGGCCTTCGGTCCCGATGGGACGCTGTGGCTCTCCTGGCTCGAAGGCAGCGGCAACTACAAGCCCGACGGGATCATCCGGGTGCGCAGCCGGGGCCCCGACGGGGCCTGGCGGGTCCCCGAGGACCTGGCCGAACCGGCGATGACCGGGATCGACAACGGCCCGTCGCTGCTGGTCACGGCCGATGGCATGGTGCACCTGGCCTTCGCGGGCCGGGGCAACGAGGTGCGCTATCGCTTCCGGGACGCCTCGGGATGGCACGCCGCCGATCCCCCCCTGACCCGGACGCACAACCCGTCCCTGGGTCCCGACGGACGCGGCGGGGTCTGGCTCTACGCCCATGGCCCCGTGCCGGCCGATGACCTGGCCTCCCGGGCCGTGGACCTCCTGGCGATGCACCGGCCCCCAGGGGGATCCTGGGGTCCCTGGCAGGAGTTGTTGAAGGGCCGATGGGACTGTTCGGTGGCCCCCCGATGGGCCCAGTTCCACCACGTCCTGCCGGGCCTGCTGGACTTCGCCTTCTGGGACGACCGCTACCCGAACACCCTCTGGGTGGGCATCAACACCCTGTGACGGGGAAGACCCCTGGGGCTCCCCTAGGATGTTTCCGGGGGATCCGGTTCCCCCTCTCGGGCCGGCCCGCGAGTCGGACCCTCCCGGGAGACCGTCGGCCCTTCCGGGGAGAGCGGGGGGGCGCGGCGGCCGGCACCGTGGGCCATCTGGTCCCGGATCAGCGCCAGGGCCTCCTCCCGGTTCCGCACCTCGCCCCGAAGCCAGGCATCCTCGATGGCCTTCAGGGCCTCCGCCAGCGCCGGTCCCGGTCGCAGGCCTTCCCGGATCAGGTCGTGGCCATCGACCAGCGGTCCGGGAAACAGGTCCTCGGGGCCCCAGAGGGCCAGGCGATCCCGGGCGACCTGGAGGGGACCCGTCGTCGCCCCGGGGCTCCAGGCCTCGGCGACTGCCAGGGCCGCCGGGAACTCCGGGCGACGGACCAGGCGCTTCTCCTGGGCAACGTCCCCCAGGGGCAGACCCTGGAGGTCGTCCATCGTCCGCAGGATGCCGGCCACCGCGTCCCGGAGCGCCGTGCTGCGCCGCAATCGCCCGAGGAACTCCCGGGCCTGTCGGGCACCCACCGGGCGCAGCGCTGCGGCCCAGGTCCAGGGGAGGGGCCGTCCCTCCAGGCGATCGAGGGCCTCGGCGACCTGGTCCACCTGGCCGGTCCACCCGGGGAGCACGACCGGCAGCAGGCCCGACCGGTCCAGCAGCCGCCACCCGAGGCCCGGATGGGGGGACTGCAGCAGACGCCCCATCTCCTCGGCGACCCGCTCGGGACTCACGGTGGCCACGGTGGGGGCCCGGCGGACCAGGGCCTCCCAGGTGGCCTCGTCGATCGTGAACCCGGTCTTCGCGGCGAAACGGACCGCCCGCAGGGGTCTCAGGTGGTCCTCTTCGAAGCGGGCGTCGGGGTCCCCGATGGCCCGGATGCGCCGGGCCCGAAGGTCCGCCACGCCCCCGACCAGGTCCACCACGCGCCCCGTGAAGGGGTCCAGGGCCAGTCCGTTGATCGTGAAGTCCCGCCTGCGGACGTCCTCGGACAGGCTCCCGAACCGTACCGCGTCGGGCCGTCGCCCGTCGCTGTAGCCCAGGTCCTCCCGGAAGGTCGCCACCTCGTACTCGTGCCCCCCCAGGCGCACCCGGACGACTCCGAACTGCACCCCTACGGGAACATGGCGTGGAAACAGGCGCCGGACCTCTTCCGGAGGCGCCGAGGTGGCGACGTCCCAGTCCTTCGGCGTCTGGCTCAGCACGAGGTCCCGGACGCCCCCCCCGACGAGCCAGGCCTCCTGGCCCGCCTGTCGGAGGCGCTGGACGACCTGTCGCGCGCCCTCGAAGGTCGGGTCCCCGGCGGGCAGGGGGACCCTCTCCTCGACAAGGATCGGGGCCTCGGCCTCGGGATCGGGGGTCTTCACAGGGCCTCTCCGGCCACGACCTCCAGGCGATGGGGACTCAGGGAGACCGACAGGCGCCCCTGGCAGCGGTAGAGTTCCCCGTCCAGCGTGTAGTCGCCCCGGAGGCTGATCCGCCGGCCCTCGGAGACGTCCCGGATCAGGGGATGGGGCCACTGCCACAGCAGGTGCGGCAGCAGCCGGACCAGCTCCCGGGCGTTCCGGCTGCGGATCAGGCGGGCCGCGAAGCCCTCGGTCCCCGGGGGCACCGCCAGGGACCAGATCGCCCCCCGGACCAGTTTCAGGTCGATCGTCGAGGCCACCACGGCGGTGACCCCGGCGACCTCCTCGCCGTCCAGCACGACCGGGTCCGCCGGATTCGAGGGCCTCAGGCGCCACTGGTGGGCCTGGAAGAAGCCGTTGCCCAGCAGGGCCCCGAGGCTCCCCTCTCCCAGCAGCCGCAGCAGTCCACCGTAGCCCGATCCCAGTTCCTCGCAGAGGGCCAGGGCATTCCGGACCACCTCGCTGCCGAAGACCATGCCAAGCAGGGGTTCGGGACGCCCCTCTTCCCGGATCTCCAGCAGCCTCAGGGGACGGGTCGGTACCTGCGCCAGCAGGGACCGGGGGTGGCGGGCCAGGAAGCGTCGCACGGTCCGGACCGGGCTGCCCTTCGTGCCCATGGCCCGGCTGGCCATGTTGTAGGTCCCGCCGTTCAGGAACAGCAGCCGGGGGAAGGGTCGGAGACCCCGGGACACCTCGGCCCCGATCTGCCGGACCAGGGCATTGATCACCCCGTGGATGGTCCCGTCTCCGCCGTTGATCGCCAGCACGTTGATGCCGCGCCCCAGCAGCGTCCCGACCGCCTCGTCCACCTGGTCCCGGGTGACGGTCATCACCCCGTCCAGTTCGGAGGCCAGTTCCCGCTCCAGCACGCCGTGGGTGAACGGGAAACGGTGGTTGTGCTGGGCGGCGGGGTTCGTGAGGACCCCGAGCCGAACCGGGACGTGCCGACCGGTTTCCGGGAGATCCAGGAGGGGAATGGCAGGCATCGGCGGGTGTCCTGGGTCCTACTGCCGGGTGCCGTAGAAGGTGCCCGTCGGGTGGTAGTCGTAACTGCCCAGCGTCAGCGTCGCGTCCCAGTTGCACTGGGCCGACTTCTTCCCCAGGGCGTCATACCGCATGTCCTTGTTCGTGTCGAAGATGGCGCAGGGCTGATCCGCCGGGGTCCCGATGTTGAAGTTGTCCGGCGTGGCGTCGAGGCTCGTCAGGAAGCTCCGGACATACTGGGCGCCGGTCGTGATCAGGGCATCGCAGGCCCCCTCGACCAGGTTCTGGGCCAGCACGCCTCCGGTCTGCCCCACCACGTTGGTGGCGAACTCCTCGCAGCAGGTCCCGGCCCGGAGGCAGGCCTTGCCGGCCAGCAGCGACCCGATCATGGCCTCGAAGGAGTCCACCGCCGGCAGGCCGTCGGACCCGTTCCCGAAGACCTGAGGCAGCAGGATCTTCTCCAGCGCGAAGTCCACCAGGGCGCCGTACTTCAGGTTCACCTTGTGCTTCGCGATGTGCATGGCCGTCCCGTGGTCCACCAGTTGCACCTCGATGTCGGCGGTGATCGTGTTCTCCACGCCCGGCAGCGACGAGAGGGAGA
Source organism: Deltaproteobacteria bacterium (assembly GCA_029547805.1). Lineage (GTDB taxonomy): Bacteria > Myxococcota_A > UBA9042 > DTJE01 > DTJE01 > JAGOKF01. The sequence goes on from JAKPOP010000027.1 coordinate 46,443, forward strand.
GGCTGATGGCCCCGCACTGGTCGTCGGTGGGCGGGCAGTTCTTGCCCAGCGTCCACCGGAGCACGACCGTGTGCCAGACCTCCCGGCAGCCGCCGAAGGCCACCAGGCCGTTGGCGTCGGGTTCCTTCGAGCAGGTCATCGTGGACTGGAGGTGGAACTTCTTCAGGATGTCGCCGATGTCCTTCCCGGTGAAGTAGATCTGCTGGCAGAGGTCCGGGTTGTCCGGGTAGGGGCAGTTGCTGACCAGCAGGCCCACCAGCAGCGCGTCGGCGATCTGGCGGATGATCTCCCCGGTGGAGGTCAGTTTCGTCGGGTCCGGGTGGGCCGGGTCCTGGAAGACCCAGTTGCAGAGGTCCTGCAATGCGCTGCCGCCGGTCCAGAGGTTCGGGTCGCACATCAGGAGCAGCACCTCGCCGGTGGGGCTTTCGAAGAAGCCGATGATGTGGTTCACGACCGTGGCGACGTTGGGCGGCAGCCCGCTGACCATGTCGAAGGTGCTGTCGATGTCATAGGACCCCACCAGTTTCGGGGGGATGTCGTCCAGGGGGCACTCCACGAAGGTCCGGGCGCCCAGTTCGACCCGGACGTCGTCCACGCACCCGTAGGCCCGGGACAGGCCCGTTCCCCCCTCGGAGGCGAAGCAGCGGACCGTGTAGGTCTGAGACGTCTCCTGACCCTCGGCCAGACCCGGGAGTTTCGGGAACTGCACGGTGGTGAGCAGCGAGACGGGACCCTTCTTGTCCGTCGCGGTGACGCTCTGGTCGTCCACGGGGATGTCGGCGCAGTTGGGCTTGCCGTTGGCCTGATTCTTGTAGATGTACACCGTGCCGGAGTTCACCTGGGGGTACTGTCCGCGGTACGGGGCGAAGCCCACCACCAGGGGAATGATCTCCTTTCCGGCCACCAGGATGTTGAACATCAGGCAGTCGTCGCCCAGGCAGGCCTTCACCTTGCAGTCCCCCTGCTTCGTGTCCTGGGGGCTCCGGATCTCGACCGCGGCGATGCCGTCGTCATCGGTGGAGGCCCCTCCCACGTCCAGCACGCAGATGTCCTGGGCGTCCTCGACCTCCTCGAAGGTGACCCACTCGCTCTTCACCGCGGCGTCGCAGGCCGTGACCTTGACCCGGATGTCCCGGGCGCCATTGAAGACCAGCTGGAAGTGGTATCCCTCCACCGGGAGTTCCATCTGGTCCACGTAGTTCAGCATCTTCGCGCAGCCGGTATCGGTGCCCAGGTCTCGGGGGCCGGGGTCGCCGGGGGAGTTGTCATAGATGATGTCCCGACTGCCGTAGTCCGGTTGCCAGAGGTCCGGCTCCCCGGAGGACCCGCCTCCGCATCCCAGGACCATCACCGCCAGCACACCCGTCCATGGAAGGGCTCGTTTCATGACTCCATCCCCGCTGCGAGATGCCTCGCGCCGCCTCTTCGGCGGACACGCAACCCATGATACCAGAAAGCCGGTTCCGCTCCAACCAGGGTCCCCGCGGCGGGAGAATCGGGGAACCGGGGTCTGGACCCTACTCCCGGGGCCCGGGTCTCTCGAATACCAGGATGAATCCCCGGGTTCATTCCACCGGTTCCGGGAGAATGCAGGCGCAGACGGTCCCCGGCATGTCCGGGAGCATCGGGATCTCCTCCCGCAGGATGAACCCGGCCTGCCGAAAGACCTGGATGGCGGCGCGCCTGGCCCCTCCCTTCTGGGGAGTCACCCAGTCCCGGTGGTAGATCAGCCTGCCTCCCGGCTCGGTCACCCGCCAGAGGCGCCGCAGGTAGTCGATGTCCTCGGGCCGATCCTCAAAGTACACGCTGTTGATGACCAGAACCAGCCGGAGCACCCCCGAGGCCAGGTCGTCCAGCCCGGTGTCCCGGGGGTTCTCGACCGGTCGCACCTCGACCCACGGGGGGGAGGTCCGGCGCAGTTCCGCGATGGCCGCCGGGTCGATGTCGGTCGCGTAGATGCGTCCGGAAGGGCCCACCTGTCGGGCCATTCGCGCCGTGAACCAGCCCATGCCGGCCCCGATGTCGGCTGCCTGATCTCCCGGCTCCAGCCGGATGTGGTCGGCCAGGACCTGTCGGAGTCGATCAGTCGTATCGAGGTCCCTTACCTGGTCCAGCGCCGGCAGGGTCCGGTCCTGGGATTCGGGCCCGCCGCAGGAGTCGCATCGCCTGGGCCCGTGGGCACAGGAGAGCCCACACGCACTCATCATCAGGACCAGCAGGGGCCTTGCCGCCTGGAGGAGTCGTCTGCGTCTCATGACGGGAGTCTCGCACGACTCCTGTCTTGCCGGAAGGCCCCTGGGACCGGGGCCCGACCCTGCATGGCCGTTCGGCCCGGCAGCCCCATCCGGTCAGGCGGTCTTGAACCGGCGCTTCGAGTATGATAAGGGGCACCGGGCGCCGGGCGCCCTCGGGAGGCGGTGGGATGGCAGTGCGAAAGTTCCTGCGAGGCAAGATACACCGCGCGACGGTCACCGAGTCCGACGTGGACTACGTCGGGTCCATCACGCTGGACCGGGACCTCCTCGATGCAGCCGGGCTGATGCCCCTGGAGGAGGTCGACATCTGGGACGTCACCAACGGGGCGCGCTTCTCGACCTACTGCCTTCCGGGGCCCCGGGGCAGCGGTCAGGTCTGCATCAACGGGGCCGCGGCGCACCTGGCCCACGTCGGCGACAAGGTGATCGTGGCCGCCTACGGGTGGGTCTCGGACCCGGAGCGGGGACCCCACGACGTGCCCGTCGTGATCCCCGACGAGGCCAACCGGGTGGCCCGGGTGCTCCACTACCGGGCGGACCTCGCCGACGGGTCCTTCCGGGTCGAGGAATCGGACGACGACCGCGTGCCGGCATGACCGCCGGCCGCCAGGGGGGCAGGGTGGGCTGGTTTGGCGGACGGCAACAGCAGGAGGCCAGGAGTCGCATCCAGGCCCTGGAGGCGGACCTGGACAAGGCCCGTCGGGAACTGGAACAGGCGCGGTCCCGCCGGGTCGAGGCGGATCGGGAGAGGGACCGGCTGCTGAAGGACCTGGAGGCGGCCCGGAAGGAGGCGGCCGAGGCCGTCGAGGCGACCGGGCGGGCCCGTTCCTCCCTGGCCAAGGCCGAGCAGATGGTGGCCTGGCTGGAGCAGAAGCGGGCCGAGGCTGCCGGGGCGCTCCAGGAGGCGGTCCGGGGGCGGGAGGAGGTCCAGGCGGAGGCGGCGGAGGCCCGGCGGCAGGCCGAGGGCCTCCAGGCCCAGGTGGACCGCCTCCAGGGCGAACTGGAGCGGCTGCGGCTGGAGCAGGCAGCCCGGGAGGCGGCTCCGGTCCCGGAGCCGGACCCCCGTCCTCGGCGCCAGGAGGCGGCCTCCCGGGCCCCGGATCCCGAGGAACGGGCCCGCTGGTCCGCCCAGGTGGACGACCTGAAGCGGCGCCTGGCCGAGGCGGAGGAGCGCCTCCGGGTGGCCCTGCGCAAGGCCGAGCACAATCGCCGGGCCTGGCTCGTGACCCAGTCCCAGCTGGACCTGGCCGAGGACCGCATCTGTCTGCTGACCACCGGCAAGCCGCGCCCGGTCCTGCGGGAGGAGCCGCCGGTGTCCGATGGCCCGATGACCGCCGAGGAGGTGGAGGAGGTCCCGGACGAGGGCGACTCCGGCAGCACGGGAGACGCGGTCGCCGGGCCCCCGGACCAGGACTGATCTCGGCGGGTCGGTGTCCTCCCCGGGCCAGCGGGAGGCTTCCGTGGAGATGCGGACCGACAATCGCGGTCATCCCTACCGGATTCGTCCGGCCCGGCCCGAGGATGCGTCCCCGCTGACCGACCTCCTCCGGGAGATCGCCGCCGTCGATGGCTTCATCCTGCTGACCCCCGAGGAGGTGCACGAGGAGCCCTCGTCCCGGGAGCAGTCCCTCTCGGCGGCCAACCGGACGGGGGGGGCCTGGGTGATCCTGGTGGCCGAGGACGAATCGGGGGTCTTCGGCATGGTGACCCTGAAGGCCGTGCCCCTGCGCCGCTGCGCTCACGTCTGCGAACTGGGCATCGGCATCCGGGCCGAGGGACGCGGACGGGGGGTGGGCCGGGACCTGCTGCGAGCGGCGCTCCAGGAGGCGGTGCGCCAGGGCTTCCGCAAGGTGCGCCTGATGGTGATCGCGTCCAACCACCGGGCGATTCGCCTCTACCGACAGGAGGGATTCGTCGAGACGGGGCGGTTCCAGGAGGAGGTCCGGGTGGGATGGGGATACGAGGACCTGGTCGTGATGGAACGGACATTGCCATGAACCGGGGGCTTCGGGGAGGGATCGTCGGGGTGGTCCTGCTGGCGACGCTGTCGGCCGGATGCTCCGAGACCCGCCTCTGGACCGGGACCTTCCGGTCCACCGAGGCGAGGCCGCTCGCGGGCGTCGCGGGCATGGAGGAAGGCGTCTATCTGGAACTCGTGATCGGGCACTTTGGGCCCGACCTGGCGGGGATCATCCGCTTCTATCGGGACCCGGAGTTCCTGCAGCCGGTCCCCGGGGCCTGTCCCTGCCAGTACCTGCTGGAGGGGCGCTACGAGGACGGGGCGTTGATCTTCGCCTTTCCGTCCCCCTCGCCGTGCTCGGCGGCCTCCGGGACCCTGCTGGCGGCCCGGCTCGCAGGGACGGACAACGGGGATCGCCTGGAAGGACCTCTGGGGATGGACCTGCGGACCGCGGCTGTCTGGACCTTCCAGCGGCGCCTCAAGGCCCAGGACCTGACCGAACAGGACAAGGAGTGCACTCCCGAGGGTGCCGGGGGGGCGGCCGAGCCGCGCGACGACGGGATGGGGGACCTGGAGGGAGACCGGTGAAGGGGCCTTGGCGACCAGCCCGGATCGGGTGCCTCCTGGCGCTGCTGCTGGCAGCGGGGGCGGCTCGAACGGCCCAGGGGACGCCCGCCCGGAAGGCCGAACCCCTGGTCCGTCGCCTGCCCGTGCTGGTGCTGCCGTTCCGGGACAACCGACTGGATCCCGATGCAATCTTCGTCCCGAGGCCCGAGGCGTCGTCTGGGCCAGAGGACGGAGGCCTGCCGGGAGGGCCCGTCCGGGAGGTCCTGGCCCGGGAGCCGGAACTGGAGGTCCTGTCCCCCGTGGAGGCCCTGGCGGCCGAGGGACACGAGGAGGAGACGGTGGCGATGGTCCGGGGGTTGCTCCAACTCGGCCAGGAGCGCTACCGGGACCTCCGGGTCCAGGAGGCGATCCCGGTGATCCAGCAGGGGATCACGGTCGCCCAGAGATCCCTGCTGGACCTCCGGGATCCGGCCCTGGTATCGGACCTCTATCTGGTCCTGGGCCTCTGTCTGGTGGAGACCGGGGACCCGGCGGCGGCCCATCGGGCCTTTCGGGAGATGTTCCGGGTGACTCCCGGCCGCCGTTTTCGGTCGGGATGGTTCCCCGGGACCGTCGAGGGGGCGATCCGGGGCGCCGCCCAGGACTTCCTGGCGACCCAGGCCATGGACGTTCCCCTGGGCAGCATCGACCGCCTGGAGGACCTGCTGCGGCGGACCCGGGCCTTCGCGGTGGTCAGCGGGACGCTGCGGAGGTCCGGGGCGGACGGGTCCTCGCTGCTCTCGTTGCGGGTCCTGGAGACCTCGACGAGTGCCGGACCGCGCCTGGCCCTGGTCGTTCGGGAGGACATCCCCTGGGAGTCCCCGGAGGAGGGCCGGGAGAAGGTCTCTCGGGCGCTGGGGGCCTGGCTGGCCTGCGCGGCGCTGCCCTCCCGTCGAGTGGAGGCGCCCCGATTGCCCGAGGTCTTCCTGGACACCACGGGGGCATGGTCCGCATGGCTCAAGCGACCGACCCGGCGCATCTTCCACAACGCCGGCTTCGGGATCGGCCTCTCCTGGCAGGTGCTGGAGGGGCTGGACGTCTTCGGAGGCCTCAACGTCACCAACTCCTTCCCCGATGCCTTCGGGGACCTGCTTCGGGATTTCTGGACCGTGCGCCTCTCCGCCGGCGTGGGGTACTCGGTGCGTTTCCGGTGGGGGCGGGTCTATCTCCACTCGGGCCTGCTGTTCGACTACCTGAGCGACTTCGCCTCCACGACCGACCCCGACTGCAAGTTCTGGCCCGACCGGCCCGACCGCTGCTCGGCATCGCGGATCCAGAAGCCCCGGTGGATGCTGGGATGGATGGCCGCTCCGGGGGTCGAGGTCCACCTCGTGGGGCCCCTCCAGTTCGTGATCCGGGTCGGCATCGGGGCCCACTTCGTCTCGAGCGACCTCTCGAACTCCCTGAACTTTCCCCTCCAGGTGGAGGTAGGCCTCGGGTACGCGTTCCCGGTGAAACACTGAGGAGGGACGGAGGCGGGGCCAGCGGGCGCGTCCTCCCCGGGGGGCGGCGTCAGCGGGACAGCAGGTGGGCCCGGACCGCCTCGGCTCGGGCCTTGATGGCCGGGTCCGACTCCTGGGCGATCAACTCATTGAGGAAGTCCACTGCCTCGGGACGGCCCAGTCGACGGATCCCTTCGAGGGCCGCCAGGCGCACCTCGGGGTCCTCGTCGAAGACCCCCTTCAGGAGGCCCTCCAGGGCATCCTTTTCCCCGGTTCGGGCCAGGGCCTCCAGCGCCGTCAGGCGCACCGTCTTGTCCGGGTCGATCACCAGACTGGCGACCGCCATCAGGGCCCGCCGCTCCGGGATGCCGGCCACCACTCCCAGGGCCAGCACCCGGATCCCCGGCTCCTTGTCGTAGAGCAGGGACGACAGGAAGGGGAAGTTCGCCCCCGCCTCCCCGGGCTGCAGCAGGTCGATCCACGCCTGCACCGCCAGGCGCCGGATGGTCGGGTCCCGGTAGGACCCCAGGCGCTGCAGGGCATCCCGGGCCGCAGGGATCCGGCGCCCGGCGACCCCCTGCACCGCGGCCCGTCGAACCAGGTCCGACTCGTCTTCCAGGCCCTTCAGCAGCACCGCCTCCGCCTCGGCTCCCGGAATCCGGGAGGCAGCGGTCATCGCGGCGGCGCGCAGTTCCGGGTCCGTGTCTGCGGCCAGGGCGAGCAGCGACGCGGCCCCCCGCTCGTCGGAGACCCGGGCGAGGGCCTGAGCGGCGGCCCGGCGGATCGTCACGTCGGGGTCCTGGAGCCGTCCCTGGAGCAGCGCGATGGCCCGGGGTGGTGGGGGAGCCCCTCCCAGGGCGTCGGACAGCGCTCGCATCGCCAGCCGGCGGACCGTGGTGTCCGGATCCTCCAGGCGTCCCATCAGGGCGTCCAGCGGCAGCGCCCCCAGCACCTGGACGGCGATCTCCTCCGCCAGGGCCTTCTCCTGGGGGGACGACGGCGCGGCCAGGATCCGCCCCAGGAGGGCCGGGTCCCGGAGGGACCCCAGGGCCCGGAAGACCGCCTCCCGGACCTCCGGCTCCCGGCGAGAGAGGGCCTCCACCAGCAGGGCCGAGGCCTGGGGCGTCCGGGCGGCTCCCAGCGTCGCGGCGGCCCGGACCGCCGAGGGGGGGCTCCCGCGGGCCAGCAGCCAGGCCAGTCCTCGCACCCGGAGGTCCCCGGGACCCTCGTCGGCCAGGCGGTTGCCGAAGGCCTCACGGGTCGGCAGGTCCACCCCATCGTCGGCCAGCAGCGCCGCCAGGGTCTCCCAGGCCTTCAGGCCCAGCAGGGCATTCCGGGCGGCCTCCCGGACCCGGGGACTCGGGGCCTTCAAGGCCGCGGCGATCGCCGGCGCCACCGTCGCGTTGCCCGACCGGCCCAGTCGTTCCAGGGCCGGGATCACCACCTCCTCCCGGGAGTCCTGGATCGCCTCCATCTCGAGCAGCACGTCGTACTTGTGGACTCCCCGGGCTCCCAACTGGCGGACCGCCGCCAGACGGACGGCCTGGTCGGTGTCGGTCTCCACCAGACGTCCCAGGCGGTCCGGAATCCTGGGGTCGTTCTCGCCCTCGAGCATCTTCAGCACGGCCAGACGGATCCCCGGGGAGGGGTCGTCGAGCAGTCCCAGCAGCCGTTCGGCCCTCCGGTCCACCGGCAGGTGCGGCAGGGCCGCCAGCACTCCCAGTCGCACCGGCTCCCGAGCGTCCCGCAGGCCTCCCAGCACCCGGTCCATCAGGGCCCGGTCCCCCTGGGCAATCCGCTGGGCGAAGACCTCTCCCGGCAGGACCTCCTGGGGGGAGACCTGGACCAGCGCGTCCGGGACCTTCCGGGGAGGCAGGGCATCGACCCAGGAGACCACCAGGGCGAAGACGGGGGTCCGGATCGCCGAGGGGTCCAGGGGGGCGGCCTGGATCGCCGGGGCGATCACGGATCGGACACCCAGGGACCGCAGGGTATGGAAGACCTCGCCGGCGACCCGGTCGAAGTGGGCCTTCCGGGAGGGGTCCAGGACCAGGGTCACCTGGAGGGTCTTCGGAAAGTCGGCCCCCAGGGACAGGGAGGCCTGACCATACTCCTCCGGCGCTCCCTTCTTGAGGAGGTCGAAGGCCGCCAGCACGGCCTCGGCTCCCCGGGTCGGGTCGATCCGTTCCAGGGGCCTCGGGACCAGCACCTGGGTGCTGACGCCCCCCTGGTTCACCGACGTCGCCTGGAACAGCATCGGCACGGTGTCCAGCGGGGCCGCCGGCAGCACCTCGCTCCAGGCCCAGATTCCCAGCACGACGACCGAGCGCCCGACCCATCGCGTCATGGAGGCCCTCCTCCCCAAGGGGCGGCGCATCTTATCACGGCGTTGCGTGGGGTGATCCCGGCCGGTCCGGCGGTCCGGCAGGGCTTCCTGGACTTGGCGTCGAGGCTCCCGATGCGCTAGGGTCAGGGCCTGACGGGAACCTCGGCGGGGTCCATTGCAGACGTCCGTGGCCACCGTGCTGGGAATCGCGGCCTGCCTGCTGGCCCTGGGAGAGGCCGCTGCCGGGGCCCTGCTGTCCCGGCGGTCCAGCGGTCCGGCCCGGATCCAGCGGCCCCTGGTCGTGCTGTTCTGGACCCTGGCCCTGGCGACCCTGTCCCTGGGTCTGGCCTACCTGCGCTTCGACGCCGGTCTGCCCTTCGAAGGGGCCTGGCGCGGCGGCTTCACGGGAATGTTCTCCATCGCAGCGGGCCTGCATCTGGTCCTGGAGATCCTCCGCCCGGGGGACCGGCGCAACTTCTCGTGGGCGCTGGTGGGCTACGGGGTCGCCGGGGGCGTGGCCCTGGTCGGGTGGGGAACCGGCTTCTGGTTCGAGGGGGTGACGTCGCTGGTCCCCTTCACCTTCCAGCCCGGGCCGGGGTTCCTGTTCCTTCGCTGGGGAAGCGTGGCCGTCTGCGGGACCATCGGGTGGCTGGCCCTCCGGGGCTGGCGGCGCCTCTCGGGGCCAGACCGCCGGCGGACTGCCTGGCTGACCTGGGGCGTCGCCGGCACGGCCCTGGCGGCCGCCCTGCTCCAATTGCTCCAGCTGGCGGTGCCGGTGGACGCCTTCTGGGTCCTGTTGACCGCGGCCATCCTGCTGGTCGCGGTGCCCTGGGGCCTCTCGGCCCGGGGGCTGTTCTCGTCGTCGATGACGTGGGGTCATCTCGGGCTGGTGGTCCTGTGGTCCCTTGGCCTGGCCCTGGTCCAGGGCATCCTCTTCCGGGTCCTGAGCCCGCCCCTCTCGCCGTCGGTGGCGGTCCCGGTGACGCTGCTGACGGTCCTGGTGGTGGGCTACCTGGTCCTGCCGGCATCGCGGCGCACGCTGGATTCGCTGGACGCCCTGCTGATGGCCCGGCGTCAGGGGAAGCGCCTGCTGGAGTCCTTCCTGGCCCGCTTCGGGACAACGCTGGACCTGGACCACATCGCTGACCAGACGGTGGACTTCCTGGTCCGGGAATACGGCTTCTCCTGGGCCCGATGCTATCTGGCGACCGAGGACGGCCGGTTCCGGGAGGTCCCTGGCGTCGAGGGGGAGGAGGCCGTGCCGATGCCGAGGGTCCAGGACCTCCTCCCGCTGGCCGTGCTGTCGTTGTGGGTGGACTCGAGACCCTCGTCTCCGGCCAAGGTGCCCGAGTCGGCGCCGGAGGCGCTGCTGCGGCGCCTGGGGGCCCAGGTCGCGATGCCGCTGGTCCGGGAGGGGGAGATCTACGGCCTGGTCCTGGCCGGACCCCTGGCCAGCGGGGCCGAGATCGAGGACGCGGATCGAGGCCTGCTGCGGTCCCTGGCGACCCACCTGTCGGTCCTGTTCCAGAATGCCCGGCACTTCCAGTCGGCCACCACCGACAACCTCACGGGCCTGCTGCAGCGGGGCTACCTGATGAAACGCCTGACGCAGGAGATGGACCGGGAGGCCCGGCACCGCCGGGGCCTCACGGTGATGATGGCCGACATCGACCACTTCAAGTCGGTCAACGACCGCTTTGGACATCCCGAGGGGGACCGGGTGCTGCAGGAGGTGGCCCGGCGGATCCGGACCGGGCTCCGGTCCACGGACCTGGCCGGGCGCTACGGCGGGGAGGAATTCCTGCTGGTGCTGCCGGACACCCCCGGCGAGGTCTCCCGGCAGGTGGCCGAACGCCTCCGGATGTCGGTCCAGGTGGCCCCCATCGGCCTGGCGGGGCGCGTCACGATCAGCATCGGGGTCGCGCGTTGGCAGGGCCATGCCTCGCCGGAGGCCCTGATCCAGCAGGCGGATCTGGCCCTCTACCGGGCCAAGCGCAACGGCCGCGACCGGGTGGAGGTCCACGGGGGGACCGGGGATCGGGACCCCTGAACCATCGGCGGGACAGAGGTCAGCGGGAGGGCATCGTCCAGGCACGGGATCGATCCGGTCCCGGCAGGGGGCCCTCTGCGACCAGGCTCCGGTCCCCGGCGAGGGACCAGGGACCCACCGGCGAGGCCTCCGGGGGCCAGACCACCCGGGACCCCGGCGGCAGGTCCACCGGGGCCGGGTCCGAGCGTGGATTGGTCACCACCAGCAGGAAGGTCCCGTCGGGTCGCCGGAATCCGGTGCCCTGGAGGGGCGCTCCGACGCCCAGTCGTCCCGGGAGGTCCGGGTCTGGCGTTGCCCCCGGCAGGGCGTCGGCCAGGACCCGGAAGGCCGCTGCCGCGGGCTTGTCGCCGGCGGTGGGCCAGGCGATGCCGAAGCATCCCTCGGAGGCGTCAGGGGCCTCCACCTGGTCCGGGTCCCGCCAGTCCAGGGAGGCGTACCACCAGGCCGCCTGGACCCCCAGGGAGGCGGCCCCCGGCAGGAAGCGCACGAGCCGCTCGGCCTGTCCCTCCAGCGTGGTCGCCGTGGGGTAGGTCCCCCCCGTGGGCCAGCCGTATTCGGTGATCCAGATCGGCAGGACCAGTCCCCGGGACGCGAGCCAGTCCTGGGTCAGGGAGATCATCTCCAAGGCCCCCTCCGCATCGACCCAGTAGGGGTGGAACGAGAGGGCGTCGGCCGCCGCCAGCACCCCGGCCCGGTCCAGCATCTCGAGCCAGTCCAGCGGCAGCAGCGAGAGGCCCGCCACGGCCACCGGGACCCCCGGCGCCGCCTCCCGGATCACCGGGATCGTCGCGGCTGCCAGCGTGGCGAAGTCCTCCGGTGACCCCTTCCAGAAGGTCCGCAGGTTGGGCTCATTCCAGACTTCGAATCCGAAGGCACGGGTTCCATAGCGCCCGGCGATGGCCCGCACGTACTCGATCCACCGGGGCAGGGCCTCCGGCGGGATGGCGGGCCGCGGGTCCCCCGGGTCGTGCAGGGACGGATGGTCGTAGTCCAGCACGACCAGCACCCGGATTCCCCGACGCTCTGCCGCATCGAGATAGCGGTCCGGCCAGGAGAAGTCCAGGCTGCCATCGGGTTTGGAGATCCATTCCCAGAAGAACCCCTGGCGCACGACCCGGACCCCCCAGGCCGCGACCCGGTCCCAGTGCTCCTCGGAAGGGTCCGCATCCAGCGGGCACATCCCCACGAACTCGGCCGGGACCCGGGATGGCGGGGGGCCCTCCCCGCCCGTATCTCCCGGGTCGCCGTTCAGGTCTTCCGGGGTCTCGAGGTCCTCGTTCCGTTCGTCCTCGGGCGGGAGATCGACAGCCGGGATCGAGTCGTCGCCGCTCCCGGCGTCCTCGGGGCCCGGCCCGCCAGGGTCGGTCGGTCCGGCGTCCTCCAAGTCCGCAGAGGCCTCGACGTCCAGCACGTCGGGCACGTCGGTCCTGGTGGCCGTCTCGGTGCCGCCGCAGGCCCAAGTCCAGCCCGCCAGCACCCCCATCGCGATCGCCACAGGCCCTCTACAAAGGGCTCTCTGCCGATGCCTTGAAACCATCGCGCTCCTCTCGACGCCATGCCCGTCGCTGGCCTCTCGGGTCCTGGCCCGGACCCGGGGTCCCGCCGGTTCACTACCCGCATCGGGCCGAGAGTGCAAGGAACCTTCACGGGGGTCTCGAAGGATTCCACGCCTGCGGGCGTCTCCTCAGCAGGGTGGGCGGGCGGGGGGAGGCCTCAGGGGGCGGTCTTCCGGATCCCCTGGACGAAGCGCAGCACCTCCTCGGCGTGGCCGGAGGGGTTCACCGATCGCCACTCTCGCAACAGGGTCCCGTCGGGCCCGATCACGAAGGTCGAACGGTCCACTCCCATGGCGGTCCGACCGAAGATCGACCCCTCCTTGAAGGCCCGGTAGGCATCGTGGATCCGCCCGTCCGGGTCCGAGATCAGGCCGAAGTTCAGGTCGTGCTTCTTCCGGAACTTCCGGTGCGACTCGGGGCTGTCCCGGCTCACCCCCAGCACGACGGCGCCGGCCGCCTGGAAGGCTTCGGCCAGGTCCCGGAATCCCTTGGCCTCGAGGGTGCATCCCGGCGTGTCATCCTTCGGGTAGAAGTAGAGGACCACCGTCTTGCCGCGGAGGTCCTCCAGCGACACCGGGTCCCCATCGCCGGTGACCCCCTGGAAGGAGGGAGCAGGGCTTCCGACCTGGGGGGATCCGGACTGGGCCAGGGCCGTCGAGGCGCCCAGGGAACCGGCGGCCAGCACCGAGAGGGCATGCTTGAACGACATGATGCCTCCATTTTCAGAAAAGACCTTCTGAAAAATCGGCATCCTCGGGCAGGGCGCAAGGGGGGGGGCCCGGATCAGGAATCCTCGAACCGCACGGCCTGGAGGGGCTCTCGCGGCCAGACAAAGCCGGCCTTGGGCGGCATCGAGTTGTAGACGGCCTCGACCTCCATCACGGCGGTGCACAGCGGTCCGATGCCCCGAAGGGGTCCCAGGGACCCCCGGACCAGCACGCTCTCCATGGCCAGGTTCATGGCAAGCAGTGCCGCCCGGGAACCGGGAGCCGGCCAGCAATGCCGGGCCACCGTTGTTCCGGCCACCAGCACCCGCCCCGGCCCGGCGCTGGAGGCCCCGACCATCGGCAGCACCTCGGGCCATCCCTCGGGGTTCAGGACGGCCAGGAACTTCAGTCCGTCCAGGCGGTCCAGCAGCCTCCGGCTGAGGGGACCCAGGGCCTCGGGCCTCCGGGGCCCGGCGCCCAGGGGCGCCAGGGACCGGGCCAGAATCGCGCCGGCCACCAGTCGGGGCATCGAGACCTCCTGGGGGCCCCGGCAGGACACCAGGTCCAGATAATGCACCGTGTGCACGCCGAAATAGGAGTTGTAGCGAAACAATGGCTTGCGGTTGTAGGCCTCGTATTCCTCGCCCTCCCGACGGGCGCCGGTCCACCGGGCCCGGCCCCGCCAGGTGCGCCTCCGGAGGTCCATGACCAGGAATCCCGCCCGGGGGTCCCGCTGCAGATGGGTCTTGGACAGGCCTTCGCAGAACTGGCCGAAGACCAGTTCCCGGGGGCCCCGGGACTGGAGGCTGGTCAGCAGGGTCAGATGAGGCCGTCCCTCGGGGTCCAGCGTGGCCAGGAAGGCCAGTTTCGCGTCCTGGCACAGGGCCTCCTGGTCCTCGGGGGTGAAGTGATCGCGTTCCATCGTCGCCTCCCGGGCCCCGCCGGGGCCCCCACCGGTCCTGTGGTCAGGTTCCCCGGCCTCCCTGTCCCGCCAGGTGCACGATCTCCGGGCGCACTCCCGAGGTCCGGGCCACCGCGGCCAGGGCCGCCAGCCGGTCGGGGTCCTGGAAGGAGGTCCCCTCGAAGGGCCACGGCCGGCCCAACCGGCGATACTGGTCCCGGCACAGGGGATTGAAGGGACACAGGTCCCACCGAGCCACCGCGTCCCCCAGGTCCGCCAGCAGGTGCCCGATCCCCAGGAGGTTGGTCTCGTCGTCGGTGGCCCCCGGGATGAGCGGAGTCCGGACCCACAGGGACCCGTTCCATCGGCCCTCTCGTTGCCACGCCGCCAGGCGCCGCAGGTTCCGGATCACCGGGACGTTGTCGGCCCCCGTCCAGTGACGGTGGGCCGAGGCATCCAGCACCTTCAGGTCATAGAGCACGAGGGCCGAGGGCTCCACGACGGCCCAGAGAGCCTCCTCTCCGACGGCCCCGCAGGTATCGACCGCGGTGGGAATGCCGGCCGCGGCCAGGGCCATCGCCACGGCCCGGGCGAAGGGGGCCTGGAGGGCCGGCTCGCCGCCCGAGATCGTCACGCCGCCGCCCGAGGTCTCGAAAAAGGCCCGGTCCCGGGCGGCCTCCCGGGCCAGGTCCTCGGCGGTCCAGTCGGTCCCCAGGACCTCCCGGGCCCCGGTGGGGCATGCCTCCGCACAGTGACCGCAGGCGGTGCAGCGGTCCGGGTCCAGGCCCTGGGGGCAGACCTCCCGGCAGGACCCGCAACCCATGCATCGGTCCCCCACGAGGACCAGTTCGGGCGTGGGCCGGATGCTTTCGGGGTTGTGGCACCAGGCGCAGCGCAGCGGGCAGCCCTTCAAGAAGATCGTGGTCCGGATCCCCGGACCGTCCTCGGTGGACATCCGCTGGATCGACAGCACCCGGCCCGTCATCGGGTCCCTCCTCCCGGGTCACCAGGTCCGGTGGCTCTCCCGGGCGATGATCTCGTCCTGCAGTTCCTTTCCGATGGAGGTGAAATAGGCGTTGTATCCGGTCACCCGCACCAGCAGGTGCCGGTAGGCCTCCGGATGCCGCTGGGCGTCACGGAGCATCTCGGGGTCGATCACGTTGACCTGCAGGGCCGTGCCGCCGTTCTCGATGATCCCCCGGAGGAAGTCCCGGAATTTCCTGCGGTGTTCCGGATCCCGGAGGAGCGCCGGGCTGAAGGTCATCGTGTGGCTGGCGCCGTTGGGCAGCAGGTTGCAGTAGTCCCGGTAGTCCCCGTCGGGCCTGCGGCCTCCCAGGGCCTTGCCCACCGAGTTGACGTTGGCCGTGGGGCCCTTCGTGTCGGCGCCGTTGGAGGGGCAGATGGCGTTCGAGAGGAACTGGCCTCGGGGGCGGCCGTCGGGGCTCGCGGCCAGCAGGTGGGCATCGCCGACCCAGTAGTTCCAGGACAGCATCCCTGGCCGGACCTGCCTCCCCGTGGATCGGGTGCGGTGGCGCCAGGCCTCCTCGGTCCAGACCTCCATCACGTGCCGGGCCATCTGGTCGGCCTCGTCATCGTCCCGGCCGTACTTTGGCGCCCGGAAGCGGGCGTGGGCCTGGACCTTCTCGTGGCCCTTCCAGTCGTCTCGGAGGGCCTGCACGAGGCCCGGCAGCGTCGTGATCCCCTGCTCGAAGACCAGGTACCGGACCGCCAGCAGCGAATCGACCGTGGTGGCGAAGGTGACCGCCTCCAGGGTTACCAGGTCAATCTCTGCGCCCTGGCCCTCGGTGATGTCCCGTGCCCGCTCGGCGCAACCCCGGACCATGCAGGACAGGTAGGGGGTCGGGCAGAAGCGGGCCCGGACGGCGTCGGTCCGGTCGTAGAGTGCCACGGCCCGGCGCACCAGGTCCCGGGTCTGGGCCTCCCAGGCCCGCAGGAAGGACTCGAAGTCCCGGAAGGCCTCCACGGGGCCGGTGTCGACTCCCAGGCGACCTGCCGGGCAGGGCTGGCCGGTGATCGGGTCCGTCGGCGGGGCCATGTCAAAGCCCCCGGTCAGGGTGAACTCGACGGCCTTCAGGAGGTTCAGGTTGATGTCCACGGTGCCGGACCGGTCGTTGCCGACCATCGTGTTCTCCAGGCAGCCGACTGGCGCGTAGTCGTGGACGTTTCCCTCGTGGATCAGGGATTCCAGGCCAGCCCGTCGGGCCTGCCGGAGCAGGCCGGCCATCGACCGCTCATCGAAGTTGAGCAGGAAGGGTGCCCCCTGGCTGTGGGCGATCATCTCCACCAGCCGGTCGAGGAGCCCGTCAGGACTGCCCCGGTGGAGCCGGACGTTGGGCTTCGGCTCCAGAATCGGGGACATCTCGTCGATGACCTCCAGGAAGGCGAAGGTCAGGTCGTTGGTCAGGTCCCGGCCTCCCTCGCCCATGCCCGACAGGGTCAGCAACTGTCCAAAGCCGGCGGTGATCCCCTGGTTGCCGCCGACGCGGATCATCGCGTCGTAGGCCGTGTTGCAGTGGACGAAGAAGCAGCGCAGGATTTCCTTGCCGAACTCCCGGTCCATGCCCTCGGCCAGGGAACGCTCCCAGAAGGGGAGCAGGTACTGGTCGATGCGTCCGAAGGAGACGCCGGCCCCGGGGTAGTTCTCGTCCGACAGGATCAGCATGTGGTTCAGCCAGAGGGCCTGGACCGCCTCCCAGAAGTTCGTCGGGGGATGCCAGGGAACCCGCCGGAGCATCCGGGCCATGGCCTGCAGTTCCTGGGCCCGCTGGACGGTCCGGGCTCGCCCGGCGGCCTCCTCGCAGGCCTCGGCATACCCGGCGGCCACGTCCCGGGCCATCGTCGCGGCGATGATCATGGCCCGCAACTGGGCACCCGCGGGCCCGGCGGCCAGGGTCTCCGGGAGCCGGTCCAGCCGCTGGAGCAGGTCCTGGTGAATCCCCTGCCACCCAACCCGCAGCAGGCGGGCGTGGTCCGGGATCAGGTGCCCGCTGGTGGCCCCGGCGTTCCCCTGTCCGTGGAGATGGAAATCCAGCAGGGCCTGCCGGACGCCCTGCGGCCCCATGACCAGCCGGTCCCGTTCCCTCGCCTCCTCTCGGGTCCAGCATCGGGAGGCCAGCAGGTTGAAGCGGGACCCCGCCAGCAGGGACCCCGGGAGAATCTCCTTCGGGACATGGCGCACGATGGCCTCCCGGACAAACCAGGCGCGGCGCTCGGGCAGGCCCTTCGACCAGAACTCGCGGGGCACCGGGATTGTCCGGGCGGCCTGGAAGGCCGAGGACCGGAAGGGCTGAAAGAAGGCATAGGTCTCCGGGACGATGTAGTAGGACAGTTCGTCGAAGACCACATCCCAGGGAGTCCCGGTGGTGAAGCACAGGAACTCGTTGTTCCAGGGCCGTCGCACGCCCTCGAAGTAGAAGTCCCGGAGGCGTTGGATCCTCGGGGACAGGCCGTGGGGCTGCTTCAACGACCTCGCTGCCTCAGCCATCGATGCCTCCTGCGGTCGAGATGGGGGCCTCCGGCAGGTCCGGGACCTCCGGGGCACGGGCCAGGAGGGCCTTCGTGCCCTCGTCGATCAACGCGGTCATCGCCCGGGCCGCCGCCTCCTGGTCGCCTCGAGCGACCGCCTCGACGATGTCTTGGTGTCCCCGTCGAACGCCCGGGACCACGGCCGGGTCGCGGAAAAAGTCCCCGGCCAGGGCCCTCCAGGCAGGCCCGAAGGAGTTGATCACCATCGGGAAGAGGCGATTGCCGCTCGTCATCGCCAGTCCGTGGTGGAACCGGAAGTCCAGTTCCACCCAGTCCTCGGTGCACCGGGGGTCGGTGCGGTCCTCCAGGTCCAGCAGGTCCTGCAAGGCCCGGAGGTCCTCCGGCGTACGCCGGAACGCGGCCTCGCGGACAATCGCGCACTCGATCAGGCACCGAACCGACTGGACATCCCGGAGCCAGCCGGGGTCCAGATGCCCGCCCCGGAACCGGAAGAGGGCCTCCAGGAACGCCAGGGACCCCGAGCGCCGGACGTCCTGCACGACGGTCCCTTGCCGCGGTACCACCTGCACGACGCCCCGGGCCTGAAGCGCCATCAGTCCGTCGTGGACCACCGGCCGACTCACCCGGAGCCGGGCGGCCAGCTCCCGTTCCGGCGGAAGACGGTCCCCCGGCCGGAGCTGGCCCGACAACAGGAGGCCCATGAACCGCTCCACGAAGACCTCCCGGAGCGACACATGGCGCAAGGGAGCCAGGTCCAGTTCCGTCATCGCCTCCTCCTGGAAAGGCTGCTGGTCAGACCACAGGTGAGTCTAGAGAACAACCCCTTCGGATGGCAAGACCGTTGACCCGTCTCTGGTCGCGGGGGCCTGAGAGTCCCCGCGGGCCGGGGGGCATGGGGCCTCCCCCTGGATCCGGGCCGCCGGAGGGCCGCTTTTCGGGTATCCTTGTTGCCGCGAGGAGGCCCCGATGTCACAGAGAACGGTCTTTGCAGGTCTGCCGGGGACCGCCCCCCTGGCCTGGGTCCCCACCCTGATCCCCTTCCTGGCCGAGGTGGATCGGTCCCGTCCGTCGGTCCGTGGGGTCAAGGAGTGGCTCCGGATGCGCAATCTCTTCGATGCCGCATCCTGGGAGACCCTCATGGAGATGCTGGAGGTTCGTCTGGGGGAACCGGTGACCCTGGGCCGGACGGCCCGGGACCTCCTGGCAGCATCCGACGACGCCGCTGCCCGGGCCGTGCTGGCCCGCCGCCTGGTCGAGGAGAACCCCCTGCTGGCCCGCTACTGTCTGCAGGCCCTGGACGTCGAACAGGAGGGGAGGCTCCACTCCACCAACGAACTGTTCCGGATGATCACCTCCTATGTCTATCCCGGGGAGAAGCCGACGCTGGTCTCGTTCCGGGCCTGGGTGGACTGGGCCGTGGCGGCGAACCTCCTGAAACTGGTGGGGATTCGCTGGGCCCTGGGGGAGGGTTCCCGGGAGGTCCTCCCGCGGCTTCGGGCCCTCGACCCCGAGGAGTTCCTGGAGGAGGAGCGCCAGGCCCGAGAAGGGCCGGGCCCCGGGGCGGCCGAGGACGAGCCGGGGGACCGGCCGGCCGGGATGGAATCGGGGCCCGAAGGCCCGGAACCCGCGGCGCCGGGACCGGAGGCCCCGGGACCGCAGGAGGCACCGGGGCGGGAGGAAGAACGGACGGACACCCGGGAATCCGAGGTTTCCGGGACCCGGGGGCCGGATCCCGAGGCACCGCGTCCCCCGGTGGTCTCTCCCGGAGCCCCGGCGATCCCTCGCCGGGGACCGGAGGTTCGCCACCCGGTCCCCCGCCCGGTTCCGGCCGAGGTGGGTTTGGTGCGGCCGGCCCTGGACCTCGAGGCCACCCGGCGCCTGCTGCTGGCCTCCCGGGACCAGGACCCGAATCGGCCGGCGTCGCTGGCGACCCGGACGGGCCTCTCGGATCCCCTGGAGTCGGCCTTCGGGGCCCTGCTGCTGTCCCGCGGATGCTCCCCGGAGGAGGTTCGCCGGGGGATGGAGGCCCTGCGGGGCACGGAGGTCTTCCGGGAGGCCGCGGCCGGCACTCTGACCCTGGCGGCCCTGGCCTCGGCGGAGGCCGGGACGGCCGACCACGCGATCGCCCGGGTGCTGGCCCGATTTCCGGCATTGCCGCGCATCCAGGCGGGGCTCCGGGACCCGGGACTGTTCCAGGGCGAGGACCCCCGGGAGTGGGCCGATCGGGTCTGGCGGCGGCTCTACGCCCCCCGGGACCCCCTGGCCCCCTTCTGGCTCGCCCGATTGCTCCTGGGCCAGGGGCGCCTGGGGGAGGCCCTGGCGCCGGTGGCCGTCGTTCCTCACTTCCAGGTCCGGGAGAACGCCTTCCGCATCGGCTTCCTGGACCGGCTCCACGCCGCCGCCTTCCCGGACCTGGTGGAGGCGGCGATTCGCCTGGCCGAGGGGTTCCCGCCGGACCCGGCGGAGCATCCCCTGGAGCGGATCCACGAGGGGCTGGGCTGCGCCTTCCGATGTCCCCGGGCCGTCGTCTGTCCCCTCTCGTGCCGGGAACGCCTGGAGGTGGCTCCCGGAAATCCCGGGCGATGACCGGCATGTCCCGGATCATGGCCAGCGGGCGGGTGACCCGGGTCCTCTATGCCGACCCCGGGGAGACCTACACCGTGATCGAGGTCGAGACGGACCAGGGCCCCGCGGTCTGGACCGTGGCGATGGGAGGCCTGGCCCCCGGGCAGGAGGTTCAGGGCCTCGGGTCCTGGCGAACCCATCCCCGCCACGGTCGCCAGTTTCGGGCCGAGTCGGTGATCGTGCTGCCTCCGTCCCGAAGGGAGGGGATCCGTGCCTGGCTCTCCTCGGGCCAGGTTCCGGGGGTCGGGCCCCGGCTCGCGGAGCGGCTGCTCGCGTGCTTCGGAGACGACCTCCCGGCGGTGATCGAGGCCGGGCCCGAGGAACTTGCCCGATGTCCGGGGGTCGGGCCTGCCAAGGCCTCCCGGATCGTCGAGGCCTGGCGGCGCGAACGGACCCACCGGGAGACCTTCGTGCTGCTGTGCGAGATGGGTCTGACGCCCGCCCAGGCCCAGCGGTTGATCCGGGTCCACGGGCCCGAGGCGCCGGCCCGGGTACGCCTGGACCCCTGGTCGATGGCCCGGGACGTCCCGGGGATCGGCTTCCACCGGGCCGACGTGATGGCGAGCCGGATCGGCATCGCCCCGGACTCCCTGCTGCGCCTCCGGGCCGCCGTGGCCCACGTGATGGGGCAGTCGGTCGAGGAAGGCCATGTCTTCCTGCCTCGGGACCAGGTCGTTCACCGGGCCGCGGACCTCACGGGACAACCGGAGGCCCTGCTGGAGAAGGCCCTGGACAATCTGGTCACGGGGGGGGACCTCGTGCAGGAAGGGACCCCCGAGGGAGACCTCGTGTACCTGGTCTCCCTCCATCGGGCCGAGGTCGATGCCGCACACCGCCTGGCACTGCTCGCTGGCGCCTCGGTGATCGAGGTGGCCCCGGAGGACCCCGCTGGGGATCTGACCCTGGCCCCGAGTCAGCGGGAGGCCCTGGGGACCCTGTGCCGGCACCCCGTCGCGGTGTTGACCGGGGGGCCCGGGACCGGCAAGACGACCCTGGTGAAGGCCCTCTGCGGGATCGGGGACCGGAAGGGCCTCCGGATGGCCCTGGCGGCACCCACCGGCCGGGCTGCGATGCGCCTCCGGGAGTCCACGGGCCGGGAGGCCCGGACCCTGCACCGCCTGCTGGAGTACCACCCGCGGGAGGATCGCTTCCTTCGGGACGAGTTCCATCCGCTGGAGATGGACTGGGTGGTGGTGGACGAGTGCTCGATGCTCGACGCCTGGCTGCTGGACCGACTGCTCCGGGCCCTGGCTCCGGGGACCCGCCTCACGCTGGTCGGGGACGCGGACCAGATCCCGCCGGTGGGCCCCGGGGACCCCTTCCGGGCCATGGTCCAGTCGGGGGTGCTGCCGGTGGCCCGTCTCCGGGAGGTCTTCCGCCAGGGGGAGGGATCGGGCATCGTCCGGGCGGCCCGGGAGATCCTGGAGGGGCGGGAGCCGGGGTCCGGGGATGGTGCCTCCGGCGACGACTTCCACCTCGTGGTGCGGGAGGACGCCGCGGAGGCGGCCCGGATGGTGGAGCGGCTGGTCGTGGAGCGGATCCCGGCCCGCTTCGGCCTGGACCCTGCCACAGAGGTCCAGGTCTTGAGCCCGATGCACAAGGGGGAGTGCGGTACCGAGGCCCTGAACCGCCGGATCCGGGAGCGGCTGAACCCCGGGGCCCCCGGTCGCCTGGCCCCCGGGGACCGGGTCGTGCAGGTCCGGAACAACTACGACCTGGAGGTCTTCAACGGGGACATCGGCCGGATCGAGGAACGGGCCGAGGACGGCGGGGTCGTGGTGCGGTTCGAGGACCGGCGGGTCTTCTACGGCCCCGAGGAGGTCGGGGACCTGGCCTGGGCCCACGCCCTGACGATCCACAAGTCCCAGGGCAGCGAGTTTCCGGCGGTGGTGGTGGCCCTCTCGACCCAGCACTGGGTGATGCTCCGTCGGGCCCTGATCTACACGGCGGTGACCCGGGGACGTCGGCTCGTGGTGCTGGTGGGGAGCCGTCGGGCCCTCCGGGCGGCCCTGGACAACGCCCGACAGGAACCCCGGAATGGCCGGATGCAGCAGCGGTTGCAGAGGGTGATGGGGGGGGCGGGCGCGAACGTCACAACCAGTTCGTGAGGGCCTGCAGTCCCTCCAGGTCCCGGATCTCGGTCCGGAGCCAGGGGATCACCCGGACCGGGAGGTCTCCGAGGGCCTCCCGGGTCTCGGCGATCCGCCGGGCGTCCTCCCGGGACCGCTCCCAGTCCTCCCGGGCCCTCCGGGCGGTCCTCCGGGCCAGGTCCTCCCGGGTCGCCTCGTCCATCCATCCCAGGGCCGGAGAGTCCCGGAACGCCTGTCGCAGGGCCTCGGCCGTCGCCGGCTCCTGGGACCCGGCCCCGGGGCACTCGGCCGGCGGCCAGGTCATCACGCGGTTCACCAGCAGTGCCGCCGGTCGCAATCCCCGGGTCCGGATCAGCCCCGCCGCCTCCCGGACCCGGTCGGCCATGCCGGGAGAGGGGCGGGCCACCAGCAACGTGGCCGTGTCCGGTCCCACAAGCAGCGTCTTGACCCGTCCCAGGCGCTCCCGCAGGTCTCCGAACAGCGGGGAGAAGGCCAGCAGGAAGTCCAGCACCGCCAGGAAGGTCTCCTCCCCTGCGAACCGGCCGATCCCACGGAGGAGCCACCGGCGTCCCTTGAGGGCCTGAAGGCCCAGCCGGGAGAGGCCCGAGGAGGCCCCCACGAAGAGGCGGAAGGAGTCGGAGTCCAGCAGGCTCAGCAGGCGGTCCGGGGCGTCCAGGAAGTCCAGGGCGTGGCGCTCCGGGGGCGTGTCCAGCACGACCCGGTCGTAGCGACCGGACTCGATCACCTGGAGCAGGCGGTCCAGGGCCAGGTATTCGTGGGTTCCCGACATCCCTGCCGCGGCCTTCTGAAAGAAGACGTTGCTGCGGACCCGCTCCCGGTCCGCCGGGGAGGCGATCAGGCGGTCCACCAGCCGGTCCAGTTCATGGCGGGCCTCCAGCACCATCGCGTGCAGGGACCCGCGGGCCTGCACCGGGACCGGCTCCTCGCTACCGGGGGCGTCGGTGAGGCCCAGGGCGGTCCGGAGGCGGTTCGCCGGGTCCACCGTGACCACCAGCGCCCGCCTCCCGGCCAGGGCCATCCGGAGCCCCATCGCGGCGGCCAGCGTGGTCTTGCCGACCCCTCCATCCCCCAGCACCACCACGACCCGGGGGCGGCCGGACTCGTTCCTGGATTCCTGGGGGCCTTCGATCAGGGTCTGAAGGTCCATCGGGTCTTGCTCCGGCGCGGTCCGGCAGGGGTCCGGAACCCCGGAAATCAGGGCGGGTCGTCGGGGCAGAAGGTCACCAGGAGGGCATCCCGTTCCACCCGCTCGCCCTCCCGGACCCCGACGGACTCGATCCGGCCGTTCCGGGGCGCCCGGACCTCGTCCTCCATCTTCATCGCCTCGACGACCACCAGGGGGTCCCCCCGGCGGACCTGGTCTCCGGGGGCCGCGTGGACCCGTACGACCCGTCCCGGGAGCCGGGCCCGGACCTCCCGCCCGATGGCCGCGATGGACAGGCCCTCGGGCACCACGGCGGACCGGGGCGACACGAAGAGGCTCCGGTTTCCCAGGGAGACCTCGGTCAGGGGACCCGGTGGGCCCACCATCGGGCACAGGATGCGCCCCGATGGGGTCCGGAAGAGGACCCGTCCGTCCTTGCGGCCGATGACCTGGAGCGCCAGGCGCACCTCCCCGACCCGCACCAGGACCCACTGGTCGTCCACGCCCTCCAGGACCAGATCCAGTGCCGCGTCTCCGCCGTTGCGGACCTCCATGCGGGTCCAGCGCCGTTCTTCCAGGGGCCGGGGACCTCCGGGGGAACTCCCCTCGGGCTCCAGGGCCCCGATGGGGAGGACCGGCACCTCGTTCTGCTTGCAGCTCATCGGAATCCCCCCCGCGACCAGGAGGGCCAGGTTGCCTGCCGCCACGGCGAGGGACCCTTCGAGACCTCCGAGTCTCCCGGCGCCTTCCGGGAGTCCGGAGCCCGCTCCAGCAGCGCCCGGGCCGCTGCCGCCGCCGCGACCTCCTCCGAGTGGAAGAACTCGGTGGCCGGCAGCGGCCCGATTCGGGTCAGCAGGTCCGTTCCGTAGTCGCCATCCCGGAAGGGCACCGACCGCAGGACGTGGAGCAGCGAGGGCAGATTGTGGCGCACGCCTCCGATCTCGAACTCCTCCAGGGCCTGCTCCATCCGGAGCAGGGCCTCCTCCCGGTTCCGGTCCCAGGTGATCACCTTCGCGATCAGGGAGTCGTAGTCCGGGAGCATCTCGCTGCCTTCCTCGACGCCGTCATCCACCCGCAGGAAGGGGCCTCGTGGCGGACGGTATCGGAACAGCGTGCCTGGCGACCCGACGAATCCCCGGTAGGGGTCCTCGGCGCAGACCCGGCACTCGATGGCATGGCCTCGAGGCGCCAGATCTCCGGGCTCCCAGGGCAGGTCCCCGCCCAGGGCGATCTGCAGTTGGGCCGCCACCAGGTCCACTCCGAAGATGGCCTCGGTGACCGGGTGCTCGACCTGGAGGCGCGTGTTCATTTCCAGGAAGCAGGCCCGGCCGTCGGGGCCCACCAGAAACTCCACGGTCCCGGCCCCGAGGTACTGCTGACTCTCGGCCAGTCGTCGGGCCCATGCCTCCATGGTCACCCGCAGTCCCGGGTCCAGGTTCGGGGCCGGGGCCTCCTCGATCATCTTCTGATGGCGCCGCTGGACCGAGCAGAAGCGCTCTCCCAGCGACAGCACCCGACCCCGTCCGTCCCCAACGACCTGCACCTCCACGTGGCGGGACGACTCCACGTAGCGCTCCAGGAACAGCGACGGGCATCCAAAGGCCGCCATGGCCTCCCGTTGGGCCGCCTCGAAGGCCGCCGGGAGGTCCTCGGGGCGATCGACCCGGCGCATGCCCCGGCCCCCGCCACCGGCAGAGGCCTTCAACAGCACCGGGAACCCCACGTCCGAGGCCGCCCGAAGGGCCTCCTGCACCGTCGCCGTCTCCCCCTGGGACCCCTCCACGACCGGGATGCCCAGTCGCCGGGCCAGCAGTCGGGCGGGCAACTTCGCCCCCAGGCGTCGCATCTGGTCCGCCGTCGGGCCCACCAGCACCAGTCCCTCGCGGTCGCAGGCCTCCCGCAGGGCCGCGTTCTCCGCCAGGAAGCCATAGCCGGGGTGGACCAGTCGGGCACCGACGGCCCGGGCCGCCGCGACGACCTGTTCCACGTCCAGGTAGGTCTCCCGGACCGCCTGACCCTGGAGGGCCACCGCCTGGTCCGCCATCCGGACGTGGGGGGAGTGACGGTCCCGGCCCGCGAAGACGGTCGCCGGCGACAGGCCGAGTCGGCGACAGGCCCGAATGATTCGGACGGCCGCCTCGCCCCGGTTGGCCACCAGCACGGTCGTTCTGATCATCCGCCGATTCGTCCCGCCATGCGCCGCGCGGCCTCGTAGAGGCCATCGGAGTCGCAGAAGGTTCGTCCGCAGGAGGCCACCACCACGAGGTTCCTGGCCGGGACCAGGAACCCGATGTGCAGGACCTCCTCCCAGTAACTGAAGAAGGTCCTCCCGGCGACGGGCTGGATCTCCTGGGCCGCGGGGTAGGACGCCAGCAGCGAGGTGTAGCGATCCCGGGCGTCCTCGGGGGTCCTGCCCCGGAAGACCTGCACCGCGGCCCCGAAGCCGGTTCCCTTCGTGGGCAGATAGAGGATGGCGTCCCGGTCCTCGTCGGTGGGAATCCCGGGAAGGGCGGATCGCACGAAGGGCACCTTGGTTCCCAGCAGCGCCTCGACATCCTTCTGCGTCAGCAGGATCCGGGGATCCGGCAGGGCCGGCCGGGGCGCCGGGGGAGTGGCCGGCGGCGGGGGTGTCGGGGCCTCGGGGGCGCCCTCTCGGGCGGTCGGCCCGCCCGGGGTCGCCCGGGAGGGGTCCGCGGAGTCTCTCGATTCGGGGGAGGGCTGTTCGGTGGCAGGGGCGGACCGCTCGGGTTGCTGGGCGGCGGTTCCAGGGTCTCCCTCCTCCTCCGCCGGAGCGGCCCCGGGGGACTCGGCCGTGATCTCGGCCCCGGCAGGCGGCTTCTTCCTGCAGCCGGCTTCCGTCCCGAGGATGCCCGTCCATGCCAGGCATCCGATCAGGCCCCAGGTCCAGCGTCCCATCGGATCGGGCCCTCACAAGAGAGGCGCTGTAGGATAGGTGAGGAATGGGGCCAAGTCAATCCAGGGCGTTGTTTCCCCAGCGGAAATCCCCGGACAGAGGGACGGGACGGAGCCGTTTTCTCTGTCGGGGCTCGAGGGTTCCCGGAGGCCGATTCCATTGTGGTATGAATCCTGCTAAACTCTGACCGTGGCATCCCGTCGGGCGGCCGGCGGGTCGGCCCGAATCGTGGTAACCATGGGTTTCCCCTGGAAAACGGGGATGCCCGGTGGTCGTGGGGAACGGTGGCTACGAAAAGGATGCGTAGCCGTTGGCAAGATTGGGCTCGGGGCAAGGGCCGGGGAACCGTCTTCCCGGTGGTTCCGGCCTGGAAGTGGGGCGTGGATGGGCGGTTCCCGTTTCGCAATCGGAGGTGACCGAATGAAGTCTCTCCTCAGGGTTTGGCTGGCCTGTTCCTTCTGTCTGTTGATGGCTGCGCCGGAGGCGAGGGCCCAGGACGTCCCGCGCAAGATCAACGTGCAGGGCGTGCTGCGGAACGTGGCCGGGGAGGTCGTCACCGGGTCCTACACGGTGAACTTCACGATCTACTCCGCCCAGACCGGCGGCACGATCCTCTACGGGCCCGAGCCGCAGTACCTCACGGTCACCGGCGGCGTCTTCAGCACCTACATCGGCCCGGTGCCTCCCGAGACCTTCGTGAACCGGTCCGAGGCCTGGCTGGCCATCCGGGTCGGCGCCGATCCGGAACTGCCCCGGCAGCAGATCGGCTCGGTTGGATTCGCCTACCAGGCGCAGCACGCCGAGGAGGCGGACGTGCTCCTCGGGGCCGCCAGCGACGTTTCCTGCACCGGGTGCGTGGATCTGGCCGACGTGTCCTTCAACTATGCCGGTTCGGCTTCCAAGGGCGGCCCGGCCAGCGACCTCGCCTGCACCCAGTGCGTCTCCGGCGGCGAGATCGGGTCCGCCACCATCACCGCCGGCAACCTCGCCAGCAGCTCGGTGACCACGGCGAAGATCGCCGACGGCGCCGTGACCAACGCGAAACTGGGCGCCGACGCCGTGACCTCGGGCAAGATCCAGGACGGGCATGTGATGACGGCGGACCTGGCCGACGGCGCCGTGACCGGCGCCAAGATGGCCGCCGGGGCCGTGGGCGCGACCCAACTGGGAGTCTCCTGGGCCCTGGGCGTCTCGGCGGGCGGCGACGCCGTGGGGGTGACCTGCGCGGGGTGCGTGGACCAGAACGAGGTCTCCTTCAACTACGCGGCCTCCAGTTCCAAGGGCGGCCCGGCGACCAACGTGGACTGCACCGCGAGCCCCTGCATTTCCGACACCGAGATCACCTTCAACTACGCCGGGTCCGCCAGCAAGGGCGGCGCCGCGTCGAACCTGGCCTGCACGGATTGCGTGGATGCCAACGAGGTCCAGTTCAACTATGCCGGGTCCAGCAGCGAGGGCGGTCCGGCCATCGACGTGGTCTGCACCGGGTGCGTCGGCGACACGGACCTGGGCGTCAACTACGCCGGGTCCACCAGCAAGGGCGGCGCGGCCAGCGACCTGGCCTGCACCGGCTGCGTCGCCTCCTCCGAGGTCTCCTTCAACTGGGCGATGGGCACCGGCCCTGGCGGCGCGGCGACCGGCGTTTCCTGCACCGGCTGCGTGAACACGACGGCCATCCTGGACGGGACCATCGTCGATGCCGATATCTCGGCCACGGCGAACATCGCCGGGTCCAAGGTCGTCGCGGCGACGACCTCCGCCCGGGGAACGGTCCAGGTGGGGACGGGGCTGCTGGTGGACGGGTCCGGCATCCTGACGCCGAACTTCGGCACGGCGGCGGGCACGGTGGCGGCGGGCAACCACGTCCACTCCGAGTACTACATGAACAACAGTTCGTCGAACGACCTGATGCTGTACCCTGGCAAGCGCTTCTACATCTATGACGACGGGGCCGACGCCCCCGCCTCGCCCTACATGGTCCAGGCCGGGGCCGGGACCGCGAACCTCCAGCGGGTCCGGATGGGCTTCCCGAGCGGCGGCACCACCGCCTACTTCGAGGTCTGGTCCGAGTCGCCGGCCCTCCAGGCCCACGTGCTGCGGGCCGACGGCTATGCAATGCACGCGGGGAACCTCCAGGTGGGCGGCCAGATCACCTGCACCGGCTGCGTGGGGTCCGCGGCCATCGCCGACGGGGGCGTCTCGAGCGCCGACATCGCCGACGGGACCATCGCCGGCGGCGACCTGGCCTCCAACATCAGCATCACGACCTCGGGCAACGTGACCGGCGGCAATGCCTACTTCAACGCCTACTACGATCGGCAGGACAACAACTACTACGCGGACCCGAACAGCACGAGCCGGATGCTCCAGATCACCTATGACCGGCTGGCGGCGGCCGCACGGCCCTACCCCACTGCGAACTGGATGGGCCTGGACAACGGCAATGCCTACCTGGACACCCTGAACACCGATACCGACGGCACACCGCTGAACATCAACTACTACCGGTGCGGCAACGTGGAGTACTTCACCGGGAACTGCGCCTCCGGGTCCTACGAGGTGAACATCAACGGAACCGAAAGGGCCAAGATCTGGTACGACCGGGACAATGCGGGCTACTACATGGACCCCTCGGCCACGTCGAACTTCTACGCGATCTATACCCGGGGGGCCGACGGAAACACGACCCACCTGCCCTTCACCAACGGGTACAACTACCTCCGGGGCAACACCTACTTCAACGGCGTGCTCTACGACGAGAGCAACTCGGCCTACTACCTGGACCCGGCCAGCAGTTCGCGGTTCAACCTGGCCTATGCGAACGGCCTGCGGCTCTACAACGCCTACCCGGGCGATGCCTCCGGGTTCGCCCAGGTGGCCAACAGCAGCGGCCACCTCTACCTGGCGCCCGACTCTGCGGCGTCCCAGATGGTCATCATGCGCTTCGGATCGGACGACCGGTTGTACTTCATGTTGAACGGAAGCGCGTCGACCGCCCGGCCGTCCTTCCGGACCAACGGGAACTACCTCGTGATCAACCCCGGGACCAACGACAAGAACATCTACCTGCTCTGGGACACCGGAGGCAACGTCCAGATCAACGGCGCTCTCTATGCGGACATCATGTACGACCGGAACGGGTCCGGCTGCGTCAGCGACCCGAGCGGGACGACGGCGACGACCTCGGTGTACGGAAACCTGGGCTTCTTCAACCAGTTCCGTGCCGACCAGATCTACGCGGCCAGCAACATCCTCGGCGGGGACGGCGCTGGCGACGAGTGGAACTATCGGTGGTACCGGGGATTTGTGGTGAATAACGGCAACGCCATCCGGCCCGTCTCGGATGGGAACAGTTGGGTCGGGATCCCGATGAAGCGGTTCTACGGCTCCTATATCATCAACGAGTATGGCGCATCGCACCGGTCCATGAAGCGGGACATCACCTACCTGACCGAAGACCAGATCCTGGCCCTGGGCGATCGGCTGATGGCCCTGAAGCCGGCGACCTTCTACTACAAGGTGGACGCGAAGCCCGAGGAGGTGACCGAGGAGAACAGTGGCAGCGTCCGCTACGTGCCCCACATCGGCATGATCCTCGACGAGATGCCCCCGGAACTGACCAACGGCGGGCACGACTGGAGCATCACCGACAGCGTGGGCTTCCTGCTCACCACCGCGAAGTACTTCGAGATGCAGAACCGCGAGAAGGAGCAGCGCATCCGGGACCTGGAGGACCGGGTCGCGGTGCTGGAGCAGGTCCTGGTGGACGCCGGCCTGCTGAAGTAATCGCTCCCCTCCCGCTGTTCCACGCCCCGCGCGCCCCGTGCTTCGCGACGTTGCCATCCCGAGGCATCATCCGGTAGCCTCGACTCCAGGGAGGACGGAGGCTGGGATGAACCATGCGGCCCTGCTGGACACCGCGTTCCACGTCCGGGACGGGGGCGTCGACCCCGAGGTTCGGGTGACCGCGCTGCCGGGGGACGCCTCCTCCCGGCGCTACTACCGGATTGCCTGGGGACCCGGGTCCACCTGCATCTGGATGGCCCTGGGCGAGGACCCCCTCAAGAGCGACGAGGTGGTGGACGGGGACCGACCCGCCACGCTGCCGTTCCTGGAGGTTGGGGACTATCTCCGGAGGGGGGGCCTCCCGGTTCCCGAGGTGCTCCATGTGGACCTCGACCGCCGGGCCATCCTGCTGGAGGACCTGGGGGACGTGACGCTGGAGCGGGCCCTGCAACAGGGGTCCGAGAAGGCGGTCCTGTACGATCGGGCGGTGGATCTGCTGGCGGACCTCCATGCCTGGGCCTTCCGGGCCCCGGACCCAGCCTGCATCGCCTTCCGGCGGCGGTTCGGGCCCGGCCTGCTGTCCTGGGAGGTGGATCACTTCGAGACCTGGCTGCTCCGGGAGTGGGCCGGGGTGGCGCCGAACCCCACAGAGGTCCGGGTGCTGGAGGATTTCCGCCGGGACCTGGTGGGCCGTCTGGTGGGCCTTCCCCAGGGCTTCGTGCACCGGGACTACCAGAGTCGGAACCTCATGGTGACCGCGGACCGACTGCGCCTGATCGACTTCCAGGATGCCTTGCAGGGTGCCTGGGTCTATGACCTCGTGGCGTTGTTGCGGGACTCCTACGTCCCCTTCACGCCGGAGGAGGCCGGCATCATCCGCCGGCGCTACCTCGATGCCCGCCGGGATCGGGGGCTGCCGACGCCCGGGGAGGAGGAGGCCGAGGAGGCATTCCACCTGCAGGCCCTCCAACGGAAACTCAAGGACGCCGGGCGATTCGTCTATATCGACCGGGTCCGGGGCAACCCCAGGTTCCTGCCCAACATCCCAAGGTCCCTGGCCTATGTCCGGGAGGCCCTGGACCACCTCCCCCAATACCGGGACTTCCGAGCCCTGCTGGAGGACCGCCTGGGACCGCTGCAGGTCTTCGGAGGAGAGTGACGATGAAGGCGATGGTGCTGGCCGCTGGCCTCGGGGAGCGCCTCCGGCCCTTCACGGACAGACTGCCGAAACCCCTGTTCCCGGTGCTGGGGATCCCCCTGATTCGGCTGGTCCTGTGCCGGCTGCGCCAGACCGGCGTCAACGAGGCGGTCATCAACCTCCATCACCTCCCGGGGGCCATCGTCCGGGAACTGGGCAGCGGCCGGGACCTGGGCATGCGGCTCGAGTACAGCGACGAACCGATCCTGCTGGGAACCGGCGGTGGAGTGCGGGCCGTCGCAGACTTCTTCCAGGGCGAGGAGGCCTTCTGGCTCCACAATGGAGACATCCTGGCGGACTGGGACCTGGAGAGCGTCTGGCGCATGCACCACGATCGCCAGGCGGTCGCCACGCTGGCCCTTGATGAGGGAGAGGAGCGGCCTGAGGCCAGGATGGTGGAGATCGACGCGATGGACCGGGTCGTCGGCATTCGGGGGCGTCCCCGACGGGGCGACGGGACCCGGGTGGTCTTCACGGGCGTCTCGGTGCTGACACCCCATGTACTTCAGACCCTGCCTCAGGGCGAGGTGTCCTGTCTGGTCAATCAGGGACTGATCCCGTTGCTGGAGCGGGATCGCCTGGTCCTGGGGGCCCGGGTGCACGGCACCTTCGTGGACATTGGCACCCCGGAACGACTGGTCGATGCCCAGTGGCGGATGCTGCCCCGGGCAAGGGCCTGGTTCGGGTCGCTGGGTCTTCCGCTGCCGCAGGAGGTCGCCCCGGGAGTGTTCCTGCACGGCGACTCGGATGTCCACCCGGAGGCCCGGCTGGAGGGACCGCTCTGGGTCTCCCCGGGATGCCGAATCGAGGCTGGCGTGATCGTTGGGCCCCGGGTGGTGCTGGGCACCGGGACCGTGGTCCGGGCTCCGGCCCGGGTCCGGGAGGCCCTGGTGATCGGCGGCGAGGTCGGCGGCGACGTCTCGGGGATCTACCTGCCCGGGGCCTCGCCGGCGGCCTCTGGGATGGGACCGACCGGTACCCCCAGCGACCGGTAGACCTGGAGGTCGGGATCGGAGAAGCAGCAGAAGATCACCCGTTCCGGTAGCGACGCGGTGGCCAGGAAGGCCTGGACCTCCCGGAGGGCGATCCGGGCGGCCGCCTCTTGCGGATAGCCATAGACACCGGTGGAGATGGCCGGGAAGGCGATGACTCGGAGGCCGTGGTCTCGGGCGAGGGCCAGGCTGTTGCGGTAGCAGGCGGCCAGCAGGTCCGGCTCGCCCCGGTGGCCGCCTCGCCAGACGGGTCCCACGGTGTGAATCACGTACCTCGCCGGCAGTCGATGGCCCCCGGTGATCCGGGCCTCCCCCGTGGGGCAGCCTCCGAGGGAGCGACACTCCGCCAGCAGCCCGGGGCCAGCCCTCCGGTGGATGGCGCCGTCCACGCCGCCTCCCCCCAGCAGGGAGGTGTTGGCGGCATTGACGATGGCGTCCACCGCGAGGGTCGTGATGTCGGCCAGCACGGCGGTCACCCGCGCTGCACCGGGGTCGTCGCGTTCCATCGGGACTCCTCGGGAGTTGCCCTTCGGGGGCCCGCTCCCCCGGCCCGGAGGCCTCCAGGGCATTGTCGGCCGGGCCGTCGCGGAAGACAATGGGCGGCCGGGGCGAATGGGTGAATCGCCGATGCGGTGGAACCTGGGCGTGGTCGGAATCGCGTTCTACGGGGCGCTGCTGGGACTGTGCCTGGCCCTGGACCGGTGGCTGCCGGAGGTCTTCGGCTGGCGCTGGACCGGTCCCCTGGGTCCAGGGTGGGAGGCGACCGCAGGGCTGGTCCTGGGGGTCCTGGTGGTGCTGGTCACCTGGGCCATCGTGCGCTTCTCGCAGCGGGGCTACTGGCTCTCCCGGCGCCTGGCGCTGGCCACCCAGCCATTGCCGGGGTGGTCCCTGGGGCCCCTGGCCATCGCGGCGGGGGTGGCCGAGGAGGCCTGCTTCCGGGGCATCCTCTGGACCCCGGTGGAGTATGGGCTTGGAACCCCCTTCGGTCCGCCCGTGGCCCTGGTGGCGACCTCGATCCTCTTCGCCTGGGCCCACGGCGGGGGGAAGTCGGGGCTTCGGACCTGGACCCTCTTTGCCCTGGTGACCTCGGTGGTCCTGGGGGGCCTGCGCTGGTGGTCCGGATCGCTGCTGGCCCCGATGGTGACCCATGCCCTCGTGGACCTCATTCATCTTCCGCTGCTGCGGTATCGGCAGGAGCCCCTGGACGAGGAGCCATGACCCGCGATGCCGACGCCACGCCTGCCCTGGACGGGGAGGCCCTGGCCCGGTGGTACCGACAGAACCGGCGGCCGCTGCCCTGGCGGGAGACCCGGGACCCCTGGGCCCTGTGGGTCAGCGAGGTGATGCTCCAGCAGACCCGGGTCGAGACGGTCCTGGACCATTACGACCGGTTCCTGGCGTGGTTTCCGGGTCCCGCGGCCCTGGCCCGGGCCTCGGAGGAGGAGGCCCTGAAGGCCTGGGAGGGGATGGGCTACTACGCTCGGTGCCGCCACCTGCGGCAGGCGGCGGCGATCTTGGTGGACCGCCTGGGCGGGGAGTTTCCCAGGAGTCGGGAGGCCTGGATGGCGCTTCCGGGGGTCGGCCGGAGCACGGCCGGGGCCATCCTCTCCTTCGCCTTCGGAAAGACGGAGCCGGTCCTCGATGCGAACGTCCGGCGGGTTGCGGTGCGCCTGCTGGACCTCCGAGAGGACCCGACGGGGCCCGGGGCGGGGCAACGACTCTGGGAGGCGGTGACCCGGTGGGTCCAGGAGGCCCCGGACCCGGCCCTCCACAACCAGGCGATGATGGAACTGGGGGCGCTGGTGTGCCTGCCTCGCGACCCCGCCTGTCCCCGGTGCCCCCTGGCTCCCGGCTGCCGGGCCCGGGATCGGGGGTCGGCCCGGGACCTGCCGGTCCGGGGCCCCCGGAAGACGACCCCGGTGATCGAGGCCGCGGTGGCCGTCATCCGGGACCAGGAGGGCCGCATCTACGTGCAGCGCCGACCCTCTCGGGGCCTCCTCGGGGGGCTCTGGGAGTTCCCCGGGGGCAAGCGGGAGGGTCACGAGACCCCGGAACGGGCCGTGGTCCGGGAGGTCTTGGAGGAGACGGGCTTTCGACTGCGGGCCCCCCGGTTCCTCGGGGTTGTCCGCCATGCCTATACCCACTTTCGGGTCGTCCTGCACGCCTACGAGGCCCGGGTGCCCGGTCGGCAACCGGCTCCTCCGGCCCGATCGGACGACTGGAGGTGGGTATCGGTCGAGGCCATCGAGGACCTGCCGATTCCCGAGGCGACCCGGAAGGTCCTTCAGGCCTTCCGGCGGGGCTTCCTGCCACCGGAGGATCGGGGCGACGGGCGCGCCCCTCCTCCCCGGAGCGACAGGAAGCCCAGGAGGGCCGCCAGGGCCGTGCAGGTCCAGGCGAAGAGGTCCCCGAAGCGGTCATAGAGGGTCTGGCCCTCCATGAGGCCCGTGTTGGCCACGAAGGTCTCGGGGTCCCACAGGGAGGTCCGGTGCAACACCCGGCCCACGGGGTCCACCACCACCGAGACCCCCGTGTTGGTGGACCGGACCAGGAACCGGCGATGCTCCACGGCCCGGAAGGCGGTCAGCTGCATGTGCAGGTTCGGCTCGGCGGTCTTGCCGAACCAGGCGTCATTGGTCAGGTTGACCAGCAGGTTCGGGGCCTTCCCGGTGACTCGGCGGGTAAAGCCGGGCAGGATCGCCTCGTAGCAGATCAGGACGCCGATCCGGGCGGCGCCCAGGGTCAGCACCTGGACCTCCCGTCCGGGGGTGAAGTCCCCGGCCTCGGGAAGCCATCGGCGCAGGAACGGGAAGCGGTCCGCCAGGGGCAGGTACTCCCCGAAGAGGAGCAGCAGGTTCTTGTCGTAGCGCCCCTGCACCCATCCGTCCTGGTCCACGATCATCGCGGAGTTGAAGTCCCTGGTCTTTCCCGGGTGTTCCGGGTCCTCGGCGGAGGTGATCACCCCGAAGAGGAGGGGAGTGGTGAAGCCTCTCCGGGCGGCGTTTCGGTCCCCGTCGGGGGTTCCCTGATCCCGATCGACGGCGGCCAGGAGGTCCTCCTCGAGGGACCGGGCCGGCAGGGGCGCCTGGGAGGTATAGATGCGGCGGACCGACTGGGGCAAGGGATAGCCCTGCTGGAACGGGAGGCTTGCGAGGCCGACGATCCGCCCCTGCGCCCCGGCGATGGGTCGGGCCTTCCCGCCCTGGACCTCGATCACCAGCCCTTCCGGGCCCGAGGCCCAGGCAGTTCCCACCTCGTCCACGGTGACGGCCAGGAGGTCCTGGGAGGTGCCGCTGGCCACCCGACGGCACTCGGGGGTGCAGTCCCAGAGGGTGCCCCGGTCGCCGGCGATCAGGACCCCTCGGGGTCCCGCGGCGATGGAACGGAGGGTCTCGGACCCGAGGGTCTGCTGCTCGGGGGAGCCGTTTCGGGGCAGGCGCAGCAGTCGCCCCTTTGGACCCACGGCCCAGAAGGTCCCGGAGGCGTCGGCGGCGCAGGCGAGCCAGTCGGGCCCGCCGGTCTCTGGATCGACCAGCACCTTTCCGCCCTTCGGGGTCACCTGGACCACCACGCCGTCGTCGCCGCAGGCCAGGAAGCCCCGGTTTCGGGCAAAGGCGACTCCCCGGAGGGTCAGGTGGGTCCCCGGGTCCACCGGGCGCCAGGTCCCGTCCTGGCGGAACACGGCGGTTCCCTGGTCGCCGACGGCCAGGATCAGGTCCTCCCGGGGATGGAGGGCCACCGCATGGAGGTCCCGGTCCACGCCGGTCGTCTCCCGGCGCCAGGCCCCTTCCTGTCGGAGGAAGGCGCTGCCCCGGGGCCCCACCGCCAGCCAGGACTCCTCGGTGAGGGCCGCGATGCCCGAGAGGCCCGAGGCCCGAGCGTCATCGGACCCGGGCTCCTCGATCCGGGAGCACCGGTCCGGGCCCACCCGGAACAATCGCCCCGAGGCGGAAACGGCCACGGCGCTCTCGGGGAGGCGCTTCCAGAGCACGTCCCGGAGCGGCAGGTAGGAGGACTCGGGCCAGACGAGCAGGTCCGGGTGTTCCGTCGCCTCCAGGTTCGCCGAAAGAATCTGGTGTTTCAGCAGGTTGCGGTAGAGGACCCGGACCTGCTCCTGGAACGGCAGGGGGGTGCCATCGGGGGCCTTGGCCTCCTTCTCCCAGATCCCCACGTCGGCCTCGACGACACCGACCCGGAAGGGCGCCGCCTGGCCCACGGCGGCATCGACCTCCCGGATCCGGAGGGCGCCGTAGATGAGGTCGCCGCCCACGGCCGCCAGGGCCAGCACCACCGGGACCCAGGGGAAGGAACCCCGGTCCAGGCGCCGGGCCACCACGGTCCCCAGGGCCGCGCCGAAGAGGGCCACCACCAGGGAGACCCCAGGGACTCCCAGCACGTCGGCGATCTGGATGGCCGCCGGGAAGCGCAACTGGCCGTTGCCGAACTGCCACGGGAACAGGAACGGCACGACCTGCTCCGAGGCCACCACGAAGAGCGGCAGCCAGAGGCCCAGGGTGATCCGGGGCCAGCGTCGGGTCGCCGAGGCGGCGAACCCCCCCGCCAGGGCCATCCGCAGGGCCTGCCAGAGGGCCATCAGGGTCGTGATGGCCCAGGCGGGTCCCGGGGTCATGTGCCCGAACTCCTTCAGGAGTTCCGAGATCCAGTGGAACCCCCCCAGGTTCGTGACGAAGCCCGAGAGGAGGCCCAGCCAGAAGCCGCCCCGGAAGGACCGACCCCGGAGGGCCACGACCAGCGGCGCCAGGGCGAACCACTGGAGGGGGAAGAGGTTGAAGTCCGGGAAGGACAGGAAGACCATCGTCCCCGAGAGGATCGCCAGCAGGATCGCCAGCGGCAGCGGGGTGACGCCTGGGGTCATCGCCGTCCTCCCGGAGGCGCCGCGTCCAGGCGGGACTGGACCTCCTGGGGGGGCATTCCGGCGACCAGGACCTCCTTGTGGCGGTTCCTGGCCCCCCGGAGCAGACGCAGGGTCGCGGCGGGCACCCTCAGGGCGGCTGCCAGCGTCGCAAGGGCCTGCTCGGTGGCCTCCCCCTTCTCGGGGGCCGAGGTGACCTCGATCCGGAGCCGGTCGCCCGAGACCCCGGCCACCCGGCAGCGGCCCGCCCGGGGCCGGACGGCGACCTGGATCACGCATCCCTCGGGATGGGGTTCCAGCAAGGCGTTCCTCCCTCTTCCGGGGGCGATGATACCCGAGGAGGCGTCCGCCTGACGACCGGGCGCCGCGTTCCGGCCCTCCCTCGCTGGAGGCGACTTGCGGTCCGGAAGACGGACCTGCCGGGGGCCTCGGATGGGCTCGGGACCTCCCGTCGGCAGGTCACCGGTCGATGGCGGGGGACCGTCGCCGGAGGCGCCGTCCGAGGAAGGCCGCCAGGGCCAGGGCAAGGGCCCACCCGGGCACGGCACTGGAGGCACCGGCAGCACAGCCCCCTCCCTTCTTCTGGGAGGTGGTGTCCTCGCCGCCCGGCATCGTGTCCAGTCGGACCATCTGGTCTTCCGGCGCATCGTGGACGGATGGGACGTCGCGACCGGAATCGACCGGCGAGGAGGAGTCCTCCAGGACGTCGGGGCGAGGAGTCGCGTCCTCGCCGGGGCCCGGGTCCTCGCCGCCTCCCAGGTCCGATGGCCCCGGGACATCCGTGGTCCCGCCGGGGTCGGTTCCCCCGAGGTCGGTCCCTCCGAGGTCCTCGCCGCATCCCGGCACGGGGGTGCCGCCGCAGGTCCCGTCCTCGAGGCACTGGTCGTCCCTGGTGCAGGGGTCGCCGTCGTCACAGGGCGTGCCGGCGGTCTCGGGCAGGTACTGGCACTCGCCCTCGACGCAGGTCCCGGAGGGTTGCCGGCACGGGATTCCGGGCGAGTTGCAGACCATGGGGGTTCCCAGGCAGACCCCCTCCTCGCCGCAGGAGTCCTCGAGGGTGCATGGGTCGCCGTCATCGCAGGGGGACCCGACCTCCCGCAAGGGGTAGGAACAGGCGCCCTGGGAGCAGATCCCCGGGGAGCGGTGGCAGGCCGAGGGCGGCTGGTCGCAGGTCACCTCGAGGCAGGGGTCCCCCAGGCAGAGGCCTGTTGCCCCATTGCACCCGAAGGGGCAGTCGGTATCCACGTAGGGATAGGAGCACTCCCCGGTCGTGCGGGAGCACTCCCCGGCGGCATGGGAACGGGAGACGGTCGGGGACAGGCACTCGGGGCCCCGGTCAGGGCACTCGACCGCGATTCCCGCACAGGCCCCGGTGCCGGTGCACTGGTCCCCCGTCGTGCAGAGGTTCCCGTCATCGCAGGGGGTGGATGCAGCAAGGGGCGTGTAGGTGCAGGTGCCCTCGACACAGGACCCGGTGGCCTCGAAGCAGTAGGGGTTCGGGGGCGTGTCGCAGACGACCCCCTCGCAGGGGTCCG
Source organism: Deltaproteobacteria bacterium (assembly GCA_029547805.1). Classification (GTDB taxonomy): domain Bacteria; phylum Myxococcota_A; class UBA9042; order DTJE01; family DTJE01; genus JAGOKF01. The sequence continues at coordinate 84,931 of JAKPOP010000027.1, forward strand.
GCAGGCAGAGGCCCTCCTGGCAGCCGAAGGGACAGGTCTCCTGGTGCTCCGGGTAGGTGCAGGAACCGTCCTGGCACGTCCCGGCGTCGTAGAACACCCGGGTCGTCGGGTCCTGGCAGCGGTCCGTCGGTCGGGAGACACAGGGGAGGCCGGCGCACTCCAGACGGCAGGACCGGGCATTGCGCGGCTGGAAGTCGGTCACCAGGGCGAAGTCCGTGGCATTGTCGTCGAAGTCCTGGTCGGGCCCGCAGCGCAGGGTCTTGCGCTGGTAGGCCTGTCGCAGGTTCTGGGTCGTCGGGGCCAGGGGCGTCCCCTCCCGGTAGGCGCTCCCCGGGTCCATGCCCACCGCATCGATCACGGTCCCGTCGCCCCGGATCAGGGCGACCCCGCCCGTGTCCGTGATGCCGGTGCTGTAGGTGAAGTCCGGGGGCGTCGTCTCGGAGTAGCCGTTCGTGGAGGGGTTCGCCAGCAGCAGGAAGGTCCCGGGGCCCATCACGGTGCCGGCCGGGAAGGTGAACCGGACCCCCATCAGGCCGCTCTGGTTGCTGGCACCGATGGTCCAGGAACCGATGTCCACCGCCTCGGTGGAGGGGTTGTAGATCTCCAGGAACTCGTCGTTGCCGCCTTGGGGACCCCGGGTCCGGAACATCGAGATCAGGGGGTGGGGGGCGCAGAGGCCCGTGGCCTCCTGGCAGCCCGCCGGGCCGCAGCCCAGGTCCCTGGTGGTCACGACGCAGGACCCGTCGGCGGGGTCACAGGCGGCCTGGAGGGCCACCCGGGTGGTGGTCATATCGAGGCAATAGGGGGCAGGGACCTCGCAGACCCTTGGGATGCCCCGGCAGGTCCCGTCGTCCCCGCAGGCGTCCTGGAGGGAGCAGAGGTCCCCGTCGTCGCAGGGGGATCCGGTGTCATGCCGGGTGTAGAGACAGATTCCCTCCGAGCAGGTCCCGGCGGGATCGAAGCACTGGGAGTTCGGCGGGGTGTCGCAGACCCGGGGGGTCCCGGCACAGGATCCGGCGCCGTCGCAGCGATCCTGGTCCGTGCAGGGGTCCTGGTCATCGCAGGGATCGGTGGCCGGCAGCGGGTCATACTGACAGGTCCCCGCAATGCAGGTCCCTGTCGCCCGGTAGCACTGACTGGAGGGCGGCGTATCGCAGACCACGCCGGCGCAGGGGTCGTTCAGGCAGTAGCCGGTGTCCGGGTCGCACCCGAAGGAACAGGTCGTGTCCTGCCAGGTGTACTCGCACAGTCCGGTCGCCGGGACACAGGCGGCGTCCAGGTAGGTCCGGGAGACGGTGTCTCCGTTCTGGCACTCGGGGTCCGGCAGGGGGCAGGTTCGGAGGCTGCCGCCCTGGCAGTCCCCCTGGTCGTTGCAGGCGTCGCCGTCGGAGCAGAGGTTCCCGTCATCGCAGGGAGTCTCGGCCGGCAGGGGCGTGTAGGTGCAGGTCCCGCCGGAGCAGGTTCCCGAGGCCTCGAAGCACTGGTCGTTGGGCGGGGTGTCGCAGGTCACGCCCAGGCAGGGGTCCGGCAGGCAGTGGGCCGGTGCCGGCAGGGGGGCGCACCCGAAGGCACAGGTCTCGGGCGTCAGGGGATAGTCGCAGAATCCGCTCTGGCAGGTCCCCTCGCCGAAGGTGTGGAGCGTCTGCTCGTCGTGGCAGACGGGTTCCGGCTGCACGATGCAGGGGGATCCAGCGCACTCCAGGCGGCACGAATGGGAGTTCTGGGGGTTCGAGAAGCCGTCGCGGTACTCGAAGTCGGCGGCATTGGCGTCGGTGTCCTGGTCCGGGCCACAGTAGATGCTCCGTCGCTCGTAGGACTGGTCCTTGTTCACGGAGGAGAAGGGGGTCAGGGTGGCGCCCTCCTTGTAGGCGCTGCCGCTGGACAGGCCCACCTGGTCCATCAGGTTTCCGCCGGCATCGGCCAGTGCGATTCCTCCGTTGTCGCCGATGCCTATCGTGTAGGTCACGTCCCCGGGGACCGTGCCGGAGTAGCCGCCGGTGGTTGCATTGACGAACAGCAGGAAGGTCCAGGGGGGCATCGTGGTCCCGGCGGGGATCGTGGCCCGGACGCTGGTTCCGCCGCTGGAGTTGCTTCCCAGGAGTTTCCAGCCGCTCACGTCCACCGGATCGGTTCCGGCATTGTAGATCTCGACGAACTCGTCGTTGCCTCCCGCGGGCCCCCGGCAGCGAAACTCCGAGATCACCACCTTCGCCGACGCACTGGCCGAGAGGGCCAGCACCATCCCCGTGAAGACCGTCCCCGTCAGACGCCTCATCGGGTCCTCCTTCTCGGAACGACTGCCCCCATTGAAGCAGAAGCACCGGCCGACTGCAACGGGGCGGGGCACGAAAGGATGGGACCCCGGGTCAGTTGGGGAGCGGGGGGAACATCCGGCCCTCGAGGGACAGGGTCCCGGACTGGTTGACGCTCCACACCGCGAAGAAGCCTCCCCGGGGGTGGGGGGCGACGGTGGCGCCGTAGTGGAGGCCCTGTTTGAGCTGGTGCAGCGGGAACGAGATGTCCTGGGCATAGCCCCCGACCGAGAGGCGCTGGGCCTTCACGCGGATCTCCGAGAGGCTGACCAGGGAGACGAACGTGAAGACGAAGGTGCCCCCGCCGGCCCGGAAGGGGAAGAATTCCGCCGAGGGACTGTGTTCCACGAAGATGGACCGGTCCGACCCCATCGGGGACAGGTCGAGGTTGAACAGGCGCCCTCGGATCTCGGAGGACGTTGTGGTGGCTTCGATCAACGGGGAGAAGACCAGGTACGTCCCCATCACCGGGATGAAGATGCCCGAGGTCGTGGGAGTGTCGCTCACGCCGTCGTGTTCTCGCACCAGGACCTCCGGCTGCAGGGACCCGTCGAGGCCGACCCGGGCCATGCGGTTCTGCCAGTGCTGGCGGTTGTCCGGGTCCTGGGTGGTCCAGAGGAGCAGGAAGGACCCGCTCCCATCGGAGAGGACCTGGGGATTCCATTGCCAGGAGGCATCCCCTGGGATGGGCCTCGGGAAGCCCTCCAGGGCGGCCCAGCCGCCGCTCTCGGGGTCCTCCTGGAGGAGGGCGTAGTAGCAACGGTACTGCTCCCCGAGGGGGTTGTTCGCCGGGCTCTGGTCCACCATCCAGGCCAGCAGGGCCACCCACTCGGAGGACCCGGCGGGCTGGAAGGCGTGGAGGGCCATGGCCAGGACGTGGTAGGGGTAGTCGGCATCTTTCAGGGGGACCACCGGGGAGACCCCCGAATCCAGGGATCGCTCAGAACCCAGGGGCGTACCGGACCCCGACACGCGGCGATAGCGGACGACCCCTCCATCGAGCCAGGCGACCAGGAAGGCGCCGTCGCGGATGGGGGAGACCACGGGCCATCCGTGGGTCACGCTCGCGGTCTGGTGGATCGGGAAGGAAGGGCCCACCGGCGTCCCTTCCAGGTCGAAGAGGCGCCCTCGGATGGCCGACTGGTCGGCCAGGGTCGGGTGCCATGTGTGAAAGACCACCAGGAATCGCTCCTGGGCGCCCGAGAGGGCCACGGAGGCCCGGACCGGGAAGGTGTCCTGGGCCTCGACAATCGAGAACTGGACGAAGCCACAGTGGGGGGAGCAGCCGTCGCCCGCCTCGGTGTTGCCGTCGTCGCAGTCCTCGCCGGTCTCGACGCGACCGTTGCCACAACAGGGGGTGATGGCCGCAAAGACGCACCGGTGGGTCGTCAGGTCGCAGGCATCGGTCGTGCACGGGTCTCCGTCATCGCACGCCCCGCTCTCCTGGCAGCACTCGGGAATCGGGACGCCGCCCCCGCAGAGGCCCTCGGAACAGGACTCGTCCTGGGTGCAGGGGTCGTGGTCATCACAGGGGGTCCCCGTGAGGTTCGAGTGCTGGCAGGTCCCGTCGGTGGCATCGCACTGGTCGAGGGTGCAGGGGTCTCCGTCATCGCAGGACCGGGACGTCCCCTGGCAGTCGCCCCGGAGGCAGGCATCGGCCTCGGTGCAGGCATCCCCGTCATCACAGGGGGATCCGTCGGGCAGCGCCTGCAGGTGACAGAGGCCGTCGGCGGGGTCGCAGCGGGAGACCTCGCAGGACCCCGCTGGGGCCTCGGGACAGGTCACCGCCGTCTCGGGTTCTGGCCGGCAGACGTGGTCGGTGCACCGGTAGCGTGCGGCGCAGCGGTCCTCCGGCTGGGGGCATTCGTCGTCGCTGCGGCAGGCACAGGTTGGCTGCCCCTGGCAGGTCCCCTGGACGCAGCGGTCGTCGGCGGTGCAGGCGTCCCCGTCATCGCAACCGGTCCCGTCCAGGGGGGCGTGGAGGCAGGCGCCGGTCTGCAGGTCGCAGGAATCGGCGGTGCAGGGATTGCCGTCGTCACAGGACCGGATCGACGCCTCCTCGGTCACGCATTGCCCCTCGGCGTCACAGAAGGCCCGCTCGTGGCAGGGGCTCCGGGGCGAGCAGGGCGTGGGATCGACGGGCGAGAAGACCGCTGTGTAGCGGCACTGGCCGTCGACGCAGCCGGCCACCACCTGGCACTCCCGATCGCGGCAGTCCAGCGGCGTCGTGCACTGCCCTGGCCCCCGGTCCTCCTGGAGGCCCGGGAGGTCCGTGGGGCCCGATGGGGAACTGCCGCCGGAGCAGCCCAGGGCGACCCACAGCACCCAGAGGCATCCCTCAGCGATAGCCCGGACCGATGCAGATCTGGCCGTTGGCATACCACCCCTCCTTGCAGTTGCCGCTGACGATCTCCTGGTGGACCTTGTCCATCAGGTCCCGGAAGCCGATCCGGCACAGGAACGGGTCGATGGGCAGCAGGAGGCTCGGGCTGGCGGCCCAGGCGGTGGCCGACTGCACGATCTGCTTGCCGGTCACCGTACCCCGGGACGTGACCCGCATCACCCAGATCTCCCCGGCGGCGTCGTTCGCGAAGGTCACGAGGTATCCGTCGGCCACCGGCGCCACCTCCGGGGACCGCTGGTCGCCGATCAGGTTCTGCGCGAAGACGATCATCGTCGGGTCCGCCAGGCCGTCCACGATGGCCCGTCCGAAGACCCCGACGCCGTCCTCGCCCGGGACTCCGGTCCCCTCGAAGACCACCATGGCCGAGTTGCCCGAGGTGGCCACCCGGGGCCGGGAGTAGGTGGCCCCTCCCAGGACCGGCGGCTGGACCAGGAACTCCCCGGGGCCCTCGGGGTCATGGACCCGGCCCCGGATCGCCCCCTCGTCGTCGGCCCAGACCACGAGGGGCCGGCCGTCGGCGAACCGGGTCACGTCGGGGTCGAACTGGTCTCCCGAGGTCCGGGCGTTCATCGCGAACCAGGGGCCCGTGCCCTCCCGGCAGGCGATCCCGGTCCCGAGTCCGTCGATCGTGCTGGAGGTGTAGCAGACGAAGCGGTCCCCCGGCCCCGGGGCCAGGGCCGGTTGGTACTGGCCGTCCGCCCGGTCCGACAGGAAGCCCGTGGAGAGGACCTGGCCGTTCCAGTACTCCACCTGGCGGATCCGGATCAGGCCGCCGACCTCCACGGCGCCGTAGAGGAGCACGAAGCGGTCCCCGGCCCACTCGCCCTGGACCCGGAAGCGGGGGTGCGCCGTCGGGTACTCCTCCGAGACCTGGATGTAGGGCCCCAGGGATTGCCCCTCGTCGTCGAAGGACTGGATGGCGAAGCGGTATTTCTGCCCGGCCTGGAACAGGTATCCGGCGACCAGTTGCCCCTGGCCATTGTCGACCATCCCGAAGTCCACCACCGGGGCGTCCACCACGACCGGGGCCGTCGGCTGGCAGGATTCCCTCGGGAAGTGCAGGGCCTGGATCCGGAGGATGCGGACCTCCGGCGGCACCTCCAGCACGACCTCCTGGGCCCCGGTCCCCAGGGCCAGCATGGCCAGGGAGTCGTCGTGGAATTCCCAGGTGGACAGGTTGCCCTGGACGAAGGGCACCAGGCGTGCCCCGGTCCCCTGGAGAAGGACCGCCAGGTAGTTCAGACCGGTCCCGGTCCGGAAGGGTGGCAGGTGAATCCGCCCGGCCGGGCTCCCGGCATGCCGGAGGATGCCCCTGGGGGTCAGGTCCCAGCCCTCCGAGGGATCCAGGCGGACCCCCGTGGGCGGGAAGATGCCCGCAAAGGGAACGTCCAGAATCCGCTGCCTCCGGAACACGGGGGCCGAGGCGCACTGCCCGTCCCCGCGACAGGTCGAGGGGCGGCAGTCATCCCCCGGGGGGCATTCGACCGGTGTCAGGACGCACTGGTGATTCACGCAGGCCTTCTGGGAGCACCCGAAGGCGTCCTCGCAGTCGATGTCGTCGATGCAACAGCCGAAGATCAGCGTCCCCAACCCGCACACCCCCTCGACGCACCGCTCGCCGGTCGTGCAGAGGTCCCCGTCGTTGCAGGGAGTGTCCGAGAGATTCCGGGCGATGCACTGGCCGGTGGACGGGTCGCAGAGGTCCTCGGTGCAGTCGTTGTGGTCGTCACACTCCCGGGGCCGGCCCCCGCAGGTCCCCTGGAGGCAGATGTCATCGATCGTGCACGCATCCTCATCGTCGCACCCCGACCCGTCCTCCCGGTTTCGGGTGACGCACTGGCCGTTTTGGGGGTCGCAGGAGGACTCGAGGCAGGGATTCGCCGGGGCCTCGCAGGTCACCGCCGTCCCGGGCATCACCTCGCAGGTGTTCCGGTCGGTGTTGCAGACCAGGCGGCCCAGGCAATGGTCTTCGGGGACCGGGCAGTCGTCGTCCTTTGTGCACTGGCAGACCTGGGCTCCCGGCGTGCAGGTCCCTGCCTGGCAGCGGTCGTCGGCGGTGCAGGCGTTGCCGTCGTCGCAGGGCGTCTGGTCCAGGGGGGCATGGTCGCAGACCCCCGTGGCGCGATTGCAGGAGTCCTCGGTGCAGGGGTCCTGGTCGTCGCAGTTCCGTTCCATGGCGGGCACGCAGGATCCCTCCCGGCACTGGCCATCTCCGATGGCGCAGCGGTCGTCCGAGGGCACGCAGGCGGCCCCCTCCAGGTTGGGGTCCGGGATCAGGGTGCAGGTCCCGGTGGCATGCTCGCAGACGGCCTTCTGGCAGGTCGGGGCCGGGACGTCGGCACAGTCGAGGTCCCGCTGGCAGAGGACTCCAATCCCGTCGGGTCCTGCGTCGCCGGGACCCGGGTCCGCCCCCAGGACATCCGTCGATCCACCGCCGCCGCCGCACCCAGAGAGCACCACGACCGTCCCGAGGACCCAGATTCGTCGCAAGACACCCATGAAGACCTCCTGGTCAAGGACTGCCCATTCGATTGGCCTCGTCGCCCAGGGGTCGAGGCCAGGGACCGGAATCGGGCCCCTCCGGGGAGACGATCCCCAGGAGGTGTCCGGTATCCAGCGCCAGCACGATCCGGCGTTCCACCAGCGTGGGGATGCCCCGGGAGGCCTCGAAGGCATCGGAGAATCCCTCGGAGAACGTGATGCCGCCGCCCTGCTGCTGGACCAGCAGCGACCGGAGCCTGCCCTGCTGGAAATAGACGAGGCGTCCGCCGTCTGTGACCGCCAGGAACGAGGTCCCGGCGCCCCCCGGCAGGGGGGTGCTGGCGGTCACCATGCCCTGCCCCTCGTGCTCCTGGACCACGAAGAGGGTGCCGTCCTGGCGGACCACCAGGATGTGCCCCCGGGAGTCCACCAGGGGCGGGGACCCGATGGGACCCCCCAGGTTCGCCTGCCAGGCCTGCTGCCAGGGTCGGTCGCCCAGCGAGACGGCCACCAGGAGCCCCGAGGTCGTGGCCACCAGCCCCCGATCCCCCAGGATCACGGGAGACGTGGCGATCGGCGTTCCCAGGTCCAGGGACCCCGTCACGGCATCGGCGGCCGTGGTGGCCCGGGGCGAGATGCCCTGGAGCAGCCCGTCGGAACGGACCACCAGGAAGGTCTCGGCCTGCCGGGACCAGGCCGGCGGCAACCGGTCGCCCATTCCCGGGATCCGGAGGCGCAGGCCTGAAGCCAGGCGATGGAGATGGAGGGTTCCCTCCTGGTCGACCCAGGCGACCCCATCGTCGGAGGCGCCCAGGGGGGTCGCGGGCGCCGCCGGGGAGGGAACCAGGTCCACGGCCTGTCGCCGGGCCACGTCCACGACCTGGATCCCTGTGGCGATCGGGCTCAGGAGGGTGGCGTCGTCCCACAACAAGGGGGGCAGCAGGACCTCGGGAGACCCCAGGGGCAGGTCCCAGGCCAGATCTCCTTGGGCCGAGACCTGCAGCAGGTGGACCAGGCCGTCCCGGGAGGACCGGGCGTGGAAGAACAGCATGCCGTCGGAGGACCGGACCGCCGGCAACGAGAACTCCGAGACCTCCAGGGTCCGGTCGAAGGTCCGGCAGTCCGGGTCCCGGGAGCGGTCGGTCTCCCATCCCGTGCAGCACCCGTCACCGGACACCGGGGCGGCCTCCTCGCATCCCGTGTTGCGAAAGAAGCAGTGGGCGTGGGTGCAGGCGGTGTACTCCGCCGGGCAGTCGGCCAGGGTGGCGCAGGATGGCACCGTGAGGTCCGCGAAGCAGCCGCACGGCGCCAGGGCCAGCAGGAAGAGGACCTTGCGGATCGAGGGTCGTTGGGGGTGAGATGACCCTGCCCCGGGGCTCTCTCGGGGCACTCTCGCGACCGCATCGCGCACCATGACCCGTCCCGAGTGCTCCTGATCAAGACAATCGTCCGCCCACGGTCCGGATGTTAGCATCCCGGTTCCGGTTGCACCAAGAGGCCGTCTCCCGGCCGCGTCTAAGGGTGCGAGATCGCGAACGAAAAACGGACCTTGTCTCGTCGGTGGTGACGATGATTCGGCCCGGTCATGACCTGGGGCGGTGTTCGCCTTTCCAAGAGAGGGACCCGGGGGTCTGGATTCCCTGGTCCGGGGAGCGCTACACTCTCGGGGAGAGATGCCAGGGAGGGCGGGATGAAAGGGACCGGGTGGTTGGCGGTGGTGCTGGTGTCCGGGGCCTGCGGGGCTGCCGCTGGCTTCCTGGCAGGGCGCTGGGCGGCCTCCCACGGTCCGATCCCGGCGGCCGACGTGGCCCCGGCGGCCCGGGAGGCCGCCCCGTTGACTGCGGCGGTCCCTGGGCCCAGGGCCCCGGAGGCGCCCTCGGTCTCCCCACCGGCCCCCGTCGGGGAGCCAGCCTCCGGCACCGAGGTGGGGGCGCCGCCGCCTCCAGCCGGTGACGGGCCTCCCCCCCCGGAGGGGCTGGTGCGCCAGGAGCCCACCATCGTGAAGATCCCCGAGCCCTGGGAGGTCGGTCCCGCGACGGGTCCCGCCGGCGGCCCCGGCGCCCCGGCCCCGAATCCGTGAGGTCCGTGCTCGTCGGGGCCACCTTGCTGGCATTGCAGGGAGGGACCGATGCATCGAATCTCCTGCTGGCTGATCGGCTTGGGTGCCTGGGTGATCGCCTGCCAGGGAGGCGGCATCGGACTCGGGGACCCGGGGACGGCCATCCCGTCGGACCCGGGGCCTGCCGACATCTCGCAGCCGGACCTCCCGCCGGAGGACCTCCCCCGGCCCGACGAAGATCCCGGGGAGACCGGGGGGCTCCCGGACCTCTCGGGAGTCGACGGGTCCCCGGCCGCCGAGGTGGACGACGCGGATGACGCGGACGACCCCGGGACGGAGGACCGGGGCGACCCGGGAACCGACGAGGCCGGAGAGGGCCCGGTGACCGATGTCGCCTGCCCTCCCGAAGACCCCTTCGACTACACCTGCGACCCCAGGGACCCGGCCACCTGCCCGCGGGGGATCTGCGTGCTGTCGATGTGCATTGCGCCGGTCCGGGACCCGGACCGGTGGGCCGGGTGCAGCGACGGGACCTGCGACCCCTGCGAGCCCTCCTGTCCCGCGGACTGCGGCCCGGTCCCGGCGGTGCATCCCGGCAACCCCGACGACCCCGAGGGGACCCTGACGGTCTGGCTCCATGGCTTCTACAACAAGTCCAAGGACGAGATGCGCCAGATGGTCTATGGCCGGGACCGGGGCTGCGGGGGCCTGCTGGGGGACCTCCGGGACTTCGGGGTGGTCCGGCCCTGTTCCGACGAGGCCGGAGGCGCCCTGCGCCCGGACCAGATGACCGCGGTGGAGTATTACGGCGGCACCCCCGCGTCCTGGTTGACTCCCGCCGACATCGCCGAGATCGAGCAGTACTCCTACGACAGTCCCGACGCGGTCCACCGATACGCCCTGGTGGCGGCCCGGTTCATCTCGTGGAAACTGGCCACCACCGGCGCCCGGCAGGTGCAGATTGCCTGCCATTCCATGGGGTGCTATGTCACGCGCTACCTGCTCGAGAACGACCTGGACCACCTGGCCTCCCAGGGCAAGATCGTCCGGTGGTTCACCTCCGCCGGCGTGATCGCCGGGGCCCGGCTGGCCCGGCTCTACGACAACCCCACCGTCCAGAATGTCGCCTCGGCCGTCGGGTTGCTGCTCTCGGACTTCGTCGTGCTGAACCCGGACTTCGTCCAGGAGCGGGCGGCGGTCTGGGATCATCGCCTCTGGGAGGGCAACTCGCCGTTGCTCGGGGGCATCCGGATCCACCACGTGGCCGGCACGGACCCCTTCCTCCGGGAGGCCCTCAACATCCCCTTGCTGGATCTCAACAATCCCGGCGACGAGCCCAACGACGGCATCATGTACACCGAGGACGAGTACTTCCATCTCCAGGGGTCGCCGGGCGGGGTGACCCTGCCCTCGGGCCGGCACGTGGCGGCCTCCCACAGCCTGGTCCGGGAGTATCACATGCAGGTCCCCAAGACCCGGACCGCTGCGATGCTGGCGGCGGCCCACCTCTTCCACCACCGGCGGGTGACCATCCGTCTGGCCGAGGTGCTGCTGCGGAAGGACCGGGAGAGCCATTCGCTCTTCGACGGGGAGCACGGGTCCCCTCCGGCGGAGGTGACCTGGGCCGTGGAGGTCCGCTACAACCCCTATGTGCAGCAGACCTTCGGCGAGGACATCCTGGCCCACGAGGACCGCCCGGAGCACCGGACCGCTCCTCTCTGGACCCAGAAGGCCAATACCACGGTCCGGCCCGATCAGGTCATCTTCGAGGGGCCGGTCTTTGACGCGATGGAGGACCTCCGGCTGGACTTCCAGTTGCTGGAGGCCGACTGGTACCCCCGATACAACGTGAGGGAGTGGCAGTTCGACATCCACCAGGCCCTGGTGTCCTGGCGGGGGCAGGTCCCCCTCCGGGACCACGAGATCGTGGCCGACTCGGAGTTCGCCCGCATCCGGATCGTCGTCGAGGTGACGGACCTCTACCGGTAGCGCCCGGCCGGCACCCTGGAGTCAGAGACAGGTCTCCATCGACCGGATGTCCGGCACGAAGGCCGCCGGGAGCGTCGGCGGGCTCGAGAGGGAGAACTGGCGCGCCCCGATCAGGTCCCGGGTGGCATAGATCACGTCCACGAAGGACACGAGCCCCGCCGGGTCCCAGGGGAAGACCTCGCTGACCGGGGTCATGTAGAGGCCCCCGCCCTGGTCCTCGAGCCGGCGGCTGACCCAGACCTTCGCATCCTGGCTGATCCAGAGACGGGCCTCGACCACCTTCAGGGAGGCACCGCCCGAGTCCACCACGGTGGTGGCCCCGAAGACCCCGCCAAGGTTGGCGAACGTTGGCACGGCCGGGGCCTCGGGCACCCGGGCGCAGCGGGAGTCGGTCCCGAAGACATGGTGGAACCAGAACCACTGGCCCCCGGAGGCCGCCCGTTCCGCCCGGGCCTCGATGTCTTCCTTCGGCTCGATGGAGGCCACCGTGTAGCATCCGTGGTCGAAGTTGCCCACCAGAGCGGTGCGCTTGTCGCCGCCGGGGATCGCGTCCCAGGTGGCCCGGTGGGCCGTCAGGGGGAAGAACTCGTCGGCGGAGCCGTTCACCATGAGCACCTTCGCCCGGGTGTCCGGGAGCAGTCGGGCCGAGTCCAGGTGTTCGATCAGACGGGTCCACTCGGGGCTCCCGGTGTCCAGGCCCGCCTGCCGGAGCAGGGCGTGCTGCCAGGCATTGGGCGCCTGCACGGCCACGTCCCATGCCCCCGAGGCCGACAGCGGCACCGCGGCCTGGATGCGGTCGTCCACGCCGGCCCCCATCAACGTCGCGACACCGCCGGCCGAGAAGCCAGTCATGCCCAGACGTTCCGGGTCCACGTCGGGCCGCGTGGCGAGGCAGGTGAGGCCCCGGAGGGCCGCCACCGTGTTCCCCCAGAACCAGGACCCCCGGGGGTCCTCCAGCGTGTCGAACAGGCGATAGCCGTTCTGGTCCCCGGCCGGGAGGCCCTCGGATCGATTCCCCAGGTCGTCGGTGCCCCCGCCGGGACCGGTGCAGGCCAGCACGAAGGCCCCGGTCAGCGCCGCCGTGCCTGTCGCGTGGCGTTCCTCGGCCATGCCTCCGAGGCCGTGGGCCTGGACGATCCCGGGCAGACGACCGGACCCTGCCAGGGGGCGGGAGGCGAACCCCCGGATCCGGATCGGGACCAGGACCCCGTCCCGGGACTCCCAGGACAGGTAGGAGACCCGGAAGACCCGGACCTGGACCCCGTCCTTCCAGTCCGTGCCGGTCTCGGTGAAGGTGCAGTCGGCCGTGGTGGCGTCCCGGATCCAGGCGGGGTCGAAGAGACCCTGCCAGGGCGTGGCGGGGCCCGGGTCCCGGGCCTCGTCCGGGATCGCGGGGGTGTCCGCCGGTCCGATGTCCGGGGTCTCGGAGTCCGGAGTCTCGTCCGGGAGGGTGCCCGGGTCCGGGTCTCCCGGGTCCGTCGGGGTGTCCGGGTCCGGGCCCGGGTCCGGGAGGTCTTCCTGGTGGGGGAGGTCCGAGTCAACGAGGACCTCCCGGGGGCCCGACGACAGGTCTTCCGACTCGGCCTCCCGGGCGTCCTCCCCCGGGGAGGACCCCTCGGGGATCGTGACCTCCCAGATCGGGATGTCGACTGCCGGGTTCGTTTCGGCCCCTCCGCAGGAGGCGAGGGACCATGCCAGCAACAGGCACCATCGGTTCATGGCGAGGCTCCTGGCGCCAGGGACACATCCACGACCACGGGACGGCCGTCGGTCGGCACGGTCCCGACGCGGATGATGGCCGAGGTGGTGCCGAAGAGGGTGTCCCGGCGATCGATCTCTCCCTCCGGCACCTCCGCTCCATCGACCCGGAAGGTCGGAAGCCCCGAGGGGGCATCCCACCGGAGGGTCCAGGAGAAAGGGGTCTCTCCGGTCCGCTGACGAATCTGGACCTGGAAGGTTCCGGCTCCGGTGCCCCGAGTCACCGTCACGTCGAAGCGGGCCGCCCCGGCCCGGAGGCCCTGGAAGGCCATCCGGGGCCAGGCCTCGGGGAGGTGGGGGCGCAGGGCCACCGTGCCCCCGAGGGCATCAGGGGCGAAGCCGATCAGGTACCGAAGGGCCGCCTCGGCGACGATGCCGCCCTCCCAGGGGCGGAACCTGGCCGTGTAGTCCCCGATCACCCCGGTGGGGTCATAGACCAGGGAGACCCCCGAGTGGTCGTCGAAGATCAGGTATTCCTGGAGGTTGCCGCTGGTGTCCAGGGAGAGGCGCACGGCATCGAAGGCCGCCTGGGCCTCAGGGTGTCCGATGGCGGTCATGGCCGCCAGCGTGTAGCCTGGCAGCATGCCCGTGTAGATCCCCTCCCAGGCCCCCATCGTGCCGGCCCAGTAGGGGTCCAGGGGCGACACCCACTCCCCGGGAGCCCGGCGGATGCGGTCCCCGAGGCATCGGAGGGAGGTCTGGGCCAGGGGCTCGTCACCGTCGAGCCAGCCGCTCCAGGTCACCTGGAGGGCGGCATCCTCGAAGGGGGCCGAGGGCGTTTCGGTGTCCCGGTCCAGATACGCCGCCAGGCATCCATCGGGCCGCAGGTACCGGGGAAGGGTCCGGTCCGCCATCCGGTCCGCCCGGTCTCGGAGGTCCTCGGCCAGGGCCGTCTCGCCCAGGTCGTCCAGCAGGTCCCCGGCGTCCCGGGCCGCCCCGAGCCAGAGCAGCGTCGAGTTCAGGGACCAGGACCGGTCGTGGTGGGGGTAGTCCAGGTCCGGCACTCCCAGGGCGGTGTTCATGGCCGCCCGGAAGGTCTCGTCCCCGGTGAAGGGCAGCAGGTCGTCGGGCCCGAAGGCCTGGTCCATCATGCAGCGGCGGATCAGGGGCACCCGGGAGGCCACCCGGGAGGGGTCCCCGGACCACCGGGCATGGAGCGTGTGCATCCGGACCAGGTAGGAGGGGGTCTCGGCCGCCACCCGGCCGTCCAGGGTCCCCAGGGAGGCCCAGTCGGGGGCCGGGGGGGCCCCGGCGGGGTCCAGGTCCGCATCGTAACTGTTCCGGAGGTCTCCGGACCAGCGGATGGCCGCCTCCAGGTAGTCCAGGATGGCGGCGACGTCCTCGAAGGCCCCGTAGGCCAGCAGGGCCAGCACCGGCCCCATGTTGTCCCGGGTCCAGGTCCGGGTGTACTCGGACATGGGGCAACTGGCACCGGTGGCGGCGGTCTGGACCTTCAGGGTCATCTTCATGCCCTCCAGGAAGTCCGCCACCAGGGGGTCCGGCAGGTCCATCATGACCGTTCGGCGGTTCCAGTCCTGGTAGTCCTCCTCCGCCTGCTGGAGGGCCACCGCCAGCAGGTCCTCGGGTCTCCCGGAGAGGCGCATGGGCCAGTCCTCCGGCGCCCGGTCCCCGGCCAGGCGCTCCGAGGCGCAGGCCACCCACAGGCGCCAGATGGAGGTCCCCGCCGACAGGGGCCCCAGAGGCAACCGGGTCCGCGTCCCGTCCACCTCCGGGATTCCGGGGCCCATGAGCCCGCTGACCAGATCCCGAACCCGCCCGTCGCTCACCGGGCCGGTCTCCCGGGTGCGGCCTCCAGGCAAGGGGACCTGGGGGTTCGTCGCCTCCACCACCAGGGACCAGCCGTCCCGGTCCTCGGAGGCCTGGACCAGCAAGCCCCGGACCCAGCAGGTCGGGGGGATGTCCGCCAGGCCCTGGGGGGCCCCCAGGTCCACCGTCACGAGCGTGATCCCGTCCCGGGTCGCGCGGGTCACCACCACCGGCGCCGAGAGGCTGCGTCCTGCCCACTCCTCCTCGAAGGGAACCGGACTCTCGTCCTCGGGGCCCGCCACCCACACCGTGAAGTCCCCGAAGAAGTTGGGGCGCCGCTCGTAGGTCGGGCCCACCAGGCTGTGGAGGGTGTTGAGAGGGTCCGCCACGCCGACCTGGGCAAAGAGAAGCCCGTTGCCGGTCCCGAAGGCCCCCCGATGGCCCAGGCCCGGCCTCCGATCCGGTGGGCCCTCCACCCGGGTGGCGAACAGGGACATCCGTTCAAAGGCCTCCGGGGCCAGGGTGGCCACTTCCCGGGGCAGCGGGAACATCGGGCCCCGGGCCCACAGGCCTGTCGGCGACACCTCCTCCAGGGAGTCGTCGCCAGGGTCCGCCGTGTCCACCGGGCTGTCCGCCGGGGGAACCTCCGCCGCCGGGTCCAGGCCCGGGTCCGTCGCCGGCCCGTCCAGAGCCCCAGAGACGTCGCCTGGGACGTCATCTCCCGGGAGATCGGCGCCGGTTCCCGGGTCATCGGCCCGGGTCCCTGTCCCGCATCCCGTCGCCAGCAGCAGGGCCAGGGCCCACCAGACTCCCACGCGGGTCATCGGCACCTCCTGGGGTCACGGGGACTCGCAGCCGCCGCCGGAGGGCAGGTCGCCGGACCCCTCCGACAGGGGCGTCTTGCACCCCGCGAGGGCGGGATTGTGCTGGCAGATCATCTGCTGGATCTCCAGCGGCGACAGGCCGTTGGCCAGATGCCGGTTGTTCACCAGCCACGTGGGGCTCGCCCCGATGCCCAGCGCCTCACCGGTCTTCAGGTCCTCCGACAGCCACTGCCGTCCCTGGGAACCCTGGGAGCACTGCTGGACCTTCCGGGCCAGGCCCCGGTCCGGCAGGCACTTCTGCCAGTCGGTGGCCGAGAGGTCCTCGTTGCGGCACCACAGGTACGCCAGGAAATCCCGGGGTTTCTTCACCAGACGCTGGACGCAGACCTGCCGGAGGTCCTCTTCCACCTCGGCGGGGCCGTGGAGCGACTCGAAGGTCCCTGGTGCCGTCTCGTCGGCCAGATAGTGCACCTGTAACTCCAGGGCATCTCCGAAGGCCGCCACCACCTCCCGCATTGACTGGAGGGCCAGGATGCCAAAGGGACAATGGCTCATCACGAAGACCTCCAGGCGGTTCGGCCGGTCCGGCCGGCAGGTCAGGGTCTGCGTGCAACGGGGGTCCTGGCAGTCCACCAGTTCGTTGCCGTCGTCGTCCACGGCGTTGTCGCAGATCTCCGAGGTCGGGTCGAAGGTGGCCTCCACCGCCAGCATCTGGTAGGTCCCCACCGGCCGGAAGAAGCGGGTCACCTGGGCATAGAAGGCGTCCTGCGTGATCTCCTGGCCGAACAGGAAGGCCGGCAGGTAGGGCTGCTCGGCCTCCAGCAACAGGCGATGGAGGGCCTTGCCCTCCTCGGTGCCGTAGTCCACCACCTGGACCTGGAGACCCTCGAACATCGTCTTGAGCTGGCGGGTCCCCTCCTCGACCGCCGGCCCGCAGGCGGAACAGCGAGCGTCGCTGAGCACGGTCAGGGAGATGGGCCGGGGGGGCGGGAGTTCCTGGCAGGTTCGGGGCGGGGCCCCGGTGAAGGAGCGGCAGAGGGCCCGCAGGTAGGCCTCGGGGGTCCGGGGTCCCTCGTAGGGAGACCCTCCCAGCAACAGGGTGGGGGACCCGCCGATCCCCATGCCCTCGGCCAGGCGGAAGGACTGTCCCAGCAGCGTCTTGCCTTCCTCTCCCTCGGCGCATGCGGTGATGGGGGCCGGATCGATGCCCACGGACCGGGCGCACTCCAGGAAGTTTCCCGGGATCGCCGAGGCGTCCTGGTTCATGCAGAGGACCAGGGGCCGGAGTTTCGCCGGGACCTTCTCGGCGGTGCAGGCCTGGAGCAGGTCCCCGGTCAGCTCGTCCTCTCCGTGCATCGAGTCGAGGCTTCCGTCCTCCCCGATGCCGCCGATGAAGTGGAGCCGGAAGCGGGTGTGGGGATCCAGGCGATCGAGGGCCGGGAAGAGGGCCTGTTCGGCCTGGACGCCGTAAGGACACTGGGACATCACGAAGAGGTCCACCTGCAGGGGGGTCGGGGCCTCCTCCGCCACGGGAGGCGCCTGGACCACGTCGGCCGTCTTGCAGGTCTGGCAGGCCAGGGACGAGACCAGCAGGGGCCACAGCACCGAGGATCGGCTCATGGGAGTCTCCCGGAAGGACCGCCTAGATTACCGCAAGGCGGCCCGGATTGCCTCGTCCAGATCGGCGAGGCGGAAGACGTAGCCCGTATCCAGGGCCACCTGGGGAAGGACGCGCTGGGAGGCCAGCAGTTCCCTGGCGAACTCCCCCAGGACCAGCCGCAGCAGCGGCGTCGGAGCCGGCAGCAGGGCCGGGCGTCCGAGGGCTCGGCCCAGGGCGGTGGCGAAGGCCCGCTGGCGCACCGGATGGGGCGCCGTGACGTTGAGGGGCCCCCGGATCGCCGGCGTCTCGATGGCGTGGCGGATCAGCCCCAGGACGTCCTCCAGGGCCACCCAGGGCAGGAACTGTCGCCCCAGGCCGAAGGGTCCTCCAAGACCCTTGCGGAACAGCGGCAGCATCGCCTGGACGGTGCCCCCGCCGGGGCCCAGCACGAGTCCCAGGCGGGCCAGGACGACCCGGATGCCCAGGGCCTCGGCCCCTCGGGCCTCCCGTTCCCAGTCCTGACAGACCTGGGCCAGGAAACCGCGCCCTGGCGGAGAGGTCTCCACCAGTTCCTCGTCGCCCCGGTCCCCGTACCAGCCCACCGCCGACGCGGACACCAGCACCGCCGGCCGGGAGGGAAGGGCCTGCAGCGCCATGACCAGGTTCCGGGTGCCCTGAGACCGGCTGCGGGACAATGCCTCCTTGTAGGGTCCGGACCATCGCCGGCCGGCGATGGACTCGCCCGCCAGGTGGACCACGGCCTCGACGCCCTCGAAGGCCTCCCGGGGCGGGGGACCCTCGAGGGCGTCCCAGCGGAAGGCATCCACCGGTCCCAGGACCCTCCGGGCCTGCACCGGGTCCCTGGCCAGCACGGTCACCGGCCCCGGGGCGGTCTCCACGAGCCGTCGGCCGATGAATCCCGTGGCGCCTGTGATGAGCCATCGCATCGGCGTTCCCTGGCGGAAGGGGTCGTGCCTCGATCGCCTGCAGGATAGCAGGAGGCGCCGTTGCTGTCATGGACTCCCCGGGCATCGGGGCGCTCGGCCGCGAGGTCGAACCGCCGTGCTATCCTTCCCACGCCAAGGAGAGGCGATCCTGCATGGACCGGGGCCGCAGTCATGTCTGGGCGGTCTGGGTCGCGATGGCGGCGATCCATCTCCCGTACCGGGTCGTCCGGACCGTGGCGCTGGTCCAGGGTGGCGAGTGGGGGGAGGTGCGGGTGCCCCTGCTGCTGCTCAAGATGCCCCTCTTTCTCGGGATGGACCTCGCCGGCGCGACGATCGGGGCCCTGGTGGCCCTGGGGCTGGCCTGGCCCCTGCGGCGGGCGGGACGGGAAGGCCCGGCGCGGGTCGTCGAGGGGCTGACCATCGCCCTCCTGGGGTTCTACGTCCCCGTCAGCGGGTTCGTGCGGCTCGTGCTCGGGACCCCCCTGGATGCCCTCGCTCTCCAGTACCTGCTGGGAGGCGAGGAGTCCTCGGGCGGTCTGGTTTCCGAGGCGCTTCGGGACTCCATCTCCCTCTACCTGACTCCGGGTCGCCTGGGGGTCGTCGGGGCCTCGATGGTCCTGGGGCTGGCGGTGTGGGGGGGCTGGGGCCGCCTGGGACCGCGGGTCTCCCGGAGGGGCACGGGGGTGGCTGCCGGCGTCGGGATTCTCTGGATGGCCGCATCGGGCCTCCTGGCGCCGGCCCTCTCGTCGGGGAGGCTGCTCGGAACCCGGGTGATGACCTGGGAGCAGGAGCGCTCGGAGGTCCCGGACCTGTTGGGTTCGGTGGTCCGCCTGCTCCCGGATCGGTGGCGCACTCCCGAGGAGGAGGGGCCCTTGACCTTCCGGTTCCAGGCGCCCCTGGACCCCCTGCCCCCGGAGACACCCCCGTTGGCGGAGGCCCGTTCCGGGCGGTCCAACCTGCTGCTGGTGGTCCTGGAGTCGGTGCCTGGGCGGGTCCTGCAGTCCACCGGGGCCCAGGACCTGCCGGTCCTCCGGTCCCTGGCGGCCCGGGGCGTCTCCTTCGAGGCCCACTACACCCCATGGCCCCAGACCTTCAAGAGTTTCTTTGCGCTCCTCTGCTCCGAGCAGCCCTGGCCCGGAGACCGTCCCGAGAGCGACCTGCGGTTCCGGGACGCCTGCCCCGACGGCCTGATCTCGGTGCTGCGGCGGGCCGGGTGGCGGACCTCGGTCTTCCTGTCGGGGGATGGCCGGTTCGAGCGTCTCCGGGAGTTCCTGGAGCGCCAGCGGCCCGACGTGATCCGGGACATGACCGACATGCCGGGCCAGGAGGGCGCCTGGCGCAACTCCTGGGGACTGGACGAGGACGTGACCATCCGGGCGATCCTCCAGGACCTGGCCTCCCGGCCCGTCGATCCGGTCCGGCCCTTCGCGGTGATTTACAACCTGGCCGTCGGGCATCACCCCTACGACTTTCCAGGGTTTCCTGGGCAGGCGGTCGGAACGCGGGAGGATCATGCCCGGGCGGTGGCCTACATCGATGGCGTCCTGGGGCGCCTGCTGGAGGGCCTCCGGGCCGCCGGGCACGGGGATGACACGCTGGTGGTGGTGCTGTCGGACCACGGGGAAGGCTTCCAGGAGCACCCCGGCGGAGCGGGTCACGGTCCCCGGCTCTTCGAGGAGCATGTCCGGGTGCCCTGGCTGCTGGCGGGACCGGGCATTTCCCCGCAGGTGACGGTGCGTCAGCCGACCACCCACCAGGACGTCGCCCCGACGCTGGCCTCCCTGCTGGGCATCGAGGCGCCCTGGACCTGGCAGGGGCGGGACCTGACGCGGGACCCCGTCCCGCGCCCCGTCTTCATGGCGGGCCGCCTCCCGGTGAGCCCCCTGGCGGTGCGCCATGGACCCTGGAAGTGGATCCAGCAGTACGGAGGAGACGACGAGTCCCTGTTCCATCTGGAGGCGGACCCCGCCGAGAGCCGGGACCTCCGGGCAGAACGGCCGGGACTCGCGGAGGCGCTCAGAAACGCCGCGCTGGCCTGGCGGAACCATGGCCGGCTGCTGCTGGAACAGTACTCGGAGGTCCTGTCCCGGGAGGCCCCCGCCCGGGCCCCCTGAGGGCATTGGCGGATGGCCCGACCCTGGCGTCTGGCGGGGATCACTCCCCGGGAAACGGCAGGAGACCCCGGATGGCCGACGGGATCCCCGTCCGCACCGCCTCCTGGTGGATCGCCCAGGCCTGGTCCCAGGTCAGGGGCTGCCAGACCTGGGCCTCCCCCTCCCGTTCCGGTTCTCCGGTCGGCGAGAGGTCCTCGGGGCCCAGGCCCAGCGTCCCGGCATTGCGTTGCGAGAAGTCCCGGTAGAGGCCCGAGAGGGGGCCGAGGTCCTGTCCCGCCGGGGCCCGGGTCCAGACCGCGAACTCCAGTTCCAGGTCCGCCGCCTCCCCTCCTGCCTGGAACCCCTTGTCTCGGGCATAAAAGGTTCGGACTCGGGCCTGCCCCCCGGCCTGGCGGACCCGATCCACCAGGTCTCGGGCCTGGGGGGCCGTCAACCCGTCCAGGCGCAGGACCCAGTCCGGGTCGTCCCGGTAGCGGAGGTCCGGCAGCATGTCCCGGTCCTGGGCGTCGGTCAGTCCCAGGGACTCCAGATTGACCGAGAGATGCCCCCGGTAGGCCGCGATCACCGCCTCGGTGCCCTGGGCCGACAGCCCCTGGCACAGCACGCTCATCTCGACGGGCGGGAACCGGAAGGGGTCCGCCGCCTGCCTCCGGGCCGCCTCGGCCATCCGATCCCACCGATTGGCTGCGGCGACGGGCCGCTCCCCCGATCCGACGGCCTTCCGGGACCGGAGCCACCAGGCCCCGGCCCCCGCCACCACCAGCGCCACCAGGATCCACCATCCCGCGCTCATCGGAGGCCTCCTCGTTGCCATGGGTCCTCAGGATGCCATGATTCCCTCGGGACCGACAACGCCGGATGTCATCATTTTGTCACGACTCTGTCACCAAAGTGGGCAGGGTCCGTGATACACCGCCGCCAGGGTCCGGGCCGCGGATTCCGGACCCCGATGCCACCAGCAGGGAGGTGCCCGATGTGGGAGAAACTGGCCCCCAGGGAGATCGGATTCTTCGACCTCTTCATCCGCCACACAAAGGCGGGCCTCGACGCGGGCAAGGCGCTGGTCGATGCCCTCGAGCAGTGGCCCCGGGGAGCCGAGGGGATGGTGCGCCGGATCGAGGAGATCGAGCACGAGTGCGACACCATCGCCCACATGACCATCGACCTCCTGCACCGGACCTTCATCACGCCCCTGGACCGGGACGAGACGCTGAAACTGATCAGCAAGATGGACGACGTGGTGGACGGCATCGAGTCCGCCGCCCAGCGGATGCTGCTCTTCGACATCCAGAAGGTGCCGCCGCGCCTCGTGGACCTGGCCCGGGTCGTGATGAAGGAGCAGGAGGTGCTCGTGGAACTGGTGCCGCTGCTCCACGGGTTCAAGCACCCCGATCGCATCCGGTCGCTGATCATCGAGGTCCAGCGCCTCGAGAACGAGGCCGACGGGATCCTCCGGGCGGGCCTCGGGGAACTCTTCCGGGACCATCGGGGCGACCCCCTGCTGGTGATCCAGTTGAAGGAACTCTATGAGCGGATCGAGGATGCCTCGGACCAGGCCGAGGACGTCGCCGAGATCATCGAGGGAATCACCCTCGAGCACCTGTGACCTCAGCATCGCCGCAGCGTGGAAGGACATGCCGAAGGAGCCAAGATGGACCTGATTGGATTCCTGGCGGATCACCCCCTGATCCTCGCCACCTTCCTTGTGGCCCTGGTCTTTGATTTCGTGAACGGCTTCCACGACGCCGCGAACTCCATCGCCACGGTGGTGGCGACCCGGGTGCTCCATCCGAGACTGGCGGTGGGATGGGCGGCCTTCTTCAACTTCGTGGCGGCCTTCACCTTCGGGGTTGCCGTGGCCAAGACCGTGGGCAAGGGGGTGGTCGAGACCTCCCAGGTGACGGTCCCGGTGGTCCTCTCGGGGCTCGTGGGCGCCATCGCCTGGAACCTGATCACCTGGTGGCTGGGCCTGCCATCCTCCTCCTCCCATGCCCTGATCGGGGGCTATGCCGGCGGGGCGGTGGCCTATGGGGGGTTTGACCTCCTGATCCCCTCGGGGCTGCTGAAGGTCGCGGCCTTCATCGTGGTATCGCCGGTGGTGGGCATGGTCATGGCGACGGCCCTCCAGCGGCTGGTCCGGTGGATCGTCCGGGACCGGTCGCCCCGGCTCATGGGCCGCCTGTTCCGCCGGCTGCAACTGGTCTCGGCGGCCATATACTCCTTCAGCCACGGGACCAACGACGCCCAGAAGACCCTGGGGATCCTCTTCGCCCTGCTGGTCTCGGGGGGCTACTTCCAGTCCTCCCACGAGCCTCCCTTCGGGCTGTTGCTTCTCTGCCATTTCTTCATCGCCCTGGGGACCCTCTTTGGGGGATTCCGGATCGTCCGGACGATGGGCATGAAACTGACCCGCCTGGACCCGATGCACGGCTTCTGCGCCGAGACCGGAGGCGGCGTGACGATCCTGGCGGTCTCGGAACTGGGGATCCCCGTCTCGACGACCCACACCATCACCGGGGCCATCGTCGGGGTCGGCGTCACCGGGGGCCTGGGGTCCGTCCGGTGGCTGCTGGCGAGCCGGATCCTCTGGGCCTGGATCCTGACGATCCCCGTCTCGGCCTTCCTGGCCGGGGTCTTCTTCCTGCTGGTGGGGCAGTTCCTGTGACCCGGGGCGCTTCGTGGTAGGCTTCCGGGCGATGGACTCAACCTTCTCCCCCAGGCGCCGGATTCTCTTTCTCACGGACCTCGACGTCTGGCTGCTCCAGGAGGGGGGGGCGGCGGTCGAGAGGGCGGGGAACCAGAGCCTCTACAACACCTTGCTGGGGTATGCCCAGGCCGGCTGGCAGGTGGACGTCCTGACCTCCCGGGAGGTCCATGGCGCCCTGGACCATCTCCCGGGGGGCATCCGGATCCACCGGGCCCCCCTGGTGCTCCAGGGATCGGTGCGGGCCCTGCGGCGATGGCGGGATCGTCTGCGCCCCCCCCCTGCCCCCCCACCCGCCGCTCCCCGGACCCGGCTCGACCCGATGGCCCTCGAGAATCGAGGGCGCTTCCTGGCCTTCCAGGCCCAGATGACGCTTCTGGCCCTCCGCCAGTGCCTTCCCCGTCCGCCGGACGTCCTCTATGGATACGAGATTTTCGGTGCCCCGATTGCGGCCTGGTTGGGCCGGAGGTTGGGGGTCGCCTCCGTGAACCGGTTCCAGGGCACCCTGCTCTCGGCCTGGATCGACGACCCGGCGGTCTTCGATGCCCTCTGGATGAACCGTCTGGCCCTCACGGCCCCGGCGGACCTGATCGTGATGGCCGACGACGGTACCCGGGGTGACGAGGTGCTGGCCCGCCTGGGGGTCCCCCGGGACCGGGTCCGGTTCTGGATCAACGGCGTCGTGAAGGAAGACATCGAGGCGGCACGGCGTCGCATCCAGGCGCCCAGGGACGGGGTGCTGCGGTTGCTGACGGCCTCCCGGCTCGTGGAGTGGAAGCGGGTGGACCGGGTGCTGCGGCTGGTGGCACGCCTGCCCCGGGACCTGCCCCCCTGGCGGCTCCACATCGCCGGCGACGGGCCGGAGCGGCGGGCCCTGGAGGGCCTGGCCGGGGACCTGGGCCTGCAGGGCCGGGTGGTCTTCGAGGGGCCCCTGGCCCATGACCGGGTGCTGGATCTCCTGGTGCAATCGGAGGGCTACCTCTCGCTCTATGACCTCTCGAACCTCTCCAACGGCGTGCTGGAGGCCATGGTGGCCGGGGTCCCGGTCTTCACGCTGGATGTCGGGGGGACCTCCCACGTGGTCCGCCCCGGGGAGTCGGGGGTCCTGCTGGCTCCCCGAGACCTGGACCGGGAGGGCCCCGGCCTGCTGGCCCGCTGGATCCGCGATGCCTCCTGGCGGCGGGCCCTGGCCGAGGGGGCGGCCCGGACCGGT
Organism: Deltaproteobacteria bacterium; assembly: GCA_029547805.1. Taxonomy (GTDB): domain Bacteria; phylum Myxococcota_A; class UBA9042; order DTJE01; family DTJE01; genus JAGOKF01. The sequence continues at coordinate 109,103 of JAKPOP010000027.1, forward strand.
TGGTCTCTCCGGACCTGGGAGGAACGGATGCGCCTGGAGGTCCAGGAGGTCGAGGCCCTGATCCGCAGACGCGCCCGATCGTGACCGGCGGGTCTTCGCCCTGGTCCGTCGCGAGATCAGTGGGCCAGGGACTCCAGTTCCCGGCGCCAGCGCCGGGCGGGCCACCCGAAGTCCCGGCGTTCCAGCAGTTCCTGGGCCTGCCGCACCAGGTCCGGGACTCGCTGCTCCCAGCCCTCGGCCTCGTTGTCCCTCAGGGCCTGGGCCAGGAACAGCAGGTTCAGGGGGTGCTCCGGGTGGGTCACGACAGCCTGCTCCAGCAGTTCCAGGCCCTTGTCCGTGTCCCCGATTCCCTGGGGCCAGGCGGGGGCCTTCACATAGAGCATGCCCAGCACCCGCAGCGGCCCCCCGGCATCCTCGTCGGGGGTCCCCTGGGCCGCCAGGCGAAGGTGGTGCTCGATCGAGGGCAGGGCCTTCAGGGCCGCCAGCGGCCTCCGGGCGATGGCCAGTCCCCAGAGCATGCCGACGTAGTAGTGGGAGACCGGGTGATCCTCCTGGGTCAGGGCCTTCCGGGCGTGTTCCAGGCCCTCGTCGGCCAGGGCCTCGGCCCGGGAGGTGTCCGTCTCCCCGGCCGCGAGGTCCGAGGCGGCTCGGGCCACCACCCGGTGTTGAGCCGCGGTCAGGGAAGGGGCCTCCCGGGCCGCCACGACGATGCAGGCCAGGTCCTGGTAGGAGGGAGGGTCCGGCGGTCGGGAGGGCACGTCCTCGGGACACTCGGAGACCCCGTCCAGGCGCACCCGTTGGGCGCCGCAACCGATCCCGATCAGGGCAATCCAGGGGACCAACGCCCAGCCGACCATTCCGCCGCGTTGTCGGGTCCTCACTTCCACAGGGCCCTCACCGCGTCATAGACGCTCCCGTTGGCCGGCAGGAAGGCGTCAATCCCGAACAACTCGCAGAATCCCTTGCCATCCGGGTGCCCGCAGAATCCCTGCATGGCCTTCTGGAGCCGCTTCCGTTCGTCGGGGGTGGTCCGCTGGACCTGACCCACCACGCCCATGAGGGGGACCGGTTCCGACTGGAAGATGGCCTCCAGTTCACCCCCGAAGGGCAGCGAGTCGATGGATCGGTACTGCTGATCGTTCACCATCACGGCCTCCAGTTCCCGTTCGTGGAGCGCTCGGAGGGCCTTCAGGGCCTGCTGGGTGGGGCGAGCGTCGAAGTCCGACAGGCGGTAGCGGCCCTGGAAGACCACCCGTTCCACGAAACGGGGCTCGGCCAGCGGCGTGCCGCCCAGGGCCTTGCCCTTCAGTCCCTCCAGGTCCCGGTAGGTCCCTTTTCGGACCACGACCCGGAAGACCTCGGTGGTCTTGCCGTGGACCTTTGGCTGGACCAGGGGTTCCCAGCCGTCGGAGGCCCCGTGATCCAGCCAGTATCCCAGCGTCACGATGGCAAAGTCGGGCTTCTTCTCCACCATCCACCGCTCGCACTCGTCGGCCTTGGCGGTGAAGAAGGGCTCGAAGGTCCCGGCCTTCCAGCCCCCCAGTTGCTCCACGAGCCGGAGCATCTTCTCGGTGGAGGGCTGGGCATCCCGGGCCTTCACGCCCCCTCCGGGGTAGCACAGGACCAGCGACCGGGCCTCGAGGGCCGCCGGAGCCAGAACCAGGAGGGCCACGATTCCCCATCGTCTCATCGGTGCCTCCGAACGCGGGAGAGGACCTGCACCAGGGCCGGGGCGATCACCAGGGCGCTGCCCAGGCACAGGAAGAGCCCCAGGGTCACGTTGCGCCCCAGCGTCGATACGCCCCGGTAATCGGCGAAGGAGATCGCCCCGAGTCCCGCCAGGGTCGTCAGGGCGGCCATCAGGATGGGTCCGCCGGCGACCTGGAGCACCTGCCAGGGACCCAGGTCCTGCATCTCGTCAGTACGGTGGGCGAACCAGACCCCATAGTCCAGGGCCAGGGCCATGAGGAGCGGCAGGGCGATGATGTTCGCGTAGTTCCACTGGACCCCGAGGGCAGCCAGCAGCAGCAGCATCAGGCCCTCTCCCACCAGCAGGGGCAGGGACGCGACGGCGAAGGCCGTGAGCCGCCGGAGCAGCACCAGCAGGTAGATGAGGGCCACCGCGAAGGCCAGCAGCGTTCCCCGGTAGAACGAGTGGAACGCCGCCCGGGACATCACCTGGTGGGTGCTCGGAAACCCGGTGATCTCCGGCGTGATCGTCTTGAGGTCGGCCATCATCCGGTCCAGGAAGTCGAGGTCGTAGATGGAGCCCTTGGGGTACACGTAGGTAGCCACGGACCCGTCGGTGCCGAAGAAGCGGTGGGCGATGTCGGGCGGGAGGTCCTGGACCTGCAGCGGCCTCGCGTCCTTCCAGGCGATCATGGTCCGCACCACCGCCTGGGCATCCCCGAGCATCCGGTCCAGGAAGGCCTGGTTGGCCCGGGTGGCCCGTTCCGGGTCCGTCCGGAGCCGGGTCGCCAGACGCTTGATCAGACCCCGCAGGTCCTCGATGTCCTTCACGAGGTCCTTGTGCCCGGCCGAGAAGGCCGCCTCCTGGAAGTCGTCCACCAGGTCCAGGGCCCGGTCCAGGATGGCGGCAATCCGGGGGGCCCCGTCGGCGGGCAGTTCGATGCGGGCCTGGTCCAGCACCCAGCGGGCGACCTCCGAGGCCTCCATCGCCTCCCCGATCCGCCGGGTCCGCCGGGCCCGCTCCTCGGCGTCCTCGGGGAACAGGGGGGCGATGGTCTGGACCTTGGCCACCGTGTCCTGCCGTTCCGCCGCCGCCGCCTGGTCCCGGGCCTCGGCGATGTCCCGGGCCAGCAGGATCGTCACCTCCGACTGGAAGTCGCTCCGCTCCGACATGAGGCGGGAGAGGCGGGCAGCCTCGGAGTCCTTCGGGAGCATCTCCAGGACGTCGTAGTTGAACGGCAGCCGGAGCCCCAGCACGAACCCTGCCGCCCCCAGCAGGCTGAAGACGGTCACCATGGCGACGGCCACCCGATTCGGCATCTTCCAGGCCCGCCATCCCGTCTCCTCGGGGGTCCCCAGCAGCGAACGGCCCGAAGGAGCCAGCGGGGGTACGGTCCGGGGGGGCAGCAAGCGATAAAGGGCCGGTAGTCCCAGGAAGGTTGCCAGCACGACGGTCACGATCCCCAGGGCCGCCACGATCCCCAGGTCATGGAAGCCCCGGAACTCCGCGGTCGCCAGCGACAGGAACACCGCCACCGAGGCCCCGGCAGCCAGCAGGATGGCCCGGGCGGATCGGGCGGTCCCGGTGGCGATGGCCTCTGCCAGCAGGCTCCCCTTCTGCTGCTCCTCGAAGATGCGGGAACTCACGAAGATCCCGTAGTCCACCCCCATCCCGAAGAGGATCGCGGTGAAGGCCGTGGTGACCATGTTCATGTGCCCCAGGACCGGCAGCACCAGCCCGGTGCCCCAGAGGGCCCCCATGCCCATCGGCACGAAGACCACCACGGCCCGGCGCCAGGATCGCAAGCCGAACAGGATCACCAGCAGCACCAGCACTGCGGCGGTCCCGACGGTCCAGACGACGGCCCGCTGGAGGCCCATGAACTCCTCGTAGACGATGGCGGGGTTGCCCCCGAGGCCCACCGTGGGCGTCCGGTGACCCTCGGCGGCCCAGGCGGATCGGACCTCCTCGGCCTTCTGCCGGACGCCCCGGTAGAAGGGCCCCAGGTATCGGAAGTCCTCGGAGGGGTTCACCGGACGCACGAAGACGAAGAGGACCGTTCCGTCCCGGGTGGAGTAGTACCCGTTCCCGCCGATCAGGTCCCGGGCCTCCGGCTGGCCCTTGAGCAGGTGTTCCCAGGAGATGCGCCGGGGGGTCGCCTCGGACTCCACCCATCGAAGCCACTCCAACAGCAGGAACCGGGCACTGTCCAGCATGCGCCGGGCCTCCTCGAGGCCGATGGACTTGTCGGCCAGGGAGGGAGGGTCCTCGAACCAGGCCTCGGCCCGGTCCAGGGCCTCGCCCATGGTCCGGGGAACCCCGTCCGGAAATCGCACCAGGGAGTGGATGAAGGACTCCGCCTGGCCCAATTGCTCCAGCGGAGCCGAGGTCCAGGCATGGCTCAGGAAGAAGGCCACGTCCACCCGGGCCTCGGCGGTCTTCACCTCCGGGACCTCCCGCAGGTGTTCGGCCAGCAGCGACGCGAAGTCCTCCATTTCTTCTCGGGGGATCTCCTGTCCCTCCGGGGATTCGAGGGCCAGGATCAGGTCCGAGGCGGCTCCGTAATGTTCCAGGAAGCGGTCGAACCGCTGCACCTCCGGACTGCCCGGGACCAGCAGGGCCCTCCGGGAGGTGAAGATCGGGGTGCGGGAGGTGGACCAGGTCGCCAGGGCGCTCACCGCCGCCATGGCCAGCAGGGTCCACCAGGGGTGCCTCGAGACCCCCCGCGCGAGGCGTTCGAACACCGTCTCCAGCATGCGGGACGCCTCCTTCCCAGGGGGCCTGTCGGCGCCGCGATTGTCGAACCCGCCCCGATCCCTGTCAAGGCGGACCGGCCTCCGCCGGGTCGTCTCCGCGCGTCGCGTCGCCGTCGGACGCGCCGATCCGGCCGGCACCGTTGACATGAGACGGCGGAAGGCATAGGAAGATTCTTGCAGTCACGAGACTGTCCGAACGACTTGATGAGAGGAGGGATCATGGTACGCATTCCAATGCTGGCGTTGGGGGTCGTGCTGATGCTGGGCCTCGCGGCCTGCGGACCGGGCCTGAAGGCCCCGGTGCCTCCCGACGGGGGCAAGGTGGTGGTCTCGGTGGTGTTCGATTACGGCATCACCGAGGACACCGAGGCCGAGAAGGCGAAGCAGCTGACCCAGGTCGGGGACTACTTCGCCGCGGACCTCAAGAAGCGGTTCGACAAGAACGGCTACGTGATCGAGACGCTGGAGGCCGCCGACCAGTTCACCCCGGGACCCAACAAGTTCCTGCTCACGGTGAAGGTCCTGTCGTACAACCCCGGGGCCAAGGGAGCCCGGGTGGCCGGGGCCCTGCTGGGGGGCTATGCGGGCATGGCGATGGCGAACGCCGCCGAGGCCCGCCTGGCGGCGTCCTACCGCCTGACCGGGGAGTCGGGGAAACTGGCCGGCGGGGAACTCAACGAGGGCAGCGGCAGCAGCGACTGGCCTGCGGCGGTCCAGAAGGTGAGCCTGCTGATCCTGAAGGGCAGCGCGAAGGCGATCCAGGGCGTCTACAAGAAGAAGTGATGCGGGGTCAGGGGCCCGGGACCTCGGGCCTCCGGCACTGATCGACGCCCATCTCCCAGCGATACCCCCATCGAAGGTCCTGGAACCGGACCCGGGGAGGAACCCCGGGGCAGCCGGTCTCCTGGGACCAGCCCTCGAACGCGATCCGGACCGTCGAACCACGGCGGTGGACCTCCCGACGCACCGGGTGCCCCTGGTCGTCCCGGACCTCGGTGACCCGGTGTCCATCCACCTGGCACTGGACCTCGGGACCCTTGAGGCCCGCGGGACAGCCGTCGAAGAAGGCCCACCGGACGTCGTCCAGCAGCCTGGCCGGGTCCAGTCGTTCCAGGGCGGGGACGGCGGCCCTGGACCGGACCTGGCGACCCTGGGCCTGGACGGTCAGCAGGCGCTGCCCCGTGGGGGCCAGCAGCAGCAGGTCCAGGCGATCCCCCCGGCGCTGCACGACGCCGCGGCCCAGAAAGGACTGCCCCCCGGCCTCCAGCCAGAGGGCGTGATCGACCCTCAGGTCCGGTCCCCCCCAACCCCCGACATCGATCGCTCCGGCCGTTCCGCAGGCGACTCCCGACAGGGCCAACCAGAGGGCCGGGTGTCTCATCGAGGCCTCCGTGCTTCCGCGAGGGCGACCACCGCCAGGGTCCCCACCAGTGCCAGGAGCAGGCCCCCGGCCACGGTGGTCCCGACCGCCACCAGGGCCCCGGTCCTGGCGAAGGCCATCCCCCCGAAGGCGGCCAGGGTGGTCGCGGCGGCCAGCAGCACGCTGCCGGAGGACCGGGCGACCTCGTCCGAGGTCGCGGCGTCCAGCAGGAAGATGCCGTAGTCCACCCCCATTCCCAGCACCAGCAGCATCGCCACGCCGTGCAGGAAGTTCAGGGGATGGCCCAGGAGGGTCAGGGTTCCGGTCACCGAGGCGAGGGCCAGGGCCGAAGGGAGCAGCATCCAGAGGCCTCGCCGGCCCCGCAGGGCGATCAGCCAGGCGCCATTGACCAGGAGCCCCACCCACAGCAGGGCGAAGGTCTGGGCCTGGGAGTGGGTGATCAGGCGGGAGACCAGGGCCCCGGGATCCAGCACGGTGACCTCCGGGTCCTCGGCCAGGGAGTCCAGGGGGTCCGGGAGGCCGGCAGGCAATGGCCCGGCGAGGGTCACGGCAGCCCAGCCCTCGGGCAGGGAAAGGAGGAGGCCGTCCCGGGCCTCCGCCAGGGGCGTGTCGTCCAGGTCCTCGGGGCGCAGGGGGGGAACCTGTCCCCGGCGGGCCTGGTCGAGGGCCGTGAAGAAAGGCTCGAACCGGTCTGGTCGAAACCCCGCTGCGGCCAGGGCCTGCCGGAGGTCGTCCTCCAGGGAGGGGGGCAGGGCCGCCAGGGCCGCCAGGGTTCGTCGCTGGTGGTCCTCGGAGGGGATCAGGGCGTGGAGGGAGGCGAAGGCGGGGCCCTGGCCGCCCATCCGGAGATTCGCGAGGTGGCGGTGGACCCGGTCGTTGCATCGGAGCGCCTGCTGGGCGTCGGGACCCGAGCAGACCACCTGCCGGGGCAGGGCCGAGGAAGGCAGCAGGGAGCGGACATGGGCATCGTCGGCCAGCGTGGCGGGATCGGCATCGTCGAGCGCCCGGGCGTCGGATTCCAGGCGCAGGGCCGGCAGGGCCAGGGCCGGCAGGGCGACGACGATCAACAGGGGAACGGCCAGGGGCCGGGGCAGGCGGAGGTCGATGCCCCGGGGGGTGCGGGGAGCGGGGAGGCGCCGGAGGATCGGGGGGACGAAGGCCAGCGTGCAGGCGAAGGCCCCCGCCAGGGCCGTGGCGCAGAAGAGGGCGATCTCCCGGAGCCCCGGATAGGTCGAGAAGATGAGCACGCCGAAGGACGACAGGGAGGTCAGGAAGCCGGCCCAGAGGCTTCGTCGCAGGGGCCCCGGGAGGCGTCCCGACTCCTGGAAGGCCCGGTCGTGGGAGAGGTGATGGATCAGGTGGACCGGGTAGTCGATCGCCGCCCCGATCAGGACTCCCCCGAAGGCGAGGGTCAGGCCGTGGACCCGTCCGTGGATCAGCGAGAGGAGTCCCGTGGCCAGGGCCAGTCCGCCGGCGACGGGGAGCACCACCAGCGGAAGGGGCCGGACCCCCCGGAAGAACAGCAGGAACAGCAGCACCGAGGACAGCGAGGCCACCAGGGAGACCCGGGTGATGTCCCCCCGGGCCCGCTGCTCCGATTCGACCACGAACCGGGGGAGGCCGGTCAGGCGCAGGGAGGCCCCGGGACAGCGGGCCGGGGCCAGTTCCCCGAAGATCCTCCGGACCTGGTCCAGCACCTCGCCCTGGCGGGCCGTGTCGAAGGCCGGGGCCTCGGTCTCGGCCAGCAGCAGGGCGCTCTGGAGGTCCTGGGAGTACCACTGGCCCTGCCAGGTTCGTGGGGAGAGGGCCGAGAGCTCCCGATCCATCCGGTCCAGCAGGTCCCGGGAGAGGAGCAGGGGGTCCTCCGGGGCCAGGGCCCGATCCATCGCCCCCGAGGGGGAGGCCAGGGACTGCCGGAGATGGTCCAGGGCCTTCCGAACCCCCTCGGGGGAGAAGCGGGCGGGCACGTCCGACTCGGGGTCCTCGGCGAAGAGGGCGAACCGGCGGGGCCACAGGAGGCCTCGATAGGCCTCGGCGGTTCCCTCGGGGGGGCCACCCCGGACGTGTCGGAAGAGCCCTGTGGCCACCAGACGGCTCCGAAAGGTGGCCACCAGATCCCCGAAGGCCTCGTCGGGGGCCTGCTGTCCCGCAGGAAGTCCCACGGCCAGCACGAGGCCTCGCTGGAAGCCCGAGGCCCGGACCAGCCGCATGAGGGCCAGACGGTCCCGGTCCTCCCCCTCCGGGAGGAACCGGGTGATGTCCGTCTCCAGCCGGACCGATCGGGACTGCCACAGGGCCAGGCCCAGCAGCAGCCCCAGCAGCATCCGCAGGACGGTCTTTCGGTCAGGGGGTGAAATCAGCCTGTTCCTCCTCGGGGCTGAAGGGGACATTGACCTGGACGTTCTCGAGGGTCATCCGGGAGGAGTCCCCGGTGGCCTCGCGTACCAGGACCTCCCGGAGGCTCCCGTCGCGAGCGATCCGGACCTCGATCCCCCGGACGACCCGGTCCAGCGGGGGCCCCTGGGGAACCAGGCGGACTTCCCATCCCTCGGCCATCCGCAGGGACCGGCACCGATACTCCGCTTCGAGTCGGTCCAGGCGGCCCCCGAGGACCTGGATCAGACTGGTCACCACGGCCCGGGCGATCACCGAGGCCCCCAGGTCCAGGGATTGGGACCGGCCCAGGTCTGGCTCATGGACCCGCACCTGGGACCCGACCACGATGACCTCTTGGCGTCCCGGGCTTTCCAGGGCATAGTGAAGTCGATCCGGACGCTGGTAGTACAGGTGGCCTCGGGAGGTCAGCGGCTCGGACAGCAGGTCCACCTCCCGGCGGTCGATGAAGGAGGCCCGGAGGGTGCGGACCTCCTGGAAGGACCGCACCAGGTCCCGGTCCTGCCGGCAGGGAATCCCCTCCGGGTCCCGAGAGGCGGGGGTCTCCGGGGGGTCACCGGCCCGGGCCGGTGCGGTCCAGAGCAGGAAGACCAGCCACCATCCGCGCCCGGTCCACGATGTCATCGGGCAACTCCATCACCAGTTCGAAGGTGTCCGCCGTGAGGGCCACCTGCACCGTGTAGCCCTCGGCGGCCTTGCGCCGGGTCGTGTCGTCCACGACCTCGTAGGCGATCCAGAGCGATCGATCCGCCTCCACGATGAAGGCCCGGACCCGCGCCTCGTGGCCCAGGCGCAACGGGGAGAGATAGCGGCACTGGAGGTCCACCACCGGGCAGACCAGGTTCCGGGCCAGCAGTTCCTGGTGCCCGAGGCCCATCCGTCGTTCCAGTTCGGTCCGGGCCAGCTCGAAGTACTTCACATAGTGGCCGTGCCAGACCACCTGCATCGCGTCCACGTCGTGGAAGGGGACCCGGAAGGGGACCTCCGCCACCTGGGCTCCCGGTCGGGGGGCCAGACGCGGGGGCCTCGGGGGGCGGGTCCGGGGGGAGAGCGGTCTGTCCATCGTCACCCATCCCAGAAGGGGAAGAAATGATACCACTGGGTCGGGAAGCGCCGGGCGGCCTCCTCGAGGCCCCGGACGTATTGCATGGCCAGGTCCCTGGTCCGGGCATCCCGGTCCCTGGTGGGGGCCCCCGGGTCGGCGTCACCGGACTCCAGGGGCCGGAGCACCAGCCGGTAGTCCCTGTGCCCGGTCTTGACCAGGAAGGCCAGCAGCACCGGGGCCTTGAGGGCCACGGCGGCCTTGAAGGGACCCAGGGGGAATTCCCGTTCCCGTCCCAGGAAGGGAAGGCGGATTCGGGGGCCGGTGGGCCAGACCCGGTCCGCCAGGACCCCGACGTAGTGCCCGGCCTGGATCCGGTCCCGGACGACCAGGAGGGCCTCGACCGCCTCCGCCTCGGACCCCATCGGGATCAGGGACTCGTGGAAGCGGGGGTCCAGGCGTCGCAGTTCCCGGTAGAGGCCCGTGGAGGGGGCCGCGTGCATCCACATCGAGAAGGAGACCCGTTCGGTGACCGCGAAGGCCCGGGCCATCTCCAGGGTCCCCAGGTGGGCCCCCAGGACCAGGTGTCCCTTCGGCGGCGCCCCGGGGTCCAGCAACCCATCGGGGGCATCCACCGTCAGTCGGAAGATCGAGGCCCGGCCCATCGCCACGAAGGCCCGGTCCAGGATCGACTCGGCGAACGAGAAGATGGTCCGCCAGGCGAGCCCGAAGGAGGAACGGCCAACGGCCCGGCGGTGGAACTCTTGCAGGGATCGTCGGGCTCCGGGGGCGACCATCGCGTACCAGGTGGCCACGGCGGCCGTCAGGGCCCGGGCGGCCCGGTACCCTGCCAGTCGTCCCAGGGCCAGCACGATGCGGATGCCGGTCCGGGACCCGACCTCCCGGACCTGGAGCCACCGGGGGACCCTCGGCGCGAGGTCCGGCGTCCGGGTCCGGCCGCTCCAGCGGGCGAGGCAGAGGCGCGTATGCATCCAGGTCATCCCGAGGTTGTCCCGGAAGGGCCGGAAGTGACTGCGATGGTGCTCGGGCCCACCGTAGTGCACCCGGGTCGGGAGGCCCCGGACGGGGGTCCCTCGCCACAGGGACCGAACCAGGACCTCCACGTCGAAGTCCATCCGGTCGCCCAGGTCCTCCAGGGGAGGCAGGCCCTCGAGGGGATAGAGGCGATAGCCGCACTGGGTGTCCGTCAGGGTTCGATCCCCGGTCTCGACCCGCCACCAGAACATCCCGAAGCGCCTGCCGAACCGCGATCGACCGGGGGCGTCGGCCTCGAAGACCCGCTCTCCGGTCCAGATCGTCCCCGGTTCCCGATCGCCGGCCTCGAGGAACCGGGGGATGTCTTCCGGGTCGTGCTGGGCATCGGCATCCATCTGGAGGACATGGGTGCAGCCCAGGGCCCGGGCCGCCCGGAGGCCGTCCTTCACCGCAGCGCCCTTCCCGCCGTTGTGGGACCGTCGGATCACCACCAGCCCCGGGTCATCGGGGGGCAGGCGGTCCGCGCCGCCGTCGGTGGACCCGTCGTCGACCACGATCACCCGATCCAGGTGGGCCCGGAGGGCCGCGGCGACCCCGGCCACCGTCTCCCCGTGGTTGAACAGCGGGATCAGGCCGCAGACCCGGATGGCCATCAGGGGGTCTCCCGGAGGACCTCGCCCGAGGAGACCTCCCCCTCCGGTCCGGCGAGGCGCCACTGGACCTTCGGTCCTTCCCAGGCCAGCCGCAGGACCAGATCCATCCCTGGCCGGACCGGGGAGGTGAACTTGACCCGGTGGACGGACTGGATGCGCAGGGGCCTCCCGACCACTCTCCCCAGGACCCAGGTCACGAGGACCACCTGGGCCACCCCGGGAAGGATCGGTTCCCCGGGGAAGTGCCCCTGGAAGAAGGGACAGTCGCCGGGGACGTGCACCTGGGCCTCGGCCTGCCGGTCGTCGTGGTCCAGGCGGTCCAGTCGGAAGGGATCGGTCATCGGGGGCGCTCCTCTTCCGGGGGCCCCAGCACGACGGCCCAGTGGGCCCCCAGGGGCGACGATCCCAGGACCACCACCGGCTCGGAGAGGCCCGCCTCTGGAACCTCTCCCAGGAGGGCCACCAGGGCCAGCAGCGCCGAGGTGGCATCGGCGTAGCCCGCCAGGTCCACGGTGTCCAGGCATCGGGGGCCGTCCCCGCCGCCAAAGACCTCCGCGAGGGCCGCTCGGTCCCGGTGGCCCCCCGCGCCGCCTGCCGGGGCCCAGGCCACCGCCGCGATGTCCTGGGGTCGCAGGCCGGCCCGCTCCAGGGCCTCCCGGAGGACTGCGACGCGTCCTGCCCCGCCCTCGTCGGGACCCTGGATCGTCCCCGGGTCCGTCGCCCCGGCGATCCCGAGCACCTCGGCCCGGGCCCGGGCGCCTCGGGCACCGGCGGTGCCAGCCTCCTCCAGCAACACTGCCGCGGCTCCCTCTCCCAGGAGGCGACGCCGCCAGCCCCCTCCCCCCTCCAGGGTGGGGTCCGGAGGCAGCCACCCCGCCGAGTCCTCGTCCTGGAAACGCGCCTCGAAGACCTCGTCGGCGGCGGCGGCCACGACCCCGCTTCCGTGGCCCAGCAGGATGGCCTGCGCCGCGACGGCCAGCGCCGCCACCCCCGACTGGGGCCCCGTGGCCAGCGTGGTGGAGTGGCCCCGGAGATAGAGGGCCTGGGAGACGTAGCCCCCGACGCTGTTGGCGACGCTCTCGGCGAATCCGACGGGATCGGCCAGGCGGTTCGTGGTGCTCCAGACCCGCCGCAGCAGCGGCTCCTCCGAAGGGCCCACGTGGACTCCCATCACCAGCCCGAAAGGTTCCAGGGTCCGGGGACGCAGCGGCAGTCCCGACGACTCCAGGGCCTCCTTCACCGCCAGGGTGGCCATCCGGCTGATGGGGTTCATCCCCCGGAGGTCGATGCGCCGGTCCGCGCTACGCCAGTCCACCGGCGGGACCAGACCGGCCCGCCGGCAGCGGCACCGGGACACGTCGAATCGGTCCACTTCCCGAATGGAGCCACGCCCCTCCCGGAGACCCTCTCCCAGGGCCTCGGCGCCGATCCCGAAGGGGCTCACCGCGCCGATGCCCGTCACGACGACCCGGAATCGGGGCCGTGGGGAGGGCTCCCGGTCCGGCCGGGGAGGGACCGCCACTGCCAGGGCGGCGTTGTTGCCGCTGAAGGCCAGGTTCAGTTTCAGGAAGCAGGAGGTTCGTGCGGGCCGGGGTTCGGGTCCCACCACGTCCAGCCGGACCCCGGCCCGGGGCCCCCGAAAGTGCAGGGTCGGGGGGACGAACCCGTTGCGCAGTCCCACCACCGAGGCGGTCGCCTCGAGGACTCCGGCCGCCCCCAGCGTGTGTCCCAGGAAGGACTTCAGGGAGGTCACCGGCACCACTCGGTCCCCCATCAGCCGGAGCAGCGCCCGTGCCTCGGACCGGTCATTGGCCTCGGTGCCGGTGCCGTGGGCGTGGATGTGGTCCAGGTCCTCTGGAGCGAGGCCGGCGCGTTCCATGGCCGCCCGGAGAGCCCGGAAGGCCCCTTCTCCCTGGGGCTCCGGGGCCGTGAGGTGATGGGCGTCGGCCGAGAGGCCATAGGACAGCACCTCGGCCAGGCAGGTCGCTCCCCGCCGGAGGGCGTGGTCCCGGGACTCGACGACCCAGAAACCGGCCCCCTCCCCGAGGTTCATTCCCGCCTCCTGAGGCGTCCCGGAAAATGGGCGGCAGGGCCCCGGCTCGGCCATCGCCTTCACCGACGAGAATCCGGCGAAGGTGGTCAGGCAAAGGGAATCGGAGCCGCCGGCCAGCACCACGTCGGCCAGGTCGGCCTGGATGAGGTCCAGGGCCAGGCCCAGGGCATTGGTGGAGGAGGAACAGGCCGTCGTGACGACGACCAGGGGACCCCGGACCCCAAAGGCCCCGCCCAGTGCCTGCCCCAGCGCCGCGTAGCGCATCCGGACCGCATCGGCCTCGTCCAGGGGGGACCCGGGGTCGGCGATCCGGGCCCGCCAGCGCTCCTCGACGGTCCGAAGGCTGCCGTTGCAGGTCCCGACGGAGATCGCGCTCCGGAGGGACGAGAGGTCCGCCGGCAGTCCTGCATGGTCCAGTGCCTGCCGGGCCGCCGCCAGGGCCAGGAGCAGGTATCGGTCCCGCCAGGCGTCGGCCAGCCCGGGGCCAAGGGCCTGCTCCGGGTCGAACCCCTGCACCTCTCCGGCCAGGTGGCTCCGGAAGGGGGTGGTGTCGAAGGCCCGCACCGGCACGATTCCGCACCGGCCTTCCCGCAGGGCCGTTTCGAACGAGGCCAGGTCGGTCCCGATGGGGCTCACGACCCCGATCCCGGTCACGACGGCCCTTCGGAGGTCCCGGGTCATCGGCACAGCCGCTCCCACATCGGCCCCGACCGGCCTCGGGCATGGGCCCGGGCCACCAGGGCAGCCAGTTCCTCGGAGGCGTCGTCCAGCACGAAGTTGGGACGGTCCTCCGCCTCTCTCCGGAGCCGGTCCCGGAGCCATTCCGGGTCCACCTGGGGGGAACAATAGAACACCGGTCGGAAGAGGTCATCCTCCCGGTGGACCAGCCCCTCGGCCAGGGCCCTCCGGTGCAGCGGGGTGCCGGGAAAGATCCGGAGCGTCCGGTAGGGGAAGAAGACCGTGTCCCGCAGTTCGCGGCTGCGAGCCAGGGTCTCTTCCACGGTCTCTGGTGTCTCCCCGGGTCCCCCGAAGAGCAGAAAGTGGGCCCGGTGGATGCCTGCCCGGCCCAGGGTCTCGTGGGCCGCACGGACGTCCTCCCACCGGAAGGGCTTCCCGTAGGCCCGGAGCACCGGATCGCTCAGGGACTCGGTGCCCAGTTCCGCGTGGGTCATGCCGGCCTCTCGGAGGGCCATGGCCAGCGCCTCCGAGATCCGGAAGGGGGCCAGGTAGGCCGAGAAGGGGAGCCCGACCGGGGCCTTCGAGAAGGCCTTGCAGGTCGTCTCCAGGCCCTCGGACTGGAGGTTCAGCACCGAGTCCACCAGGAAGAGATGCCGGGCCCCCAGGGCCTTCAGTCGCAGGGCCTCCTGGACGAGGTCGTCGGGGCTCCGGTACCGCAGGTGTCGTCCCTCGACGGCCGGATAGGTGCAGTAGACGCATCGGAAGTTGCAGCCCCGCTTCGTCTGGAGGTTCAGGACACCGCCACAGGAGGGGCCATGGCGAATCGCCAGGTCCGCCGCCGCCCGGGCATGTCCGATGGGCCCGGTCCAGTTCCAGGTCGGCCCTGGCTCTCGCCCCGGCAGCACGAGCCCCGAGACGCGCCAGTCCCGAGGGTCCTTCCCGTCCTCCAGGGCATCAACCAGGGCCCGGAGGTGTTCTCCCTCGCCCACGATCCCATAGTCGCCCTGAAGGGCCTCCAGGTACTGCCCTGGGAAGAGGGTGAAGGCGGCTCCGCCCAGGACCAGCGGAGCAGGATGGGCCCTCCGGATGCTCCGGGCGAGGTCCCGGTAGTGGTCCAGGTAGAAGCGGCCGTCGGGGCGGGTGCCGTCCACGTTTCGAAGAGAGAGGCCCACCAGGTGGGGGTCGAAGGCCGCCAGCGCCTCCGGGAGCCCTTCGTCGGCCAGGGCGTCCCAGAGCCGCACCTCGTGGCGGTCCTCCAGGGCCCGGGCCACGTAGGAGATGCCGATGGGGAACACCGGAAACGGTGTCCGTTCCGGGTTGGCCGAGATCAGAAAGACGCGCACGGTGACCTCACGCGGAAAGGGCCGCCAGGGAGAAGGTCCACCGGCCCCCCTCGAGCCGGACCTCCCGTTGCCAGGCCCCGCTGCGTCGGGTGGCGGCGACCAGTTCCCGGAGGTCGGTCCCCGGATCGGGATCGCCTGTGCCCAGGAAGCGGCATTGCAACAGGCGTCCTGGAGCGGCCAAGGATACCGCAACCAGCAGCGCCAGCACCACCCAGGGGGGCGAATCCTCCGGCGGGGGCACGTGGTACTCCCCGCAGAGGGCCGCATCGCAGGTCCCGAAGGCCACCTCCTGCCAGCCGGCCACCAGGGCCTGCCACCCGGGCGAGGCCTCCTGGACCACCGCCAGGCCCGGGCCCCGGAGTCCCAGGACCCGGGAGATCTCGGCCCCGGCCGTGGTCGGGAGGGTCCGGGCATAGAGGGACGGCTGGGGACGCAGGGCAAGGGTGGCCGCGAAGTCCCGATCCACCGACAGGCAGCCTGTGGTGGACCCCAGGAAGACCCCGGTGGTCTCCCGCAGGGACTCCGGCAGGGGCGGCAGCAGCCCCCCGGCGGCCAGCACGAAGCGGCTGGGCAGGTCGAGGCGTCCCGGCCGGTCCAGGTCCGGGAAGAACTCCCGGGGATCGGGAGCGGCGCGGGAACCATCGGGGTTCCAGCAGGAGGCCCCCTCGGGTCCGATCCGGTCCCGGTGGTCCACCAGCACCGTCGCCGCCAGCCGCACGTCTCTCACCGGGATGCCTCCAGGATCAGGGCCACGTTGAGCCCTCCGAAGCCCGAGTTCACCGACAGGATCCGCCCCTCGGACAGCGGGCGTGGGAACCGGCAGATGTCGAGGCCGAGGCTCCCGGCCCGGTGTCCGGCCGTCGGAGGCACGAGGCCCGCCTCGAGGGCCATCGCCGAGACCAGGGCCTCCAGGGTGCCACAGGCGCCCAGGGTGTGCCCCGTGGCCCCCTTGATCCCGAAGACCGGCGGAGGGGAGTCCCCGAAGGCGGATCGGAAGGCCTCGGCCTCCATCGCGTCGTTGGCCTCGGTGGCCGTTCCGTGGCCGCAGATGGCTCCCACGGGTCCTCCTCGGGCCTCGGTCCGGGCCTGGCGGATCGCCCGCGCCAGTCCCCCTCCCGAGGGGTCGGGTCGCACCATGCCCACGGCGTCCTGGGCCTGGCCGGCCCCCGCCAGACGGACGCCGGGGCCCGGGCCCCCCTCGATCCAGAGGGCCGCCACCGCCTCCCCCAGGGAGAGACCTTCCCGCTCGTCGTCATAGGGGCGGCAGGGCCCGGCGGCCATCGCCCCCAGGCAACGGAACCCCTCCACCAGGAACGGGTCCAGGCGATCCGCCCCGACGACCAGCACCCGCCGGCAGACCCCGCCCCGGATCAGCCGGTCCGCCCGGACAATCGCCGCGGCCCCCGAGGCGCAGGCCGCCGAGACGAGTTCCGCGGGTCCCCGGTGGTCCATCGCCGTCCGCACCCGTCGGAGGAAGGGGCCCAGGGACACGGGCCTCCCCGGGAGTCGCAGCCCCTCGATGTCCCCCTTCGTGGTGGCGACCACCAGTCCGGTGGTCGGGTCCGCCAGGGCCCGCGCCGGGTCCGCTCCCGAGTCCTCGATGGCCCGACGGGCCACCCCGGCGATGCAGGCCGCCCAGGGATCGCCGTCGGCGTCCCAGGGGTCATGGGGCATCGCGCCGACCACGGTTCCGGTCCGGTCGGGGGCCAGCCCGCTCGCACCCTCCAGGAGGTTCCGCCAGACGGACCGGACGTCGCCCCCCAGGGCGCAGCAGGCCGCCATGCCGGAGATCCGGGGCACCTCGTCGACCAACCGTGCCTCCCATGTCGTCGCGGGGGAATCTTCCTCGGGAGGGGCTCCCGGGGCAAGTCCCCGGGGCGTCCCAGGCAGTTGATGATACACTGTCGGTGCCGGTGGACCGGGAGCGAAGGAGAAAGACGATGCCCGTGGAGCCGAGGTTGTTGAAGGGTTTCCGGGACTTCCTGCCCGGGGAGCAGGCGGGTCGGCAGGCCATGATCGACCGCATCACCCGGGCCTTCGAGACCTGCGGCTTCGCCCCCCTCTCGACCCCCGCCATCGAGTACGCCGACATCCTGCTGGGCAAGTATGGCGACGAGGGCGAGAAACTCCTCTACCGCTTCCAGGACAACGGAGGGCGGGACGTGGCCCTCCGCTATGACCTGACGGTGCCCCTGGCCCGGGTCGTGGCCCAGTACCGGGACCTGCCCCGGCCCTTCCGACGCTATCAGGTCGGGACGGTCTGGCGGGCCGAGAAGCCCGCCCATGGTCGGTTCCGGGAGTTCCTGCAGATGGACGCCGACATCGTGGGGAGCGCCTCGCCACTGGCCGATGCCGACTGCCTGGCAGCGGGGATCCTGGCCCTCCAGGGCCTGGGTCTGGATCGGTTCCGGGTCCGGATCGGGCACCGGGGGGTGCTGGAGGCGATGCTGGACGGGGCCAACGTGCCGCCTGGGCCCGTGCGGATCGAGGTGCTCCGGGTGCTGGACAAGTGGGAGAAGGTCGGTCGGGACGCCGTCATGGAGATGCTGGCGGCCCTGCCGGAACTGGGGCCCGAGGCTGCCACGGCGGTGCTGGACGCCCTGGGTGACGGCACCGACGAGGGGCGGGTCGAGGCCCTGGCGGGACAGGCCCCCGAGGCCGTGGCCCATCTCCGGGCGGTGCTGGGGGCGGTCCGGGCGATGGGATTCGGGGAGTTCGTGGCGCTGGACCTCCGGATCGCCCGGGGCCTGGACTACTACACGGGGACCGTCTACGAGACCCTTCTGCTGGACCTGCCGACGATGGGCTCGGTGATGAGCGGCGGACGTTACGACGGGCTGCTCCAGACCTACGGCGTTCCCAGCCTGCCCTCGGTGGGGATCAGCATCGGGGTGGACCGGCTCTTCGCGGCGCTGGTCGAATCGGGTCAGGCCCCGAAGGGGGCCTCGGGGCCCCAGGTGGTCGTGTGCCTGCTGGGCAACGAGGCCTGGGAGACGGGGTTGGCGCTGGTCACGGACCTCCGGCGCCTGGGCCTCCGGGCCGAGACGGCCCCGGACCCCACCGCCCGGCTCAAGAAGCAGTTCGAGCACGCGGTGCGCCGCGAGGCTCGTTACGCGGTGATCCTGGGCGACGCGGAGGTCCGGGAGAGGCGGGGGGCCGTGAAGGACCTGGCCTCGGGAGACCAGCAGGACGTCCCGATTTCGGGCCTTCCGCAGTGGATTCGGTCCCACCTGGGGGAGGAGTGAGGCCGTGGCCGGCGACAAGGAGTACGACGCCGAACTCGCGGACCTGGCGACCCGGATCGAGAAACTGCGCATCCACTACCAGGGCTATTTCCTGGGCCTGGAGAAGGTTCCCCCCCTCTTCGAGCGGGACCAGTTGGAACGGGCCATCCGCCTGAGTCCCCTCCACGAGGCCCGGAGGGCGGTCTACAAGTTCCGCTTCCAGTCCCTCTGCCAGCGCTTCCGGACCCTGGCGGTGTACTGGGACCGGGTGATGCGGGACCTGGAGGAGGGGAAGGTCACCCGGGAGTCCATGCGCCGGGAGGCGGGCTACGCCCCGATGGCCCCGGCGCCGGGGGTCGGGGCCGGCGAGGAGGGCTCCGGACCGGGTTCCGCGGCCGAGGTGTTGGGCCCCGATGCCGGCTCCGGGACTCCCGGTGAGACGCCGTCCTCCCCGGATCCGGTCGTGGGGCTGTGGCGGGACTACCTGTCGGCCCGGTCGGCCCTGGGACTCCCCATCGAGGGGATCACCGAGTCGGCCTTCCGGGCCGGGCTGGAGAAGGCCCGCCAGGCCCAGCGGGAGCGCCTGGGGGTGCCGGACGTCCGGTTCTCGGTCGTGGTGAAGGAGGGGAAGGTGGTGTTGCTGGCCAGGCCTGAGGGGGCGGCCCCCGAGGCGCGGGAGGCGTGACGATGCTGATGACCGACGTGATCCGCCGCAAGCGGGACGGCGGGCGACTGGATGCGGACACGATCCGGGAGGTGATCCAGGGCGTCACCACGGGCGCTGTGCCGGACTACCAGGTGGCGGCGCTGCTGATGGCCATCTACTTCCAGGGACTGGACGGGGGGGAACTGGCGGTCTGGACCGACACGATGCTCCGATCCGGGGACGTCTTCGACCTCTCGGACATTCCGGGGCCGAAGGTGGACAAGCACAGCACCGGCGGAGTGGGGGACAAGATCAGCATCCCCCTGGCCCCCCTGGTGGCGGCCTGCGGCGTCCGGGTGCCGATGATCTCGGGCCGGGGCCTCGGGCACACCGGCGGCACGCTGGACAAGCTGGAGTCGATGCCCGGCTTTCGGACCGACCTCTCGCCCGAGCGGTTCATCCAGGGGGTCCGGGAGGTGGGGGTCTGCCTGATCGGACAGACCGAGCGGATCGTCCCGGCGGACCGCCGCCTCTATGCCCTGCGGGACGTCACCGGGACCGTGGAGTCGATCCCCCTGATCGCTGCGTCGATCCTCAGCAAGAAACTTGCCGAGGGGATCTCGGGGCTCGTGCTGGACGTCAAGATGGGGTCCGGGGCCTTCATGAAGACCCCGGATCGGGCGCGGCAACTGGCCGAGACCCTGGTGGATCTGGGGGAGCGGTCCGGGGTCCGGACCGTGGCTTGCCTGACCGACATGGACGACCCCATCGGGTGGGCGGTGGGCAACGCCCTGGAGATCGAGGAGACCCTGGAGGTCCTGCAGGGGGCAGGCCCCGAGGACACCGTGGAACTGGTGGAGGTCCTCGGGGGCCAGATGCTGCTCCTCGGGGGCGTCGTCGCCGATGGGGAGGAGGGGGCCCGGCGGATCCGGGCGGCCCGGTTCGACGGGTCGGGCCTGGAGGTCTTTCGGCGAATGGTGGCCTTCCAGGGGGGCGACCCCCGTCTGGTGGACGACCCGGGACGGCTTCCCCGGGCCCGGTTCCAGAAGGAGGTCCCGGCGGAGGCCGAGGGGGTCGTGGAATCGGTGGACTGCGAGGCGGTGGGAATGGCGGCCCTGGTCCTGGGAGGGGGGCGGCGCCGGAAGGAGGACCCGGTGGACCCGGCGGTCGGGCTTCGAATCCGGGTGCACCGGGGGGACCGGGTCCGGCCCGGAGAACCCCTGGCGACTCTGTGCTACAACGACCCGGCTCGGGTCCCGGAGGCGGAGGGACGGCTCCGGGGGGCCTGGCGCCTGGGTCCCGGTCCCGTGGATCGCCGGCCCCGTCTGGTGGGCCTCGCGGGGCGGCCCCCGAACGGAATGCCCCACCCGGGGGGCCAGGAAAAAACCCCTTGACACATCCGTGTCGTTCTCCTAGCATTCGCCCGTTTGAAAAGGTGACGTGGAGGATCGGAATGCCCCTGGCTCCCGAGCAGAAGTTGGCTCTCGTCGAAAAACATCGCGTCCACGAGACCGATACCGGCTCGCCGGAGGTGCAGGTGGCGCTGTTGACCGAGCGGATCCGGTACCTGACGGAGCACTTCAAGACACACCAGAAGGACCATCACTCCCGGCGAGGCCTGCTGAAACTGGTCAGCCAGAGGCGGCGCCTGCTGGAGTACGTGAAGCGGTCCGACGTCAGCCGGTACCAGAAGATCATCGCCCAGCTGGGGCTTCGGCGCTAGGCCCCCCGGACCAGGACGAGGCTCGGGTACTCGTCTCCCCCACCCACCGGTGTCCGGCAGCAGGACGGAAGAGGGACTTCCGTCGGAACGGCCGGCCTGCCTGGAGAGGAGTTCATCATGCATCGAGAGGTCTTCGACTGGTTCGGGAAGAGGCTGTCCATCGAGACGGGCCGGCTCGCGAAGCAGGCCCATGGGGCGGCCCTGGTCTCCCTGGAGGACACGGTGGTGCTGGTCACCGCCGTGGCCGCCGCGACGGCCCGGGAGGGAACGGACTTCGTGCCCTTGACGGTCGAGTACATGGAAAGGACCTACTCCGCGGGCCGGATTCCCGGAGGCTACTTCAAGCGCGAGGGACGCCCCACCGAGGTGGAGATCCTGAATTCCCGGCTGATCGATCGCCCCATCCGGCCGCTGTTCCCGAAGGGTTGGCGCTACGAGACCCAGGTCATTGCCCTGGTCCTCTCGGCCGACAAGGAGAACGACCCGGGCATCCCGGCGATGATCGGCGCCTCGGCGGCCCTGATGCTGTCGGACATCCCCTTCGAGGGACCCATCGCCGGGCTCCGGGTGGGACGCCTGGACGGGCAGTTCGTGGTGAACCCCACCTACGGCGAGCGGGAGGAGTGCGACCTGGATCTGGCCGTGGCGGTCGGGCCCCAGGGCCTCACGATGGTGGAGGGCGGCGCGAAGTTCGTCTCCGAGAAGGCGATGGTCGATGCCCTGCTCTTCGCCGAGAAGGCCGCCCAGCCCGTGCTGGAGATGCAGCGTCGGCTCCAGGCCGTGGCGGGGAAGCCCAAGCGGTCGGCCCCGGTGGCCCCGAAGGACGAGGTCCTTGGGGCCGAGGTCCGGCGCCTGGCCTGGGACCCCATGTGCCAGGCCCTCTCCATCCGGGAAAAGCATCCCCGCCACGAGGCGGTCACGAAGGTCCTCGAGGACACCCGGGCGGCGCTGGCGGAGCGGTTCCCGGGCCGGGAGGCCGAGATTGCCGACGCGGTGGGCGCCCTGGAGCGGGAGCGCCTGCGCGGCATGATCGTGGAGGAGGGGCGGCGCCTGGACGGCCGGGACCTGGTCACGGTTCGCCCGATCTCCTGCGAGGTGGGGGTCCTGCCCCGGACCCACGGGTCGGCCCTCTTCACCCGGGGCGAGACTCAGGTGATCGTCTCGGTGACGCTGGGGACCTCCGAGGACGAGCAGCGGATGGACCTCCTCCGGGGCGAGTTCTTCCGCAGTTTCATGCTCCACTACAACTTCCCCCCTTTCAGCGTCGGCGAGGTCAAGCGTCTCGGGGGGCCCTCCCGCCGGGACACAGGCCACGGCCACCTGGCGGAGCGGGGGGTCCAGGCCGTGCTGCCGGCGAAGGACCAGGGGTTCCCCTACACGATCCGGGTGGTCTCGGAGGTGCTGGAGTCCAACGGGTCCTCGTCGATGGCCACGGTCTGCGGGGCCTCGATGGCCCTCATGGACGCCGGCGTCCCGATCCGCTGCCACGTCGGCGGCGTGGCGATGGGCCTGATCAAGGAGGGGGACCGGGTCGCCGTGCTGACGGACATTCTCGGGGACGAGGACCACCTGGGGGACATGGACTTCAAGGTGGTCGGCACCCGGGAGGGGATCACCTCGGTGCAGATGGACATCAAGGTGGACGGCCTCGACGAGTCCATCCTGACCCGGGCCCTGGAGCAGGCCCGCCTGGGTCGGCTCCACATTCTCGACCACCTGGAACGGGCCATCGCGAAGCCTCGGGATGACTACTCCCCCAACGCGCCCCGGATCCACCTCATGAAGATCAAGACCGATCGCATCCGGGACCTGATCGGGCCCGGTGGGCGCAACATCCGACAGTGCCAGGCGGACTCGGGGGCCCGGATCGAGGTCGAGGACGACGGCACCGTGACGATCGCCGCGACCTCCGCCGAGTCGATGAACAAGGCGATCGCGCTCGTGAAGGGCCTCACCGACGACGCCGAGGTCGGGCAGACCTACCTCGGGGAGGTCGTGAAGGTGACCGACTTCGGGGCCTTCGTCCGGATCCTGCCCGGCGTCGAGGGGCTCGTGCACATCAGCGAACTCTCGAGTCAGCGCGTGAAGCGGGTCGAGGACGTGGTCCGGGAGGGGGACGAGGTGCTCGTGAAGTGCATCGGCATCGACCCGAAGAGCGGCAAGATCCGGCTCTCCCGCCGGGAGGCGATGGAGGACCGGGCGGCCGCCGACCAGGGCCACGGCGAGGCCGGTGACCCCCAGGAGTGACCGCGTTCCGCGACGCCGGAGGTCCCATGTCCGGTGATCCGCTCCCGCGCCTTCGTGTCCTGCGCCTCTCCCGGCGCCAGCCCCCATTGCCGTTGCCCCGCTATGCCACCGCCGGATCCTCCGGTCTGGACCTGGCCTCGGACGAGGACCTGGACCTGCAGCCTGGGCAGCGGGCCCTGGTCGCCACCGGGTTTGCCGTGGCCGTGCCTCCGGGACTCGAACTGCAGGTCCGGCCCCGGAGCGGCCTGGCGGCCCGACACGGCGTCACGGTGCTCAACGCCCCCGGGACCGTGGACAGCGACTATCGGGGCGAGGTGAAGGTGGTGCTGGTGAACCTGGGGCAGGACCCCTTCCCGGTGCGCCGGGGCGACCGGATCGCCCAGGCGGTCCTCTGTCCCGTGGTCCGGGCCGAGGTGGAGGAGGTCCCGGACCTGGACCCGACGGACCGGGATGCCGGGGGATTCGGATCGACCGGGCGGTAGGCCTCCGCCTCGCGGGACCTGGTGGCGGCGACGGCCCCTAGAGGCTCACCAGCGGGAGCTCGGGCTCCACCTCCCCCGGGGGGGGGACCGGCGTCGGGATGCCGGGCATCGGGGCCCGGGTGCGCTGGGGTCGGATCCGCGCCCGGCGGATCCCATAGCGCAGGATCATCGCAATCAGGTCGTCGTAGGAGATGCCCACGGCCTTCGCGATCAGGCACATGTCGCTGAAGTCGGGGGTCAGGCCCGGCAGCGGATTCACCTCCAGCACGTAGGGGACCTGGTTCTGGTCCCCCAGCCGGATGTCCACCCGGGCATAGTCCCGGCACCCCAGGGCCAGGAAGGCCCGCCGGGCCGTCGCGCCCAGCAGGCGTTCCAGGCGGCGGTCCACCTGGGCCGGGCAGTCGTAGCGGACCTGCTTGTCCCAGTCCTGCTTGATCTCGTAGGAATAGACCGGGTAGGGCCGGGTCGGGTCCAGGAAGACCACCTCCAGGGGAGGCAGGATCCGGAATCCCCCCTCGGTCTGGAACAGCGCCACGGTGAACTCTCGGCCCCGGATGTACTGCTCCACCAGCACCGGCTGCTGGTAGCGCGCGATCGCTGCCTGGACCGTGGTCCGGAGCGAGGCCTCGTCGGTCACGACCGCGTTCGAGAGGATCCCCTTCGAGGAGCCCTCGGCGTTGGGTTTCACGATCAGCGGAAAGGACATCCGGGGGTCCAGGCGGTCCCGGGCGGTCTGGAACAACTGGCTCGCCGGGGTCGGGATGCCGTTGCGGAGGAACAGTTCCTTGGCCAGGGCCTTGTCCATCGCCACCGACAGGGCCGTCCCGTCGGACCCGGTGTGGGGGATGCCCAGCATGTCGCAGAGTACCGGGACCTGGGCCTCCCGGGTCCGGCCGCGCCACCCCTCGGCGATGTTGAAGACCACGTCCACCCGGGCGTCGGCGAGCCGGGCCGCCAGCGTGTCGTTGGCCTCCAGCATCACCACCGTGTGGCCCAGGCGCTCCAGGGCCTCCCGGATGGCCTGGATCGTCCGGGGCGGGTCGTATTCCGCCTCGGCATCGTGTTCCAGCGTGGGATTCTGCCGCTTCAGGTTGTAGGTGAAGCCGACCCGGAGCCCCTTCCGGTCCTTCGTGGCGGGCATGCCCCCGAAGGACAGGAACGACCGGCGCCGGCGGGCGGCGGCCTCGACCAGCCTCTGGACCACGTCCTCGGCCGACAGTCCCCGGCGTTCCGCGGCCACCAGGAAGGGCGCGTGGGGCCGCAACTGGGGCAGGGCGTTCACTTCCAGCAGGTACGGGACCCCGTCGGGGGTCAGGCGGAAGTCGAACTGGGCCCAGTCCCGGAGGTTCAGGACCCGGACCAGCCGCTTCACGTAGGCCCGCAGGAGCCCCAGCACCGTCTCCGGAAGGACCGCCGGGCAACGGAGGGCGGGGCCGGAGGTCTGGCTCCAGGGGAGGTGGCGGAAGGTCAGGCCGCCGGGGAAGAGCACCTCGCAGGGTGGGAGCACCCCGTCGCCCACGCCCTCCAGGAATCCCACCGCCAGGTCCGTGCCCGGCAGGTAGTCCTCGACCAGGACCGCCTCGTAGCGCGTCAGGGAGGCCCGGACCTTCTCTTCGACCTCCCGGGCGGTCCGGCAGAGGGCGTCAGGGCCGATGCCCCGGGTCTGGTCCTCGTGGGCGGGCTTCACGAAGGCCGGCAGGTGCAGCGACGACCAGGGAATGGACCCCACCATCGAGGCCGTGACCAGGATCCCCGGGGCCACCGGGACCCCGTTCTCCCGGGCCATCACCTTGGTCAGGTGCTTGTCGGCGGTGAGCATCAGCGCCGGCGGTGCCGACCCGGTGTAGGACAGGCGCAACTCCGCCAGCAGGGCCGGGTAGGGCGTCTCCCGCCCCGGGCCCCGCTGTCGGTCCACCAGCGAGAAGACGACGTCCGGGGCGAAGGACCGCAACTGGATCAGCACGGCCTCGAGCCCCTCCTCCGCCGAGAGGGCCTGGACCTGGTGACCCTTCCGCTGCAGGGCCCCGACGACCAGTTCCACCTCGGGGGGATCCCGGCCGTCCCAGGCCTCCTCCTCCTGTCCCCCATAGAGAACCCCGACCTTCATCGCGACCTCCCTGCATGAACTGGACACGGGAAGACCGTCCCGCCCCGCTCCTCTCGGAGGAACGGGTCAGACCGGGCAGGTCCGACCTCCGGGACCCGGCATCGCACGGACGCGGAAGCGATGGAAGGGCATCGGGTGCACTCTGGCAATCCTGCCGGACTTCTACAACAATTCCCCCTTGTGAACAAGACCTGCCTCGTCGCCTCGGCGACCCTCCTGCTGGTGCTGGCCGCGAGGCCCTCCGAGGCCGGTGCGCCCCCGTCCACCGAGGTGGGATTCGCCGGGTCCTACGTCCACGGGCATCGGCCCGGTGCGCCCGGGCTCCAGGGGTTCGAGCCCCAGGTGACGGTCCGTCAGGGGGTGGCGCCGGACTGGGACCTCTTCCTCCGGGCCTCCCTGGCCCTCTTTCCCCAGGACCGCGGCACCGACCTCTTCTCGGTCGTGGGCGGCGTGGCGCTGGTGATCGACGCTGCCACGTGGATTCCCGCCGTCTTCGCAGGGGTCGGTTACCAGGGGGCGATGGTCCGGGGCGACCTTGCCCCGAACGGGGTCGTCGTGGGCGGCGCCCTGCTGGATCGCCGGTTCCCCGGGGGGATCCGGGCGGGCATCGGTGGCGAGGTCCGGGTCCCCTGGCTGCAGCGGTCACGGCTTCCGTGGCTGGCGGCCGTCACCCTGCGCCTCCTGTGGGGACCGGAGGGTTCCTTCCGTTGACAGGGGGCAACGCCGGCCGCATTGTTCCAGGGCCCCTGGTGGGCCGGGACATGAAAGGAGGGACGCCATGTTCTTCGACCCCCTCTACCTGCTGATGATCGCCCCTGCACTGCTGCTCTCCGTCTGGGCGCAGTTCAAGGTGAAGAGGAATTTCGCCCGCTACCAGCAGGTCCCCTCCTCATCCGGCCTGTCCGGGGCCCAGGTGGCCCAGCGGATCCTCCGGGGCAACGGCATCCACGACGTGGCTGTCGAGGAGGTCCAGGGCTTCCTGTCGGACCACTACGACCCGGCCCACCGGGTGCTTCGCCTCTCCCCGGCGGTCTTTCGGGGCCAGTCGGTCGCCGCGGCGGGGATTGCGGCCCACGAGGCTGGACACGCCCTCCAGCATGCCCAGGCCTATGCCCCCCTGCGCCTCCGGAGCGCCCTGGTCCCGGCGGCCTCCCTGGGGTCGAACCTCTCCTGGATCCTGATCATGGCCGGCCTGCTGATCCAGTGGACCACGCTGGCCTGGGTCGGGATCGCCCTGTTTTCCGCGGCGGTGCTCTTCAGCCTTGTGACGTTGCCCGTGGAGTTCGATGCCTCCCGCAGGGCCAAGGCCGTCCTGCCGGCCCTGGGTCTGGTCTCCCCGGCGGACCAGGGCGGGGTCTCCGCGGTGCTCAACGCGGCGGCGATGACCTACGTGGCCGCAGCAGCGGCGGCGATCCTCCAGCTCCTGTACTTCGTCCTTCGGGTGATGGGGTCCTCCCGCGATTGACAAACCCGCTCCTCGGGATATCATTCGCCGCTCTTTTCCTCGGTGGAGGCTGGAGATGGCGTCTCCGACGAACAAGGTGGACAAGATCCGGAAGAACAAGAGGGCGGCCCTGGGGCAGCGGCGGAAGCGGGAGATCCGGAGGGACATCCGCCAGCGGACCGCGGAGGTCGGACGGATGCTGGGCCTCCTGGGGCCCGGGGCCCTCGAGGTCCCCTCGGCCGACCGAAAGGACTGATTCGACCCCCTTCCTGGGCGGGACCGGAGGGCCCGTCCGCCCCGGGAGGCAGAAAGGAGCATGGCCATGCCGCACGTGCTGAAATCCCTGGACCCCGCGATCCTCGCCAAACTGCCTCCGACCCTGTCGGGCAATCCGGCCCACCGGATCGTGGACGCCTGCGTCGGTTGCGCCCACATCCAGGACATCGGAGACCAGCGATACTGCAAGGCCTTCGTGGACCCGGCGGCCAAGTGGCAGTTCGGGCCGTGCAACCTCGGGACCCACGTGGTGCGCAAGATCGCCACCGAGACCCGCAAGGTGAACCCCCAGAAGGCCTCCAAGAAGGCCATGAAGGGCGGCGGCAAGTAGGGTCGCCGGACCCCCTCGCGGAAACCGCGATCGCCTTCCACGAACGGCAGGTCTCTGGCCTGTCAGGTGTCTCTCGCGTCCGATGCTGCCCTGCATTGGATGGGCATGCCCATGTCCGCGGAGTCTCTGGCGGTCTTTGGGAAGATCACGGGGGATGGGGACGCCGCCCGGTCAGTCTCCGGCCGGTGGTGCCGGCGGCGGGGCGGGAGGCGGCGGGGGCGCGGCCTTCGGAAAGACGATCTTCTTCTCGACCCGCCAGACCTTCTCCTTCTTGCCGATGGACGCCAGCTTCCATTCCGACGGCTCGATGTGGAACTGCACCGGACCCAGGTTCGGGTAGATGGGCGTCAGGGTGATCTCGTGCTCCACGGTCCGGGGCAGCAGGTGGATGATCAGGAACCTCCCGTTGTCCTCGAAGACCGCCTCGTCCCAGACCTCCCCGTCCACCAGCAGTTTCGCGTAATCCGAACTGAGGTGGATCCGGACCTCGCCGGTCGTCACCTCCTCCGGACTGGCGGGGGCCGGTTCCCCCTGGGCCCGCGCCAGTCCCGGGACCACCAGGAGGATCATCCAGAACCACGACCCGATCGAGACACGCATGGCAGGCCTCCACGGTGAGCACCTGGGGGAATGCTAGGACTTCCGGGAGTTGCTGGCAAGCGGTCCCCCCACGGCGAACCACCTTCCAGGGGGCCTGTGACCGGCCCGGGCACCCGCCCCTGGATGCCGCCGCCGATGGACCTTCCATCGCGATCAAGATTTCCTTGCAACCGGAGACTTTGCTATCATCAGATGGTTCACTGCGTTCCAGGATTCCCGGCTCGTCTGGTAGGGGGGAATCGGGCAACGTCCCTGAAGGCCGAGGAGGTTCCCATGGAGCCGCGCTGTCGCCGGTACGCCTTGATGGCCCTGCTGACGCTCTCGATGGCCGCCTGTGGCGGAGGAGGGAGTCATCCACCGGACTTCGGGTTCGAGGACGCCCCGGACGAGGGGGCGGACCTGGTGACGCCGGACCTGCCTCGGGACGTGCCGGAGGACGGGACCCGGGACCTCGGGAGCGACGAGGGCAAGGACGCTCCGGACGTCCGCGACGTACCCGACGTCGCCCCGGACCCGGGGGACACCGGGCCCGACGTGGTGACCTGCGAGGTGGATGGGGACTGCCCCGACGACCCGGTGAACCAGTGCCTGGTGGGCCGTTGCGAGGCCCGGCGGTGCACGCTGGCCCCCCGGGACTGCAACGACGGCCTCGACTGCACCTACGACGAGGCCTGCGACCCCGATCGCCCCGGCGGGTGCAACCACATCTTCCTGCCCAACGTGCCGTGCCAGCCCTGCTCCTCGGACGACCAGTGCCGGAGCGCCAGTTCCTGCGACCAGAACACCTGCGTGGAGTGCCCGAAGCCCGGATCGACCCTGGACCAGTTCGACTGCCCGGAGACGGGAAAGGTCTGTCGGCACCTGCCCTGCGCCAACTGCGAGGACCAGAATCCCTGCACGATCGACTCTTGCGACTCCCAGGGGGTCGTCCACCATGACCCGAAGCCCTGCACCGACTACAACCCCTGCACGGCCGATTCCTGCAACCCCCAGACGGGGGAGTGCGTCTTCACGCCCATCTCGGACTGCATCCTGTGCCAGGTCGGAGACAACACCTGCAACTCTCCTGAGAACAATCCCAGCCCGAAGTGCCTGATCGGGACATGCACCGGCATTCCCCTGGAGAACGGGTCGGTGCCGTGCGGGTCGGGGTGCCCTGGCGGGTCGGTCTGCGATCAGGCCAGCGGGCTGTGCCAGGTGAACATCTGCCGCTACACCCGGAACTCCTGTCAGGACGGGGACCTCTGCACGTCGGACCGCTGCGACGACACCCTGGGCTGCGTTCACGAGTGCGTCTGCCCCGAATGCACCCAGCCCGGCGAGGACGCCCCCGAGTGCAACGACGGCAACCTCTGCACGCTGGACGCCTGCATCGCGGTGACTCCCGGGAGCACCTGCGCCGAGGGCGCCAACTACTGTGCCTACCGGCCCCTGTCCTGCGACGACGACAACCCCTTCACGTGGGACACCTGCGACCCGGTCGTGGGGTGCCTGCACAACCTGCTGCCCCAGGAATGCCAGTTCGACGAGGAGTGTCAGCAGGTGGTGGGGCTGTGCGGCGACGGAATCTGCGAGGGCGGGACCTGCCGCCTGGAACCGCGGTCCTGCGACGACGGGGACCCCTGCACGATGGACGACTGCGCGTCGGATCGCGGCTGCGTCTATTCGCCGATCCCCGGCGGCTGCGGCGAGAGCATCTGCCGGAGCGAGCGGGACTGTGACGACGGGGACCCCTGCACAATCGACTCCTGTGCCGCGGAC
This sequence comes from Deltaproteobacteria bacterium, assembly GCA_029547805.1. Lineage (GTDB taxonomy): Bacteria > Myxococcota_A > UBA9042 > DTJE01 > DTJE01 > JAGOKF01. The sequence goes on from JAKPOP010000027.1 coordinate 138,930, forward strand.
CCCCTGGACCCGGGGAAGTCCTACTGCCATCACCGGGTGGACCCCTGCAACGACAGCAACCCCTGCACGACGGACTACTGCCAGGCCGGAAGCGGCTGCGTCCACATCACGATTCCCCAGTGCATCGGGCCGGTCTGCCGCACCGACGGCGATTGCGAGGACGCCTCGCTCTGCTCCTTCGGGAAGTGCAACCGCCAGACGGGCGTTTGCTACCAGGTCCCGAAGAACTGCGACGACGGGGACCAGTGCACGCTGGACGAGTGCAACCTGGCGAATGGGCAGTGCCGTCACTCCCTGGACGAGACGAAGCCCAATTGCGTGGGGTGCAGCACCGACAAGGAGTGCGAGGCGGCCAACACGAACCCCTGCCGGACGGCCTCTTGCAACCGGGACACCGGCTATTGTCGCTTCGAGGAGAAGACCTGCAACGACGGGGACCAGTGCACCGCCGACTCCTGCGACCAGAACACGGGCAACTGCCGGTTCCAGCGCATCCCGGGCTGCTTCCACTGCCCCAACGGCGTGCTGGACTGCCCCGAGCCCGCCGACTGCTGCCGCTATGCGATCTGCGACAAGAGCCAGGACCCCCAGGGCGTCTGCGTCTATGAGCCCCTGGTCTGCAACAGCGGGAACCTGTGCCAGACGGGCCAGTGCAACCCGGCGACCTGCAAGTGCGAGTTCGGGCCCCGGGATTGCGACGATGGCAACCCCTGCACGACCGACGAGTGCCGCATCGCCGTGGGCTGCGTGAACACCCCGGTCATCTGCAACGACAACAACAGGTGCACGAACGACTCCTGCGACCGGGCCACGGGGCAGTGCGTCTTCACGCCCCGGGTCTGTGACGACGGAGACCCCTGCACCGAGGACTACTGCAGCCCCACCTCGGGAACCTGCGAGGCCCGGCCCTACGACTGCGACGACGGCAACCAGTGCACCTTCGATACCTGCATCCAGGGGGTCGGGTGCAGCCACACCCTGAATCCCTTCCCGCCCTGCGGAACCGGGTGCCAGAAGGACAGCGACTGCAACGACTCGAACGCCTGCACGACGGACCGCTGCGACCAGTCCCAGACCCCGAGCCGGTGTCTCTTCACGGTGAAGGACTGCGAGGACGCGGACCCCTGCACGCTGGACTACTGCAACCCGGCCACCGGGCAGTGCGAGCACCGGGGGCAGTTGTGCGACGACCAGGACCCATGCACGATCGACTGGTGCGATCAGTCGGGCAACTGCCGGCACACCTCGGCCTTCCCCTCCGACGGGAACCGCTGCACCCAGGACTCCTGCGACGAGAACTGCGGGGGGGCCATCTTCCTGCCCTACAAGAATCCCGACGAGCCGGCCTGCGCGAACTTCCGCTGTACGAAGGACGCCGACTGCACGATCCAGGGGAATCGCTGCGCCACGGGCAAGTGCAACACCGCGACGGGGGTCTGCTCGGCCCAGTGCGTGGCCTGCAACGACAACAACCCCTGCACGGTGGACCGGTGCAACCCGGTCACGGGTCAGTGCCAGTACCTGGCCACGATCTGCGATGACGGCAACCTCTGCACCCGGGACACCTGCGACCGGAACACGGGGCGATGCCTGTTCACGCCGGCCGATTGCGACGATGGCGACCCCTGCACGATCGACTTCTGCAACAGCACGACCGGCGCCTGCCAGCACGAGCTGATCCTCTGCAACGACAACGACCCCTGCACGAAGGACCAGTGCGACCGGACCACGGGCCAGTGCACCTACACGCTGACCCCCTACGACGACAACAATCGTTGCACGGAGGACTACTGCGACCGGTCCACGGGGCAATGGGTCAGCGTGCCCATCGACTGCGACGACGGCAATCCGTGCACCCAGGACCTGTGCGACCCGAGGACCGGGCTCTGCTCCTACCAGGTGAAGGCATGCGACGACGGCAACGCCTGCACCGAGGACGCCTGCTCGCCGCTGACCGGCGCATGCGTCTTCCTGGAGAAGGTCTGCGGCGAGGCGCCTCCCTGCACGACGCTGGCCTGCGACTCCCGGACCGGGCTCTGCGTCGCCTCCCCGCGGAATTGCGATGACGGCAACGCCTGTACGGACGACTTCTGCGACCCGAACACGAACCAGTGCGCCCACCGGGTGATCGACTGTGCCGACGACAACCTCTGCACGGAAGACACCTGCGACCCGGCCCGGGGCTGCCGCCATGCGGACCGGAGCCTGCTGTGCAACGACGCGGACCCCTGCACGACGGACACCTGCGACCCGATGGTCGGGTGCCGCCATGCCCGGATCACGGCGCCGCCCCAGTGCCCCGCCTGCACGCGGGACATGGAGTGCTTCGATGGCAACCTCTGCGTCCAGGCCCGGTGCCAGGAGGGCGCCTGCGTCTATGAGCCGACCACCGCCTGCGAGGACCTGGACCTCTGCACGACCAACCTCTGCGACGGTCGGACCGGGTCGTGCGTGGCGATCCGGAAGGACTGCCAGGACGGCCTGAAGTGCACCCAGGACCTGTGCAATCCCGTCACCGGGGCCTGCTACTACCAGCCGGTGGTCTGCGACGACCTGAATCCCTGCACGGTGGACCAGTGCGACCTCAACACCGGGGCCTGCGGCTACGTCGAGGCCACCTGTTCCGACGGCAATCCCTGCACGCTGGACTTCTGCGACCCCGTGCTGGGATGCGTCCACGCTGACGCCTCGGCGGCCTGCGACGATGCGAATCCCTGCACCGTCGACTCCTGCGACCTGCGGACCGGGGAGTGCCGGCACGAGGCGAAGGCCTGCTCCACGACCGACAAGTGCCGGGAGGCCTACTGCTCCCCCATCACCGGGGAGTGCGAGACGGCCCCGAAGTCCTGCGACGATCGGAATGCCTGCACGGCCGACTCCTGCGACCCCGCCACCGGGAAGTGCCTCCACGTTGCGAAGTCCTGCGACGACGGCAACTGCTGCACCCGGGACCTCTGCGAGGCCTCGACCGGCGTCTGCACCCACACGCCGGAGACCTGCGACGACCAGAACCCCTGCACGCTGGGGACCTGCAATGCCCAGACCTGTGGCTGCGAGTACCGGGCGGTGAACTGCGACGATGGCAATCCCTGCACGCTGGACCGGTGCTCGCCGTCCTCGGGCGGGTGCGTCCATGACCCGATGACCTGCAACGATGACAATCCGAACACGCTGGACCTCTGCGTGCCCGAGGTGGGGTGCGTCTATCGCCCGACGGGGACCTGCACGAAGAACAGCGACTGCAACGACCAGAACGCCTGCACGACGGACACCTGCTCCGGAAGCCGGTGCACCTGGTCCAACAAGGCCTGCAACGACAACAACCCGTGCACGGTGGACTGGTGCTCGGCGGTGTCCGGGGCCTGCCAGAACACCCCGGTGAGCTGCGACGACGGGGACTTCTGCACCGTCGACTCCTGCGACCCGGTGACCGGGGCCTGCCGACACGTGCCCCGGTTCTGCGACGACGGGACCAAGTGCACCACCGACGCCTGCGACCCCGCGACCGGTGCCTGCGTCTTCACGCCGCTGAACTGCAACGACAACGACCCCTGCACCCGGGACGAGTGCTGGACCGCCTCGGGCTGCGTCCACCTCCCGGTGGAGACCGACGACGGCAATCTCTGCACGACCGATGCCTGCGACCCGGTCTCGGGGCGGGTCACCCACACCCCGAAGAACTGCAACGACGGGGACCCCTGCACGGTGGACTTCTGCCAGGCCTTCAACGGGGAGTGCCGCAACGAGCCCAAGGACGTCGATGACGGCAATGCCTGCACGGTGGACCTCTGCGACCCGCAGACGGGCATCGTCCGGCACTTCGGCAAGGACTGCAGCGACAACGACCCCTGCACGGTGGACACCTGCGAGCCCGGGAGCGCCCGCTGCATCCACACCCCGAAGCCGCTGGACGACGGCAACCGCTGCACGATCGACTTCTGCGACCCGATCTCGGGCATCGTGCATCACGACCCGAAGCCCTGCAATGACGGGAACCCCTGCACCCAGGACCTGTGCGACGAGCAGACCGGGGACTGCTACTTCCCGGACGTGCTGGTGGACGACTTCAACCCCTGCACGATCGACTCCTGCGACCGGGCCACGGGCCTGATCCGCCACGACCCCGTGACCTGCCCCGCCGACAACGACCCCTGCACGGACGACATCTGCATTCCGGGCCTCGGCGGCTGTGGCAACGTTCCGAAGGTGGTGGACGACCGGAACTTCTGCACGCTGGACTGGTGCGACCCGACGACCGGCGTGGTGCACCATGACCCGGTGGACTGCTTCGACGAAAATCCCTGCACGGCCGACGAGTGCGATCCGGCCCGCGGGTGCGTGCACCCCGAGGTGAATTGCGACGACGGGCTCGGGTGCACCTACGACCTCTGCAACCCCCTGACCGGGGCCTGCATCCATCGCCAGAATCCCTGCGACGACGGCAACGAGTGCACCAGCACCGAGTGCGTGGAGCCAGAGGGTGTCTGCACCTTCGCCCCGAAGGACTGCAACGACAACGATCCCTGCACGATCGTGGACGTCTGCAACACCGGGACCGGGGCCTGCCAGTACATCATCCGCGACTGCACCGACGAGGACGCCTGCACGGTGGACTTCTGCGACCCGGCGGACGGCACCTGCCGGCACACGCCACGGGTGTGTCCCGGAGACCCCGACGACAAGTGCCTGGTCGGCTGGTGCAACCCTCCCGACGGGGAGTGCCGGATCGTCGCCAAGACCGACGTGGGCCGGGAGTGCGATGACCGGAACCCCTGCACGGTGGACTCCTGCGACCCGGCCACCGGGGCCTGCACCCACACCCCGACCGGGAACTGCACGCCCTGTGCCTCCGAGGAGGACCCGGCCTGCGACGACGGGAACGCCTGCACGCTGGATCGCTGCGACATGGTGCTGGGGATCTGCTACTCGGTGCCGGTGATCTGTGACGACGGCAACCTCTGCACGACCGAGTCCTGCGACCCGGCGGTCGGGTGCGTCTACGTGGAGAAGGACTGCTCCGACGGCAATCTCTGCACGGTGGACCTCTGTGACATCTACTCGGGCAACTGCTACTACCCGCCGGTGAACTGCGATGACGGGTCGGTCTGCACGACGGACACCTGCACTCCTGCCACCGGGTGCGAGCACGTGATCCGCTGCCAGGACACGGACCCCTGCACGGAGGACACCTGCGACTTCGCCACCGGGGAGTGCCTCTACCCGGTCAAGTCCTGCGACGACAACAATGCCTGCACCCGGGACTACTGCGTGGTCGAGGCCGGCGTCCCCGTCTGCCACAACGACGTCATCTCCACCTGCGAGGACGGGGACCCCTGCACGATCGACTACTGCAACCCCGGGACGGGACGATGCGAGAACCCGCCGGAGTGCGAGGACCTCGATGCCTGCACGATCGACGTCTGCGTCACGTCGGGCGGGGTCTTCGAGCGGTGCGAGTTCCAGGAGAAGAACTGCGACGACGGCAACCTCTGCACGCTGGACCTCTGCGACCCGGCCAGCGGGGCCTGCCTGCATGTCCCGATCGACTGCGACGACGCGAACCTCTGCACGCTGGACTCCTGCGACCTGGCCACCGGACAGTGCGTGAACCAGCCTCGGACCTGCGACGACGGGGACCTCTGCACCGACGACTACTGCTACCCCCTGGACGGCAGTTGCCGGACTCGGCCGACGGTCTGCGACGACCGGAATCCCTGTACCGATGACGCGTGCGTGCCGGGCCAGGGCTGCGTCTTCACGCCGGTCGTGCCCTGCACCCCGTGCACCGAGGACGCCGAGTGCGCCGATACGGACCCCTGCACCGACGACGTCTGCAACCTGGGCCTCGGCGGACGATGCACGAACGAGCCCAAGAACTGCTCGGACCTGAATCCCTGCACGGCGGACCTCTGCGACCCGGCGACCGGCCAGTGCCAGAACCCGGCCCTCTGCGTGGACGGCCTGAACTGCACGGTGGATGGCTGCCTCCCTGATGGAAGCGGCATCGTCTGCGTGTTCACGCCCATCGACTGCAACGACGACAACCTCTGCACGATCGATGCCTGCGTCGAGGCGACGGGCAAGTGCGTCCGGGAGCCGGTGGTCTGCAACGACTTCCTGCCGTGCACGCTGGATGCGTGCAGCCCCCTGATCGGGTGCTACACCACCGATGTGACCTGCAACGACGGGGACCCCTGCACCGCCGACTCCTGCAACCCGGCCAACGGCGACTGCGTCTTCACGCCGTTGACCTGCGACGACAACAATGCCTGCACGGTGGACTCCTGCGATGCGAACGGATGCCAGCATCGGCCCGTCACCTGCGATGACGGCGACCTCTGCACGATCGATTCGTGCGAACCGGGCATCGGTTGCGTCTTCACGCCGAAGGTCTGCGATGACGGGGACCCGTGCAGCAACGACTACTGCAATCCGACCGACGGGGGCTGCTACACCCGGAACAAGTGCGATGACGGCAATGCCTGCACCCAGGACCTCTGCGACTCGAACACCGGGGCGTGCCTGCACCTGCCGCCGCCGTCCTGCGACGACCGGATCGCCTGCACGGTGGACTCCTGCAACCCGGTGACCGGGGCCTGCGTGCACGACGACTCGGCCTGCATTCGGTGCTCGGCGACGAACCCCTGCCCCTCGGATGACAACGCCTGCACCGAGGACACCTGCAACCTGTCCCTGGGCTACTGCACCTACGGCGCGAACCGCTGCGAGGACCCGGCGGACCCGGACAACTTCTGCCGCCAGGGGACCTGCAACCCGGCCACCGGGGAGTGCAGTCCTCCGACAGACGTGGTCTGCCCCGACGACGGCAATCCCTGCACGATCGAGACCTGCGAGCGGGCGACCGGGTTCTGCCGAAGCACCTACAAGGACTGCGACGACGGGGACCTCTGCACCCGGGACTCGTGCAGCCTGACCACCGGCCAGTGCGTGCATGAGCCGATCACCTGCGCTCCGAACGAGGACCCCTGCCTGGAGAATCGATGCGACCCGGCCAACGGCGTCTGCCGTCCCTTCGACCGGAACTGCGACGACGGGGTCCTGTGCACGATCGACTCCTGCGCGCCGGGGGTCGGATGCGTGCACAACGACAGCACCTGCACCACCTGCGGTCCGACCCGGCCCTGCCAGGGGGGCAACGGCTGCGTGCTGGTCGAGTGCATCTCGGGCTACTGCGAGGCCCGCCTGAAGGACTGCGATGACGGCGATGCCTGCACGGTGGACGAGTGCAACGGGGAGACCGGGGAGTGCGTGACCGGGCCGGACCCGGTGGACTGCGACGACGGAGACCCCTGCACGATCGACACCTGCGACCCCATCGATGGCTGTCAGCACGGCGCGGTGAACTGTGACGACGGCAACCCCTGCACCCAGGACCTCTGCGACAACCAGGGGCAGTGCCAGCATCCACCGACGGTCTGCGACGATGGCCTCGCCTGCACCACCGACTCCTGCGACCCGGCCCAGGGGTGCGTGTCTGAACCCATCCAGTGCCCGGACCCGCCGAACCCGCTCAACCTCTGCCGGTTCTACGTCTGCCGGGAGCCCGCGGGGCAGTGCGCGCTGATCGACAACGACTGCAATGATGGCACCGCCTGCACGGACGACTCCTGCGTGCCCTTGACCGGGGAGTGCCGCTACACGCGGAACGCCTCCTGCCAGGCGTGCACCTCCGATGCCCAGTGCAACGACGGCAACCTCTGCACCGGGGACTTCTGCGTCACGGTCAGCGGCGTTCAGTTCTGCGCCTTCCTGCCCCGGGACTGCGACGACGGCGTCACGTGCACCACGGACGCCTGCGACCCCGGCACCGGGCAGTGCATCCATGATCCGAACTGCCCCGACGACGGCAACAAGTGCACGCTGGAGGAGTGCAACCCCATCACCAACGCCTGCTTCAGCACGCCGAAGGTCTGCGACGACAACGACCCCTGCACGGTGGACTCCTGCGACCAGGCGACGGGCCTGTGCGTGTTCCAGCGCATCCCGGGCTGCTGCCAGACCGCCGCGGACTGCAACGACGGCTTCGCCTGCACGATCGATGACTGCATTGCCGGGCAGTGCACGAACGACCCGAAGGTCTGCGACGACGTGAACCCCTGCACCGAGGACGCCTGCAACCCCGCCAACGGGCAGTGCGTCTTCACGCCGATCCCCTACTGTTGCCGGAGTCCCCAGGACTGCGACGACCAGGACCTCTGCTCGATCGACGAGTGCAACTCCGAGACGAGGACCTGCGTCTACACGCCGGTTCCCTGCGTGGACTTCAACCCCTGCACGCGGGACTCCTGCGACAGCGCCACCGGACAGTGCCGCCACGACGAGATTCCGGGCTGCTGCCTCAACGACGCCCAGTGCGACGACGGCAACTACTGCACCCGGGACTTCTGCAACGACGGGAACTTCTGCTCCCACGACCCGATTCCCGGGTGCACCTGATCCGGTGGGGGCGAGGCATCCCGTTGCAGGTCGAACCGCCGCCCGGGTCGGGGCCGGGTCCGTCTGCTCCCCCAGGACCGACGTCTCGCGATTGACGCCCTGGCGGGGCGGGAGTATATAGGCGCCGCCTGCCCCGCTCCGGGAGGACCCGATGAATGCCGAGCTGATCCTCTTCTCCGGTTCCTCCCATCCGGAACTGGCCCAGCGGATCGCCGACCAGATGGGGCTTCCCCTGGGAAGGAGCCAGAGCCACCGATTCTCCAACGAGAACGTGATGGTGCGCCTGGAGGACAACGTCCGGGAGAAGGACGTCTTCGTGATCCAGACCTCCAGCAGCCCGGTCAATGACCACCTGGTGGAGCTCCTGATCTTCATCGATGCGATCAAGTACGCCAGCGCGGCGCGGATCACCGCGGTGCTCCCCTACTACCCCTACTGCCGGTCGGACAAGAAGGACGAGCCCCGGATCTCGGTGGCGGCCCGGCTGGTGGCGGACCTGCTCCAGACGGCCGGCGCCGACCGGGTCCTGTCGATGAACCTCCACTCGCCCCAGATCATGGGGTTCTTTCACATCCCGGTGGACCAGTTGCTGGCGGCGCCCATCTTCTTCGACCACTTCGATCGGACCCTGTTCCGGCAGAAGAGCCGGAAGAGCGAGTGGGTGCTGGTCTTCGGCGACGCGGGGGCGGCCAAGGCCTTCGCCTACTACGCCGACGAACTGGGGCTCCCGGTGGCGATCATGGACAAGGCCCGGACCGACCACTCGGAGCGCCCGGTGGTGCGCCAGGTCATCGGGGACGTCCGGAACAAGGCCTGCCTGATCGTGGACGACGAGATCACCTCCGGGGGGACCCTCGTGGAGGCCGCGATCAAGTTGAAGGAGGTGGGCGCCCGGCGCATCCTGGCCGCCGCAGTGCACCCGGTCCTCTCGGGCAACGCCGTCGAGAAACTGGTCAAGTCGCCCATCGAGCGAGTGATCGTCGGCAATACCCTGCCGGTGCAGCACAAGATCCAGGCCCACCGGAAGCGCTTCGAGGTGCTGGACCTCTCGCCGCTGTTCGCGAAGGCCATCCGGTGCATCCATGACGGCACGTCGATGTCGGCCCTCTTCCCGCCGTCGGTGCGGCGCCGGGGTTGACGGGCCGCCTTCGGGAGCGCTTCCGACCATGACCACCAACGTGATCGCCGTGCGGTTCGGGGAGGTGTTCCTCAAGGGAGGCAAGCGGGCCTGGTTCACGAAGCGCCTCCGGGAGTCCCTGGAACGGCAGGTCCGCCGGGCCGGGGACTGGCGGGTCCGGGAACTGCACGACCAGTTCCTGGTGGTCCACGGCGGGTCCCGGGGCCTCCAGGACCTCCGGGACTTCGAGATCACCGACTCGTTGCGACAGGCGCTCCAGAGGACCTTCGGGGTGGCGTCCTGGTACCCGGGCCGCCTGGTCTCCCGGGAGATCGGGGACCTGGAGCGGGAGGTGGCCTCCCTCGTGGAGACCCACGTGGCCGGGAGGGCCTCCTTCAAGGTCGAGTCGAGCCGGGCCGACAAGGAGTATCCGCTGGACTCGATGGCCCTGAACCGACGCCTGGGGGCGGTGATCTTCCAGCGGTGCCAGGTGCCGGTGCGGCTTCAGGACCCGGAGGTGGTGGTCCGGGTCCACATCCTGCCCCAGGGGGCCCTGATCTCCGTCGGGTCCGAGAAGGGGCCCGGAGGACTCCCGGTGGGGACCGCCGGCCGGGTGCTGCTGCTCCTCTCGGGAGGGATCGACTCCCCGGTGGCGGGCTGGCAGATGTTGCGCCGGGGGTGCGACCTCGACGCGGTGCACTTCGAGGCGGCTCCCTGGACCCGCCCCGAGGCCCGGGACAAGGTCCGGGTGCTGTCGGAGTTCCTGGCGTCCTTCCAGCAGGGGATGCGCCTCTTCGTGGTTCCCTTCGGGGCGGTCCAGGCCCACCTCCGGGACCATGCCCCCGGGCCGCTGCTGGTGGTGCTCTACCGGCGCATGATGATGCGGATCGCCAGCCGGCTGGCCCGCCGGACCGGTGCCCTGGCGCTGGCCACCGGGGAAAACCTGGCCCAGGTGGCCAGCCAGACCCTGCCAAATCTGGCCGTGATCGAAGAGGCCGCCGAACTGCCGGTCCTGCGCCCGTTGCTGGCCTTCGACAAGCAGGAGACGATGACCCTGGCCCGGCGCATCGGGACCTACGAGACATCCATTCTGCCTTACGACGACTGCTGCAGCCTCTTCGTGCCTCCGCATCCCGAGACGGCCGCCGGCGCGGATCGGGTCCGGGCGGTGGAGGCACAGGCGGACCTGGCCCCCTGGGTGGATCAGGCGGTCGGCGCCACCGAGGAGATCTGCCTGGGGGAGACCGTCACGGCTCGATGACCGCGGTGCCGTCCTTCGGGATCGCGGCGGCGGATCCCTGGACCTGGGCCTCACTGCGAGTCGGCGAGACCTTGCGGACCCGGAAGGTCACGCCACCGACCCGCCCGGTGGCGCCGACCCGGACCCCGTCCTCGGAGCCGACGTTGAGCAGGATCACCGCGCCCCCGTCCCGATCGATGACCGACAGGACCCGGGCCCGGATGCCCTGGGCGGGAGCCTCGCTGGCCTCGCAGCGACCGGTGGACTCGTTGCACTGTTGACCCGAGGGACAACGGGCGGGACAGCGGGCCCTTGCGGGGGGAGGGGAGACCTCCCGGGGTGGCCGGGAGGCCCGGACGCACTGGCGGGAGTCCTCGTCGCAGGTCATCCCGGAGCGGCACCCGCCGGGGCAGGCCTCGACACACCGGCCGTCCTCGCAGACCTGGCCCCGGTCACACCGGGGGCGGCACTCCAGGGCCACGCAGGTCCCGCCTCGGCAGACCTGCCCCGGGGCACAGCAGCCCGCGGGAGGACAACAGGTGGAACCCGGGCCGCAGGCGGCGCAGGGGTCCTGGGGGTCCACCCGGGCCTCGACCAGATAGCCGGCCTTGCCCTTCCGGGAGGCGATGCGGAAGAAGTAGTGCTGCTCCGCCGTGACGTCGAAGGTGAACACGTAGTCCCGCTGTCCCGGAACGATCTGGCGGCTCTGGAGGGTGTTCCCCGCAAAGTCGAAGAGGGTGATGTCCCCCTGGACCCCGTGGGGCTTGTAGGGGTCGCCGATGCTGATCGTGACGGTGGCCCTGCCTCCCTGGAAGTGGCTGAAGTCCTTCCAGTCGACCGGGTCGTTGCCGGCGTCGATCGTGTCCTTGACCAGCACGCCGGTGCTGATCCGGAAGGCGCCGGGGCGCTCTCCATCGACATCGGGCGCGGCCTTTCCGCAGGACGCCAGCACAAGGCCGATTCCGAGGGCGAGGTTCAGGAGCCGGTGTGTCATGTCTCCTCCTTTCCGGGCGCTGGATGGCCCGACGTCCGGGCTCGCTGCATGGCCGCCCGGACGAATTCGGCGAACAGGGGATGGGGGCTCAGGGGCCGGGACTTGTACTCGGGATGGAACTGGCAGGCCACGAAGAACGGGTGATCGGGGATCTCGATGATCTCCACGAGCCCCTGACGGCCGTCGGGCAGCGGGTCGCTCCCCTCGGCCAGGGGGCCCCGGTGGATCCCTGTGACCCGGAATCCCCGTTCCAGCAGCGACCCGATCCGGGAGTTGATCACCTCGTACCGGTGCCGATGGCGCTCGTGGATCACCCCGGCGCGATAGATGCGCCGGGCCAGGCTGCCCTCCTCGATCTCGCACTCGTAGGACCCGAGGCGCATCGTGGCGCCCTTCCGGTCCTGCTCCCGCTGGCCCGGCAGGAAGTCCACCACCGGGTGGGGCGTCTCGGGGTCGAACTCGGTGCTGTTGGCCCCCTGCATCCCGCAGACGTTTCGGGCGAACTCGATCGTGGCCAGTTGGAGCCCCAGGCAGATGCCCAGGAACGGGATGCCCTGGGTCCGGGCACACGAAATCCCCCGGATCTTGCCCTCGACGCCCCGCCTGCCGAAACCTCCGGGGACCAGCACGCCGTGCATGCCCGCCAGCAGGGCTGCCGGGTCGGGACTCTTCTCCAGGTCCTCGGCCTCCAGGAACTGGAGACGGACATGGCATCCAGCCGCGAGACCCCCGTGGAAGAGGGCCTCGTTGAGCGACTTGTAGGACTCCTGGAGGTCCACATACTTGCCGATGATCGCGATGATGACCTCGGGCCCCGGGGCCTTCATCCGTTCCTGGAGGCGCTGCCACGGGGAGAGGTCCGCGTCCCGGGACCAGATGTTCATCTGGTCCACCAGCCGCTGGTCGAGCCCCTCCTGGTGGAAGCGCAGAGGGATCTCGTAGACCGAGTCGGCGTCCTCGGCGGCGATGACGTTCTCCGGGGGGACGTTGCAGAAGAGGCTGATCTTCCGCTTGACCTCCGGGGGCATGGGCCGCTCCGATCGGCAGATCAGCAGGTCCGGCTGGATGCCGATGGTCCGCAATGCCATCACGCTGTGCTGGGTCGGCTTCGTCTTCAACTCGCCGGCAGTCCGGATGTAGGGCACGTAGGTGACATGGACGCAGGCCACGTGCTCCCGGCCCATCTCCAACCGGATCTGCCGGACGGTCTCCAGGAAGGGCTGGCTCTCGATGTCCCCGACGGTCCCCCCGACCTCCACGATGCAGAGGTCCGTATGCTCCGAGGCCAGCTGGATCCGCCGGCGGATCTCGTCGGTGATGTGGGGGATCACCTGCACGGTCCCCCCGAGGAAGTCGCCCCGGCGCTCCTGCTCCAGCACGTGGGCGTAGATCTGCCCCGAGGTGACGTTGTTCTGGCGGGTCATGGTCGCCCCGGTAAACCGCTCGTAGTGGCCGAGGTCCAGGTCGGTCTCGGCCCCGTCATCGAGCACGTAAACCTCCCCATGTTGGAACGGGCTCATGGTGCCCGGATCCACATTCAGGTACGGGTCGAATTTTTGGAGCGTGACCTTCAGCCCACGGTTCTCGAGCAGCGTGCCCAACGATGCCGCGGTGAGTCCCTTGCCCAACGAACTGATCACCCCGCCTGTGACAAAGATGTATTTCATGCCTGAGAAATCGGTCCTGGTCCCCTACCCCGACCCGAGCATCCGCTCCACCCGCACGGCGTCCTCCGGCGTATCCACGCCCACGCTTTCATAGTCCACACGCAGCACGGCGATTGCGACATCGTTCTCCAGCGCCCGCAACTGCTCGAGCCGCTCCGCCCGCTCGAGGGCGGACACCGGCCATCGGACAAGTCGCAACAGCGTTTCACGTTGATAAGCGTAGATGCCGATGTGCTTCAGAAAAGCAAACGCCGCCAACTGATCGGGAATCGAACGACTGGCGGCCTCTCGCAGATACGGAATCGTGCGCCGGGAGAAATATAGGGCTCGCCCGCTCGAGCTGACAACGACCTTTACGACGTTCGGGTTGTCGTAATCGGCGGGATCGCGGATAGGGGTGGCGGCGGTGGCCATTGCATTCGCCCTCAAGGCGCCGGCAACCGCGTCGATCACCGCCGGGTCCAGAAGCGGTTCGTCGCCCTGGACGTTCACCGCCGCCCCCGCCTGGCAGCGCTCCACAACCTCGGCGATCCGATCGGTCCCGCTGGCATGGTCCGCCGCGGTCATCTCTACACGGACAAACCGGCTCGCCACCGCCCTGATCCGCTCGTCGTCCGTCGCCACGACAACGTCGGCCAGCGCCCGCGCCTGGCGGCATCGCTCGACCACGTGCTGAAGCAGCGGTTTCCCCGCGATCACATGCAGCGGCTTGCCCGGAAACCGGGTCGAGCCATAACGTGCTGGTATCACGCCCAGAATCTTCATCGACAATCCTCCCTCCTTCCGCCCTCCATGCCGCCCGCTGTACCGGCATCCGGCCCGCCGGGCGCCTGATCCAGAATCCAGGCCACAGCCGACGGCAGATCATCAACCACCACGGCCCGGCCCAGTTTGTCCGGCGCGTCCCGTTCCACCTGGGCGCCGTAGCCCGTGCGGACCAGCAGGCTGCGGCGCACCCCGGCATTCCAGCCGCACTCGAGATCGGCCAGCTTGTCGCCGATCATGTAACTTTGCGACAAATCCACCCCGAACTCATCCCGGGCGTCCAGAAGGAAGCGGGGCGAGGGTTTCCGACCGCGACTCGGCTGATCCGGAGCCTCGGGGGCGAAATAGATGCGGCTCAACCGAACGCCATGACGGCGCAACTCGGACTCCAAAAACCGGTGAACCCGGTCCATCGCCTCGAGGGTGAAATACCCGCGCCCGATCCCCGACTGATTTGTCACCAGGAACAGGAGATAACCCGCTTCGTGCAGCCGGCGCAGGGCGCGTCCCGTCCCGGCGAAGAGCCTGAAGTCCTCGATGCGATGAATGTAGCCGAGGTCTTCGTTCAGCACGCCATCGCGATCGAGAAACACGGCCGGGCGCATGGTGCTCACCGATTGAAACTCGCCAGCAATTCCCCGCCCTGAACGGTCGCTGTCCCAACCTTTCCAACAACCACGCCCGCGGCATGGTTCGACAGGACGGCGGCCTCGACCGGCGAGCCTCCGGCGGCGATCGCCAACGTGAACGTGGCGATCACGGTGTCGCCCGCCCCCGACACGTCAAACACATCGCGGGTTACTGTCGGGATGTGAACCGGGGGTCGTGCGCGCTGGCACAACAGCATGCCCTGCTCGCCCAATGTCACAAGCAGGAGGGCCGGCTGCAGTTTCGACAGAAGTCGATCGACGGTGCGCATAAGAGCCGTGTCCAAACCCTTGCCGCCGCTTCTGGCACCGTCGGGTTCGCCCGCCAACTCGAAGGCCTCCTTCCGATTGGGCGTGATGAGCGAGAGCCGGCTCAAATCCAAGCTGTGGACCGGTTTGGGATCAAGGCTCAGCCAGATGCCTCGTTCCCGACAGAAGACCCTCAGTTGGTCCAGGAGGGTCTGGGACACGACCCCTTTGCCGTAATCGCCAACGATGACGGCATCGGCCCCGTCCAGGCGCGCCCGCATCGCGTCCAGCAAGGCGTCCGTGGCGTCCGCATCGAGATCGTTGCGCGTCTCGCGATCGACCCGCACGACCTGCTGCCGATGCGCCAGAATGCGGGTCTTGACGCTCGTCGGCCGGGTCGCATGGCTCAGGCATCCATCGCAGGCGACGTGGTTCTCTTCGAGGAGCCGACGCAACCGTGCGCCCGGATCGTCGCGTCCCACAACGCTGAACAACTCGGTTTGGACTCCGAGGGCCGTGAGGTTACGGGCGACATTCGCGGCTCCGCCGGGCATGAAGCTCTCCCGTTCGAAATCAATCACGGGGACGGGGGCCTCCGGCGAGATTCGGCTCACCTCGCCCCAGACAAACTGATCGAGCATCACGTCGCCGACAACGAGAATCCGCCGGCAGGCCGCGGCCGCCAGCAGGGCGCGTACGCGCGAGACGCTGAGAGTCGGAATGGACTCGTTCATGCCGCTCCGAGGAAGGCGGTGAGCGGGCTTGTCGGACTGGCGGTCTGCTGCTCGGCGGCCAAACCCATCTCGAAGGCCGCTCGTCCCGCTTCAACCGCCTGCTTGAACGCGACGGCCATGCGGCTGGGATCGCTCGCCACCGCGATCGCCGTGTTCACCAGCACGGCGTCCGCTCCCAGTTCCATCGCCTCCGCGGCGTGGCTGGGCGCCCCCAAGCCCGCGTCCACCACGACCGGGACCGTCGCCTGCTCGATGATGATGCGCAATTGATCTCGCGTCTGGAGACCGCGATTGGACCCGATGGGCGATCCCAGCGGCATGACGGTGGCCGTGCCGGCTTCCTCGAGCCGTTTCGCCAACACCGGATCCGCATTGATGTACGGAAGCACCGTGAAGCCCTCCTGCACAAGCATCTGGGCGGCCGCGAGGGTCTCGACCGGATCGGGCAGCAGATAACGCGGGTCCGGGTGGATTTCGAGTTTGACCCACTTGGGCAAACCTGCCGCCGCCGCCAGCCGCGCCAGCCGAACCGCCTCGCTTGCGTTCATCGCGCCGCTCGTGTTCGGCAAAACCAGGTAGCGCGCCGGATCCACATATTCGAGGATGTTGGCAAAAGCATCCTTCCGCCCACTCAAATCCGCGCGCCGCAACGCCACGGTCACGATCCCGGTTCCGCTCGCCGCCAAGGCATCACGCATCGCTTCCGGCGATGCGAACTTGCCCGTGCCGACGAGCAGGCGCGATCCGAACGAGCGCCCCGCAATCGTCAAGGGTTGGGTCATCGACTGAGTGACCAGCGACATGCCGGTAAACTAGACGCGTTCTCCGACGTGTGTCGAGGCGCAAACCGGCGACCAGACAAGCGCCCGGATTTGTCACCTGTGCTGTCAGCGTGTATTGTCGCGCAGCAAAATGCGCGCGCCCATCTTCATTGCCCTTGCACTCATGCTCTGCGCCGGTTCCGTGACACAGGCCGCCGCGCCCGCGGGCAGCAAAGAACGCCTGCGGCGTCTTGTACGCCTGCCTCGCCTCAGTCTGACCCTCGGCATGAGCTTCGATCCATTGCGCGGCATCGTTCTCATGCCCGACCGTGTCCTGGCCATGTATGAGATCGAGGATTTGCGCAAGGGGATGCAGGACAACGCCAGCGACGCTCCGCGACACACGCGGATCGGGCGGCTGCTCGATGGGATCGGCAGTCACAACGAGGCCCGCCAGGCCTACACCAATGCCGTTTCTCTGTATCGCCGTCAGGGCGCCGAGCAAAGCGATGACGGACCGACGCTGGCCGACTACGGCGCCGCGTTGCACGGTCTCGGGGAACTGGATGCCGCGGAGCGGGTGCTGCGCCGCGGCGTCCAGGTGGCGCCCGCCGCATGGAAACCGCACGCTGCCCTGGGCAGATTGCTGTCCGCCCAAGCGCTTGCATCGCTCGTGCCGGCGACGGGAAGCGCAGGAGCTGATCCGTTCAAGGCTTTGCTCTCCGGTGAGGCCGCATCCGGAAAGCTCAAGCCCGCCCAACTCGAACAGGCCCAAACGCGAATCGAGGAGTCTGTTCTCTGCTACGACCGCGCGATCGAGTCGGCGCCCGACGTTGCAGAGCCGTATACCGGACGCGCCGCGGTCCGGGTCTTTCACAATCTTCTCGGATGGTTGCGCAACCCCGATGCCGAGTCGGAACCGCAGCCCGTGCGTTTGGCCAGGGCGATGTACCCGCCGGAGGCGCTGCCGGACCTGCGGCAGGCAATGCGGCTTGCGCCGAAGGACCCGATGGCCCTGGGCACAGCCCTGTTGTTCGAGTTGTTCAGCAGCGCGCTCGAACAGGGATCGTTGCAGTCCGAATCCATCGGCACCGGCAATTCCTGGGCGAATCTGCCCGAGCGAACCCGCCAACCGGTCCGCGAATCGCTCACCCGACTCGAAGAAATGAGCCAGGACACGGAAAGCCACACCGCGGCTGCCGCGCTCGAATTGCTGGGGTCCTTGCAGTGTTTTGTCGTCAATGATGTGCCGGGGGCCGAGCAAACCCTGCGTCGCGCCACAGCGTTGGATTCGAAACGAACCCAGGCCTGGGAGACGCTCATCTTTATCCTCGCCACGTCCAAACGGTCTGAGGCGCTTCAGGCGGTCTGCGAGGACCGGTTGAAAGCCGAGGAATCCGCCCGCGCACGCCTGTTCCTGGCCAAGAGCCACGAGATGCGGTCGGATTGGAACCGGGTCTTCGAAACGACCGAGACCCTCGAACGGCGCTACCCGGAGGACGTGTACGCCAATCTCGCCGCCGCCGCCGCCATCCTCCACACCACACGGGACGAGGCCGGCCTGCGCCGCGCCGCCCAGTCCATCGCCAAAGCCGAGAAACTGCTCGGCGCCGCGCCCGCCCGCGACGAAGTCGTCAACCTGCTCTTCCTGCGCGGCCTCCTCTTCGCCCTGGCCGACGCCACCGAACCCGCCCTCCACCAACTCAGGCAGATCAAACAGATCGATCCGCATTTCGAGGGGATCGAGGAAGCGCTGGAAATCGTCGAACAGATGTAGAGGCCGTGCGGTCGCATCGACCCACACTCCTGAGCTTCACCGATAGCAGTTCGTATGCCCGTGCCGGTGACGAGCCCATGGGCAGGCAGACCAGCGCGTCCGGGACACGCCCAATCTCGCCCATGATGAATTCGGCGCCCGATCGGCTCATCGCCTCAATCTGGCTTATGGGATCGGCTCGTCGAGCAGCTTTCGGATCGCGCTCAGCAGGACGGCCTCCGCGTCCGGCGCGACATTCGAGGCCTCGGGGCTGGTCTCGTATCCACCCTGTTCGTAAGCCACGGCGGTGCCAATATACCATGGGGCGTAGTCTCCATACGCAGCCATGGCCACGAATAGATCCGGACGCATCGCCTTGGCGGCAAGCTGGTATTCGACAAACAGCTCGCCTGGAAGATGCAGCAAACGGGCCCTACCCAGCGCCAGGCAGGCCACATCTGGGTGTTGTCCGGACTCGCACCGGCGCACCCAGGCGAGCCGGGACGCCGCACTCGACGCCGGGGGTCTGCCTTGATCGCCGCGGACAGCGGCTTCGAGTGCGGACGCACTCAGATGTTTCGCAGGCGGCAGCGCCACCGACTCGACCGTCCACTGCACGTCGCCTGGCCTGATGGGCCGGCGCTCGGTTGTCTCCCAGGCCTGGCGCATGCCGGCCGCAAGCCGCTCGGCCAGACGCAGCCTATTCTCATGCGCGCCGTCGTTGTACTTGCCTGCGCCCAGATTGCCGCCCGCACCGTTGAAATGGACATGCAAGGCGGACGGCACCGCCAGTTGGCGGAGAAACCGGGCCAGGCCGGGGAAGTCCGGATTCGGCAAGCCGGTGCGGTAGTAGCTTTGCGGGTGGGTTGCGTAGTAGCTCAGAACGGCCAGCGGTCGTTCCCCGTTCCAGAAGCTGATCAGGGACACGACAGGGTCAATCGTGCCCTCGGGCTCGGCGCGCAGTGCGGGATCGAGGGTGGTGGTCCAGCGTGTCGCCCGCACCTTGCCGTCCTCGCCCAGAAGGCGCCGGTTTGACGCGACCTGGTCGACGCGCGCCTCGCCCAGCCCCAGATGGGTGACGGGCTGTGCCTGAGCCAGCGACGCAGCCACGGCTCGTTCCAGATTCGCAATCACCTCGCGCTGAAAGGTGCCCTCGTACTGGCGTGCATCGAGCCCGGCCTCCTTGAGAATGCGCTCCGCCGAGAAGTCGCAATCCGGGGCGTCGTGCTGGTGGAGCGAATGCACGGCCACGCGGCGGACCGATGTGCTGGCCGCCCGGGCAAGCGCCTCACGAAACGCGTCATGGCCTCCGTTGGCGATCCCGATCCAGTCCACCGCGCAGAGCACGATCGGGTCGCCCGCCCCCGACAGCACGATTCCGCGCACCCGCAACCCGAGGTCCCAGCGGTTGGTCACCGGATCGTAGGCCATTTGGGATCCGATGGGCGGCGTCGCATCGATGTCGAACGTAGCCAGGCACAGCGTTGGCGCGATTGACTGCGCGGCGATCGGCGAGTCTGCGGCCGGAAGGCGAACGCTCCACGCGCACGCCAAAACAAGGACAAGAGCGAAGCGGATATGCATGGGGGCATGTTAAGCCGGGTTGCAGTCCGCGAAAAGAGAAAGTCTTGCCGCCGGGCCTGCCAGTCGTGCTACAGTGATGACCGTGAGAATCTTGACGGTGACAGCATTGAGCGATCCAATCGGCGTTCGCCCGGCCCGTGGCGCGGCGAACCTCCACACTCTGACTCCACCCTGACCGTCTCCGTCCCGCCTGCCGGGCTGGTGGGGCCGTTCTCGTCTGATCCGACGCGTTCCGCGCCCAGAGTCCCGGCCTCCGCGGTCCGCGCGACGGATGTTCCACGCAGGCATTTGCGCCGGATTCTGACGGGAACAACGACCTCGACCGATCGAAGATGTTCGGGAACGAACCAAGCCATGAAGACGTTGCCTTTTGAAGACGATGTGAAACGCCGCCGCACGTTTGCGATCATATCGCACCCGGACGCGGGCAAGACGACGCTGACCGAGAAGCTGCTGCTCTACGGCGGCGCCGTGCAGTTGGCCGGATCGGTCACGGCGCGCAAGCACCAGCGCGCCACCACGTCGGATTGGATGGAACTCGAGAAGAAGCGCGGAATCTCCGTCAGTTCGACGGTGCTGCAGTTCGAGTTCGGCGGCTACTGCGTCAACCTGCTCGATACGCCCGGTCACAAGGACTTCTCGGAGGACACCTACCGCGTTCTGACGGCGGTGGACGCGGCGGTGATGGTGATCGATGCGGGCAAGGGCATCGAGAGCCAGACACGCAAGCTCTTCGAGGTCTGCCGCCAGCGCGGGATTCCCATTTTCACCTTCATGAACAAACTCGATCGCCCGGCGCGGGGTCCTTTGATGCTGCTGGACGAACTCGAACGGGTCCTCGGCCTGCACCCGTGTCCGCTCAACTGGCCCCTGGGCGATGGCGCCGACTTTCGCGGCGTCTATGACCGCCGTTCGCTGCAAGTGCATTTTTTCGAGCGCGTGCCGGGCGGCGCCTTCCGCGCCCCGGTCTCGGTGCATGATCTCGGGGATTCCGCCGTGCGGGACGCGCTGCCCGCCGATGTCTACACGCGCGTCGTCGAGGAACTGGCAATGCTCGAAGGCGCCGGATCGCGCTTCGACCCGGCGCGAATTCTGGCAGGGGAACAGACGCCGGTGTGCTTTGGCAGCGCGGTGCACAATTTCGGGGTGCAGCTTTTGCTGGACGCATTTCTCGAGCTCGCGCCGACCCCCCAGCCGCGCGTGGCAAACGGACACGTGGTGTCGCCCGCGGGGGACGGTTTCTCGGGGTTCATCTTCAAGATGCAGGCGAACATGGACCCCAACCATCGGGACCGCCTGGCCTTCGTCCGCATCTGCTCCGGTCGATTCGAGCGCGACATGACAGTCATTCACACCCGCACGGGCAAACGGGTGCGGCTGGCCTGTTCGCACAAGCTTTTCGGACGCAAGCGCGAGACCGTGGACGTCGCGTACGCAGGCGACGTGGTCGGATTGGTCGGCCATTCCGAGTTCCGGATCGGCGACACGCTTGCGGAGAACTCGGCATTGCGGTACGACGAAATCCCTCGGTTCGCTCCGGAGAGTTTTGCGTGGTTGCACAGCGCGAGCACGGCGCAGTTCAAGCGCTTTCGCGAGGGCTTGGCCCAACTACTCGAGGAAGGGGTGGTGCAGTCGTTCCGCCTGCCCAATGCCACCCAGCGCGTTACCCTGATCGGCGCAGTCGGCCCCCTCCAATTCGAGGTGGTCCAGTACCGCTTGCAGACCGAGTACGGCGCCGAGTCCCGACTCGAACCCGCGCCGTGGCAGTTGCTTCGGTGGGTGGTGGACGGCATGGTTGGCGAGCCGACGCTACCCTCTGGAGCGCGCCTGGCGATCGATGTCGCCGGTCAGACCGTGATCTTATTCACCGAGGAGTGGTCCTGCAATTTCTTCGCCGAGCGCAATCCCGGCGTGAAGCTGGCCGTTCTGCCTCCCAGGATTCCTGTCGACGGGCCGGAGGCGGCTTTGAGCGCGTCAGGCCACGGTTGAGCCTAACGCGCCTATTTCCTGCCCCGTCAATGCACAAGGGGTCCGCTCTCGTATGATGTCTGGAGAGGAGCGCATCAGACCGAATCCAGTCCTCCCCATGAGGCGTCCCCGTGTTTCACCGTCCTTCTCTGCCGCGCCTCGCGCATTAGAATCCTTGACTCGTTTAACGCAGCACGGAAACTTGACTTGTCTGCAACGTGTTTCATCCGGTCAAGGATTCAAGGCGGTTTCGAAAGCCCGGATATCCGATCACGCGCACCGGTGTGAAACGTCCGGGCTGGGGATTGCACCCGGGGTCAGGTGACTTTCCGAACGGCGTTTTCCGACCCGAACGGGTTGGAGACCCGGAGCGTGCTTTCGGGATCGTCCCGCCATTCTCCATCGACCATGAAACGGTAATGATAAACCCCCGGTGGCAGGTCCACGCTCGCCCTCCAAATCCCATGACCCGATTTCTTCATTGCGATCGGCTTCTCTTGCCAATGGGTAAAGTCTCCAACCAACAGGACACTCAGCGCGCCGGGACTCTTAAAACGAAACGTTTGCTTTGCCATAGTATCGGGCAAGAGTAGCACAGTCGGGCGGGTCCGCAAGAAAGTCCGGCACAGAAACCCACACAAAGAACCCAAAACAGGTTTCACACCATATGCGGGAGCACCATGCTGGGGAGTTGCGGCGGGAGAGCGCGGAGTTGCGGGCCGAGGGGATCGTCGCGAAGGAGCTGAGGCGGGAGACGGCGTTGACGGTGGGATGGACCGCGCGCGGACTGGAACTGAGGACGCTGAAGAGCGCGGGGGTCGAACTGCATCGGTGGACCAAGGGTACTCAGGAGCGATGCGTTGGCGATGGCAAGACTACGGTTTGACCACAGTGTCGATGAATCGTGTTCATTGAAAAGGCTCACGAAAACCCGGCCGTCCGGGAACCGGTTCCGAACCGGGCACGGACCGTATCAGCCGGTCGGTCCGCGGCGTCGTGGGCGCCTCGAGGTCGCCGGTGGCGAACTGGATGGCATCCAGGTAGAACGCCAGAATTCGAGGCTCCCAGAACAACTCGGTGCGGTGACCGAACGAGGTGTTGAAGACGCGTCCCTTGCCGTGCGCCTTCACCCAGGCGAGGGCGAAATCGTTGTCTGTCCGGTTGATCCACTTCACGCCCATGTTCGAACGGGCCGGATCGAGCGAGAGCAGGACCCGCAGTTTCGCGCGGTCGTACGGCGGACCGTACTCGTATATCTCATCGGCGATCCGGAAGCTTTTTCCGCCAAACGCGGCCACTAGTGGATGTGATGGCTCCTCGACGGTCACGCCGATCTCTTCGTTCCAAGGATGGCCGGTGAACCTGGCGCCGATCAACTGCTGGAACTCCGGCCAGTGCGCGTTCCCTGCGATGGCGAAATGAAGCGCCACCACCCCACCGCCGTTCGCGACGTAGTCCAGGAAGCTGCGGCGAAGCGCTCGCTCGACGGACTCCGCATCGGCGCCCAATGCGCGGAAGGCATCCGTGGTGAGGTTGGCGGGAGTGGGAGTGATCCAGGCACCCGAGCTGTTGTTCAGGACCACCGCACCGAAGGCCCGGAGGTTCCCCGGCAGAAAGGCGCTCAGGTCATCGCTGATCACCGGCTCGAAGGCACCGCTCTTGCGACCGATCGCCTCCAAGGCGACGGCTCCGTACGGGATGCAGTAACCCTTGTGCGGGTCTTTCTCCATCAAGTGCGCAGGCGTGTTCCAGATCAGGACGCGGCGGGGCTGCTTCGGCGCTACCCGGGGCGAAGCAGGCGCCGCATCCCAGATTTGTTTGCGCTGGTGCTCCGGGATGGCGTCGCCCGCCGCGACAGAAAGGCAGGCCAACCCCACGATGAGGGATAGGACCCAGGGGAGTTGAGGGCGCATGATCGGCCTCCTTCAGAGGGTCCAGCCTTCGCGATAGAGGGCTTTGCAGAGCCGATTGGCGGACTCGTTGTTCACGACGCGGCCAGCGCGCGGATCGTACTCGATCGCACCCTCGGTCTGTGTGGCTACGTTCCCGAGGAGCAGCCACTCGGTCAGCAGCGAACCGTAGTCCGCGAAATTCGAGCACGCCGACGCCCCGCCGCGAATGGCGTCGAGCCATTCCCGTTCGTGTCCGGGCGACCGCGGCAGGCTGCGTGGCGGTCCGAGCAGATCCTGGAAGTCGGCTTCCGGCAAAAGCGAGAACGTCATGTTGTGCCCGGTGGAATGGAGCATCCCGCGCGTCCCCACGATCAGCAGGCCCGCGTGATCGTTCCACTTTCTCTCCCCGGCGTCCCCCCAGTCCAGCTTCCGTCCGAGGCGTTCCTCGATGCGCTCGCGTCCGCCGGGCGCGCGGCCGTTGCACCAGATCATGGCGAACGCCGGCTGATTTCTGCGCCGGGGCGCCGAAAACTCGATGAGCTCCCACGTCGGGAACGTGTCGGCCAAAACCTCGGACACCTTTGCCGCAACGCGGAAGTGGCATCCCTCGGGCAGCTCCGCCGAGGTGCCTTTCCAGAATTCGTCGAGACGAAACGCCTTGAACGCCAGGTTGGCTGAGTGCACAGCCCAGTTGCCGAGCTGGCCGGTGGCGAAGTCGCGCCACCGATGCCAGTTTGCCCATTCGCGGTGGTACGGACGCGCCGCGGCCGGGCCCAGCCACACGTCCCAGTCGAGGTCCTCCGGGACGGCTTCGCTGGTGGTCGGGCGCGGATGCGGTCCGCCGCCGCCGGACTCGTTCCAAGTCAGCACTTCACGAATTTCTCCCAGCACGCCCGACTGGACGATTTCCACCGAACGGCGAAACGGGTCGCTGGACGTGCCCTGGTTCCCCATCTGCGTGGCAACTTGCGTGGACGCCGCAAGTTCGCGGAGCGCGCGGGTCTCGCTGATGGTACGGGTCAGCGGTTTCTCGCAGAACACCGGTTTGCCGGCGCGCATAGCTCGGGCGCTGATCACCGCATGGCTGTGATCGGGCGTCGCGACCACCACGCCGTCGAGTCGATCGGCCGATTCCTCAAGCATCCGCCGGAAGTCCCGGTAGCGTTTCGCCTCAGGGAACTTCTCGCCCGCGCGGTTCAGCCGATAGGCGTGCGTGTCGCACAAGGCGGCAAAGCGCGTCCGCATGCCCGGCAGGGCGCCGAGAAACCACTCGCCACGCCCACCCACACCAACCAGTGCGAGGTTCAATTCCTCGTTGGCGGCCGCGGCTGTCGCGAAGCCATGGCGTGTGCTGAGGAAGAACCCAAACGCGCTGGTGGCGGTGCGGGCCAGAAACTGCCGGCGGGTGCGGTGAGCCTTCATGCTTTCTGACCGGCACTGTGGGTCATAACCGGGCGGTGGACAACTCTATTATGCCGGCTCGGCGCTGGCCCGAGTGGGGGCCTGGAGTTTTGGTTGTCGAAGCAGACCGCGGCCATCGCTCAAGGTGAACTGCGTTGGTCAGGGAGGCGTTGGCTTTTTCGGACCGATCATGCAGGAAAAGTCGTTTTGACCGATGCAAAGGAAGCGATCCTGGCTCCACCCCATTGTCCAATTCGAGGTCCCTTGCCCGGCAGGCAGGACCAGGGCTGACACGGTATCAATCACTTCTTTCCAGAGGGCGGTCATCTGCCGCATGGCGCGGTGGATCGCAGCCGGGGCGAGCTTCAAGTCCAGCGCGAGTTGCTCCGGGCCGCGGAGCGCGCTCAGCGCATCGATGCCCGAATGAAGATCGGGATAGCCGGTGACCCATTTTCCGCGGCCTGCCCGAACCGACTCCCGCACGAGCTGAAGGTAGAGCTGCCACCAGCGGTTGCCCGGGTCGATACGCAGGTCGGCATGGTTCCCCCAATCCTGCACGAAAGGCTTGCTCCACGAGGTGGATTGTCGGGGGCAAAGCACCAGGTCCGCCCCCAGCCAGGCGGCGAACTGATTCGGGCCCAGCCAGGGGCAAAACACCGGCAGCGCGTCGCCGGCGTAGTGGGTTCCCGCCAACGCGCTTTCCGCGGCTGCGATCACGTAATCCACGTCGGTCCACAACTGGGCTTCGGACGCCGGTTCGGGAACCGGTCGGCTTGGTCGGGCGCCGGGCACGGTCACCCACATCAGCGGGCCGGTTTCGAGTTCGCCGCGCCAGAACGCTTCATGGCGCCGGAGTGTCTGGGCCAGTTGCTTCTCCTCAATCCACTCGGTTTGCATGGGCGGCGGCGTGCGGGAAACACGGATTGTGCTCAAAACCGTGTCGTCAGCAGTTCCAGGTACTCTTTTCGCTCAATCACGGCCCAAGAACACGGTGGAATACCGGAGTCTAAGTTGCGATCCTCACGGATGCAAGATTTGTCGCTGATCGCCAAAAGCTTACAGCACAAAGCTCCCTGCCAGTCATGCCTTTCCCCCCCTCAGAGCCTGTCTTAAGACTCCGAGTGGTGTTATTTCCCCAGGAAGGGCTGGATGGCGAGCTGCAATCCTCAGGCTGTGTTTCCCGCTCGCCGCCGTCTGGTCCGTCGCCAGGATCGCATCGTCGCCGTTTTCGACGTTGTTCTGGGAGCCCGACGCGCCTCCGTAGCCGCCGTCGTCAGACGGCGCTGATGTCTGTATTCGCCGGAGCGAGTCAGCGCGGACTGACGTCCGCGGCTACGCGGCGGCCGCGGGACGGCTACGCCTCCGTAGCCGCCGTCGTGAGATGGCGCTGGTGTCTGCGTTCGCCGGAGCGAGTCAGCGCGGACTCCTGTCCGCGACCTGGAGTTTGGACATTTTTTTGCTGGACTCGAAACGGCCACTGGGGTAAATCGTGGGCGCAGTGGAACCGATCCGCGTCCAGGGCCGCACGCTCACGGGCGATGATCTGGCGTGGTTGCAGGCTCTAATCGAGCAGCATC